>NZ_CP182493.1:0-4141012 GCF_052056295.1 Catenovulum sp. SX2
TATTCATGGTTAGATGAAGTTGCCAGAGCGCCTTTGCCGATTATGGATGAGCAAGGTAAAACAACAGGCGTGGACTTTTGTTTAGCTGATCTTGAATACCCACAAACCTTGCGCGAAGCAGAGTTTTATTTTCCATTAGAATATTTAAATGTATTTAAGCTGAATAAAATACTTGCTGAGCATAGGCAAGATAGCCAGTCGAGCAAGTTAGCGCAAACGTCAGCGATTAAGGGCATGATGCATGGTTTTATCGATTTAATATTTGAGTTTGATGGCAAGTATTATGTCGCTGACTATAAATCGACTCACTTAGGCAATGATTTTGCGGATTATAACTTTGTGAACTTGCAGCAAAATAATCAAAGCCATTTTTACGATTTACAGTATTTAATTTATGCGGTTGCTTTACACAGATATTTACAAAATCGCTTGCCAGATTACGACTATGCTAAACATTTTGGTGGTGTTTATTATTTATATTTGCGCGGTATGACTGACAAAAACTTTAGTGAAAGAGACGACTCTGATTCACACAAGCACTCATATAAATATGCAGGTGTATATTTTAATGTGATTAAAAAGTCAGTGCTCGACGCACTTGATAACTTAATGGCTGATAAGGGCACACACACAGTAACTGAAAATACTGAAACACGCTCAACTACAGGCAGAGAAAAAGGTAATAACAGTGGACAAATTAGCCTGTTTTAACAGCTATCAAGAATGCGCCCAACAACTGGCGGATATTCAGCCGATTGATTTTTATTTTGCGCAAAATGCCATCAAACAATTAACCAAAGCTGCAGACTTAACTGGCTATAGTCAGCTTGAATTAAAGCATTTGTTTATCTTGCTACTTGCTTGTCATTATTCGTTACGCAATGGCCATGTGTGTTTACCTATAACGGAAGTCGCAGGGCAAACATGGTTTGCTGATGACGAGCGTTTAGGCTTCGTGTTTGAGCCAAATATATGCGAAAACTTGTATGAAACTTTTGATAAAAAACACAACATCAGTCAATCACAAGCTTGTCTGTTTTGGGTAGATTTTCAGTGTTTATATATCAAACGTTATTGGTTTTACGAAGTTGAAGTAACAGAGCGTTTGTCCAATCTAATGGCGCAACAATCGGACGGTCAGCCATCACATATACCAACAAGGCAATTGGCCGACATAGCTGAGTTAATCCAACAGCTCTTTGTGTCCGCCAAGCACAATGAAGGCGAAATAGACTGGCAACAGGTGGCAGTCGCTAGCTCAGTTTCAGGTCGCTTGAACATTATTTGTGGAGGCCCTGGTACAGGGAAAACTTACACAGTTGCGCGTTTATTGGCAGTACAAGCGCTTAAACATAAGCTTGTGCATTCCAATGTTCAGCCATTAAAAATTATGATGGCAGCGCCAACAGGTAAAGCGGCACAAAGGTTAACAGAGTCTTTAGTGGCTGCAAAAACACAAATGTTGCAGCAAGGGATAGATGAAAATATCTTACAGTCGATTCCAGAATCTGCGGTTACTCTGCATAGATTACTGGGTTACCACCCGTATAAACTAGGTTTTACTTATAATCAAAACAAACCGCTTAATTGTGACCTCTTGTTAATCGACGAAGTGTCTATGATAGATTTGGCCATGATGTGTCATATATTACGCGCCTTGCCGGCACATTGTACTCTGGTCATGTTGGGGGATGCAGACCAATTACCGTCCGTTGAAACAGGTAATTTATTGGCTGACATAGCACCAAAACATGCAACAGGTTACCCACCGCAAGCCGCTGAGTTAATTTATCAATTAAGTAAACAGCAGGTTGAGGTTGATGAAAACAGCCAATACGCACATTTAACTTTTTTACAAAAAACGCATAGGTTTAGTGGTGAAATCGGTGCAATTGCCAAAGAGGTGATTAACGCCCAGGGCCAACAAAGCTGGTTGAGGTTACAAGATAATAAACAGAATCAGTTTGTTGATCATCAAGCACAAGAATTAGCTTTAGTTGAATTCAATTATTATCAAACTTGGTTAAATCAAGCGATCGCGCATTATTATGCAGTGTTAAACAAAGCTGATGATGTGCAACATGCGTTTGAACTATTGGCTGAATTTAGAATTTTAACCGCAATGCGCAAAGGCCAATTTGGCGTTGAAAGCATTAATCAATATATTGAAGATAAAATTAAACAACAGCAGCGTGTAGCGAGCAATGTTAGCCATTACAAAGGGCGGCCTATTATGGTGACGCAAAATGACTATCAGCATAAACTGTTTAATGGCGACATAGGTTTAGTTTGGCCGGATAAAAATGGACGTTTGGTGTGTTATTTTGAAAGTGACAATGGCGTGCGGCCAATCAGCTTAGCTAAATTGCCACAACATGATGCTGTATATGCGATGACAATTCATAAAACCCAAGGTTCAGAATTTAAACACGTTGGACTCATTTTGCCGGAAAGCCAAAACCAGTTATTAACGCCAGAGCTTATTTATACAGGTATTACTCGTGCGAAAAAAGCTGTAACCATAGTTGCAAAAGGCGATATATGGCAATTTGCATTAAAGAATCGGCAAACTCGCTATTCTAAGCTGGCAAATAGGCTATATCAGCATGCTTAAAGCTTTACCAGACTTAGAAGATGCAAGCCAAGCAAAACAATACATTACCTATTTGCTTGCGCGTAAAGAATATGCACGAAGCCAGTTGTATACCAAGTTAGTCGGTAGAAATTATCCAGCTGAAGCGGCTAATCAACTATTGGATGAATTAGCCGAGCTTGATTGGCAAAGCGATGAAAGGTTTGGCATTAGCTTAATTCGCAATAAAGCATATAGTGGTTATGGCGCTAAATATATCCAGCAATTGTTTTATCAACACAAATTAACCGTGCGTTTTGAAGATGTGATTGAGCAGGTTGAGATTAATTGGGCTGAAAATTTAGTCCATTTAATTGAGAAGAAATATGCCAATAAAGATTTGTCAGATTATCAGCAAAAACAAAAATGTTTACGTTATTGTTATTCGCGCGGCTTTTCAGGCTCTGATATTCAATTAGCATTGGAAATTATTAGCGAAGGATATTAACTAAACTCTTGGTTTATGTTACATTTCGCAACCATTTTTTAGAATAATTCATCTACTTTTGTCAGCACGACAAAGGGGAAGTTCCCAGCCACAGATTACAGGAAAGAACAATGAAAATGACTACTGCTGAACTTAGGCAGGCTTTTTTAGACTTTTTTGCCAGCAAACAACATCAAATTGTTGATAGTAGCTCATTAGTCCCAGCCAATGACCCAACTTTATTGTTTACCAACGCGGGTATGAATCAGTTTAAAGACTGTTTTTTAGGATCTGACCAAAGAGCCTACACACGTGCAACTTCATCACAACGTTGTGTGCGTGCTGGTGGTAAACATAACGACTTAGAAAATGTGGGTTATACAGCACGTCATCATACTTTCTTTGAAATGTTGGGTAACTTTAGTTTTGGTGATTATTTTAAAGAAGACGCTATTAGCTTCGCGTGGCAGTTTTTAACTGAAGTTGTGAAGTTACCAAAAGAAAAATTATGGGTGACTGTTTTTACTGAAGATGACGAAGCGGCTGATATTTGGATTAACAAAATTGGTGTTAACCCAGAGCGTTTGTCTCGCATTGGCGCTAAAGATAATTTCTGGTCTATGGGTGATACTGGTCCTTGTGGTCCATGTACTGAAATATTCTATGATCACGGTGAGCATATTTGGGGTGGTCCTCCTGGAACCCCAGAAGAAGACGGTGACAGATATATCGAAATCTGGAACTTAGTATTTATGCAGTTTAACCGTCACGCAGACGGCACTATGGACCCATTACCTAAGCCATCTGTCGATACTGGTATGGGCTTAGAGCGTATTGCAGCAATTCTGCAAGGTGTTCACAGCAACTACGAA
The DNA here is from genome assembly GCF_052056295.1 of Catenovulum sp. SX2. Lineage (NCBI taxonomy): Bacteria > Pseudomonadati > Pseudomonadota > Gammaproteobacteria > Alteromonadales > Alteromonadaceae > Catenovulum > Catenovulum sp. SX2. The sequence continues at coordinate 3,932 of NZ_CP182493.1, forward strand.
ATTGATATCTTCCAAAACTTGATTGCAGATGTAGCCAAGTTACTTAGCGTCGATGATTTATCTGCTAAATCATTACGTGTAATTGCTGATCACATTCGTTCTTGTGGTTTCTTAATCGCAGACGGTGTTATGCCATCAAATGAAGGCCGTGGTTATGTATTGCGTCGTATTATTCGTCGTGCAATTCGCCATGGTAATCAATTAGGTGCAACTGAAGTATTCTTCTGGAAAGTTTACCAGTCGTTGATTAACCAAATGGGTGAAGCTTATCCAGAGCTTAAAACTCAACAAACCATAGTTGAAAAAGTTTTACGTTTAGAAGAAGAGCAATTCTTAAAAACCCTAGATCGCGGTTTGGCTATTTTAAATGACGCATTAGCTGAGTTAAAAGGCGATACAATTCCGGGTGAAGTGGTATTTAAACTATATGATACCTATGGCTTCCCAGTTGATTTAACTAACGATGTTGCTCGTGAACGCAATATCAAAATCGATGAAGCTGGTTTTGACAAAGAAATGGCTGCACAGCGTAAACGCGCACAACAAGCAAGCAACTTTGGTAAAGATTACAACGCTGATGTTAAATCAGAGCAAGTAACCGACTTTACCGGTTATGACAATGAAGCAGGCGAATCTGAAATTGTTGAAATCATTGTTGATGGCCAAGCGGTTGAAAGTGTTGATGCTGAACAAAAAGCCATTATCGTATTAAAAGATACACCATTTTACGCTGAATCTGGTGGCCAAGTCGGTGATACAGGTCAATTATTGCAAGGTGGTGCAGTATTTGATGTACAAGACACAGTCAAAATCTCTAAAGCTTTTGGTCACCAAGGTATTACGTTGGCGCCATTGGCTGTAGGTGAGAAGGTTCAAGCAAAGATAGATGCAAGCCGTCGTCAAGCGATTAAATTAAACCACTCGGCAACTCACTTATTACACGCTGCGTTACGTCAAGTATTGGGTGAGCATGTAAGCCAAAAAGGTTCATTGGTTTTATCGGATAAATTGCGTTTCGACTTCGCTCATTTTGAAGCTATGACAGCAGAAGAAATTCAACAAGTTGAAAACATAGTTAACCAACAAATTCGTCAAAACAACCCGTTAGTTACACGCTTAATGGCGATAGAAGAAGCAAAACAAGCTGGCGCTATGGCATTGTTTGGCGAGAAATACGACGATGAAGTACGTGTTGTTTCTATGGGGGACTTCTCAATTGAATTATGTGGTGGTACGCATGTTGAGCGCACAGGTGACATTGGTTTATTTAAATTAACCTCTGAAGCTGGTATTGCCGCAGGTGTGCGCCGTATTGAAGCCATTACTGGTCAAGCTGCTTGTCAGTATGTTGTTGAAACTCAAGCTAAGTTAAACAAGGTTGCTGCTTTGTTTAAAACTGACAGCAACAATATATTGGATAAAGTGGCGCAAGTATTAGATCGCTCTAAGTCTTTAGAAAAAGAGTTACAAAAATTACAGGATAAATTATCTAGCCAAGCGGGCAGTGATTTATTAGCATCAGCAACAGAAGTTTCAGGGGTTAAATTGTTAGCATCTGAAATTGCAGGAGTTGAACCTAAAGCACTACGTACAACCCTTGACCAATTAAAACAAAAAATTGGTTCAGGCGTTATTGTTTTAGGTTTAAAAGGCGATCAAAAAGTTAATTTGATTGTCGGTGTAACAGACGACTTAACCAATAAAGTTAAGGCGGGCGAGTTGGTTGCTATGGTAGCATCTCAAGTCGGTGGAAAAGGTGGCGGCCGTGCTGATATGGCACAGGCAGGTGGTAGTCAGCCAGAAAACTTGGCTTCTGCACTGCAAAGTGTTGAATCTTGGCTTGCAACAAAATTGTAAACAAGTAATATATCTGGTCTTTGGTTGCACACTATTATTATTTTTTAACTGATTTGTAAAAAAATTTTGGTTATTAATGATTTTTGAGCTAACTTTAGCAATAGGTGCAACCGCTGTTGACGGTATAGGAATAGGATAGGAGCTGCAAATGTTAATATTAACAAGACGTGTTGGTGAAACACTTATGATCGGTGATGAAGTTACTGTTACTGTATTGGGTGTTAAAGGTAATCAAGTTCGAATTGGTGTAAACGCACCAAAAGAGATCTCTGTACACCGTGAAGAAATTTATATGCGTATTCAAGCTGAAAAGAATCAATCATCGGGCAATACGGATTATTGATAAATCTCAGTTAGTTAAGCATAAAAAACCGGCCTAAGCCGGTTTTTTTGTATCTGCTGTTAGTGCTAGATAGATTACTCAGTTAAGCTTTTCTTGGTTTGCGGTATTGCGCAGCCATAACTTTAACTTGTTTAACCATATTGTCTTTTACTTCCAGCACTTCCATTGGGTAACCCGACAGGCGAAAACATATGTTCTGATTCGGGATGTCTTCTAAATGTTCCAAAATTAAACCATTTAGAGTACGTGGGCCATCTTCTGGTAACTTCCACTTAAACTGTTTGTTTAAATCGCGGATATTGCTACTCGCATCGACTAAAAAGCTCCCATCATTTTGTTTAACCGTATTAGACGTTGGTAAATCCATAGTTGTGGTAAAGTCACCAACAATTTCTTCTAAGATGTCTTCAAGCGTGATTAAACCTTGAATATCACCGTATTCGTCTACTACTAAACCAATGCGAATTTTATTGCGTTGGAACTTTAATAACTGAACGTTTAGTGGAGTACCTTCTGGGACAAAATAGATTTCACGAACTGCTCGCAGCAATGTTTCTTTAGAGAATTGAGTTTTGGATAATAGTCTTAAAACATCACGTGAATGAACAAAACCAACCGCATCATCAATAGTATCTCGGTACAACAAAATACGCGTGTGAGTACCATGGGTAAGCTGTTTGACAATATCTTTCCAATCATCATTAATGTCTATGCCAATAATCTCACTACGTGGGATCATAATATCGTCAACAGTGACATTCTCTAAATCTAACACACTTAATAACATGTCTTGGTGGCGACGTGGGATCAGAGCGCCAGCTTCATTTACTACAGTTTTCAATTCTTCGTGAGTTAATGAATCTTCGCGATTATCTAGATTGATTCTAAACATTTTTAACACGCCATTGGTCACTAAGTTTAAACCCCAAACAAAAGGGTAAAAAGGCACCATAAGCGCACGTAGTACGTAAGACGCAGGAAAAGCGATTTTTTCTGGGAAATATGCAGCTAGGGTTTTAGGGGTAACTTCTGCAAAAATAAGCAATACAATGGTTAAACCAAAAGTTGCAACAGCAACACCATAATCACCAAACAAACGTAAACAGATAATAGTCGCGATAGAAGAAGCCGCTATGTTAACTAAGTTGTTTCCTATTAAGATTAAGCCAATTAATCTGTCTGGGCGTTCGAGCATCTGTGAGACTTTCTGTGCGGTTTTATCGCCAGATTGCGACATATGCCTTAACTTATATTTGTTTAAAGACATCATGCCAGTTTCAGAGCTTGAGAAAAAAGCAGAGATAAAAATTAATACACCTAAAATAATAAGCAGCGTATCAGTGGATATGTCGTCCAACAGGTAAATCCTATATTAATGAAAAACTACTAGCTAGCCACTATGTTGGGGCAAGCATACGATATTCAAGAAGCGGGTAAAATTACTTCTCGGATAAAACGGCTACCAAAATAGCCCATGGTTAATAAACCTATACCTAGGGTTGTCAAACCAACCACTATTTTACCGCGCCACCCTTGTTTTTGATGGCCTAATATAACGGCAACGAATATAAAAAATGAAATTATAGTCAATATAGTTTTGTGTGCTTGACCTGAGCCTAAAAAGTTCTCCATAAACAGGAAACCTGTCACTATAGAGGTGGCTAAACACAAACTGCCAACTTTTAATAAACCTACAATTTGATGCTCAATTGAACTCAATGAGGGCATAGGTAAAGATAACACTGATAAATCGTGGTGTTTAAGTCGGTTGGCTAAAAAACTATATTGATAAGTTAATACAGTTGCCAAAGTTAAAATACCATAACTCACGAGTGCTAAGCTGATGTGTAAAAAAGTTTCTATTGCCCACATAGCTGAACTAGTTACTTTATCGGCAAAGATAAAATTACCCAAACAGACAAATGCAGTAAACAGCAGTACCATAGGCACAGCAAAGAGGTTTTTGCTAATAGAATAAAAAATTAGGACGAGAACTGAGCCAAATAAAGAAAAGATATTGCAAACTAACAGCAATGAATACGAGTGTTGGTGAGATAAATCAAATGCGCCAAACAAATAGATAGCATGTAATACTACTGCCAATCCACCTGTTCCCAGTAGTAGGTTAGTTTGTTTGTCTAACTTATTAAATAAACGCAAAAATAAACCTGACGCGCTGACTAAATAAGCTAGTACAGCAGCAATAGCCAAACTCATTTGTTTTCCTTTATTAAAATTATCAATTTCGTATATCTGAGTCTGCCATTTTCCATTCTATTGGGGTAAACGCAAGTGATTCGTAGATAAAGTTGTTAAAAGCCAGGTTCATTGGGTACAATGTCGGCAAAATTTGATGTGAAACATACCCAGGAACAATCATTACATGTTTGAGAATTTATCCGATCGCCTAAGTCAAACGTTAAAGAATATAACGGGCAAAGGCCGCCTTACAGAAGACAACATCAAAGAGACGTTACGTGAAGTACGTATGGCTTTATTAGAAGCTGACGTTGCTTTACCCGTTATTAAAGAATTTATTAATAACGTAAAAACTAAATCATTAGGTTTAGAAGTTAGTAAAAGTTTAAATCCGGGACAAGCCTTCTTAAAAATAGTTAATGCTGAACTCGTTGCAGCTATGGGTGAAGCGAATGAATCGCTTAACTTAGCTACACAAAAACCAGCTGTTATTATGATGGCTGGCTTACAAGGTGCGGGTAAAACCACCTCGGTTGGCAAATTAGCTAAATATTTAAAAGAGCGCGAAAAGAAAAAAGTATTAGTTGTTAGTGCCGACGTCTATCGTCCTGCTGCAATTAAACAGTTAGAAACATTAGCTGAAGATATAGGTGTAGAGTTTTTCCCAAGTAGTGTCGAGCAAAAGCCTGTCGACATTGCTAACGGTGCAATTGCGCACGGTAAACTACAATTTTTTGATGTTGTAATTCTTGATACCGCAGGTCGCTTGCACGTTGACAGCGACATGATGGACGAAATTAAAGACCTACACGCGACAGTAAAACCGATTGAAACTTTGTTTGTTGTTGACGCTATGACAGGTCAAGATGCAGCAAATACAGCAAAAGCTTTTAATGAGGCACTGCCTTTAACCGGTGTTATCTTAACTAAAGCAGACGGTGATGCGCGTGGTGGTGCGGCATTATCTATTCGTACTATTACTGGTAAAACGATTAAATTTATTGGTACTGGCGAAAAAACAGATGCTTTAGAACCTTTCCATCCTGATCGTATCGCATCCCGTATCTTAGGTATGGGTGATATCTTATCTTTAATCGAAGAAGTAGAACAAAAAGTCGATAAAGATAAAGCTATGAAATTGGCGAAAAAAGTTCAGAAAGGGCAAGGTTTTGATTTAGAAGACTTTAGAGACCAGTTAGCACAAATGCGTAACATGGGCGGCATGATGTCGTTGATGGGGAAGTTACCTGGTATGGGCCAGTTACCTGACAATGTAAAAGATAAAGTTAACGACAAGCAGTTTGTGCAGATGGAAGCCATTATCAATTCGATGACTCCAAAAGAGCGCGCGCGCCCAGACCTTATTAAAGGATCACGTAAAAAGCGTATTGCTATGGGCTCAGGTACGCAAGTGCAAGACATTAATCGCTTACTAAAACAATTTACCCAGATGCAAAAGATGATGAAAAAAGTATCGGGTAAAGGTGGTATGGCTAAAATGATGCGCGGCATGAAAGGCATGATGCCTCCAGGCGGCGGTGGTGGTTTTGGTGGCCCAGGCGGAATGTTCGGTCGCTAAATTATAGCCAAAATAATTTTAATTCAAGATACCTTCAAAAATCAGTAACTTTAGTGGTGTATCAAGGCCACTAAAGTTGCATTCCCCCCTAATATGTGTACAATTCACGGGCTTTTTGCCAGCCTTGGTAAAAAGCAGCCAATTTTTTATTAATTAACTAATCAACTATGGGTACGATATGGTAACAATTCGTTTATCTCGTGGTGGTTCTAAAAAGCGTCCTTTCTACCAAGTAGTAGTTGCGGATAGCCGTAGCCCTCGCGATGGCCGTTTCATTGAGCGTGTTGGATTTTTCAATCCAGTTGCTCGCGGTGAAGCAGAGCGTTTACGTTTAGATTTAGAACGCATCAATCACTGGATCAGTCAAGGTGCACAAACCTCTGATCGTGTAAAAAGCTTAATTAAAGACGCTAGTGCAGCGGCTTAATTTCAGAGTTTTAAGAAAGTTAAAAGATGACTGAACCAGAGAATAAAGTTGTAGTAGGGCGCTTAGGTGCTGTGTACGGCGTAAAAGGCTGGTTAAAAGTAAATTCTTTTACAGAAGACCCTGAAGCAATTTTTGCTTACAACCCTTGGACTATTGGCCGAGATAAGTTGTGGCAAGAAACAAATATTGTCGAGTGGCGTCGACATAACAAAGGCCTCATTGTTAAATTTGAAAACATTGATGTCCGAGAAAAAGCTCAATTGCTCACTGGTATGGAAATTGTAATACCAGAAACGCAATTGCCAGAGCTCGAACAAGGTGAGTTCTACTGGCGTGAGTTGGTTGGATTAGCTGTGGTTAATACCGACGGCTATAACATGGGTACTGTTAAAGCACTTATGGAAACTGGCTCAAATGATGTGTTAGTAGTAAAAGCAAACCTGAACGATGCATTTGGAATGCAAGAACGTTTAATACCATTTATTGATGAGCAGGTTATTGTGTCAGTAGACAAAGATAATCAGCTAATCACGGTAAACTGGGACGCGGATTTTTAATTGTGTCTGCATTGAATTGGATTGGGGTGATTAGCCTTTTTCCTGAAATGTTTGATTCAGTTTCGAACTACGGCGTAACAGGACGAGCACTTAAAAAAGGTATTTTTGAGTTGCATAGGTGGAACCCTAGAGATTTTACTCTAGATAAACACCGCACTGTAGATGACCGCCCTTACGGTGGTGGCCCCGGCATGTTAATGATGGTGCAACCTCTACAAGATGCAATACGAGCTGCAAAAGCGCAGGCGGGTGAAGGTGTTAAAACCATTTACTTGTCGCCACAAGGGAAAAAATTTGACCAAGTGGCAGCACACAATATGGCTCAACAATCAAAATTACTCTTGGTTTGTGGTCGTTACGAAGGCATAGATGAAAGACTTATTGAGTCTGAAATCGACGAAGAATGGTCTGTTGGTGACTTTGTATTAAGTGGTGGGGAACTACCCGCGATGACGCTGATAGATGCGGTAACTCGTTTGTTACCTGGGGTATTAGGACATAATTTGTCTGCCGAACAAGACTCGTTTCAAAACGGCTTGTTAGATTGCCCTCATTACACAAGGCCAGAAGTATTAAACGACAAAGCAGTACCACCCATATTATTGAGTGGTGACCATGCAAAGATAGAGCAATGGCGAATGCAACAAGCATTGGGTCGAACTTGGTTAAGACGCCCTGAATTATTAACAAACCTAGCTCTGACTGATGAGCAAAAACAGTTATTGGAAACATTCCAAACTGATTATTTGCAAGAATAGCAGTGCACTCTAGGAAAGGTAGGTTATTATGAGTAATATCATTCTACAGCTCGAACAAGAGCAAATGAAACAGGACCTTCCTTCTTTTGGTCCAGGTGACACAGTAGTTGTTCACGTTAAAGTAAAAGAAGGCGACCGTGAGCGTTTACAGGCTTACGAAGGCGTTGTGATCGGTAAAAGAAACCGTGGTTTAAACTCAGCTTTCACTGTACGTAAAATGTCAGGTAGTGAAGGTGTTGAGCGTACTTTCCAATCTCACAGCCCATTAGTTGCAAAAGTTGAAGTTAAGCGTCGTGGTGACGTGCGTCAAGCTAAGTTATATTACTTACGTAACTTAACTGGTAAAGCTGCACGTATCAAAGAGAAGCTTGCTAAAAAATAATTGGCTTGTAGAGAGGCTCGCATTTGCGGGCCTTTTTCTTATCAGCTAAAGTTAATTCATAACTTTGGCAAAAACATATCTAAATGTCTGACACGCAAAACCCTATTACCATCTTAATAGATAACTTGTTTGAGTATTTACAAGAATACTTGTCAATTGATTATGGTGAATACCAAGAAATAGAGTTATTACGTCAATTATCCGAGCATAATCCACCGCTTATCCCAGACTATAATCCAGCTGATTCACTGTCGCTTTTCCAGGTACACTTTCTACTCTTTCATTGCTTGTACAAACTGCAAGTTAACTGGCTAGAACAAAATAAAGCTTATCTGCAAATAGGTTTAGCAAAATGCCAAGTAACGCCCATTTACAGCCAGCATAGCGATATTGGTAATGAGCTTAAAAATTCCGACCCTATGCAAGATTATTACTTAAATTTAGATAATTTATTCTCGACCAATCAGCAACAAGTTGAGCAAATGCTCACCAATTTTTGGCAGAAATTTACCGATTACTGTCAAACAGACCAATACATTCAAGCATGTAAAACCCTAGAGGTCAGACCTGATAGTAGTTTACATGTCAAAAAACAAATGTATAAAAGGTTATGTGCTAAACATCATCCAGACAAAGGTGGTGATGTATCAACCATTCAACAAATTAACTTGGCTTGGGATGTAATCAAAGGGCAATAAAAACAATTCAAATCTTGATTAAAAAAATGTTAAACGCTTGTTTGAATTATTTTTAGTAAACTGCAATACTCCAAGTAAATAAAGATAATCTCCAGACTGAAGAGAATAAACATGGAAAAAATTTGGCTTAAGCAATACCAGCAAGGCGTACCAGAAACGATTGATGCAGATCACTACGCAAGTTTAATTGAACTGATTGATGCGTCTTGCAGCAAATTTTCCGACAAAACTGCATTTATCAACATGGATAAGTCGATTACTTATCAAGAGTTAGATGAAAAGAGCAAACAGTTTGCTGCATATCTACAAAACACCCTAGGTTTAGGCACAGGTGATGTTGTCGCGCTAATGATGCCTAACTTATTGCAGTATCCAATTGCTTTGTTTGGTGTATTGCGCGCTGGCTGTACTGTCGCCAACGTTAACCCTCTGTACACACCGCGAGAGCTTGAACATCAACTAAATGATTCAGGCGCTACCACAATTGTAATTGTGGCAAATTTTGCCGCGACACTAGAAAAAGTTGTAGGTGAAACGCCAGTTAAAAATATTATTTTGACAGAGTTAGGTGATCAGCTAGGTTGTTTGAAAGGTTTCATCGTTAATACAGTCGTTAAGCATGTGAAAAAAATGGTGCCTGCTTATCAGTTACCTAAGCCAATTAAATTTAACCAAGTATTAGCTGGCGCAAAAGCAACTGACTATAAAAAACCACAGGTAACAGGCGAAGATATTGCATTTTTACAGTACACAGGTGGTACTACTGGTGTTGCAAAAGGTGCTATGTTAACCCACAGAAATATGGTGGCGAATTTAATGCAGGCAGGTGCTTGGCTAGATCCATGTTTAGAGTACGGCAAAGAAACTGTTATCACCGCATTGCCGCTTTACCACATATTTGCATTGCTCGCGAACTGCTTCAACTTTATGAAATACGGCGCTACTAACGTACTTATAACCAATCCGCGTGATATGCCAGGTTTTGTTAAAGAATTAAATAAACGCCCATTTACCGCTTTAACCGGCGTGAATACCTTATTTAATGGTTTATTAAATGCAGATGGTTTTGCTGAGGTTGATTTTTCACAGCTTAAATTATCTTTAGGCGGCGGTATGGCTGTGCAACGCCCTGTAGCAGAACGCTGGAAAAAAGTTACTGGAACTCGTTTGTTAGAAGCTTATGGTTTAACTGAATGTTCGCCTGCGGTAACTATTAATCCATTAAGCTTGGATGATTATAATGGTGCAATTGGTTTACCTATTCCATCGACTGAATGCCGTGTGGTAGATGACCAAGGCAATGAAGTGGGTTTAAACGAAGCGGGCGAATTGCAAGTTAAAGGCCCACAAGTAATGAAAGGCTATTTTAATCGACCAGAAGCGACCGACGAAGTATTGAAAGATGGCTGGTTTAGCACGGGTGATATAGCTGCATATGACGAACAAGGTTACTTTAGAATTGTTGATCGCAAAAAAGACATGATTTTAGTTTCTGGCTTTAATGTATATCCAAATGAAGTTGAAGAAGTTGTCGCTATGAACGAAAAAGTCCTCGAAGTTGCTGCTGTTGGTATTCCACACGAGAAATGTGGTGAAGTGGTGAAAATTTTTGTGGTTAAGAAAGATCAATCTTTAACCGAACAAGAATTAATTAATCATTGCAAAGAGAATCTAACTGGTTATAAAATGCCCAAAGCTGTCGAATTTAGAGAAAGCTTACCAAAAACGAATGTTGGTAAAATTTTACGCAGAGAGTTAAGACCACAAAGCTAATGGCACCTTTTATAATTGTTTTAATATGGACGCTAAGCCAACTGTTATCTTGGTATATAGCGAAAAAACGCAACGCGAATATTACCTATTCGCATAAATTACTAAGTTTATTTTTGGGGCCATTGTTACTGCCTTTTGTTTTTATACTAAGGCCATAAACTGCCAGATAGTTCAGTTATTAAACTTATTCAAACTAACGCCACATTTTTAATGTGGCGTTTTTATTTATAGCTGTTTTGCTGCAGGGTTAATTAGGCTAAAATTCCAAGCCAAAAAATGATGCCTTATTATCTAAAGTAGAATTCAGTATGCAGAGCAACTTCGACACACTCAACCCACAACAACAAATCGAACAACTTAGAATTCAACTCGAAGAATACAATTATCAGTATTACGTATTAGACAATCCAAATGTACCGGATGCTGAATACGACCGTTTAATGCAGCAGCTTAAACAGTTAGAGCAAGGGCATCCTGAGTTTTATAGCGAAGATAGCCCAAGTAATAAAGTTGGTGGCCAAGCACTCGCTGCATTTGAGCAAGTTGAACATTTAATTCCAATGTTGTCGTTAGATAACGCATTTGCTGAAGAAGATGTAACTGCATTTGAAAAACGTATTTTAGACAGACTTAAAAGTACTGAAAGCTTAACTTATTGCTGTGAACCAAAACTAGATGGTTTAGCGGTTTCTATGTTATTTGAAAACGGTAAATTGGTTAGAGCTGCGACCCGTGGTGATGGCCGTATTGGCGAAAACATCACAGAAAACATTAAAACCATCAAAAGCATACCGTTAAAACTGCGTGGTGAAAATTACCCAGAGCGCATTGAAATTCGCGGTGAAGTTTTTATGCCTAAAGCGGGTTTTGAAAAACTTAATCAAACTCAGCTTGAAAAAAACGAAAAGACTTTTGCCAACCCAAGAAATGCTGCTGCAGGTAGTTTACGTCAACTCGACTCTAAAATTACCGCAACGCGACCACTTGCATTTTATGCTTACAGTGTTGGCTACGTAGAAGATAATAACGATGTGTTAGCCAACAGCCATTATGGCCGCATGATGCAATTAAAAGATTGGGGCATGCCAGTTTGCAGTGACGTAAAACAAGTACAAGGCACTCAAGGTTTATTAGATTTTTATCAAGATATAGGTGAGCGACGCAACGCGCTTAAATATGAAATTGACGGTGTAGTTTATAAAGTCGATGACTTAGATTTACAAGAAACCTTAGGGTTTGTTGCTAGAGCGCCAAGATGGGCGATAGCACATAAATTCCCTGCACAAGAAGAATTGACCAAACTCTTAGATGTTGAGTTTCAAGTTGGCCGTACAGGAGCAATTACGCCGGTTGCTAGGTTAGAGCCCGTATTCGTCGGTGGCGTTACAGTATCAAATGCAACACTACACAATAAAGATGAAATAGACAGATTAGGTGTACAAGTTGGCGATACTGTGGTTATTCGTCGAGCTGGGGATGTTATTCCACAAATTACTGCTGTGGTTTTAGAAAAACGTCCTGAAGATGCTCGTGCAATAGAATTTCCAACAAACTGCCCAGTGTGTGATTCAATTGTAGAAAAAGTTGAATCTGAAGCAGTGGCTCGATGCTCTGGTGGGTTAATTTGTCCGGCACAACTAAAAGAATCACTGAAACATTTTGCTTCACGCAAAGCGCTCGATGTAGATGGTTTAGGTGATAAAATTGTTGAAGCTTTAGTTGATCTTAAATGGGTTAAAACGCCAGCTGATTTGTTTGAGCTTACAGTTGAACAAATCGAAAAAATGGAGCGTATGGGCGAAAAGTCGGCGCAAAACCTGGTTAACTCAATTGAAAAAGCCAAACAAACAAGCCTAGCTAAATTTTTGTATTCATTAGGTATCCGTGAAGTGGGTGAAGCCACAGCCAATAACCTAGCCAATCATTTTAAAACTTTACCTGCAGTTATTAGTGCGACTAAAGAGCAGTTAATTGAGGTAAATGATATAGGTGAAGTGGTTGCATCACACATTGAAAGCTTTTTTAAAGAACCACACAACCTAACCGTAATTGAAGCTTTACAAAATTTAGGTGTGAGCTGGCCTGATATTGAAGAAGTATCACAGGCTGAACAATCACTCGCTGGTTTAACTTTTGTATTAACAGGTACATTAACCACTATGGGCCGTAATGATGCCAAAGCTCAATTACAGGCATTGGGAGCTAAGGTGACTGGAAGTGTGTCGGCTAAAACAGATTATTTAGTTGCAGGTGAAAGTGCTGGTTCTAAATTAACCAAAGCACAAGATTTAGGTATTAAAATTTTAACTGAAGAAGAAATGATAGGCCTGATCGCTGGCTAAATTGATAATTTATACCCAAGTAGCTTGGGTATGGTTTTGCTGTATTAATTAACCAAACATTTTAGAGTCAGCTATACTGATAACTCATAACATTAAACGTAATGAGGCAGGTGTTATGAGTGCTGACTCAACTCAATTTATCAATAAACTGGTTGATGTAACAAACGTCAAAGATAGGTTGAGCTTAGATCAAATCATGCTGTTCGCTATCGACAACCTATTAAAAAATGCCGAAGTCACCATATATCGAGCAATCCCTCACATCGACAGTTTTTATTATGTTGTATCAAAAATGTCGAATAGCTTGCATACAGACAACCAAGCGCTGATCACTCAAAGTTTTAGTCAAGTACATCAAGATGAGCTGTTAGCTTTGTGTTACTCAACTAAACAAGCGCAAACTGAGCATGGTCGTTGTCTTTGGTATTTGTCTAAAATGGGCATTCATTATGGTTTCATCGAGGTTAGCGGCTTAGACGATTGCAAAGTTCAAAAATCTCTTATTGATAGCATGGTCGCCGTTTATTGCAATTTGTCTTATCTAATCAACGAAGCTGAAAAAGACACATTAACCGGATTATTTAACCGTAAAACACTTGATAGCCATTTAACCCAGTTGCTCGAACAAGCATTTACTTTGAAACAGGCCTCGCAGCAAAATGGTCGAGGCGAAAGCCAACAGAGCTTTTATTGGATTGCTCTGCTAGATGTAGATCATTTTAAACGAGTGAATGATGCTTATGGCCATGAATATGGTGATGAGGTCATAATAACAATTGCTAAAATAATGCAGCAAAATTTTAGAAAAGAAGATTTACTGTTTCGTTATGGTGGTGAAGAATTTATCGTGATTATCGATGCGACCACAGAAGATACAGCACTTATGGTGCTCAATCGCTTTCGTGAAAGTGTTGAGCAGTTTAATTTTCCAACCATAGGGCAAGTTACCGTTAGTGCTGGGTTAACTAAGGTTGACTTGGGGTGCCCTGCAACCACTTTGGTTGGCCAAGCGGATAGAGCTCTGTATTTTTCAAAACGTCATGGTAGGAATTGTGTTTCATATTATCAAGACCTGGTTCATCACGGCAAAGTAGATGAACCAAGATTTGATAATGATATAGAACTGTTTTAATTCGCTAGCTCTTCAAGTTGTTTTTGCACGCGTTGTTTCTCCGGCAACAACTGAGTTTTAATCGCATGTTTGTTTAATAGGTAGACTCCGATAGCGACCAAAACAACAACAACCAAGTAGCTAATTTGAAAAGCATTCAATACCGGCATTCCAGTTTCTGTTACTTGTGAACCCAAATGAATTAAAGAAACACTAACTGCAATTGGTGCTATGTACCATTTAATCACATTGCTGAGCAATTCGATTTGGCGATCTATTTTGTCACTCTGTTGGTTTAGGAATACTTTAATATTGTCGGCAGCATCAGGTGTTACTTGTACTTTGCGTGCCTGATGCATTTTCCATGGTATATATAAACAACTTAAAGTAGCCAAGATTAGGCCGATACTTTGAATATTACTTACAGAAAAATTGAGTGCTATCAACCAAACAGGAATGAGCAATAATGCCAAAGCTGTTTCGGTAAAGTCACGGCGTTTAAGTGTTTTCTCAAACTTTGTAGCCTGCTGTTTAATTTGTTTAAAGTCGATATTAGGTACAGCTGAATCCTCGGCGAAAATATTTGCGGTTTTTGCATCTTCAAGTTTCATGGTTAAGCTCCTAATGTGCTTTGTTCAAAAGAGGTTTTGATTCGGTTTAAACGTTGGCGAACTGCATTTGCACTTATACCTAGAACATCGCCAGTTTGCTCTGAAGTAAAGTTGTCTAAGTACATAATCAAAATTGCTGAGTCAGTTTCTGATAAAGTTTCGGCAAACTGCAGCAGCAAGTCAGCTTGGCAAGCAGGGGATGAAGCTAAATCTGAAGCTTCGGTTTCCACCAACACATCTGATACTGTTGAAACTCGAGTTTTATCTTTGCGTACATAGCTATAGGCTGTGTTAAGCGCAACTCTGTACATCCAAGTTTCAAAAGTCGATTCAGCACTAAAGCTTTGAAAGCTACGCCATAATTGCAAAACAATTTCTTGGTATAGATCGTCGCTTTCATTTTTTGCGCTATACCTGCGTGCAATAAAATTCAGCTTTTGCTCTTGCTGTTTTATCAGGTTTAAAAAGTGGGGTGACATGTTAATCCCTATTTGTTTTGTCGCTTTCCTATATTGGTCGAATCAAAACCAAATTTGTGTCACATGGTTATAAAATAATTTTAATTTTTTTGCTAGTTTAGTTGAATGTGTAATTTAAGTTTTTGAATTTTAGATAGTTTTTTCTTTGTTCTGACAGGGAAATAATTTAATTAGTTGAGGAAGGTTTTTATTAGTTGGGAATAATAGAGCCAAAATAGCTTTGGCTCTAATTTATAAATAGGTTATAGAATGAATATCTTTAGCGGCTGATAGTTAAAGCTTGGCCGCTAACGTCTTTACTTTGGTCTGACATTAAATATAAATAGCTTGCCATAATTTCACTAGGTTGCTTTAGAGTGGTTGGGTCTTCTGCTGGATAGGCTTTACGGCGCATGTTAGTTGCCGTCGCGCCCGGATTTAAACTGTTAAAACGCATTTTAGTATTGTCGTATTCATCCGCTAACACTTGCATCATGCCTTCTGTGGCGAATTTGCTAATTGCATAAGGTGCCCAAAACGCACGTCCTTTTCTGCCAACACTTGAACTGGTAAAGATAATTGAAGCGCTTGGCGATTTTTTTAGTACAGGTAACAATGCTTGGGTCATTAAGAATTGTGCATTTACATTTACTTGCATTACTTCTTGATACATATCTTCAGGGAATTGTTCAAATGGCATAATACTACCCAGTGCACTGGCGTTATGTAATAAACCATCTAAACGACCAAAAGTTTGCTCTATGGTTGTTGCCATATCTATGTAGTTTTGTTTGCTTGCGCCTTTCATATCCAAAGGGATAATCGCTGGCTCTTTAATGCTAAATTCACCTGGCTCGTTCGGGTTGTGAGAAAGTGCCATTATTTCATCGTAAACCGCCTCTAATTTTTTGGTGGTTTTACCTAATAAAATAACTTCAGCACCATGTTTAGCAAAACATAAAGCTGCAGCTTTCCCTATACCTGCACCCGCACCGGTAATTAAGATCACTTTATCTTTTAATTCAGTTGTTGCAGCTTGAAAATCAGCAGGAATATTCATCTATTTAAATCTTAAATTTTCTAATTAACCGTTAAGGAAATTGTTTATTTTCAACTTCTTGTCTGTATTTAGCACATACCTGTGAAATGGTTTCTGTTACATGAGCATATTGTTTCGAAAAAGGTGGCCAATAATCACCTATACCCAATGCATCGTTTATTACTAGTACTTGTCCGTCAGTATCGCCACCTGCACCAATTCCAATTGTTGGAATGGTCAAAGCTTGGGTGATTTTAACGCCAAGCTCAGCAGGTATATGTTCTAACACTATCATGCCAGCACCAGCTTGTTGTAGATCAACTGAGTCTTGTAAAATCTGCTCAGCTTCGGCTGCTTCTTTACCGACTTTTTTAAAGCTAGTTGCTTTTTGTGGGGTCAATCCTGTATGCGCGACAACTTCAATACCTTCAGCAACTATAGCTTTTACCGCATCAAAATACGGGCCTTCAAGTTTTACGCTATCAGCACCAGCAGCAACTAATTTTTTGGCATTAGCAACGGCATCTTCAACACTTTCATAAGAAAGGTGCGGTAAATCGCCGATAATATGGGTATTAGGCGCGCCACGACGTACCGCACCAACATGGTAAACCATGTGATCCATAGTGACATCACGCGTGCTTGAAAAGCCCATTTCAACCATGCCAACGGAATCGCCAACTAAAATAATAGGTACACCAGCTTGTTCAATACTACGTGCAACAGGGCAGTTATACGCAGTTAACATGCTAATACGGGTATTACCCTTTAAATTTTGTAATTGTTTAAGTGTTTGTTTCATTTTTAATCAACCATTTGGGTTAATTGCAATCGCCTTAGGATACTGCATTTTGGCGGGTAAAAAAATGGCTTAATGTATTCTTGTGTTACAATGCGCGCGTTTCCATAAACGTTGTTTAAATAGGTTTTGTGTGCAAAAGTTTGACGTTGTAATTATTGGTGCGGGTGCAGCAGGGTTAATGTGTGCAGCTACGGCTGGTTATCGCGGTAAGTCGGTCGCGGTATTAGACATGGGTAAAAAGGCTGGGCGTAAAATCCTCATTAGTGGTGGTGGGCGTTCAAACTTTACCAACAGAGTTGCAACAGCTGAAAACTACCTTTGCCAAAATCCCCATTTTGTAAAATCTTGTTTAAGCCGCTATAGCTCGAATGATTTTATCGAATTGGTTGAACGTCATGGTTTGAGTTATCACGAGCGTTTACATGGACAATTATTTTGCGATAACAGCGCACAAGACTTAGTCGATATTTTATTAACTGAGTGTGATTGGGCTGGTGTTGAAATTAAGCTGCGCAATGAAGTCTTGTCTGTAGCTAAAAACGAGCAAGGTTATCTAGTTACCACTAATCAAGATGAATATTTGTGCCAGTCACTTGTTGTTGCGTCGGGCGGCTTAACCATGCCTAAATTAGGTGGTAGCCCGTTAGGTTATAAAATAGCAGAGCAGTTTGGTTTGAAAGTAGTACCAACTACTGCAGCACTTGTGCCTTTTACTTTACATGATCACGATAAACAAAGGTTTGATGGTTTATCTGGCATTAGTATTGATTGTTTAGTAACTAGTCAAAGCGGCAAACAGTTTAGAGAAAATATCTTATTCACCCACAGAGGTTTATCAGGCCCAGCTATTTTACAAATATCTTCATATTGGCAAGCAGGGCAAGCTGTCACAATTAATCTGTTGCCTGAGTGTAACTTAACTGAGCAACTAGAAAGCTGGCGCAAAGACAGCCCGAAAAAATCACTAAAAAATTGTTTAACCCAGTTGTTGCCATCACGTTTTATCGAAATTTTAATTAATGATAAAGCGTTACCTGATAAGCCAGTTAATCAGCTATCGCATACTGAAATTAAACATATTCAAGATTATTTACATAATTGGACAATTAAACCGAACGGTACTGAAGGCTACAGAACCGCCGAAGTAACTTTAGGTGGCGTTGATACCGACGAACTCAGCTCAAAAACTTTTGAAGCCAAAAAATATCCGGGATTATATTTTATTGGTGAAGTAACTGATGTAACAGGCTGGTTAGGTGGCTACAATTTCCAATATGCTTGGAGTTGTGGCGTAGCGTGCGGTTTGGCGGTTTAACCGAGTCAAAGTAAAAACAAAGAAATAGTAAATTAATAGCAAGAAACAATAATGAAAAAACTTTCAAAAGTACAAATTAAGCAACAAGCGGCGGTTATGGCAGCAGTGGAAGCACTAGAAGAAAAAGCATTTGCAGAGCTTACCGATGTTGAGCAATGTTGGTTTAGCATGGAGCACGATGCATTTCCGGGGTCTTTATTAGTTAGAGTGCAATTTAAAACTCAACAAGCAGTTGATGAGGCGCAAGATAATTTATTACTTTGGCAAAAACGTTTAGCTGGGTTATTACTGAAAAAAGGCATATTGATTAAAAATATGCGCAACCATTTGGTTTTTACTGTTTTAAGCCCTGATGATTGAAGCATTTGCACATTTAAGAGCAACACTTGCTAACTATTCACCTTTGCCTGAGGCTAGTTGGCAAGGCTTTATCGCTTGTTGTAATTATAAAAGAGTTGCTAAAGGGCAGTTGATTTATCCGCTTAATAAGGTGCCGACAAGTTTTTGTTTTCTGCACAAAGGTCTAGCTCGCGCTTATGTTACCGACAAAAACGGCAATGAATTTAACAAAAACTTTTTTGCTGAAGGGCGTTTCCCTGGCAGTATGAGCGCGTTGTTAATTAGTCAGGCCAATACTATGGCGGTTGAAGCGATAGAAGCCTGTGAAATTATAGAAATAGATTTTAAGCGCTACCGTACACTTTTGTTTGACGATGCCAATTTGATGAAAATGCATATTCATTATTTAGAAAGGCATTGGTTGTTAGAAAAAGAGCCTAAAGAAATTGGTTATTTGCAGTTTGAAGCTAGAGAAAGATATCTCAATTTTTTAAACGAACATGCCAAAATAGTTCATCGTTTACCTCAATATCATATCGCCAGTTATTTGGGTATTACGCCAACACAATTAAGTCGTATCCGTAAACAGGTATAAAATTATCTGTTATCAACATATGTAAATGATCTGAGCCAATAATGACATTATGCTCCTGTTTATCTAGAGTTTAATGGAGCTTAGTTAATGGCAACTTACTACTGTTTACTTGCGTTTATTTGTGGTGCTTGTATTGCACTACAAGCAGCTATGAATTCCCAACTTGCAATTCAGTTGCAGAGTGTTTTAAAAGCCACGAGTTACGCATTTTTTGCTAGTTTTGTTTTAACCAGTATTTTCGCTGCAACACTTTCCACTCCATTGCCAACTAAAGCTTTGGCCAGTACGCCTTGGTACTTATGGTTTTCGTTTATCCTCAGCGTTGTTGGTGTTGCCAGTATGTATTTCTTAATACCTAAGTTAGGGGCAGGTAATGCCATTACTATAGCTTTATGTGGCCAAGTTATTTTTGCTTTGCTCATTAGCCATTTTGGTTGGTTTGCAAGCCCAGTTAAGTACTTAACCTTGACCAAGGTGTCAGGGCTTATATTTATGCTGCTTGGGTTGTATTTAATTAATAGGACAAACTAAATGGGACAAAGTAAACAGGCGTTACTACTAAATAACTTACATAACTTGCATTGCTATTGGCTGGCGTTAGGTGGCCAGTTGCTGCATAACCACAAGCTTTATGTTCAGCAATCTTGGCCTAATCAAATCTGGGCTGAGAATTTTCAGCCGACAACTACCCTGACACAAGGGCATCATAGCTTTGCAGGCAAGGTAACAGCTTATATCGATAACGAAGAAAATGCTCAAACGACTAAGAGCAAGCTGATGTTAATGAGCAAAGTGATAGATACAGCTATTACGTTAGAACAAAATGCTGCAGATGTTTTCGATAAGATTGTTCAAATAAAACCGAATGAATTAGCCACTTGGGTAAAATGTTGCGAGTCGGCATTTTCATATCAAATGGAGCAAAATTCTATTGCGCAATTATTGCACAATCAAAGCGCTCAAATATGGGCGTACAAAATAGATCAAGAAATTGTCGCAACGGCAATCAGTTTTAAATCAAACAATACTATGGGTATACATCAAGTTGGGGTACATCCTAATTATCGTGGGCAGGGCATAGCGAGGAATTTTATGCTGTTTTTAATAGCGCATGCAGCGCAGTTGGGCTGTACCCAGGTAAGTTTACAAGCATCTCGTTTGGGCATGCCTTTGTATCAAAAACTTGGTTTTGTAAAACTGATTTACTTAAATAAGAGACCCGTCTAAACCTGCCGAGTCTCTATAATTAAGTGATTACACTATTGAAGACAAACGTAGCCTGAAACACTGAACTGATTGTGTACTGGTTTGTCTGCATTTTGTGGACACATGTTAATGCTACCAAACGCAGTTAATTTGCCTGTCGCACCATCAAATGCACCGTTTACACCTTGTAAATCGGTCACTTGTTCAATAACAGTAAAACCGCACGGGGTAGGTAGCTTAGTTGTTTCATTTAAAATGAGCTGGCCGTTTTGGTCTTTAGCAAACTCGGTCACACCAGTTACGTAAGCTTTGTCGTTATATGTATATATATCGCCTAAACCATCATTTAGATTTATTTGATGATTAAGAGTGATGGCAAAATTATCTTGGTTGACGATAGTGCCGTAAATATCGCCAGAAGCTGACGCGACTAACTTACGTCTAAACCCTTTCACCTTGTACAAGTTGAAAGACACTTCACCTTGTTGTTCGTGTTCGCTGATGTTTTTTGTTGAAATTTGACCTGAAACTTTGTGGTATTGACCACTTGGACACATATTAGGGAAATTAAATGCATGGGCCGAGCTTGCAGAAGCTAACAAAGTTACCGCTAAGGTTAAATTTTTTATCATTGAATGATTCCTTTTAATGAAATATTTGCTCGTTGTAATAAACGCACCAATCTATTTGTTAACTAGCACTTATCCGCTTAGTCAACTTAGGCTACAATAACCCTTTTTAATTGCGAAGATAAGTCATGAGTTCACAAAAATTACTTTTAAACAAAATTCAAACCTCTCCAACCACTGTTGTTTTTTCTGAAGTTATTCAGGCAATTGAAGAAAATTATGATTTCGTTGAAACAGAATTTAACAATGGGGAAACCATTAATTTAGCTGGGCAAAATAACGGTTCATGCAAAATTTTTGCATTCGCTAAATTAAATCAATTAACGCCTGAGCAAACTTTGCATTTGTTTGGCGACTACTACCGTAAAGATGTATTAGAAAACCCACAAGGGACTGATCATCAAAATATCCGCAACTTTATTCAATTTGGTTGGGATGGTATTCAATTTAAAGGTGAAGCCTTAACCGCAAAAGAAGCTTAATTTTTATGATGAAGTTTTTTGAGGGGCTGTTAAAGCCCTTTCCGCCAGAAGAGCCGACTACACCACCCAATACTTTGTTTGCATTTTGCCGTCATTACAGCAAAGGTGTTGGTGGGTATTTAGTGTTAATGTCGTTATTAACTGCCACACTTGCGATTATTGAAGCCTATTTAATGTCTTATTTAGGCCGTTTGGTTGATATGTTGGCCAACTCGACGCCTGAAACCTTTTTGCAGCAATACCAAGGCCAATTACTTTGGTTAGGCTTTTTGGTATTAATTGCCGCACCTGTGACTATTTGGCTGCATGCAACTGTGGTGCATCAAACTTTGCTTGGCAATTATCCTATGGGTATTCGCTGGCAAGCGCATAGATATTTATTGGGGCAAAGCATCTCGTTTTTTCAAAATGATTTTGCGGGTCGTATATCAACTAAAGTGATGCAAACCTCACTGGCTGTGCGCGAAAGTGTGATGAAACTGTTGGACGTATTTGTTTATGTAACTGTTTATTTTGCCAGTATGTTGGTATTAATTGCCCAAGCCGATTGGCGATTAGCCTTGCCTATGTTTGCATGGCTGGTGGTTTATATCCTACTGCAAAGCTTTTTTATTCCCCGTTTAAAACAAGCTTCTATGCTACAAGCTGATGCGCGCGCAGATATGACAGGGCGTATTGTTGATAGCTACACCAACATCAGCACAGTTAAATTGTTTGCCCATACTAAACAAGAAGCGGATTATGCTAAATCCGGCATGAATGGCTTTTTAAAAACTGTTTATGTACAAATGCGTTTAGCAACAGGCATGATCACTAGCGTACAAGTAAGCAACTACTTATTGTTATTTGCAGTTGCCTATTTATCAATTTCACTTTGGTTAGATAGTTCGATTACCGTAGGTGCGATTGCGGTAGCTGTTAGTTTATCTTTGCGTTTAAATGGTATGTCGCAATGGATTATGTGGGAAGTCAGTGCATTGTTTGAAAACATAGGCACAGCCACTGACGGTATGCGCACTTTGTCGCAACCTCGTGATGTACAAGATAAAGAGCAAGCGGCAGAACTAACTGTAAACCAAGGTTCAATTGAGTTTAATCAAGTTAACTTCTCTTACGGAAACGTTAAGGTTTTTGACAACTTAGATTTACACATTAAACCGGGTGAAAAAGTCGGTATTGTAGGCCGATCTGGTGCCGGTAAATCTACCCTAGTTAATTTGTTATTGCGTTTTTACGATATAGACAGCGGCACAATTAAAATTGATGGCCAAGATGTATCCAGCATTCAGCAAGAAAGTTTACGTGCACAAATAGGTATGGTGACGCAAGACACTTCGTTATTGCACCGTAGCGTTCGTGAAAATATTTTGTATGGTCGCAACAAGGCAACTGATGAGCAATTAATTGCAGCATCTAAACAAGCTGAAGCGCATGACTTTATTCAAAGCTTAACTGACCTACAAGGTCGCACTGGTTACGATGCTCAAGTGGGTGAGCGTGGTGTGAAACTAAGTGGTGGTCAGCGTCAGCGTATTGCCATTGCTCGTGTGTTATTAAAAGATGCACCTATACTTGTATTGGACGAAGCAACTTCTGCATTAGACTCTGAAGTAGAAGCTGCGATACAAGATAGTTTATACAAGCTCATGCAAGGTAAAACAGTTATTGCTATTGCACATAGACTTTCGACTATTGCTGCTATGGATAGATTAATTGTATTAGACGGCGGCAAAATTGCCGAGCAGGGCACACACAAAGAGCTGATTGCCAGTGGTGGTATCTATGCGCAATTGTGGGCGCATCAAACCGGTGGCTTTATAGCTAACGATTTATAGGCATATCGACTAATAAATAGAGGTAAATTATGAACAAGGACGAATGTAATCAATATTTATTATCTAAACCAGAAGCTGAATTAGATTATCCATTCGGCGCTGATGTTGCTGTTTATAAGGTAGCAGGCAAGATGTTTGCTACCTTGTCTTATGGCAAAATCCACCCAGATTTTCCGGCCTGCGACAACATGAATTTAAAATGTGTACCTGAACAAGCGATTGAATTGCGAGATGTATTTAACGCTGTGATCGCTGGTTATCATATGAACAAAAAACACTGGAATAGCATTATTCTAGACGGAACAATTCCCGAAGGTGAAATGAAGCGTATGATAGATATGTCATACGCTTTAGTGATTGCGGGTTTACCGAAAACAAAGCAAAACTATTTTTATACAGCATACCCAGAAGTGCTTCGTTAAACCCAAAAACAAAAATAGGATATTATTCAATTTATTAGTGCAATCTAAGTGTGTCTGGTTAACAATGTTGCGACAGCGAACAATCAATAGAAAATAATTAATCTATTGATTGTTTAATCTAGAAAAGTCTAAATTTTAATATTTAAGGAAAAATTAATGAAAAGAATTCTAGTCGTTTTGTTTGCGCTCTATTTGACCGGTTGTGCGACACCACAAATTTATTCAAATAAATATATCCCTAAACAAACGAATGGCATTGGTCATGTGTATCTATCTGTAACTGAAATAGGGGATGATAGGGCTTTTCCAGACATTCACATCAGAAACATTGATTCCAATAAAGAGGTAGTCGCAAAAAGCTTTCCTCTTACTTGGGATGCCCCGTTAACTAGATTAGCCAATCAAAAAACAACTGACTTTGAAAATGAAATTGGAACGTTAATTCTATTGAAGTTGCCGAAAGGGAAATACGAAATATATAAATGGTCGGTTTTTCAAGGTTCAGCTCAATTCGGAGTTACTACCAACTATTCGGTGTCGAACCCTGTATATTTTGAAGTAAAAGAAAATAATGTTATTTATATTGGTGGATTCGAATTGAATGGTGAGATGATGGCTTACTCAAGAGATAACTTAGCTCGTGATCAAAAGTCTTTGGTTAAGAAATTTGTCAATCTTTCAAAAGTTGCCAATTAGGCTGCCATCAACAGCTACGCCGGTATATAGTTATAGGAATATACTCGATTAATGTTATTAAGATGTCTTCTTGCTTAGTTTCGGTTAGTGGACGCTGACCGAAACTATACTTCTGAATTATCTAATCGCACAAAAAGTATTTAGTGCATGTTTAATCTATTAGTCTTCTTTCATTTCATCGACTGTTTCTTTTGTTTTTTCCCATAAATCAGAGCCTGTTTTTTTGCTCTTTTCCCAAAGTTCCGAACCAACTTCTTTACCATCTTCATAAACTTTTTTGCTAACATCGGCTGTTTCTTCGGCAATATCTGCACCTAATTCTTTAGTTTTTTCAGCCAGTTCTTTTGAGGTGTCAGCAACAGTTTCTCGTTCGTCTTCGGTATCAGACCAGATATCACTTACATAAGATGTGAAGCTATCCCACCAACTTTCGTCGTCGCTAGCCAGTGCAGGAGATGTAACTAATACAGTGGTTAAACCAACAGCCAATAAAGTCGAGTGTTTCATAAATGTTCTCCTAAAAATCTTTGTTTTC
Source organism: Catenovulum sp. SX2 (assembly GCF_052056295.1). NCBI lineage: Bacteria > Pseudomonadati > Pseudomonadota > Gammaproteobacteria > Alteromonadales > Alteromonadaceae > Catenovulum > Catenovulum sp. SX2. The sequence goes on from NZ_CP182493.1 coordinate 28,922, forward strand.
AGTATATAGAGTCAATTAGAGTTAGCTATAGCAAACTTGTTGTTTTGTGCGATATTTCCGTCAACACTGTGTTCAACTGGTGAAATATCATTTGCAAAAAAGCGCTAACCTCTGTAACTTTTCATGTCAAAGTTCGGTCATATATATCACACACAAAAGACTGATCCCGTGGTAAAAAGAGAGTTTTATGTTTAACAACAAAATTTCAAAATTAATTGCAGCTGTTGCTGTAATTGCGAGCACGACAAGTATTTCATTCGCTGTTGAAAAAAACTACCCAGCTATTAATACTGCAATCGCTAAACTTGGTTTACAAGTACAAGATGTAGTGGATGTACCCCTAAATGGAATGAAAGGTGTATTAACTGACAAAGGTTTGTTTTACGTGAGTGAAGACGGCTCTATGTTATTACACGGTACCTTATTTAATTTAAAAGAAGGTATGAAGAATGAAAGTGAAGCCATTTTATCTAAAGTTCGTGTTAGCCAATTAGGTAAATTTGAAGCAGAATTAATTGAATACAAAGCGAAAAACGAAAAGTATGCAATTAACGTATTTACTGACATAACCTGTGGTTACTGCCGCAAACTTCACCAACAAATTGCTGAATACAATGATTTAGGCATTACTATTCGTTATCTTGCATTTCCGCGCGGTGGTGTAGCAAGTCAATCATACCGAGACATGGTCAGTGTTTGGTGCGCACAAGATCCGGCACAAGCAATGACGGACGCTAAAGTGAAAGGTCAAATTGTTGCCAAATCATGTGCAAACCCGGTTGTAGACCATTATAACTTTGGTGCACAAATTGGTGTTTCTGGTACACCAGCAATTATTTTGCAAGATGGCACCTTAGTGCCTGGGTATCGTCCACCAGCTGATATGTTGCAACTATTACAAGGCTCTTAATGAAAATTGTCAGACGTTCAACGCCTGATACCTCAGCTTTACCTGCAAGTTTACATCCTGTACTGCAACGCATATTAGCAAATAGAGAGATTTCAGCTGACGAGCTGGAACTCTCTTTGTCGCGTTTACACAAACCTAATTTGAAAGGTGTTGAACAAGCGGTTGCTGTTTTATATCAAGCAATTCAACAAAATTTATCTATATTTATTATCGGCGATTTTGATGCTGATGGTGCTACGAGTACAGCACTTAGCGTCTCTGCGTTAAAGCAACTGGGTGCAACTAAAATCGACTTTTTAGTACCAAATCGCTTTGATTTCGGCTATGGGCTATCTGAGCAAATTGTTGATATAGCGCATCAAATGGGCGCGCAAGTATTAATGACTGTTGATAATGGTATTTCCTGTGTAGCAGGGGTTAAACGTGCAAAAGATCTTGGCATGCAGGTGGTGGTAACTGATCACCATTTACCCGGTAATCAACTACCAAATGCAGACGCTATTGTTAACCCAAACCAAACTGACTGTCCATTTCCATCGAAAAATATCGCAGGTGTTGGCGTTGCGTTTTATTTGATGTTGGCACTACGCAGTTATATGCGTGAAGTGAATTATTTTACCCAACAGCAGATCCAAGAGCCTAATTTTGCCAACTTGTTAGATTTAGTCGCGCTTGGCACTGTTGCTGATGTAGTGCCACTTGATGATGTTAATCGTATTTTGGTACAGCAAGGTATTAATCGGATTAAAAAAGGCTTCGCACGCCCAGGTATCAAAGCATTATTAGATATTGCCAACCGAGACTTTAAACAACTTGTTTCTAGTGATTTTGGTTTTGCTGTCGGCCCAAGGCTCAATGCTGCAGGACGTTTAGATGATATGACTTTGGGGATCAGCTGCTTGTTGGCTGACGATTATACCCAAGCCATGCATATTGCGAGCCGCTTAGATGAACTCAACCAAGAGCGTCGAGCAATTGAATCTAGCATGCAAGTCGAAGCGATTAATACCTTAAGTAAAATTAAGTTAGATGAACTGCCGTATGGGATTTGTTTATATCAAGACGATTGGCATCAAGGTGTTATTGGAATTCTAGCAGGACGGATAAAAGAGCGTTATCACAGGCCAGTAATCATTTTTGCTGAAGACAATGATGATGTTTTAAAAGGCTCCTGTCGCTCAATTCCGGGTTTGCATATTCGTGATGTATTAGAGCGAATGCATACTTTGCACCCAGACTTAATCATTAAGTTTGGTGGACATGCAATGGCTGCAGGTTTGAGTATCAAAAAAGCCAATTTTGCACTGTTTAAGCAAATTTTCGATGACACTGTAAAGTCTTTAGTCAATCAAGATATTTTAACCAATGTTTGTTTAACCGATGGTGCACTAGCGGACAATGAGCTTACTCTTGAGGTTGCGGAACTGTTACGAGCTGCCTTGCCTTGGGGGCAATGTTTTGAACCACCCATTTTTGATGATGTATTTGTGATAGCGCAAGAGCGATTGTTGCAAGATAAACATATAAAGTTTGTATTGCAGCATCAAAGTGGTTTAGCAGTCGATGCAATTTGGTTCAACTACAACCCAGAACATTGGACTGTCAACAGCCAGCAAAAAGTCCATTTAGCTTTTAGTTTAGATATAAATGAATTTAGAGGGCAAAGGAACATTCAACTTATGGTTAAAACGGCCAACTTAGTTGCTTAAAGTAAATTATCTTTACTTTAGTTCGAGATTTATTGCATAAAATTTAAAATTTATGCAATAAATCTCGCGCAATTTTGAAATATTGATATAAACTCTTGAATATATGCATTAATGAGTTGTAGTCAGGGATGAATTGCAGTGATTTAAAGTATCAGGAGAGCAATGAAGCTGGCCGCGACACTTAAAGAGGTTGTATGAAACAAAAAGCTACGTCATTCGACATCGCTTATAAAGCAGGCGTTTCGCAGTCAACTGTTTCAAGGGCGTTACGCAATAGCCCTTTGGTAAACGAAGAAACCCGCAAGAAAGTCCAAGCTATTGCCAAAGAGCTAAACTACAAAGTAGATAAAAACGCCAGTAATTTGCGTTCCCAACATACTGGAACTTTAGCCTTATTATTGTTTGAAGATCCGACCATGGATGACTCGTTAATCAATCCATTCTTTTTATCTATGCTTGGTAGTATAACTCGAGCTGCTGCGAAAAAAGGCTACGATTTGTTGGTCTCTTTTCAACAACTCAGTGAAGACTGGCATGCAGATTACGAAGACGCGTCTAAAGCTGACGGTATCATTCTATTAGGTTACGGTGATTACACCGACTACGAAGAAAAATTACTTAAACTATATGAACAAGGTACGCACTTTGTTCGTTATGGTGCCGTGGCTGAAGGTCAGCCAGGTGTCTCTTTTGGTTGCGACAACTTTCATGGTGGATACTTAGCGACCAAACACTTAATTGAATTAGGCCGGAAAAAGTTTGCGTTTTTAGGTGGTGCCGACGATTCATGCCCAGAATTTTGGTCGCGCTATCAAGGTCATTGCAAAGCGTTAGAAGAGGCGGGTTTGCCAATTAAACCTGAATGCCAGCGCAATGCAATTTCAACCGAAGAATCAGGCTTCAATGCCGCTAAAACACTTATGGCGCTAGATGTTGAGTTTGATGCCGTGATGGGTGCTTCGGATATGATAGCAATAGGTGGTATGCGCGCTTTCCAAGAGCAAGGTCTAAAAGTGCCAGAGCAGGTTGCAGTGGTCGGTTTTGATGATATTCCGATTGCACACTTTACTAATCCACCATTAACTACAATTCAGCAAAATACAAAACTCGCTGGTGAAATGTTAGTTGATGCTTTAGTCAATTTAATTCACGACATTGAAGTTAAAGCCAGTTTAACGCCGGCTAAACTGATAGTGCGCAAATCATGTGGATGCTCTTAAAGTTGTGAGTGAGACGAGTCAAAACAACTACGATGAATATTGGATGATGCGAGCATTAGAGCTCGCAGACCAAGCCAAAAGCATAAATGAAATACCGGTTGGTGCTGTTGTCGTCAAAGACAACCAACTGATTGCTTCAGGTTTTAATCAATCTATTTTAACTAACGATCCATCCGCTCACGCCGAAATGTTGGCTATTCGCCAAGCCGGTAAGGTTTTAAATAATTATCGCCTAATTGACTGCAAACTCTATGTAACCTTAGAACCTTGCCCTATGTGTGCTGGTTTATTGGTGCATAGTCGGCTCGATGAAATTATTTTTGGTGCATCAGATCTTAAAACCGGTGCTTGTGGCTCGGTTATGAACTTAGCGCAGCATGAAAGGCTTAATCATCAATTAAACATTCGTGGTGGTGTATTAGCTGAATTGTGTGGCAATAAATTGTCGGAATTTTTTAAGCAGCGCCGTGCAGAAATTAAAAAACAGAAACAATTAAAGCGTAAATTAGAGTTGGGTAGTTAATTTAAATTTGTTGCTAGTGGGTATGTTAAAGCATGCAGGAGAGGTAAGAGGTTGGAAGAGACTAAGTTAAAAACTAGTTTCTTCCATATGCATAGAGGCAAAGCTTTTACGGCGAGAAAGCACTTTAGTATGTGTTTTCTTTAATAAAGTTTTACGTCGGCTAGACGTTGATAATTTTCTTTTCTTCATCATTTTTCCTATTTATCCAGTTTTCTGGTTATCTATTTTCATTTTTAAATCTTGTCCATTGAAACAGAGCAAAATGACAGAAATATTAAAGTGGCTCCATTAGTAATAAATCGTCAAATTTACCCGGTCCTTTATAAGCGACGTCTGCTAGGGTTTTTGCTTCCAATTCAGCCATAAATGCGTTTGTCGCCGTAGCAAATACACCACGTAAGTTACACGAAGTACGGATTGGGCATTCAGTGCCTTCGCAATCTACTGCATACAATTCAGGCTCTATGTTACGTACTACGTCGGCTATGGTTAATTTAGTGCTATCAACCGCCAAGGATATACCCCCCTGTTTACCGCGCGATGATTCAATGTAACCAAGCTGAACCAGTTTTTGGCTGACTTTTTGTAAATGATTTAAATTCATATCAAAAAAGCTAGCCAATTGTCCTAATGACATTTTGAAACCTGCCGGTTTTTCCGCTAAAAAAATAAGCGTTCGTAAAGCATAATCAGTAAAACGGGTTAGTTGCATATACTTAAGTTACTGTTATTAATCTTTTATGACAGCCTACCACAGCTATTTTTTAATCTAAATCATTAAAATATCTTTCTACCCAAAGCTGAGTGGCGCCGCACACAGCTGCAGGCATAATAATTAAATTAACCAGTGGCAACATTGACAATAAGCTAACAAAACCGCCAAAACTAAAAGTGGTTAATTTACTTTTGCCCAAGGTTGAGCGCATACGGTGAAAATCGATTTGGTGATTATCAAAACAAAAATCACAATATTGAATCGCCATCATCCAAGCAATAAATAAAAACCATATCAATTGGCCGACAACAGGAATAAACAAAAACAGAATAAAAAAGCCAATCGCTCTTGGGATAAAATAAAGCTGTTTAGTCCATTCACGTTTAAGTGTGCGTGAAATTTCGCTGCTTAACTTAAATTGGCTCGGCGCTTGACTAGCAATGTGTGGATTTAACTTTTCTTCCACTTTTGCAGCTAATAGCCCATGAAATGGTGCTGCAATAAAATTGGCTATGGCGGTAAATAAAAAGATAAATAAGGCAAAAAAACATATCAGCATAAAAGGAATAACTAAAAAGTTTAACCAAGAAAGCCAATCGGGCACCAAGTCGACAACAAATTGGCTGATTTTATCTATTTGTTGCCACATCCAATAAAAAGCACCGCCGAACAAAAATAAATTTAGCAAAATTGGTAGGTAGACAAATCGTCGAATACCTTTTTGATTAATCAGTCTAAATCCATCGATTAGTGCACTAAATCCTAAACTCATATTTTTATTAAACCTTAAATGATAAAAATTTGTTTCTGTCTACAGCTTTTGATATGTTGCAGCCCTTAACTTTTCAACCTGTTTTGTCCAAATAAGCCGTACATGAGACTTAAACAAATAAAACTTGCGGGTTTTAAGTCATTTGTTGACCCAACAACTGTGCCATTTCCAGCGCAGATGTCGGCTATTGTAGGGCCAAACGGTTGTGGCAAGTCAAATATTATCGATGCTGTACGCTGGGTGTTGGGAGAAAGCTCAGCGAAAAACCTGCGCGGCGATAATATGACAGATGTAATCTTCAATGGTTCCAGTGCGCGTAAACCTGTTTCACAAGCTAGCATAGAATTAGTATTTGATAATAGTGAAGGGCGTTTACAAGGCGAATATGCCAAATACAACGAAATCTCGGTAAAACGCACAGTTAACCGCGACCCGACCGCAGCTTATTTTTTGAATGGCACTAAGTGCCGTAAAAAAGACATCACAGATTTATTTTTAGGTACAGGTTTAGGCCCAAGATCATATGCCATTATTGAACAAGGCATGATCTCAAGGTTGATTGAATCAAAACCACAAGACCTGCGTTTGTTTATTGAAGAAGCCGCGGGCATTTCAAAATATAAAGAAAGACGGCGAGAGACTGAAACACGTATTCGCCATACCCGTGATAATTTAGAGCGCTTAGAAGACGTTTTATCTGAACTACAAGCGCAATTAGAAAAACTACAAAGACAAGCAAGCGCCGCGAAACGTTACAAAGAACTCAAAGCGAAAGAGCGTAAACTCAAAGCTGAACTCGCCGTCCTAAAATGGATGCGTTTGAACGGCCAAGCTGATGTACTACAACAAGATATTCAACAAAAACAATTAGAATTAGAGTCTTTAACTTCAGAGCAGCGTTGTGACGAAGCCCAGCTAATTGAACTTAAACAATCACAGTTTATGTGTAGGCAAAAGCTTGAACATATCACCAACGACATGTTTAAAACTGCACAAACTATTAGCAAAAATGAACAAAGCATCGTTCATCTAAAAGAGAAAAAGCAACACTTCGAATTAGAAAAACGCCAGTTGCAAGATGATATTATTCGCATTGAAGAGCGCATTGAACAAGAGCAAGAAGATGTTGCAAACAACACCTTTACTATCAGTGAGCTTGAACCCGATCTAGAAATGCTGATTGAACAAATGTTTGAAGCCGAATTAGATCTAGAAGAAAAAAACACTCAATATGAAAGTTTTTCGAACTTATGGGCTGAAAAATCTAAAGCCTACTTCAAGCTTGAAAGTGAAATAGCCGCGAAAAAATCGCAGAGTGACACAATTAGGCATATAATTAGTACTTCATCGCAGCGTTTGCAACAGTTAGAGCAAGCTCTCGCAGAATTAACTCAACCGCAAGATATTAACCTTGAACAAATTACCGAAGCAGCGCATATCACGGAAGGTCGCCTCGAAACGCTACAGGAACAGAATACACAGACGCAAGATCAATTACAGATTGATCGTCAGCAATGTAAGCTTGTTGAATCCACAATCAGTCAGTGCAATCAAAGCATCAACCAAATTAGAGGAAGAATTGCCTCTTTAGAAACCTTAATTAATCACCAAAATAAGATTAATAACCAACAAGTTGAAAACTGGTTAAAACAAACCGGTCTGGCTGATAATGCATCTGAACTTAGCTCCAAAATAAAAGTGAACTCAGGTTGGGAAAAAGCGGTTGAGTTGGTGATGAGCCAATGGCAAAAAGCTTTGTTTATTGACGCAAGTTTGCCAGAAATGACAAATGAATACCCCGCTGGTTTTATGCTTACAAGCTCAAAGCTGGGTTACCCGATTGATGCAAGTGAATTAAACAGCACCCTAGCAAGTCAAGTAACAGCACCCGATTTCGTTTTGCATATTTTAGCCAAGGTTAAAATTGACGGAAGCGAACCCAATGCAAATCAATCGGTAATTAACCAACATGGTGATTGGCGTGGTTTGGGTTGGCAATTTAGATTTGACGATAACAAACAAAGTGTTTTTGCATTAGATAACCAACTGCAAGAATGTAATCAAGAGCTAGAGCTTAAACAATTAGAACTTGAAGAGGCGCAAAATTTACTTGAACAGAACGAGAGTAAAATTCATCAGACCCAAGCAAAACTCCAAGGTGAACAAAATACAATCGCTGAACTCAAACAAGAGTTACATCAATACTCAGTTGAATTAAAACAAGCTGAATCTCAACTCGCTTTTTATCAACAACAGCAAGTTAAGCTAGAAAACGAGCAGCAATCACTTGCAGAACAAGTAGAAGTAGAGCAGCTGCGCTTAGAAGATGTATTGATGGAAATTGAAGAGTTAACCGATAATCTTCAAGATAATCAAAGCGCCAATGCCCACGCTGAGCAACAAAAACATCAGCTCCAACAGGCATTGGCCGATGCACGCAGTAAAAAAGACAGCTTAAATAATCAAAAACATCAATTGCAATTAAAACTAGAACAAGCAAAAAGTGCCGAGCAAAACGGCAAACAAATGCTTGCGAGCAGTCAAACAGCGCTTGCACAAGTAAAACTAAAACTAGAATTAATTCAAGAACAAGCCCTAGAAAGTTCAGATCCAATTGAAGAAATGGCTGCTGAATTACAGATGTTGTTAGAAGAAAAAGCGCTGCAAACAGAGTTAAAACAACAAACACAAATAGAGCTAGATGAAGTAGAAGCCAAACTCGCGGATTTGGAAAAAGGCCAGCATGGCATTATGGATAAAGCCAATAAGCTTAAAGAAGATATTGGCCAACTTAAAATAGAGCAGGAAGGTTATCGTGTTCGAGCTAAATCCGTCCTTGAAGTTTTAGCCGACTTAGATGTGTCGTTTAAACAAGTATCCGAAGATATGCCGACTGAGGCAGCTGAAGCCGAGTGGGAGAGCGATCTCGAAAAAACTACCACTTCCATAAATAGACTGGGCGCAATTAACTTAGCTGCAATTGAAGAATATGAACACCAAGCGGAGCGCAAAACTTATTTAGATGCACAACATCACGATCTAGTATCCGCGTTAGAAACTTTAGAAGATGCCATTCGTAAAATTGATCGCGAAACTAAGTCTCGTTTTCGCGATACTTTTGAAAACGTCAATGCTGATTTAAAAATGTTATTTCCTAAAGTTTTTGGTGGTGGTGCTGCTTGGCTTGAATTAACCGATGATGATTTACTCGATACAGGTGTTACCATAATGGCTAGGCCACCAGGTAAACGAAATAGCACAATTCATCTATTATCCGGTGGCGAAAAAGCGCTAACCGCTTTATCATTGGTGTTTGCAATATTTAGGCTAAATCCAGCGCCGTTTTGTATGTTGGATGAGGTTGATGCACCATTAGACGATGCAAACGTAGGCCGTTTTTGTCGTTTAGTTGAAGAAATGTCTTCGACAGTACAGTTTATCTATATTTCGCATAATAAAATCGCGATGGAAATGGCGTCCCATTTAGTGGGCGTGACCATGCAAGAGCCTGGTGTCTCAAGAATGGTCGCGGTAGACATTGAAAAAGCGATAGAATTGGCAGAATTACAATAATATTACGGGTTTATAATGGAATCAGAATTAAGAATCGTACTGATAGTTTTAGGTATTTTGGCTATTGTTGCTTTAATTGTGCATGGCTTATATACAACTAGAAAAAACAAACAAATCCGCAGTGAACAATACGCGCCTCACAAACATGGCTCAAACAGCGATACTAGTGAGCTAGAGCAGCAAACGGATGATGCATTTGATGACGGTATAGTATCACCGGCACGTGTCGTTCCATCACCTAAACCACAGCAAGATGTTGAAGCTAATTTTCAGCCTGAAGAGTCTGTACAAACAAAAGTAAAGCCTACCCAAGAAAAGGTCGCAGAAAAACCAGCACCTAAATCTTTTAGTGAAAAGTTACAAAGCATTCGTACGGTTGAAAAGCCAAAAGCCAGACCAGAGCGCATTGAGCCAGATTTGTCAGGTGAGCAATTGCAAATGTCGTTGCCTGAAACTGAAGACGATCACCATGACTTTGGTGACGATTTATTTGATCAAATAAGTGCACGCGAAACAGCAGAGTCGGGTGAACAAGTTCAAACCCGAGCAACTACAACTGCAAAACCTGCTGTTGAAGACCAACCCGCAAAAGAAGCACAACCGGAAGAAGTTTTAATATTAAACGTAGTTGCACCAGAAGGCCAAAGCATGTCTGGCGCTGTGTTATTACCAAGTTTGTTAACGCTAGGATTTAAATTTGGTGAATTTAATATCTTTCATCGCCATGAAGAAGCGTCAGGTACAGGTGAGGTCTTATTTAGCCTTGCTAATATGTTTAACCCTGGCACTTTTGATATCGACAATATCGAACAATTTACTACCCAAGGTGTTAGTTTGTTTTTAAGCTTGCCGGTGAAGGGCGATGCACAACAAGCGTTTAATATGATGCACAACGCCGCGAAAAAAATAGCTGCTGAATTCTCAGGTCAAGTATTAGACGGCCAACGCAGCGTGTTAACTCGCCAAACAGTGCAACATTATGTCGAACGTATTCGCGAGTTTGAAAGAAGGCAGTTACTCAAACAATGATCAGAACGTTGCTTAAATTTTTACTAACTTTGTTGGGAATTACTTTAGCGATTGTAATATGTTGGCTGGTGTATGAAGAACTTAAATACGATATTAATTTGACTCGCTCAGATTTAACTGGTTTAGTCATTTTTATATGTATTTTTGGCAGTTATTTGTATCTTCAGTTTAGATTACGCCAAAAAATGGTAGAGCAAGACGGCTATGCTGCTTATAAGATTGGTGGTGATAATAGAAATGATATAGGCTTTTCAGCACCAGATCTTTACATGAAAGAGTTTAGTTCAGTTACAGATTTAGTTGACAAACAAAAGCTTGTAAAGAGAAGCCGTAAATTGACAAAAAAACGCAGCGTCTAAAGCTGCGTTAATTCTGCCCACAAATCCCATACGTATTTTTGGTCTTGTTCTTCTAGTTCACCCGCTTCAATTGCTTTATTAAGCGATGCTTCAGTAGCTTGGTTAATTTTATCAATTTCAAATTTGCCGTCCATTTCTAAATAACCAGCTGAGAGCATAATGTGGCCGCGCAAATAACCAATTACGAATAACATGTCATCACTACACGTTTCGTTAAGTTGGTCTAGTTTGCTTTCAATTTTGTCTAAATAAGCTTGTGCGTCAGCCATAGTTATTCCATAAAGTTAGTTATTGGGTACAAGACTGTGTCTTTGTAACCTGTGGTAATTTTTATTAAACCAGACAACTGTTTGCCTAGTTCAATAGATAAATTGTCGATAATCAGTGGACGGTGGTTAAGTGTATTGATCTTATTTTTAGTCGCAACCACTAAAATATTGTTTTTGCCTATCTTAGCTATAACTTCTGTGGTTAGTTGTTGGTTGCCACGGCCAAATAAATGCCCTTGGCCACCAATAGGTGTGATAACCAATTTGCACTCTTTGTATTTTTGTATTAGCTCTAGTATTTGTTTCGCGTTTAAATCAGCCTGTACGAGTTCATGGTTTACTACAGCATCAACACCAAGTAATGTGCCGTCTAACCCCAGTTCAGCTAATATACCTTGAGTGGTGCTGCCCGAGCCAAATAAATACAGCACATCATCTTCCATATTGGCTTCTATATCTGCGGCTATGTCAGCTATCACCAATTCGTCTACTTCTTTGCCACCTTGTTTAACCGCTTGAATGTAACGCAAGTCGTGAGGAATTCTAAGTTCACCATAACGTTTGGCTTTCACTTGACCTTGCCTAAATAAACTTTCGTCTATATCCATTACATCGGCTTCAACAAAAGTCATCATATTGCCATTTACTAGGTCAGCAACCAATTTGCCAGCGGCGCTAGGTGTAACAGAATAAACACCTGAATGAATTTTGCAGCCTGCAGGTATACCGACAACAGGAACGCGGTTTTCATCTTCACCTGCATTATTTATCAGTGCTTGACAGATATTGCGAGCAGTTCCGTCTCCCCCTGCAAATAAGATGAGATCAACACCGGCTTGAGATATTTTTATTGCAGCGTTAATTGTATCGTCAGCAGTTGACTGGACATGGTAGTTATATTCAACAGAATAGTCGAAGCCGAGCTGTTTACACACATCTTCGCCCATTAAACAGTTACAGGTAACGAATTTAAGCTGATTTTTAAACGGGATTAAGGCTGCTAACGCTTGTTTGGTTTTGTCTTGTGCGAACGATTGAAAGCCCATTTCAGCAGCTTGTTGCTGTATTTCAATACCATCGCTGCCTTTAAACCCTGCAGCGCCGCCTATCCCTGCAACAGGGTTGATAATTAAGCCTATTGTTAATTGATTGAAAGTAAGCTTATTCATGCGCAACAAATTTCTCTAAACAAAATGGATTGTGAATTTGGTAGAACTGGCTGAGGGTTAGGGCGAAAGTATTCAGTCGCTCTGGCATAGCTTGAGTTAAGTAGCTTTCTACTTGTTGTCGAATTTTGCTTCTAAATTCATGTCTGTCTGGTTGATAGCTGCCGTTTAAATTATCGCAGCTCACTTTAAAGTTAAAACCTGCAGCGACTGATAAAATCCATTCTATTGCTTGAGGTTTAATCTCAACTTGTTCAAATGCTTTTTGTTGCTGCTCGTTACGGCCATCTGGATTATACCAATAACCATAATCAACTTGTTGTCGACGTTCGCTGCCTGCCAAGCACCAATGTGCGATTTCGTGTAATGCACTGGCATAATACCCATGGGCAAAAACAACTTTTGCTGGGCTGGTATCTGTAGCAGGGTAGTAAATGGGTTCGTCGTCACCTTTTACCAGTTCAGTGTTGTAGCTTGGTAGAAAGGTTTGATTAAACAGTTGAATAATGTCTTGAATGTCGTGCATCAAAAAATAAGCAAATTAGGCATTGTGTCAAAGGGCGAATTTTATCAGTTTAAACCTTACTTGTCTTGAGTCGATAAATAGCTAAAACGCTTTAAATTTGGATCTTGCTATTGCTTGGGTATATAATTCGCGACCTCTATTTTAGAGCTCGTTTTAATTTTGTACTCAATTTACGTTTGAGACCAAACAAAAGGTAATAATATGCAATACGTAGTAGCCGCTTTATATAAATTTGTTCGTTTAGAAAACTTTGAAGAATTACGAGAGCCATTACATAACGTGATGGTAGATAACCAAGTTAAAGGAACCTTGTTATTAGCTAACGAAGGCATTAACGGTACTGTTAGTGGTCCACGTGAAGGGATTGATGCAGTATTAGCTTGGTTAAAATCAGATCCTCGTTTAACAGATATCGAACACAAAGAATCTCTAGCTGACGAACAAGCTTTTTACCGCACTAAAGTTAAATTGAAAAAAGAAATTGTAACTATGGGTGTAGAAGGTATAGATCCAAACAAAGTGGTTGGCACCTACGTCGAGCCTAAAGATTGGAACGATTTAATTTCTGATCCTGAAGTTGTATTAGTAGACACTCGTAATGATTACGAAGTGGCTATTGGTACTTTTGAAAATGCGCTAGACCCAAATACTAAAACCTTCCGTGAATTCCCTGAATACGTTGCTAAGAATCTTGACAAAACTAAACACAAAAAAGTCGCTATGTTCTGTACTGGTGGTATTCGCTGTGAAAAATCTACCGCGTATTTAAAAGAGCAGGGTTTTGAAGAGGTTTATCACCTTAAAGGCGGCATTTTAAAATATTTAGAAGAAGTGCCAAAAGAACAGACTAAATGGAAAGGTGATTGCTTCGTCTTTGACCAACGTGTAACTGTTAACCACGATTTAGAGCAAGGTGAATACGACCAATGTTACGCTTGCCGTATGCCAATTACTGAAGAAGAAAAACAATCGGAACACTATCAAAAAGGCGTAAGCTGCCCACATTGTTTTGACAAAACTTCAGCAGAAGATAAAGCACGCTTTGCCGAGCGTGAGAAACAATTACAGTTAGCTGAGCAACGCGGCCAAGCGCATATCGGCGATAAAGAGACAGTTGGTCTATAACTCTAGATATATTTATTCGGACGCCTTTGCTTGGTAGGGCGTCTAAATACACTCCGCATAAATTCACCCCCTAAATTTATTTAATAAATCTATCTAAAGCTCAATTGGCGAATTAATGCTCGCGATTATCGCTACACACGATATACTCAAAGACGCCAACTTTTCATACCTTTTGTTGTTGTAGGTTAAGGAATGGATAAAAAATGTCCAGTTGGCTGATTTTATTGTGAATTTGCCTTGCCAAATCTTGAGAGCAGACTAAATTTGATAGTAGATAGCCCCCAAAAACACGATACGGATGTAAGGAATATTATGTCTACAGAAAATGCATTACTCACTATACTCGCCGAGAAAATTAAAAACGACTCCTTGGTATTACCTACCTTGCCAGAAATTGCGATTAGAGTGCGCGAAGCCGCTGATGATCCTGATGTGAATTTACACCAAATGGCTGATGTTATTTCACACGATCCTGCATTATCGGCTCGTATGCTTAAGATTGCTAATAGTGCATATATGGGACGTTCGGTAAAAGTAACCACCATTAATCAAGCCGTGACTCGTATTGGTTTACGCCAAATTAAAAACATTGCGACAGCACTTGCTATGGAGCAATTGTTTGTATCAAAAAATGATGTAGTTAAAGCCGCGCTAGACAAAGTTTGGTCGTTAACCGTTTCTGTTTCTGCAGTTGCTATGGCTTTGTTGAAGCACTACATCAGTCGCAACAAACATACTTCACTAAATTTGGATACTATTACTTTGGCTGCTATGGTGCATAACATAGGTGTGTTGCCAATTTTAACCGAAGCTGAGCGTCATCCTGATGTATTTGCGAATCCTGAGTTTTTAGAAGGTGCGATTGCACGTTTAGCTGGTCGTGTCGGTGGTTCTATCATGCGCGCTTGGGAATTCGGTCCAGAATTTGTAAGTGTTGCCGAAAGATGGAATGACAAACGGTATGAGCCAGAAGATATCAGTTATATAGATTTTGTCCGAGTTGCCGCTATATATGCTGATGTATTGCCAGTTGAAGGTGATAAAGCAGACGCTTACGCTCAATACGTTGATAAAGGCATAATGACTGATTTGGATTATATAGATTCAGATGAGTTTAAAGAGCAAGTAGCGATTGCCAAAGCGATTTTTGCTGATTAATTAATTTGTAGTACTGTGAAATGAAAAACGCGATGTATAGGTACATCGCGTTTTATATTTGAGTGAATCAATAAAGGTTAAACTAGGGTTTATTCAATCTCGGTAAACTCTAAAACTTCGGCTAAACGCGCTACGAACTTGTCTAGCTCACCACACATTAAGGCGAAGTCTGCATCTAAACGAGCAAACTTATCTTCGTCGGTTACATCTTCGTTTTGTTCTTTTACCACATCACTGAATTTGATGCGTTTTATAGCCATGTCATCACATAAAATACATGAAAGAGTTTCTTGCCAGTCCACAGCAATTTTAGTGACGTGTTTGCCATTGTTTAGATGGTTTAATAAATCTTCCGAATCAAGCGATAAGTTTTTACAGCGTAATACACCTTCATCTTCAGCAAAGTCTTTTAATTCAACTTCAGTTCCTAAAGTAAAATCGCTTGGGTGATTGCCTTTCATCCATTCGTCAAAAGTAAGCATAGTAGCACTATCAGTTTCAGGCGGTACTACAGGTAAAGTACCTTACGTAGGTAAGCTAACATTTCTTCAGCTTTGCCTGGGCTGCCAGCTTCAACTAAAATCCAGCCTGATTCTGCGAATATTGCAGCGCGAGTGAAAGTCGATTTAGAAAAAGCTTGTGGCAATAATGTGTGAATTAATTCTTCTTTTAAATTTTGTTTTTCTTTGCCTTTAACTTTTCGGCCTTCGGCTTGTTCTATCTCTTCAAGTTTTTCTTCAAGTAATTCTTTTACTACAGAAGCTGGTAATACTTTTTCTTGTTTCTTGAGTGACACCAAATGAAACTGGCCAACACTGTGCACCAAAGTATGTGCTTTTGGGTGAAGTGCTTTTGTCCAACCAATTGAGCTCATTTCGCTTTTTAAACAAGGGGTAAATTTAAATTCTTGTAGTTTGTCTTCTAGTTGTTCTGCGGAAAATTCGAACGGAGAGGTAAAGCGATATAGTAGGGCGTTTTTAAACCACATAATATAATCCTGTTATAATTTTTCTGCTTCAATCAGCAGATCAGTTAACGGTTCACTACAGCAAGGTAAAAATTCACCACGGCGAACAAATGCCAATGGCTCTTTTGGGTAATTAACTTCGCCTTCAACTAAAACTGTTCGGCAAGCACCACAATAGCCATCACGACAATGGTAGTGAACTTCTAAATCTTGAGATTCGATATATTCGAGCAGGGATTGGCAGCCGGATGATGTGTAATTGCTGTAATCAACCCGGCATTGAATTTTTTCGGACATAATGCGAACTGTTTATTACAGTTCGAAATCCCCGAAGTCGTCAGTATTTAACTCGCTGTCAATTTGACCTACTAAATATGAGCTAATTTCAGCTTCTTGCGGAGCAACTTGAACATTGTCACTGACCAACCAAGCATTAATCCAAGGGATTGGATTTTGCGTTTGGCCAAATATTGCTGGCAAGCCGATTGCGGTCATACGGGTATTGGTAATGTATTCAACGTATTGGCACAGAATTTCTTTGTTTAAGCCGATCATTGAACCATCTTTAAATAAGTACTCAGCCCATTCTTTTTCTTGCTCAGCGGCAGCTCTAAAAATACCAATGACTTCTTCGCGGCATTCTAAGGCTATTTCTGCCATGTCGTTATCATCTTGGCCATCCGCCATAATGTTTAACATGTGCTGTGTACCAGTTAAGTGCAGAGCTTCATCACGTGCGATTAATTTGATGATTTTAGCATTACCTTCCATCAATTCACGTTCAGCAAAAGCAAAACTACAGGCAAAGCTGACATAAAAGCGAATGGCTTCTAATACGTTAACCGCAGCAATACATAAGTAGGTTAGTTTCTTAAGTTCACGTACTGACACATTGATAATTTGGTCATCAACTTCATATTGGCCTTCACCACGTGTGTGATAAAGTTGGCACGCGAGAATTAATTGATCGTAATAAACTGAAATATCTTTAGCGCGTTTTAAGATATGTTCATTGACAACTATGTCATCAAAGACTAATCCAGGCTCATTAACAATATTACGAATAATATGTGTGTATGAGCGGCTATGAATAGTTTCACTGAAAGCCCAAGTTTCGATCCAAGTTTCTAATTCAGGCAACGACACTATTGGCAATAATGCGACGTTAGGTGAGCGCCCTTGAATACTGTCTAATAAAGTTTGGTATTTCAGGTTACTTAAAAAGACATGTCTTTCATGATCAGAAAGCTTTTGAAAATCTGAACGGTCACGGCTGACATCAACTTCTTCAGGTCGCCAGAAAAAGCTTAACTGCTTTTCAATTAGGCGCTCAAAAATAGGGTGCTTTTGTTTGTCGTAGCGTGCAACATTCACTAAATTACCAAAAAACATTGGCTCATTTAGATAATCTGTATTGTTTTTATTAAATGTTGTGTAACTCATAGGCCGTACAAATTCTCTTTTAAAGACAAAAAAGCCGTGGGCAATACACACGGCCTTTATAATTAACTACAAAATTGTTTTATATTTTACAAGCGCCGCCGGCACAGTCATCATCTTGTGCTTTAGCTTCTTTTTGTGGATCTTCTGCACCATCACGTGTGTTATGGTAGTACAGAGTTTTCACACCTAACTTATACGCATACAACAAGTCTTTTAATAATTGTTGCATTGGTACTTTACCACTTGGGAATTTAGTTGGATCGTAGTTAGTATTCGCAGAGATAGTTTGGTCAATAAACTTCTGCATAATAGCAACTAAGCCTAAGTAACCTTGGTTGTTTGGAATAGACCACAACAACTCATACTGGTTTTTAAGTTTTTCGTATTCAGGTACAACTTGACGCAAAATACCGTCTTTACTTGCTTTTATACTGACAAAACCACGCGGTGGTTCAATACCATTAGTCGCATTGGAAATTTGCGAAGACGTTTCTGAAGGCATTAATGCAGATAAAGTCGAGTTACGTAAACCGTGCTCTTTTATGCTGCTACGTAATGCTTCCCAATCTAAATGTAATGGCTCGTCACAAATGCTATCTACATCTTTTTTGTAAGTGTCGATAGGTAAAATACCTTGCGAGTAAGTCGTCTCATTAAATTTAGGACACGCGCCTTTTTCTTTGGCTAACTCGTTTGAAGCTTTTAACAAGTAGTATTGAATGGCTTCAAAGGTTTTATGCGTTAAGCCGTTGGCACTACCGTCTGAATATTTCACACCGTTTTTAGCTAAGTAGTAGGCGTAGTTGATTACACCAATACCTAATGTTCTGCGGTTAATACTTGAGTTAAATGCAGCTGGTACAGGGTAGTCTTGATAATCTAACAAACAGTCTAATGCACGTACTGCAAGTTCTGCTAAACCATCTAACTCATCTAAGTTTTCAATTGCACCTAAGTTGAATGCCGATAAGGTACAAAGCGCGATTTCTGCTTCTTCATCACTAATATTGTTTAGTGGCTTAGTTGGCAGTGCAATTTCTAAACATAAGTTACTTTGTTTAATTGGCGCAACTTTAGGATCAAACGGGCTATGGGTATTACAGTGGTCAACATTCTGTAAATAGATACGACCTGTGCTTGCACGCTCTTGTGCAAACAAACCAAATAGCTCGGTTGCTTTCAGTGATTTTTTACGAATTGACGGATCGTTTTCGTATTTAATGTATAACTCTTCAAACAAGTTTTGGTCAGCAAAAAATGCGTCATACAAACCAGGCACATCACTTGGGCTAAATAAGGTGATGTTCTCGTTTTTAATTAAACGTTGATACATTAAGCGGTTAAATTGTACGCCATAGTCTAAGTGACGAACACGGTTGTCATCTACACCACGGTTGTTTTTAAGTACAACTAATGATTCAACTTCTAAGTGCCATAAAGGGAAGAATAGGGTTGCTGCACCACCACGCACACCACCTTGTGAACAGCTTTTTACCGCTGTTTGGAAATGTTTGTAGAAAGGAATACAACCAGTATGGAATGCTTCACCACCGCGAATTGGGCTACCTAATGCACGGATGCGACCTGCATTAACACCAATACCAGCACGTTGGCTGACGTATTTTACAATTGCACTAGAAGTTGCATTGATTGAATCTAAGCTATCACCACACTCAATTAATACACAAGAGCTGAATTGGCGAGTCGGTGTACGTACACCCGACATAATGGGTGTAGGTAGAGAAATCTTAAACTGAGAAATTGCATCGTAGAAACGACGCACATAATCCATACGGGTATCTTTTGGATAGTTAGCAAATAAACATGCTGATACCAATACGTACAAATATTGCGGGCTCTCGTAAATATCGCCTGTTACACGGTTTTGAACAAGATATTTACCTTCTAACTGTTTAACCGCTCCATATGAGAAGTTTAAGTCGCGCATGTGCTCAACAAAATCATTCATCTGGTCGAATTCTTCACGAGAATAATCGGCTAACAAATGTTGATCGTATTTTCCTGCTTCACATAACTTAACTACGTGATCATATAAATGTGGTGGTTCAAACTGACCGTAAGCTTTTTTACGCAAATGGAAGATAGATAAGCGCGCTGCTAAATATTGATAATCAGGCGTTTCTTCACTGATCAAGTCAGCTGCTGATTTGATAATTGTTTCGTGAATGTCTTCTGTTTTAATACCGTCGTAGAACTGAATGTGTGATTTCATTTCTACTTGAGATACAGAAACATTGTTCAAACCCTTAGCCGCCCAAGTTACAACTTTATGTAACTTCTCTAGATCTAAAGGTTCTTTATTACCGTCGCGCTTAGTTACGAAGAGCTGGTCAGTCATTTGAGTCGTCAATCCTGATATTATATTTTTTATTTAGCCAATATTTCACAGTGCGACTAGAGCTTGGTTAAAACTCAGCCACAAGATGTGGGGCTAGTTAGCGGAATCAACACAAGATAATGAGGTTTTGCTCTGAAAGCAAGATTTGATTTTAGTTTAAATTTACATTTTTTTTGGCGTATATTTTGCGCGTTAGTAGTTGCTAACTTTTCATTAAAAGTAGACTAGTAGGTCAAGTGTTTTTGAATAAAAAAACCAGCTTTTTAATTGACCAATATCTTGTTTATTTTAGTTTGCGCTGTTTTATTAAGATTTGTTATATGAAAGAGTTTGCATTTAGCGGTTTGTTTACTGCTTATACAAACCGCTTAAATAATATCAACAATGGCGATTATTTAATGATTGAGACAAGTTCTGAAGGCTGTTCAATTATAAAATCAGCTTGCCATTCTTCTACTGGCAATTCGTCTTGAGTATAACCCCAGTTCGCTATAAATGTTTGCATGCATGCGCGGTTACCAGCTTCTATATCACGCAATGCATCACCAACATACCAAGTTTGTTGTGGGTCAATTTGCATGTGTTTACATGCGTGAAATAGCGGCTCTGGATCTGGCTTTCTCACTGTTAACGTATCGCCAGAAACATTAATTTTTGAATGTTTAAACTCTGGATATTTAGTTAATAATACGTCAGTCAAAAAAGCCGGTTTATTGGTCACAACACCCCATAATATGTTTTGTTGATTGAGCATTTCCAATGTCTCTGCCATACCTGCAAAAAAATCTGTATGGGTACTGATATTATTCAGGTAATAATCCAAAAAAATACCGCGTAGTTTTTCAACTTCATAAGACTGCCAGTTTTCACCTAGGCCTAATTTGAGTAATCCCAAGGCACCGTGCGAGGCGACCGGTCTGTATTGCTCATATGACACACTTGGCATATCAAGTGTTGATAACACATAGTTTAGCGTTTCACCTAAATCTTTAGCCGTGTCTAATAATGTGCCATCTAAATCAAATAAAATACCCTGAGGTTTAGTTAAAGTTTTTGCGCGCATAAAATATAGTTCACTGCCAAATCATTATTAATTGAAAATTTTTGGGTAAGCGGATTGAAATGAATACCGTTAGCTTTTTTAACTTTACAGTTATTTTGTTCAATCATACCTATTACTTCTGAAGGCTTTAAAAATTTGTCGTGTTCGTGTGTACCTTTAGGTACAAGGTTGAGCACATATTCAGCCGCAACTATACCCAATAAATAGCTACGTAAGGTACGATTTAATGTTGATACAAATAAGTAGCCACCAGGTTTTAATGTACTTATTGCCGCTTGTAAAATACTTGCCGGATCGGGTACATGTTCGAGCATTTCTAAACTGGTGACAATGTCAAAGGTTTCGAGGTGTTCTGGGGCGAAGTCTTCAATCAATCCTTGATGATAATTTATCGATAAAGCAGATTCTTGTGCATGATGTTTTGCGACTTCAACCGATTGAGGTGCTGGCTCTAGTCCGGTAACTTGGCCACCTCGTTGTGCTAGCGCTTCAGCTAAAATGCCACCGCCGCTGCCAACATCCAATATCTTTTTGCCAAATAAACCGCTGGCACAATCTTCAATGTACTGCACTCGATATGGGTTCATTTTATGCAAAGGTGCAAATTCACCATCAAGATCCCACCATTTATCCGCAATGGCGTTAAATTTCTCTATTTCTGTTGGGTCTATATTGCTCAATTTTGTTGCTCTAGCTGAGGTTTAATATGCCCATTATAAAAATTTACAGGGTGGCGACAAGTTAAAGCGTATTTTTTCAATGGTATGCGCCGTGGTTTGTGGTAGAATTGCCCGCTAAAAAACGGTGACTCAAAAAACCGTATGCGAAAAAAGCAAGTATAACAACTAGGGAAATATCCTATTTATGAACGATTTGGCGAAAGAAATACTTCCAGTCAATATTGAAGATGAGCTAAAAAACTCATACTTAGACTACGCAATGAGTGTAATCGTTGGGCGTGCTTTGCCCGACGTTCGAGATGGATTAAAACCAGTTCACCGTCGCGTATTATTTGCGATGAACGAACTTAAAAACGACTTCAACAAACCGTATAAAAAATCTGCGCGTATTGTTGGTGACGTAATTGGTAAATATCACCCGCATGGTGATAGTGCAGTTTACGACACAATCGTTCGTATGGCTCAGCCATTCTCACTGCGTTATATGTTAGTTGATGGTCAAGGTAACTTTGGTTCGGTAGATGGTGACTCTCCAGCTGCTATGCGTTATACCGAAGTTAGAATGGCTAAAATCGCTCATTCATTACTTGCTGATCTCGAAAAAGAAACAGTTGATTTTGTACCTAACTATGACGGTACAGAACACATCCCAGAAGTTTTACCAACTCGTTTGCCTAACTTATTAGTGAATGGTTCTTCAGGTATAGCTGTTGGTATGGCGACCAATATTCCACCGCACAACTTAAA
Organism: Catenovulum sp. SX2; assembly: GCF_052056295.1. Lineage (NCBI taxonomy): Bacteria > Pseudomonadati > Pseudomonadota > Gammaproteobacteria > Alteromonadales > Alteromonadaceae > Catenovulum > Catenovulum sp. SX2. Next base: position 51,235 of record NZ_CP182493.1, read on the forward strand.
TGAAGTGATAGGTGGCTGTTTAGCCATGATTGAAAACCCAGACATTTCAATTGAAGAATTAATTGAAATTATCCCTGGTCCTGATTTCCCTACAGCAGCAATTATTAGCGGTCGTTCAGGTATTGAACAAGCTTATCGTACCGGTCGCGGTAAAATTTATATTCGTGCACGCGCTGAAATTGAAGTAGCAGATAATGGTCGTGAAACCATTGTTGTTCACGAAATTCCATATCAAGTGAACAAAGCTCGCCTTATTGAAAAAATGGCAGAGCTTGTTAAAGAAAAGCGTATCGATTCAATTTCAGCTTTACGTGATGAATCTGACAAAGACGGTATGCGTATTGTTATTGAAGTTAAACGTGGTGAATCAGGCGAAGTCTTACTTAACCACTTATATTCATTAACCCAAATGCAGGTTGTTTTTGGTATTAACATGGTTGCGCTTGAAAACAACCAGCCAAAAATCTTCAACCTAGTTGATATGCTGAAAGCTTTCCTTAACCACAGAAGGGAAGTTGTTACCCGTCGTACTATCTTCGAATTACGCAAAGCGCGCGAACGTGCCCACGTATTAGAAGGTTTAGCAATTGCACTTGCTAATATCGACCCAATTATCGAATTAATTAAACGTTCACCATCACCAGCTGAAGCGAAGAAAGGTTTAGTAGATACACCTTGGGCGTTAGGTGATGTTGCTGAAATGCTAGAGCGTGCAGGTACACATGCAGCGCGTCCAGAATGGTTAGAAGATCATTATGGTATTCGTGATGGTATGTACCATTTAACTGAGCAACAAGCTCAAGCAATTCTAGACTTACGTTTACATAAATTAACAGGTTTAGAGCACGAAAAAATCTTAGACGAATACAAAGCCTTATTAGATGAAATAGCCGAGTTGTTATATATCTTATCTAGCTCAGTTCGTTTAATGGAAGTGATTCGTGATGAATTATTAGCAGTTAAAGAAGAGTTTGGTGATGAGCGTCGCACAGAAATTACTGCTGCGGCTCACGACATCAATATGGAAGACTTAATTGCAGAAGAAAATGTGGTTGTGACCTTATCGCATGAGGGTTATTGTAAATATCAACCATTAACTGAATACGAAGCACAACGTCGTGGTGGTAAAGGTAAAGCTGCAACTCGCATGAAAGATGAAGATTTCATCGAGAAATTATTGATTGCCAATACGCATGACACCATTTTATGTTTCTCGGATCGTGGTCGTTTATATTGGTTGAAAGTTTATCAGCTACCTTTAGCTACTCGAACAGCGCGTGGTAAACCAATCGTCAACTTATTACCTTTAGAAGAAGGTGAGCGTATCAGTGCTATTTTACCTGTACGTGAATACGAAGAAGACAAATATATCATTATGGCAACTGCCAATGGTACGGTTAAGAAAACAGCGTTAACTGAATATTCGCGCCCACGTGCTAACGGTATTATCGCACTTAACTTAAATGATGGTGACCATGTAATTGGTGTTGATATCACTCATGGTGACAGCGACATTTTATTATTCTCAGACGCAGGTAAAGTTGTACGCTTTAACGAGCAGCAAGTTCGTCCTATGGGTCGTACAGCGACTGGTGTTCGTGGTATTAAGTTAGACGATAGCCAAACAGTTGTTTCAATGATAGTGCCACACAGTGATGGGGCAGTATTAACAGTGACAGAAAATGGTTATGGTAAACGTACCCCATTAGATGAATATCCGGCTAAAAGCCGCGCAACTTTAGGTGTTGTTTCTATTAAAGTTAGCGAACGTAATGGTGCGGTTATTGGTGCTGTTCAAGTTAACGACGGTGACGAAATTATGATGATCACCAATAAAGGTACGCTAGTCCGTACTCGTGTTGGTGAAGTTTCTATTATTGGCCGTAACACTCAAGGTGTTCGCTTAATTAGAACCGCAGAAAGTGAATTAGTAGTTGGTTTACAGCGCATTGATGAAGTTGAAGAAGATGAAACTTTAATTGACGATGCTGAAATTGTTGAAGGTTCTGAAGAAGCTGAAGCACAAGCGCCAGCAGCAACAGATGCAGACAGCGACCAAGATACAGATTCTCAAGAATAGATTGTTAGAGATTTAAGATAAATGACCAAAAAAGTTTTTAACTTTTGTGCAGGCCCGGCTATGTTGCCGCAGCCTGTTATGCAACTTGCACAACAACAACTGGTTAATTGGAACGACATGGGCGTTTCAGTCATGGAAATAAGCCATCGCAGCAAAGATTATATTGCTGTAGCTGAGCAAGCAGAAAAAGATCTGCGTGATTTAATGGGTATTTCTGAAGATTACTCAGTGTTGTTTATGCACGGTGGTGGCCGTGGTCAGTTTGCAGCTGTGCCTATGAACCTTTTAGGTGCGGGTGAAGAAGCTGATTATGTATTAACAGGTTCTTGGTCTAAATCGGCTTTTACTGAAGGCCAAAAATACGGTCAAATTAACCTAGCTGCTGATACTTATGTAAATGATGCTGGCGAGCGCTCAGTGTTACCGTTTGAGCAATGGCAATTAAGCGACAAAGCGCAATATGTCCATTATTGTCCAAATGAAACAGTAGATGGCGTTGAATTCAACTACATACCAGAAGTTGATAAACCTTTAGTTGCCGATATGTCTTCGTGCATTTTATCGCAAGAAATTGATGTATCGAAATTTGGCATAATCTACGCAGGTGCGCAGAAAAACATTGGCCCTTCTGGTTTAGCTATCGCGATTGTTCGTAAAGACTTAATTGGCAAGGCAAATGGCTTTACACCATCTATTTACGATTATGCAGTTCAAGCACAAAACGATTCAATGTTTAATACACCACCAACTTATGCCTGGTATTTAGCAGGTTTGGTATTTAAGTGGTTAAAAGAACAAGGCGGCGTTGCAGCCGTACAAAAAATAAACGAACAAAAAGCTGCTCATTTATATAATTTTATTGATAGCAGTGAATTTTATTCTAACCAAGTCGCAAAGCAGTACCGTTCAAAAATGAACGTACCCTTTATGTTAAAAGACGAAGCATTAAATGCTAAGTTTTTGGCACAATCTGAGCAAGCTGGTTTATTAGCTCTTAAAGGCCATAGATCAGTCGGCGGCATGCGTGCAAGTATTTATAATGCTATGCCTCTAGAAGGTGTCGAAACACTTGTAAACTTTATGCAGGATTTTGCCCAAAAGAACGGCTAATACAAAAAGAAGAGGATAGGGATGACGGATCAAGTACCGGTCATTACCATAGATGGCCCAAGTGGTGCGGGTAAAGGCACCATTAGCAAATATATCGCAGATAAATTAGGCTGGCACTTTTTAGATAGCGGCGCAATTTATCGAGTTTTGGCGTTGGCGACTATTCACCATGATATAGATCCAACAGATGAAGACTCAGTTGCGCCACTTGCGTCCGTATTGGATGTACATTTTAAATCGTCTGCTGATGGCAATGAAACACGTGTCATTTTAGAAGGCGAGGATGTGACAGGCTCTATTCGCAACGAAAAAGTAGGCGCGGTTGCTTCAAAAGTTGCCTCGTTGCCACGTGTTCGTGAAGCTTTATTACGCCGCCAACGTGCTTTTAAAGAAGCTCCAGGGTTAGTTGCTGATGGTCGCGATATGGGCACAGTTGTCTTTCCAAGTGCAGAAGTTAAGATATTTTTGACTGCAAGTGCACAAGAAAGGGCAAAAAGACGTTATCTACAGTTGAAAGATAGCGATCCTACAGTTAAAATTGAACATCTTTTAGCCGACATACAGGCAAGAGACGAACGCGACTCAAATCGTAGCGTTTCACCTTTGGTTGCAGCTAAAGATGCATTAGAAATTGATTCAACTTCAATGTCTATCGACGAGGTTGTTGACACTGTTTTTCGCTATATGCAAGAAAAGCTCGGTCAATAAACTTTTGTAGTTGAGTCAGGAAATTGGCTAAGGATTGCCAATTAATATTAACAACCCTGAGTTATTTGGATTTAACTCGGATTACCATTCAAGAAAACTTTATATATGACTGAAAGTTTTGAACAGCTTTTTCTAGAAAGCTTAAACGAAATCGAAACCCGTCCTGGTGCCATCGTTAAAGGTACTATCGTAGCAATCCAAAAAGACGTTATCTTAGTTGATGCTGGCTTAAAATCAGAAGCAGCTATCCCTGTTGAGCAATTTTACAATGCTCAAGGTGAAGTAGAAGTTAGCGTTGGTGACGAAATTGATGTTGCATTAGATGCAGTTGAAGACGGTTTCGGTGAAACTATTCTTTCTCGTGAAAAAGCTAAGCGTCACGAAGCTTGGATCCGTTTGGAAAAAGCTTGTGAAGACAGCGAAACTGTTGTTGGTTTAATCAGTGGTAAAGTTAAAGGTGGCTTCACAGTTGAAGTTGAAGGCATCCGCGCTTTCTTACCAGGTTCTTTAGTAGATGTACGTCCAGTACGTGATACTACTTATTTAGAGAATGCTGAATTAGAATTCAAAGTTATCAAGTTAGATCAAAAACGCAACAACGTAGTTGTTTCTCGCCGTGCAGTTATCGAACAAGAAACTAGCGCAGAGCGTAGCGAATTGTTGGCTAACTTAGAAGAAGGCCAAGAAGTAACTGGTATCGTTAAGAACTTAACTGACTACGGTGCATTCGTAGATTTAGGCGGTTTAGACGGTCTATTACACATCACTGATATGGCTTGGAAACGTGTTAAACACCCAAGCGAAATCGTTAACGTTGGTGATGAAATCACAGTTAAAGTATTGAAATTCGACAAAGATAAGTCTCGCGTATCATTAGGCTTGAAGCAATTAGGTAGCGATCCTTGGTCTGAATTAGCAGCACGTTTCCCTGAAGGTTCTAAACTAGAAGGCCGTGTAACTAACTTAACTGACTACGGTTGTTTCGTTGAAATCCAAGAAGGCGTTGAAGGTCTTGTTCACGTTTCTGAAATGGATTGGACTAACAAAAACATCCACCCATCTAAAGTTGTTAACTTGGGTGACAATGTTCAAGTTATGGTACTTGAAATCGATGAAGAACGTCGTCGTATTTCATTAGGTCTTAAGCAATGTAAAGCTAACCCTTGGGAAGAGTTCGCTAAGAACTTCGCTAAAGGCGACCAAGTGTCTGGTAAGATCAAGTCAATCACTGACTTTGGTATCTTCATTGGTTTAGACGGTGGCATCGATGGTCTTGTTCACTTATCTGACATTTCTTGGAATGTTGCAGGTGAAGAAGCAGTTCGTAGCTACAAGAAAGGTGAAGAGTTAACTGCTGTAGTATTACAAGTGGATGCAGAGCGTGAGCGTATCTCTCTTGGTATTAAGCAAATTGACGAAGACCCATTCACTAACTACCTAAATGCTAATAAGAAAGGTGCTGTTGTAACTGGTACTGTTACTGCAGTTGACGCCAAAGGCGCAACTATCGAATTAGCTGACAGTGTTGAAGGTTATGTACGTGTAAGCGATATTTCTCGTGAGCGCGTAGAAGACGCTTCTGCTGAATTGAACGTTGGTGATGCTGTTGAAGCTAAATTCATGGGCGTAGATCGCAAAAACCGTGTTGTTAGCTTATCAATAAAAGCTAAAGACGAAGCTGAAGAAAAAGCTGCCGTTGAATCTGTAAATAAACAACAAGATTCAGGTAATTTCAGCAACGCTATGGCTGAAGCATTTAAAAACGCTCAAAAAGGCGAATAAAATCAAATAAGAGAGTAGAATTTCTACTCTCTTTTTCCCTTCCTTTGTTATACTTTGGTAGTGACCCCTTAAATTAGACCGGAGTATCAAAATGACCAAGTCTGAACTAATAGAATTAATGGCATCAAAACAACCTTCTTTACAATTAAAAGATGTGGAGTCTGGTGTTAAAGAATTGCTTGAATATATGGCTCAATCTCTTGCAGACGGCGACCGAATCGAAATCCGTGGTTTTGGTAGTTTCTCTTTACACTTCCGTGCACCAAGAACAGGTCGTAATCCTAAAACCGGTGAATCGGTAGAGTTAGAAGGCAAACACGTCCCTTACTTTAAACCAGGTAAAGAATTACGTGAACGCGTTAATGCGAGTTTAGACGCTTAATTTCAAAAGGACTGATTTTGAAAACAGCGCTTTATTTATTAGTAGCTATTGTTCTAGCTGGTATTTTATTATTGTTGTCCAGTTATAATACCAGCCAGATCGAGCTCAACTACTTATTAGCTGTAAAATCTATGCCGCTAGCTGTAGCTCTAGCGCTATTCCTGTTTATTGGTGTAATGTTATCGTCCATTGTTTGGGCTATTTATGCTTTTAAACTGAGATATCAATTACAAAAACGCAATTGGAAAATAAATAAGCTTAATCGAGAAATCGAAATGCTCAGATTGCAAATTAAAGATCAATAAATGCCTGAAATTTTATTTTTGCTCCTACCTGTAGTCGCTTGGTACGGCTATATCATGGGACGTAATAGCTTTCGCAAAGAGCAATTAAAACAGCATGAAAAAATTAACCAAGACTTCTTATCTGGTTTGAATCTTTTCTTAAATAATCAGCGCGACAAAGCCATTAATGTTTTAATTGAAAACCTTGAAGTTAATAACGAAACCTTTACCACTCATATCGCCCTAGGCAAACTCTTTAGAGCGAAAGGCGAAAACGACCGCGCGATAAAAATCCATCAATTTTTAGCTAAACAAGACGTTTTAAGCCCAGAACAACGTCGCACCTCCATTATGCAATTGGCGCGCGACTATATAGATTGCGCTTTATACGACAGAGCAGAAGCTTTGTTGTTACCTTTATTAGACGATAAACAATGTGCTCGAGAAGCGCGAGTTATGTTGTCGCGTGTTTACCAAGTGTTTAAAGACTGGCAAAAAGCCTATGACATGATTGAACCTGTTGAAGTTTTGGAGGGTGAAAACTTTTCCAATACTAAAGCATACTTATTGTGTGAACTTGCTTCATTGCAACAAGGCGAAATCAAAGCGCAGATGCTTATTAAAGCCATTGCTTTGCAAACTAATTGTGCACGGGCGTATTTAGAGTTGGTTGAACACTACGCTGCTAATAAAGCCTATAATCAGGCGCATGACTGTGCGTTAGAGCTGGCTAAACAGTGTCCTGAATTTGCCGTGTTGTTAATGGATAAAATTGATACTTTTATTCAAGATGAACAGAGTAAATTAGCGTTTTTAGAACAAATTGGTCAAATCACCAGTAGTACGGCCGTGGTTGCGCAAATAGCTGATATTTACCAAAATCAAAGTAAAAACTCTGAAGCACGCAAAAAAGTACTACAACTTTTAGAAAAACATGCAACCATCAACGGATTTGCTCATCTATTACATTTAAACGCTAAAAAAATTGACTCACCTGAAGCACAACAAATGATGCTGAATTTAGAAGGTATGGTGAGAAACAAATTAAAACAGTTACCTAAGTTTGAATGTGATCAATGTGGTTATCAAGGTAGCTTATTATTTTGGCAATGCCCGCGCTGCAAGCATTGGGGCAGTGTTAAACCTATTATTGGACTAACTGGAGATTAAACTTAATGAATATGACAGATTCACCCGTAGTTGTCGCTTTAGATTTTGATGATGCACATAAGGCTTTATCATTTGTCGAGCAAATTTCTCCAGAAGATTGTCGTTTGAAAGTAGGCAAAGAAATGTTTACCTACTTTGGCCCTGAATTCGTTAAAACACTAGTTAACAAAGGTTTTGACATTTTTCTAGACTTAAAATTTCACGATATTCCAGCGACTACAGCCAAAGCTTGTTTAGCTGCCGCACAGCTAGGAGTTTGGATGGTTAATGTACATTGTAGTGGTGGTACTACTATGATGCGGACTGCGCGTGAAATGCTTAATGACAACTGTGCTGTGCCACCATTATTGATTGGTGTGACTGTGTTAACTAGTATGGATGATAATGATATTCAGCAAATTGGCATTCAGCGCAATGCAGGTGAGCAAGTTATCGCATTAGCTGGGCTTGCTCAACAAGCTGGTTTAGATGGGGCTGTTTGCTCAGCGCAAGAAGCCTCAGTGTTAAAATCAACCTATGGTAGCGACTTTAAACTAGTCACCCCGGGTATTCGTCCGGCAGGTAGTGCAGTTGGCGACCAAAAGCGCATTATGACGCCAGTACAAGCTATTCAATCAGGCTCAGATTATTTAGTTATTGGCCGCCCGGTTACTCAAGCGGCAAATCCAAAACAAGTATTAACTGAAATCAATCAGTCCTTGTTAGGTTAAAAATCAGAGCTTTATTTGATTATCGCAACCTTGTTCATTAAGCAATTGGCTTATATTGTTCAAGGTTGTGCTTGCTATCGCTGCTAACGCTTCTTGAGTGAAAAAGCCTTGATGGCCTGTGATCAGTACATTCGGAAAAGTTAATAAGCGCTGAAAAACATCATCATCAATAATCTCATTGCTTAAATCTTCAAAAAATAAATTCGCTTCTTGCTCGTACACATCTAAACCAAGGTAAGCAATTTTTCGCGCTTTTAAACCTTTAATCATAGCGTCTGTGTCAATTAAACCACCTCGGCTAGTGTTGATAATCATTACACCATCGCGCATTTGTTCTAAGCTTTGTTGGTTAATCAAATGATGAGTTTGAGGGGTTAAAGGGCAATGTAAGCTGATAATATCTGAATTTTTATAAAGTTCATCTAAACTGACGTAGTTAACACCATCTATCTCAGTTTGTGTCGGATCAAAGGCTAAAATGCTACAGCCAAATCCATGTAAAATATTTATAGTTGCTTGGCCGATTTGTCCAGTGCCAATTATCCCAACCGTTTTGTTGAATAAGTTGAATCCTAATAAACCATTGAGTGAAAAGTTATCTTCTTTAACTCTGTTGTAGGCTTTGTGGAACTTGCGACTTAAAGTCAACATTAAACCGACTGTATGTTCAGCGACTGCTTGTGGGCTATAACTTGGTACACGACATATAGATAAGCCTAATTTATCAGCTGAGACTAAATCTACATTATTAAAACCAGCACACCTTAATGCAATTATTTTGCAGTTAAACTCTGCTAATTGCGTTAATACGGCTTCATTAACTGAATCATTTACAAACACACAGACAGCATCGAAACCCGTCTGACAGAGTTGAACACTATGCTCAGTTAGCGCAACTTCAAAATAATCAATTTGGCAATTTAACTCAGCTTTAAATTGCTCAAAATAAATTTTGTCGTAAGGTTTAGCACTAAACAGGGCAATCTTGATGGACATATTGAGCAACCTCGCTAGCAATTTTTTCTGGTGTAGTTGTTGAACCATAACGCTTAACAACTTCACCGTCTGGAGATACTAAAAATTTAGTAAAATTCCATTTAATTGATTCGCTGCCTAATAATCCCTTTTTTTGCTTCTTAAGATATTTAAAAAGTGGGTGGGCGTTTTCACCATTTACTTCTATTTTAGCAAATACAGGAAAGCTGACTTTATACATAAGGCTACAGAAACTTTGGATTTCGTCGTTTCTGCCAGGCTCTTGCTCACCAAATTGGTTACAAGGAAAGGCTAAAACTTGTAAGTTACCACCATGATCTTGTTGGAGTTTTTCTAAACCTTCATATTGCGGGGTAAAACCACAATGGCTAGCTGTATTAACAATCAACAACCATTTACCTTGGTAATGATTCAATGATGTTTGGTGGCCATTGGCTTTTTCAACAGAAAATTGATAGATATTTGACATAGTTCACTCCTTGAAGCCTTAATCTATCGGTATACTACGCCATTAAGGGGCTAGAAAGCAATCAAAGAAAACAGCATCATGCCGTTTTCTTTAACGTACGTTTTCTGCGCGCTTTTGTATGTTCAAAAGCAGGGTAGCCAAAATTATATAAACGTTGTTTTTTCCAATCTTTATATTTGCCTTCGTTCATATCATGCCCAAGTTCATCCCACTCTGCGCGAAACTGCACGGCAGTGCGATAGGCATGTAATTGCAACTCTGGTGAAAAATCCGTATAACCCAAAGAAAATGTTTTAACTGCAGGTTTGCCATTTTTTCGATAGCTTACCCAATAAAAGCGTTCTATTTCACCACGTCTTTTGTCCAATTTTTCTCGATAACCAACTCCATTGTAACCACAACTCGTGTTTGGATTTGGTTTATGCTTACGCTTAATCATATGGGTTGGGTACAAAGCTTTAAGTTGTTTATTGCGATTAATCGCAGCTTTTAAAGCTTTTTCAATTCCACCCCATTGTTTATACGAATAAAAACCACCTAGGTCTTTTTTATTGCGTATAAACCGCATCTGGCATCCTGAGTTACATGGGAAACTGATTCCGTGCGCGTCTTCATTCAGTATCACTTTCAGGTGATCTGGAATATAGTCAGGTACAGGCACAATGCATACTCATCTAATTGTCAATTTTTGTTTACCGCTTAAAAACATTAAAAAATGACAAGTCAATTTCAAAATGTTTAGCAAATCAGAAAATGAAAACCGCACGAATTTTACATGCTGTCACATTTATCTAAAATTTTAGACAAAAGATCCCCATTGTGTCTAATAATTTATCCTTAAATTTCGTTTAAATATTGATAAAGTGACTTTAATACCGCCATTTTCGTCGGATCGGCTGAGTGTTGTTCAGCTAATTGCTGAATTTGAGCTGCAAAGCTATTAATACTCAGGCCAAAAGTGCCACTGTCATCGGTTAACCTTTGCTGACAATGTGCCCGCCATTTAGCCTGTTCTTCTACTGAAAGTAGGTGAGGGTAGTTACGTCCTTTAAAACGAAACCATAAAGTTGAATAACGTTCATTTTCAAAATGAGGCTGAAATTCAGCTAACGCATCTACACGTTTTTGTTGAATTTGTTCCATCACTGCTTGGTCTGCATCAGAAGCAAAACCATCGTATAGCGCAAAATCAGCATCAACCGGAGCATCAAATTCCATAGACTCATACACTTGCGTAAGCTTTTCGCGAATTACTGGATTTTGTTTAATAAATGCCAGGTTATCTAAACACTGCTGTCTGTCTATTTTTAATCGCTCTGCATTTTCTGGTAACAAAGTTTTTGCTGTGGCGAGTACAGGGCATTTATTTAGATGAATCAGCTTAATAGGCAAACGCGATTCACCTTCAACAAATTCGCTGCTAGGTTTAAACATATTTTGTTTGATTTCATCAACCGACAAATTAACCAAAGGTTTTGGATCTAACGCTAGATTTAGCACTATCACCGCATTATTGTTAGTTGGATGCCAAGCAATAGGGCAAATCCAAGTGCAACAACCATGCTCGGCTTTTATTTTTGATGAAACATGCATTAATGGCGTTAGGTTATTAATGTCTATTAACTCAGCCAATTTGCGTTTATTGCGCATTTCAAAAATATATTGATACAGCTTAGGCTGTTTTTCTTTAATTAATCGCGCCATGGCAATGGTTGCCCGCACATCTGAAACTGCATCATGCGCATTTTCATGGGCTAAACCATTGGCTACGGTTAAATCTTCTAACTTAAAGCTAGGCGAACCATCTTCTTTTTTCGGCCAGTTTATACCTTCAGGCCTAAGCGCGTAACAGGTTCTGACTAAATCTATAATATCCCAACGGCTGTTACCGTTTTTCCACTCGCGCTCGTATGGGTTAAAAAAATTACGGTAAGCACTATAACGTGTTACTTCATCATCAAAGCGAATGGTATTGTAACCAGCGCTACACGTATTTGGTTTAGACATTTCAGCTAACACTTTTTGCATAAACTGATGTTCACACACACCTTTACGCTCGACTATTTGCGGCGTGATTTTTGTAATTAAACAAGCTTCAGGGTTAGGCAAATAATCCATTGGCAGTTTACAGAAATATTCTTTTGGCTCATCAATTTCGTTTAATTCTAAATCAGTGCGGATAGCAGCAAATTGCGATGGGTGATCTAGTTTAGGATTAGCCCCGAAAGTTTCATAATCGTGCCATAAAATGCTTGGCTGGTTGTTTTGCTTATTCATCAATAATTATTTTGTTAGCCATTCGTTTAGTTAACCCAATTATCCCTGTCGATGGAGGGCGACGCAACCACCAATTCTGCTACTAACTTATTCTTATCTTGGGTTATTGGAGAAATAGGCAATAACTAAGGATTTTCCGGCAAAAGCAAAGCGCATTCATTTCATACAATAGCCAGCAGGGTTTCAGCATATTTAAATTTGAGGTTGAGATGAAAATTGTAAACATTTCGCTTGCCATACTGGTATTCGGTGTCGCAGCTAGTTATTGGGGAATTAACTGCCATGCCAAAAGCAATTCCAATAGCTTAGCTGTTTCATCAGCTCCACCAACGACAGCTGTTGATGGGCTAATTTTACAGACTCAGTTGATAGATGAGGTGATGCAGGTATCTGGCCGTGTTGTTGCGTCTAAGTTTGCTGATATTCGACCACAAGTTGATGGAATAATTGTTCAGCGTTTATTCGAAGAAGGTCAGTATATAGAAAAAGGTACACAGTTATATCAAATCGACGATACCCAATACAAAGCTGGTTTAGCAATCGCTAAAGCTAACCTTGAGCATGCCAAAGCTGATTTTGCTTTGGCTGAAAGCCAAATACTGCGCTACAGCAATTTAATTAAACGAAATGCAATTAGTCAGCAAGATTTTGAAAACAGCCAAGCCGAACTACTTTTTAAAAAATCAGCGGTAGAAGTTGCTCGAGCTCAACTACAAATAGCCCAGCAACAGCTTGATTATACAAAAGTATATGCGCCTATTTCTGGCCATATTGGACGTTCTATGGTCACTGAAGGCACATTGCTTAGCGTAAGTCAGCCTCAAATACTGACCACAATTACCCAGCTTAACCCTGCAGTTGTTGATTTACAGGAAAGCCGTAAAAAGTCATTTAAGTTACAACAAACTTTATTAAAAGATAATCAACCTTTGGCTATGACGGTTCGTGCAGACACAGATTCGGGCAGTATTAGCAGTCAAGGGCAGGTAAAACTTGCAGAGCTGAGCATTCAACAAAGTACAGACACAGTTACTTTTCGTGGAGAAGTTGATAACAGCCACTTCTACTTTTTGCCCGGCACTTTCGTGACCGCACAAATTAACTTGGGCCAGTTTAATGCCATTTTAATCCCACAAAAATCTGCGATGTTAAATAGTTTAGGCAATCTCCAGGTGTGGTTAATCAACAAAGACAATCAGGCTTTTCCGCATGAATTAAATGTGCGTATGAGCTATCAAGATTATTGGGTGGTCGATTCTGGCATAAATGCAGGTGATAAAATTATCATCAGTGGTTATCAAAACTTAACGTCTGGCGACTTGGTCAAGCCAACTTTCATTAACGACCAATACGCGTTTAATTCTTAGTTGAGTAGATCAAATGGCTAAATTTTTTATCGAACGTCCGGTTTTTGCTTGGGTGATTGCAATTTTAATTATGCTAATGGGTGTATTAGCACTGCAAAAATTGCCGGTTGAACAATACCCAAAAGTTGCACCACCAACTGTGACTATTTCTGCTAATTATCCTGGCGCGTCAGCCCGCACAGTGCAAAGTTCAGTGACCCAGCTTATCGAACAAAGTTTAACTGGTATAGATAATTTACGTTACTTTTCGTCAAGTAGCTCTGATGGTAGCGCGTCAATTACTTTAACTTTTGAACCAGAGGCTGATCCAGATACAGCTCAGGTGCAAACACAAAATAAAATTCAGTCAGCAATTGCACAATTACCGCCGGAAGTACAAGCATTGGGTGTTAATGTCAGTAAAGCCAATAGCAGTTATTTGATGGTTATTGGTGTGTATTCGGAAGACGATTCTTTGACACAAACGGATGTTGGTGATTTAGCCAATAGGTTAATCCGCGAGCCTATTTCCCGCTTAAATGGTGTTGGCAATGTAAACTTCTTTGGCAGCCAATATGCAATGCGAATTTGGCTTAATCCACAAAAGTTACACAGTTATGCACTCACGCCAGTGGATGTGGAAAATGCCATTCGAGCGCAAAATATTGATGTTTCGGCTGGTCAAATTGGTGGTATGCCAGCCACTGCTAACCAACAGATTAATGCGACTTTTACCGCACAAGCTAGGTTAGAGTCAGTTGAAGAGTTTGAAAGAATTATTATTCGGGTAAATGAAGATGGTTCGCAGCTTAGATTAGCCGATGTCGCTAGGGTTGAACGAGGAGCAGAATCTTACGATGTGTTGGTTCGTTATAAACGCAAACCCGCTGTGGGCATGGGCGTTAGTTTAGCCAGTGGTGCAAATGCGCTTGAAAGCTCAAAACTCATTAAACAAACAGTCGCTAAAATAGCTAAAACTTTACCGCCAAACATAAAAGTAGTTTACCCACGGGATGCCACGCCTTTTATTCAGCTGTCTATTGAATCAGTAGTCAAAACTTTAATCGAAGCCGTTGTCTTAGTATTTTTTGTTATGTTGTTGTTTTTACAAAATTTGCGCGCCACGTTAATTCCGACTATTGCAGTGCCTGTTGTGTTACTCGGCACCTTTGCTGTGCTGAGTGTATTTGGCTACAGCATTAATGTTTTAACTATGTTTGCTATGGTGTTGGCAATTGGCCTGTTGGTGGATGATGCCATTGTTGTAGTCGAAAATGTTGAGCGCATTATGCACGAAGAACATTTGCCAGCTAAACAAGCAACGATAAAATCTATGAGTCAAATTAGTAGTGCTTTGATTGGTATTGCGATTGTGCTGTCAACAGTGTTTGTTCCTATGGCATTTTTTAGTGGTGCTGCAGGGGTTATTTATCGACAGTTTTCCATCACTATTATTACAGCAATGTCGTTATCTGTGTTGGTTGCAATGATCTTGTCGCCATCCTTATGCGCAAGTTTTTTAAAACCACAACAAAATACCGGTCTACACAAGTTAAAATTCTTTCGCGGTTTTAATTTCTATTTCGATAGAGTCAGAGAGAAATATCAAAACGCCACGCATTATATGCTGCGCAGAACATTACGTTTTGTTGGAATCTACGCTTTGTTGCTTGGCGGCTTAACTTATTTGTTTAGCGACTTACCTAAGTCATTCATTCCGAATGAAGACCAAGGCATTATGTATATGACGTTAAAAACCCCACAAAATGCGACAGCCAATCGAACATTAGAATCAGCGAAACAAATTGAAGATTATTTTTTAGATCAACAAGGCGATTTAGTTGAGCACATGTTTGCGGTCGTTGGTTTTAGTTTTGCTGGCTCAGCACAAAATGCTGGTATTGGTTTTGTCGGTTTAAAAGATTGGTCTGAACGTACCGAAAGCGAACAGAGTGTATTTGCGATAAACGATAGAGCGAGAGCAGCATTAAGTAAAATTAAAGATGCTAGTGTTTTTACCTTTTTCCCTCCACCCATTCGAGAATTGGGTAATTCCTCGGGATTTAATTTTCAATTGGTTGATGCAAATGGCCAAGGCCAACAAAAGTTAGCTGAAGCGGTTAAACGTTTATTAGCTCTGGCGGCGAACGATCACAAGTTAGTTGGGGTACGGCAAAATGGATTAAGTGATGTACCACAGTTTCAGTTGGACATTAACAGCGAAAAAGCCAGTGCACTTGGCATTGCTTTAAGTGATATCAATCAAACGTTGCAAATTGCATGGGGTGGCAAATACGTTAATAATTATCTCGACCGAGGCCGATTAAAACGTGTGTATTTACAAGCCGACAGCGAATTTAGAATGATGCCAGAGAATGTTGCAAACTGGCATGTGCGCAACCAACAGGGGCAAATGGTCTCGTTTGATGCTTTTTCGCAACCAAGTTGGCAGATGGGCTCTCCTAAATTAGAACGCTTTAATGGCAACGCATCAATCAACTTTTTGGGCGCGCCAGCCACAGGTATTAGTTCTGGTGAGGCAATGGAACAAGTTGAAAAGTTGGTTGCTCAGCTAGAAGGAGGTTATCAAGTTGCATGGTACGGTATTTCTTATGAAGAGCAGCAAACTGGTGGTCAAGCTGTACTCTTGTATTTGCTCTCTATCCTAATGGTGTTTTTGGCGTTGGCGGCACTATACGAAAGCTGGCGCGTGCCTTTGTCAGTGTTATTTATTATTCCCTTGGGTATTTTAGGTACTATTATCGCCGCTTGGTTATTTAACTTATCGAACGATGTGTATTTGCAGGTCGCTTTGTTAACAACGGTTGGTTTAGCTGCAAAAAATGCAATTTTAATTGTCGAATTTGCCAAATCTCAAGTTGACTCAGGTCAACATAAATTAACCGAAGCGATAGCGCTGGCAGCAAAACAAAGGTTCCGGCCGATTATTATGACCTCACTTGCTTTTACTATGGGAGTTTTACCTTTAGCTATTTCCAGCGGAGCAGGGGCTGCCAGTCAAAACGCGATAGGGATTAGTGTGATTGGTGGCATGATCACAGCAACAGGTTTAACTATTCTGTTCGTTCCACTCTTTTATGTATTAATTGAAAACTTTAATTCAATGCGCAACAAGCTAAAGTCAAACTAAGCGATACGTTGTTGACTGCGAATGTTGGCAACGTCTTTACTCGGTGATATGCCAAAATAACGTGAGTACTCGCGACTAAATTGCGAAACGCTCGCATAGCCAACCATAGAGCTTGCGGTATTCACATCTAACATTTTGTTGAGCATGATATAACGCGCTTCTTGCAGTCGAATGCTTTTTTGAAACTGCAGTGGGCTCATCGAAGTAACTTGTTTAAAATGTTGGAAAAATGACGATGGGCTCATATTCGATTTATGCGCTAATTCGTCAACTTTAAGTGGATCAGGGTAGTGGTTTCTTAGCCAGTTTATCGCCTTAGATATTTTGTATATATTTGAGTTTTCCGCACCTATTTGCGCAATTTGTCCACCTATTGGGCTAGTTAACAGCCGTAGTAACATCTCTTCAATAATCAAAGGGCTGATTAGTGGTGCTTTGTCACTTTGTTCATGCAACTTAACTAATTTAATTGCACAGTCGACTAATTCTTTATCATTGTCGCTAATATAAATAGCTTGGGTTTGGTTAACTTGTGGAATGCCATTTGGAAATACTTTTAGCGACAGTTCTGATAATTGTTGCGAGTCAATTTCCATTACAAAGCATAAATAAGGCTCTAACACATTGGCCCGAATGATATTCGAAGCAACCGGCGCTTCAGCCGAATAAATGGCTATTTGGCTAGCATCGTATTCGTAGATACTTTCACCCAACATAACGCGTTTTGCGCCTTGCGCTACAATGCAAATACCTCGTCTACTGGCAACTCGAATAGATTCTTTATTGGTTTTTGACGACTTAACTAAATAGCAGTTAGGAATATTTAACGCTGTTTTGCCGTCCTGCGGGAGCTGCTTTTTTAATAACTCAGCTAATTCGCTTAAAGAGGAGGCAAGACCTGGCGAGATAGGCATGTTGTTTATTCCAAATAAATAAAGACTGCTTTAAGTATATTAGAAGCTAAACATTTTAATTGTGTAATTCTCTATGTTTTTTGCCTATTCCTCCATTTACTCAAGTCACATGACCAGTTGCAGGTGATTGATTGCCTTTGCATCAGAGTTACATTGGTTAAGCGGTAGGGCACTTTTTTGATGTAATACACAATGACACTGAGCAATAATTGACAGCGCAATGCTTTCAGGTAACTGGCCACCAATATCTAATCCAATCGGCGAACACAGCTCAACAGGTAAATCTGATAGTGTTAGCTTCGCTTGTTTTAGCACTTTATCTCGACGATTAATCGGGCCTAATAGTCCAATAAATTCAGCTTGGCAATTTGGCAGTGTCTGTAATACTTCAGCATCCAATTTTACATTGTGTGTCATAACAACTACTGCATTTACTTGTTGCTCATTTATATAATCATTCAGTTTATTTGCCGGATATTTAAGTAAATTGTCTGCCGCGGAAAAATACTCGGCTCGAGCATTTGCCGGGCGAGGGTCCCAAACTGTCACGCGCCAACCGAGTTGTTTCGCTATGCTAGCTACGGGTCGTGCATCTATTCCTCCGCCAGCAATTAAAATATGTATAGGAGGCTGAATATCCGTGATTAACCAAGTTTGATTATCTTTTTGACGGCAACGAGCAAATTGGTTTCTATCTAATGATTTATGTTGGTTGCTCAATTCAGTAGGAACAAAATAGCCATCAAGTGAAAATTGGTTATCTGCGCTTGGAATTAATTGATGATATTGACCGGCCTGATGTTTAATTAAAGCTTGATAAACTTTATCCAGCTGCAAATAAGCATTGTTAGACGAAATTGGCTGGAGCATTAATTCAACAATACCACCACAGCCGATACCTAGCTGAAACGCCATATCATCTTCATCTGTGCCGTCGTAGGTCAGTAACTTAGGCTGTTGGCTGAGCATTACTTGTCGAGCATGCCGCGAAATATCAGATTCTAAACAGCCGCCACTTAACATACCGAGTTGCTGGCCATCACTGCTAAACAGCATCATAGCGCCGGCTTTGCGATAAGCAGGCCCTTTAGTTTGATAAATGGTTCCTAGCACCCAAGCAACAGAGTCTTTTTGAGAATACCATGTCGCTAACAATGTATTTAAAGCATTTGCCATATCAACCTCTCATTTATACTTTGATTGGCAATTGGTAATACCTTTTAGCGGTCGCATTGGCTAAAGCGTTAGCAACCGCAGGTGCAATAGGTGGTACACCCGGTTCACCAACACCTGTTGGTGGCTCTGCAGACGGCATAATATGCACTTCAATTTCAGGCATTTGATTGATGCGCAGCACCTGATAATTGTGAAAGTTTGATTCAACCACTTCCCCTTGCTCAATGTTAATCGCGCTCATTAAAGTAGGGGATAAACCAAAACCTATACCACCTTCCATTTGGGCTCGTATGATATCTGGATTAATAGCAACACCACAATCAACCGCACAAACTACTTTCTCAACTTTAAATTGCCCGCTGGTATTAACTGACACATCCACAACTTGCGCGACATAACTGTTAAAAGATTCGTGCACTGCTATGCCTCGGCCCCAATTCTTTGGCATTTTTTTGCCCCAGTTGGCTTTAGTTGCAGCTAATTCTAATACGCCTTTTAACCTTGGATGGTCGGCCAATAGTTTGCGTCTAACTTGATATGGATCTTGTCCAGCTTTGGCGGCTAATTCATCAATAAAGGTTTCGACCGCATAAGCTGTATGGGTACTGCCAACAGAGCGCCACCACAGCACAGGTATGCCTTGGGCAACTGTGGTTGATTCTATTTTTACATTGGGAATTGCATAAGGAATATTAGATGCACCTTCAACTGAAGTAGCATCTATGCCATTTTTGACCATGCCTTGTTCAAATATGGTGCCAGTGACAATAGATTGGCCAACTATGTGCTGCTGCCACGCACTAATATTGCCGTCTTTATCTAATGCACCGGTTAGCTTGTGTACATAAGCAGGGCGGAAATAACCTGCTCGCATATCATCTTCGCGACTCCACACTAGCTTTACAGCTGTGCCTTTGACTAAACGGGCAATTTCAACCGCTTCAATTAAATAATCTGATTTAGGGTTAGCCCGTCTGCCAAAACTGCCGCCAGCAAATAACATATGTATTTTAACTTTGTCGGTTGGCAAGTTAAGAGTCTTGGCTATATTCATTTGGTCGATAGTTTGAAATTGTTCGCCATTCCATATTTCGCAACTGCTGTTATTTACTAATGCAACACAATTCATCGGCTCCATAGCTGCGTGGGCGAGGTAAGGGAACTCATAAGTGGCTTCAAGCACAGTTTCGGCATTGGCTAAACTCTTTGTTAGATTGCCTTGCTCACGTGCGACTAATCCTGGTTTTGCCGCGACTTTTTTATATTCGGCCATGATTTGTGTCGAACTGCCGGTATAAGCATTACTGTGATCCCAAATTACTTTGAGCTTGTCGCGTGCGCTTTTGGCGCTCCAATAATCAGTTGCTAAAACTGCAATGCCAGTTGGAATTTGCACCACTTTAACCACACCAGGGCTGCTTTTGCAGGCACTAGCATCAAACGATTTTATTGTGCTGCCAAACTTGGGTGGGTGTAAAACCATAGCGGTTAACATGCCATCAAATTGAATATCTTGGGTGAAAATGGCTGTGCCATTGGTTTTGCCCGTGTCTTTGCGCGATAAATTTTGTTTGCCAATGAGTTTAAAATCTTTTGGGTCTTTTAGTTTTATTTGACTTTCATCAGGCATAGGCAAAGTTGCTGCTATGCTCGCGAGTTCGCCAAACGGGGCTTGTTTGCCCGATTTGGCGTGTTTAACTATACCTTTTTCAACTTCAATTTGTTGTATTGGCACTTGCCATAATTGTGCTGCGGCTTGTCGTAACATGGTTTTGGCTGTTGCACCGGCCATCCGCATTTGTTGGTATGAATTGGCAATCGCTGAACTGCCGCCAGTACCTTGCATCGGGCCCCAAAACAGATTGTTGTATTTTTTACTGTCGGTGGCAGCCGCTTCTGAGCGAATTTGTGACCAATCCGCTTCTAATTCTTCAGCGACCAATGTAGCCAAACCGGTAAAGGTGCCTTGGCCCATTTCTATGTGTTTGATATAAACAGTCACAGTATTATCAAGATTTATTCGCACAAAGGCGTTTGCAGTAAAAGCTTGAGGTTGACTGCTTGTTTGCTGGGTTTCAGCAAATGAGAGTGGGCTATGCAGAGCAATTGTTAAACCTGCACCTAATCCGCCCATCACTTTTAAAAATTGGCGACGGTCATTAACTGGTGTTGTGAATGTTTGATTGATGAGTCTGCGCATATTAAATATCCTTATATAGTTTGCTCTGTTGCGGCAATTTGTTTAGCCGCGAGTTTGATGGCACTGCGAATTCGCACGTAAGTTGCGCATCGGCAAATATTACCGCCCATAGCTGCGTCTATATCATCATCTGAAGGTGTTGGATTTTTTTCGAGTAACGCAACCGCCGACATTATTTGCCCTGACTGGCAATAACCGCATTGAGGTACTTGTAACTCTGTCCAGGCATTTTGTACCGCAATCGCTTTGTGATTAATTTTGCCAACCCCTTCAATGGTGGTAACGTTTTTGCCTTTGGCTAAGCTAATCGGCGTTGAACATGAGCGCACAGGCTGGCCGTCTAAATGAACTGTGCATGCTCCACACATAGCCATACCACAGCCAAACTTAGTTCCGGTTAAATTTAACGTATCTCTAATAACCCAAAGTAATGGCGTTGATTCGGGGGCATCAATGCTTCGGGTTTGTCCATTTATACTAATTGTAACTGGCATTTTCTTTCTCCTGTGGCACTTCTATTTGTAGTCGCTTTAATAGAATAGTCGCTTTGGGGGAAATGTTTTGCTCAGATCGTCTGAAAGTTTTGCCTATTTCTACACTTTTTGATTTGCGCCAAGATAAAAGCATGCGTAGCTTGTTATGTTTTACCAATATAAAGGGCTTTTTCGCCCTTTATATTGGTATTGATTTAAGCTATTACGCCCGGTATCTCTTTACCAAAGCCGATATCGACACCACATGCTTGAGCTGCGGTATAAAGCACATCGTGATGATCATAAGCAGTACCTGCGTTTGTAACTACGCCGCGATTAACCCTTGTACCACCACCGGCGATTGTGTATGCCACTGGGCTTGCAGAGTGGATATCCGCGTGGCCCATGTCTGTTGTTTCCAACACGATAGTACTATCCAAAATACCTGCGGTTTTTAGCTTTTGGATTAAATACGCGTTATAGCTTGCCATATGGCTGCGCATTTCTGTGTAGTAGGGGTAATTCGCCTGACCACCACTGCCTCCGTGGATCGACTGGTGATATACACCTTGATAATTTAGTTCTGGAATTCTAAAGTTGCATTGACTATTGCCGTACGCTAAAGAAACTGAACGGGTTAATCCGCATTGTAATGCTGCAACTGCAATATCTGCTTGCAATCGAGCTTGCTGGGAGAAAGTTTCGTGGGTGAGTGCAAATTCTGTATTATCAGGTGCGATAGCACAACTCGTACCACCGGATAATTCATCCAAGCGACGTTGAGTATCAGCAATAGCATCTAAATGGTCATCCATTCTTTGCACTTCATAACCTGCCAATTTGCTACGAATGGCATTCGCTGCAGACACATGAGCATTCATGATAGGCGTTTTTACACTACTGCCTTGACTAGAACCAAAAACTAAATCGAACACAGTAAATGGGTTATCCTGAAATGGTATTCGGTTGTTGTTGTCTTTAGTCATATAGTTAGCACCGTTACTGTGAACACCTAAGTTGATGTAACGAAATGGCATGTCTGGCCCTAGTGCATTGCCCATCATGACGTCGTAACTGTCACTGTTCCATTCTTTTGCCAAAATGATCGGCATTCGACCGTGACCAGCATTACCGTGTGCCATGTTCACCAAAAAGTTACATTCGTTTTTTACCGAATCGTAGCCCTGTGACATCACGCCCATTACCATATCGTCGCCCGTTCCTGTAGGATTCCACAGGTTGGCAATAGCGCCGCCCGGCGTGAAAATGCAAATGGTTTTATTGGGTAATCCAGACTCTTGAGCGTCGGCATGTCGTGAGAACAAGATCCCGGCTACAAGAGGGGAAGTGCGAATTAACGAACTTGATATGCCAGAGGCTGCAACCATTTTTAACAAGCTGCGACGTGACATTGCTAGTTTATCTAATTGATATTTATTCATGATAATTTCCTTTGCAGCTCAACGGCTATTCATCTCTTGACCAAGCTTTGCGATATCTAACTGATTTTAGATAACCAAAGTTCTCTAACATGGCTCTTGGACTTTCGTTTATCATCCTGTCTTTTAGCGTGTCGATTTCACATAAATAACCAGCTTGTTCTGTTTGTGGCAAACTTGCATCTTCTGGATTATTAGGATCAATCTCATCATGCCCAACGCCCATTGTGTAACGGAACATTTGTTGTGTTAAACAATTTTGCGCTGAGTCTAATCCTGCCATTAGGTTTGCTAAACCCTGAGTTCCATAAAAGCTAAGTTCTGAATCAAGGTCTGCATAGTTTTCTGGCGCGTACAGAGTGCCTGATGCGTCAATCAGGTTACCTTTAAGGTCACTACTTCGCACATTACCGACAGCGTCGAAGTCTTCCATACCAAATCCAAGTGGATTTATGTACTGTGAATGACAACTACTACACGGGGTTTCTGCAGTTAACGCGTGATACTTGTCGCGATTAGTGGTTGTTGGGTCTTGCAGGAATTCAGATAACTGCGCAAGTTTTTCTTCGCGAGCTTCAAATGTACCAGCTGGTGGATCTGGCTGATCTTGACACAACATACGGCGTCGAACACGAACCGAACGGATCACAGGGTGGGATTCAGCCGGCTCTGCCCAGCGCGCCATAAACGCTCCGTTGGCTAAAATACCACCACGGTTTGCTGTCGCGACTTTTTGCATTTCTTGTCCTGTCACACCTGAGATACCATAGTGATTCGCCAGTGTTTCATTTAAGAATGTGAAATTAGCCGTGTAGAGTGATGCGAAACCTTCATCCTGCTGCATCATGATCCAAGCGAAGGTTTTATTTAACTCTTCTTTCATATGTGGCACTAAATCTTGGTAGTTTGGATATAAAGTTTGATCTTTCGCTGCCACTTCTAAGTCCGCTGTACCTAGCCAACTGCCAATAAAATCAGCCAACACACCTTCTGCACTTGCGGCTAATCGGGCTGCGTGTTGCATTATCTGGTCTTCATCTCGCAGTTCGTCATTGGCAGCCGCTGCTAGTAATTCATCATCGGGCGTTGAGCCTGTGAAGGTATAAGCTAAGAAGGTCGCCATTTCGTACGATGTTAATTCAAAGGCATCGTAATCCAATTCTGGATTATCCGGGTTAGCTTCACCCAACTCATGACGATAAATAAACTGTGGCGAAGATAACAAACCTTCTAACGCCAACTGCATACCTGCGGCAATATCACCACCATTGAATGTGCCTAACGCAATAGCTTCATAGGCACTTTGTTCATCCGCTGTTAATGGCCGTCTAAATATCTTAGGTGCAACATCCGTGATGAGTGCTGCAGCACAAGTTTCATCAATAGCTGCACATGATAAGAGGTTGGAGAAATTCCTATCCGCAGACCATTGAGCGAGTTCTTCAGCTACCAATAAATAGTTGTTATATGTGGTCGACAATACGCTGGCGTGAGTATTGTTGGTGAAAAATCCTACTTGGCTGTCAGGTGATAGACCATCAGCGACCTGATAATCCACTTTCAACAAATCTTCAACTGTATTTTGGTATTCACGTTGAGTCAGCAGCTTGAGTTGCCTTGCACCATAAGCAACCGGCGTAACACCGACATCACAAGTTAATGTGCTCGGCCATAATGTTTGAATATAAGCTGCAATGTCTTCAGCACATTGCTGATCACAAGACGCAGGATTACTATACGGCATTGTGCTAACTATGGTTTCAATCATAGCATCGACATTTCGTTCTGTGTTTAGCGCAGGGAAACTGCCTAAACCGCCACCTTCGGAACCATGACAGCCGGCACAATTGGCGTTGAATTGTTCCATCCCCCTGGCTATCGCATTGGTTTCAGTTACTGTTATCGAAACTGCATCTGTTGGTAAAGAAGGTATGCCTTGGTTAAGCGCAATAACTTTATAGTTAAATTCGCCGGTATCAGGCAAGCCTTCGGACATTAAGGTTGCACTGGCTGCAAGCTCAGCTACTGTATGCCAATCTCCGCCTATGGCTTGACGCCGCACAAGGTAAGACGTTTCATTATTACTGTTATCGCGCCAATTTAAGTGCGCCTGATTGTCTGACGGTTGATACTGCACCATCAAACTGTCTGGTGCGATGGGCTCGTCAGCTTTTGCAGTTTGAACAAAATTATTCGTACTGACGGAGGTAAACTGCAAGTCGAAATAAACAGGTACGGCTTCGCCAATTCCCGACAACCCAGCGACAACACGCAAAGCCTCAATACCATAAGCCATATCAAAACTATTACTGTCAACTATCAGCGGTCGTAAGGTTGAAACCTTAACTGTGCCAACCCCAAGTTTAGTTACCAATAAGTCCAACGAAATTTGTTGGCTTACACCGTGTATAGTTAGCTCACCGTTAACCGTCTGAGTTGCAATATCGCCTGTTGGTATAGCAGATATTTCAGATGTGTCTATTTGTGTCGTGAAATAGGCCGTAGGTAAAAGCTCGGTGGCGAATAATAAATCGACGACACGACTGTTACGAATATCCACACCGGTTTCTATCTTGTTTAAGTCAACCGCTAACACCACATTACCATCAAAATCAATGCTACCGGATAATGCATGACCGTTAATATCATTCCCTTGGAACTGATTGATTTCTGCCGTGTGTAATTTTTTCACCGATACGTAACTTAATGACGAAGTGTCGCCAATTAACTGCCACAAGCCAGTGTCGCTTTGATTGTCGTTATTACCGTCACTATCGCTAGGTGATGGGTCTGCAAGGCCATCGCAAATATCACCCGTTAGCGTCAGCTCAATTTCTCCGTCGTAACCATTTTTACTGGCGACAAAACCAAGCCCTAATCTTTCATTTGGATTGAGGACGGAATTGGCATTTTGGATGGTACATCCAGTATCGCTACAACTGTATGTTGCATTCCAACCATTATTTATGGATACACCTTGTGGCCAAGTAAGGTTGAGAGTCCAGTCGTCTTTGGCTGTTTCATCATTCTGAATGATAATTTCGGTTTTAAATCCGCTGTTCCAATTATCCGGTATGGAAAATTCACAGGTTGCAGCAAAGGCGTTGTGCGATAACAATCCCATTCCCATAAACAATAAAGCAGGCAAACAAGTATGCTTCATTTTAGACGTACTGTTTGCATCAGGGGAAAACAAGTGTTGAAAGTTAGTTAATCTCATTGTTCTACTCCTCATCTGCTTGTGCTGGTTCTTGTGTTTGGAACACTAAATTAAAGTTCACTGGCACGGCATAACTTATTGACGTTAAATTTGCTAACGTTCTTAAGGTTTCTATGCCCATTTCAAGTCCAAAGTCAGTTGCATCAAGCAGGATAGGGTGACTGTTCTGAACCAAAATTCGCGATGCAGACAAACGGCTTACCTGTACTTGGGTATCGATTTGGATATCAACGCCATACAAATTTAACGTCGCACTAATGTCCATTCCCTCTGTTGCTCCTGTTGGAACAGCTTTAACCGTATCGTAATCTAACGACAAGCTAACTTGCGCAAACGGATAAGTATCAACAACAAATAAATGTTCAGTCATACGCCCATCACGGGTATCTACCCCAGTGTCAACGCTACTTAAATCAATTTGTAAGTTCGCCTCACCGTCAAGTGAAATGCCACCAGATAAAGTTTGGAATGTATGAGTTTCAACCGTGTGTTCTTTTTTGGTTGAAACGAAATACAGTGATGAGTTATTGCTGTCTAATACATAAGGTAAACTTATTTGTGGCTCTGCTACAGAGATAGTAATCGGCTCAGCACTCGAACTGACAGCACCATCACTAACCGTTAAGCTAACAGTATAATTGCCTTGTTGTTGGTAAATATGGCTAGGTTGAACCTCGGTTGATGAGCTTCCATCGCCAAAATCCCACAGATACGTTAATGCATCACCATCTATATCTGCTGACTGAGTAGCATTGAAGGTCACACTTAATGGTCCTTCGCCTGATGTCACTGAAGCGGTCGCGACTGCGGTCGGTGCATGATTAATGCTTCCGTCAAATGAACATAACCCGCCCAATGCTGGAATTGTTGGTGCTGTGTCAGCAACCGCTTTCTCTGCATTAAAACCGAAATTAATGGTTTGCCCTGCTGCTATGCTGGTGTTGTACTGCTCGTTTACTATTGTATATGGGTTACTGCCTGTATGATTACCATGCCAAACGCCAGTAATTTTAGTTGCATCTTCGAACTGCATTAATACTTGCCAGCCTTGGATTGCTTGATTGGCGGTATTGCTAATATCAACTCGTGCTCTAAAACCAGAATTCCACTCATATTCAATGGTTAGCTGACACTCTGCGGATTCAGGTTGAGGCTCTTCAACTTCTATCGTAATTTGAGACTCATCACACACTCCAGCTAAAGTCGGCTGCGAGACAAGTGACCCATTAGGTTTTGTACCATTGAATCCAAAGGATTTGGATTCGCCAGGGTTAATTTGGCTATTCCAACCTTTGTTGGTAAACAAATATGGATTACTGCCAGTTAAATTAGAACCCCAAGCACTGCCAACGGTTTCATTTTGATTGAAGGCTAATTCAACTTGCCAGCCATTGATAACCTCATTGCTGTTATTGGTGATCTCCAAATTGCCTGTATAGCCATTTTGCCATTCATTCACAACACTAAACTCACATTGTGCAGCTTGGGTTTGATAAGCCCACAAAGGGACAGTGATAAGCAAAAATATTTTCGATTTTTTAAAACGGGTGGGAGGGTAATTGCTCATACATATATCCTTATTTAGATGTATTTAACAAGTTCACAAAATTATAGTTGTACATTGTGCAGAAATTGTGGAGAAATTATGGGGGACTTGCGTAGTTGATGCTTTTTATAAAATAAATAATCTATAGCTTCTGCAGATTATTGAATAACCAGTGACTAACCGCTAAATGATTAGCTGGCTGTTAACTATATACACCTGTAAAAATATTCTATATTTCAACAGGATAATCCGTAATGGAAGGGGCGTATTTATTTGGTTTAGCGCAATAACAAGGGTTATTTCTGCCAATTCTCAGCTAATTGCACAGAGCCATTAGCCTGTTGTTTTTCATAATCGTCTATTCTGTCATGCAGCATAATGATTTCATCATTCATGTGATTAATTAAGTTGACCAAGCCATTGATCATAGTGTCTTTGATTTTTTCGCGAACTTTTTCTGGTAAATGGTGCATTATGGTTTGATCGACACGGATCACCATAGATTGTTCAATTGCTTGCACATAAGCAGTACGAGGTTGGTTGGTGATAAAGGCTATTTCGCCAACAAAATCACCAGGTTGAACTTCAGCGATTACCGAGTGATTGGCATTTTTAGTGATTTCTAATTTGCCACTCAACAAAATATAAAAGAAGTGATCATTTTCGTTTTGTTTAATTACATAATCGCCTTCTTCAGCTATGTAGAATTCTAGTTCGTCGGTTATTAAACTACTGCGCTCTTGCGCTGACAGACCTTTGAATAGTGGAATACGACTTAAAATTTCCATCTCTTTCAGCTTGTCGATATGGTCAATTCTTTTCATTGTTGGTCTACCAAGCTAGGGATTTCTTTATAGTTTAGGCCAATTTAGACACCATGGTTGATTTAATTGGTTTTGTTGAATAATTTCTTGTGGAATTTGTTCAAATGAATCACCAGTTGGCGCGATTTGCCAACAGAAGTCTTGTCCTTGATAGCTAAACTTCAGCGCATAGGCATGTAAATATAAACGCTCGGCAGCGTCACCTTTATATATATCATCACCTAAAATAGCCACTCCAATAGATTTAAGTGCAACACGCAATTGATGGGTTTTACCTGAGTAGGGACGCAGTAGATATAAACGCTGGCCTGTGCCTAAACCAAAAGAATAAAAAAAGGTTTTGGCTGGGTTGCATCTGCCTTTAGTTAATTTCCATGCGCGATTACGGCTTTTAACCATATCACCAACAATGCGGCCTTGTTTTTGTTTTGGTTTATTACCAGCAATTGCCCAATAATACTTTTCAATTTGATGGCTGCTAAAAAGTTGATTAAAGATTTGCTCTGCGGCGAGATTACGCGCAACAATTATCAGACCAGACGTTTGTTTATCGAGTCTATGTACTGGGTATAAATTTTCACCAGTTTGCTGTTTGATTAAGCTAAAAAAACCAGCTTGACCTTCACTATCATGAAAGTCTAATCCAGCTGGTTTTTCACAAATATAAAAGTCTGCTTCGGTGGCAATAATATTAATCAAACGGTTTTCACTCGGTTATTTATTGCTTTCAGGTTCAAAAAAGGCTTTTTCTTCAGCTTGAACTTGTTTGAGCTTTTTCAAACCTATACCTAAATATTGCCCTTGCCAGCGCGCATAATAACTACCTGCACAAAACCATAAGGTAACCAATACAAACTCAATAATGGCGAGGTAACGTTCAGAATCAGATGCCCATACCAGGGTTAAACTATGTAAAAAATAAAACATAGCAACAAAGTTTGCCCACGCATAAGTATATGGTTTACCTGTAACTAAACCTTTAAATGGTATGAGCAAAGGTGTGAGCCATAAGATGACTAAAAAGGTCGCCGACAGACCTTCCATTGGTGGCGCTAACCATAAATGCCATACTGGCACTAATACAATTAATCCTAAATAACCGAATAATGCTATATGTTTAGCACGGGTAATTTTTTGTTCTTGGGTCATAACACCACTACTGAATAACTCGAAGGGCGTATAGTTTACCTGAGTCTTTGGGCAATATCAGCAACTCGATAACCTAAAGCTTGCGCTAAGTTTTTTTCTTCTGCTGAAAGTTTGGTGTTTTGTTCTGCTGCTAAATGGGTTGCGCCATAGGGCGTACCGCCTGTGGTGGTTGTGTGCAAATCAGCTTCACTATAAGGCAAACCTACAATTAGCATACCGTGATGCAGTAGCGGCAACATCATGGTTAATAAAGTGCTTTCTTGTCCGCCGTGCAAACTTGAGCTAGATGAAAACACAGCGGCTGGCTTACCAGACAAGCTGCCTTTTAACCAAAGTTTGCTGGTACCGTCTAAAAAATATTTTAGTGGCGCGGCCATATTGCCAAAACGGGTAGGCGAGCCAATAATTAAACCGTCACAGTTTATTAAATCTTGCTCGGTGGCGTAAATATCGCCGTCGCTTGGGATGCTAGGGGAAGTTGCATGAGTATCAGTACTCACTGAAGGTACAGTTCTTACAACTGCTTGAGCCCCAGTTTTTTCAATACCTTGCGCTATTTCATGCGCAAGGTTTTTGGTGCTTCCATGACGGCTGTAATATAAAACCAGAATATTAGCCATTAATTAGGTCTAATACATTTTCTGGTGGGCGACCTAATACAGCTTTATTACCTTTAATTACTATAGGGCGCTCTATTAATTTAGGATACTCATTCATTAAAGGGAGTAGCTCTTCGTCTTGCATCAATTCGTCTAAATCTAACTCTTTGTAGATAGACTCTTTATCACGAATCAACTGGTGTGCTGATTCCAAACCTAACATTTCTACAATTTGTGCTAAACGTTCTACTGTAGGTGGTGTGTTTAAATATTCAACCACTTCAGGCTCGATACCGTTTTCTTGAAGTAGTGCTAATGTTTCACGGCTCTTACTGCAACGTGGGTTATGATAAATAATATATTCAGCCATATTTAAAGCCTTTTGATACTCTCTTGTTCTTCACGCAATTGTTTAATTCTGGCAGAAATTCGTCTTTTTTCAGTTTCAGACTGCCGTTCGATATAGTTAAACGCTGTGTGCAATTCGTCTATTGCTTTAGGATAAGCTAAGACCAGAGCATATAATTCTGCTTGCGCTTGATGATACATCGAACGATTTTCAAGCTGCTTATATGCTTGCGCCATCAGTTGCCACGCCAGATAGTGCTCGGGGTGCAGAATAATAAAATCTTTTAAGATTTCAACTGCTTTCTGAGCCTGATTTGCCGTTAACAGTGCGTTTGCGTAATTAAGCAGCAAAACTTGGTTTTTTGGCATCAATTCAAGTTTGCCGCTCAACAATTCAAGTATAGACGTATATTGTTTTAAGCCTAATGCAATGTCAGTTTTTAAATCTAAATAAAATAAATTGTTGGCATCTAATTCGAGTAGTTGATTAATCAACGGCTCGGCTTCAGCGTATTTTTCTTCTTTCATTAGCGCAAGAGCAAGGCCGTATTTTAATAACGGATTATTTGCTTGCATCATGCCGTTGAGTTGAGTTTGGTAATATTCAACGTGATAACTGGGCACTTGAGTATAAAAAACTGCGGTGCGTATTTGCGCTAAATTAAAATAGATACTTTCTTTGGCATAAACAGGTGGTAAACCGTCAATGCGGGCGCGAATATCACTGACTCGGCTGTCTGGCAAAGGATGCGAGTACAACATAGCCGGCAATTTACTTGAATAACGGCTTTGTTCGGCAAGCCTGACAAAAAAGTCACGTGCACCTTTGGGATCAAATCCTGAGTCCATCAAAATACGCAAACCTATGCGATCGGCTTCTTTTTCATTTTGGCGATTGTAATTTAACGCCATTTGCTGGCTACCAGCTTGCGCTGTGGTTATGGCAGCTGCGCCAGCGCTTGGGTCGGCCATGGCAATTAATATGGCACCTAACAGAGAAGCTATAGTTAAAGGGGCATTTCGTTCGTTTTCTTCAATGGTTCTGGCGATATGGCGTTGGGTCACGTGTGCAATTTCATGGCCAATAACCGAAGCGAGTTCACTTTCTGTTTTCGCTTCGAGCAGAGTACGAGTATGAATAGCCACAACACCACCAAAAGTAGCAAATGCGTTTATTTGTGGATTTTTAATCATATAAAAATCAAATGGGTAACGTACATCTGCAGCTTTTGATACCAAGCGATTGCCTAAGTCGTTTAAGTATTGATCTAACAATGGATCTGAAATAACCGGTGAAGTTGCACGTAATTGTCTGCGAATAACTTGGCCTAAAACTTTTTCTTTTTCAATGGTTAAACTACCGGCCGCAACTGTACCTAAATTTGGTAATTTATGATTGTTTGAAATCGACGCATAACTTGTTGATGATGGCATCGCGCTTATGCCTACCGCAGCAGCTAACGCAAAACATTTAAGCTTATTGAACAAACAACTATCCTTTCAAAATTTGTAATTATGTTACTTAGAGCCAAAATCTGACAAATCGTTTCCTTTAAGATCACCTAATAACAAATCATCATAATCGTCAGATGCAATTCGTTTTTCTTGAGTTTTAAAGTACTGCTCTATTGATACGCCGTCTAGTTTAATCACATCTACGTGTGATTTCATATAATCAATGAGTTTATCGACACATTGCATCGCATAAAAAATGATTGCTCTGTCTGCAATATCACCGCGTTGAAAATAATAGTCGATAAATTTATGCAGTGAATTCACTCTGCATAACACTTTCATAGTGCCCGGATCCCAAGTAATAAACTCCATGAGTTTGTGTCCGCGTACGTATTGATCTATCTCTTTATTCTTGGCATACGGAAAACAATGTAATTCAAAACCCCGGTCGGTAAATAATTGGTATATCGCGATACGCGGTTTTCTTTCCACATGCACAACGTTTTGCTCATCAAAATAGCCACCTAACAGTTGCAGATTCCAATTGTTAGGTTTACAAATTTTATTTAGCGCATTGTCAAAGCCCATGGTTTGAATGCTTTCAAGCTCACTAACCGATGAAGCAATCATATGGTAAAAAGGCGGTAAGTCGCCCCAATTCAATTGACGCTTAAATTTGTTAATGTCTTTTAAAGTTGGATTTTCCGGTAAGCCAGAGCTATTCATTGTAAGGTTCTCAAGTTATCCGATGTTTTGTTAAACTAACAGGCAAATAATTAGCAAAAAAGTATTATGCCAAAGCCAATCGACTGCCGTGACATGCGTTGCCCAATGCCATTACTTACTTTAAAGCTTAGCTTAAAAAAAGCTCAGCAGGGTATGCAAATACAACTTTTGTTGAGAGATGCCGCTTCTGTAAAAGATATCCCAGCTTGGCTCAAACTAAAAGCTTATCCCTTTAAATTATCTCAACTTTCTGACAATGACTATTTATTAAGCGTAACTAACGATAACCAAGCTGGTATTAGCTAAACTTAAGTTGTATGGGAAAATTGCCGATATATAAGTTAGAACGATTTTGAAACAGGAGGCATTAAATGAACACAGACCTAATAATTCCATTTATGCCACGTGTTGTACAAAACAAACTGCAACCGCCTAAGCTTAATGTAAAAGGGATTAAAGCTTCGGTTAAACAGCACGAAGATGCTCCACAAGATAGATACCTTAAAAATAGACTTGCCCATCATGCTGCCGATACTCGTTATCATCCAGAAAATGATAGCGAGAATGACGAAGAGTTAACCGAAAAATCAACATCTGATTCTGGTGTATATATCGATGATAAAGGGCAAAAACACGTAGATATTGAAGTTTAATGGCTGAACTTGAAAAGCACTTTTTAGAGTGCTATTTTTAGTGCCAAATGTAATTGTTGTGGAGGCTATATGACGACATTAACTGCGAACGACCTAAAAAGAGGCGGCGTTTCAGCCTTAGATCGTGCTATGAATGCCAATAGCGACCATGTGGTTACTATTGATGTTAGAGGTGTCCCCAAATATGTAGTGCTCGATATTGATGAGTATAATGCTTATCGAGAGTTTGAATTAGAGCGCGCAATTAAAGAAGCTGAAGCTGATTACGCAAGTGGTAATTACGAAGTACTTGAAGATATTGACGCACTAGAGAAAAAGCTACGCAGCTTATAGGGATGTTAACTAGTGTTGAAGATTATTCGACCAGCTTCGTACATAAAAAAAGAACAAAAGTTTTTCAAAAAACATCCAGAACTAGTCGGCCAGTATACTAAAACTTTGAAATTGTTACGTTTGGATGTAACGCACCCATCATTAAGATTGCATAAAATTAGTACAAAAGACTGCCATTCCGTTTCCATTAATATGCAGTACCGTATTTTATTGACACTAAAACTGTTAGACAACGGTGAAGTTATACTGGTAGACATAGGTGATCACGATATTTACCGCTAACGTCTAAGCAAAATATTATTCGGCAGGCAGTAGAAAACTTTTAATAAGCCCTAAAAACACGCATAATCCCACATCAATTTATTTCTAGACAATTTATCCGAGTTAAGTTTTGAGTCAGGTTGAGAAAGTTTTTTCAAAAGAAGGGGCGTTGGCAAAAGCGATTGATGGATTTCAGCCGCGTGTGCCACAAGTTAAGCTCGCATTAGCTTTTGAAAAGTCTATTCAAGAAAAAGCTTTATTGATCGCAGAAGCTGGTACGGGCACAGGCAAAACCTTTGCTTATTTAATCCCAGCTTTGTTAAGCGACAAAAAAGTTATTATTTCAACTGGTACAAAAAACTTACAAGAGCAGTTATTTCACCGTGATTTGCCTTTGGTAAAAAAAGCATTGAAAAGCCGTAGTAAAACCGCGTTGCTCAAAGGCCGAGCCAACTACTTGTGTTTACTAAGGCATAAACAGCACAAAGCGCACCCAATGCTCGAAGATAAAAAGCTGCTGAAAGATTTAAAAAATATCGATAAGTGGTTAGTTTCAACTGAATCAGGTGATATTGGTGAAGTCACTACTATTACTGAAGATTCCAAAGCCATTCCATTGGTTACCAGTACAATCGACAATTGTTTAGGTAAAGAATGTGAAAGCTACAACGATTGTTATTTAGTTCGCGCTCGCAAAAAAGCGGCTGAAGCAGATTTAGTGGTAATCAATCATCATTTATATTTTGCTGATATGGCGGTTAAAGACACTGGCTTTGGTGAAATCGTTCCTGACTCAGAAGTCGTGGTGTTTGACGAAGCACACCAAATTCCAGATATTGCGTGCGAATATTTTGGCGACCGTATCTCAACTCGCATATTAGTTGAATTAGGTAAAGATATGGAGCTTGCCTATCGCACTGATTTAAAAGATGCACAGCAACTAGGCAAAGCTGCAAATAAGCTTATAACCAACGCAAGACAATTCCGCTTAACTTTCCCTGAGTTACCAGAAAAAGGCAATTGGCGTGAAAAAGGCCAAACTGAACAATGTCAGCGCGAATTAGATGCGTTAGTAAAATCGATTGATTTTGCTTACGAGGTGTTAAAAGAGCAGGTTGGCCGCTCAAAGTCCGCGGACAATTGTTTTGAACGTATCTTTGAAGCAAAACAAAAAATAGCCAAACTGACGACGTGGCAACAAGCTGATGTTAGTTTGTGGTACGAAACCACCCCAAGGCATGCAAGTTTAAACTTAACACCACTTTCTATTGCCGATAAATTTTCCAATTTACGCCAGGAAAAAAAACAAGCTTGGTTAATGACTTCGGCAACTTTGTCTGTTGATGGTGGTTTTAATCATTTCACTGATTTATTGGGCTTGGAGGATTTTAATTCAATTCAGCTTGATAGTCCGTTTGATTATAAAAAACAGTCTTTATTGTGTATACCGCGCTATTTCCCAGAGCCAAACGACAGGGCTGTACTAAATGCGTTGGTGGATTTGTCGCTTAAAATTGTCGATGCTGCACAAGGCAGCTGTTTTTTATTGTTTACCAGTTATCGCATGATGAATTTGGTCGCGGATAGATTAAAAAATAAAATTGCTAATCCGTTATTTATCCAAGGCGAAGTACCTAAGCGCGAATTGCTAAAACAATACCTAGCTGCTGACAAACCTGTATTGTTAGCCACAGGTTCATTTTGGGAAGGGGTGGATGTGCGTGGTGATGCGCTTAAATGTGTCGTAATAGATAAACTACCTTTTGCCGCACCGGATGATCCATTGATGCAGGCGCGCATTGAAAACTGTCGACGCAAAGGTGAAGACCCTTTTAGTAAAATTCAAATTCCACAAGCTGTGATCACCTTAAAACAAGGTGCAGGGCGATTGATACGGGATGTAACCGACCATGGAGTCTTGATTATTTGCGACCCAAGGTTAGTATCGCGTCCTTATGGTGAAACTTTTATTCAGAGTTTACCGGATATGCAGCGCAGTCGTTCACTCGACAAAGCATGTGAATTTTTAAAACAGCGCTAGAGCGATACGCTCAAGTTAAGTCTGATAAGTTAAAGAATTATAGAGTTATAGATATGAAGTACATTTTAGCCCTAGACACCTCAACAGAAGCTTGTTCTGCTGCTTTATTATTAAATGACAATGGGCAAACAACTGAATATGTTGAATTTGATGTATGTCCGCGAGAACATAACAAACGCATTTTAGCTATGACAGAGTCAGTGTTGCAGCAAGCCGACATTAATTTAGACGAGGTTGATTTAATTGCTTATGGCAAAGGCCCTGGTAGTTTTACTGGTGTACGTATTGCAACCGGTATAGTGCAGGGGTTAGCGCTTGGGGCCAACAAACCAGCATTAGGTGTATCAACTTTGGCGGCGATGGCACATGGTGTTTACCGCAGCCAGTTTGACTCAAGTGGTGAAGTATTTGTTGTACCTGCAATAGATGCACGCATGAATGAAGTTTATATGGCGGCCTATAAAATAACAGGTAAAGGCATAGTTGAAACCTTAGTTAATGAACAAGTGTGCCCTCCGGAAAATGCACTTGAACAATTAAATACACAACAAAAATGGTCGGCTATTGGCACTGGCTGGCAAACATATCAGCAAGAGCTATCTGCACAACTAGCTGTAGATATTTATAACCAACAGCCATTTCCAAGCGCATTAGATATTGCACTAATAGCGGCTGAAAAAGCAAAAACTCAAACATTAGAAAGTGCAGCTGATATATCACCTGTGTATGTTCGCGACCAAGTTACTTGGCAAAAAATGCCAGGTAAATAAACAGACAATTAGAATATTTAGGTATAACCCGTTTGTTGATTAAACAAATGGGTTATGAATATGTAACACACTCTATTTTCTGATTCTAAATTAATGCCTTCAATAGACTGTTTTTATTGCTATTTTTCTTTATAGCTAATTGTCAGTCATGTATAACCCTTCAAGACGTAAGCTTAATATATTGCAAGTTTATTAACTTGTTACCCCTCAAAAAGTTAGCTAATACTTAAGTAATTCAATGCGCAAGGACTAAGGATTATGGCTAGAATACTTTTGGTTGAAGATGAATTAATCGCTCGCGAGCTAATTAAGGAAACACTCAAAACAGATAAAAGCATTAGGCTAGATACTTGCGAAACAGTGCAAAAAGCGCAGTTTTTACTTTCGCATAATCAATACGATCTTGTTTTGTTAGATATCAGTTTGCCAGATGGCTCTGGTGTAACCATTTTAGAACTCATTAGAAGCAGAGAAACCGCGATTAGTTTACCTGTAGTTATGGTAAGTGCGCATAGAGCGAATAGACAGATTGTTTCTTGCCTGCGTTTAGGCGCTAACGACTACATAACTAAACCGATAGATGTGCAAATTTTATTAGCTAGAGTGCAAAACTTACTGTTAATCAAAAAACTTGATACAGATAGACGCAAGGCAAACGAACGTTTTAGCTTAGCCGCTATGGGCGCAAACGACGGTTTATGGGACTGGTTAATTAGTTCTGATGAAGCTTTTTTCTCGGCGCGATGGAAAAAAATGCTGGGTTTTGAAGAGCAAGATTTCCCCAATAAATTTGAAGCTTTTGTTGCACGTATTCACCCTAACGATTGTTACGAATTTAATCGCTGTTTACGCCATCACTTAGAAGGAATATCTGAACATTTCGCCCAAGAGTGTCGTTTACAGCATGCCGATGGTACATATCGTTGGATGATGATCCGTGGCGCGGCCATACGGCATAAAAATGGTAAAGCTTATCGTATGGCAGGTTCTATGACAGATTTTACCAACCGGAAAATTATCGACCCGATTGCCGATGTGCTCAATCGTTCGGCATTTATCGATAGAATGGAATTATTGCTCAAAGCGTTAGAAGAAGAGCAAATTAAGAATTTTAATGTCATTGTAATTTCGTTAAACAGATACAAGCTCATTCGTGACTGTTATGGGCATCACTTTTGTGACAGGTTGATTTATGAAGTTGCGAGTATCTTGTCGGCGATAGTGCCACCACAAGAAAGTTTAGCTAGGGTAGATGATGAAAAATTTGCACTAACGGTACAAAATACTGGCAGTGTAGATACTTGTGTCGACATTATTGAGCAAAGAATAAACCCCGCACTGAAGATCCCGTTAGTGATTGACGACAAAGAAATTCATTTAACCTTTTCCAGCGCAATTGTTGCGGAAACTCAAAGTTATATAAACGCAGCAGATATACTGCGCGATGCAGATATCGCCTTAAATGATGCTTGGTTGCTACGCAATCAACAAATCGCAATTTTCCAACCTAAGCTGCAAGCGACGTTAAAAGACAAAGCGCAATTAGAAGAAGATTTGCACAAAGCGATAGAGCTCGCCGCTTTTGAAGTGTATTACCAAGCAAAAGTAGATACACAAGGACAAATTGTCGGTGCTGAAGCTCTGGTGCGTTGGCCGCATCCGACTAGAGGTTTAGTCTCACCAGCTGATTTTATTCCGATAGCAGAAGAGACTGGACTTATTATTGAGATTGGCAAAATTGTATTAACCAAAGTCTGTCATCAATTGCAAAAATGGTACAAACAAGGCACTAAAATACCTGTAGCGGTCAATTTGTCCGCGCGGCAATTGATAGAACAATACCTGCAAGACGATATTTTAAATTTATTACATCAATGCCAAATACCAAACGAGTTGTTGGAATTAGAAGTGACAGAAACACTGTTATTAGAAAATCTTGATTCAGCATTGCCTGTGCTGAATGCGTTTCACCGTAACGGCATTAAAGTTTCAATTGATGATTTTGGCACAGGGTATTCATCGTTAGCTTATTTAAAATCGTTACCTTTGAATACGTTAAAGATAGATATGTCGTTTATTAAAGAGTTACCCAATAACGAAAATGATTGTGCAATCGTAGAAGCCATTGCTTATATAGCTAAAGCACTGGGTTTATCGACCATAGCTGAAGGGGTAGAAACCAAAGCTCAGCTCAATTATTTACAGAGTTTAAAAATTAATTGTTATCAAGGTTATTATTTTTATAAACCTTTGCCAGCAAAAGAATTTGAACAAGCAATGTTACAACAGATAACACATGATTATATCGACTAAGCTGTTATACTTAATTTAATTGGGTAGTTATGGTTGATTTTATATTATGTTTATATTTAACAAACGCTTAGCGCTAGCTTTATCTTGTGTCAGTTTTGTTTTGGGTTTATCTGCTTGCAGTACTGTGCCAAAAAACTTGCAAGTAGCGGATGGTGTTAACTTGGTTAGTTTCGATAACGCCAGTAAACAAGGCAATGAATTAGTTGGTGAACAAGCGCGTTGGGGCGGAGTCATTGTTGCTGTGAAAAATCTCCAACAACAAACCATGCTCGAACTTGTTCATTACGAAGCATATAGCAGCAGTAAACCTAAAGTTACTGATGAATCCAAAGGTCGATTCCGCGTTTATGTAAAACAGTTTTTAGAACCGGGTATTTTTAAATCTGGCCGTATGGTGAGCGCTTTAGGCACAGTAGCGACACCTGAACAAGGCAAGGTTGGTGAATACGAGATAAGCTATCCTGTGCTAAATAATGCTGAAGTGCATATTTGGCCTGAGGCTAAAGAGATAGATAGCCGAGCTGATTTATGGGCAGATCCATTCTGGCCATATTCTAGCCGTTGGTATTGGCGCAGATATCATTATTTACACCCATATTACATACCGACGGATAACAAAAAACGTCCATCCAAGAAAAAAGCGTCGACTCGCGAATAAAAATTAAGGCTTAACAATGTCGGCTCAGCTTATTCAACAGACTTGCCTATTAAACCACGGCAAGTCTATTTGTTATTTAAGTAATTTCGATTTAGATAATATTAATCCAAATATACCGACTATTGTCTGTATTCACGGTTGGTTAGATAACGCTGAAAGCTTTGTGCCAATGAGTGAGTTTTTCAGCGAATATCAGCTCATTGTCCTAGAGTTGATTGGTCACGGTCATAGCGACCATAGAAGTTTAGACGCACATTATCATTTAATTGATTGGGTGTACGATCTAAAACTATTTTGCCAACAACTAAATTTGCCAGCATTTTATTTAGTTGGGCATTCGTTAGGTGGTGCGGTTTCAACTATTTTTGCTGCGAGTGAATGTGAGTTTGTCAAAACACTGATTTTGTTAGAGTCGCCAGGTGCATTTACTCAACCAGAGCATGAATTGGCAACTAATATTCACCTTGCTTTTGAAAGCCGCTTAAAAATGGCAGAAAAACGCAACAAATCATCCGTCAAAAAGCCATTGAACTTAATTCCGTCGTTAGTGCAAATGCGAGTTGAAAAAAATCAGTTAGATGTAGATTTTGCGCAAGCATTAATTGAACGAAATTTATATCTTGAACACAATTGTTTTAGTTGGCGCAGTGATCCTCGGCTGCAAACTCTGTCGCCTATTCGCTTAACCCCAACTCAAGCAAAAGAACTATTAAGTAGTATCAGTTGCCCAATTCACATTTGTTTGGCCGACAAGGGGTATACTGTTATCCGCCAAACGGTTGAACAATATGTTGAATTTGCAAAAAAGGCTTATGTAAAAAATTTCTCAGGATCACATCATTTTCATATGCCACAAGCTCAAGCAGTTGCTGAATATATAAAAACACAAGTCATAAAGGTAATGGAGCGCTAAATGGAACCCCAAATTTTAATTAAAATAGCCAATACACAAATGCCATTTGGCAAATACAAAGGAATTGATTTGATAAACATTCCAGAAGAATATTTTTTGTGGTTTCAAAACAAGGGATTTCCGCCAGGAGAGTTGGGCGAATTGATGGCCATGACTATGGTGATAAAAATGGAAAACTTATCTCATTTAATCAAACCGTTAAAACGCTAATTAGTCTACACAAATGTGCTAAAATTCCGCTTCAAATTTTTACTGGGTTTTGAGGATTGTTTATGGCGGGTTGGCAGTTTTGGGTAGATCGTGGTGGTACATTTACAGATATAGTTGCTGTTAAACTAGATGGCACTTTGATAACCCATAAACTTTTATCCGAAAATCCAGAACGTTATGCAAACTCAGCGGTGCAAGGGATTCGTGATTTACTTGAGTTAAGTTACGAACAAGCCATTCCGAATGAAATTATCGACAGTGTTAAAGTAGGCACAACAGTCGCTACCAATGCGCTACTTGAGCGCAAAGGTGAAAAAACAGCCTTAGTGACAACTAAAGGTTTTAAAGATAGTTTAAAAATTGCTTATCAACATCGCCCAGATATTTTTGCTCAACAAATTATATTGCCGGATACTTTGTTTTCCGCTGCATTTGAAATAGCTGAACGCATTGATGTGCAGGGAAATATAGAGCAATCGTTAAATCTTGAACAAGCTCGTCAACTATTCAATCAGATAAAACAACGAGGTTTCGATGCAATTGCGATTGTGCTAATGCACAGTTGGATCAATCCTCAGCATGAACAAGCGCTAGAATTGTTGGCTAAAGAAGCCGGTTTTACACAAATTTCGCTTTCACACAAAGCCAGTCAAACCATTAAACTTATTCCACGCGGCGATACCTGCGTTGCTGATGCTTATTTAACGCCAGTCATGCAAAACTATGTTAATCAAATTGCCGAAGCGTTACAGGGTGTTGATTTATATTTTATGCAATCAAATGGCGCTTTGACTCAGGCCGATTTGTTTAAAGGTAAAGACGCAATTTTATCTGGTCCAGCTGGTGGTATTGTTGGAGCAGTTAAAACCGCAAAACAAAGCGGTTTTAATAAAATTATTGGTTTCGATATGGGCGGTACTTCAACAGACGTTTCGCATTATGCCGATAGGTATGAGTTTAGCTATTGCACAGAAGTTGCCGGTGTACGTTTGGCGACCCCAATGTTAAATATACATACAGTAGCAGCCGGTGGGGGGTCTGTTTGCCAATACGCAGACGGGCGTTTTCAAGTTGGACCTGAATCAGCAGGCTCTAACCCTGGGCCAGCCTGTTATCGCAAAGGTGGACCACTGACAGTCACTGATTGTAATTTAGTATTAGGGAAATTAAATGCGGAGTTATTTCCTGCGGTATTTGGTATTAATGGTGATTTACCCTTAGATAAACAAGCAGCCATCAACAAACTTGCGCAGGTGCAGCAGGCTTTACAAATTGACAATATAAACTTGTCGTTAGTTGAAATTGCACAAGGTTTTATTGAAGTCGCAGTTGATAATATGGCGCACGCAGTTCGGCATATTTCCACCAAAAGAGGCTACGACTTAACCGAATATGCGTTAAGTTGTTTTGGTGGTGCAGGTGGGCAACATGCTTGTTTGATGGCTCAAGCGTTAGGCATGAATAAAGTGATTATTCATCCGTATGCCGGTGTTTTATCTGCGTTTGGTATTGGTTTGTCTGACCAAGGCATTGGTGCTGAGTTTAGTGCACAGCAAGACTTGTCTGAATCAAATTTAATTACACTGGCTACGCAAATCCAAGCTAAACAGGCGCAATTTATTCAACAAATAAAACAACAAACAGCGGCTAAAAATATTGCCGATGATAGTTTTGTCACTAAAGCTAAA
This sequence comes from Catenovulum sp. SX2, assembly GCF_052056295.1. Classification (NCBI taxonomy): domain Bacteria; kingdom Pseudomonadati; phylum Pseudomonadota; class Gammaproteobacteria; order Alteromonadales; family Alteromonadaceae; genus Catenovulum; species Catenovulum sp. SX2. Next base: position 93,609 of record NZ_CP182493.1, read on the forward strand.
TTATTAGTTAAGTACCAAGGCGCAGAAGTTAGATTTGAAGTTGATTACGCCAACAATATACAAATCATCCAAGACAAATTTGCAGAGCAACACCAAAACCAATTTGGTTATGTGCAGCCCAATACTGGCATTTTGATTGATGCTTATGTCGTGGAAGTACACTTACAATCGCAAGTTGATTTAAATAACACTGAAATTCAAGTTGAGCCTCTGTTAAATCAAGTTCAGTTATCTGAATCTGCTGAATTTAACGTTTATCAAAGAGATAAACTTAACACAGCACAGGTTATTCAAGGGCCAGCGTTAATTGTTGAAAAAACGGGTTGTAATGTGGTTGAAGACGGATGGCAGGCTAAACAACTCGCAGATAAATCATTGTTGTTAGAGATGGTAGCCCCAGAAAGTGCTGAGTTCACCCAACAGCAAATTGTTGACACTCAAATTGAAATTAGCCCGATTAAACTCGAAATTTATAACAACTTATTTATGTCGTTTGCTGAGCAAATGGGTGAAGTGCTGGCAAGAACTGCTCATTCGGTGAATATTAGAGAAAGGCTAGATTTCTCGTGTGCTATTTTTAATCAGAAGGGTGAACTTATTGCTAACGCGCCGCATGTACCTGTGCATTTAGGCTCTATGTCACATAGTGTGTTAAGTGTTATTGAACAGCACAAGCATACAATGCAAGCAGGTGACAGTTATTTAATTAATTCACCATTTTTAGGTGGTACTCATTTACCTGATTTAACTTTAGTCACACCGATATTTTATCAATCAACTAATCCTGTTTTATATGTTGCCTCACGTGCACATCATGCAGATGTTGGTGGCATTACCCCAGGTTCAATGCCCGCAGACAGCAATCATATTCAACAAGAAGGTTTGTTGTTTGATGGTTTAAAAATCGCTGAACAGGGCAAATTATTAGTTGATCATGTAAAGCAAGCTTTTGCCCAAGGCGAATATCCGGCACGTAATATTAAACAAAATATTGCCGATTTATCCGCTCAGTTAGCTGCGAATAAAGTCGGTGAAAAAGCCTTAATTGAGTTTGTGGAACAGCAAGGTTTAGTTGCTTGTAATCAAATTTTAAATGCAATTTTAGCCAACGGTGAGTTAGCTGTTCGAAACGCGCTGCAAAGTCTGAATTCACGAACTGCACAATTAACCATGGATTGTGGAGCGACTATTTGTGTTGATATTAAAATATCTGGAGATAGTGCAATTATTGACTTTAGTGGTACAAGCGAACAACAAAATTCGAATTTTAATGCGCCGCGCTCTATTACAGATGCTGCTGTTATTTACGTATTTAGATGTTTAGTTGAAAATGCCATTCCGTTAAATGCTGGCTGTATGCGACCGTTAACAGTTGTAGTACCGGAAAAGTCAATGTTGAACCCTGAATATCCCGCTGCTGTGGTTGCTGGTAATGTTGAGGTTTCACAAGCTGTCGTATCAAGTTTGTTTTTAGCGTTAGGCAAACAAGCATGTTCTCAAACCACTATGAATAATCTGTCATTTGGCAATGCTGAATATCAGTACTATGAAACTTTAGCCGGCGGTACAGGTGCGGGTATTACGCCTCAAGGTGTTGTTTATGCTGGGCAAGACGCTGTACATAGCCATATGACTAATTCACGTTTAACCGATCCTGAAATACTCGAACAAAGATATCCAGTTAAATTGAGGCAATTTGCTATTCGAGCAAACTCGGGTGGCAAAGGGCAGTTTAATGGTGGTAACGGTTTAATTCGTTCAATCGAATTTTTACAGCCTATGCAAATTAATATATTGGCAAATTCAAGGTTGCATGCGCCACAAGGCTTGGCAGGCGGAAGTAATGGATTAGTGGGGTGTAACTATTTAACTAGGTTAGATACCCAAGATAAAGTCGAACTAAGTTTTAATGCGAATGTAGCTGTTGATTCAGGCGATATTCTGACAATAGAAACCCCAGGAGGCGGTGGATTTGGCCAGCGGTAATTTTGTTTGTAAACAATTTGAGATTAGCCAACAACACAGTGCCATGAAAGTCGGCACGGATAGTTTGATTTTAGGCAGTTGGGCGCTAGTTGAGCCTTTGTCTGGTGCAATAGCTGATTCGCAATATAATGTGTTAGATATTGGCTGCGGCACCGGCTTATTAACTTTAATGCTGGCGCAAAAGTTTCAATCGTCAAATCAGGTTAAGTTCACAGCGGTAGAAATGGACCAAGGCGCTTGTATTGATGCTGAGTTGAATTTTAGCCAATGTAACTGGGCGGCTAATATCCAACTGGTGAAATCACCAATACAAGATTTACCCATGGATACAAAATATCAGCGCATAATTTGTAACCCACCTTATTTTGGCGCTGGGCAAACAATTCAACAAGGCCGAGCGCTTGCTCGTTTGCAAACAAATTTAGATTGGACGATTCTAGCAGCGCAAATTAGCCAACGTTTGGCGCTTGATGGTATTGCTGAGTTGGTATTCCCGTTTGCCGATTTAGCGCAGGTCAAAGCTATTTTTGCTGAAAATAATTTAACTTGTATTGCAGAATTACATATTTTCCCAAAATCGTCTGATGACGTTGCTAAGCGTGTATGCATTCGAGTTAAGTTAGCAGCCAGCTGCGGCTCAAACTTGCAGAAACCCGATATAGAAAAGTTAGTTATTTATGATGAACAGAGTAAATATACTGAGCAATATCGTGCTTTGTGTCGGGCTTATTATTTGAATTTTTAGTCGTTGAAGTTGCTTTAGCTGATGTGCTTAATGTGACGTTAAATCGAAAGAGCATAATTTTCACAAAACCGCTGTGAATACAATCCCTGTACGCTTCGCTTTTTCATCCATGAAAAAGAAATTTTGCTCTAAATTATTGCTCTCCCACTTTAACTCGATGATAGCGCTGCGAAATTCAATCAGTTATCTATCTTCGTGCACTTTTATTGATGTGCTGTCATTCCTAATACGCAATTAATAGTGAATCTCTGGATTCAAATGTCGCTTCAAAATTGTCGCTTTTTCTGGTGAACGAGTTAACTCATGGTAATTATAAATAACCAAACCATGTTTACTTAAAGCTAAGTTCTGTTTTAGTTCAGCCTCAAATTGACCATTTGAAATTTGGTTCTGTGCGCGCCAATGTGAAACCTGTAAACCATAAAAAACCGGTAAATGTGTTTCATCACTTATGGTTTGCATTAAAGCTGCTTTTTCTTCCATCCCCTGTGGCATTAAATGGGTAAAAGCTACAGGACACATAGCATCAAATAGCAGTGCCAATTCTGTTTTATTTTGCCCCGCAAGCAAAGTACTCGCCTGATTTAATACCTCATCAGACCAAGGTAAGGTATTTAAAACTAGTTTGCTATCTGGTGATAGCTCACGGATTAAACGGGTTAAATGTTGGGCTATATCAATAATTTTTTGGCTGCGCCAATTGGCGTAATCGACACTAAATTCACCAGCTTCAATTTGAGCTTGTGCCGCTTCTGTATAAAAGGGCGAAATACTAAAGTTTTGCAAACAGTTCGAACAGAAGCAGCCGTATTCTAAGTCGCTATTTTGAATTTGTTCAAATGCCTTGCCTTGCCAATTTATAAACTGACGCAAAAAATCTAAGCTAATAATTGCCGGCGAAATATCTTCTAAATAGTGGTGAATTTCATTTTCGAGATAGTTTTGATAAACCCTATCTGTTGGGCAGACAAAATGGCACCAATCTGTTTTAGCTGGTAACTTGCTATTGGTAATAGCTTGACGCTGTGGCTCTTGCTGCAAATACTCTGGGTTATTGAGTACAGATATATTCAGCCAGAGTGATAAATTATATTTGTCTAACAATGAGGGAAGTTCCGGCTCGTTGTATAACTCAGGTGATAGAATGAGTGTATTAGCGCCCCAATAGTTGGCGTTTTGGCAACATTCTTCTAAGTCTAAATTAGCATCAAGCGCGTAAAGTGCGATAGGCTTGCTCATAAATAGCGTCCTTTTTATTGTTCTTCAACAAGGTGATCGCAGATGCCTAAGATTAACTACTTTTTAACCCAAATAAAAGGGTAAATGTTTTCCTATGTAAATTATTTTTGCCATAGCAGAATAGTTTATGGCATAGGCTGTTGGCTTAATTGTGTATACATAATGGCTGATGGTCGTAAGGTATTTTCCGTGACCTTAATCCCGATAGATAAATACTTACCATGAATTGGGTTAGGGTATTCAATAAACATGTCACGGCTATTATGTGAGTAGTGTAAATGCAACACAGCGCCTTCTACAGGGATACCAAAACTAGATTCGTCTTGCGAAACGTCATATTCACCAAAACCAAATTGATTTTGCCAATCGTTACTGGCAATTTTGAAGCGTCCTCCAACATCATCTACTTGAGGTTTGCTAATATCAATATTTTTCAGCCAGTAGGTATTGGTTTGCTGATCATAAGTCATAATCGTTTGTTTATTATGTATCCAACCTAAATAAGAATTTGGCAGATATAAATCGTACCTAAGTTGATAACCTTGAGCCTGATAAAAGTCATTTAAGGTAAACACTTTGGGTCTGTGTTTATCTAATGTATAAAAACTATCGCACCCAAGCAGGCTAAAAATTAACGACAATAAAATCAGAGATTTTGTAATGTGACCCATGTTCAAAATGTGTTCCGATGTTAAAAACTAGCTACTAGTAGTTTGGGAATTATTGCCATTTATAGCAAGAAATTTGCTTTGCATACGAATGCATATTGCAACTAATCAAACTAGGTATATATTAAACAAATATTTAACAAATTTGCTTTCAATGAGTTAAATATACCTAAGTTTGATTATTTATGCATTGGGGGATTTCATGGGTAATCGTGTTTTATTGATTGAAGATGATCAAAATTTGGCTGCTACAGTAATGCATTATTTGGAGTTAAACCAAATTGATTGTGATCACTGTGGTAATGGCATTCATGGTGTAAATTTAGTCAGCCAGAACAGCTATGATGTTGTAGTGACTGACGTAAATATGCCAATGATGTCTGGATTGCAAATGTGTAATACCTTAAGAGAAGATGGAAAAGAAATTCCGATCTTAATGGTGTCAGCACTCGGCGATATTGACGATAAACTCGCAGGTTTTGATAGTGGAGCGGATGATTATTTAGTTAAACCATTCGAACTACGTGAATTACTCGCCAGAATAAAAGCCTTGTCTACTCGCAAAAGCGGTATGGTTAAATGCCTTAATATTGAAGACTTGGGCTTGAATTTAGACTTAAAGAATAAAACAGCGAGAAGAGACGGTGAAGTATTACGCTTAACGCCTTCTGGTTGGTCAATTTTGCAATCGTTAGCCAAGGCATACCCAAATGCGGTCAGTAAACAAGATTTGGAATACGCAGTTTGGGGCGAAGATGTTCCGGATAGTAGTGCACTAAAGGTGCATATTCATAGATTGCGCCAAAGTTTAGATAAAACTTACTCGGTGCCGCTGCTACATATAGTTCATGGATTTGGATTTGAATTAAAGAAAAAACTGCATGACTAAATGATTAAAAACACAGCTCTACAAATACGTAGCACATTGGTCGGAACCGCTTTTATAGCGGTTTTTGTGCTGTTCTATGTGATCTATGTGGCCGCGCAGTTTCATATTGAGCATGCAACTCAACAAAGTCATTTTCTTGTTGATTATACCGAGCGGGCAATCTCTCGAATTAAAACCAATCCAGATAAATATTTAACCGCACCTCATTACCCAATTGGAAGTGACGAGCTTCAACTCGTCACTTCGTATGAAAGTTTAAAAAGTAGTATTCCTAGTGTAGCGAAACAAGCTGAACTTAAAGTAAACAAAATAAATATAGCAGTATCAAGTTTCCGCGGAGTGTTTTCAGTTGCTGAGCTTATCTTGATTTACCCAATCCAATTTAAGCAACATACCCTCTATACCTATTATCGAGTGACGAGCCAGAATCAATCACAATTAGATGCTAGGTTGGCCGGTAGAATGCAACCCGCTGTTTTTATTGCTGTTGTGATTATTGCCATTATCTTCATGGTTCAGCTGTATTACATTAATCATGTAAATTTAACCGTTAGGCAATTAGCTAATTGGGCTGATAATTTGTCAGCTTCAAAAAAAGTTGATCCACCCAAACTAAAAGTTGATGGGTTAACTTCGTTGGCTTATACAGTGAATAACAGCATCAATAAATTCACTGAGTTGTTAGAAAAAGAACATTCGTTTGCTCGTTTTACCAGCCATGAATTGCGCACTCAAGTTGCTGTATTATCAACTAATATGGAGATACTCGAAGCTATGATGCGTAACTTATCCCCCGACGAAAGACGGGTATTGCAACGCATGGAAATTGCTGTCGCAGATATGAAATATCAAATTGAAGCCTTGTTATGGATAAGTCGAGAAGGACAAAATGACACAGGTTTTACTATGTGCGATCCGGCGAAAATGTTAGATAAGTCGATAGAAGACAACCAAAGCATTATCAAAGGTAAAAGCGTACGAGTGATAGTTAGCGGCGATGCACTCAGTGTTTATACCCACCCAACATTGTTACAAATTGTTTTAAATAACCTAGTGCGCAACGCTTTTCAAAACACTTTACAAGGTTTAGTACATATAGCAGTTATGCGTAACGGTATTACTATTTTGAACCAAAATACGGTTGAAAATAAGTTTGTCCAACAAAATAAAGAACCTGGCTTTGGCATTGGTTTGGTATTAATTGAAAAAATAGTTAATAAAATAAACCTTAGCTACAAGGTTGAAACCCTCGAAAATGGCCGCTCGGTCACCCTGACATTTGCAGAACAAGATATCAAACAAACAACCGAAGCATCAAACGTAGTTGAACTACGCGAACAACACAAAGGTTAATTTACCTCGACTCTATTTGGTTATGTAGAATTGTCTGACAATCATTGTCGTGTACTTTGTATTGATAAACTAATTTCGTTATTGATTATTTTAATAAATTCAAAACTTGTGGTTATTTCATCGTCTAACACCTCTAAACCTCTATAAACTCTCGCTTTGATACCGATTGTCTTACAATAAACCCATCTAAAAATACAAAATAATTAACCTGTGTTTTACAAATTTATTGATTATTGCATATTTGTATGTGAGTATTGTATTACACCTGTTATTTTGGTGTTAAACAAAATCATACACATGGTCTAACCAACATAAGATATGTAACAAGGGGTTATACAAATGCAATTTAAATTATCAAAAGTTGCTTGTTCAGTTATTTCCGCAGGTGCATTAAGCATGGTTGCTAATGCATACGCAGCACAAGAAACTGAAGATACTGAAGTCATTCAGGTTCAAGGTATTCGAGCGTCATTAACCAGTGCGTTAAATCAAAAGCGTGATTCGAACGCTTTAATTGAAGTTATTCAGTCGGAAGATATTGGTAAATTGCCCGATCAAAATCTAGCAGAAGTATTAGAAAATATAACAGGGATTCAAATTACTCGTACTGCAGGTGTTGGTACGGGTGTACAAATTCGTGGTAATACCCACAATGTGGTGCAAGTTAATGGTATGCAGACAGTTGGTACAGGTGATGGCCGTACCGGTATGAAGTTTGAAGATTTGGCTGCTGGCATTATTGCTGGTGTTGAGGTCGTTAAAGCACCTACAGCTAAACACACAGAGGGCTCTTTAGGTGGTACAGTTAATCTTAAGACAATTCGTCCGCTACAATTATCTGATACTTTAGCGACTGTACGTGTTCAAGGTGAAGACAGTAGTTTAACAACTGACGGTATCATGCCGCGTATTTCTGGTGCTTTTGGTAACAATTGGGAAAGTAGCCAGGGTCGTTTTGGTTTTGTTGTTAGTGCAAGCTACTCAAAACAAGAAGCAACGTCGTTCCGCCCACGCGTTGACCGTGACGGTGGTTTAGTCGCGAATAAAAATGCTCAAGTTGCAAACGAATGGGAAACTGTAACTGATGCAAATGGTAATGAGAGTAAAGTTGCGACAGGCTGGCAAGATCCTGCAACTGACCGACCAGCAGCTCAAGACTTTGATTTTGTCGGTATACAGTTTTTAAATCAAGAAACCGAAAACTTTGAATACGATACCAAAAATGTTGCGGCGTCTTTTGAGTTTGCACCAAACGATGACCTCAAATTTTTCTTCGATACTGTATTAACTCGCCAGGAAGTTCGTCAAGAAAGCACCCGAGTACAAGCTTCGGGCGTAAGTGTTTTACTTAACCAAAGCGTACCATCGGCTTTTGAAACAGTTAATTTTGGTAAGCTTGGTGGAATTGAACTTGGCAGTATTCAAGTTGCGACTAAAGGGGTAATTGAACCTGATTTAGCGAAAGACGACGATGATCCTAACTTGCGTTTTAACAGTGATACTGGCGCACGTGTAACAGATACAGATCTATTCAGATTAGGTGGGCAGTGGCAGCTTACGAGTAATTTTAAAGTTACAGCTGAAATATCAAGTGCTAGCTCAAAAACTACAACACCTAAATTAGATACACAATTGAATTTTATAAACCCTAATCCTAACACACCAGTTGATAAATTAGACGCTAATGGGAACTATACTAAGGATAGTAGTAATGATAATGCAGTACCATTTGCATACGATCTGACTGGCGATAAATTAAGTTGGGGTATTAACTTTGATTCAGCTTTTGCACCGACAGTAGAACAACTACTAGACCCTGCAAATGTCGTTCTAGACCAAGTTGATTATAGTTTGGGATATACAAAAAATTCAGACGATGCATTCCGTGTTGATACAACCTACTATTTAGACAGTGGTTTTGTCAGCTCTATTGAAGCTGGTCTGCGTTATAACATTGCTAAACATGAATCAGTTGGCTTATCAGATCGTGTCGGCGGATTTAGCAAGATGATGGATAGTCCAAGTGGCGATTTATTTAGTGATATCTTGGTTGCTGGACCTGATAACTTTGGTGATGCAGATGGACGTGAGCTAGCAGTTCGCAATTATTTAATTGTTGATCCAGAGCTAGCATTTAACAGTCCTGAGCTTGTAATGGGTGAGTTGTATAGTGCGATGGAAACGCATAGAACAGAAATGGAAGAATTAGGGATTTCATTTTCAAACGATCTTGATTATTTAAATGCTGATTTTGAAACTGTCACAGGCTTCTCTGTAGAGGAAAAAACGACAGCGTTATATGCACAAGCAAATTTCTCATATGAGATGTTGAGAGGTAATTTTGGTGTTCGTCATGTTAAAAGTGATATAACTTCTACTGGTTATACGGAAATTGATGGTGAAACTGTTGCGTTAGTATTTAGCGACGACTATAGCTTTACTTTGCCAAGACTTAACTTAATTGCAGAAGTGACCGACGACCTAATAGTGCGTGCTGCATGGGGCAAAGATATTGCTCGTCCAGATTTTGGTAACATGGACACATCTACATCATTTGGTACCAACGAAAACGCGTCTGTTGCTATAGGTAATCCAGGCTTGTTGCCGCAAGAAGCTACGACGAAAGATATCTCTGTGGAGTGGTATTTTGCTGAAGCTGCTGTAGTAAGTTTAGGGTACTTTACAAAGGACATTAGTAATTTATGGGTAACTGGAACTGAAAGTGCACCAACCTTCCCAAATGGCAATGGCCAAGACTGGCGTGAAAATGATCCAAACTGTCCAAGTGGTGGTGTATACAATCCACTAGTACAACCTAATATTTTAGGTGACCCAAACACGGTTGGTTTGTGTGTGGACATAGAGACTTCATTAAATGACCCTGCAACAGTTACACAAACTGGTTTTGAAATGGCGTTCCAATATGATTTATCTGCCTTTGAAAGTGAGTTAGGTTGGGCATCAGGTTTTGGTATTCAAGCTAACTATACAATTCAAGAGTATAAAGGAGGTTCTGTTGAAAATGAATCTGCTACTCGTGGTACTGACATATTCAATGCAATTAACGGAGTATATGATCAAGAACAATTTACTAAAGTTACAGCTGTTCAAGGCCTGTTAGATTTCTCGGAAAATGCTTATAACCTTACCGCATATTATGAGAAAAATGGTTTGTCTGCTCGTGTCCGTTATACATGGCGTGAAGCTTTCCGTACCGATGATACTGCCGCAGGTGCATCGCGTAATTCAACTTTAGGTTTCCCTGTATACACTCACGATCGTGGTCAGGTTAACGCGAGTGTGTCTTACGATGTGAACGAAAACCTAAACCTAGGTATCGAAGCTGTAAACTTAACTAAATCTGAAATTCAACAATCTTGTGTTAATGAAGGTGCATTATTGTGTTTTCAAGGTTTAGCTGATCGTCGTATTACAGCGGGTGTAAGTTATAAGTTCTAATATTTAGCACTTGTTATTTGTATATCAGAAGTGGATTGCTTAGGTAATCCGCTTTTTTTTTGATGACGTTAATGTTACCTGTCACAAATAAAAAAGCCTTAGGTTTTAAACCCAAGGCTTTATTTTTATAAACTAATTAAGTTTGTGATGCTGAAGTAAATCAGTGAATAAATTAATTGTTTATTACTTATGACGTTCTTTAAGTTTATTAATTACGTCATTCATTTCTAAATCCATTGATTGTAGCAACACAGTTAAGTGATATAACAAATCAGCTGATTCACAAATTAATTCTTCTTTATCACCAGCAGTTGCTGCTAACGCACATTCAACACCTTCTTCACCTACTTTTTGCGCAATGCGCTTTACGCCTTTTGCGTATAAGCGGGCAGTGTAGCTTGAATCAGGCTCTGCACCTTTACGGCTAGCAATCACTTGTTCTAAATCTGCTAAAAATGCGATTTGTGGTTGGGCTTTGCCATCCCAACAAGTTTCAGTACCTGTGTGGCAAGTTGGGCCATTTGGCTTAGCTAAGGCAATTAAGCTGTCGTTATCGCAATCAACTGATAATTCAACTAAGTTTAACGTATGACCAGAAACTTCACCTTTGGTCCACAAACGCTGTTTGCTGCGGCTATATAAAGTTACAAAACCAGTTTCAAAAGTTTTATTTAACGCGTCTTGGTTTACAAAACCTTGCATTAAAATTTTGCCAGAGTAAGCGTTTTGTACAATTAACGGCAATAAACCGCTTTCGGCTTTGTCCCAAGCGAGTTGTTGAATATTGTCTGCCGTTACTAACAAGGTCTTATCTCCACTTTTTCATTAATTAGGGTTTGTTTTAACTCGTCCATTGCGATAACTGCTTTGTGGAATACACTTGCAGCTAATGCACCGTCTACGTCGGCCAATTTAAACACATCAGTAAAGTGTTCAATTGCGCCTGCACCACCAGATGCAATTAAAGGTACATTACATACTTCACGTGCAAGTTTTAATTGTTCAATGTCATAACCTTGACGAACACCGTCTTGGTTCATACAGTTTAAAACAATTTCGCCTGCGCCCATTTCTTGCACTTTTTTAATCCAGTCGAATGTTGTCCAGCTGGTTTTTTGAGTACGTTTTTCATCACCGGTAAATTGATAAACTTCGTATTGGTTATGCTCTTTGTTGTAATAAGAGTCGATTCCAACTACGACACATTGTTGACCGAATCTTTCATTTAATTCAGTGATCAACTGTGGATTTGCCAGAGCAGGGGAGTTAATTGAAATTTTGTCTGCACCCATTTCTAAAATAATGCGTGCATCTTCAACTGTTTTAATCCCACCAGCGACACAAAATGGAATGTCAATTTGTTCAGCGATACGCGAAACCCAAGCTTTATCAACAACGCGGCTATCGCTAGAGGCTGTAATATCGTAAAACACTAATTCATCAGCGCCCATTTCAGCGTACTTTTCAGCTAATGGGACTATGTCGCCAATAATTTCGTGGTTACGGAATTTAACCCCTTTAACCACTTTGCCATCTCTAACATCCAAACAAGGGATTATGCGCCTTGCCAGCATTGGATTGCCTCCTCGATGGTGAATTTACCTTCTAATAAAGAACGACCTAAAATAACGCCGCTTACTTTAGTTGGTTTTAATGCTTTAATGTCGTCTAACTGACCAATGCCACCAGATGCTTGCCAATGAATATGCGGGAATTGTTTAACAACTTCTGCATATAAATCAACGTTTGAACCAGCTAATGTACCGTCTTTGCTGATGTCAGTACACAATACGTGTTTAACACCAACAGATTTGTAATCTTCTAGTAAATCTTCAAGTTTAACACCTGAGTTTTCTTGCCAGCCATGAGTTGCGATACATTTATTGCCATCAGCATCAATGTTAATGTCTAATGCCAAAACAATTGCGTTAGGGCCATAAGTATCGATCCAGCTTTTAACTAGCTCAGGTTGTTTAACCGCAAGTGAACCGATAACAACGCGCTCTACGCCAGCTTCTAATAATTGTTCAACATCACGTTTACGGCGAATGCCGCCGCCAGCTTGGAAACGCATTAAACCTGTATCAACCATAGCTTTAATTAATTCAATTTGGCGTTTATCCGTATCTTTTGCGCCAGTTAAATCAACTATGTGTAACCATTTTGCGCCACCTTTAGCGTAAGTGGTTAATACTTCAATTGGGTCTAATTTATATTCAGTTTTTTGGTTGTAATCGCCTTGATATAAGCGAACGACTTTACCGTCGATTAAGTCTATTGCAGGGATGATCATGCTTTCATCTCCAAAAAGTTTTGTATTACGCGAGCGCCTGATTTGCCTGAGCGTTCAGGGTGAAATTGCACGCCGTAAAAATTCTTGTGGTGAATGCTGGCAGAAAAGGTTTGACCATAATCACAGGTCGCCAGCGTGTATTCTGAAGGTGCCACACATAAACTATGCACAAAATAAAAGTAATCTTGTTGGCTAATGCCTTCAAATAATGGGGAATCTTTTATTTCCGTTAGGGTGTTCCAACCCATGTGAGGTAAGCGTAGACAATCGGCTTTGATCGGTCTAACATTACCAGGGATTAATCCTAAGCAATCCACGTTGCCTTCGGCTGAATGTTCAGTCATTAATTGCATGCCTAAACAAATACCTAAAACAGGTTGTTGTAAACCTTGTACTATTTCAGGTATGCCTTTTTCTTTAATAATTCGCATTGCAGCGCCAGCTGCTCCAACGCCAGGTAAAAATACCTTATCGGCGTTTTTAATTTGTTCTGCGTTGTCGGTTACTGCAACTTTGTAACCTAATCTTTCAACACCAAATTTAAGCGATGAAAGGTTTGCACATGAAGTATCTATGATTACTACATTCATTACAACACACCTTTACTGCTTGGTAATTCTGTACCTTCAATACGAATAGCTTGGCGAAGCGCGCGGCCAAATACTTTGAATAGGCTTTCCACTTTGTGATGATCGTTATCGCCATCAGTTGATAAGTGTAAAGTAATCCCCATGCTATCTGCTAATGAACGGAAAAAGTGAGGTACCATTTCTGTACCTAATTCGCCAACTTTAGAATGAGTAAATTCTGCATCAAATTTACAAAAAGGGCGGCCAGAAATATCTAACACACATTGAGCCAAACATTCATCCATTGGCAAGCTAAAACCAAAACGACCAATACCACGTTTTGTGCCCAATGCTTGTTTTAAAGCCAACCCGAGTGCAAGCGCTGTGTCTTCAACCGAGTGATGGTCGTCTATATGTAAATCACCATTCACAGCAATATTCATATAAAAACCACCATGTGTTGAGATTTGATCTAACATGTGGTCAAAAAAGCCAACACCAGTTTGAATATCTGCTTTTTGTTGTTTGTCTAAATTAACACTTACTTTAATTTGTGTTTCACTGGTATTGCGCTCAATAGTAGCTGTACGGGCTTTAACTGTTAAAGTTTCAACTATGTGATCCCAATCAATGCCAGGTTGGCCGTATTGGAAACCACGAATACCCATGTTTGCTGCTAATTGCATATCTGTTTCACGATCGCCAATAACATAAGAATCAGTGAAATCGACTTTACCTTGTTGCAAGTAATCAGCAACTAAACCTAATTTAGGTTTGCGGCAGCTACAGTCATCACCCGGGAAGTGAGGACAAATTAAAACGTCGTCAAATTTAATACCTTGTGAGGTAAACACTTGCATCATTTTTTCATGTGGTGCATCAAAATCAGCTTGCGGGAAGCTGTCTGTGCCTAAACCATCTTGATTCGTTACCATAACCAAACGGTAGCCATGAGCTTGCAACGTTAACAAAGCAGGTACCACGTTTTTTTCAAAAACGAGTTTTTCCAATGAGTCTAATTGATAATCTACTGGTGGCTCAGTGACTAAAGTACCGTCACGGTCGATAAATAAAATGCGTTGTTTGCTCATTGTTTAACCTTTAAATTCATCCATAACAGCTAATAATGCGTCGGTTTCTTCTTTAGAACCGACAGAAATACGTAAGCTATTATCTAATAAAATTTGACTTGAATAATCGCGAATTAAAATACCTGCTTGTACTAGGGTATCAAATAATGCTTTTTTATGCTCAGTACGGAACATAATAAAATTAGAGTGGCTTTCTATTTGCTCGTATACATAATCATAGCTTGCTAATGCATCAACAATGCGCTGCTTTTGTACCAGTACATCTGCTTTTTGTTGCTGCATACGCGCAAGACCAGCTTCAGATAATGCCTGTGTGGCAATTTGTGCAACTGGCCAGCTAACTGGATAAGGCGCAATAACTTTACTCATAGCTTGAATGATATTTTCATTGGCTAGAGTGAAACCACAGCGTAAACCAGCTAAACCAAATGCTTTTGACATGGTGCGTAATATGGCTAGGTTGTCGTATTTTTCAATCCAAGACACAACTGAAGTTTCCATTGCGTATTCAATATAAGCTTCGTCAACTGCAACTATGGCTTGGCCTTTAAATATCTCTAATACTTGCTCAATTTGTTGATGCGAAACTAATGTTCCAGTTGGATTATTTGGGGAGCAAATAAACACAACTTTTACGTTATCTTTTGCGGCTTTTATTGCTTCAATATCTAGTGAAAAATCCGCATTAGTTGGCACTTTTTTGCAATCAATATTGCAAGTTTGTGCGCTAATTGAATACATGCCATAAGTTGGTGGGCAAATTAAAATTTGCTCTTGGTCTTCACAAAAGGTACGTATTAATAATTCTATGCCTTCATCAGCACCACGGCTTGCCAATACTTGGGTCGGTTTGACACCAGCATAGTTTGCATAACCATTAATTAAACTTTTTGGCTGAAAGTCTGGGTATCTGTTTAATACCGAACAGTCTAATTCATACTCGTTTGCATATGGAGATTCGTTGGCATTTAACCAAATATTACCACCTGACATACTGCGACGTGCTGATGCATATGGCACCAACTTTTGAATATTTTGTCTTGTAAGTTTTTCCGCTAAGCTCATTTATTTATTCACTTATCAATTAATTTCGTCTTGTTTGGCTTATTGTTTTAATGCTTCTAGTCGAACCGCCACGGCGTTTTTATGCGCATCAAGGCTTTCCGCTTCGGCGAGTGCCATAATGGCTGGGCCTATTGCTTGAATACCTTGTGCTGTTAATTCTTGCACTGTGTAGCGTTTACTAAAATCAGCCAAACTTAAACTGCTGTATGTTTTGGTATAACCATAAGTTGGTAAAACATGATTGGTGCCACTCGCATAATCGCCTGCAGATTCTGGTGAAAACGCACCTAAGAAAATTGAACCCGCATTCTCTAATTGCGGCAAAATTCCTCTTGGATCTTTTGTTTGCACAATTAAATGCTCTGGCGCGTATTCATTGCTCACTTGAATAGATTGCTCAAGCGAATCTGTCACTATAGTGCGGCTGTGCGATAACGCTGCTGCAGCAATTTCTTCACGCGGTAATACAGCCAATTGTTTAAATACGGCTTTTTCACAAGCTTTTGCCATGTTTTCACAGCTAGTCACTAAAATAACTTGAGAGTCTTTACCGTGTTCAGCTTGTGATAATAAATCAGCCGCGACAAATTCTGGGTTTGCACTACCGTCAGCGATAACTAAAACTTCACTAGGGCCAGCCGGCATATCAATTGCTGCGCCTAAGTGATCTTGGCTAACTTGCTGTTTTGCTTCGGTTACAAAACTATTGCCAGGGCCAAATATTTTGTTCACTTTTTTGATGCTTTCTGTGCCATAGGCAAGAGCTGCAATTGCTTGTGCGCCACCTGCTAAATATAACTCGTCGACACCACAGATTTTGGCAGCATAACGAATTTCAGCTTTTACTTTGCCGTCTTTACCCGGTGGGGTTGCAAGTACCAATCGTTTACAACCTGCGATACGTGCAGGTGTTGCCAACATTAAAACGGTAGAAGGCAAGGGCGCTGTACCACCAGGAATATATAAACCAACAGCTTCTATAGGTTGTGTATGTAGTTCACATACCACACCTGGGGTAGTTTCTACTTTAATAACTTGAGCTTTTTGCGCTACGTGAAATTTGTGAATTTGCTGATGAGCTAATTCAATAGCACTTTTTACTTCCGCTGATAATTCACCTTCTGATGCATCAATATCAGTTTGCGAAACACGCAATGAAGTTAGCTTTAAACCATCAAATTTTTCGGTTAAATCAAATAGAGCTTGATCACCATGTTCACGAACCTGAGCAATAATATCATGCACAAGTGTTTTTAATTTTGCACTGTCACCCAATGCTGGGCGTGCTAACACTTGTTGTTGCTCTTGTGGGCTTAATTCGTTCCAAACTAAGGTTTTCATGCTCTAACTCCGAAAATATAACCGCGTATTATACGCGGCCATTTAATACTTGATTGTAAACTTCTTGCAATTCAGCCAGTGAATTTTCTACAAATCTAAATGCGTCATCACGCTTATAGCTGTCTGACGGTGTCCAATATCGAGTTTTTAAACTGTATGGACGTAAACCGCGTAATGCATCTTGTTGGCTACAGAAAATATCTAAAATATCTGGTTTGTTTATCCAGTTATCACCCAAATTTTCTTGTAGTGCGTGATACCAATAAGCAAATTGTAATAAACGTTCTTGCTCAAAGTAGCCAACCGGATTCAATTCATCGAGAAGTTGAATTAAACCTTCATCACTTTTTTTGTTGTATTTGTAGTAGTCAACCACATACAAACTTTCCGACAAAAACAGTGGTGCACCTAATAAAACTAAATTCTTTCTGCGCAGGGTTGAGCCTGTTTGTACTATTTCTAAACCAACATCACCGGTGTTGCTGTCGTTTACTGCATCTTCAACGTCATGTACAGGTTCAATATTTAATTTTGGATAAGACTTATGTACTTTTTCAGCGTAACGACCTTTTACAAACACGCGGTTTTTGTGGTGTTCTAAGTGCTGTAAATAGTCTTTTGGATATCCTGTGCCAAGATCGTCTTTTGGTCTTTGTTTAGCAATTAAGAAAAAGCCAACCATATCCTGCACGTCGCGCGAAACTACATCGTTATACCGAGTTAACATTGCAGAGCCGGCAATTCGCACCTTATGCTCTTTTTTGAGGTTGTAGTTATACATTCCCCATTTAGTTGCAGAAGCATTAAGCGAATTGTGCGTGACTGCCAACAATTCATCTAAACCAGCTACCGCAATATCGGCTTCACCTAAACCAACAAGAGAAGAACAGTTGTGTGGTTCATCACCTTCAATTCGTACATTTAGACCACTCATTTGAATGTCTGCGCCTAAAAAACCAACACGGTAAGGTCTTTCTTCGCGTTTACGGTCAATAAACAAACCTAAGTGATTGGCTATTTGTTGACCTTGCAACTCGTCTAAATATGTTTTTGCTTGCGCGTAGTTCGGATCT
Source organism: Catenovulum sp. SX2 (assembly GCF_052056295.1). Lineage (NCBI taxonomy): Bacteria > Pseudomonadati > Pseudomonadota > Gammaproteobacteria > Alteromonadales > Alteromonadaceae > Catenovulum > Catenovulum sp. SX2. The sequence continues at coordinate 111,380 of NZ_CP182493.1, forward strand.
TTGCGCTTTTTGCCGCCTTTAACCGCACTAATCAATTCGTTTGGGGCGACTAAACCGGTCGCTTGAGTACCGATTTTTTTTATAAAATTTTCAAAAGTACGACCACTTCTTGGTATAGCCATAACAGCGTCGTAAATTGACATCTGCGCGTATCCTTTTGGGTAAATTTATTAAACTTGCAATTGCTCTTAATTTTAAGCGCTCATTTTTGGGGCGGCTAATTATAAGGTATTTCTACGGGCTTATAAAAGCAAAAACCCCCGAAAGTGTCCTTCCGGGGGTAATATTTCCGTTCCGAAAGGCAAATTCGCGCCTTCGGTTACACCAAAGGCTAAGTTAAATGATGATGTCCATGTAATGAATGGTTAAAAAATAACATGTTAGCCTTAAAAAAGTGCAATTGATAATAGCGATTAAAGTAACTGATTAACTCGGTTAAATCAAGTTGAAGAATTGTTCTTTAATTCAGTGGGTATACGTATGTACATTTCAAAACCACAGCCTTTATCTGAGTTGGCAATAATTTCGCCTTTTAATTTGTCACAAACAATGCTTTTGCAAATTGACATGCCAAGACCTGTATTGCCATTGTCTCGGTTGGTTGTGTAATAGGGGGTAAATATTTTATCTAAATTTTGTTGTTCAACCCCTGAGCCGTTATCTGAATATAGAATTAAAATTTGTTTATCTTCAGCTGTATAGTTGAATATGCTTATTTTTATTCGCCCGTCAGTTTTATCCTTAAACCCGTGAGTTAAGCTGTTATTAATCAAATTAATAAATACTTGGCTCAGTGGGCCAGGGTAGGAAAACATTTCTACATTGTCTGCTATATCGACTTCTATAGTATGTTGGGTTTTCTTGAGTTTTGGGTGTAGCGTATTCAGGGTATCTTTTACCAAAGTGACTAACTTAAATGCTCTAAGCTGTTCGCTTGTTTGATCTGTAGTTATTTGTTTGAAACTTTGAATTAAATCCGCTGCGCGCTCGATATTGCTTGAAATAAGCGTCAGTGTATTGTCTGTTTCGTTTTGATATTTTTCTAGCGCTTGCTTGGATAATTTATTATTGGCAATTTTATCATTGAGTATCGCCACTGCATCTTTTAAATGACTTGTTGCAGTGACACAAATCCCTATAGGTGTATTAATCTCGTGGGCAAATTCTGGCACACGCTCAGCTATGTCGGCCATTTGTCTATGTTGCAACAGCTCTTCTTGGTAATGCGCCACTTCGGTTAAAGCATCATGGGTTAAGTTGGCGGTTTGGTCTAATTCACTTTGTGTTTTAGCCAACTCAGTTTGACTATTTTTTAATTCTGTTTCTGTATGCACTAGTTTTTCAATATTTTGTAGCAGGCCATACATATAGATATCTTGCGCATCTTCGCTGAGGCATTGCCCCCGCAGCTGAACCCAACGAAATTTACCTTGACCTATCATCAAACGAAACTCAGCACAAAAGCCGAGGGATTTATCATTGAGGAAGTGTTTGAATTTTTGTTTAACTGGCTGTACATCGTCTATGTGTAACCACATTTTTAGATGTTTATCGTTGTCCCAATCTAGCTGAGTAACCTTTTTCAATTCTAAAGTATTGTGGTCATAATAATATAACCATTGGTTTTGCAGATTAAGTAACCAGATTTGTTCGTGGTTTTGTTTGAGAGTATTGAGTAGACCTTTAGTCAAGTTGCGGAACTGCTTGTATGGTTTTATACGCACAAGCCAATACAGCCAATTAATTAGCAGAAAAAATACAATGATCAACGAATAAATCAGTACCGTTGATGAAGGCATAGAGGCTGTCTTAATAAGTTAACATAATGTTACAGTGTAGACAGTGTCTATGCGATCTCGCAAGTTTCTGTAAGCTAAATTTGTGCTTTGAGTGCTTTTATTACATTTATACGTTTGTCGTATATCTGTTGTTTAATCCCCAACCCGCTAAAACCTTGCTCAATAAACTCTTTTGCTGTTACTTGTAAACATGCATCAGCAACTTTTTGGACAAATTCAAATTGCGGATATTGCCTAGTTTCAAAGTCTTTACGTCCTTTAAAGTCGGCCAAGCAGCATAATAAAAACTGTTTGAATCGCTCGGGTTTTCGCCACAAGTCTGTTCGGTCAAACATTTTTAAATAAGTCACTGGTTTTAACTCAAACGCTTTATGCGTATGGCAATGAAACTCGCTAGTAATGCTTGCTAGATCGCGATAGTGGTTGGGGATACGTAGCCTTTTACACATATCTTCGACCAGTTTGACCCCTGCTTTTTCATGGCCGTGATGCCGAGGCCATAACTCTTGTGGAGTTAATCCTTTGCCTAAATCATGGCATAGCGCGGCAAATCTGACTTCTGCTAAGTCACTCAATTTAGCCGCTTGCTGCAAAACCATCATGCAATGTACACCTGTATCTATTTCTGGGTGCCATTTTTCTGGATTAGGGATGCCCCATAAACAATCTAATTCTGGAAATAATACTTTAAGTGCACCTATATCACGTAATGTTTGAAAATAAACTTGTGGCGCATTTGTTGTTAGCGCTTTTTCCGTCTCTAACCAAACACGCTCAGCTTGTAAGTGGTTAATTTCACCGCTTTCAACCATAGACCGCATGAGCGCTAAAGTTTCAGCTGCAATAGTAAAACCTAAGTTATGGTAACGTGCAGCGAAACGGGCTACACGTAAAACTCGTAAAGGATCTTCACTAAAAGCAGCAGAGACATGCCGCAAGGTTTTGTTGTTAAGGTCTTGTTGACCGCCATAAGGATCTATGATTTGGCCGTTTTGATCTTCAGCTAACGCATTTATGGTTAAATCACGGCGAATAAGATCTTGTTCTAACGTAATGCTTGAATCAAACTTACATTCAAAGCCTGTATAACCGGCAGAGGTTTTTCGTTCGGTGCGTGCTAATGCATATTCTTGTTTTGTTTTAGGGTGGAGAAATACCGGAAAATCTTTACCAACTTGTTGGTAACCTAATTCAAGCATTTGCTCTGGCGTTGCACCAACCACTACCCAGTCTTTATCTTTGACTGGAATAGACAATAGTTTGTCTCTGACCGCACCACCAACTAAATAGACTTGCATTAACACCTCTTGGAATTTTTCCATTCAACCACTACTATAACGCGTCTTGCGTTAAAACTAATTGGGATATTATGTATAAAGCTTTTTTTGGGCTCAAGGAAATTCCGTTTTCAATTGCACCTAATCCAGAATACTTGTACATGAGTGAACGGCATAAAGAGGCGTTAGCTCATTTATTATTTGGATTAAATGAAACAGGCGGGTTTGTATTATTAACTGGTGAAGTAGGAACTGGCAAAACTACAGTTTCCCGCTGTTTGTTAGCACTAATCCCGGATAATACCCAAATTGCTTTTATCCTAAACCCAACATTAACAGAGTGGGAGTTATTGGCCACTGTTTGTGATGAATTTAAGATAGGTTATGATGCAGACAAAGCCAGCATCAAAACACTAACAGATGCAATCAAGTTGTTTTTACAACAGCAACATGAATTAAATAACAAGTGTTTGTTAATTATTGATGAAGCGCAACACTTAAGAGCTGAAGTATTAGAGCAGTTAAGGTTATTAACTAACTTAGAAACAAATACCCAAAAATTACTGCAAGTGATCTTAATTGGCCAACCTGAATTACAAGCTTTATTAAAACGCCAAGAACTGCGTCAATTAGCCCAACGTATTACCGCCAGATATCATTTATTACCATTAACCGAATCACAAATAGCCTATTATATAAATCATAGAATGAAAGTTGCTGGTTGTGACTGTGCGGTGTTTACCAAAGCGGCCATCGCGGCTATTTACCAAGTAAGCAAAGGCATTCCGCGTGTCATAAATTTATTGTGTGATAGGTCGTTGATGGGTGCTTATGCTGCAAATAAGTTAAAAGTTGATAAACCTATTGTTTTGGCTGCAGCTAAAGAGGTTGTAGATTTTGAGCAAGTTAAAACCGCTACTGGATTAACTTGGTTAAAACGTGATTATGCGTATATTGCTGCGATTGTTGTTTTAGTCACCGCATTTTTCACTTTTCAACAATTAAGTAATCATGGGGTAGCTGCACAGCCAAATGAGCAATCGACTAGTCAAATGATTGAACAGGTTAAACCAACTGCAGTCGACAAACTAGCCAGTTTGCAAGGCACTTTACCAGAGCAATTTAGCAATTTGGCAAACTTATGGCAATTGCCAACAGATGTGCTAGTTACAGATAAAAACCAAGGCGCCGCGCAAATATCTAACGCTTGTCAAAGCTTCGCTAAATTTGAACTCGCTTGTCAGAACTGGCAAGGTTCGTTTGAGCAATTATTAAGCTTGAATATTCCTGCTGTTATTGAACTTTATTTACCAAACCAGAGTATCCGTTATGCTGTGTTGTCAGCTGCAAATAAAAACGCAGGTGATTGGCAAGCTAGTCAGCTAACTTTGACAATTGACAATCAGAGTATTGAACTGAGCTTTGCCGAGTTAAAGAATATGTGGCGTGGTCAAGCTTTGTATATATGGCAGCCCCCCTTTATTGACCAAGTTGATGTAATTAGCGCTGATAGTGAACTGAAACAAATTCAGTGGTTGGACAGTCAACTCAATGCACTGCTAAATAAACCGAGACGTTTAACTGAATCTTTCGATGAGGTTTTAGTCAACAACCTAAAAGCGATGCAAATCAATAGTGGTTTGGCCATTAAAAGCAAAGCGGATATTAGCTTGCAAACTTTAATTCAACAAAACACGCTCAACCGAGTCGCTCGAATTTATTAGGAACTAAGATGTCGATACTATTAGCAGCGCAGAAGCGACAACAAGCTCAAGGACAAGACGAGACACAAGTTTACGCGGATGAAGATAGCTCTGAAATGGCGATGCAAAATCGCACTAAACTGGGTTATGCGTCAGTATTGGTTGCAGCTTCAGTCGCTTTTGCACTTGTAACTTGGGGATTATCTACAAACAAACAACCAGAAAACACCCAACAAGTTAGTGCCCAACCAATTGTACAGAAAAAATTACCGGTAAAAGATGTTGAACATACAGTTTTATTGGGTGACATAAATTTAGCCAAGAGCCAGAAACAAACAGAAAAAGTTGCTGAGGAAACGAGCCGAGTCGAACAAGTTGAGCAGACCGAGCAAGTGCAACAAGTCATTTCAGCCGCGCCTTCACAAGAAATTGATAAACGCATTAGGCCGATTGAAAATGCGCAAGCACAAGCGTTAGATATAGACCCCAAGTTACTTGCTAAATTTAATGCAGCAGTTGCACAAACCATGAGTGAAGAACAAAACACTGATGGAGAGTTAGTCATACCGCAAGCTACAGCTGAAACTAAACCTTTGGTGAATTACCCAGAATCATTTCAAGCAAGTATTCCCGAGCTAGATTTTCAAACACATATTTATTCGTCTGAAGCGAAACAGCGCTGGGTTAAGGTCAATGGTAAAATTGTTAAGGAAGAACAAGAGGTGGCCACTGGGTTAGTGGTTAAAGAGATAAAACCGCAGCAAGTTATTTTAGCCTACAAGGGCAAAAATTTTAGTTTGCCAGCTCTTACGAGCTGGCGTTTCTAATTGGATAAATCAATCAGTAGTTTTTAACCAATTCGGCGCGAATTTGCTCCAAACGTGCTTGCACTTTCATCTGATTTTTAGGTCCCATACGAATCAACAGCTTTTGAATATCTGATAAAGCTTCTAATTCAGGATCTGCATATTTATACATAGCTGAAGGTGCAACTAACTTAATTTCTTTTTCAATAACTGGTGTTGCTAGCGCAACATCAATTGCGTCAATAAGTTTGTCGACAAATGCTTGATCGTTGTAACCAATCTCTTGGTAGGCGTCGTCCATCAAAGGTTGATATTTTTTCAAATTATCGACCAAGGTATCTGTACTAACCATACTTAACAGCGATACATAGGGGTCGTAACGTTTAAACGAACTTGCATCTAGCGTATAGGTATTGTCTGCACTAGCAACAACTTTCATCGGCTCTGAAGGCGCGGTGACTGGAGCATGTTTTTGCATCAAGTCGCCTTTAGCAGCGTTATCAACAAACACAACAAACTTACGGATTAAATCTTGATTAACAAACAAAGGCGACGCAGAAGTACCCGAATACACAGACGACAAATCAGCTTTAACCACAGTATCACTTTGATTTAGGCTGGGTAATTCTGGTTTCGGTGGTTTCGCAGCTTCAGGCTTAGGTATATCCATAGGCTCTGGCGCTTTAACTACTGGTTGCTGAACAACAGGTTCAATTTGTTTAGGCTTTTCTATCTGAGGTGGCGGCGTATAAGTTGGTTTAGGAGCTTCAACAGCTATAGGTTCTGGTTTTACTGGCTCAGCTTCGTCACCAGAAAATAGCAGGTAGCCAACGCCAACTGCTAGCACTGCAACCCCGACACCAATTAAAATTAATGGATTTGATGAATTCGTATTGGCTTCTTCAGACATAACTGCCCCCTTAAAATGCAGATTCCAATTAAGTAAGAACTAAACAGACCAGTATAAGTTCAAATTTAATTATAAATAAAGCGGCGCCATGCGGCGCCAGTAATACCCTCGATGCGCTCGTTCTTCCCACACATACAACTTATGCTCAATATTTTGATTGCGCAAGATGTCACTTAAATCTCGGTTGTTTTGATAAAACGGGTCTTCTTCACCTATTACCAGTGTAATATCCATCGACCTAAGTTGCTTGAGAATTTTGTTACATTGTAAATTCGGTAGAAAGTGAGTGGGGGTGTTGAAATAAACCTCTTCACTATAATAACCGTCGAACAAATCTTTAAAATATTCAACATTTAACGTTAAATCGAAGCGACCGCTGAACGCAACTAATTTTTTAAACTTATTTGGATGCCTAAATGCAATATTTGCAGCGTGAAAAGCACCAAGGCTGCAACCATGTGAGATAGTTACCGGATTTTTATTTTTCTTTTTCATAAAAGGCAATACTTCTTTTAGAATGTATTGCTCATATGCAAGGTAACGTTGTATGCGCCCTGATGGATGTGCCCAAAAACAATAAAAAGATTCTCCGTCAATACCGTCGACACAATACAACTGTAACTCACCTGCATTAATTCTGTCTTCGATTTGTGCGGGCATGCGTAAATCTTCATATTCAAAAAAACGTCCACCTCGGGTCGGGAATACCAATACCTTTTCGCCGGAGTGACCAAACACGAGCAACTCCATTTCTCGCTCAAGGTTTTTACTCCACCATTTATGGTACTCTCGATTCATTTCCCTTACCTTTAAAGCCTAGATGTCGGCAAAAAATTCACTTAACTCGTTTAATAGCAGCCTAGATTCTTGCTGTTGTTCTGGATACTCATAGTGGCCCGCAGTCAAAACATATAGCTGTTTTTCACAATTTAGTGCGTTGTACACCGCAAACTGCCCAGGCGGCGCAACCATAGGATCAAAACGAGCGGCGGCAATATGTACAGGCACATTTATGTATCTCGCCGCTATTGCAGCATCGTAATATGACAAGGTCGTTAAAACTGCTTCTGGATGTTTGCGGCAATATAGTTGCACTGCTGCACCACTACCTGTTGTTTTGAGTGCCAGTCTGAGTAAGTGATTACCAAAACTCGGTACGTTAAAATGCGCTTTTTTGATGCGTGAATCCCACGCCAATGCCATCGCACCAATTCCACCGGAAAAACTAATACCTAATAAACCTATATGGCCAGAAAGATGAGGAAACAATCTAAGTAAACAACTTACTGAGGTCCAAATATCTTCAACACAACCTCGAAATATATATTGTTTGGGTTTATCTATATCATGCAAGACGTGCCAATGTGGTTGGGAAGAAACGCCGGGATAATGACTTAAACTTAAGCCTCTATGACATATAAACAGCAACGCACTGTCGTGATTAAAAGGCAGATGAAAATCTGGCTCGCTGCGTCCGCCATAACCATGGCCAATAACAAAACCGCGTTTAATTTCCCCTGACGCTGGTAAGCATAACCAACCTTTTACAGTTGCATTGTCGGTTGAACGAAAAGCAATTTTAAAAACTCTTAAATTGTCTCTTGTGATGCCAGTGTCAATTAACTCAGGGTGAGGCGCAACACTTAATGATTCACTCAGTTTGTGCCGCCAGAATGATTCGTAATCATCCGGTGTTTCTGGTGATTTAACCCTAAGCAGTTGGTCAAGTGTGTAACCATATGAAGGGTCAAAATCGAAATGTGGCATTAAACTTTCCCGCAACGCAACTATTCAATAAAACTAACACACTATGAGGGGATAAAAAACACCAATTGAACTTTAAACCTAGGAGCAATAATGATTTTGCCTAGTTTTTATACGCTTAAACAAAAAGTTGTAAAAATTTAGTTGCTTAATTGCCGTTTGTGTCCAACACTATTTGTATAAATTTCCATTTTTCATCAGTTAAATAAGAAACAAAAGTATGGCTATACCGGTTTTAATTTGCGATGACTCAAGTTTTGCTCGAAAGCAGATGGCACGAGCCTTGCCTGAAGGCTGGGAAGTAGAAGTCAGCTTTGCATGTAATGGTGAAGAGGCAATCCAAGCAATAAAAGAAGGCAAAGGTGAAATAGTTTTTTTAGACTTAACCATGCCTGTACTTGATGGCTTTGGCACGCTGGCACAAATAAAGCAGCAAGACTTAAATGCTATGGTGATTGTTGTATCTGGTGATATTCAACCAGAAGCGCATACCGAAGTTATGGGATTAGGAGCAATGGAGTTTATAAAAAAGCCTGCTTCCAAAGAAAAAGTATTAGAAGTACTGAAACGATTCGGTGTGATTTAACCCCAAAATAGAGAAAGTATTTGTGACTCAAACCGCGAATGTATCCATAACAGAAGACCAAAGAGATTGTTACCAAGAAATTAGCAATGTTGCCATGGGGCAAGCTGCTGATTTATTGGCTCGGCTTTTAGGTGTCAAAGTTATTTTACCTATACCTGTGGTTAACCTGATTGAGGTTAACGAACTGCGTATGGCATTAAGTGGTATCGAGAATTCAGAAACGGTTTCAGGTGTTTGTCAGGGATTTATAGGTAATGGAATATCGGGCGAAGCCTTATTAATATTTAACGATACCAGCTTTAATGATATTTCAGACCTACTAAAATATGGGGGCGTTGCGGATAAATCGCTGGAATTAGAGTTATTGATGGATGTAGCCAACATTTTAATCGGCGCTTGTTTGCGCGGCGTTGGTGAACAACTTGATGTTGGATTTAGCCAAGGACACCCGGTTGTGTTGGGGCAGCATGTAAACTTAAATGATTTAGTTGCTGCTAATAATTACCGATGGACTAAAACATTGGCGATTGAAATCAACTATAAAATTGAAGGTTACAACATTAATTGTGATTTGTTGCTTTTGTTTGCTGAAGACGCAATAGAAGTATTGAATAGAAAAGTTAACTACTTACTGGAAGATTGATGGCTGATAATTCGTCTGACAATTTCAAAGAATTCCATTCTTACATGGCGATGCTACAAAACTTAGACGTAGGGCTAGTTGTACTCGATCGTGAATATCGCATTCAATTGTGGAATAACTTTATGGAAAGCCATAGTGGCTTACATCCATATGAAGTTCGCGACAAACAATTGTTTGAAACTTTTCCAGAAATTAATGAAGAGTGGTTTAGACACAAAGCTGAATGTGTATTTCAACTGAATACCCGAGCCTTTACCACTTGGGAGCAACGTCCTTTTTTATTTAAATTCAAAAATTATCGACCCATTACGGGTTCGGCTGAATTTATGTATCAAAACATTACGATAATCCCACTTGATTCATCTGTCGGTATTGTTGAACGCATTGGTATTATCGTTTATGACGTAACCGATGTAGCCGTCAATCGAATTGAATTAAAAGCGGTAAATGACGAGTTAAAACGTTTGTCTCGTACAGATAGATTGACTGGTTTATATAACCGAGGTTATTGGCAAGAATGTGCTGAAAAAGAGTTTAAACGTACCCAACGCACGGGTCGAACAACCTCTTTATTGATGTTCGACATTGACCACTTTAAACATGTTAACGACAATTATGGTCACCCCGCTGGAGATGCAGCAATTAAAAACACAGCAGATCAATTGGTTATGAATATGCGAGAAACCGATATTGCAGGGCGTTACGGTGGTGAAGAATATACTATGTTACTAGTTGATACTACGGCGGAAAATGCCAAGATATTCGCCGACAGATTACGCGAGCATATAGCTGCTTCAACTGTGCACTATCAAGATGCTAGTTTTCAATATACTGTCAGCATGGGTATTGCTGAATTAAATGATGATATTAAGAGCGTGGATGAATGGATAGATGCAGCAGACCATGCACTATATCAATCCAAAGAAGGCGGCCGCAATACTGTAACTATTTACAAAAAATCTTAGCGCCCACTAAACCACGAATATAACCCAGTTAGCGGGGTTATATTCAAGTCGCTTTGGTATATGTCTGAATATCCGCGTTATTTTTCTACATAATCCCTTGATATTAGCCTTGTGAGTTCATATCTTGTTTGAGTTTAATAAACTCTAAACATAATGGAGAGCAAGCGCTTATGATCCAAATTAAAAATCTAATAAAACGTTTTGGTGACTTTGTAGCTGTGGACGGCTTACAGCTGGAAGTCAAAGCGGGCGACATAGTCGGGTTTCTCGGGCCCAATGGTGCGGGTAAATCAACTACTATGAAAATGCTCACTGGCTTTTTGCCACCAACCAGCGGTGAAATCGTTATTGACGGCGACACGTTAAGCAAAGCACCATTGAAAATTAAAAGGAAAATCGGCTATTTACCTGAAGGTGCGCCAGCTTATGCCGATATGACAGTACTGCAGTTTTTACACTTTATTGCCCAAGTTCGCGGTTTTAAAGGTAAGGATAAAAAACAACGCATTAAAGACGTGATTGACAAAGTAGAACTGCAAGATGTACTCAATCGCCCAATTGAAAACTTATCAAAAGGTTTTAAACGCCGAGTTGGCTTAGCCCAAGCTATTATTCATGATCCACTTATTTTGATTTTAGACGAACCAACCGATGGTTTAGATCCAAATCAAAAGCATCAAGTTCGCAAACTTATTCAAAACTTATCTAAAGATAAAATTGTTATCATCTCAACGCATATCCTAGAAGAGGTGACTGCTGTTTGTAATAGAGCTGTGATTATCGCAAGTGGCAAAAAAGTATTTGATGGTACGCCAAAAGAATTACAAGAAAACTCTAAATTCCACAATGCAGTGACTATAGAGTTTGAAGGTGATAAACCAGATATTTCACAACTTAAACTAGCACCTGGTGTGACAGATATAGTTGAGCGTGACCAACATACAATTTCAGTTATTGGCCATGAATCATATGAAAGTTTATTCCCACAAATAATGGATTTGGTTCATCTACAAGGTTGGCACATAAAAGCTATGTATAACGAAGTTGGCCAATTAGATGATGTGTTTAGAAGCTTAACAACAGAGGAGGCTGCATAATTATGGTTGGTGTTATTTTTAAACGCGAGTTTTCAAGCTTTTTTGCAACACCAGTTGCATACGTATTTATTTTTATGTTTTTAATGCTAAGCGGCGTGTTTACCTTCTTTTTTGGTAACTTATTTGAACGCGGCCAAGCCGACTTGCAGCCATTTTTTAATTTTTTACCTTGGTTGTATTTGTTTTTAGTACCAGCTATGGCGATGAAAAGTTGGGCGGAAGAACGTAAATCCGGCTCAATTGAATTGTTGATGACACTGCCAATTACCACAGGCCAAGCTGTTGTCGGTAAATTTTTAGCTTCATGGTTAGTATTAGGTTTAGCTCTGTTATTAACCTTTCCACTATGGCTAACAGTTAATTATTTAGGCCAACCGGACAATGGGACAATATTAGCCGCATATCTTGGTGGCTGGTTATTAGCAGGCGCTTTTTTAGCTGTTGGTCACTGTATGTCGGCACTGAGTAAAAACCAAATTATCGCCTTTATCTTAACCGTAGTGGTTTGTTTCGCATTTGTACTAAGCGGCACACCTATTGTACTTAACGCACTCAAAGGTTTTGTACCTAGTTTGGTGTTGGATACTGTGGCGTCTTTTAGCTTTATGTTGCACTTTGAAGCTATCAGCAAAGGTGTATTGAGCTTAACTGATATCGTTTATTTTGTTGTTAGCATGTTTGCTTGGCTAACGGCGTGTTTTTTAATTGTTGAATATAAAAAAGCGGACTAATAAAGGATAAATACCAATGAAAAAAATGAGTTTATCTGTTGGTTTAACCGCTATCTTAGTTTTATTTGTGGCGGTTACCTATTTAAACAACAGCTTTTTAAACCCTTATCGGTTAGATTTAACCGAAAATAAGGTTTATAGCTTATCGCAAGGTTCAAAAAATATTTTAGATAAAATTGACGAACCCGTGCATTTATATTTCTTTTTCTCAGATAAAACCTCAGAAGGTCTAACCCAAATACGCAGTTATGCAGAGCGGGTGAAAAATCTGTTAGAGGAATATCAACTCTATAGCAAAGGCAAACTTAAACTACATATCATCGATCCAGAGCCATTTTCAGAAAATGAAGATAAAGCCGCTGAGTTTGGTTTAACCGCTGCGCCTGTCGGTGGATTAGGTGAGAGTTTATATTTTGGTTTAGGTGGCCGAAATGCATTAGATGCACAAGAAATAATTGCCTTTTTTGATCCAAACAAAGAAGAGTTTTTAGAGTACGACATCAGTAAGTTACTGCAAAATTTAATTGAACCTAACTCAATTAAAATCAGCATAGTCACAGATTTGCCAATTGCTGGCGAACCACAAATGCCAATGAACCCTATGATGCAGCAACAACGACCACAACCTTGGGTATTCTATGAGCAGTTGCAACAAATGTATCAAGTTGAAATGGTCAATGCCGATGCAACCAGTTTACCGGAAGATACTGACGTATTAATGTTAATTAACCCTGCAGAGCTTTCTGACGAACTTGCTTACGCCATTGACCAATATGTCGTAAACGATGGTAGTGTGCTTGCTTTTGTTGACCCACATGCAGAACAACCAGCGAACCCAATGGCCGCGGCTTCTGGTGTAGCTTTAACTGAGTTTTTATCTGCTTGGGGAGTTGAGTTTAATGCTGAAGATGTTGTGTTAGATGCAATGTCAGCACTTGAAATTAGAATGCCTTCAGGTGGTGTTGGTAAACATTTAGCTTATTTAGGTTTATCCAGCCAAACAATAGATAAAACCGATGCGGTAACCAACCAGTTAGAAAGCATTAATGGTGCATCTTTTGGTGTGTTAAAAGCTAAGCAAGAAGCAACTGCTGACGTTCAAACATTAATGTCGTCAACCAGCGAAGCAGGCTTAACCACAGCTGCCATTTACACGAGTTTGCAAGATCCCAAAGCGCTATTTAATAATTACCAAGCAAGTGGTGAACAATACAATTTAGCCCTGCGCTTAACCGGTGAAGTAAATTCGCGTTTTAAATATGATCAGAGTAAACAACAAAATGGCTATAAGTCGCGCAGTAGTAAAGCAAACATAATTGTGATTGCTGATACTGATTTGTTAGCAGATAGATTTTGGGTGCAAAAAAGTAATTTCTTCGGCCAAACAATTGCTTCAGCTTTTGCCAATAATGGTGATTTAGTTGCCAATGCGGTCGAAAACTTAGGCGGAAGTCACGATTTAATCAGCATTCGTGCTCGTGGTAAATTCACCCGTCCGTTTATCAAAGTTAAAGAAATTGAAGTCGCCGCAGAAGCTAAGTTCAGATCAAAAGAACAGCAGTTGCAAGCGCGTTTGCAAGAAACTGAAGCTCAGTTAACCCAACTACAAAGCCAACAAGGTGAGGGCGGCGCTTTAGTGATTACTGCAGAGCAAGAGCAAGCGATTAATAATTTTATCAAAGAGAAGTTATCTATTCGCAAAGCTTTGCGCGATGTCCAGCACCAGCTTAATCAAGATATCGAATTGCTTGGTTCACAAATCAAGTTTGTAAATATCATAGCTGCGCCTTTGGTTTTGACCTTTTTATTATGGTTATTCAGTTTGCTGTTTAAGCGCAGAAAACTTGCTTAAACAATTATTGGAGGTAAACAATGACAAATAGAATCATTACCTTTTTAGCTTTAACCGCAGCCATAGTTATGGCTGCAACTGTATATTTATCACAACAACCAAGCGTCGAGCAATCGACTGAAATCAAGCATTGGTTGAGTGAAGTTCAGCAAAACAAAGCTAAGCTTACAGCAGTTAAAATATACTCGCCCGACAATCAACTGATTGTTGATGCGCAACTGGTCGAAGATAACTGGTTAATGCAAAACGCGGCTGGCTATCAAATAAAAACTGAGAGTTTAGCCAAATGGTATAACCAACTGTTAACAGCAACTAACATTGAAGCCAAAACAGCTAAAGCAGAAAATTTTGCTCGTTTAGGTTTAGTTAACCCAGCTGATATGACCAATAATGCTAACAACAGTGAAGGTACAGGCCATTTAGTTGTATTAACAATTGTAGACACTGAGCATAAACTTATTTTAGGTGATGCTACTAGTTCTGGGCAGTTTGCACGTCTTGCAACTCAACAACAAAGCTGGTTATTAGACCAATATGTAAGTGTACCAGCAGACGCATCAGACTGGTTGAACAGCAAAGTCTTTGATTTTGGTTCAGCTCAAATTGAAAAACTACAGTCAAGTTCAACTACACAAACCGAGTTAAATTGGACAATTAGCAAGGCAGCAACTGAAGATAATGATGGTGAGTTTATCCTTGAAAACAAACCGGCAGAGCGTGAACTCACATACTCAGGCGTTGTAAATTCGCATGTTACTTCTATTGCCAACTTAAATTTTGCAGATGTGCAAGCGTACAATGCAGACTTATGGCAAAACAAAGCAGAGTTAGCCCAACTGAGTATCACGCTAAAGGAAGGCCAGAATGTTACTGTATATCTACTTGAGCAAGAACAACAAACAACCTTATTAGTAGATAACGGCACTGAGCCTAAATGGCAATATGTGTTAGCAGGCTACCAAAGTTCGCTGGTATTAAAACCATTAGATTCGTTTTTGCAGGCGATTACTGAGCAAACTCCAGCAGAATAAAATCAATTCAACAATTGAGTAACCAGCCACATCGGCTGGTTACTTAATTGTTAATCTCAATTCCACTTTAGAGCTAAATCAATATAAATTGCGAGTATCAGAGCCATCACAGACAGTTCAATTCAAGGCGTATCATTGCAGGAATGTAGGCACCTTTCAAAATGATACAACACAGAAGTGGGCTGTCTGTGAGGCTCCTGAAAGGCTGGGCTAAAAGCCATTTATTCTGCGTTAAGTTGGCTTGATATAGAACCACTATGACTGTGCCAACTTGCCTTGCCTAAATGGCTTTTATCTCCAGCTGATTATCGCTATTTATATTGATTTAGCTCTAGTTATCCTGAGTTCAGAATACTTGTACTACACTTAAATTATTCGATTCACAAACTGTGGCGCAGCGAATGAAATTTTTATTAATGCCGCTAGTCATTTGTATGTTTAGCTTAACAGCTATGAGCGCTGAAAACATTCGTATCGTATCGCCACAGTCTTCGTTTGATACCAGCCACAGCTATTTTTTAGGTTTATTAGAATTAACCGTAGAACGCACCCAAGCTGAGTTTGGCCCTGCGAATATTATTATCGCCGGTGACGTGCCACAAGGTCGAGCTTTACGAGAACTTGGTCATTTGGTTGATGTTTATTGGGCGGGTACATCGCATCAACGGGATACTGACTTGTTACCTGTAACAATCCCATTGGTCAAAGGCCTGTTAGGCTACAGAATGCCGATTATTCAGAAAGATTCTATTGCCACCTTTGATAAAATATCAAATCTATCTCAACTAAAGGAACTAACCGCTTGCCAAGGGTTATCTTGGCCAGATACAGATATTCTCGAACATGCTGGTATTAGGGTTCACAAAAATGCCGTTTATGAACGTATGTTTAAACAAGTCGCAATTGGCCGGTGTGATTATTTTCCGCGCGGTATTTACGAAGGCATAAGTGAGGTAAAAGCTAGAGAAGTGTTATATCCGAACTTGATCTTTTACACTGATTTGATCATCTATTACCCATTCCCCATGTATTATTTTGTCTCAAAACAAAATCCAATCTTGCACAAACGCCTTACTCAAGGACTAGAGTTATTGATTGCCGAAGGTAAGTTTGATCAGTATTTTAAAAATCACCCAATTACTTCAAAAGTTTTTCCGATAGAACAGTGGCAAAAATCTCGTATCATTCGCTTGGAAAATCCCATCTTGCCAAAAGGTACACCAGTAGATGATAAAAAATATTGGTTGCCACTTTAAAAAATGAGTTCCGGTTACATTTGATTAACAAATAAATCAACGTGCTTGTAAATTTTAATAAAAGAAAACCCTGAATCTTGTATCTATGATTTTTACTCCAACAACACACACAAATAGAGTAAAAATATGAAATTAATCAAATTAAGTAAAATGCTAGTCTCGGCTACTTTCTTGATATTTAGTGCATTTAGCTTAACAGCTAACGCCAACCTTCCAGATGGGCGCTATATATTAATTAACAAACTGAGTAACAAGTCTTTAGATGTGACTGGTTATAGCCAAGCCAATTCAGCCAACATAATTCAATGGAATTTAGGCTCAGGTTTGAATCAAAGATGGGATTTACAACAGGTTAATGACGATATCTACATTATTTCCGCAGCACATAGTGGCAAGTCGTTAGATATCGCTGCGAATAATCAAGCGAGCGGTGCAAACGTTATTCAGTACACAACACACGGTAATATTAACCAGCAATGGCAATTACAAAACCAAGGTAATGGTTTTTATAAGTTGGTTTCAATGTTAAGTGGTAAAGCGTTAGCCGTTGAAAACTTGTCAACTGGCAATGGTGCCAATATTCAGGTAGTAGACTTAGCTAATTCAGACGGTCAATTATGGAATCTTCAAGTAGTAGCTAATTCAGGCGAAATACGCACAGGCATGGCGGTTACTCAACAAATGGGCGCCGGCTGGAACTTGGGCAATACCTTGGATGCGATTGGTGGAGAAACAAATTGGGGCAATCCATTAACTCAAGAATATATGATCCAAGCTATCGCGGATAAAGGGTTTAAAACCATTCGCATTCCTGTGACTTGGCAATCGAAAATAGCGGCAGACAACAGTATAGATGAAGCTTGGATGAACCGAGTAGAGCAAGTCGTCAATTATGCAATTGATAGTGGTTTATACGTGATCATTAATTTACATCACGAAGAGTGGGTAGAGCCAATTAGCAGCGCAAAAGAAGCAACCAAAGTTAAACTACAAGCTGTATGGCAACAAATCGCAGAACGCTTTAAACACTACAATCAATATCTAATTTTTGAAACATTAAACGAGCCGCGAGCGCACAAAGGGACCAATTTAGAATGGTCTGGTGAGTTAGAAAACTACCAAATTATTAATGAGTTTAATCAAGTTATCCTATCTACCATACGCGCATCAGGTTACAACAATAGCACGCGGTTAGTCATGTTGCCTGGGTATGCAGCAAGCCCGTGGAATGATCAAACTCAACACATAGAAATTCCAAACGACAGTTTTATAGCAATATCAACTCATGGTTATTTCCCATATTATTTTACTGAACAAGAAGTGACAGACGGTGGTGATGCGGTATTTAATCAAGACGAGATAGGCTTAATTGACTATGTTTTCGAGCAGCTTAACCAAAGATTCATCGCCAATGGTATTCCTGTGGTTATGGGCGAGTGGGGTACTGTAGATAAAAGCAATACAGCTGATAGAGTTGCATACGCGCAATACTATGTACAAAAAGCAACTAGCTACGGCATTCCAACCGTCGTTTGGGATAACAACGCATTAGGCGGCTCAGCACATAACTATCGTTTGTACGACAGAGCAAACAATTATTGGCCATTCAATCAAATAGCCGATGCAATTGTAAACGCGTCTAATTAACGTAAGCTGCATGTAATCAAAATTGCACAAAAGTAAATTTCATAAGCTGTTATCAATTTGTATAACAGCTTATTCGAAAACGTTATCTTAAACTTAGTTCTTATACCTCAAACTAGCTCAATTTCACCTAATTAACCGCTGTTTTTCTATAAAAATTAATAATTTTTTACTTTTTTTATTTTTGCATTTGTAAAAATTCTTAAAAACTTATTAACAAGTTGCATTAAATATTTACCAGAATACTATTAAATTGTGCTTTTTAGTGACTTTGTAAGACGCTAACTAAATATGTAAATGTTTTCTTGAGGGTGATATGGTAAGTTTTCGTAAGCTAAGTTTTAATAAATTTCAGATTTTAACCGCATCTGTTGGTTTATTATTAGCAACTGCAACTTTTCAATCGCAAGCTCAACCAACTCATAACTACTATTTCGATCAAGCAGCGCAAGACTGGGAAAGCCAGTCTTTGCCAATTGGCAATGGTGCAATTGGCGCATCAGTAATGGGTGGCGTTAATCAAGACAGAATTATCATTAGCGAAAAAACACTTTGGACGGGCGGCCCAGGCTCAGTACAAGGATATGATTATGGTCTGCCAGCAAATGCCAGCGAATATCAAACCAAGCTAGCGAAGTTGCAAAATACGTTAGCTGCTAAAGGGCGCATGACCCCAAAAGCAGTTGCAGACGAAATAGCGCGTGATTATACAGGCTATGGCAGTTTTCAAAAGTTTGCTGATTTAGTTATCAGCCCACAAAACGATTTAGAAGAAGAGTCGCTTAGCCAATACCAACGTAGCTTAAATATGCAACAAGCCGCAGCTCAAGTTAACTTTAATGCACAAGGTATACACTATAAGCGCAGGTACTTTGTTTCATATCCAGATCAAGCTTTAGTTGTTCATTATCAAAGCGACAAAAAACACCAGTTAAACCTAGTTATTGATGTAGAAGTTGACGAAAACCGTTCTTTTAATAAAAAGTTAATCACTAACTCGACGCGTAATTCATTAATCTTCACCGGCGAGTTAAACGACAACGCATTAGAATACGCAGGTAATGTAAACCTTTATTCTACTGATGGTGAAATTAGTAAAAATCAAAATAATCAGCTATTGGTAAACAACGCAAGTGAAGTTTGGCTAACTTTTTATGCGGCGACCAACTACGCACCAGTTTATCCAAACTATCGTGGGGAATCCGCGACTGCAAAACTACAGCGCCAGGTTAAACATTACCAAGCGCAAGATTACAGTAAAGTTTGGCAAAATCATTTAACTGATTATCAAGGATTATTTAACCGAGTTGAATTAGATTTAACTGGCGAGCCGATCGATTTTCCGATAAATCAATTATTAACTAAATTGCGTAATAATGAGTTAAACCAAGCGCAAATCCGCTCGTTAACTGAGCTTTATTATCAGCTTGGTCGTTATTTATTAATTACCTCTTCACGCTCAGGTTCATTGCCAGCTAATTTACAAGGTGCTTGGAACAACCATATACATGCACCGTGGAATTCTGACTATCACTTTAATATCAATGTGCAAATGAATTATTGGCTTGCAAACCAAACCAATTTGGACGAGCTAAACAAACCTTTATTCGATTTTGTGCAAAACCTACAACAACCGGGTGAGCAAACTGCAAAAGCTTTATTTGGTTCAAAAGGTTGGACTTTATTACTCAATACCAACATTTGGGGGTTCACCGGCTTAATTGAATGGCCAACTGCATTTTGGCAACCAGAAGCAGCGGCGTGGATTTGCCAACACTTGTACGAACATTACCAGTTCACTTTAGATAATCACTTTTTGCAAAATACCGCGTACCCAATTATGAAATCTGCTAGTCAGTTTTGGTTGGACAACTTATATAAAGACACAAGCACAAATTCGTTAGTGGTAAACCCGAGCTATTCACCTGAACACGGCGACTTTACTTTGGGTGCTGCCATGTCGCAGCAAATTATCTATGAGTTATTATCCAACACTAAATTAGCTGCACGAGAATTAGCCGACCAAGAATTTATCAGCCAACTAGACCAAGCGCTTAATAAACTAGAGCCGGGATTAAAAATTGGCAAACACGGACAATTAATGGAATGGCGCAGCGATCTTGACGACATGCAATCAAAACATCGCCATGTATCACATTTATATGCACTGCATCCAAGCAATCAAATTTCACCAATCACCACACCTGCATTAGCCAAAGCTGCTGAAGTTAGCTTAAACGCGCGTGGAGACGGTGGTACAGGTTGGAGCAAAGCTTGGAAAATTAACTTTTGGGCACGTTTATTCAATGGTGATCGCGCTGAAAAATTAATTGGCGAACAGTTAAAACACAGCACATTAGATAATTTGTGGGATAACCATCCACCATTTCAAATAGACGGAAATTTTGGCGCAACAGCAGGTATTACAGAGATGCTATTGCAAAGCCAAGTAAACCAAATTCACTTATTGCCAGCACTCCCAAAAAACTGGCAACAGGGCCAAGTGTCCGGCCTAAAAGCTAGGGGCAATGTAGTAGTGGATATCAGTTGGAACAAGGGGCAGTTAGCTAGCGCTAAACTCACCCCAAAATACACAGGACTTGTAATAGTACGCAGCAAACTCTCTAAACATAATTTAGCTGTGATGGGTGGCAACTCACCAGCAAAAATTACCCAAGATCAGTTTGGAACACTAATAAAGGTATCGGCACAAGCCGGCCAAGCAATAACCATCAACAACACAAACATGGTTCACATTAACCAACTATAACTAGATAAGGTAATAACATGAACGATACATCAAAACTTAACCGTGAAAGAAAACGTTTTCCGTTATCTAAAGCCACGGTCATGGTCATGGGCGCATTGGGTATGTTTTCACATGGCCAAGCATTTGCCGCAGAAGAATCAGCAGACGCAAGTGAAGAAACTGAAGTAATTGAGGTCACTGGCCTGCGCTCAAGCGTAATTAGTGCAATGCAAGCTAAAATGAACTCAGACAAAATCATGGACGGTATCAGTGCTGATGATATCGGTGCACTGCCTGACAGAAGTATTACAGAAGCACTGCAGCGTATACCTGGTGTATCAATTGACAGGTATATGTCACAAGGTGATCCAGAGCACTTTTCGGTTGAAGGTAATGGTGTAATTATTCGTGGCCTTACACAGGTACGCAGTGAATTAAATGGACGCAGTAGTTTCAGTGCAAATGGCGGCCGTAGTTTAAGTTTTGGTGATGTTCCACCTGAACTAATGAATGCTGTTAACGTTTATAAAGCGCCAAGCGCTGACCAAATCGAAGGTGGTTTGTCTGGTACTGTAGATTTAGAAACAAAGTTACCTTTTCACAATGACGATCAAAAAATATCCTTATCAGTTGCAGCTAACTATGGCGATATGATTGAAGAAACTAAGCCAGAGTATTCAGCCTTATATTCAAATGTTTGGCAAACTGGTTTAGGGAAAATTGGTTTATTAGTTGACGTGGCGCATTCAGAAATTAGTACTCGTAATGATTCTATGTATGTGCGCCCATTCTGGACGCGTACAGATATCACAGGAAAAGAAGGTGAGTCAGTTTATATTCCACGTGGTGCTGACTGGCGTACTATGTATTTTGAACGTGAAAGAAACGGTCAGTATGCTGCGTTGCAGTGGGCGCCATCAGACGAACACGAATTCACTTTGACCTACTTTAATAGTGAATACGATATGTTCTGGAGTGAAGATGCTATATTTGTTGGTAATAACCCAACTTCAGTACAAATTGATTCAGACATTGAATCTGTATATTCAGATACAGGTCGTTTAGAGTCAGGGCGTTTAGTTGATGGCATTGGTATCTCTATGGGTTCTGATGCTCGAGCGTCAATTCAAAATTCGCAAACAACAGATATTGCGCTAGAGTACTCAGGTAAATTTGATAAACTTGAAGTGAATTTCTCGGTTCAAAGAGTGGATGCGGATGCAAAAGGGCAAGATAATACAGTTGCAACCGAAGTATTAGTCCCTTATATAGATGTAGACTTTTCTGGTAGTTTACCGTCGATCCAAAGTGATGAGCAGTATTTGTCTGATCCTAGTAAATACAACTGGAACTTTATTCAAGACAATGCCTATGACCGAGTAGCCGAAATGACAGCTGTCGATGCTGATGTTAAATATTTCTTAGACAATGATGTATTTAAATACGTTCAAACGGGTGTAAGGTTTACCGATTCAAAATCTGATAACGCAGATACGAGTTACAACTGGGCTGTTTTAGCAACCAGTTGGGTTCAATGGGCAATAACAGATGACAAAAAAGCAAATATAAATCCAGCACCTGAGGAGTTAAGCTTAAACACCTTTGACAACTTCTTCCGCGGTGAAGTGCCAAAACCTTCAAGTGTCTATGCCCCCGTAGTAGATTTTGTTACTAATCATCCTGAAACATTCCAACAACTGCGTAATGAATTTGAATATACTCAAGATTGGGTATCACCATGGCAATTGCGTAGTTTAGAAGATCCTGAATACACTAACTCTCAAACAGAAAAAACTACTGCAGCATTTGCTAAAGTTGGTTTTGAAATTCCAGCTAACATTTTTATCGCTGGTGATTTTGGTGTACGTTATGTTAAAACAGAAAACACAGCAAATGGATTTTTGGAATATCCAAACGTTAGCTATTTTGGCCAAGGTAAAAGAGTTAGCCAAAGTGCATTTTTTGAATACAGTAACCTCCTTCCAAGCTTCAATATTCGAGCTGAACTAGCCGATGATTTAATGTTAAGGTTCAGTGCTGCAAAAACAATGGCTAGACCTGATTATAATTCACTTGGCGCTAATCTTTATTTGGGGGCAACCGTCACTGAAGACGCAGCTAAATTAGTTGCAGAAACGCAAGCTGCTCATGAAGAAGATCCGACTGTTGAAGTTTATGTTCCTGTTGAATCAGATTATAACTTGGGTGGTGATTCATATAGCAATCCTTACAGAAAGCCAATGGAGTCAACGCAGTTAGATTTAAGCTTGGAATGGTACTATTCTGACAGCAGCTACACTTCATTAGCTTTATTCTCAAAAGACATTACAGGTTATGAAGCTATTCAAACGCGTGCCGAGGAATATGATGGAAATATCTACAACGTAAGCCGACCAGTAAGCTCCGGAAAAGCTGATATGAAAGGGGTTGAGTTTGCAGTCTCGCACTTCTTTGATACTTTACCAGCACCATTTGATGGCTTAGGTATTAGTGCAAACTACACCTATATTGATAGTTCAACCTCAGTTGAACAAGACGCTGAACCTTATGACACCGACGGCTCAACATATGGACCTATGCCATTTAAAGGAATCTCTAAAAACTCATACAACTTAGTAGGTATGTACGAGAAAAATGATTGGTCTTTCCGTCTTGCATATAACTGGCGTTCAGAGTTTTTAACTTCAACGCGAGCTAATGGCTTTAAAGCTGATGACAACAGTTGGGCATTACCTGTATTCAATGAAGATGCTGGATACTTAGACGGCTCAATCACTTATAGATTCAACGACGTCTTGAGTGTTAGCCTACAAGCTAATAACCTAGCAAATACAGTTTCGAAAACTGAAATAAAACAAAATGCTTCGGGTAACTATTATGGTGCTTACCATATGAACGACAGACGTTACTCTTTAGCAATTAGAGCTAATTTCTAGGGTTTTATACTTTGGCAATTTTTAAAGGAGAAGGTAAAGCCTTCTCCTTTTTATATAGGAGAGTGTATGCCGGATAACCGAATTGAAAAACTCGTTATTTTAGGTGGGGGAACTTCTGGTTGGATGACTGCTGCTGCAATTATTAACCACCTGCCTAAAAATTATTGTGAAGTTATTCTAATTGAGTCAGATTTAATTGGCACAATTGGAGTAGGTGAGTCGACTATCCCGCACATACTTAGGTTTAACAGCCAACTAGGCATAGATGAAAAGGAATTTATCTCAAAAACTCAAGCAACAATTAAGTTGGGTATTCAATTTGATAATTGGGCTAACTTAGGAGACAGCTATATTCATCCTTTTAGTGAAATGGGCGATGTCATTAGAGGCGTTGATTTTCATCACTATTGGTTAAAGTATAAAGAAAATGGCGGAACACAAGACTACGAGTCATTTTCTATGGCTGCAGAACTCGCCAAAACAAAA
This sequence comes from Catenovulum sp. SX2, assembly GCF_052056295.1. NCBI lineage: Bacteria > Pseudomonadati > Pseudomonadota > Gammaproteobacteria > Alteromonadales > Alteromonadaceae > Catenovulum > Catenovulum sp. SX2. Next base: position 135,615 of record NZ_CP182493.1, read on the forward strand.
CGATTCGCCCCACCTGCACAAAGCAATAATCCTCTAACAAAACAATATACCTATTCATATCATATTGACGCCACAAGCTACGCCAAGTATTTAAGAGAGTACGCTATTGCTAAAGGCGTAAAAAGAATTGAAGGACGAGTTACCAGTGTCAATAATTTAGATAACGGCGATATTTGTTCTTTAGCATTGGAAAGCGGTCAAACAATTGAAGGCGACTTGTTTGTTGATTGTAGTGGCTTTAGAGCTTTATTAATTGGTCAAAACCAGCAATCTGACTACATTGACTGGTCACATTGGTTAAAAACCGACAGGGCAGTCGTAGTTCAATCTGAAAGGGTCGGACAGCTAAATCCGTACACAAAAGCTATCGCTCAGCCAGCTGGTTGGCAGTGGCAAATACCATTACAGCATCGAATGGGCAATGGCCATGTATTTTCAAGTAAACACGTGTCGGATGAGCAAGCCTTAGATACTTTAGTTTCTGGTGTTGATGGTAAATTAATACATGAGCCTAGATTTGTTAACTTTAAGGCTGGTCGACGTGAAAAAAGTTGGGTCAATAATTGTGTGTCAATTGGTCTTTCGTCTGGATTTCTAGAGCCATTAGAATCAACAAGCATATTTTTAATTCAAATTGGTATTAACAAACTGATTGAATATTTTCCCGATAAGTCAATGGCAGATGCTGACCGCACTCAATACAACGAAACAATGCGTTACTTCTATGAACACATTAGAGATTTTATTATCTTGCATTACAAAGCGACTAAGCGAACAGATAGCCAATTTTGGATTGAAAATAGCCAAATGGAGATACCTCCAAACCTTCAGAGATTAATCAGTTTATTTGAACAAAGTGGCAAAGTTGATAGAACTCAATTTGGTGTATGGCCGGCTGTGTGCATGGGACAAGGCATCATACCTAAATACTATGATTCTCGGGTCAACGCATTAGACAATCATTCACTAGACAAGCATTTAAATTCAATGGCCCAAGCTGTAAAACAAACAGTCGCTGAAATGCCTAGCGTAAATGTGTTTTTAGGTTTAGAGGAGCATTGATGTGGATAATTCTATAAAGTCGATTGTAATTAATGGCGCAGACGTATTGGGTTGGACTGCAGCAACTGCATTAGCTAGGGGCTTACAAGGCACAGGAATACAAATTACGCTTGTTGGTGTGTCGGAAACTCCAGACGAAATTCTTTGCTGTACACCATTGATACAGGATTATTTAAGGAACCTGGGTTTTGATCTGAGTTATCTTCAACAAACTCATGGAATGCTTCCGTCACTAGGATGGTTAGTAGAACTGGATCGTAAAAATTTTCCTATCAGTTTTGATACTTATTTACCTGCTTTTAACGGCTATGAATTACATCAAGTAGTCAACTGGTTAAAAGCAGACAAGATGGCAGATTATTCACTTGCGAGCCAACTTATTACCGCAAACGCATTTGTCGCACCAAATCAGCAAGTTGGAGATCTGCGTTCGTCTTACGAATTGGGAATGGTATTTGACAGTCAAAAGCTAATGTCATTTATGCAAGGCGCAGCCAAACAACTGGGAGTTAAGCATATCAATAGTGACCTTGAGTTTGCCCAATTTCATTGCAACACAGGTGAGCTTGATTGCATTGTGTTGCAAAACGAACAAAAGCTTAAAGCTGACTTATTTATTGATAATAGCGGTAGTACAAAACAACTAAGTAAATTTACGCAACCGGAACAAGCATATATAAGCTGTGTGGGCGCTATTGATTCAGTGATGAAAAGTGTTGTCACCAACAGTGATAAGACAGAAGTTTATAACAGGTTGCAAAATGCTCCTGCCGGTTGGATTGAAACTACATCAATCAATAACAAGCGTTATTATAGTTACTATTATAACTCGAAAGAAATTAGGGATAGTATAGCTCGGGAAACATTCACGTCTCTATTAGCTGCCAATAAACCTCCAGCCATAAAAGTAGAAAAAGTAAAGCTAGGTTACAACCAAGCATTTTGGAGCAATAACCTTATTTCAATCGGCAAATCAGCTGGTCACTTAGTTACGAGTGGAGTTGATCAATTTACGTTGAGCTGCCGCATGTTAACGCGGCTTCTAGAGTATTTTCCCAATAAAAGTAACAGGGATATGGTTGCAGCTGAATTTAACCGACTGACGAACAAAGATTTTAGTGAGGCTAAAGATCTAAGCGATTTATGCTTACTGTTATTTAACTTAGCCGACGCAGCCGAGGTTTCAAACAGACTATCACACATTATTGAATTGTTTACGACACACGGTCGTTTTGACGAACAAATTAATCCACTTATGCCTAGGCAGTACTGGATTAATTTGTTGTGCAACGCCGTTGAACAATTTGGCTACAACCCTGTACTTAACGGCTACACGCAAGAGACCGGGTTAGTGTTCTTAGAAAAGATTAACTCGCAAATAAATAGAATATTACAAAGGTAAATTTAATATTTAGTAAAAATATTAAAGCGAATAACTTAAAAAAGTAATAAAAATTCGTAATCCTTTTACTAAATTTACCATTCTGTTTGTGTAAACGTAAACAGGCTGATAACTTTATTATTACATATCACATGGGAGCAAAATCAGTGTTGGTTTCAAAATTATCAAATAAAGTAAAAACAACCGTCGCTTGTTTAGCAGGTGCAGCCATTTTATTGGGCTGTAGTGCTACGCAAAATACAGTTGTAAGTAAAAAACATAATTCTACTGAGTTACCAAAATTAATAACTAAAAATGGTAAACACATGTTAGAGGTAGATGGCGAACCGTTTTTAATGTTGGCGGCACAAACCAATAACTCGGCAAATTACCCTTCACAATTCAAGCATATTTGGCCTGTAGTAAAACAAATGCATGCAAATACTTTAGGTATTCCAGTAGCTTGGGAGCAAATCGAGCCAAATGAAGGGGAGTTTGATTTTAGTTATTTAGATGCTTTAATTTCGCAAGCAAATGAAAACGATATCAAGGTTGTTTTGTTATGGTTTGCAACATGGAAGAACAATGCACCGCATTATGCGCCAGCTTGGGTTAAAACAAATAACCAACGTTTTCCACGCGTTATAACTAAAGATGGCAAAACACTAAACTCGTTATCACCATTGGGTAAAAACACTTTAGCAGCCGATAAAAAGGCATTTAAACGTTTAATGACTTATTTACGTGATAACGATCCAACCAATACAGTTATTTTAGTGCAAGTACAAAACGAAGTAGGAACTTACGGCTCTAAACGCGACTTCTCACCACTTGCGCAAAAAGTATTTGAGCAAGCAGTACCAGCTAACCTAGTTAAAAAATTAGGCGTAAAACCAGGTACTTGGGCTGAAACATTCGGTAAAGATGCAGATGAGTTTTTCCACGCTTGGCACATAGGCCGCTATGTAGATGAAATAGCTGCTGCAGGTAAACAAATTAAAAACTTGCCAATGAATGTAAACGTTGCCCTAAGAAATCCATTCCATCCAGGCGATTGGTATTCAATGGGCGGTGCAACAGACAATGTGCTCGATTTATGGAAAGAAGCTGCGCCAAATATCGATATGATTTCGCCGGATATTTATTTCCGTGACTACAAAACCGTCACCAAAGTTTTAGAGTTATATGCTAGAGCAGACAACCCACTATTTGTTGCTGAAATTGGTAACGACCAACCATACGCTAGATATTTCTTTGAAACGCTAGGCCATCAAGGTATAGGTTTTGCGCCATTCGGTATGGACTACACAGACTATGTAAATTACCCATTGGGCGCAGAGGTGTTTAACGACGAGATTATTAATACCTTTGCTGAAAACTACGTGATGATGAAACCATTTGCTAAACAATGGGCGCGTTTAAGTTTTGAAGGCAACGTTTGGGGGGTAGCTGAACCGCACGATACTTTTGGTAAAAAACAAGAAGTGTGGAATGCAAAATCAACCGATAGCGAGCCAACTAACGAAGAGCGCAAAGAAAACGCACATAAATACACGCAGAATTTAGATTTAGGCCGTTGGAATGCAGAAGTAACTTACGGGCGTGAAATGTTTTGGGTTGCACCACCAAAAGGTAATAACCCAGCATCGGGCGGCGCGCTTATCGCACAGTTATCTGATGATGAATACTTAATTACAGGTTATCGCTCACGTGTCACTTTGTCGGCGTCGGACGAAATTTCAGATAACCCATACATGATTGATAGAGTTGAAGAAGGTTATTTTAATCAAGAAGGCGAGTGGGTAATGGAGCGCGTATGGAATGGCGACCAAACCGACTGGGGCTTTAACTTCACCTCAACGCCACATTTACTCAAAGTAAAAATGGCCTCGTACAAATTATAAAAAAGACGACATGCTTTTGGAGCAAAAACAATGAAATTAAACCGTATAACACAAGCCGTGGTTGCTGCTGGTTTACCACTAATGATGCTAGCGGGCTGTGGTTCTGACAGCTCAACAGCAAGCAGCCAGCAATCGCAACAAACTAAGCCGCTAGGTAGCTACCAACAAACCGACACGGGTTTAGTGGTTACCTTGGCTGACAGCGCAGCTAAAAAAGTACAACTAACGGTTATTAATGACAAAATAATCCGTGTTACTGCAACACCACATAAAGATTTATCTTATGTGCCTGAAAGTTTAATGGTTAAAGCTCAGCCAGCAGGCAAGTTTAGCATTAAACAACAGGGTGATACCGTTGAATTGGCTACCGCTAAAGTCACAGCGATAGTGTCGTTAGCAGACGGCCAAGTGAGTTTTAAAAACGACAAAGGTGAAGTTGTTTTAAACGGCAGTAACGGCGGTGAATTTGCACCTGTTACCAAAAATCCATGGAAAGCGGACGAAAAATCTTATGCAGTTCGCCAACAATGGAACAAAGGATCTGAAGAAGGTTTATTTGGTTTAGGCCAACACCAAAACGGTCAAGTAAACTATTCAGGTGAAAACGTTGAGTTATCGACTGGTAACTTAGTGATCACCATTCCATTTGTAGTATCTACGCGCAATTACGGTGTGCTTTGGGACAATGCGTCAATCACTAACTTTGGTGATCCAGAAAGCGCAACACCACTTCATCAAGATCTAGATTTATACGATGCCAACGGCAACAAAGGTGGTTTAACCGCTAAGTATTACGACGGCGACAAACTGTTATTTACTCGTGTCGAGTCAGATCCTGATTACCAATATCTTGCCAATAACAATATTCGTGAATATCCATTCCCACGTGAACTTGGTGATGTAAAACAACCAAGAGTTGAGTGGCAGGGTTACATTAAAGCCAAGAAGTCTGGCATGCATAAGTTCAGAATGTATAACTCAGGTTATGCCAAGTTAACTATCGACGGCCAAGAGTTATTAGACAGATGGCGTATGAACTGGAACCCTTGGTATCACGATACGCAAATTGAATTGGAAGAAGAGAAAAAAACTCCAATCAATATTTCTTGGAACTCTCAAGGTGGTTACTTCCGCTTATTACACAATGAACCACGTGCATTTGACGAGCAATATTCGCTTTCATTTGCATCTGAATCAGGCAAAGCAATAGATTACTATTTTGTTGCCGGTGAAAATACCGACGAAGTTATTTCTGGTTACCGTCACTTAACGGGCAAATCAGTTATGTTGCCAAAATGGGTGTATGGTTTCTGGCAAAGTCGTGAGCGTTATAAAAACCAACAAGAATTGGTTGATGTAGTTAAAGAATACCGCGAGCGCGAAATTCCAATCGATAATATCGTCTTAGATTGGTCTTATTGGCCACAGGATGCTTGGGGCAGCCATGATTTTGATAAAGAGCACTTCCCAAATCCGAAGAAGATGATTGATGAAGTTCATGATCTGAATACCAACATTATGATCTCAGTTTGGCCTAAGTTTTATTCAACAACAGATAACTATAAAGAGTTTGATGAAAAAGGTTATATGTTGAATAAAAATGTGGATATTGAAGGCAACTTAGACTGGATAGGCCCAGGTTATTTAAATGGTTTCTACGACCCGTATCCTGAAGAATCACAAGAAATTTTCTGGCGTCAATTAAATGAAAAACTCAATGTATTGGGTATAGATGCATGGTGGTTAGACGCATCTGAGCCAGATATTCATTCAAACTTATCACCGCGTAAACGCAAAGAAATAATGAGCCCACAATCTATTGGCTCTGGTACTGAATATTTCAATTCGTATGCGCTTGCTAATGCTGAAGGTGTATACAAAGGTGAACGTGTAACTGATGCGCATAAACGCTCGTTTATTTTAACCCGCTCTGGTTTTGGTGGTATTCAACGCACAGGCTCAGCAATTTGGAGTGGTGATACGGTTCCACGTTGGTCAAACTTAAAAGAGCAAATTTCTGCTGGTATCAGTGTTGGTTTAGCGGGTATGCCAAACTGGACCTTTGATATTGGTGGTTTCACCCCTGAAGACCATTTGCGTTGGACGTCAAAAGGTGCAGTCGGCCATTTCTCTGGTTTAGATGAAAAAGACATTCCAAACTGGCAAGAATTGAATGTGCGTTGGTTCCAATTTGGCGCGTTTTCTCCAATGTTCCGTTCACATGGTCAAAACCCATATCGCGAAATATTTAACATTGCGGACGAAGGCTCTGAAGCATATGAAAGCATGGTGTATTACACCAAACTACGTTATCGCTTAATGCCTTATATCTATAGTGAAGCAGGCCACATGTATCATTTAGACGATACTTTAATGCGTGGTTTAGTGATGGACTTCCCACACGATAAAACTGCGATTAACTTAACAGAGCAATACATGTTTGGTCCGTCTTTCTTAGTTGCGCCAGTGACAGATTTTAAAGCGCGTGACTGGGACGTTTATTTACCAAGCCAAACCAATTGGTATGACTTCTATACTGGTAAAGCATACCAAGGTGGTCAAAACGTTAAGGTGGATGCACCACTTGGCATAATGCCAGTGTTTGTTAAAGCTGGCTCTATTGTACCTACGGGTCCTGAAATTCAGCACGTATTTGACAAAACCGACGGTGAAATTACCTTAAATGTTTATACAGGTGCAGACGGTACATACGCCTACTATGAAGATGATGGTAAAAGTTATAACTACGAAAAAGGTGAATATCTATTTATCGATATGAGTTATGACGATGCTAAAGGCGAATTAACCATAGGTGAGCAAAAAGGCCAATACCAAGGTATGCCGAGCACACGTAAAATTAACGTGCGTTGGATCAGCGGTGAGTCTGACAATGCTGCAAACTTTGATAAAGGTGTTGCAACTAGCATTGAATACACAGGCAAAGCTGTAACTGTAAAACGTAGTTAATAAGAAAAGCTGATAGGCAGGCTCAACCTGTCTATCAGTTATTTGGCTTTTAAAGGTTAAATATGAAATTTAAAACTTTGCTGGCAGCTGTTGCTATAACCCAAACTCTAGTTGGCTGTGGGTTAACTGCAAACGATACAGTTAACCCGCTGCAACCCATTGTTATCGATAATAGCGCTGCGTATCAACTGCTAGTGCGTAACCATGAAAAATCAGTGAATTGGACAGGTGCTGTGCATCAACTAACCAAACAAATTGATGGCGATAAAATTCAATTTACTAAAGCGAGTTTTCAGCAATCAACTCAAAGTTATTCACTTGATTTTGCGCATAGCTGGCATAGTGCAATTGCGTTTGAAAGTCAGCAGGGTGTTGATTTAACACCTTACTTGGCGAACGGTGTTTTGTCGTTAGACATGCAAGTAAACAATACGCAAAAAGCTGCACTTAATTTAGTTATGCACTGTGGTGAAAACTGCGTTGGCAAATTGCGTTTACGCGAATGGGCGCAGCAGTATGACGGTCTAGGTTGGCAGCAACTAAATATTCCTCTCAGTTGTTTTATTCAAGCTGATAATGATGTAAGCAATATTCAACAAGTATTCACTGTTGAGGGTGACGGTGTCGGCGAAGTTGAGTTTAAAAATATTCATATTAACACTGACAAAACTGCAAACTTCTCTTGCCCTGATGCAGCAAGTCTTTCAACAACACCAGGTATTTTAAATGAATACTGGGCGGTTGATTGGTGGATGGACAGGCATCAAGAAAAGCTTCAAGCCAATAAACAAGGCGTAGAGCTGGTATTAATTGGCGATTCAATTACCCATGGTTGGGAGAAAGAAGGGGCAGAGGTTTGGCAACAAAATTTTGCTGATATCAATACACTCAATTTAGGTTTTTCAGGTGACAGAACCGAAAATGTATTGTGGCGCTTGAATCAAGGTGAGTTAGATGGGGCAAAACCAAAACTTATCCAAATTATGTTAGGCACCAATAATACAGGTCATCGCATGGAAAAACCTGAGTATGTCGCTAAGGGCATTCGAGCCGTATTAGATAAACTCAAACAAATTACCCCAGATAGTCAGGTTTTGATATTAGCCATATTCCCGCGCGGTAAAGACCAAACAGATATGGCACGACAAAACAATCAAGCGATTAACCTGTTACTCAAACAACTCGCTGATGAATACCAAGCTGAATTTGCCAATATCAACTCAGTGTTTTTAACCGAAAACGGCCAATTGACCGAACAAATAATGCCAGATTTACTCCATCCTAATGCGCGAGGATATGCGCTTTGGGCCGAGCAACTACAACCTTATGTTGAACGTTATATTCGTAACCTTCGCTAATATGGTTTAACGCTAAGTGAGTTTTATTTTATGACAACACACCAACAACATTGTAAACGTATTCAAAAAACGTTTATGCAATTTATAACAACAAGCATTTTATTATTATCTGTCGCCGCTTGTGGTGGCGGTGGTGGTTCAACCCCAGACACCAATACAGGTAATGGTAATAACGGTGGTAACAACAATGGCAATGGTGGTGACGAAACACCAGTTGTTAAACAAGTTACGCTTTCAACCAATCAAGTGACATTAGCCAGCAATGGCATTATGAGTAAATTTACTGTAACCAGTGAAAAAGATTGGCAAATCAGCCAATTGCCAACTTGGTTAAAAGCATCCGTTGAACAAGCTGATGGCGCTACTAGTGCCGTCACTGTCGAACTAACAGCACAAGTAAACCATTTATCTGCATCTCGTAGCTCTGATATTAAAATTACCAACGCGGATGATGAAAAAACGCTATCCGTTACCCAAGCCGCATTCGCTTATCAAATGCCGGTTAATACCGACAGTATGAGAGATATCACGGCAACTGAAATAACCGAGCTGATGGGTACAGGTTTTAATATTGGTAACAGTATGGAAGCTGTTGGTGGTGAAACAGCCTGGGGTAATCCACAAATTAGTACTGATTTAATTGATGCGATAAAAGCGGCTGGATTTAAGTCTATTCGTTTGCCTGTTTCTTGGAGTCAATTTAGCGACGAGAGCAATTACACAATTAAAACTGCTTGGTTAGACCGCGTTGAAGAGGTTGTTGCTTACGCTTTAAGTCAAGATTTGTATGTAATGTTAAATATGCATTGGGATGGGGGCTGGCTGCAGCCGACCTATGATGACGAGAATGTTGCAAACCACAGGCTTGCATTAATGTGGACACAAATTGCAAATCGCTTCGAAAAATACGACGACAAATTGTTATTTGCCGGTACCAATGAAGTTATGGTTGAAGGTGATTATGGAACACCGACAGCAGAATACTACACAGTGCAAAATGGCTTTAATCAAACCTTTGTTACGACAGTGCGTGCTACTGGTGGTCGTAACGCAGTTCGCCATCTAATTTTCCAAGGTTTTAATACCAATATTGATCACACAGTTAATTTTGTAGCTATTCCAGACGATGTTGTTAGCAACAAAATGTTGTTAGAAGTACATTTTTATGACCCATATGAATTCACGTTAAAAAATGACAGCACTGCTGTTCAGTGGGGACAAAACGCAACAGATTCATCTAAAACCGCAGGTTGGGGCAACGAGTCACATATAGATACGCAATTTAGCCGCATGTACAACAATTTTTACCAACAAGGTTTAGGTTTGATCTTAGGTGAGTTTGGTGCATTTGCCCGTAGAAACGTTGCAGAGCACGAAGCATACCGCCATGACTGGCACAGGCATGTTACCCAAACCGCGTTGGCACAAAAACTCGTGCCATTTTATTGGGATAACGGTGACGTTAACGATTTAGGTTTCGCCTTATTTAACCGACACACAGCAGCTCAGATAGAGCCAAGTTTAATCAAAATTGTCACAGACACTGAATAGTTAACAGCAAAAGTTTTTAAAGGTTTTTTAATCAATGAACAAAGTTTTTTCACTCAAACAGGTATTGGTCGCAATGGTTGTTGGAATTAGTACACAAGCTTGTACATCAAAGTCGCAAATTGACGGTACTGATGACGCTTCGGTTTGGCCGGTAGCAAAAAGCCCAGTCGTCGTTAGCGACAGCAAAAATCAGCAGGTTAATCAGGTATTAGCCAAAATGACAGTAGAAGAAAAAGTAGGTCAGATATTGCAAGCTGAAATTCAGGCAATTACCCCTGAGCAGGCCAAACAATACAATATTGGTTCTATTTTAAATGGCGGTGGTTCAACACCAAATCGCAAAGAAAAAGCGCAAGCACAAGACTGGTTGGCAGCGGCTGATGCCTATTATGCAGCTTCTACAGATACCAGCGACGGTGGTGTTGGCATTCCAATTATTTGGGGGACAGATGCGGTTCACGGCCATAATAACTTAACTGGTGCGACTATTTTTCCGCACAATATTGGTTTAGGTGCAACACGCAACCCAGAGTTAATTGAAAAAATTGGCCAAATTACCGCAGCAGAAGTTCGCGCAAGTGGTATTGAATGGGTATTTTCACCAACTGTAGCGGTTGCTCGTAACGACAGATGGGGCAGAACTTACGAAAGTTATTCTGAAGATCCACAATTAGTTGCTGACTACGCTTTTGCCATGGTTGAAGGTTTGCAAGGCAAAGCCAATACGGATGAGTTTTTATCAAGCTCACGTGTATTAGCAACAGCCAAACACTTTTTAGCGGATGGCGGCACTGAAGAAGGCGACGACCAAGGCAATTCAGTGATGAGCGAAGCCGAATTAGTTAAAGTGCATGCACCAGGTTATTACACCTCAATTGAGGCGGGCGTACAGTCGATTATGGCGAGTTTTTCTTCGTGGAATAGCGAAAAAATGCACGGCAACGAATATTTATTAAACCAAGTATTAAAGCAAAAAATGGGCTTTAACGGTTTAGTGGTAGGCGACTGGAATGGCCACGGCCAAGTACCGGGTTGTACTAATGATTCTTGCCCTCAGTCGATTAACGCGGGTGTTGATTTAGTTATGGTGCCGTACGACTGGAAAAACATGTATTACAACACGCTTGAGCAAGTTAGAAACGGCGAAATTTCAATGCAACGCTTAGACCAAGCGGTGAAAGCCATTTTAATTGTAAAAGCACATTTAGGTTTATTAGATACAGTAAAACCGTCTGAGCGTGCAAAAGCGATTAATGTAACACCAGGTTCAGCAGAGCACAGAGCCATTGCTCGTCAATCAGTGCGTGAAAGCTTAGTGTTATTAAAAAACAACAATCAAGCATTGCCAGTGTCGCCAAAACAATCATTTGTCATAGCTGGCCCTGCTGCTGACGATATAGGTTTTCAATCTGGTGGTTGGAGTGTTTCATGGCAAGGCTTAACTGGCGCGAATGATAAATTCCCAGGTGCAACTTCTATCTACCAAGGTTTAGCAAAACAAATTAAAGCTGCAGGTGGTAAAGCAACTTTATCGCTTGATGGTAGTTACACAAGCAAGCCGGATGTAGCAATTGTTGTATTTGGTGAGCCACCTTATGCCGAAGGTCAAGGCGACATAAATACCCTTGAATTTGAAGCGGGAGAAAAACAAAGCTTAGCTTTATTAAACAAATTTAAGCAGCAAGGTATTAAAACTATTGCGGTATTTATTTCTGGCCGCCCTATGTGGGTTAACCCTGAATTAAACGCAGCTGATGCATTTGTCGCAGCTTGGCTGCCGGGCAGTGAAGGTGAGGGTATTGCCGATGTTATTTTAGCGGACAAACAAGGCAAAACTCAGTACGACTTTAGCGGTAAATTGTCATTTTCTTGGCCTGCAACTCCTTTGCAAGATGAACTTAACCTTGCCGATGCTGACTACCAACCATTGTTCCCATTCGGCTTTGGCTTAACTTATAAAGATGCCAATAACTTAGCTGAACTACCTGAAGATGTTGAAGGGGTTGACGACGGTACAGCAAGTCAAATTGATGTGTATGTAGGTAGACCATTACAACCTTGGCATGTGTTTATTAACCAAAACAACTACAAACAAATTCTAAGTGGTGCGTTTGCTGAGTTACCAAATGGCGAAGTGCAAGTAACCACCATAGACAAAGACATTCAAGAAGACGCTTTGTTATGGAAATGGCAAGGTAAACCTTCAAGCATTTTAATTGAAGGTGGTAAACCTCTTGATTTAACCGATTATGCTGCAGGCGGTATCTTGTCTTTCGATATTAAAGTAGACGAAATTCCGCAAGGTAAAGTTGAGTTGGTCTTAAACTGTGGTAACAACTGCCGTCGCACGCTTGATTTGACCAGTCATTTGCGCACCTTAGTGGTACACGGCTGGATGAACGTCAGCGTTAAATTAAGCTGTTTTGCCAAACCAGAAGAATTAGCTGCGGTAAACATTCCGTTTAGCATTGAAGCAAATGGCCAAGGCCAGTTAAGTTTTGCCAATATCCAAATTTTGCAGGCGGGTAACGCAAACTTAAGCTGTAACTGATTATTAACATAATTGGTCTTATGATATAGAATCGTGAAAACGTTTTTAGTGACATGGACGTTTATTATAAAACTCGGAGCGTCAACGTGGGTGTGAGTTATGACAGAAGATAAATTCAGTATTACTTTACTTTTTAATGCTAACAAAGTGTTCGACCGTAAGGTGTTAGAAGGCATCGGCATGTATTTGCAAACTACAGGCGTGAACTGGGATCTATATTTAGAAGAAGACTTTCGAGGTCGGCTTGAACAAATATACGCATGGCAAGGGGATGGCATTATCGCCGATTTTGATGATCCAGAAATTCGCCGTGCGTTAGAAAATTCAAGCCGTCCTGTTGTTGGTGTAGGTGGTTCGCATTCAAACCAAGCGGATTATCCAAAAGTACCTTATGTCGCAACGGATAATTTTGAGTTAGTAAACGCGGCCTACACACATTTGCGCCAAAAAGGTTTTTCGCAATTTGCCTTTTATGGTGTGCCAGATCCGCTCGGTGTTATTTGGCCAAAAGAGCGCGAGCTGGCAATGAAAGAGTTAGTTAATCGAGAAGGCTATAAATGCGACTTCTACAATGGCCGCATAACCCAACCTGCAAGTTGGCAATCGACTATGGATGAACTGGGTCGTTGGTTGTTACGTTTGCCTAAACCTGTCGGTATTGTGGCAGTGACAGATGCAAGAGCACGCCATTTATTGCAAGCTTGCGAATTGGTAGGGTTAATGGTGCCAGATCAAGTTTCCATTGTTGGTATTGACGACGATGAAGTGGTACGTAATTTACACAAAATTTCACTGACATCAGTCAAGCAAGGCTGTGTTGATATAGGTTACAAAGCAGCAAGCATACTGCATAAAATGCTTAACAAAGGCAAAAGATACGAAGAAATTCACCTGATCAAACCATTAGGCGTGGTTGAACGAGCGTCAACCGATTATAAAGCTGTCGATGATCCTTATGTGATTCAAGCGCTACATTTTGTTCGGCAGAATGCCTGTAAAGGGATAAAAGTAGAGCAGGTTGCCGATTTTGTGGGTGTATCACGTTCTAATCTTGAAAAGCGTTTTACCTTTGAACGCGGCCATTCACTGCACAACGAAATACATCAAGTAAAACTCAACCGAGCTTGTGAGCTGCTAAAAACAACTAGCTTAGAGTTAAATGATGTTGCTATGCAAAGTGGTTATCCATCACTGCAATATTTATATGCTATTTTCAAAAAACACTTTAGTGAAACGCCTAAACAATATCGGAGCAATTATTCGTAATTGTAGGAGAGGACTTAAGTTTCATACTATTTGCTACTCCCAAGTCTGAATCGTTCTACAACTGAGTATTAAAGTATCATACTGTTGTAACTCATTTCTGGACGAAAATGAGTTAGGACGAATGTGTGCTTAGTGCCAATTGCGGAAATCTGAAGCTGAAGATATAAAGATCCGCTTTACAAACTAAGCTGCATTTTACATCTGTACACAAAATGCCTTACTTCCTAACACGACATGTTTAGCTATTGGCCCATATTCTTTGTATGTGAAATAACCACCACCTGCTGATGGATGCACAATAAACCCGGCAATCACTTCATTATCTCCGATGATAAATTTCGACATAAAATCATTAATCTTTGTGTGATTTATATGTGATAGCAAATTTGTCCAGTTTTCTTGCCCTAAAACAAGAATTCTCTCTGGTTTTATAGTGTTGATTAATTCTTCAAACGCTTGAGCTGAGTCATCCCACATTTTTTGTGTGGGACGCTGTTTACTTAATTCACCAACTCGATATTGAATGAAATTGTAAAATGCAGCGTTCTCCCAGAAATTTCTAGCAGATACTTTTGTTTCACGACCAAGAATTACTCTTCGTATTTTAGTTGCAAATCTAGAAAAATTATCATCGCTATTTTCGCCGATATGCTCCTTAATACAGGCAATAACTAGATTGGAATCAAAATTTTCTTCGGTAGCGTAATTTGACTCACCAAGAACCAATGTTTTGTTAGGTAACAATTCAGTGCTCTCATAAAATTTTCCAACCCATGGATGGACCTTTACTTTATTCCACACGCGATATCTCCTTATGGGCGTAACGCCGCGCTCTGTGGCAATTTTGGAGCGCAGCGGAAAAATTGTCCGGCAGCAGCGCTTTGTTAAGCATTTTTCTTGCTCACACGAAACAACATTCCGACTGGTGATTTTTTTACTTTGTTAGACTCATCAGCCAAATCTCTAATCGATTGAGGAATGTCTTTTAGTTTTGGGGCATCTAACAATTGGTCTGCAGCAATTACAGCAAGCCCCCACACTGGCATTCCAGTGATAGCAGCGGCTACTCCAAGCGAGCCCATAACCATCCAAGAGCCCATATCTTTCCCCGCAAACTTCCATTGCTTTGCTCTTAATTCAGAAATATTCTTTTTATGTTGCGTGAAAGCAGCATTTATATTCTCGAAAATCTGATCTCGACTTCGATGAAAGTTCGCTGGATTAGAATTTACGATATCTTCAATGCCGTTACCTAACATCGCTCTAATATCATCCATGGCACCTTGTTTTCTGATGTCTATCAATGCATCAGGAGGTATATTTCCCAGCCATTCCATCTCGCTCATTGCTAGGTCTTGTAGACCTCTAACAATATGTAAATCGTGTTCTCCGGTTTGAGATTCAGCTCTTTCTGAATCATATTCCATTTTCCAAGTCAGGTACTTCCAGGAAGTAGGTGCATCAATTATAGGAGTTCCATTTAATCTTCTGGATTTGATAAGCAATTCATTGCTTACAGTCATTCTTCCCAGAGCTTGAGAAGCCAGAAGTACACCAGGTGAATTTACAAATGGCTTGTAATGCTCGCTTTGCAACGCTTGATTTAGTTGAGATGATACGTCGCCGCTCCATTCCGTATCGAATAAGACTCTATTCGCATCTCCAATTTCTGCTACCGCTCTTTCAATGGTGTCCAATTCTTGAGCAAAATCCATTAGCTCATCAAAGGACTCAAAATTTCTACCGAAAAGTTTACCCGCATGTATCAGGGAATCATCCTTCCCAAGCGATACAAAAAACTCTCTCTCGTCTTCTTGTAGAGCCGCTTGATCTGGGAGTATCACAATAATCGGCGCATCAACATCCGCACATGCCAAATCTTTATACTGAAGTATGTTTAAAGCATGCTTAATAAAATAATATGCTTGGCTGTCTTTGGGATAGTTAGCAAATATATGTTTAGATCGCAAAAATGGATCTGGCAGAACAATAGTATCTGTATAGATTCCACATTTAGATGCAATATTTTCATCATGCGATGGAAAAAGATCTCCTCCAAATATTCCTTTTATATTCCCATACATATCCTCAACGTGAATATGAGCTATTTCCCCAACACCTTCCCAGAATTGATCAATAACACTTAGAAATTCATCTAGATTCTTAGTTATTTCATCAATAGTTTTCTTATTTCGAGAAAGGGCGGTTCCAGCATCGTGAGGAGTAAGATTTTGCTTCAGCATCATTTCGTAGAAATGGCCGAAATTATTCTCAATGAACGTAAAATACATGTTCTGTATTTCACTCAGGGATGCTTCCTTTTTCAGCTCTTCGCGGTCATGCATGGCTGTTACCGCAAGCGCCATGGATCTCACTAGACCGTCAACTGTATCTAAGTCGACCTCTCCATCAGAGCCAACACGAACAGCTAATAAACTCTTCTCGACATCCAAGCCCTCAGCAATTTTCACCTTACCTGCTTTGAACTGTTCTTGAAGAATTTTTAACCTACGACGAAGTCTACCTTCGTACTCAATTTCTTCTTTTGATTTTTCGGACATATTCGTTAAATTCAATCCTTGTGTGAGACCTCTGTTAGCTTCAATTTTCTTCTTTCTAGCCTGCTTCTTAGCTAATCGCTTCTTTAGTCGCCGCTTTAGCCTCAATTCATAGAGGTATTTTGCGTCCCATTCATTATTGCTTTGTTATAATTTTTGTCGATATAGTACACTGACTCGACCGTCAGTGCTTTTAAAATGAAATTCTGTATCTGTAATTTTCAAAACCTGGTCGCACCAGCTTTCTCCAATTGGCATTATTGCTGCGTTAGAGGTTTCTGTAATAACGATACAACTGTATAAGTTACCCTTATCTCTTTTTAATTGATACGTACTTTTAATGACATACTTGAACGAATAATAATCCCCCCAACTATCTAAAACACCGTCGACTTTATAGTGCTCAAAGCCCCAAATAGTTTTACCTCCATCTTCCGAGTTACCCCACAAGCCTTCAAGTTTGTTTACATCAATTTCAATCGAAAAAGTCGGAAACGATAGAGAAATAAAAAATAGAATGCTCAATAACGGTTTCAAGTCGAATTCCTTTTTTTAAATTATAACGCCCGAATAAGTGGCGCAATAAAGCTTGGCTATACTAAGCGAAGAATGAGCGCTGCCAAGCTTTTTACGTCCACCCTTAATGTGTTAATGTGCGTGCACACTAAAACGATCTATTCAATTCTTACTGTTTTGCGTTTGTCCGATTTTAGTTACGCCAGACAGTGGAAGACTGCAACGGCAGCAAGATTTTTGAAAATTGACACTACGCTTAAATGTGAACACACTTTTAATGGTTTGCCTAATTGAGAAAAAACTATCACCACACTTTGGACATTTTACGCTGTATTTTCTTATGTAAAGATATAACCAAGCAGTAAATATAAATGCAGCGACTACTATTAGAGAATGAAAAATGAGAGGTGGGAAAGATGTATCAATATTAATCAGCATAACCAGCAAACAGACTGTAACAGGTGCCATTGACACACTTTGCGCAAGTTCAACTTTTCTTCTTATCACGTCCAGTTGTTCTTCATATTGTTCCATATGATTTACCTTTAGAGCACATAACGCCCGTATTTGCGGCTGGTTTGGAGCGCAGCGGAAAACCAGTCCGACAACATGCGCTTGTTAGGCATTTTGCAGCTCCTTATAGAGTGTTAATGCTGTGCTTCTAGGCAAGCCACTTAGCATTAAGCCTTGGATAATGTGCTTTTCGCTTTTGAAGGCATCAGAGGTATTGCCGAAAACTCCCATTCTCACAAGCTCTTCACACATCCATGTAACATTTGCATTTAACATGCGAATGCCAAAATAACTGTTGATTTGGAACATATGATATATCTCTGAACTCATACGCAACCAAATTAGCAATCGCTGATCTTTAATTCGCTCAAGAGTCTCCGCGATTTTTGAAGCTGGCGGAGTTAAACTAGGAGAAACAATGTTTAAGATTTGATAACTCAAATCAATAAGATTCTCGCAGCTTTCTCTGACTTGGCAGCTTCCTCGCTCACAATATTGCAACTCACGTTTAAATTCGCCTACCTCGACCCTATACCAGTCTTCATTGTATTGACCAAAACTGGGCCAAGAAGAAGTTTTGTAAGGGAGCTTTTGAGAAAGTTTACGCAATTCTCGTTCGTATGCACCTGCTGTCTTTATTGAAACCAGTGAAGAAAAATCAGCATACGGAATGCAGCCTTTAGTTAACGGCATCTCATCCGTAATGACTGATAGCAATTTAGATTCGTAGTTTTCCATACTGATGCCTAACAGCTTAATCATTAGAAGTGCGTATAGAACTTTTCAACATTGAGTCTAACAACGCCATTCCAATACGTTTTAAATTAATAATTTCATAAACTTAAGCTTAGATTAACGAAAATGCAATAATAACTTTAGGAAAGAAAGCAAGCCAACCGTCAGAGCGAGCCAAATATAGGGGCGTTATGTAAATTCATTATTATAAAAAACAACAAAATCATGCTGTTACCTTCCATTGCCTCCATCAAACCAATATCTTGTTAAAAACAAAGCGAGAAATAGTTTGAGTTTTTGGTTCATTTTTATTTATAACTGTATAAATAAACATAAAGTTAAATTCGAGACATTATTACTCTCCCACAGTAATTAAACTTTTGTTACCTCATTCAAATGTCACAAAATTGACCTAAACTTATGCTGCAATCTTTCGCTAGGCTAGATAAAAGGGATCTAAGTGAATTTGAAGTTTGTAGACAGTGCGTTGCCCGAATTACGACAACTCGAACATTTATTAGAGCTAGCCTCTCCCCATTTAAACAGCCAAGTGCTGGCTAACGTTAGTTATCAAGATCACTTATTGCCGATTCATGCAATTAGTTTAGGTAGTACAGACACCAGTAAACCCGTGATGACTTTTGTTGGTGGCGTGCACGGATTAGAGCGCATCGGCAGCCAGGTATTATTGGCTTTTTTAGAAGGTATTATTGGCCGTTTAGCTTGGGATGTATCGCTGCACCATTTATTAGAGCAAGTTCGACTTAACTTTATTCCCTTGTTAAATCCTGTTGGCATGGCAACGCATAGGCGCTCAAATGGTAACAGTGTTGATTTAATGCGTAATGCACCGGTTGATAGCCATGAACAAACTGCTTTTTTAGTCGGCGGCCAACGCATTAGCCCGGTTATTCCTTGGTATAGAGGTAAAGCGGGTGAGCCAATGCAAGCAGAAGCGCAAGCGCTGGTTGATTTCATGCAAAAAGAAACCTTTAACTCGCCATTTTCTTTGGCGCTCGATTGCCATTCTGGTTTTGGTTTACACGACAGAATTTGGTTTCCGTACGCTCGTAGCCGCTTTCAACCTATTCAACACTTGGGTGAAGTATTTCATTTACGCGATTTGTTATTTCAAGCTTATCCTTATCATTCGTACAAATTCGAACCACAAGCAAAACACTATTTGTGCCATGGTGATTTATGGGATTACCTTTACGACCAATCACTTGCGCAACCAACCACATTTCTACCTTTAACCCTTGAAATGGGCTCGTGGCGCTGGGTACGTAAAAATCCTGCGCAGTTGTTAAAAGCAGTCGGCTTGTTTCATCCAATAAAGCCACATAGGGTTAAACGCGTGTTGCGTTCACACTTAGTTTTGATGGAGTTTTTTATTCGCGCTTGTGCCTCGTACCAAAACTGGCTGTACGATGGTAAAAGTCTCAATATGGATCAAAAGGCGACTCAGCTATGGTACGACAATTAAACGTATTGTTGTTGCTGCGTGGATTAATTAGAGAGCAGCGCCATTGGGGCGATTTTATCGCTAAGCTGCAACAAGCTTTTCCAGAGCATCAAATTGTTTGTATTGACTTACCGGGCAACGGCCAAAACAACCTGTTGAAATCATTGCCAAGTATTAAAGCTAATGCTGAATTTGTTAATGCTGAATTAAGCCAGTTAAATTTAACCAAGGCCAATATTCATGTTGTCGCAATTAGCCTAGGGGCTATGGTTGCAATTGAGTTGGCGTTAATCAGAAAGATTGAATCAATGACACTGATAAACACCAGTGTTTCTGGCTTAATTCCTTTTTACCAAAGGCTGCGCAGCGACAACTACACCAATATCATTAAAGCGGCTATCAATGAGCCGTGTGAGCGTGAAAAGCTGATTTTAAAAATGACCAGCGAGCGATATAACGAACCCGCCATTATTCAACAAAGACAATATATTGCGTTAGATGCTCCAGTTACGATTAAAAACTTTTTACTGCAACTTAAAGCCGCTGCTAAGTTTAAGTTAACCGACAAACCCAATTGTCCAATGCAGCTACTGGCATCTACAACAGATAAATTAGTCAGTTACCAATGTTCAACTGCACTTGCGGAAAAATGGCAATTGCCGATTTATTTAACTGAACAGGGTGGACACGATTTAACTTTGGATAGGGCGGATTGGGTGTTAGAAAAACTAAAGGGCTGGGTAGCCCCTTAGTTTAACAATACTTATTGAAAGAACTTATTCCGCAGATAGCTCTTCAATAAATGCGATACGAGCGGGATTTAACTCGGTGGTTAAACGGTTAGTCACTAGCGAGTTATCACTTGTATCGACAATATCAATACCAGGATTGTCTGAAGAAGAAACGCTAATCCAAAGTTGGTTTTTGCTATCAACAGCCATATAACCAATACCTTCGCCATTTAACGCAGTTGAGGTTACGTCAGCATTAACAATTTGGCCGTTTTTCGGATTAAATTCGTAAATTGAAGAAACTTCTGGCCAACCAGCAGATACGTAAAAGTAACCTTTGGTTGCTGAAACTATCACAGCTTGTTTGATTGGCGCTTGATTGTTGACGATTTTGTCGGCAGCTATCACTTCGCTAACTTGATAGTTTTTCACATGTACTTTTTCAATTTTACTTTCGCTTAAATCGGTTGAGCTGTATGAAGAACGCTCTGCAACATAGACATAATCACCAAAAACATCCAATGAACCACCTAATGGATTTACCCCAGATAATGGTATGCCTTTAAACGCATCAGTTGTATCAGCATTGGTTTCTATTTCCATATCTGTTTCTGTGTCGATAACAGCTATATACGCAGTATTTGGTGTCCAAGTCCAACCCTCAATATGCATGCGCTGCATTACCACAAATAGTTTTCCGTCGGCAATTACAGCATCAGCGGCATTTGGTGAAGCCTGCTCTGAACCTTCAACAGTGTACGCAGATAAATCGATTGTACTTAATACAAAGTCGTTCGCTGAAGTAGACGTTGGGTCTACCACTAATATTTTGTCAGCACCATAACGAATGACATAACCTTTATCTTTATTTAAAGTGACAAATGTATAAGGATTGCTCGAACTTTGTTCAACCGCCAAATTTGTACTGACACCTAACAGGTTTGTTGTTAAATCGTCTTTGTTGTAGAAATCAACAGTATCTATGCTATTTCTACCTATGTGAAAAATGCTATCCAAATGACTAGCAACTGTGTAGTCAGATTTATCTTTAACCATATAACCGTCGGTTAATTCATAGTTGTCTAAATCTTTGTCATAATCAATTTGTGCTACTTGTGAGCTGGAATAATCTGCAGCGACAGTTTGTACTACTGCACCTAGCGTGATAGGTTTTGCTTCTGGTTCATTTGAACTGCCTGAATCTAAACATGCAGTTAAAGAGAGCGCAGCGGCTGCAATAGCAATATTCAATAGTGATTTGTTTAACACTTATATGTCCTCGATAGTGAATTTAATTTGAAAACTACGCCCTTGAGCAGGGCGATTAGCTAAATCTAGATATTGTTTATCGAATAGATTTAAAACCGACAAACTGGCTGAATAGTTACGTTTATTCCAATGGATACTTAGATCTGTGACTTTTTGACTCGCAGGTTCTCCTTTAGGGTTTAACGGCCTGTTGGGCTCAATGAGATTTGTGCGGTTATAGTACAAATCGGAATTGTGTACCGTATCTAAACGCGCCTTCAATTGCTCGCTGATTTGATAACTAAGCCCTAGTTGCAATTGGTTGTGGTAAATAGCTGGAACCTTCTTGTGGTTGTATGCGTCAGTGTCTGATTCAGTTAAGCTATCCATCAAATGTAGGCTCGTCATGGCTGTTAACTTAGTCGATATTTGCCAATCGAATTGACCTTCAAAACCGATGATGGTCGCGTCACTGACATTAGTGTACCTGCCAATTCCACTTGAGTTGTAAGTTACAACAATGGCGTTTTCAAGTTGGCGACGATAAAAATTCGATTGCCAATTAAACTGGCTAAACCTTTGTTGCAAGCTTAATGACGCACTAATCGCTTGCTCTGGTAACAAATCGTCATTACCGGTTAATAAACCTCTGTCACCAAACTGCTCGAACAAAGTCGGCATTCGTGTGCCTTGACTAAAATTGCCGGATACAACCAAGTTTTGCTTAAATACAGTTAAACTTGAATTCACCAGTCCAACTTCAAAGGTAAAGTTTGTATGGTTTAATTTTTTATCACTAAAATGATCTGTATTATCACTAACTGGTTGTTTTATTTCGTTACTATTAGTTTGTTGTTGATGATTAAATAATAAATGCCACGCAGTTGTCGCTGAATCATTCTTCCATTCAAATCTACTTCCTAGCTCAAAGGTGTTTTGGTTAGCAATCACATCACAAGCGCTAATGCCATTACATAAACTTTGCTCGTCAGTTAAATAGGAGTGTGACTCAAACTCTTGTTTGTTTAGTTTTAAGTATGGGGTGGCACTTAAGTTTGCTAACAGTGCAGATAAGTTGACTTCAGCAGTAAAATTAACCGCGTAGTTATCGTCGTAGTAATAATATTTACGATCAATATCAGGCTGAGTTGTGTCAGCATGTTTTCGTTTGTCGTGAAAAACTTCATCCTTAGTTTGGTAATAACTTTCAATTTCCAAGCTATCAAACCAATTGCCGCCGATCAGCCAATCGTCTGTTACTGCTAGACGTTTAGTAACAGAGCTTAAACTTGTTTTATTTGTAGCTAGATTAAACTGATAATTAGGGATGCTTTTATCTTGTTCACCATATTGCAACGAGGCTTTAACTTTGTGACTGCCGACAACAAAACTATCGTTTAAATATAAACTGACTTTTTTAAACTGATTGTTGCGAGACTTTTCTATACCAGACACAGCGACATCTAGTTCATCAGCGTCCTTGTCATAAATAGATTCCACTAAGTACTCATAATCATTATCAGAGTAGGTGTAAGATAAATTACCACTAACTTGATGACCTGCAACATTATGGCTAACCAAAGCACTGAACTGCTCATAACCAAATGAACCAATTCCACCGGAAACACGAACTTGATTTTTAGTCGGGTCAAAAGTATTGATGCGAATAACACCGCCGATTGGAGTGCTACCTGTGCCCAAGGCTTGGCTTTTTGAAACTTCAATGCTGTCTATTTGTTCCACTGGAAGTTGGTTTAAATCAAAACCACCAAACTGGCTATCATTAATCAACTGGCCATCTATATACACTTGTACTTGTTTATTGGTAGAGCCGCGCACTGAAACTTCGGTTTGATTACCTAAACCAGCAACAGAGCGAATTTGAATACCGTTTATTTTTTTTAAAACATCGGCCGCAGTTTGGCCTACTTCTAAAATGGCTTGGCGATCTATTTTTTGGTAATTGCCTGTAGCGTGAAGTTTTTGTTGTTCTACTTTAATGACTTCAATCGGGTTTTCTGTCGCTTGAATTGCAAAGCTAACGGGAAGACACGCAGCCAACAAACAAGCTGTTGTCCTATTATAGATAGTGCCGACTTTATTGGCATTGCGAAAAAACATGAAAACCTCTGCAGCTGAACAATAGCAGAGAAAGGTGAGGGCATTGCAGTATTATCCTTACTGCATAAATAGTAGAAATATTCCGTTTCCCTAGACAGCCCACCGCTCTCTGGTTATAGCAAAAATAGGCCGGTATCCGGGCTGACAATGCGATAGAAATACATCTACCTGTAATTAATCCCTTCCCATACTATATATACCCAAGCTACTTGAAGATGCATGTTTCAGAGCTCTCACAGCGTTTTTAGTACAAGGCATGTTAATGAAGGAATGTTGGCTCCTTTCAAATTAACATAACGCAGTAATAGAAACGCTGTGAAGCTCCCGAAGGGCAAGGCTAAAAAGCATTTATACTGCGTTATTGATTTTGAAAAGGGATAACCATTATCTTCAATCAATGCCTTGTCTAAATGCTTTTTATTTCTTGCTGAAATCTCGCACCTTCAAGTAGCTTGGGTATACAATACAGTGGATTGATTAATTACTCATTGCTCACCGTTGCGGGGGCAGCGTTGGACTCATCTCTAAGATTCACCAAACTTCCCGTTTAACTTAAGGTTATATTAGAAAAACCAATAAACCTCGAGCACCTAAATTTGTCGCGCACTCTAATCATTTTGTTGTAATAGGTCAAATTTATTTGCTTATAGAGAACGCACGGCATGCATATATATTCACAATATATAAATATATACCCATTAAATTGCCATTTTTTTGCATGAAAAGTGTTAACTTCTAAAATAGTCGTGTATCATATTCGCACTTTTATTTTTTAACTTTTTCATCAACTAGGAAGCGATCTACATGTTTCAACATATGACTGCGTTACCACCAGATCCGTTATTAGGTATTGCTGTAGCATTTCGTGCGGATTCTAACCCTAAAAAGGTAGACTTAGGTGTAGGTGTTTACAAAACTGAAGATGGTAAAACACCAATTTTAACTTCAGTGCAAAAAGCGTTACAAACCTTATTAAATACTGAAGATTCTAAGTCGTACATTCAAGCTCGTGGTAATCAAGCTTTCTTAGATGGTATGGAAAAGCTTGTTTTTGGTGCTGACAATGCATTATTAGCATCTGGTCGTGTAGAAAGTTTACAAGCGCCAGGTGGTACTGGCTCTTTACGTATTGGTTTTGAATTAATCAAACGTGGTAACCCGAATGCAAAAATTTGGGTAAGTTCACCAACTTGGGCAAACCATGTCGCTTTAATTAAAGCAACAGGTTTAGAAGTTGCTGAATATCCTTATTACGACAAAACAAACAATCAGTTAAAAGCTGATGAAATGTTAGAAACTTTGGCGCAATTAGGCCCTAACGACGTTGTGTTATTGCACGGTTGTTGTCATAACCCAACAGGTGAAGATTTAACGCCTGAGTTATGGACTAAGATTTCTGATTTAGCTGTAGAGAAAGGTTTTGTACCTTTTGTTGATATTGCATACCAAGGTTTTGGTGTTGATTTAGAATCAGACGTTGCTGGTGTTCGTGAATTATTAAGCAAAGTTCCAGAAGCATTAATTGCGACTTCTTGTTCTAAAAACTTTGGTTTATACCGTGAACGTACTGGTATTTTAACTAGCGTGAGCGAAAGCCCTGTATTAGCGGGTGCTGCTTTGTCACACATGTTAAATATCGCACGTGAAATTTACTCTATGCCTCCTTCATACGGCGGTGCTGCAGTTGGTATTTTATTAGCTGACGAAGCATTAACTGCTGAATGGAAAGCTGAATTAGCTGATATGTGTGCTCGCATGATCGACTTACGTGCATTGTTAGTAAATAAAATCCATGAGCGTGGTGTTGAAGAAGACTTCAGCTTTATCAATCGTCAAAAAGGTATGTTCACTTTCTTGGGTATTACCCCAGAGCAAGTGCAATCAATTCGTGACGAATACGCAATTTACATGGCTGGTAGTAGCCGTATCAACATTGCAGGTGTTTCATCTAGCAATGTAGATTATTTAGCGGATGCAGTTGCAGCTACTTTGAAAAAGTAAGCGACTCAATTTGTAGCTTAAACTACAAACTGCACCTAAGAAAAACCAGATAGTTTTTAATTATCTGGTTTTTTTGTATCTAAAATTCGGGCACACTTAGCTCATTAATTTTAGCCAACAAAAACAACAAGGATTTTCTGTGCTAAAGATAAAAATTATATTTGTTCTCAGCTTACTCATTTCGGTTACAGCTTGTAGTACGCGTGAGGCGGGCAAACAATTTGCCGGTTCAACCGAACAAAGATTAGTCACATATAGTATTAATCAAATTGCCGAAGATTTTGCCAAAGAGCCATTAGAAGAAATCACCAATCAAACTATCCGCTTGCAAAGTCACTTTGTTATTCAAAATCAAGTTGTGGATTATGCAAACGCGCGTATTCAAAACCAATTAACCGAAACTTTTGGAACTAAGTTTGTAGCCAACGATCAGCTATTTGATACTCCAACCAAATATACGCTAAAACTGTTTTATACATCACTCGGCACAGACAGAGACAGCGCTGGTTTTTCGCTACCAATTATAGATTTAGCTGAACCAGAGCGTAGCACCTCTATTAGCATACTTGCGGTGGATATGTATCATGGCATATCTGAATGCAATTATGTGTTAATCGACACAGAAACCAATCAAGTATTAAAGAAAGGTACACTAAAAGCCCGAGTTAAAACCGATAATTTCACCACACCTATTTTTAGTTTCCCAATATCAGATATAGATTAGTTGAGAAGAAGTATGGACCAATATCAATTTCAACAAGCCTGCTTTTGAACTATTTAGCAAAAGCAAACTCAATAAGTCTTCTCAACGGGACAAGGGCCGAGTTGAAGGCTTTATTTTTGCGGGTCAATCTCTAGGTTTAATCAGCCAACAGCAAGCAAGTGAGATAATGCAGCAAGCCCATTTGCAAGTATTTGGATTAACGATAGAAGAGAAGCAACTAGCAGATAAAAAACGACGCTTAGCTTTAGAGAGTGAAGATGATAGTTATTTCGAAATACCTGCTATTGAGCGAATTAAGCAGTAAGGTGAAACTATGGCTTTTGATAGTGTAAAAGTATATCGCAAAAAGTTATGCCCATACGGCCAACATGCGGTTGACTTGCTACGCAAAAGAAACATTCAATTTGAAGATCATCTATTTGCCAATACCAACGAAGAGCAAGCTTTTAAAATTAATCACCAAGTGCAAACAACACCGCAGATATTTATAGATGGTGAACGTATTGGTGGTTATACAGATTTAGCGCAAAAATTACAGGTTGCGCCGAAAACGACTAGTAACAAATCGACTAGCTATTGGCCAATTGCAACGGTTTTTTCTGTATGTTTGTTAATGGCAATAGCGACACAAACAGAGCTAAGAGGCTTTATGGGCTTTAGCTTGTGTGTGTTAGCTTGTTTAAAAATAATGGATTTGCCAGCCTTTATTAAAGGTTTTGTCCAATACGATTTATTGGCAAAAAAGCAGCCTGTTTATGCAAAAGTTTATCCGCTTGCCGAGCTACTTGTTGGTTTATCTTTATTAGCTAAACAATTACCTATTGTATTTGGCACTATTGCACTCGTAGTTGGTTTTATCGGCGCTATATCTATAGTGAAATCAGTTTATGTAGATAAGTTAAATTTGAATTGCGCATGTGTTGGCGGCAACAGCAAAGTGCCTTTGGGTTTTGTCAGTTTAACCGAAAACCTAGCTATGATTTTTATGGGAGCAATTATGTTGCTGTAGCCTAATAGTGCGCGCATTCTAGACTATGTGTTATAACTATATATAGGTGTAAGTATCGTAAGAAAATGATGGACACATTTAAACCTGCACAAACTTATAATCACAAAACAGCGCAATCAGCTGATAGCACGCTCAATGCTATTACCGATATTATTGCCGAGGGTACATGGGATTGGAATGCCGATACAGGCATAGTAACCAGAAACCCTAGTTGGTATCGAATGCTCGGCTACGATGTAGGAGTATTTAGACCAGATGTTTTTACTTGGGAAAATATTATTCACCCAGATGATCTAACCCGAGTACTAACTCATTTTGAACAATATACCCAAGGTCAAATTAACACCTATCAGATAGAATATCGCTGTAAAAAAGCCGATGGCAGTTACATTTGGATACGCGACCAAGGGAAAGTTATCGAGCGAGATGAAAACGGTGAAGCCACTCGTATGATTGGTGCACATTTAAATATAGACGAAATTAAATGTTTGCAGTCTAAACTGGCAGAAGCCCAAGCCTCTTTACAATTACGAAAACAAAATAAATTAGATGTACTGTATCAGAAAAAATCAGACGAACTGGCCTGTCAAAATAGGTTGTTGGAAGAAAAAGTAAAAGAATTCGAACACATATCTTTAACAGATCCACTAACTGATGTCGGTAATCGTAAATTTTTTGAGTACACTTTAAAAAAAGAATTAGCCCGAGCTGAGCGTTACCATTTTGATATATCGCTGGTGTTATTTGATGTCGACTTCTTCAAACAAGTAAATGATACATATGGACATAGCGAAGGAGACAAAATACTGCAAGTAATAGCTAAAACCGTGTCTGTTAATATTCGCGAAGTAGATACGCTTGCCCGATGGGGTGGTGAAGAATTTGTTGTTATTTTGCCGGAATTAAATGAGCAGCAAGCTTATCAAGTTGCAGAAAAGCTTAGGCAGTTATTAAGCGAAATAGAACATTCTTGCCAAAAATGCGTGACTTGTAGTTTTGGCTTAGTCGTTTATCAAAAAGGGCAAAGCTCTGAGGAGCTATTTGTTTGCGCCGACAAAGCTCTTTATTTGGCTAAACA
This sequence comes from Catenovulum sp. SX2, assembly GCF_052056295.1. Taxonomy (NCBI): domain Bacteria; kingdom Pseudomonadati; phylum Pseudomonadota; class Gammaproteobacteria; order Alteromonadales; family Alteromonadaceae; genus Catenovulum; species Catenovulum sp. SX2. The sequence continues at coordinate 164,354 of NZ_CP182493.1, forward strand.
ATCGGGTCGAAATAGGGTAGAGATGTACCAAAGATAGATAGTTCAGTTGTGCAGTTTCTAAACTGCACAACTATATTAAAAGTTTATTTAACGGCTTTTACACCTTCACTTGTTTGAATCACCTTTTTAATTGTACCGTCGTCGTTATAGTACAAATAATCTATAGCCATAGAGCGACGGAAGCTACCACCAGTATTCGGATGTTGCATCATCCCCGTGTGGTAGAAGAAATAAGTTTTACCTTTGTAGTCGATAATGCCTTGGTGAATGGTATTGGAATTTTGTGCTCCTTCTGCGATCAACCCTTGATATTTCCACGGGCCTGTAATGCTTTTAGATGTTGAATAAGCGGTTTTTTCAGGAAAGCCAGTTGCGTACGACAAATAATATGTGTCACCACGTTTGTGGATCCATGGCGCTTCAGTAAAGCCTTTAACTTGCTCATCAGGTACAACGTGAATTGGTCCATCAAACTCAATCATATTGTCTTTTAATTTTGCGTAATAGGCTTTTTGGTTGCCCCAATATAACCAAGCTTGACCGTCGTCATCAATAAATGCTGCTGGGTCAATATCATCCCAGCTAATGTCGGTTGCTTTGGTCATATCATTGGTGACTAAAGCACTGCCACGAGCATCTTTAAATGGCCCTGTTGGGCTATCACTGACTGCAACACCTATGGCTTTACCTTTCACTGTTTTATGGCTGCTGGTGGTATACCAATAAAACTTGCCGTCTTTTTCAATTACATGGCCAGCCCAAGCTGAACCTGACGACCATGAAAAATCTGTTGGTTTAAAAGGTGAACCGTGCGACTTCCAATTGACCATATCGGTAGATGAATACACAAGCCACTCGTGCATTGTGTACCCTTCATCTGGTTTGGCTTCATCACGACCAACATAAACATATACAGTGTCGTTATGTACGATAGGGGCGGGATCAGCTGTGAATTTTTCGGTAATTGCAGGGTTAGCAGCAACAGCCGAAAAAGATAAACTTGCTAGCGCTATTGAGGTTAATAATTTCTTCATTCTTATATCCATTAGATATTACTGTACGCTTGTATGTTAAGGTGAAGAGTTGACTAAGTAAACTTTTTGTAAATTAAATTTCGTAAAAATTATTCCTATCTATAATCAAGCTTACACAAGACGTTGGATATTTTTATGCCGCATTTGCACTCAAAATACATTGCATACAACAGGTTCGGTTATGGGATAAACCCCAACGATAAAAGCAAAATAGCTGATGTACAAAGCTGGTTAACTGCACAGCTTAAGCCCGTAAAGCTAGATGAAACTGTTTGGAATACCGAACTAGCTTACCAATATTACAAAAACTACCGTTTGCAAAAACAAGCAGAAAAAGAAGCGCGTGCGAATAAAAAACAAAATGTAGAGCAGCCCCAAGTAATGGGAATGCAAATGCAAGACGATGGAGATGCGTTAAAAAAGCAATTTAATCGCCAAGCAAAATTAGCCAGCTACTTGTCGGCCAAATATGCAATTGAGACAAACAATGGTTTACAAGCGCAATTGCTCGACTTTTTCTCAAATCATTTCAGCGTCACCACTAATGGGTTTGCCATGCGAGCATTAGCACCATTGTTGGAAATAGAAGCGATTGCGCCACACTTAACCGGCAAGTTTGCTGATTTGTTATTGGCGGTTGAATCACACCCAGCCATGTTGATTTATTTAAATAACGAACAATCTATCGGCCCTGATTCTGCTTATGCAAAAAAGCGTAAAAATAAAGGCCTAAACGAAAACCTAGCGCGCGAAATTCTAGAATTACATACGTTAGGCGTTGATGGTGGTTACAGCCAACAAGATGTTATAGAGCTTGCTAAAGCGATAACAGGTTGGAGTGTTGCAAACCCATTAAAAGAAGATGCACAAGGTTTTGTTTATCGTGATAAATCCCATCAACCCGGTAGTCGCACAGTACTTGGTAAAACATATAAACAAAAAGGCATGGAGCAGGGTAAAGCAATATTGCAAGATTTAGCTAATCATCCATCTTGCATTCATTTTATTTGTACAAAATTAGTAAAGCGCTTTATTGCTGATGAAGCTGACACGGCAATTGTCGAAGAGATGAAAAAAGCTTGGCAGAAAAGCCAAGGTGATATTAAAACTGTGATGGCCGCTCTAATTAATCATCCAAATAGTTGGCAACCAAAACAACAGAAGTTTAAAACACCACGCGAATTTTTAATTTCAAGTTATCGGCTTGGTAATGTGCCGTTTGAAGGTAAATACCAAAAAGCCTTTATTAATATGCTAGAAATGATGGGGCAACAGCCGTTTGCTGCTGGTTCTCCTGCAGGTTATAAAACTGAGCGCAACGCTTGGGATGGGCCGGATGCAATTTTAAATAGGATTGATTGGGCAAATGAATATGCCAAACAAGTTAAACAAGATCCGCTAGCGCTTGCTAAAGCTGCTATGGGGGAAAATTTGTCGGATAAAACCTATTTGTTTCTTAGCCGCGCGGAAAGTCGTCAACAAGCTTTGGCTATGTTGCTAATGAGCCCAGAGTTTCAATTTAAATAGAGGCACAGTTATGAAAAGAAGAGAGTTTTTGCAAGCAACTGGCGCTGGAATTATTTTGTTGACAACATCAACACCAGCCTTATCAAATGACAATAGCAGCAAAAGCAACAAGAAAATTGTTTGGTTGATGTTACGAGGTGCGCTTGATTCATTACACACAGTAGTACCAACATTTGATCCGCATTTAATAGAGCATAGAGCAAATTTAGTTAATCCAATTAAAGATAAATTACTGCCACTTCAACAAGGTTTTGCATTACATCCTGCACTTAGCAATATGCATAACTGGTATCAACAAAAACAAATGTTTGCCGTAGTCGCGGTTGCATCGCCATATCGAGAGCGTTCGCATTTTTCCGCACAAGATTTATTAGAAAGCGGTTTAGATACGATAGATCATGAAAGTGGCTGGTTAGCGCGGGCAATTAAACAAAAAGACGCCAATGGTTTAGCAATAGCACATACAGTGCCATTAAGCTTACGTGGTGACCAAACAAATGTCAGCACTTGGTATCCATCTTATCTACCTGATGCTGAAAGCGATTTATATCAGCGCCTAATGCAATTGCACCAAGGTGATGAAAAGTTCGTATCTAGCCTAGAACAAGGCTTAGCCTTGCGTAATCAAACAAATGACATGCAACAAGACAAAAAAAGCAAAGCAAAATTTATTCAATTAGCTAAACATTGTGGTGAACTATTGGTCAATACCCAAGCAGATTGCGCCATGTTAGAAATGGGCGGTTGGGATACGCATAACAATCAAGTTGGGCGGTTAGACAGACAATTAAAAGAGTTGGATGACGGATTAGCCGCATTAAGAACTGCATTAGCAGCAGAATGGCAAAATACAGTGGTAATAATTGCAACTGAATTTGGCCGCACAGTTAAAGTTAACGGCACTAATGGCACAGATCATGGAACCGCTAGTGCTTTATTAGTAACTGGTGGCGCGGTAAATGGCGGTAAAGTGTTAGGCACATGGCCAGGTTTAGCGCCAGAAAACTTGTATCAAAACAGGGATCTCGCGCCAACAACAGATTCCCGCAGTTGGTTTGCAGCCTTGTTGCATCAACATTGGGGATTAAACGCAGCACAACTTAAACAAGTATTCCCTGATGTTGTACCTGTTAGCCAGAGATTAGTGTAAAACTTAGCAAAATTGTACTTTCATTTGTTAATTAATTTGTTACAGTTCCCATACAATATTATTAAAACAATATAACTGAATTCTATTTTTGGGGGAGTAACAAATAAAATGGGTAAACGTTTAATCCAACTAACCGCAGTTATGGCTGGGGTATTTTTAGCGGTCACTAATGTAACAGCAAAATTGCCAGAAAAAACCGAAGTTTTATCTGTAATGGGTAAAGTTGCTGATTGGCAAATTGAACATTTTCATGATGATATGCAGCGCGAAAACCACTGGGAAAATCGCTTTAATGCATGGACTTATGGTGCTTTGTATATAGGAATGGAAAAATGGGCGAAACTTGCTGATGACGACAAGTATTATCAATTTTTATTAAAAGTATCAGCAGACAACAATTGGGACTTAGGCCCAGGTAAATACCACGCAGACGACCAAACCGTTGGCCAGCTTTATATCGAGTTATATCGCAAATATAAAAAGCCAAACATGCTGGCAAAAACGCTAGAGCGCACTAAATGGATTAAACAAAACCCAAGCCAACAGCCAATGCGCTTAAACAATTACAAATATACCGATAGATGGACTTGGTGTGATGCGTTATTTATGGCACCACCGGTTTGGGCAAAACTTGCCAATATCACCGGCGATAACTCATACCGAGATTGGATGTTTGCTGAGTACGTTGCAACAGTAAATCATTTATACGATAACGACGAAAAACTATTTTATCGTGACGAACACTTCATTGATAAGCGTGATAAAGGCCACAAGATATTTTGGTCACGCGGCAACGGCTGGGTATTTGGTGGTTTAACTCTGATTATTCCAGAATTACCAGAAGGGCCACAAAAAGCCTATTTTACTCAGCTATACAAAGATATGGCGCAAAGCTTAATTAAACTACAAACATCGGCAGGCCATTGGGCTATGAGTTTGCAAGCAGCAGAACTTTACCCAACACCAGAAACCAGCGGCACAGCATTTTTTACTTATGGTTTAGCTTGGGGGGTAAATAATGGTTTATTGGATAAACAAACTTATCTACCTGCAATTGAATTAGCTTGGAATACTTTAGTTAGCCACGTGAGAGAAGATGGTTTACTTGGATATGTTCAACCCGTCGGCGCAGCACCGGGTGAAGCTTGGCCTGACAAAACAGAAGTTTATGGCATTGGTGCGTTTTTATCAGCAGGCAGTGAAGTTTATAAGTTAGCTCAATAGCAACGAAAAAGGCGAAGGAATATGTTAAGACGCGACTTTATTACCGCTGCTTTGGCCGGGGCAACTGCAAGCTCATTTACAATGCCCAGCTCAGCCTTTGCTACGAACAACGAAGTTAAATCAAACACTGTTGACGATTACAACTATTTTTCTAACTTACTACAAAAAATAGTTGAGCCAGTTTTTTATTTAATTGCACACGAAAAACTGCACAAAGAGTTTCCACTTGAAGTAAGCCCAAACGCGGATAATAGAAACAAAAAAGTAGCTTACCTTGAATGTTTTGCTAGGGCTATTTCCGGCGCAGCACCTTGGTTAGCATTACAGGCAGAAGGCTCAGATAAACAGGCGAGGGAGCGTATTTTAGATTACGCGCTGCAAGCTTATGAACATTCTGTAAATCCTAAAAGCGCGGATTATCTAAACTGGGAAATAGCTGAAGGGCAGTTGTTGGTAGATTCATCCTATTACACCCAAGCTATGTTGCGCGCGCCCGTATTGTGGCAACAACAATCGAAACAAACTCAGCAGCGCATAGTTGAAAAAATCAAAGCGCTGAGAACTGTAACACCACCATATACCAACTGGCTTTTATTCGCGGCAATGAACGAAGCGTTTTTGCTGCAAGTTGGCGAGCAACACGATCCAATAAGATTAGACTTAGCCATCAGAAAATTCTCAGAATGGTATGTGGGTGATGGCTGGTATGGCGACGGTGAGCATTTTGCTTTTGATTATTATAACTCGTACGTTATCCACCCAATGTTATTGGATATTTTGAAAGTAATGGCCGAGCAGAAAGTTTATTTTTGGCGAGATAAAATAGACAAACTGCACGCAACCGAGCTAAAACGCAGTCAAAGATTTTGTGAACATCTTGAGCGATTAATTTCACCAACCGGGACTTATCCGCCAATAGGCCGCTCGTTAACATACCGCACAACTGCTTTTCAGCCTTTGTCGCAACTCGCGTTACAAAAACAGCTACCCGATAGTTTGCAACAAGGCACTGTACGTTCGGCTTTACGCGCCGTTCACCAAGCTATATTTGATAACCCAACAAATTTTAAAGATGGATTTTTGCAAATAGGTTTTGCGGGCGCAAATCCCGCATTAGGCGACTGGTATTCAAACAACGGCAGCATGTATATAACCACCAACAGTTTTTTACACCTAGGCTTGCCACAAAACGATCCGTTTTGGACAGAACCTGCAAAACCTTGGACACAAAAATTAGCCTTTAGTGGCCAAGCATTTAAAAAAGATTATCCAGTTGATTATTGATTGCTTTAAGTTGGTGAAGGGAATGTTTTCAATTACAATAATCGGCAACTGCTGATTATTGTAATATTCCATGAAATTTTTAGACCCGTTAGATAACGACTTAAAAGAAAGCTTATTAAATAGGCTAATTGTTACCTGGACACATGACTCAACAGCTATCGAAGGCAATACCTTAACACTTGGCGAAACACATCATATTTTAACCAATGGCATTACCATTTCAGGCCATTCGTTAAAAGAGCATAACGAAGTTGTTGGTCATGCTGATGCGTTAAAATGGATATTTAAGAATATCAATAATCAAGTTACCCATGACAGCATCAAAGCGCTGCACAAGATTGTTATGGTTAAACCAGAATTTGATATTATGAAACCATTTGGTGATTACAAAAGTGATCCAAATGGCACATATCAAGTTATCGATGGTAAACACGTCTATATAGAATATTCAGCGCCATTTGATACTCAATATTTGATGACTCAATTGATTGAGCAATTAAATCAAACAGATGATTTATCTATCGAGCAAGCAACAAAACAGTATGCAAAAATCCACGCAGTATTTACCCAAATACACCCGTTTTATGATGGCAATGGTCGAATCGCTCGAATTGTTGCCAACATTCCATTATTGAAAAACGGTTTTCCGCCAATTCTAATTACCAATAATAAACGCCAACAATATATAGATGCATTGGCACAATTCAGTTTAAAAGTAGGCAGGTTAAATAAAGGCACAGGTGCATTTAGTAAAGACGAATCTGTGTATGCCGAGTTAGAGGAATTTGCGAATACTTGTTATGCAACAACCAAAGAAATCATTGACGAAGTATACCAAGTGCAATCCAAGAGGTAATACTAGTCTTTACTTAATTTAACATAATATACATTATCGGTTGTTTTGTATTTGGTATATACTACAGCTATTTTTGAATGCTGTTACTGGTATACTCAAAACATACTGATGATTAATAAAAACAATAATGAATTTAAGGACTTTACATGGCCTCTCAACTCAAGCGCTGTTTATTAAAACAAAATTTTGTCGTTAGCTGTGCATGTGTGTGCACTATGCTTTTTAGCCAACTTGCTAATGCACAGCCAACAAAACAAGCTGACATTTATTTGCAAGATAACCTTGTCGATATTCAGCAACCAAACTCAGGTTTACCGCAACTTGATGCGGTTGAACATTTTACTGTGTTCAACGCTCAAGAAAACTTAGCCCAGTATAATCATGGTGCCGTGTTGTTTGTTTTTAACGAGCGTTTATACGCTCAATGGCAAAGCTCAATTGAAGATGAAGATTCACCAGAAACTAAAGTTTTATTCAGCTCATCTTTAGATGGCAAAACTTGGACTGAGCCGCAAGTTTTAGCTGAATCAACTAAAGATATACTCATAACTAACGCTGGTTGGTGGTTAGATAATAATGAGCTGATCGCATTTTTAAATTATTGGCCTTACAAACTAAAACCTAAAGGTGGATTCACGTATTTTGTTCGTTCAAAAAATGGCGTTGATTGGTCAGCCGCAAAAGCTGTTACAGATTATCAAGGCGAACCTTTAGCTGGTATTTTTGAACAAGATTTACGTCATGTATCCAACAAACGTATTTTAACCGCGCTGCATAAACAACCTGGTTTATTAACAACACCTATCTATACAGATGATCCATCAGCAACCACAGGTTGGCATTATGGTGAGTTAAATATGCCAAATGTTAAACCGCATGTTAGCCAAGGTATTGAACCAAGCTGGTTTGCAACAAATAATGGCAAAAATGTCACTATGATTTTTCGCGACCAAGCCAGTAGCTTTCGTATTTTGACATCAAGCAGCGATGATTTGGGGCGCACTTGGTCGGATGTTAAAAGCAGTAATTTTATTGACTCTAGAGCTAAATTAAGTGCTGGTAATTTACCGGATGGACGCGCTTTTATTATCAATAACGCATCAGGCTCTAAACAAAGATTTCCGTTAAATATTGCCATCAGCCAAGACGGTTATCTATTTGATAAAATGTACATTATCCGTGGTCAAGAAGCATTACCCGCACAAAAATACCCTGGAAAATATAAACGAGCTGGTTTTAGTTACCCAAAAAGCATTGTTTGGAACAACGCAATTTGGGTCGGTTATGCGGTAAATAAAGAAGATATTGCTGTTTCAAAGGTCTCTATTCCAACTTTGTAATCATTGAATATTTAGCTTTAAACAGCTTGTTTTTGTAAAAACCGATTGAGGGTTTGAGTAAATATTTTAACGTCAATCGGTTTTGATATATGTGCATCCATCCCCGACTGAATCGCTTCTTCGACATCTTTTGGCATGGCCGCTGCTGTCATGGCAATAATTGGAATATCTTTACCATTGTTGATTTTTCGAATGTGGCTGGTGGCTTCAAACCCATCCATCTCAGGCATTTGTAAATCCATTAAAATAAGATCAAATTTTTCACTTTGCTGCTCGAACAATTCAACGCCCTCTCGGCCATTGTTTGCTATGCTCGAAGTTATACCAAACTTATTCAACAGTTCGACAGCAACAAGTTGATTAATCTCATTATCTTCAACCAATAAAATATGTTTGTCGCTGAATTGTGGAATTGAATCCCAAATACCTTTAGTGCTTTCAGTATCTGGTACCAATTCAGTTAATTCGTTTTGCAAGTCTACTAGTACATCATGTAAGTGAGACGCAAAAATTGGTTTTTCAATAACGGCGTCAATTGCAACATTTTGTGCATGTTGCACTACATGGTCTTTGCCGTGCGCAGTAACCATAATAACTATGCATTGATGACGTGAGGTGATTTCTTCAACTCTTTTTCTAATATTGCTAGTAAGTTCAATGCCATCCATTTCTGGCATTTTCCAGTCAATGATTAATAACTCGTATGGATCTTTGTTTTCTGCGGCATCTATTATTTTATCTAGCGCTTCTAATGGTGATGCGGTTAATTCGACTTTAAATTTCCATGAATTTAAGATCCCTTCAATAATTGCAAGGGTTTCTAAGTTGTCATCAACCACCAAAGTTTTTAGTTGTTTTGACAATCCACGTTTTGTATTTTGTTTTTTGTTAGCTCGCTTAACTGGAATGCTAAATGTAAAGGTGCTGCCGTGATTAGGTTCACTGCTCACCCCTATTTCACCGCCCATTAAATCAATCAATCTTTTACTTATAGTTAAACCCAAACCTGTGCCACCAAATCTACGTGTGATAGATTGGTCAGCCTGAGAAAATGGTTGAAATAACCTTGCCGTTTGTTCCTGGGTCATACCTATACCAGTATCTTTAACAGCAAAAGTTAACCAAACAGAGTCTTGGTAATGTTTTTGGGTTACTTGTACCGAGACTAAGCCGTTGTCAGTAAATTTAATCGCGTTGCCGACTAAATTATTTAAAATTTGGTTTAACCTTAAAGCATCCCCACGATAAAATTGGCTGATGCCCGGCTCTATTTCAAAGTTAAGCTCATTATTTTTGTCTTCAGCCCGCACGCTGAGAATGCCAGCCGTGCTGCTTAATAAACGTTCAAGGTCAAAATCTTCTTCAACAACATTTAGTTTGCCCGCTTCAATTTTGGAATAATCTAGAATGTCATTGATAATATTAAGTAACGCCTTAGATGAATCTTCTACTTTTTGTAGATGCTCACGCACTTTGTTTTCAATCGGCATAGACAAAACAAGCTGGGTTAAGCCGATAATGCCATTCATTGGCGTGCGAATTTCGTGGCTCATATTGGCTAAAAAATCACTTTTAGCTTGGTTGGCGGCATCTGCTTTTTCTTTTAACACAATTAATCTGTGTTCCATTTCCTTTTGCGCGGTTACATCTAAGTTGGTGCCTATAACATTGACGGCTTTGCCGCTGTTGTCACGCTCAATCACACCATTGGCTGAAATGTATTTAATTGTACCGTCGGAAAGTTTTAATCTGAATTCTGACTGCCAGCTATGCGCGTTGGATTTTATTGCTGATTTTAAGCCAGTTATCGCCTGTTCTGCATCTTCTGGGTGAAGCGCTTTTTGCCACACTTGATACATGTCTTTATCTAGAGTTGATTGTTCAGCGACACCATAAATTCTGCGCAGCTGCTGATCCCATACTTGCGTATTTTCTTTTAGATTCCACTCCCACACACCTAATTTGACAATTTTAGCGGCCAATTCTAGTTTACTAACCGACTGTGATAACAAAGTTTTTTGCAGCTCTAAACTTTTTGCTCTTTCTATGGCTATCTGCCACATGCGGATTGCCGCGACGATTGCAAAACTTAAGACAATACCAAAAAGTAACACGATTTCCGCCAAGCCAGTTTTTAAGCTGCTAATCAGCGCCTTATGTGGCGTAACTTCAATTTGCCACCCAATTTCTTTTAGATTAGTCGATTGTTTCCATTGTTTAATAAACACTGGGTTATCAATATTACTTTGAGCGTAAACCGTTTTTTGTTGGTCTTTAACGTCTAAATGATAGCCCAAACTTTGCTGCTGTTTTTTGCTAGATAAAAACTGCTTGGTCGGCTCTATTGTTACAACTAGATATTCAACTGAAATTAGCTGAGAGTTTATCGGTGTTATGTAATGTAATAGCGGACTTAAATCACTTGTTTGATTTAACGAAAAATACCGACCTGACATGGCACGACTTGAAAAGTCTTGCTGCTTTAGTTGATGAGCAACAACATATTCAAACTCTTTGTCTAAGTTATCACGAGCGTAAATTTGGCTTATTGTGTTGTTTTCCACCAAGGAAATAGCAACGAAGCTAACGTGATCATTCAAGTAATTATTAATATCAACCTTTAACAATTGGTTATCAGTGCGTTCCATTATAGCCATGCGTTCGGCTAATCTATCGACTGCTTGTCTGTTTAAGCTTAATTGTGTGTCAATACGTTCTGCTAAGTTAAGTAGGTTGTACTCGATAGCAGCTTGGATGTTTTTAGTTTCTCGCGCAACTAAGGTTTGCCACAAAATAAGCACTATAGTGACAAGGCCGACAGTCGCTGCTGCTGAAATCCAATCTTTGGTCGTTACTTGCTCTTTGTATTTATTAAAAACCAATAGCGTTAAACTTGCACCGATAAAAATAAAACCTATAGATGTGTGCACTGCCATCCGTGTGTAGTGACCCCAACCATAAGTTGTTTCTAATGCGGTAAAATAACCAACCAAGGCAATTACACCTAACGCTATCACTAAGGTGCTAAATATAAAACAGCTTAATATGCCAACCGTAGTTAAATTAGCTTTCTTCATTACCGTAGTTAGGGTAAAGCCAGCCATACAAAAACAAATAGCTGTATTAGGCGCCATTCTGCCTGGATGGGAAGTTTTAGTAGTGACGTAATGTTCCATCAATAATTGGTCAATACCAAAATTAATTCCAAACAAATATTGGATTAGGGTTAACCCACCAACCAAGGCAACGAACAATGAAAGCGGATAAACTATTTTTGGCGAATTGTGCCAAGTTAATGCTATACCTGCGATAAAAAAGCCTAACGCGGCGTTATATTGCATTGGGGCAAAATGGGGCAGAACTTGAATAAGTGCTTGATGATGTGTGTACCAACCAATAAGAACAGTTAATCCAAGTAAAAAAGATAAAACGCCTAGTATTCTTGCACACTTGCTTAAGTTAAAACTTAACATATTGACCATTATTCCTTGGTGCTTTGCGGGACTATATCAGCTTAGCCTAACTGATAAAGGAATAATTAAACAATAGCTTATATTTAAAATTTGTCGCCATTAATTCATGGCGACAAATTTAACTTTTAATAGCGGCTGATTCTTAGGTAATCAAAATCAACATATTGTTCTGAACTGGCGCTGCCATTGGTTGTTACGGCAAATATCCCAACTTTAGCGCCAACCCAACGGCCTTCTTTAGCTTGGAAATGTTCGCCAATAATGCGATACCTTGGCATATCTGGTGTTTTATAGCTAAATATAGCGTGTGCACCAGGCTGAACTATTACTCTTAGAAGAATGATTTTACTGTTTAGTGACTCAACTAATTTTTCTTGTTGTTTTTCATCACAACCTTTACGCGCACCATGACATTGCATTATCACGATATCATGACCATCTTGATCATTTGGTGATAAACCAATCCATGCATAATCTTCACCAAATATGGTTAAACCTGTTTGCACGTTTTGCATATTGTCGGAAACGGTAAACTTAGCAATAGCTTGGAAAGCCTCGGCCGGTAGTTTTTGTACTAATAAATTAGGTGTCATCCATAAGTTATCACCTGTAGTTGGTACTTTTGGCTGGGCGTACAAACGCAAATGTTCTGGTTTGGCACTTAAGCTATACCAAGATTCATGTGGGTTGGCGTTCCACTGCCACTGCAATGCTAAAGTATCTTGGTTAAATTCATCCGAAATATTTAGCTTTTTTTCGCCTGTATAATTTGCCGTTTTTGGCCGTATATGACGGCTCACAGGATTGCCAATACCGTCGCCATCATCGTCTATGCCAATAACTGGCCAGCCATTTTTCCATTGCATTGGTTGTAAATGCACAATTCGGCCATAAGCTTTTTTAGCTTGAAAGTGAATAAACCAATCTTCAGCTAAATCTGTGTGGATCCACGAACCTTGATGCGGCCCATTTGTTAAGCTATCGCCCTGCTCCATCACCACTTTGCCTTGGTAAGGGCCTTGAATGTCTTGTGCTCTAAATACTGTCTGCCAACCCAAATCGACCCCGCCAGCCGGGGCAAATATGTAATAAAAGCCATTGCGTTTATAAAATTTAGGCCCTTCAATTGTGCGGTAGTTTTTAAAGTTTGCACCATCAACTATGTTGGTATATTCGTCTGAAACTTGCATCGCATCAGCCGACATTTCTCTCAGGCTCAAAACATTATTAAAGCCAGCACGGCTTTTGGCCCATGCATGTAGCAAGTAAGCTTTGCCATCGTCATCCCATAAAGGTGTTGGGTCGATAATGCCTTTGCCGGCCAATATGAGTTTGGGTTCTGACCAAGCTTTTGCCGGATCAGTTGTGGTAGTTACATAAATACCAAAATCAGGATCTGGGTAAAAAATCCAAAATTTACCGTCGTGATAACGAATATTCGGTGCCCACACGCCTTCACCATGGCGCGGGGTCGCAAAATGATTTTGTGGTACTTGTTTAGGCAAGGCGTAGTTTATCAACTGCCAGTTAACTAAATCTGTTGAATGTAAAATAGGTAAACCCGGTGCAGCATTAAAGCTCGAAGCTGTCATGTAATAATTGCCGTTAACAGCTACAACATCGGGGTCGGAATAATCAACGTGAATAATTGGATTTTGGTAATACTGTTCATTTTCGTCAACAAGAACATTCGGCGTAGGCTGTATACTTGTTGGATCCTCTTCTGTCGTTTTTGAACATGAAGTTATTGTGGTTAACGCAACAGCTGTTAATGCGAACTTCATTATGTTTGTTATTTTCATTTGTTGTAACTGCCCTATTAATGTTTTAACGCTTGTTGTCTTTCTTCTATCAATAAACTAGCTAGAATAAATGGGCCAACCGCTTTTGGATCGTCCGCTCTTACTGGCTCGCTAATGTAGTATTCGTAACTGCCATCTCGATATGGATTACCACCTAACCCAGCGACAGCGCACACTTGATTGATACTGATATGATTAAATTCATTAGTAGAAATAAGCTGGTCTATTACCCCTTGATAAGCTTTTAAACCTATAGGCAATAAGTCTTTGGTTAAATCATGCATTTTGTGCGCTTTTAATATGGCGTATGCCAGCATAATGCTGCCAGAGGCTTCCAAATAATTGTCTTTCGCATAAGGTGCCTCAACAACTTGATACCAGAGACCGGTTGGATGCTGAAACTTTGCCATTTGTGTAACCAAGTTATTAAAGCGACTTGCGAGCCATTTTCTTTGCGAAGATTGCTGTGGCAAAAACTCTAATACATCAACCATAGCCATAGCATACCAACCAATAGCACGTGACCAATGGTGTTTAGATTGTCCTGTTTTTTTATCTGCCCAATGCTGTGTTTTAGACTCATCCCAACCATGCACTGGCAAACCGGTATCCTTGCGATATAGGTGTTTTTTTATTTGTTCAAATTGCAAAATAACATCGTCGTATACTTTGGGCTGCTCATACAAATGTATGTATTGCGCATAAAATGGTGCGCCCATATACAAACCATCTAACCACATTTGTGAGGTATACCTCTGCTTGTGCCAAAAGCCACCTTCTGTTGTTCTTGGGTGATCGCGTAATTGTTGACGTAAGGTATCCGCAGCTATTTTGTATTTGACTTGACCAGTTTGTTGATACATAAAAAATAACAACTTACCTGGATTTATCATATCAATGTTGTATTTATGAATGTCGTAAGTGGCAATGTCACCTTGTTCATTTATCAAAGTATCGACATAGTTTTGAATGTATTCGAAGTATTCAGCTTTAGCGGTTTTTTCATATAGTTTGGCCATAGATAGCAGCACCAAACCATGGGTATATGTCCATCTTGGGTAGTCGCGCCAATCAATCGACCAAGCTTGTGGGTTGCGTTGCATTTCAGATTGAGCCATACGCTCAGACATAGGCAGTAAATTATCTAAAACCTGTTTGTTGCTCGCATAACTCTGCGTTGAAAACATAAGTACAATAGACAATACACAAGCTTGCTTAAGTTTACTCAACGACATAGTTCTCTCCTATTAATGGCAAAACATTCAACACCAACTGCCACCGGTAGCATTTATTTTGATAATTTATATGAGCAACAAAACATTAACAATACGATATTTGATAAATAGATTATGAAAATTTGTTTTTGATAATACCCATTGGCAATAAAACCCTTTTGATGGTGTTGTATGTGCGCTAAAGTCAGATTGCCCTTCGTGATTGCCAAGCCCATTAACATAAAACGCGTTGCTGCAGACTGAGATCAAGGCGTTAAAACCGATAAACTTGTGCAAAACAGAAAGATGGTTGTGATGCTTCCTATGCTCTGAGATAAGGTTTATGGGAAGCGCTATGGGCTAGCGTTAACTGTTTATGCCATAGTCTCTTGTTATATGGCATTTACTCAAACAATACAGTAGGTTGCTCTGTATTTAGAATGTTGACACATTCATTACTACCTTTAACCAAGAATTCTGTAAGCCCATTTATATTTCTAGAGCTGTAGAGGCCATTTTGAGATAATTCTTTTTCAATCCAGCCTCCTGTTTTTATTTCTAAAAGCCAGTTATTTGTGATTTCTTGTTCATGCCAATATTCCTTTAAGTCACCTTCATCTAAACACTTAAAGGCAATAGGAGTATTAAAAATTACTTTTGCTTTCTTATCGGGTAGAGAAATTATTATTACCAGCTCATCAAGATTATACGAAAGAGATTCAATAAAATTGCTAATGCCTGATTGAATTATCGAAACTTCCACATAGCCTCCGATGCCATATAACGCCGCAATATGGGGCGCATAAAAGCTTGGCTATAATAGGTACGAAGTGACGCAGCCAAGCTTTTTGCGTCCCATTCATTATTGCTTTGTTATGTGGCGATTACACATATGCCAATATTTTTTTCCATGGCCTCTCATACTCGATGGCTATTATATGCCTGCCCTCAAATTCGACTGAAACACCACTCTTTAGCTCACTTGTGCAATATGGGTCGTTATCTAATACACCTTTATATAAGTCGCCACTTTTTTCGGTAACAATAACCCACATTCTTTCAATTTCACAAGCCTCCTTGCCATCATCCGTAAAGGAAATATTAAACATTAACTTTACGATATCGCCTTGGCCAACGAGTGCCTTTTTCCATTGTTTAGGGATGAAAAATGTTGATGGAAATTCTTTATTCCGAGCAACGCCATCTTCAAGATACCAAGATACAGCCATTTTCCTCTCGACACATAACGCCGCAATATGGGGCGCACAAAAGCTTGGCTAAAATTAGGAACGAAGTGACGCCAGCCAAGCTTTTTGCGTCCCATCATAATTGCATTGTTGGCTAGAAGCTTACCTAAAAGCTGAAAATTAGCACAATACAAATACCGTAAATAAACTTAGAAAAATGAACTTGAGAAACGCACAAACGTAGCGACACTAAAGTCCATTTTTATAAATTAACTTGAAGCGACAAGCAAACAACGCAAATGCCGCTCAACGGTAAGCAAGGTTGAAAAACCAACTTACATACAATTGGTGCGTGGCGACTAACAAGTTAACGGAACAGGCAAATAAATGCCAGCACCACGAAAACAAACACCACCAGTTTAACTACTTTTAACTAACGAAACTTCTAGCTAACGCCGCAATATGGGGCGCATAAAAGCTTGGCTATAATGTGCGAGGTACGAGCGCAGCCAAGCTTTTTGCGTCCCATCATAATTGCATTGTTATATGCGACCTGCTTTGAGCGCTTGCTTAATACAATATTTAGCAACCAATTTATGAAATGGTTTTATAAACGCCATATACATTTTGCCAGTTTTAGTTTTTAAATTTACTAAAGTGGAAACAGCAAACTCTTGCTCTGATAATTTTAAAACTGATAACCACATATCCATATTAGGCTCAAAAGCACCACAAATAACTTCATCAGGTTCGACAGACTCAATAATAAGAAAACCAGCTTTTTTACCTGATTCTATATCTTCTAGAGGTAAACTCATTTCAGTATTGCTAGCAGAAAAACCAATGTATTTAACAATTGAATTACGTAAAGATAAGGCTAGCTGTACTGGTTTTGGCAAATACCCAAATATGCTGTGATATACATTTTTCGCTTCTAGGTCGACTTTATTAACCTGCACTTTAAATGAATCTCGGTAATATGAGTTTAATTCTTTACCATTAATCTTTGTTTCTACTGGGAACTCTATTTCTGAAACCATGCTTAACCTCCTTGAGCATATAACGCCCGGTTATGGGGCGGAAAATGCTTGGCTAAAATTAGCGACGAAGGAGCGCAAGCCAAGCTTTTGCGTCCCATTTATAAACCGCTTGTTATGTGATTTACCATTCGGCTGCCTTTAACTTACTTGCTGCAACTCTAAGTTCATCTTTGGTGATACCTATGATTGTTTGAAAATCATTATCGTCTAGACCAAAGCCTAGATTGTGTGCGTTTAACGCATTGATGATGCCACCGAGTTCTTGTGAGCTAAGCATATTAGGTGAAACTTCTTGAACTACTTCATGTAGTTTATTGGCTACTGCATTTTCGATTGGATTAACCACGACTATATCCCCTGATTCTTCCAGATCTTTTATTGCCTTGATTAATATATCCTTTAGAACAGATTCACTCATACTTTTTATTCACATAACGCCGCAATATGGGGCGCATAAAAGCTTGGCTAAAATAGGAACGAAGTGACGCGAGCCAAGCTTTTTGCGTCCCATCATTATTGCATTGTTAGCTAATGCTGAGTTCTTAAAACTTAACCCGCAAACAACGCAAAACCAAATAGCAACTTACCAACTTCTTTTTTAACTGCGAATTTAGCAGCAAAAAGAAGCAGACCCGAACAATGCCGAGTGCTGTAAGTAAACTTAGAAAAATGAACTTGAGTAAACGCACAAGCGTAGCGACACTAAAGTCCATTTTTATAAACCAACTTCAAGCGGCAGGCAAACAACGCAATAGCCGCTCAACGGTAAAACAAGGCTGAAAAACCAACTTACCAACAACTGGAGCGTGGCGAGTTGGTGTTACTTTTTAGTACAAAATAACCAGCAACTCGAAAACCTACAACGCCAATTTTTAATTCATTACTACGTTAAGCACTTAGCTAACGCCGCGGTAAAGGGTGGAACAAAGTTGGCTAACATTTTTGCTCCGCGAAAATTTGGCCAAGCTTTTTGCATCCCTTTGACTGCATTGTTAGAAATGCCCAACAACGCAAGAGTTGCATAAAAACGTCCTTTACCGACAATTAAAAACGAATGCTTAAACTTAACGCAAAAAGCTGCGATAACCAACAATTAAGCAAACAATAAATTGGTTTAAATTTAGCGCATTAACAACGCAAAACTCACCAACAACTAAACACTAAAATGCCAATTTAACATGGCACGCAAAGCTAAATTAGAAAAAGCAGCCAAGCACACAAATGCCTCATTTGAAGCCGCTTACTTTTAAGATTTTGCTATTTCTAACGCCCGCATAAGTGGCGCAATAAAGCTTGGCTATACTAAGCGAAGAATGAGCGCAGCCAAGCTTTTTGCGTCCACCCTTAATGCGTTTGTTATGTTTACCTATACGCCTCTTCGTGCGTAATACCTATACTTACCAATAAATCTTCAAAGAAACCAATATCTTTTATTTCACGGTTATTTTCGTAGGTTAAGCAAAGCAACATTCGCATTCTCACGACTTTTGAATGGGCTGTATTATCGCCATTGTTTTTATCAACCCAAGCCCAAAGTTTGTTTCTCATTTCCTCTAGCTCTATTGGCTTGCCATTTAGCCAATATTCTTTAAGTTGCTCAAACGAGTCGTTCGCTAGTTGACTATTAGGTACACGCAGCCTTTCCAGCCAATAAATCATGTGCTTAGCATAGTCATTATTTTCGTTCATCGAAATCAGTTCACTGGTAAACATAACGCCGCAATATGGGGCGCGAAAAAGCTTGGCTAAAACAGGAACGAAGTGACGCAGCCAAGCTTTTTGCGTCCCATCATTATTGCTTTGTTATGTTACTTACACTGTATTTTTGCTGTGCTTTTTTCCAAGCAGTTTTACTGAGAAAACCAATGCTCGACACTATAAACACTGGAAGCGTAAATACAAATTGAAAACTCATTACAGTATTTATGCTTAACTCTCCTGATTCAAGAGAAGCATATACTCCGAGCAAAGTGCTAAATATTAATGGTGGAAAAACAGAAATACCAATTATTAGCCATGCTTCATTAATTGATGGTATTTCATAATTTTTTCGTATCAGCATGACCCGCGCTCTTTCCATTGGAACAATTAAGACTAATAGTCCAATTAACGATGCTGGCTTAAAAGTGAAATACAAAATAACTGTTGCAACTAACAATGGTAAAAACCATTTTAAATATTCTTTTAAGAACTCGGATACGTGCATATGTAACATAACGCCATAAAAGCTTGGCTAAAATTAGGAACGAAGTGACGCGAGCCAAGCTTTTTGCGTCCCATCATTATTGCATTGTTATGTTTTATATTTAACCCGAACAAAGACAGCAACACCTAGCAATAAAAGGCAACTCAATAATATAAATTGAGAGCCAAGCAGCATTCCATGACCACAATCGCAGCATATATAGAAGTTGCGTATATAGTACACGGCCGGAATAAATAAGACAGTGCCAGATAAAAAACAACTCTTCAGTAGATGCTTAATAAAATATGTTTTAGCTGTAATACAGGCTAGGACAAACACAAAAAAACTAACCAGCATGAAATAATTCGATTTTTCATAACTACCATCAGACGCAAAACAGGCTAACGAAACAGGACTAAAAACGAGCAAACCGAATAATACAAACGACCTAAAAGCATTCATAATAAAACATAACGCCGCAATATGGGGCGCATAAAAGCTTGGCTAAAATAGGAACGAAGTGACGCAGCCAAGCTTTTTGCGTCCCGTTCATTATTGCTTTGTTATGTGGCTTTTCAAAAACTCTGGGGCTAAGTCAGCGCCATTAGGCCAAACAACAGTTTCTAACTCAGGATCAACTGCTAGTTGCGAAAAAAATTGTGGATTGGTTAGCGGTTCAAACATAGAACCTTTAAGTCTATTTGTTAAATCAACTTCACCAGAAGTGCCATCATCAAATGACACCCAAAGTTTCATTCCTGATGTATGTTTTGCAGATTTGACATGAAGCATAAAGTTACTCCAAAGGTGCTATGTAATTAAGTGGTTCACCAGCTTGCGCTTTTTGCCAATTATCTTCAAGTTCAGGTTTGTGATATGAAATCCATTCTTGAACAAATTTAACCGCTCTTTTCGGCAACTCGCCTTCTATAATTTCGCCATCAAAACTAAACAAGGCTTCATAGCCAGAATATTTAGCATGAAAATGGGGTGGATTATGATCGTTAAAATACATAGCGATAATAATTCCATAGAAACGACTAATAATTGGCATAAAACACTAACCAGTAATAATTTCTCATGATCGTACTCAAATAATACGCCGTGTCAAATTAGCCACATAACGCCGTAGTAAAGGGTGGAATAAAGTTGGCTAACATTTTTGCTCCGCAAAAATTTGGCCAAGCTTTTTGCATCCCTTTGACTGCATTGTTAGAAATGCCCGACAACTCAAAGGCTGCATAAAAATGCCCTTTACCATTAATTAAAAAACAATTGCTTAAACTTACCGTAAAAAGCTGCGGTAACCAACATTTAAGCAAACAATAAATTGGTTCGAATTTAGCACGTTAACAACGCAAAACTCACCAACAACTAAAAACTAAAATGCCAATTTAACATGGCACGCCAAGCTAAATTAGAAAAAGCAGCCAAGCACACAAATGCCTCATTTGAAGCTGAATACTTTTAAGATTTAACTATTTCTAACGCCCGCATAAGTGGCGCATAAAAGCTTGGCTATACTAAGCGAAGAATGAGCGCAGCCAAGCTTTTTGCGTCCGCCCTTAATGCGATTGTTAGCTTTGCACGCAAATTTACAGATACTTTTCTTCAAATTCACTTTTCATACCATGAATTTCGCCTTGTATTCTTTTACTAGCAGAAACCTCAATTTCCATTTTTAATACTTTTTTAGAGTAAGGATCATAATAAACTTTTACCATATCATTTTCTCTTAAACCTGAGCCAAAATTTCTAGGAGCAAAAGTGTAATTTTTTTGAAAAGTAAATTTTTGGTCATTGACCGTAAAAGACTCATTTCTAGAACGAATGTTGAATTTATGATCGCGAATTCGACCATTTATCATGTGATAGGTTTGATTAATTATTTGCTCTCGAATTGCGAGCTTAGACGTTATAAATTGAAAGGTGCTAGGCAAGAACAAGATAAAAGTGACAGAAATTAACAATAATTTGTTCTTTACCTTTGAGTTGCTACGACAAACGTAAATAAACGAAATTACAGGAATGAATAAAAAGGAAATAAACTCGAAATCAAAAACTGCATTTTTTCCAAGTTCATAAAAAATAGAGAATTCCAAGATGTATCCCTGTAAAGCTAACGCCCGAATATGGGGCTGATAAAGCTTGGCTAAAATTGTGTAGCGAAGCGGAACCGAGCCAAGCTTTAGCAGTCCCACATAATTTGTTTGTTATGTTTACCCGCCAAAGAACTGCCCGCAAGAAGGACATTTATGGCTGGCAAGATCCGCAAAATCTTTGGGAATTTCTGAAAGCCTTATTTTGCTTTGACTTGTATCATAACAACCAGAACAAAATGGACCATCACCGGACTGAGAATAATAAGCAAATACCTTAAATATTAAATCAGACTCAATTTCCCCACGAGAGTGCTTTAATTTTGTTAGTTCTGATTTTAGTTGCGCATTTTCCTCTGTGACTTGGGCTAATGCCAATTTAGTATCGGCAATTTCTAAGCTTAACTCAGCTAGCACATTTTTAAACTCGGCATCTTCAATGTTTTTGCTTATTGCTCGTAAGCGCTGAGTTAGTGCGACTGCATTATTTATAGATGACAAGAATTCATGCACTGGACTCTCCTTGTAAACATAACGCCCGCATAAGTGGCGCAATAAAGCTTGGCTATACTAAGCGAAGAATGAGCGCAGCCAAGCTTTTTGCGTCCCATCATAATTGCTTTGTTATGTGTATTTACACTAGATTTTTGAATATCGCAGGTGTTAGTAACATACAAAGCAAAACAACAAATGCCGATACAAACGCAAGGCTTTGGATCGACTCAACTTGAATGAATAATGATATCAGAGAACAAACCAAGATTGCTATTTGACTGAATCCAATTACACGGCGGTTAGAACTTTTTCCTGGCCCTTTAAATACCCACAGCAATGTAATTGGCAAAGCTAAAAGCAACAAAATGAGTAATGGCAGCATTGCTCCGGCTCCACCGTGTGTCACTTAGCCCTCCAATACACATAACGCCCGCATAAGTGGCGCATAAAAGCTTGGCTATACTAAGCGAAGAATGAGCGCAGCCAAGCTTTTTGCGTCCACCCTTAATGCGTTTGTTAGGCACGTTTATTGTAACGCCAATTCTGCCCATGCTTCTGACCGAGATACGGACTCAAGAACATACTCACGATTCCCAAATGCACTATAACTCCTATAGGACCTAAGCTTATAATAGCCTTTAATTCTCAAGCCAATAGGATCGTCACTCATATTAACGGCAAACATTTGGATATCATCTTCTTCTCCTTCAAAGTAAATCCAAGTATTTGTATTACAAACTCCAAATTGACTTTCCGTATTTTTCAAATAGGCTGAATCTAAATCAGAGAACCTATCCAAACACACAGAAACAGCATTTTCTCCGTTTATCGAACTTTTTGAAACATCAATAAAAGATAGGTATGCATTAACATTTCTATCTTTAGACATATAATCGTAGGTTAAGCCTGCCGGAGACATCCCATGTTCAATACTGCCATTTCTCATAGCTTTGTATATTGCATCCGTTAATTCTTTAGGCATCACAGATATATTGAAACCTTGTTTAGGTAAGGAAATGTCTAAGTAAACTATCTCTGCACTATTTTCCCTAAAAATCTCCCAAGTTGGTAATTCCTCAGCGAAAGCAAAAAACTCTTCGGTATTTATGATTTTATACTTGTAAGAAGGAATTTTGGGCTTTGCTTGAAGCGGTTCTGTTCTTTGTTGATAAATAATAGGATTACCATTAATTTGTGTGTTACCGACCCCGTCAACAGTGACACTACCTACCGTAATGTTATCACTTCCCGATACGCTGTTAGATAAACTTGCTTGCTTTGCGTCCGTTGAAGCAAGTTGCCACGTGACACCTACTATTGTTGCGAGTCCTGCCGCCATGCTAAGTATGGTTAAATATTTTTTCATATTATTCCTATATATGAGTAAACCTAGTGCTTAACGCCGCAATATGGGGCGCACAAAAGCTTGGCTAAAATTAGGAACGAAGTGACGCGAGCCAAGCTTTTTGCGTCCCTTCATAATTGCATTGTTGGCTAGAAGCTCACCAAAAGCCTGAATTTAGCACAATACAATTACCGTAAATAAACTTAGAAAAATAAACTTGAGAAACGCACAAACGTGGCAATACAAAAGTCCATTTTTATAAATTGACTTGAAGCGACAGGCAAATAAATGCCAGCACTACGAAAAAAACACCACCAGTTTAACTACTTTTAACTAACGAAACTTCTAGCTAACGCCGCAGTATAGGGCGCAACAAAGTTGGATTATATTTTTGCCCGCAAAAATTAAGCCAAGCTTTTTGCGTCCCATATGACTGCATTGTTAGAAATGCCAAACGACACCAATGCTGCATAAAAACGCCCTATACTGGCTTACAAAAACAGTTGCCTAAACTTAACTTAAAAAACTGCGATAACCAACATTTAAGCAAACAATAAATTAGTTAAAATTTAGCACGTTAACAACGCAAAACTTACCAACAACAACGCCCTAAAATGCCAATTAATTTGCACGCCAAGCAGAATTAGAAAAAGCCAACAAGCACACAAATGCTTCATTCGAAGCTGTTTACTTGTAAGGTTTTACTATTTCTAACGCCGCAATATGGGGCGCATAAAAGCTTGGCTAAAATTAGGAACGAAGTGACGCAGCCAAGCTTTTTGCGTCCCCTCATAATTGCTTTGTTATGTTTATTTTACTGCGTTCTACAAGTTGAATGAATATTTAAACCGCTTTTAATTGGTTGCGGGCTAGACAACAAGCTTTCAAATGAACAAACAAATTTAATATCAGGAGCCCATGCTGGTGTTCTCATGTGAGACATATATGCCCATTTTTTTACACCATCAGGCGAAACGAAACACAAATTGAAATAATCAATACTGTCGAGTGGAACTGCCCACCTGACCAAAGACCACCTTTGTGTTTTTTCAAAAATGAATTCCCCATTTTTATTTGTATCAGTTGAAATTGAGCGCTCATGAAGACAAGCATCCTCAGAACCATACGTAAGATAAACACTATACTCGCTTAGACCGACACCATCTTGAGTTAAAGTACCAGACAAATTTGGTATAACTGTATTTTTAGTTGGAAATGGAACGCAACCAATTAAAGCCAAAGAAACGATATACGTTATTATAATTTTGGTGTTATATCGCACGTTCACCTCAATAAACATAACGCCGCGATAAGCGGCTGAAAAAGCTTGGCTATAATTAGTGAGGTACGAACTAAGCCAAGCTTTTTTAGTCCGCCTTAATTGCATTGTTGGCTAGAAGCTCACCAAAAGCTAAAGATTGGCACAATACAAATACCGTAAATAAACTTAGAAAAATGAACTTTAGAAACGCACATGCGTGGCGACACAAAAGTCCATTTTTATAAACCAACTTTAAGCGACAAGCAAACAATACAAATGCCGCTCAACGGTAAAACAAGTTGGAAAAACCAACTTCAAAACAACTGGTGCGTGGCGGCTTAAAAGTTAACTGAACAAGCAAGAAAATGCCAGCACTGCGAAACCAACACCAACAGTTTAACTACTATTAACTAACGAACCTTCTAGCTAACGCCCGCATAAGTGGCGAAATAAAGCTTGGCTATACTAAGCGAAGAATGAGCGCAGCCAAGCTTTTTGCGTCCACCCTTAATGCGATTGTTATATGGCATTACTCAATAAACTGAACGTTAGCATTAGCCGCTTTAAGAGCTTGGAGCAAGCCCGTAATGTTAGTTGCATTTTTTAAATCGAAGGTAACAGTGCCGTTTTTTAGTAATTCGTCAGTAATTGATTTTGATGCTTTTAAACCAATTTGTGTATTGGAATTAAATGCTTTATCCATTGAAACTTTTTTGAGATTTTCATAACCAGTAATTTTAATACTAGGCATAGCAAAGTTCCTTATTGACATATAACGCCGCAATATGGGGCGCATAAAAGCTTGGCTAAAATTAGGAACGAAGTGACGCAGCCAAGCTTTTTGCGTCCCTTTCATTATTGCTTTGTTATACGTCGCTAACGACACTATCTAGCAACAGAAATAACATAGCATTACCTAATGGGCAACGATATACACCTAACCCGCCGATTTCTCTTAAAGCAACAGCTGACATTTCCCAACCTTCGTTTTCACCAGCGCTAATTGTAGGTGTATCAAATATATCGAAACCTGTTATTTTAGAAAGCCCTTGCAGCCTTTCTGACGCTTTTGTCATATGCTCTGGCAAAGATTTATTTGCCCATGCCCATTGAAAAGAATTGCTTTCTTGAACTGTGGAGCAAACCAAATTTACTTTTATTCTTAGCTGAGCATCTGATTTGGAAAAAATAATTAAACCATTTTGTGTATCAAAGTCGAATCGTTCAAATGAGCCTAGCCCTAATTTTTCTTGTGTTTCAGTGTTTTTATTTTCCATTTCTGAAAAACAATTATCGATGTAATCATCGAATTTTTCATCAGACCACATTTTTTGACCTTAGACGTATAACGCCGCAATAAGTGGCGCATAAAAGCTTGGCTATAATTAGCGAGGAACGAGCGCAAGCCAAGCTTTTTGCGTCCACCGTTAATTGCATTGTTGGCTAGAAGCCTACCTAAAAAGCTCAAGATTAGCACAATACAAATACCGTAAATAAACTTAGAAAAATGAGCTTGAGAAACGCACTGGCGTGGCGACACAAAAGTCCATTTTTATAAATTAACTTGAAGCGACAAGCAAACAAAGCAAATGCCGCTCAACGGTAAAACAAGTTGAAAAAACCAACTTCAAAGCTGGTGCGTGGCGACTCGAAAGATAAATGTTCAACGTAAACAACTTTCAGCAACGCAAAAACCAACGACACCAATATTAATATTTTTAAACTTTTTTAACTAATAAAACTTCTAGCTAACGCCCGCATAAGTGGCGAAAAATGCTTGGCTATAATTAGCGAAGAATGAGCGCAAGCCAAGCTTTTTGCGTCCACCCTTAATGCGATTGTTATGTAGCAATTGTCGCCAACACGTTGTTTTCAAGATCTAAAATTTGAACATCTTCCTTTGTAAAAACTGAAATGCAGGCGTCCAGACCTATAATTAAATACTCTTTATAAATATTAGATGAGTGCTGCATTAAGAAGCCTTCCCTTTGTGACTCTTGCTCAAACCAACCACCAGAAGAAACTTTATACACCCAACCTTGAGACATATTTATTTCAGACCAATTTTCGCTGAGGTCTGCTTCATCGAGAAGCCTTAAAGCGCAAGGACCAAATTCATTATTAAATCTAACCTTAACTTCTTTATTTTCAGACGGACAAAATACATCTATAACAGCCTCGTCGAAGTTCCACTCTAAGTTTGTAACTTCAACATTTACGCCTGTAAATGGTATATCGGTAATGACTGTTGCTTGAATCATACTCTTGCTACATAACGCCGCAATAAGCGGCTGAAAAAGCTTGGCTAAAATTAGTGAGGTACGAACTAAGCCAAGCTTTTTAGTCCGCCCTTAATTGCTTTGTTATACCCCGAACTTGCACTGCAGCACCAGTAAAAAATGACAACCATAAAAATAAATAGCCACATATTGCTGCTATGAATACATCATAAAAAACCAACCAATCAAAGGTTGCTACCCCTAGCCAAATACAAACAGATATAAGTGGAATAGGCAGAGATAGCCAACTCGAAAAAATAACACCATGTTTGTAAGTAAAACAACGTGTTCGGTATATAGCTTTGCCCAAACTAAAATATGCAGCCAATTGAAAAATAAATACGGAAACAGCCAATACCATTAACGCAGGGATGCTTCGTATAGGAGCATTATCTGGGGTGCCATCAGGATTCACAAAGTCATAGGTTAGGAAAAAGTAAAACAAAATAGCTAGAGGTATCAAAAAGGATGCGCATGTTGCTCTGACTATAAGCTTTGGATTACTCATAAATTCCTTTTAGGGGTATAACGCCGCAATATGGGGCGCAATAAAGCTTGGCTATAATAAGCGAAGAATGAGCGCAGCCAAGCTTTTTGCGTCCCATTCATTATTGCTTTGTTAGCTAGTGCTGAGTTTTTAAAACTGAACTCGCAAACAACACAAAACCAAATTAGCAACTTACCGACTTCATTTTCTAGCAATAAACTTGCAGCAAAAAGAAGCAAACACGAACAATGCCGAGTGCCGTAAGTAAACTTAGAAAAATGAACTAGAGGACATGCAAAAGCGTGGCGACACGAAAGCTCATTTTTATAACTTCACTTCAAGCGGCAGGCAGACAATATAAATGCCGCTCAACGGTAAACAAGGTTAAAAAACTAACCTACAAACAACTGGAGCGTGGCGAGTTGGTGTTACTTTTTAGTACAAAATAACCAGCAACTCGAAAACTTACAACACCAGATTTTAATTTTTAACTAAGTTAAGCACTTAGCTAACGCCGCAATATGGGGCGCATAAAAGCTTGGCTATAATAGGAACGAAGTGACGCAGCCAAGCTTTTTGCGTCCCATCATAATTGCATTGTTATACATGCTGAAGCACATTAGTTCAATTTGTTGTACTCGGACTTTAAACGAATGAGAGCCGATAAACACATTAAAATAATTACCCCCCAATAAAACAGAGCATAAAGGTCGCCAGAAATCACATTAAACAACCCAATTGACACAATACAAAATAACTCCAGCACTGCGAGGACATACGCCCACTTAGACCCTTTTTCCAACCCAAAGATAACTAACCAACTAATGACAAGCAAAGTTATTGAAATAGGCGTAAAGATGTAGAAATTGGACACTTGAGCTTTATTAGTAATTACTCCAACAACGAGCGCTATATGCCCAACTATCGTCACAAGCAAAATTATCAGAGATAAAAAACGAAAACCTAATCCTTGTTTGTGCAAGTTAAACTCCAATTTTTAAAAGTATGTATAACGCCGCAATAAGCGGCTGAAAAAGCTTGGCTATAATTAGTGAGGTACGAACTAAGCCAAGCTTTTTTAGTCCGCCTTAATTGCATTGTTGGCTAGAAGCTTACCTAAAAGCTGAAGATTAGCACAATACAAATACCGTAAATAAACTTAGAAAAATGAACTTGAGAAACGCACAAGCGTAGCGACATAAAAGTCCATTTTTATAAACTGACTAGCAGCGACAGGCAAACAATACAAATGCCGCTCAACGGTAAAACAAGTTGGAAAAACCAACTTCCAAACAACTGGTGCGTGGCGGCTAACAAGTTAACGGAACAGGCAAATAAATGCCAGCACTGCGAAAACAAACACCAACAGTTCAACTACTTTTAACTAACGAAACTTCTAGCTAACGCCGCAATATGGGGCGCATAAAAGCTTGGCTATAATAGGAACGAAGTGACGCGAGCCAAGCTTTTTGCGTCCCTTCATAATTGCATTGTTATGTACAATTACTCCGATGTTTAAATAGATTTTTGCGATGCACTATCAGTTGATAAGTTATATATGCTCCATCCAAGGTATTGTTGCAGGAAGTAAACAAACATCGACAACAAGTGAAAACGGAGCATCGATACAAACGCCATGCGCGCACGCTAAATCAAAGTGCTTAATCGTGCCAGAAAAAACTTTGTTTTTAATTGCGTTATCGTTGAGTGTTTCAATTGACACACACCCTGATACAGCCAGTATCGAGAGCGACAACATAGTTAATGAGTACAACCGAACCACAATATTCCTTATGTACATAACGCCGCAATAAGCGGCTGAAAAAGCTTGGCTAAAATTAGTGAGGTACGAACTAAGCCAAGCTTTTTTAGTCCGCCTTGATTGCATTGTTAGGTGAATAATACACCGAACTATGAGGTTGATTGTATTTTTTGCCCACACTTGCAGCAATAAAAAAATTTACAAACAAACTCGTTAGGCAACAACCAAACTTGTAATTTACTTCGGTTAGTTTGCAGTTGCTCAACGACACTCCCTGAATGAACTAATGCTCTTTTATTACAACTCGGACATTTGAAAAAAGCTGCAATCATAATTGCAGACCAACCAAGCACAACAACAGAAACTAAAAATGGGATAGATAAGCCTGGATGTATAAAAAATACTGGAACAATAAGCCAAAACAACTTCGCGCTAATTGATGACGCAAGCCAGTAATAATTAAACAGAAGTTTATTCAAAACATAGTTCCCAGCAATTCACCTAACGCCGCAATAAGCGGCTAAAAAGGCTTGGCTAAAATTAGTGAGGCACGAACTAAGCCAAGCTTTTTTAGTCCGCCCTTAATTGCTTTGTTATACGTTTTTATACGAATCGTGCAAGAATTCTGAACTAGAATTTAGAGCCTTGCCGTTTACAGATAATGTAATATTGTTTGCTTGACCCACTTCAGAAATTGAACGAGCTCCATCAACAACACAAAAAAGACCGAATATTGCTTCGTCGACTGCCTCGATCAGAACTTGCTTTAACATAAGCTGATTTTCTGAACTCAGAGAGTTATACCAAGCGGAATGCTTTACTAGGCTTTCACTCGGACGACGGCCTGGAGGTGATTCTAAGTTTGCAATTGTGTCCTCGACTGCAGCCTGAGAAACAACTTCCTTGATTAATTTTGTAAATTGATCGACTTCCACAAAGTTCCTCAAAACGTATAACGCCGCAATATGGGGCGCATAAAAGCTTGGCTATAATAGGAACGAAGTGACGCAGCCAAGCTTTTTGCGTCCCATCATAATTGCATTGTTATGTTTCGATTAACTCGTTGTCTTTTAAAAACGTTATTGCATCTTCATAGCCACTATTGGCTGCTAAAAACATATAATCAATAGCGAGTTCTTCATCAATTTCACCACCTTCTCCTTCGAGCAACATACCAGCATAATAATATTGTGCTTTTGGAACCCCCATGTCGGCGGAGCCTTTTAAATATTCACGGGCTTTGACCATATTTTCAGAAACGCCGATACCATTTGCATAAACGGAAAAGAGTAAAAAACCTGATTTAGGATTTTTTCCGATAAATGAACGTTTAAGCCAAAATATAGCTTCATGAACATTCTTAACTACACCTTTTCCTTCAAGTTTCAGGGCACCGATTGCCAATTGTGCGGCAGGAGCTCCTTTGTAGGCATATTCTTCCATTAATTCAACGCCAACATCTAATCCTTCGGCTTTTGACGACAAAAGCTTATCAACAAATTCGGCATCAATTTCATTACAATTTTCACTGAAGAATTTGTTAGTTTTGGCGAGTAATTCATCGTCACTTAAATCTTGTTCAGACAAAGATTCTATAAATTTTTTTGCTTGTTCAATTTTAGACAACGGTCACTCCTTGAGAAACATAACGCCGCAATATGGGGCGCGAAAAAGCTTGGCTAAAATTAGGAACGAAGTGACGCGAGCCAAGCTTTTTGCGTCCCTTCATTATTGCTTTGTTATGTGTTTATACAACGGAGCCTAAAACTGCCGAGCTTAATATAAAAGCCAAACTTAGGAAGCTTCGCACTACCCATTTAACACGATTGCCAATTATTATATTAACAGCAAAAATTATGAACGAAACAAAACCGGCACCGATTAAAACACCAATAATTAAACCACCGATGTTTCCGCCTCTAAAATACTCAACCAATTCAGGTGTAAAGCTTTGACTATTAGTGAAAAGCACGAACATCCACAAGCAACCCAATATACCGAACAATAAGCCTAAACTTTCAATTTTCGTGAGCATAAAAAACACATAACGCCTCAATAACCGGCGCAGCTTTGCTGCGTCCGGCGCCGAAGGCGCGAAGTTGATTGATTTGTTAGGCATGATAACTTTAGTCCATTCTAGTCTTTGGTAGTACCTGTTGATCCGCTAGGTCAGGATGAAAAACGATCCACTGAAATGCACAATCGCCAAGAATGGTTTTATCTGCACCATATAGTTGGACAGAAAATCCATTAGAAGAAATACTTTTCTCATCTACCTCAAATGCGTATTCCTCATTAGTACTCAATATTTCAGCATGAGTTTGAGTTAAAATAATGCTTGGTTTTTGATTGTCTAGATCCATTTCAGGGTAATTTACTTCTATCGTTTCCAACAATGTACGTGTACCATCTGCGTACTTTTTTTGGCTGCTGCATAAAGAAGATCCAATGTGAACCAATTTCTTTACCTCTTCCTGAACAATAACTCCGAACTCCTTATCAGCAATTACAATTCTATTCCCTGTACTCAACGCCCACACAAAGGCTAAAACACCAACTACGAAAATGGCATTAACGATAAATTGGCTTGGCTTTCCTATACTTTCAAACATTGATGAGTCCTTTATTGATGTCTAACGCCGCGGTAAAGGGTGGAACAAAGTTGGCTAGCATTTTTGCTCCGCAAAAATTTGGCCAAGCTTTTTGCATCCCTTTAACTGCATTGTTAGAAATGCCCAACAACGCAAGGGCTGCATAAAAATGCCCTTTACCAATAATTAAAAACAATTGCCTAAACTTAACCTAAAAACCTGCGGTTACCAACATTTAAGCAAACGATAAATTGGTTTAAATTTAGCGCGTTAACAACACCGCCCTAACCTAATAAAACCAAACTAAAATGCCAATTAACTTTGCACGCCAACCAGCAATTTAAAAATAGCGAAGCACACAAATGCCTCATTTGAAGCCGTTTACTTGTAAGATTTTGCTATTTCTAACGCCGCAATATGGGGCGCATAAAAGCTTGGCTAAAATTAGGAACGAAGTGACGCAGCCAAGCTTTTTGCGTCCCTTTCATTATTGCTTTGTTATGTGGGTTCCTACTCAACACCAGCCTTAGAGACTCGTGTTTACTCAACACCAAAGCCTTCCGACCACAAATCACTATCCAGCTCAATTTCTGAAATAATGAAACCATCTGGATACATACAAAAACCTGAACATTCTAGCTTACGATTTTTAGCAGCGACTGCTTTTTCTTCACTAGTATATATTCCAATAGTTTTAACATCCTCGTGATTACCTTCCTCATAGCAATGCTCTAGAAGATAAACCCTCTTCAATCTGCTTTCTCCCTGAAATCACATAACGCCGCCATATGGGGCGCAAAAAAGCTTGGCTAAAATTAGGAACGAAGTGACGCAAGCCAAGCTTTTTGTGTCCCTTCATGATGGCTTTGTTATACACCTACAGCACCGTATAGGACAAATTTATTTTAACCCCTAATGCAATTGAAGCCTTTGCAACGAAATCTGGGAGTTCAATAATTCGTGAGTCGTATTCGGTAATAAAGGATACAAAAATATCTGTACTTAAAGGTTCAATATCGTGAGATTGCATAAAATTGCCAATTGCATCGACCAATTGACCATCCAAAGCCACTAACCCCACTATTTGTTTAGATTTAAAATGACGACCAAATTTCACATTGTGAAATACAGCTTCAAGTTCTATGGCCTGTTGTTGAGATAACTCAAGAAATCTAAAGCAAACATCTAATTTGATATCGGAATCCACTGATTTTTCCAATAGGTGTATAACGCCGCAATATGGGGCGCATAAAAGCTTGGCTAAAATTAGTGAGGTACGAACTAAGCCAAGCTTTTTTAGTCCGCCTTAATTGCATTGTTATATGCCGTTTTTATTTAGACACTACAAGCGATTTTGCTTTGCCTGAAATAAGTGGCCATATAGTTAGCCGTTGCGTCATATTGTAATAATCTCCTAAAAGTGAATTTTCAGGAATTAGAAATGGTGCCTTATCCATAGAGCCTATATATTTTGGTGAATCAATGAAGAAGATAAACACCTCATTAGCTAGAACTACGTCTCGATTCAACAAGCCATTAATAAGTGATTGAGCCTCAACAATGGTGATATTCGCTAGTTCATCACAAACAACATACACCGAAGCGGAATAAATAAAATTATCACCTGAACGCACTTCAACATCTTTACTACATGAAAATTCAGCGTATGAAACATTCGTAAATAATAGAGGTATAAACAAAACTAAAATTCTACTCATAGGCATATAACGCCGCAATATGGGGCGCACAAAAGCTTGGCTAAAATTAGGAACGAAGTGACGCAGCCAAGCTTTTTGCGTCCCATCATAATTGCATTGTTATGTGTTTTTACAACGATGCCAATTAGTTAATGCAGCTTTAACACACTCCCAAGTTTTAAACTCAGGAATATGGCGCTGTGATTTATGAAACTCGAATGATTTAGTTTCAATATTAAAACTTGAAATCGCATGTCCAATAAAATGCTGAGCATCCGTGTTTAACGACAGTGATTCAGCTTCAGTTAAAATAATGTCTTCCGAATAGCCAGCGAAACCTATTTCTTGGTGCAAAGATAAATAATTATTTCCTCGTTCATCAACATAGTGAACATATTTGTATGGCGACATGCTAACCACTCGAATGTTTGTAGGTTGTGAAATATTCATTATTTAAACTAAACACATAACGCCGCAATAAGTGGCGCATAAAAGCTTGGCTATAATAGGAACGAAGTGACGCAGCCAAGCTTTTTGCGTCCACCTTTAATTGCATTGTTAGCTATACTTTTAGGCAAGTGCCGATTTCATCTTCATCGAGTTTTTTGGTAACAAATTTAGAGTTTGTTAACTCGATTATTTCAGAAACAAACTTTGTATCTTCAAACGTCATTACTGCTTTGACTTCCTCAGAGTTTTTCAGCTCAGGGTGAGCGGCGTCAACAATCTCCGTTTCTTCTGTTTCCTCAACAAGTAAATTCCCTTCAATTTTCCATGGGCCCGAATAAGCAACTTTTAACCATATTTGCTCCTCATAACCACGTAGTTTGTAAAAATGAATATCGGTAGAGGTTCCGTTTGAACGGTATTCGACAGTATGAGAAACATCAAATATTCCAGCGGCTTCATCTCCGACAGTAAAAGAATCGCACACCCAGTTTCCGACAACTAAGGACTCTTTTGAAGAGCAGTAACAATGGAATGAAAATAATATCCAAATTAATAAGGTTAATCTCATGGCTACCCTTGTATAGCTAACGCCGCGGTAAAGGGTGGAACAAAGTTGGCTAACATTTTTGCTCAGCAAAAATTTGGCCAAGCTTTTTGCATCCCTTTGACTGCATTGTTAGAAATGCCCAACAACGCAAGAGCTGCATAAAAATGCCCTTTACCAATAATTAAAAACAATTGCTTAAACTTAACCTAAAAATTTGCGGCTACCAACATTTAAGCAAATAATAAATTGGTTTAAATTTAGCGCGTTAACAACACCGCCCTAACCTACAAAACCAAACTAAAATGCCAATTAACTTTGCACGCCAACCAGCGGTTGCAAAATAGCAAAGCACACAAATGCCTCATTTGAAGCCGTTTAGTTTTAAGATTTTGCTATTTCTAACGCCGCAATATGGGGCGCACAAAAGCTTGGCTAAAATTAGGAACGAAGTGACGCAGCCAAGCTTTTTGCGTCCCTTCATAATTGCATTGTTATACATGCTGAAGCACATTAGTTCAATTTGTTGTACTCGGACTTTAAACGGATGAGAGCCGATAGACACATTAAAATAATTACCCCCCAATAAAACAAAGCATAAAGGTCGCCAGAAATTACACTAAACAACCCAATTGACACAATACAAAATAACTCCAGCACTGCGAGGACATACGCCCATTTAGCCCCTTTATCCAACCCAAAGATAACTAACCAACTAATGACAAGCAAAGTTATTGAAATAGGCGTAAAGATGTAAAAATTGGACACTTGAGCTTTATTAGTAATAACTCCAACAACGAGCGCTATATGCCCAACTATCGTCACAAGCAAAATTATCAGAGATAAAAAACGAAAACCTAATCCTTGTTTGTGCAAGTTAAACTCCAATTTTTAAAAGTATGTATAACGCCGCGATAAGCGGCTGAAAAAGCTTGGCTATAATTAGTGAGGAACGAACTAAGCCAAGCTTTTTTAGTCCGCCTTAATTGCATTGTTGGCTAGAAGCTCACCAAAAGCTGAAGATTAGCACAATACAATTACCGTAAATAAACTTAGAAAAATGAACTTAAGAAGCGCAAAAGCGTGGCGACACAAAAGTCCATTTTTATAAACCAACTCAAAGCGGCAAGCAAACAACGCAATTGCCGCTCAGCGGTAAGTAAGGTTGAAAACCCAACCTAAAAACAACTACTGCGTCGCGACTAACAAGTTAACGGAACAGGCAAGTAAATGCCAGCACTGCGAAAACAAACACCAACAGTTTAACTACTTTTAACTAACGAAACTTCTAGCTAACGCCGCAGTATAGGGCGCAACAAAGTTGGATTATATTTTTGCCCGCAAAAATTAAGCCAAGCTTTTTGCGTCCCATATGACTGCATTGTTAGAAATGCCAAACGACACCAATGCTGCATAAAAACGCCCTATACTGGCTTACAAAAACAGTTGCCTAAACTTAACTTAAAAAACTGCGATAACCAACATTTAAGCAAACAATAAATTAGTTAAAATTTAGCACGTTAACAACGCAAAACTTACCAACAACAACGCCCTAAAATGCCAATTAATTTGCACGCCAAGCAGAATTAGAAAAAGCCAACAAGCACACAAATGCTTCATTCGAAGCTGTTTACTTGTAAGGTTTTACTATTTCTAACGCCCGCATAAGTGGCGCAATAAAGCTTGGCTATAATAAGCGAAGAATGAGCGCAGCCAAGCTTTTTGCGTCCACCCTTAATGCGATTGTTATGTGTAAATTACACTTTGTCTTTTAAACGCGTTCTACATTGAGCAATAAATTCTTTGTACTCTAACTCTGAATCTTGATGCAATGTTTTTTCAAAGGTACAACACAGATTCCAAAGCGCTCTCTCTTCTGATTGGTCGATGATTTCAAGTTTGCCAGTATCACTAAACCTACGAGTTAACTCGAATAACACCCAAGCTTCATCTTCCGTAAGTTTTATTTCGATATCCTTGCTCATAACTTGCCTTTACACATAACGCCCGCATAAGTGGCGCAACAAAGCTTGGCTATACTAAGCGAAGAATGAGCGCAGCCAAGCTTTTTGCGTCCACCCTTAATGCGTTTGTTATGTACCGTTTATTCTTAGTCTATATTTACACTCTAACAATAATGCGAAATTGAAAACGATATTAAATAAAGCCAAGCTAGGAACGCTAACCGATACAAGAAACAAAATGGTATTATAGAACCACGAACCAATTGATATTAGCAAACCAATAATGAGCAATATAAAGTTGCGTTTAATTGAAGCTAGTAAGTTTCTCGTTCTACTTTCCCAAAATTCAATTGGCCTTTTTTTCACCGTTTACCCTTAGGTACATAACGCCGTAGTAAAGGGTGGAATAAAGTTGGCTAACATTTTTGCTCAGCAAAAATTTGGCCAAGCTTTTTGCATCCCTTTGACTGCATTGTTAGAAATGCCCAACAACTCAAAGGCTGCATAAAAATGCCCTTTAACGACAATTAAAACAATGCTTAAACTTAACGCAAAAACCTGCGGTAACCAACAATTAAGCAAACAATAAATTGGTTTAAATTTAGCGCGTTAACAACGCAAAACTCACCAACAACTAAAGCCTAAAATGCAAATTAACTTTGCACGCCAAGCTAAATTAGAAAAAGCTGCAAAGCACACAAATGCCTCATTTGAAGCCGCTTACTTGTAAGATTTAACTATTTCTAACGCCGCAATAAGTGGCGCATAAAAGCTTGGCTATAATTAGCGAGGAACGAGCGCAAGCCAAGCTTTTTGCGTCCACCCTTAATTGCATTGTTGGCTAGAAGCTTACCTAAGAAGCTCAAGATTAGCACAATACAAATACCGTAAATAAACTTAGAAAAATGAGCTTGAGAAACGCACTGGCGTGGCGACACAAAAGTCCATTTTTATAAATTAACTTGAAGCGACAAGCAAACAACGCAACTGCCGCTCAACCGTAAAAGAAGTTAAAAAAAACAACTTCAAAACAACTGGTGCGTGGCGACTCGAAAGTTAAATGAACAACGCAAACAACTTTCAGCTACACGAAAACCAACAACACCAATATTAATATTTTTAAACTTTTAACTAATAAAACTTCTAGCTAACGCCGCGATAAGCGGCTGAAAAAGCTTGGCTATAATTAGTGAGGTACGAACTAAGCCAAGCTTTTTTAGTCCGCCTTAATTGCATTGTTGGCTAGAAGCTCACCGAAGTTTGAATTTAGCACAATACAAATACCGTAAATAAACTTAGAAAAATGAGCTTGAGAAACGCACTGGCGTGGCGACACAAAAGTCCATTTTTATAAATTAACTTGAAGCGACAAGCAAACAACGCAACTGCCGCTCAACGGTAAAACAAGTTGGAAAAACCAACCTTAAAGCAACTGGTGCGTAGCGATTAGAAAGTTATTTTTCTGCCAAAAAAATTCCAGTTAAAAGAAAAACCACACCACCAATTTTTAATATTTTTAAACTATTAGCTCTTAAAACTTCTAGCTAACGCCGCAATATGGGGCGCACAAAAGCTTGGCTAAAATTAGGAACGAAGTGACGCGAGCCAAGCTTTTTGCGTCCCATCATTATTGCATTGTTATACGTGCTTTACGCCAATAGCCAAAAGCTAAGTACACCACCTACTAAAAAACTCAGAACAGCAACAAACCACACTCGGGGATTAGAATGATTCTGCAATATAACACCGGCCTCAAACAACTCTAATAAAGCGTTAGAAAACTCAGAGTTTGGACATATTTTGTAGGCTTTTATTAGTGCCGTTTGCACTTTGGGTATCCATTGTCGAGGATGATCGTCATCTTCTGAATACGCTAACGCACTCAAAATAGCATCTCGTTCGACACTCCCATTTAACTCAGCATCTTTAGCTAAAATTTTAGCCTTATTGTAATATTCGACAATGTCCATAAGTACGTATAACGCCGCAATATGGGGCGCATAAAAGCTTGGCTAAAATTAGGAACGAAGTGACGCAGCCAAGCTTTTTGCGTCCCTTTCATTATTGCTTTGTTAGGTGTTCGGGGCTAAACCCTACTACCAAACTTTAAAACGATGCCCCAAATAGTAGCAGCAATAAACAACAAAATCGCCAGCATTGTGTGTAACATTGGAAACACTATTACATGCATATGCGCTGCACTTTCTAAACTATCAGCCTTACCGTTTGAGGCGTAATAAAGAAAGCCTATAAAGCCAAAAAACACCGAAGTATAAGCAGTAATACAATAAGGTTTAGAA
Source organism: Catenovulum sp. SX2 (assembly GCF_052056295.1). Classification (NCBI taxonomy): domain Bacteria; kingdom Pseudomonadati; phylum Pseudomonadota; class Gammaproteobacteria; order Alteromonadales; family Alteromonadaceae; genus Catenovulum; species Catenovulum sp. SX2. The sequence goes on from NZ_CP182493.1 coordinate 202,944, forward strand.
AACTTTGGCAGCCACCTCTGCACTATAAAGTAAGCAAACACACTGAAAGTTCCGGCTAAAAGAGCATAAATAACTGCCGTTCCGATAGTGCTTACACCACCAAGTTGTTCCTCATAAGCATTAAAAGCAGCCAGCGCTGCAGTTATTAACATGAAAATACATTGAATTTTCAAGTGTATACCAAAGAACACCTAACGCCCGCATAAGTGGCGCATAAAAGCTTGGCTATACTAAGCGAAGAATGAGCGCAGCCAAGCTTTTTGCGTCCACCCTTAATGCGATTGTTATACAACACTTGCACTATTGTGTTGTAAAAACCAAGTTATCATTAATTTTTTTGCAAAAGTTAACTACTTTAATAGCTGCGTCTAATTCAGGCTCAATGGAAACATAATACGACTTATTACTAAAGTGAGCGTAAACAACTTGAGAGTGAGATTGAGTAATTAAAGACACTGAATTGCAATTTTCTAGTACAGTTGCTTCAAATATTTCCCAGTTAAGGTAAAAGGAGTCACTTTTTGCTTTTTCTAAACTAAGGTTAGCTAATTCATTTGCAAATTTATTTCTATTCTTTTCAAAATACAGCGTCTAGCTTGTAGCAACAGCTGAAAATGCAATTAAAAGAAGCAATAGGATTTTAATGATTAACTCTCCAGTGTTGTATAACGCCGCAATATGGGGCGCATAAAAGCTTGGCTAAAATTAGGAACGAAGTGACGCGAGCCAAGCTTTTTGCGTCCCATCATTATTGCATTGTTAGCTAATGCTGAGTTTTTAAAACTTAACTCGCAAACAATGCAAAACCGAATTAGCAACTTACCCGCTCTTTTTTATACTGCAATTTAGCAGCGAAAAGAAGCAAACCCGAACAATGCCGAGTGCCGTAAGTAAACTTAGAAAAATGAACTTGAGAAAACGCACAAGCGTGGCGACACAAAAGTCCATTTTTATAAACTGACCCTAAGCGACCAGAAGCAAACAACTCAACTGCCGCTCAACGGTAAAACAGGTTGAAAAACCAACTTACCAACAACTGGTGCGTGGCGAGTTGGTGTTACTTTTTTTCACAAAATAACCAGCAGTTCGAAAACCTACAACACCAATTTTTAATTTATTACTACGTTAAGCACTTAGCTAACGCCGCAATAAGTGGCGCATAAAAGCTTGGCTATAATTAGCGAGGAACGAGCGCAAGCCAAGCTTTTTGCGTCCACCCTTAATTGCATTGTTGGCTAGAAGCTTACCTAAGAAGCTCAAGATTAGCACAATACAAATACCGTAAATAAACTTAGAAAAATGAGCTTGAGAAACGCACTGGCGTGGCGACACAAAAGTCCATTTTTATAAATTAACTTGAAGCGACAAGCAAACAACGCAAATGCCGCTCAACCGTAAAAGAAGTTAAAAAAAACAACTTCAAAACAACTGGTGCGTGGCGACTCGAAAGTTAAATGAACAACGCAAACAACTTTCAGCTACACGAAAACCAACAACACCAATATTAATATTTTTAAACTTTTAACTAATAAAACTTCTAGCTAACGCCGCAATATGGGGCGCACAAAAGCTTGGCTAAAATAGGAACGAAGTGACGCGAGCCAAGCTTTTTGCTTCCCTTTCATTATTGCTTTGTTATGTTTCTTTACTCAAGTGCTTACGTTGAAACCACAAATAATAAATCCCTAACATTGTACCGATAGGAATAAGTAACATACCTAGCAAAGCAATAGGAAAACAAATTTTAGTAGCCCATGGTTTATTAATTGCCAAATTGAAACCACCAAAAGACATTAACAAGAAACAGAACGACGCTAGCAGATTTATGAGAAGTGCCCCAATACTCAGCGTGTCAATATTTTGAAGTGCGCTAAGTCCCAATACTAAGCACAAAATTGCACCGATAACAAAATAGCTAATACCTAAAATTTTTTGGTGAAATCTCATATTTACTCTAGAAACATAACGCCGTAGTAAAGGGTGGAATAAAGTTGGCTAACATTTTTGCTCAGCAAAAATTTGGCCAAGCTTTTTGCATCCCTTTGACTGCATTGTTAGAAATGCCCGACAACGCAAGGGCTGCATAAAAATGCCCTTTACCGACAATTAAAAACGAATGCTTAAACTTACCGCAAAAAGCTGCGGTAACCAACAATTAAGCAAACAATAAATTGGTTTAAATTTAGCGCGTTAACTACACCGCCCTAACCTACAAAACCAAACTGAAATGCCAATTAACTTTGCACGCAAAGCTAAATTTGAAAAATAGCAAAGCACACAAATGCCTCATTTGAAGCCGTTTAGTTTTAAGATTTTGCTATTTCTAACGCCGCAATATGGGGCGCATAAAAACTTGGCTAAAATAGGAACGAAGTGACGCAGCCAAGCTTTTTGCGTCCCTTTCATTATTGCTTTGTTAGGTGTTCGGAGCTAAACCCTACTACCAAACTTTAAAACGATGCCCCAAATAGTAGCACCAATAAACAACAAAATCGCCAGCATTGTGTGTAACATTGGAAACACTATTACATGCATATGCGCTGCACTTTCTAAACTATCAGCCTTACCGTTTGATGCGTAATAAAGAAAGCCTATACAGCCAAAAAACACCGAAGTATAAGCAGTAATACAATAAGGTTTAGAAAACTTTGGCAGCCACCTCTGCACTATAAAGTAAGCAAACACACTGAAAGTTCCGGCTATAAGAGCATAAATAACTGCCGTTCCGATAGTGCTTACACCACCAAGTTGTTCCTCATAAGCATTAAAAGCAGCCAGCGCTGCAGTTATTAACATGAAAATACATTGAATTTTCAAGTGCATACCAAAGAACACCTAACGCCGCAATAAGTGGCGCATAAGAGCTTGGCTATAATGTGCGAGGTACGAGCGCAGCCAAGCTTTTTGCGTCCACCCTTAATTGCATTGTTATGTGACGCTTACTCGCTCCACTTTATAACCCAATTCGCTTCTTCTACATATGAGACTAATTCAGTTCGGTTTTGCACCCAATCATCAAATGCTTCTGATGAGGGATCATCGAAGTTTTTTGAAGTTAGCACTAAACAACCGCCTGTATTTTCGGAGTCATCAATAATTTTAACTTGATAACCATAGTTGTCTCCAGACTCAATAATACCTACTTTATTTATCTTTATCACAGAACTAACTAGTCACATAACGCCGCAATATGGGGCGCATAAAAGCTTGGCTAAAATTAGGAACGAAGTGACGCGAGCCAAGCTTTTTGCGTCCCATCATTATTGCATTGTTAGCTAATGCTGAGCCTTTAAAACTTAACTCGCAAACAACGCAAAACCAAATTAGCAACTGACCTGCTCTTTCTTTTGCTAAATTTAGCAGCGAAAAGAAGCAGACCCGAACAATGCCGAGTGCCGTAAGTAAACTTAGAAAAATGAACTTTAGAAACGCAAAAGCGTGGCGACACAAAAGTCCATTTTTACAAACTCACTTCAAGCGACAGGCAAACAACGCAATTGCCGCTCAACGGTAAGCGAGGTTGAAAAATCAAGCTACAAACAACTGGAGCGTGGCGAGTTGGTGTTACTTTTTAGCACAAAATAACCAGCAACTCGAAAACCTACAACACCAAATTTTAATTTTAACTACGTTAAGCACTTAGCTAACGCCAAGCTAAGCGGCGTAAAAATGTTTGGCTAAAATTTGCGAGGAACGAGCGAAGCCAAACTTTTTACGTCCGTTCTTGAGCGCCTTGTTAGTTTTACTTGCCACGATTTATGATTTGATCGACAGCGGGACAGAACTTTTTAATTAAGAAAGCTCCCTCTTCAGCTGGAGTAGAGCCTAGCATACGAACAGCTGACTTAAGCTTTTTTACTGCATCTTCAAAATACTTAGCCGTATTTTCACTACCCACCGCTTTTTCAAGAACCGCTAAGTATTTTGATGTTTCACCTGATTGATACATGGAACTATTAGTAGCAACATGACCAGCTAAGCAATTTGCTGTATTTCTAGCAACCTTTTCGTCAAGGGTTTCAGCAGAAGCGCTTAAAGGCACAAATAAAAATGTAAGAAATATTACGATAAACTTTTTCATAACAACTTTTCTCTAGGTAAAACTAACGCCGCAATATGGGGCGCACAAAAGCTTGGCTAAAATTAGGAACGAAGTGACGCCAGCCAAGCTTTTTGCGTCCCTTCATAATTGCATTGTTGGCTAGAAGCTTACCTAAAAGCTGAAGATTAGCACAATACAAATACCGTAAATAAACTTAGAAAAACGAACTTGAGAAACGCACTGGCATAGCGACACAAAAGTCCATTTTTATAAATTGACTTGAAGCGACAGGCAAACAATGCAAATGCCGCTCAACGGTAAAACAAGTTGGAAAAACCAACTTCAAAACAACTGGTGCGTGGCAACTCGAAAGTAAAATGATCAACGCAAACAACTTTCAGCGACACGAAAACCAACGACACTAATTTTAATATTTTTTAACTATTAGCCCTTAAAACTTCTAGCTAACGCCGCGGTAAAGGGTGGAACAAAGTTGGCTAACATTTTTGCTCAGCAAAAATTTGGCCAAGCTTTTTGCATCCCTTTGACTGCATTGTTAGAAATGCCCGACAACGTAAGGGCTGCATAAAAATGCCCTTTACCATTAATTAAAAAACAGTTGCTTAAACTTAACGTACAAAGCTGCGGTAACCAACAATTAAGCAAACAATAAATTGGTTTGAATGTAGCACGTTAACAACGCAAAACGCACCAACAACTACAAACTAAAATGCCAATTTAACATGGCACGCCAAGCTAAATTAGAAAAAGCAGCAAAGCACACAAATGCCTCATTTGAAGCCGTTTACTTTTAAGATTTTGCTATTTCTAACGCCCGCATAAGTGGCGCAATAAAGCTTGGCTATACTAAGCGAAGAATGAGCGCAGCCAAGCTTTTTGCGTCCACCCTTAATGCGATTGTTATGCGTAATTAACTGCTCTTATTGCGGTTAATGAACTTGTAAATTGAGCTATAACCCGTTATGCCATAGAAAAAGAACATTAAACCAACCAATATTTGGGAAATATGACTCAGTACCTCTGTAAGTCCTCCCAAAATAGGAGTAATTAAAACCCAAAATCCCATCAGGATGAAAGCTAACCCAATAACCACTCCTAGAAAGCGCATAACTAACTTTTTAGTTGTCACTGAAGAGATTCTCCGATTACGTATAACGCCGCAATATGGGGCGCATAAAAGCTTGGCTATAATAAGGAACGAAGTGACGCGAGCCAAGCTTTTTGCGTCCCATCATTATTGCATTGTTAGCTAATGCTGAGTTTTTAACACTTAACCCTCAAACAACGCAAAACCAAATTAGCAACTTACCTGCTCTTTCTTTTGCTAAATTTAGCAGCGAAAAGAAGCAGACCCGAACAATGCCGAGTACTGTAAGTAAACTTAGAAAAATGAACTTGAGAAAAAGCACAAGCGTGGCGACACAAAAGTCCATTTTATAAACTTATTTGAAGCGACCAGAAGCAAACAACTCAACTGCCGCTCAACGGTAAAATGATTTTACAAAACCAACTTACAAACAACTGGAGCGTGGCGAGTTGGTGTTACTTTTTAGCACAAAATAACTAGCGGCTCGAAAACCTACAACACCAATTTTTAATTTATTACTACGTTAAGCACTTAGCTAACGCCGCAATAAGCGGCTAAAAAGGCTTGGCTATAATTAGTGAGGTACGAACTAAGCCAAGCTTTTTTAGTCCGCCCTTAATTGCTTTGTTAGCTGTTGATTAACTCCACATTTAATTTAATTTTACCTGTATGCTCACGGTCAACAAATAAATGATGGTTGTTATTAGTAATTGCATCAATTGCAGCCTTAACGTCATTTATAGAATCTGAATTATTTAGTACTTGCTCGAGGTGCCCGACCGCTTCATGGTTTTGAGCGATTGCCAAAAGCATACATGCTCTATATCTAACGTGTTTTGATTTATCTCGTAACGCTTCAATACCTAGTTGAAACGCATAGTGACTAGATTTTGCATATTTAATTGAATGATATACGCAAGATGCCCTCTCGCCCCATTTTTTTGAACATCTGTATTTTTGGAGCATTAGCTCTGGGAATTTGTCACCAAGTGAAGACAATTTGTTTACTGCTGCGTATTCAGAATCTGTACCGCGACCGTCAAGAAGTTTTAACTTTTCTTCAATTTCCGAAGTATGCAACATACTCTCCTTAACAGCTAACGCCCGCATAAGTGGCGCATAAAAGCTTGGCTATACTAAGCGAAGAATGAGCGCAGCCAAGCTTTTTGCGTCCACCCTTAATGCGATTGTTATGTGAATTTTACTCGTAAACCTGACCGTTGTGCTTTAACCAGCCATGTGCATGGTTATTGCGGGGATCTCGATGAGTCCAATGTAAAACACCACCTTTGTTATTCCACTCATACTCACCATAAAATTCAATATAGTCTCCAACTCTCAAGTTTGATATGCGTGGAGCTAAGTCAATATTGTGGGCAACCAACAATGTTTGTTTACTGGCAAGTTCCAAAATAAATTTTTGATGCCTAGAACCATCATTGTCGTCGGGCAGAATGCGAATAACCTTTCCAGAACCACGAACTTGTAGATCACTTTGACGATTTTCATAAGCGTTACGCAGCAGACTATCGTTTGCTTGCACACCCACGGAAATCAAACAAAAGATTATCCCAAATATGCCAATAAACTTGTTCATTCCACCATTCCTTTGAATTCACATAACGCCCGCATAAGTGGCGCATAAAAGCTTGGCTATACTGAGCGAAGAATGAGCGCTGCCAAGCTTTTTGCGTCCACCCTTAATGCGTTTGTTATGTGGCTATACTGCGGGATTCAATTGATTTAGCCTTAAAAATAAACTCTCGTTGATCTGTATGAAGGCAGTAACCATTTTGAAATAAATCTAAACCTATTACTAATTCAATGCAATTTTCGTCTAGGTCATAATTATCAACACTGATTTCAGATACTTCTGTAAACCTGAGACACAAAACAGGCTTAAACCCTTCAGGTTTATCAAAGAAAATAACCTCTAATACTTTATTATCTTCGAGATACTCTATTGATTTAACATGTCCCGAATACTCAGGAATATACTTACTAAGCAGGTTCATACTTTAGACACATAACGCCCGCATAAGTGGCGCATAAAAGCTTGGCTATAATGTGCGAGGTACGAGCGCAGCCAAGCTTTTTGCGTCCACCCTTAATGCGATTGTTAGGTTTTCTTTTTACCAAGCAAGGCCTTAGCTCTAGCTTCCAATTTTTCAGGGTACTTTGAAAAATAACTTGGTGCATATAAATACGCAATAATTTTTGCGGCCTCGCCTTCTGAAAGTTTGCTTAAAGGTTTATTGATTAGACGCAGAGATAACTCATTTAAACTTTCATTATTCCATTGGTTAGCCAAGCTGCAATATATAGTAAAAAGTTCTTTTTTAGAGTGCTTAATATTCAACAGTAACCACCAAGATACTTGGCTAATGTGCCGAGTAATAGTTTTTCTATGATTTAGGTTCAGCTTTACGCTAAGTTGTCTAGCAACCCATTTTGTCCAAGTTGATTGACCAAAAATCTCGGTATGCGAAACTTCAATAAAATAAGTAACTGTATGAGGCGGGTTCGCATCTTCCCTACCCGCCCCATCAATGATTAATTGGATAAATTTTTGTTTCGGCCGAAACTCATCAAAATAAAAATACGAAATAGTCCCCAAAGGAACTAGCAAAATTATTGTTACCAAAATCAATATGGTATTTCGCAAGACTTTCATAAAAACCTAACGCCGCAGTATAGGGCGCAATAAAGTTGGATTATATTTTTGCCCGCAAAAATTAAGCCAAGCTTTTTGCGTCCCATATGACTGCATTGTTAGAAATGCCAAACGACACCAATGCTGCATAAAAACGCCCTTTACTGGCTTACAAAAACAGTTGTCTAAACTTAACTTAAAAACCTGCAATGACCAACAGTTAAGCAAACAATAAATTAGTTAACATTTAGCACGTTAACAACGCAAAACTTACCAACAACTACAACCTAAAATGCAAAATAATTTGCACACCAAGCTGAATTAGAAAAAGCCACCAAGCACACAAATGCTTCATTTGAAGCCGTTTACTTGTAAGGTTTTACTATTTCTAACGCCGCAATAAGCGGCTGAAAAAGCTTGGCTAAAATTAGTGAGGCACGAACTAAGCCAAGCTTTTTTAGTCCGCCTTAATTGCATTGTTGGCTAGAAGCTCAACAAAAGCTGAAGATTAGCACAATACAATTACCGTAAATAAATTTAGAAAAATGAACTTGAGATACGCAAAAGCGTAGCGACACAAAAGTCCATTTTTATAAATTAACTTAAAGCGGCAGGCAAACAACGCAAATGCCGCTCAACGGTAAAACAATTTGGAAAAACCAACCTCAAAACTACTGGTGCGTGGCGGCTTAAAAGTTAACTGAACAGGCAAATAAATGCCAGCACCACGAAACCAACACCACCAGTTTAACTACTATTAACTAACGAACCTTCTAGCTAACGCCGCAATAAGTGGCGCATAAAAGCTTGGCTATAATTAGCGAGGAACGAGCGCAAGCCAAGCTTTTTGCGTCCACCCTTAATTGCATTGTTGGCTAGAAGCTTACCTAAAAGCTGAAGATTAGCACAATACAAATACCGTAAATAAACTTAGAAAAATGAGCTTGAGAAACGCAAAAGCGTCGCGACACAAAAGTCCATATTTATAAATTGACTTGAAGCGACAGGCAAACAACGAAAATGCCGCTCAACGGTAAAACAAGTTGGAAAAACCAACCTCAAAACAACTGGTGCGTAGCGACTAGAAAGTTAAATGATCAACACAAACAACTTTCAGCTACACGAAAACCAACAACACCAATATTAATATTTTTAAACTTTTAACTAATAAAATTTCTAGCTAACGCCCGCATAAGTGGCGCAATAAAGCTTGGCTATATTAAGCGAAGAATGAGCGCAGCCAAGCTTTTTGCGTCCACCCTTAATGCGATTGTTATATTTTAAATTGCACCACAAATAGCTATTACAACAAACTGAAATAAACACATTAGCAGCACAGAAAAACCTAACTTTGGATTAACTTTACTTTCAAAATAACCTGCAAAAGAAGCTGGTGCAACCAACCCAAGAGACATAATGGCCGACATTGTGATACCAAATATCGCTTCAGCACGATTGGGGTTATTAACTTCAACTATGTAGTGATAAAACCATTTGGCTTGAAGACCGACTAAAGCAACAAAAATAAGTAATGCTAAGACATTAAAGTAAAATAAAAATTTGGCCATAGTTTCATTAAAATATAACGCCGCGGTAAAGGGTGGAACAAAGTTGGCTAACATTTTTGCTCAGCAAAAATTTGGCCAAGCTTTTTGCATCCCTTTGACTGCATTGTTAGAAATGCCCGACAACGTAAGGGCTGCATAAAAATGCCCTTTACCATTAATTAAAAAACAGTTGCTTAAACTTAACGTACAAAGCTGCGGTAACCAACAATTAAGCAAACAATAAATTGGTTTGAATGTAGCACGTTAACAACGCAAAACGCACCAACAACTACAAACTAAAATGCCAATTTAACATGGCACGCCAAGCTAAATTAGAAAAAGCAGCAAAGCACACAAATGCCTCATTTGAAGCCGTTTACTTTTAAGATTTTGCTATTTCTAACGCCGCAATAAGCGGCTGAAAAAGCTTGGCTAAAATTAGTGAGGCACGAACTAAGCCAAGCTTTTTTAGTCCGCCTTAATTGCATTGTTGGCTAGAAGCTCAACAAAAGCTGAAGATTAGCACAATACAATTACCGTAAATAAATTTAGAAAAATGAACTTGAGATACGCAAAAGCGTAGCGACACAAAAGTCCATTTTTATAAATTAACTTAAAGCGGCAGGCAAACAACGCAAATGCCGCTCAACGGTAAAACAATTTGGAAAAACCAACCTCAAAACTACTGGTGCGTGGCGGCTTAAAAGTTAACTGAACAGGCAAATAAATGCCAGCACCACGAAACCAACACCACCAGTTTAACTACTATTAACTAACGAACCTTCTAGCTAACGCCGCAATATGGGGCGCACAAAAGCTTGGCTAAAATTAGGAACGAAGTGACGCCAGCCAAGCTTTTTGCGTCCCTTCATAATTGCATTGTTGGCTAGAAGCTTACCTAAAAGCTGAAGATTAGCACAATACAAATACCGTAAATAAACTTAGAAAAACGAACTTGAGAAACGCACTGGCATAGCGACACAAAAGTCCATTTTTATAAATTGACTTGAAGCGACAGGCAAACAATGCAAATGCCGCTCAACGGTAAAACAAGTTGGAAAAACCAACTTCAAAACAACTGGTGCGTGGCAACTCGAAAGTAAAATGATCAACGCAAACAACTTTCAGCGACACGAAAACCAACGACACTAATTTTAATATTTTTTAACTATTAGCCCTTAAAACTTCTAGCTAACGCCGCGATAAGCGGCTGAAAAAGCTTGGCTATAATTAGTGAGGTACGAACTAAGCCAAGCTTTTTTAGTCCGCCTTAATTGCATTGTTGGCTAGAAGCTCACCGAAGTTTGAATTTAGCACAATACAAATACCGTAAATAAACTTAGAAAAATGAGCTTGAGAAACGCACTGGCGTGGCGACACAAAAGTCCATTTTTATAAATTAACTTGAAGCGACAAGCAAACAACGCAACTGCCGCTCAACGGTAAAACAAGTTGGAAAAACCAACCTTAAAGCAACTGGTGCGTAGCGATTAGAAAGTTATTTTTCTGCCAAAAAAATTCCAGTTAAAAGAAAAACCACACCACCAATTTTTAATATTTTTAAACTATTAGCTCTTAAAACTTCTAGCTAACGCCGCGGTAAAGGGTGGAACAAAGTTGGCTAGCATTTTTGCTCCGCAAAAATTTGGCCAAGCTTTTTGCATCCCTTTAACTGCATTGTTAGAAATGCCCAACAACGCAAGGGCTGCATAAAAATGCCCTTTACCAATAATTAAAAACAATTGCCTAAACTTAACCTAAAAACCTGCGGTTACCAACATTTAAGCAAACGATAAATTGGTTTAAATTTAGCGCGTTAACAACACCGCCCTAACCTAATAAAACCAAACTAAAATGCCAATTAACTTTGCACGCCAACCAGCAATTTAAAAATAGCGAAGCACACAAATGCCTCATTTGAAGCCGTTTACTTGTAAGATTTTGCTATTTCTAACGCCGCGATAAGCGGCTGAAAAAGCTTGGCTATAATTAGTGAGGTACGAACTAAGCCAAGCTTTTTTAGTCCGCCTTAATTGCATTGTTGGCTAGAAGCTCACCAAAAGCTAAAGATTGGCACAATACAAATACCGTAAATAAACTTAGAAAAATGAACTTTAGAAACGCACATGCGTGGCGACACAAAAGTCCATTTTTATAAACCAACTTTAAGCGACAAGCAAACAATACAAATGCCGCTCAACGGTAAAACAAGTTGGAAAAACCAACTTCAAAACAACTGGTGCGTGGCGGCTTAAAAGTTAACTGAACAAGCAAGAAAATGCCAGCACTGCGAAACCAACACCAACAGTTTAACTACTATTAACTAACGAACCTTCTAGCTAACGCCGCAGTATAGGGCGCAACAAAGTTGGATTATATTTTTGCCCGCAAAAATTAAGCCAAGCTTTTTGCGTCCCATATGACTGCATTGTTAGAAATGCCAAACGACACCAATGCTGCATAAAAACGCCCTATACTGGCTTACAAAAACAGTTGCCTAAACTTAACTTAAAAAACTGCGATAACCAACATTTAAGCAAACAATAAATTAGTTAAAATTTAGCACGTTAACAACGCAAAACTTACCAACAACAACGCCCTAAAATGCCAATTAATTTGCACGCCAAGCAGAATTAGAAAAAGCCAACAAGCACACAAATGCTTCATTCGAAGCTGTTTACTTGTAAGGTTTTACTATTTCTAACGCCGCAATATGGGGCGCAATAAAGCTTGGCTATAATAAGCGAAGAATGAGCGCAGCCAAGCTTTTTGCGTCCCATTCATTATTGCTTTGTTAGCTAGTGCTGAGTTTTTAAAACTGAACTCGCAAACAACACAAAACCAAATTAGCAACTTACCGACTTCATTTTCTAGCAATAAACTTGCAGCAAAAAGAAGCAAACACGAACAATGCCGAGTGCCGTAAGTAAACTTAGAAAAATGAACTAGAGGACATGCAAAAGCGTGGCGACACGAAAGCTCATTTTTATAACTTCACTTCAAGCGGCAGGCAGACAATATAAATGCCGCTCAACGGTAAACAAGGTTAAAAAACTAACCTACAAACAACTGGAGCGTGGCGAGTTGGTGTTACTTTTTAGTACAAAATAACCAGCAACTCGAAAACTTACAACACCAGATTTTAATTTTTAACTAAGTTAAGCACTTAGCTAACGCCCGCATAAGTGGCGCATAAAAGCTTGGCTATACTAAGCGAAGAATGAGCGCAGCCAAGCTTTTTGCGTCCACCCTTAATGCGTTTGTTAGGGGCTAGACACCTTTACCTTAAGTGCTAAAAAGTCTTTATTAGCTGAGTTACAATTATCCCTAATTCCGTGAAGTACAACAGCTTGGTTCTTTGACATTGCTGAGTGGGCTAATGTAACAAGTGCGCTAACAGTATTACTCTCACTATTTTCTAAATTAAAGCGAAAACGCTCTTTACCACAGTCATAATTCAAACGGTTTTCACTTAATACGCTGACATGGACAAAATTTTCAGAAACACTTATAGAGGTGATTTTTCCTTCAATTAGAAAAGAGTCGTTAGCAAACACAGTGTGAGAGCAAAATAACATCATGATAAACAGAATTCTCATTTGGCCCCTAACGCCCGCATAAGTGGCGCATAAAAGCTTGGCTATAATGTGCGAGGTACGAGCGCAGCCAAGCTTTTTGCGTCCACCCTTAATGCGATTGTTAGCTAGGTGCCCACCGAATGAACATAAAACTAGCCAACAATACAAAACCAAATTAGCAACTTACCTGTTCCATTTTTAACTGCAAATTTAGCAGCGAAAAGAAGCAGACCCGAACAATGCCGAGTGCCGTAAGTAAACCTAGAAAAATGAACTTGAGGACATGCAAAAGCGTGGCGACACGAAAGCTCATTTTTATAACTTCACTTCAAGCGGCAGGCAAACAATACAAATGCCGCTCAACGGTAAAACAAGTTGGAAAAACCAACCTACAAACAACTGGTGCGTGGCGACTAACAAGTTAACGGAACAGGCAAGAAAATGCCAGCACCACGAAAACAAACACCAACAGTTTAACTACTTTTAACTAACGAAACTTCTAGCTAACGCCGCAATATGGGGCGCGAAAAAGCTTGGCTAAAATTAGGAACGAAGTGACGCGAGCCAAGCTTTTTGTGTCCCATCATTATTGCATTGTTAGCTAATGCTGAGCTATTTAAACTTAACTCGCAAACAACGCAAAACCAAATTAGCAACTTACCTACTCCATTTTTAACTGCAAATTTGGCAGCGAAAAGAAGCAAACCCGAACAATGCCGAGTGCTGTAAGTAAACTTAGAAAAATGAGCTTGAGAAACGCACTGGCGTGGCGACACAAAAGTCCATTTTTATAAATTGACTTGAAGCGACAGGCAAACAACGAAAATGCCGCTCAACGGTAAGTAAGGTTGAAAAACCAAGCTACAAACAACTGCTGCGTGGCGACTCGAAAGTTAAATGATCAACACAAACAACTTTCAGCAACACGAAAACCAACAACACCAATATTAATATTTTTAAACTTTTAACTAATAAAACTTCTAGCTAACGCCGCGGTAAAGGGTGGAACAAAGTTGGCTAACATTTTTGCTCAGCAAAAATTTGGCCAAGCTTTTTGCATCCCTTTGACTGCATTGTTAGAAATGCCCGACAACGTAAGGGCTGCATAAAAATGCCCTTTACCATTAATTAAAAAACAGTTGCTTAAACTTAACGTACAAAGCTGCGGTAACCAACAATTAAGCAAACAATAAATTGGTTTGAATGTAGCACGTTAACAACGCAAAACGCACCAACAACTACAAACTAAAATGCCAATTTAACATGGCACGCCAAGCTAAATTAGAAAAAGCAGCAAAGCACACAAATGCCTCATTTGAAGCCGTTTACTTTTAAGATTTTGCTATTTCTAACGCCGCAATATGGGGCGCATAAAAGCTTGGCTAAAATTAGGAACGAAGTGACGCGAGCCAAGCTTTTTGCGTCCCTCCATAATTGCATTGTTGGCTAGAAGCTCAGCAAAAGCTGAAGATTAGCACAATACAAATACCGTAAATAAACTTAGAAAAATGAACTTGAGAAACGCAAAAGCGTAGCGACACAAAAGTCCATTTTTATAAATTAACTTGAAGCGATAGGCAAACAACACAAATGCCGCTCAACGGTAAGCAAGGTTGAAAAACCAAGCTACAAACAACTGATGTGTGGCGGTATACAAGTTAACGGAACAGCCAAATAAATGCCAGCACTGCGAAAACAAACACCACAAGTTTAACTACTTTTAACTAACGAAACTTCTAGCTAACGCCGCAATATGGGGCGCAAAAGGCTTGGCTATAATTAGCGAGGAACGAGCGCAGCCAAGCTTTTTGCGTCCCATTCATTATTGCTTTGTTAGCTAGTGCTGAGTTTTTAAAAATTAACTCGTAAACAACGCAAAACCAAATAGCAACTTACCAACTTCATTTTTGACTGCAATTTAGCAGCAAAAAGAAGCAGACCCGAACAATGCTGAGTGCCGTAAGTAAACTTAGAAAAATGAACTTGAGGATACACACAAGCGTGGCGACACAAAAGTCCATTTTTATAAACCAACTTGAAGCGGCAGGCAAATAACACAAATGCCGCTCAACGGTAAAACAACATGGAAAAACCAACTTACCAACAACTAGAGCGTGGCGAGTTGGTGTTACTATTTAGCACAAAATAACCAGCAACTCGAAAACCTACAACACCAATTTTAAATTTATTACTACGTTAAGCACTTAGCTAACGCCGCAATATGGGGCGCATAAAAGCTTGGCTAAAATTAGGAACGAAGTGACGCGAGCCAAGCTTTTTGCGTCCCATCATTATTGCTTTGTTATATTTTTAATCCACCCATGCTATTGAGGTTACCTTACCATTTTCGATTGGCATAAATAAACCACATGGATTGGATGAACTTGCACACTGCCCCGATACTTCTTCACCGATTTGGGCATTGTGGTTTGTACTTAAACAAGCCCCCAGACATTCAGATGAATCTAAGCAAGATTTACCAGAATCGCTAAATTGGATAACACATTGCTTTTTACCACTAGAGCAAACTTTCTCGATAACACCACCGTAATTGGAACACAATAAAGGATCTTCAATATTGGCGATGCGGGCATCTTCCTGAAGATTACTCCAAGTACTGACACCGACTGAAATTACATACAACGCTAAAGCGATTACTCCAGCTATGAGCAACTGTGTTTTCATAAAAATATAACGCCGCAATAAGTGGCGCATAAAAGCTTGGCTATAATTAGCGAGGAACGAGCGCAAGCCAAGCTTTTTGCGTCCACCCTTAATTGCATTGTTAGCTAATGCTGAGCTTTTAAAACCCAACTCGCAAACAACACAAAACCAAATTAGCAACTTACCTACTTCATTTTTAACTGCAAATTTAGCAGCGAAAAGAAGCACTCACGAACAATGCCGAGTGCCGTAAATAAACTTAGAAAAATGAACTCGAGGAAACGCACAAGCGTGGCGACACAAAAGTCCATTTTTATAAACTTACTTGAAGCGGCAGGCAAACAACGCAATTGCCGCTCAACGGTAAGATGATTTAACAAAACCAACTTACAAACAACTGGAGCGTGGCGAGTTAGTGTTACTTTTTAGCACAAAATAACCAGCAACTCGAAAACTTACAACACCAATTTTTAATTTTAACTACGTTAAGCACTTAGCTAACGCCCGCATAAGTGGCGCAATAAAGTTTGGCTATACTAAGCGAAGAATGAGCGCAGCCAAGCTTTTTGCGTCCACCCTTAATGCGTTTGTTAGGCGATTTTATGCCCCAGACCAATTCGCTGCCAAGCCTCTTTAAATTGCGGTTGATCGTAAGATGTTGGCTGTAACCAGTATGATACACGACCTTCTTTTTCACCACGATGCGCCAATGATTTAACTTCTTCCGGCAACATGACAAACACATTTGGTTCTTTTGATACATTATTTACGATGAGCCAGAAATCGCCCATCACTTTATCAAGGGAATTTCCAAGTGGCACAGGATTACGCTTTGAAAGTGCCTTGACTTGGACACCTATAAAATCAGTGCCTTCTTTGTTGTAAGCAATTATATCAATGCCTCGTGCATTCCTTGCCGTTGGCATCACATTCCAGCCCATACAAGACAGCTTGTAACAGGCGTAGTACATACCAATATTGCCGGTTACTTGAGTTTCTAATTTCACGCTGAATTCCTTGTGACGCCTAACGCCGCAATATGGGGCGCACAAAAGCTTGGCTAAAATAGGAACGAAGTGACGCGAGCCAAGCTTTTTGCGTCCCATCATTATTGCATTGTTAGCTAATGCTGAGTTTTTAAAACTTAACTCGCAAACAACGCAAAACCAAATTAGCAACTTACCTGCTCTTTTTATACTGCAAATTTAGCAGCGAAAAGAAGCAAACACGAACAACGCCGAGTGCCGTAAGTAAACTTAGAAAAATGAACTCAAGGAAACGCACAAGCGTGGCGACACAAAAGTCCATTTTTATAAACTGACTCAAAGCGACCAGAAGCAAACAACTCAACTGCCGCTCAACGGTAAGATGATTTAGCAAAACCAACTTACAAACAACTGGAGCGTGGCGAGTTAGTGTTACTTTTTAGCACAAAATAACCAGCAACTCGAAAACCTACAACACCAATTTTTAATTTATTACTACGTTAAGCACTTAGCTAACGCCGCAATATGGGGCGCACAAAAGCTTGGCTAAAATAGGAACGAAGTGACGCAGCCAAGCTTTTTGCGTCCCATCATAATTGCATTGTTGGCTAGAAGCTCAACAAAAGCTGAAGATTAGCACAATACAATTATCGTAAATAAACCTATAAAAATGAACTTGAGAAACGCACAAGCGTAGCGACACTAAAGTCCATTTTTATAAATTGACTTGAAGCGGCAGGCAAACAACGAAAATGCCGCTCAACGGTAAAAAAATTGGAAAAACCAACCTACAAACAACTAGTGCGTGGCGACAAACAAGTTAACGGAACAGGCAAATAAATGCCAGCACCGCGAAAAAAAACACCACAAGTTCAACTACTTTTAACTAACGAAACTTCTAGCTAACGCCGTAGTAAAGGGTGGAATAAAGTTGGCTAACATTTTTGCTCAGCAAAAATTTGGCCAAGCTTTTTGCATCCCTTTGACTGCTTTGTTAGAAATGTCCAACAACGCAAGAGTTGCATAAAAACGCCCTTTACCGACAATTAAAAACGAATGCTTAAACTTAACGCAAAAACCTGCGATGACCAACATTTAAGCAAACAATAAATTGGTTTAAATTTAGCGCGTTAACAACGCAAAACTCACCAACAACTACAACCTAAAATGCAAATTAACTTTGCACGCCAAGCTAAATTAGAAAAAGCAGCCAAACACACAAATGCCTCATTTGAAGCCAGTTTACTTGTATGATTTAACTATTTATAACGCCGCAATAAGCGGCTAAAAAGGCTTGGCTATAATTAGTGAGGTACGAACTAAGCCAAGCTTTTTTAGTCCGCCCTTAATTGCTTTGTTATACGTACTTACTGCCAAACACCTTGTTCACTCAAAATAACTTCACTCTTGCTTGATACAACTTCTAGTAAGCCATCTTGATGTACATAGTACGTAATGTTGCCATTTTTAAATTTATAACCAAGAAAACGGCAAGGGGTTTCTCCGTCGCTACACGTCGTATGCCAACTACTACCTTTTAAGGATATCGAATTGCCAGATTTCTTACTCTGCCCTTTATAAATATAGTTTGAGCAACTAACTTCGCCTTCTTGGCAGTTAGATTGAATTGAAACTTTATAGTTTGGTGTTTCAAGGATTTCCGCACTCATTGCCAATGTCGGAAATAAAAGAGCAAGAATGAAGATTTTCACTGACTCACCTGTACGTATAACGCCCAAATAACGGGCTAAAAAAGTTTGGCTAAATTAGCGAGGCACGAGCTGAGCCAAGCTTTTTTAGTCCTTGTTGATTTGTTTGTTAGTTTTATTACAGACCGCATTTTCAGCTTGACCACTCTTTATATTAAGACTTGAGACAAACTCCCATTGATCCTCAAAAGGTGCATAAATTATACTATCTTCTGTAGCTGAAACTATCATCATACCGGTAACACCAGCATAGCTCCCATCCGTAGTATTGCGAGTTTCCGTGAATAGTCTTGGGTCATCTGAACGAGAATTTGGAATATATATCCCACCCATTTTGTCCGATGTTGAAGGTGGTACTGGTAACTCTGGCGAATAATAAATCACACAATCACCCATGCTGGCAAAGTATTTGCCGTCCGAGTCCTCGCCAACGAGACTATAAGTTCCCGCTCTAAGCCCCGCTATATAGCGATACTTAAACAAACCACGTATACGACTATGTGTATAGTCCTGCTCTAAAACAAAATGTTGCTGAACTGTAGGCTGTTTTAAATCAGAGATGGTTGTACAACCACTTACAACAAGACCAAACAAAGTAAAAACAATAACTCTCATGCATACTCCTACGCAAAAAACTAACGCCGCAATATGGGGCGAAAAAAGCTTGGCTATAATAGGAACGAAGTGACGCAGCCAAGCTTTTTGCGTCCCTCCATAATTGCATTGTTAGGTTAACACCCCGAGCCGGAGCCATTAAGCCTTACAGATGCATTATAACGAGGTAGGCAATCTGTAGAATAATTCGCACCTTTATCTTCAAAGTACACAAATACTTCATTATTTTTGACTGTAAACTTTGGTATATAGTAGTGCCCTTTTTCTGCAAGTAACTTAACTTTTATCTTTGCCTCCTTCCAAGAGATAGTTAATCCATCTACGTTTGAATCCATAATTATTTTGACATCAAATATATGCTCGCCTTCTGGCACAAGGTACTCCCAAACAAACTCCCCCCTTGTATCGATATCCAGAACGACGCTCCCCCTGTACTCTGGCACATACAAGGCTGTAGTCACTGAAGCTAATTCACTTCGCTCCACGCTCTCATCAACTTCAAGCCTTACAGTTTGAGCACAACCGGACAAAGTAATTAATAGAATGAATATAAAATTTCTCATACAGCTTCCTGTTGACCTAACGCTATATAGACAGAACACCGAAAACCACAGCACTTAGTTCCATCCATCAGCAATCTAAATTAAATAATATTAAAGTAAACTAAAACATTAAGTTACAACTGTCAATTTTTACAAAATCGATAAAAATTATCACTAAAATAAATTTACTTTTACCTAAAACATGTATATAAAAACAGTATTGAAACTTATTGTTTAACCACCCGAAAGTCAGCAATTCTGCGTTATAGATGGAATTCCACCTATCACCGGACATGCAAAGGGAACATTTATCAAACGATAATATACAAAAGGAATATGATTATGGACAATCTTACAACTAGCGCTGAACCTAAACTTCAGCAAATGTACCACCAAGCGATAAAGTTAAAACAGTACAGTATTCGTACAGAACAAACTTATTGGGCTTGGATTAAAAAATTTATTCTTTTTCATGGCAAACAGCACCCCAAGGAACTATCAATAGAAGATATAGAGTCGTTTTTAGCTCACCTAGCAGTAAAAAAACAAGTTAGTGCATCTACACAAAATATCGCTTTCAACGCAATTAATTTTCTTTACCAGCAGGTTTTACATATTGAGTTAGCCGGTATAAATGCAATTCGCGCCAAACGAAAACAAAAAGTGCCAACTGTGTTTTCCCATTCTGAAGCATTACAAGTTATCTCTCATTTAGAATACCCATACAAAACCATTGCAATTTTAATGTATGGCAGCGGCTTGCGGTTATTAGAAGTTGCACGACTGCGCGTTCAAGATGTCAATTTTGAAACACAAACCATTACAGTGCGGCAAGGTAAAGGCGGTAAAGATCGAATCTGTATTCTGCCTGTCGGTATTATTGATGATTTAAAAACGCGCATGAAAACCATAAAAGAACAACACGCACAGGATATAGGAAAAGGTTTTGGTTTGGCTTCTATTCAGCCAGCTTTGTCGCGTAAATATCGGCATGCGTTGAAACAATTCGGATGGCAATATTTATTTCCGGCGGACAAGTTGGCGCCAGATCCAGCAGATGGAAGGACGAAACGACATCATATTCACGTTAGCTCAATTCAAAAAGCGGTTAAAGCAGCCATTCGAAAAACAGAGATCACCAAACAAGCGTCTTGCCATACTTTTCGTCACTCATTTGCCACTGAGTTATTAAAAGCTGGTACTGATTTACGAACCATTCAAGAGCTTTTAGGTCACGAAGATATTCGAACTACTCAAATATATACTCATGTGGTCGGTCTAAACCAAGCTGGTGTTACCAGTCCGTTTGATCGAATGTAATAACTAGGCCTACAAAGCAAAAGAGCGTTCAATTGAACGCTCTTTGTTGCTATTTTTTATAAAGACTATCTACTAACTTTAACTCTATTCAACATTACAAGAATCAAGTTTCCAAATGTTGTTAACATAATCTTGTATTGAACGATCTGAGTTAAACTTACCCATAGTAGCTGTATTGGTTATTGCCATACGTGCCCACTTTGTCGAATCTTGATATAAAGCATCAATCTTCTTATGTGCATCAGAGTAAGATGCATAGTCAGCAAGCGTCATATAGGTATCGCCATAGTCTAACAAGCTTCGTTTAATTTCAGCGAGTTCGCCCGGTTTACCTGGGGTGAAGTAGTCTGTATCAAACCAATCTAATACGGCTTTTAACTCTTCATTCGCGTAGTAATAATCCCAAGGGTTATATCCTGCGGCTTTTTTCGCTTTAACTTCATCAACGGTTAAACCAAAAATCACCACATTATCTTCACCCGCTTCTTCAGCAATTTCGATATTTGCACCATCTAAGGTACCTATGGTTACTGCACCGTTTAAAGCGAGTTTCATATTACCTGTACCAGATGCTTCTTTACCAGCTAGTGAAATCTGCTCAGACACATCAGCCGCAGGGATCATTTTTTCAGCAAGCGATACACGATAGTTAGGTAAAAACACCACTTTAAGTTTATCTTTAATACGCGAATCGTTATTAACTTTGTCCGCTACTTTATTAATTGCATAAACAATTTCTTTCGCCATGTAATAACCTGGTGCTGCTTTAGCGCCGAAGATAAATACGCGTTTTGGCATATCATAGTCTGGATTTTGCAATAAACGACGATACAAAGCCATAATATGAATTAAGTTAAGTTGTTGGCGTTTATATTCATGCAATCGTTTAATTTGAATATCAAACAAGGCTGTAGGGTCAACATCAACATTAGTTAATTCTTTAATAACTTTGGCTAGTTCAACCTTGTTATCATGTTTAATTTGCATAAATTCTTTTTGGAATTTTTTGTCATCCGCCAAGTCATTTAGTTTTTGTAATTTATCTAAATGTACCGGCCAATCTTCATCAACATGTTTGCTAATTAAGTTAGATAACGCAGGGTTACAGGATTTCAACCAACGACGCGGTGTAACACCATTAGTTACATTGGTTAATTTACCCGGCCAAATTTTATCGAACTCTGGGAATAAATCAGATTTAACTAATTTAGAGTGAATTTCCGCTACACCATTTACTTTGAAGCTGCCGATTACACACAAGTTACCCATACGTACCATTTTTTCATGGCCTTCTTCGATAATAGACAATTTGCGTTTAACTTCATCATCACCTGGGAATGCAGGCTCAACTACCTCTTCTAAGAAGCGGCTGTTAATTTCATAAATAATTTCTAAATGGCGTGGTAATACTTTTTCGAATAAACGCACCGACCATTTTTCTAAAGCTTCTGGCAATAAAGTGTGGTTGGTATAAGCGAATACTTTTTGGCAAATACCCCAGGCTTTATCCCAAGTTAGTTCAGCGCGATCAACCAATATACGCATCAACTCAGGAATAGCGACTGCTGGATGCGTGTCGTTTAATTGCATCACTACTTGTGATGGGAAGTTGTCCCAGTTATCACCGTGCGCACGTTTGTAACGACGAATAATGTCTTTGATTGAACATGCACAGAAGAAGTATTGTTGAATTAAACGAAGTTCTTTACCCGCATCTGTATTGTCGTTTGGATACAATACTTTAGAGATGGTTTCAGCTTGCACATTTTCAACTTGTGCATCTAAATAACCACCTGCGTTAAATACGTCCCAGTTAAAGAAATCGGACGCGCGACTTTCCCATAAACGCAGAATGTTAACTGTTTTTGCGCCATAACCAACGACAGGAATATCCCAAGGTACACCTTTAATAATACGACCCGGATGCCATTCTTTGTGGATGCGGCCATTTTCATCGTATTTAGTTTCTACATAACCGTAGAGTGGAATTTCTTGAATAGATTCTGGGCGACAAATTTCCCACGGGTTGCCGTATTCACGCCAAGAGTCAGGACGCTCTAGCTGGCGACCGTGTTTAATTTCTTGGGTGAACAAACCATGCTCGTAGTGAATGCCATAACCAATTGCTGGGTAACCTAAGGTTGCTAATGAGTCAACAAAACAAGCAGCTAAGCGGCCTAAACCACCATTACCCAAAGCCATATCAGGCTCTTCTTCACATATTTCATTGAAGTCTAGATCGAGTTGCTCTAATGCTTGTTGTGCAACTTCAGTTAAACCTATGTTGGTTAGGTTGTTCTTTAAAAAGCGTCCCATCAAAAATTCTAATGATAGATAATGAACTGCGCGGGTATCTTTTTGAAAGTGTGTTTTTTGGGTTTTAGTTGCACGTTCAAAAACCATTTCGTTTACCGCTGCGCAAACTGCATTCCACCATGCTTTTTTGCTGGCTTTATTTTCGTCTGTACCTAGCGTTACATGTAAGTGGCGAACGACGCACTCTTTAAATTGTTCTGGTGTCATACCAAAACTTTCTAGGCTAGCCGTAACAGCTGAAGCTGCTTTTTTACGTCTAGTTGGTGTTTTGGTTGCAGTTTTTGCGGCTGTTTTAGGTGCAGCTTTGCTGGCAGCTGTTTTGCTAGCTGATGTTGTTTTTGAAGTTGTTGTCTTACTTTTGCTAGTACGGCGTGTTGTAGTCATCTTTAATCCTATTCACTGATTGACGGATAAAACCGTTTATCAAATGAAGTTGATGTTAATTTCACAACTTAAAAATGTACTTAAAAACGCATTTTTAAGTCAGTTACGCGCTCCGCATGCAGACTAAATGTTGATATTAGGGAGTTAATCAAATAGTCCAATTTCGATTATTGTTATTATGTTTTGCGGCTAAATTTAACTAAATATCAGCCAAATAGCCAGTAAAATTGTTAATAGACAATCCTACTGGCGTGCTAATTACAACTTATAAACCTGCTTTTTTAAATGTTTGGCCAACAATCTCTTTCGCTTCTTCAATAATTTGCGCAAGGTGTTGTTCACCTAAAAAGCTTTCACTATAAATTTTGTAAATCTCTTCAGTACCTGACGGTCTTGCAGCAAACCAGCCGTTTTCAGTTACCACTTTAAGGCCACCAATAGCTGCATCGTTACCCGGTGCATGAGTAAGCTTAGCAAGAATTTTTTCACCTGCCAGTGTTGATGCTTCGACATCATCTGCTGATAGGTTTTTCAACACATCTTTTTGTGCTTTTGACGCTGGTGCATCTATACGGTTGTATACTGGCTCACCAAATTGGCTCACTAGTTCTTGATACAACTGTGCAGGATCTTTACCTGTTACCGCGGTAATTTCAGCTGCCAATAAAGCTAAGATAATACCGTCTTTGTCGGTAGACCATACAGTGCCGTCCATTCTTAAAAATGACGCCCCTGCACTTTCTTCACCACCAAAACCATAAGTGCCTGTATATAAACCATCAACAAACCATTTAAAACCAACTGGTACTTCTGATAAGTTTTTACCTAGTGAATTTGCTACACGGTCAATCATGCTGGAAGAAACTAAAGTTTTACCTATGGCTAAACCATTGTCCCATTGTTTTCTATGGGTGTATAAATATTGAATAGCTACAGCCAAATAATGGTTAGGGTTCATTAAACCAGCTGATTTTGTCACTATACCGTGGCGGTCGTAATCAGGATCGTTAGCAACGGCAACATCAAATTTATCTTTTAATCCAATTAGACCAGCCATTGCGTATGGTGATGAACAATCCATACGAATTTTGCCGTCTTTATCAAGCGTCATAAATGAGAATGTTGGGTCAACACTGTCGTTTACCACTTCAATGTTAATGCCATAAGTTTGCGCGATAACATCCCAATAGGCGATACCTGAACCACCTAGTGGGTCAACACCAATTTTTAAACCTGACTTCGCAATGGCTTCCATGTCGATTACATTTTTTAAGTCATCAACATAAGGTTTAATAAAATCGTATTCAGTAACAAAATCTGATTCTATCGCTTGGGTAAAATCTATGCGTTTAACGTCAGCTAAACCTCCGGCAATAATTTGATTGGCGCGTGCTTGTACTGCATTAGTGATATCTGTATCTGCTGGGCCGCCATTTGGTGGATTGTATTTAAAACCACCGTCTTGTGGTGGATTATGACTTGGGGTTATTACAACGCCGTCTGCTAAACCAGCAGTTTTACCTTGGTTGTAAGTTAATATAGCGTGTGAGATAACTGGTGTTGGTGTATAACCTCTACCTTGCTGTACAACTACTTTTACACCATTCGCCGCAAATACTTCAACTGCGGTTGCAAATGCACATTCAGATAATGCGTGGGTATCCATACCAACATACATAGGGCCATCAATTTGTTTTTCGTTTCTATACTCAACCAGTGCTTGGCAAATTGCAGCTATATGGGTTTCGGTAAAAGTTGAGTTTTCAGACGATCCTCTATGCCCAGATGTACCAAAACTAACACCTTGTGCTGCAGTTGGTTTATTTAAATAATATTGGCTAACTAAACGAGGGATATTTACTAAATCTTGCTTTTGTGCCGGCTTACCAGCTCTCTCATGCAACGCCATCTATGACTTTCCTTAACGGTTTTGATTTTCGAGTAGTGTATGTATGGTGATTTTTAGTTTTTAACTTGTTGTATATACCCAAGCCAGTTGAAAATGTTTTTTATCTATTGCTGAAATCCGGTATTTTCAGGTGGCTTAGCTATACTGCCCTTTTGTTATATCTTAGCTTTTAAAAACAAACAAGGGGCTGTGAGTGTTTTTATATAACTTGTATGAAAACAGCATTACAACAACTGAGATAAATTTAAAAAGTTTAAACTTTCGGTCGGATTTTTTAACTTAGGTAACACACCCAACAAAGGTGCATCAATTGCTTGTTGTAAGGTTTGTATATTTTCTTGCATATAAGGCATATCGCCATGTAATGCATTGGCAACCCAACCAACAATGTTACAGCCAGATGCTTTGATTGATTCTTGCGTTAATAAAGCATGGTTTAAACAGCCTAATTTTAAGCCGACAACCAATATGACCGGAAGTTGCTGGGTGGCTACCCAATCAGATAAATACTTGTTATTGCCCAAAGGTAATTTCCAGCCACCTGCGCCTTCGACCACTAAATAATCTAGATTATCTTTGGCAAATTTTTCATACGCTTGGGTTAACTGGTTATAAGTTATTTCAATACCAGCTTCTGCCGCTGCAATATGCGGCGCAATTGCGGGTTCAAGCGCTATTGGGTTAATTTGTGAATAGGATAACTCAACATTGCTTGCTTGTTGTAATGCTAATGCATCTTCGTTTTTTAACTGGCCATTAATTAACTCACAGCCTGCCGCAATAGGTTTAAAACCCGCAGCTTTTCCTTGCTTGGCAAAATAGCTAACCAATGCACTAGAAAAAAAGGTTTTGCCACATTCAGTGTCTGTAGCTGTCACAAAATAGCTTTTTCGACTCATAATTTATTTTAATGGTTTATTGATACAAGAATATAAAGTTTGCCAACTGGCGGTTACCTTATCTGGATGGCGTGGATAGGCGCTTTCTAATTTTTGCAATTTAGCACGCGTTAGCCCTGTCGACTGGTCGCGGTTTACCACAGTATTAGCACCTATCGCTTTTAACTCTTTAAGCAGCGCTTTAACGCTATCGTAATGAGTTTTATGTTCAACCACTTCAAATACATCGCAACTAATATGCGCTTGCGCAATTTGTTGTTTGGCCTCTTCTAAAGTCAAAAAGTTATTTACATGGGTATTGGCATCAAGCGCTGAAAATGCTTGTTTAAGCTCAACTAGGGTATTAGATAACAAAGTGGTAAATACAATCTGCCCACCCGGTTTGCATACCCTATAAGCTTGCTGAATAACTTTAGTTAAATCACACCACTGCCAAGCAAGCGATGAAAAAACAATATCAAAGCTATTGTCGGCAAACGGCAAATCATGCGCGTCAGCTTGCTCAAAGTAAAATTGGCGAAAGTTATTTTTATAGTCAGCACAAGTTGCAACTTTGTGCTGAGCGGTTTTTAACATGCCTTGGGAGATATCACAGCCTTGATAAATATGCCCTTGGCTAAACTTAACCAAATTCGCTGTACCACAGCCGACATCCAGCAATTTAGACTCTGTTGATAAAGTCAAATATTCAGCGGCACGTTCAATCACTGCAAGCTGCAACTGTGCAGCCCCATCATAACTTGCTGCGGCTTTTGAGAAATGCTCAGAGATAAGCTGTTTATTTGATAACGACAATTTTACCTTCCTAGCTCTGGCTTTTGCTTAAAGTTTGCAAGCCAATTTCTAATGCCTGTAAGGCTTGGTCGATATCAGCAATGTCATGCAAAGTATTAATAGTAAAACGAATGCGCGCTTGCCCTTGTGGCACAGTTGGGGGGCGAATCGCTGTTACCCAGATGCCTTGGTTGCGTAATATTTCCGCAAGCTTTAGCGTATCTTCATTACTGCCAATAACCAAAGGTTTAATTGCACTGAAATTTCCGCCACAAGGCAAATTAATTCCGAGTTTGTTGACACCCTCAACAAAGCGTAAAACATTCTGTTCAAGCTTCTCGCGTCGCCAATTTTCTTTGCGAATTTTAATAATGGCTTGGCGAGTCACTTCAGCTAATATCGGCGAGAAAGAAGTGCTAAAAATATATGCACGCGCTTCATTAACTAGGTATTCAATTAACTGTTTTGAGCCTGCGACAAATGCGCCGCTTGTGCCAATCGCTTTACCAAAAGTTGCGGTGAATATATCTATGTTATTCGCTGATACATTTTGTTTAGCTAAACTTCCCTGACCTTGGTCACCGAAAACACCTATGCCATGTGCATCGTCTAACATTAAGCCTGTGTTGTCTTGCTCAGCTAACAGTTGGCAAATTGGTTGCAATGGCGCACCATCACCATCCATGCTAAACACACCTTCAGTCACAACTAACTTATAGTCGGCTGGTGTTTGCAACCTTTGTTGTAAATGCTCAAGGTCATTGTGTTTAAAACGCAAATTTTTAGCATTGCTTTGCACACCGCCATCTAACAATGAAGCATGGTTTAATTTATCTTGAATGATCAGCTGGTTTTGCTCTTTTAGTAAAGTTTTTAATACAGTGCTATTGGCGGAAAAACCACTGTTAAATAACAAACAAGCATCAAAACCTAACCAATCACAAATTTCTTCTTCTAACGCTTGATGTGCGGTATGGTGGCCATTGATTAACGGCGAGCCTGTGCTACCAGACAAATTATGCTCAAGCGCATTCGTCCACGCAGCTTGCAAACAACCAGACGCCGCAATACCCAAATAATCATTGCCAGAAAAGTTTAAATATCTCTTCTGGTTATGAATAATAAATTGATTATCGGTTGTGACTGTATTTTTTTGCCGGTAAGCGTGCTGAGCTTGCTTAGCAGCAAGCTCTTGCTCAATATAGCTGGGTAACATTAAACAGCAGCGTTATAAAACTGTGGCGTTTGTTGGCTTTCAGCAACCGCTTCAGATATGGCTTGTTCTGTTACTTCGTCAGAATAACCTTGGCGTTTTTCTGGTTGAATACCTAATTTAGCAAACAATTGCATATCGGTATTGGCTTCTGGGTTTTCAGTGGTTAATAGTTTTTCACCGTAGAAAATACTATTAGCGCCAGCAAAGAAACACATAGCCTGCATTTGTTCATTCATTTCAGTACGACCAGCAGATAAACGCACATGCGATTTAGGCATTAAAATACGCGCTACCGCTATGGTACGGACAAATTCAAAATGGTCAAAATCTTCCAAGTCTGCAAATGGTGTACCTTCAACACGTACCAACATGTTAATTGGGACGCTGTCAGGGTGTTGTTCTAAGTTAGCTAAGCTTTTTAACAAACCGGCACGGTCTTTAGACTCTTCGCCCATACCAACAATGCCGCCACTACAGACTTTCATGCCTGATGCACGCACATTTTCTAAAGTGTCTAATCTGTCTTGGAAAGTACGAGTGGTGATAATATCACCGTAGAATTCTTGGGAAGTGTCTAGGTTATGGTTGTAATAATCTAAACCTGCTTGTTGTAAGGTAATCGCTTGTTCACGGGTTAACATGCCAAGTGTCATACAAGTTTCCATACCCATTTCGCGCACACCTTTAATCATTTCAACTATGTAAGGGATATCGCGATCTTTTGGGTTACGCCACGCAGCGCCCATACAAAAACGTGTAGAGCCATTTTGCTTTGCAAGCTTAGCCGTTTCTAATACCTTTTGTACTTCCATTAACTTTTCTTTATGTAGGCCGGTATCGTAACGTGCACTTTGTGGGCAGTATTTACAATCTTCTGGGCATGCACCTGTTTTAATCGACAATAAAGTACTTACTTGCACTTCATTTGGATTAAAGTGTTGGCGATGTACGCTCTGGGCTTTAAACAATAAGTCGTTAAATGGTAAATCAAATAAGGCTTGAATTTCTTCAGTTGTCCAATCGTGGCGTATCTCAGCTTGCATGCTCTTTTCTCTAATTGAATTTTGCTTGATAGTTTATTTACCTTAGTTACACTGTCAATCATTCGCTTCATTAAATTTGACATCTGTATAAATATTGAACATGAGTATTGATTTAGAGTTTGATCGTAAACATATTTGGCACCCATATACCTCATTAACTAATCCCTTACCCACTTACCCAGTTAAATCCGCCAGTGGCGTAGAAATTAGTTTGGAAACAGGTGAAGTATTGGTTGATGGCATGAGTAGTTGGTGGGCGGCCGTACATGGTTACAATCACCCAAAACTCAATCAAGCGCTTGTTGAACAAAGCCAACAGATGTCGCATGTTATGTTTGGTGGCTTAACCCACCAACCTGCGGTTGATTTATGTAAAAAGTTAGTTGAGTTATCACCTGCTGGACTTGAAAAAGTATTTTTAGCCGATTCAGGCTCTGTCAGTGTAGAAGTGGCAATGAAAATGGCCATTCAATATTGGCAAAGCGAACACAAAGCTGACAAACATAAGTTTTTAACCGTTAGAAATGGTTACCACGGTGATACCTTTGCAGCAATGTCGGTGTGCGATCCAGTCAACGGCATGCACACACTGTTTAGTAAAACCATCAATCAGCATTTGTTTGCCAGCGCGCCTAGCCCTATATTCCCAAAAAATAAAAATGAGTTAGATAAAGCAGATTTTGATCAAGCGCATTTGGCTGAAATAACTCAGTTATTAGAAACTAACCACCATAATATCGCGGCGATTATTATCGAGCCTATTGTGCAAGGTGCTGGTGGCATGCGTTTTTATCATCCGCAATATTTAACAGCTTTGCGCAAGCTTGCTAATCAACACAATGTATTATTAATTGTCGATGAAATAGCCACTGGTTTTGGCCGTACAGGCAAAATGTTTGCTTGTGAATGGGCGGAGATTACCCCTGACATTATGTGTGTTGGCAAAGCCATTACCGGTGGTTATATGACGTTGGCCGCAACTTTAACCACAACAAAAGTCGCCGAACAAATTTGTAATGGTCAGGCAGGTGTATTTATGCACGGCCCTACTTTTATGGGTAATCCACTTGCTTGTTCAGTTGCCAATGCATCACTTGACTTACTCATTGAAAATAACTGGCAGCAGCAAGTGGCCAATATCGAAACTTGGTTAAACCAGTATTTACAGCCTATCGCTGATTTTACCCAAGTTGCTGATGTACGGGTATTAGGCGCAATTGGAGTCGTAGAACTTAAAGAGCCTGTAGCTATGGAGCAAATACAAGCCTTTTTTGTAAAACAAGGTGTGTGGATCAGACCTTTTGGTACTCGCGTATATTTAATGCCGCCGTTTATTAGTGAAGAAAAGCATATTAGAAAGTTAGCA
This sequence comes from Catenovulum sp. SX2, assembly GCF_052056295.1. NCBI lineage: Bacteria > Pseudomonadati > Pseudomonadota > Gammaproteobacteria > Alteromonadales > Alteromonadaceae > Catenovulum > Catenovulum sp. SX2. The sequence goes on from NZ_CP182493.1 coordinate 233,615, forward strand.
GGCGCGATTGAAGCTTGGTTAAAGAAATAACTTAAAACTGCGGCAGTATTTGCAGATACACATATAATACAGCCGCAACAGCAACTACTAATAATACAGCTAAATTGTAATGAAAGTGATCTCCTTTACGTTTCATTCTTTTTAAGTTAATCAACATAGCAATTAGGGTGATGGCGCAGCAGATGAGTAATTGCCAGAATAAAAATTCAGTCCACTGCTCTACCCAGTCTAATCTATACTCATCTTCTATTTTTTTATACTTAGCATAGCCAGTCAATTTTTCTGGCCGTGCCAACCTAAACCACACCATGGCCATAATAAAACTCAGCCAAGCGAGTAAATTAGTTGCCCAAATCGCTTTAATTAAGCCATCAGCGCCTTTTCTTCGTTCATTTTGAACAAAATTAGTGTCTTTTTGCTTGTTTCTCATATTGGCTTTAGTAACATATCGCTCTTTATAACAATAGAAGATTTATTTAGCCGGAGCAAAATTGACATGAGTCACGCTGCAATCAGTGATGTATTAGCGGGTAAATACCCATTAAATGAAACTCTAACCATTAAAGGCTGGGTTCGTACCGTTCGTTCAAATCCAAATTTTGCTTTTATCAATTTACATGATGGCTCTTGTTTCGACCCTATTCAGGTTATTGCCGACAGCGCTTTAGCAAACTATAGCGAAATCGCAAAATTAACAACCAGTTGTTCACTTGCAATTACTGGTACTTTGGTTGAATCAGCAGGTAAAGGCCAGAGTTTTGAAATTCAAGCAACTGAAGTTGAGATTATCGGCTTAGTTGAAGATCCAGATACTTACCCTATGGCACCTAAACGCCACTCGGTAGAATATTTACGTGAGCACGCACATTTGCGTCCGCGCACTAACTTAATCGGTGCGGTTACTCGTGTACGTAACTGTTTAGCACAAGCAATTCACAGATACTTCCACGAAAATGGTTTCCAATGGATAGCAACACCAATCATCACAGCATCTGACTGTGAAGGCGCTGGTGAAATGTTCCGCGTATCAACTTTAGATGCGGTTAACCCACCAATGACAGATAAAGGTGAAGTAGATTACAGCGAAGACTTTTTCGGTAAAGAAGCTTTCTTAACTGTCTCTGGTCAGCTAAATGTTGAAACCTACTGCTGCGCTTTATCTAAAGTTTATACTTTTGGCCCAACTTTCCGTGCAGAAAATTCAAATACCAGCCGTCACTTAGCTGAGTTTTGGATGGTAGAGCCTGAAATTGCTTTTGCGGATTTAGCAACAGTGGCTTCATGTGCTGAAGATATGCTGAAGTATGTGTTTAAAGCTGTATTAGCAGAGCGTTTAGACGATTTAGAGTTTTTCGACCAGCGTGTACAAAAAGGTGTGGTTGAGCGCTTAAAAACTTTAAGTGAATCAGAATTCGTTCGTATGGATTACACAGATGCTATCGACATCTTGTTAAAATCAGGTCAAAAATTTGAATTCCCTGTTGAATGGGGTATAGATTTATCATCTGAACACGAGCGTTATTTAGCTGAAAAACACGTAGGTGGCCCAGTTATTTTACAAAACTACCCGAAAGACATTAAAGCTTTCTACATGCGTTTAAATGACGATGGTAAAACTGTTGCAGCTATGGACGTATTAGCACCTGGCATAGGTGAAATTATTGGTGGTAGCCAGCGTGAAGACCGTTTGGATATTTTAGATGCGCGAATGCACGAAGTTGACTTAAACCCAGAAGATTACTACTGGTATCGTGATTTACGCCGCTATGGTTCTGTACCGCACGGTGGTTTTGGTTTAGGTTTTGAGCGTTTAGTTGCTTATGTAACTGGCGTACAAAACGTGCGTGACGTTATCCCATTCCCGCGTGCGCCAAAAACCGCAGCCTTCTAATTAGACAGCTGATTTTAGCTATTGATATAAAGGTGCCAATTGGCACCTTTTTTATTGTTAATAACATCTCACCACACATTTCCCAGACTCCCTGTTAACTACCTCCGAACTAACTGTTAGCTTACTCAAAACTTTTTCATATCCTTTACATTTAGCGCTTGAAGTATTAGTAATACTTTATTACCATATTGAAAGTTAAAATCTCGTTAAGGTTTTTAACAGATATTAAAAGTTTAAATTGAGGTTAGTCGTGAAAAATTTACATGTAAAAATGGTTTTATTAGCAGTGCAGGCAACATTGCTATTCGTTTTTGCATGGTTTAGTGCCAATGTTTCGGCCAAAACCATAGAAATAAAACATAACAAAGTTGCTGGTATTGGTGCTAAAGAAGAGTATCAATTTGGTTTGTTAAAGCTAGCGTTAAGCTATGATAAAGAAAACAGTTATAACTTTGTTGAATCAAGTCGATTCTTGCCACAAATCACTATGATTGAGCAGATTAAATCAGGTCAACTTGATGTTGCTTGGACCGGCACCTCTAACGAGTTAGAGCAACAGTTAATGCCGATCCGCATTCCGCTATATAAAGGTTTGTTAGGTCATAGAATTTTTATTATTCGCCAAGGTGATCAAGCAAGATTTGATCAAATAAACACCTTCGAACAATTAAAAACCTTTACCGCTGCACAAGAGCGCACTTGGGCAGATACCACAATATTACGCAGTGCTGGCATACCCGTAATAGGTACGCGCAGATATGAAAACTTATTCTATATGTTAGAAGGTGGGCGTTACGATTATTTCCCACGAGGTGTGCATGAGCCTTGGTCGGAAATAAGTGCACGCCCTCACCTGCCATTAACCGTTGAAAAACACATATTGGTTAAATATCCAATGCCAGCGTATTTATTTGTAAATAAAAACAATGTTGCCTTGGCAAACAAAATTAACGACGGCCTGATGCAAGCTATTGAAGATGGCAGCTTTAACGACTACTTTTTTAGTAACCCTATGATTAAAGATGTAATTGCTAAAGCTAATTTAACAGACCGTGTCATGTTTGAAATTAACAATCCAAATATACCTAGCAGTACCCCGTTTGATGATAAAAGACTTTGGTTAGATATTAACGAGCTATAAGGAATACAAATGAAAGTGCTAAACAAACAGAATTTAAAATTATTGCCAATTTTATCGGCGTTATTGGTTGGCTGTAATGCGACTGATTCAAAAACAGCTGCTACTGCAGTTCAGGGTCCTATGAATATTAAATCTAGTTATTACGCAACTCTGCCTAATGGTGAAGTTGTAAATGAATATACCTTAACCAGTGATGCGGGTTTAGAAGTATCAATTATTAGCTACGGCGGTATTATTACCTCACTTAAAGCACCAGACCGCAACGGTAAATTAGCCGATGTTGTATTAGGTTACGATTCTATTGATGGTTATTTAACTGATACTAATTACTTTGGAGCGTTAATTGGCCGCTACGGCAACCGTATTGGTAAAGGTCAATTTGCTATTGATGGGGTTAAATACCAATTAGACACCAACAATGGTGAAAATCATTTACACGGTGGTCATCAAGGTTACGACAGCAAAAACTGGGCGGTAACCCCTTATGAAGCCGACGGTCATGTTGGCTTAAAAATGCAATTAATTAGCCCAGATGGCGACGGTGGTTTCCCAGGTAACGCAGCTATTCAAGTTGATTATCGTTTAGTTGGTAATGAATTAGTGATGGATTACAAAGCCACTGCCGATAAAAAAACCCATATTAATTTAACTCAACACAGCTATTTTAACTTAGCTGGCGAAGGTGATATTTTAGATCACAAATTAACCATCCCAGCTCAATATATTACCCCTGTGGATGCGGGTTTGATCCCAACTGGTGAATTTATGCCAGTACAAGGCACGCCGTTTGATTTCACTTCAGCTAAGGCTATCGGTAAAGAAATCAATGCTAAAGATCAACAACTAGAATATGGTTTAGGTTACGACCATAACTGGGTGTTGAACAAAGAGCATACGGGTGAATTTAAATTATCAGCCAAACTAGAGCATGAAAAATCAGGCCGTGTATTAGAAATTTATTCTTCTGAGCCTGCAATTCAGTTCTACTCAGGTAACTTCTTAAACGGCACAGCTAAAGGCAAAGGCCGTACGTTTGAACATAGAACGGGTTTATGTTTAGAGCCACAACATTTCCCAGACAGCCCTAACAAACCACACTTCCCTTCTACTCAAGTTAATCCGGGTGAAGTGTACCAAATGAAAATGAGCTTTAAGTTTTCAACTAACTAAGCTTAAAGAATTCAACAAAATTTAGAAACGGGCGCAAGCCCGTTTTTATTGTCAGCCGCTTATAAAACATAATATTAAAGCAAACAAATCAAAGAGATAGATATGACTAATAAAATCAAACTATCAGCCATCACGCTGGCGTTAACAGCCGTGTTATCGGCTTGTGGCAGCAACACTGCACAGCAAATTTCCATTGAAAGTCCAAACAAAAACATCAAAGTAGATGTCAGCCTAAATAAACAAGGTGAAGTGGAATACAGCGTTTATAATCAAGGTCAATTGGTGCTTGAACCATCCAAGCTTGGGGTTATGCTCGAAGGTTACACTTTCGACAACACACTCACAGTTGCGAACAAATCAAAAGCAACAATTTATCAAGATAACTACAGCTTATTATCTGCAAAAAAACACAATATTGAATACACAGCAACCAGCCAAAGTTTGACCCTAAACAATGCACAAGGCCAACAATTACAAATTACCTTTAATGTTTCAAACGATGGTGTTGCATTTAAATACTCGATTGAAGGTGAAGCTGAACAAGCTTATCAATTTGTTGATGAGCTCACCGAATTTGATTTAAAAACAGATGCGAGTGCATTTATTCAACCTATCGCAGTAGCGCAAACTGGTTGGTCAAATACCAATCCAAGTTATGAAGAACACTATTTAATTGATGTGCCAGTTGATACTAAGTCACCTACAGGTGCAGGTTGGGTATTTCCAGCATTATACAAAACAGACAATACTTGGTTAGCTATCTCTGAAACTGGTATTGATAGACATCATCACGCAAGTCGCCTAGCACCTGAATCACCTGAAGGGGTTTATACAATAGACCAACCTATGGCGGCTGAAGTCTTCACCAATAAAAAATTATTGGCTAATGGTACTTTCCCGTATCAATCACCATGGCGAATTATTTCTTTAGGTGATTTGGCGACAGTTGCAGAATCAACTTTAGGCACAGATTTAGCCAAAGCCAATCAGCTAGAAAATATCGATTTTGTTAAGCCAGGTGTATCATCATGGAGTTGGGGTTTATTAAAAGACGATTACACAATTTATTCTGTGCAAAAAGAATTTATCGATCACGCTGCAAATATGAACTGGCAATACACACTAGTCGATGCAGATTGGGATAGAAAAATTGGTTTTGAAAAACTGCAACAATTGGCAGATTACGCCAAAAGTAAAAATGTTGGATTATTTGTTTGGTATAACTCTTCTGGTGAGTGGAACGAAACACCATATACACCAAGACATAAGTTATTAGACAAAGATCAACGACTAGCTGAATTTTCTAAATTAAAGAAAATGGGCATTGCGGGTCTTAAAATTGACTTTTTCGCTGGTGATGGCCAATCTATGATTGATTACTACATAGATATCTTAGAAGACGCAGCTGATTTTGAACTTATGATCAACTTCCACGGTGCGACTTTACCTAGAGGATTAAACCGTACCTACCCTAACCTTATGACAGTTGAAGCTGTACACGGTTTAGAAATGGTCACCTTCTTCCAAAATTCAGCGGATAAAGCGGCAAGCCATAGTACTGTTTTACCATTTACGCGTAATTTATATGATCCAATGGATTACACACCAACAACTTTCAATGAATTAACTGGTGAAATTAAGCGTAAAACCACTAATGCATTGGAGTTAGCACAAGCTGTGTTATTTGTATCAGGCGTACAACATATTGTTGAAACACCTGATGGTATGCCTTCTGCGCCATATTATGCGATAGATTTACTCAAACAACTACCAGCCAGTTGGGATGATTCTAAATACATTGCAGGCACGCCGGGCAAACTAGCAGTATTTGCACGTAAAAAAGGCAACCTCTGGTATATAGCTGGTATCAATGGTGAAACTACAGCTAAAGATATTGAGCTAGATTTAAGCTTCCTCGGCAGCAATACAGGACGTATTATTCAGTCAGGCGAAGGTTATGGAAACATGATCATGTTTGATATGCAAATAGGTGCAAAAACCAAAGTATCATTACAAGGTAACGATGGTTTTGTTATGGTTGTTTCTGAAGGACAACAAGCTCAGACTTTCAAGCAGAAATAAGTTAGCAATAACTCATAGTATTAATAAGACACGGTTGTTTAACCGTGTCTTATTTAAAACAAGCTACTAGGCTACTCTTCGTTAGGCTCAGCGTTTTCTACGCGACTCTTCAGTTTTTGCCCCGGTCTAAAGGTTACGACTCTACGAGCAGTAATTGGAATATCTTCACCCGTTTTAGGGTTACGACCCGGCCTTTCACCTTTGTCACGTAGGTCAAAATTGCCGAAACCAGACAATTTAACCTGTTCACCACTTTCTAAAGCAACACGAATTTCTTCAAAGAATATTTCAACTAACTCTTTGGCGTCGCGTTTATTCATACCAAGCTTTTCAAACAAATGTTCTGCTATTTCGGCTTTTGTTAATGCCATACCTAATCTCTCAATGTAGCACCAAATTGGGTGTTTAAGTGTTCAACAACCTTGTCAACGATTGCCGAGATTTCTTTCTCTTCTAGCGTCTTCTCTACCGCTTGCAATGTTAAAGCGATTGCATAACTGATTTTATCAGCAGCTATCCCTTCTCCTTGGTAGACGTCAAACAAGTTTAGTTCAACTAGTTGATTTCCGCCAACTTTTTTAATTTCGTTTAACACTTTACCAACTTGGACAGATTTATCCACTACAAAAGCTAAATCGCGTCGGTTAGACGGGAATTTAGAAATTGCTTGAGCAGCCGGTACCTGACTTGTTAGCAATACATCAGTTAATAGTTCAAATACGAAAGTTTTTGGTTTTAAACCAATTTTCTTCGCCACTTCTGGGTGTACTGCACCAATAAATCCTAAATACTGGCTATTTTTATAGATAGCAGCAGATTGGCCAGGATGCAAGGCAGAATGCGATTCTATTTTAAATTCATATTCAGCTTTATTATCAAGCTGTTGCAATAATGCCTCAACGTCACCTTTGATATCAAAGAAATCAACTGGGCGTTTTTCTAATGTCCAGTGCTCGCCATGGCGTAAACCTGTGATAGCGCCAGCCAATACGCGTGTTTGGCGAATACCGTTCTCGGCATCTTTATCAGGGGTAAAGATTAAACCTGATTCAAATAACTGTAAGCGGCTTTGCTGACGGTTGGCATTGTAAATTACTGCTCCTAACAAACCAGCTAAACAGGATAAACGCATTGCTGACATATCCGCAGAAATCGGATGTGGTAATACTAAAGCTTCAGCATTGTTGTGTAAGGCATCTTGCTTTTTCGGATCAACAAACGAATAGGTAATAGCTTCTTGATAACCTAAAGTAACCAAACAGCTTTTGGCAAAATCTAATGATTTAACCGCTTCTGGTTTAGCACTCATATTCAACTGCGCAACTGGGCGCTGCATAGGGATATTGTTATATCCATAAATACGTGCAACTTCTTCGATTAAATCTTCTTCAATCGAAATATCAAAACGGTAACCTGGAATAACAGCATTCCAGCCAGCTTCGGTTGTTTCAACTGTTAAACCTAAGCGGTTCAGCATTTCAGTTACAGCATAAGCCGCAATCTCAATGCCTAATTTAGATTTAAGCTTAGCCGCACGTAAAGTTACACTTTTAGCTTGAGGCAATGCACTTGCAACTTCAGCAGTAGACACTTGCGCAGCTTGGCCACCACAAATATCTAAAATTAATTGCGTAGCGCGTTCAATGGCTTGTAGCTGAATACTTGGGTCGACACCACGCTCAAATCTGTGTGATGAATCTGTATGTAAACCGTATTGGCGTGCTTTACCCATCATAAAATCAGGCGCAAAAAATGCACTTTCCAATAAAATGTCTTGGGTCGATTCTGTTACACCTGAGTCTTGACCACCAAAAATACCCGCTAAAGCAAGTGCCTTAGTTTTATCGGCTATCACTAGAGTATCAGCTTTTAAACTAACTTCTTGGCCGTCTAACAAAGTGAGCTTTTCACCGTCATTGGCTAAACGTACAACAATGCCACCTTCAACTTTGTTCAAGTCAAACGCGTGCATAGGTTGGCCTAACTCCAACATAACTAAATTAGTTACATCAACAATCGGGTCAATTGAGCGAATGCCACTGCGACGTAATTTTTCAACCAACCACAAAGGTGAAGCTTTTGCTACATCAACACCTTTGATAACTCGGCCAGCGTATTTAGCACAAGCCTGCTCAGCTGCTAGTTCAATTGATACAGGCGCGTCGATACTCGCAGCAACTGGTGAGATAACCACAGGCGTTAAGTCATGGTTATTTAATACGCCAACTTCACGCGCTAAACCTTGAATGCTTAAACAATCTGCACGATTTGGGGTTAAGTCAACTTCAATTGATACATCGTCTAATTGTAAGAATTGACGAATGTCTTGACCAATTGGTGCATCTGCAGGTAATTCAATTATGCCTGGCGCTTCTTCAGCTAAACCTAATTCAGCTTCAGAGCACAACATACCAAACGAAGGCACACCACGTAATTTTGCTTTTTTAATTTTAAAATTGCCTGGTAACACAGCGCCAATAGTTGCAACCGCAACTTTTAAACCTAAACGACAGTTTTTAGCACCACAAACTATGTCTAATAACTCGTCTTGACCAACATCAATTTTGGTCACTTGTAATTTTTCTGCATCTGGGTGCGGTCCACATTCAACAACGTGACCCACTAGCACACCACTAAATTCACCAGCTACTGGCTCTACAGCATCAACCTCAAGGCCGGCCATAGTAATTTGTTCGACTAATTCTTGCTGGCTAACGTTCGGATTAACCCATTCTCTTAACCAAGATTCGCTAAATTTCATATTCTCTCCGACAATTCCTAGTTAAACTGTTTTAAAAAACGTACGTCATTTTCAAAAAATGAACGCAAATCGTTTACGCCATAACGCAACATAGTTAAACGCTCTACCCCAATACCAAAAGCAAAACCTGTATATTGTTCAGGGTCGATATTTACGCCTTTTAAAACGTTAGGGTGAACCATGCCACAACCTAGGATTTCTAACCATTTGCCATCTTTAGTTTTTACATCTACTTCAGCTGATGGTTCAGTGAATGGGAAGAATGACGGACGGAATCTAACTTCCAACTCTTCTTCAAAGAAGAATTGTAAGAAATCAAACAAAATGCCTTTCAATTGCGCGAAAGTGACATCTTTATCTACCAATAAACCTTCAATTTGATGGAACATTGGCGTGTGAGTTTGATCGTAATCGTTACGATATACACGGCCAGGAGAAATAATTCTAAGTGGCGGTTGCTCAGCTTCCATAGTGCGAATTTGCACACCAGAAGTTTGCGTGCGCAAAACTAACTTAGGATTAAAATAAAAGGTATCGTGATCAGCACGCGCTGGATGATTATCAGGAATATTCAAAGCATCAAAGTTATGCCAGTCGTCTTCAACTTCAGGCCCAACACGGGTTTGGAAACCTAAATCAGCAAAAAACGATTCTACACGTTGAATGGTTTTTGACACTGGGTGCAAACCACCCGCGCTTACTTCGCGGCCTGGTAAAGTAATATCAACACTTTCTTCAGCTAATTTTTTGTCTAATTCAGCTTGTTGGAACGCATCACGCTTATCGTTTAACAAAGCTTGAACTTGCTGTTTAGCTTGATTGATAGCTTGGCCAGCTTTTGGCTTTTCTTCAGGTGGCAATTTACCCAAAGTTTTCATTTGTTCGGTAAAAAGACCTTTTTTACCCAAATATTGCACTCGAATTTCATCTAGTGCTGCTAGGTCATTTGCTTCTGTGATAGCAAGCTCTGCCGCTGCTACGATAGCATCTAAATTCATTAAGAATTTTCCCCAGAATTAGCTTGAAAAATAAACCGCGTATTTTAACTGATTTAACGTAAAAATGTAGTCAAATATCAGCAAATTAGCGATTTTGCTAAGAATAGTCGGAAAAGGGGTTTCTGTGTATTGGAAAGGCAGATATGTGAAGTGGAGTAGATACAAAAAAGGGGCTGTGTTAACCACGCCCCTTTCAACAAAAATCAGTATTTTGATAAACGAATTAAGCTAAAGCTTCTTTCGCTTTTTCAACTAAAGCAGTAAAAGTTGCTTTGTCATAAACTGCGATATCAGCCAAAATCTTACGATCGATTTCAACAGAAGCTTTTTTCAAGCCATTGATGAAACGGCTGTATGATAAACCGTTTTGACGTGAAGCAGCGTTAATACGTGCAATCCATAATTGACGGAATTGACGTTTACGTTGACGACGGTCACGGTATGCATATTGACCAGCTTTAGTTACAGCTTGAGTAGCAACACGGAATACACGGCTACGAGCACCGTAATAACCTTTAGCTTGCTTTAATACTTTTTTGTGTGCTGCGCGTGCAACTACACCACGTTTAACTCTAGGCATTATTCAGTCTCCTATCTTATGCGTATGGCAACATGCGAACGATCAATGGAACATCATTTTGATGAACTTGAGTTTTCGCACGAAGGTGACGTTTACGCTTAGAGCTTTTCTTGGTCAAAATATGACGCAAGTGTGATTGTTTGCATTTAAAACCGCCATTAGCAGTTTTTTTGAAGCGCTTCGCAGCACCTCTATGGCTTTTGATTTTTGACATTGAGTTTACTCCGCATTGTCAATTTACATTATGCAGCAAGGCGTGTTAGTTAAAAACTAACAACTTTAAGCCGTTACTACTTCTTAATTGGTGCCAACACCATGATCATTTGACGCCCTTCAACTCGAGTCGGGAAAGATTCCACTTGAGCCAAGTCAGATAAGTCGTCTTTGATACGATTCATCATATCAATACCGATCTCTTGGTGTGCCATTTCACGACCGCGGAAGCGAATTGTTACTTTAGCTTTGTCACCATCTTCTAAAAAGCGCGTCAGGTTGCGTAGTTTTACCTGATAGTCGCCTATATCAGTTCCAGGTCGGAATTTAATCTCCTTAACCTGAACCTGCTTTTGCTTTTTCTTCTGCTCTTTAGCAGATTTACTTTTTTCGTAAAGAAACTTGCCATAGTCCATCACTCGACAGACTGGCGGTGCCGCATTCGGACTTATTTCAACTAAGTCTAACTTAGCTTCATCTGCCATTTCTTGTGCTTGACGCAAACTAACAACACCAGCTTGCTCACCATCCGCGCCAATTAAGCGCACTTCTTTAGCATCGATCTCATCGTTAATACGAGCTTTGCCTGCCTCTGGGCTTTTTTTACCACCTTTAATGGTTCGTTCCTCCACGAAAATTATAATTTTTTACAGTCAACATCGCCTTTTAATAACGCAACTGCGTCATCAATTGACATAACACCTAGGTCTTCACCTTTACGGGTACGTACTGCAACTTGACCATTCTCTAATTCTTTATCCCCAACAACTAACATGTATGGGATACGCTTTAAAGTATGCTCGCGGATTTTAAAGCCAATTTTCTCATTTCTCAAGTCAGCTTTGGCTCTAAATCCATTTTTGTTCAATATTTTAGCAATATTTTCGCAATATTCGCCTTGTTTGTCGGTAATATTGAGAATAACCGCCTGACATGGTGATAACCACACAGGGAAATGACCTGCATATTCTTCAGTTAAAATACCGATAAAACGTTCAATTGAACCTAAAATCGCTCTGTGTATCATTACCGGAACTTGGCGATCATTGTTTTCAGATACATAACTTGCACCTAAACGACCCGGTAGCGCAAAGTCTAGCTGAATTGTGCCACATTGCCATGCTCTATCTAAACAATCGTACAAAGTAAATTCGATTTTAGGACCGTAGAATGCGCCCTCACCTGGCTGAAGGTCAAATTCAATACCATTGGCTGTTAATGCTTCAGATAGTGCTTGTTCTGATCTATCCCACATAGCATCATCACCAATACGCTTTTCAGGGCGAGTTGATAATTTCACCGCAATGTTTTCAAAACCAAAAGTTTTATAAGTGTCGTAAACCATACGGATACAATCACTCACTTCACTTTGAACTTGCTCTTCAGTACAGAAAATATGTGCATCATCTTGGGTAAAACCACGTACACGCATTAAACCGTGTAATGCACCCGATGGTTCATTTCGGTGACAACAACCAAATTCAGCCATACGCAATGGCAAATCTCGGTACGATTTTAAACCTTGATTGAAAATTTGTACGTGACCAGGACAGTTCATTGGTTTAATTGCATATTCACGCTTTTCTGATTCAGTCGTAAACATGTTTTCTGCGTATTTATCCCAGTGACCTGATTTTTCCCAAAGTACACGGTCCATCATCATTGGACCTTTCACTTCTTCATAATCGTATTCGCGTAATTTCTCACGCACAAAATCTTCTAGCTCACGGTAGATAGTCCAACCATCATTGTGCCAGAACACCATACCCGGCGCTTCTTCTTGCCAGTGGAACAAATCGAGAGCTTTACCAATTTTTCTATGGTCGCGTTTTTCAGCTTCAGCTAAACGGTTGATATAAGACTTTAATTGTTTTTTATCTGCCCATGCTGTGCCGTATACACGTTGCAACATTTTATTGTCAGAATCACCGCGCCAGTATGCACCAGCAACTTTCATCAATTTAAAATGCTGACAGAATTTCATATTAGGAACGTGTGGGCCACGACACATATCTGTGTATTCTTCGTGGTGATATAACGCTGGTTTATCATCTTTAGAAATATTTTGATCTAATATTTCCATTTTGTACGGTTCGCCACGCTGTTCAAACGCATCACGCGCTTCTTGCCAGCTCACACGCTTTTTCACAACGTCATAGTTGGTTTTAGCCAACTGTAACATGCGTTTTTCTAGCGCTTCGATATCTTCTTGGGTTAAAGATTTTTCTAAATCGACATCGTAGTAAAAACCATTGTCTATGGTTGGACCAATTGCCATTTTTACGTCAGGGAAAAGCTGTTTAATTGCATGACCTAATAAATGCGCACAAGAGTGTCGAATAATTTCTAAGCCATCTTCATCTTTGGCTGTGATAATTTCTAACTTAGCGTCTTGTTCAATTAAGTCACATGCATCAACACGTTGACCGTCTACACGGCCAGCAATAGTTGCTTTGGCCAAACCAGGGCCAATTGATTCAGCAACTTGCATTACTGTTACAGCTTGCTCAAAAGCTCTTGTTGAGCCATCAGGAAGAGTGATAATAGGCATTGTCTTTCCTTTACCAGTGGTGACACCTACCAAGTGCCACTTGTTTATATTAGTTAGCAGAATTTCGAAGCCGAGTATGATACTCATATCTAAAAGCAATTAAAACAAGCAAGTTAGATAATTTTCTAGAAATATGCATATTCAAATTGATTGGGTATATTGACTTATATTTGTTATATTGCGCCGCCTAAAATAAATGTATGGACGGGTTGGTAGTTATGTCGAACTTAAATGATATTGCAAAACTTGAATTGACAGTTGAGCAATTGAGTATTGAGGAAAAATTAACAAACTTTGAATACTCAAGCAAAGACATAAGCAAAAAAGCCTTGTTACCCCAGTTAAGCGCTTTTGTTAGCCTGATCCAAAAGGTAACTCAGCCAGTACATTTGTTGTGTGGCCAACCACAAACAGCCCAACTGTTATCTTGGTTAGGATTAAACAATCAGCTTATTTCTAATTGTGGTAAAGAAACCTTATTTGGCCGCTTTAAACATACTGCCAGTGGTAAAGCACATTTTTTTACTGGCGAGATTTTTGAAAGTGACAGTGATTACCTTATTTTCTCTGCTCACCTATTATTACAAGATTTAGATTGCGCTGATTTATTGATTAAAACTGCGGTCGCCGATGTTTTTGATACTCAATGGTTAACCAAAGATTACCAACAAGCTGAGTTTAAACAACTTAGACACAGTAAAATCAAACTAGATAAAACTATAATTATTTTGGGTGATTACGAATCTATCCAACAACTCTTGTACGTATGTCCTGCGCTTGTACAAATTAGCCATGAGCGCATTCACGAAGCTGATTACGCGGTAGAGGTTAATCAAACAACATTAAATGCGCTTTACACCCTACTCACTGATATATCTCACAAGTTTGACGACATAGCATTTAACGCTTTGGTTTGGGCGCTCGCGCGCAAATGCGAAGACCAAAAATGGATGTCAATTGACTTAAATTACATAGAACAGATTCAACAACGCATAGGCCAAAATATTAACCAACAGAGCATTGAGCAAGTCGTACGTGAATTAGAAGGTTTTAACGCAACCGCACGTTTGTTTAATTATGAACAAATTAAAAACAACAGTATTAAAGTGGATTTTACCGGCGCTGTTGTTGGTCAGATAAATGGTTTGACGGTTGTTGAAACAGCCTTAGCTGAATTTGGCGAGCCTTCGCGCATTACAGCCAATATATTTGTCGGTGAAGGTGATATTAGCGATATTGAGCGTAAGTCAGATTTGGGTGGGAATATCCATGCAAAAGCTATGATGATTTTGTCATCTTTCGTATCAAAAGTATTTGCGCGTAACGAGCCTTTACCTATTTCTTCTAACATAGTCTTTGAACAGTCATATCACGAAGTGGATGGTGACAGTGCGTCACTTGCAGAGCTTTACGCTTTGTTATCTGCTATTGCTAACCTGCCAATTAAACAAAACATTGCGGTAACTGGCGCTATGGATCAACTAGGGAATGTATTGGCAGTTGGTGGTGTCGATTTAAAAATTGAAGGTTTTTATACATTAGCAAAACTTAAAGCGCCGTCAGAAGAGCATGCTGTCATAATTCCTAAAGCAAACATTGCTAATTTAAACCTGACCAGTGAAATAAAAACAGCGGTCAACAACGGTACTTTTAAAATTTATGCAATTGACCATGTAACTCAAGCTGCAGAACTTCTGACCGGAAAAGTAGCGGAAAATGATGAACATAAAGGTCTGTTCGATTTGGTTCGGGCTGAATTAGACAAATTTAGCCAAGAGCACGAACAAACACCTTCAATTTGGCATAAATTAACCAAGATTTTTAATAAATAGTAATTAATTAGCTGCTCAGACTTGTTTAGCGCACACGTGTTCGCTAAAGTATGCGCCGAATTTTAAACAAATATTGACTTAGCCTATATGAAACAAAATAGTTTTGATAAAGAAGGCCTATTGGCATGTAGCCGTGGCGAACTTTTCGGCCCAGGTAATAGCCAACTTCCTGCGCCAAATATGTTAATGATGGATCGCATTACTGCTATCTATGAAGAAGGTGGTGTTGCTAATAAAGGCTACATTGAAGCTGAATTAGATATTACACCAGATCTATGGTTCTTTGATTGCCACTTCCCTGGTGATCCAGTAATGCCGGGTTGTCTTGGTTTAGATGCTATGTGGCAATTGGTTGGATTCTTCTTAGGTTGGTCTGGTGGACCAGGTAAAGGCCGCGCGTTAGGTGTAGGTGAAGTTAAATTTACTGGCCAAATTTTACCAACTGCGAAAAAAGTTACTTACCGTATAGATATGAAGCGTTTAATTAAGCGTAAGTTATTTATGGGTATGGCTGACGGAACTGTTGCTGTTGATGGCAAGGTAATCTACGAAGCGAAAGATTTAAAAGTTGGTTTATTCCAAGACACTTCTGGTTTTTAATACTTCTTTACAGAAATTTTAATCCAGATAAGAAAAAAGCCCTTACGGGCTTTTTTCTTACTTTCCTCCAAAAAACGAAACTCTGTCATCTACCGCCGTTCGCCATCCACCCAACCATTGGGCTCTAGTATCAGTTTCCTGATACGGACAACATTCTTTAGTTTTACCAGTTAGACCTGCTTGATAGCCTTTAGACTGAGCTCTTTCTAAACGATCACGCTTTTGTCTTTTCATTTAAGCAATTCCTTAATCCGTTTTTGGTTTTTGGATATTTAATTTGAAGTAGCGCTTTTACTGCGTCTTCACTTTCAAATTAGCTAAATTAGCTGGGCATTGCAACTGACAATTTTGCTGGGGACTGGTTACTTAACAAACACAAAATCAAGTAACCAGCTGATTAGATGGAAGTTTCTACCACTTTACCTGTGGTCAATTACGTTAGATCTTTTTTCTATTAGAAAGCGTGTTTTTAAACAAAAATGTAATAAAAAATAAACCTAAGTAAAACCAAGAGCTTGAAGCGCCCTTACGTTTTATTTTTGCTTCTTCTTCAGGTAATACACATGAATAACGACCTTTGTCATCAGGTAACAATCGCACACTATATTCAACCTGCTCACGTGCCAACTCACCTGTTGAAGCATCTGTATACTCTTGCTGCATAATATTACGCGCAGTACGATCAAAGGAAGCGTGCGCCAAAATAATACCGTCATTGTTAATAGCAACCGCATCAACTATTGTCATGTCTGTATCACAAGTTAACAAATCATTTAGATCAAACATTTCATCTGTATCTGTGTAATAGACAAAACCATGTTTTGGTGTTAATCCACCAGATAAAGTAGAAGTTTCTGTTTGGCCGACAATTACATTTTGATTATTGATTGCTCTAGCAGAAGTGTTTGCACTAACAGCAAAGTCATCTATTTTTTGGACGACAGTATCTGCAGAGTTTAAATCATAGTAAAAACTCTTACGTACAGAGCTTAAACCGGCCAAATCTATCATGGTGCCAACAACTATATTGTTATCATTGATATCTACTGCTCTACTTTCACGGTAGGTTTGTGGATTGGTAATGATATGTACGTTACCTTCATGGAATAAAGCTGCTTGCAATCGGACGACCTCGTCAACAGTAACCACGTGAGAATCACCTACTGCATATCCTTCATTATTAACCGCGAACGCGCGACTGTAATAACTTGCTTGGTTGACAGTTGCACTATCATCTAACGCTATGCCCAAATCAACTGGTTGTGAAACTTCACCATTGGCATTTACTTTCCACATTAATGCATGTGTTTTAAAGTAACTACGTTGATTAGCAATATTGCCGTTAAACGCACTCCACAAACAAATATCTTGAGGTTTTGGATTATCTAAGTCTAGATCATCTGCAGCTTTACAAGCCAACTCTAATGACAAAGCACTAGTCGTTTCCGCTACTGACCCATAACCAACAACCCACCCCGAATCAGATACATCCGTTGCATAACTCACACCACCTACAATTTCATCGTAAGGAGGTAACAACTCAATCACACGATTTTTTGTTTTAACAAAACCTCGACGGATAAAATTAGGCATTAACCAAGTTTCATCATTAAATTCAATTCGGCTAAAAGTCGAACTTGAATCACCAGCTATCCAAGAAAGGTTGTTGATAGCTCGTGCTTGTTCGTTATTAAAGTAAGATAACTCGTCTGTTTCTGGATTAATTGAATCGAAAATGACTAACTCTTCACTTTCATTATCTTTTGCATACGAAGAACGATACGAAGCAACTTGTTGATAACGCCCGTCGTTTGCATTAGAGCGCAGGTAATTAAGCACAGAGGTCAAGCTAGCCGCATTAAAATTACCTTTTTTGACACTTTCCAAATAACTAACGTTATTCACACCTGATAACGATAAAGTAATTGCGTAATCAAGATCACGGTCGTCAAAATCAAGTAAAGACAAATCAACAGGATGCTCAAAAATAGTCAAGTTAACCGACAGAACTTCGCCACTATCGTTCATATCAATAGGAAAGCTCTCTTTAAACTCTTCGGCTGTACTAATAGTTTCTAAGCTGTAGTTAATCGCGTCGGCTTGTGCAAATGCACTAGCACTAGCGGTTAGTAAGGCAATCGATAATTTTGTTAGTTTATTCATCATTTAATTATTCTGTAAGCTTTCTAATTCTTCCCATTGCTCAAAAGCAGTTTCTAACTCAGCTTCAACTTTGGCTAATTCATCTAATTTAGCTTGGGTGTAACTTTGTTCTTTACTGAAAAACTCTGCTGAATTAATTTCTAATTGCAAAGTTTCTATGTTGCTTTCAAGTTGTTCAATGGTTTGTGGCAAGGATTCTAACAAACGTTTCTGCTTATACGACAGTTTTGTTTTGTTATTTTGTGTTTTTTCGACTGGCTCAGGGCTTTTTGGTTCAGCTTTAACTTCTGTTTTTTTATTTGTTTGCCCTAGCGTTTGGTTTCTTTGCGTTATTGTTGGCACAATAACATCATAACCACCAACAAATTCTTCAATCACACCATTGCCATGGAAGTAGTAACTTGAAGTAACTGTATTGTTCACAAATTCACGGTCGTGCGATACCAATAATAAAGTACCAGAGTATTGGTCTAATAACTCTTCTAATAACTCTAAAGTTTCTACGTCCAAGTCATTTGTTGGCTCATCAAGCACCAATAAGTTAGCTGGTTTTAAAAACAATTTAGCCAACAATAAACGGTTTTTCTCACCACCAGATAAAGATTTAACTGGCGAGCGCGCGCGCTGTGGACTAAACAAAAAGTCTTGTAAATAACCTAAAGCATGGCGTGTTTGCCCGTTAAAAACCACATCCTGTTTGCCATCAGCAACATTGTCCATCACCGACTTTTCTTCGTCTAACTGCGAACGATATTGGTCAAAATACACCACATCTAAATTGGTTCCGACTTTAATAGTGCCCGAATCAGCGGTTAATTGACCCAAAATCAATTTAATAAAAGTAGATTTACCACAGCCATTTGGCCCAACTAAACCAATTTTGTCACCACGTACAATTAAGCCGTTAAAGTCAGTAACAATTTTTTGCTCAGCAAACGAATGATTTAACCCTTGAATTTCAGCTACAACCTTACCTGAACGTTTGTCTTCTTCTAACTTGAGGTTCGCTGTACCTTGCACATCACGACGTGCAGCTCTATCACGGCGCATTTGTTCTAAATGGCGAACACGTCCTTCGTTACGGGTACGTCGCGCTTTAATACCTTGACGGATCCAAGCTTCTTCTTGTGCAAGTTTAATATCAAACTTTCTATTGGTTTCTTCTTCTATTTTTAGGTATTCAGCTTTATCAACTAAATACTGATCATATCCGCGCTCAAAACGGATCAGCTTGCCACGATCTAAATCTAAAATTGAGTCTGACAAATTGCGGACAAACGCCCTATCATGCGAGATAAAAACCACTGCACCATTAAATTCTTTTAAGAAGTTTTCTAACCAAGCAATAGATTGATAATCCAAGTGGTTAGTTGGTTCGTCTAACAATAAAATATCCGGCTCTACCACCAAAGCACGGGCTAAAGCGACTTTACGTAACCACCCACCTGACATTGAGGTTAACAAAGTATCTGATGACAAACTCAAGCGAGAAATAACTTGCTGAATTTTTGGCTCTAATGACCAAGCATCCAATTTTTCGATTTGCTGTTGTATAGCTGACATTTTATCTAAACAGGCATCGGCTTGACTGCTCAACGCATAAAACTCGCCTAATGCTTTGCCAGCTTCGCCTAAACCTTCGGCGACATATTGATAAACAGTGCCTTGGGTATTACGCGGTGGATCTTGTGGCAAACGCGAAATTACTGTACCTGCACGTAAATTTACTTCACCTGTATCTAAATTCTGCTCACCACTGATCACTTTAAGTAAAGTTGATTTACCCGTGCCGTTGCGGCCTAAAATTGAAATTTTTTCACCTTTGTTTATTTGTAACTCAGCACCATTTAAAAGTGCATGGTCACCAAAAGCTAAATGACCATTGGTAATTCGGTATAAATTCATATTAGTTATCTAACCACTCAATCACTTGCTGCTCGTCAAACGGCCAATTTAAACATTCTTTAGTTAAGCTATCTTGCAATACAGGTATGCGTTCACCAAACTGCTCAACCATTTTTTCATCATCTGCAATATCTATTAAAACGATATGCTCTGCTAAACCTATATTAGCCAATACCTTAAAGGCAACTTCACACAAGTGGCAGCCTTCTGTGCCTAGCAATAATAATTGTGTTTGTTCCATTGTTATTTCTGTGGCTTAAATAAACGCCAAGCTTGGCGGATATTCGCTTTACGCTTAAAGTCGAACGGCATAGTTTTATGGGTTAAGTCTTGCCACTGTAATCCCATTTCTGCTAACGCTTCTTCATCTAACTTAAACGAGCGTAAATTGTTTGAGAAATAAATATCACCACCCGCTTTTAAGTGCTCTAACGCTAAACGGATTAATTGCATGTGATCTCTTTGCACATCAAAATCATTAGCTAATTTTTTTGAATTAGAAAAACTAGGTGGATCAATAAATATCAAATCAAATTGGTTATTGGTGCGTTTTAACCAGTCGATACTATCCATAGCAACAAACGGATGCCAAGCTGAATTAATACCATTTAACTCAAAATTTTGTTTACCCCAATCCAAATACTTTTTCGACAAATCGACCGAAGTCACTTGAGTTGCACCACCTAAAGCAGCATGCACACTGACACTACAAGTATATGAAAATAGATTAAGTACAGATTTACCACGACTCACTTCACCAATCAGTTTGCGCATATCTCTGTGGTCTAAAAACAAACCTGTATCTAAATAATCATATAAGTTTACATTAAATAGCGCTTGACCTTCGCGCACTGTCATTACTTCGCCACGATCTGCGGCTTTTTTGTATTGCTCGTTGCCTTTTTGCTTTTTACGCACTTTAAGCGCAATTTTGCTAGGGTCAGTCCCTAATACAAACGGCGCGGTTAACAATACTTCGTTTAACCTAGCTTGAGCTTTTTCTTCTGGAATGCTTTTAGGGGCAGCATATTCATAAACAACTAATGTGTCTTGATAAATATCGATAGCAACATTGTAGTTGGGTAAATCACCATCATATACACGGTAACATTCGGTATCAGCCTGCCTTGCTTGTTTGGCAAATTGTTTGAAGTTTTTCTTTAAGCGATTTTGAAATTCAAGCGCTAAACCTTCACGCGGATGAGTTGCATCTTGCGCAGCTTCTATTTGGTAATTCGCCACTATACAATCAAGCGCGGCGTTTTTAACTTTGTATTTTTTATTAGCCGACAGTTTTAAGTAGCGCAAAGCATCAACTGCGGATGAAATCACAGTTAATGACCACCCAGCATGTTGCTGTTTAATATTGTGGCCAAAATCTAAATACAAATGCGCAATCGCTACTTGGTCTTCTAACCTTTCGCCATAAGGTGGATTAGACACGATAAAACCTGTTTCTGATTTAACTTTTAACGTGTGTTCTACTGCATTTTGTCTTTCAAAATGAATATACCCTGCAACACCTGCATCTTCGGCATTTTGCCTTGCAACCGTTAATTCGCGGTTATTAATGTCAAAACCGTATAATTGAAAATCTGCATCAACAATGATTTTCTCATCATACTCAGTTTTAATTTGTTCGAACAAAGCTTTGTTGTGCGACAGCCATGCATCAAATCCCCATTTACGGCGATATTGTTGCGCGGGCATTTGGCAAGCCATTTGTGCCGCTTCAATTAACAAAGTACCTGAGCCACAGAAATAGTCGACTAACGGCGCTGATGGATTATCCAACCAACCACTGCGCATAACCACAGCTGCAGCAATATTTTCTTTAATTGGTGCTCTACCGGCTTGCGTGCGGTAACCGCGTTGATGCAAACTCGCACCAGAAAAATCTAAAAAGATATGCGCTTGTTTTTTAATTAAACGACCTTGAATACGAATATCTGCGTTTGTTTTATCAACATTTGGTCGACGGCCAATTTCTTCGTTAAACAAGTCACAAATCGCGTCTTTAATCACTTGGGCACTAAATTGGGTATTGCGCAAAGCATCATTGGTGCCGTTAAAATCAACACTCAAAGTCACTTTGTCGTTGAATTGCATTGGCCAATCAACTGATTGAGTAATTTTGTATAAATCGTTTTTATTGACACAATCACCACTAGCAAGCTCTAACAATACTTTATTGGCTAATCTTGAGGTATAACAAAGGCGGTAAGCCTGCTCCATAGTGCCTTCAAACCAAACTGAAGATACTGAGAGTTTAATATTTTCGATGCCAAGTGCGGTTAATTCACTTTCAAGTAAATTTTCTAACCCTTTGGATGTTGTGACTAAAAACTTTGCCATTGTTTACCTCAATAATGTTGAGGCGGCATTATACCCTAGCTGCTTTAGATTGCGACTAGATAACGCATATTTAAAAATAAAACCAATGCTTTAGTTTTAATTCGGTTTCAGTAGTGTAGCCCATAGCTTTTGCGGTGACAGTGCCAGTTTCATCTAACCAATAATAACTTGGAAAAGCACTGACATTAAATGCTTTGGCAACACTTTGTTCCCCGAGGTATACAGGAAAACTTAACTCGTGTTCAACGACAAAATCTTTCACTTCATCGACTGTTTGATAACTTAATGCAACAACCAATAGATTGACCTCACGCTGATGCGACATGTATAAGCTTTGCAGGTTATCTATACTTAAATGACAAACACTACACCAAGGTGCTATAAAATAAACTAAAGTTGGTTTTTTATTGTTTTGCAGTTGTATATTCACCTCTGCCAATTGAATTGTTAAATTATGATCAATTTGACCTTGAACTGTTAGCTGGTCGATTTGATGGCCTGACTCCAGCATATTGCGCGACTGAAACCAGAAAATAGCCAACATTATTAATATTATAAAAATCGCTTCATACGCCCATTTTGCAATTCTTTTTAACCACATTTTGGTTTATCCTTAGTTCTAAACAACAGCGAGTTGCCGCATTATATAATTATAAACAACGGAGAGAGTCTCTTGAACAAGACCCGTTTATTGCCTTTTTGCTTTCTACCTTTAACATTTTTATTCGGCTGTGACCAAGGTGTTACCTTAAAATCAATTTGTGAAAATACCCCACAATTTTGCGAAGATTTAAATGACGACGCTTGGTGTAAAAAAGAACGCAAAGAAGTGATATTCGGCCGCTATAATGAATCAATAAATCCTAGTGACCAAGTAAGATTTAAACTTATTATGGATTTTGAAAAGTACTCTAGCTGTGTTGAAAAAGCCTCGTTTATTGAACACATCAAACTTAAAGATAAACAAACCGGTCGCGTAAAAGGATTCGTGACCTCTGTGCGCGAGTTAGAGCGCTTATCTAAAATAACAGCTGACAGCCAAGATCCAAACTTATTGTATTGGCATTGGTCACGTAACGGCGATGAAGATGCAATGAGCCGATTTCTCGGGTTACGCGATAGCGGTATTTTACAAACCCCAGAATTACAATTTAAGCTTGCGACCTATTACGTTAAATTCGACCGCGATTTAACCATAGACACTTTGTATCGGGCGTTGGAACTCTATAACGAAGGCGACAAGATCAACCCAGAGATTTTAAATACACTGAGCACCTTGTATTTAAAAGAAGAGAAGTTTAAACATGCTTATGTTTGGGGAAAACTTGCTAAAGACTTTGGTGTTAGTGATATAGATTTAGCACCGCTTAGAGCTGTATTGAGAACCGAAGGCGTACCAATTTCACAACTAAATGACTTAGCGAGTGAATATGAAGCTTCGCTAGAATCAGGTACTTTTGAACCGCCTAAAAGGTAAACTACCTTTTAGGCTGCACGACATGAGCTTTATTCTTTAGCTAAAACGTATATTACGCATTTTATCAGCTAAAGCTAAAATCACCTTTTCAATGGTTGCTGACGCAGCAAAAGGTAATTTTTCCAATACATTTTTTGTAACTGAAAACTTAACTTGATAGACGTCGGCGCTGTCAATTTGGGTTAACAGATAATCATCACTGGTTTGTAAGTCATCAACTAAACCAAGTGATTTAGCTTGCGAAGCCATCCAATGTTCACCCGTTGCAACTTTTTCTACTTCTAATTCAGGGCGGAATGAACCTATGTGTTCAACAAACAATTGGTGAATTTCTTCCAATTCTGCTTTAAATTTCTCTCGTGCTTTATCGGTATTTTCACCAAACATAGTTAAGGTGCGTTTGAACTCGCCGGCTGTGATTTGTTCAAATTCAATATCATGCTTTTTCAAAATTTTATTAAAGTTTGGTAGTTGGGCAATTACGCCAATTGAGCCAACTATAGCGAATGGTGCAGCAATAATTTTATCTGCGACGCACGCCATCATATATCCGCCACTCGCTGCTACTTTGTCAATTGAGATAGTTAGTGGAATATTCTTTTGTTTTAAGCGCGCTAACTGGCTTGCTGCTAGTCCGTAGCCATGCACAACACCACCACCACTTTCTAACTTAATTAATACTTCGTCTTGCTCAGTAGCAACCGCCAAAATAGCTGTGACTTCTTCACGTAAGTTTTCAACTTCTTGTGCATCAATGCCAGATTTAAACTCAACCACAAACAAACGTTTTTTATCATTGTTGTTTGTTTGTTTTTCATCATCTGATTTTTTCGCATTTTCTTTTGCTAATTTTTTTGCTGCTTTTTGTGCTTCTTTCTCAGCTTGTTTAGCCGCTTTTTCTTTGTGTTTAAGTTGCTCTTTAGTCAAAAGACGTGCTTCTAGTGCATCTTTCATTTCTTTAAATTTTTCAGATAGGTTGGTTAATTCCAACTCGCCCTTTTTATTTTTTGCAGATTTTTTGCTTTGTGCCACAGCAACTAAAATAACTAGGATAGCGACAACAAAAGTTATGGTTTTTGCTAAAAACAAACCATAATCGTATAAAAATTCCATGCTAAACACCTTTAAATTTCATAATGTTACAAGCTTATCATAAGCATTTAAAAATCAGTAGATTTAAACGCTGATCAAAATTCAACCACCAACTTTTTATGATATTTTTCATACACTTAAAACATACCCACATATAAACCCACAAAAATATCCACACCTTTGGTGGATAAACAATTTACCAGCCTAACCTTTAGGTTGTTTTTAAATCAAACTTGAATATTTATTCGCCATTTGGATATAACAATTATGTAGTCTTATTGAGTAATTCATTTTATTCGAATTTCTTGCGAAAGCCGGCTCAATTAACACGCACTTTTTGACAGTTTTTTGTCCATTTAGTTTTTTACAAACTCGCACTAATCATATGCGATCACTTTTTGATCAGTTTTTATTTTAAATAATTTCAACAACTTAAAAGTTACCCACTAGCTAATACACATACTTATCTACAGTTTCTGTTAGTTATTTTATAACTCTGATGAAGTTATGCTAATTTACTCTTCAACAACTGTCTTTTGTGAGTAAAGATCCCTAAAAAGGCTAAATAACGAAAAGTTATCCACATTACCCACAAGATTTATTGATCTATTTGCTGATATTTTAAACGAGAAAATAAAGTTGAAGATCATAAAAACAGAGTTGAATAACAGCCGTTAACACGCTGCCTTTAAAAAAACCACTAATACCTGTAGATTAGTAAGTACGACAATTGTTTATTTTTGCTAGTTCACCCTTATGGCACTTTCTGAGCAGACTGCAATATTAACCCAACAAGCCCTATGGCGAATCGCCGCGCCATGCAATGGCCATGTGAATAATATATCTAACCATCCAAGTAATTTGATAAGCCACCAGTTAGCGGGTGAAGGTGTATGCATTGAAATATACGGAGAGCAATTAGTTAGCCCAGTTGATGGTGTGATTGTATTTATAGAGCCACTATTAATTATGTTACGGATAAAAACCGCTAAAGGCCTGATTGTTGAAATTAGGCTACCAGACATAGTCAAAGATATGATGCGCAACGGCTTTAAACTTATGGCTACCGAGCAGCAACAAGTAATTACAGGCCAAGTATTATTGACATTCCACCGGCAAAAGCTGCTCAGTTTGCAAAACAAACTACACAGCAATAAAAAGCTCCACCTATCCATGACCTTGCCTAACTTACCTAGCCAATATGTAGTACAATGCCACTTTAACAAAGTAACCGCCGCACAAGACTTTTGTATAGAAGTTTATCCACCGGCAGATCGATCTCAGGAGCAAACGTGTTAGTTGTATATGGTATTCCTAACTGCGATACAGTTAAAAAAGCAAAAAAATATTTAGAAGAAAACAATATTGAATTTCATTTCCACAATTTTAAAAAAGATGGTGTGGATAAAACACAAGTAGAAGCTTGGTTGAGTCAAATCCCAGCCGACGTGTTAATCAACAAACGTGGTACAACGTGGCGCGCTTTGCCAGACGAGACTAAACAGAATTTAACCGCAGAAGTCGCAGTTGAACTGGCACTGCAAAACCCATCTATTATTAAACGCCCTGTGGTTGATAACCAAGGTCAATTTAGTGTTGGTTTTAAAGCCCAAGATTGGGACAAAGCATTTTTAAGCGAGTAAGTTTTCATGTCTGAAGTTATTGATATTTTAAAAGACCTTATTTCTCGTCCGTCAGTTACCCCTGAAGACGCTGGCTGCCAAGAGTTTATGGCTGACTACTTAAAAGCATCAGGTTTTGATATCGAATCTATGGTGTTTGACGATACAACCAATATGTGGGCGCGCAAAGGCAAAGAAGGCCCAGTATTTTGTTTTGCCGGTCATACTGATGTTGTACCAACAGGGCCACTAGATAAATGGCATACACCGCCATTTGAACCAACTGAAATCAATGGTTATTTACATGGCCGTGGCACAGCGGATATGAAAGGCAGCTTGGCAGCTATGTTAGTGGCAACACGACGTTTTGTGGAAAAACATCCAGATCATAAAGGCTCTATCGCTTTTTTAATCACAAGTGATGAAGAAGGTCCATTTATCAATGGTACAACCCGTGTTATCGACACATTGGAAGCGCGTAACGAAAAAATCACTTGGGCTTTGGTTGGTGAACCTTCGAGCACACATAAAGTGGGTGATGTAATTAAAAATGGCCGTAGAGGTTCATTAAGTGGTGATTTAATTGTCAAAGGTGTGCAAGGGCACGTTGCCTACCCTCACCTTGCAACAAACCCTGTTCATCTAGCAGCACCTGCGTTAACTGAGTTATCACAAATTCAGTGGGATAAAGGTAACGATTATTTCCCACCGACTAGCTTCCAAATTTCTAACATCAATGCTGGCACAGGTGCAACTAACGTTGTTCCTGGTGAAATGCATGTACAGTTTAATTTTAGATATAGCACAGAAGTAACAGCTGAAATTTTGGTTGAACGTGTACACAGCATTTTGGATGCGCACGGTTTAGACTATGACTTGGATTGGACTTATAACGGCTTACCATTTTTAACCGACAAAGGTTTATTGGTTGAAGCTGCAGTAAAAGCAATTGAAGACACCACACATATTACCCCAGAGCTTTTAACCACAGGCGGTACTTCTGATGGCCGTTTTATTGCGCCTACTGGTGCGCAAGTAGTTGAGCTAGGGCCGGTGAATGCAACCATTCATAAGCTCAATGAATGTATCAAAATGGAAGACATAGAGTTGCTGACAGATATGTACGAAAAAATTCTGATTAACTTATTGGCAAATGACTAAGCCTGTTTTTAATCAGCAACAATTAATGGGGTTGGATACAAGTCATTTAATCGAGTTGTATCCAAACCATTTTGTCCACAAACAAGTTGCTGAGCCGATAAAAGCTTTGCAACTTGCGGCTCAAAATGCTGGTTTTGATTTGCGCCTTGCCAGCAGTTTTAGAAGCTTTGAGCGCCAGCAGCTTATTTGGAACGACAAAACACAAGGTAAACGTCCTGTATTTAATCGCCAGCAACAGCAAGTTGATTTAAGCAAATATTCTGAAATTGAATCGATAAACAAGATCTGCATTTATAGTGCAATTCCAGGATTCAGTCGCCATCATTGGGGAACAGATTTTGATGTCTACGACGCTAAGCAGTTCGATGCAGAAAACCGACCACAGTTAACAGCTGATGAATACCAAACGGGCGGCCCAAACTACCCCATGTATCTGTGGCTATTAGAAAACATGAGTAAATTTGGCTTTGTTCACGTATATACAGGTAATCAACAAACAGGGGTTGCCGCTGAGCCTTGGCATATTAGCCATTTACCAACGGCACAAATTGCTCAACAAGCTTTCAAACTGGCGGAATGTAAACAAATTTTATCAGAGCAATCTCTAGCATATAAACAAACTCTGCTAGATAATTTAGCTGATTTATATCAAACCTATGTAGAGGCGTATTATGTCTAGTTGGGCGATCGCAGCCATTATCATTTTAGCTTTATTATTTATTCTGGGTCCTATTGTCAGTTTGATGGGCTCGGGCAAATTTAAAATGCCAAAAGATTTTAAAAATACCCAAGGATATGATCAGGATAAAGACAAATAAGATTAAACTTTGTCGCTTACTCGCCTTTTCGGTCTAAAATAATTGGTATTGCTATAAAAATTTTGTTGCTGATTATCTTTATACCAACTCGGCACACCTAAAATAGGCAAAGGAGACAATTTTTTATTGTCACTCAAAGTTTTGTCCACCCGCATTTCTTTAGCTAACAAGCCATCTAAAATCCGATATTGATTAGACAAAGTTTCAGCAAAAAAGCTGGGGGCTACTTTTATAAAATAGGCTTTGGCGGTTAAACCAATATAAGGTGCCAATGCCATTTCATACATTGCATGACCAAACACAAAGGGTCGAATGCTTTGATACCATTGTGAGCGCTTATCCCAAAAACTTTCCATCCACATATGATTGCGCAACGCATTTTTTTGCTCATCATGTGTATAAGCTAAAATAATTCCGCACTCATCAAATAAGGTTAAAGCGTCACGTTGTTTGGTGCGTTTTTTTAAACCATGTTCACTTATGTCTGCTACATGTAATTGATTGATGGCTTGTTTACTTTCAGGAAACAATCCCCAAATCAAAGCGTTAAAAAAGTCGTGCCAATTGTCTTTGCGTGTCGGTATAAGCCCTGTTTGATTAATAAAACCTTCATAACCTAATTCAGCCAACTCAGGGCTATCTTCATCTTGCTCAACAAACTGACGCTGTGCAATTGCGAAAGCTGGCACTTTATCCGCAATCTGTTTGCTTAGTTGTGCTGGCGAAGGAAAATTATCAAGCTTGAGTAAATCCGTATATAAAACAGCTAAATCTTGATAAATACCCGTAGATAAATCAGCTTGCTGATAACTAACATCAGCAAGCCATTTTTTAGGTTTAACAGCCGACAAATTTAACTTCCTTTGCGACGTCTTTTATTGGCGGGTTTAATACCTTGTTCGCGCAACTCAGATTTGCGAATGGCTTTGCGAATCCGGTTTGCTTTGAGGTTTTTAATTTTATTGTTGCGGCCTACTTCTTTACGCATTTCAATTGGCTTCATGTTTACCAATTTACGTAAGTAGTTTACTTCTTTAACTTCTAATTCAGCCCAACCGCCCATAGGTAAAGTGCGTGGTAACTCGATATCGCCGTAGCGAATACGTGATAAGCGACTCACTTGAACTTCTTGAGATTCCCACATACGTCTAACTTCGCGGTTACGACCTTCACTAATAGTCACGTGATACCAACGGTTAATACCCTCACCACCGGCAAAAGAAATTTTATTAAATTTGGCAGGACCATCTTCAAGCTGAACACCTTGACGCAAAGCTTGAATGGTATTGTCAGTTACTTCACCAAATACACGCACAGCGTACTCACGCTCAACTTCGTGTGATGGATGCATAAGTTTATTAGCCAGTTCACCATCCGTTGTAAATATCAACAAACCTGTTGTATTAATATCTAAACGACCAACAGCTATCCAACGCCCTTGTTTTAAAATTGGCAGGCGATCAAACACAGTTTTACGCTGCTCTGGATCATTGCGCGTACACACTTCACTTAAAGGTTTGTTGTAAATCAATACTCGGCAAGGAATATCATTTTCAGATTTAAACTTGACTAAGTGGCCATCAAAACGAATTTCATCATGCTCTGTTGCACGCTCACCCAAAGCACAAACAGTGCCGTTTAAACTAACACGTCCATCGCTAATAGCTTTTTCCATTTCACGACGTGAGCCTTTACCGGCTCGAGCTAAGATTTTTTGAATTTTTTCAGACATCTGATTCTCCCGAATCTGACAAATTAGCAATACCTTTAGTGTCATTCACTAAAGCTTCTGTGACTTGAGGCAAGTCTTCTAGACATTGTAAACCAAAATAGTCTAAAAACGATGGGGTTGTTGCAAATAAAGCTGGCCGACCGGCAACTTCTTTATGGCCGATAACTTTAACCCAACCACGCTCTTGTAAAGCACGCACTATATTACTGGATACAGCAACACCTCTAACTTGCTCTATTTCCCCACGAGTAATAGGTTGGCGATATGCGATAAGTGCAAGTGTTTCTAACATAGCTCTAGAATACCTAGGCGCTTTTTCTTGCCATAATAAACTAATCCACGGGCTTAAAGTCGACTTAGTTTGAAAGCGATAACCTGCGGCAACCTTAACTAATTCGATACCATGACCTTCTTGGTACTTTTGCTGCAAAGTTTTCAGCAAACCAGTAATTTTCCGCTGTGATAACTTAAATTCAGCCAATACTGTTTCAGACAATTCTTTAACTGGCATAGGTTTGCCATAGGCAAAAATTGCCGCTTCGATTATTTGAATGTATTGCTCGTCGTTATTTTTGCGTGCCATAATTTTTCCAACCAATTAAAAGTATGCTTAACCCTATAGCTTTAGCTAACAATAGAGACAGCTTTAATTTGTGCGTATACCAAATCGTTAATTTGTAAATTAAGTTGTTCTAGTGAATAACGAGTAATGGTCGACAATAGATAAACGTCATCTGATACCGCCTGGTTAGCTTCAATTATTAACTGCAACTGCATATTAGTAGATGAAGCCGTTGCTGCAAAAGCTTTAATACGGCATGCAATTCGATTGACTATACTAGATTGCACTTGTTGCTCACGACTGATACTGACGTCTTTAGCCAAAATGCGGATACGAATAGTATCACCTATTCCAGCACCTGTATTAGCTAACAATAACTCAGTACCCTGGCAATTTATTTTATCGAGTTGCCAGTCTGCAATATGCGCAACAACTTGCCCTTGCAGCACAACACCAACCTGCTCTTGCATCCACTGATATTGGCCTAGGCGCGCGAGCACAGAATTTAAATCACCTGACTCGACAATTTTACCATTTTGGATCACTAATAAATGATCCGCTAATCGACAGACTTCATGTATGTCGTGGCTGACATACAAAATTGGGATCTTCAGTTGCTGTTTTATTTGCTCCAACAGTTTGAGTAATGCCTGTTTATTCTGCTGATCAAGTGCAGCTAAAGGCTCATCCATCAACAACAATTTGGGTTGTGATAATAGAGCTCGAGCTATAGCAACACGCTGACGCTCACCGCCTGACAGTTTATCAACTGAGCGCTTCAATAAAGCTTGTAAACCCATTAACTCGACTAAACTTTCAAGTGTAAAAGTTAACTCTTGAGAATTAGCTTTGTTGTTAGCCAAATAATTATTTAGGCCGTAGGTTAAATTTCCCTCAACATTAAGATGTGCAAACAAAGCACCTTGCTGAAATACATAACCAATATTGCGTTGATGCGCTGGGACAAAACTCTGTTTATCTTGCATACTGTGCTGGTTTATTGAGAGTTCGCCCTTTACTTGCGGCTCGAGGCCGGCAATACAGCGCAGCAAAGTAGACTTACCACAACCAGATTGCCCCCAAATTGAAGTTATACCTTGAGCAGGCACTTGGGCAGCAAAACAAAAATCAAAGCTTGCATAAGCATGCTCAAAGTTAAAGTTCAGGGTATTTTTGTTAGCTTCAGTCACGCCCTGTCACACTCACTTTTTTCTGAAAGCGATAAACCGCCAATAACACAACAAAAGAAAACACTAACAAAATTGCCGATAATCTATGTGCTTGTGAATAATCCATAGCTTCAACATATTCGTATATTTTCACCGACGCCACTTGGGTTTCACCCGGTATATTGCCCCCTATCATTAATATGACACCAAATTCACCAACTGTATGCGCAAAACCTAAAACCGCGCCGGTTATCAAACCCACTTTAACATTAGGTAAAACTACCGAATAAAACACTTTAAACGGACTAGCGCCTAAAGTCGCAGCAGCTTCAAGCTGCTCATGTGGAAAAGTACTAAAAGCATTTTGAATGGGTTGAACAACAAAAGGTAAAGAATAAACAATAGAGGCGATAACCAGCCCAGTAAAACTAAAAGCTAAACTACCTAACCCCAACCACTGACTAAGTTGCCCAATAGGCCCTTGCGGTGCAAAAGCAATGAGAAAATAGAACCCCAACACACTTGGTGGCAAAACTAAAGGTAATGCGACTAAAGCTGATATACTTGGTGCAAATCGACTATGACTCTTTGCCAACCACCAAGCTAAAGGCGCACTTATTAGCAGTAAGAAAAAAGTCACTAAACTTGCTAGTTTTACCGTTAGCCACAAGGCTTGTAGCTCTTCGTGTGTCAATGCAAACATGTTTGACTCTTATAGCCTAACGAAGCAATTAAACATTGCGCCTGCTGGCTTTGTAAAAACTGATAAAATTGAGTTGCCGCATTATTGTGTTCGGCCGATTTTAACAACACCATACCTTGTTCTATCGCCTGATATAAATTATCTGGAACTAACCAGACATTTATCTCAGGTTGATTAAATATTTGTGCATAAGCAACAAATGCAAGTTGTGCATGTTTACTGGTAAAAAATTGATAGCTTTGTGAGATATTTTCTCCCATTGCTATTTGTCGGCGATTTATCTTCTGCCCTAAACTGTCGATAACATTTTGAGCTGCTAATCCATAGGGTGCCAATCTAGGGTTGGCTATCGCAATATGTTTAAATTTTTGTTGTTTTAACATATCTATTGGGGATATTTCTGAGTTATTGGCCACAAGCGCTAATTGACCTAGCGCATAGGTATAAACAGTTTGATTTTGCGTAAGCGCTAATTCGACTAATTTTTTGGGTTTATCAGTATCGGCCGATAAAAATATCTGAAAAGGTGCACCATGGACAATTTGCGCAAACAACTTACCGGATGAGCCATACGAAGCAACTATTTCGACATCAGTTGAATCTGATGGTGCGTCTTGCTGCTGTGAAATATAACTGGTTTTAAGCTTTTCAAATACATTGATAAAGTTAGACGCCACCGCTACATAAACTTTTTGTTGAGCAAATACTGGCTGAGTTAGCACTAGGATAAAAATGGCTAACGGATATATAAGTCGCTTTACACACCAACTAAAACAATAACCCATGAATATTGTGATTAACTACCTGATATTTTAAACAAAGATAATGCTATCATCTTTGTTAAGGACTGACTGCACAAACTCTTATTATATATGCGCAAAATCAATATTTTTTCACTTATTTATGCCACAGCACTTTTGTTATTGGGCTCGGGCGCTCAAGCTAACTTATTAGAATGTAGGTTAGACGAAACCCAGCAAAAACAGATTCAACTAGCTGCCTCACAGCTACCAAATAACATAATTGAACCTATAAACATTAATCGGCCGTCACAGGCTTATTGTCTACAGCAAGCTTTTATCAAACACAAGCAAGATAACAATCCCCTAACCGCCGGATACAAAATTGCCTTTACCCATGTAAAAGTACAAGAAATGTTTGATACAAAAGAGCCTGCCTATGCGAGCATTTTTACTGGTCAGTTTTTAGCAAACAACAGCCAGATCCCAACTGATTTTGCAGTAAACCCTATGTATGAAGCCGATTTAGTCGTTGAAATTAAATCTGACAAAATCATGCAAGCAAGCTCGCATCTTCAATTATTACAGCATATTTCCAAGCTATACCCTGCATTTGAATTAGTCACCTTACCTTTTAATATGAAAGATGAGAAAGTTCGAGCTCAAGTCAATGCTAATCAACTGATTGCCCATAATATTATGTCAGTTTATTTTGTATTGGGTGACGCAATTCAAGTAACGGCAACTGAAGAGTTTGCCCATAAACTAGGCAACACACGGATTTTGGTAACAGATGAGAATAAAGAGCTGATTCAAACAGCTGATACTGAATCTATATTGCGTCATCCATTAAACGCACTTGCTTGGTTAATAGAAAAGTTTAACCAGCAAGGTTTAGCTTTAAAAGCTGGCGACAAAATTAGTTTAGGCAGTTTGGGGAAATTACGCCCTGTCGAAAATATTAATAAACAGATCCGCTACCAATTTGTAAATTGGCCAGAACAACCACAAGTGACTATGAGTTTTGTAAGCAATACAAAACAAGAAAACAAATAACTATTAGGACTAACATGAAGCATATTTTAATTACTGGCGCATCTTCAGGCATAGGCCGCGAATTAGCCATTCAAGCAAGTAAACTTGGCTACAAACTGAGTTTAACCGGCCGCAACCCAGAGAAATTACAACGCACCCAAGATAGCCTAACAATCAATACCAAACATTTTAGTCGTAGTTTATGTGTTACTGACCAAGCTGCTTTAACTGATTTTATCGATAGTGCAAAAGATAAGATGGGCGATTTTGATATTTTAATTAACTGTGCTGGCATTAACACGGCTCGCGGTAAAGGCGAAGAAATATCAATTGCTGATTTGGAATGGATGATGAAAATTAATTTTTATTCGCCAGTGCAAATGATGCAATTATGTTTACCTTCGTTGAAACATGCAGCTAATCAAAACGGCAGTGCGACTATAGTCAATGTACTATCAACTGTATGTTTATTTGCTAACCCAGGTATTGCGGCTTATACAGCATCAAAAGCAGCGCTCGATCACTACGTAAAAGTAATGCGCAAAGAACTTAGAGCGGACAATATTAAAATGTTGTCCGTCTACCCAGGTGGTGTAGATACAGAGTTTAGAGCGGCCGAAAGGCCTGAATATTTAACTGCGGCAGCAGTTGCCAAAGCAATTTTGCATACACTTGATACAGACACCAATACTCATATGCATGAGTTAGTATTTAGACCCCAAGTAGAAGAGAACTTCTAAAACAAATAAGGCCAGCATTGCTGGCCTTATCTTTATCTTGAATTCAAATAGAGCTAAATTACTTTTTAGCTTTCGCTGTTTTAGCCTTTTTCTCTTCAACAACCCACTTGTTGTTAATATATTTAGCTGACCAGCTGGTTGCTTTACCGTCTTTCTCAGAGCCTAAATACTGTTCTTTAGTTTTACGGCTGAATTTAACCACTGTTGGGTTACCTTCACCGTCAACTTCTGGGCCTTCGGCTAAATATTTAAACTTATCGTGTAATCTATCTTTAAAACGCACTAACTCCGCCACCTTCGGTGCACGAGTTTCACGTGATTTAGGGAAATTATGCGCAGCTAAAAAGATCCCTGCAGCACCATCACGCAATACAAAATACGCATCCGATTTCTCACATGGCATTTCTGGTAATGGAATTGGATCTTCTTTTGGTGGAGCTGGTTGACCGTTTCTTAATAGTTTACGAGTGTTTTTACACTCATCATTGGTACAACCAAAGTATTTACCAAAACGGCCATTTTTAAGCTGCATCTCTGCGCTACATTTATCACATTCGATAACTGGGCCGTCATATCCTTTGATCTTAAATTGACCTTTCTCGATTTCGTAACCATCACAGCTCGGGTTATTACCACACACATGTAATTTACGTTCTGTGTCAATTAAGTAGCTATCCATTGCCGTGCCACACTTTTTACATCTGTGTTTCGCACGTAATGCCTGAGTTTCAGCTTCTTCATCGTTAGCATCAACGGCTTCTTCACCAGAAGTTAAATTGATGGTTTTAGTACAACGCTCTTTTGGTGGTAACGCATAACCAGAACATCCTAAGAATACGCCGGTCGACGCAGTTCGAATGGTCATTTCACGACTACATTCAGGGCACTCGATTGCCACAGGAATTGGCTGATTAGGCTGCATACCACCTTGGTCAGCGTCTTCTTCGGCTAAATCTAATTTGCCTTTAAAGTCGGTGTAAAAATTATCTAGTACTTTGTGCCAGTCTAATTCACCTTCAGCAATATCATCTAAGTGACCTTCCATGTTAGCGGTGAAGTCATAACTCATTAAATCACTGAAATTATCCAACAAACGAGAAGTTACAATCTCACCCATTTTTTCAGCATAGAAACGTTTATTTTCTAAGCGTACATAACCACGATCTTGAATTGTGCTAATGATAGATGCATAAGTAGATGGTCGACCTATGCCACGCTTTTCAAGTTCTTTAACTAAAGCTGCTTCGCTAAAACGTGCAGGTGGTTTAGTAAAATTCTGTTTAGGGTTAAGTTTTTCTAACGCTAAAGTTTCACCAACTTTAACATCCGGTAATAACTGGTCTTCATTGCCTTTTTTGCCAACAGGCGGCTGAACTTTAGTCCAACCATCAAAAACCAATACACGACCTTTAGCTTTTAACTCAAACTCTGCTGCAGCAACAGTAATAGTGCTTGCTTTGTATTTTGCAGGTGTCATTTGACATGCAACAAACTGACGCCAAATTAGATCGTATAAACGTTTAGCATCTGGGTCTAAATCATTGCCTAGATGCCCAGAAAATACACCTACTTGCGAAGGACGAATTGCCTCATGCGCTTCTTGTGCATTGTCTTTGTTGCCATAGGTAACTGGATTTTCAGGCAAATAAGCACTGCCGTACTCTTCTTGAATATAATCACGACATGCTGCAACAGCTTCGCTACTCAAATTTGTTGAGTCGGTACGCATATAGGTAATATGACCCGCTTCATATAAGCGCTGCGCCAACATCATAGTTTTCTTAACACCAAAACCTAGGCGTGTACTTGCTGCTTGTTGTAGCGTTGAAGTGATAAACGGAGCACTGGCTTTACTTGAAGTTGGTCGAGTTTCGCAATCTGCAACTGTGTATTTAGCCGATTCAAGCTGTGCTAATGCACTATCGGTTTCAGCTTTGCTGGTTGGGCGGAAGTTTTTATTTTGATACTTAGCAACATCCAAACGCAAATTGGCTTTGCCTTGTGTTGTAGTATCGGCATTTACTTCCCAAAATTCTTCTGGCACAAAAGCCTTGATTTGGTGTTCACGCTCAACTACAAGACGCACAGCAACAGACTGTACACGCCCAGCAGATAAACCACGGGCGATTTTTTTCCACAATAGTGGTGATACCATAAAACCAACAACACGATCTAAAAAGCGACGTGCTTGTTGTGCATTCACTCTATCAATATTGAGTTCGTCTGGTTGCGAGAAGGCATTTTTAATCGCATTTTTGGTAATTTCGTTAAAGACAACACGTTTGTATTTAGTGTCTTCACCGCCTATTACTTCGCGTAAATGCCAAGCAATAGCTTCCCCTTCTCTATCCAAATCCGTTGCGAGATAAACTGTATCAGCATTTTGAGCAAGCTTTTGTAATTCAGCGACGACTTTTTCTTTGCCGGGTAAAATTTCGTATTCAGCATGCCAGTCATGCTCTGGGTCAACGCCCATACGCGCAACTAATGCAGCTTTTTCTTTTTTCTTTTTATGTGCTGCTTTTTCTTCAGGTGACATGCCCTTAGTACTAACTGCTGGACTCGTTTTTCCCTTTGAAGATGTTGGCAAATCACGAATATGACCAACGCTTGATTTAACTACATAGTCATTACCAAGATATTTATTTATCGTTTTTGCCTTTGCTGGCGATTCGACTATTACGAGTGACTTTCCCATTAGATATCAAATACTATTTAAATTTAATCCAGTACAGTGGTGTATGACTGCACGCTTCTTTTTAAAGATATATCGACAAATTCGCTGAGTAGCAAGCAATTTCCTTAACATTTTTTATATCCAAGCTTAATTGCTCGCTTTTTCAACTATAATGCGAACTATAGTGGCTATTTTGTATTTTAAAAGGTGCAGCTATGAAATATTACGAAGTTAATTTTGACGGACAAATAGCACCAACCCATGAATTTGCTGGGTTATCAAAGGGTAATATTGCCTCTACGCAACACCAAGGGTTAGCAGCTAACCACAGCCGAGCTATAGAACAATGGCAACATAAAGTTAGCTTAATCGCCTCTTTGGGGATTAAACAGTTCAAACTGCCATTAGTCACACGGCCTGATGCTAATGTATTAAAAACACTTGGTTTAACTCAAGCACAACTACAAAATTGTCCGAGCAAACTAAAATCCGCTTTACTTTCAGCTTCTGCTATGTGGGCAGCTAATGCCGCAACAATAACACCTTCGTGTGACAGCTTAGATGCTAAAGTGCATGTGACCCCGGCAAATTTAGCCCATTTTTTTCATCGTTTGATTGAAGTTGAACAAACACAAAAAAACTTAACTAGACTATTTGATTCTGAATATTTTATTCATCACGCCCCTTTGCCAAATCATCCATGGTTTTATGATGAGGGTTCGGCAAATCATTTAAGGATCTGCCCTGATTATGGACACTCCGCTATTAACATTTTTGTTTATGGGCATGACTCATTTAACCAAGACTCGTCAGAACACTTGCAATTTCCATCACGCCAATCGTTACAAGCAAGTGAAGCTATTGCGCGTAACCATAAACTTAATCCAAAAGATACTTTATTCGTGCAGCAAAACCCCAAAGCAATCAATGCCGGTGTTTTCCATAACGATGTTATTTCGGTAGCAAATAAAAACGTGCTGCTGTTTCATGAGCAAGCTTTTATAAACACACAAGATACAATAAAAACCCTTAAAAACTTATATTCAAGCAAATACCCTGCTTCTACTTTTTACCCTATCGGGATAAAAGCATCAGATTTGTCGCTAAAACAAGCTGTAAGCAGTTATTTATTTAATTCGCAGTTGGTGAGCGTAGAAGATAAAAAAGGCGAATATATGGCTTTAGTAGCGCCGTACGAATGTAAAGCGAATCAAGCAGTGCAAGCTGTTTTGAATAAAATACTAAATGAAGACAATCCGATTAAACAGATTTATTACCTAGATTTGTCTGAAAGTATGGCAAATGGTGGTGGCCCAGCCTGTTTGCGTTTAAGAGTGGTATTAAGCGAAGCCGAATTGGCTTCGCTTAAATTAGATGATTATAGAATTTAGCCTGCGTCTACTACAGAGATAGAGCGAGAAGTAGCGAATCCTTTTGGTGTTGTCACAGTTATAGTTGCTGTGCCTGAGGATTTATTATTTGGACTAGATTCTCGACCCAAAGTAAAGCTAAAGCCCGACGGTCTTGGATCTGTTGTATTACCAAATGTGTGGCTACTAACACCAGACACTACTCCATTATCAGTAGAAATAGTTACCGTTGTCCCCGATGGCATTGGATTACTATTTTCATCCGTAATGTAAGCGATAAAACTAACACTCGTATTGTTAACCAAATCTGCCACGGTCAAATCTGCATCTGTCGCTGAGTCGATAACCCTAAAGTAAGGCGTGCTACCAGACAATACTATAGTGATATCACGGCGTACATGGATGAAGTCTTGATTACAGCTACCATCGTCCGACTGGCATAAAATACCGTTGTAAATACCGTCTGCTGCATCGAACTGTTGATTTGGTAAGTCTAAATTACCTTGTTGATCACCACCAAAATCAATAAATTCTTCATCATCACCACCTGGTAAACAAGCACCATCAGGTGTTGAATCCGCCGCGGCTGTGGCTGGGTTAGTAATAGGTTCAGCTCCCGAAGCAGCTGTACCATCGGCTAAACGACCGCAATAAAGATTATCTTCATTCCAGTCGATGAAAGCTTCACTCATATCGCCAAAATATTCCCCAGCATCAAATTGGCCATTACCGTTTGCATCAACAAAACTTTCTTCACCAACAGCATAAGCCAACACGGACAATCGCCCAGCTTTGTAGCCGGTTAATTTTAACGGGCCTAACGCTCCTGACGTCGTATTGGAAATACCATAACAAGGTAGTCCATCCGCAGCTGTAGTGTCATTAGTCGGATCATCGTCGTTACCCACATCACACATACCATTGGATAAGTTTTGCGCAATTTCATCAACACGAGATACATTTTCTTTACCTGGTTTA
Organism: Catenovulum sp. SX2; assembly: GCF_052056295.1. NCBI lineage: Bacteria > Pseudomonadati > Pseudomonadota > Gammaproteobacteria > Alteromonadales > Alteromonadaceae > Catenovulum > Catenovulum sp. SX2. The sequence goes on from NZ_CP182493.1 coordinate 273,733, forward strand.
GCTTGAGTAACAGTATATTGCACATTGCAACGCCCATTATCTGTGACGCACTCAGGTTGAATTTGCCCATGACTCGTCACAAAGCTGATTGATGTACCGTTTGGAACAGGATTATTAAAGTGATCAGATAGATAAACAGAAATAGGTGTCTCATCACCAATAAAATCCCAACCCTCGATATTGTAAGTTTCTGCTGCGAGCGTAAAACTGTTTTGGTCTGGTAAACCTGAAGATACACTTAATAAGTCAGAAGTAGATTGAATTTTAGGTGAAAGTGAGTCGCCGTTACTATCAACTACTTCGGCAATTACACGAACGGGTGTCGGTGACTTACCAGCTCGAACCGTTACTGTAACTTCACCATTGCTATTTGTTTTTGCTGTTGAAGGAGTAACAGTAATCCCTGCGCCTTCAGCAGTAACAGAAAAGTTTACTGTCTGGTTAGCATATGGGTTGTCGTTGCTATCAATAACCTGAAACACTATGTTCGCTTGTTCAGTTCGCCCTGTGCCTGGATAAGTAATAATTCTAGCTTCAGCATCACCATCAACTTCGGCACTGACAAACTTGATATACGAAGCAGGCGCTTGGTCAATATCAATAGATAAAGTTGCGCTTAAAGAACTGGTACCGGCACTTGCTTGAGCTAAAATACTGTCTTTGCCTTGGCAACCGTCCGCTCTATATATGGCTGTTGCTATACCATTTATCGCTGTCACTGTTTGGTCGATAAATGCTTTTGCGGGTTCTTGGCTTGCACAAGCAGAACTTAAACTTACGGTAACAGGATCTTGGTATAGCTCATTATTGTTATCTTTATCAACAATAGATAAGGTTAATACTGTCGTATTACCAACAGCCAATGAACCACCAGCTAAATCTGATGCAATCACACCTTCTTCAAATGTCGCTTCTGAGCCGTTACCCATGGCGATATTTACTGTGTTAATGGTGTAAAAAGCACTTTGCGTAGAAGTTGAAGTTTGAATGGTAATTTGCCCTGCACCATCATCATCACCGGCTAACAAAGTTAATACAGCATAACCTTGCGAATTTGTAACCACACGACCGTTTGTTGGGCTTACAGAGCCAGCATCGACAGTTGCGGTAATTAAGCTATTGGCAACAACGTCTGTACTACTTCCTTTGCGATTCACTCTAACTAATACTTTGCCCGGTCGTGTTAAAGATACGTTTGGACTTTGAGCACAGCTAGTAAATGGAATAACCGGATTATCAACGCCATTACAATCAAAAATACTGATAGTAATATCATGTTCTTCGGCTGCGACATTCGCATCACCCGCTGAGGTAAAAGCAACACTTTGTGATGCGTCTAAATAAGTGACAGTTGCACTACCTGCACCTTTGACTTCACCAGCTTCAAGTTCAATGCTAGCACGACCATTATTATCAGTCAGCGCTGTGCCTAAAGCTGGAAATAACCCACCTAATGTAGTTGTAAAAGTAACCACTTCATTTTCAACAGGATCACCTGCACTATCTCTTAAAGTCGCTACCAAAATACCTTTATTTTCACGAGTTACATTGGTTAATGGTGTCACTTCATCTGATGCAAATAAATTTATGTCCAGAGTATAATCTGATGGTGCTTGCGCGATATCGTCGCCAGCAGATTTAAAGTTTAACGACTCTTCAAGATCTATTTGTTGAGTGCCGCTAGTAATAGTTGCAGTCGCTGATAATGTACCTGAACTTTGTGTGCTGCCTGCACCAATAACTAATTTAGCTTGGCCATTATTATCTGTTAATAAGCTACCAGATGCGGGTTTTAATACACCGACATTGCTGCTTACTGTAACAATTTCGCCAGTAACTGCTTGTCCATCTAATGTAAGGGTAACCTGCAATACGCCAGAGGTGGCCTTAGATATTTCATTTTCAGCTATTGCCGTACCATTTACGTCAGTTAAGCTCAGCGCCAATGCATAACCATGAGTAGGTGTCACTTGACTGGTATTGATTTGATAAACTTGTGTTTGTGTTTGCCCTTCGAAAGTTAAACTGATTTCATCCGAACCACGAGTACCATCACTAAATAATTTAAAAATTGCTGTGCCATTATTTAAAATGGCGTTGCCGTTTTCAGGCAACAAAGTACCAGTACCGGCGGTTGCACGTATTAATTTATTTGATACTGCTGCTTGGTTAGAGTTTTGCAGAACACTTACAAGAAAATATAGAGGGGTCGCATTGGAAACTATCGCACCTTGAGTACAGTTTGATTCGACTTCTGCAACTGTATCAAAACTAGCTGTGTTACAAATATAGGTGTCAACACTAATGGTATAGGTATCTTCGGTTACCTCTTCGCCATCCCCTTGGTTGGTATAATTAATTTGTTGGCTAACTGTTTGTCCATCATTGTTAAACTGAGCAATGAGTGAATCGGCTGTAAGCTCACTGCCCGGTTTTAAAATAACCTGAGCTTGACCACTTGAGTTTGTCACAACTTGACCACTTGCTGGTACAAGTACACCACTTTGGGTAGAAAAACTAATAATTTGCCCAGATGCTGCAGCACCATCAGCAGTTAATGTAGCGGTAACTGTCAGAGGATTGTCTTGGCTGGTTTGATTAGATGCCGCGCCTGTAGAATCAACCGCAGTTAAACTTATTTGGTAGGTTGCCTCGGTTGAGTCTCCATTACCATTATCTAAATTGCCACCGCCTCCACAAGCCACCATAATCATAGCCATAATAGAAACGAACCAGTAGCGATACTGCTTTAGCATTCTCTGCACTCCATGGTCTTAAGTTTTAAATTGTTGTAATCTCGGTAATATTAGCTCATAAGTTTAGATAGTAACAATCATTGAGCGTTAAAATAGCCAACTATTTTACAAATTGACAAATATTTTAGGGGACTAGTTTGCAAAACATAAATAAAAATCTAACTCTGCATATTCTGATTGCCATGGTGTTAGGCGTAATTGTCGGTCGGTTGTTTAGCTTAGGCGTATCTGAAACGGATGATACTTTAATCAATCTATTCGTTTTAAATCTTTCACTGAAAGAATTCTTTGTTGAAGGCCTATTTAACGTAGGCGGCAGCATTTTTATCACCAGCTTAAAAATGCTGGTTGTGCCTCTGGTATTTATTTCTTTAGTTTGTGGGGTTTGCTCGTTAAATGATTCGGCAAAAATCGGCCGATTAGGTGCAAAATCAATTGGTTTATATTTATTTACCACAGCTATAGCCATTACCTTCGCTATTTCAATTGCGCTAATAATTTCGCCTGGTGAAGGAATGAATTTAACCCCAGCACAAGATTACCAAGCCAAACAAGCACCTAGCTTTGCACAAGTAGTTATAGATATGTTTCCTTCGAATCCTATCAATGCTATGGCTGAAGGCAATATGTTGCAAATTATCGTATTTTCCCTTTTGTTCGGTGTCGCCATGGCGTTATCGGGCAGTGCAGGCGCACGAATCGCTAGCTTGTTTGAAGATTTGAACAAAGTGGTTATGCGTATGGTTACCATTTTAATGGGCTTAGCGCCATACGGGGTCTTTTGTTTAATGGCCAAGTTATTTACTTACTTGGAACTTGCTGAGATTACTCAACTAGCACAATACTTTGTTACCGTTCTACTGGTATTGTTTGTTCATGCACTGATTACTTACCCGAGTTTGATGATATTACTTGGCAAACTTAACCCACTGCCGTTTTTAATAAAAATGAAAGATACACTTATGTTTGCCTTTAGCACAGCAAGCAGCAATGCAACTATGCCTATCACCTTAAACACAGTGACGAAAAAATTAGGTGCAAATAATTCAGTAGCTTCTTTTACTATTCCGTTAGGCGCAACTGTTAATATGGATGGCACTGCGATAATGCAAGGTGTCGCCACTGTATTTATCGCCCAAGTATATGGCATTGATTTATCTTTTGCCGATTATGTTGCTGTATTGATTACCGCCACCCTCGCCTCGGTCGGAGCCGCTGGTGTACCTGGTGTCGGCCTAATATTATTAGCTATGGTATTTCAGCAAGTTGGTTTACCTGTAGAAGGTATAGCACTTATTTTAGGTGTAGATAGATTATTAGATATGACAAGAACTGCGGTAAACGTAACCGGCGATGCAGCAGTAACCTGTTTAATCGCCAAATCAGAGCAGCAGCTCGACGAGTCTGCATTTAACGCAAGTGATAAACAGCTGGAATTGATAGAAGAAAACAATAGCAAAACGGTGTAAACCGTTTTGCTATAAGTTTTTAAGCGGTGCGGTTAAATACCGCGACAAACATAGTATCAGAAGCTTGTTCGATTCCACCCAACAAGCTTTGTGATTCTAAATTAAACTCTGGAAATTTGTGTAAGAACCAACTGACTTGCGCCTCGTTTTCGGCTATTTGCCAACTACAGGTTGCATACACTAGTTTACCGTTTTTACGCACTGACGCTTGCGCATTGGTTAAGATACTTTGTTGAATGGCTATTTGCTCATCACTGTCTTGCTGACAGAATCGCCATTTAGCATCAGGGTTACGTCGCCACGTACCCGCTGAGGTACATGGTGCATCAATTAACACTCGATCAAAGCCATTTTGGCGTTTCACATCATTGGGTAAATCTAACGCTTTATCACCACTCCAAACAAAAGTGCGAATATTAAAATATTCAGCGCGTTTCGCCCGCTTTTTAAGCTCATCTAGCTTATAACTATGAATATCAGTAGAAGTGACCGAGCCTTTATTGTTTAACCTATCTGCAAGCGCTAAGGTTTTTCCACCCGCTCCTGCGCAACAATCCCATACCTTCATCCCAGGTTTAACATCAACGGCTTGAACAATTTGCTGACTCGCCAAATCTTGTAATTCAAACTGACCTAAAGCAAATTGGCTAGTGCGAGTGACGTCGGCGCCACCATCAACACTTAACACATCCCCATCTTTACTAATTAAAATGTCTTGTGCATTTAAATCTTTGTATAACTGACTAATGTTTGTTGTCGCTGATGCGCGCAGATATACAGGTAAAGTGTCGGCTTGTTGCTGAATAAATTGTTTTAACTGACTATCGTCCCAGCCGCTGGCAATTGCTCTTTGCGTTAACATAGGTAACCAGCTTGGCCTTATACCAAAACGAACTGCCCATAATTCAAGGATAGAATTTATTTTACCCGTTTGGCTTTTAAACCATTGTAGGCGCTTGTTTTCACCATTGGTCACTTTAGGCTCTTCACCTTGCAACAAGGTTAACCAAAACCAAAACTCATTGTTTTGGATGTGCTTAGCCGAAGTTAATGACCAAGCTTTATCCCATTCGACAACATCAACTAATTCATTTGCGATAAAACAGCTTTCAAAATAATCCGCTGCTTGGGCAAACTTTACTGCTAAAAATAATTCTTTGCTTATGGATAACTTGTCATGACGAGATAAGTTACCACTTAGTTTAAATTGAGATTTTAACCATCGGTCAAAAGGTTTAATTTCTTCTAATTCTATCCACCTTGCCCATATTGCTTTACGAGCCATAGTTAACAATAACTGCGGATGGGGTGACTTTTTACAACGACGTTTCATTCAATCTCTCAATTTACGCGGGATTGTCTATATCAACAAATTCAACTTGAATATCAGTGTTTGCAGCTAAATATTCACCCAAAGCTTTAATACCATATCGTTCAGTAGCATGATGGCCAGCAGCAATAAAATGAATACCCATTTCTGTTGCTACATGCACAGTTTGTTCACTAACTTCACCTGTAATGAATAAATCAACACCTGCAGTTAAGGCTTGTTCGATAAAAGACTGCCCGCCACCTGTACAAATAGCCACTTTATTAATTAGAAAATCGCCGCCACTAATGACCAGAGGTTTACGTGCTAATTTACGTTCGACTAGGTTAGCAAAGTCAGTTAAAGCAGTTGCTGATTTTGTTTCTGCTTGCATTAAGATGCCTTTGGGTTTGACACCCTCTACCGGATTAATTGCTTCTAACTCAAACAATTTAGCTAATTGAACATTGTTGCCAAACTCTGGGTGCACATCTAACGGCAAGTGGTAAGCAAACAAACTGATTTCATTATTTATCAGTTTTTTTAGCCTTTGAAATTTCATACCAACTATTTGTGCAGGTTCGCTTTTCCAAAAATATCCATGGTGGACTAACACAGCATCTGCCTGTTGTTCAATCGCTCGGTCAATTAATGCCTGAGTTGCGCTTACGCCAGTCACCACCTTGTTTATTGTTTTGTCGCTATCGAGTTGTAGGCCGTTTGGACAATAATCAGCAATCAGCTCCGGAGTTAACCACTGATTCAACAGTTGTTCTAAAAGTTTAGTTTGCATAATAAATTAGAAAATATTTAGGCTTGGAATTTGCCACGAGACAAATTAGGTTTGGATAGAGGCGCAATTCTGTCTTGGAGTACTTTTACACATTCAAACTGTTGCATGGTTTTTCTTTCGTCTAACTGTAATTCTTTCGACAATAACATTAAGTTAGCACAATCTTGATTTTCTTCCAGTACAAGAAATTCAGCACTCGCATGCTCTGTCTGCAATACAACAACCTGATCGAATAAACTGCGTTTCGCGGCTTTTGGCTGAGGCACAAAATACCAACTTTTTGGTTGTTCAGGGCGAACAAATTTTGTTTGTGCCACTGCATTTAGCGCAATTTGCACACAAGCTGCTTCCGATGCCGCCAACTGCTCTTCAACAATTGCGTAATATTCACAATACTTTTGATTGTCAGCTACGTTAAACGATTGAGTTTGTTTAGCATGGGGTAACAGCTTGCTCGATTTGCAAGCTGTTACAAAGGTAAACTCTGTCATGTTTAAACGCAAAGAATGAGACTCTAGGTCGTAAAACCAGTACCAGTCTGCTTTTGCTTGGAGCATGAAAACCTTATTCCTATGGTTAGATTGCGTTCAAGATGTCAAAAAATTATCGTTTATTCAAGTCCTTGAACGATTTCTTTTACTAAATTAGGCCCACGGTAAATGAATCCTGTATAAACTTGCAGCAAATCAGCGCCTGCTTTAAGTTTTTCATTGGCAGACTCTGAACTGCTAATACCACCAACACCGACGATTGGCATTTTGCCATCTAGTAGTTTTTTCAACTCAGTGACCACATGAGTGCTTTGGTTACGTACTGGCATACCACTTAAACCACCAGCTTCTTCACCATGTTGTAAATGTTTTACTTTATCGCGCGCTAACGTGGTATTTGTTGCAATTACGCCATCTATTTGATTTTGAATTAAGCTAGTGGCTACTTGCTCAATTTCGCTATCATCCATATCAGGTGCAATTTTAACTAATACCGGACGATACGCCCCATATTGCTGATTCAGTAAAGCTTGTTTTTCTTTAATTGCACTTAATAAATCATCCAAGGCTTCACCGTATTGTAAATTGCGTAAACCTGGTGTATTTGGTGAGCTAATATTTACCGTAATGTAAGTTGCATATTCGTAAACTTTATCCATACAAATTAGGTAATCATTTTTGCCTTCTTCATTCGGCGTATCTTTATTTTTACCTATGTTAATGCCTAATACACCATCGTATTTACTTTGTTTAACTTGCTCAACTAAGTAATCTACACCTTTGTTGTTAAACCCCATACGATTGATAATGGCATGCGCTTCTGGCAAACGGAATAATCTAGGTTTGTCGTTGCCTGGTTGAGGTCTAGGTGTAACTGTACCTACTTCGACAAAACCAAAACCCATAGCAGCAAAAGCATCGATACATTCGCCGTTTTTGTCTAAACCTGCGGCTAAGCCGACTGGATTTTTAAAATCAATGCCAAAGACGTTTACAGGTTTATTCGGCACGTTTTGGCTAAATAAACAGCTTAAAGGCCCGCCTTGTAATTTTTTTAAATTTTTAATGGTGAAATCGTGCGACCACTCAGCGTCTTGAGTGAATAAAAATGATCTTAATAACGGATACATGCTGCCCTCTACTGGCGTATAACAGCAGAGATCTTTTGAGCCAATTTAACCTGGCTAAGACCCCTGTCCTAAAATTTACTGCATTGTATCGCAATGATGGCTCAACAGCATCAATTCACGCAAAACAACTGAAAATTTTGCAAATTCATGGCTTTGAGTTGCTCTAAAATCAGCCAACATATGTTTCCAACGCGCTAAAATATCAGCATATCGTTCGTTCCAATCATTAAGCATATCATCTGCTGTGCATTGTTCGGAGCAGCCACGTAAAACCACTGAAGAAATTGACCTTTGTTGCCAATCCAATTCTTCTCTGTATGCCGCTCGCGCCAAGGCTTGCCAGTGATTCGCTACAGGCTGTTTGTTAATTTGCTCTAAGAACCAGTGTAAGTCCATTTGAGCACCGAGTTTGTAATAAACGCTTGCAACCAACTCGACGGGTCGCGCACTTTCTTCCACCACTTCGGCAATATCCATGACCGAAAATAAGGTACTGATATAGGATATTTTTTTCGCAAAATCAGCATCTACACCAGCTTCTGTTAATTTTTTCGCTGACGCGGCTAAAGACTCAAGTTCTGACTCAACTAAATATTTATCTAAGTTTTCACTGAGTTCGACAAATACCGGACGATATTTTTCTATGGTTTTTTCTATGCCGATGTTCTTATTGCGGTGGCGTAAAAACCAACGTGTTGTTCGGCGGATTGTTCGACGCAGTTGGTATAAAACATCGGATTGAATATGCGCCGATACTTTATTATCCCAAGCTTCGATTTGTGCCCAGATGTCACCCAAACCAAAAATCTCGCGCGCAACCGTATAACAAATAGCAATTTCACCTACAGGAGCACCCGTTTCTTCGCCCATACGGTGAACAAAGTTCATGCCCATATCATTGACAATTTGATTGGTAATTTCGGTTGCAATAATTTCACTGCGCAGTGGATGATTTTGCATTGCAGCTTTATATTTGCTTTGCAGCGCTTTTGGAAAGTAGTTAACCAATAGTTTGCCGATATGACTGTTATCTGTGATATCACCAATATTGAGTTTATGTTTTAACACCATTTTAGCGTAAGCAATTAACACAGAAAGCTCAGGCCGAGTTAACCCATGCCCTGCTGCCTGGCGCTCAGCTAATTCATCATCTGAGGGTAAAAACTCTAATTCTCTGTCTAAATAACCTTCTTTTTCTAATGCATGTAAAAAACGAATTTGCTCTTTTAAACTAGATTTAATTTTGTATTCAGTAATAGACAAAGAATGGGTTTGGCGGTAACAGTCTTTCAAAACAATTTTCGCCACATCATCTGTCATATCGTACAAAAGTTTGTTGCGCTGTTTCAGCGTCAATTCACCATTTTGCACTAATGAATTGAGGAGAATTTTGATGTTTACTTCTTTATCAGAACAATCAACCCCACCAACATTGTCGATAAAGTCAGTGTCAACTTTTACACCTCGTTTGGCGGCTTCTATCCTACCTAATTGTGTACAGCCAAGATTTCCGCCTTCACCAATAATTTTAAATTTAACCTGCTTACCGTTTATCCGTACCGCATCATTTGCTCTGTCCCCTACATCTGCATGCGTTTCGTTACTCGCTTTAATGTAAGTGCCTATGCCACCGTTCCAGAACAAATCGGCTGGCATTTGTAAAATTAATTGCAACAACTCATTTGGTGCTAAAGCATCTGCTGTGGTTCCGAGCATTTTTTTCATCTCAGCGCTCAATTTTATTGACTTGGCCGAGCGTAAGAAAATGCCACCACCTTTTGAAATCAAACTAGTGTCATATTCACCCCAGCCCTGCACTGCATCAAACAAACGTTTACGTTCTGCGTAGGTTGTTTTGGCATCTGGTGTTGGATCAATAAAAATATGCATATGGTTAAACGCTGCTTGCAGTTGGGTATGTTCAGATAACAACATACCGTTGCCAAATACATCGCCAGCCATATCACCCACAGCAACACAAGTGAAATCTGTGGTTTGGCAATTTATACCCACCTCTCTAAAGTGACGTTTAACCGACTCCCAAGCGCCTCTAGCTGTTATGCCCATTTTTTTGTGGTCATATCCAACACTACCACCAGATGCAAATGCATCTCCAAGCCAGAAGCCATATTCTTCTGAAATAGCATTGGCGATATCTGAGAATGTCGCTGTGCCCTTATCAGCTGCCACAACTAAGTATGGATCGTCTTCATCATGACGATAAACAGACTTTGGTGGAATGACCTCGTTTTGCAGAATATTGTCCGTAATGTCCAATAAACCACGAATAAAAATTTGATAGCAGCGTTTACCCTCTGCTAAAAACGCGGCTCGGTCGGTTGGTTTAATATTGCGTTTGCATACAAAACCACCTTTAGCACCCACCGGCACTATAACTGTGTTTTTTACTTGCTGCGCTTTAACTAAACCCAGAACCTCAGTTCGAAAATCTTCGCGTCTGTCAGACCAACGTAACCCCCCGCGGGCAACTTTACCACCACGTAAATGCACACCCTCAATATCTGGTGAATAAACAAAAATTTCATAGGCAGGTACAGGTTTTGGGATCTCGGGTATTTTTTTCGGTACCAATTTGATTGAAATGTAATCCTTAAGCCCTAGTTCACCTTGTTGATAATAGTTTGTTCTAAGGGTTGCCATCATCATATCGACAAAACGTCGGATAATTCTGTCATCATCTAAATTGACGACCTCCTCCAATGCTTGTTCGATTCTAATAGTTAATGCTGTCTGATCGTCTTTGCTAAAGTTGCTTTCAGGATTAAAGCGTAAATGGAATAAATCAACCAACATACCAGCCAATTCAGGGTAAGTTGCTAATGCATTTTCTATGTAACTCTGACTAAAACTACTGCCTATCTGGCGCATATATTTAGCGTAACAACGTAAGATAGCAACTTCCCGCCCCGACATTTCCGCCTGCAGGACTAAACGGTTAAACCCATCATCTTCGAGTTGATTAAACCAGACGTTGGTAAAGGCATTTTGGAAATTGTCTCTACTTGTGTCTAAATCCAACTCATAGTCATCACTGGTCGACATAGCGAAGTCTAAAATCCAATTTACATGACCGTCTAAACAAGTCACCTTATATGGCCTTTCATCTATCACACGCAAACCAAAGTTTTCCAACATAGGCAATACGTCAGATAGATGTATTGGCTTGTCACGATGGAATAGTTTTAATCTGACTAGATGTTTTTCATCTGCATCTTCTTGCGGTCGATATAACAACATTCCAAGCGTATTGTTCTGATTTAAACTTTCTAGCTTTTCGATATCAACTAACGCTGTATTGGGTAATTCGTTATCTTTGTAACTTCGGGTAAAAGCCTGTTCGTATTTACGTGCTAGTGCTCGGCCCTTTTCTTCGCCATATAGCGACAATAAACTGCGTTCTAATTTATCTTCCCAAGACTTAGTTAATTCAATCATATTTGTTTGCAACTGGTGTTCGTTAATATCAAAGTTATTATTTGCGACTCTAACCATATAGTGGGTGCGCGCTAAGGTCGACTCAGATAAATAGGTATTAAATTCAACTTCTCGATTAGACGACAAATAATTTTGAAATAACTTTTGTGTCGACTTTCTAAGTTGGGTGGTATATCTGTCACGTGGCACAAATGCCATGCAGGAAAAGTAGCGTCCGTAGATATCTTTTCGAACAAATAATCTAGACATGCCTCGCTCTTGCATTTGCATAATGCCAAGCGCGATATTAGAAATTTCCTGCTCTTTCGCATGCAATATTTCTTCTCTAGGGTAAGTTTCCAAAATATTGTGGATGGCTTTATAAGAATGTGTGCCTTTAGCAAAACCGGTATTTTCAATGACTCGACAGACTTTGTCTTTGATTAACGGAATATCAAAAACACTGTCGTTGTAAAAATCCGATGAAAATAAGCCAATAAACCTATGTTCACCCGCGACTTGTCCTTTTTTATCAAAAATTTTAATTCCGACATAATCCATGTAGGCAGGTCTGTGCACTTGGGATTTACGGTTTGTTTTTGTCAGTACCATTAAGTCATGTGTAAGTGCTTGTGTTTTGGCTGAAGTTGGCACCTGTGATAACAAACGAACATCCTTACCACTACTGTTTTTCATCAAACCTAAACTGCTGTCATTGAGCCGAGCTAAACTATGATCGCCTTTTACCGCATCAAGTTTGTATTGGCGGTAGCCCATGAAAGTATATTTGCCATCAGCCATCCAAGACAAAAACGCCTTAGCTTCGTCGATTTGATGTTTAGCAACTTGTTTAGGGAGATTTTTTAACTCGTCGATAATTTGCAAACATTTATCCTGCATTGTTTGCCAATCAGACACGGTTAAATTAACTTGAGTTAACACATCGCTAATACTTTGCTCAATAACTTCTAGACGTTGTTTGTCTGACTGCCTATCAATTTCGATTAAAAATACCGTGCGTCGATTATCACCAGCCGCCTGTTGACTTGTATCAACTGATGTCACTAAACCAGCGTCATCCGTTTCAAAACTGATACTTTGATATAACAACCAGTGTGCAGCTATGCCAAGACGGTTTAAGGCCATACGTACTGAGCCAACTAAAAAAGGCTGGTCGTCTGAGACAATTTCAACCACTGTATGATTGCTTTGCCAGCCATGTTGGGATAATTCAGGATTAAACACTCGAATGCCGGGTACAGTTTGCATATTGGCGTTAAATGTATGCCATAAACTTAAAACCGCACCATATAAGTCACTGTCATTACGGTTGATTAGATCTTCAGGTGCTATATCACGATAAATTAGCCGAGCAAAAGTACGCACGACATCGGCTTGTTCTGCTGGAATTTTGGCTTGAATGAGTTGTTCTACTTGGTCTAATAAGACTGATTGTTTTTTATTCGACATAAAAAAGCCGCCTTTGACTTATTCTATTTTAGATAAGATTAGCTAAGCGGCTTGAATTATTAAAGTTTTTTTAACTAATTAAGTACAAAAGTGCGTCTAAACCATGATTATTAATCGCAACATCTGCTTTTTGTTGAACTATAGGTTTAGCTTCAAACGCAATACCAAGCGCCGCAGCTGCCATCATAGTTAAGTCATTGGCACCATCACCCATAGCAATTGTTTGTTGATGTGGGATAGAAAATTGTTCAGCCAACGACAATAAAGTTTCAGCTTTGACTTGTGCATCAACAATGCGGCCGTCAACCTCACCTAACAAGACACCATCGGCAATTTTTAACGTGTTTGCCACTGCCGCATCTAAACCTAAATCATTTTTAAGTTTGTCAGCAAAATAAGTAAAACCACCAGAAGCAATAGCCACTTTCCAATTGTTTTGTTTTAACACCTTGATTAAACGCAATAAACCATGCATTAAAGGTAAGTTATTGGCAACAGTATCTAAAACGTCTACCGGACAGTTTTTTAAAGTAGCAACACGTCCACGCAAACTTTCAGCAAAATCTAATTTGCCTTGCATGGCTAATTCAGTCACTTTTGCCACTTCTTCACCAACACCTGCCAATTTGGCAATTTCATCAATACATTCAATTTTAATTGTGGTTGAATCCATATCCATCAGTACTAAACCAGGCTGTTGAATTTGTGGGCGCTGTGCAGCAAACCAAATCTCAATATTAGACTCAGCCGCAAAATCTACCAATTGGGCTTTTTGTTGTTCGCTAATTTCTGCAGATAAAGACCATGCTAAGCCGATGCCTTGTTCGCCGTCATGCACTGAAATTACACGTAACAGAGCAGAAGCAGTTTGCTCTGCAACTATCTGGCTGATAGCTTCAATTTGGATTGCATTAATGTTGTCGGCAAAAGCAATCAATTCAGCCTTATTTTGATGACCAACATAGGCTTGTATTTGGTATTTATTTACCTCAGCTAGATCAATTACCACTTGCTGGTTAGCAGCGATATTTAATGACTGAATTAAAGTTTTGTTTAGCATTAGGTTTGCAGCAGGCTCTGCAAAAGTTTGAAAATTTTCCACGCCTATACTCTATTTAAAAATTTTATCGCTAATTGTACTGAATAATCCGTTGGATTCATATAACCTATAGCTATATACAAAAACCAGTTAACGAGTGATATTTGGTGTCTAGACGTTATGCAGCAGCGACTGCCAGCCCAAAACGCTGGGTAGCTCGCAAAATTATCCAAGCTATGTTAGGTGCAACATTAATTGTTATTGCATCTGTTGTCTGGGTGCAGCATCAACAAGAACAAAGAGCACAAATGCGTCAGATACATTATCAGACGGGTTATGCGTATGCGACAACCTTTGCCGCCCAACTCAATTTAGATAATTTGGCTGACAGTGCCAATCAAATTTTAAACTTCGAGCAAAAACCAGCTTGGTTACACAATATTAGTTTGCACGACACTCAAGGCCGGATGATATTTGACCAATCAAATGATGATATTTTAATGCAATCTGGTGTATTGGAAGTTGATGGGATTAAACTCTTACCAATTGTTATTGAACTAAAACAGCAGCATAAAATAGCTGGTTATCTGCGTGCATCAATAAACTTAAGTCAGATGCAGCAAGCGCATGACGAGATAGTATTATCCAACAGTTCAAACAGCCGCTTGGTGTTCTTTTTAATTGCTGCTGCGGGTTTATTTGTTAGTAGAACTTTTTATAAAAGCACTGTGCAAAATAGTGAGTAAAGATTCTAAGATAGGTCGTTAATCGCACAAACTAAACAATTATCTCCAGCAATATTAAACTGAACATCCCAATTCACCAGTTTAACACCATAGGTTTTGTTATCCTCTTTGCCTTGTTTATATACAGGCCGTGGATCTTGCGCCAATACTTGGCAAACGAATTGTTTAAAACCCGTGTATTGCAGCTCACATATTTTGAGCTTACCCGCTAAATCCTCAGCAAACACGACTTTCAGCTTGCTTATTGGAGCATCTGTAGCAAACTGGCTACTTGCTTGTTGGATAACATCTGCATACGGAATATAAGGTTTAATATCTATGATTGGCGTGCCATCAACTAAATCTAATCCTTGAATGTGCAGGCGCAATTTGCCGTTGGGGAGTTTTTCGACTTTATCAAATGTTACAGATGACAAACCAACAGGATTTGGCCTAAAAGTCGAGCGAGTTGCTAAGACACCCATTTTTTTATTTCCGCCTAAACGCTGTGGCCGTACTTTGGCTTTCCACCCTTGTGCCGCGGTTTGATGGAAAATAAACACCAGCCATAAATGACTATAGGCCTCAATGCCTTCTAGCATATCTATATCACTGAAATCAGGTAAAAACTCAATGTAACCTTTAGCTAGCTTAACTAAATTGGCTTGGCGTGGAATGGAAAATTTTTCTTTATAGGGAGAAGATACATGACCAATGATTTGCATTGGCCATGTAGTTTGATTATTTGGCTTCATCTTGATTTATGCGCAGTGCATAAACTTTGCCTTCACGCGTTTGAATGTATGCGATGTTATCAACAATTTCAGCTTGTGCTAACAAAGCTTCCGAGCTCAATTGTGTTGAATATTTTATCTCTCCGGAATTGACGTCCAAGAAATAAACATAACCTTCAAAATCGCCAACAATCACATATCCATCTAAAACAGCTGCGGCTGTAACACGACGATTTCTAAGTTTAGTATTCGCCCATTTTTCAACACCGTTACGACTATCAACTGCGTAAATTACACTGTGATCATCACTAATAATTAATGAACCAGCATATAAATACATGTTCTGATAACCACGGTACTCTCGCTTCCATGCCAAACGTGCGTTACGAATATCCACCATGCTCAAAGAGCCACCAGCAGACAAAGCATATAGGTTAAAACCAGAGATAATTGGCGTTGCGTCAATATCTACAATACGCGCAAGTTCGGTTGCACCTTGAGCTTTCGCAATAGGTAAATCCCAAGCTAGCTGACCATTTTTAGCATTGTAAGTAATGATTTTTCCGCCAGCACTGCCAACAAAAACACCACCTTGGGTATAAGCTGGTGAAGACACGCCACGTAAAGTTAAAGAAGGTACATCTGATACAGATGTCCATAATACCTCACCGTTTTGCGCATCTATCGCAGCGGTTTTGCCAGAGCCTAAATTAACGATAACTTTACCATCTTCAGCTATGGCTGGAGCCAACACCTCACCTTCAACTTCAGCACGCCATTTTTCTTCGCCCGTTTTTTCATCAAGCGCAATAATTTGGCCGTTTTCAGTGCCTACGTATAAATGTTCATACGAAGCCACCATGCCAGAAATTCGAACTGCAGGTGTAGAATTAATACCAATCCAATTTAACCAACTGCCGTCAAGTTTACGTACGTCAACTTGCCAAATTTGATCACCGTTTTTGCTATCAAAAGCAACAACTTCTCCCTGCCTATCAGCGACGAATAACTTGTCGTAACCGTATGCTGGTTTTAGTCTTGAATAATATCCTTTAACACCATCGCCAACACTGTCATCCCAAACTTTTTTAACCGAAATCTGGTTGTTAATTTCAGGACGTGGTGCTGGTTGAGTGTCAGGGTTATCGTCGTTAGACGCACAACCGACCAACAAAGACAGCAATAACGCGACCTTGGTTAAGGCTTTAGTATTGATCATTACAATGCAACCGTACCATTATCCGTAGCTAAATTGTCTAACTTCATTTTAAGGCCAGGATTACCTGTTAAACCATCATTATCAGCAGCCAATTGGTATTGCTCACGAGCTTGTTCGATACGGCCTGCTTGGTAATCAATATCGCCTTTTAGCTCAGCAAACTGTGCAGTGAAAGCTTCTGTTTTTGAAGCAGTCAAGGCTTGATATGCTTGTTCAGACTGACCCAAAGCAACTTGCACACGCGCTAAACGCAATGTTGCTAAATCAACCACGGCTTGATCTTTACTATTAGCAACAACCCACTTTAGTTGCTCAGCAGCTTTTTCAAATTGTTTTTCTTCAACAAAAGATTTAGCCAATTTAAATGCCGCTAATACTGCAAAACCTGAATCGCCATTTTCTTGAATGAACGACTCTGCTTCGGCTTTTACTAAAGTATTGTCTTGTTCAATTTTGGCAAATTTTTGCGACATTGCTTCTTGATCAGCGATTGTTTTGTCTTGATACCAGTTGTAACCATAGATACCAACTAAGCCTGCAACAAAACCACCAATAAGCGCATTAGCATATTTTGATAAAAACTTTTTAATCGCTTCTTCTTGTTGTTCTTCAGTTGAATAAATATCCATTCTTGACCTCTTATAGCGCTTTATTTAAATAATCTACAAGCTGCGCTTGTTCTATTGTTGTTTGTTCTTCACTACTGCGAAGTGGTTTGATTGTTACTTTATTTTCGATAATTTCTTGTTCACCGAATACAAGCGCGATATCAGCACCACTTTTATCCGCTTTTTTAAACTGTTTCTTAAAGTTACCACCGCCACAGTTTAATTGAATTCTGCTATCTGGCAAGCTATCACGCAACTGCTCAATCACAGCAGGTGCTTGCAATTCGGCTTGTTCGCCTAACATAACAACAAATACATCAACCGCTTTGCGTACATCTTTGTCTAAACCTAAAGTTTCAAGCATTAACACTAAACGCTCTAACCCCATTGCAAAACCAACTGCTGGTGTTGCTTTGCCACCAAGCTGCTCAACTAAACCATCGTAACGGCCACCTGCACACACAGTACCTTGCGCACCTAAGCTATCAGTTACCCACTCAAATACTGTGTGATTGTAATAATCTAGGCCACGAACCAGTCGAGGATTGATAGTATATTCAATACCGAATGCATCTAAACGGGCACATAAACCTTTAAAGTGTGCTTTAGATTCTTCACCAAAATAATCATTTAACACAGGTGCATCTTTTAGTACTGCCTGAATTTCTTGATTTTTAGTGTCTAACACACGCAATGGGTTAGTTACCATGCGGCGTTTGCAATCTTCATCCAAAATTGATTCATGTTGTTGCAAAAAGTTCACTAACGCGTCGCGATAATTTGCTCTTTCTTCGTTAGAGCCTAAAGAATTGAGCTCAAGTTTCACTTTGTCAGCAAGGCCAAACTCACGCCAAAAACGTGCTGTCATAGCAATCACTTCAGCGTCGATATCAGGTCCGTTCATACCAAAAGTTTCAACACCAAATTGGTGAAATTGGCGATAACGACCTTTTTGTGGACGTTCATGACGGAACATAGGCCCCATATACCACAAGCGCTGAATTTGGTTATACAATAAACCATGTTCGTTACCAGCTCTAACACAGCTAGCTGTACCTTCAGGACGTAAAGTTAAACTGTCACCATTTCTATCTTCAAAGGTGTACATTTCTTTTTCAACTATGTCTGTCACTTCACCAATTGAGCGTTTAAATAACTCTGTCATTTCCACAATTGGCATACGAATTTCGCTATAACCATAACGGCTAACAACATTACGTAAGACATTTTCTACTTTCTGCCAAACTGGCGTTTGCTCCGGCAAACAATCGTTCATACCTCGAATGGCTTGGATATTTTTTGACACTATGAAATCCTGTGATAAATCGTTTTAATCGCGGCTTGTGTTAGCCAAACCGCGAATTATAGAAAAGTTAACGGCAAAGGTACAAGTGGTTATTCAACTGAATGAATTTCAATACGTTTGCTATCGTCTAATTTGTTGGCTTTTGCCCGAATGTGTTTTTCTAAGGTATCAACAATATTGCTATTGTCGATACGCTCTTTTTGTCGTTCGCCGTCTAAATAAAAACCACTTTTGTTTTGTGCACCAGCCAAACCGACATGCGAAACCAAGGCTTCACCAGGGCCATTTACCACACAACCGATAACAGAAACTGTCATAGGTGTGGTGATATCTTCTAGACGTTCTTCTAGCGCGTTTACCGTAGAAATTACATCAAATTCTTGACGAGAACAGCTTGGGCAAGCAATAAAGTTGATACCGCGCGAGCGAATGCGAAGTGATTTTAAGATATCAAAACCAACTTTAACTTCTTCAACTGGATCAGCCGCTAGTGAGATACGTAAAGTATCACCTATACCCTCATTTAATAATATACCTAAACCAATTGACGACTTAACCGCACCAGTACGTGCACCACCCGCTTCAGTGATACCTAAATGTAATGGGTTGTCGATTTGTTTTGACAATAAACGATATGAATCAACCGCTAAAAATACATCCGATGCTTTAACACTAACTTTAAATTGGTCAAAGTTAAGTCTGTCTAATATATCAACATGGCGCATGGCTGATTCTAATAATGCTTCTGCGGTTGGTTCTTTGTATTTTTCTTGAATGTCTTTTTCGAGTGAACCACCGTTTACACCAATACGAATTGGAATATTTTTGTCGCGCGCACAATCAACCACAGCACGAATACGCTGCTCGTTACCTATGTTACCAGGATTAATACGCAAACAATCAACGCCGTATTCAGCTACTTTTAATGCGATGCGATAATCAAAATGAATATCTGCAACAATCGGAATATCAACTCGCTGTTTGATTAATTTAAATGCTTCTGCTGCATCCATAGTTGGTACAGATACACGAACTAAATCTGCACCTACGTCTTGAATGCGTTTGATTTGTGCAACAGTTGCATCAACATCTGTGGTTAAGGTATTCGTCATAGTTTGCACAGCTATTGGTGCATCACCACCAATTGGCACTTTACCAACCCAGATTTTTTTAGTTTGTTTGCGTTTTATCGGTGTTTCACTAAACATAATTATTCAAGCCCTAACGGTAAACTAAAACGAGCTACCATGCCTTTTTTAAATTGATTCATGTCGATAGATTCGTCTTCAAATACAATATCAACTACTTCTGGTGCACCTAAGGTAATCTCATAAGGAGGTGCTGCATTTAAATAGATAATTCGCCCTTGCTCTTTCACCCCGTATGCAACTCTTTCACCATTTGAGTCGATAACGTTAATCCAGCAATCACCAGTAAAAGTCATCTGTAAATTGTGAACTTCTGCTTCGGTTAATAGATTTTCTTCAACGGCAGTCTCGGTTTCAGCCATGCTTTCATTCAAAACTGCATCATCTTGGTTTAAAGCCTCAGCGGAGACTTCGGTCACTTCAGTAGGCTCTGCAACAACTTGGCTTTGCA
This sequence comes from Catenovulum sp. SX2, assembly GCF_052056295.1. NCBI lineage: Bacteria > Pseudomonadati > Pseudomonadota > Gammaproteobacteria > Alteromonadales > Alteromonadaceae > Catenovulum > Catenovulum sp. SX2. The sequence continues at coordinate 293,816 of NZ_CP182493.1, forward strand.
TTTGAACGGGCGCTTGTTGCTCAACACTAATTGTTGTTGGCAAGGTTTGATTATCTGAGTTAACCGCTGCCGAGCTAGCGGGTAAAATACTGGCGGAATCGTCAACTACCGCTTCACGTTGTACCCACCACACCACAATAAGAGCAACTAACACCAAAATAATGCCGTAAGTAACTAACATTAAGCGACTATCATGCGCTTGTTGACTGGTTTTTTTCGAAAAGCTTTTTAACTTGTTTTCCGGTTTATATTCAACCGGTTGCTGCTGGTAATACAAAGCGATGATCTGATTTTCATCGAGTGACAATAGCTTGGCGTAAGCGCGTAAATAACCTTTGATATAAGTTGGTACAGGGATCAAAGTAAAGTCATCACTTTCGATACCTTGAATTACCGTTACTTTAAGATTTAAGCTGCCTGCAACATCCTGCTCAGACAAACCTAGTTTAATGCGAGCGGCTTGCAACACCATACCGACTGTTTCAGTTGGTTGCTGTACTTCACTCTCTTGTTCTTCAGTCAATTCTGTCATTGAGTCAACGCTTGCCTTAATTGTTGAGTTTCGGAACTTTTTGGAAAGTCGACAAATAAACGCCGTGCATATACGCTGGCAGCTCGCTTGTCACCTACTTGTTCGGCCAGTTGATAGGCACTATAAATAACACTCGGATTATTTTTTTGGACTAAATCTAGTTGCTGGACATAACGGTATGCTTTAGCAATATCACCATTATTTTTATGTAATTCAACTAATGTGCTTAGAGATTTTACCAGTTTTGCATTGTAACCAAGTGCGCTGGTTAGATACTTTTCAACTTGCTCTATGTATTCAGTTTTACCTGCACCATACAAACATAAACCCAAGTTCTCATATGTTTGGGCAACTCGAATATAGCTGTCTATCTCAACGGCCTGTAGAAACATTTCTTTCGCTTGCAGATAATGCCCTTGCTGACATAAAAATGCCCCATAATTATTTAATGCATCACCGTTTTTTTTATCCAAGGAGATAACTTTTTTGTATGCAGCATCCGCTTTATCAATCTCTCCCACAGTTTGATAATAATAAGCTAAAGAATAATGAGCTTCAGGGAGTTTAGGTGCAAACTCTAACGCTTTATCAAGATTATACTTAGCTTGCCCTGCATTGCCTTTTTGCAAATAAGTTAAGCCTAATGCGATACGATTTTTTGCAGCTTCAACAGGGGTTGACTGCTTCTCAACGACAGGTTTATCGCTGCCAACATAAGTTTTCTGACTTACACAAGCAGCCAATGCAAAAGATATTGCGATTACAGCTAAGAGATTAAACAATCTTAACATTCAAGTTTTCGCCTTTTTCCCTTTTTTTCAGCATACGTTTGGTTCGGTCAACAACATCACCAACCAATTGGCCACAAGCTGCGTCTATGTCGTCACCACGCGTACGACGCACTACTGTAGTAAAACCATATTCTGTTAGTACTTTTGCAAATCTATCAATACGAGAGTTACTAGAGCGTCCATACGGGCTACCAGGGAAAGGGTTAAACGGAATTAGGTTTATTTTTGATGGTGTACCTTTTAAGGTTTTGGCCAACTCATGCGCTTGATCCATACTGTCATTGATGTGATCCAACATCACATATTCTACAGTTACTTTTTCGTTGGCTTTAGAACCATCAATATAACGACGTGATGCTGCTAAAAAAGTTTCAATATTGTACTTTTTATTGATAGGTACAATTTCATCTCTCAGTTGATCGTTCGGCGCATGTAATGAGATAGCTAAAGCCACATCAACTTTTTCTTTTAATTTATCCAGTGCAGGGACAACACCAGAAGTACTGACTGTTACTCGACGTTTAGATAAACCAAATGCTAAATCGTCCATCATTAACTCTAGTGCTGGCACTAAGTTAGTCATGTTGAGTAATGGTTCGCCCATGCCCATCATAACTATGTTAGTAATAGGTCGTTTGTTAGTTACTTTTACTGGACCTATATCTTTAGCAACACGCCAAACTTGACCAATAATTTCACTTACAGATAGGTTACGATTAAAACCTTGCTGCGCAGTTGAACAAAAAGTACATTCAAGTGCACAGCCTACTTGGCTAGATACACATAAAGTTGCTCGCTCACCATCTGGGATCCAAACGGTTTCAACTTCCTGACCACCACGCAATTTCATTGCATATTTAATGGTGCCGTCGCTACTTTGTTGTTTAACTGCAATTTCAGGCCCTTCAACCACACATAACTCAGATAACTTTGCGCGCAAAGCTTTACTGAAGTTATTCATTTCCTCAAAATTATCCATGCCATAGTGGTAAATCCATTTCATTGCTTGGTCTGCGCGAAACGATTTTTCGCCCAAAGACGCAAAAAACTCACGCATCTGCTGACGCGACAAGTCTAATAGATTTATTTTTGAGGGGGTTGCTGACATCTAAAATTACCTATACTTCAATTTGGTTGGCAATTTTACGGCATTCCCTTGCGATTGCAAAGCGTTCTAGCGACTGTTTCGTCGGACTAATAGCTGTTTACTTCACTGTCTGCAAAAAAGTAGGCAATCTCTCTTGATGCACTTTCTGGACTATCAGAGCCATGAACCGCATTAAAGGTTACATTGTCACCGCCAAAATCAGCTCGTAATGTGCCGCGTAACGCTTGAGCAGGATCAGTAGCGCCTGCGATTTCACGGTATGCACTGATAGCAGATTCACCTTCCAACACCATAGTGACCACAGGTGCTGAAGTCATAAAGTTAATTAGTTTTTCAAAAAACGGCTTGCCGTCATGTTCAGCGTAAAAGCCCTGTGCTTGCTCTAAGGTTAATTTAACCATACGCATAGCAACAACTTTTAAACCTGCTTGTTCTAATCTGTGAATGATAGCGCCAATGTTGTGATCAACAATTGCATTTGGTTTGATAATAGAAAGGGTGCGTTCAATAGCCATGTTGACGTCCTGTTATTGTTTAACACACCCTCATCATAACAACATTGTTATGGGAAAGAACAGTTATATAACTGTATTTTTTAGCAATTTTATCCTAGTTTGCGCCAAATCAATGATTTTCGCTGACCATGTTAATGGTATATTTAGGAATTTCGACAACTAGGTCTTCGTTGTTAACACAAGCTTGACATCCTAAGCGAGATTCAGGCTCTAAACCCCAAGCTTTGTCTAACATATCATCTTCTAGTTCATCACTTTCTTCCAGTGAATCGAAGCCTTCACGAATAACAACATGGCAAGTTGTGCACGCACAGGATTTTTCGCAAGCATGTTCAATATCAATACCAGATCTTAAAGCGGCATCTAATACCGACTCGCCGTTTTCACATTCAACAACAGCACCATCTGGACATAACTCATCGTGGGGCAAAAATATAATTTGTGGCATGATTAAATCTCGTCTACTTTATGGCCTTGTAGCGCTTTACGAATTGACTGGTCCATTCGTGCAGCAGCAAAATCTTGGCTGTTATTGTCTATTAATTCAATTTGTTGTTTTATCGCATCAACATCTGAGCCTTGGCACAATTCAGCTAGCTTAGCTAAATCAGCTGTTAAGCTGTTGTACTCGTCTTCGCTCAATAAATGTTTATCTTGAGCAATCGCATTACCTAAAGATTCAAGCATGCGCTGAGCTTCAACAACTTGCTCGGCCAATTGTCGCGCTTTAACATCGTCTTTAGCATTGGCAACTGATGCTTGCAACATTTGTAATATTTCGTTTTCTTCCAAACCATAACTTGGTTTGACCTGAATACTTGATTGCACACCAGTCGATTTTTCCATAGCAGTTACCGACAACAAGCCGTCTGCGTCAACTTGGAAAGTCACTCGAATATGCGCAGCACCTGCCGCCATAGGTGGAATGCCGTGTAATTCAAATTTAGCCAGTGAACGACAATCTTTTACCAATTCACGTTCACCTTGGACTACATGCACAGCCATGGCAGTCTGACCGTCTTTAAACGTAGTAAACTCTTGGGCTTTAGCAACAGGAATAGTGGTATTACGTGGAATTATTTTTTCGCACAAACCGCCCATGGTTTCTAAACCAAGCGACAATGGAATAACATCGAGCAATACCATGTCTGAGTCTGGTTTATTACCAACTAAAATATCCGCTTGTAAACTAGCACCAATTGCTACTACTTGGTCTGGATCAATTGAGCTTAATGGCTCTTTGGCAAAATAATCAGCAACACGACTGCGAACCAATGGCACACGTGTTGAACCACCTACAAGGACAACGTCTTTAATATCTTCAGCTTTTAAGCCTGCATCTTTTAACGCACGGCGACAAGCAATCAATGTACGTTTAACCAAGGGCTCAACTAATGCTTCAAATTCGCTTTTGCTTAGAGTTAATGCAATTTGTGATTGATCATCTAGTTTTATAGAAAAATCGACTGAACTCGCATCAGACAACTGCTCTTTAACTTTTTTAGCTGTCTCTTTAACTACTCGACGCATTCTCGAAGAAAGCTGTGCAGGTAATTTTCCAGAGGCTTTGATCCAATCAACAATCACTTGGTCAAAATCATCACCACCAAGTGCGGAATCACCACCAGTCGATAAAACCTCAAATACGCCTTTTTCAAGTTTTAAAATTGAGATATCAAAGGTACCACCGCCTAAATCATAAACAGCAATTTGCCCTTCTTGTTTAGAATCTAACCCATAAGCAATTGCTGCCGCAGTCGGCTCGTTGAGTAAACGTAAAACTTTTAATCCGGCTAAACGCGCTGCATCTTTGGTACATTGACGCTGCGCATCATCAAAATATGCAGGCACGGTAATTACAGCACCTTGAATTTCATCACCCAAGCTACTTTCAGCTCGTGATTTCAGTGCAGCCAATATATCTGATGAAACTTCAACTGGTGATTTTTTACCTGCAGCAGTTGCGATTCGCGCTAATTCTTTAGCTTCACCAACAAATTGGTAAGGTAATTCAGGATAGGTTTTAACCACATCTTCAACTGAACGGCCCATAAAACGCTTAGCAGAAATGATAGTATTTTCTGGATCAGATTCTGCGTTTGCGAGCGCTTCAATACCCACCTGCACTTGCTCTGCACTATAGCGTACAACTGAAGGTAAAATAGTGTGGCCATTTTGATCAGCAAGTGTGCTTGCTTCGCCACTTCGTACCGTTGCAACTAACGAATTTGTCGTCCCTAAATCAATCCCAACTGCTAGTCTTCGTTGATGTGGAGCTTCTGACTGCCCCGGCTCAGAAATTTGTAATAATGCCATAGTGATAAAAAATTAATTTTGTGGGTTAAATATCGCTGACTTCGTCTTCTAGACGCTCTAACTCAACTTGGAGTTTTTTAATGAACTTAAGTTTACGCACTGCGTTTGCTGCTCGCTCATAATGGGCTGTTTTTAATTCACGGCCTATAGTCGCTTCTAATTCAACTTGCTCTTGTTCAAGTTCTTGTTCGAACTCGATAATGGCGTCATAGGGATCAGACAAAAGTCCTATGTCTTCAAGTTTCTCGCGATATTCCATTTGCTGCATTAAAAAACTAGGGTCTTTAACCGTAGTTGTTTCATGGCTAATGTCTAAACCAGCAAGCTTTAATAGGTATTCAGCCCGACTAACAGGAGATTTTAGCGTCGCGTATGCATCGTTGATTTCTGTCGCTTTTTGCAAAGCTAACAGCTTTTGCGATTCGTTTGCACTGGCGTATTGATCAGGGTGGAAAGCCCGTTGCAAATCTTTGTAACGGGCTGACAATGAATTGACGTCTAAGTTAAAGTCTGGCTCGAAGTTAAAAATTTCGAAAAAGTTCATAAGCTCGCTTATTCGCCTTTAAACGTGGAAACTTTCTCCGCAACCACATTCGTCTGTTACATTAGGGTTGTTGAACTTAAAGCCTTCGTTCAAACCTTCTTTGGTAAAATCTAACTCTGTGCCATCTATGTATAATAGAGATTTAGCATCAACAATTACCTTTACACCAAATTGGTCGAACACTTGGTCATCTTCGTTCACCTCATCAACAAATTCGAGTACATAAGCCATACCAGAACAACCAGAAGTTTTTACGCCTAAACGCAAACCTACACCTTTACCTCTATTATCGAGGAAGTGTCTTACACGAGTTGCTGCTGTTTCTGTAATGGTTACGGCCATATGTATACTCCTATATTCCGCTTACGAACTGTGTTTTGTTTTATAGTCGTCAATTGCCGCTTTAATAGCGTCTTCAGCTAAAATTGAACAGTGAATTTTAACTGGTGGTAAAGCTAACTCTTGCGCTATATCTGTGTTCTTGATTTGCGAAGCTTCATCTAAAGACTTACCTTTAACCCATTCTGTTACCAATGAGCTAGAAGCGATCGCTGAACCACAACCGTAAGTTTTGAACTTAGCGTCTTCGATAATGCCTGCATCAGAGATTTTAAGTTGTAACTTCATTACGTCACCACAAGCAGGTGCACCCACCATACCTGTTGCAACATTTGGATCATTTTTATCAAAACCACCCACGTTACGTGGATTTTCATAATGATCTATTACTTTATCACTATAAGCCATAATACTAACCTCACTTCTTAGTGGTGAACCCACTCAACATTATTCAAGTCGACACCATCTTTAAACATCTCCCATAAAGGAGACATTTCTCTTAATTTATCTATCGCATCTTTGATTACACTGACCACGTAATCAATTTCTTCTTCGGTCGTAAAACGACCAATGCTGAAACGAATTGAGCTATGTGCTAACTCATCATTTAAACCTAAGGCTCTCAATACGTAAGAAGGCTCTAAACTGGCAGATGTACAGGCTGAACCTGAAGATACAGCCATATCTTTTAATGCCATAATCAATGACTCACCTTCAACAAAGTTGAAGCTGACATTTAAGTTGCCTGAAACACGTTTTTCTAGTGAGCCATTTACATAAACTTCTTCTAAGTCACGTACACCAGCCAATAACTTTTCACGCAAAGCTAATAAGCGCTGATTTTCACTAGCCATTTCTTCTTTAGCAATACGGAAAGCTTCGCCCATACCAACAATTTGGTGTGTCGCTAAAGTACCAGAACGGAAGCCACGCTCATGACCACCGCCATGTGTTTGCGCCTCTAAACGAATACGTGGTTTACGACGAACATACAAAGCACCAATGCCTTTAGGGCCGTAAATTTTATGCGCAGAGAAAGACATTAAATCAACTTTCAATTGCGTTAAGTCAATATCAACTTTACCAGCACTTTGCGCTGCATCTACATGGAATACGGTTTTATTGGCGCGACATAACTCACCAATGGTTTCAATATCTTGAATTACACCGATTTCGTTATTTACATGCATCACACTGACTAACACTGTGTCTTCACGTAAAGTTTTTTTGAAAAGGTCTAAATCAATTAAACCGTCTTTTTGTACTTCTAAATAAGTAACTTCATAACCTTGACGCTCTAACTCACGGCATGTGTCTAATACTGCTTTGTGTTCAGTTTTAACCGTAATTATGTGCTTACCTTTTTTCTTGTAAAAGTTCGCAGCACCTTTAATCGCAAGATTATTTGATTCAGTAGCACCTGAAGTAAAGACGATTTCACGCGGGTCAGCGTTAACTAACTCTGCGATTTGACCACGCGCGATATCAACTAACTCTTCTGCTTGCCAGCCGAATCTGTGTGAGCGAGATGCAGGGTTACCAAAATATCCATCCATAGTTAGACATTGCATCATTTTTTCTGCAACACGTGGATCGACCGGTGTCGTCGCTGAATAATCTAGATAAATAGGTAACTTCATTAAAATCTCCGCTTAAAACTTTGTATACGCGATTACACGCGCGGGTCTACATCTAATTCGTCTAACGAAATTTGACCAAGAGCAAACGCTGAATGAGTGCGCTGCTTTTTATTCTGACGCTCAGCAACTTGTTTAACTTCTTGTTTATCAACAAGTTCCTGCAAGGTAATTTCGTTTAAAAAATTGGCTATACGATCACTTAACTCACGCCATAAGCTATGGGTTAAACATTGAACGCCGCCTTGACAGCCCTCTTTTCCTTGGCAACGAGTTGCGTCAACTGACTCATCGACTGCTACAATAATCTGGCCAATTGAAATATCATCTAGCTCACGTCCTAATAAGTACCCACCACCAGGACCTCTAACGCTAGATACAACCCCCTGCTTACGCAAACGGGCAAATAATTGTTCAAGATAACTTAGAGAAATGTCTTGGCGCTCAGATATATCTGCCAATGGAACTGGACCATTTTTAGCATGTAAAGCCACATCTAACATGGCGGTCACTGCATATCGACCTTTAGATGTTAATCGCATATTAATTTTCCATTTCTCTAAGTTGATAGCCGCTATTATCGCTTTTCCGAGTATTTTAGTCAAGTATTTACCTTAGTAAATTACTCAAGTATTAACTCTAAATCGAAACTGGTATAAGGAAGGTAAAATAGCTTTGCTAACGCAAATTAGGCGCGCAGTATAACCTGGTAATAAATCTGTGCAAGTTTAATTGCCTAATTGAAATGTATGTAGATTATTTAGGAAGATAATATTTCAGCCCTAATCGACTTAGCCTGGGCGGAATGATTTTTTGATTGTCCTTCATGTGGTGCAACAACCACACAGTTTCTGCCAGCTTGTTTTGCTGCATATAACGCCGCATCAGCATCGTTGAGCGATTCTTCAAACGAGAGTTTGCATCCCAATTGCTTAATGCCGATTGAAAGTGTTTTTTCAATTCGCTCGCCATTTACCGCAAAAGGACTGTTTCTATAAGTGTTAAGTATTCGAGCTGAAACCCTTTGTGCTGTGTGATAATCCCCTTCAATCACCACAAGGAATTCTTCTCCACCATATCGAAAAGCAAAATCTTGCCCACGGATTTGTTCCGCAATTATTTTTGCCGCATGCTGAATGAGTTTATCCCCGTGTAAGTGACCGTAGCTATCATTAAATGACTTAAACTTATCTAGGTCTATCATTACTAGCGTGAGGTTTTGTTGAGTAAAATCAACTTCATCTAGCTGCTTTTTAAATCCGTCATTCAAAAACCTACGGTTATACAATTGGGTCATAGGGTCTTTGTTACTGACTGAAGTTAAAATGAGTTTTTGCTCTTGCAAGGTTTTAATCTGGCTTTTGTAACGAATAGACCATTTAAATAGCGCATAAGTTAAAACAACAACACCTAAGTTGTTCGCAGCATTTTCAAAAACAAATGAAATGATCAGTGGCTGGATAGATATAAATTCGTCCAATAAATCATGGGTATGCCCACATAAAAGCAATAATAAACCGATAAAAAACCACTGAGATTCAGCAGTTTCATATGATTTTTTAGCAAGGCTAATATTAAAAGCTAACATTCCGAGTAAAAAGATTAGATTAAAAACCTCACTAAAAATATCGAAAATATTCTGCTCGGCTTCCATCACAGGCTGACTGATAGACATTAAATGAAATGACCAAAAGATTAATATAGTAATAAAAGCAATTAAGATGCGGATGTTTGTCATTAGTTGTAGTGCGGTATGGCAGAATTGCGACGAATTCTGCCAAATTTGTGTGACAGTTTTATTTCAAAAGTTATCAAATTCAATGAATAAAACTTTCGAGGGGAGCATAAATGAGAAATGGTCAATGATGATGGTGTTCTTCACCAACAACTTGTCCATCTGCTGTATACACGCCACTTGCGCCATGTTTTACAAAGCCAAGGTTGATCATCTTAAGTAAAAACGGATCACTTTCATTGTCACCTACGTCGATAAAATCTGTGGTATATAGTTTTGTTAAAGCGCTCAACACTGTATCGCGTTCAATCGAATTGGTAACGAGCTGAGTTAATTGAATTTGATCAACTACATGAGACTTGTGGCGCACAACTAATTTTTTAACCAAAGCATGATGATTTAGCCACTCAAGTTCTATTGAATTGCCATCTTGTTGCTTTTGGTATTTAGTTGTTAAGTCACAGCCCTGACCTGAAGTTGAAATTAAGGTCATGTCAGTTAACAGACTATTCGATATTAACTGCTGCTTTTCCGACCAATCTTTTACCGATTCTGGTAACTCATTCGGCTGGTATTCAATCCCTCGTTTATGTGTATCAAAATAACGGGTTAACTTGACCATACCTAATGAATTCTTTTCCCATAATTCACTGATATTAGTCGACAGATTTCTGTGTATCACTTGGTTTGGCGACAACCAAAGTTCAAAATTATAATTAACTTTCTTGTTTTGGATTTGATAAGTTGCACCAACAGCTTGTTGATTACATTCACTAGCAAATACGATTTGACTAGTGAATAAGGCAAAAAATATTGAGATAAAACGCATTTGAAAAACCATTCTAAATGGTAGGCAAGCCAAGATTAACTGGCTTGCCTACATATTGCTGAACTATATTGCTTAGTTACATTGATTATTGAGATATTGCTGCATTCGCTTGGTTAACTAAATCTGCTGCATAATCCATAACATGGAAAATTATGCTCTGCTCATTAGTCCCTGTTGCTAAAGCAGCACCTGGGCCGATTGCATAAATCCCAACATCTTCACCAGCATGCGTTTCTGAACCCATAGGGATCAGTGCCTCTTGGTGATAACCTGGGCTTTGGGTATCTACATTAGTAATGTCTTGTCGGCCTGCATTTTCCGGCTCTGCGTAACCTGCATCAGCATCCGTTTCTGAACCTAAATCCATAAAACCACGACCATTGGTGTAACCTAAGGTGGTGTAAGGCATACCATCACTTGCTGTAGCCGGTGTATCACTGCCCACGCCAACAACTTTACCTAATATTGGGTTGCCTCGTTTTGGATAACCCGCAATCGTAAATACATGGCTATGGTCGGCTGTGACTATAATTAGCGTGTCATCTGAACTGGTTAACTCTACTGCTTTTGCTACCGCTTCTGACAACTCTATCGTATCTTCTAATGCGTTATACGCGTTACCTGCATGGTGACCATGGTCGATACGGCCTGATTCAACCATCAAGAAGAAACCTTCAGTATTATTGTTTAATACTTTAATCGCAGTTTCTGTCATTTCAGTTAACGATGGCTCACCTGCAATATCATTTGCTCTGTCAGCTTCATAAGCCATGTGCGCTTCATTAAATAAGCCAAATACGCGCTCTGTTGTTTCTGTATCTATGCCATCAAAACCGCTTTGGTCCATTACGTAAACGCCATTTGGATACATACTTTTCCATTCTGCAGTTAAATCTCTATTGTCAGTGCGGTCGCCTTCTACCGAGCTAACTGCATCTGCACTATTAAACGCTGCATCTTTTGGTAAGAAGTGACGACGGCCACCGCCCATTGCAACCTCAATACCATCTACATCAACGTTAAAACGCGCTTCTAGGTTGGCTTCAAAGTTGACTAATTGTGAGGCGATATCTTCACATGCAGCTCTATCTGGATTATTTGCAACATCCATATCTGAAATATCTTCCCAGTTACGGTGTGCTGATTTTGCATATGTGGCTGCTGGTGTTGCATGGGTAATTCGGGCTGTTGAAATAATACCGGTAGATTTACCCGCCATTTCTGCTAACTCTAATGCTGTTACTAACTCGCGACCCGCAACTGATGAACAATCACCAAGCGTTGCTTCTTCCGATAAACCAACAACACCAACATCGTTTTTAACACCTGACATCATAGCTGTCATTGTCCCTGCTGAATCTGGCGTTTGTGCATCTACGTTGTAGGTTTTTGATAGGCCGGCAATTGGAAATTTGTCAAAACTCAGCTTGTTCTCTTCGCCTAACATGCCTTTCTTTTGTCCATCTAAAATGCGCGCTGCGGTAACAGTTGAAATACCCATACCGTCGCCAACAAACAAGATGACATTTTTGGCACTGCCACGCGCCATATTGATAGCGGCTTGCGCATCTTGCGCCTGCATTATTTGCATTTCACCGCTTTTAAACCATGGGCTATTAGCATGAGATTGTGGAAGTTCAATTTCGCCACGAGCCGCACTGTCGTCTTTATCGTCATCGTTAAAATCAAGATCAATTGAACAAGCCGTCACAGACAAAGCGATAAAAGTTGAAATAGCTGTATATTTTAAAGTTTTCATATTTGGCTTCCTTATTGTTTGCTGCTTGGCATTTTTTCGCTGAAGCCAAATGCCTTACTAATTACATGGAAAATAACATTTTGTTCAACAACACCTTGAACAAATTGAGCGCTCGGACCTTGTGCATGAATTGCCACATCTTCACCCGCGTGTGTTTCAGAACCAAGAGGAATAGTTGCCTCTTGGTGGTAACCTGGGCTTTGGGTATCTACATTGGTAATGTCATGTCGGCCAGCATTTTCCGGCTCTGCGTAACCTGCATCAGCATCCGTTTCTGAGCCTAAATCCATAAAACCACGACCATTGGTGTAACCTAATGTAGTGTAAGGCATACCATCACTTGCTGTAGCTGGTGTATCACTGCCTACGCCTACAACCTTGCCTAATATTGGGTTGCCTCTTTTTGGATAACCCGCAATTGTAAATACATGGCTGTGGTCGGCTGTTACTATAATTAGCGTGTCTTCTGAACTGGTTAACTCTACTGCTTTTGCTACCGCTTCTGACAACTCTATCGTATCTTCTAAAGCGTTATACGCGTTACCTGCATGGTGACCATGGTCGATACGGCCTGATTCAACCATCAAGAAGAAACCTTCTGTATTATTGTTTAATACTTTAATCGCTGTTTCTGTCATTTCAGTTAACGATGGCTCACCTGCAATATCATTTGCCCTGTCAGCTTCATAAGCCATGTGCGCTTCATTAAATAAGCCAAATACGCGCTCTGTTGTTTCTGTATCTATGCCATCAAAACCGCTTTGGTCCATTACGTAAACGCCATTTGGATACATACTTTTCCATTCTGCAGTTAAATCTCTATTGTCAGTGCGGTCGCCTTCTACCGAGCTAACTGCATCTGCACTATTAAACGCTGCGTCTTTTGGTAAGAAGTGACGACGGCCACCACCCATTGCAACTTCAATTCCATCTACATCAACGTTAAAACGCGCTTCTAAGTTGGCTTCAAAGTTGACTAATTGTGAGGCGATATCTTCACATGCTGAGCGCTCTGGATTATTTGCAACATCCATATCTGAAATATCTTCCCAGTTACGGTCTGCTGATTTTGCATATGTGGCTGCTGGTGTTGCATGGGTAATTCGGGCTGTTGAAATAATACCGGTAGATTTGCCCGCGATTTCAGCTAATTCTAGTGCTGTTACTAACTCGCGACCCGCAACTGATGAACAATCACCACGCGTTGCTTCTTCTGATAAACCAACAACACCAACATCGTTTTTTACACCTGACATCATAGCTGTCATTGTCCCTGCTGAATCTGGCGTTTGTGCATTTACGTTGTAGGTTTTTGATAGGCCTGAATAAGGAAAGGTTTCGAAGCTTAAGTAGCCTTCTTCACCTAGTTGACCAAGTTTTTGCCCTTTTAATATGCGAGCAGCAGTCAGAGTTGATACCCCCATGCCGTCACCGATAAATAAAATGACATTTTTAGCTTTGTGAGATTTGTCTTGATTTAGTTTAGTGGCAATTTTAGCTTGCGCATCTTTAAACCAAGTACTGTTTGCTTGGTTTGCTGGTAGAACATCTGCATTTGCATTTAACGCAAAAGAAGATGCCAACAAACCAAGAGCAGCTGACCAGTTTGTATTCATAGCTTTTTCCAATATTAAATGAAGTTATAGTTTTCACTTAAAATTATCCAAAGCTAACAAGTCATTTTTATGGCTAATTTATAAAACATATTTAAAACTAATATTAAATTTGCTTATAAATCAACCAAGTTTTTATTCTAAGGTTAGGATTAAAGTAGTGCGTAAAAACATCCAAAACTTGGCAAATACAATGAGTTTTTATCTAAGTCTGCTGTATGCAAACATTGTGGTGTCATGTCCGCCTTACAAACAATTTCGCCTAAATCTAAATTAATGTCGCTATTAGATAAGTTAAAACAGCACAAGACTTTCTCAAGGTTACCGCCTGCCGTTTTAGCAATACGATAAAATGCCAAAACATCTTTATGCAAATCGATAAATTCTATATCACCCTTAGTTAATACGTGCGACTGTTTGCGCCACGCCATAAATTGACGATAGGTGTTTAACACAGAGTTTTCATCTGACTCTTGTAAATCAACACTGATGTCAGCGTGAGTTGAATCCACCGGTAACCAAGGTTTTCCATTAGAGAAACCTGCATTGATAGCCTTGTGTTGCCATGGCATAGGCGTTCTACAGCCGTCACGCCCTTTAAAAGTTGGCCAGAATTCAACACCGTATGGGTCTTGTAAATCTTCAAAGGCCACATCAGCTTCTGTTAAACCTAACTCTTCACCTTGATACAAACAAACGCTGCCACGTAATGAACACACCATAGCCGTGATCATTTTGGCAAAGCGTGCTTTTTGTGTTGCTGTTGCATTGGCAATATCACCCCAACGTGTCGCTACTCGCTCAACGTCATGGTTGCCAACCGCCCAACATGGCCAGCCATCACCTAATGCATTTTCTAATGTTTCAACTGTACTGCGAATATAATCAACTGAATAATCTTTGGTTAATAATTCAAAGCTGTAAGTCATGTGCAAACGGTTATCACCTTTAGTGTATTCCGCCATAGTTGCCAAAGAATCTTCTGAAGCAACTTCACCTAAAGAGACACTGCCAGGATAAGTATCTAACAAAGCGCGTAAACGCTCGATAAAACCGATATTTTCAGGTCTATCATTGTTGTAATAATGATATTGATATGCGTAAGGGTTATCTTCACTAAAACCTCGCCCTGCTCTTTCGTCTTCAGGTTTTGCAGGGTTATCACGTAATTCTTGATCGTGGAAACAGAAGGTAATTGCATCTAAACGCAGGCCATCTACGCCTTTTTTCAGCCAAAACTCTATATTGTCCAAAACAGCTTGTTGAACTTCGGGATTGTGGAAGTTTAAATCTGGCTGACTGTCTAAAAAGTTATGTAAATAATACTGACGACGGCGTGAATCCCATTGCCAAGCCGGCCCGCCAAAAATAGATAACCAGTTGTTTGGTGGTGCACCACAAGGTTTAGGATCTGACCATACATACCAATCCGCTTTATCATTGGTTTTATTTTGGCGACTTTGTTCAAACCATGCGTGTTGATCAGAAGTATGACTCAAAACTTGGTCAATCATGACTTTAATGTCACGAGCATGAGCTTGTTCAATCAGCTGTTCAAAGTCACCTAAATCGCCAAATATAGGGTCGATTGCACGATAATCGCTAATGTCATAACCAAAATCTTTCATAGGTGATTTAAAACAAGGTGACACCCAAATAGCATCTACCCCTAAACTAGCAATGTAATCTAACTTAGCGTTAATCCCCGGAATATCACCGATACCATCGTGATTACTATCCATAAAACTGCGTGGATAAATTTGATAAATAATGGCACCGCGCCACCAGTCAAGATTAGCTGACATTAAACAACCTCATGATTCAAAAACGTGCCAACACGTCTAATTTCTAAAACAACAGCCACATATTGTATGTTTCTTGATTGTTAAAGAGTAGTTTGAGTGAGCTGAATACGTATGCAAGTATTTTCGTTTTTGTAAAAGAGTTACTACTATTTAGTTGACACTTTTAACAATTCCTAGGTATCTCACAATTATGAAGAAAAAAGCTATTACTCAGGCGATTAAAGTAGCTTTGTCTGCTTCAGCAGTTTTATTAACCTCATGTTCAATGACTGACTCTAGCACACAAACCTCTAGCAAAAATGACAACAGTTATTACGGGACTTTAGAACCCTTTGCTCAAGAGAATGTTTATTTTGTTTTAACTGACAGATTTGTTGATGGTGATCCAAACAACAATTACCCTGAGCAAGGTGGTGAAGTAAATTACACCTTTAATCGCCCACTAAAAGGCCCAGACGGCAAAGAAGCGAATGTGGGTTATATGGGTGGTGATTTATTGGGCGTCTATCAACAAGCTGATTATATTAAAGAGTTAGGCTTTACTTCAGTATGGATCACGCCAATTGTCGACAATCCAGATGAAGCTTTTACTGGTGGCGAAGTTATTGAATTTGGCGGCATGTTTAAAGATGGTGGTAAAACGGGTTACCACGGCTATTGGGGGGTAAACTTCTTTGTTGAAGACGAGCATGTTGTGTCTGACAACTTTAAGTTTAAAGACTACACCAAGGCAATGAAAAACAAAGGCATTAAAACCGTGTTAGACGTAGTGGCTAACCACGGCTCACCTGCTTACACCATGCCGGAAGATCAGCCTAAATACGGCGAGCTTTATGACAAAAACGGTAAATTAATTGCAGATCATAAAAATAAACATCCAACCGAACTTGATCACAACGATCCCTTAGAGCACTTCTATAAACAAAAACCAGATTTAGCCCAGTTATCTGATACCAACTATGATAACCCAGCTGTGTTAGAGTATTTTGTTGAGGCTTATTTACAATGGGTTGATCAAGGTGCTGATGCATTCCGCATCGACACCATTCGCCATATGCCGCACTTCTTCTGGAAGAAATTTGCCGATCGCATTCGTGAAGAGCGCCCTGACTTCTTTATGTTTGGTGAGAGTTTTGTATACGACGCCAACTTTATCGCCCAACATACACTACCTGAAAACGGCAAAGTTAGTGTATTAGATTTCCCTGGCCAAGAAGCAATTACCGGAGTATTTGGTAAACCGAAAGAAGGTGAAAGTGAAAAAGCCTATTCTGATATTTTGAGCTATTTGTATTTAGAGCAAAGCCCATATCACAATCCTTACGACTTAATGACTTTCTACGACAACCATGACATGGCACGTATGAACGCGGACGATAATGGATTTATCAATGCCAATAACTGGATTTTCACCAGCCGTGGTATCCCTGTTATTTATTACGGTTCAGAAACTGCTTTTATGGCGGGTACAGCTGAGCACGGTGGCAACCGCAACTACTATGGCATTGAGCGTGTAAAACAAGCTGCTAACCACCCTGTTGCACAAACAATGAAAAAAGTTGCCAAGCTGCGTTTAAGCTCTGTTGCATTGCAACGTGGTTTACAACTTAATTTAGACTTTGCTCAAGATACGGCGTCTTTCTATCGTATCTACCAGCACGATGGCGTGATAGAAAATGCGTTAGTTTTATTAAACAAATCTGATTCTTCTAAAACAGTAACTTTGTCGGATTCATTACACCAAGGCAGCTACAAAGATGCCTTTAGCGGCGAAGTTGTTAATGTAGGTAGTAGCTTAAGCTACTCAGTACCAGCTAACGGTGTGGTTGTGCTAATCAACAATACAGCTATTACTGATGCAGGTATCAAAGCAAAATTAACTAAATTAAAAGCAGTTGTGCCAAGCGCATAACTTAAAAAAATTGTTTTGCAGGCAAGTATAAAACAAAAAAGGTTCAGCTAAATGCTGAACCTTTTAGTTTTATAAACTCAATATTTAAACAACTAAGCTAAATCTATAATCTCAACGCCGACGATAAAAGTAGTCGAAGTTTCTGGAATACAGCGCAGCACTTTACCTCTAGCGGTTAAAGATGGTATTTGTTCACTGGCAGAGCTTATACGTACACTAATTTCTTGGCCAACATCAATCGACTCTTGTAATTCGATTGCTAATCCATTGGCACTTAAATCACGGCATATCGCCGAGAATTCTTGAGGTGTTTCTAGATTATCGACTACCACTAAACAGTCTGCATTTACCATCATGCGATAATACGAACGCTGATCATCTCTTCCTATCATTCCAACCCTCTCAAACATCACTAATAAACCCTAAGCAACTTCATGTTAGTTTTTAACGGCGTGACTGTAAACAACTTTTTAACAAGCTAAAGCAATCCATCTTTTGTTGCCGAATCGATAAATTGCTGCACACGTTTAGATGATATTGGCATACTGGTTCCTAAGTTTTGCGCGAACAAAGAGATTTTCAATTCCTCTAACATCCAGCGCAATTGCTCTAGCGTGTGATTAACCGCTTGTCCATGTAAGTTAGCTGCAAGTTTTTCCGAGTAATTTTGTGCAATTTTATTGACCTGTTCACGATTTAATCTATCACGAACCGGATCTATCGGCAGTTTTTCTAAACGGCGTTGAATGCCTTGCACATAACGGTCGATATCTTTTAGTTTATTTGCACCAAATCGGGTGACAAAACCTTTAAATACCAATTGTGATAGATGTGTTTTAATTTCAGCTTGCGCTTGGACTAAATCAAAGCTGGTTTTACCTTTTAGTAATTTATTAATTGCATTAACTTTTACTAAGATAGCTTCAACTTGTTTAGTGATTTCCAATACACGTTCGGCAAGTTCTCCACGAATATCTTCACGCGCTTGATTGTAGCTTTGTTCATCACGTGGAATAACTTCTTGAGCCGCTAAAAATTGCTGAATAGCTGCAAAAATACAGTCTTGCAATAAATCGTCTATTTTTCCAAACGGATTAAAGTACAAACCTAACTTAGCTTTATTCGGTAGTTTCTCTTGTAAATAACTACGTGGTGACGGCAAGTTTAAATACAATAAACGCGTAACGCCTTGTAGCATGTTCCAGTCAGCATCTGTTTGATTATCAAATAGTTTAATTGACACTTCTTGGCTATCGTCTACCAATGCAGGATAAGCTTTAATTTCGTAGTGAGCTTGTTTTTTAGTATATTCAGCGGTTAATTCACCAAATGACCATTCACGTAAACCTTGTTGTTCTATGCCTTCTTCTGCCACTTTGGTTAAGGTGTCAGCAACTTTGCCTTGTAATTTGCGTTTAAGCTCAGCTAAATCTTTACTTAAACCTAATACCACACCTTTTTCGTTAACCACTTTAAAGTTAATGCGTAAATGGCTTGGTACTTGGCTGTAATCCCATTGTTCAGGATCTATCCTAGTACCTGTCATACGTAACAGCTGTTTAGCCAATACATTGACAAAAGGCTCATCACTCAGTTGAATCGCTTGCAAACTGGCTGTGGCAAAATCAGGCGCTGGAACAAAGTTCTTGCGGACATTTTTTGGTAAAGATTTTATCAAAGCTACCGCCAGTTCGTGTCGGTAGCCTGCTATACCCCAATCAAAACCTGTATCTTTTAATTGATTCAGCAAAGCAAGTGGCACAAGCAAGTTTACTCCATCAGCATCTTGGCTAGGCTCAAACACATATTCGAGTTTTAATACTAAACCATCTTGATTCCAAGTATCTGGAAAGGCATCTTTGGTGATTGACGCGGCATCATGCTTCATCAAGTCATCTAGGTTAAAGTTAAGTTGCTCAGCATCTGCTTTTTTCGCTTTACTCCACCATTTTTTAAATCTAACTGTATCGAATACATCATCAGGAATTCGGCTGTTGTAAAACTCAAATAAATCTTCTTCGTCAACTAAAATATCGCGGCGGCGTGACTTAGCTTCTAAATCATGTACTGCATCAAGTAAATTTTGATTGTGCTGAATAAAGGCTTCATTTAGCTGAATTTGACCATTCACCAAAGCTTCACGAATAAAAATAGCTCGACAAGCAGGCGCGTCGATACGGCTATATTGAACTTTACGCTTATGCACTATGGTTAAGCCATACAGCACCACATTTTCGTACGCAACAACTGAACCGCGTTTTTTCTCCCAATGTGGCTCTGTATAGTTACGATTAACCAAATGCATGGCATAAGGCTCTATCCATTCAGGTTCAATTTTCGCAACTTCACGCGCAAATAACCGACTGGTTTCGACTAATTCTGCCGCCATCAACCATTTGGTTTTAGTTTTGGCTAAACCTGAACCAGGAAAAACAACAAAACGACTGTTGCGTGCACCTAAATAACCTTGCTGGTTATCTTTGTTACCTATATGGCTTAACAAACCAGATAAAATTGCTTGATGAATCGCTGGATATTCAGCGTCTTGTGAATTGAGTTTCCAACCCAACTCTTTAGTTGACTCTGTTAGTTGGTAAACAATGTCTTGCCACTCACGTACACGTAAATAGTTTAAAAATTCTTTTTTACACAGTTTTCTAAATTGATTTTGGCTCAATTCATTTTGTTGTTCTTCAATGTAAAACCATAAATTTAGATAACTTAAAAAGTCCGAATCTTTGTCTTCAAATCTTTTGTGTTGTTCGTCAGCCGCTTGTTTTTTCTCGTTTGGACGTTCACGCGGATCTTGAATGCTGAGTGCGGCAATTATAATAATGGCTTCGCGCAAACAGCTATTGTCGTTAGCCGTTACTACCATTTTGGCTAAACGCGGATCAACAGGAATACGTGAAACTGCCCTGCCCAACTGAGTTAAACCCGCTTGTTGTTTATTTTTATGCTGCTCAAGCGCGCCAATTTCTTGCAGCAATAAAATACCATCGTTTATTGCGCGATTATCTGGTGGCTGAATAAACGGAAAGGATTCAATATCACCTAAACCGAGCGCATGCATTTGTAAAATAACCGAAGCTAAGTTAGTGCGCAGTATTTCAGGATCGGTAAACTCAGGCCTATTATTAAAATCATCTTCGCTGTACAAACGAATACAAATACCAGCAGATACACGACCACAACGACCTGACCTTTGATTAGCACTCGCTTGAGAAATAGGCTCTATTGGCAAACGCTGTACTTTAGTTTTGGTGCTATAGCGGGAAATGCGCGCAGTACCAGGATCAATAACGTATTTTATCCCTGGCACTGTTAACGAGGTTTCTGCCACATTGGTCGATAATACAATGCGACGGCCTGCATGGGGCTGAAATATTCTATTTTGTTCTGCAGCAGATAACCTTGCATACAAGGGTAAAATTTCTGTGCTGCGCAGTTTAAGTTTATTTAAACCATCCGCTGTGTCGCGAATTTCGCGCTCACCATTTAAGAAGATAAGAATGTCGCCTACACCTTCTTTACTCAGTTCTCTAACAGCTGCATAAATCGCTTCTAACTGTTCGTTGTCTTCAGCATCTTCGTTGTCTAAATCTTCAATAGGTCGATAACGAATATCTACCGGATAAGTTCTACCTGAAACTTCAAAGACAGGCGCATCGTTAAAATGCTGGGCAAATCTATCAACATCTATGGTTGCTGAAGTTATGATTAGTTTTAAATCAGGGCGACGTGGCAATAATTGTTTAAGATAACCTAAGATAAAATCAATATTTAAACTGCGTTCATGCGCTTCATCGATAATGATAGTATCGTACTGGTTTAAAAACTTATCTTGTTGAATTTCAGCAAGCAAAATGCCGTCTGTCATCAACTTAATGTAGGAGGTGTTTTTTACTTGCTCGTTGAACCTAACTTTATAACCAACCGCATCACCTAGTGGTGATTGCATTTCTTCAGCGATACGAGTGGCAACACTGCGAGCTGCTAATCGTCTTGGTTGAGTATGACCGATTAAGCCGCGTTCACCACAGCCAGCTTCTAAACACATTTTGGGTAACTGAGTGGTTTTACCTGAACCAGTTTCACCCGCAATAATCACCACTTGATTATCACGAATAGCTGCAACTATATCATCACGCTTGTGGCTAACAGGTAAATCGGGGTAAGTTGGAGTTGGTTTGTTATTAATGCGGTTTTGATAAAACTGCCAAGAGCTTTCGACCGACGCCATCCAAGTATCAAAAGCTTTTTGCTTTTTATCATCTGGTTTAATTTTATCGATGCGATAGAGCTTATTTTTCAGCCGAAAGAAATCAGCCGGATAAACTTTTTTTAATAGTTTTAGAGAATTTTTAACCAACTCAGACAAGAAACATACCCCCGAATAAAAATCGCGGGTATGCTACCAAAATCGAGTCAATTTATAAATATATGCAGTGACTCATTAAGCCATGTTGTAGGCTTCGTGTAGATGCGTATCAATTGCTTTCATTATTTGATGACGGGTAATAGTACCAAGTAAATGTCCATCATCATCAATAACAGGGTAAATACGCGGTCGTGACAACGCCATTTTTTGCGCTACTTCTAACACTGAAGTATAAGGTTTCACCGATTTAATTTCGGTAGCCATAATGTCACCAACCTTAGCAACCTGCTCTCGATAATAAGTCGACTCTATCATCTGCGTAATACAGTCTTGCTCAGATAAAAAGCCAACCACTTTACCTCGGCTATCTAATACCGGCCCACCTGATTGATCTATATCTAAAATACGTTCCACAGCTTCGGCGATATTCATATCTACAGAAAATGTCACCGGTCTTTTATTCATGTAATCTTCTACTTTTAGTGATTTCATATGCATTCCCCACTTGAAAACAACCGCTGTTTCTTTAAATAGTAGTAGAAAGAAAAAAGATAGCTATGTTTTTGATAGAAATTATTTTATTTCTACTTTTATTGTTTAATTTTGTCGACTAGTTGGCTAATCCAAGCTTCGGAGGCGGCCGCTGTATCCATAGTTTCGCACGCGTCAATTTCTAACCTATCTAGCATACGTTTGGCCATAGTTTCACCCATCACTTCATCAAACTGTTTACCCGCTTCACAAAAGGTTTCGCCATAAGATGAATCGCCCATGCAAATAACCGCATATCCGGTTTTTGATAAGTTAGGTGCATTGTCACGCAACCCTAAATACACATCCTCAATATTTTGTGGAATATCACCAGAGCCAGTTGTGCTGCTGATAATTAACCAGTTCGCAGCGTTCGCGGCGAGTACATCTTCTAAATCACAGTCTGAAAAAAGTTTTACAGCAAAACCTGCATTTTCTAACCGAGTAGCCGAAGTTTCAGCTAACTCTTCAGCACCGCCATATACTGAGCCGTATAAAATTGCGATATCTGTCATAAATTTTCCTCGTTAATCATAGGTAATTGAGTTAATTGTAATATTTGTTGAAAGCTTTGATCAAACCCTGCTGTTATCGTCAGCATCTCGCCAGTAATTGGATGCGGAATTTCAACCTTAGCTGCATGTAATGCCAGTCTAAATTGATTTAGCTGGTCGCGTAAATAACGATTATATTTATTATCGCCATAATTCACATCGCCCAAAATTGGGTGGCGTAAATGGGCTAAATGTCGACGAATTTGGTGTTTACGCCCATGAATTGGCATTAATTTAACTAAGCTAAATCTTGATTGTGGATAACGATTAATTTCAATATCAAGTGTCGACTTAGCTAAAGTTTCAAATTGAGTGACCGCATCTTTTGCTGGCGGATTGAGCTGCATTTTTTTATCAGATACTTTATCCGGCTGCTCGATTAAAGCTTTGTCAATTATACCTTGTTCTGGTGTATGCCCACGGCTAATTGCATAATAGGTTTTACTCATTTTACGCGCTTCAATTACCGCACAAACTAATTTGGCGGTTTCTGAACTAAGCGCCATTAACAATACACCAGAGGTTGGTCTATCTAATCTGTGCACAGGGTAAACATATTGACCTATTTGGTCGCGCACCATTTGCATGGCAAATTGAGTTTCGTGTTTGTCGATTAAAGATCTGTGCACCAACAAACCCGAAGGTTTGTTAACCGCAACTAAATGCTCGTCTTGATACAAAATTTCTAACACACTTATTCCTTATTCAAACAACTGGTCTAAACGTTTAATAACTTTAAGAATTGCAGCTATCTTGTCACTTGTTTGCCCACTAAAAGCTTCTTCGGCAATTGGGGTTAAACACAACTGGCTTGGCATAGAAAGTTGCTGCTGCGTTATAATCTGCATTTTTTCGATAAAAATAAATTGTAGCCACTGATGAAAGTCTAAAGTATCTAATGCAAATGGCTGTTGGCTTTGCAGCGCTTGTCGTGGTGGACGGCTGTCTTGCCATAAATCAGCAGCTTTTAATCCGTCGGTTAATTCAAGCAATAAATCTGCAACTTGCTGATGTTTAGTCAAAGCAATGCGCTCCCAATAAAAAAACGTTATTATAACGCCTTTGAACTATTTATTGGGCTGATTAATGCAAAACATTTCAAGCTTATACCAGCTAGTACAATTTGCTGGTTGCGACTATTGTATTTTTGATGTGGGTAGACGCGTGGTTGAAATAGACAAAACCACCTTTGAACAATTTGAAAATGGCCAATTAACTTATCCATACCCAATTCAAAGTCATGCAAAATTTGCATTGGTTTATTGGCCTATGGGGCAAACAGAAAACCCATACATTTGGTTTTTAAACCTACCAATAGATGAAGAAAGTCAAATAGTGCCAGGCTCGCGTAACCATTTTGTCGCTATCATTCAAGAAGCTTTGGGCAGCGATTTTGCACAACAAAGTGACGAGCAACAACAATTACCGGATAACCCATATATAAAATTACCCGAACAAAACAAAGTTGCTTTAGTAAACGCCCGCATTAAAGATAAATTTAAACGCGAATTTTCATCACTTGCGCTCGCCTGTTTAGACTTTTTACAGCAAGAGGATAAAAACAACTGGCAAAACTTAACAGTGCAAGGTTGGGCAGATGTATTGGTGCAATTAGCCAACCCTAAAATTCAAAATTTGCTCCAAAATGAATTTTGGCTATTGCCAACCGAGTTACAAAACCAACTCATTCCAATTTTAGAGCACTGTGAGTTACCAAGAGCTTTAGTTAATATCTCAATTCGCCAATTAGAAAAAGAGCAAAACCCAGCCCAACAGCTGGCGATTTTGCGTTTATTGGCTGGCCACTGTGAACAAACCAAGGTGCAAACTTGGCTAACAAGCCAAATTGCTGACAGTAAACCTGCCACTGAAATGTTAGATCTATTGCTGATTTTAGGCGCGCGCTGCTGGACTGCATTAAAAGATCCATTATTGCTGACTGTGTATTTAGAAAAAATAGCAGAGCTGCCAGCCAATAATTTTGAGGCATTATTTAGAGATGCAATTGCGCTACCCAGTTTGCGCAGACCTATTTTAGCTTTAATGCAAAACCCCAGTGCATTACCAAAAACCCGTGTAGCCGTTAGTAATATGATAAAGGCAAGTTATGGTACAACTCATTGATATTTTAGTAATTGCACTACTTGTTGCCGTTATTTTGCAGTTTTGGCTACTACGTAAACAAAGCGAAGCAGCGCTTGCATATGCACAAGATTATTGCGAGCGTAACGGTTTGCAATTTGTATCTGTTAGCCGCAAGCAAACTCGTATTAAGCTGTTTAAACGTAATTTAATTGAATGGCATAGCCAATTTGCTTTTGAATTTAGCGGCAATGGCGAAGATTTATGCCAAGGTCAGCTAACATTAATAGACCAAAGATTAATTAACGTAAACGCTGAAGCGTATCGGATTAACTAGAGCAAATTTTTATGTTTTCATCTCGCAATAAAAGCTCACAACACAACCGCCAAACTAAGCCGCGTAGCAAAAAACTGAGCTTGTTAGATGAAAACATAGATAGGCAAATTCAGGTTATTCATGCAGCCATAGCACATAAGCTATTAAATTCAGCTGAACTTAGACAATTAGCCCGCGACAAAATAGAAGCTAAATTTAAACAAGGCCAACTGCGCTACAATGAATATTTACACTGGCTCAGTACCTTAGACAATTTTGAACTGACTGATACATTCATTTTAGGCTTTACTGAATACACCCCACAGCTTCGCCGCTGGCGCAGAAATATCCCATTTACAGGCATACTGACAGAAGAAGAGCGCCAGCAGGCGCTTGAACAAAATGCATTAGGTACACTAAACTCAGTTGTGATTGGTGGATAGCTAGAGCTAAATCATTATAAATGGCTTTTAGCCCAGCCTTTCAGGAGCCTCACAGACAGCCCACTTCTGTGTTGTATCATTTTGAAAGGTGCCTACATTCCTGCAATGATACGCCTTGAATTGAACTGTCTGTGATGGCTCTGATACTCGCAATTTATATTGATTTAGCTCTATTACTAAATTAGGGAAGAACATATGTTAAAAATAATCTTTATAACGCTAAGTGCTGTTATCTGCCTACTCGCAGTATATTTGTTAAATCAAGCTAGGTTATACAAATACAGACAACGACTTATCGACACATACACTTTTCCGAAAAAACTCAGTGATGAAGTTGCCAATAAATACCCACATTTAGACGAGCAGCAAATACAAAGTGTTATTAAAGGCTTGCGTGAATATTTTCACATTTGTTTAGATGCCAATAAAAAATTTGTCGCTATGCCCTCACAAGTTGTTGATGTTGCTTGGCATGAATTTATTTTATTTACTAAAGAATATAATCATTTTTGTAAAAAAGCCTTTGGCCGTTTTTTACACCACACACCAGCAGAAGCCATGGAAAAACCAACCTTAGCGCAAGATGGTATAAAAAATACCTGGAAAATAGCCTGCAAAAGAGAGCGGATTAATCCAAAAGCACCAACTGCATTACCAACCCTGTTCGCACTAGATACACTATTAAAAATTGAAGACGGCTTTAAATATTCAGTTAATTGCAGTATCAAAGGTAGTAATCAATATTGTGCTTCGCATATTGGCTGTGGTTCAGGCTCTGGCTGCGGTGGCAGTTCAGATGGTGGTGGCAGTAGCTGTGGTGGCGGCTGTGGAGGTGATTAAATGATTGCAGATATCAGCATAATTTTAGTTGCCCTACTCCATGTGTATTTTCTAGTGTTAGAAATGTTTTTATGGGACAAACCGCTTGGTTTAAAAACCTTTAGGAACTCAGCTGAGAAAGCGAAAACCACTAAGGTACTTGCAGCCAATCAAGGCCTGTATAACGGCTTTTTAGCTGGAGGCCTACTATATGGCGTATATTTAGGTGCAGAAGGTGTGCAATTTAAAATATTCTTTTTAGCTTGTGTGATTATTGCAGGTGTATATGGCGCATATAGCGTAAGTAAAAAAATATTCTATATTCAGGCTACTCCTGCGATTGTTGCTTTAGGCCTGACAATGCTAACGGTTTAATCCATAAATTAACTTTGCTGATCTCGATAAATTGTTTGTGGTATTTTTTATAAATAACAGTCCCGACTATCGCAAATATGATGGTGCAAAACCTAAATATATTTGCAATTTCACCACCAAACGCATTATTCGACACGTCAAACATCATCCAAGCTAAGTTCATAAACATATGCATAAAAATCGCAATCCATAGGTTAAATTGCCATTCACAATACAACCATGCAAAAAATATTGCGCCTAAAAATGTTGAAATAAATACCCCAATCAATACTTCTATATTGGTACTTTGATGCATGTGCCCCAAGGCAAATAACACAGCGCCGAATATTATGGCAGGGATAAAACCTAACCGTGTATAACGGTACAAAATGCCAAACAAAAAACCACGGAAATATACTTCTTCAAAAAATCCAGCACAGATAACCCCTGTTATCAATTTGTCCAAATTAACTTCAGTATTAAATTGATAAAAGTAGCCGTACCCCATAAACATTGGAGAGGTAAATAACAGAGCAACTAAAGCAGCTTGGGTGATGGATGCTGACAAACCGATACGTTGAAAAAACTGCTGCCGCGGTGCAATTAACGTCAGACCAATAATCAATGGAATGCCAACAATTAGATAACTAATAATGTGACTAAGCCAATATATATGCAGAATTTGATGTAGAGCACTACGCAAATCCTGAAAACAAAAATCGAATAATACTTGGTATAAAACAAAGGTGATTAAGGTTGTCCCGATAATTTTTAGATTTTTGTCCATAATAAACCTTAGTGACTGAGGAAATTAAAATTTCAACTTGTGTAATTTATATCCTATTTCATTATTTTTTGCACATTTCGTCGATAATTCTTCCATTTTTGTTACTTAAGCTTTAACCATTGAAGCAATAAGATCTAACTAGGTGGAATAATTATGACCAAATTTGATATCAACCGCAGAAAAATCATTAAAACCGCAGGTTTTGTATCTGCAAGTTTACCCTTTATCTACCTAGTTGGTTGTGGCTCAGACACAAAAGTAGATATTTCCGATTCAAATGGCTCGGATAATACAAACAATAATACCGACAACTCGACAGACAATACCACTGACAATACTGAGTACTCAGGTGAATGGGCACAAGGTGGTACTGCAAATATGACGGCTAATTTCCCGGATGACAGCATTTTTGCGCTAGCGTCGGCCTGTACAGTAAAATTGACAGGCAACTTCACTGAAGGTCCTTGTTATTTCCAAGCGGATGATTTAGACGATATTTCGGCAGAACAAACAGGTTTACCTATGCAATTGTGTTTACGTCTAGTTGATTCAAATTGCCAACCTTTAAGCGCGCATGAAATTGAGGTGTGGCATTGTGATGTGAACGGCTTATATTCGGGTGATACCAGTGGTAGTGCCGACAGTGGTCGTTTTGCCGGAAGTTTTTGCACAGCTAACGATTCAAAAGCGGTTGCTTCTAAATGGTTTAGAGGTACTCAGGTAACAGATTCCAATGGTAGAGTAAACTTTAAAACTTGTTTTCCAGGCTGGTATTCTGGTCGCACAATCCATATACATTTCAGAGTTAAAAACAATAATAACGATCAAGTTATCTCGCAGTTTTGTTTCCCTGATAGTTTTACTAAAGAAATTTGTACCACCCACCCAAATTATTTAGCTAGAGGTGAACAAGATACACCAGTCGAAGCTGGTCGCGACAATGTATTTGGTAATAATTACCAAGACTATTTTTTTGATTACCAACAAAACGACGATGGCTCATTGTTAGCTTACAAAACCATACAGATTGCTTGAGTTGATGCCAAAGGATTGGCTCTTTTTTAAGAATTACCTATAGTGTGTTTAACCGCTTGAATAATCTATGAGTAATATGCGATTTAATTTAAGAACAAAATTATTCCTGTCGTTAATATTTGTCAGCAGTAGTTTAATAGTTGCTTTGTTCTTTATGCTGCAATGGAGTTTCGACAAAGGCGCTAAGTCGTTTATCGAGCAGCAAGACCAGCAACAACTGTCAATGCTAGCGACTGAATTAGCTAACTACCACATGGATTTGGGCGGATGGAACAACTTTGCACAATCACAAGCAAATTGGCAAAAGTGGTTGCAACAGCATACACTCCAAGCTTTAAATCTGCCCCCTGCGCCTAATCATGCTGGACAACCACCAGAGCCAATGGGCAATGGTATGCGTCCACCGGCAAAACCTTTTTATCTATTAGATGCGCAAGGACAAACTATCGCTGGCCGCGCAGTAGAACAAGGTAAAAGAATAGCGATATTTTCGCCGACCGACAGCAACAAATTGCTTGGATTTATTGGTATTCCGCCGCAGCCGAACGAATTATTTATTGATTTTAAACGCAGTGCACTGAGCCAATCTCAAATGCAATTGGTCTGGTATCTACTACTAGGCGCAATTTTCTTGTCGATTATAGTTGCTTTCCCCGCGTCAGCTTTATTGTCGAAGCGGATCAAAAACATTCATACTTTTGTTGATCTGTTGGCCAAAGGTGATTACAAAAGCAACTTAGCCATTGCTGGATCGGACGAAATCAGTCAATTAGCCGATAACTTAAATTCGCTTGCGCTCAGGTTGGATCAAGCACAACAACAAAGGCAACAAATGACAGCGGATGTATCGCATGAACTACGTACACCTGTTGCGACACTGCAAGCAAATATAGAAGCCATGCAAGACGGCATAGTGCCATTAGATCAAACCAACGTCACCCGTATCCATAATCAAATACTCAGATTGAGTAAATTGATCGATGATTTATATCAACTGTCGTTAGCTGACATTGGCGCTTTAAGCTATCGTTTTAACTATGTCGAACTTAACCAAGTATTGGAAGATTTTGCACATGAATATCAATCGGCATTTTCAAATAAAGGGCTGTGTTTTAACCTGCAAATAAATACTTCAACTGAGCTAACAGTGTCCGCTGATTACTTTCGTTTAAAACAAGCGATTGCTAATTTATTAGAAAACAGCCTCAAGTATACTGATGCACCTGGGCAAGTGATAATCAGCTTAGATGTAACTGAGGATACTGCAGTTATTCAACTAAACGACAGCCCTCCAAGCGTACCAGAAGAATATCTTTCGCGTTTAACCGAACGTTTATTTAGAGTTGATAAATCGCGTAACCGCAATATTGCAGGCTCAGGTCTCGGCTTAAATTTAGTCATGAGTATAATTAACGCGCACAAAGGCACATTAAATTTCAGCCACAGCCAGTTTGGTGGTTTAAGTGCAACTATTACCCTGCCCTTGGTAAACTATGATGATTAAACACATATTGTTAGTTGAAGACGAAGTTGAACTTGCGCAAATGCTCGCTGCCTACTTACAACAAGCTGGTTTTATAGTGACTCATCTGACAGACGGCGCAACTGTTATGCAAAGATTCAAACAAAATGAGTTTGATTTTATTGTATTAGATTTAATGCTGCCAAATGTCGACGGTATCAGCCTATGCAACCAAATTCGGCAAATAAGCCAAGTTCCTATCATAATGACCACAGCAAGGGTTGATGAAATAGATAGGCTATTGGGCCTAGAGATAGGTGCTGACGATTATATCTGTAAACCTTATAGTCCAAGAGAAGTTGTCGCTCGTGTCAAAACAATTGCTAGGCGCTTAACCACTAAGGATACAGACACAACCACTAGCACGGCCAATACAAGTAACAATCCACTTAAATTGAACTTAGATGAACTCGAAGCCTATTGGCAAGATCAGGCGCTGAACTTAACTTTGATTGAATTTAGGCTATTAGAAGTTATGCTGCAATCACCAAAAAGAGTATTCAGCCGCGAACAATTGATGGATAAAATTTATACAGATGAGCGAATTGTTAGTGAAAGAACAATAGATTCACACATCACTAAATTGCGTAGAAAACTAAATGCTATGTCTGGCGACAAAGAGCTGATCCAGTCTGTTTATGGTGCGGGATATAAATTGCAGTTTTAAGCACAATAAAATAAACCTTTGACTGATGAATACAAATAAGTGCATTATTTGTCCACACTAACCAGCAAGGAATCAAGCTATGAAGATGTTTGTTCTATTACTAACTTCAATCTTATCTTTTACTAGCCTAACGGCCAACGCCAAAGTTTATCTAGCGTCAGAGCTTGCAGCTGAAGTACAACCCATTGTTAGAATTGAGCCTAGGTATCCAGCCCAAGCAGCTCGTGATGGCATAACAGGTTATGTAAAACTTAAATTTATCGTCAACGAATACGGCTCAGTAAATAATGTTGAAGTGATAGAATCTGTCCCAGAAGTTATCTTCGACCGACAAGCGATTAAAGCAGTACAAAAGTGGAAATACAAACCAAGTATTGTTGATGGCAAAGCGGTTAAAGTTTGGCAAGAAACCCAACTTGATTTCCGTTTAAGCCAATAAATTCTGCGCATGAAACCTTTAGGTAAAGTAATACATAGTATTTTTTCGATAACTTGCTTGCTGTTATCTTTGGCTGCAATTAGTGCAGCGAGAGCACACCCAACCGGCAATCTTGTTTCTATTGGCGACACAGCCTATTTTCCGTATGTATACCCAATAGAACATCCAAGCCACAAATCATCAGTGCTGAGTTGGCAACAAGGCGAACAAGTCAAAGTGATTTTAACTTCACAACATAACGCCAGTGATTTTATGTTGTCTGCACAACATAATAGCCTATATATTATTGAGCGCAGGTATGAGCAAAGCAGCGACCAAAATTATGTTAGGTTATTAAAGTTAAATGCTGACAATAGCACAAAAACCATTTGGCCATGGTTTGAAGATAAATGGCGATTAGGTGAAGGTGGATTTCATCTTCAATCAGAACAACAGATCATATTTGTTAAGTACCCAGATGTGTTGATACACAGAGCTGATGGCTCAGTAGATAAAGCCTTTGACTTCGCGCATCCAGTTAAGCGGCTGAGAAAAGTAGCACAAGGTTTGTTATTGTTGGGAGAAAATCAAGCTTGGTTAGTTAACCTGCAAGGTAAAGTGCAAAAACAATGGGCAAACTTACTTAATCAAACAGTGATGAATGCACCACTTAACCGCAATCAAATTTTCGATATTGATTACCACAATAACACTTTACTCGTGGCGAACTGGGGAAACAGAAGTTTTGATATACACACAAAAGAGAGTCGTACTAGTTTACAGCAATTAGACGCGCCTTATACGGCACATTGGGTCAATCATTTTGCTGATTCATATTTAATGATGGCATCTAGCATTAGCTTTGACGGCAACAATCCAAAACCAAAACTAATTTTGCAAAAAGTTGCTGGAGATACAGCAAGAATAATTTGGCAGCATTAGCTTATGCGAGTTTACTTGCCTTGTAGAGTTTTGACATTATCAGCTTGATTAAAGTCTAAACAAACGGAGTTGATACAGTAACGTATACCTGTGGGCTCTGGTCCATCATCAAATACATGGCCTAAGTGGGCATCACACTCAGCACAACGTACTTCGGTACGGTGCATGCCATGGCTATCATCCATTAAAAACTTAATTTTATTTTTATCTAGCGCATCAAAAAACGCCGGCCAACCACACCCAGAGTCGTATTTTTGCTCAGATGTGAATAGCGGCGTTTTACAGCATATACAATGATAAATACCGGTTTTCTTGTTATTTAATAACTTACCAGTAAAAGGGTACTCAGTACCACCTTGTCGTGTCACTCGATACGTTTCCGCATCGAGTGTTTCTAACCAATATTTATCATCTTTCATTATTTAATGCGTACGATTTCTCTGTCACTTGACCAGTTCAAATGATAGAACTGACCACGTGGTTGGTCAACACGTTCGAACGTGTGAGCACCAAAGAAGTCACGTTGACCTTGCAATAAGTTAGCAGCAGTCGTTTCACTACGGTATGAATCGTAATAAGCCAATGATGAAGTGAAACAAGGCATAGCAACACCTAAACGCACACCATCAACAATAGATTCACGCCAGCTTGACTGGAATTTCTCGATTTGACCTGCGAAGAAATCATCCATCAACAAGTTAGGTAATTCTTTATCTTTGTTGAATGCATCTGTGATTGATTGTAAGAATACTGCGCGAATGATACAGCCCGCACGCCAGATTTTAGCGATTGCAGCAAAATCTAAATCCCAACCTTGTTGCTCACCTGCTTTCTTCATTAATTCAAAACCTTGTGCGTATGCACAGATTTTTGAACAGTATAAAGCATCGTGTACACGTTGGATGTATGCATCTTTCTCGCTATCAGCAACTGGAGCTACTTCAGGGCCTTTTAAGATGCCAGAAGCTTTAACGCGGTTGTCTTTCAAGCCAGATAATGCACGAGCATATACTGAAGCTGTTACCGCCATAGCTGGAGAACCAACTTCTAAACTGCCGATAGCAGTCCATAAACCAGTACCTTTTTGGCCAGCAACGTCTAAAATTTTATCAACTAAAGGTTCACCAGTAACAGGATCGTCTTGGTCTAATACTTCAGCAGAAATTTCAATTAAGTAGCTGTTTAATGGGCCTTTGTTCCACTCACGGAAAATTGCCGCGATTTCTTTAGGTGTTAAACCTAAAGCTGTACGTAAACTTTGGTAAGCTTCACAGATCAATTGCATATCTGCGTATTCGATACCATTGTGCACCATTTTCACATAGTGACCAGCACCTGTAGGACCGATATAAGCGGCACAAGGCTCACCTTCTTTAACTGGATTGCCTGGCTCATTATTTACTAATGGAAGACCTGTGTTTGCATCAACTTTAGCAGAGATAGCTTCTAATACTGGCTCTAAACGTGCCCAGCCTTTTTGGTCGCCAGAAGGCATTAATGAAGGTCCAAAACGAGCACCAACTTCACCACCAGATACTGCACAGCTGAAGAAGATGAACTTGCCATTGTATTGCGCTTCACGCTCTACAGTATCAGTCCATAAGCTGTTACCTGTATCAACTACGATATCTTCTTGTGATAAACCACATTCCATTAACTTACCACATACGATATCAACTGGCTTACCAGCTGGAATAGATAAGATAATTAAATAAGGCTTTTCTAACTTGCTTAGCATATCTTCGAATGAAGAACAGCCAGTGATACGCGCTGGTTGATCACCACGCTCTGCTTCGTCTGTTGATAAGATGCCTTGTACTTTTTCTGCATCTAAGTCGAAAGCTGCTACCGAGTAGCCATTATCTGCAAGGTTAAGACCTAGGTTTTTACCCATTACGCCTAAACCAATCAGACCGATCTGACATTGTTGAGTCGTGCTCGACATATTCTTTCCTATTTGTTTGCCTGCTTTGAAAACTGCGAAGTATTCTAGCTAAAAAGGACTTTAGCGACCATAGAGATTGGCCTGAAAACAAGCAAGAATGGATAAAGTAGAATTATAAAGATAATAAGTTCGATAAATGCGGTTAATAATGGCAAGGTATTTAACAGTTTAATTACCTTGCCATCATTATAATTTTACAAGCGAGAAAAATTTAAACAATTTTGCGGCGAACAACAAAACTTAAGCTATGCGCCTCTTGCCAATAACCAGCTTCAAGTTGACTAGGATTTTTTTGCAAACCATCTTCAACAGCAGTATCAAAAATTAAATTCCATTTTTGATTTTGTGGTAACTGTGGCAGTTTAAAATGTACATCAGTGTGACTCGCATTGATAATGATCAACACCCTGTCTGTATCTTGCTCATGCTCATTGTCTACCCAAGAAAGTTCAACGGCAATTGCGCTATTGTGTGGGTTATGCCAGTCGTTATCGTGCATTAACTCACCTGCGTCGTTAAACCAACACACCTTATGACTGCTTTTACTGCCGTAATAATCGTCATCTTGTAAATTTAGTGAATGCAATAATGAACAGCCATGGCGCAAACTAATTAGTCTTTTAACAAATTCCAGCAGTTTTTTATCTTCAGGTTTTAACTGCCAACTTAACCAACTAATCGCATTGTCTTGACAGTAGGCGTTGTTATTGCCCAACTGGGTACGACCTATCTCGTCACCGGCTAAAAAGTGTGGTGTACCTTGTGACAAAAACAGTGTGGCTAATAAATTACGCTTTTGTTTTTGGCGTAATTTATTAATTCGCTTATCTTCTGTCGGCCCTTCTACCCCATAATTATTCGATAGATTATGGCCGTGACCATCGCGATTTTGTTCACCATTAGCATCATTATGTTTATGGTTATAACTAACCAAATCGTGTAAGGTAAAACCGTCGTGGTATGCAATATAGTTGACGCTGGTATTGACCGAGCGCAGGCCTTTTAAAAACACATCACGCGATCCCATTAAACGCGTAGCTAAATCTGGCAACAAACCTTCTTGGCCAGCCCAAAAGCCACGCACTGTATCGCGAAATTTATCATTACATTCATGCCAGTTTTCTGGAAATTGTCCAAGGCGATAACCACCCCAACCTATATCCCAAGGTTCGGCAATTAGTTTAACTTGGCTTAACACTGGATCTTGGAATAAAACTTTAAAAAACGCCGAGTAATTATCAAAGTCATTGCCTTCACGCGCCAAGCTGACGGCTAAATCGAATCTAAAACCATCAACTTGCATTTCTTCAACCCAGTAACGCAATGATTGAGTAACCAACTGCAATACATAAGGGTTATCAAGATTAATACTATTACCGCAACCTGTATTATTGACGTAACGGCTATAATCTTTATGGCCGTCAAACTGTTCAAACATATAGAAGTTGCGATTATCAAAACCTTTAAAAGAGAGTATAGGACCGTCAAAACCACCTTCAGCACTGTGGTTGAACACCACATCTAAAATGACTTCTATACCGGCTTTGTGCAGCTCACGCACCATGGTTTTAAATTCGGTAGTGGAGTCTTGTCCTGCATAACGAGGATCTGGAGTAAAAAAGTTAATTGGGTTGTAACCCCAATAATTTGATAATCCCAACTTGGCAAGCCGTGGTTCACTCATAAATGCCATTACAGGCATAAGCTGTAAACTAGTCACGCCGAGCTCTTTTAAATACTTAATAACTTTTGGTTGAGCTAATCCTAAGTATTTACCTTTAAATTCGTCCTTAACCTGCGGATGAATTTGCGTAAAACCTTTAACATGCAACTCATATAAAACAGTATCAGAGTCAGGAATATATGGTTTTTCAGCACCTTGCCAGTCAAACTCACAAGCATCTTGCACAATACATTTAGGGATCATGTACTGTGAATCACCTTGATAAAGTCGTTCATTCCATTCTACCGGCCTATTTAACCCTTTGGCGTAAGGATCAATTAATAGCTTATGGTTATCTTGGAATAGGCCGCGCTCAGGTGCACAGCTACCTACTACTCGATAACCATAATATTGCCCTGGCTCTACACCACAAACAAACGCGTGCCACACCCGCCCTTTTTTGCCCGGCATATCAATACGGCAAATTTCTTCTTCATTTTTATCAAAAAGACAAAGTTCTACTTTATCAGCGTAAGGAGAGTAAACCGCGAAGTTAGTCCCCTTACCAGTAAAATAAGTTGGCCCTAGCACTTTTGCAGAGCCAAGCGAAACTTTATATCCTTTCACTTCAAATAAAATATCTTGAGCGGGCATATTCACGCGTCTATTACTCCATTAGTCTTCAAAAACTATGTACAGCGTAGCCAATGGTGGCAAATCTACCAATATTGAATGCGATTGGTTTTGCCATGCTTTATCTTCTGCTTGGAACTCACTGTTATTGCCATAACCGCTGCCCCAATAAGATTTATCATCAGTTGATAATAACAACTTATAATTACCTTTGTCTTTCACACCTAAGCGATAGCCATCGCGTGGTACTGGTGTGAAGTTACAAACAACATAAACTTTTTGGTTAGTGCCATCTGCTTTACGCACAAAAGATAAAATGCTTTGGCCTGCGTCTTGGTGCTCAATCCATTCAAAACCACCAGGCTCATGATCTTTTTGGTATAAAGGAGCATAAGATTTATATAGCGTATTTAAATCGCGATATAAGTTTTGCACACCTTTGTGTTTTGGATATTCAAGCAAATGCCACTCAACTGATGATTCATGATTCCATTCATGGCCTTGACCAATATCATTGCCCATAAAGTTAAGTTTTTTACCTGGGTGACCGAACATAAATGCCGCATAACAACGTAAGTTTGCAGCTTGTTGCCATTCATCACCTGGCATTTTGTTCATCATAGAACCTTTGCCATGCACCACTTCGTCATGCGAAATTGGCAAAATAAAGTTCTCGTTATAGGCATACACCATAGAGAAGGTAATTTCATTGTGATGGAATTTGCGGTAGGCAGGATCTTTAGCGATAAAATGTAAACTGTCGTGCATCCAGCCCATATTCCATTTAAAGCCGAAGCCTAAACCACCTTCAAAAACAGGACGCGATACTTTAGCAAAAGCAGTTGATTCTTCGGCTATGGTAAATGCATGTGGGAAGTTTTTATAAACCTCTTCGTTGAACCAACGCAATAAACTGACCGCTTCGTAGTTTTCGTTGCCACCGTCGACGTTTGGTACCCATTCACCTTCATTACGCGAATAATCCCAATACAACATACTAGCAACAGCATCTACACGTAAAGCATCAACATGGAACTTATCTAACCAGAACAAAGCACTGGCAACTAAAAATTGGCGAACATTGTCTTTACCAAAATCATAGATACAAGAGTTCCAATCTGGGTGCCAGCCACGACGTGGATCTTCGTATTCGTATACAAAAGTACCATCAAAGCGGGCTAGACCATGGCCATCTTCAGGAAAGTGAGCCGGAACCCAATCAACAATTACACCGATTCCGTTTTGGTGACATTGGTCAACAAAATATTTGAAATCATCCGGCGTACCAAAACGACTGGTTGGTGCAAACATACCAACAGGTTGATAACCCCAAGACCCGTCGTATGGGAATTCAGAAACTGGTAAAAATTCGATATGCGTGTAGCCCATATCTTTTACATAAGGAATTAACTCATCGACCATTTCGCGATAACTTAATGGCGTACGGCCGTTGTTATCGTATTTAGCTTTCCAGCTACCTGCATGCAATTCGTAAATTGACATAGGTGTTTTGTAGCGATCAACTTTAGCTTGTGATTCTAACCAAGCTTGGTCATTCCATTTATATTTGCTGTGGTCAAAAACAACTGAAGCATGTGATGGATATTGCTCTGCACAAAAACCGACAGGATCTGCTTTATGCGGCAAACGGTTACCCATAGGATCTTTAATTTCGTATTTGTATTTTGTGCCAGTTTGAATACCAGGAACTATCAATACCCAGTGTCCACAATTGGTTTTTTCCATTGGGTGCATGCGCCCATCCCAATAGTTAAAATCACCAATTAAGCTGACAGCCGTCGCATTTGGCGCATATACAGCAAAACGAGTCGCTTGAATTGTGCTGCCATCTAACAACTTAACGTCAATTAATTGAGCGCCAAGCTGATCATAAAGATTTTGTGGTTTCATGGTGACGTAATGGACCGCATGAAACGCTTCATCTTTAAATTGGTATGGGTCTACTACTTCATATGTGTGTTCTGGATTTGAAATGCGTAACTTGTAGTTAAATGCTTCGCTGACGTCAAATACGCCTTCGAACAAACCACTGTCTTCAACTTGATTCAAAAAGCCCAATGGCTTTTCTGTACCCAGTTCGACTACTTCTACTTTAACCGCACCTGGTACCCAAGCGTTGAGGTTAAAGCCGCCTTGTTTGTTATTTTCTGTTAAACCTAAATAGTGGAAAGGGTTGTGTAAATTGACTTGTTCGAGTTTGTTTACAAGCATACAAAGTTCCTATTGTACTGTTTCTAGTAAATTTGAATTTTTTCCTGCTGCGCAAATGCGTTTGTCGTGTAGTTGCCCTAAAATAATTTTAGAAACTGACTGTTTGAGTTTGCGTGATAATGCTTTAGCTTTCAATCCCCTAGTGGGCTTTAATTTGAGCTAATTGTTTAATTTTTTCTTTATGTATAAATATTTAAAACCACGTGAACATTTTTTAAACAGTCGATTCACGTGGTTTCAAAATTTATCCTAAAGTGTATTTTCTCTTGCTTGGTTTAACGCCTGAGTTAAATGGTTAATTTCCGGCAATGAAAAAATATCTTCAATATCTTTGGTTAATTTTCTTCGCCAGTTCGGGTACTCATCACATGTGCCCGGAACATTGACAGGTTTATCCATTTCTAACCAGTCTTCTAATTGTAGAGCTAACAACGAAGACTTAGCTTTTGCCATATGTATTTGCATTGCATAATTGAGCTCTTGACTCATGCCAACTTGATGTGCGTCATGCGATATATAATGTGGAATTGAGCCGTGGCCATGCAAACTATCTAAGATTCTTTGTTTCGAAACATGCCTTGCATGGAACAAGCCTTCTAATTCGACTTCATCTTTGTATATACCAAGCTCTTTACCCAATTTTAAGTCATCACAATGCCAAAAACCTTTGAGCGTTGCCATATCATGCGTAGTTAATGTTGCCATAGCTTGTTCAGGGTAATGTGACGGCGAATAAAAGCCACCGTCTGGCGCTGTTTCAAAGAAAAATACCCGATACGACAATACGTTGTTTTCTGCAAAAATATCGCGAATGCCCGCAGGCACAGTGCCTAAATCTTCACCCACTATCATGCATTGATTTCTATGACTTTCTAAACACAGCAAGGCCAACAAATCATCTAATGGGTAATATACATAGGCACCTTGTGTTGCATGCCCACCACCAGGCACCCACCACAAACGCAACAATGCCATTACGTGATCGATGCGCAAAGCACCACATGACTGCATATTGGTACGATACAAATCAATAATAGGCTGATAACCCTGATCGTATAACTTGTTAGGTTCCATAGGAGGTAAACCCCAACTTTGCCCTTGTGGGCCGAGTGGATCAGGTGGCGCCCCCACACTAATATCGGCACAGTATAAATCTCGGTTAGCCCAAACCTCAGCACTGCCCGAACTTACACCCACAGCTAAATCACGATAAATACCTAGTGTCATGCCAAGCTCTTTAGCTTTTTGTTGGCAAGCTTCCAATTGTTGTGCAGCAATCCACTGACACCAAGCATAAAAATTGACTAAGTCAGGATGTTGTTCAGCAAATTTTGCGACATCAGGTTTTGAATATTCATTTAAGTTTTCAGGCCAACTCGGCCAACCCCAAGCAAAAATACCTTGTTGTTGCAGGTTATCTTGTACCGCGTCAAAAATTGCTTGTTGCTGTAAAGATTCACCACCTTGTTCAACAAAATGGTTAAAGTCTTGCTGCGGACAATTCTGTTTAAAGTATTCAAATAAGGCTTTTAGTACAGGCAGTTTAATGTGTGCGACGGCACTATAATCAACATATTCAACTTCACGTGCATGCTGTTTAGTTTGCTTGAAGTTCTCGCTCTCAATGAGGGTTTGTACTTGATTTGATTGAGTAAAACCATCAACCATTTCTGGATCTATATACCACAAGTTCAACCAACGGCGTGACGATGGACTATATGGACTACAACTATCTGGATTAGATGGATACAAAGCATGAATAGGGTTTAAACCAACAAAATCGGCACCGCGCAAAGCCATTTTTTCAATTAAGAAGGTTAAATCAGTAAAATCGCCTATACCCCAATTGCGTTTAGAGCGAACACAATATAACTGAATACTGGTACCCCAAATCTTTTTTCCTTCGGCGATAGCTGAAGCATCGTAACAGCGAGTTGGCGCGACAATTAAAGACTGAGCTGATAACAGATTATTTTCATCATCAATCAGCTCAAGTTCATGGTAACCCCAAGGTAGAGTATGCGGAACAGAGATTAGGTATTCTTGATATTCTATGTCTTGTATCAGCGCAACATCTAACATTTCACCAGCAACAGGCGTGAATACGTGCTCAATAGTTTCGCCATTTTCTAACAGTAGTTTAAATTTAAACTGACTGTTTGCTTGAACAATTGCAACTCTAACTTCAATTTCAATATCTTCGTGCTCGCGAACGATTTTGACTGGATTAACATAACCAAGCCAATA
Source organism: Catenovulum sp. SX2 (assembly GCF_052056295.1). Taxonomy (NCBI): domain Bacteria; kingdom Pseudomonadati; phylum Pseudomonadota; class Gammaproteobacteria; order Alteromonadales; family Alteromonadaceae; genus Catenovulum; species Catenovulum sp. SX2. The sequence goes on from NZ_CP182493.1 coordinate 334,822, forward strand.
GTCGCGTTTTTCTTTTTCCAACTGCTTTTGTAGTTCAGCTTGGTCGTCTACTGCATATCCCATAGCGCGTAATATTTTAGCTTTACTGCTTTCATCAACACTTTCTTCCTTGCCCCAAGCATTTATATATTTGGTTTCAATGCCCCTAGCCTTAGCTATATGCTCAATAAGTTCGTTGTTCATCATGAATCCTAGTTAGCTGTTTGTGTTTAGCATAAACGAAAATACAGATTTTTCACGATTTATTCGGTTTTCGCATACGAATTCAAAAACTAGCTAAATAGTGAATATATATGTATTTGTAGCAAAAAATTTCGGGTTTTTATTCACTATTTTTTGTATAATGCGCGCAGTTTTTTACGCTATAACAAAATCCATGTCACTCTAGCTTGCAACAAGCGGGTTGAAAGTTGGGTAACACATAATGATTCAAATTAAATAATTAGGAACCACTATGACTATTAAAGTAGGTATCAATGGTTTTGGCCGTATCGGTCGTTTCGTTTTCCGCGCTTCTGTAGAGCGTGACGATATCGAAGTTGTTGGTATTAACGACCTTATCGATGTTGAATACATGGCGTACATGTTGAAGTACGATTCAACTCACGGTCGTTTCCAAGGCGAAGTAGAAGTTAAAGACGGCAACTTAGTTGTAAATGGTAAAACTGTACGCGTTACTGCTGAGCGTAACCCTGCAGATTTGAAATGGGATGCTATTGGCGCAGAAATCGTTGTTGAATCAACTGGTTTATTCTTAACTGACGAAACTGCACGTAAGCACATTGAAGCTGGCGCGAAAAAAGTTGTAATGTCAGCACCTTCTAAAGATGCGACACCTATGTTTGTATGTGGCGTTAACTTAGACGCTTACGAAGGCCAAGACATAGTTTCAAATGCATCTTGTACAACTAACTGTTTAGCACCTCTTGCTAAAGTATTAAACGATACTTGGGGTATTAAAGACGGTTTAATGACAACTGTTCACGCAACTACAGCAACGCAAAAAACTGTTGATGGTCCATCTGTTAAAGATTGGCGCGGTGGTCGTGGTGCTAGCCAAAACATCATCCCATCTTCAACTGGTGCAGCTAAAGCTGTAGGTAAAGTAATTCCTCAGTTAAATGGTAAATTAACTGGTATGGCTTTCCGTGTACCTACTCCAGATGTTTCTGTTGTTGACTTAACAGTTAACTTAGAAAAGCCAGCTACTTACGAAGAAATCTGTCAAGCAATGAAAGATGCTTCTAACGGTGCATTAAAAGGTATTTTAGGTTACACAGAAGACGAAGTTGTTTCTAACGACTTTATCGGTGAGAAATGTACTTCAGTATTCGATGCTAAAGCAGGTATCGCATTAACTGACACTTTCGTTAAAGTTGTATCTTGGTACGACAACGAAATCGGTTATTCAAACAAAGTTTTAGATTTAGTAGCTCATATTGCTAAAAACTAAAATTGGTTTGATTCCAATAAAAAAGCCGTCTGATTAGACGGCTTTTTTGTATCTGATAGGAAATTATTCAATTTCCTTTGACTAGGGAATGAGCAACTAAGCCATTCCCCTAGCGACATAAGATTATGCTTGTGAAGCAGCTTTTGCTAATTCAGTGATTCGTTTCCAATCACCTGCTTCAACAGCATCTTGTGGTACTAACCAAGAACCGCCCGCACAACGAACGTTTGGAAGTGCCAAATAATCTTTTAAATTATTTGGGCTAATACCACCAGTTGGACAGAAATTGATATGCGGGAATGGACCACCAATAGATTTAAGTGCATTCACCCCACCGTTTGCTTCTGCTGGGAAAAATTTGAAACAGTCGTAACCGTGTTCAATACCAAGCATCAATTCAGAGATAGTTGCAATACCTGGAATTAATGCGGTTTTACTTTTGTTTGCAGCTTCTAACAAGCCTGGTGTTAAACCTGGGCTGATTGCAAACTTAGCACCTGCATTTTCAACTGCTTGTAGTTGCTGTGCATTAATTACCGTACCTGCGCCTGTGATAGCTTCTGGTAATTTCTGAGAAATTAACTCGATTGCGTCCACTGCACACTCTGTACGTAAGGTGATTTCTAAAACATTAACACCACCTTCCATCAAAGCTTCAGCTACTGGAACTGCATGCTCAAGTTTTTTAAATACTAATACAGGTACTACTTTTCCTGCATTCATCACGTCAAGGGGCTGCATAGCCCAATTTCTTGTTGCCATTTACTTAAACCTTATGTGTTCTGCGCAATGTAAGCTGCTGCGCCTAATAACCCGGGTTGCTCTTCCGTGACTATGTATACAGGTATAGATTTATTTAACTTCTCAAAACGGCCTTTTGCATCAAAACGGTTTCTAAAACCACTTTGTACAACGTAGTCGATAAAGCGTGGAACAATTCCCCCTGCTATGTAAACGCCACCTCGAGTTAATAAATTCAGCGCCAAGTTACCACCAAAGCTACCGAGCGTGTCACAAAATACATCAAGTGCTTGTTTACACAAGTCACATTCACCAGCAAGTGCCTTTTCAGTCACTTCTGCTGGTTCTAATGATTTTATGTCTGCGTCGTTAATATGAGCTAGGGCGCGGTAAATGTTCGCTATACCTTGTCCTGATATTATTCTTTCTGCCGAAACATGACCCAGTTCGTCTGCTAAAAATGCTAAAATTTTAGCTTCAACTTCTGTGTTTGTTGCAAAATCTACGTGACCACCCTCACCTGGTAATGGTACCCACTTGTCCGCCAAAGGAACAACATGAGCAACACCAAGGCCAGTACCGGCACCGTAAACTGCAATCGGTTTATCCAATTGAGGTTGTTCACCACCAACTTGAATTTTTTGTTCATCAGCAAGAAATGGCACAGACAAAGCAACCGCAGTGAAATCATTGATCACATAAAGTGCTTGTACACCCAACTCTTTCTGACTCTGTTCGATCGAAAACGACCATGAGTGATTTGTCATGGTAATTTGATCACCCGCAACCGGACATGCAATTGCCATACATACATGTGTAGGCTGGGCACATCCACTGTCTTGGATATAAGCTTTGATCGTATCCACAGGTGACGCGAAATCTGTCACCTTGTACTTTTTAATATCACGAATGCTATTAATACCATCCGTTTGTGCGATACGCATATTGGTACCGCCGATATCCGCTACTATTTTTGTCATTTATTTAATCCTGATAAAACAAACAACATGCGCCTTCTTCAGCACCTGTCATTCTTGAACGCATTGAACCGAAAAATTCACGTCCCATACCTTCACGTTCTTGTGTTACTAAATGTGGTACGGCTGCTTGACGTTTGTCGAGTTCTGCCTGTTCAACTAATAATTCAACCTTGCCATTCGCTGAGTCAACTAAAATTAAATCGCCTTCTTCAACTTTAGCGATTAATCCACCGTCGATAGCTTCAGGTGTCATATGAATTGCAGCTGGCACTTTACCTGATGCACCAGACATACGACCGTCAGTTACTAATGCAACTTTCTGCCCTCTGTCTTGTAACACACCTAAAGGTGGTGTCAGTTTATGCAATTCAGGCATACCAATGGCTTTAGGGCCTTGGAAACGAACAACGGCGACAAAATCACCTTCTAATTTACCGTCTTTAAAAGCTTTTTCTAGCTCATGTTGGCTTTCAAATACTTTAGCTGGCGCAGTAAAACTGACGTCGCCTTGTGGTAAAGAAGAAGTTTTCATCACACTTCGACCTAAGTTACCAGTTAATACCTGTAAACCACCATTTGATTTAAATGGTTTTTTCGCAGAGGCAATAACGGTTAAGTCTTTTGAGCGTGTTGGTTCGTCAACCCAAACTAACTCACCATCTTGCAATACTGGCGTTTTGGTATATTTTTCAAGCCCCTTACCGCAAACAGTATTTACATCATTGTGTAAAATATCTGCATCCAATAATTCTTTGAATAATACCGCCATGCCACCAGCTTGATGGAAGTGGTTGATATCGGCTGTTCCATTAGGATAAATGCGCGTCAATAGTGGCGTCGCATTGGATAAATCAGAAAAATCATTCCAATCAACAATAATTCCTGCTGCACGAGCCATAGCAACTAAATGCATGGTGTGGTTGGTCGAACCACCTGTGGCTAACAAAGAAATAATGCCGTTGATTACAGATTTTTCATCAACTATTTTCGAGATTGGTGTGTAGTCGTTACCTAAATGTGTGATTCTAGTCACTTGTTTTGCGGCAGCACGGGTTAAAGCATGGCGAAGTACACTATCGGTTTCAACAAATGAAGATCCCGGTAAATGTAACCCCATCATCTCAACAACAAGTTGGTTACTGTTTGCAGTACCATAAAATGTACATGTACCAGCTGAATGATAAGAAGCCGACTCAGATTCTAATAAAGCTTCTTGACCAATTTTGCCTTCAGCATACAGCATTCGTACTCGTGTTTTTTCCGAGTTTGGAATGCCAGAAGACATAGGTCCAGCAGGTATAAATACGAAAGGTAAGTGACCGAATGACAATGAAGCCATTACTAAACCGGGTACGATTTTGTCACAAATACCGAGCATTAATGCCCCATCAAACATGTTGTGAGATAGGCCTATGCATGATGCCATTGCAATTACGTCACGGCTTAATAAACTCAAATCCATTCCTGGTTGACCTTGAGTTACACCGTCACACATAGCTGGAACGCCGCCAGCAACCTGTGCAACACTGCCAGTTTCAGCAATTGCGTCTTTTATTATTTTTGGATAGTGCTCATATGGTTGATGAGCAGATAGCATGTCGTTGTATGATGTGATAATGCCAATATTGGCTTTAGTAAATTGTTTTAATGTATTTTTATCGTGTTTGGCACAGGCTGCATAGCCATGTGCCAAATTGCCGCAGGATAAAACTTCTCGATGAGGACCTTTAACTCTGGCCCTTTCTACCTTGTTAAGATACGCTTGGCGCGTTTCTTTACTTCGTTCGATTACGCGTTCTGTTACTTCCTGCACAATTGAGTTCATAGACAGTTAGTCTCCTGGCTTATTTAGCAGCCCAGACTACTTCTACAGGTGTATTGTCTTGTTTAAGAATTGCACGAATTGGCATTTCTTCAACTTTATCACCTGCTAACGCTTTGTCTAATACAGCCTTTTTGCTGTCACCAACTAGATGCACGAAAATCTGCTGGCTTTCAAGCAATGTCTTCAACGTAAACGACATACGCTCATGTGGCGCAGTTGTTGGCTGTACTGCCAAAACGATATCTTCTGAAGTTAAACCTTGTTGAATTTGCTCAGAACATGGGAACAATGAAGCTGTGTGCCCGTCTTCACCCATGCCTAAAATTAAAACATCAATCGGCAAAGACAAATTTTGCAGGCTCTGTTTAACAGAAGCTTCTGCACCAAATGCACTTTCTTCAGATGTTTTAAGTTCAACAAAAGTCGCGTCTGCTGCCTTGTTTTGAATTAAATTATTTAATACTAATGCAGTATTACTTGCTTCGTGCGATTTATCAACCCAACGTTCATCAGCTAATGTAATTGAAACTTTTGACCATTCAATATCAGCTTGTGAAAGTTGTTTGAAAAAAGGTAAAGGTGTGCGACCGCCTGAAACTACCAAGCTTGCTTTACCTTTGTTGCTAATAGCGGTTGCAAGCAAGCTTGCAACGCGATTAGCAAATTCTGTATTTAATTGTTCTGTACTTTGAAATTCAGAAAATTGCATAACTATTCCCTATTAATCCCACTCACGGCCATCTTTTGCTAACAACAATGCTGAACCTTCTGGTCCCCAAGTGCCTGCAGGATATGCTTTAGGTTTATCCAAAGTTTGTTCCCAAGCTTTGAAAATACCGTCTACCCAAGTCCATGCCGCTTCAACTTCGTCACGACGTACGAACAATGATTGATTACCTAATAATGCTTCTAATAACAAACGCTCATATGCATCAGCAATGCGTTGGTCTTTAAATGCTTCTGAGAAACTCAAGTCTAACTTAGTTTCTTGCAATACCATGTGATCGTCAAGGCCTGGAACCTTGTTCAACATCATAACTTCAACACCTTCACGTGGCTGCATACGAATTGTTAATACGTTTGCAGGTAAAGTGCCATAACTTTCTTTAAAGATGTTGTGAGGCATGTTTTTGAAGTGGATAACAATTTCAGTTAATTTTTCTGGCATACGTTTACCTGTACGTAGGTAGAAAGGTACACCTGACCAACGCCAGTTGTCGATGTCAACACGTAAAGCAACGAAAGATTCAGTGTTACTTTCTGTGTTAGCACCTTCTTCTTCTAGGTAACCAGGAACTGATTTGCCTTTGATAACACCAGCAGAATATTGACCACGAACAGTCTTATCTTTAACATTATCTTTGGTAATTGGACGCAAACACTTCATTACACGAACTTTTTCGTCACGTACGCTGCTAGCGTCTAAACTTACTGGTGGATTCATTGCAACTAAGCTTAGTACTTGCAATAAGTGGTTTTGCACCATATCACGCATTTGACCTGCGTCGTCAAAGTAACCCCAACGGCCTTCAATACCCACTTCTTCAGCTACTGTGATTTGTACGTGGTCGATACAGTTGTGATCCCAGTTGTTTGCAAATAAAGAGTTTGCGAAACGCAATGCCAATAGGTTAAGTGTAGTTTCTTTACCTAAGTAGTGGTCAATACGGTATGTTTGTTCTTCTTTGAAGAAAGCCGCTACTTGGTCATTGATAACTTTTGAAGATGCTAAATCGTGTCCGATTGGTTTTTCTAATACAACACGAGTTTCATCATTGATTAAACCTGCTGCTTTTAAGCCACGGCAGATTGCACCAAAAATTGAAGGAGGTGTAGAGAAGTAGTTAACCATTACACGCTTAGCTTGATCTACGTGGTCAGCTAGCTTGTTGTACTCTTCTTCATTGGTCATATCTACTTTACAGTAGTCTAATTTGCCTGAGAAACGACCCCAAGTTTCTTCACAAACTTCTTCTTTCATGAAAGTTTGCAACGCTTCACGTACCATGTCCACGTATTCAGCTTGAGACATTTCGTTACGCGCTACACCAACAATGCGAGTTTGTTCGTCTAATAAATTTGCCTTTTCCAACTGGTATAAAGAAGGTAAAAGTTTACGGCGTGCCAAATCCCCTTTGGTACCGAATAATACAAGATCACATGGCTTATGAGTTTGCGAGACCATGATAACTCCCCGTTTAAAGTGAAATAAGATAAGAATTAGCCAGTGCGCCTAAGCGCAATTTAAGCGCGGTATTGAACACTAAAAACAGTTACATTACAACTTATGCAATGATTTTGCCCTAGCCGAATACGTATTCAAACTTGTTATATTCTGTATTGTAACCAAAAATGTAGTTGAATTACATAAAAATATCAGTTTCGTGTTATTTTGTAGTTAAATTACGACTGAAGTTAATGCATAATAGGCTAAATATTAACAAGTTTGGCCATTTGGTTATGAATATTCTTGAAAAGATTGCGCAATCTCAACATACGTTTAGCAAATCTGAACGCAAAGTTGCCGAAGTTATTATGGCATCACCGCAAAGTGCAATGCACAGCAGTATTGCTAATTTAGCCAAAGCGGCCGATGTATCGGAACCGACAGTGAATCGATTCTGTAGGCGAATGGACACTAAAGGTTTCCCAGATTTTAAACTTCACCTTGCGCAATGTTTAGCAAGTGGCACACCGTATTTAAATCGACATGTCGATGAAGAAGACGGCCCTGATGCCTATTGCGAAAAAATATTCGACTCGACTATGGCAGCACTTGAACACGCTCGCCATCATTTAGATACCCACAGCATCAATAAAGCCGTTGATATACTCACTCAAGCGAAAAAGATATCTTTTTTCGGCTTGGGCGCAAGTGCGGCAGTTGCTCACGATGCACAAAACAAATTTTTCCGATTTAATATCCCGGTTATTTGTTTTGATGACGTATTAATGCAACGCATGAGCTGTATCAATAGCACTGAAGGTGAAGTGGTTGTATTTATATCGCATACAGGCCGAACTAAAAGTCATGTGGAAAGTGCTATGCTCGCAAGAAATAACGATGCAACAGTTATAGGTATCACAGACGCTACTAGCCCATTAGCTGCAGAATGTAATTTGGTATTATCTCTAGAGATCAGTGAAGATACAGATTTATACATGCCAATGTCGTCGCGTATTGCAGCACTGGTATTAATAGATATATTAGCGACTGGTTTTACCCTGCGACGCGGCAGTAAATTTAGAGAAAATTTAAAACGAGTCAAAGATGGGCTCAAAGAATCCAGATACAGTAAAGGAATGAGAGATCATTAATTTCTGTAACTTATTTTTAATTCAATAAAGTGTTACTTTTGAGTATAATTAACACCTTATAATTTAATCCCACACACAAATCGCATAATTGGGAGCCAAGCGAATGTTTAGAAGAACCAAGATTGTAACTACATTAGGTCCAGCTACTGACCGTGATGGAAATTTACGTAAAATTATTGAAGCTGGTGCTAACGTAGTCCGTATGAACTTTTCTCACGGTGTGCCAGAAGATCACGTTAAGCGCGCAGAAGATGTTCGTGAAATTGCTAAATCTTTAGGTCGCCACGTAGGTATTTTAGGTGACTTACAAGGTCCAAAAATCCGTGTATCAACATTTAAAGATGGCCCAATTTTCTTAAACATCGGTGACAAGTTCATTCTTGATGCTGATTTAGGTCGTGGCGAAGGTACTCAAGAATCAGTTGGTCTTGATTACAAAGCTTTGGTTGAAGATGTTGTTTCTGGCGACACTTTATTATTGGACGATGGCCGTGTACAACTAACTGTTGATGGTGTTGAAGGCAATAAAATTTTAACCACAGTTAAAATTGGTGGCAAATTATCAGACAAGAAAGGCATCAACAAGTTAGGTGGTGGTTTATCTGCACCAGCATTAACTGATAAAGATAAAGAAGACATCAAATTAGCAGCAAAAATCGGCGTTGATTTCTTAGCAGTTTCTTTCCCACAATCAGGTGCTGATTTACGTTATGCTCGTCAACTAGCTCAAGAAGCTGGTTTAGACGCACAAATCGTCGCTAAAGTTGAGCGCGCTGAAACAGTTGAAACTGACGAAGCAATTGACGACATCATCACTAACTGTGATGTTGTTATGGTTGCTCGTGGTGACTTAGGTGTTGAAATTGGTGATGCTGCTCTTGTTAGCAAACAAAAGAAATTAATTTCTCGTTCACGTCAATTAAACCGTGCGGTTATCACTGCGACTCAAATGATGGAGTCAATGATTGAAAACCCAATGCCAACTCGTGCAGAAGTTATGGACGTTGCAAACGCTGTATTAGATGGTACAGACGCAGTAATGTTGTCTGGTGAAACTGCATCAGGTAAATACCCATTAGAAACTGTACAGTCAATGGCTGGCGTTTGTGTTGGTGCTGAAAAACACCCAAGTGTATTAGCTTCAAAACACAGATTAGATGAAAAATTCACTTCAATCTCTGAAACTGTTGCACTTTCAGCAATGTACGCTGCAAATCACACTGGTGATGTTAAAGCGATTGTTTGTTTAACAGAAACTGGTAGCACAGCTAAATTAATGTCACGCATTAGCTCAGGCATTCGTATTTTTGCTTTATCTCGTCATGAGAAAACATTAACTACTTGTGCTTTATATCGTGGTGTTCAACCTTATTTCTTCGACTCAACTAAGTCTAACCCTGCATCTTTAAGCAATGATGTTTTAGCAACATTAAAAGAAGCTGGTCACTTAGAAAAAGGCGACTTAATTTTAGTGACTCACGGTGATGCAATGGAAACTGTTGGTGCAACCAACACATTAAAATTAGTTAAAGTTAACTAATTTTCATTGCTAATGAATTTGCAAAAAGCGGCTTAGGCCGCTTTTTTTGTGTCGATTAAAACTCAGGTATAAAAAAAGCGACCTAAGTCGCTTTTTAATCGGATAAAACCAGCGCTTACCAGCCAGTTTTTTCCGCTAATGCTTTACCAATTTCAGCTAATGAACGAACAGTTTTAACACCCGCCGCTTCTAATGCTGCAAATTTATCGTCAGCTGTACCTTTACCACCAGAGATGATAGCACCAGCGTGACCCATACGTTTACCTGGAGGAGCAGTAACACCTGCAATGTAAGAAACAACAGGCTTAGTTACATTTGCTTTAATGTAAGCTGCAGCTTCTTCTTCTGCTGTACCACCAATTTCACCAATCATAACGATTGCTTCAGTTTGAGGGTCGTTTTGGAACATTTCTAATACGTCAATGAAGTTAGTGCCAGGGATTGGATCACCACCAATACCAACACAAGTAGATTGACCAAAACCAGCGTCTGTTGTTTGTTTAACAGCTTCATACGTTAAAGTACCAGAGCGTGAAACAATACCAACTTTACCAGGCATATGAATATGACCAGGCATGATACCAATTTTACATTCACCTGGCGTGATAACACCTGGACAGTTAGGACCAATTAAACGTACACCTAACTCGTCACACTTAACTTTACAGTCAAGCATATCAAGTGTAGGAACACCTTCAGTGATACATACGATTAATCTAATACCCGCATTTGCAGCTTCTAAAATTGAATCTTTAACAAATGCAGCTGGTACGTAAATTACAGATGCATCCGCACCTGTTTCAGCAACCGCTTCTTTAACTGTGTTAAATACAGGTAAACCTAAGTGTACTTGGCCGCCTTTACCTGGTGTAACACCACCAACCATTTGCGTACCATAGGCAATTGCTTGCTCTGAATGGAAAGTACCTTGAGAACCAGTGAAACCTTGGCAAATAACTTTAGTATCTTTATTAATTAAAACAGACATTATTAGGCCTCCGCTGCAGCTTTAACAACTAATTCAGCAGCGTTTTGTAAACTTTCAGCTGCAATGATATCAACACCAGAATTTGCAAGAACTTCACGTCCTTTATCTGCGTTAGTACCTTCTAAACGAACAACAACTGGTACGTTTACACCAACTTCTTTAACTGCACCGATAATACCTTCAGCTATCATGTCGCAACGTACGATACCACCAAAAATATTAACTAAAACAGCTTTTACATTGCTATCAGATAAGATGATTTTGAAAGCTTCAGCAACACGCTCTTTAGTCGCGCCACCACCAACATCTAAGAAGTTAGCTGGACGGCCACCATTTAAGTTAACTATATCCATAGTACCCATTGCAAGGCCTGCACCATTAACCATACAACCAACGTTGCCGTCTAATGCAACGTAGTTTAATTCCCATTTAGCCGCATTTGCTTCACGCGCATCTTCTTGGGTTGGATCGTGCATTTCTTTGATGTCAGGATGACGACCAACAGCATTGCTGTCGATAGCAACTTTAGCGTCAAGACAGTGTAAGTCACCTGCACCTGTGGTAATTAATGGGTTGATTTCAATTAGCTCAACGTCTTTTTCTTTGAATAATTTAGCTAAACCTAAGAAAATTTTAACGAATTGAGATACTTGTTTACCTTCTAAACCTAATTTGAACGCTAACTCACGACCTTGATAAGGTTGAGCACCAGCTAATGGGCAAATTGTCGCTTTTAAGATTTTCTCAGGCGTTTCTTCAGCAACTTTCTCAATTTCCACACCACCTTCGGTAGATGCCATGAAAACAATACGACGAGTTGAACGGTCAACAACTGCGCCTAAATATAATTCGCGATCAATATCAGCAACGTCTTCAACCAAAATACGGCTTACTGGCTGACCATTTGCATCTGTTTGATAAGTAACTAAGTTGTTACCTAACCATTTTTCTGCAAACGCTTTAATTTCTTCTTTCGATGAAACAACTTTAACACCACCAGCTTTACCACGGCCACCAGCGTGTACTTGAGCTTTAACAACAAACTTGTCGTAACCTAATTGGTCAGCAGCAGCAACCGCTTCAGCTGGTGTTTCAGCTGCGATACCTTTTGAAACAGGTAGTCCGTATTGAGCGAACAACTGCTTGCCTTGATATTCATGCAAATTCATGACAGTTTTTCCATTTTCTTTGGGGTTAAGCAGGTTATATCTAGATAACCTATCGATTATATGCCGGCAATACTGATTTATATTGCCGGCTTAAGTCTTATTACAGATCTAATAGCAGGCGTGTAGGGTCTTCTAATAACTCTTTAATTGTTACTAAGAAACCAACTGATTCTTTACCGTCTACCAATCTATGATCGTAAGAAAGTGCCAAGTACATCATAGGTAAAATTTCTACTTTACCGTTAACAGCCATTGGACGTTCTTGGATCTTATGCATACCTAAAATCGCTGTTTGCGGCGGGTTAATGATTGGTGTAGAAATCAATGAACCGAATACACCACCATTAGTAATAGTGAAGTTACCGCCAGTCATTTCATCAATCGTCAACTTACCGTCACGACCTTTAATCGCTAAATCGCGAATACCCTTCTCCATTTCAGCTAGAGAAAGTTGATCTGTGTCTCTTAATACTGGTGTTACTAAACCACGAGGTGTAGAAACAGCAATACTTACGTCAAAGTAGTTGTGATAAACAATATCATCGCCATCAATTGAAGCATTTACTTCTGGGAAGCGTTTTAAAGCTTCAGTTACCGCTTTAACGAAGAACGACATAAATCCTATACGAATACCGTGTTTCTTCTCAAACGATTCTTGATAAACCTTGCGAATATCCATAATAGGTTTCATGTTAACTTCGTTAAATGTCGTTAACATTGCAGTTGAATTTTTCGCATCTAATAAACGCTCAGCCACACGCTTACGTAAACGCGTCATAGGTACACGTTTTTGTGAACGCTCGCCAACTGCTGCAGCTGATGAAGTTTCTTGTTTAACCGCTTCAGAAGTCGCTTGGCGTTGTGCTTTAGCTTTAACATAAGCTGCAACGTCTTCTTTAGTTAAACGACCTTTTTCGCCAGTACCTTTAATTTTGTTCGCTTCTTCAGTGCTAATACCGTTTTCAGCCAAAGCACGACGTACAGATGGCGTTAATGCATCAGAAGCTTCTTCTGATTCAGCTTCTTCACTAGCAGCTGGTGCTGGAGCCGCAGCGCCTTCACCTTTAGCTAATACACCAATAACTTGCTCGCCTAATACAGTAGCGCCCTCTTGCTCTAATACTTCAGCAAGTACACCGTCTTCTGGTGCAACAACTTCTAAAACAACTTTATCAGTTTCAATATCAACAAGATTCTGGTCACGTTTTACTGCGTCACCAGGTTGAACATGCCAAGTAGCAATTGTTGCGTCTGCTACTGATTCTGGAAGAACTGGAACTTTAATTTGCACTTTTTCACCTTTTGCTTGATTGTCAGCTACTGGCGCTGAGCTTTGTTCGTTTGATGCTTTAGGTGCAGCAGCTTCACCTGCTTCACCTAATTTTGCGATAATTTGTTCACCTAGAACTGTGTCACCTTCAGTGTGGATAATTTCGAGGATTTCCCCATCTTGAGGTGCTACAACTTCTAATACAACCTTGTCCGTTTCAATATCAACTAAGTTTTGATCGCGCGTTACCTTGTCGCCAGCTTTAACATGCCAAGTAGCGATAGAAGCGTCTGCGACTGACTCAGGTAATACAGGTACTTTAATTTCAATTGCCATATCTTAGTTCTCTCGTTGTTATACGGTTAGTGCTTGTTGCACTAAGTCTTTTTGCTGTTTGTTATGAACCGCTAAATAACCAACGGCTGGCGAAGCAGACGCTGCACGACCAACGTATTTTAATTTAGCACCTGCAGGGATAACGTCCCAAAAATGATGTTGACTACAATACCAAGCACCTTGATTTTGCGGCTCTTCTTGACACCATACAAAATCTTTAACGTGCGCATATTTAGCCATTACAGCTTCCATTTCTTTTTGTGGGAATGGGTATAACTGCTCTAAACGAATAATAGCTACGTTAGATATCTCACCTTTATTACGTGCATCATACAAGTCGTAATAAACCTTACCGCTACACATAACAACACGTTCAATTTTTTCCGCTGGTAAGTCATCAATTTCATCAATTACATTGTGGTACACACCATCAGACAACTCTTCAAGTGTTGATACTGCCATAGGATGACGCAACAATGATTTTGGCGACATTACAACAAGAGGACGACGCATTGGACGGATTTGTTGACGTCGAATCATGTTAAATACTTGCGCTGGTGTTGTAGGCACACAAACTTGAATATTGTGATCTGCACACAATTGCAAGAAGCGCTCTAAACGAGCTGATGAATGCTCCGGGCCTTGACCTTCATAACCATGTGGCAACAACATAGTTAGACCACACAAACGACCCCACTTCACTTCACCTGAACTTAAGAATTGGTCAATAACTACTTGAGCACCATTGGCGAAGTCACCAAATTGCGCTTCCCAAATGGTTAACGTCTTCGGCTCTGCTGTCGCATAACCATATTCAAAAGCAAGTACAGCTTCTTCTGACAATACAGAATCGTAAATTTCAATAACCGCTTGGTTATCACTTATGTTCTGCAAAGGCATATAGGTGGAAGCGTCTTTTTGGTTGTGAATCACAGCATGACGATGGAAGAATGTACCACGTCCACAATCTTGACCTGTTATACGAATTCTATTGCCACTATCAACTAAATCGGCATAAGCTAAAGTTTCAGCAAAACCCCAATCTAATGGTTTTTCGCCTTTAGCCATTAATGCTCTATCTTGGTAGATTTTTTTAACACGAGACTGTGGTTTAACATCTTCTGGGTAGAAGCTCGCGCGCTCAGCCAGCATTTTTAATCTTTCAACTGACAAGGCTGCGTCATAAGGGATATCCCAGTCGTGATTTAAATACGGACGCCAATCAACAGAGTGCTCCATCATTGGACGCCATTCTTCAACCACACAAGCTCCGTGATCTAATGCAGCTCGATATTCATCAACCGTTCGTTCTGCGTCTTGGTCAGTTAATGCTTTTTCACCAATTAACTGCTGTGCATAAATTTGGCGAGGTACCGGATGTTTTTTGATTTTTTGGTACATCAAAGGCTGAGTTGCATTTGGCTCGTCAGCTTCATTGTGACCATGGCGACGGTAACAAACTAAATCAATAACCACATCGCGTTTAAATTTATTTCTAAAATCTAATGCAACTTGAGTGGCAAATACCACAGCTTCAGGATCATCTGAATTCACATGGAAAATTGGTGCCTGTACCATTTTCGCAATATCAGTACAGTATTGAGTAGAACGCGTATCTTTAGGGTTGTGTGTGGTAAAACCAACTTGGTTATTTACAACTATGCGAACTGTACCACCAACCGAATATGCGCGAGTTTGTGATAAGTTGAAAGTCTCTTGTACAACACCCTGGCCTGCGATAGCTGAATCACCATGAATGGTAATAGGTAAAGCCAACGAACCATCGGAACAATTACGACGATCCATACGAGCGCGAACAGATCCCATCACTACTGGATTAACAATCTCCAAGTGAGACGGGTTAAATGCTAGAGCTAAATGGACGTTACCACCCGGTGTTGCGAAATCAGATGAATAACCCATATGGTATTTAACATCACCAGCACCCAAGGTTTCATCATGTTTACCAGAAAACTCGTCAAACAATACAGATGGATTTTTACCTAGTACGTTAACCAATACATTCAAACGGCCACGGTGAGCCATACCAATAACAACTTCTTTCGCACCCTGCTCACCAGCACGGCTGATTAAAGTTTTTAACATTGGAATTAATGCATCACCGCCTTCTAATGAGAAACGTTTTGCACCAGGGAATTTGCTGGCTAAATATTTTTCTAAACCGTCAGCCGCAACAAGCTCTTTGTATAACTTAACTTTATCTTCTTGGGTTAAGCTTGGTTTACTCTGCACAGATTCCAAACGTTGTTGTAACCAACGCTTTTCTTCAGTGGAGGTAATATACATGTATTCAGCGCCAATCGACCCACAATAGGTTTTGACCAATAGGCTTTGAATATCTTTTAGCTTTAAGTGTTCTTCAGTAACTGCTAACGACCCAACATTATAAGGCTTATCTAGATCATCTTGTTCAAGTTCGTGATAACTAAGCTCTAAATCACGTACACGCTCTTGTTTCCATAAACCCAATGGGTCTAGGTTAGCGTGTTGATGACCTCTGAATCTATAAGCATTAATAAGCTGAAGAACTTTTACTTGTTTAGCATCAGAAGTAACTTGAGGAACTATAATTTGACCGCGATGTGTTTTTTTCGCAGCTTCTTTGAAGTCTTCACGGATATCTGAGTGTTTGGATTCAACCTCTACTCCTTCAACTGAAGGTAATTGGTCGAATAAAGCGCGCCATTCATCGCTAACGCTTTGCGGATTATCGAGATACTGTTCGTATAACTCTTCGATATAAGTGGCATTGCCGCCGGCGAACTGGGAAGATTCGAGCCAGGCTTTCATGGACCCTTCGTGCATATTATTGTCCTATTCCGCTCTTTGCTTGTGTTATTGATTGTTAAAAAAATAGCCATTCTTTGCAACAAAAGAATGGCTATTCAGATTATTTTTAATCTTGATAAAGATTAAGCTTAGTTTCTAAACAGCCTTATTCAAGAGCATCGATTTTATTTTACCGATGGCCTTGGTTGGGTTTAATCCTTTCGGGCATACGTTTACACAGTTCATAATACCGTGACAACGGAAAACGCTGAAAGCGTCATCTAAATTTGCTAAACGCTCGTCAGTTGCACCGTCACGTGAATCGGCTAAAAAGCGATACGCATGCAATAAACCTGCAGGTCCAATAAATTTATCTGGATTCCACCAGAAAGACGGACATGAAGTTGAACAACAAGCACACAAAATACACTCGTATAAACCGTCTAACTTTTCACGCTCTTCTGGCGATTGTAAAAACTCACGCGCAGGTACGTTTTTCGGATCTGGGATCAAGTATGGCTTAACTTTTTCATACTGAGTATAAAATTGACTCATATCCACTATTAAATCGCGGACAACAGGTAAACCAGGTAAAGGACGAATAACAATTTTACGACCTTTTAACGCAGATAAAGGTGTAATACATGCTAAGCCATTTTTACCATTCATGTTTAAGCCATCAGAACCACAAACGCCTTCACGACACGAACGTCTGAAAGATAAACTTGGGTCTTGTTCTTTCAACATTAATAGTGCATCAAGCACCATAACATCTTGGCCTTCAGTATCTAGCTCATATTCCTGCATAAAAGGTTTATTATCTTTATCAGGATTGTAACGATAAATCGAAAATACTTGTTTCATTAGATAACCATCCTTTTAGTAAGTACGAACTTTTGGTGGAAATGCTTCGCGTGTATTTGGCTGCATATTTACTTGGCGCTTAGACATACTTTCAGTGTCTGGCTTGTAAATACTGTGGCATAACCAATTTTCATCATCACGTTCAGGGAAGTCGAAGCGGCTATGTGCACCACGGCTTTCTGTACGGAAGTTTGCCGCAACCGCAGTTGCGTAAGCAGTTTCCATTAAGTTATCTAATTCTAAACATTCGATGCGCTGCGTATTGAAATCTGAACTTGTGTCATCTAAACGCGCTGTTTTTAAACGCTCACGAATTTCACCTAATTCTTTCAAACCTTGCGCCATTGCATCACCTTCTCTAAATACAGAGAAGTTTAATTGCATACATTTTTGTAAGTCTTTCTTAATTTGTACAGGGTCTTCACCTTGCTGAGTATTTTCCCAACGATTGAAACGCGCTAACGCAGCTTCTACATCTGAACCCGACGCATCTTGAACTTCATAGTTATTTAATGCATCACCTAAGTACAAACCAGTTGCACGACCAAATACAACTAAATCTAATAGCGAGTTACCACCCAAGCGATTTGCACCATGTACACTTACACAAGCAATTTCACCACAAGCGTATAAACCATTAATCACTTGCTCGTTACCACTATTATCAATAGTAATAGCTTGACCATTTACGTTAGTTGGAATACCACCCATCATGTAGTGACATGTAGGTATAACTGGAATTGGCTCTTTAACCGGATCAACATGCGCAAAGGTACGAGATAATTCGCAAATACCTGGTAAACGGCTTTCTAAAACTTCAGCACCTAAGTGATCAAGTTTCAGTTTAATGTGTGTACCCCAAGGGCCGTCACAACCACGACCTTCACGGATTTCCGTCATCATTGAACGTGCAACTACGTCACGGCCAGCTAAATCTTTAGCATTTGGCGCATAACGCTCCATAAAGCGCTCACCGTCTTTATTCAGTAGGTAACCACCTTCACCACGACAACCTTCAGTTACTAGTACACCAGCGCCTGCGATACCTGTTGGGTGGAATTGCCACATTTCCATATCTTGTAAAGGTACACCAGCGCGCAATGCCATACCAACACCATCACCAGTATTAATATGTGCATTGGTCGTTGATGCAAATATACGACCTGCACCACCAGTAGCTAAAACAGTTGCTTTAGCTTTGAAATAAACAACTTCACCCGTTTCAATGTCGATTGCAGTACAACCTACAACGTCGCCGTTTTGGTTTTTAACTAAATCTAGCGCATACCATTCGCTAAACACTGTTGTTTTGTTTTTAACATTTTGTTGGTACAACAAGTGTAATAAAGCATGGCCTGTACGGTCGGCTGCTGCAGCGGTACGAGCTGCTTGCTCACCACCAAAGTTTTTCGACTGACCACCGAACGGACGTTGATAAACACGACCATTTTCAAAACGAGAGAAAGGTAAACCCATGTTCTCTAATTCGATAATAGCTTCAGGGCCTGTTTTACACATATATTCGATAGCGTCTTGGTCACCGATATAATCAGAGCCCTTAACAGTATCGTACATGTGCCATTCCCAGTTATCTTCGTGTGCATTACCTAGTGCAACTGTAATACCACCTTGAGCAGATACTGTATGCGAACGAGTTGGAAATACTTTTGATAATAAAGCACAGGTTTTACCTGATTGGGAAATTTGTAATGCAGCACGCATGCCTGCACCACCAGCGCCGATTACTACGGCATCAAATTCTCTTACTGGAATATTCACTTACACACCCCACAAAACTACGATGCCAGTTACTAAATAAGCAAGCGCGGCAATATTTAAAACAAACTGCAGAAAAATTCTTACGGCAACTGGCTTAACATAATCAGTTAAAACCTGCCATAAACCAATCCAAGCGTGAACTAATAAACTAATTAGGGTAATCAGGGTAAATACCTTAACCCAGATTTGGCTGAACAACCCAGTCCACTCTGCGTAAGTTACTTGTGGCGTACAAACAAAAAAGCAAACCATGAAAATTGCATATGCGGTTAACACCAATGCACTTGCACGAATTAATACAAAGTCGTGAACTCCGCTTCGGCCTAATGTTCCGGCATTTGTTACCATAACCAAACTCCTGCTAATACTGATAGTACAAGGGTCAAGGCGATAGTAATTTGCGCACTTGAGTTACCTGATTGAATTTCTTCCCAAAAACCTAAGTCCATAACTAAATGACGTAAACCACCTAACAAGTGATACGCTAAAGCAGTTAAAATGCCCCAGTATATGAATTTACCCCAAGGTTCAGAAGAGAATTGCTGTACACAGTCGAAACCTGATTCTGAGTCCAATGATACAGCCAACAAATACATTAGAATGCCCATCGCGAAAAACATGATGACACCCGTAACGCGGTGAAGGATTGAAGCAATTGCAGAAGCTGGAAAACTAATGGTATTTAGTTCCAGATTGATAGGTCTTTGCTTGTTCACGAGTTTTCTACCCACTTAAGTTGATAACTTTATTAAAATTATTAAATGTCCTTGATCGTATCGTAACAAAACTTACTACTAACAAGATATCTATTGCTCATTTAATCTAGTTATGTAGGCTATTTAGCTACAAATATGATTGTAACAACATTAGCTTAAAAAATAATAGTTTGCGATTTTATACAGGATTTTTTTTATTCAAGTTCATTTTTTTAATGAATTAGACGCATTTGTCGAATGAATGCGATTTAGATTGGGCTGCAGGCCGATTTAGGCTACCATTTTGTCAATGGTTTGCTAATAGATTTTAGCCTAATAATTAACTTCTGTTATTAAGTTTAATTTTACTAAAATTGTATTGTAGTAAGCTTTATTTAGCTTTCTGATGTTAGTGAAGCGTTTTAATAGAAAATTTAATTACTTTGCTGCTTTTATTTCGCAGTATAAATTGACTTTATACGTCAGTTTCAAGTATTAATAAATAACTAAACCTGTCACATGACTTGCTCGAAAGGAGATATTCTATGGCTGACAAGAAAGCCATCCTCACGATTGACGGTAATTCGGTAGAGCTACCGATTCTATCAGGCACCATGGGTCACGATGTTATCGATGTGCGCTCTTTAGGTAAATTTGGCCACTTTACGTTCGACCCGGGCTTCTTAGCAACCGGTTCTTGTGAATCTGCAATCACTTTCATCGACGGTGAAAAAGGTGTGTTATTACACCGTGGTTATCCAATTGCTGAGTTAGCGACTAAAGCTGACTATTTAGAAGTATGTTATTTGTTGTTACACGGCAAAGCACCTACTTCGGAAGAGTACAAAGAGTTTGTTGGCATCATTAACAAACACACTATGGTTCACGAAGGCATTGAGTTCTTCTTCAGAGGTTATCGCCGTGACGCGCATCCAATGGCGATGTTGTGTGGTATTGTTGGCGCTTTATCTTCTTTCTATCATAGAGATTTAGATATTACTGATGCAGAACAACGTGTACGTTGTGCTACGCGCTTAGTTGCAAAATTACCAACCATTGCTGCTATGTGTTACAAATACAGCATAGGTCAAAAATTCGTATGTCCTAAAAACGAATTAAGCTATTCAGAAAACTTCTTAAACATGATGTTCTCTGTTCCAGCTGAAGACTATGAAATTCACCCAGCAGTTGCAAAAGCTATGGACAGAATTTTCACCCTTCACGCTGACCACGAACAAAACGCTTCAACTTCAACTGTTCGTTTAGCCGGTTCTTCAGGTGCGAACCCTTATGCGTGTATCGCTGCTGGTATCGCATCACTTTGGGGCCCTGCGCATGGTGGTGCTAACGAAGCTTGTTTAAACATGTTAGAAGAAATTGGTTCTGTTGACCGTATCGACGAATATGTTGCTAAAGCGAAAGACAAATCAGATCCATTCCGTTTAATGGGCTTCGGTCACCGCGTTTACAAAAACTTCGACCCTCGTGCAAAAGTAATGCGCGAAACTTGCCACGAAGTTTTAGAAGCTTTAGGCATAGACGATCCATTGTTACAAGTTGCAATGCGTTTAGAGCAAATTGCGTTAGAAGACGAATACTTCATTAGCAAAAAATTATACCCGAATGTAGATTTCTACTCAGGTATCATCTTAAAAGCTATAGGTATTCCAACTAACATGTTTACAGTTATCTTTGCCTTGTCTCGTACAATTGGTTGGATTTCACACTGGCATGAAATGCTTAGCCAACCAGGTGCTAAAATTGGCCGTCCACGTCAATTATACACAGGCGAATTACCACGCGAATTTAGCCCAATTGCAAAAGACTAAGTTAACCAACTTAGCTTAATTTTCTAAAAGCTCGCTACGGCGAGCTTTTCTTTTTCTAGCATTTCCACTACCCTTACGCGAAATTTCTGACGCAAGAATTTGAATCATTTTGCAAAACCCATACTCTCGCCTGTTAAAACTCGCTTGGCCTATTTGGATCACCCAAGCAATTCAAACTTTAATGGTCACTATCGACTTAATTATGTCGGCACAAGTCAGTGATGCGGATATGGCTGCAGTCGGCACAGCGCTATCTATTTGGCACCCAATTAGCTTTTTTGCCACTGGCTGCATGATGGTATTAGCACCCTTGTTGTCACGCAGTTATGGTTCAGGAAATACCCAAGCTTTTCAGCATGATTTAAATCAATCTCTCTGGTTTGCCATTCTAGTCGCCATCATGTTTTCACTAGCATTGTTTATTTCTATGCCATTACTACCGCTATTAAAGTTAGAGCAACCATTAGTTTTAATCGGCCAAAACTACTTAACCTACTTAGCCATAGGTATACCTTTTATTTGTTTTATTGGTGTTTTTCGCTACCTTAACGAGTCACTTGGACACACTAAACCACTTATGTATGTGAGTATTATCGGTTTGCTGTGTAACGTGCCGTTAAACTACTTATTTATCTATGGCTCAGCCCTAACACCTGAGCTAGGCGGTGCCGGCTGTGGTATTGCAACCAGCATAGTTAATGCACTGGTTTTATTGTCACTGCTAACCTATAGCAAATATGCTAAGCATACTCGGCTACTAATCAACAATCTCAGTTTCGAAAAAATCCAAGTCGCAACTCAAATTAAATTGATGAAATTGGGTTTGCCTATAGGTCTAACCTTGTTTTTAGAAATAGCTTTGTTTGCTGCAGTTGCGTTGGCGATTGCAACCCATGGAACACAAGCGGCAGCAGCACACCAGATAGCATTAAACGTAGTAACCAACTTTTATATGATACCGCTGAGCATAGGTATGGCAGCTACAGTGTTAATTGGTCAAAGCATAGGTAAAAATGACACTAAGGCGGCCAAATCTTGGGTAAAATATACATTAGTTGTTTCTATCGTTTTTGCTGTATTTTCAACAAGCACCATCATCTTAAGTAAAGAGTTGTTCGCAAGTATATTTCAGCCATCAGAGCAGGTATTTCAACTTGCTACTGCTTTGCTAATTTGGGCCGGGATCTTCCAATTACCAGATGTCATTCAAACGACATTTTCATCCTGCCTACGTGGTTATGCAGACACACAAGTACCATTCGTGCTGGTTTTGATATCCTACTGGTTAATTGGCTTTCCATTGGGGTTAATACTGAGTGAAACTAACTGGATCACATCCAGTCAAGGGCCAGAGGGTTATTGGCAAGGTTTATTAATTGGCCTAAGCTGTACCAGTTTTTTGTTATTCTTTAGGCTAAAACGTGTTTGGTAGACAAAGACTAACAGTGCTGGCAGTAATGTTATTAAGTGTCAGTGCTTGCCAGCAACATCCAGTGGTAAACGAATGGGAAAAATATCCACTACGCGTTTTAACACTGGCTGAAAAGTTGCTCGACCAACAAATCAATTTACCACCTAAGCCACAACCAATAGCTAATTTGCCAATTGCTGGTGAGAAACCACCAGCCTTTCAATTAGACTTTTTAGAAGCTTTGTCGATTCACACTTGTAACTTGCAAGCATACATAGGTGAAAAAAATAGTAGTTTAGGAAAGGTGCAAAGTGTTGCTAACCACTTTATTTATGAAGCGAATTTATTAAGCCAATTAAATAACTGCGACTACAGCCAAGCTGCCAAAGCCACTGAATTAATGCGATTACACAAATTTAAACAACAAAATTGGCAGCAGCAAGTTGACTACTTTTTGCTAAATAGTGAAATCCATAAAAAATTATTTCAGCCAACAACACAAATGCTAATACACGACAGCCAAGGTGTCATTGAGGTTGCCGCCTATTTTCAAGCTGCAAATCAATTGGTGCAGTTGCCACAACAAACATTCGAACAAAGTATTGTAGATAACTTTAATAAAAGTTCCGGCCAAATACACAGCAGCCAATTATTAGCCCAATACTTTTATACTCTCGAATACACAACGCTAGTTTTGCAACACACAGCTACTGTACTGAACAAACTAACCAGCCAACAAGTGTGTGCCAATACCAGGCCAACCGAAATAGACTACCTTGAAAATGTACTGCATAAATATTTTGTCACTGAATTACAACCACACCTAGCCAGTTTAAGCCGTTTACAGCATGAGCTAATGCCAATTGTTGTCGAGCTTTTTAATCACCTAAGCTTCTCGCCTGAATATTTTGAGCGATATTTAAATTTAGCTAACGGCAGTATTTATAGTGATTTCACTCAAGCCAATATTAGCCATCAACAAGCTTGGCAAAATTTGCTCGCTAGCTGTAGTGAATGATTAAAAAAACCGCAATCAAACTTTTTTGTTCAAAATTTCCTTGCTAAAGCGGTAACTTACCAGTAACATTCGCGCCGTTGTTTAGACAACAACTTCCAAATGTACGACCGTAGCTCAGCTGGTTAGAGCACTACCTTGACATGGTAGGGGTCGGTGGTTCGAGTCCACTCGGTCGTACCAATTCTAAAGGCTTACAGCCGAAGTAATCACTGCAATATCGACATCCAATTGGCTGGATAATAATACAGATCGTAAACTACGATTATCCACACGCGAAAACTTAGTAAAATACCCAAGCTTCAAAAACAATCATATTATTAAAAAGTTGCAATATTGCATTGCAACTTCAGTTTATTTGGATAGCGTAGAAAGTTTCATTGCTTTTTGTATTATTGCAGACCTTCGGCGTAAAGTAGCTCTACATCATAGGCTGATACAGGAGCGTCAAATATACGAATCTGGTCTATTCTGCCGTAATAAGGTGCATCCCAATAGTTAACACCTAAAGCAAACTTAGTATTCCCACTACTAAATACGTCAGGAAATTGAGTATTTAAACCAACAGCTTGGCCATTTACGAATACAGTCGCGTTTGCACCATCCACACGGATCACGATATGACTCCATGCGTTCAACGGCATCTGTGGTCCACTTAACGTATCGTAATAGCTTGCTGGTGGAGTTAATCGTGCCCATAGCATAGCGTCAGTAGAATCTCCCAATCCGCCTGGAACATAACTGATCCAGTTATCTGTATTTGTGTAACCAAAGAAAGCGGTGGTAAAACCAGAATCAGCAAGCGGGTATAGCCAGAATGAGATTGAGTATTTGTCAGAGCTAATTAGTCCATCAGGCAACAAAATTCCCGTGCTGCCATCTAAGCTTAGAGCTTGACCCTTAATACCTTCATCTGAGAATGTCAGAGTGCCACCAGCATTTTGGATTCGATCACCGACCACTGAACTCACGAGAATTGCACCATCTGCTGTCGTACCGTCAATTGAGCCTTCAAAATCAAAGCTGATTTTAGGGGTCGTAACTGTTTTAGCTTTCACTGTCACAGGAAATTCTTTGGTAACCTCAGAACCGTCCAAATTTAAAATTGCGCTAATCGTTAAGCTAACATCTTCATTACCAACATCAGGTTGAATAACACTTACTTGGTTTTTAGCATTAATAGAAAGAACATTTGTATTTGACGATAACCACTTAATTTCAGCGGCATATGGCCCAATTCTCACTAGATCAAAATCAACTTCGAGTTTAGTTGGGTCAATATTAGTTCCTAACGACACTAGTTTTTTAGCTGATTCGAGCAATTCAGATGCCGGTGTATTGTCAATATCCAGCGATTGTATTTCACTCGCGTCTAATGCAGCTTCATAAACTCTAAACTCATCAACAGCACCATTGAATTGTCCGTCCCAATAATTTCCCCCCAAGACGAAGGTATTGTTGCCATCACTGAATAAGTCTCTAAAGCCAACGCCTGAAAATTTTTCTTCTCCATTGACATAAACCTTAGCAAGGCCATTGTTCACCGAAAAAGCCAAATGTGTCCATGTATTTAATGGCATTGGTGTATCGGTCACACCATCAAACCAAGTAATGCTACCAGACCAAAGCATTATGTTTGAATCCCAACTCAACGGGGCTAAATTTAACCAATTATTATCAGCGGCAGCGCCAAAGAATAAAGCTCCAAGTTGAGCAAGTGTTTCAGCATTTGCCCACATAGAGATTGTGTATTCATTGTTAGAAATTAAATTATTTGGGAGTATCAAAGCTGTACTACCGTCAAAATCTAATGCCTTACCGTCAATACCAGTAAGGTAGGTTTCAGAGCCCCCATCAACACCAAGTGCGTTTGAACTAATTTTACCATCAGTGAAGTTAGCTAAAGCATCGGACAGCGAATCATCAAATTTATAATTAGCAACTCGGTTGTACACTGAGCGCTCTTTAACAACAACATCAATTGTTTTTGTGCTTGCCTGACCATTTAATTCAATTGTTGCTAGCATGGTAACCGTTTCGTCGCCATAACCGGGGAAAGGCCTAAATACTGAGCCATCTGTTTCGATATAAACATCATCACTACTCTGCCAATTAATAGTCGCACCATTTTTGCCAATTATTGGCAATTGGATCGAGTTCCCTGTTATCAAAGTGTCAATTTCAAGCGCATCTTTAACTATATCTAGCGTTGCTGTTGTAGAGGTAATTTCATCAATTTTACTACCCCATATAGATACACCGCTTGTAGACAAGGCACTAAATGTTGGAACCAATTCATTTTTTGAGTTATCCCATTGCCATTTTGCAACGCCAAGATAACTACCCGAGTTTAAATCTAAGCGAATGGCACTTTTATCCAGCATGTGCCAAGTGCCAAATTCACTACCGGAAACTGTACCGTCCTCATTTAACGAAATAGCAGCTGATTTTTTAGCCGAGGTATTCACATCATATTCATGATTAACAAACTTGTAGTAACCTGCCATATCAACTACATCTGGAATATTTTCCCCTTCCAATGGGACGTAGCGTTGTGGTGATACGACTGGCCAGCCATCTGCATTGATAAACATTTCATGTGTACGGACTGCGTGAGCTTCTGGAATTCCAGGATATTTAGAGGAACTCATCGGAAATCGCGTGTGGAACACTAATAAATGACGACCAGTTACGGCATCATAATAAGCAGAGTTATGGCCCGGTGATACATATCCCCAGGCAGTATTACTTTCACCTACTTCTTGAGTAATCTCAAATCCACCCATTAACTTGGCACCTATTGCTAAAGTACCGGGCATTTGACTCATATTTTGCCCCGCCGGGTCATAATAAGGGCCGTCAGGATTTCTTGAGCGAACAACTCTAATATTGTAGCCACCATTACTAGCTAAGCCACCAAAGGATGTAAACATATAGTAGTAGTCAGACACTGGGCTATACATAACAAATGCACCTTCTATTGGGGCATGATGACCACCCATCAATTTAGTGCCATATTTGTTCGCGCCTTGGTACTTTCCAGCTATTGGTTTACCTGTAGCTTCATCCATCTCATAAATGAATATGCCGCCAGAATATGAACCATAAATCATCCATAATTTGCCATCTTTATCGTAAAATAAGTCAGGGTCGACCGCGTTTGGATGAATTGAATTATTGTAAGCTGGATCGATATCTTCTACGTGAACTGAGCCAGCTGTTTGTGCACCGCTTGATTTTACAATAGGGCCTAAGTCTCTATATGGACCTTCAATCTTGTCTGCAACGGCAACACCAAGGTAACCCCAAGATCCCCACTTGTCTTCCCCATTGGTTGCTTCTGCCGAAGCAATAACACCTTGGTTGTAGTAGAAGTAATATTTATCAGCTATTTTTATTGCATCAGCAGCCCATTGAGCTTGGTCCCCTACCCAATCAAAACTACCTGCAAGTTCAGTGAATGCAGTTCGACCGTTTGCAGGATCGTTAAATAATGGATTGTTTGCAAAAGTGCCTGTTGCTTGAACTCCGTCGCGCTCTAGGTAGGTCCAAGTAATCAAATCTTGTGATTTAGCCGCAGTTAAATGCGAGCCAAAGAGATAATAAGTGTCGCCATCTTTAACAATTGATGGATCATGTACGCCAATATCAGCAAAAGGAACGGCGCCTTCATTGGTCAGTGTAACACTAGTTGAAATAGCTGGTTTGGCTTGATAAATCGGTGTATCTGGAATCTCGGGTGTATCTGGAATCTCGGGTGTATCTGGAATCTCGGGTGTATCTGGAATCTCGGGTGTATCTGGAGTCTCAGGTGTATCTGGAGTCTCGGGTGTATCTGGTGATTCTGGGTTTTCAGGGGTTTCAGGAAGTTCAACCGGCGTTTCATTTTCTGGATATTTGCTATTTCCATCGTCGGAACCACAAGCTGTGATGGCTAACATGCTGGTCAATAGCATTATGATATTAATTGATTTCATTAAAAAGCCTATTAGTAATTTTATTTATTGTTATTTGCGTACATATCTTTGTTTTTAATCACTATTACAGTGCTACTTGTAATAGTGATTGTTGCTATGAGTAATTATCAGCCTTTTTTGATTCTGTATTATTTGCGATACCTACTTGTGTCAATCACGAAGGATGCTGCAGAGGTATTGAGCAAATAAACTTTAATCATCTAATGATTGATTAAAATTGGGGAAGCCATTTTCATCCCAAGTAATTACACGGACGCGTGTATGGCGGTTTGGATCGGTTAACGGATTACCCACTAATTCACGATAGTAACGCGCATGGTAAATTAACAAATCTGTTTTACCATCTTCAGCTACAGTAAAACTATTGTGTCCTGGGCCAAATCGTTTAAGACCCGCATCTGTATAAAACACAGGTTCTTTGGATTTATTCCAAGCGTTTACATCCATTAAATCAGCGTCGACATCAGCCCATAACAAACCCATAGCATAATTGTCATCGGTCGCGTTGGCCGAATAAGTGACAAATATTTTGCCATTACGAATTAACACAGCGGCACCTTCATTCACTTTATATTTGCTGGTTTCCCAAAACTCAGTTGGTTTGGTAATCGCAATAATCTTGCTGGTATCAATTGACGTTGGGCTGGTCATTTCCGCTAACCACAAAGCAGAGTTGTATTCCCACTCTTTGTTTGCTTGTGCCCATATCATGTAACGCTTACCTTTGTGTTCAAAAACCGTTGCATCCAACGCAAAGTTTTCCCAACCTGTTTTGATTTGTCCCTCTTCTACCCACTCTCCTTCCATAGGGTTGGCAGACGCGTTAGACAAAGCATACACGCGAATATGCCATTTGTTTTCAACGCTAGAAGCTGCAAAATAAACGTACCATTTGCCATCTAATTTATGCAGTTCAGGTGCCCAAATGTGCTCACTCATTTCACCACTTTCGTGTTTGCGCCAAATTTCTTTTTCAGTTGCACTGCTCAAACCATTAATGGTTTTTGAGCTACGCAACATAATTCGGTCAAACTTTGGTGATGTCGCAATAAAATAATAACTGCCATCCGTATCTTTATGGATCCAAGGATCAGCGCGCTGCTCAACGAGTGGATTAATATAATCAAACTGACTATCGCCACTTTGATTAACCATTCCACAGCCAGTAAAAAGCGCTGTTACAACAATCATCATCAGCGATTTAATCGCCAATTCCAATTTTTCAAATTTACATAGATTTAATAACACCAAAAATAATCGCATCTTAAAAAACTCCAGTTGTTTGCGGTTAGTGCAATTTAATTGCCTTACAAAATATACGACGACAAAAATGTCATAACCCATAAAACAAATTTTTAAGACACTGATTTTTAATAAAATAAAAAAATTATTAAATAATATGAAAATATTTTTTAAGGGTTTATAGGAATACACCGTCTGTAATTAATAGGGGCATAAAACACAATTTAATAACATTAAATAAGAATGTGTTTTCTCCCTTACAACAAAGTACCAACAAAAAACCAGACGATAATTCTTAAGCGGGAGACAGAATATGTATTTAAAACATATCCCTTTTATACCAACCGCAATAGCACTGACTATTGCAACAAGTATCAAACTAAATGCTCAAGAAGTTGAGCAAACAACAAATGAAGAACAAACTCAGGCAGAAGCTAAAAAGAAAGCAGACGCAACTGAAGTGATTCAAGTTACTGGTTTAAGAGCCAGTATGATAAAGGCACAAGAAATTAAAATGACTTCAGAGTCAATTATGGATGTAATTGTCGCCGAAGACATAGGTAAATTGCCGGATAAAACTGCCGCCGAAAGTATTGCTCGTATCACGGGTGTGCAAGTAACGCGCTCGGGTGATGAAGCGAATGGTGTACTTATTCGTGGTTTACCTGATGTGACAACCTCATACAATGGCCGTGAAATTTTTACCGGTGAATTGCGCCGCGTTCAGCTAATGGATATGCCATCACAAGCTATTGCTGGCATTGAAGTATACAAGTCGGGCACTGCAAAAGTGATAGAGCCAGGGTTAGCAGGTTTAGTAAACATTCGAACCAGTCGGCCATTTGATTTTGCCGACCAAATTGTTGCTGGTGGCATCCACGTTAGTTATAACGATCAAAGCGAAAGAACCGATCCTAACTACAACTTATTATATTCAAACCGATGGCAAACAAGCTTGGGTGAAGTTGGTTTTCTAGCAAATGTCACTAAAGCACAATCACAATATTACAATGGTGTACGTTACGGTGAACCTGCTTGGTATCCAAGAGCAGCAGAATGGTGGGATATTTCACCGGAAGAATACAGCTCTGGTGGCTTTACCTTTCCAGTCGATGTTGGCATTTACAATGATGGTGGCAAACGTGAGCGCCCTTCAGCCAACGTCGCAATTCAATGGAAGCCAAATGATAATTTAGAACTCTATTTTGATGGCATCTATCAAGGCTATCGAGGTAAAGGTTACATTGATAAGTTTTGGACCAACCTGAACTTTTGGCATCCTGAATTTGGCGACCCCAAATTAACTGACGTCGTACTCGTTGAAGGAACTGAAGATCAAGCACAAAGCTTCACCAAAAGCGGTGGTATACCTCAAGAAGGTTTTCGCAGTACCAACGAAGGTAAAACCAACACCAATCAAGTTGCAACAGGCGCAATTTGGACATCGGACAATTTAAAAATACACACTGACCTTGCCTATACCAACAGCCGCTTTGATCTAAACGAATGGAGTTTAGATTTTGCATTAACCGAGCCTCAAACCGTAACAGCAAATTTTAATACTGGTAAAGGGGTTGCTTGGGATTTACCTAACTTTAATGTGATGGATGAGTCTTTGTATAAATGGCGTGGTTATTTTGAACGAACCCTAGTCACCGAGGGAGATGGCCTGCAGTGGCGTACCGACTTCACCTACTACACTCCATGGGACTTAGTATCACGCATAGAAACAGGTTTTAGATATTCAGACAGAAATGCCAGCATTAAATCAGGGGCACGTTACGCGCGCACAATGGATTTGAATATTCCACTAACTGATCTGCCCGTTGGCGAGCTGAGTTTAACCCTGAATCCTTTCCGCGGTGATGAACAAGGTTTTACCCAATATTTAGTGCCTTCGCGCGAGGGTATTGCAGCCAACAATAAAGAACTGCGTCAATTGGCGTATGAATCTCTACAAGAACTGGTCGTTACCCAGCCTTGGGTACAAGGTGATTTAGATAGATATGCCAAAGAAAACGTAGAACTTGACCCGGCAACATACTTTTTAGCCAATGAAAAATCCTACGCAGCTTACCTACAAAGTGATTATATTCTTAATGCTGGCTCTATCGAAATTGACGGCGTGGTTGGTGTTCGAGTAATCAGAACCGATATTGAAATGAGCGGGACATCAACGGTAAACGACGGTGAAGGCGGCATAATAAATGAGCCGAGAAACTCCAAAGACAGCTACACAGATGTTTTGCCAAATGTGAGTTTACGCGCCAAATTAACGGACGACTTGCAACTTAGGTTAGGCTACACCAAAACCCGTACTAAAGTGCATTTTGGTGATTTAAACCCAGCTTTAAATATTAGCCAGATTGTTGACAGTGGTGACACTGATCCGAATGCGCCAGAGCGCGAGTGGGATGCAATCGGCCATTCAGGTAATCCTGACTTAAAACCTCTAACATCAACTAACTATGACATCAGTTTAGAGTACTATTTTTCTGAAACTGGTTATTTAAGTGCCGCTGGTTTTTACCGTGATTTATTTGGTTTTACTAAATGGTTTGAACGTAATATTGAGACGCCTGACTATGGTACGGTAAGACTTAACCGCCCAGAAAACACAGGTGAAGGCGAAATATACGGTTATGAATTAAACGCACAAACCTTCTTTGACTTTTTCCCAGGTGATTGGAAGCACTTTGGTATTAGCGCGAATGCAACCTACCTCAAAGGCAAAATTGCTCAACCAACAGTATTTGGCGAGCAAGGTGAATATGGACCTATCTTAGGTCTATCAGATTGGACATATAATGCGGCAATATTCTTTGAAAAAGGCGCGTTCGGTACACGTTTGTCATATAACTATCGCACGCCATGGGTATACGACACTCAATTTCATGAAGGGCAATTGTATGACCGCAAAACCAGAGCGCGTGACCGCTTAGATTTTTCAGTTCGCTACGATATTACTGAAAACTATTTGGTATATGCAGACATAGGCAACTTACTTGCTCGACCATTTAGAAATTATAGCCAAATTACCCCAAGCCAATACTTCCCAATCGATGTGCGTGATGAAGGCCGTTATTTTGGCTTAGGCTTTAGATTTAAATTTGAATAAGGCCGCCAAGTTTAACCTGGCAAAAATGTAGTTAAAAAGAGGTTTAATATGAAAAAGTGGTCAATTGCCACATTATTGAGTATGTACACATGTTCTAGTTAT
Organism: Catenovulum sp. SX2; assembly: GCF_052056295.1. Taxonomy (NCBI): domain Bacteria; kingdom Pseudomonadati; phylum Pseudomonadota; class Gammaproteobacteria; order Alteromonadales; family Alteromonadaceae; genus Catenovulum; species Catenovulum sp. SX2. The sequence continues at coordinate 367,264 of NZ_CP182493.1, forward strand.
GCTGCTAATCCAGCGATAACAGACGTTTTTACCGCAGATCCGGCTCCTATAGTGGTAGATGATACTGTATACGTTTATGTTGGACGTGATGAGGCAGCAATCGATCAAGGTTATACCATGAATGAATGGCTAGTTTATTCATCCAAAGATATGGTGAATTGGCAGTCACATGGCTCGCCACTTAGACCAACTGATTTCACTTGGTCTTCTGGTGCAGCTTGGGCTGGTCATGTAATTGAGAAAAATGGCAAGTTTTATTGGTATACCACAAGTGATCACAAAAGCATTCACGGCAAAGCAATTGGTGTAGCCGTTAGTGACTCGCCGACTGGCCCGTTTAAAGATGCACGTGGTAGCGCATTGGTGACCAACGACATGACTAAAGCAACAGCGATTAGCTGGGATGATATCGACCCTGCTGCGTTTATCGATGACGATGGCCAAGCTTGGTTATATTGGGGTAATCAAAAAGCGTATTACGCCAAACTAAAAGACAATATGATTGAGCTAGACGGACCAATTCATGTTGTACCAGACGAGCAAGTTAAAGGTTTTACCGAAGCGCCTTGGATACACAAAAAAGGTGATACCTATTACCTTTCGTATGCAGTGGGCTTTCCAGAAAAAACCGCTTATTCAACCGCAAAAAGTATTACTGGACCGTGGAAATATCAGGGGTTAATCGCCGAAGGTGCGGCTAATTCCAATACAATCCACCAAGGTATTATTGATTTTAAGGGTAAAAGTTATTTCTTTTACCACACAGGTATGATGCAACACCCAGAAACGGGTGGTAGCTTCAGACGCTCAATGGCGATAGATTATCTCCATTACAACAGTGATGGTACTTTGAAAAAAGTAATCCAAACGAGCGAAGGTGTCGCACCAGTTAAATAACAGGTGCATCCATAAAGCTTTGAGGATGTGTCCCCTCAAAGCTTTATTTTCACAGTTAAAATTTGTAACTCAGCCCCAAGGCCATCTGCCGCCCTTCTTTTCTAACATCAATTGGATAACGCACTCCAGAGCCAAAATAACTGCTGTTGCGAAATGGCTTATTTAGTATATTTTGCACGTCAAAATACACTTTATAATTTTCAGCTAATTTAAAGCTCAGCGAAAAATCTAACCTGTGGCGTTCGTTGGTTCTAGCCTGATATTGGTTGGTATCGTCAAACTGAATATTGTTGAAATGCAGCCAAGGTGAGCGATAGTTATATGAAATTCGTGCGCCAAACTTATTGGTTTCGTAAAACACAATACCGTTGACAGTCCATTTTGATAAGCCGACTATATCTGAATATTGAATAAAATGGCCTTGAGCATCAACTTCTGCGGTTTTCCCCTTAACCAGAGTCGCGTTAATGCTAGCGCCAACACCATCAAAAGCTTCAGGCAAAAAATCTAAAAAGCTTAGCCAATTGAATTCATAACCATACAATTGCCCTCGGCCATTATTAGCCGGCTGAGTTAAATTAATTAGGCCAAATTCTGCATCAAATACGCTGTTGTTTTGTGGATGTAAAAAACCATAAATGTCGCGATAAAACAGCGAAAAATTAATATGGTCTGACTGAGAATAATAATGCTCTAGAGAAAGGTCAAAATTGTCGGAAATAAGCGGCGTTAAATTTGGATTGCCGCCAATTGCACTTGCTTCTTCTGCTTGCACATGAATTGAACGCGCTGGGTTTAACTCAGAAAAATTCACTTTGGTTAACCCCCGATTGTACGCAAAGCGCAAATGCAAACTGTCGGAAAAGTGTTGGCGTATATTTAAACTCGGTAACCAATAAAACTGGTTGTTTTTACTACTTTGATAATAGTAATCGGCTTGACCTTCTATTGTTTTAACACTATTGCCGTCAACTTTAGTATTAAGTTGTATAGCTCGCACGCCGAGATTTCCATCCAAGTTAACAACTGAATTATCTAGTTCAAAATTAGCTTGTAGGTAGGCTGCAAAACTTCTCTCGTTCGCTTGATATAGACTAAAGGGATCAATTGGCGGCAGTACTGATGCAAAAGGCGCAGTCGCAAAGTTTTGTGCAGCGAGCGCGTTAAAACTTGCGAGGCGCAATTCATCTTTATTAGCTATGATGCTCTGGCGACTTGGTACTAGATATTGACGAAAATAGTCACCTTTAGTGGAAAAATGGCTATCTGTCGCTTGCCATTTAAATTGAGCTAAATCATCAATTAACAGCATCTGATTACGTGCATCTGCATATCGCCAAGCACGCTGCAGTTGCGCATGTCTGTTAGTCAAACGAATACCCGATTCAATTTGGCTGATAAAAGTGTGGCTTAAGTCATAGCTAAAATCGGCGCGCCACTGCACATCTTCCCCGGCGGAATCAAATTTCTCTTCGTAGTAACCGCGCCACAAGTAATTGCGCAGCTCTTGCCAAGCAAAACTAGGCAAACGAAAAACTGCTCCCTTGTCTTGAACAAATTTAGCTTCTAGATATTCTGCTTGGGTAATTAAATAATCCAAACTCCAAGTTTGACTAGCAAAGGTCGACTGAGTAAAAGCAACTTCGGTGGCGAAATCAAATGCATCGACATGCCCCTTTATCCCAGCTGCGATCTGCCAGGTATTGGTTTTTTCATCAATGTTGCTTCTATATCCTTGTGGATTTGAGGGATTAGTTATAGCAAATTGGCTAACTTGTGGCTGCGAGGGGGTGACCAATTGCAGCTGGTTAAACTGAGCGTCGGGGTTTGCCAAATTAACGTCAAATAAATCTATGTAATTTTCAGCTCTATAACCTTGATGTATGCCTTCAAAATAAACTTCAAAATGCTCATCGTTGCGCCACTGAATGGCAAAATTAGCCGAACTTCGTCCCCTATCACCACCAACATTATACAAACCCAAACTGGTCGGTAATATAACCTCGCCTATGTCGGTTAAGTTTAATTGCTGAAAGCTCGGCGCGGCATAACGTACGCTATTTAAATAATTATCGTGGCGTAAATTGATATTCGCCAACATGCCTAGTTCACCACCTGATGCCAGCTCAGCCCTGTTAGAATAGAGCAAATTGCCGCTACCGCCGTTTACAGTTAAAGCTTGATCAAAGCTCAAATCAAACTGACCCAAAACTTGCTGGCCAGTAAAATCAAACGGACGATAAGTTGTTGCGTTCACTGTGCCAACCATTCCAGATTCCAGCATTTTTGCTGAGACTGATTTTAACACCTCGATGCTTTTCAGTGATTGCGACGGCATATCTTGCAATTGGACTTTGCGTAACTCTGCAGTAAATATTTCTCGACCATTATAAGTTGTGTTGTAGTCCGGCAACCCTCGTACAATAATGCCATTCACTTCGTCTTTGTAGCGAAACACCTGCACGCCGCTTAACCTCGCTATGCTCTCTGCGGCTGAATTGTCCGGTAACTTACCTATGTCTTGTGCGATAACTAAATCGACAATCGAACTTGCATTACGCTTGATGTCCTGCGCTTGAATAACACTACTGCGTATACCATTAACACGGATAACTTCAGTCTTATCTAGCGGTTCATCTAGTTGTGTGTTATCAACAATAATAGCTGGCGAAGATTCAAGTGGCTGACGGCTGCGATCGGCTACTATTTTTATTTCTAACCCAGATGTTGTGGCTGCCAAGCCCGTATTTAACAGTAAGTAATCTAATGCAGTCGGCAAAGAAAAATAGCCATGCAAAGCATTGCCTTGAATTTTTTCAACTTGGTCGTAAGAATAAATCAGAGGTATTTCTGTTTGGCGAGAGAGCTCATTCAGCATACTCGCTAGGCTGGCTCTTTTTATAGTTACATAATATAATGCTGGGCTAGTTTCTTCGGCAGCCCCATGTTGTGCAACCGCATCAACAGGAAGACTCAAGCCCAAACAAACCAGCTTTATAAATGCAGGTAGTCTCATTTATTTTTCTTTGTTGCGACTAATAATAACCTTGTATTTACCTAGTCTACGCACTTCTAAATCGAAATTGTTTTGTAAACTTGTTAATAAGAATTCAATTTGATTTATTTTGAATCGCCCACCTACTCGTAGCTCGGCAAGTTGCTGATCGGCTAAATCAATATCTAATGCAGTGTAGCGCTCAACTTGTGAAATCACAAAAGCTAAACTTTCACCATTAAAAACCATTTCTCCTTGTTGCCAGGCTTGTCTATTTTGTAATTCTTCTTTGCTCAAACGAGCAACGCTGGTCGCAATTGAACTAGCTGGCGTATCTGCAGCAATTGAACTGTCGATAGATACAAAATCGCCTGCACTCATAAGTGCCAGCTCTGTGTTTTTTGCTGCATTGTTTTTATTGTGAAAGTCTGCGGTTTTCTTTAACGGCTCTGTTAATGCCAACGACACTTGCCCTTCGGTGACTTCAACTTCCACATTGTCAGTATTGCTGTAATCAACAGTAAAGGCAGTGCCAATAACTCGAATTCGGCTATTTGCCGCTACCACATAAAACGGACGATTGTGATTTTTACTAACTTTAAAGTGCGCTTCACCCTCTACAAGCCAGATGTTGCGGCTGTCATCTTGATAGTTGACCAAGATTTTTGAGTTTGAATTTAAAATGACCTTTGTGCCATCCTGCAAAGAAACAGTTTTATATTCACCGATGTTAGTGGTGTAACTAGCAATCGCTTGAGTCTGGTTACTGGTTGGCGTTTGTATAAAATATCCAGCAATCAATACCACAAAACACATAGTCAACACCGCCAAACTCGGTGCGCCGAACAAGGTAAATGGCTGTTTTGTTGTTTGCTGAGAAGTCGAAGATGCCGACAGAACTGTCTGGGCAATTCGGTCATCCATCCAGAACGCACTGTGTTTGCACAGCATTTTTTTATGCTCGGGGCTTTGTTTGACCCAAGCAGACAATTGCTGCTTTTCTTCGTCGCTAAGCGGTTCATCTCCGTCTAAACGGACAATCCAATCCCAAGCTTCTAATTCCATTTTGCTTGCACTGTCGTTGATTTGTTGGAAACTATTCACTGTGAGTCTCCTGATTTTGCTGGTTGGCCTGTTTCACCATATTTTTGACAAAACAAACCGGCTGATTTGATATGTTTTTCAACACTACTGATAGATATACCTAATTTGCTTGCGATATCCTTGTGCTTGTATCCATATATCTTGCGCAACATAAAAATTTCTCGCGTTTTTTTGGGGAGTAGTTCCATCGCTTCACAATACAATCGAATATATTCGGCGGCTTCTTCTTCACTTTCCATAGACTCGGTTATTTCTTCGGCGGTAATATCTGCGCACTCTTCCAGATAACTGGTCATAACCCTAGATTTTTTAACCATTTCGTCGAGCGCCATATTTTTTGCAATTCGAAATAAATACGCGCGCGGTTGCTGTATTTTACCACGTTGTTCTGCCGCTAAGGCTTTTACATAAACATCTTGCACTAAGTCATCAATATCATTTTCAGCTTTAAGGAATTTGCGCATATAATTTTTTAAAAAAGCATTATATTGCAAAAACATGCGCGAAATAACCGACATTTAATACCCCAAAAAACCATACGACTAAGCCAACAAAAAACTTGTTAGCATGTTAACAAATCAAAATTTAGACTCTCCTATTAAATATAGACGGGGATAGATATATAACCCGTAAAGTTAAAGTGAAAATTTTATAAATCGATGAATAGATTTTGGAATAGAAGGAAAATGGCTATAAAAACAAAAAACGCCCTATTCAAAGAGCGTCTTCTGTCAGTTATTAGCTGTTAATTAAGCAGCGTTATCTTGTTTCGGGGACTCTATCTGCACACCTTTAAAACTTTCGGGTGCAAAACTGTCCACCGCAATCGCTTTTTTACGCAATTCATCCGCTCTAAGTATTTGTTGCGCTTCAACTTCAGTTATTAACCCCTGCTCTTGTGCTTTGGCAATAACCTCATCAAATGGTACTCGTTTAGGCAACTTACCTGACTTTTGCGCACCATGAATTTTAAGCTCAATAGCCTGGCATTGGCTCATGGCAATAAAAGCAGCTTCAACTACGCCAATTGCATCATTTTCATCTTTACCCATGTAACACAAGTTAGTAATACGATCTCTTGTGTCACCAGTTTTTAATAATGAGCGACAAACTTGACGCGCTAAAATATCGTTTGGCCCTCTCGCACTAACACCATAAGGGAATATGATGCGTTTTAATGCGTGCGCTAACCAACGAGGTCTAAAGTTGTCAAAATAACCTTGGAAAGCAACTTCAGCTTTTTGCAAACAAGTTCGTACTGCGTAATGCACAAATGGTAAATCGGAAACTTGTCGACCATCTGCTTCATAACGTTTTAACACTGCTGAGGCCATATATAATTGGCTTAAAACATCGCCCAAACGTGCAGAAATCATTTCTTTACGTTTTAACGCACCACCTAAAATTAGCATTGATACGTCAGTGCTCAAGGCTAAACCCGCACTCAAACGATTCATTTGTTTGTAGTATTGAGCTGTTTCCCCAGCAACTGGCGACTCTGAAAATTTACACAAGGTTAATCCATTAAATAATGCAGAGCCTAGGTTACGCATGGTGAAGCCAACATGTTTAACCAACAAAGCGTCAAAGTCTTTTAAACCTTGATTAAAATCAGGGTTTGCCCCGGCTTCCATTTCTTTAAAAACATACGGATGACAACGAGTTGCACCTTGGCCGAAGATCATTAAATTACGCGTAAGTATATTGGCGCCTTCTACCGTTATCGCCACTGGTATACCCCAAAATATATGGCCTAAATAATTTTTAGGTCCCATTTGAATAGCTTTACCCGCTTGAATATCCATAGCGTCATTAACAATTTGACGACCTAACTCTGTCATGTGGTACTTAGAAATTGCTGTTACCACAGACGGACTATAACCTGAATCAAGCGCAGATGTGGTAAATCGTCTCGCCGCTTCAACCATGTAGCATGAACCACCAATACGTGCTAACGCTTCTTGCACCCCTTCAAATTTACCAATAGACAAACCAAATTGTTTACGTACGTATGAATATGCTGATGTTGTTTTTGTGCACAAGTGGCCAATTGCCGCAGCTAACGCAGGTAAAGAAATACCTCGACCTGCTGACAAACATTCAACTAGCATGCGCCAACCTTTACCTGCATATTCAGGGCCACCAATAACCCAATCAATTGGAATAAATACATCTTGCCCATAAGTTGTGCCATTCATAAAAGCCAAGCCCATAGGTAAATGTCTATCGCCAATTTCTACACCTGGATGGTCGGTTGGAATTAACGCACAAGTAATACCTATATCTTCTTTATCGCCTAATAAATTATCTGGATCATAAAGCTTAAAGGCTAAACCTAACACGGTCGCAACTGGCGCCAAAGTAATATAACGTTTGTTCCAAGTAACTCTAATACCTAAGGTTTCTTTGCCTTCAAATTCTTGTTTACACACAATGCCTTTGTCCGGAATCGCGCCAGCATCAGAGCCAGCTTCTGGGCCGGTTAATGCAAAACATGGCACTTCTGTGCCATTGGCAAGCCCTGGCAACCAGCGATCTTTTTGTTCTTGAGTGCCATAATGTGTAAGCAACTCACCAGGGCCCAAGCTATTTGGCACCATAACGGTAACAGCAGTACTGATACTGCGAGTGGCAATTTTAGTCACTATCGTAGAATTAGCTGTGGCAGAAAAAGCCAAACCACCATATTCTTTGGGGATTATCATGGCAAAAAAGCCATTTTGTTTTAGGTAATTCCATACATCTTCTGGTAAATCTTTGGTTTCATGCACTATTGAAAAGTCATCCAACATACCCAATAAAGTTTCTAATTGGTTGTCGATAAATGACTGTTCTTCTTCGGTTAATTTACCATCAGGATATTGATGGAGTTTTTGCCAATCTGGCTTACCTGAGAAAATTTCACCATCCCACCAGATATCACCCGCTTCCATCGCTTCTTTTTCTGTGGTCGACATAGGTGGTAATATTTTTTTAAACACCTTAAAAATGGGTTTGGTCACCCACTTTTGCCTAAACTCAGCAACGCCAAGTACAACGGCGCAAGCAATTAATAGAATAATTAAAATACTCATAATGACCCCCCAATTTGGTCGGTGGTAAATTGGTTTGGCGTAAAGCCCTGTTGGTTAGTTAATCCTGCAGCCACGTATGGCACAACTTTTTGTACTATCGTTTTGGTAGAAGCTTGTTCAAAAAAATCTGACATAGCTATCTCTTCCAGCGCACCACTCGAACTCATAACAAATACCAAAGAGCCGAGTGAAAAGTGCAAACGCCAAAATAGTTCTTGTTTAGTTAGTTTAGGTAAGGCCTGTGAAAACAGCTCAATAATTTGCGCTAAAACCTCACCGTATTCATTAACAATAAATTTACGCAAATGCCCCTGGGTTTCAGAGTAGCCACGACCTATCATGACAGTAAAATGTTTGGCACTTTGTTTACCGAGTTTATTTAGTTCAAATAAAGGTGGAACAAAGGCTTGAATAATAGCTTCAGTTGACACTTGGTTAGCTGCGACTTTGTCTAATTCCTGTTTGAGTATCGGCATAAAGATTTCAAGATATCTTGCTAATACAGCCTGAATAAGCGACTTTTTCGAGCCAAAATGATAATTAACCGATGCTAAATTGACATTAGCTTCGTTGGTGATTTGTCGTAAAGACGTGCTATTAAACCCCTGCTCTGCAAACAATTGCTCTGCAGCTTCAAGGATTTTTGTTTTGGTATTTGCTTTTGACACTTAAGCCCCACAAAATTTCAAACAACCGTTTAAAATTTATGTTTAAAACTTAGCAATGTCAAACGCTGTTTTAATTTTTTTAAGAATATTTAACTTTATTGGAACAAAACATAAATTGCTGGGTCTGAATAATTGCTAGTGAAAAATGTGCTCTTGTTTGCCCAGTCGCAATTAAACCTGCAACTGGGCTTTTTTATTTTTTAAATTCAATTAAATAAACCAACTTTTCAGCTATAATTTGTCCGTGAAATTAATTAATGATTATTTTTTATGGGATCGCTCTTAAAATACCGCCCAGCTATAGTTACCTTCATCATCTGCATGTGCATGTGCGCTATTACTGTGTGGATGTTGTTGATCAAGTCAGACAATACCATGGTTGCTCAAAGCAAAAGCGAAGCAACTAAAACAGTCCAACAAATACATAAACAAATTGAGCAACAAATATTTCTGTTTAACTGGTTGGCCAAACAATGGAACAGCTACGGACAACCTGAGCCCTTTTTGTGGCACCAACAAGCAAGGCATATAGTCGAGAGCTTAGATTATGTTCAAGCTGTTGAGTGGGCAGACAAACAAGGCGTGATACGCTGGATAGAACCCTTAATCGGCAATCAAAACGCTTATCAGCTCGACTTAAATACAATTCCGGTAATTAGCGAAAAAATCGCGCTTGCAGGTCAATCAGGCGACTGGGTTGCGGTCGCAAATTGGAAATTAGTCCAAGGTATTCGTGGTATTTTGTTTTATGTACCTATCGGCAAACAAGAGCAGCTACAAGGGTATATAATTGGTGTAGTTAAACAACAGAGTTTTTTCAATTCAGCTATTGAACTGACTAAATCGCACGGTTACTACGTAGAAGTATCGCTCAATGATGAAAAAGTATTTTCAAGCGCCAATAGTAACTTTGAATCTGTAGTCAATAAAACCCATCAAAGTCGAGTGGAATTTGCGTTAATGGGCGAAAATTGGTCACTTACTTTGTGGCCAACCCAAGAAAAAATTGAACAGCAGCATGATCCTATTTCAACTTATGTGTTTATTGTCGGTCTATTGATGAGTGGTTTACTCGCCACTTTAGTGCAAGTTATATATACCGCAAAACAGCTGAATCACAATTTAGCCAGCACAAATCAGAAATTAAACGCTGAAATGTCAGAGCGCGAACGCATTGAAAACGAAATGCTGACTATGGCCTGCCAAGACGAGTTAACTAACCTGAATAACCGCAATGCAATATACTGCCACATCAAAGAAAGGTTAAATCATAGCGCAAATCGAGATGTTGCACTTATCTTGATTGATTTAGATGCATTTCAGCAAGTAAATGATGTGGTTGGCCATAACATAGGCGACCAATTATTAAAGAAGGTTTCTGCAAGATTAAACAAAGTGATTGATAAACATTGTTATCTAGCACGAATTGGTGGAGATGAATTCGCCATATTCATTGATGATGTTGCAGCTGTCAGTGTAATTAATCGCCTTGCCCAAAAAATTCTCAAAGCAGTCGATACTAAATTTGTATTAGAACAATACGAATTTTATACCACTGCCAGTATTGGTTACGTATTAGCGAATGTAAACTCGGTTTCAGTCGATGATCTTATTCGTAAAGCTGATTCAGCATTAAACAAGGCAAAATCTCATGGTAAAAATACCGTACAAGCTTTTGATCAAAGTTTAGAAATTGCGATTATCCACAAAGTTAACTTGCTGAAGAAGTTAAATACGGCCTTTGAAAACCAAGCATTCGAACTTTATTATCAGCCTAAAATTGATTTACAAAGTGACAAAATCATAGGTGTGGAAGCGCTCATTCGATGGTACGACGAAGAAACAAAAAAATGGATCCCGCCGCATGAATTTATTCCATTGGCAGAAGAGTCTGGAATTATCGTTCCTTTGGGTGACTGGATAATTGAAGAAGCCTGTCGCCAGCTGGGTATTTGGCACAAATTAGGTTTTATCCAACTACATGTTGCAATCAACATTTCAGGTAAACAACTCAAACAACAACGTTTGTTTCAGCAGATAGTGAAAAACTATGAAGCACATGGTCTACGCCCGCACCATATCGAAATTGAACTGACTGAAGAAGTATTTATTGAGAACATTGAACGCAATGAAACCTTTATGCGCGCCTTAGTTGATCAAGGTATTTCTTTATCCATTGATGACTTTGGCATAGGTTATTCTTCACTTGCATATTTGCGTAACTTCCCGGTCGATACACTAAAAATCGATCGTTCATTTATCAAAGATTTACCAATCAATGATGATGACGTTGCTATAGTCAAAGCGATTTTAGACCTAGCTACTAACATGAACTTAAAAGTTGTCGCTGAAGGTGTCGAAAATAAAATGCAAATTAACTTTTTAAAAGAGCACAATTGCCAATATGCACAAGGTTTTTGGTATGCTAAGCCGCTTAGCCCATCAGAATTGACTGATAAGCTCATCCGCAATCATAATTGGATGTAATTAAGTTATTATGCAAACGCCCCAGTTAGTGACAGATTTTCGCGATCAGTTTCCGTTTTTTAGCCAAACTAAAGAATGTTACCTAGACAACGCTGCTACAACTCATATTTGCCAAGCAGCGTTAACTGCGATAAATCATTATTATCAGTATGAACACGCGACTGTGCATCGCTCTGCTCACAAAAGTGCCAAACAAAACACCAATAAATATGAGTTGTGCCGCCAAACTGTCGCCGACTATTTTCACCTTGCCGACAAAAAACAAGTTATCTGGACAAAAGGGGCAACTGAATGCGCCAATGTAATTGCTAAAGGCTTATGCAGTAATTATTTACAAGCTGGCGACCAAATACTCTTAGGTGCCGGCGAGCACCATGCACATCATGTCACTTGGCTAGAAATGGCCAAACAGTACCAGTTAGAGCTTAAATTTATTCCACTCGATCAAAACTTACAGTTAGACATTAATGCATTTACAAGTTTAATTTCAGCTAAAACCAAAGTTGTCGCCATAAGCCATGTCGCCAATTCAACCGGTATAATTCAGCCAGTTGAGACTATTAGCAAAATTTGCCAGCAGTTTGCCAATGTGCAATTGATTATTGATGGTTCGCAAGCGGTTTGCCATCAGCCGATAAATTTCAGCGAACTAGCAGCTGACTTTTACTTTTTTTCGGCGCATAAAATGTATGCTGGTACAGGTTTAGGTATTCTCTTAGGCCAACCACAAAGTTTATCTTTATTAACCGCCCCTTTATATGGCGGTGAAATGGTCAATAGAGTCAGCTATTCAGATATTCAGTATAATTCGTTGCCGCATTATTTAGAGGCCGGCACGCCGAACATTGCCGCAGTACATGCATTCGCTGCAACATTAAATTGGCTAAACAGCTGCAATTTACCCGCGTTATACAATTATCAACATGCTTTGGTGGAGCGCATTAAACTTAAGCTAAACAAACTAGCTTATGTAAATTTGATAGGAGATCAGCAAATATCTGCGGTGTCATTTACCATAGAAGGTATGCATCCAGCGGATGCAGCAGAACTTCTTGCACAGATGCAGGTAGCAATTCGCACCGGATTTCATTGTGCAATGCCTTTAGTCAGTCAAATTTCTGCGCAAGGCACCCTAAGAGTAAGCATTGCACCTTACAACACAGTTGAAGAGATTGACTACTTTGTTGAATGTATTGACAAATTAGCTGATTTTATCGACTAATTTAACCCTTTGGTTAGGAATTAATTTTGTTAGAAACACAGTTACAACAAGTTTTGCAGGCAAACAATTGGGAATCTCGCTATCGCTTTTTAATGAAGTTAGGCACAACTGATAACCTCCCCTTTGATGAAGCAGACAAGACAGAACACAACCTAGTTAGCGGCTGCGAAAGTCAAGTTTGGTTAGTGTGCAAACAGCTCGATGGTCAAACTATCATTCAAGCCAGTAGTGATTCAAAAATTGTCCGCGGTTTGCTGGTGATTATCTTGTCAGAAATAAGTCAACTTGGCATAGACAAATTTGAGCTGGCGGCGAGCTTAAACAAATATCACTTATCCAACCATTTATCTGAATCTAGAGCCAATGGTCTAAATCAGATCCATCAACACATTTTGCATAAAATCCAACAAAATAGTTAGCCAAGCCGCTTGGCTAGACTATACTTTGATTTAATAGCAATAACTTAGACAATCACTATGTGGCATCAGGTAGAAATTGACTTATCAGCACATCTCAGTGCCGAAGTAAAAATACTCGATAAACACAACATAAGTGGCGGCGATATTAGCCAAGCTTTTGTCATCAATACCACAGCTGGCGACTACTTTGTAAAAGTCAATCAACACGACTTTTACGAAAACTTTGCCTGTGAAGCCCTAGCCCTGAGTAAAATAGCCAAAACTGACTGTATTAAAACACCTAAAGTTGTCGTATTAAATACCAGTCATCTACATAGTTATTTAGTCTTGGAGTTTATAGATTTTCATCCATTCAAAATGGCCGATTGGCGGCAAGCCGGTATTCAACTCGCGCAATTACACCAACAAGATGTACAAGCGCAATATGGTTTTGACGCAAATAATTTCATCGGAAAAACCATTCAAAACAACCGCTGGCAAACGAACTGGTCTACTTTTTTTGCTGAACAACGCATTGGTTTTCAATTAGAATTATTACAAGAAAAAGGCATTTCGATTGGCGACATTGATGAAATTGTTGCAACAATTCACGGGTTATTAAAATCACGCAAACCGCCCGCGGCACTGCTACATGGCGATTTGTGGCAAGGCAATATTGGTTGTGCAGTAGAGCCGGTTTTATTCGATCCTGCTAGTTATTATGGTGATCCTGAAACAGATATTGCGATGACAGAACTATTCGGCAGATTCCCTGAAGAATTTTATGCAGGTTACCAATCGGTCGCGCCTTTAGACTCAGGTTATAACAAACGTAAACACATCTATAATTTTTACCATATCCTCAATCACGCCAACTTATTTGCTGGTAGTTATATCCAACAGAGTAAAGACTATTTACTGCAAATAGCACAAATGTAAATTTATACATACGAAATCTAAATCTTCACAGAAAAATATCTTAATAAAGATTTTTAAGTCGCATTTTTTTGACCTAACTTTAAATAAACAGGACAGCCAAATTTAATGTATTTGATGGAGGGTCAAATGGCTACTTACTTAATTGATAAGGCAACAGAATGCCCACACTGTGGTCACCATATTCACCTAATGTTAGATGATTCAAATGGTGACCAAGATTATTATGAAGATTGCCCAGCTTGCTGTAATGCTATTCATGTCTCTTTTCATTTGCATGAGTACGACAGTAATATGGACTTCAGCGTGGCAAACGAATAAATTAGATCACCTCTAACGCTTCAGACAATTGGCTAACACCAATGACTTGCATATCACCAATAGCTTGTTTAGGTGCATTTTGTTTTGGCACAATTGCCCGTTTAAAACCGTGTTTTGCCGCTTCTTTCAAGCGCTCAATACCGTTTTGAACTGGTCTAATTTCGCCAGAAAGGCCCACTTCACCAAATACCACTAAATCTTGCGCAAGAATTTGGTTTTTAAAGCTAGAGACTAAGGCGACCAATAAAGCTAAATCGGCGGCGGTTTCACTGACTTTGACACCACCAACTATATTTACAAACACGTCTTGGTCGCCCAAAGCTAAACCGCCATGCCTATGCAATACTGCTAACAATAATGCTAACCTGTTTTGTTCTAAACCAACGGTCACTCGCCTTGGGTTGGCTAACATTGAATGATCCGCTAATGCTTGGATCTCAACCATTAATGGCCTTGTTCCTTCCCAAATAACCATAACTAAAGAGCCAGCTGCGGGAATATCAGCTCTAGACAAAAATATCGCTGAAGGGTTTTTCACCTCTTTCATGCCCAATTCTGTCATGGCAAAAACACCTAGCTCATTGACAGCACCAAAACGGTTTTTGTGGCTGCGTAATGTTCGGTAGCGACTATCGGTTGAACCATCCAATAGTATCGAACAGTCAATACAATGCTCTAATACTTTAGGGCCAGCTAATGTGCCGTCTTTAGTGACGTGGCCGACCATAAAAATAGCGACGTGATTTTGTTTAGCATACCGAGTTAAAAAAGCCGCGGTTTCTCTAACTTGCGAAACACTGCCAGGTGCAGACTGAATATCAGTCATATGCATAACCTGAATTGAGTCGATAACCATAATCGCAGGCTTAATCTCGCTTGCCAATAAACAAATATTCTCAACATTAGTTTCCGATAACAGTTTGAGTTTGTCTTTTGGCAGTTTTAACCTATCAGCTCGCATTGCAACTTGTTGTAACGATTCTTCACCCGTTACATACAAAACTGTCATTTGCTGCGCTAAATGACACATAGTTTGCAATAACAAAGTACTTTTACCAGCCCCTGGCGAGCCACCAATCAATACAGCCGAACCTGGCACTATGCCACCACCTAAAACCCGGTCAAACTCTTGTAAGCCACTGGATATTCTAGGTAATTCTGTTAATTCAATCGATTCTAAGGTTTCAATTTTGGCAGTAACTTGCCCAGCGTAACCTGAAAATTTTGCAACACTTGGACTAGTTGATTTAGCGACTTTATATTCAGTGATGGTATTCCAAGACTTACATTCACTGCACTGCCCCATCCAGCGAGAAAAATCAGCGCCACATTCATTACACACCCAAGCAGTTTTAGATTTCGCCATAAAATTCATTTAACTTCAGATAATTTTCTGCAAGTTTATCAGGCTATAGCTATAGATAAAATTAATCCTTTCCTACATTTTCCAGTAATTTAGGTATAAACTTGTTTACAAGAATGACGATAACGATTTGTCACACAAGGTAAATACCTAATTTTTATGCCATAGATTTTGGACTCAATAATAAGCATGACAAAAAAAGATCCAACACTTGCTGAATTTGCATCAATCATAGAAAAGCTCAAACCGAGTGTAAAAGCTCCTGATTTTGATCAAGTATTGAATCTATTGGCGTCTGATATTCCTAAACCAAAACGATTTTTAATAAAAATGGAATTAAAGCGCCTAGCAACACCTTGTGCTCGTCGCATTGATCTGCGCGGAATAGTCGACGAAGAATGCACAGAATATGAGCACCAAGGCATAGTTCATTATTTAGATATGCATAGCATTGAACGCTTTGAAAAAGGTTTAGAAATTTATGGTTTGTATTCTAATGGCATATTCGAAGATATTAACGACCGCAGTCGTCAACAAAAGAAAAATCGCAATAGCAATCTAGACAGCGACTCAAGCAACAACTCCGAGAGTACGGCCGATAGTGGCGGCACAATAGCAAATTACCCAGCTGTAGCACTCAAATTTGGCGATCGGCAAATGCGTGAAGAAGAGCGCATGAATTACACTATGCAAATAGAAATTGAAGCAAGTGTAACTGACTTATTCAAAGCCGTAACTACAGATATATCCGTCAGCGGCTGTCGCTTAAAGTTACAGCGCAAATATCAAGTAACACCAGGTCAGTTGGTATACATACGTTTTCTCGGTTTAGAAAAAGAGTTTGCCTTAGGTTTAAAAGACAAAATTCAGTACAAAGTCATTAACGTTGAGCAAAAGCAGGGGTATATCTATCCGACTTGTGTTCGAACTTACGACGTTGAAACTCACTCATTTGACGAATTTCTAGCTAACTTTATTAATGGCAATAAGCGCAGATACAAGCTTAATTTAGATAATTCAGTAGATGCAGTGTTGATAAAAGGCTACGAACAATATTATCTGCCTCGCATCACCACATTACCTGTGTTTATTGCCCAACATGACAATGGTGCGCTCTACCCTACTATGATGCTGAGCAATGACCATAACAAAACCTTAGTCCGTAATTGGTTAGACGAAAATAACCAAATTTGTCTCAGTCAACTGCTAACTCACAAACGCATAACTGAGTTGTTAAATCAAACAAGTGCTGAAAAAGAAACCAGTTTTATGCCTTTACCCATGTCGCAAAAGGCCGTACCTATTTTTATTCAGCTTCAGCCGAAGAACTTGCCGCCGATGAAAATTTAAAACGGATATTTTTAGCCTTTGGCAGCAGCAAAAAAAATTGGATGGTCTACAAGGCTCAGATTAACAGCATAAATGTTGAAGATGCTTATTTACCAGCGACATTGCCGCCAACTCAAGAACATAAAGCGGTTAAAGACAAAAACCGACCTTCACCTCGAGTACTCAGCCATATATCTAAATTAAAGTACGTACTGGCGTTAACCCCAGTGGATGATGAAGATTCAAAAGCTTTGTATCAGCAAAACAATAGTTTTGAAATAAATGAAGTTAACGAACTCAAGGTTTTTGGTCACGCAAAAACAGATCCTATATTGCCTGTAGAAGATGTGGCATTTAAATACGTCAATTTGCGCTCGCAAACTCGCTATATATATAAAACAGCTGTAGTGTTATCTACTGAATATGTTGATAAAACCGGCATCACCAAAGACTTTTCAATTAACGGCATGCAAATAGAATGTCCAGAATCTATGAATGTCGAAAAATATGAAAAACTTAAAATTGAACTACCCGACTTACAGCAAATATCCAGCAAGTTTAAACTGAAAAATTTAGTTTACGAGGTCATGGGTTTCAATAAAGCTAAAACAATCATTAACCTTAGAGCTTTTGAAGAACGTGGCCAAGCGCATGTCGGCAAACAGTTTTTCGAACAGCTGATTGATAAAAATAAAGACAAACTGAAAGCGGCTTTTATGGGCAATGTGATCCCAGGTTTAGCCGAAGCCTTGCGTAACCTATATGTACGCGGACAAAATAACATTGGCTTTTTCATTCATAAACGTGGGATTCGCCACGAACTTAAAAATATTGGTTACACCAATGCGCATTCTAGCGCATTAAAACTTTTCGCAAGTGACAACGAAACGGGCTTCAACCTTTACCCATTATTAAGAAACAACTATTTAAATAGTTTTATCATTAATATGTTAAGGCGTTTGCAGCGCGATTCACTGCCTGTTTATCAAGACTTATTTGTTCGGGTTAGAGCACAAGAAACAAATGTAACAACACGTTTTGAAACCATTTTAGCTTCGGAAATGCGCAGTAATTCAGCCAGAAAAATCTTTATTCAAAAAGCCACCCAAAACAACGTATTGTTTTTTGCTTTACGGGTTTATTTATCTCGTACTGGTCGCCCTGATACTGATTACATAGCGCAAGAGTTAGCGTACGTAAGCCAATACGCAATTCATAAAGCGAAACAATTGGAAGAAGATTTGTGGTCAGTTACTGCGGTAGGCGACATTGTTGATATTACAGAAGAAACTATGTTGCGCTACGGCTTTAGCTATAACAAAGTTCAAGAGCAGTTAAACTCACGTAAATTACTCGGTTAATTATTAAGTCTAAAGCTAAGCAACATCGATTTTACTGGCTAAACCTAATTTAATTTGAGTTTCGTAAAAAGTATTTTGAATTAACACAGCATCATTACTTGCTCTGTGCCTTGCATCTTTACTGTTGGCAGCGAGTGCCTCTTTGGTATCGTGCCATATTTCCATTTGACGCTCAGTTAACAAGTTAACTATGCTGTCAATCTTGAACTTTTGTCTAACCTCTGCCTGCTCAAATAATTTGCCAACCCAGCTCGAATCATTTCCCCAAGCATCAGAATAAACAGTTTGCCCAACTAGTATGCTGTTGAGTTGATTCGCCACCCATTTAATATCTTTTCCGAATAACAGAACTTCTTGCAGAGAGATTTTGTGGGTATCTTCAGCTGTGCGCTGCCAATGCTGCCATGACTCATGCGGCTCGATTAATGTGCAAAAACGTCGGCCAGATGACAAAGCTAGCCCAACTTCGATTGGATAACTTCCTCGTCCAAAACCCGAAGCTTCAACATCAATAATGTTAGGTAAACTCAAGTTGCTCACAACCCCTCCTTTTCTTTGAGCATAGGACAAGTATGTCATTTTGCCAAAATTAACGCTGTTACCAATTGACTTAATTTAGTAACATTCGTTTCAAATCACAATGAAAACGTTGTACCCAGTTAAATATGGCAACAATTAAAGATATTGCAAATGCTGCAGGTGTATCACTTGCGACCGTTTCACGCGTTATAAACAATGGTCCAAAAGTTGGTGATGCCACTCGTGCTCGCATTAAAGAAATAATGAAAGAGATGGGTTACCGCCCAAATGCAAATGCACGAGCTTTGGTAACACAAAGAAATCCATCATTAGGTGTCGTATTAGCTGAGTTGTCCGATCCGTTTTTTGCGACCTTAGCGCACGGAATTGAAACTGTGGCTCGGCAAAAAGACATTCAAGTTTTATTAAGTTCAGGTTCTATTCAAGCAAAAACTGAAATGAAAGCTATTGATACTTTAATGGAGCACAGATGTGAAGCTATGGTAGTACATAGTAAAGCACTCAGTGACGAAGTTTTAGTTGATTATGCTAAAGAAATTCCGGGTTTTGTTTTAATTAACCGATATATAGAAGCAATTGCTGACCGTTGTGTCTGGCTAGATAACTATGCAGGCGGGGCAAGCATTGCAAAACACTTATTGAGTCTTGGTCATAAAAAAATCGCTATGATTAGCAGCCAGTATCAAATCGACGACCCGATACTTAGGTTAAAAGGTGTTGAAGATGAGTTGAACGCGGCCGGGATAACAATAGACAAAACAGCAATCGAGCTGGCGACACCAGATCAAGAAGGTGGTGAAACAGCTATGCAAAACCTGCTGAGTAAAGGCATTGAGTTTACCGCTGTAGTTGCTTACAACGATGCAATGGCTGCAGGCGCTATGTCAATGTTGTTAGATCACGGTATTCAAGTACCGTCAGAAGTGTCTGTAATTGGTTTTGATGATGTTATTTTGGCGCGCTACTGTCGGCCTAAATTAACTACATTAAAATATCCAATTGAGATGATGGGCATTAAAGCGGCTGAACTAGCCATTTCATTAGCTGCGAAAAAACAAATAGAAGATTCAGCTATTGTGACGCATAAATATACACCAACAATAGTAAAACGAGAGTCTGTTGCAATCGCCAATAAATAATATCGGCTAACTAAAAAGGGAGAGAAGCTAAGCCTTCTCTCCAAATAACAATACTTAAGCGTCGTTTAAGTATGTCAAACCAAGCTGGGATTAAAAGTTATTTGCAACTTAAGCAAATGCACCTTGCTCTGCACTACAAATAAAGATATCTGCGTTTAAACCAGTTTTGTTAAAGTAGTTTTCGGCTATTGTCGCTTTTACTGCGTCTGTTAAGTCTTTAGGTACAAGCGCAACAACACAACCACCAAAACCGCCACCAGTCATACGTACACCACCTTGCGTACCAATTACTTGGTCAACAATTTCAACTAAGTAGTCTATCTGACTTGTGGTTATTTCAAAATCATCGCGCATAGAAGCATGTGAACCTTTCATCAATTCACTTACTGTTGCGAATTCACCTGCATTTAATGCTGCCAACATATCTAATGTACGTTGGTTTTCAGTGATTACATGGTGTGCACGTTTATATTCAAGCTCAGATAACTTAGATTTATACTCTGTTAACTTAGCCATATCAGCACCACGCAATGTATCAACTTGCATTATTTTTGCTGCATTTTCACATTGTTGGCGACGTGTATTGTATTCACTATCAACTAAACCACGTTTTACATTTGAGTTTATAATCACAAGATCCAATGAAGTTGGCACGCTTGTGTATTGAATTTCAAGTGACTCACAGTCAAGCAACATGGCTTGATCTTTTTTGCCCATAGCTGAAATAAGCTGATCCATAATGCCACATGAACAACCAACAAATTCGTTTTCAGCTTCTTGACCCATTAATGCAGCTTTAATACCGTCTAAATCAAGTGAATTCAGTTGGCTAAATGCCTTTAAAATAGCGATTTCAAAAGAAGCCGATGAACTTAAACCTGCACCTTGTGGCACGTTACCTGAAACGACTAGGTTTGCACCTTTGATGTTTGGGTAAACTTTCGTAAGCGATAGCAACACACCACGAACATAATTACTCCAGCTATGCGCATCGTCATGTTTAATATCATCTAAGCTAAAGCTAATAACTTCTTTTTCCAAATCAGCTGCTAAAATGTGCACTTCTCTGTCATCACGTAAAGTACACGCAATGTCAGTTCCAAAATTAATTGCTGCAGGTAATACAAAACCGCCATTATAGTCAGTATGCTCACCTATTAAGTTTACTCGGCCTGGCGCATGAATAACTGCTTGAGGCTGGGCGTTAAAATTGTCTTGGTATAAACCTGTCACTAAATCTTGTCTACTCATGGTCAAACTCACTTATTTTTGTAATGCACTGGGCTAACATTTCTTAATCTGTCAGCAGCTTGTTCTGGGGTTAGGTCACGCTGAGCTTCTGCCATCATTTCATAACCAACCATAAATTTTCTTACCGTGGCTGAACGCAACAACGGCGGGAAGAAAGTTGCATGCAAAGTCCATTCTGGATGGTCGTCACTACCATCAAATGGTGCACCATGCCAGCCCATAGAATATGGGAAAGATGCATTAAACAAGTTGTCGTAACGAATAGTAATTTGGCTAAGAATATCTGCTAAAGAAGCTTTTTGACCTTGGTTCAACTCTGTCATACGAGAGACTGCAAATTTTGGCAATAACAAGGTTTCAAATGGCCAACCTGCCCAATAAGGTACAACAACAACCCAATCTGTATTTTCACAAACAATGCGTTCTTTTAATTCAAGTTCACGCTGCACGTAATCAGCAATCAGGTTACGGCCGTGTTGTTGGAAATACTCGGTAAAACGTTCACATTTTTTTGCAGGTAAAGTTGGAATATGTTGATGAGCCCAAATTTGTCCGTGTGGATGTGGATTTGAGCAACCCATCATAGCGCCTTTGTTTTCGAAAACTTGTACCCATTGGTAAGTTTGACCTAAATCGGCCGTTTGCTCTTGCCAGGTGTCAACAACCTTTTCAATATCAGAAATTTTCATCTCTGGTAGGGTTTTGCTGTGATCAGGCGAAAAACAAATTACTCGGCTACAACCAACTGTGGTTTCTTGTTTGAATAAGGCATCATCACTCGTAAATTCTGGAGATTCTGTTTTTAACGCGGCAAAGTCATTGGTAAATACAAAAGTACCTTCATACTTTGGATTTAATTCGCCTGTTATACGTTTGTTACCCGCACACAAATAACAACTTTCATCATAACTAGGCTTTTGCTCTTCATCTAAAACTTCAGATTGGCCTTGCCATGGACGCTTTGCTCTATGAGGAGAAACTAAAATCCACTCGCCAATCATAGGATTATAACGGCGATGCGGGTGTTCAGTTGGATCAAACTCAGTGGTCATACGTTTACCCTCTTTGTGTAATTTCATCTAAAAATGCCATAAGCCAGACAGTTCGGCTTATGCAAATCATCAAACTTGGATACATCATACGCTTTACAAATTAATAACACAAGAAAAAAGTAAAACGTTTACCCTAATTTTTACACAAGGTTAATTCAGCTGAAAAAATAGCTCACCAGCGCGTTGAAAAAGAAGCAAAAAATGTTTGTGGGTTATTTTTATTTCCTTGGTGAGTGTCTATCAACAATTTAACTTGCCATTGCATATTCTGTTCTGCACACATAACCGGAATAACTTCAATTAGATACTGCTCGCCCTGTTTAACAACACTTAGTGGAATTCTGCCCATATTCATATTTATCCCAACTAAATAAGCTTGAACAGTTAGATCAAACGAATTTAACCTGTCAGCCTTAATTATTTGCAAACTAAGTTTATTGCTTTGTTCCAACAAAAATTTAGTTTGATAACTGGTTAATTTGAAGCTTTGCCCTAGAGCTGTTTGAAAAAGGCATGACGAATGTTCATTTAAATCACACGCACTTGCAGAGTCCTGCTGTGAAGCAAGATGCAAACTATCCTGCCAGTAGACAATCGCAGCTAACAAAGCGCAGCATGAAACTATCAGAAAAATTCTTAATTTATTTGTCATAACCAGAGTCTGTTTATCATAGTGGTATAGATTTCGTTCAAATTTAAAAGTGTTTGTCTGTTAATTACAAACACATAATATATCGCAATCTCGCTTGTTATTGAGCTAAATCATGTTTTTTTAAAACTCGGCTGTATTTTTTGCCATAAAAACCATACAATTTGCGCGATTTTAGTCAGTCAACTATATTTTTGCTGCTTTTCCACTCAATTTGAATGGTTTTTAAGCAAAAAAGGCTATTATCTATATTTTTAGCTTGGCAAACTTAGTGATGGGTTTATCAAGTTCAAACAAATTTAGTTTTTATGCCTGAGAACTTTGGAAGATATAAAATGAGCGCAACAAGTTCTGCAACTCCGATATATAATTTTGACATAGTCAAAAAATTTGCCTTTATGGCAGTCGTATGGGGGCTTATTGGGATGTCCGCGGGTGTTCTAATAGCTGCTCAGTTAGTGTGGCCTGAATTAAACTTCGACACACCTTGGTTTACCTATTCACGATTACGTCCTTTGCATACCAATGCTGTAATCTTTGCTTTTGGTGGTTGTGCGTTATTTGCTACTTCTTATTATGTAGTGCAACGTACCTGTCAAACTCGTATTTTTAGTGACAAATTAGCAAACTTCACTTTCTGGGGTTGGCAAGCAATCATTGTCAGTGCTGTTATTACCTTACCTTTAGGTATTACAACTTCTAAAGAATACGCAGAGTTAGAATGGCCAATCGATATTTTAATCGCAATCGTTTGGATAGCCTATGCAATTGTGTTTTTTGGCACCATAGTTAAACGTGCGACTTCACATATATATGTTGCAAACTGGTTTTACGGTGGCTTCATCTTAACCGTTGCTGTACTACATATAGGTAACAGCATGGCAATTCCGGTGAGCTTAACCAAATCTTATTCCATATACTCAGGTGCAGTTGATGCTATGATGCAATGGTGGTACGGCCACAATGCAGTAGGCTTCTTCTTAACCGCAGGTTTCTTGGGTATGATGTACTACTTCGTACCTAAACAAGCAGAACGTCCAGTTTATTCATACCGCTTATCTGTTGTGCATTTTTGGGCATTAGTTTCTTTATATATTTGGGCTGGCCCGCATCACTTGCACTATACAGCTCTTCCAGACTGGACTCAGTCATTAGGTATGGTAATGTCAGTTGTATTATTCGTACCTTCATGGGGCGGTATGATCAACGGCATCATGACACTTTCAGGTGCTTGGCATAAATTACGTACCGACCCAATCTTACGTTTCATGATAGTGTCACTTTCGTTCTACGGTATGTCTACATTTGAAGGCCCAATGATGGCAATTAAATCAGTAAACGCCTTATCTCACTATACAGACTGGACAGTAGGTCACGTACACTCAGGTGCATTAGGCTGGGTTGCTATGGTTTCAATTGGTTCTTTATACCACTTAATTCCAAAAGTATTTGGTCGTGAAAGAATGTACAGCATTAAATTAATCAATGTGCATTTCTGGTTAGCCACTATCGGTGTTGTTTTATACATAGTTGCTATGTGGATCACAGGTGTTATGGAAGGCATGATGTGGCGTGCAGTAAATGCTGACGGTACTTTGACTTACAGCTTTATTGAAATTGTTGCGCAGAAGAAACCTTACAACATTATGCGTTGGATGGGTGGATTGTGTGTTGTCGCCGGTATGATCACTATGTTGTACAACGTAATTCGCACAATTAAATCAGAGAAAGTAGCTGATGAAGGTTTAGCGACTAAACCTGTAGTAGCGAACGCATAGGAGATAATCATGGCTAATAAACACGAAATAGTAGAAAAGAATATTGGTTTACTGGCAATTTTTGCGGTAATCGCGATTAGCTTTGGTACTTTGGTTGAAATTACCCCTTTAATGTTCATGAAAGATACCACTGAGCCAGTTAAAGGGTTAAAACCATACACAGCATTACAAATGGAAGGTCGTGATATATACATTAAAGAAGGATGTGTTGGTTGTCACAGCCAAATGATCCGCCCTTTCCGCTCTGAAACCGAACGTTATGGTCACTACTCTGTTGCTGGTGAATCTGTATGGGAACATCCATTTTTATGGGGTTCTAAGCGTACAGGTCCTGATTTAGCACGTGTTGGTGGTCGTTACTCTGACGATTGGCACCGAGTTCATATGATCAATCCTCGTGACGTAGTTCCTGAATCTATCATGCCGGGTTACCCTTGGCTTGAAGAAAACAAATTAGACGGTGAACTTATCGCGAAAAAACTAACGGTATTTAAAGATTACTACGGCGTACCTTATACAGACGAAGATGTTGCACAAGCAAAAGCGTCAGTACAAGGTAAAACTGAGATGGATGCATTAATTGCATATCTTCAAACCCTTGGTACAGCTTTAAAATAGTTATGGATTACGGAACTTATCGAGGCATATACACCATAATAGTGTTAGCAGTATTTGTTGGCATTATTTGGTGGGCCTATAGTAAGCAGAGTAAAAAACGTTTTGATAATGCGGCGAATTCAATTCTTGATGACTCAGATGTAGACAAGAAGAATAGCGGCAACAAAGAACAACAAGTTCACAGAGATTAGAGGATACATCATGAGTACCTTTTGGAGTTTGTGGGTAGCAATTCTATCTATCCTATGTTTGGTTCTGGTATTTACTTGTTTATACCTGAACATGAAAAACTACGCAGGCGTCGAAGAAGGCAAATCAATGGGCCATGAATTCGACGGCATTGAAGAACTAAACAACCCGTTACCGGGTTGGTGGACCAAAATGTTTTG
The DNA here is from genome assembly GCF_052056295.1 of Catenovulum sp. SX2. Classification (NCBI taxonomy): domain Bacteria; kingdom Pseudomonadati; phylum Pseudomonadota; class Gammaproteobacteria; order Alteromonadales; family Alteromonadaceae; genus Catenovulum; species Catenovulum sp. SX2. The sequence goes on from NZ_CP182493.1 coordinate 392,835, forward strand.
GTTAACAGCTGTATGGGCTGTGTATTATTTATTAGCTTACCCAGGTTTAGGTAACTACCAAGGCTTTTTAGGTTGGAAGAGCTCAAACCAAGGCATTACTAGTCTAGAAGAATCACGTCAAGCGGTAGAGCAAGCAAAAGCTGACGGTATGCGTGTTCAATACGACCAAGAATTGGTTAAAGCTGATGAGACTTTTGGTCCTATTTTTGAAAAATTTGCAGCCCAAGACGTCCACGCTTTAGCTAAAAATGAAGAAGCGTTAGAAATCGGTAAACGTCTATATTTGCAAAACTGTTCGCAATGTCATGCTTCTGATGCACGTGGTGGTACTGGCTTCCCTAACCTAACCGACACAGATTGGTTATACGGTGGTAGTCCAGAAAAAATCAAAGAAACCATTTTGCATGGCCGTAAAGCAGCTATGCCTGGTTGGATTGACTCTCTTGGTGAAGACGGCGTAAAACAAGTTACAGCTTATGTAATTAGTTTAAGTGGTCGCGAAGTAGATGCTGGTTTAGCCAAAGCTGGCCAAGCTAAATTTGCGGTTTGTGCTGCTTGTCATGGTGCAGACGGTAAAGGTAGTGTTGCGCATAACTTACCATTTGGTGCACCGAACTTGACTGATGATATCTGGCTGTACGGTGGTTCAGAACGCGCTATTTCTGAAACTTTGATCCACGGCCGCGCGGGTGTAATGCCAGCTTGGAAGGATATTTTAGGTGAAGACAAAGTTCACTTAATTTCTGCTTACGTTTATAGTTTGTCAAACTAAACAAATAAGTAGAGGAAAAGCCTCGCTTTAGCGGGGCTTTTTTTTGCCTGCGGGCACATAAACTGAGAAATATATATGACTGATGTAGATAGCAGACCTTGGTATAAAGAACCATGGCCTTGGGTTTTAATTGCGATAATTCTTATTCCAGTATTGGTCGCTGCTGTACGTTTATCGATTTACCGTGAATATAAAGTTGAAATGGTAGTAGATGACTACTACAAAAAAGGTAAAGCGATAAATCAAGAATTCGACCGTGAAAAACTTGCTAGTGAATATGGCATTGCGATATTCGTTGAAGTCACTGACGACAGTATCTTGTTAGATTTAAACGCAAACCGCAAAGCACCTGAACCAGCAAATTTAATTGTTTCCTTTTATCATGCAACTCAATCAGTTAAAGATCAAAGTGTTATGGCAACACGCCGTGCCGACGGTAAATTTTCAGCGCTTTTGGATAAATCGACTGTAGGTAAATGGCAATTAACCATAGAGCCACATGACAAAAAATGGAAAGTGCAAAAAACCATAACACTACCCTACACTGGTAAAATTTTAATTACGCCATAATTTATGAGCAGTTGTTATCATTGCAACGAGCAAGTGCCAGCTGATTGCAGTCTAAGCATTCAAGTAAATGGCGAAAATAAAGCAGTCTGTTGTACAGGTTGCCAAGCTGTTGCCAATGTTATTTTGCAAGGTGGCTTTGACGGTTATTATAAATACCGTCAAAGCTCAGCTGAAAAACCTTTTGAACAAGCAATAGTCCAAGATAACAACCCGTATCAAGCTTTCGACGCACCTAGTGTGCAACATGAATTTGTCAGAATTGATCCGTCCAGCCAACAACATGCAGCGGATATTTCCATTCAAGGAATGCATTGTGCAGCTTGTGCTTGGTTAATTGAAAAATATCTAACCAAACTAGCCGGGGTGAATTCCATTCGGGTTAACCTGACCAATGCTAGAGCAGAATTGCTGTGGGACAATTCACAAATACAACTCAGCGCAATTTTTAGTGCGATAAAATCAATCGGCTATACGCCCTCACCTTTTAAAATCAGTCAAATAGAAACCGAATATAAAAACATCAGCAAAAGCTATCAAAAACAACTAGCAGTCGCTGGTTTATTCACCATGCAAGTTATGATGTTAGCGTTTGCGCTTTATTTTGATGTGATAGAAGAATCTTTTGCTTACTTCTTCCGCTGGGTCAGTTTACTGCTGTCAGCTCCTGTCGTTTTGTATAGCGGGTTACCTTTAGTTAATTCCGCCTATCGAGCGCTAAGCAAAGGTTCGGTAAATATGGATGTGCCAGTCGTTTTTGCAATCTACAGCACTTTCATCGCCAGCGCATATGCAACCTACAGCAATACAGGTGAAGTTTATTTTGAGTCAGCCACCATGTTTGTGTTTTTACTGCTGACTAGCCGATATTTAGAACACTTAGTTAAAACCAAAGCGGCGATCACCTCGGCTAATTTACTTAAACTCTTGCCTATAGTTGCTTTTAAAATAGACAACAACCAAGTCATCACAGTCCATGCTAATGAACTTAAAATTGGCGATATCATTCAAGTTAAACCGGGTGAACAGGTTCCAGCCGACGGTAAACTTATTTCTAAACATTGCACGGTTGAAGAAGCACAACTAACAGGTGAGAGTTTACCTATAGAAAAAATTCAAGGTGATATGATTTTTGCCGGTAGTTTAGTTCACAACCAAATTATTCAAATTGAAGTTGAAACAGTTTATTTAAATACGCGCCTTGCGCAAATTGCCAAACACCAAGAGCGTATTAATCAATCTAAAAGTCCATTAGCCAATGTTGCAGATAAAATGGCAAAACAAGCAACTATCTCAGTTATACTCTTGTCTATCGCAACTTATATTGGTTGGCAGTTGCTTGGAGAAAATGGCTTATGGTATGCAGTTGCAGTGTTAGTCGCCACCTGTCCATGTGCCCTGTCGCTCGCTTTGCCAACAGCCATATCTGCAGCCAGTAACGCACTAAAAATCCAAGGTGTTTTAATCAGAGAAAGTCATGCACTAGAACAAGCTGATAAGTTACAGCTTGTTGCATTTGACAAGACTGGCACACTCACCACTGGTAAATTTTCCCGTGCACAGCTTCACTGCAGTAACGAGATAAACCAAGAAGAATTATTAAAAATTGTAGCCGCAGCAGAAAAAGAATCCAGTCACCCACTCGCAACCGGATTTAGCGACATTGATAGCTCAAGCATCAAATTAGACTCAATTGAAACAATTGCCCATCAAGGTTTGCACGTTTCGATTGACGGGGTTGAATATACAATTGGCAGTAAAAGTTTATTTACTAGAGCCAATCAGCTACCACCTGAAGCGAATTGGCAAAACGCACAAATATACGTCTTTAAACAAGATCGCTGTATTGCTGCAATTGAGTTAGAAGATCAACTAAAAACCACTAGTCGCGAATGTATTGAGTTATTGTCGATGCCAAAAGTAATATTGTCTGGTGACCATAGCCAGTTGGTCGATAAAATTGCTGAAAAACTCGGCATTCGCTTTTATAAAGGCTTAACGCCTGAGGCTAAACGTCAAAAACTACAACAGCTACAAAAGGAATACGGCAGCGTTGCTATGCTGGGTGATGGTGTCAATGACTCTATCGTATTGGCAACCGCAGATATCTCGCTCGCAATGGATGAAGGTGCTGAACTTTCAAAATATAAAGCGGATGTAATTTTACTTAATTCAGAACCGGTCGGTATTGCCAAGCTGGTCGCTATGTCACAGCGGCTTAACCGCATTTTAAAACAAAATTTTGTTTGGGCTATTGGTTACAATGCTTTAGCATTACCTCTAGCGGTATTTGGCATATTAACACCTTGGATGGCAGTAATAGGTATGTCAGCAAGTTCGCTAATTGTTGTAAGCAACTCAATGAGATTACTGAAAAAATGAATGTAATTTACGTTTTAATTCCGTTGGCGATTGTGATTATTGTTGTCGCTCTTGTGCTGTTTTTCTGGGCTGTAAAAAAAAATCAGTTTGAAGATTTAGATCGCCAAGGCCATGACATTTTATTTGATGATGATAAACCACAAGATAAATAAGTTTTAATCCAATGCCTGAGTTTATCACAGCATTTGTCCTGGGTTTAGTGGGCGCTGGCCATTGTATCGCTATGTGCGGAGGTTTAGCTATTGCTTCCGGTATTAGCAGTCGGTTTAGTCATGCCCTGTTATATAGCTTAGGGCGGGTAACCAGTTATGCCATTATTGGTTTTGTGGTCGGTACTGCTGGCTTTTGGTTAACCGCGAGTTTTAAACCTTTTTTACTTTTACTAAAAATATTCTCAGCATTGCTATTAATTTTTCTCGCTTTTTACATAGCAAAATGGAATTTTGCTATTACCAAAATTGAAAAAATTTCAACTAAATTATGGTCGAAACTTGCGCCAACAGCTCACAGTTTAATTAAAGAGCAAAGTTATTTAGCTCGTTTTGCGGCGGGTGCTGTATGGGGTTGGTTACCTTGTGGTTTAGTTTACAGCGTGCTTACTTGGGCAGCAGCGTCAGCCAGCCCATTTAAATCGGCTGCGCTAATGTTTTGTTTTGGTTTAGGCACTTGGCCAGCGCTCTTGTTGTCCGCGTCAATTAGCCAACAAATGCATCATTTTCTAAACCAAAAGCCAGTTAGAAATACACTTGCCATCAGCTTAATATTATTTGCAATTTACATGCTAGCAACTGCTGTATTGCAGTTGAATATAAGTTAACATTAAAGGTTATTAACAACCTAATTCAGTCGAGCGACAAATGGATATGACAGCAAAATTTACTTCAAGTATTCAATGCCAAAAATGCAGCATTAGTCAATTGTGTTTACCTTTTGCCTTGAATGATAGCGAACTTAATCAGCTGGATAATATTATACAGCGTAAAAAGCCGTATCAAAAAAAGCAAAAGTTGATAGAAGCCGGCCAGTCATTTAAGTCGCTATACGCTGTGCGCTCTGGCTCTTTTAAGTCATATACAGTATCAGGGAATGGTGAAGAACAAATTATCGCATTTCACCTACCCGGCGACATTATAGGTTTTGACGCGATTCAAGCACAAAACCATCCGAGTTTTGCCGAAGCGCTTGAAACCGCTATGATTTGTGAAATTCCCTATGACACAATGGATAAGCTCAGCGCGACAATGCCAAAGCTGCGCCAACAAATCATGCGCTTAATGAGTAATGAGATATCGACAGATCAAGATATGTTATTTCTCCTCAATAAAAAAACTGCTGACGCTCGTTTAGCCAGTTTTATCATTCAATTGTCAAATCGTTTTAAACAACGAGGCTTATCGTCAAAAGAGTTTAGTTTAACTATGACACGTGGCGAAATAGGTAATTATTTAGGCTTAACAGTTGAGACCATCAGTCGTTTATTAAGTCGCTTCCATCAGGAACGCATTATCAAAGTAGAACGCAAACTGATTTCAATCGAATCTTTTGATGGATTGAAGAAAGTTGCGGAATATAGCCCAAACTCAGAATGTAAATAAGCTACAAAATTTTCAGCAAAGCGCCATGGGTTGAACTAAACTCAAATAAATTACAATCTATGGAGCTTAGCGATGAGAGAAGTAAGCAAAATTCTCGTTGTTATTGAGCCTAACGACGAAAAACTCAAAGCCCTCAAACGCGCGGTCGCATTAGCGCATAAAACTGGTGCAACCATAACAGCCTACCTTGCCGTTTACGATTTTTCTTACGAAATGACCACTATGCTGTCGGCCGAAGAGCGCGAGCTGATGCGCCGTTGTATGGTAGAAGAGCGCACCCAATGGTTAGAAGATGTGTTAGAGCCATTTGCGAGCCAAGTGTCGCAAATACGTCCATTAGTTGAATGGCATAATCGGCCGTTCGAGGCTGTCATAAAACAAGTTATTCAATACAAGTATGATCTAGTTGTTAAAGCCACACATGAACACAGTGTGCTACAAGCTGTCATATTTACCCCGACAGATTGGCATTTGTTGCGTAAATGCCCCTGCTCGGTTTTATTGGTAAAAGAACATGATTGGCCGGACAACGGTACAATTCTCGCGGCAATTAATAGCGTCAGCCAAGAACAACAACATATTGATTTAAACAATAATATCATTGGCACTTCTCAGTATATGCGAAGCCTACTGCAAGCCAATTTAAAGTTGCTTAATTGTTATCCCGCTGGCGCTGTTAGTTTGGCGGTGGAAATTCCAGAGTTTGATCCAACCGCTTATCGCGAAGCAATACGTCAACACCACCTCAGCTCAACTTTAAAGTATGCAAAAGCTTTTGATATCGTCGAAGAAAATTGCATATTGGCAGAAGGGTTACCCGAAGATTCGATCACTCAATACGCCAAGGAGCTCGACGCTGAATTAATCGTTCTAGGTACAATTGGTCGTAGTGGCTTAACCGCCGCTTTGCTCGGCAATACAGCAGAACATTTATTAGATGGTGTCAATTGTGATGTACTGGCATTAAAACCTTACGGTTTTCAAAGCCCAGTAACACTAAACAAAAACTAAAGATTAACACCTTAACGAATTTTGCTATAATCCGCGCCTCTAATTTAGTGAGGCGCAGCATGCAAACTTTAACCGCAAAAAACCAGTATAACTTCAACAAACTACAAAAAAGAATTCGTAGATGTGTTGGTAAAGCCATTGAAGATTTTAATATGATTGAAGATGGTGACAAAGTTATGGTGTGTCTATCGGGCGGTAAAGATAGCTACACTATGTTAGATATTTTGATGTTTTTACGTCAAAGAGCGCCGATTAACTTCGACATTATTGCAGTTAACTTAGATCAAAAACAACCAGGTTTCCCAGAAGATGTTTTACCTAAATACTTAGACTCAATAGATGTTGAATATAAGATTATTGAAGAAGACACCTACAGCATAGTTAAAGAAAAAGTGCCAGAAGGCAAAACCACATGCTCACTCTGCTCAAGACTACGCCGCGGCATTTTATACCGCACAGCCAAAGACTTGGGTGTGACTAAAATCGCCTTAGGCCATCACAGAGACGATATTTTAGAAACCCTATTCCTTAACATGTTTTATGGCGGAAAACTTAAGGGCATGCCACCTAAGCTTATCAGTGACAATCAAGAGCATATAGTTATTCGTCCTCTGGCTTATTGTCGTGAAAAAGACATTAGCAAATATGCTGCGATCAAAGAATTTCCAATCATTCCGTGTAACTTATGTGGTTCACAAGAAAATTTACAAAGAAAAGTCATCAAAGAAATGCTTCAAGGTTGGGATAAAAAACATCCGGGCCGCCTAGAAACTATGTTTAACGCAGTGCAAAACGTCAGCCGCTCACACTTGGCTGATCCAAGTTTATATGACTTTAAAGGTCTACGCTCAAACAGCCAACTTGAAATTGAAGAAGGTGACATAGCCTTTGACAAACCAAGTATCGAAGCACCACAAATTGATACTGAACTATATGCGGATGACGAGCAGATAGCAGACGAAGATAAAATCGCAATTCAATTTATCAATGCTGGTTAACTAAGACAAACCTAATCACAGCTAGGTAGTTTCTCGCACATACCTACCTAGCGGATACCTAAGCCGCTATAACATAACAGCTAAAACGCAACAAACTGTAAAATAAATTTAACAAACCGTAAAACTATGATATATAAGAAATATGTCGCAGTTCTGGTATTGCTAAACCATTTGTTATCGCGAGGTAAGTTTGTTATGCCGTTGCAGTGTCCTAGTTGCCAACAACAAATCAATGAAACAAAAACCTACGACTTAGATAGAAATAACATTCGCCATCGAATTTTATGTCCCCACTGTCAAATGGGTTTAAAGGTGATTCTATTGGGACAAACCAATAAACTTTTAACGAGCAGAAGCTTAAGCTTCAGTATAGTCGCTAGCATTATGTGCCAAGCACTCAGCGTAATAATTGAAAGTAGCTGGCTTGCTATCTGTGCCCATGCAATTCTTATTGCACTACCTTTACTCTTGTTGGCGATAGATACAATTAATAAACGCAATACGCGCATTGAACTGCAACTTGAAAGAGTTACTCATAAAATTTAGTTTTTGGAGAGGAATAACAAAGGGGCAAAGCCCCTGTGTGGTGTAGGTGTAGTTGCAGCTCAACCTTGAGCGTCTTGGCTATCAAGAGTTAACTGGCTGAGTGTTTAAATAAAAATTGCGTAATGCTTGGTTTGGAATAATTGCGCCTTTGTGCTGAATCACTTCGGCTGCGACCTGAGCGGCAAAGTCTATCGCTTCAATCACTGAATCTCCACGAATTCTAGCCATAATATAGGCACCATTAAACGAGTCGCCCGCGGATGTTGTGTCAACAACTGTATCCACTGGTGTAATCGCGTATTCGGTTAATTCATCACCACATTTAGCCACAACACTTTGACTACCGTTTTTAATAATCACTTCTCGGCAAGGGAAACCTTCGAACAAAGCCAGTACATCTTTACTTGTGTAACAGGCAAAAACTTCGCGTAAATCGTCCATACCTGGCAAAACAATATCGGCGCACTTAAATGCCCGAGTGAAAGCATCTTTTGCTTCTAGTTTGTTTTGCCATAGTACAGGACGATAATTGGGGTCAAAAACGACAGTCACACCACTTTCTTTAAGTTTATGTAACAACTCAAAAAAGTTTTCGCGACTTTGTTCAGTAATAACCGCCAAGCTAATGCCTGAAAAGAAAAATATGTCTGATTGAAGCAAGTTATTGAGACTATGTTGCATAGCTAAAGGCTGCATTATTTGCCTTGCAGCAGAGTTACTACGCCAATAGCTAAAACTACGCTCACCAAATTCATCAGTTGAGATCATATATAGTCCACAACTGTAACCTGATAAACGGTACAAATGCTCTATTCCGAGCAATTCGTCCCAACAAAAATCTATAATCTTTTGGCTAGCTTGATCTTGACCGACTGCGGATACGTAATCAACTTGGCAATTCACGTCGGCTAAACCAGCCAAACGTTTTAAATAAACCGCCATGTTTAAAGTATCACCAGCAACACCCAATTTATAACGCCCAGATAACTCAGGCGCCATTTCAATCATAGCTTCACCAAAACATAAAACTCGCTTCATAGCTATTCCTTTTACATTGGTAATGCAGCTCGAATATCAGTTCTGTGCTGCAAAATTACTTTATAAGCTTCCGTGACTTTATTGATGATTTCTTCGTTGCTACGAACAGCTTCAGGCAATAAACCTTCAGCTGTCATAAATGCATTTACGTCTTGGGTTATATCACCAGTAAATGCAGAAATAATTTGTTGTAACTGCGCAGCTTTTGGATCATTAATGGTTTGTTCAGTTTCAACTTTATTTACCAAGAACAATAACCAAGCGGCAACCACGTAGTACAACTTATTATTGTTGTTACGACCTGCTTTAAGGTTATCTAATATTGGCTGTAAGGTACGAACAGGAATTTTAATTGTGCCGTCACACGCAATTTGTTCTAACAAGTGACAAATTTTTGGATTTTCAAAACGACGTACAATCTGTGCAGCATATTCGTGTAAATCAAGGCCAGCAGGTGCTTCTATCGTTGGAATAACCTCTTGTGCCGCTATTGACTGTAGAAATCCTTTTAAACGACTATCAGACACAGCTTCATACACACTCTTATATCCTAATAATGGACCCATATAAGCAAGAATTGAGTGCAAACCATTTAAAATACGTAATTTAGTATTCTCAAACGCCTCAACATCATTGGTAAAGATAACCCCGACTTTGTCCCAAGCTGGACGTTCGGCAGGTAAAATATCCTCAATAACCCATTGATGGAAAGCTTCACGATTAACCGGAGCCAAATCTTCTAAGCCCAAATCATCTTTCACCATTTGCACTGTTTTGTCTTCAGTGTGTGGCGTAATACAGTCAACCATAGTATTTGGGAACTGAACATTCTCTTCTATCCATGATGCAACTTCAGCATTTGATGCTTTTGCAAATTGCACAACAGCGGTTTTAAGTTTTTCACCATTACCAGGTAAGTTGTCACATGCAACTACGTGAAAAGGTTTAGTGCCAGCAGCATGACGCTGTGCTAAACCATAAGCCAACATACCCACCACAGTAGATGGCGCAGTTGGATTGGCTAAATCAGCTTTAATCCCAGCTAATTCAGTGTCTAGATCCCCCGCTGAATTAAGGCAATAACCTTTTTCAGTAACAGTCAACGACACTAATTTGGTATCTGCAGAAGTCAAACGCGCTAATACTTGCTCAAGTTGATTTTTAGCAACTAAAACTTCTTTAACAGCACTTACAACTTGGTAATCAGTATCTTTGTCATTCATAACAACTGTAAATAAGTTGTCTTGACCAGATAATTGCTGTTGTAAAGTTTCATTACGCATAGATACGGCACAAATAGCCCAATCACCACCACACTCATTCATCGCGCGTTCGGTAAATAATGCTTGATGTGAACGATGAAACGCGCCTAAACCTAAGTGCACAATACCAATTTTGGTCGCACTACGAGAATAGCGAGCTACTTGAACATTAGCAGGTAATGAGTCAAGTTTAGCGGCAAGGTTCTGTTCATTTAATCTCATAAACACATCTCTCTATAAAAATTGCATGTTCTTGCAACAAATACCACCGGTGGCATTTGTTAGTAAATTAATTTAACCAACCGTTTAATACAGCTGATTTAGTATAAAATTGTTCGAATTCAAAATCACTCAACTGACGTCGAATTTCAGGTGTGATATCTCTGTCGTATTCAGCCCCAGCACCTGTGTTTTGATATTCAAAGAATCGCGCAGCTTCTGGGGTAAATTGTGTTTTTTTACCACCATCTTTGGCTGTCCCGCCCATAGAACTCCATCCTTCAGTCGCTATATGTGCATCCATATAAGTGCGGATAAACACAGCATTGGCGACAGCAAAGGGATCTGCATAACGGCCATCGCTGAAGGTTGTGGTTGGATGCCAAGGTCGGCCTAAAGGCACTGAGCCATCAGCCACGCCTTCTTCTCGGGTGAGCTTACAGTTATAAAAAACAAAACCATAAGGGGTTTGAATCCTAGTACTTGGCGCTGTGATATAGCCAGAGTATTTTACTTTTTTAAACCTGCGTAAGCTGACAATTTCACTATTTTCAAACCAAACAGTGCCAGCCCCAAAAATAAAATCTACATGGCCACTTATTTTTGAATCGATAAAAGCACTGCGGCCACTATTGGCATATAAGGTATCTTGATAACCTAATAAAGACACATTAAGAAATAAACTTTTATCCGCATTGCCTGAAATCTGTAATGCGACTGCTTGTTCACCTTTAATTCTATCTGGATGTGTTTTATCCAACTTTTCGTTAGCCGGATAATCAAAGCTATTGGCTATGGTAATATTTTTCGCTGTGAAGTTTGCCTCAGTTACACGAAAAGTTGCTGTACCAAAAGTACCTATTTTTTTACCTTTTTCTGGATCAATAAATCCAGCGTACAGGCCATATTCAATAACTGTATTGTCACGATCACGACCAACTAAACTTATGTTTGATTTATTAATTTCAACCCTTTGTTTATAAACACCCGGCTCTATATGAATAGTCGCACCTTGGCTAGGAGCAAAATTAACCGCTTGTTGAATATCGGTAAAAGTGGTTTTACCTGCAGCAATAAATTTATCTTTTTCAACTTCGCTATTCACTACGTACAAGTTTGTAGTTTGATTCGTAGCAGAGCTTGAAGGCTCGTTGGACGCAGTAACTGAGCATCCAGCGACGACTAACAGAACACATGATAAAAAACTGGCAACAATTGCTTGTTTCATTAGAACAGCTCCGGAGCTAGCTGCTTAAGATCATCCACAAACAATGCGACAACTTGATCAGCGCCCCATTCAGACAAATGCGTGCCATCAGAAACGCCTTTCGGATATGAAGCATATTCACCTGGCTGATAAAATAAGAATAATTCTTTTGCTTTGGTAGGCCCGAGTTTGTTTAACAACTCTGTGGTTTTCACGGTTAAATCAATTAATGGAACAGTAAGCTTGTCGGCCAATTGGCGCATAGCGACTGGATAATCTTTGTGAGTGTCGATAGCTTTGTTGTTATCATCAAATTTATAGCGACTGATTGAGGTTAACAAAATCGGTTTAGCACCCAATTCGCGCGCTTTGTTAATGTAATAACTCAAATAAAATTGGTAGCTAGAAAAAGGTAAAGTATTGCGGTCTTTGTCTTTCTTCTGATCATTGTGACCAAACTGGATCAATAAATAATCACCAGCGTTAATTTGTTCCCATATCGGATAAATATAGCCTTCATTGATAAAGCTGCGTGAGCTTCGACCAGAGACGGCCAAATTGTGTACAGTAACTGTGTCAGCTAAATGTTGCTGCAAACGCATTCCCCAACCTGTACGAGGATATTTGTTTGTTTTGTAAAAGCTGGCGGTTGAATCGCCCACTATAAACACTTGAGTTTGTTGTTTTTCCTGTGCATGTAGCGCTTGAGTTAACAGCAACAAAATACAACTGATTAAAACCTTAGGGAACAAAAGATTTAAATTAACTATTTTAATTAACGGCACCACTTAACTCCCACACAAATTGTATAATCTAGGTCAAAAAAAGCAGTGCGCTAGCCGCTTGCGCAGCTAAACACACTGGACAACACACACATGGAACGACAAAAAACGAGTCAGCCAATTAAATAGTGAATGGTTTGCCATTCACCATAATATTTGACTGAATTAAACCTTTAACATTTTCAATTACACTGTCATTAGTTACTTCTTTGATATCAATGTTAGTTAAACTAATGCCAGAAATTGGTGTATGTGGATACCCTCTAACAACAAACGCGCGTTTTGCTTTTTCTACTTTAAGGTTATCGATATGAATATCTTTTAATACTGGAATAAAGTTACCAGCGTCACCTTCTTCATAGTAGAAGTTAACCACAACAGCATCTTTAACATGACCAATTTCAATATTGCGATAGTTTAAGTTTTCTAACAAACCACCACGGATTGAATTGGTTTTAATACGAATACCACGCGCAAGATCAGGACTACTCATTTGGCAGTTTTGAGCGTATAAATTACGTACACCACCAGAAATTTCGCTACCAATTACCACACCACCATGACCAGCTTTCATCTGACAGTTTTCAATAACGATATTTTGACATGGCATAGCAACACGACGACCATCAGCATTGCGACCTGATTTAATTGCGATACAGTCATCACCAGTGTCGAAGATACAATCTTCAATTAACACATAGTTACAAGATTCAGGATCACAACCATCAGAGTTAGGACCATAACTGTCGCAATGTACTTTGCGAATTGTCACACTGGTACATAACACTGGGTTCAACAACCAGAATGGAGAATTACGAACAGTAACACCTTCGATTAATACGTTTTCACACAAATACGGTTGAATGAAAGGTGGGCGTAAGTAGTTATTTTCAAATACACGCTGCTCCACAGGCACATTATCTTCTGCCATTTTTTGTACTGCATCACGCGTATGTTTTTGATTCTCAACCTCATTGATTTCCCAATCAGATTTTTTCCACTTACCTTTCCACGGCCACCAAGTGTCGTTACTACCGCCACCTTCTAAAATACCGTCACCAGTGATGGCTACATTTTTCTTTTTGAAAGCATAAATAAGCGGTGAATAACCAATCAACTCAGTACCTTCCCAACGGGTAAATACATATGGTTTGTATAATTCAGGCTCAGGAATAAATGCTAGGGTTGCACCTTTGCTCACATGTAAGTTGATGTTGGATTCTAAATGAACCGGGCCTGTTCTAAAGGTACCAGCAGGCACAACAACACGACCACCACCAGCTTTACTTGCTGCAGCAATGGTTTTTGCGATTGCAGCAGTGTTGACAAAATTAGCATCTGCTTTTGCACCAAAATCAGTAATGACAAAATCTTGATTAGGAATAACTGGCAAATTAATTTTGCTTTTAATACGTTTAACTTCACGCGTCCACTTATCAGCTTGCTCTGAACTGCTAACAGGAACCATATCGGCAACTTGGCTACAACCAGTAAGACTTGAACCAGCAAAAGTCACAGCACCCGCAGAAGCTATACCCATAGCTTTTAATGTTTTACGTTTACTAAAGTCCGTCATATTCACCCCAGTTTTTATTAGTTACTTGAAGATACTCAAGAATAATTGTTGCGTTTCAATTTACTCAAACTATATAGATACTATATGCCACCGGTGGCAATTGGTCAACTTATAGTTAAATATTTATAGACAAAAAGTTAAATTAACTCAAATCGGATTTGTAATAAATTTCAGACGTAAAAAACGCTTGGCTGAACAGATCCAGAACCAAGCGTTAAATTATGTAGAGCAATATCGGTTAGAGTAAACCGAAGAATTTAGGTAACCACTCACTGATACCTGGAATGTAAGTCACTAACATTAATACGATAAACATAGCGATATACAAAGGCATAAGTGGCCTAATTATTTTCTCTATAGATGTTTTGGCTACAGCACAGCTGACAAAGAGTACAGAGCCGACCGGCGGTGAACATAAACCAATTGATAAGTTAAGTACAATCATAATACCGAAGTGCAGCGGCGACATACCTAGCTCAGTTGCTACTGGTAAAAATATTGGAGTAAAAATCAGTACCGCAGGTGTCATATCCATAAATGCACCAACCACAATTAGGGTTAAGTTGATGATTAATAGAATTAAAAATGGGTTGTTGCTTAACTGGAGTAAAAACTCACTTATGGTTTGAGGAATATTCTCATAAGACAATATCCACGACATCGCAGAAGATGCACCAATTAACAACATGACAATAGCAGTGGTTTCAGCTGATTTAAGTAAAATACCCGGAAGTTGTTTCATCGCAACTTCACGATAAAAGAATACACTCAGAACCAAAGAGTAAATTACCGCGATTGCCCCCGCTTCAGTTGCGGTAAACACACCAGCGATAATACCGCCGATAACGATAAAGATAAGTAATAAACTTGGTACAGCAGCTAGAACTTTTTCCGCGACAATCTTCAGAGGCAAACGGTCTTCGGTAGGATAACCTTTAATTTTTGCGTAACCCGCACAAACCAACATCAAAGCTAAGGCAACCATAATACCCGGTAAATAACCAGCTACGAATAATGCTGCAATTGAAACCCCACCACTGGCAATCGCATAAATAATTAAGATATTACTTGGCGGAATCAACATACCAGTGGTTGCCGCAGCGCCAGTTAATGCCGCAGCGAAGTTTTTATCGTACCCCTTTTTTTCCATTTGTGGGATCATAAAACTACCAATCGCACTGGTTGCTGCAACCGCTGAGCCTGAAATCGCACCAAATAAAGTACAAGACATTACGTTAACTAAAGCTAAGCCACCCGGTAACATACCTATTAATGCCATAGCACATTCAATTAGCCGCCTTGCAATACCACCCTGCCCCATAATCAGGCCTGACAATACGAAGAAAGGAATAGCCAATAGTGCAAAACTATTAATACCACCGGCTAACCGCTGCGCAATTGTTGTTGCGGCGGGAATAAAATCTATGCTGTACAGCATAGTCACTAAGGTAGCTAAACCAATACTGAATGAAATTGGTACATTCAGCGCTAACAAAAAGAAGAATACTGCGAGTAACAATAAACCTGAAAATTCCATCATTATTCCCCTTGCTCACAAACTTGAGTTTGTTTGCAATTGATAATTTTTTCTATTGCAAATAGGCTGATTAAAAAACCAGATAAAGGTACAGCTGAATATATGTAGCCCATTTGAACTTCTAATGCGGCCGACGTTTGTACTGGATCTAGCGTCATATCGACCAATTCAATGCCACCAATACACATAACAACAACCGAGAAAGTTAATACACATAAATGTGCAAACAGAGTTGCTACAAACTTACGACAACCTGTCATGCGGTTGGTTAAAATATCTAGGCCCAGATGTGAATCTTGTTTATATGCGTAAGCCGCACCAAACAAACCAATCCAGATTAATAAAAATCGCGCTAACTCTTCGGTTACCGAGCTAGGTGCTTGTAAAATATAACGAGAGATTACTTGCCAACAAACACCAGCTACAATTAATGCAACCAAGCCAGTTAGCAAATACCCTAAAACTTTTTCTACAACGTCTAATACTGCTTTCATGGTTGCACCTTCGCTTGTTGGATAGAACTTGTGCTATCAAGATTTGATTGCGTTTCTGCAAGCTTAGAAATATCAGCTAAGTAGTCACCAATTAATGTGCCATCAAAGCTCTTATGGAAAGGTTTAACAGCCTGTAAGAAAGGTGTTTTGTCTGGATAAATAACTTGAACACCAGCTTTTTCAACTTCAGCTAACGCTTGTTGTTCACCCGCTAGCCATAATTGTTTTTGTAGCTCAATTGAGTCTTCAATCGCTTGTTTTAACCAGCCTTGTTGCTCTTCATTTAAGCCATCGTAAATATGTGCACTGCCTAAAATTACATCCGGAATAGACGTATGTTCGTTTAGCACATAGTACTTACAAATTTCATAGTGACGTGATAAGTAAAAAGACGGTGGATTGTTTTCAGCGCCATCAACAACACCTTGTTGCAAGGCTGCATAGAGTTCACCAAATGAAATAGGGGTTGCTGCACCACCAAATGCGTCGATCATCTTAACCGCCATTTGGCTTTCCATTACACGTATTTTCTGGCCAGATAAATCTTTTGGTTGCTCCACTTTAGTTTTGGTCATGTAAAAACTACGGCTACCCGAATCGTAGTAACCTAACCCAACAAAACGTGCTTTACGGGTTGAATCTAACAATTGCTGGCCAACTGGACCTTGTAGTACGTTCCATCTATGCTCACGGCTTTGGAATAAATAAGGCACGCTATAAACTTTCATATCTGGCACAAAACCTTCAATCGCAGCAGCAGATACTTTGGTCATCGCCAAGCTACCAATTTGTAGCAGCTCAACCATTTCACGTTCAGTACCTAATTGCGCATTTGGATAAATTTTAATTTCCATAGTGCCATTAGAATATTCACGTAATTTGTCAGCCATATGCACCATAGCTTTGTGCACACTATGCTCCATATCTAATGTATGGCCCATACGCAGCACAACCACATCATCTTGCTGTTTACAGCTTGTTGTTAAAAACAACAAGCTAAGCAACATGGCTGATTTAATAATTGAAAAATAACGCATAATATACCTCTATCGCAGTTCAGACGGACCGTATTTGTCCATGTCATCGTATGCTAGGTTTTCGCCTGCCATGCCCCAAACAAACGCATAGTTTGAAGTACCAGCACCAGAGTGAATAGACCAAGGTGGTGAAACAACCGCTTGATGATTGTGAACCCATATATGGCGAGTTTCTTTAGGTTCCCCCATAAAGTGACAAACAGCTTGATCTGCTGGTAAATCAAAGTAGAAATAAGCTTCCATACGGCGGTCGTGTTGATGAGCTGGCATAGTGTTCCAAACACTACCAACTTGCAGGCAAGTCACACCCATTTGTAATTGGCAAGTTTCAACTATACCGTTGATTAATAGCTGATGGATTTTGCGTTCGTTACAGGTTTCTTTACTACCCATATGCAAAATATTCGCATCTTCCATACCTACTTTTTTATTTGGGAAAGCCTGGTGTGCAGGAGCAGAGTTGATGTAGAACAAAGCAGGCGTATCTGAACTATCACTTTCAAAAATAACGTCTTTTGCGCCTTTACCTATGTATAAAGCTTCTTTGTTTTCTAGCTTATACACATTGCCATCAACGGTAATTTGACCTGTACCACCTACGTTGATCACACCCACTTCACGGCGATCTAAAAAGTGTTCAGCTTTTAGCGCATCTATTGTTTCTAGTTTTAATGCTTGCGACTTAGGTACAGCAGAACCAACCATGTAACGGTCGTAATGGGTATACACAAAAACAATTTTGTCTTCTGCCATTATGTTATCGATTAAAAAAGACTCTCTAAGCTTTTCTGTGGTAAAGGTTTTAACCTCTTCTCGACCAATTGCGTAACGATTTGTATATTCAGTTGTCATATTTATCTCCAAGCGTAATTAGCGGGCTAACCAGCCGCCATCAACAGCCAAAATATGACCGTTTACATAATCACTCGCACTCGATGCTAAAAAGACCGCAGCACCACCTAATTGTTCTGGTTCGCCCCACTGACCAGCTGGAATACGTTTTTGAATTTCAGCATTTCTCTCAGCGTTATCTTGTAAAGCTTGAGTGTTATCAGTTCTAAAATAACCCGGCGCAATCGCATTTACTTGCACATTATGTTGTGCCCATTCGTTGGCCAATGCTTTGGTCACACCAGCAATACCATGTTTACTAGCGGTATATGCAGGGACTGTAATACCACCCGTATACGAAAGCATTGAAGCAATGTTGATAATTTTGCCTTGTTTGCGTTCAATCATTTGTTTGCCAATTTTTTGGCTTAACAAGAATGCTGAATTTAAGTTAACGTTGATAACTTTTAACCACTCGTCTTGCGGAAACTCATCTGCTGGGTAACGTGCTATCGTCCCGCCATTATTAACCAACACATCTATCTGACCTTGCCACGCAATTGCTTGTTCTGCCATAGCAGTAACTGAATCTGCATCATTTAAATCAGCAGCAACAGAAATAGCCTCTCCACCTAACTGACGAATTTTTTCTACGGTTTGCTCACAGCCATTTACGCTTGATGCACTACACACGACTTTTGCACCTGCTTTTGCCAAAGAAATAGCTATGGCTTGGCCTAATCCCCTACTTGCGCCGGTTACTAGCGCAGTTTTGCCAGTTAAATCAAACGCTGAAATATCACTGTTGCTCATTTGCACACTCTCCAATCAATTATTACCACCGGTAGCATAAATACCAAAGACACACTAAACTGTTTTAATTACTAATATTAGGTCACTAATTGGTTATTTTCTTTATGCTAACCGTATTTTGTAAACTAGAAGCATCATTTTTGATGTTATCTTTTTTAAATAGATAACACAATGTTAAAATAAAATAAATGCCACCGGTAGCATTTATTGTAAATTAGCACTATAGTATATGCAACCAAGTATCGTAATTACTTGAGAAGCTTTAGTTAGCTTCAAAAACACTAACAAAGATCAATTTGATTAACATTTAGGTGAAACCATGGGAAATAAATTTCGTAACATGTGGTTATTATCTGCAGTAACTGCAATGTCCACAGGGCTAGTAAGTTGTGGTAATACGCAGAGTTCAGCGACTAAAGCTGCGACCACTGCAACAGATAATTTAGATTATGTCGCAAAAATGACGTTGAGAAATCCATCAAAATTTGCACGAAACGATGAGATTACCTATTTCAGCTTCCCTGCTCTAGGGATTGATTCAAGAGTGCCATTGGCGAAAAATTTAGCTGTTTACAATCAGAACAATCAGTTGGTGCCAAGCCAAGCAATTGACATGGACCAAAACGGCGAAGTTGACCATTTGGCTATCTTAAATCAATTTGCTGTTGGTCAAAGTCATGACTTAATCATCAAAAAAGCCAGTCAACCGGCTAATTTTGAAAAGCGTACCCAAGGTGATTTAGCCCATAAAGTTGGCGGTAAATGGGATGGCTCTAAATACATAGGCGGCGAATTTAAAAACGTTACCAAGTTAGTTGTACCTGAACAATATACAGATCACGGCGAATATATCCGCTACGAAGGCATTGGTATTGAGTCAGATCAAGTTGGCTACCGCATCTATTTAGATTGGCGTAACGGCTTTGATATTTTTGGTAAAACTAAAGATGAAATATCACTGCACAAAGTCGGTTTAGACGGCTACAAGAGCTACCATGAAATGCAAGATTGGGGCATGGACATACTTAAAGTAGGTAAATCTTTAGGTATGGGTGGTTACGGTTATTGGAACGGCAGTGAAGTTGAACGTGTATCTAAAGTAGATAACTGGCAAGCCCAAATTGTCGATAATGGTCCAATTTATTCATCTATTCAAATCAACTACAAAGGCTGGCAGGTAAAGGATCAAAAAGTTGATTTAACTGCCAAAATGGCCATGACTGCTGGCAGCCGCCTAGTTAAAGTTGATTTATCGACTACAGAAAAAGTTGATGATCTTGCGATTGGCTTGGTTAAACATAAAGGCACACAATGGATCCAAGGCGAAACCGACATTCAAGGTACAGCTTGGGTTTATTTTGCCTCTTACGGCCAACAAAGTTTAAATAATGACAATTTAGGCATGGCATTGTTCATCAAAAAAATGAACATCAAAGAAATCACCCAAGACAAAAACAACTATGTGATTGTTAGCAAAAGTAACAGCAAAGATTTAAGTTATTATTTTGCAGCAGCTTGGGACAAAGAGCCTAACGGTGTGACCTCACTTGCTGATTTTGAAACTTACTTAAAACAAACCAGCGAACGTTTAACTCGTACCATTCGCGTAAACAAAACTACAGCTTTAGCTGCAAAAGAAAACGCTATGCCACTAACTAGTGCTCGTGCATTAGACGTAGCAAAACGCTTAGCAGATTCAGAGTTGCGTCGTAAAGCCTACGACTATGTAAACGGTGGATACGATAAAATGCGTCACCGCCCTTCTAAATATACCTATACAACAGGTTTATTAGCTATGTCGTTTGATGATTTATATCAAGCAACTCTAGATCCTAGATATCGCCAAGCTGCACAAACTATTGTTGGTTCATTTATCGCAGAAGATGGCAAAATCATCACTTATAAGAAGTCAGATTTTAATATCGACAAAATCAACTCAGGTAAAATGATTTTGCGTTTATACGAACAAACAGGTGAAGAAAAATACCGTATCGCAGCCGGCCATTTACGCGATCAATTAAAAGATCATCCAAAAACTTCAAATGGTGCTTTCTGGCATAAAAAAATCTACCCACATCAATTATGGTTAGATGGAGTTTATATGGGTATGCCTTTCTTAGCACAATACTCAGCTTTATTTGAAGATGGTGCATCATTTGATGAAGTTATCCATGAATTTGAAGTAAGTCGTGAATACTTGCGTGATCCAAACTCAGGTTTGTATTTCCATGGTTGGGACGAGTCTAAATCAATTTATTGGGCAAACCCAGAAACTGGTTTATCGCAAGAGTTTTGGGCACGTGGTATGGGTTGGTTAGCTATGGCAAGTGTAGATGTTCTAGACTTTTTACCTGCTGATGATAAAGAAAACCGTAAAAAGTTATTACACATAATCGAAGAATTCGCTGCAGATTTAGTTAAATACCAAGATGAAGCTTCTGGTACTTGGTATCAAATACCAAACAAACCAAATGAAATTGGCAACTATAAAGAATCATCAGCAACGGCTATGTACACCTATTTCTTAGCTAAAGCAGTTAACCAAGGTTATTTACCGAAAAAATACAAAGCAAACGCAATCAAAGCGTATCAAGGCATGTTAGATGTATTTGTTGAGCCACATCCAGACGGAAGCGTGAGTTTAACCAACATGTGTTTTGTGGCTGGTTTAGGTTTTGGTCGTGATGGTAGCTACAACTACTATATGGATGAGCCAGTGTTAGCTGACGATCCTAAAGGTACTGGCCCTTTCATTATGGCAAGTGCGCAAATCGCGACACTATTGGACAAGTAATTTAGCTAAACTGGAATAAACAGTTTCCCTCTAACAAAAAAGCCACTTTAACAATTTAGTTAAAGTGGCTTTTTTATTTAAACTTGATTGTAAATTTTAGTTATTTTTTAGCAGCTTGTTTTGCTTCGAAAGCCGCCATTTGTTCTGGCGTTGCTGGTAGTTGATGTTTGTCTTTCCATTCAGAATAAGGCATACCATAAACAACTTCGCGTGCGGCTTCATAATCAACCGATTCACCGAGCTTTTCTGCTTCAGCACTGTACCATTTAGCTAAACAGTTACGGCAGAAATTTGCCAAAATCATCAGGTCGATATTTTGCACATCTTTATTATTGTCTAAATGGGATAATAAACGACGGAAAGTTGCCGCTTCAATTTGATCTTGTTTAGATTTATCCATGGTTTTAAGCCTTTTCTTTCTCTTTTTGTTTTTTCTTATTTTTAATGTATTCGAGCGCACGCTCAAGATCTTCTGGTGTATCTATACCTGCAGGTGGCGTTTCAGTTGCAACACCAACATGAATTTTTTCACCATGCCATAACACACGCAATTGCTCTAACGACTCAAGCTCTTCTAGCGGGCTTGCTTCCCAGTTTAAGTACTGGCGAACAAACTCAGCTCTGTAGGCATAAATGCCAATGTGGCGGTAATAATGGCGTGCAATATCATCACTGGCGTCAGCTTTTGCAAAACGATCACGATCGTAAGGTATGGCTGCACGGCTAAAATACAGCGCATAACCGTTTTTATCCATCACCACTTTAACCGCATTTGGGTTAAACAATTCTTCTTTGTCTTCAATTGGTACAGCCAAAGTCGCCATATCAGCTTCAGTGTATAAAGCCATATTATTCGCAACTTGGTCAACAATTGCTGGAGGAATAAATGGCTCGTCACCTTGCACATTTACAATCACATCAGATTCTTTTAAACCTAATAATTGAATAACTTCACCAATACGCGCAGTACCTGATTCATGACCATTGCTAGTCATAACCACTTCAGCACCAAAACTTTGTGCTGCTGCAAATATGCGCTCGTCGTCTGTTGCTATCACAATTTTACTGGCTTTAGTTTTTTTGCATTGTTTATAAACACGTTGCAACATGGTTTTACCCGCCATATCGACTAAAGGTTTACCTGGAAAACGTGTAGATGCATATCGAGCTGGAATGACTATGGTATAACTCATGATTGAACCTCATCCAATGTTAGTGCGCGAGCTTCGGGCTCCATCAACACAGGGATATCATTACGTATAGGATAGGCCAATCTGTCAGCTTTGCACCATAATTCAGTTAAATCCTTTTTGTAATGCAAGCCACTTTTACAAATTGGACAAGCAAGGATATCGAGCAATTTTGTATCAAATGCCATAGTTTTTCCGAGTTTGTTTAAGTTTAGCTGTTAATTCTTCAACGAAGTTTTGGTTAGGTTGAATGCCTATAGGTAAATAACACCAATTGTCTTTAGCGAAATTTTGGCATTTAACCGCGTCTTTTTCTGTCATTATCACCGGCTGATCTTTTAATTGGTCGAAATCAGCCGAATTAAATTTATGATGGTCGAGAAAGTGATGATATTCAAGTATTTGTATACTTTCTTGTGCAAGTGAGTCATAAAAGCGCTGTGGATTACCAATTGCACATACCGCATGATAAGCGGTATCAATAGAAAAAACGCTATTGTTATATTTCGGATTAACCGCTTTTAATCCTTGAGGCTCAACCACAAAATAATCTGTGGTGAAAGGATTAGACACCCGACCATTGGTAATCACCAAAGTACTACTGTTAAGTCGCCAAGCACCTTCTCGCAAAGGCCCTGTTGGTAACAAGAAACCATTACCTAATAGTCTATTGCCATCAAGCAAAATTATTTCAAGATCCCGCTGCAGAGCATAATGCTGCAATCCATCGTCTGAAATGATAATGTCGACATCAGCCTGTTGTTCAAGTAAGTTGCAACAATCTGCTCGATTTGCCCCAACCACCACAGGCACGCTAGTGCGATTGGCAATTAACCTTGTTTCATCACCAACTAATTCGGCACTATCTTCTACTGTTATTAAATGAGCACCTTGTTTTATTTGCCCGCCATAACCACGCGAAATAACTGCTGGCTTAAGCCCCTGCTGCTGCAAATATTCAACCAACCAAATTACAAATGGCGTTTTGCCAGTGCCACCCACGGTAATATTACCAACTACGATGACAGGTTTGCTACAGCGGTAAGACTTCTTTATCCCTAGCTTAAATAAACATCGGCGTAGCGCAGACAATAACCAAAAAATCAGCGTTAATGGCAAAAGTAAGTAGGTGCCTTTGTGCTGTTTGTACCAGCCGCGTTCAATCCAATTCACGCGCCACCAGCAAATTGCAAATCATAAATTTGGCGATAAATACCTTGCTGCTCTAATAAAGTTGTGTGCGTGCCCTGCTCAACAATTTGTCCTTGATTGAGCACAACAATATTGTCTGCTTTTTCAATGGTGGATAATCTATGCGCAACCACAATCACAGTTTTATTGACACTCAACTCCTCAATTGCTTGTTGAATTCTGCGTTCAGATTCAGTGTCTAACGCTGAAGTTGCTTCATCTAAAATTAATATGGGTGCGTTGCGCAAGATAGCTCTTGCGATAGTAATTCTTTGCCTTTGCCCACCAGATAAACTCATACCGTTTTCGCCGATATGTGTGTCTAACCCTTGTGGTAAATCTTTAACAAAATCTGTCACATAGGCAGCTTCTGCTGCGGCTTCAATTTGCGCTCGGCTGACTTCCCCTTCAATACCATAAGCAATATTGTTGGCAATGGTATCGTTAAATAAAATAACGTGCTGCGACACCAAAGCAAACTGCGCACGCAAAGATGCCAATGTGACGTCTTTGATTGATTGACCGTCAATTAATACTTGCCCTTGTTCAAAATCATAAAAGCGCGTTAATAAGCTGGTAATAGTCGATTTACCACTGCCCGACTTACCAACTAACGCAACAGTTGAGCCTGCGGCTATATCTAAATTAATTTGACTTAATGCCGGGTCTTGTTTGCCCGCATAAGTAAAATTAACATCTTTAAGTTGAATGTGGCCATCAACACGTTTTAATTCGGTTTTACCTTCGTCTTTTTCAACAGCTTCATCTAACAAAGCAAACACACTGCCACATGCAGCGATACCCCGTTGAAAATCAGCATTGACTGTCGTTAATAATTTAAGCGGTCGTAACAAGGTCATCATACAAGTTAATACTGTGGTAAAAGTACCTGTGGTTAAGGTGCTTAAAAACTCAGGATCACTGGCAATTAATAACACTGATGCCAAAGCTAAGGATGCAATTACTTGGATAACAGAAACACTAATGGCTTTAGTGCTGACCAACTTCATTTGTTGCTGACGGGTTTGATTATTAATATTGGAAAACTTGTCGGCTTCTAATTGTTGCGCGCCGCTCATAACCACAACTTTATGGCCGTTTAACATTTGTTCAGAAGAGGTAGTGACATTACCCATTGCTTTTTGAATGCGGCGGCTGACGGTGCGAAATCTTTTACTCACATAACTAACAATCACACCAACAACTGGGCCGATTAACATAAACACAAGTGACAATTGCCAGCTTAAATAAAACATGACCACCAACAAACCTAATACAAATGCACCTTCACGGACTAAGGTCATTAAAGCTTTACTTGAAGCATTTTGAATTTGTTCAATATCAAAAGTTATTTTTGCGATTAAATCACCAGTTGAGGTTTGATCGTGAAAACTCACTGGTACTTTCATTAAATGATTGAACACCTCTTGGCGTAATGCACAAACAACATTAGTGCCAACCCAACTTAAGCTATAAGTTGCGAGGAAATTAGCAATACCACGCGCTATAAAAACGATAGGAATGGCCAAGCCCATAGTAAATAACAAATCGTAGTTTTTCTGGGTTAAACCTTCATCGATAAAAGTTTGAATTTGCGAAAAGAAAAAAGCATCTATGCCTGCATACAACAACATGCCGATAATGGCAAAAGTTAATCCGGTTCGATATTGAGTTGTATAAGTTAATAAGCGCCTAAACAAAGCTTTTGATTGTGTGGGAGAAACAGGATGCATATTCAATCATTTAGATAGTCAAGTGCGGCTATTCTAATCGCAGCATTACAAAAGATCATCCCTAAATGCGCTTAATTTGCCAGACGCCTGCTTAATTGATTGTTTATACCAAGGTAAGTAAATTCCGGCTAACTCACTTTTAACCTCAATTTCAGTATCTGGATTAAAATAAAATATGCTTTGGCCATCCACAGCTGAATCAATAATAACTTGAGAATTTCGCTGTAAAACCTCAATAACTTGTGGGTGTGGATGGTTAAAGCGGTTAAGGGCACCGCGACTAATCAAGGCATATTCGGCCTGGCTCGCTTTAATAAAGTTTTCTGTGCTTGAAGTTCGACTACCATGATGGGCGATTAACAGCACATCCAAGGGTAACAATTGGCTGAACTGACTTTGTGTTAATAACCAAGATTCAGTTTGCTGCTCAATATCACCAGTTAAACAAACTTTATGCTGCGTATCTGAAATACAAACGACACAAGACGCATTGTTTTTATTGTCAGCCAAAACATTTTGCCAACTAAACCAAGTTAAATTTAACCAATTTTGTTGATTGACTTGCTCACAGCCTACTTTGCCCTGATATATGTGTGCGTCTGGCCAAAATCTGCCAATTGCGTCTAAACCACCAGCATGGTCTTTGTCGGCATGGCTTACTATGACCTGCTCAAGCGATAAACCACGCGCAATTAACACTGGCTGCACCACAGCTTCGAACAAATTGAAGCCCGAATTAAACCTATCACCAGTGTCGTATAACACAGCGGATGTACCGTCCTCTAACAATATGGCCAAACCTTGACCAACATCCAACATATGTAACCGCCAGCCTTTGTTATGCTGCTGTAGTTGAAAACTTACAGCAACAGCTAGCGGAATAAGCGCCAGTCCAGCCAACATGAGTTTCCGCCTAACTAGTGCCATATATCTTAATAAATACACAAACAAAAATCCGGCGGGTATTAATACAACAAAAATCAGCGATAGCTGGCTTGCGTTTAATGCCACAAAATGACCTTCAAACCAAGCTAAAGACTCAAATAACCAAGTTAAATTTTTGTCGGCAAGCCACACCAGCGGCAAAGATAAAGCCGGAATAACCACAAGGCACATCAATGCAAACATTAATAACGGTAAAATAATAAAAGTGACCCAAGGAATCGCGATTAAGTTAGCCAATAAACTGCCTGTGGGAATTAATTGAAAAAACACCACTTGGGTGGGTAATAATAAAAGGCTAATACCCGTTTGCAGATAAATAATGCGTAAACAAAGATTGTGTTGGTCTAGCGAAAATAGTTGCATACAGCGCCAAACTAACAATACGCAAGCCACTGCAATAAAACTTAACCAAAACGAAATACTCAACGGGCTTAACGGTAGCAACAGCAATACAACAAACAAAGCAACCACAAAACGTTGATGGCTAGACCAATTTAGCCTGAACAAACTAAGACTTACCCAAACACTGATAAATATTGCAGCACGAACAATTGGAATAGATTGCTGACAAAAATATACAAACAACCAAATCATCATCAAGGCTGTTACTTTAGCTAATGTTTGATAGGTAAAATAATGTGAGGTACGCATGGGCAATAAAATCAACAACACTAGCCAATAACACCAGAGAAAAACCAATCCTATGTGCAGCCCAGAAATTGCCAACAAATGTGCCGTGCCGGTATTTTTCAAAACATCCCAGTTTTGCTCAATCCATGACCTGTCGCCCGTTGTTAAAGCCAACATCAAATCGCCAAATTGAAAATCAACAAACAGCTTTTGCAATTGGCTGTGCCATATGTGTTTGAGTGATGACTGGTCAGATAAAACTTCAACCTGCTGTATATAACCTGTGGCAAAAATTTTTTGTCCAAACAGCCATTTTTTAAAATCAAAACCAGCCTGATTATTAAAACTTGTCGCTGGTTTAATTTTAACTTTGAGTTTAACTCGCTGACCTAATTGCAGTAACGGCTCAGCGCGATAGTAACTCAAACGGAGTTTGCTTGTTGGCTGCCAAAATGCTTGAAAACAAGCTTCAGCCTGATAGATACAATTTACTGCCACATTAATTTTTTGCTGGCTTTTGCCACCAGCTAAAGTTTGTACAGGTAATTGTTCAATTTGCGCCTGAATCACTAGGCTTTGGGCTTGATTATTCGCAACAATTGGCGATAAACTTTGCCACTGCATAAATACTGATACTGAACACAAGCCAATTAGCACAGATGCAATTTTGTAGTAACGCAGTATAATTGCACAACCAATTATTAGCATTGTCACTAATAATTCATTTACGTTGAATAGAATCGGCAAGTTGTTGGCTAGAATATTCCCAACAATAAAACTTAGCAGGCACGCTTCCATGTGTTAACCCTAATATAAGTGGACTATAACAATATATGCCAAAGAAATTTATCCAAAGGTATCTGCCAGATCACCATACAATTAAGAATCAAAAATCACTGAAGATTTTTGGTACTCTGTTGCACGATGCAAACCTTTGGCACCTGAATAGAAAATCCGTTGCGGGTGCATTTGCTGTTGGCTTATTTAATGCTTTTATTCCTGTTCCATTTCAAATGTGGTTATCCGCCGCTGGGGCAATTTTATTTAGAGTTAATTTACCTCTGGCAGTAGGTTTAGTTTGGATAACTAACCCTTTCACCATACCACCGATATTTTTTGGTTGCTACCTACTCGGCACATTTGTTTTAGGCCAAGAAAGCCAAGACTTTAATTTTGAATTAAGTTGGGATTTTTTAGTTGAAAGTATGTCGACTATAGGCCCCGCATTAATGACCGGAAGTGCTATTTGTGCAGTCACGTTTTCAGTGATTGGCTATTTAACTATGAACGTACTGTGGCGCTCTAATGTTAAGTCAAACTGGCAAAAACGCTTGGAAATGCGTAAACACAAACAAAATAGCCAAGCCTAGTTTAAACAAGGCAAGTAACCTTGATTACTTGCCCTAGTATCGAAAACCAAGTGTTTAAGCGTTCATTGCTCGCAACATCCACGCGGTTTTCTCATGAATTCGCATTCTATCCGACACCAACGCAGCACTTGATTCATCGTTAGCGTCTTGCGCAGTTTTTAGAACTTGACGCGCTGTTTTCACAACTTGCTCGTGGCTTTTGGTTAATATCTCAACCATAGCGCTGCCAGATGGAATATCATCTACTTCTTCAATTGAACTTAGCTGGGCAAATGCTTTATATGTGCCAGGTGCATACACGCCTAAAGTACGAATACGTTCTGCGATATCATCTACCGCAACAGCTAATTCAGTGTAATGCTCTTCAAACATTAAATGTAGTTCACGAAATTGTGCGCCTGTTACATTCCAATGAAAATTGTGTGTTTGTAGGTATAAGGTATAAGAGTCGGCTAATAATCTTTTTAGTCCTTCAGCAACTGCAACTCTGTCTTGTTCGTTAATACCAATATCAATGCTCATAATAAGTTCTCCAATTTACTTAATTAAATCTTATCCCGCGTTTAGGTTGAGATAATAATGGTATAAATAGACATTGGTCTCAAACCGGAAAAATCAATTGTTGTAATAGATTTTTTTCCAATTGGTTTCAACCTGATCTTGGATGATGGGCTTGATGTAACTGCTGCAAACGCAATTTAGCCACATGGGTATAAATTTGCGTGGTGGATAAATCACTGTGGCCTAATAGAGACTGCACAACGCGCAAGTCAGCCCCATGATTAACTAAATGAGTTGCAAAAGCATGACGTAAAGTATGCGGCGAAATATCCGTACTAATACCCACACGTAAACAATAATGTTTGATACGGTGCCAAAAGGTTTGCCGAGTCATTTGCACACTGCGGTTACTTAAAAACAATACTTCACTTTGTTGTTTATTCAGTTCAGGCCGCGCGTAAGTTAGATACTTAGTAATTAAATCTTGCGCCAACTCGCCCATAGGCACCAAACGTTCTTTATTGCCTTTACCTATTACCCGCACCACACCAAGCTCAACATTTACTTGTTGAAAGGTTAACCCCACTAGCTCGGTTACCCGCAGGCCTGTTGCATACAATAATTCGAGCATGGCTTTGTCGCGTAATTCAATAGTATCTTCTTCGCTTGGCGCATCTAACAAAGCGTTTACGTCTTGTTCAGTGATGGTTTTAGGTAAATAGATAGATAATTTGGGGGGCTTAACAAACTGGCACGGGTCGCGCTCAATTAATTTTTCACCAATCAGGTATTTATAAAACTTTTTGATACTACTAAATTTGCGTGCAGCGCTACGCTGTTTGACGCCATTTTCAGTTAAATACACAAGATAAGCTTGCACCAGTTCTCGCGTGACAGCATAAAAATCGCATGGCGCATCAGCGCAGTAACTGGCAAATTGAATTAAATCAGACTGGTAAGCTTGGCGAGTATTATCACTTAAGCCTTTTTCAAATAATAAAAAATGAATAAATCGCTCAATTAAATCTAATTCAGCTTGCTCAGGCTTTTTCGCTTTGCTCATGCTTTAACAACCAACGCTTTACATCAACTTTATGGCCTAAACGCCACTGACCAGAATAACCACCTATGCCGTTAGCGGCAACAATTCTGTGGCAAGGAATTACAATAGGAATAGGATTATTACGACATGCCCCACCAATAGCCCGAGCGCTGGTATTCACCTCTTTGGCTAACTCACCATAAGTTAAACAGGCACCAAACGGAATGTTTTTTAACGCTTGCCAAACTTTTTCTTGAAACACAGTACCTGAAATTTGCATAGGTAAATCAAACTGATTGGTCTTTTTAGCAAAATATGCAGTGAGCTGGTCAACTATCTCAGCTGTCAGTTTGTTCGCACCCGTCACAGTATAAGGAACACTTTCAGCATGCACGTCCACATGGGTTAAAGCTTGCTCATTATTCATCACAGCAATTTTGCCAATTGGTGTAGTGATTATCGCTTGTGCAGATGGTCGCATATTATTGCCCTATTCTCCCTTTGAGTTTGATACTATAGCGCGAATTTTATTATCGGGTTATGAAATAATATGAAAATTGGTTTATTTTACGGCTCTACTACCTGTTATACCGAAATGACAGCAGAAAAAATACAACAATTTATCGGCGACGACATTGTTGATATTTTTAATATTAAAGATTTTCCGTTAAGCGATTGTTTGCAATACGATTATATAATCTTTGGCATCTCAACTTGGGATTTTGGCGAACTACAAGAAGACTGGGAATCAATTTGGTCTGACGTTGCAGAATTAGACCTATCAGGCAAAACCCTAGCCTTGTATGGTCAAGGCGACCAAGAAGATTATGGCGATTGGTTTCAAGACGCAATGGGCATGCTCTACCAAATAATCAAACAAAATGATTGTCGTATTATCGGTTTTTGGCCAAATGAGGGTTACGAATTTACCGCGTCAAAAGCATTAACCGAGGATAAAAGTCAGTTTGTTGGTTTGAGCTTAGATGACGAACGTCAGTTTGATTTAAGCCAACAACGTATTGAAGATTGGTGCGTGCAAATTTTGCAGCAAATAGCCGAGTAAATTTGATTTAGATCCATACCATTTTCTCAATTCTCAACTACATTGTTAATGAGACGAGTAATTTACCTATCATTGGCTTAATATTGGACAGTGAGTATGAGAAAAAAAATAGCAGTGATTACCAGCGGTGGTGATGCACCGGGCATGAATGCATGTGTGCGCGCCATAGTTTTGGCTGCCAACCGTTATGGCCATCAAGTGGTAGGTTTTAAACACGGCTATAACGGCTTAATTGAAAATGAATATAAAGAGTTAACAGCTGACAGCGTTCAGCATATTATCAAACTCGGTGGCACAATTTTAAAAAGTGCTCGCTGTGAAGCTTTTACCACAGACAAAGGCCTCACCACAGCGGTAAACAACCTCACCCGTAATGAAATTGATTCCTTTATTGTTATTGGTGGTGATGGTTCGTTGCGTGGTTTAGATAGGCTGTCTAAACACTGGGATGGCCAAGTAATTGGTGTGCCCGGCACAATAGACAACGACCTTAGCGGCACAGACAACACTATAGGCTATCAAACAGCGATTGATACTGCGCTCGATTCAATTGATAAATTGCGTGACACCGCAGATGCGTTTGAACGCATATTTTTAGTTGAAGTTATGGGCAGACACGCAGGTTTTATTGCGCTTGCAAGCGCAGTTGCCAGCGGTGCGGAACAAGCTCTTTTTCCCGAAAGTATTGAAGATCCTCATTTAGAACTCGAAAGCATAGTGCAACACGTAGAATGCTTGCGCAAAGTTAAAGGTAAATCTAGCATTATTATGGTCATTGCCGAACATTTGTGGCCTGGTGGTGTAACAGATTTAGCCGAGACTTTAACCAAACAAATTGGCATTGAATGCCGCCCTTGTATACTCGGCCATATACAGCGCGGTGGTGCGCCTGTCGCTTACGATAGAATTCTTGCAACTAAACTCGGTACTTACGCTGTCGAAATCATTAACGAAGGCCAGTCTGGTGTTATGGTTGGCGAAATTAACAATCGTCAATGTGCGCATAAACTTAATTATGTGTATTCAGAACAAAAAGCACTTGATCCCTATTTAGTAAAAATACAGCAAAATATTTTTGACGTTGTACAATGCCTGAATCAAACCAAAACTTTATAACTTAAACTCATATGAGTGATTTAAACCAACAACTCTGTCCTTGCGGCAGCAAGCAGCTTTTTACAGCCTGCTGCCAACCTTATATCAAAGCAGAAAAAACCGTAGAAAATGCCGAACAATTAATGCGCTCTCGCTACAGTGCCTATGCAACCAAAGCAGTTGATTATTTATATCAGACACAAGCCCCGGCAACACGAGATAGCCGACTAAAACAAGATATTCAAGCATTTGCCGAGCAAACTCAGTTCCTGCACTTACAAGTGCATCAGCACATAGTGTTAAATGATAAACAGCAACAAGTTGAATTTACCGCTATCTATAAAGTGCAAAACCAATTTCAGCAATTAAACGAATTATCTGATTTTATTTTTGAGGATAATCAATGGTATTACCAACAAGGCAAAAGTGACTTTATTAGTTTGAAGTTAGGCCGTAACGACCCTTGTCCGTGTCAATCAGGTAAGAAATTTAAGAAATGTTGTGGTGCAGGCTAATTTCCCCACACCACAATGAACAAACTAACCTAAGCTTGTGCCCAAGCTAATTTAGCCCGTTTTATTCCCTGTTGTATTTGGTAAGCAACCAAATAATTAACCGGCACAAGCAACAGAGTGATTAAAGTCGCAAAGATAATACCAAAAGCTAATGACACAGCCATAGGGATTAAAAATTGTGCTTGGGTCGATTTTTCAAACAATAACGGCATCAAACCGAAAAAGGTGGTTAACGAAGTTAAAATAACAGGTCTGAAACGCGCCGCCCCTGCCGTTAGCACAGCCTCGTACACATCCATACCACGTTTTCTAACTTTGCCAATATAATCGACCAAAACCAGTGAATCGTTGACAACAACCCCAAGTAAAGCCAACAAGCCCCAAATACTCATTATGGTGAGATCCATGCCCATTAACCAATGGCCTAACATTGCTCCTATTGCACCAAACGGAATAATAGACATAACTACCAAAGGTTTAGCGTACGAGCCCAACGGAATGGCTAACAAAGCGTAAATGGTAAAACACACACCTATTAACCCCCAGTTTAACGACTGGAAGGATTCGGCTTGCTCTTTGGCTTCACCATCCAACATATAAGTAACACCCGGGTATTGCTCTACAAGGCCTTTAATATACTGGCTCAAATCGGCAATCAATACCGTCATATTCGCTTGTTCTTTGTCTACATCACCTAATACATTTAATACTCGGTTGCCGTCAATGCGATAAATCGCGGTTGGGCTTTTACCTGGTACTAAATAAGCGACGTGAGAAAGTGGCACCTGAGTACCCGAATTGGTGGTAATTAACATAGATGATAATTGCGCGATAGAATCCCGCTCTTCAATTGGGAAACGCACCATAACCCGAATATCATCCCTACCACGTTGTATGCGCTGCGCTTGAATACCAAAAAAGGCTTGGCGAACTTGGCGAATAACATCGGAGCGGCTAATGCCTAATACGTGTGCTTCTGGTTTAAGCTCAATTTGTAGCTCTTCTTTACCGTCAGCCATAGAATCACGAATATCAAAAACCGCCGGATAAGTCGCCAATCGCTCTTTTATCGCTTCAGCAACTTTGTTTAGTTGCACAAAGTCGTTACCACGCAACTGCACTGAGATAGGATCACTACCTCGACCAATTTCCGAGCGGAAAGTCAGCTCTTCTGCTCCAGCAATTTCACCAATCGCACTACGCCATTCACGTGATAAATCTTGGCTGCTGATGGCTAATGAGCGTTTTTCCGGTGGCATAATTTCAAAACGCACACGTCCGTTTGCAGCATTACCACCATTGCCGGTTTGCGACAAAATATGCACAACCACACTTTCGCCTGTTACCGGATCAACATATTTTTTCTGAATCTCTTGTGCCAGTTTGGTCATACGCTCTATGTGTCTATCCGTTACTTCAAACGGTGTACCACTTGGCATAACTAAACTTGCGGTGACAGTTTCAGACGGAATTCTTGGGAAAAAAGTAAATTTAGTATAACCAGTTTGTGCAGCAACTATGATAATCATCAATATGCCAACAAAACCAACAATAGTCGTTGATTTATTCGCCAAACACTTTTTCAAAATTGGTTGGTAATATCTAAGAATACTCGCTTCAAAACCGTCAGCAAATCTTTGTTGAAACTGAGAAAATTTGTTTTGGCTATTGCGTTGTGATCTAACTTTTAAATACTTAAGATGCGCTGGCAAAACAAATTTTGATTCAATTAAAGAAAACAAGAGTACAGGGATAACCACCATAGGAATTTGAGCAAAAATCTGTCCTCTGCCGCCTTCGATAAATAACAAAGGAACAAAAGCCGCAACTGTGGTCAATACGCCAAAGGTCACTGGCACTGAAACCTCTTGTGTACCAGTAATAGCAGCTTGTAAACCATTTTCGGCTTTTTCTAGATGTTTATAGACATTTTCACCGGTGACAATGGCATCATCGACCACAATACCCAATACAACGATAAAGCCGAATAAACTAACAATATTTAAGGTTACGCCAATAAATGGCATTAAGGCAAAGGCACCTAAAAAGCTGATTGGAATACCTAAAAATACCCAAAAAGCGACGGATGGACGCAAAAACATGCCTAATAAAATTAAAACTAAAATACCACCTTGCACTGCGTTACTCACAAGCGTAGAAACACGGTTTTTAACAATAACTGAGTCATCATCCCAATAACTCAAAGTAATGCCCTGTGGTAGCTTGTCTTGCATAGATGCAATGTAATCTTTAACTTTGTCGGCAACTTCAATCGCACTTTGATTACCGACACGCATTACCCCAACAGTTGCTGCTAACTCACCGTCAAAACGAGTACGTAACGAAGTTTCTTCAAAACCATCGGTTATTTTAGCAATATCACCTAAAGTTAGAATACTGCCATCTGCGTGTTGTTTAAGAACAATTTGCGCAAATTCATCTTGGCGATAAGCTTGCCCTTTTGAGCGAATTAGAATATCCCCACCTAAAGTGCGAATATTACCTGCGGATAAATCCAGAGAGCTGTTTTGAATCGCATTAGAAACTTGGTTTAAAGTTAAGTCGTAACTGCGTAAGGTATCTTGGGTTAATTCAATAGCAATTTCATAATTGCGCACTGCTTCAAGTTCAACTTGAGTAATGCCGTCAATACGGAGTAAATCGTCACGCACACGTTCACCTAATTGGCGAATCTCGCGCTCAGAAACATTGCCAGATATAGTCACATCAATAACATCGCGTAAGCGCACAGCTAGCGAGATAATGGGTCTTTCGGCTTCGACTGGTAGCGTATTAATCGCATCAACACGCATTTTAACGTCGTCTAATAATATACGTGGATCATAACCCTCTTCAACTTCGACAGTTACTGATACACCACCTTCAGTACTGCGGCTGCGAATTTCTTCTATGCCCTGTAAATCAATTAACGACTCTTCAATACGGCTAGCAACCGCAAGCTCTGAATCTTCTGGTGTTGAGCCGCGCAAGGTCACATTAACGCTAATGGTATCAGGCGCAAAGGTTGGAAAAACCTCAAGCGGAAT
The DNA here is from genome assembly GCF_052056295.1 of Catenovulum sp. SX2. Lineage (NCBI taxonomy): Bacteria > Pseudomonadati > Pseudomonadota > Gammaproteobacteria > Alteromonadales > Alteromonadaceae > Catenovulum > Catenovulum sp. SX2. The sequence continues at coordinate 428,618 of NZ_CP182493.1, forward strand.
ACGATTGAATAAGCTATACAAACCGGCTGATGCGATACAAATAAGCAATATATTTGCCGCTACATGATTTCGCGCAAACCAAGCTATCATTGTTGACCCTCACCACGTTTAGCTGGTTTACCTTTGTTAGCTTGCTCAGAGCGCAACTTAACTTGAGTACCAGAAGGTAATTGACCTAGTGAGGTTGTAACCAATTGTTCTCCACCCGACAAACCACTAGCAATAACAGACACTGCTGCATTTTGCCATTGAATTTCAACTGGCTGGCGCACAATAGTGCCATTTTCATACAAATAAACATACTGGCCTTGATAGATAACTCTATTGTCCAAAACGATGGCGTTATCTATGGTTTTACCAAAAATTTTAGCTTTAACGTATTGAGCAATTTTCAACGGCATTTTGTCAGCATGCTCTGCTGCATATGGCTGTTTAATCTGCGCAACAACATTGAGCTGACGGCTATCACTATCAATTGCAGCACTGGTACGGACAATATCAGCCGACCAAGCTTGCGGATTTTTTTCACTTAACAAGGTATTCAAAATATTCGCTTTAGCAGTTTTATTTTTTTTATGCGGCTCAGGCAAATCCAACAAAGCAATTTCGTTGTTTTTAATCGGTAACTTAACTTCTAATACATCTGTTGCATAAATATCAGCTAACTCTGCATTTGCTCCAACCACTTTGGCAACGTCAACTTTAAGCGACAATACACGGCCATCAAAAGGTGCATAAATTTTAGTTCGAGCTAAATCTAATTGCGCTTTTTTATGCTGAGCACTGGTTGAATCAAATTTAGCTTTTGCTGCGGCAAGTTGTGGTTTGCGCAACACCAAATCAGAGGGTTCACCAGATTTACCTAGTCGCTGCCAGTCTTGTTTTGCTTGTTCAGCTTGGGCTTGCTGCTGTTTATATGCTTGCTCTGCTTCTACCATATTTGCATAAGCAGCTTGAACTGACGCAACATAATCAACGTCTTCAATTTCAATCAACAAGTCACCTTTATTAAAAAAGCCACCACTGCGCACAGCATCAGCAACAAAAATAATTTTGCCACTCACCTGTGAAGACAACTGAGTTTGAATGCGCGGGGCAATTAAACCGTAAGATTCAATTTCAATTTGATATGGCGCAGGTTTAATTTCACTTACATCTACTGTGATATTAACAACCTGAGGTGGTGCACCACGTTTTGCTTGTGGTTTAAAGATATTTAACCCAACAATAATCGCTGCGATAACAAGCACTAAAATAGCAGGCAAAATGTATTTTTTAGAATTATTCGACACCCGAGTCTCCTCGTAAACTGGCAACTGCATAATCCCCACCAAGCGCTTGATGGAGTTCAATTTGATTTAAAATAATATCTCGTTTTAAGCCGATAACATCACTATTAGCATTAAACGCGCGACGTTGGGCTTCAAGGTAGGTTGCGTAACTGCTTATACCGGCAAGGTATTGCTCAAAAGCCAACTGTTCAGCTTTTTCTGCATTCACTTTTGAATTTTCACTGTGGAGCAAACGTTGACGCAAACTTTGGTAATCAGCCAAGGCTAATTCAACACTCTCAAACGCTGTGTATAAAGCTTTAACATAAGTCACTTCAGTTTGTTTGAGATTTAATTCAGCTATCATTTGTTCTGCTTTTAATTCACCCGCTCTAAATAAAGGCTGGGTAATAGAGGCACTTAACGACCAAACTAAACTGCCACTGAATAAGTCAGCTAAACTGCTTTTCCTATCAGATAAGTCAGCTGTCAGGCGAATACCTGGGAAACGATTTTTATGTGCAATTGCTAAATACGCATCGTCAATCAGCACATTTATCCAAGCTTGTTTAATGTCTGGACGAGCTTTAATCAACTCTGACGGCAGTTCATTCGGAAATTGGTAAGATAAATCATCAAGGTTGATATCGGTTTGCAATTCTTTAAGTGGATAATTACCCAATAATACTTGTAATCTGCGATTGGTAGCTTCAATTGCTTGCTGTTGTTGGACTAAAGTTGACTTTTCGCTCTCTAAACTGTTGCGGGTTAAATACACATCTAACGCCGAATTTAGCCCACTTTTATAACCATTTTCGATAATATCCAAGTTACTTTGCACATTTTCAAAACGTTTCTGCAGTAGCTGATAAGTTTGGACTTGGGCCGCTTTGTTAAACCAGAGTTGAGTTACTTGAGTGACTAAGTTTAATTCGGCACTTTCTAAATCAATTTTCGCTTTTTGGTAACTAAGTTGTGCGATTTGTTCCGCACGAGATAGTTTGCCCCAAATATCAATATCATAACTCAGACTGAGGCTCGGGTTAAAAGAAGTTGAATATTCAGCGCCATCAGAGCCTATGGATTTTGCACGAGAGCTACGAAATGACAAATCAGCATCTGGCCATAAACTACTACCCGCCTGAACTAATCTCTGCTCTGCCTTTGCCAATTCCAAGCGTTTTAGTTGAACATCAAAGTTTTCAGTTAATGCACGGTCTAACAACTCTTCTAACATAGAAGATTGCAACCAATCCGCTAAGTATAAATACTGCTTATTATCTACCTTGGCAGCAATATCTGTTTGCCAACTTTCTGGCTGATGAATTTGTTTTGATAGCTGGTATTCCGCCGTTTGTTGACATCCTGTCAGCGCGGCGCAAACACAAATGAACAATAGTTTTTTACCCATTAAATGGCACTTACCTAATTTTATAGTCATACTTTTTTGCTATCCTATTCAAATGGGAGAAATTTTAAAGCTTGTCAGCTTAAGTTTACGCAATCTTTACATTTTTGCCGCGACTTTTTAGCAAACTTTAGCGGCAAAAAAAGTTTAAGTATTAACATTTTATTTCGCACTAAAACAAAGCAAAACAACAATATTTACACAAATAAATTCAATAAACTCAGATAAAAATACATTTTGGTGCATTGCACCATTTTAAAACAAAACAATTCATAAAAATGTCAAATTAGCCGTACCTTCAAACTTGCTACTGTGGTAAAGTCGCGCGCCATACCCCTAAGTTCCACCAAATGTTTGAGGCAGTAACATTCGATATGTCACATCCAACTTTACACAATCAAACTAAACGTAATTTCTTAATTTACGTTTTTGCTGCAATTGCAGCTTTTATCTCGCCAAATTTATGGGCAGCCGCAGCTGGTCATGATTCCGCATTAAATTTAACTAACCATTTGGTCGGTTATTTAGCTGTCGGTATCTTCGTTTTAGCCTACAGCTTAGTAATAGCTGAAGACTATTTGCATATGCGTAAATCTAAACCTGTGCTAGTTGCTGCCGGTATTATTTGGTTTATGCTCGGTTGGATATACACCCAACACGACATGCAAGAAGTCGCTAAAGAAGTATTTGAAGTTAACTTATTAGAATACGCTGAGCTGTTGTTATTCTTATTAGTTGCTATGACCTACATAAATGCGATGGAAGAGCGTAAAGTATTTGACGCAATTCGTGTCTGGATGATTTCAAAAGGTTTAAGTTTACGTAGCCTATTTTGGTTAACAGGTATCATGGCATTTGCAATTTCATCATTTGCCAATAACTTAACCACGGCAATGTTAATGTGCGCCATTGTGCTCAAAGTCGCCAAAGGTAATAAAGCCTTTATCAACATAGCCTGTATCAATATAGTTGTTGCTTCCAATGCTGGTGGTGCATTTAGTCCATTTGGTGACATAACCACACTTATGGTTTGGCAAGCTGGTTTAGTGCGTTTTGAACAATTCTTCGTGTTATTTATCCCTTCTGTCGTTAACTTTGTTGTACCAGCAACTATTATGAGCTTGTTTATTAGTTCACAGCCAAGCCAAGTGATCCGTGAAGAATTTGAAATGAAACGTGGTGCTAAACGTATCGTATTTTTATTCATCCTAACCATTGCAACCTCAGTTGTTGCCCACAGCTCGTTTGGTATGCCACCAGTATTAGGTATGATGACAGGTTTAGGTTACTTAAAATTCTTTGGTTATTACCTGCGCAGAAGTTTACCAAGATCACTTGCGAAAAAACGCTCTGAAGCAGAAAAACGCAAAGACGAAAAAGCGATTAAACGTTTGGGTCAAGTTGTACCATTTGATGTATTTACCAAAGTAGCCCAAGCTGAGTGGGACACTTTATTGTTCTTCTTTGGTGTGGTTATGTGTGTTGGTGGTTTAGGTTTTATGGGCTACTTGTCACTTATTTCACATGCCATGTATACAAACTGGGATCCAACATACGCCAATATTGCAGCAGGTGTTTTATCAGCAATCGTTGATAATATTCCTGTGATGTACGCAGTTATTGCAATGAATCCACCTATGGATGTTACTCAATGGTTATTAGTGACTATGACGGCAGGTGTGGGTGGTAGCTTGTTGTCAGTAGGTTCTGCCGCAGGTGTTGCCTTAATGGGTCAATCTAAAGGTATGTACACCTTCTTTGGCCATTTAAAATGGAGCTGGGCAATTGCACTTGGTTATGCCCTATCTATTTTGGTTCATTTATGGATTAACGGTTAAATTATATCCAAGCTACCTGAAGAAGCATGTTTCAGGTAGCTTTTTGCTTATTGCCCTTCTCTTCTCAATCTCACAACTGAAAATTTTAGTAAGTCGCTGTAAATTCGCGCTTATTTACACAAGTTATAATTTCTTTTTTTCTAATATCTGCTATAACCACGTTAATTATCTCGCTTTAATACTAGGGTTGTATAGATGAAAACGGCCGACATACTATCAATTGGTGAACATAACATAGGCTTAGGTAAACGAGTAAAACTTGAATTACCCGTCGCCAGTTTGTATTCAGATACAAACTTATATATGCCTGTAGAAGTTATACGTGCTCGTAGACCCGGCCCCACTTTATTTATTAGTGCGGCGATACATGGTGACGAGTTAAACGGTATCGAAATTATCCGCCGTTTATTGCTGCAGAAATCCTTCAAATTAAGCAAAGGCACACTTATCGCGGTTCCCGTGGTTAATGTGTATGGTTTATTAAATCAAAGCCGTTATTTACCAGACAGACGTGATTTAAACCGCAGTTTTCCGGGCTCAGCCAAAGGTTCACTAGCTGGGCGATTAGCTCATATGTTTTTAAATGAAATTGTGCATAAATGTGACTATGGCATAGATTTGCATACAGGCGCGATTCATCGCAGTAACTATCCACAAGTACGGGCTAATTTGGTTGATGAAGAAACCCAAATGTTAGCTCGCGCCTTTGGTGTGCCTGTATTGTTAAACTCTGATTTGCGCGACGGTTCACTTAGACAAATTGCGGCCGAAGAAGGCACCAAAATTTTATTGTATGAAGCAGGACAAGCACTGCGTTTTGATGAACTTTCTATACGAGCTGGCATCAAAGGCATTATGAATGTGATGGCTGAACTTGGCATGGTGCCAAAACGCAAAAAAGCCAAAACAGAAAAAATAGAACCTTTTGTTGCTTATTCAAGTAGTTGGGTTCGCGCGCACACCAGTGGCATGGTACGGGATATGAAAAAACTCGGCGAGCGAGTTAAAAAAGGTGAAATTCTTGCGGAAATTTGTAGCCCAAACGGCAGCTTTGTTGAACCTTTATTAGCACCTCGCAGTGGCGTTATTATCGGTAAACAAAACATTCCGCTTGTACAAGAAGGTGAAGCCATGTACCACGTAGCCAACTTTGAAGCACCTGGCGAAGTGGTTGAACATATAGAACAAATGAACGACGCCTTACAAAACGAAGGCGAAATACTCGATTTTGAATAAGGAAAATGCTTTAAAGATGAAATTAACCAAATGGCTATTTAGCCTATGTTTGTTACTGGCTAGTCATTCAGCTTATTCTTTTTCAATTCAACTAAATGAATCACAAATCAATGGCTTGTTAACCGCATACTTTCCAGTTTCGTTTAACTATGAACAAGCCGATATCCAGTTGAGTAATGCGAGTTTAGTGATCAATGGCAAACAAAAACGACTGCAAGTAAACGCGCATATTAATGCGCAGCAGCAAAACAATTTTATCCGCGGTACATTATCGATTGACGGTGAAATTGCTTATGATAAATCGAGCCAGAAGCTGCAGATTATTGAACCAAGGCTGATTCACGCAGATATTAAAGAGTCGAGTTTTAATAAAAAGGATATTAATACTTGGTTACAGCAAGCATTTAATCAGTCGTTGCCGATTATCGTGTTGTTAGATTTTAAAAAGTGGAACTTTCAAGGACTGACCATTCAACCAAATAAAATAGAAGTATTAGAAAGCAGTATTTTAATTGAAATATAACCACTCGGGATACTAGATCCCGAGTGTCGAATATATTCTTACGCTTGGCTAGCCAAAATTTCTGCTTGGTCACCCTTTTGCTCTAACCAAACTTTTCTATCACCACTGCGTTTTTTCGCTAGTAGCATATCCATTAACTCAAAAGTTGCAGGGCTTTCATCTATGGTTAGTTGCACTAAACGGCGTGTATTCGGGTCCATAGTCGTTTCGCGCAATTGTAATGGGTTCATTTCACCCAAACCTTTAAAGCGCTGTACGTTAATTTTGCCACGTTTTTTCTCGGCTTCTATACGGTCGAGAATGCCGTTTTTCTCATCTTCATCCAGTGCGTAATAAACTTCTTTGCCTACATCAATACGATATAGCGGCGGCATAGCAACGTATACATGCCCTGCTTCAACCATAGGTTTAAAGTGTTTAACAAACAGAGCACATAAAAGCGTTGCTATGTGCAAGCCATCCGAGTCAGCATCGGCTAAGATACAAACTTTGTCGTAACGTAACCCTGATAAATCTGTACTATCAGGATCCATACCTATAGCGACAGAAATATCGTGAATTTCTTGTGAGGATAAAATTTGTCCTGAGTCCACTTCCCAAGTATTCAAAATTTTACCGCGCAGCGGCATGATAGCTTGGAACTCACGATCGCGCGCTTGTTTAGCTGAACCACCGGCTGAGTCACCCTCTACCAAAAATAGCTCTGAGCGGCCAGAATCTTGCGAACTACAATCTGTTAATTTACCCGGTAATGCAGGGCCAGATGTAACCTTTTTACGCACAACTTTTTTCGCAGCACGCATACGTTTTTGCGCATTGGAAATAAAGGTTTCTACCAATAATTCTGCGACATCTGTATGTTCGTTTAACCACAAACTAAAGGCATCTTTAACTACACCAGAAACAAATGCAGAACATTGACGAGACGATAACTTTTCTTTGGTTTGCCCAGCAAACTGCGGATCTTGCATTTTTACCGACAGAATATAACTACATCTGTCCCAGACATCTTCTGGCGTCAGTTTTACTCCGCGTGGAATTAAATTTCTAAATTCACAAAATTCACGCACTGCATCTAACAAACCTTGGCGTAAACCATTAACGTGCGTACCACCTTGAGCAGTTGGAATTAAGTTTACATAACTTTCGTAAACCCCTTCTCCACCTTCTACTAACCAAGTAACAGCCCATTCAGCCGCTTCGGTTTTACTGGCAAACTCACCGGTAAATGGCACTTTAGGTTGGGTTTCAAACCCTTCAACTGAACTGGTTAAATAATCGCGTAAACCATCTTGGAAACACCATTTATGTGTTTCTTTGTTGATTTTATCTTGAAACTCTATTTCTAAACCTGGGCATAAAACCGCTTTAGCTTTGAGTACATGAATTAATTTACTAACGCTAAATTTAGCTGAGTCAAAAAAGCTCGCATCAGGCCAAAAATGTACACTAGTACCTGTATTGCGTTTCCCACAAGTGCCAATTTCAGTTAAGTCAGAAACCTTGTCGCCATTTTCAAAAGCAATTTGATAAACAGTGCCGTCACGTCTAACTGTTACTTCAACACGAGTTGATAACGCATTTACAACAGAAACACCAACCCCGTGTAAACCACCAGAAAATTGATAGTTTTTCCCGGAAAATTTACCACCTGCATGTAGCTTAGTTAAAATAAGTTCAACACCCGGCACACCTTCTTCTGGGTGAATATCAACCGGCATACCTCGGCCATTATCTGAAACTTCTAACGACTGGTCTTCATGCAAAATCACTTTAATTTGATTCGCATGACCCGCCATAGCTTCGTCAACCGAGTTATCTATAACTTCTTGGCCTAAATGGTTTGGTCTTTGTGTATCAGTGTACATGCCAGGACGGCGACGTACTGGCTCTAAACCACTTAATACTTCAATCGCTTCTGCGTTATATTGTTGAGACATATAATCTTCTTCTAATTAAGCTTGTGAATTAAACAGATATTGCAACATGCTAGGTAAATGCTCGATATAGTTATCAAAAGCATGTGAACCACCGGCTTGAATGTTTAACTCATTATACTGGTATTTATCTTGCGCTTCTTGATAGTTTAAAGTTTCGTCTTCGGTTTGTAACCATACTGAAATTTTTAAAGCTTGCAACTCTTGCTTTGTAACGTCAAATTGACGTAAAGACAAATTAAAGCTGTCGTCTATAGTAAAAAATTCTTTGGTATATGGGTGTTGGTGTTCACCTAAATAATTAGCCAACAAATCGTAAGGATAAGCCGCAGGGTTTATCAGTACCGCAGGTAAGCCAGTTTGTTTAGCACAATAGCTAGCTAAATAACCGCCTAGCGAGCTACCGATAAAACCCAGAATATTTTGTTTATCGGCTAATAACTCGCTTAATTGCTCTGCTACTTGCTCTGGGTAATTAGCTAACTGCGGCGCTATTATTTGAATAGAATCAGCATAATGTTGTTGGCAATATTCAAGGGTTAACTGGGCTTTAAGCGATAATGGTGAACTTAAAAAGCCGTGTAAATAGATTAGTTTTTTCATTGTTATCAATTAGGGCTAAAAACAAATTTAGTCATTTAAATAAATCGCTGTGCTGGTAACTCGGCCATCTGCAAACAAATCAATGGCCGATAAACCAAACTCTTTAATGTTGAGTGCTTCAGTTGCATGAACAAACTGCAAACAACTTGCGATACCACCAAACACTGGCGTTAATGCCAAATATTTGCAAGCTGTAGCATGTACATGGCCATGTACAACCCCTTTCAACTTGTTGTTATTACTTTTCGCTTGCTCATCTAACCAATTATAAAAATATTGCGAATCTTGCAGTGGATATTTATCGATAAAACCACCATAAGGGCTTAAATGATGGTGTAGCACTGCTAGTAAATAATCAGTTTGACTAGTTTTAAGCCTGTGAAAAATATCCTCAACTTGCGCTTCTTCAACCTTGCCTGCGCCTTTTCCATCTACATCAAAACTGTCAAATAAAACGATTTGCCAATTGTTAATCTTTAATAAAGATTGATCATAAGCACCAATGGCTTGCTTAGCCTCTGCCAATAACTCTGGAACATCATGATTACCCGGCACCAAACAAATAGGCACTTGCCATTGATACTGATTAACCAAGTCAATAAGTTGCTGGTAGCTGCTAGCCACTTCGTCTTGAACTAAATCACCAGTTAACAGTAAGGCCGCAATGTTATTTTCAGAGTCTGATTGTTGCTGGTAGGCATAGTCCAAACACTTAGCAAGTCGTTGATACGGATTGATATCGTGAAATAGCGTGTTTTTATCCGCTTTTAAATGGCAATCGGTAATTTGCAATAAAGTGGTTGGCATTTATCCAAACACCTGTTTATGCATGGCTAAACCACATTGCAGACAATACTTTAACCACTCATTTAAAAACTGGTTAATTTGCATTTTTTCATCTGGTTGATGCATTTGTGGATTTGGGTACAAATAACTAGGTTGAATGCGCGAAGCATTTTGGCTAGATATTACCTCAGCCATTTTCGCATCATGGTATACCCGAATAAGTACCTTGGGTTGCATTAAATCCGGCATACTCGCAGACAACTGACGCATTTCAACATGCGTGGTAAATTTACTCGCTTCAGTTACTTTTATCTGAAAAACCGCGAATGGGCCGGTTTCAAATTGACTTATTGCAGCTTGCTCCCACGAATTAACCATACGTGCCAACAGCATAAAATTATGCTCACACACACGGTTAAGCTCCGCTATGTCTGGTACGTATTTTTTTCTTCGTGCATTCATTAACAAGTCTGCGCCCATTTATCTAAAACAGTTTGTTTATTAAGTTTAAACCATTGTAAAGCAATAACGACAGCTGCTGCATCAATTTTGCCATTTTCTAACCAATGGAACACTTGTTCACAGTCAAACTGATGCACTTTAATGTCTTCATGTTCATAGTCTAGCCCACAAATATCACCACATTGAGTAGAATCAACCTTAGCTACATATAAAAATATGCGCTCACTGGTGCCTCCGCAGCTAGATAAATAACTTTGCATTGGAATTAAGTCGCTTGCTATTAAACCAGTTTCTTCTTCAGTTTCACGCAGTGCAACACTTTCGATACTTTGCCCCTGCTCTATCATGCCACCAACTAATTCAAACGCCCATGGATGCGCTGCATTTTCCATACAACCTACACGAATTTGTTCAACCATGACGATTTTGTCTAGTTTTGGATCATAAGGCAAAACAACTACCGCGTCGCCCCGTTCAAATATTTCGCGCTCAACCGTTTCCGACCAACCACCAGCAAATAATTTATGTTTAAACGACACTAACGACACAGTGAAAAATCGTGAAAATAAACTCTTTTTGCTAACAACTTCAACATCGTGTTTATCCAAACTATAAGGAAAGTCATCCATTAATTTGCGCATCTAATACCTTTAACTAAATTACACTTTAACAATTAGTTGGAACCAAGGCATAATAACCTTGTCTCAAAACCAGTTTTCGAATAATTGAACATTTTGACATAGCCCAAATAATATAGCTAATACACACAGTTAAACAGGGAAAAAACATGCGACTGCGCAAAACAATATTGACTAGCTTAGTAACCATTTTATTTACACCACTAGCTTCAGCAAACTCAATAACTGAAATATACCAAACCGCTTTAGAACAAGACCCAAGCATACGCCAAGCACAAGCGAATTATATGGCGCTGCAACAAGCTAATCCGTTAGCTAAAGCGAGTTTGTTGCCCCAATTAATCGCCAGCATTTCACACAATCAAAATAGAATACAAGACAGTACTACTCAAACGGCAAGTATCGACTTAAATCAATCAATTTATAAACATTCAAACTGGTTAAACTTGTCAAAAGCAGAACAACAAATCCAGCAAGGCCAATTTACCTTAACCTTAGCTGAATTTGACTTAACCAATAGAGTGGTTTCTGCCTATTTAGATTTATTGCAAGCGCAAGACACACTCACCTTTGTACAAGCAGAAAAAGAAGCGATAGAGCGTGAGCTAGAAAAAACCAAACAACAGCTCAAAGTAGGTATATCTGCTATTACCAATTTACACGAAGCACAAGCCCAGTTTGATGCAGCAGTTGCACAAGAAATTACCGCAATGAACGCAATTGAATTAGCCAAAGAAGCTTTACGTGAAATTACCGGCCAGTATTACCAAAGCGTTGATCCACTTAATACCGAAAACTTTACCCCACCAGAATTAAATCCGGCAAAAGTCGATGATTGGCTAACAATCGCAGAACAAAACAATCCGAATTTATTAGGACAAAAAATTGCCGTAGCAATTGCGAAAAAAGATATAGATATTGCATCTGCTGGCCATTTACCTGAAGCCAATTTACGTGCGGGGTATTCTTGGTCAGATAACAATTCTCCGAACACCAACCCAGACCTTGATGTTGATAGAATTCACAGTCAGCCTAAAGGATTAAACTGGACAGTTTCAGTCAGTGTCCCTATTTATTCTGGTGGCGCGACTAATGCGCAAAGCCGCCAAGCAAGGCACCAATATGTATCGGCTAGCCAAGCACTCGAAAAAAGCCAACGCAGTGTAATTAAACAAGTACGCAGTGCTTACAACGATGTAAAAGCAACACTAGCGCGAATAAAAGCGTTAAAACAATCTGTTGTTTCAGCTGAAAGTGCACTCAATGCAACCAAAGCTGGGTTTAACGTGGGTACACGTACCATAGTAGATGTGCTTAATAGTACTAAAGTGGTTTACGACGCTAAACGAAATTTAGCCAGTGCGCGCTATCAGTATATTAAAGCAATTGTTGGATTAAAAAGTGCGGCAGGTAACTTGTCGGCACAAGATATTCAAGCAATTAGTCGTTTAGGTACGGCTAGTTAAACGAATTAGTTTTTCGACATCAGCTGCTATACTTTGCCAGCTCTGGCCTTGTATAGCAGACTGCTCAATTTTACTAGCTAACTCGCCTATATCAGCAAAATTAAAAGTATTCGCTGAACCTTTCAAATTGTGGGTGATTTTACCCAAAGCTTGTAAATCTTGTTGTTTTGATGCGACATTTAGTGCATTCGCAAGCTCTGGTAACCCCTTAACAAACTCATCAGTTAATTGGTCTTCAATACTTGTTGGTAGCGCAATATCAAGTTTATTAATTTCAACCGTTTGCTGACTGCTTAGATGTTTAAGCAATACGGCCAACAAATGTTTACGCTCTACCGGTTTTGCGACAAAATCATCAAATCCAGCTTGGTAAAATTTATCTATTTCGCCGCGAACTACATGGGCAGATAATGCAATAACAGGCAAATCTGTATAACCCAACTGGCGTATCATAGCGACAGTTTCAACCCCAGACATAACCGGCATTTGCACATCCATTAACACAGCGTCAAATTGTTGCTCTATTACTTTTTCAATCGCCTGCTCGCCGTTATCAACCACAGTTACCGTAATGCCTAAATGATTGAGTAATACCTGCACCAGCTTTTGAATAGATGGATTATCTTCTGCAACCAACACATTGCCAGTTAACGCTGTAGATATATTTGATTTATCTGTGTTTGAAAGTACCGCTGGCTGCTCAAGCAGCAGATCGTTCTCGTCGAGTTCGATTAAATTAATTTCAAAAGTAAAGGTACTGCCTTGGTTAAATTCACTGGTTAAAGATAAATTACCAGCCATTTTTTCGGCTAAATAAGCACTAATATTTAAACCTAAACCTGTACCACCAAATTGATGTTGCACGTTGGAGTCAGCCTGAGCAAAAGGTTGAAATAATTTGTCTTTGCTGTCTTGTTCTATGCCAATGCCAGTATCAATCACATGAAACTTTAAAATGCGCTGTGGGGTATCGTAATTAATATGTAAAGTCACACTGCCTTCTTTGGTAAACTTGAACGCATTGGACAATAAATTAACTAATATTTGCCGTACCCGAATTAAGTCTACCCAAATCAGCCGAGGCAAAGGAAATTCACATTCGAGTTTAAATTCGACCTGCTGACTTTTTGGCATGCCTAAAACTAAAGTTTCTATATCTTCAATTAACTCAAACAACTCAACTCTAGCTGGCATCAGCTCAAGTTGGTCGGCTTCAATTTTAGAAAAATCTAATATGTCGTTAATCAAGCTTAATAAGTGGCGACCATTTCTATCTATATGGTGAATGACAGTATCAACTTCTGATTGACTGATCTCACCATTTTTTAATGCTTCGGCAAAACCGAGCACGGAAGTAAGTGGTGTGCGAATTTCATGGCTCATATTAGCGACAAAGCGGCTTTTAGCGTCGTTGGCGCGCTTAAGCTGTTCGGTTAAGTTATTTAAATTGCGTTTTTGTTTTTGCAGCGAGATATGAGTACGAATACGAGCTTTTAAAATGGCTGAATTAAAAGGTTTATGTACGTAATCACAAGCGCCTAAATTAAGGCCGAGTTCTTCTTTTTCAATCGCAGTAGTGCCGGTAACGATAATAACCGGAATATCTGAGGTTTCAGGATTGGTTTTTAACCTTTTTAAAACTTCAAAACCATCCATGCCAGGCATTAAAATGTCTAGTAAAATTAAATCAGGCTGAAACTTTTCAGCTTTACTTAACGCTTGTTCGCCATTTTTTGCCAAAATAGCAACATAATCGCGCTTTAATAAAGCACTTAATGTCTTTAAGTTAAGTTTTTCGTCATCAACAATCAGAATCGATTCCATTAATACAACCTTTTCCTAACCGGACACACTAGACACCTCGTAAATTTACTTAAACAATATGTAAATCACCAACAGGCGCTTGATTAGATTGTTGACTATGAATTTGATTTCGTCCACTGTCTTTCGCAAAATATAGGCATTTATCTGCAATATCTAGCGCTTCGAGTGGGTTTGAATTGTGGTCAGGCGAAACAGTGTAACAACCAACACTTATAGTGACGCATGTTTCACAATCGGACGTGGAATGACTAATATCCAGCTCGCGTACCGCATTAATACACTTGTGTAAAATACCCTCGGCAGCGCGGTTGTCGGTTTCGGGTAAAACAACCACAAACTCTTCGCCTCCCAAACGGGCAACAAAATCACGCGGCCTAACCATTTGACTTTGTAAAACTTGAGCAACAGCTCTTAAGGTTTTATCACCAGCTAAATGGCCATAGGTATCATTGAAGTTTTTAAAGAAGTCTACGTCGATAACAGCTAAAGTAAGCGGCTGCTGTGCTTGAGCACAATTGCGCCATTCTCGCTCGACTACATCATCGAAATAACGACGGTTTGGAATACCTGTTAGTGAATCATAATGCGCAAGTTCATCCAACATTTTACGTTGAGCTGAAGATTGTAATTGAGTATGCACTCGGGCTTGAACTATACCAGCATGAAAAGGTTTGGAAATATAATCAACGGCACCTAAACGCAAGCCCTTTTCTTCCGCTTCCATTGAGGTATTGCCAGTTACAAAAATAATCGGAATATGCTGGGTTTCACGTTTATTTTTTAGCTGTTCAATAACCTTAAAGCCATCCATATCTGGCATAACAATGTCGAGAATAATTAAATCAGGCAATAAATCGTTCGCTTTTTCAATTGCTTGCGCACCATTCTTTGCTAACAAAACCCTAGCTTCGTCTTCGACTAACTCCTTTAAAATTCGGCGGTTAGTTTTATCATCATCAACAATTAAAATACTAAAGTCTTGTTTTATTCTATTCATAACCAAATCAAGCTGACAGCTCAAATGCTTGTCGGTGCTCCCCAATTAAAGCGATAGCGGCATCATATTCTATATCGTCAATACACTGAATAAGTTCAGCAATAACGTTTCTATTTTCGACATGATACTGCAACTGCTGTAATTTAGGTATAAAATCTTCCACCTCAGCATTTGACTCTTTCAAAAGCTCTGTCATATTTTTGAGCATTTCATCTACTTCAACTTGGGTAAATGAACCTAAATCAATTTCTTGTTTAAAGAAACTTTGAACAAATGGTGTTAATTGTTCCAATAAACTGGTTAGTTTATTACAGGTTTTAACCAACAGCATTTGGTGATCTTGTTTATTAGTGATCGCCTGTTCTAGTTGCGCTGCCGTTGTTGCCAATTCTTCAGCGCCTACATATGCAGCGTTCGACTTTAACGAATGAACTTTAAGGTATAACTGCTCCATATCATCACTACTGCTTGAAAGCTCAAGTTCACTCGCGGTTGAATGATTTTCTTCAACAAAAGTTTTAATTAAGTCTAAATATAAGCTGGTTCTGCCCTGCATTTGTTTCAGCGCTTTGGCTACGTTTAACAAACTTAACGACTGTAATTCAGCAAGTTCAGGTGTAGCTTCTTCACTTGAGGTTGCAGGTTTAACTTTAGCTTTGTCTACCCATTTATAAATAACACGATAGAGCTCGTCTGGATCGACCGGTTTAGTTAAATGATCATTCATGCCAGCATTGAGGCTTTTTTTCGAGTCACCGGCCATTGCATGTGCTGTCATTGCGATAATTGGCAGATTTTTGAATTTATCTAAACTTCGGATTTCTCGAGTAGCGGTTAAACCATCCATTTCTGGCATTTGGATATCCATCAACACAAGGTCGTAGTTATTACGCATTACTTTGTCGATGGCCTCAATACCGTTTTCAGCGATATCAATTTGTACATTCGCTTCTTTTAGAAAACCAACGGCAACTTGGCGATTGAGCTTATTATCTTCAACCAGCAATACACTGACATTAGACAAATCTATCGACTCGTCTCCTGACCAAGTCATTTCTATCAATTCACTGCGTTTTACATCTAAATTCAAACAAGTTTGTAGCATATCAAACAGGGTTGACTGGTTTACCGGCTTTTCGATAAAACCGTCTATTCCAACACCTTCGCTGGCTACTTTGGCTTCGTCTTTATCGTACGCTGACACCATTAGTATGGCTGGCATATCTTTTACGCCCAAATCTTGCCTGATTAATTTAGACGCCTGAATACCATCCATTTCAGGCATACGCCAATCCATTACAATCAAATCAAATTTTTGATTATTCTTAACCGCAGTTTGCACTTTATCAATAGCCTGAATACCATTTTCAGCTTCAATCACTAATGCACTATGATGAGTAAAAATATCGAGCAGTACCCGCCTTGCGATTGCATTATCATCAACAACCAATACACGTAACGGCCTGTCTTCCACAGTAATACTATTGGCCGGAATATCTTCATGCGTTTTTTTACATTTAATTGAAAAGTGAAACGCAGAGCCTAAACCTTGTTTACTATTAACCCAGATATCGCCGCCCATTAGCTCAACTAACTGTTTGCTGATAGCAAGGCCCAAACCTGTGCCACCAAATTTGCGAGTAATAGTATCGTCCGCTTGAGAAAAAGGTTTAAACAAGAGTTTTTGCTGTTCTTCTGACATCCCCATACCAGTATCAACCACAGCAAATTCAATTAGATATTCGCCATCGGTTTGCTCTTTAGTATTTATGCGTAAATTAACATGACCGTGTTCGGTGAACTTAACTGCATTGGAAATTAAATTAACCAACACCTGTTGAATACGCAGCGGATCAGACTCGATAAATTTAGGCACATTGTTTTTTAAATCAACAATTAACTCTATGCCTTTAGCATGGGCTTTTAACGAACACACATTAGTTGCGCGTTCAACCACCCGCTCTAAATTAAATGAGACTTTCTCAACATTTAACCGCCCAGCTTCAATTTTTGAGTAGTCTAAAATATCGTTAATAATACCGAGTAATACATCACCTGAATGATAGATTTTTTGCAAATAGTCACGCTGCTCAAAGTTTAAATTAGTTTTAAGTGCGAGCTGACTTAAACCAATAACTGCGTTCATTGGTGTGCGAATTTCATGGCTCATTTGCGCCAAAAAACGACTCTTTGAATCGTTCGCTCGGGCAAGTTCTTCGGTAGTTTTTTGTAATTCGGCTGTGCGCTCAAGTACTTTCTTTTCCAAATTTGTATTTAAAGCAATATTTTCTTCGTTTAACAAACGAACCTTGTCTGCTACTGCAAACGCCAATAATAGAGCATCAATAGCGCCGCCCATAAAACCGATTAAATACAGGTTTAGCGTTTGATTCTCAATTAATCCCGCGTTAACTAAATTACTAGCAAAATTAGGCGAAAATAAAGCTAAATAGGCAAATACAAAAAATTTCGCTGGGCGATACCCCTTACGCCAACTACTTATCCCAGCATACAAACCTAAAAATAAGTTGAGGGTCGAGCTGGCGGTTGTTAACGCTAAACCGTGATTCTCCGACATAAAGGAAAAAGGTAAACAGATAAAACTGATTGCTGCAGCTGTATAACAGAATTTGGTTAGCTTAGGGCGCGTGTCTTGCAGGCGCAAGAAACTGACAACAAATAAGTTACTAAAAATACCGGCCAATAAAAAGCCAGCCCAGTGATAGTTACTATCATAAAAATTAAACAGTACTTCGGGCACATGTAGTATATGCAGCCAACTCCACAATAAGAAGACAACATACAAGGCGTAGTACAAATTTGTTTTGTCTCGCGCACCTATATAAACAAATAAATTATACAGGGCTAAACTTAAACAAATACCGCTTAGAATTAGAATTGCAACAGATTCAAGCTCGAGCTTATTTGCCAAGACACTTTCTGCTTGCAGGATCATTTTAATCGGAGCGTAATAATACGGACTATCAAAATACCCGACTAACACATACTCGTGATTTGGCTGTAATTTGACAGAGTGGGCGTAATGAAACCTATCGCTATCATAATGTTGGTGTCCCAAGGCAAAGCTCTGGGTTCCTTCTAGACCATACAATTTAAATTTAGCAGATTCGAACGCCCCACCATAAATATACAGAATCCAATTCTGTGCTTCGGTTAGATTGACAAAAGATTTTACGTACCAATATGGTTCGGCTGAACTAGGCTGATATTCAGACTCTCTTGGCTTACTAGCGAGTAGCAAAGCCTCATCTAAAGAGGCAGGAAAGATATCATTCTGAGCCTTATAGGTATTGCCAAGCGTTAGCAAATTAGTTTCAGAAGATTTACTTTCCAAGAATAAATACGACTCAGCTGAAACTGAAGAAAAACTGATGATAAAAATAAAAATCGGTAAGAGCAGATATTTTAAGCTGGCGCATGTTCGTTCCATTTTCACGCCAATTTTGTGGTTCAATTGCATATACTTTTATGAAATTCCATATAGGGGCTACCAGCCCCTATCTCAGACAATAAATTAAAAGCTCAGTGTCGCTTCTACCCCATATCGGCGGCCTTCGGCTCGAAAATCTTCCAGCATGCCTAAAAAGTTGATCAAATCAAATTTTAAATGACTATATTCAACGTCGGTTAAATTTTTGCCCCAAACTTTAACAATAAAGTTATCTGTCACAGTGTAATTT
The DNA here is from genome assembly GCF_052056295.1 of Catenovulum sp. SX2. Taxonomy (NCBI): domain Bacteria; kingdom Pseudomonadati; phylum Pseudomonadota; class Gammaproteobacteria; order Alteromonadales; family Alteromonadaceae; genus Catenovulum; species Catenovulum sp. SX2. The sequence goes on from NZ_CP182493.1 coordinate 447,308, forward strand.
AATCCCGCGTTCCACAAAGTAAAAGCCTTTTGCTCTGCATAAGGGTTTTCATTTTGGTCAAAATAAAAGTCAGATTGATGATCGAAACCTATCATAACGGACAGGTCGCTAAATGTATAATTTAATCTACCTCCCACATTCCATTTGGATGCCAATGGTAGACGACTTTGTTTACGTTCACCCGTCACGGCATCTTCAAACTCAGCTTCAGCTTTAGGCAAATAGCCAATAGACAACCTAGTATCGAGATTATCTGATGGTTTGAAATACCAATCTAGGTCAACACCATAAATAGTAGACTTACCTACATTATCCAAAACTTGAATTGGCGGAGCACCGTCAACAGCAGAAGGTTGGTTTTGGAATATTTGTTGGTCTGTGTAGTCATAATAAAAAGCACTGGCTTGAATAAAGCTCGCTGAATCTTGTAACGAAATTTTGCTACCGATCTCATGCGCTAACAGTTGCTCCGCTCCATACTCAGCTCTTTCGGCTTCTTCTTTGGTCGCCAATAAACCAGCATTATATCCACCACTTTTGTAACCACTGGCAACTTTGTAGTAAAGATTAGAGCCTGAATCAAACTGATAGCGAAGCGAAGCGCTTCCAGACAAATTATTGTCGCTAACTTTTCCAGATAAATCCCAGTTCGGACAATTTGCGCCAAATGAACTAGCGTGTGACTCACCAGTAGAAAAACAACCAATTGCAGTTAGAATTGAATCATCGTTTAAACTATTGTCTAAAATTGTATCGACTCTCGAAACCGTATGATATTCAGTCGATTCATCTGTATAACGTCCACCAAGATTTAAGTACAAGTTTTCAGTTATCGAAAATTCAATTTCAGTAAACAAAGATGAAGCTGTCACTTCCAGTTCATTGTCATATAAAAACGTTGTGGTGTATTCATTAGGTAGGATGCCGGTTCCACGAAATGCTCTGAATATATCGCTAAAATTATCTTGGGTAATCTCTTCGTTTAAATAAAACGCGCCGATAGTCCAAGTAGTTTCATCCCAACTATTAACTAAGCGTATTTCATGGTTGGAGCTATCCGTTTCCACCCCCAAGGCGCCTTTACACAACTCTGCTGGGCTTGCATCACAGTTATAGGCAGAATAACGCTCTAAATGATTCAAGGCACCAATATAGATTAATTGACTGTAGTCAGTTAAATCTAACGTCAGTTTTGCTGAAAAACCATGAGCGTCTGTTTCATGAGGGCTGTAATTATCAACATTAACCGCATGAAAGTCATCCGTTCCGACATTATAACCAAAACCATCAAAACATTTGGTTGAACCAGCATCGCTTGGTGCACAAGGATTGCCACTTGCATCGACAACGCCAATATTCGCTGGCGGTTTAACAGTGCCTTGCCAATCTTCAGCTCTTGCTTTTAATAACAGATCCCAATTATCGCCAGTGTACTTGTAAATAGCTCTAATATTAGTTTGCTCCAAACCAGCTTTTGGACTTTGCGGGTGAAGATTAATTGTTGAATAGTCGTATTCTTGATGATTTACCACAATACGCGCTGCGGAGTTATTGGTAAGCGGTTGATTCAGCATCACTTCTAACAGACGATAATCCTGATTCCCTCCACCAGCTTTTACATGGGCGGAAAAATCTTGTTCTGGTTCATTAGAAAAAACCAGTATCGCACCACCTGTGGTATTGCGGCCAAACAATGTGCCTTGAGGACCTTTGAGAATTTCTACTTGCTTTACATCAAATAAGTTTACAATTTGATGGTTAACTGAACCTCCAACCGCATCATCTACATATATTGCAACAGGTGCCGTATTTGCAGTGTTGTAGTCTAAAAGTGACACACCACGAATACTAATAGCGGGCGGTGTGCCTTCAGCAGCGTTTTGCGTTATTTTAACGTTGGCCGCTAACGTAGACAGCTCAGTAGTGTCTTTGATTTTTAGAGCTTCTAACTCTTTATCAGTATACAAACTTACAGTTGTAGATACAGAAGATAACTCTTTTGCGCGTTTTTCAGCGTGTACCTTGATTACTTCTATACCTTGCTCAGTTTGCTGGGTTTCATCTATTCCTTTAGCAGAAACAAAGCCGACGCTCGCCACACATAAAAACGGTGGCAAGACAAAACCCATGTTCTTTTTCATTTAATTACCTTAAAACTTGAATCATAAGAGGCGTAATTTCTTTATATTGTAGACGAATTATTACGCCTCGCTAATTCCTTTAACTATTTTCCTTTTGGTTCAAAGCCATTTTCACCGTCAATTGACTCTGGGTAACCACAAATAGCGCGAGATGTTTGCATTCCCGCCATTGTCGCGGCTTCTACACAGCCAGCATTAACACCTGTACTCAACCAATCACCCGTTAAATACAAATTATTGAATATCGTTTCATCAGTTTTAAGCCTATAAGCGCTTGAACCTTTAACTGATAATACATAACGCTCGCTTGGATCGACATTACATCGCCAATATTGGCTGTTAAATCGATCTTCGCCTTGTTCATCTTGGTTTGCTAATAGTGAATTCCAATCAAACTCACCCTGCTGTGCAATACTCGGCCATAAGTTATAAATGTCATTTTTAAGCTGATTGACTGCGTTGTTTTTCACTTGAGATTTACATTCAGCAGGGAATTGATAATCATCTTTAGGTGGATAGTTATCAATTGGATACGCATTACAAAAGTAGCTGGCATTTTTCGGTTCATGATCGGCTGGCCAGTCTTCACGGCAAAGCAGTTGGTCCATTGCAGCCCATGTATCAAAAGGTTCGACAAATCCACTTAAAACTGGTTTTTCACCATTTTCAGGTAAATACTTCCAGCCTGTTTCAGCAACTGTTTTAGTTAACCACAGCTGATAAGCTTGTGTTGCGACGGTTTTAACTTTATCAACCATTTGTGCCAGTTTTGGATCTTTTTCTAATAACTTGGGGCATAAGTGAGGTATTGAGCCAACTGAAGGGCCAAATACCACTAAATCGAAATCAACACCTTTAGTTAAAGTTTTTTGCGGTAAATCCTCACCGGTTTTCTCTTTGTATACTTTTGCCCAATCAGACCAAAAACATTCAAGGTTAATGTCATTCTCTTGCAACCACGCTGCTTGCTGTGGATTTAACTCTTCATATTTAGGCTCAGACGGCCAACATGGTAAACCTTTAACGTCAACTAACGGATTATATGGTTTGTTCGGGTTATTTAACTGAACTTGCTCTGTAATAATAATTTGTTCAATGGAATCATCCCCTGGGATTAATTCTTCTACACAGTTAAAGAATTCAAATTTAACCCCTCGCTGAGTTAACAACTCATAAAATGGCGAAAATATGGTGTCGCCCATACCGGCCTGCATTTCCCACATTATTCCACCACGATAACATACAGCCATACGTAACATAGCCAATACAGATACACCCGCTTCAATATTTGGGTGTTCAAAGTCGCCATTCGGGTACGCAAAAGCCAAGTCATAAAAACCACGAACAATCGCTGAGTTAACGGTAAATTCTACATTTGCATCATGTATTGTTAACCACTCACGATAATCCCATTGATTTAAATAACCAAAACCACGCTGATGTACCTTATCTTCAATCAAACCAATAAACATGGTTAAACCTAAATCGGCACAAATGAATAAACGCCTGATTTCATCATTATTATCGAGTAATTCAGCAAATTCATGCTGCAACCACTTTCTCAGCGCATGGAATAAACGAGAGATAATCGAAGCATGAGCGTGCACTTGGCTCTCGTCAGCATCGGCGTGTATATGTGCCAATTGCTTAATTAATTCTATTGATTGGATAATATCGTTTTGCAGTGCATGTTCTATCGCTGCGACATCTTGTTTCAAATGGGTTGCCAAATGGCTTACGATATCTTTTAACGAGTCATGTTCAGCTAAATTAGTTTTATGCTGCTTGCCACTAATTTGATGTAACTCGGTTAAAAAATCTTTTAAGTAATAATAAGCAGCTCGAATAAACTCCCAAACCGTTAAATCTAAAGTGCTATCAGCTGGGTTCCCAGGAATAAATGGAAATTCATTTGGCCATGTTTTCCACTCGTTTTTGATGTGTTCTTGCAAAACCACAAAGTTTTGTGGCTTAAATGCCTCTTGCCAGGTAGCCAATGGCTTATCTTTTGGACGATTTAGCGTGTTATATACATTCTCAATGGTGCGGAATGAATTAACATACGCTCCAAACCAAATATGCAAACCATGTTCTTCAATGCGTTGACCATACTCTTTATTGCGACCACTCGCCCCTTTGCCACCGATGCGCCAACCCAATTGGTAAACTGTGATGTCATATTTATCTTGCCAGTCTTGCGATTCGGTTAAATAAAACGCCGCCGTCATTGCGGATACACCACCGCCTAATACGGCAACTTTTTGCTTTTGTGTCATAACAAATCCTTATTAATTTTTTGCAATTTCAATTGCTGCATCTTGGCTAAAATCGAACAACACATTAAACGGCAATAATGGTTGTTGGCTTGCAGTAGAAATGCCAAACATTTCATCAAGTGGGAACGAGTCTAAATGCTGCATATTAAATTGATATTTATGTGTATAAATAGCGGCACTATGTACTTTATCCACTTTCGATGGTGAATGAATAATCGCCTGATACAGTGCATCTTGCGCTTCGCCATCTGGATATTGTTTAAACAAGATTTGATTTATTTCGGGTGAGACTAATTGATGTAATGATTGTTTAATTGCGTTCCAATCAAAATCGAAAATCGACTCAGTGGAAGAGGAAATCAATTCTATCGCTTCTTTAATTATTTCAGCAACGCCAGAAACACTTTTAGCTTCGCCCTTTTCAACCATGTTTAATTCAAAGATTTGATGTGGTTTTAATGTAGAATCTGCTGAAAAAGTTTTAAATGCATCAACCGTTAAAGAAAATTTATCGGGCTCACCACCAATTGCAGGCATCTCAAATGTATTACTAAAATACTTGTTAAAACCCCAAGTTAAAGTGCCATTTAGCAAAGCATATAAGTTATTTACAACGATATAAGCCGGATAAAAATATATTTGGTCTACTTTATGTTTCACCATTTTTGCAACAGGCACCCAAATAATAATGTCTGTTTCTTGGCTCCAACCTGCATCTTTATATTGCGGATTGGTACTGACCATTTTTTCAATGTCAGTAAAAGTTAGCATTAAGTATTTTGATAAAGCTTTAAAATGGGTATTTTCGATTTCAACCGTATTAAGAGTTGAATCTAGGTAGGCTTGAATTTGTTTAAGCTGCCCTTCAATAAAAAAACCATACATGTTTGCATTAGTCATTTTACAAGGTGGTTTAGATACTACATTGCCGAGATAATGTTGATATAAAGCCATAAAAGTCTCCTTTTTTCGTTATTATTGTCTAATTACAACCAATGTTTTCTGTGATATCCAACTAATTCAACATATGCTGAACCTTGGTGTGAACCTGTCACTCCACACGCACCTTCCCAATACTTGATCCATAACCAAGCTTCGTCCAATTCTTGGTCGGCAACCAAAGGTGTAATAGTTAAATCGTATTCACCGGTTTTTAAATGCCATTTGGAAGGATAACGTCTTTGCGTATGTGGGCTCGTCCACCACTCTAAAATCTCTAGCGAATAATCTTTGGGGCCAAGTTCAATAGTTTCACCTTGCTCATTGGTGATTGAGCCCATGTGCTCTGATTCCCAATGGTAAGCAAAAATCATAATTTGCGTATTGGGCTCTAGTTGGATGGCAAACCACTGCCAGCCAACCAACATTGAGGCCTGTACCAATTCCCCATATTGACGATCAAACCAAAGGTTTCCACTGACATTTTCAGTTTGTCCATTGGTTGTGAGCTGCCCAATCGCTTGCATGCTTTCACGCGAATAATAATAGGTGTAACCGCCAAATTGGTATTCGTGTTTCTGTCCATCGTAATGAATAACAGCCGGACGTAATTCTTCAAGATTAAGCTCAAACTTGAAGTCATCTACAGTTATCAGTAGCTTGTCATTGCCACCGCCCCCAACAGCAGAGCAATTTCTCAGTAAATCATGTAAGGCGAATCCGTCGGTAACCTCTTTTGGAGCGCCCGGTACGTATGTCACTTTGCTATAAAATTTATCATTATCAATATCAGTAACTGCTGCATTAATCATTTGCACAGTCGTGAAATCTGACATTACTTTTTCGCCATGAATTTTATGCGCAATCATTTCAAATAAATGAATCGCGCTCGCGTCAACAGCAAAAAAGCATAATTCAATGCCAAAGCGCCGACCTGATTCAGTTGTGAGTTGTCCAGTCCAATACCACCATTGGATTAATTGATCATCTAAAAAAGCATCATCTTGCGGAAGTTGTACAGTGCGAGTCATTATCTTGGTTCTTAATTTTTATAATTGGAATCAAAACTATAGCCCAATTAAATGTAAAAAATAAGAAGATTTTCGAACTCTACAATATAGAAACAAAAATCCCCGAACTGGTCGGGGATTTTTTCAACACTGGGTTGATTACTAACGTGCGTCTTTAAGGGCTTGAATACGCTCGTCTAATGGTGGATGGCTGGAAAATAAACTCGCAAGTTTTGATTTGCTGTTTATGCCAAATGCCATCATTGAACCTTCTAAGCGGCTTTCTTGCGAATGTTTAAGCTTTTCTAAAGCAGCTATCATACCTTGACGGCTGGCTAAATGTGCGCCGCCTGTATCTGCACGGTATTCACGTTGGCGCGAAAACCATGCAACCACAATACTCGCGAGTATGCCAAAGAGTATTTCTAGTACAAACACAGTTGCGTAATAAGCTAAACCGCCCATGCCAGACTCGTTGTTATTGCCACGAGTTGCGTTGCTAATTATGCCTGCCACTACACGCGCTAAAAATATTACAAAGGTATTTACCACACCTTGAATTAACGTAAGGGTTACCATGTCGCCATTGGCTACGTGGCTTACTTCGTGGCCTAATACTGCTTCAGCTTCTTCTTTATTCATGTTGTGCAATAAACCTGTGCTTACTGCAACCAATGCATTATTTTTGTTTGCACCTGTGGCAAATGCGTTCATTTCTGGCGAGTCAAAAATTGCCACTTCAGGCATGCCTATTCCAGCTTTTTGCGCTTGACGACGTACAGTTTCAACCAACCATTGTTCGGTTGCATTGTGTGGTTGTTCAATTACATAAGCACCAGTTGAGCGTTTGGCTATCCATTTAGACATAAGTAACGAGATAAAGGCGCCGCCAAAACCAAATACGCCAGCCATTAGCAACAAGCCACCCATGCTTTGGCGTTGTATACCAAACACAGACATTAGAATACTTAAAACTATACCTAGGGTTAGCATAACCGCGATATTAGTAAGTAAGAACAGGACTATACGTTTCATATTTTCTCCGCGAAACTTAATCAGAACTGAGTTAAAGACATAATATGTCTAAAACAAAGATTATCAAGAGCGTCTAATAAAAATATTTTTTAATCGCCCTAGTTCAAGGATAAAGCGCGCTATTTATAAAGAGTATGAACATAAATGAGCACTTTCGACACAGAAATAGAGCAATTTAGCCAGCTCTAACCTTTATACAAGGCTAGGGTTAGTTCTCTGGCACTTTTATGGTCAACTATCGGCTTAGGGTAGTCTATTGCTACACGATATTTTTCTGCATATTCATGTGGTTTGTGTATCCATTTTTCAGGTATGTCTTTTAGCTCAGGGCAATACATTTTTATAAATGCGCCTTTGGCGTCAAATCTTTCACCTTGGGTAGTTGGGTTAAATATTCTAAAGTATGGCGCTGCATCGTGCCCGGTTGAGGCACACCACTGCCAACCGCCGTTATTGGCGGCATAATCACCATCAATCAACTTTTGCATAAAGTAGTCTTCGCCCCAGCGCCAATTTATGTGGAGGTCTTTTATTAAAAAGCTTGCCACTATCATGCGCAGGCGGTTGTGCATCCAGCCTAATTCGTTTAATTGGCGCATTGCTGCATCAACAATTGGAAAGCCTGTTTGCCCATTGCACCAAGCGTCAAAAACTGTGCGGTCGGTATTCCACTGAATATTTTGATATTGTGCTTTTACACTTTTGCCTTTGCTTATGTCAGGGTAATAAGCAGTTAAATGTTTATAAAATTCGCGCCAAATCAACTCACTTAACCACACACCTGGGCCTGTATCATTACTAAATACTTGCTCTTGGTGTTCTAATACAATTCGGTTAAGCGCTTGGCGTGGGCTTAATACACCGAGCGCAAAATAAGGAGACAATCGGCTGGTACACTTTGCAATTGGGAAATCTCGCTTATTGGCATAGTCTTGAATTTGCTCTCGACAAAATCCGCGTAATTGATTGATTACGTCGTCTTCAATATCTGTCCAACATTTTAACTGGTCAAGCGTTTCGCTTGGCACTGAATACGGATAATAAAATCTATCGAAGGTCAGTTGATTGTCTGTTTGAACTTTAGGTTTGGCATGGCTATTTGGTAAATTGCTCTGTAGTTGTCTCAACCACTGTTTTTTAAACGGGGTAAATACTTGATATGGTTCACCATCGTTTTTAACCACACTGCCCGGCGGCATTATTAAGTTGTCGTGATTAGCGATAATTTCACTGCAGTTTTGAACCCTTGTATTGCAGGTGTTAGTGAGCAACTGGGCTAAATATTCATCGCGTTTTATTTCATTTAATTCGTAATCATGAGTTATATGGCAATGGCTAACTTGCTGCGTTTGGCAAAAATCAGCCACCCATTCAGCTGATTGTTGGTAAGTATCACAATTATGCACTACCAGCGGTATGTTTAAATCTGCTAACTCTTGTTGCAGGCGCATTACTCGCGCTTTGATTAACGCAAGTTTTATCTCTGCCATCTGTTGCTGTTGCCATTGTTTTTGGGTAAATACAAATATAGCTACTATGCCCTGCTTAAGTTCATTTGCTTTGGCGACAGCTTGTGATAACCCTGTGTGATCGTATGTTCTAAGATCGTTTCTATACCATATTAGTTGCATTAGCCGTGTAGTCCCATTTTCAGCGGATAAGGAGAAAAGTAGCTTTGCTGATTTAAATAATCATTCGGGTACTTTTTCAAAAAATGTTTAATTAGCGTCAGTGGTGCCAGTAATGGCACTAAACCAGCGCGGTATTGCATTATTAAGTCTGATAACTCTTGTTTGTCGTGCGCAGTTAGCTGCTTTTTAAAATAACCTTGAATATGCTGCATTACATTACAGTGTTTTTTACGCCCGGCTATGTTTTTTAACGCTGCCATTAGCTCGGTAAAATACAAAGGTTTTATATCAGATAAACTGAGTTTTTCAGCATTTGCCACTAGCTTGCCTAAACTCTTATATGCTTGGTAACTGTGTGACATTATTTGATATTTATGCTGACTATGAAATTTCACTAAGTCGGCCATTTTGTCGCTATTGGCTACGTTTTTATGCCAAGTAGCATGTACGTAGACACGGGCGATAAAGTTTTCTCTAAGTTGCGAGTCGTTTAAACGGCCGTCTTCTTCAACTGGCAGATTTGGGTGCATTTGCATTAGTTTCTGCGTGAATAAACCAATACCGTCTTTACGAATTTGTTTACCGTCAATGTCGTATACTTTCATACGCTCCATACCACAACTTGGTGATTTAGAAGTAACGATAAATCCATTTAATCCGGTTAGTGATGCGCATTTTTTCTCAGCAAAGTCTTGCATTTGTTTGGTGTAATCTATGCTGGCATCGCGACTGTCTAACAATAAAATTTGCTGATTATGCTCAACTAAACGAATAGGTTTACGTGGAATAGACATACCTATGCCAACTTCTGGGCACACTCTATGGTAATTGGCGTAGTTTACTAAGACTTGGTTGGCAAAATAGAGATTTTTATGTCCGCCGTCAAAACGAACATTTTCGCCTAATAAACAGGCACTGATACCAATATCGACTTTGGGAAATTGTTTGTCCATTTTTATCCTTAACTCGCAAATTTTATTCAAATTAAATCTACGAGTTAAAGAATAGAATGGATCAGCTAAAACTTACCAGTATTGCACAAAGTTTTCTGCTGATGGTCTTTGTTTTGTTGGTACTTCGCCATCGGCTGTACCTAAATATAAATATCCAACTATTTCTTCATTGTCGGCTAAATTCAGCTGTTTGGTGACATGTGGGTGATAAGCATATGCGCCTGTGCGCCAAATACCTTGAAAACCTTGGGCAACCGCGGCCATTTGCATGGCTTGTACACTACAACCTGCAGCAATAAGCTGTTCGCTTTCTGGTACTTTGTGATCTGAGGTTAATTTAGCAATTACCGCAATTATCATAGGTGCTCGTAGTGGCATATTTTTAGCTTTGGTGATTTGCTCATCTGCAGCTTGGTCTTGCTCGGCTGCTTCAGCAAAAATTTCACCTAAATCTTTTAACGATTCATCTTTAAACACAATAAAACGCCATGGCGTTAATCCACCATGATCAGGTACATTGCAACCAGCTTGTAATATATTGTTTAACTGTTCACCTTGCGGTGCAGGGTAAATAAGTTTGTTGTAAGAAACTCGGTTTAATAAAAGGTCTAATGCGTTCATTGCTTTGTCCTAGCTGCTAGACATACATACTGTCTTCATCTTCCGGCTGACTTTCTAATTTAAAAGGCGTGCGGCTGTGGAATATGTCTTGAAAAATGATATATAAAGTACAGTGCATTATAGGTAGTAAAAAGATTAGCCCTAACCCTGCAGGCATTATTGCCAATACCATGGCAAAAATCATGATTACGCCGAATACTGTCATGCTGATACTATTTTTAAAGCCACCCACAAACGACATTTTTATCGCCTGCCAAACATTAATTTTATGCAATATGATTAGCGCAGGTGCAAATAACATGGCTAATAATATAGGCGCATAAAAAATTAACAGTACAATACTAAGTTGGTAGACATCGTTAACGTTCGGTGTAGCCAGTTGATCAAAACCTGTGATTTGCGCTGCCAATTCATAACAAATGTATACACCTATCATATTGACTAAGATGACTTGAATAAGCGGCATTAAACTTTGTTTAAAACCATCAAACACTCGTTTGTGGTCAAATTGTTTCGTATGAAAAGCTGTATGCGCAAGCGGAAATAAACCCGCGAGTAAAACATTACCAATAATTTGCCCCACAACAGGGATAACCGACAACGCCAATAACAAAACGTATAGAGAAAGCGTTACCCCAATCCATGGCAATTTGTGTTGACTGAATATAGTTAAACCATCTTTAAACCAATCAAAAGCCGCTTTGGCTGGGCGCACGCGAATGACTATTTGTTGGTCTGAATTGTTTGAAGATACAGGTTGCATTATTTGTAGTTAACCAAATTTAGTGGATAGAGCAAATATTATTGTTAATATCGTCTAGCTGCATTTTTATCATAGGCGCAAGTGGGTCTGCCGGGCATTGTTCGATAAAATATTTGTAGTCAGCTACCGCATGCGAGTCACAGTTTAATTGCTGTAATACAAAACCTCTATCTCTGCGCTCGTATGGGTTTTCAGGTTCAAAGCTGATTATTAAGTCAACTACTTCAAGTGCTTTGGCAAATAATGCTTTATCCATAAGTGCAGTTTTGTACATGCTGAGCAACAACATGCCTATGGTTTGTTCGTCTGGTAGCTCTATTTGGTTTTGTTTTTTGTCTTTAATATTGAGGTATTGTTTTACTTCATCCCACTCTAAACTGACACCTGCACTGGCTTCAATAAATACGAACTGATTATCTTCTAATTCTATACGGACTAATACTTTGTGCCTTGCAATAATGGCGTGTGCTTCTAACCTAGCGGCGGTAAATAAATCAGCCAGAATAATAGCCAACACAGGTGAAGATGCGGTATGAGTATTGAGCGCTGTAACTAAGTCGTAATCTTGCGGTTTATTTAATGATGTAGGTGTGCCGAATATGCTTTGTGTATAAAAGAAGTCGAGCACAAAGTGAATACGCTCTATCGGATCATCCATGTCGATTGTGGTCAATTCAACAGTTTGCACTAGATTATGGTGTTGCTCTATTGCCGAATTAAATTGTTTTTTTGCTGAAATTGGCTCAAGTAATTCTAAGCAATAACTGACGATGGATTGATTATCTAACAATTTGGCCCCTACAAAACTTTTTTAATACTGTTATCTTATGGGGGCGCTAATCTGTTTTTCAAGTTTTCAATCAGGATAATTCTTCAGTACGTCTTCAAAATCTTGATATTTCTCAACAAAAATATCCACCAGCTCAGGGTCAAAATGAAGACCACTTTGCGCTTTAATTTCGGCAATGGTAGTTTCTGCATCCCAAGCTTTTTTATAACAGCGCTCGCACCTTAATGCATCGAACACATCTGCAATTGCAACAATTCGCCCATATAAATGAATGTCTTTGCCCTTTTTCCCATCAGGGTATCCGGTGCCATCCCAACGCTCATGATGATCACGGGCAATTAATGCCCCAGCTTTAATTATTGGCCGTTCACTGCCAGCTAAAATATGGTAGCCCAATGACGCATGTTTACGCATAACCGTCATTTCTTCTGGCGTTAATGGCCCAGCTTTATTTAATATTTTGTCCGGTATACCTATTTTGCCAACATCGTGTAATGGTGCAGCCAGTACCAATGTATCTACGTCCTCAATTGGCAGGCCTAAATGTTCACCAAATAACCGACAATATGCTGCGACACGTTTAACATGATTGCCTGTTTCTTCTGACCGACACTCAACAGATTCGCTTAAGCGCATAACAATTTCGCGCTGAGTGTCTTCAATATCTTGCGTTAAGATTACGTTGTCGTAGGCTATCTGGACATTTTTAGTAAAGAGTTCTATTAGGTGCTTGTCGGTAGCAGTTAGTTCTTCAGAGATATTCGCTATATATAATAAAGCTCTATGATTAGAGTGGCTTTCACAATAAGCGACAATAAAGTCTTCGCCGTAAACAATGTCTTTGTCATTAATTGCGTGATCAAAGGCCTCTTTCATATTCGGTTGAATCACTTCAAAAACTTTTTTGCCTTCCAAGTCAGCAAATTCACCTTGCCCTGTCACTACCACGAGTTCACCATCAACTAAATGATCATCCGCCACTAACGAGGTAACGTACATGGCTTCGTTGGTACAATTAATAATAGAAGTCAGTTGGCGTAAAATACCATTGATAAAGGTATCCATCGAATGGTTGGCAAACAGGTTGGCCGAAGCTTTGATGATAGTTTCTAAACCAACGCGGTTTTTTTCTATCGACATAATGTCGCGGTACGAGCGCAAACTCGCCATAATTACAGTAAAAAGTTTTTGCGCTGTTAATTCGGTTTTAGATTTATAGTCGTTAATATCATAGTTAATAATGACATGGCGCTCTGGTGCTTGCCCTGGTTGACCGGTGCGTAAAATAATACGGACAAACTGGTTGTTGGCTTCTTTTCTGATAAACTCAGCAACTTGTAAACCAGCATCGTCTGTTTCCATCACTACATCTAATAATATGATGGCCGTGTCTGGATGTTCAATAATCAGCTCTTTGGCTTCAGCACCTGAATAGGCACTGATAAATTCTAAACTGTGGTGTTGAAAGGTAAAGTCGCTCAAAGCGAGTTTAGTTACCGCATGTACTTCTGGCTCATCGTCAACTATTAGTACTTTCCAAGATTTCTCGTAACCTACTTCTTCTTCGCCTTCATCGTCGGTAAATAAAAAATCGTCGTTCATGCACTCTTCCCCAAAAACGTGCGTGTATATCACTCTTAAAAAATTAGTTCAGAGTTGGCGAATTGACAAGTTTAACGCTAGTTTATTCAATAATTTGAGGAATATGCATAGGTTATTCTATCTTGGTCTGCTATGTCTTTAGCTGTTTTAATGTTTTGATAGTTTAACTTTTTAAGAATATCCTGCACTTGCTGAGCTTGCTCAAAACCATGTTCGATGGCGATTAAGCCACCTTTATTTAAGAACTTAATCGCTTGCTCGGCTATATGCTGAATATCGGCTAAACCTTTATCGTCAGCAACTAATGCTGACAAAGGTTCAAACCTAACATCACCTTGTGATAAATGGGGGTCAGTTTTATCTATATATGGGGGGTTAGATACAATAATATCGAACTGTTGATTTGTATTGGCTAAAGGTTCAAACCAACTGCCTTGATAGATTTGTATTGGTAATTTTAGCTTTAATGAATTTTGCTCAGCTAGTTTTACAGCATCCGCATTGTATTCAACAGCCGATACCTGCCAATTCGGAAATTCAGATTTTATTGCCAGCGCAATTGCACCTGTGCCTGTACCTAAATCTAATACCTTGAGTGTTTTATCAGCGAGTTCGCTATTCTCAGCTACATGGTTTAGTACAACTTCAACTAAGGTTTCTGTGTCAGGCCTAGGTATAAGTGTGCTTGGATTTACACTTAGTTCTAATCCCCAAAACTCTCTTGTACCTAGAATATGTGCGATAGGTTTGCCGCTTAACCTTTGTTGCACATAATCACAAAATATATCTCGCTGTTTTTCGCTCAAACATTTGTCTGGCCAAGTTAATAAATACACCCGATTCGTTTGTTCAATCGCTTGTAATAACAATAACTGTGCATCTATTTGAGGTGATTCTGATTCAATAAATAAATCAGCTGCCCAACGCCAAGCTTTATCTAAGCTGGTTGGGCAGTTTTGTTTGAGTGTGGTCATTAACTGTCTGACAGAGCAGCTAATTGGTCAGCTTGATATTCGTGAATAAGTGGCTCAACTACTGAGTCTAAATCACCTTCAACTACTTCAGTTAGTTTATATAAAGTAAGGTTGATTCTATGGTCGGTAATTCGACCTTGTGGGTAGTTGTAGGTACGAATACGCTCTGAACGATCACCACTACCAACTAAGTTGCGACGTGTAGATTCTTCTTCTAAACGGCGTTTTTCATCTTCTGCTGCTTGAATACGTGCAACCAATACAGACATAGCTTTTGCTTTGTTTTTATGTTGCGAACGCTCATCCTGACACTCTACTACAACACCTGTTGGTAAATGGGTAATACGTACCGCAGAATCAGTTCTGTTAACGTGCTGACCACCCGCGCCTGATGCACGGAAAGTATCGATACGTAAATCAGCTGGATTAATTTGCACAGCTTCTGATTCTGGTACTTCTGGTAATAATGCAACTGTACAAGCAGATGTATGAATACGACCTTGTGATTCAGTTTCTGGTACACGTTGTACACGGTGACCGCCTGATTCAAATTTTAAACGTCCATATGCACCATCACCAACAATGCGTGCAACAACTTCTTTATAACCGCCCTGCTCACTTACATTCTCACTCACTAATTCAACACGCCAACTTTTACGCTCTGCGTAACGTGAATACATACGGAATAAATCGCCAGCAAAAATACCCGCTTCGTCACCACCAGCACCGGCACGAATTTCAATAAAGCAATTGCGATCGTCATTTGGATCTTTTGGTAATAACAAGATTTGTAGGTCTTGACGCAATTGCTCTAAAATTACTTTGGCCGCTTTCATTTCTTCTTGCGCCATTTCTTTAAGCTCAGGATCGTCTTCATTGAGCATTTCTTCAGCGGTTGCTAAATCTTCTTGCGCTTGCTGATAATCTTTAAAGGCTTTTACTACTTCTTCTAACTGCGAATACTCTTTGGATAAAGCTTTGAATTTATCTTGATCAGATATAACGTCGCCGTCGCTCAATAGTGCTTGAACTTCTTCATAACGCTCATCAAGCGCTTCTAGTTTACGAATTATCGATTCTTTCATGGGTAAGTTTTACTCTGGCTCTATGCCTAAATGTTCGGCTAAAAATTCTATGTTGGTTTTATCTTCCGCTGTGGCTGCTTGACGTAGTGCCACTGTAGGTGGATGGACCAATTGATTGGTTAATTTGCTTGCAAGCTCGGTGACGACTTTGTCGGCATCTACTCCTTGCGATAATTGATTTAACGCGCGGTTTAATAATTGTTGTTTTATTTCGTCCGCTTGGCTGCGGTAGTTTCTAACATAATCTACTGATTGGCGTGAAGCCAACCAAAGGTTAAACTTTTCAACATCCGCTTTTATCATTTGTTCAGCTTGCTCAGCTGCTTTTAAACGCTTTTGCTGATTTTTCTGAACTATGCCTTGTAAGTCATCAACTGTATATAAATAGACGTTGTCTACATCATTTACTTGGGTTTCTATATCTCTAGGTACTGCAATATCTACCATAAACATTGGGCGGTTGCGTCTTTGATGCATAGCACTTTCAACCATACCTTTACCTATCAATGGTAAAGTACTGGCGGTTGAACTTACGACGATATCAGCATTGACTAATAATTCTGGAATTTGCGATAAAGTTGCGGTTTTAGCGTTAAAACTTTCAGCTAATAACTCAGCCCGTTGAATGCTACGGTTAGCAACGGTTATTTTATCTGCGCCCGCTTCAGCAATATGGCGCGCAACTAACTCTATAGTTTCGCCTGCACCAACCAATAACACGTTAACTTTGCTTAAATCATCAAATATGTGTTTGGATAAACTCACAGCGGCGAAAGCGACCGATACTGCTGCTTCGCCAATTTCAGTATTGGTGCGAACATCTTTAGCAATAGAAAATGAGCTTTGGAATAACCGCGATAATATGCCACCAACAAAACTGTGCTGTTCGGCAACTGCGTAAGATTGTTTCAACTGCCCAAGGATCTGTGGTTCACCTAACACCATAGAATCTAAGCCACAAGCGACCCGCATTAAATGACTAATAGCAGCATCATCGTGGTAAAAATATACATGTTCAGCAAGGCTGCTGGCATTTAAACCATGGGTGGCTGCTAACCAGTCTATTGCGCTTTGCTTGCTATATTGGGGCGCGTTCAGATAAACTTCGGTTCGATTACAGGTTGAGACTACAACAGCTTCATTTACAGCATATTGTTGTTTGAGTTCGAACACAGATTCAACAATTTGTTCTGTCGAAAAGGCAACTTTCTCCCGTATGCTAACTGGAGCTGTTTTGTAACTAATACCGAAAGAAAATAATGCCATTGATTCTGTTACAGTTTATTGTTGAACATTCAGTTAAGATGGAAAGACGCTAATTTTACGAGATGGACGAGCAGATTGAAAGCTTTTAGCTATTGCATTCGTGGTTATTTATTAGGTTTAGCCGTATTTTTAACCGGTTGTGCACTTAAACCCGACATGCCACAACTGGAAGAGATATATTCGCCAGCACAAATTCAAAGTTTTACCGCCGAAGGAAAAATTGCATTTATTCGTGGTAAAGACAGAGAATCAGTTAATTTTTATTGGCAGCAGCAACAACAAAATTACCACATTAGTTTAAATACCTTTTTAGGCATTCAAGTAGCCGACATTGAAGGCTTTACCCCACCTAAACGTGTTGCCAGCAAACAATTGCCTGCGCATATTAAAATTGAAGCAGATGGCAATACTTATCAGTCAAACGCGCCAGAACAATTGTTAGAACAAGTAATAGGCTGGCCAATTCCTATTAATAAAGTTGCCAATTGGGCAAAAGGCCATCACGAAGGAGTGATTATGAGCCGCCATGAAGATGGCAGCGCAAAAAAAGTATTTGTGCGCACTCAGTTTGATCAAGAATGGCGACTAGAATATTTAAGTTACCACACACTTGGGCATATTAAATTACCGAAAAAAGTTAAATGCCAATATTTAGATTTCACTTTAATTATGCAAATTAATGAATGGAAAGAGATTAATCAATGAGCCAAAGTTATACCTGTTTAGCCCCTGCGAAAATTAATTGGTTTTTGCATATTACTGGTAAACGCGCCAATGGTTATCACGAACTTAGCACCCTTTTTCAGTTTGTAGATTTAGCCGACGAACTGACTTTTACCCTAACAGATTCGACTGACATTGAATTATCAGGTGATTTATCCGGTGTTGCAGCAGAGAAAAACCTAGTTTACAAAGCGGCTGACTTAATGCGTAAACACTTTAACTTAAACAAAGGAATATCAATAAGTGTAACTAAGCGCATACCTTCGGGTGCTGGTTTAGGTGGAGGTTCATCGGATGCGGCCACCACTATGTTAATGCTAAATAAGCTTTGGCATATTAACGCATCAGAACAAGAATTAATTGAGTTAGCTGCGGGTTTAGGCGCAGATGTGCCGATTTTTATTTATGGTAAAACCGCTTTTGCCACTGGCATTGGTGAGTTTTTAACCCCGAGTGAGCAACCCGAAATAGATTTGTTATTGGCCATTCCAGAAAATTGCCACATCTCTACTCCGGCTATGTTTGCTCAACCTCAGCTCAAACGAGACAGTGAAATTATTGCGCCAAATCAGTATATTTTTGAAAAAACACGCAACGATTTTGAATCAGTGGTAAAGGAAGTGCAACCTCAGGTTGCCAAAACCTTACACTGGTTGGTAGAATACGCGCCATCCAGACTGACGGGTACAGGTGCGTGCTGTTTTTCTCTTGTTGCAAACAAACAACAAGCCGAAAAAATGGCAGAGCAAGCTCCAGAAGGCATTAAAACTTTTGTTGTAAAAACCCTGAAGAATTCGCCTGTTCATCTATATTTAGCAGAACAGTTTCGTAATTAACCATTAATCAAATTGCCTGAGGTTCACCACTGTGCCTGATATGAAAATATTCACAGGAAACGCTACCCCTGAGTTAGCTCAACGAATTGCTAACCGTTTGTATACTAAACTAGGCTCAGCCGTTGTTGGTCGCTTTAGCGATGGCGAAATTAGTGTGCAAATAAACGAAAATGTTCGTGGGGCGGACGTTTTTGTGATTCAATCAACTTGTGCACCAACTAACGACAACATTATGGAATTAATTGTAATGATTGATGCATTACGCCGTGCTTCTGCTGGCCGTATCACTGCCGTTATTCCATATTTTGGTTATGCTCGCCAAGACAGACGTGTTCGTTCTGCTCGTGTTCCTATCACTGCAAAAGTTGTTGCTGATTTCTTATCTAGCGTAGGTGTTGACCGCGTATTAACGGTAGATTTACACGCTGAGCAAATTCAAGGTTTCTTCGACGTTCCTGTAGATAACGTATTCGGTAGCCCAATTTTAATTGAGCACATGTGGGAACAAAAATTTGAAAACCCTGTTGTTGTTTCTCCAGACATCGGCGGTGTTGTACGTGCTCGTGCGGTTGCTAAACAATTTAATGATTGTGACTTAGCGATTATCGACAAACGTCGCCCTCGCGCTAATGTTGCGCAAGTAATGCATATTATTGGTGATGTTGAAGGCCGCGACTGTATTATTGTTGACGACATGATAGATACAGGTGGCACTTTATGTAAAGCAGCTGCAGCACTTAAAGAAAAAGGTGCTCGCCAAGTATTTGCATATGCTACGCACGCAGTATTTTCTGGTAATGCAGTTGAAAACATTCGTGATTCATTAATTGATAAATTGGTTATTACCGATTCAATTCCATTAAGTGATGAAATGCGCAAAGTTGATAAAGTTCATCAGTTAACTTTAAGCTCTATGCTGGCTGAAGCAATTCGTCGTGTAAGCAATGAAGAATCAATTTCAGCAATGTTTGATGGTTAGTTTAATAAATTAAACAACCGCAAAATTGATTAAAGAAAAAAAACCGCTACAGCTTTGCTCTAGCGGTTTTTTGTTAGCTTTTTGTATTTTATTTGTTGTATATTCTGTAACCACTATAAACCCAACCATAGGGTTACACATGACAATAATAAAAAAATTTGCCCGGGGCTTGCTTGTTACCAGCTTGTTCTGTGCAAACCAAGCATATGCAATACAAGCGCAACAACAAGAAATTTTGGCGAGCATGAAAAAAGCCAGCCAATTTATGACAGAGACAGTAAGTTACCAAGGTGGTTATGTTTGGTCTTACTTACCTGACTTTTCTAGGCGTTGGGGCGAAATGGAAGCAAAGCCAACTATGGTTTGGGTTCAACCGCCTGGCACTGCAACTATGGGGCATCTGTTTTTAGACGCCTACCATGTCACTAAAGATGAATTTTATTTTCATGCCGCAGAGCAAGTGGCGTCAGCACTAATCAAAGGCCAACACCCTAGTGGCGGTTGGAATTATATGTTTGATTTAGCCGGTGAAGAGTCATTAAAAGATTGGTATCAAACCACAGGTGCAAACGGCTGGCGACTAGAAGAATTTCATCATTATTATGGTAATGCGACTTTTGATGATGGTGGTACTTTCGATGCATCTGTGTTTTTACTTAGGCTTTACCTAGCCAAAAACCAAACTAAATATCGCGAACCTTTATATCGAGCAGTAAATTTTGTTTTAGACAGCCAGTATGAAGTTGGCGGTTGGCCACAAAGATACCCACCGGCTGCAGCATATTCAGTAAAAGGCCAAGCAGATTATTCGGCCAATATTACTTTTAATGATGATGTTGCTGCGAATAATTTAATGTTGTTAAGTTATTGCTTGCTGTATTTAAACGATCCTACTTTGACCCCTGAGTTGATTAAGGCGATCCATTCTGGAATGCAGGTATTTGTAAAACTTAAACAACCATTGCCTCAACCAGCTTGGGCTTTACAATACACATTAGATCTACAACCTTCTGCTGCACGCAGTTATGAACCTTTATCTTTGTCGACAAGTGCCACCGCTAGCATTTTAGATTTATTAATGGATTTTTATTTAGTGACTGGGAATAGCGAGTTCTTACAGGGTATTGATGAAAGTTTAGCTTGGTTTGATCTGGTAAAACTGCCTGCCGCTGAAATTAAAAATAACCGTACACATCCCAAGATGGTGGAGATTGGTACAAACAAAACTCTGTATTTACACAGAACTGGTTCAAACGTAACCAATGGGCGCTATTACATTGATTATCAGCCAGCTAATCAAGTGATCCATTATCCATCTATTGGTCGATTTGAAATCGCCGAACTCAAAAGTAAATACCAAAACATTTTACAAAACCCAATTGAAAAACCAAAACTACAACATGGTTTAATTATCGAAAATTTACCTAAGTTACCCGATTTATTTGTTGTTAAACGCTATGCTAAACGCAGCAATAAATCAGTTGAACAAGTTTTGCAATCACTCAACCAACAAGGTTATTGGCCTGCCAAATTGAGATATATCACCAACCCGTATATTGGCCCTTCACCGGCAGAAGTTGCCCAAGGTGAGTACAGTACAACTTATGTCGGTGATAAATACGACACTTCCCCCTACCCTGCAACAGATAAAGTTGAAGGAATTGATCTTAGAGAATACATAAAAAATATGAGCTTATTATTAAAAAATTTGGAGAAACACAATGCGCTATCACACTAAACTTTTAATTGCTTTATTCAGTATATTTTTATTTGCCAGTTGCACTAGCACGACCACCAAAACAGACCAAAGTGAGATTAACAGCCTTGTTTGGCGTTTTGATAATCTCAGCCAAGTTGGTGGCTTTAGCACTGAATTAGAAGGTTCACCAACCTTAGTTACAACGCCGATTAACTCTACTAAATTTAATGGTTTAAACGATAGAATCCAAGTACATGGCAACATTATAGCTGGCATGCAAAGTTTTACTTTAGAGCTAGTAGCCAAACCGCTTGTACCAACGAAAAAAGGACGGGAGCCACGCATTGTTCATATAGAAGATTTGTCTAATTCAAAACACAGGTTAACCTTAGAAATGCGTTTTAATGAACAAAATCAATGGTATTTAGATGCATTTTTATTAGATGGCGATTCTAGATACACCTTAATTGACAGCTCACTCACGCATGAAAATGGTCGTTGGTATAACTTAGCAATCACTTATGAAAATGGTGTATTTAGCTCGTATGTAAATGGTAAAAAAGAGCTAACAGCACAAGTTAATTTCGGTGCAATGAGCAACCAAGCACAAACCTCTGTCGGCGCGAGAATGAATAAAGTACATTATTTTAATGGCGAGATTAAGAAATTACGTGCAACCCCAAGGGTGTTAAGTTCAGAAGAAATGTTGCAGGTTGAATAAGAAAAGGCTTGTTGAATGAACAAATACCCAAGTATCAATTTAAGATACTTGGGTTAACAAAATTTATAGGCTAGTCAAAATCAACAGTTACGCCATGTAATGAACCAGAACTACTTTGCTCATTACTACGCAGTTTAATTTTGAGGCGTAGATCATTTGGCGAATCTGCATGATGCAATGCATCAGCAAAATTAATCACACCTTTTTCGTACAATTCAAACAGTGCACTATCAAAAGTTTGCATACCCAATTCTTTTGATTTTTCCATTGCTTCTTTAATACCACCTAACTCATTACGCGCAATTAAATCTGCTATTAACGGCGAATTAAGCAAAATTTCTATCGCAGCTACGCGGCCACGACCATCTTTTGTTGGCACCAATTGTTGAGCAACAATTGCGCGTAAATTTAATGAAAGATCAAATAACAGCTTTTCTTTCATATCTTTCGGCACCATGTGCATAATACGATCTATAGCTTGGTTTGCATTATTCGCATGCAAGGTTGCCACACATAAGTGACCCGTTTCAGCAAACGACAAAGCATATTCCATAGTTTCTGCTGAACGAATTTCACCTATCATAATGACGTCTGGTGCTTGGCGCAGTGAACTTTTAAGCGCCGCATCAAAAGATTCAGTATCTACCCCAACTTCTCGTTGCGTGACAATAGACTTCTCATGCTGATGAACAAATTCAATAGGATCTTCTATGGTTAAAATATGCCCTCGGCTATTACGATTGCGATAACCCATTAATGCAGCTAGCGCTGTTGATTTACCAGTACCAGTTGCACCTACGTACAGAAACAAACCACGTTTTGCCATTATCACGTCTTTTAATACACCCGGCATGCCCATTTTATCGACATCAGGAATATCAGTATTAATTTTACGGATAACCATGCCTGTTTGCTCACGCTGTACAAAAGCGTTACAACGAAAACGCCCAACACCATCAACGGCTATCGCGTAGTTACATTCTTTGGTTTGTTCAAACTCAGCTTTTTGCACCTCATTCATGGTGCTATAAACCAAGTCGACGCTCGCTTGGTTGTCTAAAGTATTTTCATCTAGCGGCGTCATTTCACCATTAATTTTTGCGCATGGCGGACGACCAACGGTAATAAATAAATCAGATGCATCTTGCTGCACCATTTTTTCTAAATAAGGTTGAATTAACATAACCGACTCCTAGAACTGGCCTTTATTAACGGCTTTTGCTGCTGCAACCTGGCGAGTGATCATGCCGCTACTGACTAAATCAGCCAAACATTGATCCATAGTCTGCATACCAAAACCCATACCGGTTTGAATAGCTGAGTACATTTGCGCAACTTTATCTTCGCGGATTAAGTTACGTATTGCTGGTGTACCGACCATAATTTCATGTGCCGCCACACGACCGCCACCAGAGCGTTTTAATAGCGCTTGCGAAATTACTGCTTGTAGTGATTCAGATAACATTGAGCGCACCATAGGTTTTTCAGCTGCAGGAAATACATCCACAATACGGTCTATGGTTTTTGGTGCTGAGGTAGTATGCAAAGTACCAAAAACTAAATGGCCAGTTTCTGCTGCTGTCATCGCTAAGCGAATGGTTTCTAAGTCGCGCATCTCACCAACAAGAATAACATCTGGATCTTCACGCAAGGCTGAGCGCAGTGCATTGTTGAATGATTTAGTATCACGGTGCACTTCCCTTTGGTTAATTAAACTCAGTTTGTTTTGATGCACGAATTCAATTGGGTCTTCAATTGTTAGTATATGGTGATGTTTGTTTTGATTAATATAATCAACCATAGCCGCCAAGGTGGTACTTTTACCTGAACCTGTTGGCCCGGTTACCAGTACTAAACCCCGTGGTTTTTCAGCTAGTTCTTTAAATATATCTGGTGCATTTATATCGTCGAGTGACAATACTTCACTTGGAATAGTACGAAATACCGCAGAAGCACCACGGTTTTGCACAAATGCATTTACACGGAAACGTGCTAGATTTGGAATTTCAAACGAAAAGTCAGCTTCCCAGTTTTCTTCGTATTCTTTACGCTGCTTGTCATTCATAATGTCGTAAATAAGTTGATGCACTTGTTTATGGTCGAGCGCGGGTACGTTAATTTTACGTACATCACCATCTACCCTAATCATTGGCGGTACACCGGCTGAAAGGTGTAAATCTGACGCTTTATGTTCAACACTAAATGACAATAGTTCTGTAATATCCATCTTGGGTACTCCGCTGTTGTTAGCCTGTTCATGCTAGATTGTTATTTAAAAAATAGCAGAAACTTATAATTCTGTATGATTTCCAATGTAAAAAATCGGCAAAATAGCGCCGAAAAAGCAAGTTGTTATCCTGAGTTCAGGTGCTTTAGTCAACTTAATGATATATCATGACACCTGCCTCCAACCGAGCCAACCAAAAATTTTGATAAATGATAGCTATACAACAAAATTTAAACGAGATTAATCAACAAATTGCAGATTTAAATTGCAATACCCAACAAACAACACAATTGCTTGCGGTGAGTAAAACCAAACCTGCGAGTGATGTAATTGCTGCTTATCAAGCAGGCCAACGTAAATTTGGTGAAAATTACGCACAAGAAGGCGCAGACAAAGTTATTCAACTTGCTGATTACACAGACATTGAATGGCACTTTATCGGCCCTATTCAGTCGAACAAAACCAAACTAATAGCTGAAAATTTTGCTTGGGTACAAAGTTTAGACAGAGAAAAAATCGCCAAACGTTTAAGTGAACAACGCCCTATCGACAAAGGGAACTTGAATGTATGTATTCAAGTAAACATCTCGAACGAAGAGAATAAATCTGGTTTATCGTTAAATGAAGCAGCTGATTTTGCAAAACAGTTAAGCCAATACCCGAACTTAACTTTGCGCGGCATTATGGCTATACCACTTAATACCGACAATGCAGGCGAATTAAACAAGATGTTTAGCCAGTTGCATGATTTGTATCAAAGCTTGAAAAATGACTACCCGACTATAGATACCTTATCAATGGGGATGTCTAATGATATGCAAGCAGCTATTTTAAACGGCAGCACTATGGTACGAATTGGCACTGCAATTTTTGGTGCTCGCGGTTAAACGCTTATAAACACCATTAAAAATTTTAAATTTATAGAAGTTACAAAATGACAGAATCAAACAGAACAATCGCCTTTATCGGTGCTGGCAATATGTCCGCCAGCATTATTGCTGGTTTAGTTAAAAGTGGTTACGCCGCGGACAAAATTATTGCAGCCAACCCATCTATCGGTAAGTTAGATGCACTAAAAGAAAAATACGCAATTAACACCACTCAAGACAATAACCAAGCAGTTGCTCAAGCTGATGTGATTGTATTGGCCGTTAAACCACAAATGATAGCAGATATGCTAAATGCGTTAACAGTAGATAAAGCAGAGCTGAATAAAAAGCTGTTCATCTCAATAGCCGCTGGTATGCCGGTTGCGCGTTTCCAACAATTAATCAGCCAAGAAGCGGCAATTGTTAGAACTATGCCAAACACTCCGAGCTTATTAGGTTTAGGTTTAACCGGTTTATATGCCGCAGAAAACGTATCTGATGCAGACAAACAATTTACCGACACCTTAATGAGCGCGGTTGGTAAAACCGTTTGGGTAGAAAGCGAAGATGGCATTAATAACATAACCGCACTTGCTGGCAGCGCCCCTGCTTATTTCTTCCTATTTATGGAAGGCTTGGTTAAACAAGCAGAAAAATTAGGATTTTCAGCTGACGAAGCTAAATTAATTGTTGAGCAAGTTGCCAATGGCTCTGCACAAATGGTGCAACAAAATACGGATAAAACCATTACAGAACTGCGCCAACAAGTAACCTCTAAAGGCGGCACTACAGCTGCGGCTATTGCCAGTTTTGAAAGCAACAACTTAGACTCAGTTATTCAACAAGCCGTTGAAGCCTGTATTAATCGCGCCGAAGAAATGGCCAAACAAATGTAATTGAACGGAGTTATCCAATGAACGCACTACACTTTTTAATTACCACATTATTCGGCTTGTATTTAATGGCGATAGTTTTACGCTTTTGGTTACAAGCGGTACGCGCTGATTTTTATAATCCACTTAGCCAGTTTATTGTAAAAATTACCAACCCATTAGTTAAACCATTACAAGTTGTTTTGCCCAACGTCAAAAACTGGAATTTTGCTGCACTAGTGGCTGCCATTATTGTCGCTGCTGGTAAGTTTTTTGTTTTAGCATTGGTATTATCTCATCCAATTAACCCTGTCGGTTTTCTATTAGCAGGCGTAATTTCTGTTGTTTACGAATTTTTAAATATCGCGTTTTGGGTATTAATTATTCGCGCGATTTTAAGTTGGTTTAGCCAAGGCGGTTATAACCCAGCTGAACAAATTTTAGTGCAACTAACTGAGCCATTGGTTTCGCCAATACGTAAAGTTTTACCGCCAATGGGTGGATTAGATTTTTCAGTGTTGGTAGCGATTATTGCTATTCAGTTTATTAAAATATTGTTGTCTGATTTATTTGGTGGGTTTTAAATATCGCTATCAAGATACGTGTGTGCTTTTGGCTAGTAGAGTGTTATTTTCGCAAAAACGCTATATGAGGTAAATGTGTGGTACGGAGTCGACTATTCTTCCCTGAAGGGAAGGCCCTGTCGTCATCCATGACTCCACCTCATCAGACTGCGAAGCTTCGCTTCGGTTCTGATTCGCCCATGAAAAAGAGATTTTGCTCTAAATAACACTCCACTAACCAGCGCATCACACATCTTAATTTTCAGCGATAACATACCAAGAAGGTGGAAGGGCGTGTTGCGAACAAAACTTCATAAGGCATGGATGCCATATGCGAGCACTCAGGACGAGCTTGAAGCGTTTTTGAGAGTAATACCCCATTTACCTTCTAGCATAAGAATAAAAAGCTCCAAGCAACTAAGGAAAAACAATGTACGTTCATAAACTTTCTAAAATATTAGTCTTAGTAACTTCAATATTTTTTGCTTGCACAGCATCTGCCATTGAAGAATTTATCGACGACGGTAAAGGTGGTACCAACCCAAATATGACAGAAATCGGCACATGGCAAATTCACCACATTGCCTTTCCATCTACCTTTATTCAACCAGAAACCGCTAAAGCAATCGGCTTAGACCGACGTGGCAACTATGGCCTACTCAACATCAGCATCTTA
This sequence comes from Catenovulum sp. SX2, assembly GCF_052056295.1. Classification (NCBI taxonomy): domain Bacteria; kingdom Pseudomonadati; phylum Pseudomonadota; class Gammaproteobacteria; order Alteromonadales; family Alteromonadaceae; genus Catenovulum; species Catenovulum sp. SX2. Next base: position 474,559 of record NZ_CP182493.1, read on the forward strand.
GATTTGGCCAACAACAAAGCACCACTAAAATTAAAAGTGACTGGCTACGCACAAAATTTGATTGGTCACAGAAAAGAGCTAGAGTTTAAAGAAGTAGACGAAGGCATCGCCGTTTACTACCTAGCACAAGTACGCCACAGCAACGAAGAAATATTCCGCTTTTATATTACAGTGAAAGATCCAAAAACCGGCCGCAGAGAAGAATTTAGATTCCAACAAAAAATGTGGGTCGATTAGCCATTGGTCTTTTACACAACAAACAGAATTACAGCCCTTTGTATCTTTATAATAGTTTTTGATTTATTAACACAAAAACACACTAACACTATGAAGCGTTAGTGTGTTTAAAGTTGAAACTATTCCCGTTTAATCAGGCTTAGTATGTTTTAATGGAAGCTGACGGTGAAACGGTTTGCACCACCTAAACTATGATGAACTTCAGCATCATAGTTTGAATTTGCCTGAATCGTCGTTCTTTGATGTACAGCCGGACGCACCCAACGATTTTCAAATGTAATTAATGTCACTGAATCGCCCGGCATCATACAACCTAAAGTTGAAGTGTGATTCATCAAGTTGAACGCAGTTATCCCACCAAGCGACGTGCCAATGCTACTGATTTGACTACCCCCAAAAGCAACTTGCCAATATTCACCGTCCACTGATTTAATACCTAACATTGAATTTGATGAGTTTCTGTAATCAACCACACAATTACCTTGGTTTGTGATGGTAAATATTTCTCTGCTGCCAACTGAAGTTGAGCGCGAATAAATCGTTTTGTTGTCACCATCTAAATTAAAATAACGCTCAAATGAGGTTTTAAACGCAACCTTTAATACGGCAGGATTCGATTCCATTGCACTGCTCCATCTGGTTGCTTTACGTGCACCATCGGTTAATACCAACTGGCCGTTGTCGGTTAATACCAATAAATCGCCTGATGCTTGTGAAAGTGTTTTAACCAGACCATTGTTATTATTGTAAATCGCAACTTTGCTCTCGGTGTTAATAGTAACAAAATCACCACGGCCAGAAGTATGCGACTGCCAAATCACTTCGTGCATATCGTTAATGCCAGTACCACGACGAATGACAAAGTTGCCGGTATTATCAAAATGAGCAACAATTTTTTTGCCGGCAGATACCATATACTGGCCACGCTCTAAATAATCACCACGGCGTAATTCATCTTTTGCGACAAAATCAGTACTAGGCACACCAGTATGCAGCATCATGGTAAATCTTGAGTAAGGACCCATAGCCGATGTTTGCACCAACTTATCATCCGTACTCGTAATATAAGTATTGTGATAAGTAAGTAAACTAATGCTGTCCGCATGACGTAAACAACCACCCTGCTGAGTATGATTTACGATAGTAAAAGTTTCCCACTCTAAATAATTTCTGCTTTCAGCTGTCACTCGACCATCAGGGAAGGCAATTAATAAATGGTCATTAATTGTACGAACAAATATTTTATCATTGTGTTTTAAACATTGACGCGTGCCTTGTGATGAGCGATTTACAGGCAAGAAATAAAGCGTTTCCCATTCATTAATACCGGTAGAGTTAGCAAAAATCTGACCACCACCATTATTTTCAACCCACACAAAACGTTTTTGTTTGGTTCGAAGCGCTGTCACATTTAATGGCGCAATATGGTCTTGTGAAGGTGCTTTAAAATAAAAACCTAAACCAATATTTTTATCTGTATCTGCCTGTATGTATCCATCGTTTGCAGGCACAGGATAACGCCAAGTATCAATATAGCCCCATGCTTCATCTTCCGGATCCCATAATCTGATCTGGTTACCTAAACCTTCAGTTAGGCCACTATATCGATCAAAATGTAGTTGGTCGTCATGACCAGCAAATTCAAAGCGCAAACTTTCCCAGTTTTGCACCCAAGGCCTGTTGGTATAAATTTTTGAATGGCCGTCGGTAGTTGCACCGAAAAACTCGTTTCGATTTTGTGAACCATCACGCTTTAAATAAAAGAATGTATCATCTTCAAACTTGGTTGAATGATAACTGTACTGCATCACTGTGCCTGCTGGACGTGCCTTTTTAATGGTGTCTGAATTTGGCATCCAATAATAAGAGTTTTCTGTATGGTCTAGCATGTTTTCGTCATGCTCGAGAATATTGATATTAAATAAATCAAATTCAAAACGATTCAAATCGTAAGTTTCTGCGACAATCATAGTCATATCAGCGCGGTTACGATTAAAGTCCAGATCTGGGTTTAAACTAAAAGCAAAATTATTGTGTTTTGGCTCATAGTTTGGATCGAAAAACATGCCAAAATAATCTTTATAAACCGATAAATAACGACCTGAATCTATATGATAAAGTGAAAATTTATCTTTGGCTTCAATACATTCGCCCGGATAACTACGGTTTATAATTTTTAAATGTGAGCCTTCATTGCTTAAATAAGCATTATTATTTCCAGCGGTTATAAACTGGTTTCTACCTGCGTTTCTCAGACGCAATAGTGCACCATCTGGCACACAATATCCGCGCATTACATTAAAACCATCTACCCCCATCATTTCCCACCGTTCACCCATACCATTAACGGTTGGTATATGTGAACCCGCATCTGAAAGAAAACCACTGTAATAGGTTAATATGGCTAATTTTTCGTTGTTCCAAGTCGATTGGTGCCATTCAGCAGAAGACTGATTAATCGTCTCCATATTACCGGTAAAGAGTTTAAAAACAGTGCGGTTTTCTGCGTCACGCAATAAGTTGCCATTCGAACTTAAACCAAATTGACTACTGCCGTCGCTGCCAATACAAGTTGTGTCTAAGTTTTCAACCGTATAAGTTTGAACGTTTTCGCCAAAAGTGTGTTGACCGAATCTGTAACCTAAAAATAGTCCGTTGCGAACATCAGTAATAGAAATGGTATCGCCATTCGAAATACAGGTATTGGCGTCATTGTCATCAACTAATTCAACCACCATTTGCTGGCTTTGATTATTACTTGGGTTATAAAACACCTGACTGCCATGCATTTTTACCCATTTGGCATTGTATTGATTACTGGCAATCCCTTTGGTACTTAAAAACGTATCACTTTCTGCTGAATATAAAGCCGCAAAGTCAAACGTGGTTTCATATATAGGGCCTGGAGCCGCCTTAACCTGATTACCTACAACTAATGCTAACAGACCGAATAAGCCTGCTGATGCTGATTTTAAACGTACCATTTTTCTATCTTCCTCTGTAACAACTTGGGCACGATAGAATTTAAAATCAGAAATGTGCAGCAAATATGCAGAATTGCATTTTTTTAATTTTTTTGCAGGAGAGGTAAATCAATTGTCAGTTTAAGACCACCATAAGTAGAGTTAGCAGCACTAATCTTACCGCCATGCGCTTCAATTATTTTTTTGCTGATATATAAACCAAGTCCGGCTCCCCCGGTTGCGCGATTACGTGAATCATCAGCGCGGTAAAGTGGTTCAAAAACTAGGGTAAAATCTTCAGTCGGTATTCCAGGTGCACTGTCTGCAATTTCAATTGTGATCTTGTCGGAAAATTTGAGAACGGCAATATGAATCTCACCACCCGCATGTGTATGTTTAACACTATTATCAATTAAATTGGATAAAGCCTGACGTAAGTTATCAGGATCAACATCTACAACAATATTTTTATCTTTAACGACAAAATAAAGTTGCATCGATTTATATTTTACTGCTCGAGTTTGGGCTTCCGTGATACTGGCTATCATCTCGACTAAATTAGTCGGCGATCGTTGATTACAAAAAAATTGTTCATCTGATCTTGCTGCTGCTGATACCTGACTAATAAGCTGTTCAAAATCAGTGAATGTTTTCCAAACATTGGTAAATACTTTTTGTTTGTCGGTGTATATTTCATCTTCTATCAGTTCAAAATTCATTTTTAGAATTGATAAAGGCGTGCGTAAATCGTGTGAAATATCAGCTAATACCTGACTTTTTTGTGCAACAGAAGTCGCCATTAGTTGGGTTCTTTGATTATGTAAGCGAGTTTGTTCTTCTTTCGCTTCTTCTAACTTAGCGTGTGAATTCTCTATTGCCATTTCACTAAAATAGCAGACATAAGCCATTACAATTGACGCAATTGAAAAACGAATAAAACTGGTTAAATCCCACTCACCATTTTGCCACTCTCCAATGCCAAGCCCAGCAAGTGAAATTAGAATCAGATAAAAAGGCAAAACGAACTGCACGCCTCGTTTACGCCCTTCCAGCATAAATACAAATAACGGATAAAAGAAAGTCCACACTAAACCATAACTCTGGTTTTGGTTAACCGCAGAAAATGAAATTAAAAATACAGATAAAGCAAGGGTTACAAGCCGAATTGCAAAACGATAGTTTTTATCTAACTGCAATTTTTTCATCGCATACGCAGACACGGCAAAACCAGCGACATCCATAACACTGAGCAACCATTTTTGCTGAAACAGGTTATACAGGCTGAAAAAACTAAACAGCACCATAATCATAGTCAGCAATGATGAAATCAACACTAGCCTACGTGTTAATGCAATATCGTGTTTTGAATCTATACCTGCGGTTAGAAAGCGGTAAAAACGATTTTTCATCTTAAAATTTAGGATTATCCGTTAAGCAGTTAATTCATATTTATAACCAGCGCCATAAACAGAATGAATCGGGTTATTATTTAATGCAAACACACACAGTTTTTTCCGCAAATTACGGATATGGCTATCAACAGTTCGGTCGGAAACATCGCGAAAATCACTATACACTAAATCCAGAATCTGGCTGCGTGAAAAAATTTGTCCAGGACGCGAATACAATAAATTAAATAAATTAAATTCTATTGCAGTCAAATCAGCTTTTTTGCCATTGTAACTAACCGTTTGCGTTTCAGCGTTTACAAACAAACCAGCCGGTTCTTGAGTTGGAGAATGACCTACTCTTCTGATAGTGGCTTTAACTCGGGCAACCACTTCTTTAGCACTATAAGGTTTACAGACATAATCATCAGCGCCTATATTAAGTCCCAATATGCGGTCGCCTTCTTCAACCATAGCCGTTGTCATAATAATTGGCACCATACTAAATTCCCTGATTTCCCGGCAGATATCCCGACCATTTTTACCCGGTAACATTAAATCGAGCAGAATAACATCAGGGGCATTTCCCCTAACCCACTCAACCACTTGAGTTCCTTCATAAAAAATATGCGTATTAAAACCAGCAGCCTGCAGATAAGTATCGATTAGCTCAGCTATCAAAACTTCGTCTTCGACTATTAAAATAGTATTTTGATTCATTTAAGTGCCTAATTATTTACTGCGAACTGACTGGGCGCTATTAATCTTAAATATCCAATCAGTTCAAATTGGCGATAGTTCTCATGATACATAAGTATCATAGGTCACAATGAGCTTTATTACCCAATCGTCTCACCCAGCTTTGCTTTGACATTAACCAACCAGCCAAAACCATTATCAGCCATAGAGCATTTGGATAATAGGAATAAAACGAGCTAGCGTCTAACGTTTTAATCGCTAGCGTTGGCGCTGCAACCGCACCATATGCCTGCCAGTTAATTTTTCCTGTTGGCTCTATCACTCCATTGTACCCAGAATTGGTAACTCGAACCAAAGCTACACGGTTTTCTATCGCGCGTAACTGGGCTTGATAAAAGTGTTTTCTAGCTAGATATTGCGAATGACTCCAAGTTTCGTTTGCTACACTAACAAGCAGATTTGCGCCGGATGAAACTGCTGCTTGAGCGTATTTGGCAAAGTCAGCTTCATAACAAATTAACGGTGCAATATTAAGTGTTTGGTTCAGCGACATCACATTTGTTGATTTTCCTGCCTTATAAATATGGGTTTTTGGGAAATATTCCCGCAACCAATTCTCAAACGGTAAGTACTCAACAAAAGGCAATAACACTTGTTTTTTATGCTCCGCTGCTAATTGTTTATCTTTAAATAAACTCAACAAATTGTATCTATACGGTTTGTGGGTAAGAGAATTAAATTCAGAGGTAAAAGATAAATTATGCGTTAACACTGGTGCAGAGGTTTTTTCGCCAATTTTTTCTATAGCTCGAGTAAAGGCTACCCCACCTTTTTGTCGTACAGGATTTGGTAGTTCAGGCCAAATAATTAAATCGGATTGGCTATTTTCGACTGCGCTAAGCGTTTGCTCCGCCAAATACTCCACTTGCTGGTTACGTGTAACCGCTGTTTTAAAATCGCTTGGAACTATAGTTACTTGGCTTAGCTTGCTTGAATTGAGCAACTCAGATTCAATTTGGTTAATGCGTATATAACCGTATAACAAAATACCAGCTGCAACCGCTGCGACAGTCATAACTTGTACTTTATCTAACGCCTTTTCAGTAAAAAATTTATGGATACAAAACGCGACTTTAAAATTGAGGTAAATAACCAAAAAATCCAGCAATGCAATTCCACCCAAATCGGCCAACTGCAAAAAAAGCAAAGGCAGTTCAATATGAGTAGCAAATGACAAAGCAAAAGGTGACGGCATAAAATGAATCAGTAAAGTTAACAAAGTTGCCATTCGCAAACAGGCATAAGGCAAACTGTGATAACGGAAAAAACTAGCTAAACCAGCAAACACAATAAAAGGCATAATTTGCCAAATAGTAATAAGTGCAGAGCCGATATAAGCAACCCAGTGTTTGTCAGCCGCTTTTTCTATAAAGATATCCGGCAGCGTAATATAGATCCCGAGAGCAAAAGCGATAGCAGCAGCCAACCACAATAAAGCAGCCTGACGCCACTTGAGGTTAACACTGGCAAGAATTACAGGGATTAGCGCTATAAAGATAAGCGAATTGGCGTTGGGAAAATAAAATGCCAGCAATATAAATACGGATGAAATAAACGCTGCAGCACAGCGCAATAAACCTTTTGAAAACCGGCTTAGCAAAGTCAGTACCTTTGTGATTTTATTTTTAAGTTTTATTTTACATATACTAACTGTAACAGCAGCATTGAAGGAAGCTTTAGCTGTAGAAATTAACTGTAACTACTTAGCTAACTTAACAATCTTTCGTAAGTTAAAGTCTGGCGCGTTGTTGCTTTTAGATTTTAAAAAAATAACTAAAGTCTATTTGTCGCCATTTGCTGTTGTCTAGAAATGCGAGCATTTCAGCAACATTTTAGATTAATGAATGACTCGTTAAATTGACTCCAGAACTCTTTTAATAAACGGCCATTTGTTTTTCGTGTAGGCTTCGCGATCGTTATGATGCACTGAAGCTAATTCACGTTTTAAATTTGCGTATTCTTGTGCAATAACTTGATTGTTGCGCAACGTATCACGAAATTTTATTCGCTGCTTCCACAATTCGTTCTGGTATGGAATCAAGTGCAGGTGGTGTGTTCTATACTCGTTCGAAGGTTTACAAAACCAATGCATAACGTCAGCTTTGTACGGCCAGTACTCGTAGCCTGCCTCGACCAACAGGTCGATAGCAGCTTTTGACTCAGCGAGTGATTTAACCCCAAACATGACATCTATTACTGGCTTGGCAAGCATTCCGGGCACAGCTGTACTGCCAACATGCTCAATACTGCCAAAATTCCACTTACCTGCAATGGTTAATAGATGCTGTTTTTCAGCTGCAAACTTTAGCGGCCAAGATGAATCATATGCCTCAAGAATAACTGGAGCTGTTGTCATTATTTTAAATATCCCTTGTTAAACAAAATATGCTATCTCTAATCCAACTCAAGTTTAAGTTGCACAGCCCCTTGCTGTTCACTCAAACCAACATTAACGCCCAATAAACGCACACCTTTTTTCTGCGCTTTGCCATCAAATCTATTTAACCCTTCTTGCAATAAATAACGCAATACTGTGTGATCGAGTGTTTGGCACTGTTGCTCTTTGGTGGTGAGTTGAAAATCAGAAAATTTAAGTTTGATGCCAATTTTTTCGATTTGCCGATTGGACAAATAAGGTTGAAGCCTACGATTGAGTTCAGGCAATAGTTTGTCATTTAAGATTACTTGCAATTGTTCATAGCTAAAAAAATCTTGGCTGAAAGTGCGCTCTACCCCAACAGATTTACGCACTCGCTCTGTTTCCACTTCGCGCTCGTCTATGCCATGGCAACGTCGCCACAATACTTGGCCATATTTGCCAAAATGTTTGTGTAAATATTCCAGGCTAGAATTGCGTACATCTAACCCTGTATTCAAGCCATAGTTTTGCAACTTTTGCCAAGTCACTTTGCCAACACCTGGAATTTTTTTAAGCTCTAGCTCGTCGATAAAATCTTGTACTTGCTCAGGTTTAATTGTGTATTGGCCGTTCGGTTTATTTAAATCAGAAGCTATTTTTGCTAAGAATTTAATTGGTGCAATGCCTGCCGATGCGGTTAACCCTGTGGTTTGGTAAATTTCTTCACGAATAGTTTGCGCTAATAGTGTCGCAGAGCCGTTGTGTAAGGTACTGTTGCTTACATCTAAATAAGCTTCATCGAGTGATAATGGCTCAATTTTATCTGTGTATTGGGCAAATATTTGGCGGATTTGTTGGCTGGCCTCTTTATATACCTGCATTCGGCCGGGTAGAACAATTAAATCAGGGCACTTTTTTATTGCCAAAGCAGTTGGCATGGCAGAATGCACACCAAATTGGCGAGCAATGTAATTACAGGTAGATAACACTCCACGGCGATTAGAAGCACCACCGACAGCAACAGGTTGATTAATAAGTTTGGGATTGTCGCGAATTTCGACCGAAACATAAAAAGCATCCATGTCGATATGGACAAACTTTTTATTCATGTATAACCCTCTAGCTCAATTAACCAGAGGGAATTTACCACAAAACTGTATATTTAAACAGTTATCTTAAGAACGTTTTTGCCAATTTGATGGGTGTTTCTTAACATGTAAAACAGCGATCACCACAACGTTGTTATCTAAGACTAAGTAATATATACAGTATGGGAAGCGTCTAGATAAAACTCGTCTAACACTCTTATAAACGACTTGATATAAATAAGGTTCTTTACTTATTCTTGATAAAGATTCTTCAACGCAAAGCAAAAAGTCAGAGCCTAGGTTTTTTCTGCACTCTTCGTAATACTCATATGCGTCAGTTAAATCTTTTTCAGCATCAGGTAAAACCTGCTAAATGAAAACTCATTATTTATTTAGAATACGGGCTTTTACATTTGACCAACTATCACCTACTTGTTGAGTAGAATCTAATTGTTGTAAACGTTCATCTAGTATTTGTGTATGTTGCTGAGAAATTTCAACTTTATCGGCATCCGCTAAAACAGAATCCCAAATTTGCTCAGCTAAGAGTATTTTTTCTGAAACACTTAAAGCTTGAAGATTCATAAGTCACCTAAATAAATGGGCATGGTTAGACTACAGCAAACGCGAACGAAAAGAGCACGAGCACTTTTTAATTCATATCATTCAAAAATGCTTCGAAGTCTTCTTCTTCTTTTTCTGTCACCTGAGGTTTGGGCACATTACCATCATAAAGTTTAAATTGGCTACGTTGGAAGTAAGCTTCACGTACAAATAGGTATGGGTCTAAACTGTCGTTTAACATTTGCTCTTGTGCCATTAAACTAATTCGGCCTTCGACAGCTTTAATACTGATTCTAAGGGCTTTAATCCACAAGGTTAAATCATCCAATGGGAAGTAGGCTGAATCAACTAAATCACCAGCAAAGTTACGTGTGTCCGTTGGCCCCATAGCAGGTAACATTATATAAGGCCCGGTATTGATGCCCCATTTACCAAGCACTTCACCGAATTCTTCGTTGTTCACTTCAAGGCCCATATGGCTAGCTACATCAATTAAACCGAGTAAACCTACAGTTGAATTAATTAAAAATCTTCCTGTGCTTTTTGCTGCGCCTTCGCCTTTACCTTGCAATAAATTATTTACCGCAGACGATGGCTCTTCTAGGTTATTGGCGGCATTTAATAAACCTGTTCGGGCAAATTGTGGCATAACAGCTTCATAACCAACCGCAACCGGCCTTAAGATATAAGCGTCAAGTACATCATAGTTAAAGTCCCATATTGCGCGGTTTACATCTTCAAATGGGTCGGGAATTTCTTGTTGTACTTCTTTGGGTAAATTGGCTTGTTTGGCCGCCGTAGCTTGCGCATCTGCACTTTGTTTGCTTGCGCAGCCACTTAACATCAAGATCGCCGCAGCGACTAATAATTTAACTTGTTTCACGTTTTCCGTTCCGAAAATTATTCAATTTCAAACTGAACTTCTATTTTGATTCCAGCTGGATCGTACAAAAATATTTGGCTAGGTCTGTCAGCATAAGTCCTTTTGTCATAAGTGACATTCAGTTTGGTTAATTTGTTAACGAAGTCAGCCATATTGGGTAAATTAAACGCCATATGGTCTAACGAATAGTGCGAGCCAGCAGCTGTGGTTTTGTCTATATCTACAATTTGATTCAAATGTAAAATAGGTTGTTCACCCGCATACAACCAATAACCTGGGCGGCTCGTGTTTGGTCTATACCCTTGGACTAGACCAAATAGATCACAATAAAATTGCTTTACTTGCTCAATTTGTTCAGCTGATACATTCAGATTGAAGTGATTAAATCGCAATTTTATTCAGTTCCTATAATTCTATAGACACAACTGTGTTTTGCTCTAATGTAAGGGCGTCACTATTTTTTTCAACCTCACCATCCGCCAAACTGACGTCAGCGTCTTTCGATAACCGCACAGTGACATAAGCACTGGCCAAAGAAGACAAATTAAAGCCCTGCATCATGGCATTTTCATCGGTTAACTTAACACTTGTTGGTAACTGGCCATTTTCTATTGGCAAACGCACTACCGCCGCTGGCGGACCTGATAGCTGTGGTCGAGCAAATACCACTAAGTATTGGAATTCGGCCAACTTAGTTTTAGTTTGTTCACTTAAGCTAAAGTTAATTAACAAAGATTTACTTGCTCCAGCCGCACTTTGCTGCGCCGGTTGGCTTGCATGTGGCGCTTTAGCCATAGCAGCATGTGCACTCACTTGTGGTAGAGTTTGTTCTATGGCACTGCGGCGTGTATCGTTTTCAGGCAAATATTTAAGCGCTAATTGCCAATATTGTGCAGCGACTTCATTCTTCTGCAATTGAAATGCAGCGTAACCCGCCATAGTAAGTGCTTCACCGTCTGTTGGGTTTTGCTGCAATACTTCGTTATATAAACGCCCCGAACGCTTCATCATGCTTTCGTCGCCACTAGCTAACAAAGTTTGCGCTAAACTCATTTTACTCGCATAGTGATTAGCATCTAGCTTCAACGCATGCTCAAACGCCGCAATCGCTTCAGATAAATTATTTAAGCTGTAGGCAACTCGACCTAACAATAACCAACCTGTAGGATCATCAGGTTTTTCCGCCTGCTTAGTTCTTAAGCCTAGGTAAAATTCGTTTAATTCAGCTTTAGTGAAATTTTCATTGCCTTGCATTAATTTTTTGCCAAACTCAACAGTATTGCTTTGTGCTTGATACCACTGCTGCATTTGTGTTGGCTTACCTTGAATATAATAAATACCACTAGCAACAACTGCTGTAACCAAAGGCAGTACCCACATGGCTTTTTTAGAAATATGCAAACCACTACTTTGTTTAGCTTGAGCAAGCTCACTTGCTAGCTGCACAGTTAAGTCTTCTTTAGCAGATTTATACGCTTGCTCTTCTATTTTGCCCTGCTGTAAATCAGCGGCTAATTCTTGTAATTTTTCAGCGTATAAGTCACTAATGCGTTGGTTATCTTGTTTCCAGTTATGTTGTTTGGCCATCCAAGGCAACAATACTAAAATGCTGACAATAACTGAAAAGCCAACTAAAACTAATATTAACTCGTTCACGATTTACCTTTAGATTCAAACTTATCAATCAGGGCTTGTGCCTGCTCTAAACTTTCCGCGTCTACGCCGGTAGACTCTTTTTCACGTCGACCTTTTTTCAATACAAACAAAACAAGGGCTAAAGCAATAACAATTGGCACTAACCACAACCAAATAGTCACCATATTAATCGGTGGATCGTAATGCACAAATTGGCCATATCTTTGCACCATAAAGTCGATAACTTGATCTTTACTTTGACCTTGTTTAACTAACTCATAAGTTTTGTTTTTAAGGTCAATCGCGACCATAGCGTTTGAGTCAGCTATGTTTTGGTTTTGACATTTGGGGCAGCGTAACTCTTCAACTAATTCACCAAAGATTTTTTGTTGTTTGGCATCGTCAAATGGATAACTTTCTTCAACCGCTTGCGCAACACTGGTGATTAATACAAAACTAAAGCTTAGTAGAGCGATAAATAATTTTTTCATTAATTCTGCTCCAGTGATTGTTGACTGCCACTTGCTGATGGAAACAAAGGCGCAAATTCATTTTGCCAAACTCTGTGGTCGATTGCCCCACGTCTATGCGCGATAATTGTGCCTTTGTCATCAATTAAAAAGCTTTCTGGCGCACCTGTAACACCTAAGTCTAACGACAGGTCACGCTTTTCATCATAGATGTTAAATTGGAATGGGTTGCCAAGTTGCGCGAGCATTTGAGTCACGTCTTTACGGGTATTGCGTACATCTAATTCACCAAATGCAGCTTCTGCGGCATTGTCATAATAGACACCAACAATTTTCACTCCTTGTTGGCGCAACTGCGTCATAAATGGCAGTTCAACTCGGCATGTCACACACCAAGTTCCCCAAACATTGATCAAAGTGTAATCACCCAACAAATCTTGTTTAGTGTATAGCTTGTTTTCATCCATTAAATCAGCTAACTGAAACTCTGGAAAAGGTTTAGCTAGATTGGCGTTTTCAATATTAGTCGGGTCTGAATACAAACCTTTATACAAAAAGATACTAACCAATAAAAATGCAACTATTGGAATGAGCAGTTTATAGTTCTTCATTCAAATTTAATCCTTTGCTCTATAACGGTATCAGAAGCTTCTTTGTTCACGACACTCTGTCCACCAACAATATTTGATGCTGTTGGCTGCTCTGTTTTTTGTTCGCGCCACGCTAATACTTTACGATAGCGTTTATCCAAAATACACATAATTGAGCCTAACACCATTAATAAACCACCTAACCAAATCCAGCGGACAAAAGGTTTAACATTGGCGGTTACTGCCCAAGCTTTTCCATCTAACTGTTCACCCAAACTAATATAAATATCGCGCCATAAACCTGCGTTTATGCCAGCTTCTGTCATTACATTTGAATGCATTTTGTAATAGCGTTTCTCGGCTTTCAGTGAAAAGGTATCTGAGCCATTGCTTACATCAAAATGGGCGTGATAAGCCGAATAATTTGGACCTTGAAATTGTTCAACTTTGGTAAAGTTAAATACATAACTCTCAACAGTAACACTCTGCCCTGGGCTGATACGGACACTTTTATCAACACTGGCGACTTTAGTAATGGCAATGCCTATCACGAGGGCAGCAAAACCTAAATGGCCAAGTGACATACCCCAGTGAGTAAGTGGCAGTGGATTATTTTTACTTGAAGTAATCAACTCGTAAATCACTAAAGCGGCTAACCAAGTTGCTAAAACCACACCCAACAAACTAAAGAAGGTATTAATTTGCAACGTGAGATAACAAGTTAGCGCGACAATTATGGCAGGTACTATACCAACTAACAGTTTGTTTCTAATTCGGCTAAATCTGTCTTGTTTCCAACGAACAAATGGCCCAATGGACAACACTAGAATAAAAGGAATAAACCAAATTGAAGAGACTTTATCAAAAAACGGCGCACCAATTGAAATTGAGCCGAGACCGATTTCTTTGTGTACCAAAGGCAACAAAGTACCAAGTAACACAACAATTAACGCGGCGACGAGCAATACATTATTGATAAATAACAATACTTCACGTGAAAACAATTTATATCTATGGGTACTGACCACTTTATCTGCGCGCCAAGCGTATAAAGTTAACGCACCGCCGATCACAGCTAACAAGTAAATCAGAATGAATAAACCACGTGTTGGATCACTCGCAAACGCATGCACAGACACTAAAATACCTGAACGAACTAAGAAGGTACCTAACAAACTAAGTGAGAAAGCAGAAATTGCTAATAACACAGTCCAACTTTTAAACGCACCGCGTTTTTCGGTTACCGCTAAACTATGAATAAGCGCGGTACCGGCGATCCAAGGCATAAATGATGCGTTCTCAACTGGATCCCAAAACCACCAGCCGCCCCAGCCAAGTTCATAATATGCCCACCAGCTACCTAAAGTAATACCAGCAGTTAAAAAGCCCCAAGCAGATAATGTCCACGGGCGTGACCAACGTGCCCAAGTTGCATCTAATTTACCACCAATTAACGCAGCAACGGCAAAAGCAAAAGCAACAGAAAAACCAACATAGCCCATATACAACATAGGTGGATGGATAATTAAACCTATATCCTGTAATAGCGGATTTAAATCTCGTCCATCAATTGGGTAAAGTGGAAATGTTCGCTCAAATGGATTAGAGGTAAAAATAACAAATGCTAAAAAGCCAATGGCAATGAAGCCCATAACCGCGAGCACACGTGCAACGTCTTCATCATCTAAACTCGCACTAAAAAAAGCCACACCTGCAGTCCACAAGCTTAAAATCCATACCCATAATAACAATGAACCTTCATGTGCCCCCCATACAGCAGATAATCTGTAATACCAAGGCAAATCAGAATTTGAGTTCATCGCCACATAAGTAACGGAAAAATCATTGTGGTAAAACGCCCAACTCAGGCAGAAAAACGCCACTGACAACAAGGCAAAATTGGCGTAAACCAAAGGTTTAGCTAGCGCGACAAATTCAACAATTTTCTTTTGCGCGCCGATCAACGGGAAAATTGCTAAACAAATTGCAAATACAAAACTGATCAGCAGCGAAAAGTGACCTATCTCTGGCAGCATTATTTGTATCCTAATTCTTGGTTTTCAGAAGGTTTAACATGTTTAATGCCTTTCATAGCTTCAGCTAAATCTGGCGGCATGTATTCTTCATCATGTTTAGCTAATACTTCAAAAGCTTCGATCACATTGCCTTCGCGTAAATAACCGTTTGCAACTATGCCCTGACCTTCACGGAACAAATCAGGCAAAATACCATCGTAACGCACTATTACTTTTGGCCCTGTATCTTGCAATTCAAATTCTACTTTTAAGCTTTCAGGATCGCGTCTTACGCTACCTTCAACCACCATACCACCAATACGTAAACGCTGGCCGACTGAAGGTTTAACACCTGTTTCTTTTTTACCGTGAATGATTTCGCTTGGCGTATAAAACAAATCAATGTTTTCACTTAAAGCATATAAAATTAATCCAACAGTCACCGCCAAACCTAAGATTAAACTCAAGCCAGTATATAAACGTTTTTGCCGTCTAGTTGTCATAGTTTCATCTCCGAATTGACTTGTTGCTGCCTAATAGTACGAACTTGTTGTTGTTGACCAATTTCTTGTTCAATGGACTTTCGTTGCCATTTTGACCAAACAAACAAGCCGATTATTAGCAAAAACGCTAATCCGTAAGATAGCCACACATAGAAGGCGTATCCATTCATTGCGAGAAAATCTGCAAAAGATTCAAATGCACCCATAGTTATTTACCTAAAATTTCTAAAACCCATTTGCGATGGCTTTCGGCCCGCAGTAATTCTGTTGCAAAACGATAACAAGTAAATGCAATAAACAAACACAACACAGAAACAATGTTAATCAACAAAGGCCACAACATTGACGGCGCGATTGAAGGTTTGTCTAACTTAGTAATACTCGCGCCTTGGTGCAATGTATTCCACCATTCAACCGAGTAATGAATAATAGGTACGTTAACCATACCTATTACCGCTAAAATACACGCGGCTTTCGCGCCTGTACGTTTGTCATCAAAACTTTGAAAAAGTGCAAAAACGCCTAGATATAAAAATAATAAAATAAGCTCAGAAGTTAATCTTGCGTCCCATACCCACCAAGTGCCCCACATGGGTTTGCCCCATAATGAACCGGTGAAAAGCGCAATTGCAGTAAATGCTGCACCAATGGGTGCCATTGCCAAAACGCTAATTTCTAACAAGCGAATTTGCCAGACCAAAGCACAAAAACCTGCTATGCCCATAGACATATATACGCCCATTGACCAAATAGCCGCAGGCACATGAATGTACATAATACGCGCTGAGTCACTTTGTTGATAATCGGTTGGCGCAAACATAAGCCCCCACACACAGCCAACCAATAAACCTATGATAGCAATAGGCATAAAGAACTTTTGAAAGGCCATAGAAAGTTGATAAGCCTTTTCTGGTTTTGCGTAAGGATGTAACCATCTGAACATAGTTGTTAACCCATATTTAGTTTTAGCGCTTGAGCTGTTGCTAGAGGTGCAATTGTTAATGAAAACACCGCCAGCGCAGCTAATATTGTTATTGGAGCCGTATACGGCAAACTTTGTTGTGCAGCGTCCATAGCTGCACCTGCAAAAATGAGAGCTGGTATTAATAGTGGGATAAGCAACAGAGCCATAACACCACCACCTTTGCGACTAGAGACTAATAAAGCGCTCGCGACCGCACCTAAACAAGCCGTTAATATACTACCCAGCAGCAAGGTTTGTACCAGAACTGACCAAAGGTTAATTTCCATCGACATAAAAGGCACCAGCAAAAAGCTGCAAATTACCAAAGGCAAACAATACAATAACCAAAAGCTGATAATGCGTGATGTGACAATTAAACTATGTGGCGTGCCGGATAAAAACAACTGCTCTAACCAGCCGTTTTCATAATCTTCAGCAAACATACGTGGCAGTGCAATCAACATAGATAATATTAAAGCGATCCAGCCAACTGCACTGGCCAAACGCGCTAATAATTTACCATCAGGCCCAACAGTTATCGGAAATAACACAATCACTAAAATAAAGAACAACACAGGCAGGAGAAATTCATGTTTTTGAATAGCGGCGATTTGTAAATCACGTTTAATTGAATGGGCAAAAAACTTAGAGAAAGACATTAAAATCTGTACTCCAAGGTTAATACATCATCAATAACATCTGCGGGTAAATCTTGATGACTAGTGACCATGATAATGCCACCCTGCTGTTTATGCCGAGCAAACAATGCATTTAACACAGCAACCCCTTTAACATCTATCGAAGTAAAAGGTTCATCCAGCACCCAAAGTTTTGCATTTGAATTCCATAAACGGCTTAAAGCAACCCGGCGCTTTTGCCCGGCAGATAAAAATTTGACGGGAACATCGTGTAAGCCTGACAAACCGACTTTGTCTATGAGCTCTAACACATCAATTTGTTGATTTTTTAAATTACACCAATGCTGCATATTTTGTTCGGCGCTGAGCCATTCGTTTACTGCTGGTTTGTGTCCCAAATAAAGAATATTATGCCCGCAATCTGAAATAGCTTGTTGATCTAACTCAACCTCACCTTCTTGTAACTGATTTAAACCGACCACGCTGCGCATAAGGGTGGTTTTACCAGCACCATTTGGCCCCTTCAGATAAAGTAAGCTACCCTGATTGATAGTGAAGGATAAATCTTCAAATAAGATGCGCTGATTTCTAATGCATGTGAGGTTGTTGGCCGATAACAAAATACATGACCACAAGGTTGATTTAACTTGATTTCGGATACTAACATATTCTGCATGTTTGGCTACACCCTATTCGAACTAACCGCCGAAATGAAATAACCGACTTATGCCAATAGAAAGTTTTGATAACAAATTCAACAAGCAATTAACCAATAAACTGCAAGCTGAAGTTGAGCAAGTTACGCGCATCCCTTTACAAAACCAACAAGCAGCTTTGGTTAAAGTCAATGAAGTGATGGCCAGTTTACAGTTTCCGCTGGGGCAAAGGCTCAATTTTCCGCTAGGTCAATCACAATCACATTTGCTGCAACAATTGCTTGGGCCAACAACTGCTAATGCGCCAACGAATAATAGAGTTTTAGTCAACTTAGTTAATAATCAATTAACCATCACACCAACACAAACAAGCGTTGCAGAAATACCACTGTCGAATCAACACAAACAAGCTTTAGTAGAGTTAGCGTTAAATAACGAAGCAAATAGCGGTGCAGTTCAAGGGAAAATTATCCATGCGCAGGCTGACGAAAACAGTGTTAAATTTAGCTTAAACAATCAGACATATCAGCTAAGCAAAAGCCAATTTAACTTAGCGAAAAACTACACTGGGCCTGTATTGCTAAAGCTGGCGAATAACCCAGCGGGCTCAATTACGATTGAACTGCTTTCTCCCAAAAATCCGCTGGCGACCAAAAGCAACAACAAATTGGAACTCAATCAAAGCCAATTAATCAGTCAGCTCAGCCAAGGAAAACTATCACTCCCGAGCGGCGATATTGAAATCAAACAACTGCTTAAGCAAAACTTACCCAACAATAGTCAACTAAACATCAGCTTAAATAGTAAAAACGCTACGCTTGAACTTGCCTTACCTGACGGTAGAAAACTTGAACCTATTAAATTGCAGCAATTAGCAACAGAGAGTCGCAGTCGCATTGAGCAAACTTTCAAAACTCAACTAGCTGGTATTAACTTGATCAAGCCAGTAACAACTAGTGATGATGGCAATGCGAGCATAACTATAGCCGGCGTAAAAGTAGCGGTAAACTCGGCAGTTGAACAAAAAATTCCCTTTGTAAACGTCAGCATTAATAATGGTATTGCCGAACTAACACTTAGTAATGGCGAGAAAAAGCAGCTGGTATTACCGGAAAAAGCCATACTGCAAAACTTAATTACCGCATTGAGTGGTAAAGAAGGAAAATCAGCACAGCAGTTACAAGCCTTAATAAAAGCTTTACCAAAAGATCTTGCTGTATCTATTGAGAGTGCACTGCAAAAAACACAATTGCTCGACAAGGCTTCAACAAGTAATAAGTTCCATATAAGCAGTGCAAACGAGGCCTCAGCTATAAAAATAACCACAAGTGCAGCTGGGCAAATAAACTTACCACTTAATAAAGAAATGCTTAACCAACTCAAAGAATGGGGCTGGATTTCGCTGCAAAGTGAATCTGGCATAGCCAAACCACAAGCAAATAAAATTTCCGATGGTGCGCTGTTACAGCAATTGCAGGCTAATTTGAATAATGCATCGCCAAACACTAGCCTCAATGTTAGCCAACAAATAAAACAACTGCTCAGCATTCTCAATCATAAAAACAACGCTTTAGATGTGCCATTAAACCAGTTGATGCAACTGCTCAACAACCAACAAATTGACTTGCCTAGCGGATTAAAATCGGCTTTAACTAGTTTAACCACAGCTATGCAGCAGCCTGATGCAAGCCAAGTCAAACAACAAATTCTAGAGCAAGTGCAGCTGCCACAATTCAATTTAACAACGCCAATAAACACTACTAGCGCCAATGCTGGTTTGGCCAATGCACTGGTTTCAGCTTTACAGCAAATTTTTATGGCGAAAGCAAAACGCACACAAATGCCTAATCAAGCTAATCCAAATAAAACCACGGATAAAACGAGTGCAACAGCAACTGCCTCCCCTGCAGCCACAACCAATCTTCAGTCCAGTGCAAATGCAAAATTAACTCAAGCGTTAGCACAAAGTATTCGCAATATGCAGAATAATCAGCTGCATACAGCCAAATCACAAATAGATAATCAAAACCAAATCTTTGCAACTTTACCTATATTAGGCAATGAAGCTCTGCAACAGTTAGATTTAGCCATTCAAATAGATACGGATGCAGAATCAAACCGCGCTGATGCAGTTAAAATGTGGCGTTTTTCGCTTAAATTTAATATGGGTGATTTGGGTAATATGTTAGCCAAAGCTGTGTATGTAGAAGGTAAGTTGAAAATAAACCTATATACAGAAACTCAAAAATTACTAGAATTAGGTGAAAATAATATTCAACAGCTAAAAGAGAACTTGTCTAAATTGGGTATTTTATTGGAAGAATATAATTTTAATTTAGGTAAAATTCCCAGCCAGCTGTGGAATGAATCCGCGCTGTCAATGCAATATAGGTTGGTATAACTATGCCCGCAGACGAGAAAAAAGCGATAGCACTGACCTATGATGCGACCAGTACACCAAAAGTTACCGCCAAAGGTTTTGACGAGTTAGCTCAATCTATTATCGAGCAAGCACGCGAGGCTGGTGTAATGGTGCATGAAGACATTGAACTAGCAAATTATTTAGCTAAATTAGATGTAGGTAGTGAAATACCCGAAGAAGTGTATATTATTATTGCTGAGATTATTGCTTGGTCATACGTACTTAAAGGCATAATACCAGCCGACTTAGGCATACAACAAAAACGAATAAATACAAAAGCCTAACTATGAATTCAACTCAAACATACGCAATTTTTGTTGCTAGCATTGCCGCGCTCGGCGGATTTGTCTTTGGTTTTGATGCCTCAGTCATTTCGGGTGTGATTGGTTATGCCTCACAAGAATTTAATTTATCTCCTTGGCAAGAAGGTTTTGTTGTTAGCTCGCCAACCTTAGGTGCAGCCATAGCCTCTTTACTCGCCGGCCCAATTGCCGACAAAGTTGGCCGCAAAAAAGTATTAATTGTCATAGCCGCACTGTATCTCTGCTCGGCTATCGCCTCGGCAATGGCAAATTCTTATCAAAGTTTAATTATTGCGCGCATTATCGGCGGATTTGCCTTCTCATCTTTAGTGATAGCCCCTATTTATATCGCGGAAATCGCGCCAGCTCAGCTGCGCGGTAAACTAGTATCAATTAATCAACTGAATATAGTATTTGGTTTTTCTGCGGCGTATTTTGCCAATTATTACCTGTTAAATGCAGCGTCTAATGTAGAACACTGGTTACAAGCTTATCAGCTAGAGCAAAATGTTTGGCGCTTTATGTTAGCTGTAGAAATTGTGCCTGCACTTGGTTATTTCCTATTATTATTTTTAATTCCCGAAAGTCCCAGATGGCTAGTTTTAGCCAATAAAACCCAACAAGCACAAATCACCTTAAACAAGCTGTTGCCGGCTGCTGAAGCACTAGAGCAAATTAATAGTATTCGCCATTCTGTAGCACAACAATCGCTGAATTTAGCCGAAAAACTTAAGCAATTTTTTAGTCAAAAGATGCGCTTAATTATCATAATAGCTTTTACCATTGGCATTATTCAGCAAATCACTGGAGTCAACGCCATTTATTTTTACGCCCCAAGTATTTTTGAACAAAGTGGTGTAGGTAAAAATGCCGCATTTGTACAAGCAATTTGGATTGGTTTAACCAATGTAGTCTTTACCCTGATCGCTATGGTGCTGATTGACAAAATTGGCCGCAGACCATTATTTATTGCGGGTTTATGTGGTGTGATCTTAAGTATGAGTTTAAATAGCTTTGCCTTTTATCAAGCTGATTACAAACTCACACAAGCGTCGGCAATTGAACTGAGTACACAAATCGCCGAACCTAAATTAATGACTTTAGCTGAGCAAGAATTTCAATCTGATATCGCGTTTAAACAAGCACTGCATTCAGTGTTAACTGCCGAACAATTTAAGCAGTACCAAAGCGATATTTTAAAACAAGCAACGCACATTAACGCCCCACTTGTGCTATTTGCCATTTTATTTTTTGTCGCCTCGTTTGCGGTTTCACTTGGGCCTGTGATGTGGGTATTGTTATCGGAAATTTTTCCAAACCATTTGCGTGGACTGGCTATTTCTATTGTTGGTTTAACCAATAGTGCAGCAAGTTTTATCACGCAACTTATGTTTCCGTACGAACTTGCAACCTTTGGTGCACCTTTTACCTTTATTGTTTACGCTGTGTTTGCGGCGCTAGGCTTAGTCCTGATTTACAAACTACTACCAGAAACCAAAGGCAAAACACTTGAAGAATTAGAGTCGGTTCTTAAATAACCTAGTTTCGCTTAAACTTAATGAATTAAATCGACCGCGGGCACAGTTAATGGATGGAACAAGGTCAGTTTTGATTCAAAAAAAGCGTCACCAGCCGCAACTGTTAGCAGGTCATGATCTATCATCACGCTCCAGGCGAGATTTTTTTCAATTAATAAACTTAAGTTTTCAACCATATCATTGTCTATTTCGACTAGTTGTAAACTCGGGTGTTTATTTATTAACTTATGCAGCTTTTGCGCTTTTTGTTGGTCGCAATAAAACAGCCATACATGCTCGGATTTAGCTTCTGCTTTTTCAAGTCGGTCAAGGGATAGTTGGTCAACTTCAATCCAATGTTCAAATTGAACGTCGTTGCGTTTTACGAATAAATCTGGCTCATCACCTACGCAGATAGCACGGCTCATTTGTAATTGGTGATGGCGAAATATCGCCCAAGCGAGTAAACGCTGAACCAAATGCTGATGGGATTCAGCTTGATGCACAGCAATAACTTCACTACGAGTTAAGAAGTCTTGGGAATCAATATGCGAAACACTGATGTCCGCTTTGATAATAGTTGAACCATCTGCCATAAGCGCCTCCACGGACGCAATAACTACTGAGTTAAGTATTAACCAGTTATTAACAAATAGCCAATAAAAAGTAAGTTATCGACCTAACAATAGATATAACTATTAGGTCGATAATATTAGCAGCAAAATGACAAGGTTATTTTTGCTCTACTTTTGCCCAACTGTCACGCAAACCTACAGTGCGATTAAACACTAGCTGAGTGTCGCTTGAGTCTTTACTGTCTTTAACAAAATAACCTGTGCGTTCAAACTGGAAAGCTTGAGTTGCTGCAGGATCAGCTAGGCTAGCTTCTAATTGAGCACCTTTTACTACAACTAAACTTTCTGGGTTTAATACTTGAGTAAAGTCTTCTTCCGCAGCTGGATTTGGCACAGTGAATAGTCTGTCGTACAAACGCACTTCAGCAGCTTTTGCTGTTTTTGCATCCACCCAATGAATTACACCTTTTACTGAACGGCCATCTGCTGGGTTTTTACCTAAAGTTTCTGGATCGTATTGGCAATAGACAGTTTCAATTTCACCATCGGCGTTTTTATCTACACGCACAGCTTTAACTACGTATGCACCACGTAAGCGCACTTCTTTGTCTAACACTAAACGTTTGTATTTTTTGTTGGCTGACTCTCTAAAGTCTTCACGTTCTATGTAAAGTTCGCGTGAGAAAGATACTTCACGGCTACCAAACTCTGGATTTTGTGGGTGATTAGCCACATTTAGAATTTCGCTTTTATCTTCAGGGAAGTTTTCAATCACCAATTTAATCGGCTCTAATACCGCCATGGCGCGCGGTGCATTGTCGTTTAAATCTTCACGAATACAAGCTTCTAACATAGCCATTTCAACCATGTTATCCATTTTGGTTACACCAATGCGCAAACAAAATTCACGGATAGATTCAGGCGTGTAACCACGGCGTCTTAACCCTGCGATAGTTGGCATACGCGGGTCGTCCCAACCAGATACGTGATTATCAGTGACTAACGCATTTAATTTACGTTTACTCATGACAGTGTATTCAAGGTTTAAACGCGAGAATTCGTACTGATGTGGACGCGCTTCAATAGAAATATTGTCTAAAACCCAGTCGTACAAACGGCGATTATCTTGGAATTCTAATGTACATAAAGAATGGGTAATATCTTCAATCGCATCCGAAATACAATGAGTGAAATCGTACATTGGATAAATGCACCATTTATCACCAGTTTGATGGTGATGAGCAAATTTCACGCGATAGATAATTGGGTCGCGCATACACATAAATGGAGAGGCCATATCAATTTTGGCACGTAAGGCACATTCACCCTCTTTGAATTCACCCGCACGCATTTTTTCAAATAAGGCTAAGTTTTCTTCAGGGCTAGTATCTCGATATGGACTATCTTTACCTGGCTCAGTTAAGGTACCACGGTACTCGCGGGTTTGTTCACCATTTAAAAAGCACACATAAGCTTTGCCAGCTTTTATCAACTCCACAGCATAAGCATACAATTGGTCGAAATAATTCGACGAATATCTTGGTTCACCCGACCACTCAAAACCTAACCATTTAACGTCTTGTTGAATAGATTTAACGTAATCAATATTTTCTTTTTCAGGATTAGTATCGTCAAAACGCAAATTACACGTGCCTTGGTAATCTTGCGCTATGCCAAAATTTAAACAAATAGACTTAGCATGACCAATGTGTAAATAACCGTTTGGCTCAGGTGGGAAACGCGTGTGCACATAACTATGTTTACCTGAATCCAAATCTTGATCGATAATTGTTCGAATAAAATTGCTTGGGCGAGCCGGTGTGTCGACCATAAAAATACTAATCCTCTTAAAATCTAGCTACGCAAATTTTGATTAAGCCTGCTGAAAGTCAAATATTGTAACCGAAAATTGCCAACAACAATATTGTTAGTCACAGGCTAGCTGTTTTAATGTTGTAAATTATGCCACTTTATATCATAGTTATCAGCAACCCTTTGTGAAAAATTGCCACCTATTACTGTGGTGAATGGCCTGCTTAGTGTTATTTGGACAAGGAAATATTATGTTCGTAAGCATTCGTACAAAACTATTGCTGATGACGCTATCGAGCGTGATCATCTTATCTAGTGCCATTTTGTATATTTCAATTAATGAACATAAGCGTCTTTATATAGAAACTGCCGCCCAAGACTTTTCAGCACTAGCTCAAAACATATCAGAAGATTTGGTCGAATACTTCGCCACCAATAATGCAAACGACTTCACCTTAAGTACCCGACTACTGCAACTAGACAAATATCCTTATGTTAAGTTTGCCGCCATTACTGATCAATCTGGCGAATTAGTTCATAGCTACATTAATCCGAACTACTATTCAGAAAAGCTACAACAGACTATTCCATTTTTAATCAATGCCCGGCCAAATCAATACTCAGACAGCTTGTTATTGAGTACAAAAATTGGTGACGAAAGTTATAAGCTCGGGCAATTTTATTTATATATTGATTTAAAAAAGCAACTTGCACAAAGCCAGAGTGCCTTTATCGAAAAATTAATCCCACTGGTAATAGCGGCTTTAGTTTTCACGTTTTTATTTAATAATTGGCTGCAAACCACAGCGATTCGTCCATTGCTCAATTTAACTCGAGCTGTCGAGCAAGTTGAAAAAGGTCAGGACTACACAAGCGTTCAGCAGATTAAAACGCACAGTAACGATGAAATAAGACAACTCACCTTGCGAGTCAGTGACATGCTCGCAACCATAAACAAACAACAGCGCGCCAACAAGTCCTATACAGAAACACTTGTGAAGCAACAAGCAGAGCTGATCCAGTTGGCAAATTACGACCAACTGACAGGTTTGCCTAATCGCAAAATGTTTATGGATATTTTGTCGCGATACATAAAACAAGTCGACCAACAGTATCATGCTATCGCAGTCATATTACTCGACATAGATGACTTTAAAACGGTAAATGAAGCAATTGGCCACAAGAATGGTGACAAGTTACTGTTAGAAGTCACCAGCCGACTCAAAAGCTTATTAACCGAAGATCAGGTACTTGCACGCATAGGTGGTGACGAATTTGCAATTATTTTGCCTGAAGATAAAACCCAAGGAAATGCAGTTCACTTATGTGACCAAATTATTATCAAGCTCAATAAAAATGTGCATATTGATAGCTGGTCGTTGCAAGCAACTGTAAGTATGGGTATTGCACATGCTAAACCATCCTTTTATGACAGTGGTTTGTTGTTGGCAAATGCAGATGTAGCCTTGTATAAAGCCAAACAAAACGGCCGTAACAGATATATTGAGTTTGTTGATGCTATGACGGCTCAGCAAGAGCGCCGCTTACAAATTGCCGCAGCAATTAAAAGTGGTTTAGCCAATAATGAATTTTATTTGCTCTATCAACCTAAAGTAAAACCTGAAGTTGGTGTTGTTGGCATAGAAGCATTGATTCGATGGAATAGCCCAACCTTAGGCATGATTTCTCCAGATGAATTTATCAAGATTGCCGAACAAACAGGCAAAATAAACGACATTACCCGCTGGGTGATTGAAGTTGGTTTTCACCAGTTGCAAACTATTCAACAGCAATTTGACAATAGCTTAAAGGTGTCGTTTAACTTAAGTTCTATGGATATTTTTCGTCCGAACTTTGTAAACTATCTGGTTAAAGCACTGAGCAATCCAAAAATTAATACCCAGTTAATTCAATTCGAAATCACTGAATCTGCGTATATAGAAAACTTCACAATAGCGCATACTTTCATCAGCAAAATTAAGCAGCTCGGCTGTAGCATAGCCTTGGATGATTTTGGCACAGGTTATTCGTCACTCAGTTATTTAACTCAAGTCCAAGCTGATACCATTAAAATTGATCAATTTTTTGTACGTAACTTATTTAAATCAGAAAAAGATCGCAAAGTAACAGATGCAATTATTTCACTAGCGAAAAAGTTAGGCATGACAATATGTGCAGAAGGGGTCGAAACCCAACAACAATATAATTATTTAAATGCTCTAGGCGTTGACCAAATTCAAGGTTATTACTTTTCAAAACCCATAGCTATGAGCCAACTCAGCGATACCCTAACAAAAATAGATAACCAACTCTCACAGATATCTAAGAAAGCCTAACTAAGCTGAATTTTGGATAATAAAGTCGGTTCTCTGATTAATCAGAGAACCTATATATAACTTGATACTTGCTTAAATCGACATCTTGCGATGGTGCGATACCGATAGCGCCGCTGTTGTCGTCAATCAACGCAAGCATTTGGTTAAAATTATCCACTTGTGTGGGAGGTGTCCTTTTACCGGTAAACTTAACTTGCGCCCAATATGACTGTATTCGAGATTCAGTTAAGCCCATGACCCGAATATTAAACACAGCTCGCCACGGATGCCCAGGAGCTAGAATAATTGGTTGCAATATATCGCCATTTTTCTCTAAACGAGCACCTAAAAACACCTGTTTAATTTGTTGTCGCGACAATTCAAACGGCTCATTTACTTTGGTAAAAACAAAATAGTCACTTGCAAAGATAGTGGTCGGAAAAATAACGCCAATCGCAATCGCAGTCAGCTTAAATTTAAGTGTATATTTTAGAATACCCACTCAACACCTCCCAAAAGCAGAAGCGCTGAACGGTCAAAAGCGAGCTGTTGTTCAGAAGGTAGTCCGATAAAAGGTTGCCCCCAGGTATTTCTAACGTCCAGTTTCAAAGCTATTTGTGGGGCTATATCATATCTAATTCCTAGTGTTACACTCTTTGCATCTGCGTCTGGTCGGGTGGCCAAAAATTCATTGTATTGAGCTATGCCTGCGTCCAAATCGGCAATACCTGTAACTAGGTCAATTTGGTTTAGTCCTGTTAAGTAATAGGCATTTCTGTGGCTATACGTAAAGTGGATGGTATAGTCGCCTAGATACTTACCTAAGGTAAAATAATACGCTCGCAATAATGATAGTGACTCTATATCGTGGTCGACATTAATAAATTCAAACTGGAAAAAATTTTCCAACATAGCGTAATGAAGGCTAAGTTGATTAAATCTAATATCCCCATCAACAGTTAGTTTGTCAGCCACTTGACTAAAAACAGGATTAATTTGCCCAGCTAAGTTAAATCCATCAATTATCGGCGAGAGTTCATTTTCAACAATGCGATAATCACCTTCGGTCTGGGACAAACGAATGACAAAATCTAACAAACTCAAATTAATAACAAGCCCTTGGTACACATCAGATTCAGCACGATAAACCGACTGATTGACTTTAATTTTTTGATCGACCTGACCTAAAAAAGCTTGCACATTTAAAGTAAAGTTTTCACTCAGCCATTCGTATTCAGCAAGACCACCTTCAAACTGGCGAAAAAAATAAGACGAATAAACTTCATCTGGTGGTGAAACCCAATGGTATGCATAACCCACATCTAACACATCACTATAATGAAAAAATGGCGTATGCAGTTTGCCAACTTTGAACTGCCAGCTTTCATTTGGTTGATAATTTAGATACAGCCAGCCCAGCGAAGATCTATGTTGATTGGAGTGAGCAAGGAGCTGAGCTGTTGCAGAAAGAGTGTCGGTGAGTTGACTATCAAGTTGCAGTCCAAACAAGCTATGCTCAGCAATCGAGATACCTTGATGATAGTTTTCTAGCTCAGCGTCATCAGAGACCACCTTGCCAGCAATTAAACGGCCAAAGCCAGAGTATTCAACAATTGATTTTTCTGTTGCTTGAGTGGGAAAGTTCGCAAGCAACAAGGTCAACCACAAATAAACGCAAATATAGTTTTTCAAAATACCTCCATGTATCTTCACCTAGCTTGGGTATATTAACTGCATTTAATAAAGTATAGCTACAAAATCAGTAAAGGTGCCACTTGCAAATGATAACTAATTCAATATAGTAGCTGGCTAATATTAAATCAGCCTGAAAATAGTTATGCGAAACCTTTACGTATTTTTGATCATGTCCTTCTTATTCACTTTTAATGCTCAAGCAGCAAAAGTGGATACCCAAGATTCAAATTTATACCCTAGAGTTAAATTAGAAACTAGCATGGGTGATATTGTAATTGAGCTAAACCGCCGTAAAGCACCAATAACAGTTAAAAACTTTATCAGCTATGTTGTCAATGGGGAATACAACAATACGATAATTCACAGGGTTGTCCCTAATTTTGTTGTTCAAGGCGGTGGCTATGATGTTAAATTTAACGAGCGCCCAACTGGCGACAAAATTTTTAACGAAAGTGGTAATGGCTTAACAAACGACCGTATGTCAATTGCCATGGCTAGAATGAGTGACCCTCACTCAGCAATTCGCCAGTTTTATTTTAACTTACAGGATAACAAGAACCTAAACCCAGGTAGAGACTGGGGTTACGCTGTATTTGGCTACGTTGAAAGTGGCGAAGAGATTGTAGAAAAAATGGGTGCGGCTGAAACCCACTACTCGGCTGAATTTGGCGCTCCAGATGTGCCAATTCAAGCAATTGTAATAAAAGTAGCAAGTTTACTACCACAGAATTAATTGCCGACTATACTCAAAGAAGTACAAAATATTGAGCCGAGTGTTGTGAAAGTCGATCAATTTATAGAATTAAAATCTAAACAACTTGTTTTTTATGTGCGGGCATTTTTAGCCCGCCAAGTTGATTACGCTGAACTTGATTTATTTATTTGGGATACACTCGAAGAATGGGCACAAGTTACAGTAGAACAAAACGAAACTTACTCCGAAAAAGAGCGAGTGTTTTGGCACTTAATTCACCAAATAAGCTTCTGGCCTAAAGATACCCTACTGACAGATACGTTATTAATTGACGAGCTGAGCATTTGCGCGGACTTTATTAATGGCCAAGGCGGTTTTCCTATGGACTGCATTGGCGTTCGCCCATAAATTAAATATTTAAATTTTAAACACAGCTTTAGCTTTGCACACCTGATCTTGTTTGATAGGCTTAGTTAACCTATTGCACCATAACAAGTTTTGCATGACATCTAGCCAATCTATCTCAACTGCACTGAATTATTTTAAAGACCGCAGACTCATCACTATATTCTTTTTTGGCGTTGCAAGTGGCTTCCCTTGGATTTTAATTGGTTCAGCCATGAGCAGTTGGCTACAAGAAGAAGGTTTTTCCCGCAGCAGTATAGGTTTGTTTGGGCTTATCTTTGTCGCCTATAGCATTAACTTTTTATGGTCACCTTTAGTCGACAGAATAAAACTGACAGTGCTAACCAACAAATTTGGTCAGCGTCGAAGCTGGATATTATTAACCCAAAGCATTTTGATTATTTTGACCTATCAGTTAAGCCAAACATCTATGCAGCAAGATTTGTCTGCAATTGCCCTACTCGGTTTTTTAATCGCGCTGGCAGGCGCAACCCAAGATATAGCAATTGATGCCTACCGTATAGATTTACTGCAAGACAAAGACAGCAATTATATGGCCTCAGGCTCAGCTATGGCGACATCAGGTTGGTGGACTGGCTACGCTGGTATTGGCGCAATTCCATTTTATTTGGTTGACCAAGCAGGGTTGAGCTGGCAACAGGCCTATTTATTACTAGCCCTTGTCTTGCTGGTGTTAAGCATAAATACTTTGTTTGCCAAAGAGCCTGCGACAAATCGCAGTCAAATACAGCTCAGTATTCAGCAACAATATTTACATAACATAAGCCAAGTTGGTGCGAGTAAGCTGCTCTTTCCAATACTGGTTGCATGTATTATCGGCCTAATTCTTTATGCTAATTTGGGTTACCCAAACTGGCCGACAAGCTTCACTCTATTGTCCCCACTCGCTAGCATAAGTTTGATAATCAGTTTAGTGCTTGTGCTGTTAGTAGTACTGCTAGGCAAATTAAATACCTTAGCCAGTAGTAACAACACTAGTCCATTGCAAATGACTGACAATCACAAAGCGTTAAATAAAACACTCGCATGGTTATTAACCACTATGGTTGCACCCATTCAGGAATTTTTCTCGCGAAATGGATTTAAACTTGCGGTCAGTTTACTGCTATTTATTTTCCTATTTAAACTTGGTGAAGCTTATCTAGGCAGAATGTCGATAGTCTTTTACAAAGAATTGGGATTTAGCAATAGCGACATTGCCACCTACTCCAAACTGATAAATTGGGGCGTAACTATATTATTTTCTTTAATTGGCAGTGTATTCACCATTAGGTTTGGCATATTTAAAGGATTGTTTATCGGTGGTATAGCCATGTCAGCAAGTAACCTATTGTTTGCATTAATGGCTATGGTTGGCCCCAACAAGGCTCTATTTGCCTTCACAGTTATTATTGATGGATTTACCTCTGCTTGGGGCTCAGTAGCATTCGTAGCTCTACTGTCTGTATTGTGCAACAAATCTTTTAGTGCAAGCCAATATGCGCTAATGGCATCGCTGGGTACACTGGGGCGCACTATGTTAGGCTCATATTCGGGTGTTGTTGTAGACTGGTTAGATGGCAATTGGGCTATTTTCTTTGTAATAACCTCTATAATGGTTATTCCAAGTCTGCTATTTTTATATTTAATTAAAGATTCAATTAACCAAATGATTGCAGCGAATGAGCAGCAGAATGCTCAAGAAAACAAAATATAGAGTAACTTAAATGATCAGACTGTTTGCCTTATTACCACTCATTACTTTCGGCTTGTATTGGCTGTACCTGCGTAAAAACGGCTACACGGTTAAACAAGGAAAAAAAGGATTCTTGGTTATATTTTGGCTTAACTTTGTGGTGTTAGGCTTTTTTACCCTAATGTATTTTCTGACCAGAATTGAATAAAAATCCAGTTGAACAAATGAAAAAGGCCAAGGTTAAACACCTTGGCCTTTATTCTGTATCAAACATTTGCAATCTTGCTGCAAATATTGATTTATTCTTTATTTTCAACCTTTTGAACTTGCTCAACACCTGCAGCCGCAACATCACCGTTATTTGCCGTTGCGGTATTAAACATAGCCGTCACAGCCATGACTAAAACAGCTAAAGCGACAGTTGTTAAACTAATTCCACGCGATGAATTATTCATTGCCTCACACCCAAATTACACTGCTGATTTATTGTTATTTTTAGATTACAACTTTATCCACAAGCATTGTCATTTAATGCTAATGAACGTCCCTCATGTTAGCTCACTTTTTAAACGACAACAAGTATAAAAATATAAATTTTCAAGGTTTTTTCTGAATAAATTTTAGCGAGATCTCGTCCACATTCATCGAAGTAAAAAACTAAGGTTTTTTGCACAACTTGTTTATCTCTGCTCATTCACAAGACAATGTCTTACATATTCACCAGAAAATAACCCGAAACCATATTTTATTAATGCACCATTGAGACTTGCCAAAGCTAGCTGACTATCCGCATAATGAAACAAAGAATACAAGAATACTTAAGCTATGCGTTTTATACATTACATACTCCTGTTTGTGCTGATTGGTTTGTTTGCACTGGCGTTATTAAAATCTGAGTCACAACCCACACCAAAGAACATTATCTTGGTTATTGGTGATGGCATGGGCGATAACTATTTATCTGCATACCGCTACTGGCTAGCAAAATCACCCGACAATATTGCTCCCACCATATTTGATCAACTCTTGGTCGGAAAAAGTATGAGTTATCCTGATGATGATACTTTTGTCACCGACTCAGCAGCAGGTGCCACGGCTTACGCGGCGGCGCAGAAAACCTATAACGGTGCCATTTCTGTAAACCACAAGGGTGAAAAATTAACAACCTTATTAGAGTCAGCTAAACAACAACATAAAACCACGGCAATTGTCGCAACATCTGAAGTGGTACATGCCACACCTGCGACCTTTTTTGCACATCAGGGACATAGAAAAGAATATCCACAAATCGCAGACCAAATTGTTGATAACCAAATAAACAACAAGCCAATCATAGATTTAATCCTAGGTGGTGGTATTTCCTACTTAGTGCGCGAAGACAGAAACTTACTGAATGAGTTAAAAACATTTGGTTATGCAATTCACACAGATTGGGCCAATTTAAATCAGCTCACTTCATTGCCAGTAATAGGTGTTTTTGCAGATAAAGGACTTGCCTACGAGATCAATAGTAAACAACAAAGACTTGAACAAATGACCCAAGTTGCACTACAACAACTTGCCACAGATGCCAACAGCCAGCAGAATGGCTTTTTTATCATGATTGAAGCGAGTCAAATTGACTGGTGTGGCCATGCAAACGACATTGCTTGTGCTATGCATGAAATGGATGATTTAGCCAACACATTGTCGCTGTTAAAACAATTCGTCGACGATAACCCAAATACCTTAATGGTTGTTACCGCAGACCATGAAACAGGTGGCTTATCTATTGGTGCAGAAGGTCAATATAACTGGTTGCCTGATGTTATCGCTGGGATAAGCAACAGCTTAGATTCGATTGGTGACACGCTAGCGCAAACTAATGATGAAAACCTCTATGCAACTTGGCTTACATTAACCTCTATCGAACTTGAACAACCACAAATTTTAGCGCTAAATGCAGCCAAAAACAGTGGTAAAAACGCGCTGATTGCATTTAGCCGTAAACACATCAACAACAAAAGCTTAACGGGTTGGACTTCGGGTGGACATACAGCAGCGGATGTTCCTGTGCTCGCATACGGCGCTCAATCCCAACTGTTTTATGGATTTCACGATAACATTCAAATTGGCCAAAAATTATTTGAGCTCATTCAGCACACTGACTAAAGGTTAACTAATTTAGACATATCTTGTGTGTGAGATATGTCTAACAACTTTTGTACTAATTTACCATTAATCCTACTCGGTAATGCCGCTAGTTTTATTATCATTTAGCTCACCTTGCCTAAGAAATATTATACAAATCAATAAGACTACAAATGTCTGAGTAAAAATTCATCAGTCAGTGCATTACGTTTAGCAGTCTAAATATTTAAACTCAAATAATTAAAGTTAAGCTCATCATATCCTCATTCTTCAACAAACTAACACAGGAGGTTAGCATGCAACGAAGAACTAGGTTATTAGTGGCAATTACAATCTTGTTGGCTTTTGTTATTCCTTCAACCAAAGCGCTAGAAAAAGTGAAAATGAACGTCAATCCAAATAGTGATATGGCGTTATATGCTCAAAGCTTACTGCGTCTTGCGTTAAACCAGCAGCATACTTATCAGCTTGAAACAATTTACAACGACACACCAGTTCAGCGCGATATAGACATGGTTAGGTTTAACGAATTGGACATTGTCTGGCACCCGACTAATAGGCGACTAGAAAAGCAACTATTAGCAATACGCGTCCCGATAGCCAAAGGGCTGATGGGCTATCAAAGTGTTATTGTGAAAAAGCAACGTTTGCCTGAGTTTAGTATAGTTAATCAACGTAGACTGCTAGAAACCTTGAGTTTTGGTGTACCAAGAAATACCGGAGATAAACAAATTTATCTGTCAGCTGGACTAACCGGAGTTTATTCAAGCAACGAACAAACGCTAATCCATATGCTCGAAGGTGAGCGTTTCGACTATTTGCCGACGGATACACACAAAGCGCACAAACTTGTGTTAGACAACCCCAAGCTAAACTTAGTTGTTGTACCTGATTTAGTTGTTAGTTTTATCAAACCCATCTACTTTTTTGTCAACCAAAACGATGTTCAATTAGCAATGCTGTTGGCCGAGCGTTTAGAGCATATGGTGAATGATGGAACGCTAGATGATTTACTCCTACAACAATCTTTTGCTGCTTATACTATTAATAAATTGTCTAACGACAAAATGGTTGCTATTGAATTAACTAACCCTGTACTACCGGAAAAAACACCGGTTGCCGACAGTCGTTATTGGTATCAGTTTGAAGCAGATGAACAAAGCGAAGAAACACTGCTGAGTTCATTGTAATATATCCAAGCTACTATAGAATAAGCTCGCATTATAGACTCAAATGACAAAAAACATGATGGATCTCTATTGCGAGCGCACCGACTTTACCTTTTGGTCTGAGCCGCTCAACGCCCTAACCAACTTAGCTTTTATCTTAGCTGCGGCATGTGCTTTTTCTTTGTGGAACAAAACCAAATCACAGCTAACTGACAAAGAGAGTGCCATTTTACTAGTACTGAGCTGTAATATCGCCATTATTGGTATTGGTAGCTTTTTGTTCCATACATTTGCGACCAAATGGGCTATGTTTGCCGATGTGTTCCCAATTTATATTTATAAAGTAGCGCTATTGCTCTTGTATCCAACAATGGTATTAAAACTGTCTTGGACAAAATCTATCGGGCTATTTTTGTTGTTTTTATTGTCAACATACTTAGTTGGAAGGTTGCCAATTGATCTCAATGGCTCGCAAATGTACATACCGTCGATTGTGATGCTGATACTCTTTACCCTACTCCACAGTCATAAATATAAAACTACCGATTGGCCACTCGTTGCAGCAATAATCGCGTTTTTAATCTCAATAACTTTTAGAACAATAGACAACCAAATATGCACAACATGGCCAGTCGGCAGTCACTTTGGCTGGCATATTTTTAACGGTTTTGTACTCTTTTTTACTTGGAAAAGTCTGTATAACAAATTTAGTCTGCGCGCGACCAACGCTCAGTTACTTTAGCATGAATTAACCACTGTATATAATCATGCGCCTCTGGGCTGCCTTCCTCAGGCGCCCAAGACGCAAACCCCTTATCGTTAATCGGCGTATATGGGCCTTCTTTAATTTCAAAAAACGTTGTATTCGCTTGCAGAGCAACAGTTGAATGCCAAACGCCCGGTGGTATTTCAACAACAGACGCTGTTTGTTCAGGCCCCAAATAAATTTTGTCCAATATACTGCCATCAGGTTTATAAGTTACGAATAACAACTTCCCTTGCAACACCACAAAACACTCCCATTTATTCGCTTCAACATGTTTGTGTGGTCGAACATAACTGTCTGGTTGCATGCTGATAAATAAACGCTGCACAGCAGCAGTATAATCCGAATGCCAATTTAAATTGCTGCGCTTTCTTGACGACTCTGCCGCCGCTTGGTTTAAATTTGTTAATTCCGATTGATCAAATACTTTCATTGTTGTGCCTTGTTCATCTAGTATTAAGGTACACTTCAGCGTGCAAGCTAAAAATTACGTAAAAAATATAAATAATGTGCTTCCAAGGAGCAAACTATGTTTGTTGAAGATATCGAAAAGCTCGAAAAAATCTATGATTTAGCCATAGAATATTTAGTCACTTATAGTTTCCAACTGCTCGCGGCTGTTGTCATTTTCATTATATTTCTGCTTTTGGCCAATAAAGTAGGCAAAATACTTAACCAAACTTTAGTCAAACGCCATGTTGATGTCACACTTAGCCAATTTTTAGCTAATTTACTTAAGTTTTTAGTGTTGGCCGCTGGCGCAGTAGTCGCCTTAGGCAAAATTGGTATTAGTATTACCCCATTTGTTGCTGCGATAGGTGCAGCTTCACTGGGGGCAGGTTTAGCGCTGCAAGGTATGTTGTCAAACTATGGCGCAGGTTTAGCCATCATTCTGACCCGACCTTTTACAATAGGCAATACCATTACAGTTCGAGACATAACAGGTGTTGTTAAAGAAGTTAAACTAGCTTCAACCGTATTAGTCAACGAAGAAGAAGAAGATATTATCATCCCAAACAAATTTTTAATTGGTGATGTATTGCACAACTCATATCAAAACAAATTAGTTGATAGCAGCATAGGCATTAGTTACGACTCAGATGTAAAACTAACTATTCAATTGATTAGTGATATTCTTCAAGAGTTTGATGGTGTAGATAGCAGCCGACCTGCACAAATCGGCATTGATAGTTTTGCCGACAGTGCAATTAACATAGGCGTGCGTTATTGGGCGACTACCCAGAGTTATTACGATATTAAATACCAAGTCAACTTAGCCATTTTTGAAAAGTTAAAACACCAAGGCATCAAAATTCCATTTCCGCAGCGTGAAGTGCGAATTTTGTCTGACTAATTGAAATAAAACCTAAGTTATTGAGGTCTATGTTACAAAGTACATCTTGGATGTTTATATGAAAATTCTAAAATCAAATCGTAGTGACTTTAAAGATTGGCAAATTACCGACGAAAATACCTTTAATAATCGTCGACTCATTTTGAAAGGATTAGGGCTCAGCAGCGCCATGTTTGCCGGTGGCGCCCAAGCAAATTTATTCGATTGGCTCAAAGAAGATGAAGAGCCCCGCAAACAAGCTAGCTTAACGGCGTTAAAATACGCAGCAGATAACAACAATACCCTAGGCTTAACACCAGAAGACAAAGTTACCAGCTACAACAATTTTTATGAATTTGGCACCAGCAAACAAGATCCCGCTGACTATGCGCATAAATTGACAGTAAACCCTTGGCAACTCGAAATTACGGGTTTAGTAAACAATCCAATAAAACTAAATTACGAAGATTTATTTAGCCAGTTTCCACTCGAAGAGCGTGTTTATCGGCTGCGTTGTGTAGAAGCTTGGTCTATGGTTATTCCATGGATTGGTTTTTCATTAAATAAACTATTAGAAAAAGCCCAACCCAAAGCCAATGCTAAATATGTTCAATTTGAAACCTTACGCCGTCCAAGTGAAATGCGTGGGCAAACCAGTCGATTCATTGGTGGTAATATAAAATACCCATATGTTGAGGGTTTACGTTTAGACGAAGCTATGCACCCGCTAACCACTATGGCTGTTGGTCTGTATGGCAAGTCGCTGCCCAATCAAAATGGTGCTCCGATTCGTTTAGTCGTTCCATGGAAATACGGCTTTAAAAGCATCAAGTCGGTTGTGAAAATTCACCTAACTGAATCCCAACCGAAAACGACTTGGCACCTAGCTGCGCCTTCTGAGTATGGCTTTTATGCCAATGTAAATCCGAATGTCGACCATCCTAGATGGAGTCAAGCGCAAGAAAGAGTCATCACCTCAGGCGGAGTATTCAACCAACAACATCAACAAACCTTAATGTACAACGGTTATGCTGAGCAAGTTGCCCATTTATACAAAAATATGGATTTAACCCAATATTTCTGATGCTTATTAAACTGGTTATTCACACTATTTGTTTGTTTTGGGCAGGCTCTATTTTCTGGCTCGCAAGCCAAGATGCGTTAGGCGCAGATCCGGTAAAAGCTGTCATCCATTTTTATGGTATAGGTGCACTCAATTTATTAATTGTAACCTTGTTAATTAGTCCGACAGCAAAAACATTTAAGTCAGCTGTCATTATGCGTCAGCGCCGCTTGCTTGGTTTATATTGTTTTGCCTATGCGTGCATGCACGTGTTGTGCTTTTGGTGGTTCGAACTAAATTTTTCTCTAGCAACTTTTATCTCAGAGCTAATTAAACGGCCTTATATTTGGCTTGGCATGTTTGCGTTGTTAATTCTGCTCGTTTTAGCAATCACCTCCCCCAACATTGCTAAAAAATGGCTGAAGAAAAAGTGGCAACTCATACACAATTTTATATATCTGGCGATTGTGTTGGTCTGCTGGCACTTTTTCTTATCACGCAAAGCGGACATATACGAGCCAGGTTTATATGCGTTAGTTGCGCTGCAGCTCCTTGGTCTGCGTTACCAAAAATTCATCAGTTGGTTTCAAAAGGCCTTTAGCCGAAAAACTCACTAAAGTAATTTTCTCCACAACCGATATTAAATTATAGGTTCAGCCTATCTGTTTAATATTAATTAAAGTGCTTGCTTTGCGTTTATTTCAAGGTTGTAGGAGAAATAACATGGAAAAACTAAAACTATTACTGTCTATGCTAGTTGTCATAGTCTTTAGCAGCCAATTATCTGCATGCAAGCAGGCTTCGGCTTATGCTCCAAGCCAAACACCACAAGCAACCGAAGCGCTATCTAAACAAACTATCAGCCAAGTTAGAAACACCTTTCACGCCAGCTTTGTTTATGGTGATTGGCGCTTTCAGGGTGTACAAGTTGTCAAAAACAGTATTAATGCCTACATCCAAATACCAGATCAATTAGACATGGCCGAAAAACAACAAAAAGCCTATATCCAACAAGTAATTTGCCCATCTGCCCAGCATGCACAAATGTGGTTGAGTATTAAAAATCATCCGCTATGGGTTCACTTATACACCCACGACAAAAGATATGGTGTATATGCAGAGTGCACTAACCCTCACGCGTAAAAATTGTTACACTGCCATTTTGATAGCTGATTCTCAAAACTCTTGGATACAAAATGGCAAGAAAGACCATTCTCATTACAGGCTGCTCTTCTGGTATTGGATTGCATTGTGCACTTGAATTGGATAAAGAAGGTTACCAAGTACTGGCAACTGCACGACAACAGCAAGATGTTGAAAAACTTAAAGGCTTAGGACTAAACGCTTACCAACTTGATTTAGCCGATCCCATTAGTGTCGAGCAAGGTTTTGCTTGGGCTGAGCAGCAAGCCGACAACAATATTTATGCTTTATTCAACAATGGTGCCTACGCCCTCCCTGGTGCATTAGAAGATGTCTCACGCGCGCAGTTACGTACTTTGTTTGAAACAAACGTATTTGGTTGGCATCAACTCACTAATTTATGCATTGAGCATATGCTTAAGCACAAACAAGGTCGGATCCTGCAAAACAGCAGTGTATTAGGTTTAGTCGCAATGAAATTTCGTGGTGCTTATAATGCGTCTAAATATGCCATTGAAGGTTTATCTGACACGCTCAGGCTCGAACTAAAAGGCACAAACATTCACATCAGTTTAATTGAACCCGGACCCATTTTGAGTCAGTTTAGGGCAAATGCGTTGGCGCAATTTGAGCAGAATATTGATATTAACCAAAGTCGTTTTCAACATAACTATCAAAAGATGCTTGAACGCTTAAAAAAAGAAGGTCCTGGTATGGCCTTTACCCAAGGTCCTGAATTTGTGCTCAAACGCGTCAGACATGCATTAAGCGCAAAACGACCACAAGCAAGGTATTATGTCACTAAACCAACCTACTTTATCGGTTTTATGCGCCGTATATTGCCAACAAAGTGGTTAGATAATTTAGTCAAAAATTTTTAATTAAAAAGTAGTAATTACGATATTATGGCAAAGAAAAAATCTAAAGGCTCTACTGGCCTTAATCGCAAAAATACTGAAAATTTTTTAGAGAAGTATCAAGCAAAAGCGGATGTTGTTGAACATGACTCTGGACTCATGTACCGAGTAATAGATCAAACAACCGACAGTAACAATAAACGCCCACAAGCAGACTCATTAGTTAAATTGCATCAGCGTATTTTGTTAGCGGACGGCTCTGTTATTGCCGATAGTTACAAAGGTAATTTACCAGAAGAGTTTTATTTGGCGGAAGCAATTGAAGGTTTACAACTTGGTTTACCCCTGATGCAAGTGGGCGACAGGTACGAGTTGGTAATCCCACCAGAGCTGGCTTGGGGCAAAAAAGGCAATAGTGGTAAAATTGGCCCGAATGCAGTGCTCATTTTTGATGTTAGGTTAATTGACTGTTAGCAATTAAGCAGCGAACAGGTGCTAATCTGTTCGCGGTTAATTTTTTGTCTAAGCTTTATCCAGCCTTAACGCCTTGTTTTTCAAACAAGTACATATATGATTTATTTTCGCTATCAATAAATTTATACAAAGATTCTTCATCAATTGGCTGGCTAAATAAATAACCTTGGCCGATTTGACAATGATTTTGAATTAAAAACTGCACATGTTCGGCCGTTTCTACCCCTTCGGCTATTACTTTCATATTGAGTTTATGCGCCATAGCGATAATAGCATCAGAGATAGCCATATCATCAGTATCGTCAGGGATATCTTTAATAAAGGCTCTATCAACTTTTAATGTATCAACCGGGAATTTTTTCAAATAGCTCAACGATGAATAACCTGTACCAAAGTCATCAATCGACATTTGCACACCAAGGGCTTTAATGTCATCCAACTGGTGCAGCGCTTCGTTTATATCACCCATTAACATAGATTCAGTGATTTCTATATCTAACCATTCAGGTTTAATCCGCGCATTAATAATGCTGCCTTTAATCACTTTAGCCACACTCTTGTCTTTAAACTGACGTGCAGATAAGTTCACCGCAACCGTATAGTTTTCGTTGTACTTTTGATTGAGCCGAGCAATAAACATACTAGCTTCCGCCAGTACCCACTCACCCATTTCAACAATTAAACCTGACTGCTCTGCTACAGGAATAAATATCGCAGGTGATACCATGCCTCGCTCGGGGTGATTCCAACGGATCAAAGCCTCAAAACCAAAGAGCTTACCGGTTTTTAAATCTATCTGGGGTTGATAGAAGAGTTGGAACTGAAACTCACGAACAGCGACTCTCAGCTCACTTTCAATCAATAAACTTTCTTGCACCGCTTTATCTAAGTCGTCGGTGAAGAAATAGTGCGTACTGCGTCCCGCCGCTTTTGCTCTATACATAGCAAGGTCAGCATTACGCAATAAAGTTTCAATACTCATAGCGTCTTTCGGCGACATAGTAATACCTATACTCGCGCTGACTAGCACTTCTGCTCCAGACAACTGCACTGGCTCTCGGATCACATTTTGAATATCAGTCGCCATTGCGCTTGCACGTTCAACTGTGGCAACACCACTTAATATCACGGCAAATTCATCCCCACCTAAACGAGCTATCGTATCTTCGGCGCGTAAACGTCTAACCAAACGGCGAGCAATTTCAATTAATAGTTCATCACCCGCTTCATGGCCTAACGTATCATTAACACGTTTGAACTGGTCTAAATCAAAATAAAATAATGCAAAGGCGAAATGACCACGTTTAGTCATTTCTAACGATTTAGTTAACTGAGCTTTAAAGAAAGTTCGATTGTATAAATCAGTTAGTGGGTCATGATAAGCAAGTTTTTCCATTTCTCTTTGATTATCTTTCATCATAGAAATGTCTTGCGTCGCAGAAACAAAATGTTTGCCACCATTAACATCTTCTGTCATTGGCGAGAAAGTTTGTGATACCCAAATTTCTGTCGCATTTGAGTGTACCATCAGCAACTCACCTTTCCATGCATGACCTAATTGCAGTTGCTCAAATGCCGCATCTAACATCCATGCCATATGTTGGTCGAAGACAACTTTGAGGTGGTGGCCAATCAACTCGTCTTCTTCACGTCCACACATTTCCACAAATTTTGGATTAACAAATTCAATTTCAAACTTATCATTGGTAATAGCAATTGCGGTTTCACTGTGTTTAACCGCATTTGATAACTTAACAGCTGCAAGTTCAGCGACTTCTTTTTCTTTAATTTTTTCGTTTAAGCCATCAATTAAACTATGTACTTCACCTGATAACGAATTAATTGAACGCGCCACCACACCAATTTCATCTTGCTCATCTAATAAGTTTCCAAGGTCGATTTGCCCTTGTTTATGATGAGACAAAGCCTGAGTCACTATCTTCAAACGCTTTAAAATAGTTTGATTGAGTAAAAAATAAATCAACAAAGCAAACGCAACGGCCGCCGCAGCAAAACCCAAATAAAGCTTTTTGTTATAACTAGATAAATATTTATTAACCGAATCTGATACATCTACTACAGCTAGATACCAACTCAAAGGTGCTATATTGCCAACAGCCACGGGAAACTGGTGATCGACCATAAAAACCTTTTCACCCCGAAAACGGCCATTCACCAAAGCTTCACGAATTATTTTCTGACTAAAATTCGGTGCATTTTGAAAGTTGTTGAGTTGAGTGTTTAACTCAGCTTGTTGGCTGGTCAGCACCTTATTAAATTTTGGGTGGAAGATTAAATTACCTTTGTTATCGAAGATAAATACTTCTTGGCCGCGTAAACTATTAACATTTTGCGCGACCAATTCCATGATATTTTCTAAGATAAAGTCTGCACCAACCACACCAATAAACTGGCCTTGTAAATAAATTGGATAAACCAGTGTTGTCATCCAACTGTTATGAATATCGTCAAAATAAACTGGGGTCCATAAAGGTTGGCGCGTTGGATTAAAATGAGGTGTACCTAATTTATAAAAGATATCTTTGTCAAAGTCATGATTGCTTGGCAATTCGGTTGCAAGTTTAGCTGGATAAGCAACGGCGAAATGGCGCTGCGAGATAAAATAATAACTATTAAATTTATCCGCAATAGGCTGTGCAACACGTGTCCACAAAGCATTCAAATAGTTGGCTAGTGCTTCGTCTTCGCTATTTAATTTAGCTTTGTCAGCATAATAAATTGCCGTGTTAGTCTCTGCTTGTTCGACTTGACGATTAACCCGCACGGCTTGTGGATTTTGCTGATAAGCCGCGTAAAAGTCAGCGATAGATTGGCTGACCTGCTGATGGCTCAATGCGCCTAAAGAAACTAAGTGAGCCAGATGCTGATTGAGTAGGTCTGCTTGCAACGAAGCAATTTGTTTTGTTTCTTCATGTACCGCATGATTTAAGTGAC
This sequence comes from Catenovulum sp. SX2, assembly GCF_052056295.1. Lineage (NCBI taxonomy): Bacteria > Pseudomonadati > Pseudomonadota > Gammaproteobacteria > Alteromonadales > Alteromonadaceae > Catenovulum > Catenovulum sp. SX2. The sequence goes on from NZ_CP182493.1 coordinate 517,594, forward strand.
TGTTCTGATCATTCGATAATAAAAAACCACCTATCATCCCTAAAGACAAACAGGACAATAATACTGCTAATGTTGCTTTTACAGAAAGCGAATGAAACACCTTAGCTTTGATCCATTGCATGGAAAGCCGAAACCTCTTGTTGTTATCGAGTGTTCCTTCACTCTGGTTGTAACGGTTTAACCTTTATCGCGAAGTGGTTAAACCAACCCATGTTATTAATAGTTATATGTTAGTGTAGGCTAGTAATTTTTGCCGTAAAATTACGCTATAGATACCATTTTATCGGCAAAAAGTCATAATTATTTATATTCGGTAAATATTAATCAATCTTGAATGGCAACTTAATTGTTTAATAGCGGCCAACACTGCTAAACTTACGCAAAATTTATAATCACAAAACGTCGAATTAATTTAGGAACTTATATGGCTCAGTATGTATATACTATGAACCGGGTGAGCAAAATTGTGCCACCAAAACGAGAAATTCTAAAAAACATCAACTTATGCTTTTTCCCAGGCGCAAAAATTGGTGTTTTAGGTTTAAACGGCGCCGGTAAATCCACCCTATTACGTATTATGGCTGGAATTGATACGGAAATTGAAGGCGAAGCGCGCCCACAAGCTGATTTAAAGATTGGTTATCTGCCGCAAGAACCTCAGTTAGACCCATCGAAAAACGTTCGAGAAAACATCGAAGAAGCAATATCAGAAGTTAAAGACGCTATTAGCAAACTAGACCTAGTATATGCAGCATATGCCGAACCTGATGCTGATTTTGACGCATTAGCCTCTGAACAAGCGAAATTAGAAAACATTATTCAGAGCCATGACGGGCACAACATTGAAAATATGCTTGAGCGCGCCGCCGATGCACTACGTTTACCAGCATGGGATGCTGATGTAAACAAACTATCTGGTGGTGAACGTCGCCGTGTTGCTTTGTGTCGCTTGTTATTAGAAAAACCAGACATGTTATTACTTGACGAACCGACTAACCACTTGGATGCCGAATCTGTTGCTTGGTTAGAAAGGTTTTTACATGACTACGAAGGCACAGTGGTTGCTATTACCCATGATAGATATTTCTTGGATAACGTAGCTGGCTGGATTTTAGAATTAGACCGTGGCCATGGAATTCCGTGGGAAGGCAATTATTCTTCTTGGTTAGAACAAAAAGATGCACGTTTGGAACAAGAAGAACGTGCAGAAAACGCCCGCAAACGTTCAATTAAACAAGAACTTGAATGGGTACGCAGTAATCCGAAAGGCCGCCAAGCGAAAAGCAAAGCGCGTATGTCTAGATTTGAAGAACTGAATAACTCAGACTTCCAACGTCGGAACGAAACCAACGAACTCTACATTCCACCTGGAGAAAGGCTTGGTGACAAAGTTGTTGAAGTGAACAATTTGACCAAATCATACGGTGAACGAGTGTTGATTGATGATTTATCGTTTAGCATGCCTAAAGGTGCAATCGTCGGTATTATCGGACCGAACGGCGCGGGTAAATCCACTTTATTCCGCATGTTATCCGGCACAGAGCAACCTGATAGTGGTGAAATTGTATTAGGTGATACAGTTAAACTCGCGAGTGTTGATCAGTTCAGAGATGACATGAATGACAACAACACAGTTTGGCAAGAAATTTCTGAAGGCCAAGATATTATCACTATTGGCAGCTTTGAAATTAATAGCCGTGCTTATGTCAGCCGTTTTAATTTTAAAGGGACAGACCAACAGAAACGTATTGGTGAATTGTCAGGTGGTGAGCGCAACCGCGTGCATTTAGCTAAGTTATTAAAAACTGGCGGAAATGTGTTGCTACTGGATGAGCCAACCAATGACTTAGACGTAGAAACTTTACGAGCGTTAGAAAACGCGCTACTCGACTTTCCTGGCTGTGCCATGGTCATATCGCATGACCGTTGGTTCTTAGACAGAATTGCAACGCATATTCTTGACTATCGAGATGAAGGTAAAGTGAACTTCTATGAAGGCAACTACACAGATTACGAAGCTTGGCTAAAACAAACTTTAGGTGAAGATGCGGTACTTAACCCACATAGAATTAAATACAAAAAAATAAATTAAGCTAATTTATTTATCTATCGCAGCAAAGACGGCAGTAAAAACTGCCGTTTTTTGTTTTATGCGCTATATTATATCTAAATTGGTTTTAAGAGCGGTTTGTATGGACGAAAGAAGACATTTCACCCGAATATTTTTTGCCATTCCGGCACAACTGAGTAATAAACATCACTGCTGGGATGTGAATTTAATAGATTTGTCTTTAAAAGGCGCGCTAGTATCTTTGCCTGAAAATAATGCTGAAGATGGCTCACAAGCTCCAATACGAGAGCAGCTGTGTGAAAATTTAAGTTACGAGTTAATATTTGAGTTACCTAACTCAGATGTGACAATAGAAATGCAGGTCAGTATTGCCCACTTAGCCCAAACCTATATAGGTCTTGAGTGTCAGCAGATAGACATAGACAGCGCAGCTCACCTCAAACGCTTATTACAACTGAATATGGCTGATGAAGCATTATTATCCAGAGAGTTAGAAAACCTGATCCACTAACTTTGCTCTCTCATTCGATGACTTGAGCAACAGATGCAAACACCCAGAAAAAGCCACAGCTTGCTGTGCTATCAAGGTGTTTGCACTCATAACAAAAGCGCTATTAAGCTTTTGTATCCACACCACCGGCTGCTGATACGATAACCATAGCTGGACGTAATAAACGACCATTTAAGGTATAACCTTTTTGCAGACAATCAATGATTGCATTTGGCGCAACATCTGGATTTGGGATCATTGACATAGCTTGATGTAATTCAGGATTCAACGCATCACCTTGTGCTGGGCTCACCACTTCAACACCGAATTTTGCTAACGAAGCTTCAAAACTCTTAAGAGTTAATTCAACACCTTCAATCATAGGCACTAAAGCTTCGTTGTCTTTATCTGCTGCTTGTAAAGCTCGCTCTAAGTTATCTGCAACTGGTAATAACTCATTAGAAAACTTTTCTAATGCAAATTTATGGGCTTTTTCAACGTCAAGTGCAGCGCGACGACGAATATTTTCAACTTCTGCTTTGGCACGGACCACAGAGTCTTGTTGATCTTGAATTTTTGCTTCCGCTGCAGCTAATTTAGCTTCTAAAGCTTGTATTTGGTTGTCTTCTACAACTTGCTCGTTATTTTCCGCCGCTTGAGCTTCAACTTGCTCTGCTACTTCTTCAACTTGAACGTCTTGTTGTTCATTGCTCATAAATTTACTCCAAAAACAATTTGTTTACTTAGGACCTCGGCTGGCCCTTAACACTGTCTTGGAATATAAGGGCAAAAAAAATCGAATCAAGCCTCAAATGGCACTAACTGCTAATTTTAACCAACAAAATCAACTTCACAGGGCGATTAATACTTGTTGATATTTCACGCTGAGTTAAAATTTATAAAAGCTTACAATATCTTAGGGCTTATGAATGCCGTCAGTTTTTAAGAGAGTCGGTTTAGTTGGCAAACCAAACCACCCAGATACAACTACAACCTTAGTCAGCGTATGCCAGTTTTTACAGCAACAAGGCTGCCAAGTTTTTGTCGAACAAAAAGTCGGCCACGACGTTGAGCTAGACAATGTAGAACAATTAAGTTTGTTAGAGCTAGGGCAAGCTTGTGATTTAGCCATAGTCATTGGCGGCGACGGCAACATGCTGGGAGCGGCGCGAGTACTGTCACGCTTTGATACTGCCGTTATCGGCATCAATCGTGGTAATTTAGGATTTTTAACCGATATTCACCCAGAAGCCTTTGAGAGCGCTTTGACCCAGGTACTTAAGGGTCAGTTTTCGATTGAAGAAAGATTCTTATTAGAAGTCACTGTGCATAGGCATGGTGAAGTTAAGAGCATCAATAGTGCAGTAAACGAAGCTGTGCTGCATTCTGATAAAGTTGCGCACATGATTGAGTTTGAAGTTTATATCAATGACAAGTTTGTCTTCAGTCAACGTGCAGATGGCTTGATATTATCGACACCGACCGGCACAACAGCTTATTCGTTATCAGGTGGTGGGCCAATTTTAACACCTAATTTAAATGCTATTTGTTTGCTGCCTATGTTCCCACATTCGCTGACAAACAGGCCTTTAGTGGTTGATGCAAATTCAAGCATACAGCTTATTGTACCAAATCGTTCGCAAGCTCAACTTGGCGTGACTTGTGACGGCCACGTGACTTTGCCTGTACTGCCTGGTGATGAAATCCGCATCCAAAAACATCCAGATCAGCTAAAACTCATTCATTTAAAAGACTATAACTATTATAACGTGCTCAGACGCAAACTGAATTGGGGTAGTAAACTTTATTAAACGATATACCCAAGTAGGGTATAAGCTAAACTCACAAAAATGTGCGAGTTTAGCTTTGGTTAGGTGCTTAAGCCGGTTGAAGCTCAGCTTGCATCGCTTTACTTACACGGGCAAACAAAGCTTTATCTTGCGTTTGAATAGCTCCTAAGCTTAACCATTTTTTCAACAAATCAAGCGTTGACTGAGTTTCACCTTCATTTAATTTCTCAGACAATAGTTGAACTTGAATTTCCATTTTACGTGAAGCGTCTTCTGCTGGCGTCTCGACACCAGAGACAATTTCCATACGTATAGTGATATCACGGCGCTGCTCGCTAATATCAGCTGATTGTTGGCTATTTTGCGCCAATTCAATTGCATGAATAATATTTGCAGGCAAGCTATTTAACCCAGCTTCATCCAATTGGCCTTCAACTACATAAGCTTCTAAATTAGTTAACCACTGCTGTAAATTGTCGGCTTGCGCTTGCTGTTTTAATTGCGCGATTTTTTGCTGGTAGCTGCTTATTGCTTGGCTCAATAACTTATCTAAACGTTTAGCTTGATTAGGGCTACACTCGGCCAATGAAATTGCTTTAAGTTTATCTATTTGGCTATAACACTGCTCTAAATTAGCTTTCTCAAGGTCAAGCACAAGCTGGTCAATTTGCTCTTTTACCGACTCGTACGCATGCTGCTGTTTATCTTTTTCTGCTTGATAGTCAGCTTGTTTTTGATTAAATACGCCGTCGTTTATCGCTCTAAATTCAGCCCATAACTTGTTTTCAACTTGAGCACCGGCAAAACCTATGTTTTTCCACTGCTGTTGCAGCTGTTTTAACGCTTCACTGGCTTGAGCAACCTCTTGCTCTTGCGCGTATTTTTGTGCCTTAACAATCAACTGACGTTTTTGTTCAGCATTATCTGTATAAAACTGATTTAACTTTTGCCTTAATGGTTTGATTGCAGCAAAAAATGCTTGGCTGACTTGATTGTATTCGCTGCGTTCAACGCTACCGGCTTTGTTCCAATCATTTTGTAAACGCGGCAAGTGTTTAGCCAATTCAGCGTAATCAGCATTTGCCGCAAATGCTTCGGCACAAGCTTGCACTTCTTCAACCAATTGATTACGAGCTTGCAAGTTTGTCGCTCGCTGCGCTTCTAACTCGGCAAACTTTTCACGGCAAGGTGCAAAAGCTTGTTCAATCGCTAGGTCAAAAGCTTGGTTTAACTGTTTATTTTCATCACAATCCGTGTTGCCTAACAAACGCCAATTATGTCGAGCAAACTTTACTTGCTTAGCTCTAGCATGTACGTCGTCTAAAGTTTGCTCTGCCATAGCTTCTATCTCAGCTAGCAGCTCACGTTTTCTAGGTAAACCTATGTAAGATTTCCATTCTTCCAAGTTATTAACCTGCTCATTTAAACGCTGATGTTCACGTTCTATTTTGCTATAGCTGTGAGCGGTTAATCCTTCCACGCCTTCAGATATTTTTCTAAACAAACCAAGTGCTACATTGTAGCGTCCTGCTTGAATAAGACGGTCTAACTCACGCATCTGCCCTTTTAACTGTTTAATTGCAGAGTTTTGTTTGTGGCTAAAGTCTTTTAAGCTGTCTTTCCAACTTTTGATTAAACTTTGGCTGCTCTCTTGCAAACTTTCAGGTAAAGCAAATAACATTTGTCTTTTTAATGTTTTCCACTCTTCAAACCATTGGTTAAATTGACTTTGTGCTTGGTCTACTTGATCTAAAGTTTCTGGTAACTGCCACTGATGTAATTGCGTTAGAGCACGGGTTGCTTGGGCAACTTGCTCGGCGAATTCTGGTAAATGGGCGGCATTGTGTTCAATTTGATTTAGCTGCCTGAACAAGTTTTCAGTTTCGCGACCACCGATATGGTCTTCACTCAAGAGCTGCTTAGCATCAGCAATAGATTTTACAATCGCATCTAGCTCACTATCACCGTTCGACTCAATCGCCAAAGCCACTTGTGACTGTATTTTTGCAATAGCATTACTCACTTGCTCTATAATTTTTTGCTGGCGTTCAGCAGCTAACTTTTCAGCTTGAGCTTGGGTATAAACAGTTTCAAGGGCGGTTAAATTGTTTGAGTATTTGCTTTCAATCTGCTGGTATTTGTCGACTAATGTTTGTTGTTCTTCTTCAGGTAAACAAACTAACTCACCTTGTAGTTGTTGCCATTGTTCTACCAAAGCACTACCGTCATTTTTGACCTGCAGGTAATCTGACTTGTCTTTTAATGCTAATAATTTACTTAAAATCAAGCTGGTTTGTTTACGCACTAATTCAGGTTTTTCTGCGGCCGCTTTCAACTCGTCTAACTTGGCACTCGCCCACTGCTGAACTTTTAGATGTTTAGCTTTTTGGGCAATTTTTTCTAGTTGTTTAGTGTCGTCAATACGCTCTGCACAAGCTAGGGCTATGCTTTCGTTACCATCACGAATTGCGAGATCATAATTTAAGTTGTTTTTGTTCAACTTATTTAATAAGGTCAGGCGCAAGTTATCGTCGTCGCCTCTGCGGACAAAGTCCTCTAACAGAGCGGTATTTTGGCAGTCTTGTAAATATTGCTGCTTTTCACTGACCGACAATACTGAGTCAGAGCTGAACAACAGCTGTTTTACTTTTTCTAGCGCTAATTTTTGGATCTTAACATCACTATCATGCTGCATCGCATGATCCCAACAGCTTAAGCTGTTAAGCTGCTCAAGTGCTTGTTTACGAACATTTGTATCAATATCTTTGCTCGCAACTTGCTCTAATATACTGTTGTCGTTCAATTTTTGAATTGCTTGTAAACGCACAACTGCATCTTTATGTTGCCATTTTGGCTGGAATAATTGTTTAAATATCATCATGTTTAAACCGTACGATAGTTTCTTTCGCAAAACTTTGTTTTAATTCAGAGCGGGATTTTTCAACTACAAAACCGTCTGCCCCTATTGTATATGGCTGATCAGAATCCAGATGTTTTGCTTGCCAAGCCATAATTGCTTGCAGCATATTTTCACGTTGCTGAGGCTCTACTACTCTGCCATCTTGCCATTTGCCTGTTTCAACCGCCTCACAAAGTGATTGATATACAGTTTCAGGCATATTATCGATCAATTCTAAAAAGTTCATACTTGCTTATCACGTTTAAACATCATAATTCGAATTCGGGTGACAACGTACCACACCAACCCAAGTAAAGCGACGACTTGCGACGCAATTTTGTCGTAGCCCATGCCAGAATCAGCATACCAACTAGAGTAAGCTAAACCACCAATAAACAATATCAAAGCCAAAAAGGAGTGCGTGATTAATGATGAACTTTTTTTAATTCTATTTATGCGCCGCTGTGTTGTTAGTTTCTCAGGATCTGCCACCAATACGTGATCGCAGTGCTGACAACTTTGTGCTTTATCTGAAATTCGTTTACCACATTCTGGACAAGGAACTAGTGCCATCAATTTACCTATTTTCGTTTTCTATCTGGGTTTGTTTAATGTCTTTGTGTAACAACATTATTGCGAATAAATTTGGCAATGTCATAAAGGCAACAGCCACAGCAGCTAAGTTCCAAATAACTGTCGTGTCTGCAATTGCTGCAACAAAAAAACCTAAAATGTAACTCATACGGAAGTATATGACAGAGCCTGAACCAAACAAATATACCATAGCTCTATCACCGTAGTAACTCCATGATATGGAGGTTGAAAAGGCAAATAACAAGATAGCAAAGGTAACTATATATTCGCCCCAATCACCAAACCAACCTTGATTAAAGGCTTTGGCAGTTAAAGCGGTTGAATGAATCAGCGACAAACCACTAATTTCTATATGATTTGGTTCAACTTTGCCTTGCTTCACAACCAATTCACCTGAATACGGCTGACCACTTAAATTGGTAAATTGAACAGCTTCAGCGATTGATCTTGCATGTACTATAGTCACGTCAGATTCGACTAATTTACCATTATCGACCTGTAAACTGCCATCAAACAGCACAACTTCATGCGCTTGTTTATTTAACCATGCAAATAATTTTTGTTGATCTTGTGCGACATTTTCTGAATATTGGCCTTCAAGCACATATAAATCAGCGTATGCAAACTGATTTTGGTGTTTTTGATGCCACACATTCGACGACAAAATCACTAAACCTGTGATAGTACATAAGATTATGGTGTCGATAAAAGGCTCTAACAAAGCCACTTTACCTTCGTTAACAGGATTAGTTGTTTTAGCACTTGCATGCGCTATAGGTGAAGAGCCCGCACCAGCTTCGTTGGAAAATAATCCACGGTTTACCCCACGACTAAATGCAAATGCAAAACTAGCGCCTAAAAAGCCCCCAACCGCAGCACTGCCGGTGAATACACCAGAGAATATAGCTTGAATGCTCGGCCAAATATTGTCGATTTGATAGGTTGCAACCGCTACCCCACCAATAATGTACATAGCAGCCATAAAAGGTACTATCTTGGCCGTTACTTTGGCGATACGCTGAATGCCACCAATAATCACCAAAGCTAATAGTATAGATAATACACTTCCGGTAATTATAGGTTCAATTGATAAGCTGCTCTGCATAGCTTGCGCAATATTGTTAACTTGTGGCATTGCGCCAATACCAAATGCGCTGACGATAACCGCGATCGCAAATATGATAGCCAACCAACGCATATTCAGCTTTCTGTCCATATAATACATAGGACCACCCGAATATGTGCCATCCGCTGTCTGCACCCTATATTTATGAGATAGTGTCACCTCGACATACTTTGTTGTCATACCAACAAATGCTGTCATCCACATCCAAAATAGTGCTGCTGGGCCGCCTAAATAAATAGCTAAACCAACCCCACCTATATTACCCGTGCCAACAGTGCCGGATAGAGCTGTGGTCAAGGCTTGAAAATGAGATGTATCACCAGGCGACTTTTGTGATTCTTTATCGAATAAAACTTTCCAACTCGCTCTAAAATAACGAATTTGTGGGAATTTAAGATAAATAGTAAAAAACGTGCCGACAAATAATAGTACATACGGAAAATACGCAGCACTCCCAAGCAAACTATCGATAAATAATAAAAACTGATTGATGCTTTCCATAATTAGCATTAGCCCTTGTTGTATTAAGTTTTAGCAACCACAGTATACCTTATGTTTTTAGATTATTTGTCGATAATAAGTGTACTAATATATAAAAATGGATTAGCCTTAAATAAGGAATGTGGGGGTTAGAATGACCGATTTTCAGCAGGTAAGAGCTCTAGCGTTAGTTTTATCTACACTGGTTATTGCTACCTGCTTTCCCGCGAGCGCCCAATTAAAAGATCTATCCTTACAACTTAGATGGAAACATCAGTTTCAATTTGCTGGTTATTACATAGCTAAAGAAAAAGGTTTCTATAAACAGCAAGGGTTAAACGTAACTCTGCTGCCCTACGGCAAAGATAGCCCAGCACCAGTGGATGCGATACTTAACCACCAAGCCGATTTTGCCATTAGTAGTTCAGCCGTTGCCATCCACAGAATGCAAGCAAAACCCATTGTTGCTTTATCCGCACTGATGCAGTCATCACCACTTGTGTGGATCACGTTAAAAAAGAATGGCTACACAGCACCACAAGATATAGTCGATAAACCATTGCCAACTTTGCCAGCACCTGAAAGTGCTGAATTATTAACTGTATTTCGCAAAGAAGGTTTTCGGCTAGATGAATTGCAGCTAGAAACACAAAATGCCAGCATAAACGACCTAGTGTTAGGCAATGTTGCCGCGTTAAATGCTTATGTATCCAACGAACCTTACCAATTAGAGCAGTCAGGTTATGAGTACAACCTAATCAAACCAAAAGATTATGGGGTGAATTTTTACAGCGATGTTTTAATTACCCATGAAGCTTTTGTTGAGCAGCACCCGGCTACAGTTGATAAGTTTAAACAGGCCTCGCTCAAAGGCTGGCGTTATGCGCTGACTAACATAGACGAAACCATTAAAATTATTAAAGAAAAATATGCACCGGATAAAAGCTTAAAACATTTATATTATGAAGCAAACCACCTAAAAGAGCTGATTATGCCCGAGCTTGTGCAATTGGGGCATATGAATCCAGATAGATGGAAAACCATAGCGGAAAATTATATTCAGTTGGGTATGGCCGGCAATCAACCTGATTTCGGGCAAATGGATAATTTAATCTATCAAAAACCGGTTAAAAACACCCGCATCTTAATCCACACTATCATCATTTCGCTTTTTATTATTTTAATTTTGTCTATTCTAGCATGGCGTTTTTTCTACTTATCTTCGACTTTAAAAAGGGAAATTAGCCGACGTCAGTATGCTGAGAAAAAGTTAATCAAAGCCAATAACGAATTAAAAGCACAGGCGCTAACCGACCCACTAACAAAAATTTACAATCGCCGTGCATTTTTCGAAAAAGGGGACGCAATTTTAAAACTCTCGGTTAGAAAACAATTAAGCTGTGCATTGATCATGTTAGATATTGATCACTTTAAAGATATTAACGATACATTTGGTCACGATGCCGGTGATGTAGCCCTGAAACAAATAACCCAAGTATTAAATCAATCCATTATTCGTAGCCACGACATTCTTGCACGTATTGGTGGTGAAGAATTTGCTATTTTGATGGTAGATTGTCGTTTAGAAGATGCAGCACAAGTTGCTGAACGTATTTTACAAGTTATCTCTGCACACAAGATAGTTTTGCCAGATGGCTCTGAAATTAATCTAACCATTAGCATGGGGTTAAGTGAAGTTGAGCTAGACCTAAGCCAGGCGTTAACACATGCAGATGTCGCTTTGTACCAAGCAAAAGAAAATGGGCGTAACTGTTATTACATATTTAACGAGCGTTTACCGAATAAAATTTATAAGCCACAAACGGCTTAAAATTATACTTCAACGCCTTGTGTATCGGTCGCCAGCAGGGTTTCTGGTTCGTTTAGTACGTCAGCAATCGGGATGAAACTCGCAAGGTCAGCCGGTTTTTGAATGCCAAAACCTTGCGCATAATCGACACCTATTTCGCGTAAAGCTTCCAAGATAGAATCGTCTTCAACATATTCGGCAATGGTTTTCATCCCCATAACCGCGCTGATTTGATGAATAGAACGAACAATCTCTCTATCGCGAACATTTTCTGTCATCTGCTTAACAAAACCACCATCAATTTTGACATATTCAGCAGGTAAGTTTTGCAAATAACTATAAGAAGAAAAGCCTTTACCAAAATCATCTAGTGCAAAGGTAAAGCCGTGCGCTTTAAGCTTGGTAATTAACTCTCGACCGACTACCAAGTTTGCAACTGCGGCAGTTTCGGTTACTTCAAAACATATAGTTTCTGGTGGGAAACCAATTTTTTCGTGCAAGTCGATAATATAGGAGAATAGCTTTTCGTCATTCAAAGACTCACCAGATAGGTTGATCGACAAAGTCACTTTTTTCCATAACTGTGGTCTAGATGAAATCCAACGAAATACACGTTTAATCACCCAGCGGTCAATTTTAGGGGTTAAACGAAAACGCTCAGCCGCTGGTAAAAACATGTTCGGTGACAACAAGATACCGTCTTCATCTTGCATACGCAGTAAAATTTCAATGTGCTCACGTTCGCTTTGACCACAAGTAGGGTTAATGCGTTGGAAAAATAAAACAAACTTGTCGTTCACTAAAGCGTCATTAATACGTGCTGCCCAGCGTGGTGCTTGGTGATGGCTATTAAGCTTTTCATTATTCACATCAAATACACGTAAATTATTCATGCCAATATTTTTAGCCATATAACATGCGGCATCTGCTTCACGACGCGCTTCAGCGGCATTATGTGTATCCGAAGTAATTTGTGTAACGCCAAAACTCGCGCCAATTGAGTGGATTTTGCCACCCCAGATAAATCTATACTCTTTAACTTGCGCGAGTATTTTTTCGAATATATTCATACCGTGTTCGAGTTGTGCATCAAACAAAATAATGCCGTATTCGTCACCACCAATACGAGCACAAACGTCAGTTTTACGTAAATAAGAGCGTAATATACTGCCAACTTCATATAAGAGTTGATCACCCGCGGCATGCCCGGCACTGTCATTGATCAGTTTAAATCTGTCTAAATCAATCAAACACAATACATGTGAACGCTGCTCCATTTTGGCATTGTGCACAGCTTCATTGAGCATTTCTTCAAATTTATGGCGGTTGAGCAGTTTAGTAACAACATCATAACTTGCTTGGAAATTTAATTTTTTGCGCAGACGCTCACTTTGCGTCATATCGCGTAATACCATTACAGTACCAACTAACTCTTTCGATGGATTACGCAAAGTGGTGATGTGTTTTTCTATGTATAAAACTTCCAATTCGCGATTAATTCTGTGCATGCAGCGCTCACTCGCGCTATCACTTTGTTCGGCGTTTTTAACCACATCTTTTAGTGCATGGCGCAAACGTTTTGAATCTTCAGGATCAACAAAAGGCAATACATCAGCAATATGTTTACCCACAATGTCAGTAACCGCAGCTTTGATAATTTTAAATGTGGTCGAGTTACAGTAAGTTACAACCCCATTTAAATCTGTGGTGATAACTGCGTCACCGATCGAATTAAGCGTTACTTTATTAAATTCTTTTGCTGCAAATAACTCATCTAACATACCGTTAATTGAACCAGCCAACTCACCAACTTCTTCAGTTTGATAATTGCTAACTTTTTTAGCACTTTCATCTGTTGGTTTAATTTGTGCAACTTCTTCAGTTAAACGGTTAATGCTCTGTCTAGACTTTTTATAATGGGTTAAATAGATATAAAAACTCATTAACGCAGACAATAAACAAATCAAACCTGCTAACCAAACAACGGGTTGGGTGTAAAATGAAAAAGGTGTTACAGCAACAGGCACTGCCCATTTGCGTTTTTGATCGACTAAATCAGAGGTTACAAATGCATCAAGGTGTGCAGATACATCAAAAGGGCTGACCTCAATATTGGCTGATGCATGTGGAAGTTTGAAACCTTGAATAAAAGCTTGGCTATTTAGTTTACTCATAGCCACAACAACTGGCTGCCCCAACTCAGTTTGGACAATACCAACTTTACTAGTTTGATAGCGGTTAACTATATCTAACAGTGTATTATTGAATTCGATTGAGGCTAAATTGCTAGGCGATTGCACTGACGCTGTAGGTTTTATCTCACAAGGTGCCTGCTTAAGCACGTCAAAACATAAGTCAAAATCTGCGTGAGCACCGCTGTCAGTAGTGGTTGAATTGGCTTGTGAATATATAAGGTTATGTTGGTACTGAGTATCAACCAGTAATTTGTCGAACATTTCTTCGACATATTTAGCTTGGCTGCTAACAATTTGCAATCGATAGGAATTCTGCCACTCATTAAGTGCATGAAGTGATGCCACCCCCAGCAGAATAAAGAATATCACCCCACCGATGGCGGCAAAGATTATGTGTCTTTGCAGTGCTTTCATCATCAGCTACCAAAAATTGCTCAAATATTATAAGAATTATGCGTGCCCATTACCGCCTTTTACCGACTATTAGTCAAGCACTTTTTGCTTGCTAGACCAGCAAATTGACCAATTTGCTTAATTTTTTATTAATATTTTTTAAATAAACTAGAGTGTAAGTTTTTTCTTACAGCAAAGCATCTACAAATTTAGACCTAGCGTCTTCAAACAAGCCAAAGAATTATTTTATTAAATGGCGTTAATTCGCTATAGTTAGCGCAATTTCCCCAGCGATAATCAAGTTTTGTACATTCAACCCATGGAAAAAATAGATTTAGACAAAGTTAGAGTCGAGATTACTAGCTTAGATGAGCAGCTTTTATCTTTATTAGCTAAACGAAGAGATTTAAGTATTCAAGTTGTAAAAAGCAAGGTTCAAGACCAAAAGCCAGTACGAGATAGCTACCGTGAAACCCTACTGTTGCAAAACCTATCTGCGAAAGGTAAAAAACTCGGGTTAAAAAGTGACTACATTCATAACGTATACCGCACCATAATTGAAGACTCAGTTGAGTTGCAACAAGACTACTTAATGCAACTAAATAACCCAAGTATGAAAAGTGCTGAATACAAGGTTGCCTATCTGGGAACAAAAGGCTCTTATAGCCATTCGGCAGTCGAAAAATATTTAACTGGGTTAAATGGTGGTTTAATTGACGTAGGCTGCAAAAGCTTTGACGACATTTTTGCTGCCGTTGAAGATAAAGACGCAGATATTGGCGTATTACCTATAGAAAATACCTCTTCAGGTAGTATTAATGAGGTATATGATTTACTTCAAACCACTCGACTAAAAATTATCGATGAACTTTACATCCCGGTAAAACACAATTTATTGGTTGCTTGCGAAACCGACTTATCAAAAATTAAAACCATTTATGGTCACCACCAACCAATAGCACAATGCAGTGACTTTTTAAATGAACTGTCGGATGTTGATATTGTGGTATCTGACAGTACCTCGACTGCTTTGTCGGAAGTAAAAAAACTCAATGATCCAAGTGTTGCTGTATTAGGCAGCGCAGAGGCAGGCAAGCATTATGGTTTACAATCAATTCGTGCCGATGTAGCCAATCAAAAAGATAACCAGACACGTTTTATTGTGGTTGCGCGCGAGCCAGTAAACGTACCGCTAACTTGTGCCGCCAAAAACTCACTCATTCTATCGGTTGGTCAACGACCTGGTGCACTGGTAGATGCCTTGTTAATCTTCAAAAAATATAACATCAGCATGTGTAAAATAGAGTCTCGCCCTATTAAAGGCCGTCCTTGGGAAGAAATGTTTTATATAGATGTGACTGAAAACTTACAATCAGAAGCTATGCAATCAGCGATTAAAGAACTTAAACCAAGTGTTTCTGACTATACTGAATTAGGTTGTTATGTTAATCGTAGCAGCCATGTAGAAGGCGCTTAATCCATAATCAGTTAACAGCCAACAAAGCGGAGATGCTTGATGAATACGATTAGATACTTTGTTTTCAGTATTTGTACATTAACTTTAATCTCCGCTTGCTCTGAACCACCAAGCATTACCCAACCACAACTGCGCGCAATAGCTTGGCAAAAAGTCGCGCTTGAACCCATCCAACAAATTCGTAATTTACCTGGAAATATAGTACCCGCTGAAACAGCGCCGCTTAGTTTTCAAGTTGGCGGCAAAATTCAACAAATACAGGTAAAACTAGGTGATACTATTTTTGCAGGTCAACCACTCGCCCAACTTGATCAAAGAAACTATCAACTAGCTTTACAAGCAGCCGAAGGTGAAGTTAAACGAGCGCAAGCTTTATATTCTGAACGACAAGCTGAATATTTGCGCTTCCAACAATTGTTAGAACAACAACTCGTTTCTAAATCACAATTTGATAATGCAAAATCACAAGCACAATCGGCGCGCTCGACCCTTGAAGTAGCAACAACTCAAGTAAAAATTGCTGAGAAAAACTTAGCAGATACCCAACTGCTGGCCCCTTACGATGGCCATATAAGTAAACAGCTCGCCGAGCCGTCACAGCAAGTGGCCAGCGGCCAGACGGTATTTGAAGTTGAAGGCACGCATGGTTTTGAAATTGAAGTATTCGTCCCTGAAATTATGGTGAAACACATATCACTTGGGCAAATATGTAAAGTTTCCAGCCAAGTAACTAAAACGAGCCAACTGAACGCCAGTGTCAAAGAAATTGCCAGTCGCGCTGAAACTGCTAATGCATTTAAAGTTATATTACAGTTTAACCAAAACCACCAAGATTTACGCGCTGGTATGTCTGTGGAAGTAGAATTTGTTTATTTATCATCTGAACGCAACAATGTATCAGGTGATGCAGTTAAAGTACCACTATCGGCAGTACTGGCAGGTAGTAATCAACAAAACTTTGTATTTGTATTTGATGCACAATCTAACAAGCTTGAAAAACGTCCTGTGGTTACCGAAAACATAATAGAAAACCAAGTATTGATCACCCAAGGTTTACAGTCTGGCGAAATTATCGCAACTGCAGGTGTGCATTTTCTAAATGACGGACAACAAGTGACCTTGCTGCAAAATCAAATAAATATCTTTAACTAACTTGGGTGGTGTATGAACATAGGTCGTTTGGCGCTTAAATACCAGAAGCCAATTTTACTCGTTTTATGTTTGTTAATTGTTTATGGCCTAGTTAGCTACTTTGCTTTGCCTGCACGCGAAGATCCTGAAATCACTATCAGGGAAGCGGTTGTCACCACACAATTCCCCGGCATGTCGTCAAATCGCGTAGAAGAGTTAATCACCAAAAAACTAGAAGAATCTATTCGGCAGATCGCGCAAGTTGAAAGAATTCGCTCGACCTCATCAACCGGTATATCAATCATACATGTTGAAATAGCAGATAAATATTTTGAACTAGAAAACATTTGGCAAGATTTACGCAACAAGGTTAATCAAGTCCAACACAAGTTACCGCAAGGAACCTCCCCCTCTGTCGTCAATGATGATTTTGGTGACGTTGCCATACTCACACTGGCGCTAACTGCGGATGGATTTTCGCTCGCCGATAAAAAGGAAATGGCTGAGCATATACGTGACACCTTGTATGCTGTAGAAGGCACAAAAAAAATTGAAATACTCGGCATTCAACCACAGCGTATTTTTATCGAGGTGACCAATGCAAAACTGGCTCAATTTGGCGTATCCCCTGATTATTTAGCCAGTCAATTGCAAGCACAAAACATTATTCAACCAGGCGGTACGATAGACACAGGGTTACGTAGCATCACAATTGAACCCAGCGGTAATTTCACATCGATTGACGCAATAAAAAATACACTTATTAGTCTACCAAACTTACAACAACCCATGGTTTTGCAAGATATCGCCAAGGTTAAGCTGGATTATATAGACCCACCGTATAACAAGGTTTATTACAATGGTGAACCTGCACTTGTATTAGCCATATCTATGCTGTCTGGTTTTAATGTACTGGAATACTCCCCTCGCCTAGTCGAAAATATTCAACAAATTCAACAAACACTGCCAATTGGCTACAATTTAGATATAGCGACTATTCAAGCGCAGCAAGTTGAAAAAACGGTTTATGGTGTATCGGTTAGCGTGTTACAAACCTTGTTGATTGTTTTGGTTGTTGTCATGCTGTTTTTAGGTATACGCACAGGCCTAATCGTTGGCAGTATAGTACCTGTCGTTATGCTGATTACCTTAGCGATTATGAGCTTTACAGGCATAAACTTAGAGCGAATGAGTTTAGCGACACTAATAATTGCTCTAGGCTTGTTAGTTGATAATGGCATTGTTATCGCAGAAGACTTTAAAAGTCGCTTAGAGCAAGGACATTCACGCATTGACGCGTTAGAGCAAGCACCGAAGGAATTGGCGATCCCATTACTCAGCTCGTCAATTAGTACCATTTTATTCTTTTTACCACTTATGCTCGCGCAGCATGTTGCTGGCGAATACACACGTTCAATATCCTTAGTGATATTAATCAGTTTATTGACCAGTTGGTTGTTAGCTGTTGTGATAACCCCGTTACTTTGTTATCACTTCTTAAAAATCACCAAACAACAAGTGTCGAATAAAAGCTCGGCACACGAGTTTTACCCCAAATTATTAAGACTCAGTTTTAATTACAAAAAGTCTTTGATATTTGCAGTATTTGCTTTATTGGTTTTATCTGCACTTGCTATGTCAGGCGTTAAAAAACAGTTTTTTCCGGATTCAGACAGGCCACAGGTATTAGTTTATTTAGATTTAGAGCCGAGTGCTTCAGCAAACGCGACCGACAAAGCTCTGCAACATGTTTTTCAGTGGCTTGAACAACATAAAGCAGACTTAGCCTATTCAACCCATTCAGCTTATGTTGGTTTTGGAGGCCCACGTTTTGTTTTGTCACTCACCCCGATAGATCCAACATCCAATAAAGCATTTATTGTGCTCAACTATGATTCAGCGGATAAAATTGACGCTGCTATCCAAGCTTTGCGCCAAGGGTTTGCGCAAAACTTTCCGTGGATACGTGCACGAGTGAATAAAATGTTTTTAGGCCCATCCGATTCTTCTGAAATTAAAATTCAAGTTAAAGGGCCTGATGCTGAATATATCTATCAAACAGCCGAAAAAATTAAACAAATATTGGCTCAAGTAGATGGCACTATTGATATTCGAGATGATTGGCAAGGCAGAATTACCTCGGTAAAAGTTTTGATTGACCAACACAAAGCGCGCCAAGCAGGTGTCACCTCAGCTGATGTCGCAAATAGGCTACAAGGTTATTTCGACGGTGCTGAATTAACTGAATACCGTGATCACGACAATATAATTCCTATCGTTTATCGCGCAGATCATCAAGAGCGCCATACCTTAGATAGACTGCGCACTACCAGTGTTTATGCAAGTAATCAGCAACATTATGTGCCGCTTTTACAAATAGCTGATTTTGAGCCATCAGTAAGCTTTGCCAGCATTCAAAGAGAAAACCTCTTTAAAACCATCTCAATTGAAGCGCGAAATATATCGATGACAGCCGAAGATTTAAAACTGTTAATCGATGAAAAAATTCAAGGGCTGCAGCAAAATTTACCGACTAACCACAGCATAGAATATGATGGCGTGATAAAAGAATCAGCTGAAGCACAAAAATCACTCGCTGCGAATATGCCGATTGTTTTAGCTATTGTGGTGCTTTTGTTAGTAATACAATTTAACTCATTCCGCCGACCATTGATTATTATTTTAACTATACCACTTTCTTTTATCGGGGCTGTCGTTGGTTTATTGGTTATGCAAGCGCCATTTGGTTTTATGGTTTCACTCGGTTTATATAGCTTAGCTGGCATTATTATCAACAATGCTATTGTATTGATAGACAAAATCGACTTGTTACGCGCACAAGATATACCACTTGAACAAGCACTCATTCAAGCGGCGACCAGCAGGTTACGCCCTATTTTAATGACCACAGTAACAACCATCTTAGGTTTAATGCCACTGATTCTAACCAAAGACCCGTTATTTTACGGCTTAGCCTGCGTACTCGCATTTGGCTTGGCAATAGGCACTTTACTCACACTTGGTGTTGTACCTGTTTTGTACAAATTATTCTTTAAATCCGACGTTAATCTGCAACAAAGCTAAAATCTGAATGGAAAAATTTATATATAACCCGCCTGCTGGCGTTCCAAATATTTTGTATCAAGACAATGATATTGTTGTTATCAATAAAGCTTCCGGTTTGTTATCCAACCCAGGACGCGCGGTTGAAACGCATGACTGTGCGTTAAGTCGCTTAAGAACTCATTTTCCATCGATTATTTTGGTTCATAGGCTCGACTGCGAAACCTCTGGAATAATGGTATTTGCTTTACATAAAGCAGCTGAAGTTCACCTCAAAAAACAATTTGAAGCGCGCACTACGCGCAAGAGCTACCTGGCTGAAATTTGTGGCAATCCAAGTCAACAGAGCGGTTGTTTAAACTGGTCACTAGCACCAGATAAAAACAATGTGCCTAGACAAAAAGTATCAGAAGAAGGCAAAGCCGCAGTAACTCACTTTGAAATCTTAATTAACAAAACTGAGTCGGCAGTTGTTCTGTTAAAGCCAGAAACAGGTCGAACACACCAATTAAGAGTACATATGCATCACTGGGGACATACAATTTTGGGCGATAATTTTTACGCATCAGCAGAAATCAAAGCCATGTCCAACAGACTGAGACTACATGCATACAGTTTAGGATTTGCCCACCCAAGTACAGATGAATTTGTTGAGTTTAAAGTTGCAGCAGATTTTTAATTAGCGAAGCAACCATATCCTAAAAATATTGAAGCAATAACTTAGAGCAAAACTTCTTTTTCAGGGATGAAAAAGCAGAGCGCCCATGGATGGGTCTACAGCGTTTTTGCGAAAGTTATGCTTCAATGTTTTCTATATTGCACAATATTGTCAGCGCCTTGGCACTGACCTTTTGTTCAAATACTATCGCTGCATTTCCTATTCGCGATGCAAAAGTTTAATAAAGCATATTCGATAGCTAATTTTATAAAGCCTCCCTGTCATGGATGACAGGGCGGAGCCTATATGGACATATTCACGGCGACTTTAGAAAATTAAGCTTCGAGTGTGCTTGAATGCACCTGAACTAGCAGCGGCTAGTGAAGCCTATTACCCTGTTTTATATTGCACAATTTAAACAATGGAGGGAATAAACCGCGGAAGGAACTGTGGCAAAGAAGGGTTATTTGCTTGGAATATTTTTTGCTCTCACACAGTATCCCTACCGAGTTAATGTTTTGTTCAAATACGATCGCAGCAGACCTTAATTAGCGATACAAATGCTTATAAAGCATACTCGAAAGCTAATTTTATAAAGCCTCCCTGTCATGGATGACAGGGCGGAGCCTATATGGACATATTCACGGCGACTTTAGAAAATTAAGCTTCGAGTGTGCTTGAATGCACCTGAGCTAGTAGCAGCTGTGAAGCCAACTTCCCTAACAACTTACTCGCTATTGGTTGCGATTGAATTCTTAATCTACCTGTAAGGTAATTTTTCGCATCAAAGAAGTAGCTAAATTATTGTCATAATACGCAGCTTCATTTACAAAAGCGGTATAAAGTGTCTCATCGCCGTCTAAATTAATTACACCACCATCAAACAACTGGAACAATGGCTCACCCGGTTTAACCGCTTTAAAATCGCTGTCTTGAATGTGTTTATGAACCATACCAATGCGCTCACCACTTTCATCAGTTGGTAATTTAAGGCTTTTGACAAATCTAAAGGCTTCAATTTCTGTTGGCAACTCAGGCACAGAATCCGTATTAAACAACTCAACAAAATCTAAAATATGCTGGGTTAAAGTTTCACTCTGTTCAAATACATCATGACGTAAAACCGACTGAGGAACAGGGCCGACTTCAACAATTACACCATACTTACCAATAGTGCATAACAAATGATGATCTTCGTTGGCTTTATGGTCTTCATCACAAAAAATAACCGCTTCAGGCATTTTACTTTTAACATAAGCAGCTAAACGCGAATAAAAAACACCTTTTTGCGGCATCAATAGGGTTGGCCCCATGTTGCTGGTTGTCGTGTGTAAATCAATCACCAAATCTGTTTTAGGGTTACCTTTTGGGCCCAAAATTTGGTTAATACTCTTCGCACGTAATGCTTCGTAATAAGCTAAGTCAGGATTTGCTAAATCTTTACTGGCAAACTGACGATTCAAATCTTTATCTACATAACGGCGATTAATTTCATAGGCTTTTGGATTACCTTGCAACAATTGAGTCGAAAATGTTGAGCGACTGATCTGCTGCTGGGCTTTTTGCCACTTTTTCATTAAGTACACACCGGTAATCTCGTTTCCATGTGTACCACAAACAACTGCAACAGTTTTAATTGACATATAGGCGCACCTTCAAAAAATTGGTCTTAAATACGAGATAAGCTAAATCTAGCAGAATAAACAGCAGTTTTTTAATTACTTATAGATATAAGTTAGCAGAATTATCAGTTTACACCACAGTTAAATTTATTTGTTTGCAACAAGTCTGCCGCAACATTGGTATGGAAATTGATTATCTATTTACAAGCTAAGTTAGCAGCCAATTTTTTGGCAGCTAACCAAACAAATGATAACAAGCAAGAGGTATCAAATGATCAATTCAGTTAACCAAAATCCTTTTTCAGCACAATCGACATTGAACTCTGCAGCAAATGTTCAGCAATCAACAAGCAGCAATGGCAATTCAACAATCAACTCGCAACAAGCACAACACTTGCTCAATAATATACTAGCCGCCTCCCCTACTGAGCTATTAGCCTCTGTATCTGCCAACAAAATGAATGTGTCACAAGCCTTATCCTTGGTAGATTAAGCTAGCTATGCTAATGTTCTGCTATTGCATGTAGATATCTGTGTGTTATGCAGCCAAAAACAACAACAATCGACAAATCGTTACAGAACATTATTGAACAACTGATTAAGTTTTATCAGAAGCCTAGTTTTGATAAAGCTTATGAAGCACTAACCGCCAAACTACCCACACAGAAAAAATTTTTAATTAAACAGGAATTAGCCCGCCTGTTTAAACCTTTTGATCGCAGCATAGATATGTCGCGAGACTCAGCTTATCCAATCAGCGAGTTTATCTGGCAAGGCAAACGTTTCTATTTAGATGAAATCGGCCGACGTATTTTTTTACTCGAAGTGGAAAAGTTTGATAATCAATACACAGAAGGTGTGTATGAACGGGTTACTGACGGTAAACTGTATGCTAAGTTTGAAAAACAGTATGCCTACGAACAAAAGATTCGCGAATTCGAAGTTGATATTTCCGAGCTAGGACGCACAACTCGCCGTTTAGAAGAAAGATTACACTGTGCCAAACCTGTAACCTTACACAGACAAAACGGCCAGGCGTTAGAAGTTATCACATCAAATATATCCCGCAGTGGCTGTTTATTAAGAGTAAAACCATTTGCGGCTTTACAACGCGATGAAGTTTTTGAAATCGACTTTTCATCAATGACCAGCCAATTTAAATTTAACGGCCATCCCAGAGCTGGTTATCAAGTTAAATTTTTAGCACAAACACCTGATAAAGATGGCTGTCAGCGAGTTGGCGTGCAGCTTTGTGAACATAATTACGAATGGACACATTTTCTAGATAAATATGTGCTTGCTAACCGAGCCCAGTATAAAGTTGATATCACCAATGCAAAAGATTTAGCCGAGACACGTTTATTAGAAGCACACTTGCTCAATACCAGTGGCTGGATGAGCGTATTTGCTAGAACAGCACAACAGCAGTTAAAACAACTCAACTATGTTCTAACCAATCCAACTAGCAAAACCCTTTACGACTATTTTATTGATGAAAATAATCTAAATCGGCTCAACGGCATCCTAGTGCGCCTATGGCCACATTTATCCGAAAACTCGAATGCAATTGCAGTTGTTCGCTTTGAACAGCAAGGAAAAATTCAGTTTTTAGCCGCAACTTTAACCCAATTAATTGAACAGAAACAACTTGCGAGCTTTGTCGCCTTTGCCAATCAAAAAGGTATTTTGCAATTATTAATGCTGCGTAAACGCGAAATTAACGCCAAAGAGATAGAAGATATAAAATTTAGTTGGTTTGACGACCAGAAAAAAGCCGACCGTGCATTATCACCGCTTAATGATATCAATCAACTGATTAGCCTATATCCACTCAACCAGCAAGAAACAGCACTAGAATTAGACAAAGGCTACAAGCTAACCAATGACAAAGTTAAGGCACTTACTCAATACTTAGCACCAACAATTAAAAACCATCACATAGGTCAATTTGACGTACAGCCGAAAGATGCACGGAAAGAGAATAGATATTTTTATACAACATCTGTCCAAGCAACTAACTTAGAGCAAAATACCACGGCAGCAGGGAAACTAATCGACTTATCCTTAAATGGCTTGAGCATTAAAATAGACAATGCAGCACAACATTTTCAAGTCACGCAAGTCATTGCTGTCACAGTGCCAAAGTTCGAACAATTTGGTGAGCGCAACGCCATCCATAATGCTTTATATCAAATAGTGGGGATCAATCCCAAAGCGCAAACACTGCATTTACAAGTATATGAAAACGAAAATGCACAAAATATTCGCAACTTTTTACAACTATTAATTCAAACGAATCGCACTCTGTTATCCATTAACGACAGTTACGATAAATTTGTTATTTTGCAAAAAGCCTTGCGTATAGCATTTATGACCTTCTACCCAGCCATTGCATTTGGTTTAACCCGCTCAGTTAAAAAACCCTTTAATGTGGCGCGTTTATTAACCTCTAACTACAAAACCCAAGAGTTAATCAGCCTCTCCGACTTACAATCGCCTATTCAGCAACAGCATGTGTCGGTGTTTCAGTTAATTTACGATGATAAACGCAACCCACCGTTTCTACGTTCAATCACACGTTTTTTGAAAAGTGGTGAAGCAATTGCAGACGAAGTAGCGTTTTATTTGATACCGGGACGGGTAGATATTACAAAACAAGCTCGTGCAGGGGCAAATCCGCGGCTGCAAAATCAATTTATCCGCAAAGCCGTCAGTCATGATGGATTAAAAGTCTTTAGTCTAAACATTCAGCCGAGCGCTAAAAATTTAATCAATGAAATTAGTGAAGAGCTCAATTACATAGCTAGATATAACAAACATCAAGCTGAGAAAATTCAAGCATTAGCCAAACAACTGTGTGGCATTATTGAGGTGGTTGATACGGATGAGTTTTGGTGGGCTATTGGCAAAATAGATATTAACAAATATTAATATCTATTTGTCCAATGGCAGATTAAGCGAACACCAACGACGAAAACCGCCATCCATATTAATCACTTGGCGATAACCCATTTTTTGTAGGTTATCCGCAGCGAGCGCAGATCTATATCCACCACCACAATATAAAACAAGTTTAGTTTGTTTATCAGGGAATTTAGCTTCAATATCGCGCTCAATAGTACCTTTGCCTAAATACACAGCGTTCGGTAGATGACCTGCTTGCCATTCATCTTGCTCGCGTACATCAACTAAAATTAAAGACTTATCTGCTTGTTTCATTTCAAGATAAGTCTCAATATCAATTTCTTTGATGCGACTGCGCGCGTCGTCAACCAAGGCGATAAACGCAGCACTATGTGATGACATGATGTGGTTCCGACTTAGATAGCGTCTTCGTTTTCTTCGCCAGTACGGATACGGATAACACGCTCAACATCAGTTACGAATATTTTGCCGTCACCAATTTTGCCACTTTGCGCAACTTTAACGATAGTCTCTAAACAACGGTCTACTTCATCGTCGCTTAACACTATATCCAAACGCACCTTAGGTAAAAAGTCGACATTGTATTCAGCACCACGATACAGCTCTGTGTGCCCTTTTTGGCGGCCAAAACCTTTAACTTCGGTTACCGTCATGCCGGTAATACCAATTTCAGCTAATGCTTCGCGCACGTCGTCTAGCTTAAAAGGTTTAATGATAGCTTCTACTTTTTTCATAATTATATCCCCTTAAAATTTTTAGTGCTCTCGGCCAAAACCAGACGTTATCGGGTAACGTCTATCTTTGCCAAAATTGCGTTGTGTAACTTTCGGTCCAATCGCTGATTGGCGGCGTTTGTATTCGTTAATATCCACTAAACGCACAACCTTTCTGACAATTGCTTCGTCATAGCCTAATGACACAATATCAGCGATAGATAAATCATTCTCCACATAGGCTTCTAGAATAGCGTCTAGATCATCATATGGAGGTAAACTATCTTGGTCAACCTGATCCGGTGCTAACTCAGCAGAAGGAGGACGAGTAATAACACGTTCAGGTATCACTTTACCTAGAGTATTGCGGTAATTTGCTAATTTGTACACCATTGTTTTTGGTACATCTTTAATTACGGCAAATCCACCAGCCATATCACCATATAAAGTGCAATAACCTACAGCCATTTCTGATTTATTGCCTGTGGTTAAGACGATACGACCTTTCTTATTCGACAGCGCCATTAAAATAACACCACGACTACGCGCTTGTAAGTTTTCTTCTGTCGTATCTTTTTGTGTACCAACGAACATAGGATCAAGTGCTTGCATAAAGGCATCAAACATAGGCTCAATTGAAACTATATCAAACTCAACATTCATAGCCTGAGCTTGCGCTTTGGCATCTTCTACACTCATTTGTGCAGTGTATTTAAACGGCATCATAACCGCTTGAACTCGTTCAGCACCTAATGCGTCAACGGCCACAGCTAAGGTTAACGCTGAATCTATTCCACCTGACAAACCAAGCACAGCGCCTTTAAAACCATTTTTATTGACGTAGTCGCGCGTTGCCAATACTAAAGCTTGATAAATTTCGGCTTCTTCACAGTCGGCTAAAGCTTCGATACGCGCTTGGGTAAATGCATCGGCAAAATCTAATACAGCGAAATCTTCTTGGCATTGATGTAAACGGCAAACTAATTCACCTGTGCGATTAACCACAAATGACGCGCCATCAAATACCAATTCATCTTGGCCGCATACTTGGTTTGCATAAACTATCGCGACACTATGATTAACCGCGCGTTTTTTAATCAGCGCTTCACGCTCTAGCTGTTTTTCTAAATTAAAAGGTGATGCGTTAAGTGAAACAATAACATCGATATTGAGGCCGTCGTAATGGGCAATTGGCTGGTCATCCCATAAATCTTCACAAATTAATAAACCAATTCTTTTGCCTTGATAGTCAAAACTAACCGCTTGATTACCCGCAGCAAAATAACGCTTCTCGTCAAACACGCCATAATTTGGTAGCGCTTGTTTAAAATATCGAGCCTGCAATTTTCCATCTGCATAAACGCTCGCAGCATTATAAATCAAACCATTTTCTTGAAATGGGTGACCTACAACAACGGCTTTGCCATGACTAATGGCGGCAATTTGCTCAAGCGCAGAATCTAAACGTTTGTATAAGTCTGGACGTAATAACAAGTCTTCTGGTGGATAGCCTGTTAATGCCAGTTCGGGAAAAACGACTAATGCGTTTTTAGGTGATTTTTCTACATCGGCGATAATTTGTTGGCAGTTTTTATCAATTGCGCCAACAGTAAAGTTGCTTTGTGCAATGACTAATTGCATAGAATTCCAACAGTCTTTTTAAATATTTCAATAGTGCAATAATATACCGATTGGCATATAAAATATACGCCAAATCAACATAATATCGTTAAAGCCACACAAACAAAGCTCAGTTGCGTGTCATTATTAATCTTGCAGTTATAAATCTGGACTAAACTGATTTAATTCGGCTTCATAGTGATAACCAATACGCGCCATCTTATCTTCTAAAGTAAATTCATCTACCTCCATCATCATAGCTAACGCATGTAAATCTTCACACTCATGACGCAGTTGATCATTAACTATGCCCAACAAAATATTTGGATCCATAGTGGTTGCTTTTATGTAAATCCATCTTGCCCTCCAGCCGCCTGAATAAATAATTGGTAGTCAAATTGCGCTATTGCGCAGTATTAACCATAGTACAGCTTGGCGAATTGCCAACTTAATCGCAAAAGTAAAATTTGCTGCTTGAGAAAACTGTAAATAAATACGGACAAGCTCATTTGAAACTAGCAATTCAAACTGCGGCATTTTCTTGGCATAATGCATGTTCAACAACAAGGTATTATACAGATGGCGCAAAATATAACTTGGCAAGCAAAAAAGCCAACTCAATCGGTTGAAGAAATAAAGTCTTCCCCACACTCATTAGAAGCAGAACAATCTGTTGTTGGTGGATTATTATTAGATAACGAAGCTTGGGATAGAGTTGCTGAGCGTGTAGTCGCACAAGACTTTTATCACCACGCCAATAAGACCGTATTCGAGCACATGGCTAAATTGGTTGAGCAGCATCAACCAATAGATTTAATTACCCTGTCTGAATCGCTAGAACAAGCCAAATTATTAGAAGAAGTTGGTGGTTTTGCTTACCTTGCAGAAATAGCTGACAACACACCAAGTGCCGCTAACATAACCGCTTATGCCGATATTGTGCGTGAACGTGCGGTAATTCGTGAAATGATCGCGGTTGCCAATGAAATAGCCGAAGCTGGTTACGACCCACAAGGCCGTAGCAGTAGCGAATTGTTAGATCTTGCCGAAAGCCGCGTATTTAAAATAGCTGAAGCACGAGCAAATGCCAACGAAGGACCAAAACAATTAAAAGATGTACTTGCGTCAACCATAACTCGTATTGAAGATGCGATGAAAAATGGTGCCGACGGTGTAACGGGTGTAACCACAGGTTTTAACGATTTAAATGATATGACCTCAGGTTTACAACCATCAGATTTAATTATTGTGGCGGCACGTCCATCAATGGGTAAAACAACTTTTGCGATGAACTTGTGTGAAAATGCAGCTATGTCGTTTGATAAAGCAGTGCTGGTATTCAGCTTAGAGATGCCTGCAGAACAAATCATGATGAGGATGTTGGCTTCACTTAGCCGAGTCAATCAAACCAGTATTCGTACCGGTAAGCTAGAAGATGAAGATTGGGCGCGAATTTCATCAACTATGGCTTTGTTGGCAGAGAAGAACAATATTTATATCGATGATTCGTCTGGCCTAACGCCAACAGAAGTACGCTCACGTGCGCGTCGTGTCGCTCGAGATCATAAAGGTGGTATTGGTTTAATCATGGTCGATTACTTGCAGCTTATGCAAGTA
Organism: Catenovulum sp. SX2; assembly: GCF_052056295.1. Lineage (NCBI taxonomy): Bacteria > Pseudomonadati > Pseudomonadota > Gammaproteobacteria > Alteromonadales > Alteromonadaceae > Catenovulum > Catenovulum sp. SX2. Next base: position 546,268 of record NZ_CP182493.1, read on the forward strand.
CCAGGTTTATCTGATAACCGTACGTTAGAAATTGCCGAAATTTCCCGTTCACTCAAAGCGCTGGCGAAAGAATTACAAGTACCTGTGGTTGCCCTGTCACAGCTTAATCGTAGTTTGGAGCAAAGGGCAGACAAACGCCCGGTTAACTCAGATTTGCGTGAATCAGGCTCTATCGAGCAGGATGCTGACTTAATTATGTTTATCTATCGTGATGAAGTTTATTACCCAGAATCAGAGCGTAAAGGTGTAGCAGAAATTATCATAGGTAAACAACGTAATGGTCCTATCGGCCATGTAGATGTTGCTTTCTTAGGCCAATTCTCGCGCTTCGACAACCTAGCAAGAATGGAATACCAAGGGTATTAAAATGACAAAGGGGCGTCTTGCCCCTCCATTGTCTCCACTTCCTAAGTCTTGTTGCTCAATCGTATGCAGCTTCAATCATCACAGAAGATAACAAACCATATACGTCTACCCAAGCTTGTTTAACTTCAGCAGTAAATGCATCGCCCAAACCTTGCTCGAGTGTCCAAATTAACGCATCACCAACTACAGCATAATGCGCTTTAGTCACACCATAATCAATATGACGTTTGGCTAAATCCTGTGCTACCGGTACTAGCGCGTCTAAATTTGTCAAACTTGCGACGGCTGTCCCAATCATCTGCATTAATTTAGCGCCCTGCTCGGTTAAATCAGCTTTAAAAAGCGGACGTACTTCAGGCGCAATTTCAAATAAGCGCGCATAAAACATAGCTGCCGCTTGATCTGCAATTGGTGCCACCTTAGCAAAAGTACTTTGTACTAACTCTACTGCGTTATCTTGCATAATATTATCCTTACTATTGGCTTTGGCTGACCATATATTTAACGGCGAGTTCGATTTGAGCATCAGTTAAACTCGCGTTACCACCTCGTGCTGGCATAATACCCGTGTCACCTTCAAAGCCATTTTTAGCATGGTCAAATAACACAGGTAGCCCTTTGGCAATTCTTTTCGACCACATTTTTTTATTGCCTATAGGTGGAGAACCAGCAAGACCTTGTGCATGACATACAGCACAGGTACCTTGCCATATTGTTTGGCCTTCAGCTAACGCAACTTGCTCGGGCGATTCCGAGCAAGCTGTTAATAATAGTGAAGCACCAACAAATACATAAGAGCCTAGTTTCATAACTTTACTCCTATACTCACATAACGAGAGTATGTTGATTGAATTAACCTAGTGGTACACGAATGACTACGCCACCCATAACATCACCGACTTTAAAGTCTGTTTTTGGTGAATCTTTATGATCGTTGTGGCAAGAGGCACATACTGGTGCAACGGCCACGTCTGGATAGATAGCAGTGAAGTAAGTTTTTCCACCCAAAGTTTCTTCTTTGTAGAAGTTTTTACCTGGGTTATCCACTATGAATTGTAAACCTTCTTTTTCTACTGCGGTCACTGGCGCATTTTGGCTATTGATTGGCCACAACGACTGTAATGAGTATGAGAATTTGTCGGTTTTCTCAGCAACAGTTTCTGCACCAAAACGGAACATCTGTGCCGGTAAAGGTAAAGCCTTATCATCCATAAAGTGTTCGGATGCTTTAATCACTTTCTCCTCTTTAGTTAAACGCCCAACAACTTTTTTAGTGTATACAGCACGATCAGAATCCATTACCAAATGCAAAGCATCGGTGAATTGCTGTGGTGATATACCCGCTTCTTTATCTCCTCCACAAGCAGATAAAATAGCGATACTTGAAGCAGCTAATGTCATTTTTAAAGTGTTTTTCATAGTGGTTTCCTCGTTGGCTTGGTTAAATCTATTTCACCCGCTCAACTGCCATATCAATACTCTTGATATGTAAGCTAGGCGCATGTAAAAAGTTGTTTTTAATTAATTCTTGATCGGCTAAAGCGTCTATCGAAAAAGCCAATCCATGACAGTTCATACAAACTGAGCGCAGCATTTTTTCATTCGGTCTTAAGTTGTCATTGACGTTGTGGGATACTGCATGTTTACTGCCCTGCTCAACAACTGGCATATGGCAAGTTGCACAACTGACCCCCTCACCCTGGGCAATTTCACCTGCCAGCTCTTGCTGCCATAGTTGACCATGCGGGCTTTGTTCAAATGCCAAACTGTGATCATCAGCATGGCAACTCAAACAGGACTCGCTTGCTGCTTTTTGTAAATCGAGTTCATGTGGTCCATGACAAGTAGAACAGGTCATTTCTTTGTCTAAACTATCTGATTGGAAAACTAGCCGACCTTGAGCCGGTGTCATAGGAGACAGACTTTGGCTTAATTTATCTGACAAACGCATGCCATGATGGCTTTGGCTAAAGCCTTGCCACTCTTGTTCGTGACAGTTTTGACAAACCTGAATTGCTGGTTTTTGCTGCCAGTCAGAATTGTTCGCTTGGTGACAGTCACTACACTCAACGCCGACGGTTGCGTGGCTGCTTGCTTGCCAGTGTTCAAACACTTCTGGCGGCGCTTCAACCGGTTGGATATCCGCAACAGTTAAAGCTTTAGTTTGTGGGTTTTCCGCCAAATATTTAGTGACAGCATCTCGCAACGGGCGCATCGCAGGCATAAATAAATCAGCTTCACCTGCATGTTTAACTAAAAAATTTTCGTATAAAGCTTTGTTATCGTGATAATTATGGCAACCGGCACTGGCACAAGTTTCAAACCCCATACCTTCATGGCTTGGCCTTTCTGTGACTATGTCTTGGTGACAATGCCAACAAAAATCATCAGCCAAAGTCACACCCATAGCTCGAGTTTGTTCATTTTGATGCTCTAAATGACAAGTTACACATTGAGTTGCGTCCAATACGGCGAGTCTGTCAGCGTTGCGCGGGTCAGTAAATTTTGCTTTTGGATGAGAATCTTCTGCCATAGATAATTCTTGCGCGTGACAATTTACACAAGCATCTTGAATAACCTCGCCCCCACCAAAGGGTGAAGTGTGACAAGTCGAACACGCAAGTTCTATTTGATGATGCCCATGAGTGGCTTCACCAATCAAAAAACTTGATTTATCTTCAGACCAAGCCAACTCAAACAGCAAATATGCTGCTAATGCAAGGCTTGAAAAAATCCAAATTATCCAAGAAACAGACTTCAAAATGCTCACCCACTAAAAATAATAAACAGAAACTATGTGAAAACTCAGTAGTACAGGCAAAGGCCAAACCGCGAGTATGTGGCCCCACAAGCTAGCTTTTCGCAGTACCTTGGCTTGTGAGATAGATAATTTGTGCTCTAGCGAAATGACTGAGCCAAGCGCAATACCAAGTACAGCGGTTGCAACAAAACTAATCATTAATGCTTGATTTAAATTGACGCCAAAACTTAAACCGCTATGCAGCAACAAAGCGAACAATGCGACTATGGCTAAAGATGAATGAATAACGCGCCATGCAGGGAAACTTAACCACTGGAATTTTTTAATACGTTTGCGCAGTGATACAATTGCTAGAAATATCGACAAGGCTAATAAAGTAAAACCTGATATCTGTTTGTATAAAGGATCGATCCAAAATATCTCTAATGAAAAATCCTGTACTGATTGAGCAACGGCAATCGCCGGAATAAATATCAATAAAAATGAAAAGATTAGCGATGCAAAGGAGGTTTGTAGTAAAGGTTTCCAATATTCAGTTGCCTGGGTATTTTGACTCCCGCATAACTCGGCTATTAAAGGTTTACACGAGCCACAAACTGTACCCGCACCAGTTTCTGCACTGACTTTGGCTTGCGAGCAATCTTTAAAAGCATTAACACAACCAACAATGCTAGATTTAGGCACAGCCATACATTGGCACACCAAAGCTTCATCCGGCCAATCCATAACACCTGAATCGCTATTATTAAACAGCTCGCCTGTTTGTTTGAATTTCCATAAATGCCAAGGCCAAATTGAACGGCCAGCAACTATATGCTCTTGTACTCGGCGCGATTCACTCCAACCACCAATTGCTTGTGCACCAATAATTTTGCCACTTTCAATGACAATTTTGCGGTAAATCTCTCCGTCTTGATAAACCCATTCGTCAGTTCTTGGTCTGCGTGGTTTTTCAACTTCACCAACTGAAAATACCTGTTCACCAACTACTTTTAACTCTGTAGCTGTGGTACTGCCTAAATAAGCTGCTGGCTGTCCTGACAAAAATGCAGCCAAAACAGCCGCTTGTTCGAAGCCAGGCGCAACCAAGCCATAAGTGACATTTTGATATTCAGCACACTCACCAATCGCATATATGTTTGGCTGATTGGTACGCAGATGATGATCAACCTTAATTGCCCGACCCACGTTGATGTCGTGATTAAATGCGAGTTCTTTGTTCGGTACTATACCAGCGGCAAATACCACAGTGTCGCAATCAATCACTTTGCCATCTTGTAGCTTGATTGCTTCGACCCGCTCTTCACCAAGTATTTCAATAACACCTTCGCCACATTCAACATTAATGCTCATATGCTCAACACTTTGTTGCAGCATTAAACCAGCTACTTCATCAAGTTGATTGTTCATCAGATGATTTGCACGCTGCACCACGGTAATTTGGGTGTTGAACTTTCTAAGGGCTTTGGCCGTTTCAAGACCAAGTAACCCGCCGCCCAACACACAGACATGACGGGCGCGAACCGTGCGAGCGAGCAAAGCTTGTACATCATTCATATCGCGAAATGAATAAACACCTGACAAGTTTTTACCCGGAATATTTGGAATATATGGACGCGAGCCTACGGCTAATATCAACTCACTATATTTGTGTGTTGTGCCAGTTACATCTGTAACTGTCTTGTTAGCTGCATCTATATCAACAATAGCGCAGTTGAGGAAAGGTGTTACCGCATCGTCAGCTTCAATGCTACTCCACTCGTGACTTTTTAGTTCGTCCCAACCTAAATCATTGGCTAATAAAGAAGAAAGTTTAACCCTGTTGTATGGTGTCCAAGGTTCATTACCAAATAGTTTTATTTGTGCATTTGGCACATGTTTGCGAGCTTCTGCTACAAAGCGCAAACCAACAGGTCCAGTACCAATAACGATAATAGGATCTTTCATTCTAATTTTGCTCCGGTGGCTGTAGAGTCAAAATTTGTGCAAAAAAAAGCCCGTAGTGATAACTGCAATAAAGCAACTATCGACTACGGGCTACAATGCCTAACAAATTTTCATTACAGCTAGAGCAATGCAAATCCTAAACCAAAAGTAAAATACCCTTAAATTTCAGCAAACTAACAAAAACAAATATGCATAATGCTGTTTAACAAGCGCTTTAGTGCATTATTTTGGTATTTCCCTTACCACAAATAGTGCACACTTTGTGCGGGTAAATATTGCGCTCGATCAAAAAAGCCGACTTTCGTCGGCTTTTAAATTCTCATTAACCAATAATTATTAGTTAGAAGAAATTTCTGCTGTTACTCGGCGGTTTTTGTTACGGCCTTCAGCTGTTGAGTTATCAGCTATCGGGTTAGACTCACCTTCGCCTTTAGAAGTAACACGAGCTGAATCAACACCAAACTTATTAATCAAGTGAGCAGCAACACGTGCAGCACGCTTTTCAGATAACATTTGGTTGTAAGCAGCTGAACCAGTTGAGTCAGTGTGACCAACTAATTGAACTGACGCGTCTGGATATTGACGTAAGAAATCAGCAACTTTCTTCATTTCAGAGTCATATTCAGCTGGAATAACGCTACTGTTGTTAGGGAAAGAGATATATAACTGAATAGAAACAGTTTCTGCTAACTCTTCTTTACAGCCATTATCAGTCACTTTAGCGCCTTCTGGCGTCATTGGACATTCATCTAAATAATCGTATACACCGTCAGCATCACGGTCGAAAGGACAACCTTGGCTGTTTACACGAACACCAGTTGGTGTATTTGCACACATATCAGAACTATCAGCTACGCCATCCGCATCTGCATCCATAACAGCTGGCTTAGCTGGTTTTGCAGGAGCTGCAGCTTTAGTTTCTTTTTTAGCAGGTTTGCTGCTAGCTTGACCGAATTGATATTTCAAACCAATGCTAGGCATAGATTCGATTAACGTTGAATCAAAAGAAACTAATAAATCCCAGAAGAAAGTTGCAGATAATTGAGGTTGAATAAAGTATTCATAACCAGCACCTGCACGGATAGCGACTTTGCTTTCTGAACCTAAAGTTCCAGCATCCAATTTATATTGACCTAAACCAGCTTTTGCCAACAAGCTATTTTCGCCAACTGGCGCATAACGGTATACACCGTTTACAGACAATAAGCTTACATCAGTGTCAGTTGCTGAAGCTGTGTCAGTTTCAGTGCTAGCCATGTTATAATTAACTTCAACAGCCCACTCTTTATCGATTTGATAACCTAAACCTAACCAAGGACCAATTGCGCCGTTGTCTACGTTATGTACGTCAGTATCGAATAAGAACATGTTTGCGCCGCCAGTTACGTATAGCTGCTCTTTTGCTAAATCATTAGCCAAAGCGTTTGCTGAACACAACATAGCTGCAGTTAAAGTTGCTAGTTTAAATGATTTTTTCATAGTGAATATCCTTAACCATTTTATTAAAAACGGGTGTTGTTTATGAAAGATAGTGACCCAATTACACCATCCTAAAACGACATTTATATGTATACAGTCAAATTTTTGCCTTTTGTTTTCAGGGTATCCTAACCTGAAATCAAAAAGCGATGTGTCAATTTAACTAAGATGTGAACCAAATCTCATACAAAGTTAGCTATATCATAGCTCTTATTACTAAGTGATTGAATAGTAAATATCGACGTTTAAACAAATTTTTAATTTTTTTAACCCCTTTTTAGGTTTTACCTCGTTATCAATAGTGAATCATTAAAATAACTGAGGATAACTTATGCATACTTTAGCTTTTACCAGTGTTAGACCTAACCCACAAATAACCCAGCAAATAAGTAAAATGATTAGCATAGTTTTATCAGGGGCACTTATTAGTTTTGCCTTGTTTGTTACTATGGAATTATTAGTACGAGCACCTGATGCACCAATAGAGCAAATGACCTACGTGCCAATTGGCCCTATTGTTATGCCAAAACCAGAAACGAAAGTGATCACCAAACCGGTAAAATTACCGCCACCGCCGGCGCTAAAAGTACCACCTTTACCACCGAAAAATATTGCAGATCCTGTTAACGCCATTGGTAATCCAACTTTAACAGTGCAAACTCCAGTAATTGAGCCTAGCATAGGTAATACAATTACTTTTACTGGCCAAGGCAATACCCAAGCGACTCCGATAGTGCGCATTGACCCTAAATACCCAGCAATTGCGGCTAGAGACGGAATTGAAGGTTGGGTTAAACTAAGCTTTGATATCAGCCCTACGGGTGAAGTAATCAACGTAAAAGTGTTAGAATCTGAGCCGCGTAGAATATTTGATCGTTCTGCAGCAAAAGCTTTAGCTGGCTGGAAATATAAACCCCAATTTGTTGATGGCCAAGCTAAGATACAATCGGGTTTGAGCGTTAAATTAGACTTCACATTAGCAAAGTAGCTAGGGAAATAATTACAATTGATAACACAAGCACTTAAAACTTTACTGCCGCTAGCAAGCGGCAGTAAAGATGAAATGAAGCTATTTGTTGATACCGGCCAAACTAAATGGTTGCATATTCTGGTCAAACGTCATCAAGATGAGCTGTATAAATTTTTGAGCCACCAAATATCTTGTGAGCTTGCAGCCGATGTTACGCAAAAAACTTGGTTAAAAGTAATAGAAAACAAACACAAATATCAAGCTCAAGGCGAGTTTAGAGCTTGGCTGTATCAAATTGCGCGAAACTTAATGTTAGATGAGTTGCGCAAAAACAAGGCTGACAGCACCAGCGAATTGAGCGAATTAGCATCGGACAAACTAGTGCCAACAACTGATGAATTAGCCAATCAACAACACATTCGAGCGTTTCGCCAAGCATTTAACCTACTACCCATAGAGCAGCGCGAAGCTATCAGTTTACAGTTTGAAGGGTTTGGTCTTAGTGAAATCGCGCAAATTACCCAACAACCAATTGAAACAGTGAAAACCCGCATCCGATATGCCAAACAAAAATTGAAAGGTTTATTGGCGGAGAAAAATGATGAATGATTTAAACGATTCTGATGAACAAAAATTAAAAAACCTCTATCAACAAAGTAAACAACAAATAGCGAATGATGAGCTGTTAACCAAGCGTATTTTACAAGCAACGGATAAGGAAGTTAGAAAACGGCCAATGCAAAAACAATGGTTGGCGATAGCGGCTGCTGTTTTAGTTGCAGTGTTAACTGTGGATATGATCCAATGGTCGAGTAAACTGAGCACCTCTGCTACTCGCGATTACTCAAGCAGTGTTGTGCAGTTAACTCCAATAAACGAATTGCCAGCCGACCAAGTTGTTATTGCCAAAGAAATAGCGCAACTAGAAGCATTTATACAATCAGCAACGGCTGAAAGTTTAACTTTATCGGAAGGATTTAATCAGCATTTATTTGCCTATCAGAGCCAATATATGCAAAAACCTAACTCAATCGTTTATGCCGTGGCGGCACAAATACGAGTTTCAGGTGAACAGTTAATTCTTCATTTTTGTGACAAAGAGACAAAAGTTCAGAAGTTTTATGCAAATAAACTGGATAAACAGCAGCAACAGCAGTTTTTAGCTCAATTGCAACAAGCACAAATGGTCACGGTATATTTATCTACTGATGGCAAGGTAACTGCGATATCTCCGAACCAACAGCAACAGTGCAGCTAGGCTGGAACTAAATTGCAAGAGAGAAAAAGCGCCCTATTACAGAACCGTCAAAAACTGGTAATAGGGCGTTAGCAACATAAGGCTATAACATGGGAGCTTATACTCTGTTTGTTTAACCATCTAAACCTGTCGGCTTCCCATAAGACAGATAAACAAACTCAAGCACATTACAGCAAACTCAAAGCGTTAGACCACACTTGAACTCGTGTAATGTTGGTTAGTTTAGGCATCTTGCTTAAATGCTCAAGTTGAATACGTATGTAATAAAAATGTTTATAACCCAAGTGAATTGAGATTATGTTGAATTAGTATTCAATTTAGAAAACGTTTTCTGTAAAATAGCCAAATCGAGCGACTTTTAGGAAAGTTTTTCATGGCCAGAATGGGTATCAAGCAAATTGCAGCGCTTGCAGGCGTTTCAATTGCAACAGTTTCACGAACTTTGCGTAATCCTGAAATAGTTTCAGAAGACACACGTAAAAAAGTACAAAAAGCGATAGATGAATCTGGTTATAAACCAAATAAACTTGGTGCTAGCCTACGCACACATAGAAGCGGCAATGTTGTAGTGATTATTCCGGATGTGACCGACCCATTTAACTCTGGGATAATTTGTGCAATCGAACAACAAGCACAAAAGCTCGGTTACTCTGTTTTGTTGGGCGATACACAAAATGACGAAGCGCGCGCAAAACAATATGCTGAAATGGCTGAATACGGCCAGGCTGATGGCATTATTCTCTTTTCGCATAAACTGCCGTTTGATCTAGACCCAAATAAAACCGTGCTCGAGCAAATTCCGCCTTTGGTCAATGCCAGTGAAGCAACTGAACATGACGAATTACCCAAAGTATTAGTAGACAACTACTCGGGAGCTTGTCAGGCGACACAACACCTCATTGAGCTTGGCCATAAGCGCATTGCTGTTATTACAGGTCCGTTTGATACCAATAGTACTCAAGAGCGTTTACGTGGATATAAAGATACCTTGTTTAATGCAGGTATTGCCTATGATGAACAACTCGTTTGTGAAGGTGATTATCAGTTAGATTCAGGGGTAAATGAAACGGAAAAACTTTTACTGTTAAAAAATCGTCCAACCGCTATTTTCTGTTTTTGTGACGACATGGCAATCGGAGCCAGTAAAGTATTAAAAGAAAACGGCTATGAAATTCCAACTGACATTTCTTTGGTAGGCTTTGACGACATACGTTATGCGTCATACATAACCCCTACTCTAACAACGGTTCGCCAGCCTGTTGCGGAGTTAGGTCGCATTGCAATGTTGCAATTGCACCAACTGTTAAATAAATCGAGCGCCGAAAAATTAACAGTGCTGCCTCTTGAACTTATCGTTCGCCAAAGTACTGGGCCTGTGAAAATTTAAATTCATCACTTGTAACTCAAACAAAAGGCAGCATAATTAAAGGGATGAGAATTGTAGCTGCTTTCAAACTTGTACTCGTACTGATTTTTCCTCTGTCCTTTGCCGGTATAGCGCAAGGTGATTTCACCCCTGCTGACTATGTCAAAGCTAACGTTTTGCAAGTTCCCTACTTACGTACCGACTATTTTCCAGAACTACTTAAACTTGCACTAGATAAAACAGTTGATTCTCACGGCCCTTATCATATGTATGAGCAGCCATGGATTGGTCCCAAACAACGGATGCGCCAGTTTCTCGCTGATGGCCGTTACATACGTGTACTTTGGAGCACGACCAGCAAAAAACGCGAACAACAACTCAAAGCGATTAAATTTAGTTTAGTTAAAAAGTTAAATGAATATCGCTTTTTAGTTATCCATAAAGGAGAGCAAGAAAAGTTTAACCAAATAAAAACCGTTGAAGACCTAAGCAAATTTACCGCAGTATCTGGTAGCCATTGGCAGGACACCATTATCTTCAAACGCCATCAATTGCCCGTCGTTACTTCTATTGATACAGGCGATTTGATCAAAATGTTTAAATTACGTCGTGGCGACTATTTTGCCCGAGGAGCATATGAAGTTTGGCGAGAGTTAGAACAAGCTGAATTTGCGCCTTTTCAGTTAGAAGAAAAATTATTATTACGCTACAACGCTGACTACCATTTTTTTGTTAATCATCAAGATAAAACCTTAGCAGACAGGTTGCTAATAGGTTTACAAAGAGCCGAGCAAGATGGCAGTTTTGATGAGCTTTTTTTCAGTGTGCCGGAATTTAAACAAGGTTGGAATGCGGTAAAACACTCCAACCGCTTGTTATTAGAGCTCGAATAAGCTTAGTTAACCTGAGCGCAGGATAATTTAAGCCTAGCTAAAATATCCGCATGCGATTCAAATATCTCAGTCGCTTGCTGCAGCTTAGTTACAGAGGTAAAAGTATGTTTGATGGCCAAACAACATAAACCAGCGCCAACCGCAGATTGAATACCACCGGCCGAATCTTCCAAGGCAACTGCCTGCTCAGCCGTTAAGTTCAAGCGCTGTAAAGCGGTTAAATACGGCATAGGATCTGGTTTGTTCTTCTCAGTATCACCACCAGCAACCACACAATCTATCAATTCAGATAAATTATGATGCTGCAAACTTCGCAATACACTCGCTCGCTCCGCACCGGACACTACCGCCAACTTAAGTCCCTGCGCTTTTGCCCAATGGATAATCTCTAGAATCCCTTGCATCAAAGGAAATGCCTTGTTCTGCAGGTATAAATCTGTCTGTTGCTCTTTGACTATCGCAAGTTTGTCTGCCGCTATTGGTAACTTATATAGCTCAACTAAATACTCAGCTGTAATATTGCCGGGTATACCAATTCGAGGAATAAAATCCTCGAAGGTATAGTCTATTTGATATTCAGCTAGAATATTTTGCCAAATTTCAAACTGAGCAGGCTCAGAATTAACTAAAGTACCGTCATGGTCAATTAACAGAGCACAGAGTTTATTCGGCATAATCAATCACTAAACTAGCTTGTTTAATTTCGCCTGGGGTTAAATACCAGCTATCAGAAAACGCATTGCCGCGCTCAACACAAACAAAACTCGGATAGTTTTCTTCACCCAAATCCGCTGTTGCAGCCGCTTTTTTTGCTGCTGGATTCCACACAATTGCACTCTTACAAGTATCGCTACGCAACGCAATTGGTGTTTGAGTGCGAATAATTTGTTCATTGCCTACATTTAGGTATAAACGGTCAACTTCACCGTCAAACACTACATCACCTTGCTGGATATTCGCTTGGTATTGGCTGGTGTTATCTAAATAAGTAGTGAAGTGTAACCCTTCCACTTTTACTTCGCTCAACTCAGATACCGGATGATAACTATGTAATGCAAAACTAATTGGCATAATTTGCTCAGAGCAGTTTTGCGTAGCCAATTTAAGTTCAATTTCATTGCCTAAAACAACCTGGAATTGCGCATTAAATTCGTAAGGGAATAGAGTTAAAGAATCTTCATCTGATTCAATTGAAAAAGTTAAACTAATGCGGCCATCAGATAATTCTTTTGCACTATCTAATTGCCAAATTTTATTACGAACAAAACCATGGCCAGGTTTAGATTTATCTAGTTGGTTTTCACCAAACCAAGGGAAACAGATTGGCACACCACCACGTATAGCTTTGCCTTGTTTATATTCGGCCTTTGGACTTGCCCATAACAAAGGTGCTTTGTCTTTGGCTGCAAACTCAATTAAATGTGCGCCTTGCAAACAAATGCTTGCGTAACATAGTGGAGAATCGATAATTAACAAAGGAAGGGCTTGATGCGCTTGCCCAAAATAACTTTTTGTATCTGATAATTTAATGGCTGAAATAGCCTGAATTTTGTTTTCAATAGTCATGTTTTTGCCTGCATGAAGAAAATTTTGCGTCTAAGTATAACGTTTACACCTAAATCAACCAAGCATAGGCGGCATTCACAAACAAAATGCGAAAAATAAATTAGAGCAAAGCTTTATATTCTTCATCCATACTTGGTACAATATCGCTATTAAGTTCTACTGTTTAGTCTCTAGGAGCCACTGTGGCCGATCAAAAAACCTCTTTGAGTTATAAAGACGCTGGTGTTGATATCGACGCTGGTAATGAATTAGTTAATCGAATTAAAGGTGTAACTAAAGCAACCCGCCGCCCAGAAGTTATGGGTAACATAGGTGGATTTGGTGCTTTATGTAGAATGCCAGAAAAGTACAAAAAACCACTTTTGGTTTCAGGTACAGATGGTGTTGGTACTAAATTGAGACTAGCAATTGATTTGAACTATCACGATACAGTAGGCATCGACCTAGTTGCTATGTGTGTGAACGATCTAATTGTTCAAGGTGCAGAACCATTGTTTTTCTTAGACTACTACGCAACTGGTAAATTAGATGTAGATATCGCTGCATCTGTTGTTTCTGGTATTGGCGAAGGTTGTAAACAGTCAAACTGTGCATTAATTGGTGGGGAAACTGCTGAAATGCCTGGCATGTACGACTCTGAAGACTACGACATCGCTGGTTTCTGTGTAGGTGTAGTTGAAGAAAGCGAAGTTATTGATGGCACACGTGTTCAACCAGGTAACAAATTAATCGCATTAGCTTCATCAGGCCCACACTCAAACGGTTATTCGCTTATCCGTAAAATTTTAGAAGTTTCAAATGCAGATTTAGATGCACCTCTTGCGGGCAAACCATTAAAAGACCACTTAATGGAACCTACACGCATTTATGTTAAGTCTGTACTTAAATTGTTAGAAAGCGTAAAAGTAAGTGCAATTTCGCACATTACTGGTGGTGGTTTCTGGGAAAACATTCCTCGCGTATTACCTGAAAACACTAAAGCTGTGATTGATGCTAAAAGCTGGCAGTGGCCTGAAGTATTCAAATGGTTACAACAAGCTGGTAATGTTGAAACGCACGAAATGCTTCGCACCTTTAACTGTGGTGTTGGCTTAATTATTTCAGTACATGAAGATGACGCTGAAGCAGCTTTAGTTAGCTTACGCCAGTCTGGTGAAAAAGCTTGGATTATTGGTCACGTTAGCGAAGCGACTGACGAAGAAGAACAAGTAGAGATGATCTAACAGTGTCAAAAAATTTTGTTGTATTGATATCTGGCAGTGGTTCTAACCTACAAGCTTTAATTGATGCATGTGAAAGCGGCCTAATTGATGGCCGCATTTCAGCTGTTATTTCAAACAAAGCAGACGCTTATGGTTTAGTAAGAGCAGAAACCGCCAACATTCCTACCCATACTTTAAGTCACAAATCTTTTGCAAGCCGTGAAGAATATGACATTGAACTTGCCAAACTTATTGAAAGCCATCAACCAGATTTAGTGGTACTTGCTGGTTTTATGCGAATTCTAACTGCAAACTTTGTGCAAAAATTTGTTGGTAAAATGTTGAACATTCATCCATCTTTGCTGCCTAAGTACCAAGGATTGAATACTCACCAACGCGCATTAGATGCTGGCGACAAAGAACATGGCGTGAGCGTGCATTTTGTCACCGAAGAGCTAGATGGTGGGCCTGTTGTGTGTCAAGCAAGTATTAGCGTGACTGCAGATGATACAGCTGAGACACTTGCACAACGTATACATAAAAAAGAACATATCATTTACCCACTCGTGGTAGATTGGTTCTGTAAAGGTAAATTAACCATGCAAAATGGAGCAGCTTGGTTAGACGATAAAGTTTTACCGGCAACCGGGATACAGTATGTTGAAGAGAATTAGTGGTTTATCAATTTTTTGTGTTATCTCCAGTGCATTAGCCTTTAATGCATCGGCTCAAGCTGTTGAAACGCAAGCACTGACGCCTTTTACCGCCAAATATAAGGTATCAAAAGGTCGACTGAATTTAGGTAGTGCTAAACGACAGTTATCACAAATTGGCGAAAACCGCTTTACCTTCTCTTACTTCTCGGATTTATCTTTACTTATTTTAAGCGACCACAGACGCGAAACCTCAGAGTTAGTTGTTAATCAACAGCAAGTAAAACCTCTGCGTTATTTATTTAAACGCGAAGGCACAGGCAGTGATAAAAGCACCACTCTCGACTTTAGTAATGGTCAAGTGTTGGATGTTGAAACAGACAAAAAGATTGAAGTAGCTTCTGATATCCAATGGTACGACGAAGTCAGCTATCAGTTGCAGCTAAAACTAGATTTAGCCGCAGGCAAACAAGAAATGTTCTACTACCTAGTTAACCATAAGAAAAAAGATAAACTTTATCATTTTAAAGTGGTTGGCGAAGAAGTGATCGAAGTGCCGGCAGGCAAAATTGAAACAGTAAAATTGCAACGTATTAGAGACGACAGTAGTGATCGCGTCACTGAATTTTGGTTAGCGCCTAAACTTGGTTATTTGTTAGTGCGAATTCGCCAAGAGCGAGACGGCAGTGAAGTTGCTGACGCACAACTAGAGCAGTATGTGTTTAATCCACTGTAAACATACAGTAGTTTAGAATACAAAAAAGGCGAGTTTAACTCGCCTTTTTTGTATCCGAGATTGACTAACCTAGCTCCCCTGCCCTCAAGCCAATAAAATCAATATATAGATACAAATTAAATAAACATATAAAAATTAATTATACCTGTTTAATTAACCAGTAGTTGACCTGTATAAAACATCAGTATACTGTATATATATACACTTTACTGGATAAGAAAACAGGTGCTGCTATGAAAACTTTTATTGCGATTAAACCAAACCAACCAATTCAAATGTGTGCAACCAGCGACAACCAAGCCGAAACAGTTACTAAACGCTTTTGGCAAAAAGTAGCCCGTATTCAAGAAAATAAACGTTGGCTGTGTGTAGTAGCGCCACAGAGTATGCCTTCACGCCAAGAGCTAGAAGAAATGGGCGTGCAGTTAAATAAAATGTTGGTTATCCACCAAAATAAAACTAAAGCGATAGAAACCATTATCAAAGCAGTTAAGGCTGGTAAATGCAGCACTGTAGTTGGCTGGGTAGATGAATGCAGCAGCTTACAATATCAGGCGCTCACTGCTTTAGGCGCACAAAATAACTGTAATACCCTATTGGTTAAAGCTGATAGCCAAGCTAAAACAAACACAGTAAAACAAGCAGCTTAATTACTTTATTTGTTAGGTTATAGCTGAGCAAAATTGAGCTCATAGCCCCCAAAATCATTTCTGTATCAGGTAAGTTTGTTGCGCTTCACTTGATATAAGCACCCAGTTTTTAGTGCATTTGCACCTCTCACCCGGCCAGTTTACTGGCCTTTTTTTACTCTACACCTAACTCTTTTAATCTTTGTTTTAAATAACTTCCTGCTGTATATCTTTCAGATAAAACCACATCAGGTCTTGCATGTAAAAACAGAGGCATGGATATACGTGATTGAGTAGTTGCTTCACCCGTTGGGTTTACCACTCTATGTGTGGTTGATGGGTAATAATGTTCACAAGCTTCTTGTAACATATCGCCAGTATTAATAATTAAATAACCGAATTCTGCTGGTACATCTAACCAGTGACCGTTTTTATCTTTAACCTGTAAACCTGATTGAGTCGCAGCGGGTAATATGGTGAGTAAATTAATATCTTCATGTGCAGCTGCACGAATCGCCCCTTTCGCTTCTGTACCGGCAAAAGGTGGATAATGCAAAATACGCAGCATGGTCATATCTGAGTCAACAATCATATTAGACAGTGGCTCACTGAGCTTTTCAGTTATATGCGCTGGTGTATATTGCTCAACCCAAGTTAACAAGGTACAGGCAAGTTGATTGGCTTGTTGGTAATAAGTGAGCGTATCCGCTTTAAGGTTTTCAGGACATTGACCCCAAGGGTAAAAATGGAAGTATTCTTTGATGTCTTTGACTGATGCGCCCTTAGCAGTTTCAGCTTTTTCGGTTGAGAAAAAACCATCTTGGCGATCTTTATTAAAAGCATAATCGAACTTAGTTTCTGAGCTATAAAACCCTTGCCATTGTTGATATAAATGGGTGACTTGCGCTTTTTCTAAAGGATGATTTTTTAAAACCGCAAAACCTATTTCTTTTAGCGATCTTGCAAATTCTTGTGCTGCATTGTCACTTGTATAATCAATTGCTTCTAACATAAATCCCCTCGCATAAAACTCCAGTATTTGGCAACTGCGGTGTCGCTAACGATGAGGTGTGGGTTATAATTTAGAGCAAAACCTCTTTTTCATGGATGAAAAAGCGGAGCGTACAAGGATGTATTTACAGCGTTTTTGCGAAAATTATAACCCACACCTCATAGTTCAAAACATTAACCCGTAGTGATACAAAGCAAATAAACACGCCCATGCAAATAAACCCGCTACTATATCATCCAACATAATGCCAATACCGCCATGAACAAATTTATCCAACCATCTAATAGGCCAAGGTTTTAAAATGTCAAATATGCGAAATAGAATAAAACCCACCACCACAGTCTGCCAATTAAACGGCATCGCAAATACAGTAATTAAATAACCTACTACCTCATCCCAAACTATAGCTGGGTGATCATGTGTTTTTAAACTATTGGCTGTATAACCACAAATATAAAAGCCCGCGATTGCAAAAGCGATAATAGCGGCTAGAAAAAACCAATTAGGCGTAAAAGCCAACAACAAATAAACAGGAATTGCTGCAACTGTACCAAAAGTACCAGGCGCAACAGGAGCTAAACCAGAGCCAAAACCCAAAGCTAAAAAGTGAATCGGATTTTTCCAACTAATGGTTTTTAATTCAGGTTTAATCTGCAATTTAGACATAAAATTAAGCAAAATGTTGATATCCCAATTGTGTTAGCTGCTGAACCTGCCCGTTTAATAAAGTGGTTACTGTGTGGTTGTTTAGGTCAGATTCTGTAATTCTACCGACTACAGTAACTGCAATGCCGGTTTGCTCAGCAATTTTGTTTATATCCGTAAGGTGTTGTGGATTGACGGTAAAACACAGCTCGTAGTCATCCCCACCTGTTGCTGCATACTGACACGCCTGTGTTTGACTAAACTGGCCAACCAAAGCTTCAGACATGGGTAACTGCGATAATTCAATTTCCGCTGATACTTGTGAGGCTTTAACAATATGCGATAAATCAGCAATTAAACCGTCAGATATATCTATCGCACAGCGTACATATTGTCTAGCCGCTAAACCAAAAGCTACTCGTGGTGTTGGGTGATTAAACCTAGCTAACAAATGCTGTTTATATGCAGGTTTTACTGGGGTTAAATCTGTATCCAATACAAACTGCAAACCACCTGCAGCATCGCCCAAACTGCCAGTCACACACACCAAATCGCCACCTTGAGCATTTTCTCTAAGCATAGCTTGGCTGTGTTCTACTTCACCAATAATGCTAATGGTGACAGCCAGTGGGCCTGATGTAGTATCGCCACCAATTAAATAACAGCCATATTCTTCACTTAGCGCCGCGAGTTGTTGGCTAAATTCACTTAACCAAGCTTGGTTATTGGCAATGTCTTTTGGCAAAGTTAACGCTAGGCTATACCATTTTGGGGTAGCGCCCATCGCAGCTAAATCGCTTAAATTGGTATTAAGTGCTCGGCTAGCAAGTGCTTTGGCAGAGATATCAGCTAAAAAGTGTGTACCCGCAACTAACGAGTCAGTGGTAATTGCAAGAAGATTAGACGATGAAGGATTAGGTTTAATCAAAGCACAGTCGTCTCCTTTATCTAAAACGACTGTGTTTGGCTTATGGCCGAATGCAAAATGCTGAGCGATAAGCTCAAATTCGGCCATCTATTACTTACCGAATGGACGTAATTTTTTAACCGCTTTATCTAACACACCATTGATAAATTTGTGGCTGTCTTCTGCGGCAAAAGTTTTAGCAATTTCAATTGCTTCGTTGATAACCACTTTGTATGGTACATCAACACAGTGCACTAGCTCATATGTTGCTACGCGTAAAATCGCTCGTTCAACCATATCTAAATCATCCAATGGGCGATCTAAATAATCCTGAAAAGCAACATCTAAGTCTTTAGCATTATTTACCGTGCCTGTGACTAAACTACGATAAAAGTTTACATCAAAACTCTTAACATCTACTTCTTCCATTGTAGATTCAATGATATTTACGGCTCTATTGCCTGAAGCCTGCCAAGAGTATACTGACTGTGTAGCAAGCTCACGCGAGCGACGACGATGAGAAGGTTTCAATGCCCTACTCCTATAGCTGAGCTAAAACGTTAACCATTTCTAACGCGCTTAATGCAGCTTCGCCACCTTTGTTACCCATTTTGGTACCAGCACGTTCGATAGTTTGTTCAATAGAATCTGTTGTTAATACACCAAATGCAACTGGTAAGTTGTAGTCTAAAGACACTTGCGCTAAACCTTTGTTACACTCGTTTGCTACGAAATCAAAATGTGGCGTACCACCACGGATAACCGCGCCTAATGCAATAATTGCATCGTAGTTTTTGCTTTCAGCTACTTTCTTCGCAACAAGTGGCAACTCATAAGCACCAGGGCAACGAACGATAGTAATGTCTTCGTCTTTTACTTGACCATGACGCTTTAAAGTGTCGATTGCACCTTCAACTAAACTTTCAACAATAAATGCGTTAAAACGAGATACAACAATCGCAAACTTTTTACCTTGTGCTGGAAATGCACCTTCAATAACTTGCATGTAATTAACCTTATAAACTTATAAATCTATTCGATATCAAATTGGCGTGGATTCTACCAAAAAAATAACCATATGTTGATACTTGATTACTCTTCTACGTATTCAACCACTTCTAATCCAAATCCACCGAGTGAATGATACTTTTTCTGTGAGCTTAACAAGCGCATTTTACCCACTTTAAGGGCAGCTAAAATTTGCGAACCAACACCTACAGTACGAGATGAACCACGCCAATTTGCTGTGCGGCGCGCAGGTTTGCCCGCATCTTCTGCTTCAAATGCTCTAACTTTGGCAATAAGTTCTTCTGGGGTTTCGTTTTTACCGAGTAATACCAAAACACCACCTTCTTTAGAAATACGCTCAAGCGCACAACCTAACTCCCAACCGCGCGATTCTTCACGAACCGATTGCAATAAATCACCAAATACATGAGTAACATGTACACGCACTAACACTGGGGTTTCGTGATCAATATCGGTATTTTTTAACGCAAAATGCACTTGGCCATCAATGGTATCGCGGAAGGTGACTAAATCAAATTCACCATATTTGGTTGGTAATTTACATTCTGCAATTTTTTCAATGGTGGTTTCTGTGTTATTGCGATATTCAATTAAATCAGCAATGGTGCCAATTTTAATATCGTGTTTTTGCGCGAATTTTTCTAATTCAGGACGACGCGCCATAGTGCCGTCTTCATTTAAAATTTCAACAATAACACCCGCAGGTTCTAATCCAGCTAAACGAGCTAAATCACAACCAGCTTCTGTATGGCCAGCACGGTTTAATACACCGCCGTCTTGCGCCATAATCGGGAAAATATGACCAGGCTGAACAATATCGTCAGGGCGTGCATCACGTGCAACAGCCGCACGCACGGTACGAGAGCGATCAGCAGCGGAGATACCGGTTGTTACACCAGTTGCCGCTTCAATTGATAAAGTAAAATTTGTCCCAAACTGCGCTTTGTTTCTGTCCACCATTAATGGCAAATCTAACTGTTCACAACGGTCGCGCGTTAAGGTTAAACAAATTAATCCGCGGCCATGTGTCGCCATAAAATTGATAACTTCAGGGGTACAATGTTCGGCGGCAACAATTAAGTCACCTTCGTTTTCTCTATCTTCGTCATCCATCAAAATAACTATTTTACCTTGACGGATATCTTCAATAATTTCTGCTGCGCTATTTAATTTCATTGATTACCCTTACTTGATCATGCCGCTTTTATGCAACAAGTCTAAAGTTACGCCCGAGGTCGCAGAGCCTTCAGCTCGGCCTTGCATAAGTCTTTCTAAATAACGTGCAATTACGTCAACTTCAAGGTTTACCCCTGAGCCAACTTGCCAGTTACTAATTGCTGTGCGCTCACTGGTATGCGGAATAATGGTTAATCTAAATTGGTTTCCAGATACTTCATTCACAGTTAAGCTGATGCCATCTAAAGTAACCGAGCCTTTTTCCGCTATATAATGCGCTAAGTTTGCTGGTGTTTCTAACCAATAGTCGATTGCATTAGCATTGGCATAAATACTAGTAACATGTGCAACACCATCAACATGACCACTAACAATGTGTCCACCTAAACGTGTATTTGGCGTACATGCTTTTTCTAAATTAACTTGACCACCAATTGGCAATTGGCCAATTTTGGTTCTTTTTATCGTTTCCGCCGACACGTCTGCAAAAAAGCTTTGGCCTTGTAATTTGGTAACGGTTAAACAAACTCCACTTACGGCAATGCTGTCACCGAGCTGAACGTCTGATAAATCTAACTGACTTTCGATGACTATTTCAAAATCACCAGCTTTTTGATTAACCGCTTGAATGTGACCTACGGTTTCAACAATACCTGTAAACATGGGTTATATTGCCTTTAATACTAATTTTAAATCTTGGCCAACGCGAGTTTGGCTTACGTATTGCCATCTTACTGCTTGTTTTAGTTCGGTTAATTCAGGAAGGTTAACCAAACCAAAAGTATTCTCACCCATTAATATGGGGGCTTGGTAAATAATCAACTCATCAACCAAGTTTTCTTTTATCAAAGCACCTGCCAACTTAGCGCCAGCTTCAACCCAAATTTCATTAATTTGTTTGTTTGCAAGTTCAGCCATTACCTCGTGTAAATCAACTTTGGCACTTTGTTGATTGAGCTGAATAGCTTGACAGTTTTCTGGCAACGCTTGTTGGCGCGCTTTGTTTGAGAGCAAATATACCTGAGCATCATTCTCAAACAATTTTAAATCAGGGGTTATCTTTAGCTGGTTATCTATAATACATTTTATCGGCTGCCGAACTGGCTGATGTGCATATTCGAAATTTAAATCAGACTCGCGTACATTCAAACTGGGATTATCCGCTAATACTGTGCCAGAGCCAGATAAAATTGCGCAACTGCGCGCTCTGTATGTTTGCACATCACGTCTCGCGTCAGCACCAGTTATCCACTGACTTTCGCCGGAATCCATAGCTGTGCGGCCATCTAAACTACAGGCCAGTTTTAAACGCACATATGGCATGTTTTCTGTCATGCGTTTAATAAAACCTGGATTTAAATTTTTGCAGTCTTGCTCTAAACAAGGCTCTATTACTTGAATGCCAGCTTCGCGCAGCATTTCAATGCCACGACCACTCACTTGAGGGTTTGGATCTGTCATACCCACCACTACTTTTTTAATGCCAGCTTTTATTAAAGCTTGGGCACACGGTGGTGTACGGCCAAAATGGCTACATGGTTCAAGTGTGACATATGCGGTTGCACCTTGGGCATTATCACCTGCTTGTTTAAGTGCATTTACTTCAGCATGGCCTTCGCCTGCACGAATGTGGTAGCCCTCACCAACAATTTGTTGGTCTTTGACAATCACACAACCTACTCTAGGGTTTGGGCTCGTGGTGTATTGGCCTTTTTCAGCTAGGTGGATGGCTCTGGCCATGTATTCAAAGTCTTGCTTATAAAGCGCCGACATATTAGTTGCAACCTGCATTTTATTTACTTGATCTATTAGCTTAGATTATTTTGCTGATTTATCATCTAACCCGGCGATAGCTTCGCCAAATTCTTTAATATCTTGGAAACTACGGTATACAGAAGCAAAACGCACATAGGCTACTTGGTCTACTTCTTTAAGTTTTTCCATCAAAATGTTGCCAATCATTTTGCTTTCAACTTCACGCTCACCTGTGGCGCGCAAAGCCGATTTTAACTGAGTGATTAGCGTTTCGATATGCTCTGCACTAACCGGGCGTTTTTCCAACGCGCGCATTAAACCTGCACGTAATTTATCTTCATCGAAAGGCTGTCGATTACCGTCGTTTTTAATAATTCGCGGCATTACAAGCTCAGCCGTTTCAAACGTGGTGAATCTTTCTTGGCATTCGAAACATTGGCGACGACGCCTAATTTGGTGACCTTCAGCAACCAAACGGCTATCAATTACTTTAGTGTCTTGTGCTGCACAAAATGGGCAATACATTTTGTTTACCTCAAAATGCAATCAGGCCGCATAAAGCGGCCCGTTGTTCAATCAGAAAGTGTATAACTATTAAGCATATACAGGTAATTTTTGACAAATACCTTTAACTTTCTCTTTAACTGCTTCGATAGCAGATTCGTCGTTGATGTTGTCTAACACATCACAAATCCAGCCAGCTAAATCTTTAGCTTCAGCTTCTTTGAAACCACGACGCGTGATTGAAGGTGTACCTATACGTAAACCAGAAGTTACAAATGGTGAACGTGGATCATTTGGTACAGAGTTTTTGTTTACTGTGATGTTTGCGCGACCTAATGCAGCGTCAGCATCTTTACCAGTAATGTCTTTGTCAATTAAATCAACTAAGAATAAGTGGTTTTCAGTTTTACCAGAAACAACTTTGTAGCCACGTTGGTTTAATACTTCAACCATAGCTTGTGCATTCTTAACAACTTGTTGTTGGTAAGCTTTAAACTCAGGCTGCATTGCTTCTTTGAAAGCAACCGCTTTAGCCGCGATAACGTGACATAAAGGACCACCTTGGCCACCTGGGAATACAGCACTGTTTAGCTTTTTGTATAGGTCTTCATCTTTCTTCGCAGATAAGATTAAACCACCACGAGGACCAGCTAAAGTTTTGTGAGTAGTTGTAGTTACTACGTCAGCGTATTGCATTGGTGAAGGATAAACGCCAGCTGCGATTAAACCTGCAACGTGTGCCATATCAACTAAAAGGTAAGCTCCTACTTTATCCGCAATTTCGCGCAATTTAGCCCAATCAACTACTAATGCGTAAGCTGAGAAACCACCAATAATCATTTTTGGTTTGTGCTCTAATGCTAAAGCTTCAACTTGTGCGTAATCAATTTCACCCGTTTCTGGGTTTAATCCGTATTGGATTGCATTGTAATGTTTACCAGAAAAGTTTACGTGAGCACCATGGGTTAAGTGACCACCGTGCGCTAGGCTCATACCTAAAACTGTATCACCTGGTTGTAATAAAGCTTGGAAAACTGCACCATTTGCTTGTGAACCAGAGTGAGGCTGTACGTTTGCGTAATCAGCACCAAATAACTCTTTTGCACGATCAATTGCTAATTGCTCAACAACATCTACATGCTCACAGCCACCGTAATAACGTTTGCCTGGGTAACCTTCAGCATATTTGTTAGTTAATTGAGAGCCTTGAGCTTCTAAAACGCGTGGGCTTGCATAGTTTTCAGAGGCGATAAGCTCAATGTGTTCTTCTTGACGAACCGTTTCTTCTTGAATGGCTTGCCATAAATCTGGATCAAAATCAGCAATATTCATGTCACGAGTTAACATGGTTTCTCCTGTTAAAAAGCACAGTAAAGTATTAAAGTCGCGTATTGTAGTATGAACTGCGCACAATGCCTACTGTTTGATCTGGCTTTTATTGCAAGCTTAAGGTGAAATTTTCTCAATCAGTTAAATTAAGCTGTCAATTTTAAAGATTATGTAAGCTACTGACTTAATATTTGCAGCGGCAACGTCAATATAACACTGTCGGAATCAGCAAAAGCGAACATAACCGCGATGTGACCTGACAAAACTAATACATACCAAACAGATGAGAAAATTTGTCCATAACGATCAAGCGGGATCAAATGCGACAAATGTCGTTGGTTCCACTGAGTGGCAATTTCAATTGTGCCGATAACTAAAAAGAACAGCAGTAAATACAAACCAAACAAATAAGAAATAAAACCACCTAACACTATACCAGCAGTGCAAACCGACAAACCAACCCAAGAGCGCATTGAGAAGCTAATACTCTTGATAACATGGCCACCATCTAAGGGTAAAATAGGTAATAAATTAAATAGATTTAACAACGAGCCTAATACAGCAGCACCTGCGAATAACTCTTGTTCGGTTACTGCATAAAGGATTAAACACAACACAGACATTATCAGGCCAAAACAAGGCCCCATTATAGAAATAACAACATCTTGCCAACGTGTATTAATTTTGTCGTCGGCAACTGCAAGGCCGCCAACAAAAGGCACTAAATAGATCCCTTTGGTTTTAATCCCAAAATACTGCATGGCTTTAACATGACCATACTCATGAGCGACTAAACAAGCAATCAGCACCAAAGCAAATTCAATGGTAAATAACCATGCATAACCAGCAACGGATGCGCCAGCTAAAACAACTTTAATCAACTTGGCACTTTTAAACAATTTAAAGCCAAGCGCAGCTAAGCCCCAAAAATTTCTGTTAGCTTTGGCTGGTTCAACCTGTAGGGCTTGATGAAAAAACTGCCCTGAATCTAACCTTGTGTCATCTTGCCAAAGCTGGTAATTCACGCCTTTATTGGTTAATTGCATATTTAAACTAAATTGAAAACTCTGCTGCTCAGGGGCAAGTTCGAATCTATGCACAACCTCTGGGCTTTGAAGATTTTTTAAATCAACTTGGCTGACAATATGTTCACCCCAAGACAATTGTTGAATTGCATTGTCATCCATAGACAAAACCAATTGCCGGCCAAATAGCTCAATTGATAAAATTTGCATCAATAATAACTCTTAGACAAACGACTATTTAAACTGAACGTTTTGTTTTAAAAAGTTCACCTTATCCACTGTCATGCCAATACCACCACCGTTAAATACAATGGTAATTTCTAAATTTGGATGTAGCGATTTGATGATGTCACCGCCTTTAACAAATAAGATGTCTGATGCACCCATATTTTTGATATACGACTCATCTTCAGAAATCACCACAGTGAAAGCATTTTCTGTTTGTTGAGATTGATAAACCAAATAATCAAAAGTCGGTTGTTTTTCATCAAATTTTTTATCAATCGCAATATGAAATTTAGTATTTAAAAACTCAGCAATAAAAACATTATCTTCGACTTTGCCCTGCTGGACATCTTTGGTTAATTGCTGAAAAGGCGTTAATTCAACTGATTTTTGATTCATAGTGCTCAACTTTTAATGCAAAAGCCGAGCATGATAAAGTTGCAAACAAATGAACACAAGCTTTAGCTGTATAGACAACAACAAACACAACCACTACTCATAAATACGAATTGCTCTCCTTGATAACTCAACACAAAAACCAACCAAAATAAACCAAACAATACCAAATTCGATCATTTTTAATAATTTACTAACATCTATAACGGGGAAATAAGTTATAGGTTCACCCACTGGCAAAGAAACGTATCTACACAGATTTATGGATACATAATTACAACTTACGCACGGATTAAAAATCTAATGAAAAACAAGCATCTAACCAAACAACTAAACAGGTTATTGTTAATACTCGCCTGCAGCATTTTCAGCAAACCTAGTATCGCAGCATTTAGTTTATCAACTTCAACTGATTTCTATACAGTTGATACCAACGCAGGGCTAACTTTTAGTATTCGCCGTACCGACAATGGCTCAAGTACTCAATCACCGGGAGATATTGCATCCCTAAAAATTAATGGTGTGGAATACCAAAACCAAAGTCGAGGTTCACAAATTAATTCAGGCTTTGACTGGTTATATAGCAATACCTCTTCGGTGAGTGTTAGCGCTCAAGTCATCAATACCAATTACATAAAAGTAACAGTACAAGCTGGCGATTTAACTCATTACTACATGGCAAGAAATGGCTATCCGCATATTTATATGGCGACTCATTTCACAACTGAACCCAGTGTGCATGGTCATGTGAGATACATTTTGCGCATGAGCCGAAGTTTACTGCCCTACGGCCCTGAGCCTTCAGATATTTCGCAAACTGTCTCAACCGTTGAAGCCGGTGATATTTTTGCACTCAGCAATGGCGAAACTCGCTCAAAACATTATTCAAATATGCGCATAAAAGACTGGCAATTTATTGGCGCGACAGGCAGTGGTGTTGGTATGTGGTTAGTTAGAGACAATTATGAAGGGGGGTCTGGTGGGCCCTTTTATCGCAGCTTATTAAATCAAGGAAGCGCAACCGATCAGGAAATAACTTATATAGTGAACTATGCTCAAGCGCAAACAGAAGCCTATCGCACTGGAATTTTAAATCATTACACCCTAGTGGTAACCAGTGGAGAAGATCCAACAACACCTGATACTAGTTGGTTTAGTAGTATGGGATTAACAGGCTACGTGGCTGATAGTGGCAGAGGTCGAGTCGCAGGGGTTGGCATAAGTGGCCGAGATACAAACTTTGACTATACGGTTGGATTCGCCAATACAACAGCTCAATATTGGGCAGACGCAAACCCGAGTTCAGGCTATTTTAGCAGTGATGATATGCTGCCAGGTACATACACTATGACCACTTATAAAAATGAGTTAGCGGTTGATACTCGAAGTGTTGCAGTGCAAGCAGATCAAGTAACTATCCTTAATTCATTTTCAATTAATAACGATCCACAAAATACAAGCTCTATCTGGCGTATTGGCAATTGGGACGGCACACCCAATGAGTTTTTAAACGGAGATAAGCTCACAACCATGCATCCGTCTGATGTGCGTATGAGCAATTGGGATCCTGCTAACTTTATTGTCGGTACTACCAATACAGCGACCTTCCCTGCTTATATGTGGAAAGATATTAACAACGACCACATAATTTACTTTAAGTTATCCAGCAGCCAACTCGCTCAAGCACATCAACTTAGAATAGGTATTACCTGTGCTTTTGCCGGTGGTCGCCCAACAATTACGGTAAATAATTGGTCGTCCGCTTTTCCATCACCGTCAAGCCAGCCTAGCACACGAAATTTAACTACGGGCAGCTATCGTTGCAATAACACTACCTTCACATACGACATTCCAGCCAGCGCATGGCAAAGCAGTGCCAACGATTGGAATATTTTAACTGTGAGTGTAATAAGTGGCACTTCAACCAAAGGATATCTATCACCAAGTATCAGCATTGATGCAATTGATTTGTTAGATTAGTTGTTTATACCCAAGCTACTTGAAGTTATAACCCGGGTAAATTGTTACTCGGGTTGCTTAGTCAACAATAGAAACTGATCTGAACCATTAAATTAATGAATTAGCGCTTTTGAGAAGTTATAATCCCAAGCTAAGTTTTTCTTATTTACAATTGTTATGACCGAGCCAAAACGCCTTAATAAATATATCAGTGACTCAGGTTTCTGTTCCCGCCGTGAAGCTGACCGCTTAATAACAAATAACTGCGTAACAATTAACGATAAAGTTCCTGAACTTGGAACAAAAGTATGCGAAGGCGACGTAGTTAAAGTCAATGGACGAGTGATCACCGCCGCCCAAAGCAATAAAACTGAGCGCGTTTACATTGCCTATAATAAACCTGTTGGTATCACCTGTACGACTGAGCTGGATAAAAGAGGCAATATTATTGAAGCGGTGAATCACCCAGAGCGCATTTTCCCAATTGGCCGTTTAGACAAACCATCTGAAGGTTTGATTTTTCTGACTAGCGACGGTGACATAGTCAATAAAATATTGCGTGCTGAAAATGCTCACGAAAAAGAATATGTAGTGCAAGTAGACAAACCAATTAATCATAACTTTATCAAAAGAATGTCTAATGGCATTCCTATATTAAATACAGTTACCAAACCTTGTGTTACTAAAATGCAAAGTAAGTATGTTTTCACCATTATTCTCACCCAAGGCTTAAACCGTCAAATTAGACGTATGTGTGAATATTTGGGCTACAACGTAGTCAAATTAAAACGTGTACGCATTATGAATGTGCATTTAGGCAATTTAAGAGTTGGCACTTGGCGTAATCTTACCGAGCAAGAAATGCGTGAGCTTAGCGCTGCCGTGAAATATTCAAGTAAAACACGGGTAACATAAATTTAGGCAATTCGATATAACTCGATGCTTTATAGCACTTCTAAGCTAAACTTATACAAGGTGGTATAAAGTAGTATATATTCGCACTCATATATTGGAGGCTAAATATGGCAATGGTAAAGAAAAGTATCACGGTAACCGATCAACAAGAGCAATGGATTCAAGCTCAGCTTGCAACTGGTAATTATGCCAGTGACAGCGAGTTATTAAGAGACTTGATTAGAAAAGAACAAATGCGAACTGCTGAAATTGAAGCGATACGTATGAAGTTAATTGAAGCTGAACAAAGTGGATTTAGTGACCGCTCACCCAATGAAATATTAGCTAGCGTTAAGGAAGAAGCGCTGAGAAATGGCAAATTATAGAATAAGTAAAAAAGCAGAAGACGATTTACGGCGTATTTGGTTACACGGGTTAGAAAAATACGGCGAAGTACAAGCAGACGTTTATTTTTTCAAGTTTTTCGCTCGCTTTGAGCAACTTTCCAATCAGCCGTTTCTTGCCCCAGAAGTTGATGAAATAAGGCAAGGCTACAGAAGAGCTGTTTGTGGCATAGATAATATTTATTACCGCATTGATGGCGATGACATAGAAATTATGCGCATTTTAGGGCGGCAGAGTAACAACTAAATCTTTAAAGAAAAGCCCCGTAAAGCGAGCTCTACGGGGTTGTGAAATTTTCTGAGTTTCAATGAAACGGTCAGATGATGTCTAATTCAGACTACATCATACCGCCCATTCCGCCCATGCCGCCCATATCTGGTGCTGCAGGTGCGTCATCTTTAGGGATTTCAGTAACCATACACTCAGTAGTAATCATTAAGCCAGCAACAGATGCTGCGAACTGCAATGCACTACGAGTAACTTTAGTTGGATCTAAAATACCAGCTTCTAACATGTCACCGTATGTGTCGTTAGCTGCGTTGTAACCATAGTTAGCTTCGCCTTCTTTAACTTTGCTAACAACTACAGATGCTTCTTCACCAGCGTTAGTTACGATTTGGCGTAAAGGTGCTTCCATTGCACGTAGTGCAACTTTAACACCGTGGTTTTGGTCTTCGTTTTCACCAGTTAGTTCAGCAATTTTTGCTGCAACACGTACTAATGCAACACCACCACCAGGTACAACACCTTCTTCAACTGCAGCGCGAGTAGCGTGTAACGCGTCTTCTACACGTAACTTCTTCTCTTTCATTTCAATTTCAGTTGCTGCACCAACTTTAATTACTGCAACACCGCCAGCTAATTTAGCTAAACGCTCTTGTAGTTTTTCTTTGTCGTAATCTGAAGTTGTTTCTTCAATTTGACCACGAATTTGTGCAACACGGCCTTTAATTGCGTCTTCATCACCAACACCGTCGATGATAGTTGTATTGTCTTTGCTTAATACAACACGTTTCGCTTGACCTAAATCTTCTAACGTTGCTTTTTCAAGCTCCATACCGATTTCTTCAGAAATAACAGTACCGTTAGTTAAAATAGCGATGTCTTGTAACATTGCTTTACGACGGTCACCAAAACCAGGTGCTTTAACCGCTGCAACTTTAACAATGCCACGCATGTTGTTTACAACTAAAGTTGCTAATGCTTCACCTTCAACATCTTCAGCAACAATTAATAAAGGACGGCTAGATTTAGCAACACCTTCTAAAGTGCTTAACAATTCACGGATGTTAGAGATTTTTTTATCAACTAATAAGATGAATGGATTTTCTAATTCAACAGTGCCATTTTCTGGTTTGTTGATGAAATAAGGTGATAAGTAACCACGATCGAATTGCATACCTTCTACAACGTCTAATTCGTTTTGAAGTGCTTGGCCTTCTTCAACTGTGATAACGCCTTCTTTACCAACTTTGTCCATTGCATCAGCAATGATTTGGCCAATTTCTTTATCAGAGTTAGCTGAAATAGTACCTACTTGAGCAATTGCTTTGCTGTCTGCACATGGTTGAGATAAAGCTTTTAACTCTTCAACAGCCGCGATTACCGCTTTGTCGATACCGCGTTTTAAATCCATTGGATTCATGCCCGCAGCTACAGCTTTCAAACCTTCGTTTACGATAGATTGAGCTAATACAGTAGCAGTAGTTGTACCGTCACCCGCTTCGTCGTTTGCTTTAGACGCTACTTCTTTAACCATTTGTGCGCCCATGTTTTCGAATTTGTCTTCTAATTCGATTTCTTTAGCTACAGACACACCGTCTTTAGTGATTAACGGAGCACCAAATGATTTGTCTAAAACAACGTTACGACCTTTAGGGCCTAAAGTAACTTTTACTGCGTTTGCTAAGATGTTTACACCCGCAAGCATTTTTACGCGTGCGTCTTCACCGAATTTTACGTCTTTAGCTGCCATAATTCTCTTTCCTAAATTCTAAACTAATGATTACTAACTAATTGAGGTTGGGAGAATTAACCTTCAACCACACCTAAGATGTTTTCTTCTTTCATGATCAATACTTCTTGACCATCAATTTTTTGTGTTTTTTCGATGTAGTTACCGAATAAAACTGTATCGCCAACTTTTACATCAACAGGCTTCACTTGACCGTTGTCTAAAGTACGGCCATTACCAACAGCTAACACCTCACCTTTAGATGATTTTTCAGCTGCACTACCAGTTAAAACGATGCCGCCAGCTGACTTAGTTTCTTCTTCTAAGCGCTTAACGATAACGCGATCATTTAAAGGACGAATATTCATCTTCTCCAATCTCCTGAGAAAGTAATTACACTAATGTTATTTATAAAACTCGACCTAGTGGTCAAGCAAATCTTGAGTTGTAGCTTAGATGGGGATGCAAAAAATCTTCACAAGGGCTGGAGTATAATTTTTTTAAATTTTTTCGTAAAAAGTTGAGATAAGGCACGCAAGTAAACAGCAAGTTAGAAAAACTGTACTAAAATTAATCAATGAGTGTTGATATGAGGAGCGCTGATATGTTCCGGTTTCGTTTTATATTGCTCGCGACCTGCTTAATATTTCTAGTGGGCTGTCAACACTTGCCAGACTATTTAAAATTAACGGTTCAACAACCAAATATCCCCCAACCTCAAGCTTACTTTGCTGACTTTAAAGCGCCAATTGAAAAGTATGATTTTCTTGAAGTGACACCAGAGATGCAGCAGTTTTTGCATGATCTCCAGTTAGATGACATGCAGGAATCCGACAAAATTATCACCATTTATGATGCAATATTTAAAAACAAAGGCTTCAACATTGATTACGACATGTTTACCACAGCTTCTGCTGGTGAAACCTTTGCCAGCAAAACAGGCAACTGTGTCTCTCTCACTGCTATGTTTGTTGCGCTCGGCCGCCATGTAGGGTTAAAAGCAAAATTCCAAGAAGCAAATACAGCACCTATATGGCATTCAGAAAATGGAATTTTTACTGAGCTTCACCATATCAACACGCTCATGTATCGTAATAGAAACATATCTGTCATCATCGACCTATACGACAGATATGCCTACCGCCCAAGAGACGGTCGAGTAATTTCCGATGCTGAAAGTTATGCCTTTTATTACAATAATAAAGCAGCTGAAGCTATGATGGCGCATGACAACGCCAACGCCTATTATTATTATCAAAAAGCATTAAGTTATACGCCGGAATTAGCTTATATGTGGAGCAACTTCGGTACTTTATTTACCCGCATTAAAGAATATGAATTAGCCGAACAAGTTTATAGATACGCGCTTAATTTAAATCCTAGAGAATATAATGCCCTGCTTAATTTACGTAGTTTGTATTATCAAACTGACAGGTTCGAATTAGCGGAAAACCTCAATAACATTATCGACGCAGAATATGGCGACAACCCACATTATTTAAAATCAGTCGCAGAAAGAGCGTTAATGAGTGGGGATATGGAAAAAGCAGTCGACTATATAAAACGTGTTGAACAAATTAAACCCGGTTTAATTGATCCAAACTCAATTATTTTGACCAATAATCAAAACCAGCGAATTGAGTATCAAATAGATATCTCCAAATATTAATTAAAATTAATTCACATAATTCAAGCGCATAACTTTAGTAAAAGTTCATTTGGCACTAAACTTAGTGCTAATTTCGTAATTAATGTTTCAGCGTACTTAGCTGTGTCAAAATTGTGTGTTAAAAACACATGATTATTATAAGGGCCTATTGTCCATCAGGAGATAGAATGAAAACGCCAAGTTTTTTTCATCTGGTAAAAACCTTGCCTGTTTCACTTGTGTTTGTACTGACTGCGTGTGGTGGAGATAACACACCAGAGTCTACAGCAACCAACACTGAATCAACTCAAAAAACTATATCGATTAGTCAGCAAGATTATTCAGAATTTGTACTGCCTAAACGCTTTGTTAATGGTCAACCAGTACACTTTGTGAATGAGACAACAACAGCTAGACGTGCATTGCCATCAAACCAACAAGAAAATCTCACTGGCGACTTCACTCAAGTTACAACCTCCCCATGGCAAACAGACTTGCTTAATTTACCGGCAAATGTGCAAGGTGGTTTTTTTGTTCGACTTAAGCTAACAACTAATGAAACAACGCCGTTACCAAATCGCTTATTTTTCAGCTTAGCGCAATCCGAGCAAA
Source organism: Catenovulum sp. SX2 (assembly GCF_052056295.1). Classification (NCBI taxonomy): domain Bacteria; kingdom Pseudomonadati; phylum Pseudomonadota; class Gammaproteobacteria; order Alteromonadales; family Alteromonadaceae; genus Catenovulum; species Catenovulum sp. SX2. The sequence continues at coordinate 579,569 of NZ_CP182493.1, forward strand.
ATGTTTTATTGTGTTCACCTTGTAATACTCAAGCCTTTACCCACGACAGCAATAACACTGAAATTGATATTACTTTAACCGGTATCAACCCTGACAACTTTGGCTTGACGCAAGGCAACCAAACAGTCGAAATTTGGGGGCAAACTACCGATGATATTGAAAGCAGCACCATTCGACTTGTTGCCAGCCAGTCATTTTCTTGGCAACCAAGGAGTATCAACTTAACATCAATTGAACGAACAGCAGCGTCTGTTAGTGTTAATTGGCAATTATTGGCAGGTGATTACACTCACTACAATGTATATTGGCAACAAGACAACCAAGCACAACAACAAAAATTATCTTTAACCAATAATTCTTTTAGTTTTCCCTCCACTGGCGGCAATTATCAACTGCAAGTAAAAGGCATTGATGCACATGGTGAATCAGCGCAGTCAGAAATTGTTTTATTAGGTAACCAAGCACCAGTATTTACCGCAACGAAAATTACGTTAAGTGAAGATAGCCAAAGCCAATTTAATATCGCAAGTGCAATTTCAGACAACGAAGATCATCAGGTTACCTTTGCAACAGGAACCTTCTCAACGAATAACCAAGGTAGTGTAACCTTAACTGCCGAAGGTGATGTAACTTATACACCAGCAGCTGATTTCGCAGGGACAGATTCATTTTCGTTTGAACTAGCAGATGAATTTAATGCAACCACAACTGCATTTATTGAATTTGAAGTTTTAGCTGTTAACGATGCACCAGTTGCAGTTGAAGATAGCTTTAACATAACCAGTGGACAAACTAGCTTTCAAATTCCTTATACAGATTTACTCAATAACGACAGTGACAAAGACGCAAACGATCAATTAACTCTGGTGCAAAACAGCATTCAAGATATTGAAAACGCAGAAATTCAGGCGACAAACGACGGCCTCACCTTCACAGTTTCATCCGATTTCATCGGGCAAGTTAGATTTAGCTACCAAGCTAGCGACGGCACAGCCCTTTCCAATCGAGTTAATGTAGAGGTAAACGTTGGTGATTTAACTCAATCTGTCCGAGCTATCAATGACAGTTATCAAATAGACGAAGATTTAACTCTGACAGACAACTTAACTGCTAACGACTCAATTAACGCCAGTTTACCTTTAACTCTGTCTGTTATAACTCAGCCTAATCATGGTAGTTTGATACTAGATCAATCAGGCCAATTTACTTATCAGCCATCAGCTGACTTTAATGGCACTGATTCTTTTAATTACCAAATCGCCCAAGCGGATATCAGTTCACAAGCGACAGTTTCAATTACCGTCAACCCCATTAACGATCTGCCAAGGCTGCAAGCTGATAATTATTCACTTGATAAAGGTGAGCTATTAACTATTTTAGCGCCAGGCGTATTAGCCAACGACAGTGAAGTAGATGGTGAAAGTTTAACCGTTTCTTTAATTACTCCAACCACCCAAGGTGAAGTTAGCTTAAATGCTGACGGTAGTTTTAGTTATCAAGCAAACGATGTATTTGTTGGTAACATCAGTTTTATCTATGCTGCAACTGATACCGCAGGTACGAGTGCACAACAAACCGTTAGTATAAATATCCAAGACGTTAACTTGCCACCTGTCGTCAGCAACGGTAACTTTGTTACAGCTGAAGAACAAAGCATTAGCGTAAGTCTAGCTAGCCTAGCACAAGATCCTGAAGGTGATAGCCTAACCTACACGATAGAAACCGACGCGCAAAACGGTCAAACAAGTATCGAAGCTGGCATTTTAAAATATCAGCCAGCAACAAACTTTTTTGGGAATGACCAAATTATTTTCTCAGTATCAGACGGTGTAAATGACAAAGTAAATGGGCGAATTGACCTAAGCGTTACTGCGGTAAACGACGCACCGGTTATTACCCAGTCGAGCTTTAATGTGGACGAAGACACTAATAAAGACATTATTTTAGCTGACTTCGTGCAAGACGCTGAACAAGACACTGTTAGTTATAGCATTCAGCAAGCCCCACAATTTGGGCAAGCAAGTATAGTAAATGGCACTTTAAGTTATACACCTAACCTTAATTTTTCAGGGTTAGACTCTATCACTTTAACTCTGACAGATAGCCAAGGCCTAAGCAACCAAGTAACCATTCAATTTGCTGTTGCGATAGAGAACGACGCTCCTGTATTTAACGTTGAAACTTGGACAGGCGAAGAAGATGTTACTTTATCTATAGACCTAAGCGAATTCGTAACTGATCCAGATGGTGATGACTTAACATTCACCTTGTTAGCAGCAGCGCTAAATGGCCAAACAAGTTTAAATGCCAATACTTTAATATTTGTGCCCAACCCTGAATTTTCCGGCCAAGACAAAGTTCAATTACAAGTTTCAGATGGTTTATTAACAGATTCTGCTGAGTTCCCTATCACAATCGCAGCAATAAATGATGCGCCGGTTGCTCAAAATGCACAGGTCAGCCTTAATAGTAATACCAGTGCTTTGGTCGATTTAAGCGCTTATGCGTCTGATGTTGAGAATGACAGTTTAACTTACTCAATTCAAATCCCAGCAACTCAAGGGTCTGCCAGTATAGATGGAAGCTCTTTAGTCTACACACCTAATGCAGGTTTTGAAGGTGCAGACAGCCTATCGTTTTTGGTTAATGATGGTGAATTAAACTCAAATACCGCTACTGTATCTTTTACCGTCGCGAACAATCAACAATCATTTACTCCAGGTTTAATCGGCCATTTGGCGATTGATGACACAATTTACGATATTCAAGTTAATCAAGATGTTGCGTATTTAGCAACGCAAAGCGGTATAGCGATTTACGATATTTCAGACCGGACAAACCCAGCTCTACTAGAAACTTTAACAACTTCAAGCCCAGCACAAAAACTCTATTTCCACTCAGGTATTTTGTACGCAATCCTGCAAGGGGGCAATTTAGAAAGTTGGGATGTGTCTAGTGATTCAACTGCAACCAACTTAGCAAGCCTACATTTAGGTGGTGAAATTACCGATATCGCAGTCGCTGGGCCTTATTTATTGTTACCAAATAAATATGATGGTGTCGATATTGTATACAGTGATAACGGGCAAACCTTAGTAAAAGCTCTACTATTTAATCACTACGAGCAAGTAAATGCAGTTGCAACAAATGGCGATTTTATCGCTATGGCAACCGAGCAATCTTTGTACGTAATAAACACAGATGATATCGAATCACCCGATTTAAATAATGCTGCCAAATACAATTTAGCCGGCGTCAGCCAAATGTATTTAAGTGCAAACAATATGCTGCATGTGGCATGTAATTTATGTGGTTACAAAGTATTTAAAGTTGAAGAACATACTTCTACTGATTCTTCGACTTCAGTGCCTTCGATAAGCTTAGAGCATGACAACAATAGATTTTTCCCAGCCGACATAGCAATTAGCCAAGGTTATGCACTATTCAACGACAGTTTGTTTAGCAATGCACTGCCGATAGTTAATATCAGCAATGAGCAACAACCTGTATTTAGCCAGTTAATCGACTTAAGCAGTGTTTCATTAAGTAGAAGCAAAGCAATAAGCATAGACAATCAATACGTGTATGCCGTGGCAAATAACCATTTGTATATAGGTCAATACAGAGCACTGGCAAATACCCCAGATGATGCAAGCTCTCGCTTTAGCTTAAATTATTTCGCGTTTTTAAACCCTCAAGTAACTGATGGAGCATTTTTCGAAATCCAAGCAGGTTACCAAATAAGCGACAATTTGAATGAATTGGTTCAATCAGTCTCTTTTTATATCGACGACGTTTTGCTTGGTACAGACACTACGTGGCCATTTAGTTATAGAGCTCAAGCGAAAAGCGACGATTTTGTGGTTAAAGCTAGGTTCATGTTTGCCGACGAAACCGCTTTTGATGTCACCCAAACTTTATCGCCTATTCCGGATTCAGATTCTGACGGTTTAAGCGATTTAATTGAATTGTCGCATTACAACTCAGACAAAGATTTAACCGACAGCGACAGTGACGAAATAGCTGATTTAATTGAAGCCATTATATTCAGTAAACTCGACTCGGCAGACTCAGATTCTGACGGTGTTAACGACAAAGTAGAGCTAGATGCCAACCAAAGTCCAATTAGCTCTGATAGAAATGTACCAACTATAGTGAGTCAGTCACCTAGTAGCTCAGCGACAGATGTATGTGAGTATGAGCCTGTTATCATCAAGTTTGATGAAACCATTAGCGTACGTAATTTAGATACCAGTAATTTTTATCTAACCCAAAATGACCAACAAATTGCTGCGGTTGTTACCTTCTTTGAAGAAAATAAAAGTATTAAACTAGAACCACAAAATAACTTGTTATCGAATAGCGATTATCAAGTTTCTGTGCCAGCTGTAGCTGATTTAGCCGGTAACTTAACGGCTGCCTACAGCTACACCTTTAGTACAGGCGCCTGTACTGAAAGTGCAAGACCAAGCGTTGCCAGTATATTACCAAGTAACAACAGCACAGATATATCAACCAATACACGCGTTATTATCAAAATTGACGAAGCGGTTAAAACAAGCACAATACATGCAGAGCATGTGAGTTTAATTGACCTTACTAGCAATCAAACAATTGCTGGCACAGTCAGTTTACAAGGTGACAACGACACAATTATCTTTGTGCCTAGCTCCCCTTTAAAATCCGGTCGCCAACATTATTTAAGCTTAAGTACAGGTATAACGGATCTATTTGATAACCCTTTGTTTAGTTTTACGGCTCGATTCACCACAGGTTATCAAGCAGATACAACTGCGCCTGAATTAACAACATTCAGCATTAGAGAAAATGATACTTCTGTCCCGACAAATGCTGTTGTTGCGGCTAAGTTCTCAGAAGCGATTGACCCGCTAAATTTATCTGGTGTTAATTTTACTGATCTATCGAATAATCAAAGTGTTAATTACACTTTGAGTTTAGTTGACGACAATACTCGCCTGCTGATTCAACCGGATGAACCACTAACAGCTGATACTATTTATAATGTTACGGTTGAAAATGTCACTGATTCTAGTGCAAATATATTGGCACAAAGCAAAAGCTTAAATTTCACCACATCTGGCAACAGCTTAAGTGGTACGCTAGATGTCAGTAATTGGAGTTTTAAATCGTCACAAACTCAGATGCCGACTCTGCCGGTATTAACAGTTGCCTACAATCAAATGGTCGACCCCACTTCGATAAATGAGTCGACTATTTATTTATGGGATAATGCAGCTTCGTACAAAGTCGCCACCCGCAAAACTTGGTCTAACGACCAAACTCGCGTCAGCCTAACCCCATTGCAAGCGTTAAAAAGCAACCGTAGATATACGATTTATACAAGTTATGATCAACGAATAAAAGATATTACCAACACCTCGAGCCAAACATATAGAACACGCAGTTTTACTACAGGTTATAGCAGCGACTCGACTGCCCCTATGCTAGTAGATAGCGGAATTACCACAAATGCACTTGTTGTAAATCAGCCTATTATTGTCGCCTTTAATGAAGCAATAAATCCTCATTGTGAAAATGCCCAATTAAAACTCACAGATAACCAAGGTGCTTCATTAGATTATGATTTGACTATTAGTTCAGACTTAACCCATATTGAAGTTAAACCAAGCGAAGCGCTGGTTGGCGAAAGCCAATATACTTTGTCCATCACTGATTTCTGTGACATGGCGGGTAATATCTTACCAAGTCAGCAACTGGTCTTGACCTCAGCGTCAGATGCTCTGACAGACACACAAGCACCTCAACTTGTGAATGTTTCACCCGCGCATGCGACCAATAATGTGGATGTTGGTACACAAATCTCAGTCACTTTTGACGAAGTTATCTCGCCCATTTCGACAATGAAGTTAACCCACTCAGGCATTGAGGTTTCAGGTAGCACAAGTGTTTCTGGCAATACCATCACCTTTGTGCCAAATGAATCGTTACGGGGTGGTACTAGATATACAATCACCACGGCTTATACAGTGACAGATATCTTCGGCAATAACGGTTTTATATCTACACGTTATTTCGACACTGTCAGTGAAACAGACAGTACTAAACCACAAGTTGTATCGACAGCGCCGATAAATGGCCAAACTGAAGTTGACCCAACACAAACGATCCAAATTAACCTTGATGAGGCGTTAACCAGTAATACCATTAATAGTGCGAATATTGCGTTATTCCATAATGGCGATAAATTGTCGGCGTCAATTTCAAGATCTGCTGATAACAAATCTATCTTGGTCAATTCAACATTACCTGAACATGCTGTGGTTAGCTTAGTATTAACCAATGGCTTAACCGACTTAGATGGCAATACGCTAGACCCATATGTAATGAGCTTTACTACAGGCGCAAATGCCAATGAAGTTACCAGACCGCGTGTGATTGATGTAACCCCTGCTACATCAGCTTATTCATTAACTAATTTAGATACTTTATATGTTTATATGTCAGAAAGCATAGACGTATCTTCGTTAACGGATAACTTGTATTTAACGCAAGATGGTGTGCTGTTGCCTATAGATATAGACACGCTGGCAAACGATAGAATAGTTAAAATATCGACAACCAATAATTTTGCCAATAACAGCTTAATTTCACTGCATCTTACTTCAAATATTACCGATGTTAACGGCAACTATTTGTACGCATATAGCACAAATTTAACTATGGGTGATGGGATAGATACAGCAGGTTTACGCCCCTACCCAGTTGATTATTCACCAAACAGCTTTAGCCAAATCGATATAATCAACCCTATTGTTCGAGTTAAATTTTCAGAAGCACTCAGCCAAGGCTCAGTCAACACAAGTAATTTTGTGTTAACCGACACAACTCAAAATAGCATAGTGCCAATTGAACTGAATTTGTCGAACAATCAGACACTAGTAACAGTATCACCGCAAATTCAATTGACCGCGGGTAACAGTTATACCCTGCGCATCGAAAGTAGCATAGTAGATACAGACGGCGATTCTCCAACAACAACTCGCTCTATGTACTTCACGGTAAACCAAGATGCAATTGCAGACGATAGAGCGCCACAAATGCGTACTATAAGTCCGGCTGATTCAACTACAAATGTGCCGCTGCAAACTCAGCTATCTGTCAGATTTGATGAAGCGGTCGATATTTTGTCATTTGATTATTTAGATGAAACTTATAATAGTTTAACCATTAGCTCAGATAATAAAATTATCACACTCAAACTCACTCAACCTTTGGCTGGAAATCAAAGTACAACTTTGACGTTACCTAACATTGCAGATTTTGCGGGTAACCCTGTGGCGGATGTCAGCACAACTTTTACCACGAGTTCAGAGTTAGACTTCACGTCTCCAACGATTGTGACGCAAACTGAACTAGTCAACCCTATGAGCCGCAATCCAAAACTCTTCTGGCAATTTAGTGAAACCATTGATTTTACCAGTTTAGAAGGTAGTCAAATCTACATTTTTGATACAGTCGAAAACAAACAAATTCCAATTAATTCTGGGTTAACCCACCAAGGAACGCGTTTGTACATGCAGCCAGAGACCCAACTAGCAGCAGACAGACGCTATTATTATGTGGTCTATGGTTTACAAGATTTAGTTGGGCGTAACATCAGTTATCAATCCAGTAATTTTTATACTGGTTTTGAATCAGACACCGCAGCACCTGAACTGATTGCCGCCAGCATGTTAGATGGTGCGACAAATATTCCAATTAATCACAAAATAAATCTGCAATTTAATGAAGCAGTTACTTTGGTTGCCAACCCAATTATTCAACTTGAAGAAAATGGTGAGAGTGTCGAATTTGATGTTTCTTTCTCGCGTGGATTAACTTTGTTAACCATCACGCCAAAACAATTGCTTAAGCCTGACACTCAGTATCAATTAATTGTTAATGGCATTCATGACTTAGCGGAAAATAGTCTTGCTCAAGGTGTAGTACGTAACTTTACTACTGGCTCGCAAGCAGATTTATTAACGACTGACATTGAAAATTGGTCGCTGGTGCAGTCGAATCAAACAGATGTAGCACTAAACCCAGAATTCATATTAGAGTTTTCGGATGTTATCGACAGAGCAACCATCAACTCAGATAGCTTGTATCTATATGATAATAGGCATAATCAATATATAGCCTTGGATTATATTTTTGCCGACGATTTGAACTCAGTTAAAGTCAAACCAGCTGCCCAGCTTGAAGCGAATAAGAGCTACACGCTATATATTTCAGCGTCGCCCTACATTACAGATTTAGCCGGCAATCGCGCTAGCTATCGCTGGTATAACTTTACCTCAGGCGAAGATGTCGACAATACAGCACCTGTATTATCAGCAACTAGCTTTGCCAACAATTCCAGTGATATTCCAGTTAACGCACAAATATCAATACAATTTAACGAGCGTATTAGCCGTACTTGTTTTGGCGAATGCATAAAATTAGTCGATAGCCAAGGTAATGCCGTTGCACTTTCCGGCACAATGAATAGTGACTACACAGGCGCAAGCTTAGTACCTGAAGAAAATTTAGTGCCATTAGAAACTTACCAGCTCATTGCGAATGACCTACCAGATTATTCGGGCAACCTGTATTCAGGCACCTTAGTTGAATTTTCTACAGGTTCAATTGCTATCGAAGATAGCATAGCGCCAAGTTTAGTTAATATGACACCTGTGCATGCGAGCACTGAGGTTGATTTAGCCACAAACCAAATTCAATTGAGTTTTGATGAAGATATTGCGTTAACTAGCCAAATTGAAGTCAGCGCAAACAGTTATAGCGTATCCGGCCAGCAGTCTGTTGATGGTAATACCCTGACATTTACCTTCGATGAAGCCTTAACCCCAGATACTCGATATACAATCAGTATTTACAGCAACATTAAAGATTTTGCTGGCAACAGTAGAAATTTATCCACCCGCTATTTTAATACTGACTCGTCAGTGCAAGATTCAACCACGCCAACTATTGTTAGCATGTCGCCAAACTCAGGTAGCACGGATAATCAAGTCAATGCTGAGATTTGGCTTGAGTTCTCAGAACCAATGAATGCGTCAACGCTTAGTAGCAATAACATTCGATTATTTGTAAACGGCGAGCTAAAATCTACTTCAATAAGCCGTTCAGCCGATGGTAAACGCATAAAACTTTCAGCGGGCACACTTGCATCAGCAAGTACAATTTCGGTTGTATTAAACAATAATGTAACTGATTTAGCTGACAATTCGATTTCACCTTTTATTGGCAGTTTTACCACAGGTATTAACTTAACTGAAAGCACCCGCCCTTATGTTACAAGGCAATACCCAAGTACGAATAGCACGCTGACATTTATTCCAGAAAATATTCAACTCTACTTGTCTGAAGATCTTGATGCAGCAACAATTCCAGCTGAGCTGCAAATTGCCGTCAATGGTGAAACTAGCTTAGCCAACTTAACATTAACGGCGGCCAATGTATTAACAATTGAACCAAACAACGCTTGGCAACTAGGTGATAGAATTGACTATTCAGTACCGAGTCAAATCAGAGATCTAGCGGGTAACTACATCAATAACTATGACTCAAACTTAGTGATCAATGATCCGGCAAATGACGATATCTATGTCACTGGATATTTTCCAACTTCATACGCGACTGATTTACCTGACAATGCAAAATTAACTGTGCAATTTAGCCAAACACTTAATCCTGCAGATGTTTCTGATGATTTCTTCGCCTTGTATGAGCACAACACAGGGACGCTGATCCCAACTAGATTGTCGCTGCATCAAGATGGCAATCTAGTTTTTGTTACGCCAGATCAAACGTTAGCCGCAGACACCTTCTATCGGCTAACGATTAACAATGGTATTCGAGCAAGCAATGGCAAAACTTTAGCATCTAATGCAAATAGTTATTTTACCACAGCTCAACAAGCGGCAAATGATGATATAGCGCCGAGCATCCTGCACTTTAGTCCAGCAGACGGTTTAAGTAATGTGGGTATAAACCCTCAATTTGCGCTAAAACTTGATGAAAGTATCAACCCGTTACTGTTTGCCACCTCCCAATGGCAAGACCACGCGGTTATGTTTGAAGATAACAACACTATAGTCACTTATCAAAAACACCAGCCGTTGGCTTTAAATAGTGACATCACAGAAACGCTTAACAATCTTCAAGATAATGCGGGAAATTCCAGCACGGACCATACTTACAACTTAACTACCGCAGCAATAGACGATTTTGTCCGCCCAACATTAATTGATGTTAATTTAATTAATGGCCAACAGAGTGTTGCGACAAATGCAAACTTTGAATTGGTCTACTCTGAAGCGATAAATCCAGTTAACCTTCAGACCAATGCTCACTATTTGTATAACTCAGCAGCTGGCGAATATGTTGATATCAGCCTGAGTTATTCGCAGCAAAATAGTAAGCTAAGCATAACCCCTGTCCAAGCTATGGATGCTGGCACGGGCTACTCTCTGTATGTCGGTGGGATAAAAGATACCAGTGGCAATACAGGTAATGCGCTAAGTTATAGCTTCACCACAGGTTTCATTCCAGACGTTTCTGCGCCGATAGTTGTGCGTAGCTCAATTGCCAATGGCCAAACTGAAATTGCGATCAACAGCATCTTTAGAATTGAGTTTAACGAAGCTATATCTCATATAGATGCGAGTCAAGTTGAGCTTATGCACTCTTCTGGCAATAAAGTACCTGTCGCTTTAAGTTATTTAAACGATCGAACCCTTGTGGTTGTTAAACCACAAACTGTCCTGCAAGCTAACGCTAGCTACCAGTTAACTTTATCAAAAGTCACTGATCTTAGTAACAACGAGACAAGCAACCCAGTCGATATCTCTTTTGTGACTCATAGCACTATGGATATAGCAAATCCGAGTATTGTAAGTTTCAATTTCACCAACGCTGAAGAAGTTACTAGCGACTTTGTGCCACAAATAACTGTGTCTGAGGTGTTAGATCCAACATCAATCAACGAGCAAAGCTTTTATATTGCGGATAATAGCGGCAATAAAGTTGCTGGCGAAATTATTATTTCAGCCGACAAGATGAGCCTAAGTTATCAGCCAACAAACCCCTTAACAGCAGATACGATTTACTATTTATACATTAGTGCATCACCCTATATTTGCGATGCTACAGGCAACCGTTTAAGTTACACCTTTAGACGCTTTGACACACAACTCATTGCAACAGACGGAATGTAATTAACCTCAGCTGCGCGTAAGCAGAGTTGAAGTTAATTTATGAATTTTAACGCTAATTCGTTTATTTTTACGGTCCAATGCGGATAGTTTTTCATCTATCAAGGCATTTTTATGTATCTAATAGCTGGCTATTAGTAGTAAAAATAACGCAGAAAGATGGAAAAATAGACATGTTGGGCAATTTTGATTATGCGCAGCTGAGGTTAATTAATCTTAACTTTGGATAAATAGTCTTTGAAACGGGGCAGTTCAAGCTGCCCCTGTCAATGGTTAGATTGTGAAGTTTGCTACAAAAAAGTAACATTCTTGTAGATATTAATCGTTTTATAGTTCAGAATTCTCCTATAATTTATGTAAGCCAATGTTGAATTGGCAAACTCCAGTCATTATTAGATCGATAGGACGTCGCTCATTCATAGAGAAGACGGTTATGAAAATAGAAGAGTATATTACCAAAGCTGGAAGAACCTGCGCTTTACCTGATACCTGCCACAGAATACAAGAATTAATTGAAGACGACAGCTCGACCATGGCTGATATAGCTGAAGTATTGTCATTTGATCCTATTATTACTGGGCATGTTTTAAAATTAGCCAATAGCGCCTTGTATAACTTTAGTAGCCAGGTAGAAACGGTCGGCAAAGCCGTTACCCTGTTGGGCGCAGATGCTGTGTACAACTTAGTATTAGCAACAGGCACATCAACCGCCTTGGCTAAATTAGATACTTCAGCAATTGATTTGGATAGACATTGGCGTACCAGTATTAATACCGCATTAATCTACAAACGTTTCGCCAAAAAAGAACGGATTAAAAAAGCCGATAGTTTATTCGTAACTGGTTTATTACATGATGTAGGCGAATTAATTGTTGCACAAGTTAATCCGGCTGCTGCAACCAAGTGTGAACAAATACGCAGTAATCAACCATTACACTTAGTTCAACAAGAAGTGTTAGGGTTTGACTACGCAACTTTAGGCGCTATGTTATTTAAGCATTGGCGTTTACCTAATCACATGGTGAATTTGATTTTAAACCAACATAATATTGGCAGCTCATTAGAAAGCCAACTTATGTATTTGTCGTGCCGACTCGGTTTAATTAGTGTCTTTCCTGACCAATTCGACATGGATAAAATGCTGCCAAGCCAATTAGTCGAAATATTAGGTTACAGCAAAAATGATTTAGATGGTGCCATGGATTGGGCGAATATTGGTGCTTTTAGTGTATTTGCTATTGTTTGCCCTCAAGCAAACTCAGTTTATTAACACAAGCAGATAACGAGAATAAGAGCGAGATTAAAAAGGCAGGTTTCCCCTGCCTTTTTTCATAACAATTACGAGCGGTAATCAGCGTTTATACGCACATATTCATAACTAAAGTCACAAGTCCAAATAGTTACGTCTACATCACCACGATTTAGCTTAACTGTCATATCAATTTCAGCACGGTTCATAATGTTTTGACCATCAGCTTCTTTATAACTTTTTGCCAATCCGCCTTTGTCGGCAACCAATACATCACCTAAGTACAAATCAATTAAATTAGTATCAAGGTCGTTAAGAGAATCACATTCACGTGCCGCGTAACCAATAGCAGCCAATATTCGACCTAAATTTGGATCAGATGCAAAAAATGCAGTTTTAACCAACGGACTTTTACCTATCGCAAATCCAACCGCTTTAGCTTCAGCCATGGTTTTAGCACCATGCACATTAACTGACATAAATTTAGTTGCACCTTCACCGTCACGGACAATGGCTTGCGCGAGTTTTTGTGCACTTGCTAATAAAGATTGATAAAGCTCAGCAAAACCGGCTTGTTCTCGGCTATTGAATTGAACTTCACTTTGACCACTGGCAATAATAATAAAAGAATCATTGGTCGATGTATCACCGTCAACTGAAATACAGTTAAAAGACAAATCTGCAATTTCTTTCGTGATTTCAGTTAATAGCGATTGTTCAATACCCGCATCTGTCGCTAAATAGCCTAACATGGTTGCCATATTAGGATGGATCATACCCGCACCTTTGGAAATACCAGTTACGACAACTTGTTTGCCAGCAATGTTTAACTGTTCAGAAACTGCTTTTGGTGCAACGTCCGTGGTCATAATTGAATAAGCAGCGTCTTTCCAGTTGTCTTCAGCTAGATTATTTACCGCATTTGGTAATGCAGCTAATAGTCTATCCATTGGTAAATTTTCTAAAATAACCCCAGTAGAGAATGGGAGTACTGCGTCTTGTGGGATGGCTAACAACTCAGCGACTGCATTACAGGTTTTTTTCGCATCTAACATCCCCTGCTCGCCCGTTCCAGCATTCGCACAACCAGTATTCACAACTAAAGCACGAATACCTTTATTGCCAGCTAAATGTTGGCGACATAAAGTGACGGGGGCGGCACAAAAACGATTGAGGGTAAAAACACCAGCAACACTAGCACCTTCACACAATTCAATTACAAGTACATCTTTTCTATTCGCTTTTTTGATATGGCCTTGCGCCCAACCAAGCTTAACACCCGCGACTGGGTATAGTTCCATTGATTCAATTTCAGGTAGATTAACCGGCATCTTCTTCTCTATTAAAAGTCAGTTTTTGTGGATTTTAGCGGTTGCTTGAACACCTTGCAAAAGTTTTATATATGGAAAAAAGTTAAAAAATTGTCATAATCGAGCTTTCATTAACCACTAAAACCTTTTAGAATTGTCAGTCTTTATTAACATATTGGGCGTTTATGTGAATAAGAATAACAAACCACTTACACTCAAGAAAGTTGCCGAAGTTCTAAATTGCTCGACGGCGACAATATCGAATGCATTTAATCGACCAGATCAGCTATCTGCGTCATTGCGTGAGCGTATTCTGTCTGAATGCAAACGTATTGGATATCATGGCCCAAATATAACTGCACGAACGCTACGCAAAGGCGAGTCTGGTGTTATCGGTGTTTTGTTGTCAGACGCACTTTCGTATCATTTTACCGATCCTGTCGCCAATCAATTTCTACAGGGTATCAGTGAAGTTTTAGAAAAAAATAACAAACAACTGCTGTTACTGTCTAGTTCATCTAACAGTGCCAATACATCCGGAATAGAATCACTGCCAGACGGTTTTATTATCTATGGAAGTCAAGATAAAAATCCATTGTTCGAACGGGTTATCCAGCAAGGAAAACCCTGTATCACAGTAGATATTGACCTAGAAGGCTATCCTTCCGTTAACATTGATAACTACCAAGCAGCCTATGACATAGCCAGCCATGTTTTTATCAACGAGCCATCGCAGCCCGCTATCTTGGGTTTAAAACTCATTAGTAGTGATAGGGTTTGTCGCATAACACAAGCAGAGCTACTGCAGGAGTGTTTCTCAATATCCAGACGACGACTAAATGGTTATTTAGCCGCAGCTAAAACTAATAATTTAACTATCTCGCCTAGCCGAATTTGGCACATTCCAGAAAACAATTATCAACTTGCGTATCAAGCTGCGCATGAAGCACTGACCTCTCTGCCAATGCCTGATGCTTTGATTTGTATGAGTGATACCATAGCCATAGCGGCGATGGCTGTCGCTCGAGAGTTAAGTTTGGATATGCCGGATATTGTTAAAATAGTCGGATTTGACGATATTCCTGAAGCTTCACGCGTGACCCCTCCGTTAACAACTGTGTGCCAGCGCAGTAAAGAAAAAGGCAAAGTAGCAGCGGAACAATTATTAGCTGGAGAGCTCAGCCAAAATACTATCTTGCCATCAGAGCTGGTTATCCGTTTAAGCAGTTAGTCATTCAATGAGAAAACTTACGACTTAAACGTTATAGCCGAGTTTTTTAGTTAAACAGGCTCAAACCAGCAATTTACTCCACGTTTGCAATTATCGGCTAAAAAAATCTAAGTTACTTTTAACTTGTGTCGTTAAACCCACTAATGCTTGTGTCGCGCTTTGATTTTCATGCGATGCTTGAGTCACTGTATGTGCGGTATCCGCAATTCTATGCACACTGTTCATAATATCATCACAAACAATGCTTTGTTCTTCTGCTGCTGAGGCAATTTGATTGTTCATTTGATTAATAGTATCAACCGCCTTGGCTATGCCGTGTAATGACAAGTGAGTTTCAGATACAGTATTAACCGCATCGTCAGCCGCGACTATGCACGACTGCATTGACTCCACCCCACTTTTAGCACCTTGTCTTAAAGTATCTATCATGGTTTGAATTTCGCTGGTGCTATCTTGGGTACGTTTGGCTAAATGCCTGACTTCATCTGCCACTACCGCAAAACCACGACCTTCTTCACCAGCACGCGCCGCTTCAATAGCTGCATTCAGCGCTAACAAATTAGTTTGTTCGGCTATTTCACGAATAACATCTAATACAACCCCAATACTTTGCACATCTTGGCCTAACTTATTCACAACCGCATCACTGGCTTGTAATTGCTGAGTTAACGCCTGCATTTTATTCACGCTATTGCCAACAATATCTATCACAACGTCACTTTGTTCACTGGCTAAATTTGCGGCTTCAGCTGCTTGATTGGTGTTTTCAGCAACACTTTCTGAGGTTGCGGACATTTGGGTAATAGCGGTGACAACCAGGTCAATTTGTTGCTGTTGCGAATTTAATGACAATTCAATTTGTTTACTTCTATTTTCTGAATCTTGTGTTTGGCTCGCCAAATTTGCCGCTAAATTCTGCAAATTTTCCACCATGCTGCGCAACTTAGATTTCATAAAATAAGTCGCAGCTAAAATCGAATCTTGTTCAGTACACAGCTGCTCACCCGCTTGTTCACGCAAATTACCTTTTGAAACCGAATGAACTTGGCTAAATACCACTTTCGGCTCACCACCAATTAACGCAAGTAGATTTCTAAAGGTCCAAATAAGTGCACCTGCTAATACAAAAACTAAAGCTAAACATATAGTTAATAACCAGCTAGCTGTATTCCAAAACCTCTGATTAACTTCATCAAAGCCTATACCTGTGCCTATATACCAACCCCACAAGGGTGACTTTTGCACAATTGATAATTTATTTTCAATGCTGCCATCTGCTTTTAATTGCTGCCAAGTGTATTCTGCTAACTCATGCTCTGAAGTCTGTTTAGCCAAAGCATCTAACATAACCTGACCGACACTCTGCCCTTGGCTATCTTTAAATTCATGAAATGAAGAATTGTGTAATTGTGGATCGAGCGGTGCAGCAACAAAGTTCAACTGATTATCTACCACATAAACGTATTCCGACTCGTGATAAACATTTTTCCGCAATAGCTGGGTTGCAATGCGCTGAGCTTCAGCCAAAGTTAATACGCCACTTTGCTGAAGCTTTTCAAGGCTCAACACTGTGCTGTAGGTAGATTTAAATAGCTGGCCAACTCTGGCTTTGTTGTCTGCATCGCTGGCTATCTTTAAAGCCGACAATGCTACATAAGTCATTAGTAACAATCCAACCAAAATAGCTGAGACTAAAACAATAGTTTTTGCTTTTAAGCTGTTCATATATATACCCACCACAAATGACAACGCTGTCATTATTTATTCAATTTGGATAAAAAGTCAACAACAAGTTAGCGAATTTGATAATTAAATGAACACCTCAATGTTAGATTGAGGTGTATAAGACAAGAATTATTTGAAATAGATAAAAGATTAACTAATTAGATCAACTGTGTACTGACCTAAACCAGCATAACTCACATCAGCAGAAGCAAAGTTTAACTCTAAAACACCAGCGAACGAGCCTGTAATAATAGCTTGGCCTTTTTTAAGCTGATAACCATTTTCCAATGCAAAGTTGATAAACCATAACAAAGGAGCAGAAGCCAACTTGTTTGGGTGTTTGCCTTGATATTGTTCGGTTTGTTGATTCTGGGTTACTGCAATATCAATAGTTGCAGTGTTAAAAGCGGTTTGTTTGTCTATTTCAGGGCCTAAAAATAAACCTTGGTTGGTTAAACAATCCGCCAAACGTTCAAAGAATTCAGCTTGGCTACCATCTTGATAACGCGCTTGCATCAACTCCAGCGCCATATGACAGCTAGCAATAGCGGCATATATCTCACTTTCGCTATACCCCCCCTCTTTTGCGCTTAAGTCTTCTGCCAATACAAAGGCAATCTCTGGTTCAATACGTGCTTTAGCATTTTCAGGCATCAATTTAGCTTGTGAGCCAGTATAAAAACTATCTGCAAAAATAGGTGCAATCACCACTTTGTCTTCTGCAGGAGGCAATAAACATTTCCAACCAGCCACTTCACCTTGTTTTTGCTCTATCATTTGCAGCTGCACTGCCACGGCTGATTCAATATCATACGGGCGTGCATCAGCAGGTAAAGTATCAAATTTTTGTTCTGGTTGACGGCGCGCCAATAAAGTTTGCGCTGCAAGGTTAGTATCTATTGTTATTGTCATAATTAAGCTCGTTCATGGTTAAATTGGGTATAGAATATACGCCAAGTTGACAAAATATATGACTTATAAATAAATATATTCAGCATAATAAAGTGAAATTAATAAACGAACGGACACAATGTGCAGAACTTGTGCAGACATTTGGCAAAATACCGCTAACTTGCACCGACAAACTAGTCAGCAATAGCCGACTGGTATAAATTAACCATAATACTAGGTTTAAACCCACTGATTATGAAATTGTCGCACAAGCTATTTTTGATTTTATTCAGCTTAATTACTGTTATCCTCACGGCTTCGTTAATCTTGGCTGCGCTTAGTTTTAAATCTGGCTTTGTCGAATTTATTCAAAATCAAGAAAAACAAAAGTTGCGTAATCTAGCGCAAAGGTTGGTTCCTATTTACCAACAAAGCCAAGACTGGTCACAAATAAACGTGAGTCATTTGTCTCAACATGATTTGCCACAACCTATACGACCACGGCATAGAAGACATCCACCCGCAGGTCAACGACCACATCACCTAAGACCTGCAAGACACTCAGACTCAACACAAACTCAAAGGGGCGCCCCCATAGCGTTATTTGATGCTAACGGCAAGTTAGTTGTGGGTACAGAATACCCTGCGGACGATCGTTTACGCGTACAAATATCACTGAAAGATCAGCAACAGATCATAGGTTATTTACACAGTTGGATACCGGAAGTTCCAAAAGATGCTGTGACGGATTTATTTGTCCGCCAACAACTACACAACTTTGCCATCATAGCAATTGTCAGCTTGTTACTGACAATACTCTTGGTTGCCGTTGCCATTCCAAAAATGTTATCACCTATTCGACAGCTGTTAGCTAAGATAAACCAACTCGCAAGTGGTAACTTCAAAATAACCAAAGCCAAATATCATCAAGATGAGTTTGGTGAACTGAATAAACAGCTAGATCATTTAGCCGACACGCTAGATAAAAATCGCACAAGCAAAAACCGTTGGTTGGCTGATATTTCACATGAATTACGCACCCCCTTGTCTATTCTTGCCGGAGAAATTGAGCTGGTTAAAGCGGGTGTACGCCAAATGGATGAACAACAATTAGATTCGTT
The DNA here is from genome assembly GCF_052056295.1 of Catenovulum sp. SX2. NCBI lineage: Bacteria > Pseudomonadati > Pseudomonadota > Gammaproteobacteria > Alteromonadales > Alteromonadaceae > Catenovulum > Catenovulum sp. SX2. The sequence goes on from NZ_CP182493.1 coordinate 598,336, forward strand.
AGAACAAGAAGTTCAAAGGCTACACCATTTAGTGGAAGACTTATATCAATTATCTTTAGCTGATATAGGTGGACTCAGATATCAATTTGCCACGACAGATCTCGTTAAAATAATCGAGCAACAAATTGGATTAAATGCCGCCAACATAGAGCAAGCGAAATTAACCATAGAGTTATTCAGTCCTAAATCTCTTAGCTTGGTTGCCGATGAACAACGCATCGCCCAGTTAATCGCAAATTTAATCACCAACTCAGTTAAATATACAAATGCACCAGGGCTGATTAAAATTACCGTCAGCAAAGCACAAAATTTTGTGCAAATTGACGTTGAAGACAGTGCCCCAGCCATTGACAACAACAATTATCACAATGTATTTGAACCACTGTTTCAAGAAGATCAATCTAGAAGTCGAGCCAGCAAAGGTGCTGGGCTAGGCTTAACCATTTGCCAACAAATTGTTGCTGCACATAGAGGGCAAATCACAGCGTCAGCGTCTGAACTCGGTGGCGTAAAAATTACCGTGCAATTACCAATTCGCTCAGGGAGTTAAATTATGTCGAACAATAAACTGATATTAATCGTTGAAGACGAAGTTAAAATTGCACAACTACTTGCAGATTATTTGAAAGTAGAAGGTTTCGACTCACAAATTCTGCTGGATGGAGCCGATGCCGTCGAGAGTATTTTAACCTTAAAACCAGCTGCGGTTATTTTGGATAGAATGTTACCCAATGTTGATGGTTTAAGCATATGTAAAACAGTTAGAAAAAGCTCTGATGTACCTATTTTAATGTTAACCGCACGTATTGATGAAATTGACCGCTTAATAGGTTTAGAAAGTGGCGCTGATGATTATGTATGTAAACCCTTTTCGGTACGAGAAGTAGTAACCCGCATACAAATTATTTTACGTCGGGTGCAACAAGCGCAACAACCACATAGCTCGAATACTCGACTTGAACATGCCAATATTGTTTTAGATACAGATAAGTTTAGCTGCCATTTAGACAATCAAGCTGTCGAACTAACCTTAGTGGAATTTAGAATTTTAAAAACCTTAATGGCAAAACCCGGTGTGGTATTTAGCCGTGACAGCTTAATGGCAAATTGTTACGACGATGGCCGCATTGTCAGCCACAGAACCATAGACAGCCATATGAAAAATTTGCGCCACAAACTTGTCAGCAAAAATGCTGATTCTCCAATCCAAGCCATCTATGGCGTTGGTTATAAACTTAACTAAATATACCCAAGCTACTTGGGTATAACAGTTGCGCTAAATACTCACCACAACTGCACTAAATCTGCACATTTGCTTTATAGACTAGTGAAAGCTTTGATATTCGCTTTAACTTAGGAGCAAGTATGCAGATAACAACCAAATATTTAGTCATGGCAATCGCTATTACAAGCCTTCAATTGACAGCGTGTAAAGTGTCAACAACCACAGATGTTGATGAAGACGACACCGGCGTTGATGTAGAACAACCGAGCGACAATAACAACTCAAATGACAATGGCAATCAATCAGACAGCAGCTGGATAATAAATCAAAACGATGCTCGCTCTGTGCACATTATTGACAGCAGTACAGGTCAAGGTGTTTTAGTTAACGTGCAATCCGTCGAAGATGTGCAAAACAACGGGGTGGATTATACCTTAGTAACATCTGAAGGTGTGCCTGACTACCAAGTTGAAATAACCCAAGATATTTACGATTCACTGGCGAATCGGCCAAAAGCTAATTCAGATTTTGTTAATGCCCAACCTGAAGTATCAGTTGGAGAACGAGTCAATTTTGGTCAAGATATTGGTTATTCTAGCAATGTAAATTGCCAAAATAATCAAGGTTATGGCTATTGGCCTCCTGGGCCAGAATGTCCAACTCAAGATACCCGCGCTGTCTACTTACCTAAATCGCCGCAAGTAACCGACCAAGACTGTGATTCCGGATTAGGCAAAGTAGGTTTATGGGTAAATGGTTCATCTGTTTATAACTGGGGAGATGGCCAAACATACAATAATGAAGGTGACTGGAATACTTTAGCGCCAGTTGCTGAACAATATGATGTGGATATTTGTGGTGGCCACGCAGCCAATGGCGACTACCATCACCATTTTTATTCAACTTGTTTAGCCGATATGGTTGGCGACATGGCTGACGGACACTCGCCATTGTATGGTTATGCCGCGGATGGATATCCAATTTATGGCCCATGGGAAGCTGATGGTGTCCTCGCAATCAGCAGTTGGACAACTAGAGATTACGCTGCCAATTCAGCCACAGGTTGCTCAGACGGAGGTCGCAGCTGTGTATTGGTTGATCAATATGATGTTAGCCAAGGCACAGAAGCGGTTAATTCAGGCCCTGGTTTTGATGAAACAGTGCGCACCTTATCGGGTAATTTCTTGGTTGCATACAATGGTTTTTACCATCAAGACTATTATTGGGATGCAAATTTAACCGCACAAGGTTCACCTTATCTAGACCAATACAATGGTCACTCAGATGCACAGCGTGGCTATCACTACCATATAACAGTAACAACCGATAACAATAAACTCTCGCCGGCATTTCCTTACATTATCGGTGATAGATTTGCTGGTAAGTTGCAAGACAATGCGGTTGCCAGCTGTCGAACCGCTGGGACTATGGGTCCACCAAGTGGCTCACGTCGATAAAACAAGGAGAATGACTAAATGACTATGCAATCTTTACAACGACTTTTAACCTTTGCGATTATTTTTATTGGTGTACTCTTGCTCGCGGCAGTAAATGCCAAAGAAGTGCACCAACACTCAATGCAAGTTGTGCCAACCAACAAGATCCCGAAAATTGAATTATTGATTACGCGCGATCCAATGGATGGCATAAACGTACATCTAAATTTAGATAACTATATTTTAAATGCACCCAATGCAGACAACACCGACTTAGAATATGCACAGGATGACATATTACAAGGACATGCTCATGTATTTATTAATGGCAATAAGTACCTGCGTGCCTACGCAGCAGACTTTCATATACCAGCTAGCGCGCTTAAACAAGGTGTTAATCAAATAGCTGTATCTCTTAATAGCCACAAACATCAAAACTGGGTCTACCAAGAGCAGTTTATTGTCAGCTCAGTGTTTCTAAATTTAGATGAACCTCAATTGGTGTTACATAACTACAGTAGCCAACCACTAAACAAACAACACGCACATCATCATTAAGCTTAACCATAGAGAATGCTGCTTAGCAGCATTCTCTACTCGTGACTACCTCACAACAAAATATCCTTTGCATTAAAGCTGACTCGCCAGTTATTTCCACGTAAACTATGCGCAATTTTATTTTACGAGTAAGAAGTAATAGTGTTAATTGCAAATAACATCACTCAGCAGTTTGGTGCTAAGCCACTTTTTGAGAATATTTCACATAAATTTGGTGGTGGTAACCGCTATGGTCTAATTGGTGCAAATGGCTGTGGTAAATCCACATTTATGAAAATTTTAGGTCGTGATTTAGAGCCTTCCGCTGGCAACATCAGCCTAGATACAGGCGAGCGCATTGGTAAGTTACGTCAGGACCAATTTGCTTTTGAAAAATACAGTGTTATTGACACTGTTGTTATGGGTCATGGTGAACTTTGGAAAATTAAAGAAGAGCGTGATGCTATTTATGCCAAAGCAGAAATGACCGAAGAAGACGGCATGCGTGTAGCCGACTTAGAAACGGAATACGCCGAAATGGATGGCTACAGTGCAGAAAGCCGCGCTGGTGAATTATTAATTGGTGTAGGTATTGATGTTTCTTTGCATTATGGGCCAATGAGTGAAGTTGCCCCGGGTTACAAATTACGTGTGTTATTAGCCCAAGCGTTGTTTTCAGATCCTGATATTTTGTTACTCGACGAGCCAACCAATAACTTGGATATAGACACAATTCGTTGGTTAGAACAAACACTCAACCAACGTGAATCAACCATGATTATCATCTCGCATGATCGTCACTTCTTAAATACGGTTTGTACCCATATGGCCGATTTAGATTATGGTGAGTTACGTGTTTATCCAGGCAACTACGATGAATATATGCTTGCAGCAACACAGGCTCGTGCCCAGTTATTAGCGGACAATGCGAAAAAAGCCGCACAAATAACTGAACTAAAAGAATTCGTAGCGCGCTTCTCGGCGAATGCGTCTAAAGCGAAACAAGCAACTTCTCGTGCACGTCAAATTGACAAAATACAGCTTTCAGAAGTAAAAGCGTCGAGCCGAGTAAACCCGTTTATTCGCTTTGAACAAGAAAAACAATTGTTCCGTAATGCGTTAGAAATTGAAAACTTAAACAAAAGTTTTGACGATAAAAAGATCCTAAAGAACATTTCTTTACTGGCTGAAGTTGGCGAAAAAATTGCTGTTATCGGTGCCAATGGTATAGGTAAAACGACCTTTTTACGTTCACTAATGGGTGAACTTGAAGCTGATTCAGGCATGATTAAATGGTCGGAAAACGTCAACATAGGTTATTACGCGCAAGACCATGCCCATGAATTTGAAGAAGATTTGTCCTTGTTCGAATGGATGAGCCAATGGCGTCAAGAAGGTGATGATGATCAAGTTGTTCGTGGTTATTTAGGCCGTTTATTGTTCTCACAAGACGACATTAAAAAATCGGTTAAAGTTTGCTCTGGTGGTGAACAAGGTCGTTTGTTGTTTGGCAAAATTATGATGCACAAACCAAACATTTTAATTATGGACGAACCAACCAATCACTTGGATATGGAATCAATTGAGTCGTTAAACATTGCCCTTGAAAAATACGAAGGTACTTTGATTTTCGTCAGCCACGACCGCGAATTTGTCTCTAGTTTGGCTACACGTGTCATTGAACTTAACGACAATGGCTATAAAGATTTTAGTGGTAGTTATGAAGAGTTTTTAGCAGCTCAACAATAATTGAGTGGTTATAAGTTAGGCACTAAGTACAGTGCCTAACTATATGATTAGTAGTTAGTCTTTACCAATTCCATATTATTGATATCAAACCATAATTCTTTTCTATCCAATGGCGTTTTCGCAGGCATATTCGGATTAGCAATTCGAATAATTTTTCTGTCTTGAATTCTTACGCTTTTAAGTACGTCTTGAATAAGTGGATAGTTGAAAAAGAATTCATCAAATGAACCATCTGCAATTGCCGCTTCAAAGCGTTCTTCAATCGCATTCGCTAACTTAACATTGTCATTGGCAACAAATAAATATAACGCAAGTGGGTAAACCAACATCACATTTTTTTCAACTGTTAAGTTTAGATGTGGTCTAGCAGCAACTTCTGAAAAAGGTTCATGTACTGCACGCGGAAAATAATCGAACCTATCACCATCTAACATATAAAATAAGTTGTCGTATTTTACTGTGGTAATGGTATTAATTCCGGCATTCTCTAAAACGGCTGTGTCTGCCCAAGTTCTGCCCTGCCCAGCCTTAAACTCCAACAAATCTTGCATGTTATTAATATTGGCAAAACGGCTTTCTTCACCTTTGCGGATAATAAAAATTCTATGCCCTAATAAACCTTTCAATATAGGGATACGAATAGGACGAACTCGCTGTTCAAGATCTGACGAAGTACCAAATGCAGCAACACTTAAATTACCTGCGTCTATTTCAGTATGCTGGCGACCATAGGCTATATCTTGTGGGTAAGGCTGAAATTTATAGTTGCTGTCGTTTCTAAACAAAAACTTGAGTAAATCGACGTGATACTTATCTTTGGCTTCTGCAACATCCAAGTGAATTATCGTTTCGGCGTGGGTAAATAAAGAAAATAAACAACACAAAGTAAAACTGGATACAACTACAGCTTGTTTAAGTATACGCATTCAATAACACCTTAAGATAAAACGCCAAAATGAGACTTAACAATAATGCAACAAAGAGCTATTAATTTAAAGCTCTTTAGTCATTTTTTACTACTAAATAGCTAAAAAGACACTTAAGCCAACTCTAATGACTTAAGTGCCTTAACAAGTATAGATTAATTAGAGATGAACGCTAGAAAGAACCGCTACTAGTCACAATTCCTGTCGTTGGTGCATTAACCACATTATTATTGCCAGCTTGCCACTCTGGGTCACCAAGATCGCGTTTAATACATTTCCATTCAAAATTTGTATTTGCCGGTAAATTATCTAATCTTGCTGTCCAAGTTGGGTAAGCTGTTGGCTGCAATGCAAATGCTTGATTAACATCCCAATTGCCTAATTCTGCGATACCACCCACAGCATAAACATTTTGTCCCATCACTGTCGTTGCATTATCACAGCTAAATTCAACACTCGGCAGCGGTGATGCACTATCGTCACGCATTAATACCACAGCACCGTATGCTGGAATGTGCACATTGGTTATCTCATACGATTGTTCGCCACCACGGCTAGCAAAAGTGACATTATCTAAGTTATAAATCGGCCAACTTGTATTGGCTAATTCGATATATTTACCAGATATACCAACATCATAATCAAACCAAGTTGTACCGCGGAAATTCATCACGACCACATATTTACCATTATCGCGGACAAAAGCAGCAACACCGTTATCATTGTGAATATGGGTTACCCAACTATTGCCAGTGGCGAGTGAAATTTCGTCGTTGCGACGAATTTCATTAAGCTTTTTATACCAGTCGACAATTTTTTTACGTGCGGTATCTGTTGTGTAGTTATTGAGATCGAGTCTGTCATCCCACCAATCGATATGAAATTGGGTGGTTTCACCAGCTTCTTGGCCCATAAATACCATAGGTGTGCCGCGGGCTAAAATTGTGCCGGCCAATGATATTTGATTCATTTCCCAACCTTTGCCGTCTCTAGCCACTTTTGCGATACGTTCATCAACATTGCCAACTGTATCGTGTGACGAGGCAAATACAGTGGCATCTTGCCAACCGTCGCCGAATTCACCCCAAACATTAAACAAACGATCTAAATGATCACCTTTGAGAACAGCCTTAAAATCATGGTAAAAAGTATCAACCCACTGGCTATCCATAGGCCCATGATTACTGCCTGCAACAGAGCTGCCGGCATCATCTGAAGTTAATCCCCACCAATCTGGTAACTCTTCACCGGTAAACCAAATGTCATTATCAACTGCTTTTACTGAACCATATAATTCACGCAAAAACTGCCAACCGCCACCACTGCCCTGTACTGTGACATTTGCACTATCCACATTGTGGATTGTATTAGTCGAATCAAAACGGAAACCGTCAATTCTAAATTCTTTGGCTAAATATTTTGCATTCTCAATAAAAAAGTGTTTTGCTACATCATTGTCATAGTTAATTAATCCGCCCCAAACTGTGTCACCATCTAAGTATGTTTGGTTGTTCACCTGCCATAAAATATTGTCACCAATCGCCACATGGTTGTATTCCAAGTCAAGGATGACCGCAATGCCATTTTTATGCGCTTCGTCGACCAAAGCTTTAAGTGCATCAGGCCCACCAAATGACGACTCTATTGCATAGAAAAATGAGGGGTTATAACCCCAGCTGAAATTTCCTTCAAATTCACTGATAGGTAAAAACTCAATTGCAGTCACGCCTAAATCACTGATGTAATCGTTGGTACCATTGTTGTTTAGCTCTTCTGTCACTTGAGCAAATGGGCTACCACTGTTACGACTAGTAAAACGTAACGGGTGTAATTGATAGATGTTTAGGTAATGCTGTTGTGGCCTGTCCCAATTATTACTTTGCCATTGATAATGATCAGACAGATAGATTTTTGACATGCCAGTAGACAGGTTTGAATCCGTCACCCAACGTGCTGCGGGATCTTGCACTGTGATGATTTGGCCATCTCGTTCAATTTGAAAGCGATACTCGTCGCCATGTTGCGGCGCATTGGCAAAACTACTGTCTGTGCCTTTAAACCACCAGAATTTGCCATCTGGCGTTGGCGTTAACGCGACAGCACCGCCTTCCCATCCTGTAAAAGCGCCATAAAGTTTTACGTTGGTATCGTTGGCCTGAGCGTGAAAAATCGCATACCAAGTATCACCTTGTTTATACACGCCAGGTGACATTTGCCAAATGGCTTGCGAATCGCCGTTAAGCCAAGCTGGTGTAACCGCGAGCGTGTGCGATGATAATCCTATACCAAGCGCGAAAACGGCCGTAGCTAGGCATTGTTTTGCACTAACAAATTTGCTGAGCATAAATTTTCCTTTGTTTTGTGTGAGTGTAAGTGTGGAAGCCCTATGATTGGCCTCGAAATACACTCTACAACTGGAAAAGTGAAAATTTGGTTAAGATTTAAACATTTTTAAAACAAAAAAGGCGCGTATACCAATACGCGCCTTTGTGGGATTAACTAAAAACTAAAAACTAAAAACTACCAGAGCTGGTCACAGTGCCAGTTGACGGAGTATTGGCTAAATTATTACTGCCAGACTGCCACTGGACACTGCCAACATCACGTTTGATACACTTCCACTCAAAACTTGTGTTTGCCGGTAAATTATCTAGTGTCGCTGTCCAAGTTGGGTAAGCAGTAGGTTGCAACGCAAATGCTTGGTTGGTATCCCAATTGCCCAGTTCAGCGATATTGCCAACCACATAAACATTTTGTCCCCAGACTGTTGTTGCATTATCACATTTAAATTCAACCCTGGGTAAAGGCGCAGCAGTGTCGTCACGCATGAGTACTACAGCGCCGTATGCTGGAATGTGCACATTGGTTATCTCATACGATTGCTCACCACCACGGCTAGCAAAAGTGACATTATCTAAGTTATAAATCGGCCAACTTGTATTGGCTAATTCGATATATTTACCAGATATACCAACATCATAATCAAACCAAGTTGTCCCTTTAAAATTCATCACAACAACATATTTGCCGTTATCGCGCACAAATGCAGCTATACCATTTTCATTATGAATGTGGCTGACCCAACTATTGCCTGTTGCAATTGAAACCTCATCATTACGGCGAATTTCATTGAGTTTTTTGTACCAATCGAGGATTTTTTTCCGTCCGGCGTTGCTGGTGTAATCATTTAAATCAAGTCTGTCATCCCACCAATCGATATGAAATTGAGTCGTTTCGCCAGCTTCTTGCCCCATAAATGCCATAGGTGTGCCACGCGCTAAAATTGTGCCAGCAAGTGAAATTTGGTTCATTTCCCAACCTTTGCCGTCTCTAGCGATCTTGGCAATTCGTTCGTCGACGTTACCAACTTCATCATGGGAACTTGTATATACAGTCGCATCCTGCCAACCGTCGCCATATTCACCCCAGACGTTATATAAACGGTCTAAATGATCACCTGAAATAACCGCTTTAAAATTGTCATGGAATAAATCAACCCACTGACTATCCATAGGTGCATGGCTAGTTCCAGCAACACTGCTACCTAAATCATCAGCGGTGATACCCCACCAATCTGGCAGTTCTTCTGCGGTAAACCAAATGTCATTATCAACAGCTTTCACCGCGCCATATAACTCGCGTAAAAATTGCCAACCACCACCACTGCCTTGAACTGTGACAAAGCTACTGTTTACGTTATGAATAGTATTAGTATGGTCAAAACGAAAACCATCAATTTTAAATTCTTCAGCTAGGTATTTAACATTTTCAATTAAAAAGTGTTTTGCGACATCATTGTCAAAATTGTATAAACCACCCCAAACTGTATCTCCATCAAGATAAGTGTCGTTATTGACTTGCCATAAAATATTGTCGCCGGTGGCTACATGGTTAAATTCTAAATCTAAAATAACCGCAATACCGTTTTTATGCGCTTCGTCTACCATAGCTTTTAAAGCGTCTGGCCCACCATATGACGACTCAATTGCATAAAAAAACGATGGGTTATAACCCCAACTGACGTTACCTGCAAACTCGCTGATTGGTAGCAATTGCACAGCAGTGACGCCTAAATCATTGATGTAATCATTATTACCACTATTGTTAAGCTCTTCTGTCACTTCGGCAAAAGGTGTTGTGCCATTGCGGCTGGTAAAACGCAGCGGATGTAGTTGGTAAATGTTAAAATAATGCTGTTGTGGTCTGTCCCAATTATTACTTTGCCACTGATAATGCTCAGACAGGTAGATTTTTGACATACCAGTAGACAGATTTGAATCTGTCACCCAGCGTGCCGCTGGATCTTGTACTGTAATAGTTTGTCCATCTCGCTCTAACATAAAACGGTATTCGTCACCATGCTGTGGTGTATTGGCAAAGCTACTGTCAGTACCTTTAAACCACCAAAATTTACCATCTGGAGTTGGGGTTAAAGCCACACCACCAGCTTCCCAACCAGTAAAAGCGCCGTAAAGTTTTACATTGTTATCATTTGGCTGAGCGTGAAATATTGCGTACCAAGTATTTCCTTGTTTATACACGCCCGGAGACATCTGCCAAATAGCTTGTGGATCGTCATTTAACCAAGCGGGTGTAACTGCATAGCTAGGGTGTGAAAAACTGATCCCAAACCCGAATGCAAGGACGGCTAAACCTAGTTTGGCTTTATCAAAATTGATTTGCATTTTCTTTCCTTTGTTTTGTGTAAGTTATGTGTAGTAACTGAAACCAATGTTTATTGGTTTCAAATACACACTACACCGTCAAAGGTAAAAAATAGTTAAGATGTACATTTATGCAACAAAGGCACAAACTAAAGTTCGTGCCTTTGTTAAGTAACCTGAACTCAGGTTACTTAACAATTACAAAAATTACTGTATAGATAGGATTAATGAACCTAGCCCAGCTAGTTCAACATCAATTGAACCTCGGCCATTAGTGACGGTTAACTTGCTTTGATATTCACCATATAATTTTTCAGTTAATTTATATTGACCGTCTGCTAAGCCCATATCGGCAATAACGTCAGCAGGGATCACCAAATTAATCAAAGGTGTTTTTGTTTCAGCAAAATTGGCCACAATAACTAATTTTTCTTTATCGCTAAAACGCGCATAAGCAAATTGCTGATCTGTGTAAGTTTGATAATTAGCACTGCGGTTTACTTGGTGTAAATCTGCGTAAGCCCCCATTAACGCATCACTTGAAATGGTGAAGTTTAATAACCTTTGATAAAAATCGCGTAGTTGACGCTCATCATCCGTTAACTTACCACCATCAAATTTACCGCCATTCATCCATCTTTGGTGCGCAGGTACACCTGCATAATCAAAAATAGTGGTGCGGCTAGGATCGCCAAATCCGGTTTCTTCACTGCCGTCTTCACCCACTTCTTGACCAAAATAAACCATCATAGGTGATGTGCTTATAGTGGCTGACACCAACATGGCAGGTTTGCCTTTATTGGCATCACCGGCAAACTCAGGGCTCGCCACTCTTTGTTCATCGTGATTATCTAAAAAGTGCAATAAGTTGTGTTCAATATCTGCAAAACGATTTTGGATAGAAACCAAAGTATCGGTTGAACCTTTACCTTGCATCACAGGTTTTAAGCTGTCGTAAAAATCCACTTTATCGTATAGATAATCCATTTTGCCTAAATGAATGTAATCGCGATAGCGTTTTGGATTGTAGATTTCAGCCAATAAAAACGCGTCTGGATTCGCCATTTTAATCGACGAGTTCATATAGCTCCAAAACTCCACTGGCACCATTTCAGCCATATCAAAGCGGAAACCATCCACGCCTTTTTCTATCCAATATAAAGCTATGTCACGGAATTTAATCCAAGAATTAGGTACATCATGCTGCGACCAAAATTGAAAGTGTGCTTGGTAATCTTTTTGCGCAAAATCGGCAGGTAAAGTTGGAAAATCTAAACTGCCATCGGGTTTGACCCCATAGTTAATTTTGACTGTTTCGTACCAATCATGAAAATGCGGCTGGGCATGACGCGAACCATTGCCTGTCCATTTAGCCGGTGATTCGGCAAAATAATCATCAGCCAATGGGTGTTTTTCGCCACCTAAAGGTTTGTAATCATTTAGCGCTGCAGGCACTTTAAAATCTTGTTTTGGCACGTAGTAAAAATTGTTGTCGCGCGCATATTCAACCGAGGTGTCATCATTGACGCCAAAATCTTCGACCCCAGCAGGTTTATCTAACGATTGATAATTACGCGCAATATGATTTGGCACTATATCTATTAATACCTTTAAACCAGCAACATGCGTGCGTTCAATTAAAGCTTCAAATTCAGCAACACGCTTGGCGGGATCTATCGCTAAATCTGGATTAACCGAATAATAGTCTTTCACCGCGTAAGGTGAACCAGCACGACCTTTGACCACATCAGGGTCATCATTGCTAATACCATAAGCACTATAATCATTAATTACAGCGTGGTGTGGTACACCTGTGTACCAAATATGCGTAACGCCTAAATCTTTAATTGCATTCAGTGCTGTTGGGGTAAAATCAGCAAATTTACCAACGCCATTTTCTTCAATTGTTCCCCAAGGTTTGTTGGTGGTATTGGTGTTACCGAACAAACGGGTAAACACCTGATAGACCACATATTTGTGTTCAGGATTTAGTTGTTTGGTTTGGCTTGCAGCTGACATATTTTGGCGATTATTAGTTTCACCATGGGTTGACACACAGGCCGTGAATAAAGCAGCACTCGCACCTGCAATGACTAAACCCATAGCTAGCTTAGATTTAAACAATTTCACTCGATATCCTCTAATTTTAGTTTATTAAATCGAAGATACCGCAAGGCGGGTTAAATTAAGGTTAAGGAATGATAAGTTCGACTCTGCGGCCGTTAGTTAAAGGTGTAACTAAGTATTGAATATTCAGTCGTTTAGCGATTTTTTCAACTATAACTAAGCCAATACCAAATCCATCAGGGTTATTTTTACCGTCTATGTCATCAATATCTTGATTAGTCACAATCACACTGCTTGGGGTCACCTCAGCAACAATTTCACCATTAAAGGTATTTTGTGCGGCGTTGCGCAATAAGTTGTTCAAGACAATTTGCAGTAAAGTTGTATGCGATTGCACTATGCGCTTTTCGCCAAAAAGCTGCAGTGTTACCGGCTTCTTTTCAAGCAAATATTGATTGTCTATTTGTGCTTTTTCTAACATAACCAACAAGTCACAATCGGTATATTCAAGCTCTTGTTCGGTTTCTTTGCTGATCCACAATAAAGCTTCAGTTTGGTATTTCATGTCAGAAACCACCTGCTCCATGCGATACAAAACTTTGCGCTCGTTCGGCTCTAAATCAGCCATAATCGCATCGAGAATTTCCATATTGGCCGATAATATTGCAACCTGAGTGCGCAGCTCATGGCTAGAAAATTTGGCAAAAGATTGCTCTTTTTCTAATACCTGATTAAACGCCATTAAACTTTTACTGACTGTTGTTGCCAACGGGGTTAAACCGCGCTCAGCTAATTTGGGAGGGGTAACATTTGCTTTGGCAAGCGACAAACCTTGCGCCCAATCGGCCAACTTGGCTAGGTTGGAATCCATTTTATAGGTGTAGGTTACCTGAGCTAAAAACAACAAAGTGATGATAATGGCTGAAGTGAATATCACGGGTTGTAAACTTTGCCTTAGATGAATTTCAATCAGTTCATCGTTTAGCTCAGGTGCAAAACGAAAAAATGTCCAATAACTGCCCTGCCCATCGCCTTGATTAATTGGAATTGGATAAACAATTGCAAAATTTGCGACTGAAAACAGGCCATTAAAACTATCAAAAACCAGATTTATTTTATTGTTAATGAGTTGAGTTGGATCTGCTGGGACATAAGGTAACACTTTCTGCAGTTTTGCGTAATCAGCCACCAGCTGCATTTTGCGATTGCCAAGCGATACCTGACTATTGTCTTGATAAACCTGAGGGTTAGCTTGCATACGGGCAACTGTACGGCGGGAAAATTCTGACAATAAATCAGCATGGGATTCGGCGATATTGATATGCAGATAAACAAATTTAAAACAGATATATACGCACACCAAAATAGCCCCAGCAAAAGCTAACCAGAAGGCAAAATGATGACGAAAAGCTGAATTAAATAGTGACATAATAAATATTAACTTTGCCCCGCCAGCTTAAAACCAAAACCACTGACCGAGTGTAAAATAGCAAAATCGAAAGGTTTATCTAACACTTTGCGCAAGTTATAAATATGCACTTTAAGAGATTCAATATCTTCCACCTCTTCGCCCCAAATCGCAAAAGCGAGATCTTGTTTACTCACGGGCTCAGGGTAACTTTTAGCGAGCACCTCTAATATATTCCAAGCTGATTTAGTTAATTTAACCGGTTGTTGCTGGCGATAAGCTTTGCGCTGTTTTAAATTTAATTGTAATTGGCACTCTTTAATATCAAGTGTTTCTACTACATTGCTTTTACGATTAGATAAAGATTTTACTCTGGCCAATAACTCACGGAGTTCAAAGGGTTTAGTTAAATAATCATCAGCGCCTTTATCAAACCCCAACAGCTTGTCATCTAAACCATCGTTTGCTGAGATAAAAATAAACGGGATATCAGCACCGGATGCACGGACATTGTGACAAAATTCTAATCCATCCATTTTCGGCATGTTTACATCACAGGCGATCACATCATAATTTGACTGCTGTAAAAAGTTAGTTGCTTGTTTACCATTGGTACATGGGTCAACCGTAATGCCCTGCAATTCAAAGTATTGCATTACTGAATCAGCTAACCTAACATCGTCTTCAACTAAAAGCACACGTATTGTCATCTTGTTACCTATGTATCTGCCTAACCTTTATCGCGGCGCGGTTGTTGCCTTTATCTGTCAATTTTTATTGGCCTGTGACAATGTTTATACACTGTCAAAAACCATTGAACAGCCGCTGACTTTTGCGCAATTTGAACAAATGCAAGGCTACCCATTAGACTATGATTTATACCTACCCAGCCCAATTAACTTTTGGAGCCATGTTGATAACTTCAAATTCATCTATGAAGAACAAACACAAATTTATTGGTTAAAAAACATAGTCTTAAACAAACACGTTCGCGATAACAATGCGCTTGATTTCAAAATATCCAACGTTGACTGGCATCACCAATTTGGTTTTGGCCATATGCGCATTAACCCAGACGAATCTATATTTAGCGTACCCGAACAAGGTCAAATAATCTTTCAGCTGATCTACTCAAATAACGCGAGCAACTTAACCTTGGAACTGCCACATAATACAGATGCCAACTATGTTTCTTTTGCGATAAAAGTGCTTGATAGCAGTATAAAACCTAAAGCGTTATTGTTTGCACAGCTGTCAAATAAACCAATACCTTAGTATCATTCTGGCACAAGCAAGCACAAACTGTTTAATTGAATAGACTTAGAAAAGGAATGAATACGTATTCAATGAAGATTATTATTTTGCTCATGCTCAAGCTTATAAGCTTTGACATAATCCATCACGCTGTCAGCTGTGAGCTTAGAACCTGCAAAAATATCCATACCAAAACTTTTTAGCGCCTTGGCCGTCCAGTTATTGCAAGTGTTAAAAGCATGGTAATTGCCAAGCGCTTGATAAAACTGGCTATCACCATAAATTCCCAACTGAGTTGGCTGTATTAAGCCTGCTTGGTCAAATGCAAAACTACCAGCAATAAACTTAACTAATGATTGCAACTCGGCATCAGTTAATAACAAACTTTCAATCTGACTATTGGGAAAATAAACATCCACAGCTTCAGTTAAACCAACAACATGTACCACTGAATCTGTTGGCCACAACAAAGCCTTAATGGCTAAACCAAAGGTAATTTTGTCCGCTTGGTAAAAACCTTTATCACCCCAACCAAACTCCAAATAATCAGCTTGGTTAAACCTTATAACTAACTGTGGGACACTCTGTGTAAATGACTGTTGTGGCACAATTATACCTGTGTGCCAACCATGGTTAACCAAATAAATAGTATGCGAGCCTGTAGCCGAATATGGCTTGGTATATTCAACTGCATCCGGTTTATAAGCACAGCCGGTAAGTGCTAACAACACCAAACAAGCGAAAGAAATAAAATATAACTTAATCCTGCTTTTCTCCTGGATAAAGTAGCTCACGTAATAATGGTCGAACAACTGTGGTTATAAATACAATAATGATGACTGTTCCCATCACCAAACGCACAAGCCTTGCAAACCACGGCTGCTCGTATGCAGGTCTACTTTTATCTAAGTCGTGCGCTTGCTCCATTTTTACCTCTAATTGCATACAAGCAGATTCAGGATCTGTAACTGTATAAACTTCAGGATAATTAATGACGATTCCAGCACGAGCTAATGCGATTCTTGCTTGATCCATATCCAATGATTGAATTGAAATCATCTTAGCTTCCAAGTTGGTGTAATATTGGATATTTTCTCGCTCTAAAACATCCACAACTTTAACTGCATCAACTAATTCAATATTCGCAATAAGTGGCCGCACTTCCGGCTCTCGTGCCCAAAATATAATAAATACAGCAATCGCTAAACAGATAACTAATGCAACAACAATTGTTATTTGCCGCATCACATCTTCACTAAACCATTTATCTTGTTGATTTTTATCCATATCCATTAATCTTGTTAGCTTTATTAAAGTGCATGCATATTAACAAAAAAGCGGTTTTTCACCAGTACTCAAATAAAAGCACATAGTAATTTTACCAAAGTATGCTAGCTTAATTTTTAAGCAAATAAAGATTTAAGGATAAGTTATGTCGCAACGCATCTTACTAGGCACCCGTAAAGGCACAGTCATAATTGAACAAAAAGACGGCTTTTGGCAGGCAAAACCTATAATCCACCAAGGCATACCAGTTTGTTACGTAGCATGTGATAAACGCGATGGCACTTTATGGGCATCACTCGACCACGGCCATTGGGGGCCCAAATTATCCCGTTCGAAAGATGGCGGCGAAACTTGGCAAGATGTACTTAGCCTCAAATATCCGGAAGGTGCCAGATATATAGTTAAATACTTACCTACTGAAGATTTTGATCCCGAAGCACCAGCAAAAGAGCCTGAATATAAAGATGCGACTGTCTACAAAATATGGAACCTAACTTTTGGTACAGCCGAACAACCCGGCAGAATTTACGCAGGCACAATTCCGGGCGGCTTATTTATAAGTGATGATGGTGGTGAAAGCTGGCAACTTAACCGGCCATTGTGGGATCATGAAAGTCGCGGCGGCAATTTATTTGCAGGTGATGCCACTAGCGAAAACAAATGGTTTGGTACACCAGCCAGTATAGACTACGGCGTATTTGAGCCTGGCATTCATTCAATTATTGTAAACCGACAAAACCCCGATAACTTATATATGGCGGCCTCTTCCGTTGGTGTGATGCAATCAACCAATGGAGGCAAATCTTGGTTTGGAGCTAATAAAGGTATGTTGATGGATTATTTGCCTAATCCTGAAGCCGAATGGGGACATGATCCACATTTTTTTACCGCATGCGCAAGCCAACCACAACATATGTGGCAGCAAAACCATTGTGGAATATTTTATAGTGACAACGGCGCAAAAACTTGGCGCAAAGTCAGCAAGCCAGAACAAGGGATACATTTTGGTTTTCCAATTGCGGCTGACGATAATAACGGTTTATGCGCTTGGGTTGTGCCCGCCCGCGCCGACTCTGAGCGCATGGCTCTAGATGGAGGTTTATTTGTTGCGCGAACAGATGATGGTGGACAAACATGGAAAAAGTTTACCCAAGGTTTACCACAACAAAACGCCTACGACATTGTTTACCGTCACGCGCTAGATGCAACTGGGGATATGGTGTGTTTTGCCAGCACCACAGGAAATGTGTATTTATCGGAAGATAGAGGTGAAACTTGGCAATGTTTGGGCAACAACTTCCCACCAGTTTATTCAGTTAGATTTGCTTAAAGGCTGCCTACATGCCAAAAGTGAAAATAACCTCTAATTTGCATAGGTTTTTCCCTATGCTCGCAGATGAAAACTTGCACCTTGCTGGTCAATCCGTCAGCGACGTCATCAAGAATATAGAGCTACTCGCGCCTGGGTTTAGCCATTATATTTTGGACGAACACGGCCAAGTTCGCCGCCATGTGGTTATTTGTATAGACGAAGAATTTATCATAGACCGTAAAAAGCTGTCAGACAAAATAACAGAAGAAAATACTTTATATGTGTTTCAGGCTTTGACTGGGGGGTAAAGATTTAAACGCCCACAGATAAAAAATAATAAATTAATTTGAAAGTCGCTAGCGAACAACTATACTGTTTATATATACAGTTAAATTATTTTGTTTCGATGCAAAACCTGATTGAGTTACTGGAACACAAAAACCTAGTCTGGCATGGATATAACCACAAAACCAAACCTGATGCTATTTCATCCGGGTATGCCGAATTAGATGAAAAGTTATGTGGTGGTTTTGCAAAATCAAGTGTTATTGAACTGATCTCTGAAACAGCCATTGGCGAACTTAGATTGCTTATCCCATCAATAAACCAAACAGAAGGTTTAGTTGTTTTTATTGCCCCACCCGGTCGTGTTAATGGACAAACGCTACAGAAAAACAACTTTGATATTAATAAAGTTATTATTGTGCAAACGAACAATACCCAAGAATCTTTATGGGCGGCAGAACAGTGTTTACAAAGTGGTTGTTGCCATTCCGTTTGTATGTGGATTTCATCAGAATTAGCAATACACCAAATAAAACGCTTAAAATTAGCTTGTAAAAAAGGTGATTCTAGACAATTTGTTATCCGCAGAAAAAAGGCCGAGTCTATTACACTTCCGTTTGATTTAAGTTTATCCATAGAGCCTGATTTTTTAGGACTGAATATCAAAATAAATAAATTTGTAGGAGGCCACTTAACCAAGCATTTTAACCTTGATATGAGCCACTTATGGCCTAACTTGGCGATACAAACTAATCGACAAAATATCATTCAGTTTCCCACCACAAAAGTCAGTTAGTTATGATAGTTTGGTTATATCTACACTTTCCTTCGTTGCAATTGGATACTCTATTTAAAGATTCAGATATTCCACTGGCAATTGTGCATAATAAAAATCATCAAATTGTCCAGCTCAATACAATATCTGCCCAATCTGGTATTCAATTGGGTATGGGTCTTGGTACTGCTGCGGCTTTATGTCGAGACTTACAAATTCATCCTTATAATGAATCGACAGAAAATAAAGCCTTAATACAAATAGCAGAATGGTTATATCTAACCACCGCCGATATCCATCTACTCAAACCAAATGGGCTGCTACTAAAAGTCAGTAGCATGCTCACACTATACGAAAACCTGACCGCCTATTGGCAAGCAATACAATCGCACTTAGCGCATTTCTCAGTTAATTATGATTATGCCACTGGTTATTCCCCCAACGCGGCCAAATTACTTGCTCAAACAGGCGTAAATCAAATTACTGAAGACAAACAATTAATTAACCGAGCATTAGCGAAAATACCTCTAACTAAAACAGAGTTACCTTTAAAAACAATTACCAGCTTAAAACGGGTTGGTGTGCAATATATAAACGACTTACTTAAGTTGTCTCTTGCCGACATAGCTAAGCGTTTTGATATTGAATTAGTGACTTATATTGGAAAACTATCAGGGCAACTAAAACACCCAGTTGATTTTTTTCACCCCGCAGAACAATTCAATTATGAATTAGAGCTAATGTATGAAATTGATTTAGTCGATAAATTAATCAAACCATTACAGAAAATATTTAGCTTACTTGAACACTTCCTACTACTTAGAAATAAACAAACCAGTGAAGTTAATATCACCCTATTCCTTAGAGATTTAGCTAAACAGCAGATAAAAATATCTTCCGCGCAAGGTGAATACAAAGCCGAAAAGTGGCTTGAATTAACAAAACTCACTTTTGAGTCAGTCATAATTAACGCACCAGTCATTTCAATACGAGTTGCCGCAGCGAACTTGTTTGCATTTGAAATAGATAAACAAGACATGTTTGCAGGTGCAAAAGGTGAAATAACCCCACAAGCATTAATTGCCAAACTACAAGCTAAGTTAGGCGAAGAACAAGTAACAGGTATTCAACTATTTGATGATCACAGACCCGAACGTGCCAGCCAATACTGCAAACCCTTTACACAAACAGATATAACAACGGATATAGGCAAATTTAGACCTAGCATCTTATTAACAACCCCTACCCCTTTAACCGATAAAATTGATATTAGGCATGGTCCTGAACGTATTGTTTCTGGTTGGTGGGATAATGAAAATATCATACGTGATTATTTTATTGCTCGTAACAACTCAGGCCAATGGTTATGGGTATACCGCACCCCACAAAACCAATGGTTTGTTCACGGTCTTTTTTGTTAGGTTTAAAATGCAATACGCTGAGCTTTTTTGCCAAAGTAATTTTTCTTTTCTTGAAGGGGCTTCTCGGCCTGAAGAATTAGTATTCCAAGCTGATTTTTTAACTTATCAAGCAATTGCAATCACTGATGAATGCTCTGTAGCTGGGGTTGTTCGAGCCTATAGCGCAATCAAACAGCATAAACTTGGGATTAAACTCATTGTTGGCAGTTTATTCCAATTCAACGAATCACTTAAATTTGTCATGTTATGCCCCAACCGACAAGCTTATGCCGAGTTATGCCGAGTTATAACAAATGCCAGAAGGCGTTGTGAAAAAGGAAAATATCAATTATCTGAATGGGACATTATGTCCGTTAAACATTGTTTGGTGTTATGGCTACCATCAGGAGAAAAAGATGATGAAACTTGGGGACAGTTTTTAACTAAACATCATGCAAACAGGTTGTGGTTGGGTTATCAAAGGCACTTACTCAACCATGATAAAGAGTACCATCAACATTGCGTTAATCTTGCAGCACTATGGCAAATACCAATTACAGCTTGTGGTGGAGTACTCATGCACTCAGCTACAAGATTAGAATTGCAGCATACCTTAACAGCAATTCGCCTAAGTAAACCCATTGAGAAATTAGGAACCCACCTCATTTCCAATAGTGAACGTGCACTTAGGCCAATAACCAAACTCAGTAAGTTGTTTCCTTCAGACTGGTTAATTGAGTCAGGCATTATTGCCAAGCAATGCCATTTCTCATTATCCGAGCTTAAATACGAATATCCACAAGAACTTGTTCCAAGCAAACAAACACCTATGTCTTACTTGCGAAGCTTAGTTAATAAAGGCATACAAAAAAGATTTCCAGATGGGTGCAACACCGAAATATTAAACACAATCGACAAAGAATTGAGTTTGATAGATGAACTGAATTACGCCTTTTATTTTTTGACCATTCACGACATTGTGATGTTTGCTCAGCAGCAAAAAATTCTTTATCAAGGCCGAGGCTCTGCGGCCAACTCTATTGTTTGTTATTGTTTAGAAATCACCTCAGTCGATCCACGACAAATATCAGTCTTATTTGAGCGTTTTATCAGTAAAGAACGTGACGAACCGCCAGATATCGATGTTGATTTTGAACACGAACGCCGTGAAGAAGTTATTCAATATATTTATAAAAAATACGGCAGGAACCGAACCGCTATTGCCGCGACTGTGATTACCTACCGCTTAAAAAGCGCCATTAGAGAAGTTGGCAAAGCACTAGCTATTGAAGAAACTCAGCTAGAATTTTTTATCAAAAACATCAACCGTCGAGATAAATCACTCAACTGGCAAGCTCAAATTATTGAGCTGGGCCTGTCGCCAGAGTCAGTTAAAGGCCAGCAATTTATTCATTTAGTGAATGAAATATTGGGTTTTCCAAGACACTTATCTCAACATGTTGGTGGCTTTGTAATTTCCGCAGGCGCATTGTATGAATTAGTGCCGGTTGAAAACGCAGCTATGCCGGATAGAAGCGTCATTCAATGGGATAAAGATGACTTAGAATCACTCGGCCTACTTAAAGTTGATGTACTCGCGTTAGGTATGTTAACCGCTATCAGAAAGAGTTTTGACATCATCAAACAAGATTATGGCAAAACATTTTCGTTAGCTGACATAACCAGAATGCAAGATGATAAAAACGTTTATGGCATGATCCAAAAAGCGGATACTGTAGGTGTATTTCAAATTGAATCACGTGCTCAAATGAGCATGTTACCTAGATTAAAACCAGCTAATTATTATGACTTAGTCATTCAAATCGCCATAGTTAGACCCGGGCCTATTCAAGGAGATATGGTTCACCCCTTTTTGAAACGCAGAAATGGCGAAGAAGCGATTGAATATCCATCAAAAGACATAGAATCAGTGTTAAAAAGAACACTCGGTGTGCCTATATTCCAAGAACAAGTGATAAAACTAGCAATGGTTGCTGCAGGATTTACCGGAGGTGAAGCAGATCAGCTAAGACGAGCTATGGCTAGCTGGAAGAAAACGGGAGAACTAACTAAGTTTAAACATAAATTAATTTCTGGCATGCAACAAAGAGGTTATCAAACCGAATTCGCAGAACGAATTTATCAACAAATTTGTGGCTTTGGTGAATATGGTTTTCCTGAAAGTCATTCAGCTTCATTCGCCGTATTAGCTTATGTTTCAGCTTGGCTAAAATATTATTATCCAGCCGCATTTTATACCTCTGTTTTAAATAGCTTACCTATGGGGTTTTATAGCGCATCGCAACTGGTTCAAGACGCCAAAAGACATCAAGTAAAAATACTCCCAGTTTGCATCAATCGTTCTGAGCAACATCATATTTTAGTTAATTACAACAACAGCAAAGCAATACAATTAGGTTTTAATTTGATTAAAGGGCTATCTGAAAATGCCATACAACTGATAATGACTCATCGCAGTCAATCTGGTTATCAAACTTTGCCAGAGTTAAAACAAATTGGCTTAAGTTCATTAGATTTACAAAAATTAGCCAGTGCCAACGCCTTAGAAAGCTTATCCGGTAACCGTTATCAGAGCCGTTGGGCACTCATGGATAATGTAAACGAGCTACCCCTATTTAAAAATTTATCGCCGGATAACAACTTCGCCAATAGTCCTTCACTATTTGAAAACCTGACTGAAGATTATGCAGCTACAGGATTAACCTTAAACAAACACCCAATAAGCTTATTAGACGACGCTGGCCAACTGAAAGCCTTTACCAGAATGAATCAACTTACACAGCTTAAACACAAATCTTTAGTAACTGTTATAGGATTAGTAACAGGTAGGCAATCACCAGGAACTGCAGCAGGCGTTACCTTTGTCACTTTAGAAGACGATACTGGAAACATTAATGTGATTGTTTGGGCTGGCACAGCTAAAGCTCAGAAAAAACCATTTCTAACGGCCAAAATATTAAAGGTAAAAGGCATACTCGAACGAGAAGGTGAAGTGATTCATATCATTGCTGGTAAATTAACCGATCTCACATCAACCCTTGCCGCATTACAAAGCAAATCGAGAGATTTTCATTAATGTTTTATAAAAGGTACGTATGGAGTGTAAAAAAAGGTGTAAAAAATTTTATAAAATACCGCAACCAATTGATTTTTAAGGATTTTCATGGAAGAAATGGTGGCCCCACCTGGACTCGAACCAGGGACCTAACGATTATGAGTCGTGCGCTCTAACCAACTGAGCTATAGGGCCATTTAGAACTGTTTGGGCTAAGCCTCAAAAGTGGTGCGCAGTATAAAAGAGTCTTTTTTACTTGTCACTAGTTTTTGTTAATCTTTTGATTAATTGGTTATTTTTTCTGCATGCTTTGCTAAAGTAAAAAAATAGCAATCTGAAAATGTTACACTGATGCTGATTTCAACCAACAAGAAGGCAGCTATGCAACCAGTACCAGCACAAACATTCAAAGCTATTTTATTTGATAAAGATGGAACCATTTTTGACAGTGAAGCGATTTACCGCGAGTCTTGGGTAAAAGCAGCCACTGAAATGGGCTACCACTTTACCTCAGAGATGTACGATCCTTTTGTTGGGGTTAGAGCGGTAGAAAGTTATCAAGGTGCGCAAAAACTCTTTGGTGACAATTTTCCAATTGATAAGTTTATTGAGCGTACCGGTTATTACAACAAACAGGCTAAGCTTGCGGGCATGCCAATTAAACCTGGATTTAACGCATTTTTTGACCAAGCGAAAAAACTGGCTATTCCACTGGGATTAGTCACAAGTGCCGTGCATGATGCTGCAATCACCACTTTTCATGGCACCGACTTTTTAGATTACTTTCAAATAATAGTCACAGGTGACATGGTCGAACAGCCAAAACCAGATCCGAGTTGTTATTTAATGGCTTGCAAACAATTAGGCTTAGCACCACATGAAGTTTTAGTGTTTGAAGATTCGAACGCAGGTGTAGCGGCAGCAATTCAAGCTGGCTGTCAAACGGCTGCAATTCCTGACTATTTGCCAGTTAAGCCAGAACTGCTCAACAACGCGACTTATGTGTTTAACAGTTTTGCAGACGCTATGTACTTGGTTGGCTAACAACCAAGTATCCCCCTTCACTGTTAACAATTATCAGATTTTTTGTTAAAGCCGCATATTATGCACCAAAATAGTATTTTTCCACGCAATACCCACCATTCAACAAATAAAACTTTTTACTCTTTATCCTGAAATATCCTACAGATAGGATGTCATATAAGCTATTGTGATCTAGAAAGGAATACTGCTATGCAAAAAACACGCTCACCTTTGATTGTGGCGAACTGGAAGTTGAACGGTGGTACAGATTTAATTTGTACTTCGGTTGCGTCATTTTTGCGTAAAAAATTTCGTGTAAAAATTGGTATTGCCCCACCCTATGTATACATCAGCAACATGGCCAACTTTTTACGTAACTCACAAATTATGATTGGTAGTCAGAACGTCAGTAAATTCGAATCAGGTGCGTTTACCGGCGAAACTTCGGCACAAATGTTAAAAGAAGTTGGCTGTGAGTTTTGTTTAATTGGTCATTCTGAGCGACGCCAAGTATTTTTAGAAAATAATGCTTCATGCCATACCAAGGTCGCAAGTGCATTAGCCGCAGGTTTAATGCCTATTATTTGTATTGGTGAAAACGCCCAGCAGCATGATTTAGGTTTAACCAAACACATTTTATACCGTCAGCTACAAGAATCCTTACTTGGGCAAGATATTAAAAACAAACAAATTGCTATAGCGTACGAGCCAATTTGGGCAATTGGCAGTGGTAAAGCGGCTAGCCCTGAGTCTGTGCAAGAAGTGCATGAATACATATTTAACGAATTGTGCACTATATTTGATGGAGACAGCGCAAAAAACATACGCATTTTATACGGCGGTAGTGTCAATAAAAACAATGCAGCACAATTATTGGCGATGCCAAATGTAGATGGACTTTTAGTTGGCGGCGCAAGCTTAGACCCCGAGCATTTTTCAGAAATATGTGCTCTAGCCAACCAAATAACACCTGAAGTTGAACTCACTAGCTAACAACATGGGAAGGACAAAATGAGCAATGAAATCAAAAACGTCTCAGCAGGCGTAGCCACAGGCGAAACCGTCAAATACTTGTTAGACACAGCCAGAGCGAACGGGTTTGCCTATCCGGCGGTTAACGTAGTAAACACCAACTCTGCCAATGCAGCCCTTGAAGCCGCTGCCGCGGTAAAATCACCAATTATCATCCAGCTAAGTTATGGTGGTGCCGGATTTTTTGCGGGTAAAAGTGTTAAGTTAGATAGCTATCAAGGTCATGGCAATGCAGTTTTAGGTGGCGTTGCGGCAGCTCACTATATCCATGCTGTTGCCAAAGCTTATGGTGTACCTGTTATTTTGCATACAGACCATGCAGCGAAAAAACTTCTACCTTGGATTGATGGTTTATTAGATGCAAATGAAGCGCATTTTGCCAGCACAGGCAAACCTTTGTTTAGCTCACATATGTTAGATTTATCTGAAGAGCCGTTAGCCGAAAATATAGAGATTTGTGCCGAGTATTTTGAACGCATGAACAAAATGGGCATGACGCTAGAAATCGAGTTAGGTTGTACCGGCGGTGAAGAAGATGGTGTCGACAATACGGGTATAGACAGCAGCGCTTTATATACCCAACCAGAAGATGTTGCTTATGCCTACGAAAAGCTTGCAGCCATTAGTGAAAACTTCACAATTGCCGCATCATTTGGCAATGTACATGGGGTTTACAAACCGGGTAATGTTAAATTAACCCCGGTTATTTTGAAAAACTCACAAGAATATGTCTCTGAAAAATTCTCTTTAGCAGCCAATAGCTTAAACTTTGTATTTCATGGTGGCTCAGGTTCATCACAAGCGGAAATTGCCGAAGCGCTTGAATATGGCGTAGTAAAAATGAATATAGACACAGATACCCAATGGGCAACTTGGCAAGGCATTCACGATTATTACCACGCCAATTATGATTATATGCAGGGGCAAATTGGCAACCCTGAAGGCGAAGATAAACCGAATAAAAAGTATTACGACCCAAGAGTTTGGTTACGCAAAGCAGAAGAGTCTATGTCGGCTCGCCTACAAAGATGTTTTGCCGAATTGAACTGCCTCAACAGATATGCAGGAGAATAAATAAATGCAACGACTGATCCCAAGATTACGCGCTGATGGTGTTGAATTAGAACTGATTATGCTAATTCGCACTGTATTGGCGGCCAGTAAAGAAATTGCTTTTCGTGTCAGCCAAGGTGCATTAAGTGGTGTATTAGGCTCAACCTTAGATGAAAACATTCAAGGTGAGACCCAAAAGAAACTCGATGTTTTGTCTAACCAGCTGATCAAAGACATGCTGTTATCGTCACCGGACGTTCGCGCAATCGCTTCGGAAGAAGAAGATGATGTGGTCAAAGGGCAAGAAGGCGCACCTTATATTGTTGCATTTGACCCGCTGGATGGTTCGTCAAATATAGATATTAACGGCCAAATTGGCACTATATTCACTATCTACCCTGCGCGCGACGACGTACCTGCTGATTCACCATTACAGTTTGCCCAACCGGGTAAAAATCAGGTGTGTGCAGGTTATGTATTATATGGTCCATCAGCTTTATTGGTTATGACAACAGGTGGTCCAACCCGCCAATATACCTTAGATAGAACACATGGTGGTTACCTATTAACCAAACCTGAGTTATCTATTTCTGAACAAACCAGCGAATTTTCTATCAATATGGCAAACTTTCATCGTTGGCAACAACCGTAAGGATTACATTAGCGAATTGCAAATGGGTAAAGATGGCGCGCGAGGCCGTCAATTTAACATGCGTTGGAATGGTGCTATGGTCGGTGATGTTCACCGCATATTATCGCGTGGTGGTATTTTCTTGTATCCAGCCAATCAAGACCAACCGACAAAGCCGGGGAAATTAAGATTGTTATACGAAGCAAACCCAATGGCAATGTTGGTTGAGCAAGCAGGTGGATTAGCCTCTAACGGCGAACAAAGAATTTTAGATATACAACCTTCTGATTTACACCAAAGAGTTCCTGTAATCACTGGCTCTAAAGAAGAAGTTGAATACGTTTTAGATAAATTGAAATAATAAATTTACAGGTTTGCCTGCAAAGCAACCCGCTTGGGACTTAAGTGCCCTTGCGGGTGGCTTTTATTTTTATTTAAGCGCCTGCTTATATACAGCCATGTCCATAATAGCCCCCGGATGTTGCACCACTTCACGAGCCACTTTATCCGCATTTATAATTGCGTTGTTTACACTATCACCGTTAATACGCGACATTAAATAAGTACCTGCAAACGAATCACCGGCAGCGGTTGAGTCCACTTGAATCGGTGCTGGATTAAACGGCACATGACAATCACTTTGTTCTGTCGCAAAACCATAAACACCTTGTTTACCTGCTTTTATCACAAACTCACTGACCCCCTGCGCCAACATATATTGCTGAACAGCTTCAACTGAGTTTTGCGCGAACAAATCTTGGTGTTCATCTAAGCCTGGTAAAGCAATATCAGCTAATTGATAGGCTTTTTCTATCCATGCAATTGCGTGTTGTTGATCGCGCCACATACGTGGACGATAGTTAGGATCAAATGCAATTTTGCTGCCTTTGGCTTGCGCTTGCTGCAAAATTTCCAACAATTTAGTTTTGTTATCATCAGATAAAATTGCCAATGAAATGCCACTAAAAAAGATAATATCTGCATCTGGTAACTGGGCCGCGCCACCTGCAGCCAACAACAAATCTACCATTTGCGTGGCCGCAGAATCTTTGCGCCAATAGGTGAAAGAACGTTCGCCACTGTCGTCGGTTTGAATCGCGTAAATGCCAATATTCGCTGAATCTGTTGCCAAAACGGCTTGGGTGCCTAATTGTTCAAGCGCCAAATAGTCGCGCATTTTGCCGCTAAACACATCGTTACCAAGCGCAGTGTAATAATTTACCTCTGTAGATGGCGCCCAACGTTTGGCATAAATACCCGCATTTAAGGTATCCCCAGCAAATTTTTGCACTAATTCTCCAGCATCCGAGTACTTAAACTCCACCATGCCTTCACCAACAACTAATAAACCTTTCATCTAATGACCCCTAATGTTAAAAAGCACACTTAGGCTATTATGCCATTATTGTTATAGTATTAGTTACTAATTAATCGCAACAAGATGTTTGGGCACTTCCCAGGAGGCAATAAAAGATTCACCAGACCAAGTTTGCATGGTTAACCAAATTTTGTCCGAAGGTAACAAAGTTTGTTTAGCTAAAGCATGCACATGCTGGCCATGTTTTGTGCCATGCAATATCCCTTCAGATCTGTCCGCGAACTGCTCCAATGGCAAACTATGCTCACCAATATTTAAGTAAGCTTGTTTAATATCACCAATCTGACCTTTAGAAAAAGTCAGCAAAAAATCTTTTACGTACACACCATCATGCGTATACGGTGCATCTTCATCATACGGCATCAAAGTAATTTCAAAGTTGCCAACCTGCTGGCTGCCTAACGCATCTGGAAATGTTGGGTAAAGTGACTGGTAAAAAAACCATGCCGGTAACACCAATATCCAAGCATTTAACCAATATTTATTTTTTTGCCACAATGAATTTTTACGCGCCATTATGCACTCTCCCCTACAACTTGATCTGCTACTTGTTCAACTCTTTTCTGTGCTTTATTTGTGCGTAAAAACCACATACAAAATCCAGTAATCGACATGCCAGTTAAAATAATGCCAAATACGAACCAGATGAATTTAGTCACTAAACCACCAATGGTTCCATAATGTAGCGGATCTGCTATGTGCGATAAGGTTTGCATCAAGGTCATACTGCTAGGGTCGTTTTTATATTCAACCGCGCCAGTCCAAGGATTAACATTAAGTTTATAACTGTATTGATCAAAGAAAATAAAATCCCCTGCACCAGATAAATGATAAGTATCACGATTGTGCTCAGGTAAATGGATATAACTCGGATTAAAATCAGGATAGAGCTGACGAGCAATGCTGATGCTGTCAGATAATGAATAGTTAACTTGTGGCTGCTCATTCGAACTTGCTGGTAATTGGGCAACCGGGAGCATGGGTGCATGTGGCTCAATTTCAATTTCAGCATGCCAACAGATCGCCTGCACCAAATACCACAAACCGGTTAAGCTCATAACCAACATAAACCAAATTGACCATACACCAGATAAACGATGCAAATCGTTAAACAAGGTGCGTTTACCTTGGTTTGTGCGTAAATTGAATTTGAAAAAACCTTTCCAGAACTTTTTATAAACCACTAACCCAGTGATCAAAGCACCTAACATCAGTATCGCCATAATACAGACTAAGTAATAACCTAAACTGTAACTATGCTGCCACGGAAATAACAACCAGCCATGTAATGAACGCATAAAACCAACAAAAGTCACACCATTGTTCACTTCTTGAATTTCGCCAGTGTACTGGTTTACGTAAGCAATTGCGTAAGGTTTATCCGTATCGGTAAATGTGACAGCTGTTGCTAAATAAGGTTCAAAACGCATTACATTAGTTACATCAGCGGTTGGATGAGCTTTTTCTACTGCAGCAATAAGGTGCTCAATTGGCTGAGCAGGCAGCTGCTGTGAATTAACCGCACGCGCATTAGGATTAACCAACCAAGTTATTTCGTGACTAACAACGGCAATAGTGCCGGTTAAACAAACAAAACAAAACACCATCCAAATTGGCAAAGAAAACCATCCGTGTAATTGAAACCAAAATCGATTGCTCAACTTAGCCATATAATTACAACCTTAAATAACAATAATTAGCATTAACCATTACAAACACGTTTACTTTAACATTTACTAATATATTTAGGAATACAATATGTAAATTTAAAAAGAGCTACCTCTACAATTTCAGTATTTGCACAAAGGTTAATTTCACGTTAATTTACCTGCTACTCAAGCAAATAAATCACAAATAAATCTAAGCAATTATGCAAAAATTAATAGTCATATTACTGGCCTTTAGTGCTGGTTTTTCCATCATGTCATTTGAACTACTTGGTGGCAGAATGTTAGCGCCTTACTTTGGTAGTAGCGTGTATGTATGGGGCAGTATTATTACTGTGTTTATGTTGGCGCTGTCGTTAGGTTATTTAACTGGCGGTAAGTTGTCAGTCAAGCAACCTAGTTTAGCTAAATTTGCGAGCATTTTTGTGGTTGCAGCATTGGCAATTTTGCCGAGTATTTTTTATTCAGAACAATTATTTGAGTTGGTGTTTGCTTGGATTGAAGATCCTAGATATGGCTCATTGGTCGCAGCGACTTTAGTATTTTTATTACCAAGTGTCGTCATGGGCATGATATCGCCCTACTCTGTGCGATTATTAACGGTTTCGACCCAATCATCCGGTCAAACCGCTGGCTTTTTATATTTTATCTCTACTTTAGGTAGTGCCATAGGCACAATTATGACCTCTTTTTATTTAGTCCTCTGGATGGAAGTTAGCCAAATTCTTTGGTTTATTTTTGCCATTTTAGCCAGTTGTGCAGTGCTTGCATTTGCAACCTTCACTCTAACCAATAAAACCACAAGTCAGTTAGCCTGCAATGCAGTAGTGAGTGAATAAATTATGCGTACTTCTAAAAAAGTATTAACCAGCTTAGTTTTGTGTGCAGCAGCCCAGTTATTTACTAGCAACCCAGCTTTTGCCAAATTGGTTGAAGTACACAAAGAGCGCTCCATCTACCGCAATATAGTGATTACTGAAAACAAAGGCATTCGCTGTATGCAGTTTGAAACACGCCGAAAAAAAGTCAGTAATCAGGCATGTATCAACTTAAAACAACCGGAAAAATTGGTATTTGAATATGTGCAAGGCACCTTGTTAGGTTTAGCTCACAACCCAGCCCCAAAACGCGTATTAATATTGGGTTTAGGCGGTGGCACCCTTGCTAATGTTATTCATCAAATATCGCCGACAAGTGAAATAGTCTCGGTTGATATAGATCCTGCCGTAGTAAAACTCGCCAAAGAATATTTTGACTATCAAGAAAACCAACAAATAAAAAGTGAGATAAAAGATGCACGTGTATTTGTTAAACGAGCACTTTTACAAAAGCAGCAATTTGATTGGATAATTCTCGATGCTTTTAATGGTGACTATATTCCAGAGCATTTAATGACTCAGGAGTTTTTAACTGAATGCAAACGTTTATTATCAGCAAACGGCTTGTTAGCCGCCAATACATTTAGCACCAGTGATTTATACGATCACGAATCAGTCACTTACCAAAAAGTCTTTAATCAGCTAGCTATTTTTAAAGCACCAACCAAAGGCAATCGTGTAATATTTGCCTGTAACTGCGACAACTTCTCGCTGACAAATAATTTATCCCCACAATTAAATAACCAACTAAGCCGTTATGGGTTAGATACCAACTTATTGTTTGAATCTATAACAGACATGGTGGATTGGGATGTAACCGCCCGAGTATTAACTGATGAATATTCGCCAGCGAATTTGCTTAAATAATTTGCTGCAACTCTGGCAGGTACTGCGCATATGCCCGCCAACTACCTATGCTTGAGGTATAAATAGGTTGACGCACTTGCTCTGCACTAGGCGTTTTAACCGCTCGAGTATTTTGATGAAATTGCAGCATACTTGGTTGAAAATCACAGCCTAACATGTCGCAAATATCTTTAATATGCTGCTCTGGCTGTGCAACTAATTGCTCGTATTCTACTAGCATCAAGTCTTGTGGAATTTGTTTGTACCAATAATCCATTAAACCTGTGTACGCATGATAAAAATTAGCACAATGACGTAAGTTATAACTAAACGCCTGCCCTTGGGCATAATACTGCTTATAGTTGGCCATACTGGCATCTTTAATATTGCGCCGAATATCGATAATTTTAGCCTGAGGTAAAATTAATTTAATTAAGCCAACATGCTTAAAATTGTTCGGCATTTTATCGATAAAATAACGTGATTTTTTATGGAATACTTGTGTTTGCTGTAAATAATCTTCACCTATTTCAGCCAATTCAGCTTGGCTAAACGTTTGCAGAAAATCAGCCAAACTCAAGCCTTTTTCAGCCGCTTGTTGAGCTAACTGCTCAGCGATTTGCATGATATTTGGCAATTCCATTGTGCCTTGAATTTCAGAATGAGACGCTAATATCTGCTCAAGCAAAGTACTGCCAGCTCTTGGTAAACCAACAATAAAAATCGGGGTGATTTTGGCATCTGTTCGAGTAACAAGCCGCGACAAAAGCTCAGCTGGAAAATTCACCTTTTGTTCGTTAATGCTCTGCACATGTTGTTGATTATTATACTTAAGCTCAGTTAAACGCAGATGGTTGGCGCTTTGATAAAAACAAGCTGCACGTTGATAGTTTTCTCTAAGTTCAAATGCTTTAGCCAAAGCAAAGCTCAACAAACATTGCTCGTTATTCGCCAATATTTGCTGCTCCAATGTATCTAACATGAGTTGCAATTCAGCTTGGCTAAATTGATATCGTTTTAAATTGGCTAAACTCCAATAGGCATCTGCACACAAAACATCAGCTTGATAGGCGCTTTGATATGCGTGTTGCGCTTGTTCTGTTTGCCCAAGGGTTTTGTATAAATGGCCGAGTGCAATATAAACCTGCGCACGCTCAAATGAAGTGTCAGGTAAATTTTCCAATACTTGTTTATACGCCACTTCTGCTTGCTCAAACTGATTTAACGCTGCGGCTTGGTTTGCCAAACACAATACAAAACTCAGATTATTCGGGCTCTTTTCTACCAGCTTAGTTGCTAATTGATAAGCCCTAACAAACTTTTGCCTATTTTGGAGCACTAAAACTAAATCATATTGGCAAAACACATGTTCTGGCGCTAACAACAAAGCACTGTCTAATAAAAATTCGGCTTTATCATAATGCTGATTACTACTGGCAATTTGCGCTAACAAACGCATAGCTTCAACATTGTCAGGCTGTTGCTGCAAATAAAATTGGCACATGTGCTGTGCCTGCGTAATATTACCTTCATACAAGTTGGAATAACCACTGCGGATATGCAGCGGCAAACTTTGGTAATACTCAGCGTTTGCGCGGGCATTATCAGCTAAACTTAACTGCTGATTTAACTGGTAGATATCGGCGAGTTTTAACCAAGCACTGGTTAAGCTTGGGTTGTATTTTGTCGCTTTTAACAAAGCAGCTAATGCTTTATTTGGATTGTTTAACAACAAATAATTGTAGGCTTGTTCTTGATACCCTCGCGCATGTTTGGGGTTTATTTTGAGCAAACTATCAATAAAACCTAGTGCTAGGTTCGGTTGGTTTAAATACCTATTGCACACAGCCGCAAGATAAAAACCCAGTTGGCCATATTCAGTTTGCTCAATTTGCTGCAAACGACGCCAAGCTTCGTGCACATCACCATTTTTAACCAAAGCCTGTATTTGTTGCAGCATAAGTATCTGTTCATCGTTAATATGTGTATTTGAGTTTTATACCAAAAGTTTGTGGCCGATTAACAGTAACTCTTTTGATATCGTCTTGGTCATTAATAAAAAGCTCGGCTCTTTCATCGGTTAGATTATTAATATACAACTGCAGTAACCACTTATTTAACTCTAAACTGATAGATGTATTGATAATTTGATAGCTGTCTTGTAGCTCACGTTGCTCTGCAACCAACGAACTCCAAGCACTTTGTGAATATACCAATGACAATTGCCAATCTAACCAATATTTGTTTATTTTCCAATTGTAATGGCTGCGAATGTTGCCCTGAAAATTTGGGGTTAAAGGCAATTCACTGCCAACCGGAGCAAGCTCTATCGCCTGCGCTTTTAATTCGGTTAATTTGCTGTCAATAAATGAGGCTGCGGCAAACAAACGCCAACTTGGTGTTAGTTGCCAAATAATATCCCCTTCTAGGCCATTTATTCTTGAGTCAGCCGCATTTTCAATAAAAGTTAAAATAGATACGTTTTGTGGATCAAAACGTGAAACTTGCATATTTTGCCATTTAATATGGTAAGCATTTGCATTAAAACGTAACTTGTTATCCAACCAAGTGGATTTCAGCCCTAGCTCATAGTTTTTAACATCATCTGTGTTATATGTAGTTGCGACGTCGGCAAATTCAGGGTTGGTCGATTGAATACCACCTCCGCGATTAAATCCGCCTGGCCTAAAACCTTCAGAATAAGTGGCGTAAACTAATTTGTCCTGTTGCCAGTTATAACTGAGGTTCAGTTTGTATATGGTATCTGACTGCTTGAGTGGTTTATCGCTATGCCCACCAGAAACATCATAATCGCGCCCGCGGTCAGTATTTACTGAGCCTTGAAAAATACCATCAGCAAAATTAGATGAACCACTTATATCAGTTTCAATTTTGTACTTTCGTGCCCCTAAGGTCGCAGTAACTTGCTCCGACAAATTAAACGACAACTCGGCAAACAGAGCTTGCTGTTTTTCGCGTCTAGTAATGTCATTAAAAAAAGTTACGCCTGCTGCACGTGGATGCGGATTAATACTTTTTGCACTTGATATCGGCGAATTTGCAGCAAAACCGAGTTCAGGTGCAGCTAAATAGACATAGTCGTCTAAGGTTGCGAGTTCAAAATCATCTAAATACAAACCAAAAACAGAATCCAAGTACGGATTAGCATCATAAACAAACCTAAGCTCATGGGTTGTTTTGTCGTGCATCTGCTTACCGACAAATCCCTTAGTTGGATCTTTACATTGTCTCTGCTCAGTGATCAGGCTTGCTGGAATATTATAATTAACTATGTAATTGGGATTGTTATAAGTGCAGGTGTAATACGCAATATAAGCCCCGCTATTGTTATAACCTGTATAGTCGATAAGTTGATTAACTTCGCGCTCTAACATAGAGCCTGCGTACAAAACTTCTAACTGGTCAATGCGGCCTTCTAACGTCAACGAGGTCTGGTTAAATTCATCTTCGAGCTTATCTGGAAAAAATCGACTAACAGCTAAGTCGCCGACTTCAGGGTCCATATCAAACACACCATCAGCTTCAATCTGCTGAGCATTATGTTGCAAGAGTATTTGCCAATCGTCATTGAGCCAATATTTGCCCGATAAGCGAAAACCTTGATACACACTTTGATTAAAGTCATCTTTGATAAGATGTTGGTTATTAATTGTTTGGTAACTAGCATCATTCAAATTAACAAGCGAGTTGGGGTTTATTGCAGGGTCTAAAGTAAATTCACCGTATTGGTTATCTATATAACCACCTTGCGACACTGTATATGCCGACAAACGTAATGCAAGATCATCACCTACGGGGAAATTCAGCATAGCTTGTAAACTGTGGCTATTATCACCTTGTTTAGTGTGAGCAAAATCTAAACTGGTACTTGCTTCAAATCTAAATCGCGAAGGTTTGTTGGTAATGTACCTCACTGTGCCAGCTTGTGAACTTGCACCAAATAATGTGCCTTGCGGGCCTGCTAAAACTTCAACTCTGGCTAAATCGTGCGTATATAGGTCAATGTTTCTACCCGGTGCAGTCACTGGTTGCTCATCTAAATACACAGCAACATTTGGCATACTACCTTGTGCACCAGCTAACATAACCGCTATGGGTTGTATCGCCATACCTCGCATAAAAATATCGGCTTGCCCTGGCCCTCTTGCAGCTACGGATACATTAGGCAAATACAAATTCAGCGCATCTAAATTGGCTAGGTTAAGTTCTGCAACAGTTTGTCCAGACAAAGCTTGCAGTGCAACCGGCACAGTTTGCATGTTTTGCACACGCTTGGATGAAGTGACTTGAATCACTTCAATATCCGAACTTGTAGTTTGACTCGGCGCGACAACCTGCGCAATGACTGATAACGGCAAACCAGCTAATATTGAATCAATGGTAATAGCTAAGTATTTAGGTTTAATCAATAATTTTGCCCATCTTGCTTGCATGCATTTGTCCAAGACGATGAAAGTTCGTTTGATAATTTATTATAGTTGAAGATTAGAACCTGTTTACCTTTCGTGTACAAATTTTCCAAAGATATTATGGAATTACTGACAGTGCATGGCTATAGTTAGTAACAATTACTTTGAAGCTTAAACAAGAGAAAGCGTGCGAAATTTACGGGTTAAACTAATTTTAGCATTTTTATGTGCCGTGACAATTCCATTGTTTGCTAACTTTATTTTTACCATAAGCGAAGTTAGAACCCACGCACGAGACGCTTTTGAAAGCCGCTTTTATGGTGAAGTGCAGCAAATAGACAACGGCATTAGTCAAATGTTTAAGCTGTATGCAAGCCAACTGAGTTTGCTCAGTGAGCAAGCTATTTTTAAAGACAGTGCACAACATATATCCACTTATATGCATTTGCCAGCAACACAAATGCGACCTAGCTCAAGTAATATAGCTGAACAAAGCCTATATAAAAACTTTGTACAAATATCCGAACACTACCCTAACTTAAACTACATATATTTTGGCACTGAACAAGGTGGATACATTCAGTGGCCGGAAGGTGCA
Organism: Catenovulum sp. SX2; assembly: GCF_052056295.1. Classification (NCBI taxonomy): domain Bacteria; kingdom Pseudomonadati; phylum Pseudomonadota; class Gammaproteobacteria; order Alteromonadales; family Alteromonadaceae; genus Catenovulum; species Catenovulum sp. SX2. The sequence goes on from NZ_CP182493.1 coordinate 635,273, forward strand.
ACAACCAACCATTACGACCCGCGCGTACGACCTTGGTATACATCAGCCAAACAAGCCAATGGTAAAATTATTCGAGCTCCAGCTTATTATTGGGCAGCCGACAACACCATGCTGATATCGACAGTCAGGCTAATTAAAAACCAACAAAATAAAATGATTGGTGTAGTAGGAATAGATATTACTTTGGACGAATTTACCAAAATGCTGTCGAAAGCAGAATTTGGCGAACAAGGTGAACTTGTGGTTATTGAACACACAGGTCGAATATTAGCCGACACTCGCAACCCACAAAACGTTTTTAAGTATGTAGAAAATACCATTACGGAAGATGATAAGTTTTTTGCTGTTGAGTACACATCACCTTATTTAGACTGGAAGTTTGTTGGTTTAATTCCGCATGCTGCAGTGGAAGAGAATGTCGCCGAACTCACTTTATACGTTCTGGTTATCACCTTAATTAGTATTATATTGTTTGGCGCAGGTGCTGTGGCGTTTTCTAAAAAGCTCTCCAATGTGATTGAACAACAACATAATCAGTTAGCCACAGCAAAACACCAAGCAGAACAAGCAAGCCAAGCTAAAAGTGAATTTTTAGCCAATATGAGCCATGAAATTCGCACCCCACTCAATGGCGTGCTTGGTATGGCTCAACTGTTAGCATCAAGTCAATTAAACAAAGAACAACAGAATAAACTTAAAACCATAGAAAACTCTGGTCGCCTATTAATGGGCATCATTAACGACATTTTAGACTTTTCGAAAATTGAGGCGCAAAAATTAGAAATTCATCCTGTATCAACTGATCTTCAAGAGCTTATTGAAGATGTTGTATTAGCGCACAGAGCCAATGCAAGTAAAAAAGGCTTAGAATTGATTATCGACATGTCTGATGTCGCAAATATGCACGTATACGCTGATGATATTAGAATTAGCCAAGTACTTGGCAATTTGATCTCTAATGCAGTTAAATTTACCGAATCAGGCTGCATTACCATTAGCGCTACACTGACAAAATCTTCAACCACTGAATTAGCATATATAGACTTTGCAGTGACAGACACTGGCATTGGTTTAACAGAGCAACAACAAATTAATATTTTTCAAGCTTTTGAACAAGCCGACAGTTCAACCACCCGCAAATACGGCGGTACAGGTTTAGGTTTAGCTCTGTGCCGAAAACTAGTTAATTTAATGGGAAGCACGCTAAAAGTAACCTCTGAGCCAAACAAGGGCAGCAAATTTTACTTTGAGCTAGCATTAAAAATTGAAAAACCAGCACAATACCATGTTGCACCTGAGGTGCTACACAATACCACCGCGCTAATTATTGACGATATTGCTGAAAATCACAGAGTACTTAATGGTTTTTGTGACAATTGGCATATCAAACACCATAATTTTTTAGCACCGGTAGAATTACAAACTTGGTTGAAACAGCAAAACAAGATTGAATGCGACTTTTTATTGCTCGACTATGCCATGCCAGAAATGGACGGTTTGTCCTTATACAAAAGCATTCAGCCCAAGTTAGCTAACCACTGCCATGCAATCTTAATTACCTCGGTGGACTCTGAAGAAATCTATCAAGAGTGTGAAAAATTAAATATAAAACACATCCACAAACCTATTATCGGCAAAAAGCTCCTGCAGGCGCTGTGTAAAAGCTTAGAACAACACCAGCATGAACAAGAAGTTGCAACACCACTAGTTGCGCCAATCACAACTGGCAACAAGCGTATTTTAATTGTGGAAGATAACGATATTAACTACATGGTTGCAGAGCAATATCTAACAGGAAAAGGTTATCAAATAGACTGGGCTGAAAATGGTGAAGAAGCGGTGAAACTGTACAAACCTGAGCACTATTTATTGGTATTAATGGACTGCATGCTGCCCGGTATAGATGGCTACACAGCGACGCAAGAGATAAGACAGATAGAGCGCACAAGACACGCCAAACCAACACCAATTATTGCATTAACCGCAGATGTAACCAGTCAAAACGAGAAAAAGTGTTTAGACGCAGGCATGGATGCATACGTCACTAAACCCTTTAACTTTGCCGAACTACAAAAGTGTATTGATAGTTATTCCACACATACCTGATTTTTACCTTGATGTTTTGCAAGGTATAAGGCTTTGTCTAGGCGCAATAAAAACTGGTCAATATTTTCGTTATCCTGCCATTGGCTAACCCCAAAACTCGCAGTAAAACGAATATCTTGTTGGTCAAACACACTGACATTTTTTTCTATTCTCAATCTAATTTTTTCAGCTATCTGTGCAGCGGCTTGTGCATCATGATCAGGCAAAATAATTAGAAACTCTTCGCCACCCCATCTCACTGTAGTATTTAAATGACCATACACATTTTTTACCAAAGCAACTGCATCACAAATAACTCTGTCGCCAGCCAAATGTGTGTAGGTATCGTTAATTTGTTTAAAGTTGTCTAAATCAAACAAAATAACTGAGCTGGTAGATTGCTTGTTTTTATGACTGAATAAACTATTGAGTAAATGTTCAAAACCGTGACGATTAGCAACCCCAGTTAATTTATCGGTAATGGCCATTCGCTCAAGCTCCTTTTGATATCGGCGCATGGTGTAAAACACAACAGCAATGACCAAAATAGATATCAAAAAGCCAATTAACAAGTTAAGCAATAAAGGTTTGATAATACGCTTGTCCCAAGCTTTTTCGATATGTAATATCATCAATGACCAACCTAATTCAGGTATATATCGACTGTTTATGTGCGCCGACTGGCTAGCCAGATTAAAGCGTATTGTATTGTTTTCATTATTGACCAGTTGTGACTTATAAGGTGCTAGGCCACTAATATCCGCTAAAGTTGCAATCGGCTGCTGGTTAAACAAATAATTTTGCCCTTGTAGCATTACTGCACCTTGTTCATTGGCGAAAAAGATGAAAAATTGCTGATGAGGATTGTTTTCATCCAAGAGCTGTTTAACTGAAGTAACAGACAAACCTATACCAATGGCACCTAAATACTGACCATCTGAGTCAATCACTTTGTAATTAATAAAAACGGTAAGAGATTGTAAATCGCGCGTATCTAAATCTATATTAACCACATAATCTTGTTCACTTTGGCTAACAGCAAAATACCAATTGTCTTGTGTGTCTTGCTCAGATACTCGGCGCAATACGCCATTCGGATGATAATAATTTTTCGTTTTTTCAGATACAAAAAAGCTAGTGATAGCATTATTGCGTTGCTGGATTTCAGCGAGATATCGCAGCATTTTAGACGGGTCTTGCTCACCATTGTGTACCCAGTCATGCACAAAAGTGTCTTGTGCCATTAACGAAGAAATATGAATGGGTGCCATCAATTTTTCTTTTATTTTTGAATATATGCTAATACCCGTGAGCGGTACCACCTCAGAGACAATTTGCTCAGACAAAGAATGTCTTGCTGACCAGTAACTTAAACTACTTACCGCAATAAACCCAACCAATAAAAATATGGAAACTAAGGTTAACGCTCTGTTTTTAGTATTCATTTATTCTCTGTTGTTAAACGCAATCAGGCGTAGGATAACACGGTTAACGAACGAGTGACTGAATTTGCGGAAATGTAGTACAAAAAATCGCTCCGTATTCACCTTGTCGCCTCGCAAAAAGCAACTACACTAACAACAAGCACTAGATAAAGGGAGTTACTTTATGACACTAAACAACTGGAACGCACTGCTATTGGATGATAGCCCTTCAATTATAGCGTTAATGACTCAAGTGCTAAAAAATGCAGGGATAACACAAGTTAACGCATTCTCTAACGCCAATGATGCCCTGACCTATTTGGCAAACAATTCAGTCAATATTATTTTTAGTGATTTAAACTTACCGCATATAGACGGTGTTGAATTTATTCGTTTACTCCAACAACACAATTATCCAGGTCATTTAGTTATTGTAAGTTCAATGTCTGCTAAAACGATAAAGTCGGTTGAGCAACTTGCACGCACCTGCAAACTCAATCTTGTCGGCAGTATAGCAAAACCAATTACCGAGCAAGCAGTTGCCAACATGCTGACAAAAGCCAGTGAATATAAAAAACCCAGCCACAGAGCAAATGTCGAAAAACTTAAGATTTATGAGCTGATTAGAGCATTAGAACAACAGCAATTCGATTTGTACTACCAACCCCTGATTTGTAATAAAACCCGCAGAATTATCGGATTAGAAGCGCTAGCACGACTTAACCACCCTTCTAAAGGTTTAGTTTTTCCTGACAGCTTTATTATGGAATTAGAGCACAATGCTTTAATTAAACACCTAACTTACGAACAACTCGACCAAGTATTACAACAAATAGCTAGTTGGCGCGACAAAGGTTTAGCTTTAAGCGTATCGCTCAACATATCAGCTACGCTGCTAATTGAGAAGAATTTGCCAGACATGATCTTCGAGCTCCTGAGCTGTTACAAATTACCGGCGGATAAACTTGTGCTAGAGATCACCGAATCAAGTGTTATAGAGCAGCAGGCAGATATGTTAGAGGTGTTATCACGTTTATCCATGCGTGGTATTAAACTGTCGATAGACGATTTTGGCACTGGCTTTTCATCTGTTGAACGTTTAATTGACCTGCCTTTTAGTGAAATGAAAATTGACAAACAATTTGTCCAAAATGCCGTAACGGATGAAGGACAACGCGCAACACTAGAGTCTATGGTAAATATGGCCAAACGTTTGGGCATGTCAGTTGTACTAGAAGGTATTGAAACCCTTGAACACTGGAACATGGCCTGCCATCTAAGTGGCGATATTTTACAAGGTTATTACATAGCCAAACCTATGCCAGCTAGCGAATTAAGTGATTGGGTTGAAAAATGGCAAAAGGCAACAGCTTAATCAAAATCTTGCTAAAATTAATGCGTCTGAGTGTTTAATAAAACTAATAATTGCTGATAGGCTTGGGTCGCTTGGTTGCATATAGAGCTGTTTACTCCCAACTGCTTATTACAACGGGCAAGAGTCGCGTTTAATGAATCACTGAACCTTTCTACCAAAACTTTACTAGCGTTTTGCATAGACAATATCGTCCTAACTGTATTTGTACTTTGCTCAACTTGTTTGGCAAAGACTTGAGCAAAGTCATTTTTGGAAGACTCTACCAGACTTAAGCTTTTATCCAAACCTCGAAAAGCAGAAAATACAGCCACTTCTAACGCTGCTCCCATGTCATTTTCAACCGACTCAGGTTTCGCAAGCAAAAACGACACCATACTCGTATTGTTTGCATCTATCGCTAGTGCCAATGGCGTATAACCTTTGTTAGTTTTAACATTGGCTGAAAAACCGACTTGTAATAATTTTTCCATAACTTCAACGCGACCGCCAATAGCTGCAACGTGAATTGGCAAATAACTATCTACCCCTTTGTCAAATTCATTTTTAAATCTGAGTAAATCGCCAGAATAACATCCGCTGCCATTACAACTCATACCGCTATACACATTCGCAGTAATTGTGTCCGCTGTTACATGTAAATTTTGGCTTCGGCTTTGTGCCCAATTCAAGATTTCCTCAAGCTGATGAGGCGCAACTAAACCATCTAAAGTCAAATAATGTAATAGCGACATAGCTGGTGAATTAGCTAAATAAAATGCGTATTGCCGCTGCAAACGTAGCATATCAGTTTGATAAAAGTGATAAGTAGCATTCATTGCTAACACAAAATTGTTTTGTTGATACAAATCTAGCAGCGGGTACCACTCTTTTTCAGGCATTTCTAGTTGAAGTGCGCGTAAATACCCAACAGCATCTAACCGTAAGTTATATTTTCGTAATAGTGTATTGGGGTCTTGGGTAATTGCACTACTGATAGTGTCAACCTTTTCATTTATGGCTGTTAGTTGCTTGAGCGCCAGCATGACCTTTGCGGAGACCTGCTGCTGACTTTGGTTAAAGTCACTTTGCCGCATACTTACCCGAGTCCATAAATTGCAGGTTTCGTGATTCAACCAAATTGCTTCAACTTTAACTTTCTGCAGCAATACATCGGACGAGGCTTTTACTGTGTCATTGACACTTGTTCGCATTGAGTTAATTTCTTCTGTTTTGGTAACCGCTTGTTGCATTACCAACTCAGAACGAACACTAACTTCTAGTGTTTCTGCAAGCTCTCGCTGAGCTTCTAGTCTAGATATGCGTCTCAACTGTGAAATACTTAGCATGTTACCAGCACCACTTGTAACACCGTGCCCATACAACAAAGTTTGCTCACCTACCGTTGGGTTGAAAATCCATTCTGGCATTGGCATGCTCGGCAAACTCTTGCACGCAGGATTAACAGCGGCAAAACCGCTGAATGAATACATACAAGGTACAAGAGTGAAAGATAACAGCAAAAATGTCTTTAATTCTTTCGGCATGCTCCTCCCCCCTTACTTTAATAATTTGTATTGATTTAATGTTTTGCTAGCCAAATTGCACACACCATCTATCGATTCGGACAATTTAGTATCATTACATCTTTCTATCGTTTGTTGCACCTGGGTAATCACTCGATGAACGATAGCCGGCTCAATTGGTTGAGACAATCTAATTTTTTCTATCACTTTGTTCGCAAAAGTTATTTGCGCAGGGAATGTGTCGACAAAGTTAGCATTTTTGTTGAGTAAAAAACTGTCTAATCCTCTAAACGCACTAAACATTGCAACTTCAAGTGCAACGCCTAAATCTTGATTTAATGAATCTGGTTGCTGCAATAGATATTCAACTACAGGTTGATTAGCTGCATCTATAGCTAATGCCAAGGGTGTATAACCTTTACGAGTTTGCTTATAGATTGGTGTTCCATTAGCCACAAAAATTTCGATTGATTGCACGCTTCCTGCTATTGCAGCAAAATGAATGGCTTGATATGAGTCAGCTTCGGGAGATAGTTTGTTTCTAAATCTTAGTAAATCCCCTTTATAACATCCAAATCCACCACATTTAAAACCACTATGGCTGGCCAAATTAGCTAACTCACTGGTTAGAGTGGTCAATTTACCTCTTGCACTCGCCCACTCAAGCAACCAAGAAAGATTGACATCAGCTTGCTGTTGATGAAGTGCAATGTAGTGCAGTACGGTTAAATCGTTACCAGAAGCAAGATAAAAGCTATGTCTGTTAAGATAGCGAAACAAATCATTGTCTTTAACTATGTTAAAAGCATTTGCATCAAAAGACATACCATACTGGTCAAATAAATCCAAAACTGCAAACCATTCGTCTTTATCTATCTTTAACTTTAATGCTGACCAATAACCTTGACTATTTAGTTGCAGTTGATGCTGACGCAAAATCACATTTGGATCTGACATAACCGCATTTTCAATTCGAGTTAATTGTTCAGATAATTTAGCGAGTTCATTATTAACTCTATCGCTTATCGACACCGCTGTTTGCTCAAAGTCAGCTTTGACAACACTTACTCGCGTCCAAAGCTGGCACGACTCGCGACTGAACCAAATAGACTCGACTTTACTGTTGTGGAGCAAAACATCCGAATAGGCATCCATTACACCATCCAATAACTGACTTTGCTGAGTATCACCATTTATGTTTGTTAAACTCTGGTTTAATGCCAAAGATGAACGAACACTTAATTGCAATGATTCGCTGAGTTCAAGCATAGCAGCACGATGAGACTGTCGTTTCAGCTCAAAAAAATCTACTTTGGCTTGTGTAGCGCTAGCACTTCCAACACCATAAAGTTTGCTCTCATCGCCTATTCCCGGGTTCATCACCCATTCAGGCATCTGCATGTTCGGAAAAGCCAAACAAGCATTGTTAGCCGCTTGCAGCGGATATTGAAAAGAAACCAGTAACGCAAGCAACAATCCTTTATACCTGTTCATAAGCCAGCTTCAATGATATTCATTTAAACACCAAATTTTGTAAAACCAAGAATATTAGAACTTCGAAAACTTTTAGATGATTCTTGGTTCAACTTGTTATTAGAGGGATCAGCCAGAATAACTCTGATATCTACTTTGTCTGACGCTATAGGGCTAAAAGATATGGCAGTTCCTGTTGGAGGGACATACATAATTAAATGCAGTGAAAATGTTTTGTTGGAACCGTATGCTGTCGCTGTTGTTGTAGGTGTAAAAAAACCACTGCCTATTCCACTTGACGATACTTCAAACTCTTCATTAGTTAATACAAAAGAGCCTGAGTCGCTAGAGGTGAAACCAGCTTCAATAATGGCGTTTGGGGCTGAAGATAGTCGATATTCAAAATCTACAGTAAATTCAATCAAATCATTTTCTTGAACTTGCTTTGGTGAATAATACGTAATCTCTACAACGTCATTTTCACATTTTTCTGGGATTGATGTTTGTTTGGTAAACAATGTCGGCTCACCATTTTCGACATCTGAAACCGAAGCTATTTGTAAACTTGTTCCATCAAAACTGACGATAAAGTCTTGCTCAAAGCCTTTTTCTCCAAATTTAAGGTTATCATTGATGATTTGGCCTGAAGCGCTTTCGTTGACAGAATATCCTTCATACAAAGAACATTCACGTAAGCGAACATGACCCTTCCTATTAATATCGAGGTATACATCTGCAAATGCTGAATACCAATAACCAGCAAATTCGTTATCTTCTTGGTTAGTAGAGTTACCACAAGAGACCACAAAAAGAATACATACCAAAATAAATACTTTCATAAATAACACCCAACTCCTTTGGTTAGTATCGCCCGGTTATAGGGCGGAAAGATTCAGAATCGCTTTGCATGAGTAATTCATTTGAACACTCACATCTAGATTAATTTATGCAATAAGTAGTTAGCTTATTATGAATCCAAATACAAAGCAAAATATGAACGCCAGTGTCGATAGAGGTAAATTTCAACTCGACATGTATATCCAACCAAAAGAGCTGACGATGAATAAATTAAGTGGTCAAAATAAGGGGGAAAGGAAAGCTAGAAAAGTTGCCATAATGGCTTCGGTTAGCAAGATAGTTGTCCTACTAAATTCTATATTCAGACATGGTGTTTTATCGGAAGCGCCAGCAGCTTAATATTGACTATTGACGCCATATTCTCTTGTTAGACACGTTAAAACTTATACCCTAGAATCAACGATAAAGTAGGCAAAGTATCAATTTCTCCAGTACCGTTCCAATTACCGGATTCATTTTCAAAACCGACTTCTTCACGAGTATATCCAACACCTAGCCCAGCTAAAAAGCCTTTAGACGTGAAAGAATTAAAATGATACGAGTAGGTTATGAAACCAAACCCCTCATCACTTGATAATAACTCACTTCCCCAAGTAACTCCAAGGCTGTGTTTTTTATTTTTACTTACGGCTAGTTCCAGGCCAGTCGAATACCCTACCAACCCCAAAGAGGCATATACTTTAAAAATATCTATTTTTGCAGCGTATTGTACACCCAATGTGGGACTCCCAAATGGGTAGCCTAACCCAACAGATATTTCGGTTTCATTAGCTGCACTCGCAAATGAGATTAAGGTGAAGAGTAGAATAATAAATTTCATTAAATATATATTTCGATATAGTTGATGGATGCACATAGCATAAAAGCTTGGCTAAAATAGGAACGAAGTGACGCAGCCAAGCTTTTTGCGTCCCTTGATAATTGCATTGATACTCATTGAGCCTCCTTTTTAGCTTGCCACATAGGCTAAGCTAAAAATGATAAAATTGATGCATTTAAAATTGCTTCTCTTATCCGAGGTGGTACATTTCCACTTGACTACGTTTACCCAGCTAAAATGCGCGCAACTCGTGATTTACTCCGCCGTCGTACTAGAATTGTCCGCTTTGGAGCTGATTTAAAAGCGCATACAAAAAAGGCCGCATTCGCGACCTTTCTAAGCATTATTTTGGCTACTGCCAAATTACATATTAAGCATTACGATTACGGAAACGCTCAATTAATGCATTAGTAGAGCTGTCACCATTTAACTCAATTGAGCTGTCTTCTAATTTAGCTAAAACGTCGTTACCCAACACTTTACCTAATTCAACACCCCATTGGTCAAACGAGTTAATACCCCAAATAATACCTTGTACAAATACTTTGTGTTCGTACATAGCAATTAACTGACCTAAAGCTTTAGGGGTTAATTTTTCCATCAAAATAGTATTAGTTGGTTTGTTACCTTCAAATACTTTTTGTGGAGCTACTTTTTCAATTTGTTCGTCAGTTAAACCTTTACCAGCAAATTCAGCTTTAACTTGCTCAACAGTCTTACCTTGCATTAATGCTTGGGTTTGACCAAAACAGTTAGAAGCTAACATAGCGTGGTGGTTGGTCATTTCGTGCTGAGAATGCAATGGCATAATAAAGTCAGCAGGAATTAGCACAGTACCTTGGTGAATTAACTGGTGGAAAGCGTGTTGACCATTTGTACCTTCACCACCCCAAATTACTGGGCCAGTTGCATAGTCTAAGTAGTCACCAGTTGGTGTAGCAGACTTACCGTTAGATTCCATATCTAACTGTTGTACATATGCAGGGAAACCACGTAAATAGTGATCGTATGGCAACAATACATGGCTTTGTGCACCAAAGAAGTTGATATACCAAACACCTAACACACCTAATAACGCAGGTACGTTTTCTTCTAAAGGCGCAGTTAAGAAATGCTGATCCATTTCATAAGCACCGTCTAACAACTCTTCAAAGTTGTCGAAACCTAGTGCTAGTGCAATTGGTAAACCGATTGCTGACCATAATGAGTAACGGCCGCCAACCCAATCCCACATTGGGAAGATGTTGTCTGCGTCCATACCAAATTCAGTTGCAGCTTTAATGTTTGAAGAAACACACATAAAGTGTTTAGCGATATCTTCAAATTTACCGCCATTTTCTAAGAACCAAGCTTTAGCAGTTTCAGTGTTTTTTAATGTTTCTTGCGTACCAAACGACTTAGAAGACATTAATACTAAAGTGGTTTCAATTGGCAATGTAGCTAAAACGTCATGGATGTGAGAACCGTCAACGTTAGCAACAAAGTGAACTTTAAGGCCATCAACACGATAAGGCTTTAACGCCTCAGTCATAATTTTAGGACCTAAGAAAGAGCCACCAATACCGATAGCTAATACGTCAGTAAATTGCTTACCTGTGTAACCAGTACGCGTACCATTGTGAACTTCGTTCACGAATGCTTTCATTTTAGCTAAAGTCGCTTGTACTTCTGGCATTACATCTACACCGTCACACAATACAGGCTTGCCTGATTTGTTACGTAATGCAGTGTGTAATACAGCACGGTCTTCTGAAGTATTAATACGTGCGCCAGCAAACATGCCGTCACGTTTTTCTTCAACTTGCGCTTCACGCGCTAAGTCTAATAACAATGCTTTGGTTTCTTCAGTAATACGGTTTTTCGAGTAATCTAACTCTATGCCACAAGCTTGAGCTGAAAACTTAGCAAAACGCTCAGAATCTTGTGCAAACAAGTCGCGCATATGTAGGTTTTTAGCTTGCTCGAAGTGAGCTTGCAAAGCTTGATAGCTTTTTAACTGTGTAAATAAAGCCATAATCTTGTTCTTTATAATCTTTTATGTGAATGCGTAAAACAAACAAGGCGGTGAAATACCGCCTTGTAACTTAAAAATATGCGGCTAATTAAAGCTTAGCGCGTAACATATCTTCTAGTTTGTTTTGGTCGATAGCAAAGTTACGGATACCTTCAGCTAACTTCTCAGTAGCCATTGCATCTTGGTTATGCTCCCAACGGAATTGATCTTCAGTCATACGAGCTGGACGCTCTTTGATTTCACCGTTGTAAGATAATTTAACCGGTAACTCACCTTCAACTGCTTCTAACTCTTCTAACAAGTTAGGACCAATTGTTAAACGGTCACAGCCAGCTAATTCAGTAATTTCGTCGATGTTACGGAAGCTTGCGCCCATAACAACAGTTTCATAACCGTGCTCTTTGTAGTAGTTGTAAATGCTAGTTACAGAAACAACACCTGGATCTTCGCTTGGTGCATAGCTGTCTTTACCTTCAGCTTTTTTGTACCAGTCTAAGATACGGCCAACAAATGGAGAGATTAAGAAAGCGCCAGCTTCAGCACATGCACGTGCTTGAGCGAAGCTGAATAATAGAGTTAAGTTACAGTTAATGCCTTCTTGCTCTAAAACTTCAGCAGCTTGAATACCTTCCCAAGTAGAAGCTAATTTAATTAATACACGCTCGTTAGCAATGCCAGCGTCGTTGTATAATTTCATTAGTTTACGAGCTTTAGCAAGTGAACCTTCTTTGTCGAAAGATAAACGTGCGTCAACTTCTGTAGAAATACGGCCAGGGACGATTTTTAAGATTTCTAAACCGATGTTTACTGCTAACTTGTCGCCAGCATCGATGATTTGTTGCTCAACATCGTTAGATTGTGCTTTAGCCCACTCAATTGCGTCAGCAATTAAAGTGTCATACTCAGGAATTTGAGCAGCTTTTAATAAAAGGCTTGGGTTAGTTGTTGCATCTTGAGGCTTGAACTTTTTGATTGCCTCAATATCACCAGTATCAGCAACAACTGTAGTTAATTTACGTAGGTTTTCCAGCTTAGTAGTCATGTATAGCTATCCTATAATTTCAGTTGGTCTAACAAAATTTTTAAAATTATTGCGCGCATTATACAGGAATTGGTGTATTCGTGCATTCATCAATAATGCCACACGCCATTCACAAAATGTATGACGGATATTAGCAAAGTCGTATTAATATGACTATATTTATGCTAACGTCAATTTAATTTGTTTAAGTAACAACTATAACGTCAATTAAGTTACACTTATGTTAATCTTTTTATTTGCATTTTTTTGTTAGGTAGCCACTTTATGGTTATGCGCAGTAGTTTTTACGCAAAAAAGAAAGTCATGATAGTGGATGATTGCGAGCCAATTCGCTCGGCCGTAAAAGGTATGTTACAGAAAATAGGTTTTGTGCATATAACCTCGGCCGCTAACGGCAATCAAGCATTGCAAATAGCTACCGACACTCGTTTCGATTTTATCCTCGCAGATTTTAACTTAGGTGAAGGCAAAGACGGCTATCAGTTATTTGAAGAGTTAAAACACAAAAAACTCCTCGCCCCTCAAACTTGTTTCTTTATGATTTCAGCAGAAAACCGTCGTCCATATGTACATGGTTTAGTTGAACTACAGCCAGATGACTTTTTGCTCAAACCTTTTACCTATAAAGGCTTAGAAATGCGCTTTTCACGCGCACTAGCCAAAAAGGTAGCACTGAATAAGGTTTATCAAGCAATTAATGATGACCAAACCGATGTCGCTGTGGCTGAATGTAATACTTTAATAAAAGAAGACCCCTCTAGCGCATTAATTGCTTTACGTATGAAAGGAGAATTGTTGCTTAAACAAGATAAAGCCGACCGAGCACTTAAGCTATACAGCAACGTTTTAAAAAAACGTGAAGCGAGTTGGGCATTATTGGGCAAAGCCATTGCCACATTAAAAAGTGGCGACTTGGTTGATGCTGAATCTCAACTTTTTGAGTTGCTCGACCGCGACGATACCAGATTAGAAGCATACGACTGGTTAGGCCGATTAAACATAGTGCGTGAAGATACAGTAACAGCTTTTGAGATGTTAATGGAAGCGGGTAAAATTTCGCCACGCAACTTATTTAGGCAGCGCGCCATAGCCAACCTAGCAATTGCAAATGGCGAAACCGAAGAAGCAGTACGAGCCTATTCACGTATTTTAAAAGACAGTCGATTTTCAGTATTTGATACACCAGAAAATTATCTAAATTTCGCCCGTTGTTTGCTCGATTTAAGTAACGACTCAAACAAACTTGAAATTGCCAAACAAATTACTAAGTGTACTGATTTACTAAAGGATATAGACAAACGCTTTTATTCTGAAGCAGTCAGAGCGCAAGAGCTGGTAATCAAAGCTCGTGTACAAGTGCTTAAGGGCAATATGGAAGATGCACGTAACAATCTTGAAGAAAGTGAAAAACACGACTCCCCCTACGACACAGTAGACGACCGCTTAGACAAAGCGAAAGCTTATTTCTCAACCGGTAATTTATCGCGCAGTGATGAAATTATGGAAACGCTAAATGAGGTTGCTGGCCATGATGACCTTATTTCAACCACGCTACAGGTTTTGATTAACAAAGAAAAAGCCAGCCATGAAGAATTACGTGAACGTATTCGAGCATTAAATAACGAAGGTTTAGCTTTATATCAAAAAGCTATGTATCCACAGTCGGTTGAATGTTTTGTTGAAGCCTACCAATATATGCCAAACAACGCGAGTTTGGCACTAAACTTAGTACAAGCAATTACTAAGGTTGGCACCTTCTTAACTCAAGGGAAAAACCCCAAAGAAATGAAGTCTATGTGCCAAAATTGCGTGAATATCATTGAGCAATCAGACTTATCCGAAAACAATATGCGACGATATCACGCTATCAAAGACGAGCTCGTAGCGCTACTTAGCGCCAAAGATATAGCTTAATCCTATTACAGCCAATAACACTATATACGGATACATAACTGTTGGTTTTAGCGAGTTACATAAATAAGCTTTAACTAACCCAAAAACACCGGGGCGCTGCTTTTGCCATTCAGTATTAAATGCAGGTGCACAAGGATTTTGTTCAATTTGTAATAAACGTACTTCAAAACGTGATTGAAAGGTTTTCCAAATACCATCTTGCAACCACAAGATAGCGACAACAGCCAGCAACAAACACACTTGCATATTCGTGATTAAACCAACAAAGGTTAAAATCACAGCTAACAGTTTGATCGCCAGCGAGCCAAACTCATATTTATCGTAAGCTTGTTGTAATGTTTGCCATTCAATATAGTTTTGCGGTGTTTTATCCATTTAAATTTCCAAACTTTTTATAAAACTTAATTTCTATTTAACAATTTTTCTTAGAGCAAATAAGCAACAGACCACAGCGATTGACGTTGTTAATTTTAGGGTGAAATTTTTTCTTAGAACAAGGCAAATTTGTGCGTCAATAGCTTGTCTATTGCAAACAAGTTTAACGCAGTTATAAGGTAAAATAGCCGCTAAAATGCGATATGACGGCCACCGTCTAGTTTCAGCTGGCGTCCCGTCATATAGTTACTTTTGAGTATAAAACTCACAGCCTCAACAATTTCTTGCGCGCCTGGCTCAATGCCTAGTACTGATTTCTTCAATGTTTTTGCTCTATATGCGTCATCATCGTCTTGATTAAACATTAAAAGCGATGGTGCAATGGTATTTACTTTAACCTTAGGTGCAAATTTTTTCGCAAACGACAAAGTTAAATTATCTAGCGCAGCTTTACTTGCACAATAAGCGATATGCTTGTCACTACCCTTCTCTACCGTGTAGTCAGTAATATGGATAATATCTGCAATTTCTTCACAAGCAGACAATTTTTCAGCAAGAGATAAATTAATCAAATAAGGTGCTTCAACATGAATTTGCATCATGTACTTTAATAGTTCAGCGTCAATTCTGCCTTGCTCTGCACACCAGTCACTGGCATTGTGCACAATAGCTCGCACGCTAGCCACATTTTCTTGTACCCAAGCAATAAAATCATCAACGCCTTGGGTAGATGAAAAATCAGCTTGGACACAGCTAACACCTTTTTCTTGCAGTTGTGTAACACCAACTCGTTCACTTCTATATGTCGCGACAACATTAAAACCTGAAGCTTGCAAATGCAAAGCGAGTGCTAATCCAACTCTTTGTGCAGCGCCGGTAATAATTACTGCGTTTTCTATCACTTTTTACCTCTATCATGCACTAAGCTTTCAGTGCCATATTATAATTAATCTGCTATTATTCGCGCCCCAAAATCAGCTTGTTTTAATGCCAACGGTGAGGTCTTTATGTCTGTTAATCAATTTGATCCAAAACAAACCACTACGTTAGATGCCCCTAAAAAGGTTTTAGCGGATCAGTCTAATGCAAGCGTTAATCTTGCAAAAGATACCACAGGCAATAAAAAAGTGGGCTTTGTTAGCCTTGGTTGCCCAAAAAACTTAGTTGATTCTGAACGTATTTTAACCCAACTTCGCACCGAAGGTTATGAAGTGGTGCCAAGTTATCACGATGCAGGCATAGTCATTGTAAATACCTGTGGTTTTATCGACTCAGCTGTACAAGAGTCACTTGATACCATTGGTGAAGCTTTACAAGAAAATGGCAAGGTGTTGGTAACTGGCTGTTTAGGTGCAAAAGAAGACGAAATAAAAGAAGTTTACCCAAATGTATTGGGGATCACTGGCCCACACGCATACGAAAATGTAATGGAACAAGTGCATACCCATTTACCAAAACCAGGCCAAGTACCCTTTGCCGCACAAGTGCCAGATACGGGCGTTAAATTAACCCCAAAACATTATGCGTATTTAAAAATATCTGAAGGCTGTAATCACAGATGTAGCTTCTGCATTATTCCGTCGATGCGTGGTGATTTAGACTCGCGCGCTATTGGTGAAGTTTTAAGCGAAGCTCAAAGGCTTAAAGCTGCAGGCGTGAAAGAGTTGTTAGTCATTTCGCAAGATACCTCAGCCTATGGCGTAGACCGCAAAAACAAAACAGAGTTTTTCGACGGCATGCCAATTAAGAGTAATTTTAAAACCTTGTGCCAACAGTTAAGCAAAATGGGCATTTGGGTACGTTTGCATTATGTGTATCCATACCCGCATGTTGATGAAATTGTGCCATTAATGGCGCAAGGTGCTTTGTTGCCTTATTTAGACATTCCATTCCAGCATGCCAGCAAACGTATTTTAAAATTAATGAAGCGCCCAGGTAATGTAGATAAAACCTTAGAGCGTATTCAAAAATGGCGTGAGCTTTGTCCTGAATTAGTTATTCGTTCTACCTTTATTGTTGGTTTTCCGGGTGAAACCGAAGAAGAATTTGAAGAGTTATTAGACTTTTTACAAGCGGCTAAATTAGACAGAGTTGGTTGTTTTAAATACTCACCTGTCGAAGGTGCAACTGCGAATGATTTACCCGATCATGTACCTGAAGATGTTAAAGAAGAACGTTTCCACCGTTTTATGCAATTACAGCAACAAATCAGTGAAGAACGCTTAGCCACCCGTGTTGGTAAAACTTACCAAATTTTAATTGATGAAGTAGACGAAGAAGGCGCAATTGGCCGTTGTTTTGCCGATGCACCAGAAATTGACGGCGTGGTTTATTTAAATGACGAAACCAAACATAAACCGGGAGATCTTGTTGAAGCGAAAATTATCGCCTCTGACGAATACGATTTATGGGCGGAATCAATTTAACATCATTGAAGCGCGAATAAATTGTTCGCGCTTTGACTTAACTGGCCGAGAAACGGCCACTTGCTTGGAATATTTTTCACAAAAACGCTTCAAGTCTGTCCCTAGATCGCTCACAAAAGATATCCCTCTCTTTTGAAGTTTTGTTCAAAACATTTCCAATCAAATAGCCTTGCTAATGGGCTGCTGGAGCACAAGCTCTTTTTCAGCCTGCGATAAAAAAGCCTGACAAAGCACACTCACATGCTAATTTTTTTTTGAAATGCACGCTCAAGCCGCAGCTTCAGGTTAAAAATATTGAAGCAATAACTTAGAGCAAAACCTCTTTTTCATGAGCGAAGAAGAACCGAAGCAATAAAGAAGTCTGATAAAGCATACTTGAATGCTAATTTTCTAAAACTTCACAAGAAAGGGATTTCTTGTGCGAGCGGCCCAAGGACGGGTTTAAAGCGATTTTAGAAAATTATGCTTCAAGTGTGCTTAATTGCACCACACTCTAAGAGTACACATCAAAAATCACTCAGAAATAGCAGTTTTAAAAGCCTCAGCTAATAACGCCCCACGCCACCCCAAAGTTACATCAGGCTCAACATCACGGCTCCACTCAGTCACCTGCCAATGATAACCAATGAATTGATTAATCAAACGCTTAGGTGCAAGCAACTCAACACTAATGTTCTGACCTTCGGCGACATCCGCTGCAAGGTTTTTAAGCTTGCTATAAATTTTCTTATAACCAGAAATTTCCGCAACACGTTTAATTTTTGCGGGGCACGCTTCTTCAGGTACAGCTTTGCCCGCTTCAATACAAGCTAGCATAGCTTTGCCGTGACGTTTAATTTCCATCGGATGAATACCCGGAATATTAAACATGCTTTTAAAACTACCAGGTCTGCGCTGGCATAAAGTAACAATACTGCGCTCGTGCACGACAAAATTAAGCGCTAAGTTTTTTTCAACCGCATAATTAAAACGCCATTCAATCAACTTAGCCAAAATCGCCAATTCTCGAGGAGTTAACTCCCAAGCGCTTTTAACATCACGCCAAGCAAGTGTAGGATCAACCTCTTGAGTACGTTTACTAATTAAGCCTGTTACCTCTTGCTCAACATAATCAAGCATATTGATATCCACTAGCTTTTGCATTTGGATATCAAAAATCGGCAGTAAATAGCGTACATCGTCAGCCGCGTAATCAAGCTGTTGCGGGCTTAGTGGGCGTTTTAACCAGTTGGTACGGGCATGTCCTTTATCTAATTCAACACCTTGATATTGAGCGACCATAGCCCCTAAACCAATTGAAGCATTGTCGCTAATAAATGCGTGGGCTATTTGAGTGTCAAAAAAAGCGGTTGGTGTTGCCTTTAATCCAACTTTTAATACTTCGATATCTTCACCGCATGAATGAATTACTTTAATCACATCTGGCGATTCAACCAATTGTTTAAGTGGCGACAAATCATCAAGTGCTAGTGGATCAATTAAATATACATTGTCTCGGTCTGCTATCTGTACTAATCCCAAAGCAGGGTAAAAGGTGCGCTCTCTAACAAACTCAGTATCAAGTGCAATAACAGGTTGTTGCAGCAAGTTGCTGCAACACAGTTCTAATTCGGTTTGGCTGGTAATAAACTGCACTGGTTATGAATATCCTTGTGTTTAATTCGCTTTTAACGCTTTTTTCAATGCATCTAATAAATTCGGCGGAATTTTATTAAAAGTTAAAGTTTGTGCTTGCGCATCAAATTCAACTTTTTCACCTAATAATTCGCGATCAAACGAAATACTCATGCCACCACCTTGGCCGAAAAATTTCTGCATACCTTTAGTTGCTGAAGCATATACAGGGCATTCTTCGCTAAAGTCATCCGCTTGTGCAGCCGAATCATAAAAGCCGGCAATACCAGTTTTTTCTTCAATTTCTTGCGACAGGTTTTTCACTTGCATAAATTCGCCGCTTTGAGCGGCCATTTTCATTGCTTCAACCGAAACATCACGAATCGCTTGGCTTTTTTCATTGTCAGTTGAGTTGTCTTCAATAAATTTTTCAACACTTTCAACGAGCTTTTGTGTCGCGTCTTTTGCATTCATTTTTTCTTCAATAGCAAAAGCTTCTGCCATAAAGTCGCCAATTTTGCGCCCTACTCGACCTTTAATATAACCAATTGAGCGTGGTGAATCAGGGTTAATAGATAGTTCACTTAAATCAATTTGCAAAGCCAGCGAAATATTGGCTATATCCAAATATTGTGAGCGCTGTGGGTTTATTGCTTCACTTAACTGTACCGACTCTTTCACCCCTAACATAGTGGCGAGAATATATTGCGTAGCTAAATGCTGATAATGCGCAATTACTAAGATAGTTTCTGCGGGTAAAGTTTCAGGCGTTAACCCTTCTAACATACGCTCTGCAACATTATCAGCAATTTGTTGCATATCTTCGCCAGCTTTAATTTGCGCAAATACAGCTGAATCAGCCGCGAAACTACAATATTGTTTTTGACCTTTTTTAGTAAACGACTGATGAATTTCACCAGCTAAAAAATCGGCATTGTCGCCGCCTACTTGCGTACAAGTATCCAATTGAAGAGAGAGTTTGTCGTCTTTTAAGCGATAACGATTAAAGTATAAAGTTGCTTTGGTAACTACCATAAATGCTCGTTGTTTGTAATTTTTACCAGTTTACTGCGGCATAATTTTATACCAGTGGTATAATTGCGCCGTCTGCCGATTTTGGCATTGTATCATGGGTTACCCCGCAGTTAAGAGATTTTCAAATTTTATGGCGCAAACTAGCAAATTTTCAGATCAAGATTTAGACCGAGTTGTATCAGCATTAAAAATAGCTTTATCAGCACAAAAAGCTCCGGCTAACTTATCTTTAGTGGCACTCGGTACTTTAGTTAGTGAAGTAATTGATAATAATTTTCCACAAGACAAACAAAAAGCCATAGCTGAAAACTTTGCTAAAGCACTGCAGGATTCAATTAAGGACTAATTGATTAATGTTTTTAAACAATCAGAATCAACAGAGATCCCATTTATATTCTTGGGGTAACTGGTTTAGTTTAACCAATATGTTGGTTGGACTATTTTTATTTACCATCTATTGGTTTGCTGATCCTATGCCGCAGAGCATTATTGGCAAACTCTATATGTTGATGTATTCGATAGGCCACGCCGGTTTTCTATTCTTTCTTGGTTATTTGATATTTGTTTTTCCAGTAACCGCGTTAAACAAACCCAATATAGCCAAACCTTGGGCATCTTTTGTTGCGGCGTTAGGCATCACCTTTTTGTTTATAGATGCACTGATTTATTCAGCTTACGGCTACCACCTTAACTTTTTATCGCTCGACTACATTCAAAACGACTTTCAACTGCTAACCCAAAGCCTACCAACTGGCTTTAAAGTAGCGATATTTTTAGTGTTTATGGCAGTTTTTGCAGTTGAGTTGGTTTTAGCCAACGCACTGTGGCGCAATTTAGATAAGTATCGCCAGATACTGCTTAAAATTAAGTTATTACCTGTGGTGGTAACTTGTTTTGTTATCGGCCATATCGCGCATATTTGGGCCGATTTAAGCTTATATAAACCGATAACTCGACAAGATAATCAACTGCCGCTATCGCACCCAATGACGGCTAAAACCATGTTAAGTCAGTCAGGTTTGTTTGATATAGACGAATACCAAACCAAAAAACAACTAACTTTCGACTTATCGAGCTACAAAGTAGATATCCCTAACTTTCAATTTAGCTGTTTTAGTCCAACAACTAATTTCACAGTAACATTGTTAGAAAGTGACAAGTTAACAGTTGAACAGATCAGCCAATACATTCAACAACTAGATGCAGGTTTTGCCGCCAGCCAACATTGGTCACCTCTGACTAGCCAAGATAGTTTGTTTGAAATTATTAGTGGTATGCCAGCCATTTACCAAGACCAGTTTAACCAAATGCCCAATGTATTGGATTCAGCGTTATTATCTACCGGGGTAAATAGCCAGTTTATTAATTTACCGTCGGATACACGCAAATGGTCAAGCAACTTTGCATCAGCCAACCGGGTTAGTAGTTTTACCGCCCAGTTTTCGTATTACAAGGTGAACAAAGAATCTGAACTTGCCGCGATTGCCAGCAAAGCCAAACAGCAAATTATTATTGTACAGGCCGGTGAAAGCCATGAATATGGTGCAATGCTGGTTAAAGGTGAATTAGTTCAGTTACCTACAATCACCTCAAATTTTGATGTATTACCGACTCTACTCGAAGGCTGGTTAGGCTGTTCTTTCCAACAAAGTTACGGCAAATTTGGCCAAAATGTATTTTCAGTACCACGCCAAAACAATTGGTTAGTCAGTGCTGATAACGAACATATTTACGTTTGGCACCAAGACGTTTTAACCAAAATTGATAGCGACGCCAATATGCAAAGTGTGCAAATGGTTAGCCAACAAATTGCGCAACCACCAGTGAATGCAACGCTTGCACGTGCGATTCAATTTTTAAAACGCAATTTGGTTGAGAAATAACCAACAATTTAAATAACTTATTTAAATTTAGTGCCGACTATTGCAATCAAATTACATTTGATTAATATGGTCGGCCTCGGTCGGATTGTAGCGCAGCCTGGTAGCGCACTGTCATGGGGTGTCAGGGGTCGGAGGTTCGAATCCTCTCAATCCGACCAATTAATTTTTCGCTTTCAAAAAACACAGTAACAACGCAGGTAGCGTAGTTAAACTGATTAACGTTGAAAACGCGATGCCGCTTAACACTATAATCCCTACTCCTCGATATAACTCAGAACCTTCACCCGGTATTAACACCAAAGGGGCTAAGCCGCATAATGTGGTTACAGTCGACATCACTATAGGTTTTAAACGCGTTTGTACCGCAGACGTTACCGCTTGCTTAATGTCTGTCATGCCAGCTTCAATATTGCGTCTGCTTTGGTCGACTATCAAAATTGGGTTATTCACTACAGTACCGAGCAAGATCAGAAAACCCAACATAGTGATCATGTCAAATGGTTGATGCATACCTAAACCATTAGCCGCTACTAAACCTAACAAACCACCTGCCATACCTAAAGGCACTGTCGCTAAAATAAACAAGGGATAGCCCCAATGTTTAAAAATAGCCACTAACAGCAAATAACACAGTGCTATCGCAATCACAAAATTGCTCGATAACGCCTGTTTAGTTTTGTCTAATTGATCGGCTGCGCCACCAATACTGACATTGACGCCCTGTTTTAAATCCCCTTGATTGCGCAATTTTGTCAGTAGTTCGTTTCTAACAATCTGCTCAGCTGTTTCAAGGGCCACATCGCGTGGAGGGATAATATACACAGTTACAGTACGTTTACCGTCAATTCGGCGTAAACTATCACTATCGGCTTTTTCTACTATGTCCGCCAATGAATTCAGCGGCACTAGCCCGTTATTGGTTAAAATCGGTGCTTGCGCAAGTTGTGACAACTGTTGTTTATTACCAGCTGATGAAAATAAAAATACATCTACTTTGTCATCATCCAATATCAATTCATCAACATACGCACCGTCACTTAATGCGGCAATGGTGTAACCTAATTCATTAGCACTCATACCAACTTCAGCGAGCCGTTGCCAGCGTGGTTGAATTTCGATTAATGGTTGATCTAACGTCAGTGACGACGGCTGTGAATTTACTTGTGGTGAATCAAATAATTCATTGGCTAAAGTATAAATAGCGTTGGCCGCTTGATATAAATCGGCTTGATTAGCGCCACTAATGTCCAATGCAACCGCTCTAGTGCCACCGTCGTTACTACTGATAATTGACCCCCTTGATGAAAAGGCACGCATGCCAGGGTAAGTTTTAAATTTAGCTGTTATTGCTTTCATCATAGCGTCAATATGCTCAGCATTGACTGGCTCACTTAAAAACCATATACGGCCAACATTAATAGAAATCGAGTAATATTTAAGTGGTGGGATATCAGTTTCACCCCGTTCAAATGCCGCAGGATCAGCATTTAAATGCTGATTAAAATATGGGATAAGCTCATCACCTATTTTTTCCATATGGCTGAGATTGTAGCCAGGAGGCGCAATCATCATAGAAAAGGCTTTTGGCTCTTCCCCTTCTGGTAAATATTCCGCTTTTGGCATTAACAACCAGGCGCCACCCAAGACTAAAACGACGGAAGCAATCAATACACTGACACGTGATTTTGGCTTGTCCAATAGCTTGATAAAAACGCTTGGTAGACGCATCTGCTTATCGTCTGAGGATTGTTGGCATGCGAATTTGGCGCTGGCAGCAGGCACAACAAATATTGCCACTAACATAGAAGCTATAATGGCCGCTGAAATGGCAATAGCGACATCCGAATATAATTGGCCAGCCTCTTGTTGAATAAATAAGATAGGTGCAAACACCAAGACAGTTGTTAAAGTAGATGCCAACACAGCTGGCCATACTTCTTGCACACCGGTAATTGCTGAAGTTATTTTGTCTAAACCACGCTTTCTCGCTTGGTTTATATTTTCTAAAACAACTATGGTGTTATCCACAGTCATACCTATGGCAAAAGCAACACCCGCCAAAGATATTACGTTGATAGTGCGGTTAAAAAACAATAAACCTAAAAATGCGGCTATGGTACATATAGGTACACCCAAAACGCCGATAAGGGTTGAACGTGGGCTTTTTAAAAACCAAAACATCACTAAGGTTGCTAATAACGCGCCTAAACCCAAATTAACCCAAACATTTTTAATGGAGCCTTGCACGTAACGAACATCGTCACTTAATAAAGTCAGTTGCAAACCATTATCTTGTAAAAGCTCGCTATTTATCCGTTCGACTACATTCAGCATTTGCTCTTTTATCGCCATAACATTCGAGCCACTTTCGCGCTGCACCATTAAGAGTAGTGTTCTCTCGCCCTCGTTATAACCTATGCTTCGCACTTCGTAGTGATCTAAGTTCACCTCAGCAACGTCTTTTAATTTAATTGTGCTATTTTGTCGCTGCGCAATCACTAGCTCTTCTAACGCTTTGGCTGAATCAAATCTGCCGACCATACGCAATAAATATCGACGTTTGCCACTGTCGATATCACCGGCTGAAGCGTCTCTGTTTCTAGCGCGAATTGCATCTCGAACATCTGTGAGCTTTAAGCCTCGTGCAACCAACTTTTGTTGATCTATCAGTATTTGTACTTGCCGTAACGCTCCACCGCGAATAGCAATTTGTGAAACCCCAGCAACACGCTCCATTTCAGGACGCACCACATCTTCGGCAAAGTCCCTAAGCATATCTATGTCTAAATTTAATGGGTTGCCCGCTTGTGGTTTTAAATTAAAAAACATAAAGGCATTGCTTGAAAACGAACTGCTGTATAGCACAGGCTGGTCAACATTTTCTGGATAATTCGGCACTTGCGACAATGCATTGCTCACTTTAATCAGGGCTTCGTTGATATCGACCCCAAAAGGAAATTCAAGCTCAATTTGCGCTTGGCCTGTATTAGCAAAACTCGACATACGCTTCATATTAGGGATGACACGCAAGTAGCGCTCTTGCTCAATCAATATCTCTTTTTCGACGTCTTGCGGTGTTGCACCTGGCCATTGAGTAACAACAGATATGGTGCGCACTTCTAAATCGGGGATCATCTGTACTGGTATTTTAAATGCGGCAACAATGCCTAAGATACAAGCAATCAGAACAGTAACAGCAACTAAAATTGAATGTTTAACAGCGCCAGCTAACATTATTCTAGCCCCGCCACGTTAGAAGGTTTTATTTGAATTGCTTGTTGGTCTTTGAGCATTTCATTGCCTTCGGTGATGACATTATCCGTTGCTGATAAACCACTTAGAATTTCAATGTACTCACCAATGCGCTCACCAATAACAACCGACTTACGTACAGCTTTATTATCACTTGCAATAAATACACTATAACCACCATCAGGGTGGCGTAATAATGCATCAGAAGGGATGGTTAAAACATTTTGTTGAATATTTTTAAGTGGGATTGCCACACGTGCAGACAAACCAACTTGCACTTCAGCTTGTTGTGAAAGTTCGACCCGCAATAAAAAGCTGCGATTTTGGCTATCGACTAGCGGCACTTTGGCAAAAACTTTACCAGAAATTTTTGTCGAATGATTGTTATCAAGTTCAAGCATGACAGTTTTATCTTTGTCGATTCGGGCAAAGTATTCTTGTGGTACGGCCAAATCTAGCCATAACTTTTGTAAATTTACTAGCTCAAAGGTTTGTTGACCGCGGTTAACCCATTCACCTACGTCTAATTTTCGGCTGACTATTACTCCGGCAAATGGTGCAACAAGTTGGTGGCGGTTAACTAATTCCTGTTGGTATTGGTAGTTGGCAGTTATTTTAGCTAAATGAGCTTGGGTGACAGCCTCGTTAGTCACTCTCTGTTCCAGCTCGGTTTGTGGTAATAATTGTTGCTGTGATAACGACTTTGCTTCCGCTAAGCGCCTTTTCGCTTCATTAAACTCGACTTGAGCTTGTTGTAATTCAGCTTTAATAGCCTGCAACTGCGCTTGTGCAAGTTTATCGTCTAATGCTAATAACACTTGGCCTTTAGTTACAAAATCCCCTGTTTCTACGTGCAATTGCGTAACGACTCCATCAATTAAACTCGACAAATTTGCATGCTCAGCAGAATTTATTGTGCCAGTTAACTCAAGGCTTCGGCTATTTTCTTGCTGACTTACAGGCGCAATCACTACATTAGCCGGCGGATTTGCCAGTGTTTGCCAAGAAAATAACAACAAGAAGAAAGTGAGACAGTTTAACTTTTGCATATAGCAGCCTATTTATTGCACTCGGGTGCAGGTAATTATTTTATAAAGGGTTTTCTAGAGCCTGATATCTTAACTAATTTCCAAACAAGTTAAAAGCAAATGACAATCATTATCAACAAGAAAATAAGGTAAATTTTAGGCATAAAAAAAGCCTCTTTCGAGGCTTTTTTAAATAAGATATTTGCAGTAGCTGACTATTCGTCTAAGAAGCTGCGCAATTGCTCAGAGCGCGAAGGATGACGTAATTTACGTAATGCCTTAGCTTCAATCTGACGAATACGCTCACGGGTTACGTCAAACTGCTTACCAACCTCTTCTAACGTGTGATCAGTATTCATATCAATACCAAAACGCATACGTAATACTTTAGACTCACGTGCAGTTAAACCTGCTAGTACATCACGTGTTGCCGCTTGTAAGTTTTCTGAAGTTGCAGCATCAACTGGAGAGCTGATGGTGTTATCTTCAATAAAATCACCTAAGTGTGAATCTTCATCATCACCAATTGGCGTCTCCATAGAGATAGGCTCTTTGGCAATTTTCATCACTTTACGGATTTTATCTTCCGGCATCTGCATCTGTTCAGCCAACTCTTCAGGTGTTGGCTCACGACCTTTTTCTTGCAACATTTGACGAGAAATACGATTCAATTTATTAATCGTTTCAATCATATGTACAGGAATACGTATGGTACGTGCTTGGTCAGCAATTGAACGCGTGATCGCCTGACGGATCCACCAAGTTGCATAAGTTGAAAACTTATAACCACGACGGTATTCAAACTTATCTACCGCTTTCATCAAACCTATATTACCTTCTTGGATTAAATCCAAGAACTGTAAACCACGGTTAGTGTATTTTTTCGCAATTGAAATTACCAAACGTAAGTTAGCTTCAACCATTTCTTTTTTCGCACGGCGCGCTTTCGCTTCACCGATAGACATACGACGGTTGATGTCTTTAATGCTAACAACACTGAGTTTAGTTTCTTCTTCAATTTGCTTAAGCTTTTGAATACAACGTAAAATTTCGTCTTTATATTCGTCAAGCTTAACTGAATAATCTTTGTTTGCCGCAATTGCATTGTCTAACCAAGCTGTAGATGTTTCATCACCTGCAAATGCACGAGTGAATTCTTTTTTCGGCATTTTTGAATATTCAACCGCGTGTTTCATGATGATACGTTCTTGTGTACGTACTTTATCCATCATGCCACGCATATGGCCAACCAATTTATCAAACTGTTTTGGCACTAAGCGGAATAACTTAAAGATATTGCTTAATTCTTCAATTTGCGCACGTGTATCAGGGTGGCTGCGGCCTTTTTCATCCACAACTTTCATCACGTTTTCGTATGCTACACGTAATTCATTGAATTTTTCGCGCGCTAATTCAGGATCAATACCTGTATCTTCTTCTGCATCATCATCGTCGTCATCATCTTCATCGTCTAACTCGTCTTGCGACAATTCAGAACCAACGTGAGTAGCAGTTGGAGCCATAACATCATCAGGCTCATTTGGATCAATAAATCCAGATACGATATCAGTTAAGCGGATTTCTTCCGCTTCAACTTTGTCGTATTGATCTAATAAATAGGTGATGGCTTCTGGAAATTCTGCAACTGAGCATTGAACTTGGTTGATGCCTTCTTCAATACGCTTAGCAATGTCAATTTCGCCTTCACGCGTTAAAAGCTCAACCGTACCCATTTCACGCATATACATACGCACTGGGTCTGTCGTTCGACCAATTTCGCTTTCTACTGAAGCTAAAGCTTGAGCCGCTGCTTCTGCAGCCTCTTCGTCTGTAGCATTTGTTTCTTCTGACATCAATAATGCATCGGCATCAGGCGCAGATTCGAAAACCTGAATACCCATGTCGTTGATCATACTAATGATGTCTTCAATCTGGTCTGAATCGACTATCTCTTGTGGTAGATGGTCGTTAACTTCGGCATAAGTTAAATAGCCCTGCTCTTTACCTTTAGCAACGAGCAACTTAAGTTGTGACTGACGGTTTTGCTCCATACAGACTTCCGATTACCTATGAAATGAAAATAAAATAACTGTGCAGTGAACTCGTCATTATAGCAGAGTTTTACACCGAATACATAAATTGAAATTGATAACTACTATTTTTAGTCAAGATTCTAGTACACTGATGGCTCACTTAGCTTTCAATAACTGTAAATATTCTTGCTTTTCAGCAGGTGTAATCAAATTCATCTTAGCTTTTGTTTGTAATTCAGCTTTTCGCCTATTAACAAACATAGCTAATATTTTTTCAATTGCATCTAAAAATACCACTTCTGTGTTTGCTTCATCGACATGATGTTCCCAAGCTAACAACTGAGAGAGTATTTTTTCTTGTTTAGTTCCACGCCAATCTTCGAGCATGGAAGCAGCGCTAGCATTAGGATGCTGGCGATAGTAGCGTATTAATAACACTAAAAATTCGACACCTGGCTCGTCCATAGCCGCAAGTAATTCTAATTGGCCATCTTGTAAATGCGCCAGATGATCTAATAGATGGGGGCAAGATAACAATAATGCAACCGCCATTCTAACAGGGGTGATTTTTTTACTGCTTGCAGCATTTTGTTGTGCAAGTTTTGCTTTGGCTTGACCGACTCTATCCACCTTCTGTGTCGGCAACTCTCGCTTTAACTTAACCGCTAATGTTGAGTTAATTGAATGTTTGTATTCACTCTCTGGCATACTATCAATTAACGGCTGCGCCAATTGACTGAGTTTAGAACGGGCAAAATCCCCTTCTGTTTCACCAATTTTTTCGTAAAGTTGTTGGTAGAAGAAAGCAACTAAATCTTGTGCTTGTTCAACTTGTTGCTCAAATGCCGCTTTTCCGTGCGCTTTAACATACGAATCGGGGTCTTCACCATCAGGCAAAAACATAAATTTAATTCGAATACCATCAACTAAACTAGGTAATGCATTTTCTAATGTGCGCCAAGCTGCGGCTCTACCGGCATTATCACCGTCATAACAACAAACAATTTCACTGGTTGTTCTAAGCATCAGCTTAATTTGGTCTTCAGTTGTTGAAGTACCTAAGGATGCAACCGCGTATGTAACGCCAGCTTGGAACAAAGCCACTACATCCATATAACCTTCAACCACAATTAAACGGTCGATTGAACGATTAGCATTACGTGCTTGATATAAACCGTATAATTCGCGGCCTTTGTGGAAAATACGTGTTTCTGGTGAGTTTAAATATTTAGGTTTAGCATCACCTAAAACTCGTCCACCGAAACCTATGCATTTGCCGCGTCTATCTAAAATAGGAAACATTAAACGACCACGAAATCTATCGTATAAACGTTTGTTTTCTTCTTTTTCGATTAGCATGCCAATATCGCGCAATTGCTCGGCTGCTTGACGGCTTTTGCCGACCGCCTTTAACAAACCATCCCATTCGTCTGGTGAATAGCCAATTTGAAAATGTTCAATAGTTTGTTGGTTTAAGCCGCGCTGATTTATGTAATCCAATACAGCTGGTGAATTTGCATCGTTATTGAGTTTGTATTGAAAAAACTCAATGGCTTGCGCCATTAATTCATAATCCTGTTTGGCATGAACATTGTTATAGCGGCTATTGTCGTCACCACCTTCTCTGGGTACAGCTAAACCATGTTGGCCCGCAAGTTCTTCAATTGCATCAACAAATTCTAGGTTGTCGTATTCCATTAAAAATGAAATAACATTGCCTTTAGCACCACAACCAAAACAATAATAAAACTGTTTATCCGGTGCGACTGAAAAAGAAGGTGTTTTTTCGTTATGGAAAGGACAACAGGCAGAATAGTTTTTGCCGGCTTTTTTTAAACGCACACGCGAGTCTATTACCTCTACAATATCTGTACGGGCAATTAGATCGTCAATAAAACTTTTGGGTATGCGTCCGGCCATTTATTCTTATGCGTGTAAAACAACAAAACCGCACAATTGTGCGGTTTTGTTAAAAAGAGATCAAGCTGAAAGTTAAGCGTTTAATTTTGCTTTAACAAGTTGGCTGACAACAGCCATATCTGCTCGGCCTTGCACTTGTGGACGAATTAGGTTCATCACCTTACCCATGTCCTGCATGCCTTGAGCACCACTTTCTGACACTGCATTCGCAATTAAATCGGCAACTTCTTGCTCGCTTAATGCTGCAGGTAAAAAAGTTTCTAATACTTTAATTTCTGCTTCTTCGATATCTGCAAGGTCGGCACGGCCACCTTGTGTATACTGTTCAACTGAGTCTTTACGCTGTTTGACCATTTTAGTAAGCACAGCTAAAACCTCATCATCATTTAAGGTTTTTTGGCCGTCAACTTCTAATTGTTTAATGGCAGACAACGCAAGCCTAATAGTACCAAGGCGAACCTTGTCTTTGGCTTTCATTGCCTCTTTCATGGCGTTTTTCAGCTGTTCAGTAAGAGTCATGAGTTTATCTAATCTCTTAGTATAACTTTACACGACGAGCGTTTTCACGCGAAACTTTCTTAGCGTGACGCTTAACAGCAGCAGCTTTTTTACGCTTACGCTCAGAAGTTGGCTTCTCGTAAAATTCACGGCTACGTACGTCTGCTAAAATACCCGCTTTTTCACATGAACGCTTGAAACGACGTAAAGCTACGTCAAACGGCTCGTTTTCTCTTACCTTAACAATTGGCATTAAATATCACCTCAGGATAATTTGATATTGACCGCTTCGAACAATTATTAAGCGGTTCTACTAAAAAATGGTGCCGAATTGTAATCCAATTATTCAACGAAAGTAAAGTTATTGAACACAAAAACTGGTTAAATAAATTCAAGATGGCTAAAATGCGCGCCAACAAGCAGTTATTGAGGTAAAAAATGCGCGTTTTAGGCATAGAAACATCATGTGATGAGACTGGTATTGCAGTTTACGACGACCAACAAGGTTTGTTAAGCCATCAATTATATAGCCAAGTAAAATTGCACGCAGACTATGGCGGTGTTGTCCCCGAGTTAGCCTCGCGCGATCACATTCGTAAAATAGTGCCATTAATTGAAAAAACTTTAGCCGAAGCAAATTCTACTAAAGCAGATATAGACGGCATAGCTTTTACTTCAGGCCCAGGTTTAATCGGCGCTTTGTTAGTGGGCTCAACTGTAGCTCGCGGCCTAGCATTTGCCTGGAATAAACCTGTTATTGGTGTGCACCACATGGAAGGTCACCTGCTCGCCCCTATGCTTGAAGAAACCCAAGCTGAATATCCATTTGTTGCTTTATTAGTATCAGGCGGACATTCATTAATGGTTGAAGTAAAAGGCATAGGCGAATATACCTTGCTAGGTGAAAGTATTGATGATGCTGTCGGTGAAGCTTTCGATAAAACCGCCAAGATTATGGGCTTAGATTATCCAGGTGGTCCGCGTTTAGCCAAACTAGCCGAGCAAGGCCAAGCAGGTGTATATAAATTCCCCCGACCTATGACTGACAGACCCGGTTTAGATTTTTCTTTTTCAGGGTTAAAAACCTTTGCGGCAAATACCCTGCGTGACTCAGACAAGTCAGAGCAGACTTTAGCCAATATCGCATACGCGTTTCAAGAAGCAGCAGTGGACACTTTAGTAATTAAGTGCAAACGTGCCTTAAAACAAACCGGCCACAAACGCTTAGTAATTGCCGGAGGCGTAAGTGCAAACGTATTTTTACGCGCGCAGCTCGAAGAGTTGATGAAAAAACTGCGCGGCAAAGTGTATTACCCACGCTTAGAATTTTGTACCGATAATGGCGCTATGATAGCTTACGCTGGTTGCCAACGCTTAAAAGCAGGTCAAGCAGGCAGCAATATAGAGATTAAACCACGCTGGCCGTTAACAGAGCTTTCAGCGCTTACAACACAACTTTAACTTATTAACCGAGGCCATTCAGTGTCACAACCAACATTCGATTCAATCAGTTTACGCACTGAGTTGCTAGAAAACTTAGCGTCTTTGCAATATCACAACATGACAGATATCCAAGCGCAAAGTTTACCGGCTATTATTCAAGGTAAAGATGTCACTGCCCAAGGCAAAACCGGCTCAGGCAAAACCGCGGCATTTGGTTTAGGTTTATTAAATAAACTGGATGTTAAAAAGTTTAGAATTCAATCTTTAGTATTGTGCCCTACTCGCGAGTTAGCTGAACAAGTAGCCGCAGAACTACGTAAACTTGCCCGAACCGTCCACAATATTAAAATTTTAACCTTATGTGGCGGCGTACCAATTGGTCGACAAATCGATTCTTTATACCATGGAGCTCATATCATTGTGGGTACACCAGGGCGCATTGAAGACCACCTTAACCGCGAAACTTTAGATTTAAGTTTTGTCGATACATTTGTATTAGACGAAGCAGACAGAATGTTAGAAATGGGTTTTCAATCAGCAATTGATGCTGTGGTTGAACAGATACCTGCTCAGCGCCAGACCTTATTATTCAGCGCAACCTTCCCAGAAAAAATTGAAGCGATCAGCGCCAGCATAATGCACAAGCCAATTATGGTGAAAGTTGAGTCTAATCACGACCAAAGCAGCATTAGCCAACACTTTTTTCATGTAAACAATAATGAAGATAGGCTCGCCGCATTGAGTTTATTGTTATTACAACATCAACCTCAATCAAGTGTAGTGTTTTGTAATACCAAAGCAGAAACCTTAACTGTATGCCAGCAACTCAATAATCAAGGATTTAGCGCACTTGCGTTAAATGGTGATTTAGAACAAAGAGAACGTGACCAAACTTTAGTCCAGTTTGCTAATAAAAGTGCCAGTATTTTAGTTGCTACCGATGTTGCAGCGCGCGGCTTAGACGTTGACAACTTAGACGCTGTATTTAACTACCAAATGGCGCACGATATTGAAGTGCATGTGCATAGAGTTGGCCGCACCGGTCGAGCTGGGAACAAAGGTTTAGCTTTTTCATTTTTTACCAACAAAGACCAATATAAAATTGAGCTGTTGAATGATTTGCTCGGCAGAGATATACGTGATGAAGCTTTACCTAGAGCCAGTGTTTTGCAACGGGAAATAACCCCACCCGCTATGGCAACCATACAAATTGATAGCGGCAAAAAACAAAAAATCCGTGCCGGTGATATTTTAGGTGCGCTGACACGCGATAAAGATTTACAAGGAGACGACATAGGCAAAATCCAATTATTTGATAATTGGGCATATGTGGCGGTAAATCGTGAAAAACGCAAACTAGCTTTAAGCAAAATCAGCAACGGCAAGTTAAAAGGTAAATCGGTGAGAGCGCGTTTACTGCGTGGTTAAGCCGAATAGTCAATCCAACTTTTGACTTCGCTATATAATTCTTTCATTTCAATCGGTTTAGCTAGATAACTATCAAAGCCACTTATTCGATAGTTATCTACGTCTTCTTTCATCACATTGGCGGTTAATGCAACTACCGAGATATGAGGTAATTTTTGTTTAATTAACTTACAAGCTTGTATCCCATCCATTACCGGCATTTGAATGTCCATAAGGATCAAGTCTGGCTGAAAGTCCAAAGTCATAGCAACTGCGTCAGAGCCATTATTAGCAATTTGAACATTTGCCCCCGTCGGCTCCATCATGGTTTTAATAATAATTTGATTTATTTCGTTATCTTCAGCAATTAAGATTTTTTTACCTAACAAATTAGGCACCAGAATATCGCCTTGGCGTTGCTTTATCTCAGCCACTTTGGCTTTTTTAAGCGGAAGGGCAACTTTAAAACAGCTACCTTTCCCCAACTCACTTACAACTGAAATGCTTCCATCCATTAAATCAACTAATGATTTAGTGATCGCCATACCAAGACCAGTGCCGCCATAATTCCGTGTTGTTGAATTATCCGCCTGCACAAAACGAGAAAATAGCTGCTCAATTGCCTCGTTTGACATACCAATACCAGTATCACTCACACTAAAAAACAAGCTAGAATCTTCATTTGATAAACTGGAGGAAACCTTAATTGTTACCTGACCGTCTTTAGTAAACTTAACCGCATTGGAGACCAAATTTAACAAAACCTGCTTTACCCTGACTGGATCGCCCTGCCAACCATCGATAAAACCATCTTCAATATCCAATACTAATTTAATATTTTTGTCTGCGACAATAGGCGTTACATCCGACATAACCACTTGAATTGAGCGTTCAAAATAAAAAGGAATATCTTCCAGTGTCAATTTCCCCGCTTCAACTTTAGAGTAATCAAGGATGTCGTTAATAATGGTTAACAATGTTTTGCAAGAGAATAGCGCGCGGTCAACAACTTGATTTGAGCTAGCATTCAATGACTCTTGTTTTAGAATTTGCAATGAGCCGTATATTCCGTTGAGCGGAGTCCTTATTTCATGGCTCATATTGGCTAAAAATTCGCTTTTAGCTTTGCTCGCTTTATCTGCCTGTTCCTTAGCTTCTAACAACTCTTGTTTTTGTTTGTTGCGCTCGGAAATATCGCGAATAAATGCCACAAAGTGCTCTGGACTGTCGTTTTCTTTCCCTCGATAACTGACAGTCACTTCAATCGGAAATTCTTCGCCATTTTTCTTAATATGCTTTGTTTCCAAACATATAACTTTCTTTTCCCTTAGGTCTGCCACAAATGCAAAAAACATCTCCTCAGTAAAAATTGGGTCAATATCCCATAACAACATACCTGTCATTTCACTGACATCCATATAATGTAACGAGGCAGCGTATTCATTTACTTTTAAAAATCGCCCTGTTTGACAGTCGACCCACTCAACAGCAAATTGAGCATGATTTATTGCTGACATTAAGTTTTGATGCAAGGAATCTAATTTTTCATCAAAAAATTTAATATTGGTTGTATGCTCAGCGCTCATCAATTGCTCAGGTTTGGATTGTTTTAATTAATAACAATATAGCAAACTAAAGTTTATATTGCTTAGGTTTGCTTATGTTACAATTCTGCATCTGAACGACTATCGATTTTGATCTCAAATTAAGATTTATCCGTGGACAAATTACTCGAACCTATTAATAGTTTTTTACACTGCGAAACACCTGATGAATGGGTAGCAGCAGCCAAGCAGCCAGAAAACCTAAGCATGTTATTAATAGATCATATGATCTGTGAGCTAAAAACTTACCTGTGCACATTACCTCAATCGTTGTACAACGATTTGATATATAAAGAAAAAATTTGATTCCATCTTTCTTTGAAATACAATCCCCCACTTTGAACAGATTGTTCCTGCGAATTCTTTAATTGTTATTGGATATTGTCTCTCGAAATATCCTGCGGCGCAGAAATTAATAAATCTTAGTGAATTGGCCGCTTTAGAGGAGGTTGGTGGGTATTATTATATTATCTATATAGGGGTATTAGGGGATTGCGTAAGAGTAGTGAGTTGATAAAGGTTGATTGGGCGTTACTGGGTGGCTTGCCAATGAAAATTAATGTGGTTAAAGACTCTGGGGTGTTTGCTGAGTACATGGGTCGGTATAAGTCACAAGTTGATCTTATGTCGCAGCATCACAGGAAGGTTTTCGCCATACCTTTAACTATCCAATTTATGAGAAAAAAGCACGCCCAGTGTAAAGACTACGAAAAGTACCATAATATGATTCGTTCAGGTGATAATAGCCTGCTGTCTGAGGCGATGAGGGACTTTTCCAAGTACTTAAAGGGTCAATACGGTAGAGATGTTAACGCAGCCCTCGTCGCAAGCAACAAGCCTTCTAGGTCTAGGCCTACACAAATAAGGCGTTTGGGCTACTGCTGGGCGAGAGAGCAGAAAGATGGTG
Source organism: Catenovulum sp. SX2 (assembly GCF_052056295.1). Taxonomy (NCBI): domain Bacteria; kingdom Pseudomonadati; phylum Pseudomonadota; class Gammaproteobacteria; order Alteromonadales; family Alteromonadaceae; genus Catenovulum; species Catenovulum sp. SX2. The sequence goes on from NZ_CP182493.1 coordinate 671,205, forward strand.
ATGAATATCCGCATTATCACATATGGTTGCTGCTAGACGGTTCACAAGTTAAAAGTCCGTTTGATGTTGTAAAGTGGCTAAACGATCGCGCCAAAGCCTTTAATCTAGCTCTATTTTATGCCAAAGGTGCTAAGAGGATAGATAGAAAAGACCCTAGCTTATATTGGAGCCTACTTCATCATATATCCTATTTAGCCAAAGAATCGAGCAAGGACAAAGAGTTAGTCAAAAAGGGGTCTAACAGGTACGGCGCTAGTAAGTTACGTCCGCCGAATGACATTGAATGGAAGGGTTTTACGTATGAGAGCGTCAGGAAGCAGATCCAAAAACAAGGTCGCTTTTTCATTACACAAGAGCTAGAGAACGATGTTTATCGTTCAGAAGAGGCATTGTTGGAAGATATCAGAAGCTCTATTCCTAATTGGAGTCCACCTAGTGTGATAACGACTTGATTAGCTGTATAATGAGCTTTATTAAATTGGGGGCATAGTAGTAAATCGCCCTGTGATTGATTAACTATAAGGGTTCAAAGGTTGAAAGAGTTACTACAACCTGTTCTTAGTTTCTTGAAGTGTGAGACACCTGATGGCTGGGTTAAAGAAGCTTCTAAGCCGAGTAACTTACCAGTTATCTTACTTGATCATTTAGTGTGTGAGTTGAAGGCGGCTCAGTCTGCAATGTTTTTGATCCGTAAGTATGCAGTTGATAAAGAAAGTGGCGATGCTTTGCTTGCTTGGCTAAAGCCGTTTGAAGACTTTACTTACCGAAAAGAAGGCGACTGGCGCGAGCTAATCAACCACACTAAGCTGTCTAAAGCCATGTTGCCTAAGTCGGGCACACCTTATGGTCAGGACTTAATAGATAAAATGGTCTTGTTGATCAAAGAAGAGTTGCATCACTTCTATCAGGTATTGGAGATCATGGATGAGTACGGTATCCCATATGAGAATATAAGCTCTAGCCGTTATGCAAAAGGCCTGTTAACTCACGTTACCAACCATGAACCGAATACCTTAATTGATAAATTAATATGTGGTGCATACATTGAGGCTCGTTCATGCGAAAGGTTTGCCAAGCTTGCTCCGCACGTTGACAAGCGTTTAGGAGACTTCTATGTGTCTCTATTGCGGTCTGAAGCTCGTCACTACCAAGACTATCTTTCACTGGCGGAAGAAATTGCTGGTCACGATATTTCAGAGCGAGTGGCACATTTTGGTGATGTCGAGGCCAAGTTAATAGCCTCTCCTGACAACGACTTTAAATTTCACAGTGGGCTTCCGAATCCAATATAAGAAAGCCCTGTTGAACAGGGCAATCAGCGTCCCTTGTACATCGATTTGCTCAACCAAAGTGACTGCATTACAGGTAGTCCGAAGAAAAAAGAAACTGTAATCTCTAGGTAAGACTAGGGGTAGTCGATATCTATTTAACACGCCCCCTTGCACCTACCTGAATAGCAACTTATCCAAGTATGCTAGCAACCTCCAAATAGTCTGCACTGCAAAAGGTTTAAATTGTTTAGGACATCAAGTCTAAAATCACGAACGAAACTCAACCTGCGATAACTTACCTATATCCGTTTTATATTGATACTAAAGGTTTTTTTAACAACGGTCACCTGCCCCCCCATAATGTGCGGTACGAAAAGCTAGGCCTCTGTAGCACAACTGATTTGAGTGTAATTGCACAGTATTCGGTACACGCATAGACTGTAATAACCGTCGCAGTCAACAAGCACACAATAGCCTAAACAGGCATCCGTGCCGATTTTTCTTATCGCGACTATCATTTTCAGTGATTCTTCTTCTGCAAGCTATGTATTTGTTATTCAATAAAATCTTGTAAGTAACTTATTGACATTATCCACGCATTGCTACAAGTGGGTTACGTTGTAGATTCAAGTTACCGGAGGGGTTACCCTAACCTAGTTAACTCAACAGCCTCAGCTTCACTTATGCCGCCCTCTACAAGTGCTTTTATTGTGACTTGGGTTGCTTCATTTAACACTTGTTTAGGTGTATAAGAAGGCAACGTCGTTAATTTCCAACCATCAGCGACGTCCCCACCTTCCTCACACGGAAATATTGAAACCGCGTAATGCTCCTTTTTAAAGTTTTTGTATGCCTCAACGGCTTCTTCAAAAGTAAGTACATAGGCCAAGTCTTGTTCTGGCTCTGCGTTCCGATTCCCATCGTTGACGATTCTAACCTGAGCTTGTGTTAGCCACATTGAGGACTTAAGCTCACCAAATTTCACAGTTATTTGTTCAGTATATTTTGGCATTTGACTTCCTCACTTATTAAATAAGTAGCATCAATTACTGGGGTAATGCTAATTGGCGGTTCCAGATAGTAGATCAATTAATAACAGGAATTCAACGCAACTTGTGAGCTCTAGACATCAATAATTATCGGGACAAACATCATTGAGTGTGAATATGATAGCAATAGCCCGTTACGCACTCACCAATAAGCTGTCAGTATAGTATGCGTTGGGGTACCTCCAGTCATCTAAAAAGCCTGAGTGCAAAAATATGGGAAGTAAACATGCATTGGACAGTCCCTATATTCGACCCCAAGCTGTGTAATCTAGCTATACGACAAAGGCTAAATTACTTGTGTCGCAGCAGGTTTAGGCTGCATAAATAATCGCGACCATAATCACATAAATACAATTGTGTGCTGCCCATTACAACAATGTACGAAAAGTATCCGCACTGTTTCGCATTAATTGGAATGAGGACAGGTTCAACTAAATTTTGAAAATTGAGTTAGGAACTCAGTTCTCTCTTTCACTGAGAGCTATAACAAGTTATATTAACTGTAAAAATTAGACTTGAGCTTAAATAATTAAAGGTAAAACCATATTGGGTACATGTCTCATTGCTAAGTAAGAATACCTAGTCCACGGGAGAAAATCCATGATCAGGTGCCACCTCGCACGGTTAATGGGCGAGCAGAAAATGAAAATCAGTGATGTCGTTCGGGCAACTGGTTTGAGCCGAAATACAGTTACGCTCATGTATAAAGAAACAGCACAAAAATATGATGTCATAGCTCTAGATAAGCTTTGCGAACTATTTAGTTGCGATATTTCTGATTTATTAGAACGAGATGCCAATCACTAGCAAGGTCAAGGAGTAGGCAAATGCCATCAGAAGCAGACACTAGGGCTAATTACATAGACCCTGCATTAAAAGCCGCATATTGGCAATCAGGCAACATCATTCGGGAACATTACTTTACTGATGGTCGTAAGCTTACAGGCGGCGTCCGTGGTCGTCGTTGTTTTGTCGATTATCTGCTTCACAAAGACAATCGTTACCTTGCTGTCGTTGAAGCAAAAAAAGAATCTGAGCATCCAACCAAAGGTCTCCAACAAGCTATCGACTATGCTAAGAAACTACTCGTTCGCTTTGTCTATTCAAGTAACGGTAAGCAAACCTATGAGTTCGATTTAGAAACTGGCAAAGGCGACTACATCGAGTTTTACCCAACACCACAAGAACTTGAAAACCGCTACGCTGGCGTTAATTCGGATCTGGGTCAACAACTTCGTAATGTGCCCTTTCATTTAGAAGGCGCAATGCAGCCGCGTTATTACCAAGAATTAGCGGTCCATGCCGCCACAGATGCCATTGGTAAAGGTAAGCCACGCGTGCTTTTAACGCTTGCTACCGGCACAGGTAAAACCTTTATTGCCTTTCAAATCGTCCATAAACTGTTTCAGTCTCGTTGGAACAAAGAATCTCCCGGTACACGTAGGCCTAGAATTTTGTTTTTAGCCGATCGTAATATTTTGGCCGACCAAGCGATTAACACTTTCAATCCCTATGAAAAAGACCTCATCAAAATAAACGGTGAGGAGGTACGCAAGCGTGGCGGTGTAGTGCCAACCAATGCACATATCTTTTTTGCTATCTACCAAGCCATTGCTGAGCGTGAAAATATTGAAGGCTACTACAAAGCGTATCCAAGTGATTTCTTTGACCTTGTAATGATTGACGAGTGTCACCGTGGCAGTGCTAATGAGACAGGCTCTTGGCGAGCCATACTCGATCATTTTGGCAGTGCGGTGCATGTCGGCCTAACAGCTACACCAAAACGTAAAGCCAACGTGGATACCTACGACTACTTTGGAACTCCTGCATTTGAATACTCATTAAAAGACGGTATCAACGATGGCTTTTTAACGCCATATCGTGTCAAGCGGGTACGTACCAACTTAGACGAGCTCGTGCTGACCAAAGATGACCAAGTGATCGAAGGTGAATCAGGGCAAGACGTCTATCAGGTAGAAGATTACGACAAGAAGATCATTGTTGATGAACGTACCGAGCTGGTCGCAAAAGCCATTTTGGACAATATCAATCCACTAGAAAAAACCATCGTCTTTTGCGAAAACCAAAATCATGCTCTCACCATGCGCGATATGATCAATAAACATAAAAAAGTTAAAGACCTACACTACTGCGTTCGTGTAACCAGTGACGAAGGTAAAGTTGGCCGCGAACTACTGGAAAAATTCCAAGATAATGACAAAGATATCCCCACCATTATTACCTCGTCGCAAATGTTAACTACTGGGGTAGATGCCCGGAACGTGCGTAATGTAGTGCTAGATAGAACCGTCGGTTCAATGGTGGAATTCAAACAAATTGTCGGGCGCGGAACCCGTGTTTTTGATGGGAAAGACTACTTCACCATTGTCGATTTTCGCGGTGCCACAAATAATTTTTATGACAAAGACTGGGATGGCGAACCTGAGGCACCTGAGCCAAGTGGCAGCGGTGAGCCAACACCACCACCTTATATGCCAGAGCCCCCCGATGGTTCAGACCCTGAACGTGGCGAGCCAAAACCTCGATTAAAAGTTAAACTAGGCAAACACCGTGAACTTAAAATCATTGATGTAGACACCCGTTATATCGATGAAAATGGTAAACCTCTCACGGTGCAAGAATTTGTGGAACGTTTGATCACCCAATTGCCAGGGTTATTTAAATCAGTTGAGGAATTGCGGCAGATATGGTCAGATCCAGACGAGCGCGAAATCTTACTAGGCAAATTAGTACAAGCAGGATTTGATAAAGAGCAACTAGCCTCACTACGGAGCATGTTTGAAGCAGAAGCGTACGATATATTCGATCTGCTAGCTTTTTTAGCCTTTGAGCAGCCAATGGCAACCCGCAAAGCTCGCGCAGATCAAGTACGCGCTAACAACGCCTTCTTTAATCAGTACCAACAAGAAAAGGCACAGCAGTTTTTACACTTTGTTCTCAATCGTTACGAACAAACCGGCAGCTCGGAGTTGTCACGCGAGTGCTTGCCCGCACTTATCGATCTATCGGGCTTAGGCACGATAAAAGACGCCTCTATAGCATTTGGTGGCAAACCTGCCTACTTGTTAGCGGCTTTTAAACAATTACAACAACAACTTTATCATGTGAACTGAGATGGAATTAACACTAGCACCTAATCCTCTGCATCAGCAGCCCCAAACAATAAGCTTGAGTAAAGTGACCACTTTAATTGGTGAGAATGGTTCAGGAAAATCTAGCATACTGCAATCAATTTTTAGCCAAAAGTTAACTCAAAAGAAATACATCGACAAAAAAATAGTATGCTTTTCATCCGGTCAAAACGAAAAGTTCTCGAACGAATTTTTGCGTCACATTAAAAAAACTAATGCAAATGAAAATAACTTGCAATTTTCATGTTTTTATTTTGACAAGTCATGGTCTAAATTGCTGATATTTCTAGCTACTGCTCTAAAGAAAGGCGGCAAGGTACGTGAGTTTCTTACTTCAGCTGGGTATGCAGACGAAGTTGAAGGACTAGACGATACGACAACACTAAAAATAGCGTTTAGATTAGATTCGCAATATGTTAGGCAAGTTGACGAGGCTTTGAATAGAGAAGCTCGCGGGGACATCGATACGATTAGGCAAACTGCTTTTCATAGAACCTTGGAAAGCTTCATTGAAAATTGTATTCGCGATAAATATGACTTTGACGTCCCTATCAAGAAAGATATATTTGAAATATATCCTGAAAACTTACTAGAGGTATCTTTTGACACGGAAAGGTTGGAAGATGGTGAAGACTTAGTAAGCAGGTTCGATCCTGAAATTGGGTTCTTCATTAGAGCCAGCCACAATTCAAGTTTTCTCGATAAAGAAGCATCATCATTGATTTTTAAAAACAAGAACGATGATAATCCGATTGAATTAGGGGACTTAAGTGATGGTGAATTTCAGCTCCTTTTTTTGTATGCCATTATAGATCTCTTTGATAGTAGTGATACGTTATTCATTTTCGATGAGGCCGACTCACACCTGCACTTTGCGAATGTAAAAAAATTCTGGGACAGCCTGAAAAAGATAAAGGGGAATACTATATCAACCACACATTTGTTAGACTCAATATATTGTGTTGGGGTTGAGAACGTTAGGATTTTAAACAAGGGAAAAGTTCATTTACCTTCAGAGTCAAATGAACTAATCAACCGACTTTCACAGCTATCAAATATTAAAAAATCAGAATTTAGAGCCCTAACTTATTACAAGAAAATAGTACTTATTGACGACTTAAATGACTGGTACATATTTCGCGAGTTATACAAAAAGTCTAAGCAAGCTTTTGGTGTTCCAAATGAATATTTTGACGAATTATTTGATCAAGTCGCGGTTGTAAAAGTAAATTCCGGCTGGAACACTCATAACTGCAAATTTGCCGAGTCCAAATTAGGCTGGGTTCAAAACTTTATGAAGTTTTGCGAAGGATTAGACATTAAAACAACAGAGATATTTTTGCTTTGTGACAGAGATAATCTACCAATTGATGGAATAGGCACTGAAGAGTTCTCATTAAAAGTTCAAGGCATCAAGGTTAATACAGGTAACGCCTTGAAAGTTCATGTTTTAAGTTGGCGAAGAAGGGAGATTAAACACTACCTTCTGTCAAATTCAGCACTGGGTGAATGTGTGGCCGCACTTAACAACCACAACCTCCCCGAATCAGCACACTTACAACAATTTCATAATGGCGATTATTTACTGGAGAAATGTGATAATCATTTTAATGTTTTACACGAAACTAGAGAAATAAAAAAAGGCAAAGAGAGTAACTTCGAGGCCAAGCCAGTTTATAACAACTACCTAGCTTCTTTGCCTTCAGATTTTGTGAAAAATATATTATCGCCATTTATAGAAGAGGTTGAAGAAGAGCCGTACGGTTTCAACATTGAAATGTTTCAAGAATATATTTCTCATATAGCTCCCACAGAAATCAGCGAAGATATCACCAATATGTACAATTTTATTATCGGAAAACTATAAGCCATGTCACTACAACAAAAGATTGACCGAATTACCGACATCCTGCGCCGTGACGATGGCATTAGCGGTGCTATGCACTACACAGAGCAAACCTCATGGGTACTGTTCTTAAAGTTTTTAGATGATTACGAGTCTGAAAAAGAAGATGAAGAGGTACTGTCGGGTAAAGACTATCAACCGGTTTTAGATGAAGAGCACCGTTGGTCGAGTTGGGCTTGCCCGAAAGATGCAGAAGGTAGGCTAGACATTAATAAAGTTCGCACGGGCGATGACTTAACCGATTATGTGAATAACGAGCTATTCCCTTACTTAAAAAGCTTTGCCAATCCCGCCGTTACAGGTTCAGACCCTAAATCCTTCGCCTATAAAATTGGGGCCATCTTCCAGTATTTAGACAATAAGGTAGCTTCTGGCCATACCTTGCGTGAAGTGTTGGATATTATTGACACACTGAATTTCCAATCTAGTGATGAAATGTTTGAACTCTCGCTGGTCTATGAAGGCTTATTGCAAAACATGGGCGATGCCGGAGGCTATGCGGGCGAGTTTTATACCCCGCGCCCAGTAGTGCGTGCCATGATTAAGGCCATTGACCCACAAGCCGGACAAACCATTTATGATGCAGCGGCAGGCTCGTGCGGATTCCTAGTCGAAGCCTTTGACCACTTAAAAGCTAAAAAGAGTACGCTTTCTACTGAGCAATGGGACTTTATCCAAAGTGATACCTTCTTTGGTTTTGAAAAAACCTCGCTGGCGTATGTCATGGGAATGATGAACATGATTTTGCATGGCATCGAGTCACCCAACTTGTTCCGAGGCAATACGCTCACCCAAAACATCCGCGATATCCAGGAAAAAGACCGTTACGACATTATTCTGGCTAACCCGCCATTTGGTGGTAAAGAGAAGTCGCAGATTCAACAACAGTTCCCTATCCAGAGTAACGCAACTGAATTGCTGTTCTTACAGCACTTTATGAAAACCCTGAAAAGTGGTGGCAAGGCAGCCATCGTAGTGCCAGAAGGTGTGCTGTTCCAAACCAACAATCAGTTTAAACAAGTCAAACAAGATCTGCTCGAAAACTTTAACCTTCACACTATTTTAAGCCTACCCGCTGGGGTATTTTTACCGTACTCGGGTGTTAAAACCAATGTGCTGTTTTTTGAGCGCAGCGGTGGCACCAGCGATGTGTGGTATTACGAATGCGAGCCTGAGCAAAAACTCACCAAAAACAAGCCAATCACCGACGAGCACTTAAAAGAGTTTGTTGAGTTGTATAGCAGCCGTGAAACCACTGATCGCTCTTGGACGATATCCGCCAACAAATTGGCTGAAGACTATGACCTATCTGCTAAAAATCCAGCCAAGCAACAAGATGCTGAGCATCTAGCGCCCAGCGATATCCTTAAGCAGATCCGCACCAAAGAAAAACTGGTGTCAGGCCTTTTGGATGAAATTGAAGACCTGTTGGCGGAGAAATAAGCATGGAGCAGGTTTTGTATTCATTGCCGGACGGGTGGGAGTGGCAATCCATTGAAGAAGTTGCCAAGATCGGAGCCGATAGAGGATTTGTGCCAACTCCAGATTCTGAAGGGAATGTCCCATTTATTGGAATGACAGATATTGATCAAGAAACAGGTAAAAAGAGCACCTACGAACTACGAAACTTCGATGACGTAAAAAAGGGGTATACAAAATTTCAACGTAATGCGGTACTGTTCGCTAAAATCACTCCATGTACAGAGAATAACAAAACAGCCTTAATCGACAATGTTCACGGTGGCTTCGCTACGACAGAAGTTTTTCCAATTCATGCGTTGAATAGTGTTGATCCAAAATATTTATTGTACTTCTTTAGGTCGCCATCGATTCGCCGTTTTTTAATAGATCAAATGGAAGGTGCAACTGGTCGACAGCGAGTACCTTTAAAGGCATTAAAAAGTGTTAGCGTTCCTGTTTGTGGACTTGAGGAACAAAAACGTGTCGTTGAAAAACTCGATGCACTGCTCACCCGCATCGACACCGCCATCGAGTATTTGCAGGAAAGCGTCACACTGAAAAATAGCCTTCTTCAATCAGCACTCGATGGTCAGTTTTCAGCTATCACTGAGAGAATGACGATTGAATCGCTGGCGGAGGTAAAAGGTGGCAAGCGCTTACCAAAAGGTGAAAAGCTAAGTGATGAAGAGACTGAGCACCCATATATTCGAGTGGCAGATTTTACAGATAAAGGAACGATAGATTTATCTGGTATCAAGTACATATCGAAAGAAATCTACGAACAAATCAAACGCTATGTGATTTCCAAAGACGACCTTTATATCAGTATTGCTGGGACTATCGGTAAGACAGGTTTTGTTCCCTCTGAATTGGATGGTGCAAACCTGACAGAAAACGCCGCTAAATTGGTTATCAAAGATAAACAACAACTAGATTTAAGCTATCTGTATCTGTTTACATTAACCTGTGATTTCTCTGCCCAGGCAGGGTTAGCGACCAAGACAGTTGCACAGCCTAAGTTGGCGCTAACTCGTTTAAGCAAGATTGAAATCCCAATGTGTTCCTTGGAAGAGCAAAATGCTTTGGTTTCGAAAATCGAGGCGCTCAAAGGAAAAATTCACGATGCGGAAGCAGTCCTTCTAGGGAAAATAGAAGACTTGAAAAGCTTAAAAGCATCAATTCTCGATTCTGCCTTTAAAGGCGAGCTCTAAGGAGAGTGTATGAGTTTACAAACCAATCTCAAAGGTCGCTTACGCAATACCTCTTTACCCAAGAGCCACGGCCTGATGCCTGTTTTTGAGGCGGTGGTAAACTCTATTCACTCGATTGAAGAAAAAGGTAATAGCGATAACGGTAAGATTGTTCTTCGGATCAATCGTGCTACTCAGGAGAGCCTAGATTTCGAAGCCAAATCGCTACCACCTATCTCGGGGTTCGCCATAACTGACAACGGTTGTGGTTTTGATGAAACAAACTTTAAATCATTTGAAACACTGGATTCCGACCACAAAATTGGCAAAGGCTGCCGTGGTGTTGGCCGATTGATGTGGTTGAAGGTGTTTGATCTAGTTGAAGTGGAAAGCCATTTTGTCGATGTTGATGGTCAGCTTAAAAAGCGTGTATTCCGATTTGACGATAAATCAGGAGTTCACGGTGAACAAACTCAAGCAGCTACAGAGCAGAAGTCAGGTGCGCTAATCAAGCTGGTGGGATTTGATGAAAGCTATCGAAAGCAATTACCGACCAACGGGCTAACAGTAGCCAATCAGTTACTTGAACATGTACTCTGGTACTTTGTTCGTCAAGGCAGTGCACCCAATATACAAGTCGAAGATGCTGGTGAGGTTTTCGAATTGAATTCCTTGCTCGAAGAACATATGCACGCCAGTGCATTTCTCGAAACTATCAAAATCCGCAATTATGCGTTCGATCTTACCCACATAAAATTTCGTGCTTCGGTAAATAAAAAGCATCAGTTGGCTTTGTGCGCAGCTAATCGGTTGGTTAAAGAAGAATCCATTCAAGGAAAAATACCCGGCTTGTACGGCAAAATATCTGACACATCTGGAGAATTTATCTATACCTGTTACGTGTCTTCAGGCTACCTAGATGAGCGTGTACGCAGCGAACGCACCTCTTTTGATATTGCCGAAAACGTAGAGGATATGCTCAACGAAGTAAGTTTTAAAGATATTCGCGATTCAGTGCTCGCACGCACTAAAGAATATTTGCAAGATGTTTTGGCTGATAATGTCTCAGCGGGTCGTAAACGAGTAGATGATTTTATTGACAATCATGCACCGAGATACCGGCCTATTGCTCATTATGTAGCAGAAGAGCAGCTTATTGTTGACCCTGAAAAGTCGGACAAAGACTTAGAATTACATCTACATGCCCAGTGGTATGAGGTCGAGCGACAGCTGGTGAGCGAGGGGCATGACGTCATGCAACCGAAGAATGAAGAACATGCAGAGGAATACAATAAGCGGCTAAATGAGTATCTGCGCAAAGCTGAAGACCTGAAAAAGTCAGACCTAGCCAATTATGTGTCACATCGAAAAGTCATTATCGACCTGCTTCAAAAATCCATCGAACGCCTAGAAGACGGTAAGTATGCCCGAGAGGATATGATTCATGAGCTCATTATGCCGATGCGGAAAGATTCCAGCGAGGTTTTTCTGGATTCTTGCAACCTTTGGTTGATCGATGAACGTTTGGCATTTCACAACTATTTGGCTTCCGACAAAACTCTGAAGGCAATGCCAATTACTGGTAATGATTCGACAAAGGAACCGGATGTACTCAGCCTAAGAGTGTTTGATAACCCACTGCTTGTTAACGATCAAACCAGTTTTCCCCTTGCCGCTATCACCGTCATCGAAATCAAACGCCCAATGCGCAATGACATGCGAGAGGGCGAAGATAAAGACCCAATTGATCAAGCGCTCAGTTACTTGGAGCGAATACGTGAAGGGAAAGTAACGACAAAATCTGGTCGCCTGATACCTGGCAATAACGATATCCCCGGATATTGCTATGTCCTTTGTGACCTGACTGAATCCATGCATCGCCGCTGTCGCCGAGCCAATCTTCGGATCACATCCGACGGCATGGGTTACTTCGGCTATAATGAGCCATCGCATGCGTATATTGACGTGATTAGTTTCGACCAGTTAGTAAAGGCGGCCAAGGAGCGTAACAGGGCGTTCTTTGATAAGCTTGGTTTGCCTTCGGCTTAGGATAACTTTAATATTCAATCACGCACTTCCAATGCTCTTTAGCTTTACGTTTTAAACTGCATAAGCAAAAAGCATGGTATCGCCGCACAATGATTTGCAAGCTCACTTTAATATTCGATCACGCACTTCAACAGTGCTCTTTAGCTTTCCGTTTTAAACTTCACAAGCAAAGAGCATGGTGTCGTTGCAGAATGGTTTGCTAGTTGATTTTAATATTCAATCACACACTCGTAAATTAAACGGTGCGAACAAGACGCACGGTGTCGTTGTGCAATGATTTACAAGCTAACTTTAATACTCGATCACGCACTTCACAATTCTCTTTAGCTCTCAGTTTTAAACTTCACAAAGAGCCTGGTGTCGTTGCACAACAATTTGCAAGCTCACTTTAATATTCGATCACGCACTTCGGAATGATATTTCAGGCATTAATATTCGATCACGAACCCGTACGAACAGGAAGCACGGTTCTGTTGTACAAGGCTTTGCGAGCTCACTTTAATATTCAATCACGCACTTCGGAATGACTTTCAGGCTTTAATATTCAATCATGCACCCGTAAATTAAACGGTACGAACAGGAAGCATGATTCTGTTGTGCAATGATTTACCAGCTAGCTTTAATATTCGATCACGCACTTCAACAGTGCTCTTTAGCTTTCCGTTTTAAACTTCACAAGCAAAGAGCATGGTGTCGTTGTGCAATGATTTACAAGCTAACTTTAATACTCGATCACGCAGATACGCACGGAACTAGCCGCATTTCCTTTTTTACTCGGTACACAGTTGCTACGCTACAACCAGACAATTTAGCCACTTCTTCCGCAACTAGGTTTTTATCTATATATTTAGCCACCTTGTCTCGAATAGCCTGATCTTTGCTACGGCCGCCAATAACTTTACCCGCAGCCTTAGCTTTCACTAAACCTTGTTTGATTCTTTCCCGTCGTTTTTCGTTATCTTGACGAGCCATAGTGGCCATAAGATCAAGTAACATATTATTGACTATTTTTAGTATGTTACTGGTTAAATCATCGTCACTTAATAATGTGTGAGTAGTTGGTAAATCGGCAACAATTAGTCGTAGTTCTTTTTCGTTGATAATCGCTTTTAAATGATGCCAGTCTTCAAGTGAAAGACGAGATAAGCGATCCACACTCTCAACTAGCAGTATTTCGTCAGCATTCGAGTCAGACAACAAGCGTCCCAATTGAGGGCGCTCTAGCTTTGTGCCTGTATAATTTTCTACATACTCCCCAACAATTTTTATATTATTGTTTTGGCAAAAGGTCATCAGCTCTTGCTCGGCGCGATAGGCGTCTTGCTCTTTAGTGCTAGCTCTCAAGTAAATTCTGGCATTCATATCGGTCTCACATCTCATTAGCCATTAGCGTAACCATGTTCATTGATAAACTATCAATAGCTATCCGGTTAAATGCCTATTGATAGTAAATATATTTCGGTCTTACGATGCAAAATTTTCTTATTCAACTATAGTCAATTGAAACCATATTTAGACTTAGTTTTTTGATGTGCATCATCAATTTCTTTTATCTTATTGTCGAAATTGGTGAATAAATCATCAATTAGCTGTTCAGCCTTTTGATCAACCTCTTTGAATGCCTCAGCAGGCTTTGTTTTACGAAGGTTTTGGATTTCAACTGCATGTTTCCAGTAAGCTATATCTCCATATGTCATCTTTGTAAGCGGGTAGAACAGGTTTTCTTCACTGTAATATGTATTCGAAATTTCTAATGTTGGTACCGGATAACCATCACAATTAACGACATAATTCTTATGTTTTCTATCAAAGCCTGTGTATTCGAAGTTTTTCCCTTCGTCGAAATACAGCTTAGTACCGTCTAGATATGCGTATAGCTGCAATCGATGCATCGTTATATTAAAGTTCTTGGGGTCTTCTAAAAGATCAATCATGTCAGGCAATATTAGCTCGGCGCTCTCAATATAACTCTCTTTTTTCAACTCTTGTAATTGTTGACGACGATCTTCTATCTCTTGATCAACAGCTAAGATATATTTAAACGCATTGCGCACTGCTGCATCGTCTCCAGCGCCTTCGGCTTCGTCTGACACAGCTTGATAGTTATCTCGCTTTGCGACTAATTTAGATAGCTCTCTATTAAGCACGCTCTCTTGTTGTAGCCTTTCTTTGTTGACCTCTGATTTTGTCAGTCGCTCCAATATCGTGTTTCGTGAATGCTCGAAGTAAAAGTAGTGGGCAACTACAAGGGGAAAAGTTCTTTCAGTAGTACATTCAGGCGCCCGCTCGCCCTTCCGTTGAGTATTACTGCACCTGAGTATAGGAAGCGAGTAGCGCTGCGTTTTTTTATTAAAAGTACGTTGGATGCTCATACCGCAGCCGCAACCTCGACAGCGAATCAATCCACTTAGCGGCCATTCACTATCAGGCTTAACATTTTTATATTGGCGCTTTTCACGAACATCTTGTGCCTGATAATAAGTAGCTTCATCAATAGCAGCCTCATACACCTTATAACCTCGCCACATGCCAATCACCGATTCCATTGAAATCCAATCCATGAGTGTACTGGGATTAGTTGTATCTAAGAAAGAGACATCGGGGTACTTTTCTTTAATCGCTTTTAATATGTTTCTTTGGCCTTGGCCGGATAAATATAGTTTGAAAATATCCTGAAGTATGCATTTGTGCTGATTGCAACTGCCGTCTTGTTCAAGCCAAAAAGGTCTTCGCAATTTGGGGGTTATGCCTTTCTTAGCGTCTTCTTCACGCCTAACATAACTACCTTTGACTTTTCTTGAACGGTATTCTGAGTCTTCGAATGCGGCTTTTATTTCAAGTATTAACTCAATTCTACCAACGAGATCGTTAACAGCATCAGGGTCATATATTTTGTCCTTCTTTGTAATAGCAACAGATACTCCATAATTCCAAAGTTTCTTTAAAAGACCTTCGGCTTCATCAATGTCTTGTCTTGTTAGGCGGCTAAAGTGTTCAATAAGCACTATGGATTTTGGCTCGATTAATCCCGCCTCCATACGCGCAATGAATTCCCCCAGTGCTCCAGTGGATACGTTCTTTCCTGTGTAAGCAGACATAGCTTCATCAACAATTTCCTCAGCAAGCTCACAATCTGGGTGTCTGCTAAGCCAGCTTTTAAGCTGCTCCGACTGTCTGTGTAGGGAGCTATTTCCTCTTTGTGCATCTGAGCTAAACCGCTGGTATGCATATACTTTACGTTTCATGATATTTTGAATTTTACCAAAATTTACAGTGGATCCTAATCAATGTGCACACATAGGTCAATAGCGAGCTCAAGGCTGCCCAAACCGCAATGTGGTTAATTCGCAAATATGCGGTTGATAAAGAAAGTGGTGATGCTCTGCTTGCTTGGTTACATCCATACGAAGATTTTATCTACCGTAAAAAGGGTTCGCTAGACACATTAAAAGATAGCAACAAACTAAGTAAAAACATTCAAGCACGTGCTGATGCCAAATACGGCCAAGATTTAATTGATAAAATGGTGCTGTTAATTAAAGAAGAACTTCACCACTTTTATCAAGTACTTGAGATTATGCAGGCGCACGGCATTGAATATAACAATATTACTGCCGGCCGCTACGCCAAAGGGCTGATTCGCCACGTAAAAACCCACGAGCCAGCAACATTAATCGACAAACTTATTTGTGGTGCGTATATAGAAGCACGCTCTTGTGAGCGTTTTGCCAAATTAGCACCACACGTAGATGATGAGCTGGGTAAATTTTATATCTCTTTGTTACGCTCAGAAGCACGTCACTACCAAGATTATTTAACCTTAGCCGAAGAAATTGCCGGTACAGATATCAGCGAGCGCATTGCATTTTTTGGTGAAAAAGAAGCTGAGCTTATTTCAACGCCAGATTATGAATTTAGATTTCACAGTGGTGTGCCAGCGTAAAACACGTCTGAACTCATTCTGCTAATTTGGCGGTTTACGTCTTTACGTCTGTTAACAGCCAATTACAATTTACAACAGATTACCTTGCTTTCCAGAGCTAAGCTTAACTGTATAAGTTAACAACAATAAGGAAGGTAATTATGAACACTAACAAATTAGCAATTGGCGCTGCATCCCTCGCGGCGATAACAGCCTTGGCAGGCTGTGACAACGACTTCGATTACCATATCGATGAAGACCAACATCATGTAAGAGTGTATGTAGATGATGAACAACTAGCGTGTGACTCATCAAATGTAATTAGCTTAGCTCAAAGCGCTTTTGTTTTAGCTGAACAAGACATTGAGATGCACTGTAGTCAAAAAGGTCATGATGGTTTTAGTTACACTGAAAGCTGTGGCTCAGATACCGGCAGTATCAATATTTTTACCATTCATATGGGTGACTTAGCCGAAGCTGAAAACCTAGGTTTTGCCCGACTAGCAACTTTAGACAGTCCGCAGTTTGATAATATGTGTGAATATAAAGTCATTTCTGATCATAAAAAATATCATTTATTAGACCAAGTTAAAGACGCAATAGATGCTTGGCAAACGTTAGATTCAGATCACTACGAATTTAAGTTTGACCAAAGTTTTGCTGACTGCCCAAATGTAACCGCTCCGCCTACTATGCGTATCACGGTTGAAGACGATGTTATTAACCAAGTGTACAACATGGATACGCAAGAGTTTGTTAATGACATTTCGGGCTTTAAGACCGTCAGCGAATTGTTAGCCGAATTTAAGTTACAAATATGGATGTCGCCAAAATCAGCAGGTCTGTCATCATCAGAGCCATATAAAATGCCAAGTTATAGCGATGATGGTGTGCCTTTAAATTATTATTTTGACCAAGGCACTAATGTCTGTGATGCACCCAATACCAGCATTACAGACTTTACCAATTTAGCCAGCTCGTAAATTATTGTGCGGCGCTCATTTGTTTGAGCGCTTCTGGCAATATGAGTTGATTATATTCATGCAACTTCTGATTAATCAGCCCTTCTAAGCGCAGCTTTTCTTCTGGGTTACCTAAATTGCCATCTAGCTCTTTTACTAAGGCTTCAATTTCAGCTTGTTTATCGGCTAATGCTTGCTGATTGTCGGGTGTAATGGCTTGGGCGTTATTTTGCCTTTCAACTTGTATACTGTCTTTTTCTGCTGGCTGAGCTTGAGTTTTTTCCGGCGCAGCTAAATGCGAGCTACTTGATTCTGTTGGGATGTTTGATTTGGGTTGAGACTCACTCGTTTGACGATTTTTATCTAGTACATTCATTACCAACACGGCACCGACACATATAACAATTGCGCCAACTACATTGATAACTTTTTGTTTAGCGGTCATTCGACCAATTTGCGTGTGTTTTTCTGAACTAGACATAGTCGCTTCGGCTTTTCTGAATCATTACCCTATTGTGCGCCGAAGCTTAATCAATGATTAAAACAAATTCAACGGCTGTTTTGTCTAAACCACTTGGTAATAACGGCTTTGTAACCAGCTTTAACCGGCTCTGCATGATGCAAGGTATTACCATTACCGACCAAATCGTCATTCAAACTATTCCAAATCACCATCATGCCTTGTTTTGGCTGAAAGGCTTTATTGATGCGAATAAAACGCGTTGAGCCACCTTGTTCAACATCATTTAAATAAATCATCGCAGTGTATGTGCGCTGACCCATTTTTCCGCCATGCTGTTTAATTTCTTCACCTTCAAAATAATCAGTGTGCGCTTTAAACTGCTGACCAATTTCATAATATTGACCTTGAGTAACTTCGGCAAAACCACCTGCGATATTCATCAACTTATAAATACGCTCGTCAACGGTATGAATTAGCGGATTATCAATTGCCCCCAAATCACAAGTGCGACTGGTTCTAAATTCTGCATCACTAGTGTAAGAAGCCAATTCCGAAGGTCTAAGTTTAGATTTAATTAACTCAATAATTTGCTGACATTCATCGGCCGATAGAAACTGCTCGCAGGTGTACATTTCAATTTTGTCAGACTCAAGCTTTTGCAAATTCGCATTGCTCTGCATCTGTTTGGCTAAATGCTCTTGGGTATTTTTAATCCGTTGTTTGATTTGGGCAAACTCTTGTTTTTGACCTGCACTAGGTGTAATAACCTGGCTGTTATTTGCTGTACTTTGCACAGCAACAAACTGCTGTAGAATAGTCGTACGATCAAAACCGTTTTTTAGCAGTATTTGGTATAGCTCATCCGGATCGCAGCCACGCACAATATTTTCGCGTAACCAATTTTGCCAAGATAAATCAAAAGTCGCTGGCATGTTATTATTCTCTTTGTAGTGCTTGAGTATATACTACCACCTGAAAATTCATTTTAAAGCCACTTTTGCCAGTTCAATAAGCAGTATTTTTATGTCAAAACTCACTTATTTATCTCATTACCCTCTACCATTACAACAGCAGATCACAGATTTACTTGATACAAATCAGTTGGCTGAATACATACGCAAAAAATATCCAAATACACATCAGGTAAACAGCGATAGCCAATTACGTGAGTATGCTATGGCGATTAAAAATCATTTTTTGAAACAATCATCCCCTTTAGCACAAGTAAAATACGACAATAAAATTCACGTAGTGAACAACGCTTTAGGTTTGCACACGTATAGCAACCGAGTTCAAGGTAATAAAATTAAAGCGAAAAATGAGATAAAAATATCCGCGACATTTAAAAACGTACCAGAAGCATTTTTAAATATGATAGTGGTACATGAATTGGCACATTTAAAAGAAAAAGAACACAACAAAGCTTTTTATAAACTTTGCGAATATATGCAACCAGCCTACCACCAACTAGAATTCGACATGCGTGTTTATTTAACCGAGCTTGAAATTAATGGAGCGGTTTATTAACCACTATATTTTCAGGGGGTAAAACGGTTACTTGCTTGGAATATTTTTCACAACACCATCGCTAAGTGAGACACTTAGCGAAAGCAATGCCTAACAAAGCATACTCGAGTGTGGTTGTATGCACCGATTCGTGCAGCGCCCTGCACATAAAAACATTGAAGCAATAACTTAGAGCAAAACTTCTTTTTTATGACTCCAATTCTAGCGATATCAAAGCCTAACAAAGCATGCTCGAGAGCTAATTTTATGAAACTTCTTTTTCAGGGATGAAAAAGCAGAGCGCCCACGGATGGGTTCACAGCGTTTTCAGAAAATTAAGCTTCGAGTGTGATTGAGTACACCTGAATCCGCAGCGACTTCCCCAAATCACAACTGAGCTACTATCATCATATTCCGCGGTGTAGTTTGATAAGGGCAAAAATAATTAACTTCCACCTGATAACCACTCTGCTCTAAAAACAAAGCCTTATCCAACACCAACCACAATTCCAATGCCCGCTGAAACGCATGACGCACATACTCAAGCTGCTGAGTAAATTTCTGCTTAACCGCGGCTCGTTGCAAATAATCAGCAAAATTCAAATCAGCAGGTAAAGTGAACCCTTGATGCTCACCCCCCCAAGTTACAAAATCAACAAACTCACCAGTAAACCACGACTTTTTCACCGAAGGCAAAGACTGATAGCTCGCATCTCCAGTAATATCTGCTCTAATCAACTGATAAGCCAAACGCCATAAAACCTCAGTTTGACGCAAATTCGCCACTCGCTGACCCGCAGTTACTTGCGCTTGCACGGCCAACTTTAAAATTGATTTAGCAATATATAGCGAACTCATTTGTCCCTGCAGAGACAACGCAGGGTAAACATGATCACCAATTAAGTGATAACAACAAGGCGCAACATGCATATACTCAACTTTAGCCTCAACCGCTTGTTTTAATAAAGTAACATGCAAATCACCACAAGCATGTAAAGCAACCACATGCTGCTGAGGTTTTAGCCACACAGCGCGCTGTTTTAATACATCCGCATGAATAAAATCTTGTTTAATATCGTAAGTGTTAGCGAGATTTGTGCCCTGCTCACATAAACTTTGTTGCCACTCAACACTGGTGACGGCCACATCATGTTGAAAACTTAACAAACGGCCTAAATGACCTTTGCCCGCACACCATTCAAGCAATGGATACTTAGGTTTAATTTGCTCAGATAACTGTTGAACTTGGGTAATTTTACGACCATGAATGCCATTGAGTAACCAAAACGGTACAGGCTTTTGCCAATCATCCACTAGTTGGTTGTGGGCAAAATCAACTTGGTTGAGTGCATCGGCTAACTCAGGAAAAAAGCGTTGGGCTATTTGCTGACAAACCTCATCATGTTCAAGCTCGGTTTGTTCAGCGAGTGTTTGCAAATATTCAGTTAACTCAGGGTTGTCCCACGGAAAATCGCTACATTGAAAAGGTACAAAATTCCAATACGCTTGATATTGGGTTAATGCGGCATCTAATTTATTAAAATGTACCGACAAGCTAGTACTAGTTTCTAGATTATTCATTAATTGCCAGCACTTTGAGTTTTATCTTTTGCTATCAACACATAGGCTTTAACAAAATCGGGTAAATGTTTATTCGCAGCATGGTAATCCTTCCAGCCTTTGTATTGACCAGCTAATAAATCCAGTTGAAACAAATTATCGTCAAATGCGCCACCTTCATCGGCCAAAATAACTAAGCGACTAATCAACTGACCATTTTGTTGGTATTGCAACAGCAAGAGTTTACCTAAACCCAAATCAGCGACATTGCTGGCAACTGTCACTTGCGGCAGAATTTCAATTTTGCTTTCTGGCTCTAAGCCATAGCCCATAACGCCCGGTACTTGCTTAAAATACCAATATCGCGCTTGCTGATTTTTATTTAAAGCATAGTCGTAAGCTATGCCATTGTTACGCGCAACATTGTAATAAGCATAAGTTTGAGCGCTAGTTTCAACCACAGCAGTGCCTTGCAACAAAGTATCGTGTAAACCTTGCTCAGTTAAATAAATCAGTGGTTTAGCTAATTTTTTCTGCTCTAAAATACCTGTCATCACTTGCTGGCGGCTATATTGATAGCGCGTTAATTGTTTACCAAGTTTGTCGGCTTGTTCTAGGGATAAATACTGCTCGTCAAACGGAATATCATACAAAGCATGTTGATAATCACCTTGGCGCTGATACTTAGCATCAACCAACTTGGTGTAATACTTAGTGAGCAGAATTGAATCATCTGGGATACGCGAGAGTAAATTCTTTTTGGCTTGATTTGTGGTTGTTTCAATCACCTGTTTTGCTTTGGTTAAATCGGGCTCCCACGCATGTAATTCAAAATTTTGTTGGATAAACGAATTATTGTGCAGAGAACTTTGTTTTTTCGCTCGAACGTCTTTTCTGTATGTATCACAAATAAATTTGAGCGTTTGTTTCACCTCAGCCAAAGCAAAAGAGAGTCCATTAACTTTGCCCCCATGAATGGCTTTTTCGTCATAGGCTTGACCACGTTGAAGATAAGCCAAAGTATTTTCTGAAACTTCACATAACTCTGAACCTTTAAACTCAGATAACTGTCCTAATTCTAACTTTTCGGTGGCAAATATAGGTTTGGAGAAAAAGCATGAATAAACAATACCCAATGCTAAATAACTGACTGGCACAAAATTCATTAAACGACTCACAAATCAATAACTCGCAAATATTGTAAAGGTTATTTAATCAAGCATAAACTTTTGAGTTTATTTAAAAGTCAGTAGATAATGGCTTTCACCAAAAGCAATTGGCATCCCCGCGTTATATTCAGCCAACTGCTATGCAAATAAGGAATTTGATAACAAGATGACTGATCAACAACCGAAAAAACGTAGCGCAATCGGCCGAGTTTTCTCCGCGCTGTGGAATACCATTAATTTCACCCGAAAATTTTTACTTAACTTGATATTTTTTGGTGTGCTTGCCGTCATTATAGTTGCCGCCGGCCAAGACAAAAATACAGTAAAAATTGCCAACCAAAGCGCATTAGTGCTGAATTTATCTGGCGTTATTGTTGAACAAAAACAAGCTGTCGACCCAGTGGATGCTTTTATGGCTGAAAGTTTGGGCGACGATTCAACCCCACAAGAAATTCTCCTTGCTGACGTGTTAGAGGTTCTGCACAACGCAAGCCGAGACGACAGAATTCAAGCCATTGTTTTAGACCTTAAATACCTAGCGGGCGGTGGTTTAAACAAACTTGAAGCCATAGGCAACAAACTGGAAGAATTTAAACAAAATGGCAAAAAGGTTATCGCAATTGGTGACTATTACACTAAAAATCAATATTTCTTAGCCAGTTATGCCGATGAAGTACTGCTACACCCTATGGGTTTTGTTCAGCTTGACGGTTATAGCATGTACAACAGTTACTTCAAATCCGCGTTAGAAAAACTCAAAGTATCTACTTATATTTTCCGGGTTGGTTCGTATAAATCAGCGGTTGAGCCATTTATGCGTAACGATATGAGTGAAGAAGCAAAAACCGCCAACCAAGCCTGGTTAGACGAGCTATGGCATATATATAAAGATGGTGTGGCTAGCCGCCGCGGTTTAACTGCTGATGCGTTTGATGAAAAAATGGCTGATTTTGAAACTAAGTTCGCCAAAGCAAATTATGATATGGCGCAATATAGTGTCGACAATAACTGGGTTGATCAACTGGTTACGCGTGAAGAAATCGATCAGAAATTAGCAGAAATTGTTGGCTGGACGGATAACAAACGCAGCTACAACAAAGTATCTTTCAAAGAATATTTATCTTTAGTTAAACCTGCACATGCTTTCCCACAACCAGCTGGCGACAAAGTTGCGATAGTTGTAGCGAAAGGCACAATTTTAGATGGGCATAAAAAAGCCGGTGAAATTGGTGGCGACAGTACAGCTAAATTATTAGAGCGTGCACGTTTAGATGATTCGGTAAAAGCGGTTGTTTTACGTATTGATAGTCCTGGTGGCAGTGCCTTTGCATCAGAAGTGATCCGCCGTGAAATTGATTTACTGCGTGAAGCAAACAAACCTGTGGTTGCCTCTATGAGTTCAGTTGCTGCATCAGGTGGTTATTGGATAGCCGCAAGCGCAGATGAAATTTGGGCGCATCCAAGTACAGTGACCGGCTCTATTGGTGTATTTGGCTTATATATGACACTAGAAAAAAGCTTAGAGCATATTGGCATTCATACTGACGGTGTATCCACTACTGAATGGCCTGTGTTAAATCCTGCTGTACCACTAGAGAAAAGCAGCCAAAATATACTGCAAAAAAGCACAGAGCGTGTTTATCAAAGATTTTTACATATAGTGTCGAAACACAGAGATATGACACTAGCTGAAGCAGATAAAGTAGCGCAAGGGCGCATTTGGATTGGTAGCCAAGCGCTTGAGTTAGGTTTAGTTGATAACTTAGGTAATTTAGATGATGCCATCGCTTCTGCTGCTACATTAGCAGGCATTGAAGATTACAAAACCCAATTGATTGAAATTGAACTGACACCACAGCAACAAATGCTCAAAGAGTTGCTTGGACAAGTGAGTACATGGATAGACGAGCCAACTGAACAATCACCTTATGTTTTACAACCTGAAATACTTAAAACCTTGAAGGAAATAAAACAGATTGCTCAGTGGAATGATCCAAATGGCGTTTACGCTATTTGTGAAGTTTGTAATCCATAACTTATGCGTTCATTCTTCGGCGGTTGCATATTTGGGTTAATTACGTTTAGTAACGTAATTAACCCAGCATTGGCTGCAGAAAAATTGATTATTACCACAATTGAAGGCCACCCTTTAGTTGAATATGCCACAGGCATAATGCAAAAAGTATATAAAAAAATTGGCTATGATATTGAGGTGTGGCCACTTCCGGCAGCTCGGGCATTATATATGTCGAGCCAAGGTAAAGCAGATGCTGAACTTGGCCGTTATGGCGGTTTGTCAAAAGCCTATCCAGAATTGATCCAAGTTTCACCTGCATTGGTCAATTTTAGCGTAGTTATGCTAACAACAGATACTAATATCAAAACCTTACCCGACACCAACGCATTACCAAACCCTATTGCTATTCAGCGCGGCTCTGTTTATTCCAAAGTTTTAATTGGTGAGCGTACAAAAATTGAAGTAAATTCAATTCAACAAATTATGAAACTTCTGCAAACAGGACGAAGTAAAATTGCGTTGGTTGACGACAGTTACCTTGAGTTAATTAACCAATTAAACACAGCTAACAACATTTATATTGTGCCTTTAGCTGCTGACGCTTACCCTGTTTATCATTATGTTCACCAGCGCCACCGCAATTTAATTCCGCAAATTCAACAAGCTTTGTTAGAAATGCAGCAGCAAGGTTTGCTTGCTGATCAAAAAAGGCCGCTTGCGCGACCTTCTTTTAAAAAGTGAATTAACCTCAACGGCTTTACATTAAAGCGTCTTGATCAGCACCTTCTTTTTCAATCACAGTTGGGATCATATCTTCACGGCTAATACCTAACTTCAATGCCGCTACACTTGCAACGAATATTGAAGAATAAGTACCAATGAACACACCAAATAATAGTGCAGTTGCAAAACCATGAATTAAAGCACCACCTTTGAAAAACAGTGCCAACAATACCAATACTGTGGTTAATGAGGTAATGGTTGTACGGCTTAATGTTTGCGTAAGTGACTCGTTGATAATTTCCGAAACATCATCAATACGTAATTTACGGAAGTTTTCACGAATACGGTCAAACACAACTATAGTATCGTTTAGTGAGTAACCGATAACCGCAAGTACCGCAGCTAATACAGTTAAGTCAAACTCTATGCCTAATATAGAGAATAAACCAACTGTGATAGTTACGTCGTGCGCTAACGCCAATACTGAGCCCAGTGCAAAACGCCATTCAAAACGAAATGCTACGTAAATTAAGATACAGATAAGCGCAACTAACATAGCTAAGCCGCCCTGCTCTTTTAATTCTTCACCAACACTTGGGCCAACGAACTCGATACGACGCATTTCAGCTTCACCAGATGAAGTGGTAGATACCACTTCTAATACTTGATTACTCAAAGTTTCTGGTTTTACATCATTACGTGGTGCCAGACGAATCAATACATCTGAGCTAGTACCAAAATGTTGTACAACTGCATCACCAAAACCGTTGGCATCTAACTGACCACGAATTTCAGTTAAATCAGCTGCTTTTTCGTAACCCACTTCAATTAAGGTACCGCCGGTAAAATCTAAACCGAATTTAAGGCCATTAATTGACAGAGATGCAATTGAACCAATAATCATCGCCGCTGAAAAGAATATCGCCAATTTAGCCTGCGACATAAAGTTAATGGTATTTTTAAACTTGAACCACATATGTCTGCTCCTTAAATTGACAGTTTATTCACTTTGCGACCACCGACAGCTAAGTTAACAACTGCACGAGTAACCACAATAGCGGTAAACATTGAAGTGATAATACCAATTGCCAAAGTTACAGCGAAACCTTTAATCGGTCCTGTACCAACAGCAAATAAGATTACCGCAGCGATAAAGGTTGTGATGTTGGCATCAGCAATGGTTGAAAATGCACTGTCGTAACCTTGGTGAATTGCTTGTTGTGGGCCACGGCCATCAATAATTTCTTCACGTATCCGCTCGAATATCAGCACGTTGGCGTCAACCGCCATACCTACGGTTAAAACTATACCCGCCATACCCGGCAAAGTTAATGTTGCACCTGGAATAAGCGACATTACCCCAACAATTAATACCAAGTTAAGCGCTAGCGCAATATTGGCAACTACACCAAAACCACGGTAGTACAAAATCATAAAGGCGAGTACTAAGCAGAAACCCCAGATAATCGCTGTCATACCTAAGTCGATATTTTCTTGACCTAAGCTTGGGCCAACTGTGCGCTCTTCAACAATTTGAATTGGCGCAATCAAAGCACCTGCGCGTAACAATAATGCTAAGTTTTGTGCTTCGTTCGGGCTATCAATACCAGTAATTCGGAAGCTGCGAGCTAAACGTGCTTGAATAGTTGCAACGTTAATCACTTCTTTAATTGCTTCAAACTCTAACGAACCATCAGGCTTTTTACGACCTGTTGCTTTGTATTCAACAAATAACGTCGCCATAGGTTTACCAATATTGTCTTTGGTAAAGTGCGACATTTTGTTACCACCTTGACCATCTAAGTCGATATTAACTTGTGGTCTTTGGTATTCGTCAAAACTCGAGTTTGCACCAGTAATATGATTACCGGTTAAGATAACATCTTTCTTAAGTACAACTGGTTGACCTGTGCGTCTGTCATAAAAAACTTCAGAGCCTGGTGGAACACGACCTGTTGCCGCAGAAGCTGCATCGGCATCTTCATCGACTTTTCTAAATTCAAGTGTTGCAGTTGCACCTAAAATTTCTTTGGCGCGCGCTGTGTCTTGTACACCTGGTAATTCAACTACAATACGCTCAGCACCTTGGCGCATTACCAAAGGCTCGGCAACACCTAATTGATTTACACGGTTACGGATAATTGTGATGTTTTGCTGCAGTGCATATTCTTTAACTTCTTTAACACGTGCTTCAGACATAGTCGCAAGCAAAGTATTATCTTCGCTACGGCTTTCATCTATGGTTAACTCAGCAAAAGTATCAGATAAATGATCAAGCGCAGCTGCCATTTCATCTTCTTTACGGAAAGTAACTTTCACACCGTTACCGTATTCAGTAAGTCTATGATAACGAATGCGTTGTTCGCGCAGTTCAGCTCTAAAGTCAGCTAACATTTCTTCTTGTTTTTTCTGTAAAGCGACACTCATGTCAACTTCCATTAAGAAATGCACACCACCACGTAAATCTAGGCCAAGCTTCATTGGGTTACCACCCACATCTTCCAACCATTTAGGTTGAGCAGGCATAATATTTAACGCAACAATAAAGTCAGTACCAAGAACTTGCATAGAAACATCACGCGCTTCTAATTGGTCTTCAGTGTCTTTAAAACGAACTTGAATTTGGTTGTTTTCAATTTTGATAGATTGAAAAGGAATTTGGTTTTGTTCGAGTGCTTGTTTTACTTGTTCTAATTGCGAAATTTCAACGTCACCACCGCGGGTGGCTGAAATTTGCAATGCAGGATCTTCCCCGTACATATTAGGAAGTGCATACAAAAAACCTGCGGATACTATTACTAGTATCAGCAGGTATTTCCATAAAGGATATTTATTTAACACAATCCGTCCCTATTAGATTGATTTAATTGTGCCTTTAGGCAACACAGCTGTTACAGAACCTTTTTGTACTGCAACGTCTACACCGTCTGCCAAAGTCACTAAAATAAAGTCTTTTTCTTCACTCACTTTACTTACGCGGCCCACTAAACCACCTTGAGTTAAAATTTCATCACCTTTGCTGATAGATGCGATTAACGATTTGTGCTCTTTCATGCGTTTTGCTTGTGGGCGATAAAGCATGAAGTAAAAAATCAAACCAAAAACAACTAACATGATAACCATTTGCATGCCGCCACCTTGAGCTGGAGCTGCACCATTGGCATATGCATTTGCAATTAAAAAGTCCATAACATTCCCCTATATTCTAATAAAAATAAATTAATCTTGATTGTCTAATGGCGGCACTGGTAAACCACGTGCAGCGTAAAATTCTTCAACAAATTGTTCTAGCTCACCAGCGGCTATAGCGTCGCGTAATTGCTCCATTAGTCTTTGGTAGTAGCGCAAGTTATGAATTGTGTTTAAACGTGCTCCGAGTATCTCGTTGCATTTGTCTAAGTGATGTAGATATGCTCTAGAATAATTTTTACAAGTGTAGCAGTCACATTTTTCATCTAATGGGCCTGTATCTGTCTTGTGTTTTGCGTTTCTAAGCTTAACCACACCATCACTAACAAAGATATGACCGTTACGCGCATTACGAGTAGGCATTACACAGTCAAACATATCAATACCACGGCGAACCGCTTCTACTATGTCTTCTGGTTTACCAACACCCATTAGGTAACGCGGTTTGTTGGTTGGCATTTTGTCGGTTAAGTTATTTAAGATATTGATCATATCTTCTTTTGGCTCACCAACAGATAAACCACCGATGGCGTAACCGTCAAAACCTATTTCTTCTAAACCATTTAAGCTTTCTTCACGCAAATGTGGATACATACCACCTTGTACTATGCCGAATAAAGCTGAAGGATTGCCGTCATGTGCATCTTTAGAACGTTTTGCCCAACGCAAAGACAATTCCATAGAGGTACGTGCTTGCTCTTCAGTTGCAGGATATGGGGTACATTCGTCAAATATCATTACGATATCTGAACCCAATTCGCGCTGAACTTGCATGGCTTTTTCTGGCGTTAATTCAATGCGTTCACCATTAATTGGCGAGCGGAAGATAACACCTTGCTCGGTAATTTTACGTAACTCACCTAAGCTAAATACTTGGAAACCACCTGAGTCAGTTAAGATAGGTTTTTGCCAATTCATAAAATCGTGCAAATCACCATGCATGCGGATAATTTCGGTACCCGGTCTTAACATTAAGTGAAAGGTATTCCCCAAACAAATATGTGCACCAATGGCCTCTAATTCGTCTGGTGACATGCCTTTTACCGTACCGTAAGTACCTACAGGCATAAATGCAGGGGTTTCAACCACACCGCGTTCAAAATGCAAACGACCGCGTCTTGCTTGACCGTCTTCTGCCATTTTTTCAAACTTCATAAAATCAGACATATATTCTTTACCAATGTCAGTGTTTATTGCTTATTTGTGCGTTTGTTTAGTTAAAAACATTGAATCGCCATAACTGAAAAAACGATACCTTTGTTCAACCGCAGTTTGATAAGCTTGTTTTATATGTTGTTGCCCAGCAAACGCCGATACCAACATAATTAAAGTAGATTCGGGTAGATGAAAGTTTGTAAACATTGCATCAACCACTTGGAACTCGTAACCTGGATAAATAAAGATGCTAGTATCACCTTGATACGGTGCAATTAGAGCATCATCAGCAAACTGAGCTGCACTTTCTAAGCTGCGTACCGATGTTGTACCAACTGCAATCACTCGGCCACCACGCGCTTTACAGGCGAATATAGCATCCACTACATGTTGCGGCACATCTATGTACTCAGCGTGCATTTGATGGTCTTTAACATCATCTACGCGAATAGATTGAAAAGTACCCGCACCTACGTGCAAAGTCACATATTCAACTTGCACACCTTTGTCGGCAATTTTAGCAAGTAATTCTTCGTCGAAATGCAAACCGGCGGTTGGCGCTGCAACTGCACCTGGCACCTCACCATATACAGTTTGATATCTGTCTTTATCTGCTTGCTCGTCCGCCCTATCAATATAAGGTGGCAGCGGCATATGGCCGTATTGTTCTAATAGTTCTAGTACAGGCTCATCATTCAAAACTTGTAAAACGAATAAATCATCTTGGCGTTCAAGCATCTGTGCACGAATGTGCTCTTCCAACACCACTTCCGTACCTGGCTTTAAAGCTTTATTGGCACGCACATGCGCTAGAATTTTATTGCCATCTAACATGCGCTCAACCAGCACTTCTATTTTGCCGCCAGAAACTTTTTGGCCTAATAAACGCGCAGGGATAACTTTAGTGTTGTTGAAAATAATCAGGTCTTTATCTGTTACCAAATCTATCATTTGGTTAAAGACTTTGTGATTTATCTCACCGCTATTGCCATCGACCACCAATAAACGCGACTGACTACGTTTTTCAGCCGGGTAGCGGGCAATCAGTTCATCGGGTAGATCAAAAGAAAAATCGGAAACTCGCATGCTAACATCAATTCGTTTTTTAGAGCGCGATAGTCTATTGCTTGCGGGGGGTAATAGCAAGTTTTGCGGGTGTTTGTGGCAAATGTTTTGTTATTTAATGGTGATTTTGTTTGGTGCACTGTCATGGGGTGTCAGGGGGCGGAAACTATGTTCTTGATATTGAGATTTTGTGTATACCTTGAATTTGGTTGGCGGCGCTGCTGTGTTCGGGGCAAAGAAACGGCCACTTGCTTGGAATATTTTTCACAAAAACGCTTCAAGTCCGTCCGTGGATCGCTCACAAAAGATATCCCTCTCTTTTGAAGTTTTGTTCAAAACATCTCCAATCAATTGGCTTTGGTCATTAAGAAACTGCAGCGACAACCCCTTTTAATTGACTGATTAAATCTGGCTGGGGGTGTATTTGCACATCATCATGAATTTTAAGTACAACAGCTTTATATGTGTCGCTGCGACTTCTAATATGTGCTTTTGTTTGTAACGTAGTTAACTCTTGCTGAATTACGGCACTTTTAAATGAAATACGCTTATCACTTTTACCCACTGCTAAGTCACTCTTTAAATAAGTTTTTAATCCTTCAATTGGTATAGCGTCACGAGCTAACATACTGACATAGTATTTAACCAAAGCAGCAGAATCTTCTGGCTTAGCGCCTAGCTCGGCACAAGCACTATTCATAATATCGACAAAGTGCGCAGGGACTCTTACTTCTATAGGTTTACGATTAGCACGCATTTGTTTATTTATTGTAGGGGCTGACTGTTGAGGAATTACAATAACTTGATTGCATTTGTTACAAACACCCACCAGTACGTTTTTCGCCATTCCATTACCATCACTGAAAGGAACATCGCGCAATTGAAATGTTGCATTTTCTAAGGACTGACAACATTCACAAATCGTTTTTTGTGTATCACCAACTTTAAAAATTTTCATATCTCACCTCAATTATGCACACTTATGAATACACTATTTGGTTCAACAAAATACCATTTAATGTACCAATGCTTCCCTTGATGGTTTGTTTTAATAATATGTACATCTATCGTGTTAATAACATGATGCGAGCTACATTCATACTGATTACCGCGAGCCCGCTTAAGTATATTAGTCACATCTTCGATTGATATTTGTCCAGTAGACAACAAATTTTTAATATCAATATCACCGCGCGCTTCATGCAATATATTGCCACTTTCCAAGCAGCTGAGAACTTGCGCTTTTGCATCTTTAAATCCCATACAACACCCTAATTGTACGAAAATTACCGTACACGTCAATTATTCCTTTACCCTATCTCAACTCTAATATGAAAAATTCATCTAAACAACAATGTGCACAAGGTTGCTATTACAGGTTTGGCGGTGCTGTTCTTGTTGGGACAAAGAAACGGCCACTTGCTTGGGATATTTTTCACAAAAACGCTTCGAGTCCGTCCGTGGAGCGCTCACAAAAGATATCCCTCTCTTTTGAAGTTTTGCTCAAAACATCTCCAATCAATTGGCCTTGGTGGTGTATCGCTAATGTGTTCATTAGCAGAGTCCCTTCAACAAGCAGCAAATAACTAAAAATATTGAAGCAATAACTTAGAGCAAAACCTCTTTATCAGGGATGAGAAAGCGGAGCGTACATGGAAGTATTCACAGCGTTTTTGCGAAAGTTATGGTTCAATGTTTTGGCATAGTGCGCGATCCGCAGCGATAGAAAAGCCAGATAAAGCATACTCGCATGCTAATTTTCTGAAACTTCATTATCAAGGATGATAAAGCAGAGCGCCCAGGGATTTGGTTTACAGCGTTTTCAGAAAATTATGCTGCTAGTGTACTTATTAGCACCGCCCCATCAACAAGCGACGACATAGAAAAACATTGAAGCAATAACTTAGAGCAAAACCTCTTTTTCATGGATGAAAAAGCGGAGCGTACATGGAAGTATTCACAGCGTTTTTGCGAAAGTTATGGTTCAATGTTTTCGCATATTGCACCCAACTAGCAGCGAGTGTGCTTAATAGCTCCCAAAATCGCAGCGCTAAAACCAACGCTACCCAACTGCGACAAAACTTACCAAATAGCCTTAAACCACAATGACAAGCCAGACAAAATAGTTAACACCTCAAAACAGCGTTTCACCAAACTATTGCCCTTAGCAATTACCAAATACGCACCTAAATAACCACCCAGCAACGAGCCCAAAATCAACGCCGGTAACCAATCCCACTGAATTTGCGAAATCAAACCTAAAGTAATAGCGCCAGTACCATTCCACAAAATACCCACCATCACCAAGGTATAAGAAACCGCTCGCCCATAACCCATACCAAACCAATGGATCAGCCACATAGTTACAAACAACCCAGTGCCAGAGGTTAACGAACCATTTAAAAAGCCGATAATAAACAAACCAATAGAGCCAATAACATAACCACGCATATTCAAGTTTTTCAGCTCATCAGTTTTGCCAAGGTCTGGTTTAAAAATCGAATACAAACCCAAAGCTATGGTTAAACCGCCTAACGCCCATAACGACACGACAGGCGGAATATTAACAATAACGTTTGCGCCTAAAATAACCCCAGGCAAAGCACCAACAATCATAATCAGCACTAATGCAGGGGCGAACTGGCCATGTTTTAAATGTTTAATCGATGCACCTACACCCAAAGCCACAGAGGCAACTTTATGTGTCGCCAGCGCTACAGAAAAAGGTAAACCTAAAAAGATGATAGCGGGTAATTGCAACAAGCCTGCTCCACCGCCAGCAAGCGACGACAAGGTATTAGCAACTAGGCTTACGAAAAATAGTAGTATCTGGTCAAATATCATCTTTATTCCTTGTAACGATTTATCAATTTGCCTTTTTATCAGACGAGACGAAATTCAAACAAAAAAGGCCAGCATTGCTGACCTCTCTTCAATTTCAAGCACCCGAGCTAACCGGGGTTAACACTAGCTGAAGTTGTGAATATCCAAACTAGAGCTTTGGTTTTGGCTGCTTGCATCTTTAGCTGAATCACGACGCAATTCATCTAAATGATCTAAGTAAGCTTGGCTAACATCGTTAGTTACATAGTTACCGTCAAACACTGAAGTTTCAAAACGCTCAACTTTTGGATTGCCCTCACCCACAGCGGCAATTAAATCAGGTAAGTCTTGGAAGATTAAACCGTCCGCTTTAATTAAATCACAAATCTCTTGTACATCACGACCATAGGCAATTAATTCGTTTGCGCTCGGCATGTCGATACCATATACATTCGGGAAACGAATTTCCGGTGCAGCAGAAGCGAAATAAACTTTTTTCGCGCCAGCTTCACGTGCCATTTCGATAATTTGTTCAGAGGTTGTACCACGTACCACTGAGTCATCCACTAACAAGACGTTTTTACCGCTGAATTCTTGCGAAATAGCGTTCAACTTACGACGAACTGAACGACGACGTTGTTGTTGTCCCGGCATAATAAAAGTACGGCCAATATAACGGTTTTTCACAAAACCTTGGCGATAGGGCAAATCTAACGTGTTGGCAATTTCTAACGCGATATCACAGCTGGTTTCAGGAATTGGAATAACTACATCAATATCTAATTCAGCCCAATCACGTTTAATTTTTTCACCGAGTTTTTTACCCATACGTACACGGCTAGCGTACACAGAAATATCATCTAAGGTTGAATCAGGACGCGCAAAATAAACATATTCAAACAAACAAGGAACTAGTTCTGAGTTAGTGGCACATTGTTGGCTGAACAATTGGCCGTCTTGGGTAATGTAAACCGCTTCACCTGGTTGTACATCACGCATAAATTCAAAACCAACAGCATCAATTGCAACACTTTCAGATGCAACCATGTACTCAGTGCCTTGCTCAGTTTCACGTTTACCCAAAACAAGTGGGCGAATACCATACACATCACGAAATGCAACAATACCGAAACCGATAATAGAAGCCACAACCGCATAAGCACCACGTGCTTTAGTGTGAAGTGCAGTAACAGCTGCAAAAATATCCGCAGGTTTTAAATTCCAGTCACCACCACTTTCACATAACTCATGCGCAAATTGATTCATTAATAATTCAGAATCTGACGAAGTATTTACGTGACGACGAGCTTCGCTAATTAAATTCTTCTTTAAGTCTTCCGCGTTGGTTAAGTTGCCGTTGTGAACAAAAGCAATACCATAAGGAGAATTAGTATAAAACGGCTGAGCTTCAGCTGAAGTTGAAGAACCTGCGGTTGGGTAACGCACATGGCCTATGCCCCAATTGCCCGCTAAACGCTCCATGTGTTTTTGTTCAAAAACGTCACGAACCAAGCCGTTCGCTTTTCTCAATTTAAACACGCCATTATTAATGGTCATGATCCCTGCAGCGTCTTGACCTCTATGCTGCAATACGGTTAACGCATCATACAAAGCCTGATTAACTGGGGAATGAGCTACAATGCCAACGACACCACACATGGATTTTACCTCTTATACAGGTTGAACATTTTTTAGAAAGCTCGAAGTGGTTTGAATATATTCAAAGAACCACTCTATCACTATCTTAAATTCTGGAATTAATACTGATTGCACCCACCAGTCAGATTTAGCCACTGGGGTGAATGCATCCATAAAGAATAGTATAGCTGAAACAATCAGCACACCTCTTAATGCACCAAACACTAGACCAAGTACTCTATCTGTACCTGACATACCGGTTTTTTGCACTAATTGAGAAATTAGGTAATTTACGATCGAACCAACTATTATGGTTGCTAAAAACAATATTGCGATCGCCGCCGCGTTGCGGAACATTTCATCTTCAATATTGGTTAAAAAGGTCGCAAAATCTAAATAAAATTGGCTCGCAACAAAAAACGCACCCGCCCAAACAACAAGCGATAAAGCCTCTTTCACAAATCCACGAACTAAACTAATTAGCGTGGAAATTGAGATAACAGCGAGTATTGCGTAATCAAACCAAACCATATCTATATTCATGAGGAAAATTGCCGGCGAATTCTAGCAGATCCCACCACCCAATTACCAACATTATTCTGTTGTTTGGTACGCAGAAATTTTGCCATTTAAATTTGTTAACCTTTTTAACGCTGGGATCATCTTTTCAAGTTTGTCTTTGTCTAAATCAGGACCGACATAAACTTTGGTTAATTCGCCCGATTGAGTTTTAATTGGACGAGTAAAACTAACATAACCTTCTTGCTGTAATTTTTCGCGTAAGTTATTTACGTTGTTTTTATGACGAAAACTACCCAGTTGAATCACCCAAGCATTTTGTGCTGTTTCAACTTGTTTGTTTTCTGGCTTTTTAGCCGGCTCAGCAGTTGTCTTATTGGCTTGTTTGTTGACTTGAGCTTTTTGTTCTGGCGACACTTCCGCAGTAACAGTTTCAGTTTTTGCTTGTTCAACTGACTTTTGTTCAACTTCCTCAGCAGTTTTTTCACCAAGATAAATTTCGTCTACTGCAGCTTCGTCTGACTCTTTTTGTTGATACTGTGCGAGCGAATCAACTATTTCGTCTTCCGGAAATGGAATTTTGTCTGGGATAGGTTGAGCTATAGGTTTAGCTGGAATGGTTTGAAATTGATCACCATAATCTGTTTTTTTACCGTCTAATAGGTCAGGTAAAAAAATGACAATTAATGCAACAAAAACTATGCTGCCGACGAGTCTATTTTGAAAAGTAGTCGCCATATTAATTCTCTAATAAATCCGTGATAACCCAAAAAGAACCAAATGCGATTAGCACATCATCTGTTTGCACATGTGCTAACGCATTTTTATAAGCAGTCTGAATGTTTTCGCAAGTTGCGGTTACATTTTCAGTCGGCAAACAAGCAGCTAAATCAGATGCTTTTGCGCCACGTGGTTGATTGATGTCAGCCAAATAAAAACCATCAAAGATTGGTGCAACCAATGACAAACAGCTTTGGTAGTCTTTGTCTTTTAACATACCAACAGCAGCGTATATTTTGCCGTTAGTTGTTTGTTTTAAACGTTTTACATTTTCAACCAGCTGGATAATAGCTTCTTCATTATGCGCAACATCAACAATTACTTTGGGTTGATTGTTAATTTGTTGCCAACGCCCAGCTATTTGAAAATCAGCTAATACATTAGTTAAAACTTGTGAGTCTAACTCAACACCCAGTTGCTCTAAGATTGCCAAACAAGTACTGGTATTTTGCAGTGGCATATTCGGCACTGGCAAATCTGAATATTGCTGTTTGCTGACGTTAGAAGTCCAATTCCAACTTGCCGCTTGACCATTATCCGCTGGGTTTAACTCATATGTGAAATCTTGTTGTTGCCACAAAATATCTAAGCTGAGTTTTTCAGCTTGGTCTAGCACTGTACTCGGTGGATTTAAATCACCACATACAGCTTTACCGTTTTGGCGAAATATGCCAGCTTTTTCAAAACCGATTTGTTCACGTGTATCACCTAACCAATCTTTATGATCAAGTGCAACTGTGGTAATAACCGAAAGCTCTGGCGCAACTATATTGGTTGCATCTAATCGTCCACCTAAACCCACTTCTAACAAAATAAAATCTGGTGTAGCTTGTGCTAACAAACACAGTGCAGCCAAGGTGCCAAATTCAAAATAAGTCAGTTCGATATCACCACGCGCTTGTTCAATTTGCGCAAAAGCTTGGCAATGCTGGGCATCAGAAAACCATTGGTTATCTAAGGTGACTCGCTCTTTATAATCGTGAATATGCGGGGAGTTATAACAACCAACTGAATAACCTTGAGCGGTTAGTAGTTTTTGCGTAAGCGCTGTGGTTGTGCCTTTGCCATTGGTGCCACCCACTAAAATAATACGTGAGTGTTGCAAAGGTAAATTGAGGCGGTTGAATACACGTTCAACGCGATCCAACCCCATGTCAATTTCTTTTGGATGAATTTGGCCTAAATAATCAAGCCAGCCATCTAAAGTATCAAAACAGGCATTAGCGGCCATTTAGGCTTAAACCTGCTCGATAGATGGCAATTTCATCATTTTTGCAATTTGGCGTGCAACTGAGTCACGCATATTGCGACGGTCAACAATCATGTCGATTGCGCCTTTTTCCAACAAGAATTCACTGCGTTGGAAACCTTCTGGTAATTTTTCACGAACGGTTTGTTCGATAACACGAGGGCCTGCAAAACCAATTAAGGCTTTTGGCTCAGCGATATGAATGTCACCTAACATAGCA
Organism: Catenovulum sp. SX2; assembly: GCF_052056295.1. NCBI lineage: Bacteria > Pseudomonadati > Pseudomonadota > Gammaproteobacteria > Alteromonadales > Alteromonadaceae > Catenovulum > Catenovulum sp. SX2. The sequence goes on from NZ_CP182493.1 coordinate 708,243, forward strand.
AAACTTGCTGATACACCACCCATAGTTGGGTCGGTTAATACCGAGATGTAAGGTAAACCTTTTTCGCTCATGCGTGCTAACGCAGCACTGGTTTTAGCCATTTGCATTAATGACATTAATGCTTCTTGCATACGTGCACCACCAGAAGCAGAAAAACATACTAACGGCAAACCGTGTTTGATACATTCTTCAGCCGCTTTTACAAAACGCGCACCAACAACTGAGCCCATTGAACCACCCATAAAGGCAAATTCAAATGCAACCGCGATTACAGGTACACCTTTTACTGTGCCACGCATTGCAACCAATGCGTCTTTTTCGTTAGTAGATTTTTGTGCTGCTACAATACGGTCTTTGTATTTTTTAGAGTCTTTAAACTTTAAAACGTCTTGCGGCTCTAATTCAGCACCAATTTCTACTCGGTTTTCAGCATCCAAAAATGATTCTAAACGACGGCGTGCGCCAATGCGCATATGGTGATTACATTTTGGACATACGTTTTGCTGCTGTTCTAAATCTGTGCGATATAAAACGGCACTACAGGAATTACACTTAACCCATAGACCCTCAGGTACATTACCCTTTTTTGTCGAATTCGTTTTCGGTAGTATTTTTTCTATCCAACTCATTGATATTCTCTGGATTTCTAATTCTAAAAAATTCTATACCCAGCCTGAAAACTTCTCAGGCCATCCAATTGCCGCACATTAAAGCACAATCTAAGTTAATTTTTAACTAAAACATTATGCCTTTGCACTGATATCGCTAATCAGGCAAAAATAATGGGCCCAATGCTGCCTCTGGTATGCCAAATTGTTCAGGATAAAACACCTTAACTAAATACAAACCGTTTGGTTTTGCAGTTGCAGCGGCAAGTGTGCGATCTTTAATATGTAATAAATCTTCAATCCAACTGACTGGTTGCACACCTTTACCAATTTCAATTAAAGAGCCTGCTATATTGCGCACCATGTGATGTAAAAACGCATTGGCTTGAATGTCGATGACAATATATTGGCCGAATCTGCTTACTGAAACTGCATGGACGTTTCTGTATGGGGTATTTGACTGGCAATACGAGGCGCGAAAAGAGGTAAAATCTTTTTCGCCAACCAAAGCTTGCGCTGCCTGATGCATTTTTTCTGCATCCAATGGTTCGTAAACCAAAGTTGTACCTTCTGGCAAAATGGCACTGCGTAATCTTTGATTGAGGATGATATAACGATAACGTCTGGCGGTGGCTGAATAACGCGCATCAAAATCAGCTGGTACTTCGGTCGCCCATTTTACTGATACATCGTTCGCCATTTTAACATTCGCACCTAAAGTCCAAGCACTGAGTTTGCGTGGCACTTCAGTTTCAAAATGGACAATTTGACCTGTTGCATGCACACCAGCATCGGTTCTGCCGGCACAAGTGACCACTATTTCGCTATCAGCAACTGAGCTAAGCGCTTCTTCTAATGTTTGCTGTACAGTAACCACATGATTTTGCCGCTGCCAGCCTGAATAAGCCGCACCGTTATATTCAATACCTAAAGCAATTTTCATAGTTGGGGGATTTAGCGCAATTTATTTAATTGCGCTATTATACACGGCTCAACCGATAAGAGTACATCTCTACTCTGTCTTAAAGTTTTGGCCCTGCTGACACCAGACTTTTACCATGATCATTATCCGTATACTGCTGAAAGTTTTTGACAAACATAGTCGCTAACGACTGAGCTTGGGTTTGCCAATTAGCTGAGTTTGCATGACTTGTTGTTGGGTCTAAAATATTTTCGCTAACCTCTGCCAAACTTATTGGCACTTGTAAATTAAATATAGGTAACGACTGACAAGGCGCTTTATCTACTTCACCCGACAGAATAGCATCAATAATCGCACGAGTATCTTTTATTGATATGCGTTTACCCGCACCATTCCAACCTGTGTTAACCAAGTACGCAGTTGCCCCTGCTTGTTGCATACGGTAAGTTAATGCTTTGGCATATTGAGTAGGATGCAATAATAAAAATGCGGCACCAAAACAAGCTGAAAATGTTGGTACAGGCTCTTTAATTCCGCGCTCGGTGCCAGCTAATTTTGCGGTAAAACCAGATAAAAAATAATACTCTGTTTGCTCTGGGGTTAATTTCGCCACAGGCGGTAATACACCAAATGCATCAGCAGTTAAAAATATCACTTTTTGCGCATGCCCAGCTCTGGACACAGGTTTGACAATATTTTCAATGTGGTAGATAGGGTACGAAACTCGGCCGTTTTGCGTTTTGCTGCTATCGTCAAAATCAATACTGCCATCTGCTCGCACCATTACATTTTCTAGCAATGCATCGCGTTTAATCGCGTTGTAAATGTCTGGCTCGGATTCTTTGTTTAGATTTTGCGTTTTGGCATAACAGCCACCTTCATAATTAAATACACCATCTTCGTCCCACCCATGTTCATCATCACCGATTAATTGTCGATGCGGATCTGTTGAAAGTGTTGTTTTACCCGTACCAGACAAACCAAAAAATATTGCTACATCACCATCTTTGCCAACATTGGCACTGCTATGCATGCTCGCGATATTTTTTTGCGGCAATAAATAATTCATTACTGAAAACATGCCTTTTTTCATTTCGCCGCCATACCAAGTGCCACCTATAAGCTGCACATGCTCGGTTAAATTAAAAGCAATAAAATTTTCTGAATTAAGCCCTTGCTGTTGCCAATTCGGGTTAACCGTTTGTGCTGCATTAAGCACAACAAAGTCAGGCTTAAAATCAACTAATTCTTCTGCTGTTGGACGAATAAACATGTTAGTGACAAAATGCGCTTGCCAAGCAACTTCCATAACAAAACGGACTTTTAATCGAGTATTTTCATTTGCTCCGCAAAAGGCATCTACTACATATAACTTTTTGCCGGTTAACTCTTGTGCAACTAATTTCTTGAGTGCCGACCAAGTTTGTTGCGACATTGGCTTGTTATCGTTTTGTCCATGGGTATTCCACCACAAGGTGTCGCGTGTGATCTCATCTTCAACTATGTATTTGTCTTTTGGAGAGCGTCCGGTAAAAATGCCTGTGTCTACCGCTACAGCACCAAGCTCTGTCAATGTGCCACGTTCATAACCTTCTAAGTTATCCGCCAATTCTTCAGCATATAAAGAGTCGTAACTTGGGTTATGAAGAATTTGTTTTACTTGGGTAATTCCATAAGGAGTTAAATCAATTTTTGCAGTATCCATAATAAGCGCCCTTTCAAAAGAAGTTTAGATCTGATTACGACTACTTAATGCAATCATATCAATCAAAAACAATCAGATATTTTTCAATAACTTACAATTAAAGCATACGCCTATTTATTTGATTATTGAAGTGACGAATTGCACTTTTTATGATCTAAATTAACAACGCCAAAAACTAATACTGAAAGCAGGCAAAGTTCCATCAAAACGCTTTTGTGGGAAGTCGCTTAATTTAACTTTGCCTTTGTTAAATTTGGGTTTAATGCCGTTAATCAGGATTTTTTTTGCATCTATTGATTTGGCGGTAAGCACATAGCCAGTGGTAATAGATTCAAAGTTTTCCAAATCTATATTGACGGCAAAATTGCCCATGTTAATCAGCATTAAAGTTTTAACTGTATCTTTGCCATGGCAATACGCCCTAACTCTAGGATGGTTCGACGACACTTTATAAACTTGAGAGCCCATTAGCTGCCCCCAAATCCAACTAAGCCAATAATCAGGTCTAGGTTTCAAGGTTAGTCGATTAATCAAGCCGTAGTCACCACCAATTAGACTTTGGCGGATCATCACTTTGTGGCCAGAAACTGCACCATTACCTAACTGTTCAGCCCACCAAAAGCAAGATACAAATCTATCGGATAATTCTGGTTGGCCACCGCATTGAGCAGATCCGGTTTCGCCAGTCCAGAATTGCGCCTGAGGTTGATGTAAATGCCGCCAAAAGTTAAGTTTTTCTGTGTATTTAGCAAAGTAGTGATATGAGGTTGGCGACAACATATTTCGTAATGTGGCAGTACGTGTACGTACAGGCGAGCGTTTGCTTTGGAATGGATAATAATGCCAACTGACAATATCCAGCTCAAAACTTAAATAGGCCAAAAACTTTTTAGTTAGGTTAAACATAGGCGCAAGCGATTCACCCAGTTTAGGCCAATAAGCACTACCCGGCCCCATTATTTTGGTTTGCGGCAAATAACTCTTAACCACTATGGCAAAAGTTGCGTAATCCTGCGCTAGGTTTTTACCACCGGGCTGAGCTTTTAAACCATGAAAAGCCCAATAAGCATTGAGTTCATTGCCCAATTCACATACATCTATCTGGTAATTATGCTGCTGAGAATAGGCCAACAACTTTTGCACTTCGGAGCCTTGCCAACTGCCGTGCTGGCTGCGTTCAAACAAACCATATTTAAAAGTGAAAACTAATTTAAGTTGATTGCGCTGGATGAATTTATGCAAGTTATCCCACATAGTTTGGGTTAACACTATCGCATCTGGCTCTTGCTCTGGCTTATCAAAATAATGAATTTTATCTGCCTCTGAGCCGCCAATTCGCAAATAAGCAGGGCCTAAAGCCTGCACTAGCCTATCTAGTTTTTTGGTATGTAAATCTATTGGTGGAACGCGCAAAGTGCCCAAACCACGTTTAACCCCATTACTGCCTTCCCACCAAAAACCACCTACCAATACAGAAATATCAATTGAAAATGACAGGTATTCTGCTTCAACTTGAGTTACAGGGCTGAATCTTTCAAGTTTCACTTTTACTTGTTTAGCTGCAACTCGACGAGCTTTAAAATGAACAAAACGGTAAATACGCGAGTAAAAACTAGAAGTTAAGCTGTTGAACATATCCTGCCAAAATATTTAATACGCTTAGCTTAAGTATTTGACTAAATCATGGCAGCTTTATGACATTGTGATAATTAGCGCTAGGTGTGTAAAGCAAATGTAAAGTGAATTGAATTGGCTATATAACCAGTCAATAATAAAGCAGTTTGTTTTTAGGGAACAACTATGCATTCAACACTGAAAACTATCCTGTGTTTAACCCTTTGGTTTGCCCTTGGGAATATAAATTTTGCGCAAGCGGAGCAAAGCTTAGCGACTGGCCCACATATCCAAGTGCAAGTTGTCAGCGAATATAACCAGCTAAACCCAGAGCAAACTAACTGGATAGGGATTTTATTAACACCCGAAGCTCATTGGCATACCTATTGGCAAAATCCAGGTGATTCAGGTGAAGCGCCTAAGATGGATTGGAACTTGCCAGAGGGCTTATCTATCGGGGATGTGATATGGCCAATACCACAACAAATTAAAGTCGCTCACTTAGTTAATTATGGTTACGAAGGGCAAAACTTGTTGATGTTACCGATTAGCTTTGACACATCTAGCCAATATCAAACAGGTGATACTGTTGAGATTAAAGTAGATTTATCTTGGTTAGTTTGCCAAGAAGACTGCATTCCGGGCTGGGCAAGCTTAAGCAAAACCTTTGAAATTTCGAATAAACAGCAGCCAAGTGAATTTAAACAATTATTTGCGGACACCCGCCTACAGCATCCACAAAACCAACAACTAACTGGCCGCTACGAAATAACTGACAAGCACATTGTAGTTTCAGTTAAGCCACCCAATGCAGCCAACTGGCAGCTGTTGCCGTTAAAAAGCAGTGTTATTCAACACAATCAACAACAGCAAATAATTCAAACTGATGCAGAGCATGCAAGCTTTACCTTATTAAAATCGGATTATTTTGTTAGTGATCAGCAAGCAATTGAATTTTTATTATCTAGTGGCGACTCTGCATATTATCTAACGACCAAGCTCAATTCAGCGCTCAGCAACACAAGTTCAAACACTCACAACTTGGCTTTATTGTTATTAATGGCATTGGCCGGTGGCATTATTTTAAATTTAATGCCATGTGTATTGCCTGTGTTATCAATAAAAGCATTGAGTTTACAGCAACAGAATTTACCTATATTCACCAAATTAGCTTACCTGCTGGGTGTATTGGTTAGCTTTAACCTATTTGCCTTAGCCATAGTTATTTTCAGGCAAAGCGGTGAAAGTTTAGGCTGGGGTTTTCAAATGCAAAGCCCGTGGTTTGTTGCCCTAATGGCATTTTTATTTTTGGCGATAGCGCTTATGTTGTTAGATCAAATAAAAATTGGCAATGGATTAACTGGCATAGGTCAGTCTTGGGTTTCTGGTCAAGGTTTTAGCAGCCAGTTTGCCACCGGCGTTTTAGCCGTGTTGGTCGCATCTCCTTGTACAGCCCCCTTTATGGCTGCGTCTATTGGTGTTGCTATGGTCAGCCCACCTTTGGAAACTTTTTTAATTTTTAGCAGTTTAGCCCTAGGTTTTGCCCTACCGCTTACCGTTATATTCTGTTTACCACAAGTGGCTAAATTACTGCCAAAACCGGGCGCTTGGATGGAAAGCTTTCGACAATTTTTAGCTTTCCCTATGTTAGCGACAGTTGTTTGGCTGGTATGGATTTACCTCAATCAAACCAACAGCACTGCACAATTAATTTTGTTGGTTGCGCTATTAACTTTTGCACTCTTGTGTTGGTTAATGCAACACGCGAAAAGTTGGTTTAAGCTTTTGTGCACAATCGCAATTTTTGCCAGTGTCTACGCTCCTATTTATTTAAATCAGTCGAGTGTGGCTGCAGCCAAACCGACACAAGTGAATCACAACTATCTAAATTATGATCAAAACAAACTTGCCGAACTAAAAGCCAACAACCAAGTGGTGTTAGTGAATATGACAGCCGATTGGTGTATTACCTGCAAAGTTAATGAACAAGTTGCCTTTAATGCAACCGAAGTGCAACAAGCACTAGCAGCAGACGGCATTCATTATATGGTTGGAGACTGGACCAACAAAAACAACGAGATTTTAAGTTTTTTACAGCAATACCAAAGAGCCGGCGTGCCTTTATATGTTGTATACGCAGGCAATGGCTCTGAACAAGTATTACCTCAATTATTAACCCCAAATATGGTAATTGAGGCCATTAATCACGCAAAAAAGGAGTTAAACCATGAAAGTTAAACAATTTATTAGCTTAGCGGCACTGGCTTTTGTTAGCTGTTTTGCCCATGCCGAGATAAACATTGACGCGAGTGCGCCAAACTTTAGCTTAACCAATGAACAAGGCCAAACCGTATCTTTGTCAGACTACCAAGGCAAATATGTTGTATTAGAATGGACTAATCATAAATGCCCTTATGTAGTGAAACATTACGATAGTGGCAATATGCAAAGTTTACAGAAAAAGTACACAGCGCAAGACGTCGTTTGGTTATCTATAGTGTCATCTGCGCCGGGCAAACAAGGTTATGTTGATGCAGCCGAAGCTCAAGAGCTAACCAAATCACGTTCGGCAGCACCAACCCATGTACTATTTGACCCATCAGGTGAGGTTGGCAAATTATATGGTGCGAAAACCACACCACATATGTATATCATAGATAAACAAGGTAAGCTTAGATATGCAGGTGGCATCGACAGTATAAAATCGGCTAACCCTGCAGATATTAAAAAAGCTGATAATTACGTAGAACAAGGTTTGTCAGCATTAATGTCTGGGCAAACAGTCGCCAATAAACTTACACCACCTTATGGCTGTTCAGTTAAGTACAAATCGTAATTGTTGGTATTAGATAACAGAGTTAGCTCACCAACTTAACCAAGGCGATTTCTTCTATTAGCTTAGAAATATGATTCGGTTTGTGCAGGTAATAACCCTGCACATAATCGACTTCTAAGCGCTGCAAAGTTTGATAAATTTCTTGGCTAGAAACGTACTCAACCACAGTTTTTAAGTCCATAGTGTGCGCTATTTTGTTAATCGCATCGACCATAGCTTGATCAAATTTATTCGCTTCTATTTCTTTGACAAATGCCCCGTCAATCTTGATGTAATCAATAGGTAAGTTCTTTAAATAACCAAAAGAAGACAAACCACTGCCAAAATCATCAAGTGCAAAACGCACACCCGACTTTTTCAAATTATTAATTACATCAGATGCTTTGTTTAAATTGGCTATCGCAACTGTTTCTGTGATTTCAAAAACAATCTGTTTACCATCAATTTTATAAGCATCCACCATCTGCATAATGTACTCTTGCAAATCTGCTCTATTGATTGAATCGCCTGATAAGTTAATTGAGCAGGTAAGATCCGCTGGTAATCTAAATTTGTTGTCATCTAACCATTTAAACGCTTGTTGAATAACCCAACGGTCAATTGGATAAATTAAGTTATAACGTTCTGCGGTTGGAATAAATGCCCCAGGAGGAATAATCTCACCTTGCCAATTCATCCGGAGCAGAATTTCAAATTTTAGACTTTTGTCTAAATCGTTAGTCGAAGCTATTTGTTGAAAGTACAACTCAAACAGGTCTTGCTCTAAAGCTTGTTTTATCCGACCTACCCACTCAACCTGACATTGCCTTTCAGTCAGCTCTTTATCGTCAGGTTGATAAACATAAACATGGTTACGTCCCATATCTTTCGACGCATAACAAGCCGCATCGGCTAAATGCAGCACATCAGTCACGCTATTTGAATATTGATCAATCGGGATCACACCAATACTGGTTGTAACACTGAACTCTTTGCCATCCCAACTAAAACGGAAAGACTCAACATTATCGCGAATGCTTTCAGCAATTTTTTGTCCACGTTCAATATCACAGTTAAATAAAACTGCGGCAAACTCATCTCCACCTAACCTAGCTAGAATGTCATTTGAGCGAATACGTTTTTTCATTACCCGTGACACTTGGCGTAATAACTCATCACCAGCTTGATGACCACATAAGTCATTAACAATTTTGAACTTATCCAAGTCGATGTAAATTAAGATATGCTGCTCATCTGACTGAATACTTTGCTCAACTAAGCTAGTTAGAGTTCGGTCAAATTCACTACGATTAATTAGCCCAGTTAAACCATCATGTTTGGCTTGATGGTTAAGCTCACGCTGAATGATTTGTGATTGAGTGACATCTTGGAAAACCACCACAGTACCAGTTACATTTTGCTCTTGATCAAATACAGGAGAGACAGTATGACGAATAGCTCGAACTGTACCATCACGACAAAAGAGTAATCTAGACTTGTTGGTTACATGCGTTTGTTTATTGTCAATTGCGTTACGAACGATAAGATCAGCAGGCCGATATTCAGGCGAATCAACCACAGCCATTACTTGACTGATTTTCTTATTTTTTGCTTTTTCCAAAGACCAACCTGTTAGCACCTCTGCGACTGGATTCATATAAACAATAGTCGCATGATTTGAGGTAGTAATTACCCCATCACCGATCGACTGTAGTGTAGCTAACATTTGCTCTTTTTCAGCGTACAACGCAGCTTCTATTGCTTTGTACTCAGTCATATCGTTAATCAAACAGGTGAGTTCAACAACTGAGTGACTACTTTGAGTAATTATGATGTCCAAATAGCGTGTTTTGTCATTGTTAATACAATGCCCCTGCAAGCGCAAATTGCTTGGTTTGCTAAACAAACTGTTTCTCGCTGCAAGTAAATCTACTTCTGCGGCGTGCTCAATTTGAAAAACTTTGAGTATTTTAAAAATTTGCTGGATGTTTTTACCTAAAGCATATCCTTCTGAAATTGAAAAAATACGCTCAGCGGCTGGGTTTATGCCGGTGATTTTTTGCTCTGCATCCAGCGTCACCACTCCTGCTTGAATATCTTTTACTATGCTTTCGGTTTTAGCTGTGGTTTCTTCAATCACATCCATCAGTTTGTTGTAACGCTCGGCAATCAAGCCAACTTCTGTGTACGGCTCAGCCGGTATTCGCAGCGATAAGTCATTTTGTTGTTTATCCAGATTAACCAAAAAATCATGCAAATCTGTTCTCGCATTGTGCTCAGTAATATTTAAGCCATTGTGTTCATCATCAGCACTGACTCTAAGCGGGAAAAAGTGGTTGATAATTCTAAGTAAAATATAACTACAAGAAAATGCCCATAAACCACAAACCACTACACCGTTTAATTGTGCGAAGAATTGTTCGGTGCGGGTTAAACCTGTTGCTAAAACATTTAAATCTGCAAACAAGGCAACGGCTAACGTACCCCAGATACCTGCAAACAAATGCACAGGTATAGCTGAAATAGCGTCATCTAGTTTCAGTTTCCCCAATAAATTACATGCCATTAGCATAACGGCAGCACCGCCAATCCCAATAACCAATGCGTCCAACTGACCAACTGCATGGCATGAAGCAGTAATAGCGACTAAACCCGCTAAAATACCGTTAAGCATCACCACACTGTCTTCAGTATAACGGCTTGGCCACATGCGATTGATCAAATAAGCAGCTACACCACCAGCTGCCGAAGCAAGAAGAGTATTAATAATAATAGACGGGATATTTCTGGAAAATTCCAAGGTGCTTCCGGCGTTAAAACCAACCCAACCAACAATAAATAACACCACACCTAGCATAGCCGAAGGCAAGTTACTGTAGGGAATTGCATTTACTTGGTTATTATCAAAGCGGCCAATGCGTGGGCCAATAATAATAACTGCAGCCAGCGCAACCCAGCCACCAACGCTATGCACGACGGTGGAGCCGGCAAAATCGACAAAGCCGGATGCGACTAATCGACCAACTTGGTTATCAGTGGCAAACCACGCCCAATGACCAAATACAGGATAAATAATAACGACAACAATGGCGGTGATAATTTTATAAGCTAGGTATTTAGTTCGTTCAGCAATTGCACCAGAGACTATAGTGGCCGCTGTTGCGCAAAACATGGCTTGGAAAATAAAGAAAGTGGCTTCTGCTGGTTTACTCTGTTCTACAGAAAAAAAGAAATTGTGACTACCTATCCAACCAAGGTAACTCTGGCCAAACATAATGCCGTAGCTAACGGCCCACCAAAGTAAAAATGTCAGCGCAAAGTCGGTGGCATTTTTTAGCGCGACGTTAATCGCATTCTTATTACGAGTTAAGCCTGATTCTAAAAATAAAAAGCCGCCCTGCATCACTAGAACTAACACAGAACAAATCAGCACCCATAGAATATCTATATTCAAGCTTTACTCCTTATTTTGCTTACCCGAATCAGGGTCACTCAAAGGTCTAAGCAATATTTTTGCCAGATAAGTAGAATTGAACCTTGTTCATTGCAAGGGCCTTGTTTTTAGGGTGTTGTGGGTAGTTTAGGCTTGCAACGGCAGTTGCTTTTGTGAAGGTTTAGGTAAATTCGAAGAAAATCGTGCACTAAATTGGGTTAAGTTGCGTTAAAAAATAGGCTGTGATTTACACAGCCTATTTAAATTTGAGTTAAGGTGTTACTTAAGCATCAGGATCATAATCCAAATTTGGCATTAACCATTTTTCCGCTTCTGTCACTGTCATGCCGGTACGCTCTGCATAACTTTCAACTTGGTCTTTTTGAATTTTACCTACTGCAAAATATTTACAGTCTGGGTGAGCGAAATACCAACCGCTTACTGATGCACCTGGCCACATGGCACAGCTTTCAGTTAATGTCATACCGATGCGGCTTTCAACGTCTAATAAATCCCATAAACGTTTTTTCTCAGTATGCTCAGGGCAAGCAGCATAACCTGGCGCTGGGCGTATACCTTGGTATTTTTCGCGAATTAGTTCTTCGTTAGATAAGTTTTCATCCGCTGCATATCCCCAATAATCTTTACGGATACGCTCGTGTAAATACTCGGCAAAAGCTTCAGCTAAACGGTCAGCAACAGCTTTAACCATAATGCTGTTGTAATCGTCATGATCAGCTAGGAAAGTTTCAGCCCACTCATCCGCACCAAAACCAGCAGTTACCGCAAATGCACCGATATAATCGTTAATACCAGTTTCTTTGCCTGCAACATAATCACTTAAACAACGGTTGTAGTTACCTTGTTTTTTCTTCGATTGCTGACGCAAATGGTGTAAACGGGTTAACTCTTCACTGCGGCTATCATCTGTGAAAACGACTAAATCATCGTCTTCACGCGCAGCAGCAAATAAACCAAATACACCTTTAGCAGTAATTTTTTGCTCTTGTTCGATAATATCTAAAATCGCATTGGCATCGTTAAATAACTTAGTGGCTTCTTCGCCCACTACTTCATGTTTTAAGATAAGTGGATATTTACCAGTTAGCTGCCAAGTTAAAAAGAATGGTGTCCAGTCGATGTATTTTCTCAGCTCAGCAACTGACACATCTTGCAACTCAGTTACACCTAATTGTTTAGGTTTAACTGGCGTGTAGTTGTCGAAACTCAGTGGGAATGGGTTTTGGCGTGCTTCATCAAAACTCACTAACTCACTGCGTGGGCCACGGTTTGCATGTTGTTCACGCACACGTACGTATTCTTCTTGCAAACGTGCGACAAAGTTTGGACGTAATTCATCACTTAATAAGCTTGATGCAACAGATACACTGCGCGATGCATTTGGTACATAAACAACAGGGTTTTCATATTGTTGCTCAATTTTCACCGCTGTATGTGCTTTTGAAGTTGTTGCGCCACCAATTAATAATGGAACTTTAAAACCACGACGCTGCATTTCTTTGGCAACATGCACCATTTCATCTAATGATGGGGTGATCAAACCAGACAAACCGATAATGTCACATTTTTCATCAATCGCGGTTTGTAAAATTTTATCTGCAGGCACCATAACGCCAAGGTCAACTATTTCATAGTTATTACATTGCAGCACCACACCGACAATGTTTTTACCTATGTCATGCACGTCACCTTTAACCGTCGCTAACAAAATTTTGCCGTTAGACGAGCCAGCAGCTTTTTCTTGTTCGATATAAGGTTCTAAATATGCTACTGCACGTTTCATAACACGCGCTGATTTAACGACTTGAGGTAAGAACATTTTACCTTCACCAAACAAGTCACCTACTACATTCATGCCGTCCATTAATGGACCTTCAATTACATGTAATGGGCGTTCAGCTTCTTGGCGTGCAGCTTCTGTATCTTCTTCAATAAAATCAGTAATACCTTTAACAAGCGCATATTCTAAACGCTTTTTAACCGGCCAAGAGCGCCATTCTTGCGCTGCAGGATCGGCTGCTTTTTCACCGCTACCACGGAATTTTTCAGCCAGTTCTAATAATGCTTCAGTCGCGTTGTCGTTACGGTTGAGTACTACATCTTCAACTGCATCTTTTAATTCTGTAGGGATATCATCATAAATGGCCAACTGACCAGCATTTACAATACCCATGGTCATGCCGTTTTTAATTGCGTAATACAAGAACACTGCATGAATCGCTTCACGTACAGGATCGTTACCACGGAATGAGAAAGAAACGTTCGACACACCACCTGAGATCATTGCATGTGGTAAGTTGTCTTTAATGTCTTTACAAGCTTCAATAAAATCAACAGCATAGTTGTTGTGCTCGTCGATACCTGTCGCAACGGCAAAAATATTCGGGTCGAAAATAATATCTTCAGCTGGGAAACCAACTTTATCTACCAAGACTTCGTACGAGCGTTTACAAATTTCATATTTGCGCTCACGAGTATCCGCCTGACCCACTTCGTCAAACGCCATTACAATAACAGCCGCGCCATAATCACGGATCAGCTGAGCTTGTTTGATAAAGTTCTCTTCACCTTCTTTTAAGCTGATAGAGTTAACTATGCCTTTACCTTGAATACATTTTAAACCCGCTTCTAAAATTTCCCATTTAGACGAGTCAATCATAATAGGTACACGGGCGATATCTGGCTCAGAGGCAATTAGATTCAAAAAGCGCACCATAGCAGCTTGTGAATCCAACATACCTTCGTCCATATTGATATCGATAATTTGCGCACCGTTTTCAACTTGTTGACGAGCCACTTCTAGTGCTTCGTCGAATTTATCTTCTTTAATTAAACGTTTAAAACGCGCAGAACCTGTTACGTTAGTACGCTCACCTACGTTGACAAATAATGAAGCTTTGTCAATTGTTAGCGGCTCTAAGCCAGATAAACGACAGGCAATTTCGCGTGGTTTAATTTCACGTGGCGCTATGCTTTCAACCACTTCTGCCATAGCGGCAATATGGCCAGGTGTTGTACCACAACAACCACCAACAATATTAAAGAAGCCAGATTCAGCCCACTCTTTAATATGCACTGCCATATCTTCTGGCTCTAAATCGTATTCACCAAAGGCATTTGGCAAACCAGCATTTGGATGCACAGACACAGCGAAATCAGATACACGCGCTAATTCTTCAACATATTGGCGCAATTCTGCAGGACCTAAAGCACAGTTCAAACCAATAGAAATAGGGTTTAAATGACGTAGCGAGTTGTAAAAACCTTCGGTAGTTTGACCAGATAAAGTACGACCAGACGCATCAGTAATGGTGCCTGAAATCATAATTGGCAAACGATAACCTTTATTTTCAAATGCACGTAACACTGCAAAACCTGCGGCTTTTGCATTAAGCGTATCGAATATGGTTTCAATTAAGATGAAGTCTGCACCGCCTTCCATCAAAGCTTCAGTTGATTCAACATAAGCTTCAACTAATTGGTCGAAAGAGACGTTACGAAAACCTGGGTCATTTACGTCAGGTGAAATAGAAGCTGTTTTACTAGTTGGGCCTAAAACACCTGCAACAAACCTTGGTTTTTCAGGATTTTTAGCCGTGAATTCATCCGCAACTTTTTTCGCAAGTTTTGCCAAGATTAATTTCACGCGCTAACGACTGCATATCATAATCACATTGATTCAAGATTAATTTCACGCTAACGACTGCATATCATAATCAGCCATTGAATGCGTAGTTGCATTAAAAGTATTGGTTTCAATAATGTCAGCACCAGCGGCTAAATACTCAGCGTGAATATCAGCGATGATCTGCGGTTGAGTTAACGACAATAAATCGTTATTACCTTTTAAATCGCTTGGCCAATCAGCAAAACGCTCACCTCGATAATCTTCTTCAGTGAGTTTGCGGTTTTGGATCATAGTTCCCATACCGCCGTCTAACACTAAAATACGCTGTTTGAGTAAAGTTTGAATTGTTTGTTCGACTTCACTTTGCTTAATCATTGAAAAACCTTCTAAATACTTTTTGTGGTTAGCTAAAAATTACCAACCTATAAATACAACAAAAGCGCTGCAACATAATTGTCAGCGCTGTTGGTTTAATTAAATTGTGCTGTTACACAGATAATTGCGACAAATCGAAAGGGGTCGCTTGGTACACATAATGGTTTAACCAATTGCAATACAACAAGTTACCATGGCTGCGCCACATATTCGCCGGCAAGTTATCTGGATTATCATCCGGAAAATAATGCTCAGGAACGGCTGGATCTAAACCATTGTTTACATCGCGCCAATATTCGTCTGCTAAAGTGGTGGCATTATACTCTGCATGGCCGGTAATAAACACACTTCGTCTGTCTTTACTGGCAATTAAAAATGCACCGCCCTCTTCACAAGTTGCTAGCACATTTAAATCTGGATGCGCTTCTAACTCAGCCAAAGGTACTTCAGCATAACGTGAATGTGGCATTAAAAAGAAATCATCAAAACCTTGAGTAAGTGGCTCAAGCGGGTCAATTGTTTTGTGTTTATATACACCCGACAATTTCTGCTCGCGCAAACCTCTGTCTAAACCATGTTGATGATAAAGCGCCGCATGTGCAGCCCAACACAAATAAATGGTTGATTGCACATGTTTTTTAGCCCAGTCCATAATTTCAGTCATCTTGTCCCAGTACTTAACGTCTGTGTAATCAATCAGACCAAGCGGCGCACCGGTAACAATTAAACCATCATAATTTTTGCTATGTTTCACATCATCAAACAAATGATAGAAGTTTGACATATGTGATTCAGGCGTGTTTTTTGATACATGCATATCAATGCGTAAAAGATCGATATTGACTTGCAAAGGTGTATTTGCCAATAAACGCATCAACTGAACTTCAGTTTCAATTTTATTTGGCATTAAATTCAGGATCGCAATTTCAAGCGGACGAATGTCTTGGCTCATTGCGCGGCTATCCGACATTACAAAGATGTTTTCTTCAGTTAACACCTTAAGCGCGGGTAACAGATCTGGAATTTTGATCGGCATGTCACAGCTCCTGAATAACATAAATAAGGGACAAATTGTTGCTGGAAAATGGCAAATTGTCAAATTATTTACGTCTAGACGTCTAAACGGCCAAAATAAATAACCATTACTCATATAGTGGCTTGACCATAACTAGCAGATTGGTTTTACTATCCGTTTCAGGCAATTTACTTGCCCCTTATCGCTTAGCAGTAACTTGCGGAAGTTTTATTAGATGTCAGAAAAATACGCTCACCTGCCACATATAAAAACACTAGAAGAATTAAAACTATATGAATTAATACCCGATGTTGTATGGATTTTTGATGTAGACAAACACGGCTGGTGGTGGGGTAACCAAGCTGCACTCAAGTTTTGGGGACTGGAATCGTTAGAACAGCTTATCAATAAAGATTTATCCGGTGATACCCAAGGTGCACGCGACCGTACCGTACAAACTTTTGAACTTGCCAATGTGCAAGGGTTAACGATTGACCCTTGGACCACCTACCCTAACGGCAAACCTAAAACTTTATATATGCGCCACCGTGCTTGTTTAGTTGGCCCCAACAAACACAGAGCCATAATTGCCTATATAAACGAAACTGTAGATTTAGGTGAATCACCAGAAAATTTGTTATTAGTAGAAGCCACCCGCTATACCAAGGTTTTGGTAACAAGTTTTCAATTTGATGGCACAGTGGTTACCGAAAACCCCGCTGCAACCGAAGCTTACCCGCACGAATTAACTGCAAGTGATAAATATAATGTGTTCGAAAAACGCTTTGTCGATATACAAGCCGGCTCTGAGTGTTTACAACTTGCGATAGAGCAAAATGGTGGGCGCTGGACACATGAAATGAACACAGCTTTGGGTGTGCGCAAACATACATTAGATATCCGTAAAACCCGTCATCCATTAACCGGTGACTTTTTATTATTAGTTGCAGAATATGATGTCACAGATTTACATGCAGCAATTGATGAAGCAGACAAAGCTAAAGCGCAATTACAAAAAATGGCGCATTACGATGCTTTAACGCAACTGCCCAACTTGCGTTTATTTGAAGAAAAAGGTGCAGCCTTGCTGGCACAAGCAAAGCGCAACAATAGCCAACTCGCAATTATATTTGCCGACTTAGATGGCTTTAAAAGCATCAACGACAATTATGGCCACGCAACTGGTGACAAGGTATTGCGCGAAGTTGCAGATAGACTATCGAGTGAACTTCGAGAATCCGACTTAGTTGCCCGTATTGGTGGTGATGAATTTGTTATATTGCAAGCTAATCTGCACAACCAACAAGAAGCTGAAAATCTAGCTTCAAAGATAATTTCAATTGTTTCACGCCCCTATCAATTAGCCGAGTCGCAGGCAAAGTTGGGCGTTAGTTTAGGCATAGCCTTTTATCCTAATCATGGTGATAACTTAAGTACTTTGCTTGTGCAGGCAGATCAAGCTATGTATCGAGTAAAACATCAAGGCAAAAATAATTATGTATTTGTTGATGGTTAGATAAATAACAAATTTCATACCTTTTACGCTATATTTTTACATAGACAGTTTGAGCAAATTAAATAAAAATGCCACCGGTAGCAGTCAAAAATAATAACAAAGCTCAAAGTCAATTAAGTACTTAGCCAGAACTCTGGATAACAAAGGTCAAAATATAATGAATAAAATTCTAAAACTAGCTGGAACCAGCCTAATGGTTTGCACTATTGCCGCCTGTAGTAAAGGGACTCCTGTTGGTAATCCACTCAACTTTGGTGGCGATATCCGCACCGCAGATCCATCAGCCCACGTGTGGCAAGATGGCAAAATGTATGTTTACACCTCGCATGATCTTGAATGCCAAGAAGATTTTTGGATGAAAGACTGGTATGCATTCTCTTCAACCGATTTAGTTAATTGGCAAAAACATGGCCCACTACTAACAGTGGACGATTTAACTTGGGCGGACAACTATGCTTGGGCACCAGATGCAGCTTATAAAAATGGCAAATATTATTTAGTCTTCCCTGCTGGCAATGGCCATAAAGACAGAGTAAACCCAGAAAAAAGCACTAAATGGATGGGCATAGGCATTGCCGAAAGTGACTCACCAACCGGCCCTTTTAAAGATATGATAGGTGGGCCACTTTGGAAAAGCCCCTATGCCAACGACCCAAGTTTATTTATAGATGACGACGGCCAAGCCTATTTATATGTGCACGCAACCAAGCATGATTATTACGTGATAAAAATGGCCGACGATATGCGTAGCACCCAAGGTGATTTTATAAAAATGGATATGGGTGGTTATGAACCTAAAATGGAAGGCCCTTGGGTATTTAAACGTGGTGAATATTATTATTACACCATGCCAGAAAACAACCGAGTATTAACCTACTACATGGCAAAATCGCCTATTGGCCCTTGGGAGTACAAAGGCGAATTTATGCAGCAAGAGCACCAAAGTAATAATCACCACTCAATTGTTGAATACCAAGGCCAATGGATTTTGTTTTACCATAGATGGTTAGACATAAACTCTGAATGTGGCCGACAAAGACACAGCGCAGCCGAATACTTGTACTTCAACGATGACGGTACAATCAAACCAGTTGAGCGTACTGATAAAGGTGTCAGTGATTTTGCAAATCGAAAGTAACTAATCAAAATTCCAAATAGGGAAGTTATACTTCCCTATATTTCTTAACCATTTTCTAAGACCTCCTCTGCATCAAACTATAGATCTTATTGATTTAATTAAGAATTAGCTGTAGTTTTCGATTATCACTACACAATAAGCAGAGCAAACATGGAAAAGCCACTTAGCAAAGCATTATGCACGGTTCGCCAGTGTTTGAGCTTTAAGACATGCTGACAATATTAAAAATATTACTGACGCTACCAATTGCGTATGGCTTTGTTTATCCGTTTATTGCCGATTCACAGCCCTCAGGGCTTTTACAAGAAATACAAATGCTCGGTATTTACCCAGCCATAATCAGTGCAGTTTTATTTCTGGCTCTTGTGTTTTGTTACGCCAAAGATTTAATTAAGTGTTTAAATTTAATTTCACCAAAGTCCCGAGCAGCCAAAGCAAATAGTGTTTGGTGGATGTTTGCCCTACCCTACAATTTTATTGAAGACTTTTTTATTATTTACAATGTCTCGAAATCGATACAAGCAGAAGCGGCGTACAATCAAAAATTGGCCGATGTAAAATCATTTGGTTTAGTTAGCGGCCTAGGTTGGTGTTTAGCGCAAGTAATTTCTTTGATTCCGAATGAAATTGGCGCATTGGCAGGGCTAGTAGCCATCTTACTTTGGATCCAACACTGGCTGTTTATCCGCAAAATAAACAACCAAATGTCGCAATAAATAGCAGGCCAATATTTGAGAACATTTTGCTTAACTACATTAGCACTATTCGCTTTTGCGGGTAATTCAGTTTTATGTCGACTCGCGTTAGCTGAACCATTGATAGACGCAACAAGCTTTACTGTTGTTCGTTTATTGTCTGGGGTTATTGTATTGTACTTATTAGTATTCATTGCGGGGCACAACAAACAAGGTGGCAATACATCAAGTTCTGGTAGCCTTTATCAAAAGACCACTTGGTTACCTGCGATATGTCTCTTTATCTATGCGACCACTTTTTCATTTGCGTATATACAACTAGATACTGGCACAGGTGCATTAATCCTGTTTGCAGCAGTGCAAATAAGCATGTTGTTATACGCCATATACTCGGGAGAACGTTTAAACAAAACAGCTGTTGTGGGCTTTTTATTGGCTGTGGCAGGTTTTGCTTATTTAGTCTCGCCAAACTTAACCAGCCCGTCGTTAATAGGTTTTATTTTAATGACGATATCAGGTATTGCGTGGGCAGCTTATACCCTACTTGGAAAAGGCGCTAATAATCCGTTAATCGACACCGCCAACAACTTTATCAAAACCTTACCTTTAATTAGTTTGCTGACTATTTTGGTTTACTTATTTGCGCATGATTCAATTAATATCAGTTCAACAGGCTTAATTTTAGCAATAACCTCTGGTGCTGTTACATCGGCTATTGGTTATGCTATTTGGTATGCAGCATTAAAAAATTTAACCGCGACTAACGCAGCAGTCTTACAATTATTAGTGCCAGTAATCGCCGCTATTGGCGGGATAATATTTGCGAATGAAACACTCACACTCGAATTTTTATTAGCATCAGCCATGCTATTGGGTGGGATTTTATTGGTTGTAACGAGCGAACAAAATCGCGCTTAATACCTGAACTGAGCAGATAGTTAAATGCGATTTTTAATTTAACGAAGGTGGTTGTAAGCTAAGTGCCAGGAGCGGAAGCTAAGCTCTAGGATAGTTAACGTCGGCTAACTGGCTTTCGCCGACATAAAATAGGGAAACACACGTTTAACGCCGCAATAAGCGGTGAGTGACAGTTTGCTAAAATGTGAAGCGAAGCGGAACCGAGCAAACCGTTATGAATCCGATTTCATTGCCTTGTTAGCTTTTAGCTTCCCTATGACTTGAAAGGTTCTTTATAGCGTCTTTTATGAGCGACTCTTGAAATCCTTTAACATCAGGCAATTTTGATGCTTCGCTTTCATTGAGTTGCATTAACTCCACTAAAAATTGTTTAAACGTACTAGTATCCTGAATAAAAGAAATACTCTCATCTTTAATTTGAAACCAATCCTCATCTTTACAATGGGCAGACGGTAACTTGATAGAATTAACTAAATAAACAGCGGCATCATTAATTTTTTTTGCAGAAACATCTAAGTTTCGGTCACTCATAAAAAATTTATCTTTTAAGGCCCTTATCTTGTTTAGCGCTCCTCTTTCATCGATTGTTAAGTTTTCAGAAAGTGCATCAATTAGACTTATTTTATTACTTAGATCATAAGCTAATATTTTGTATAATTTTTTCATTGTTTGCTCAGATAAGTACTTGGAACATTCGTTGTAAATATATAGCAAACACATACAACGATAGACTACTTGGGTTAACTGAGCATCAATAATGCTTAAGGATTTTTTCCTATTAACATAGTTAGGAATTAATATATTCACCGCATAAAATATATAAGCGGCAAGAACCGAAGCCGCAACTGAAAACACTTCCAAGTTTCCATGAGAGAAATTATCCAATATCCCAATAGAATATCCGAACCAATAAGGGGCTTCAGACGTTTTAATTAAAAGAAAACAAGAAATAATAACTAAACAGATATTGGAAATAGATATTTTATTCAATAGTAACTCTCGGATTAAATTTAAAGCTACCGCCGCTATATCGGGTGCAATGAAGCTTGGCAATAATACGCGAAGAATGCGTGCAGACAAGCTTTTTGCGCCCACCCTTAAAGCGATTGCTATTTGCCCGGCAACATCTTCTCTGCTTTTTCTGCAACTTCTTTAGGAGTAAAAATTTCATAGCCAATTGTGATAATTGCTACTAAACAAAAACCTATGATTGCAGTTGCACCTGCATTTTTATATTTCAAATGGGTACCCAGTATTGCAAAGCCTGCTGCTAAAATAGTAACAACAAGTGAAAATGTTTGTTGCTTGGTTGATAACTCAACGAATAGGTAAATGCCAAGTGATATAAACATTACCAAAAAGGAGCAGATCAGCATGATATTGAAATTAGGCTTTATCTTTTCACTTTTATCTGGAGTCTGAGGCTTTCCAGAGCTTAGAGATACATTAAAAAGAGAACTATTAAAGTTACGGTTTTCAGCAAAATTTTCAATTGTCTTAATTGATTCTGCAAGTTTATGGATTTCATCAACGTTTAATGGTGTTTTCGGAGACACTATTTAGCCCCCTGAGATGTAGATAAGACTCTTTCTACATCATTGAGAATAGCTGGACCAGTCCACTCATTTGCTGAATCGCCCCCTTTAATAACAACTATTCGATTGTTTTCAAGGTACAAACTTGTACCTTGGAACTTGACTCGCTCAGGATTGCCCTCAAACAGCTTTTGAGGAATACTTGTAAGCACATATCCAACAGTTTTTTGAGGAGGTTTAAAGGTTACACTTTGATCGTTATCAGGATTAAGAAGAAGTTCAAAAACGGCCCCTTCGCCCACGACAGGATGGACAATGGTTTTAATCGAAATGTGATTTGACAAATAGGAAGCTATTTTTCTATTGAATAGCTCGACATACTTTTCAAGTTTTGATTTTTTATTCATCTAGATGATAAACCACCATTGGTTAATTAGGGCATATTACGCCTAGCTCTGCACGTGAGCGATAGCGAGTCCGCTGGATCTATTTGTTAGATTTTTCATTCTCGGCTTCTGACTTGTCGTCTTTAAGAGTCTTTAGCTTCATAGCCAATACCATTGCCATCATTGCTACCATTGTCGCAAAAATAACAGTAAATCCTGGTGCCGCGATATCAAATACCTTCGAGACGCTTCCACTGGAGCTGCTAACAAGATCTTTAAACAAGGTAACGAACATTGTCCCCATTGCGGCCGTCAAGCCTAAAATTGCACTCATTCTTGAAACCAATCTACTCCTATAGTCCGACTCCGATATTTTTCGCTCGATCTCTTCGACTGACTTTGAGTCAATTGATGTTTTTATTTCTTCTTTTGCTACTATTAAGTGCGCTAACGTTTCGCAATAATTCTTTTTAGTCTCTGATGAAATAAAACTTGAATCCATTATTTCTTTGATTAACTCTTCCGCAATTTGCTTTGGCCTAAATACATCATCTCGCGCCACTTTATACTTTCTAGCTGTCGCATTGATGAGAGAGGAAAGAACCTCCTCATCAGGAATATGTCCTTCGGATATACCAGGCCGTAAAGCATAAACTACCTCTTTGTTTACGGTAGCGAGTTTTTGAATATATTCCTTGTCATCTTTCTTCGAAAAAATGTATCGCGTAATCAGTGTTACTAGCAAACCACTTAAGAGCCCACCACCTATTCCAACAACCCATGCATTATTAAGAATATCCATTACTTTCTCTCAAAAAATCTAACAGCTTAATCATCAAAAGTGCGCATAGGACTTTTCAATGTTGAGTCTAACAACGCCATTCCAATAAGTTTTAAATTAATAATTTCATAAACTTAAGCCTTGATTAACTAAAATGCAATAATATTTTTAGGACAGGCACCAAACCAATCGTCAAAGCGAGCCAAATATAAGGTCGTTAAGTATACTCCTTGTTATAAAAAACAAATAAAATCATATTGTTAATACCTATCATTCCCAGAAAGCTGATACCTTGTTCAAAACAATGAGAGAAATAATTTGAGTCTTTAAGTGTCTGCTTTGAGTATGGGAGCCGTTGTTCCGCTAAATTCGGGGGCAAGTTCTGCTTCTAGCTCATAACTGCCAATAACCATTACACCTACATTAAAGGGCAGATATGCACAACACATCTGCCCTTAACTGCTAACTTTGGAACGTCTCGAAATCACTTCAAAATTACCTGCAAGCCGGTCGGTGTGCCGCTTTCAACAAACTCATGTACATTATTCGTTGGCGCTAATAAAGGGGTGCGCCCCCATATATAACTTTGTTCAGCCACTATCGCTTGATACGCTTTATTCAATGCTAATGCGCGCTCAGCACTGGGTAACATTAAAATGCCGAGATCATGTTTTAGCGCGTCAAACATCGCAGGTTTTGCTGTTGTATCTGGGTTGTAAAACTTATTAAATACCTCTTGGTTGGTTCTAAACTCATCACCCCAAGGGTTGTTGGTTAAATAGGTTTGAAACTCAGCTCGGCCATCAGCCATTTTAGTTTCAGTTGTGCCGGCTATCGATTTTTCGCGCCAGTGATACCAACCGTTTTTAAATTGCTGATTATTAAATTTTCGCGCAAACGAAAAGTTTAAGTCGGTAGTAGCGCTAATGCCTGAATGACAGCCCATACAAAACACTGTTTCTTCATAGGTTTGTGGGCGCAAATCACCTTGTTTGTCTTCAATAAAAGCTTGGTATTTCCAGCCCATGCCTGTGTACAAACCAGTTTCACTATCCCCTTTAAATGTGCGTAAACGCTCAGGGAAATCGTGTTTTTCTTTAATTTCGCTTAAAGCGGCATTTTGCAGCTGAGCATAATTATTCCAACTGACTTTTTTGCTATAACGCACTTCTTTAATCCGCGCAGACATCTGTACTTGCTGCTGTTGATTTAAATCTAAATAGCGTACTGTGTGCAAAAACTCAGTGCCAACCGGGAATAAACCCGCAGCAACTTTCAGCTCACCTTGTTTTTGTACTTCACCCGCTTTGCCAACAAAGTACATATATTCATTCTGTTTCGGGGCCCATTTGTACGTAATTTTTTGTGCGCTCGCCAACTCACCGTTTTTGTCTAAATCTACTTGATAAAGCTGCTCATCAGTAACAGGAATGCTGATGTCTTTTTCTTGAATAAGCGCTTCAACAATTGCCAAATTAATTTGGTAAACCTGCATATCTAACTGACCTTGGTTATTTTGTCGAAACACTTGAGGTAAACGCAGCATAACATCGTCAGTTGCGCCATTGGTTGGCATAAAAGCACCGGGGAAAGGCGCATAAGCAAAAACTCGCCAACCGTTAAATTGGCCATCCGGTGTTTGGTCGAAGCCGTTTTGGTCAAAGTTAAAATACGCATCCGGCACAAAACCATCCCATTTGCCGTTGTTGTTTGCATCCCATTTTTTCGGTGGATTTTTTAATTTGTCCGCTAAGATAATTTCGCCATTTTGCGCAAAATAATTGGACTGACGTACATAAGCTAAAATGGATTCATCGGTTAACGATTGGGTATGTGCAGAAAAGTCTCGAAATAGATTTTTCCATCTATTGGTTTGTAAATAAGCCGCGGTAAAACCGTATTCTAACTGTAGGTCAGTTCCGTTGATAAAGTTGGGTCTTTTACCATTAGCATGGCAGGCATAACAGGAATTATATGATTTGCCCTGCTCGTCTTGAGTTTTGGTATAACATTGTGCTGGTACATACGCAGCTTCGTTATACATAACATTGGTTCGGGTATAAGTTTGTTTGGCTAGGGCTTGTTCTAGTTCTGATTGTTTACCTGAGCAGCCAGTCAAACAGGCAACAATCATTAACATCAAAATCTGTTGCGTGTTCATTAATTTCGTCCAAATAGTCAGTTAGCAAATAAAATCGCAATTTAACCAAGAATATTTACGGATTTATGAACACAGCTTAATAAGCCTCAGTCACACAAGCGTCATAAAATTGCAATAACATAAGGGTTTTGAGATTAAGCCTGCGCAGAACAAAGCAATAACAAAATCATGTCTGAACATCTGTACATATCTACCAGCAAACTCATTTTTATTGGTTTAGTGGCTGCGCTAAGTATCTGGTTTTTCACCCTCCACCAGCCGCAGCAAACTTTACAATTAAGCTTAAGTCAGCACACTTGCCTAACCAATAATAACCAAAGCAACGCGAGTTTTAATTTATATATTCCAACCAATTACCACAGCCAACAATTGGCTGAAAGTTTGTGCAACAACACAGAAATCAGCAAGCACTACCACCAAGTCACTATTAATTGGCAACCGAGAAAATTCATTGGCAGTGAAACTATTTTAACCCAAGCTTATGATTTAATTTGGTTACGCGACTATCGCCTGCAAGGTTTAGCACCCGATTATCAATCCATTTACCAACCTCTGGTTGAATTGCCCACTTACGACATACATTGGTATAGCCACAGTCCAATTGCGAGCTTGGACAAAACTTTTTTCGCGCAGAAAAAAATAGGTTTAATTGACGATCCTGCAAGTTTATCCACTTACCAATTGCCTTTAACTCAACTACGCCAACTGAATGTGGATGAATCACAAATTGTCTATTGCGCTAACTATCAAAGCTTAGTGCAGAAGTTCTTGAACCAACAACTAGATGTAATTCCGTCCATTAGTTTAGTCAGTGCTTTACAAGACTGGCCATCAACCCAGCAAGCTGTGTTGGCGCAAAACCGTCCTATGGGTAATTGGTATGTCAGTAATCAAGTTGACGCTAAACTGCACGGTTTGCTAACTAAACAAGTAAACCACTACATGCAGTCGCTACAAATTAGCCACAACAAATCTTAAGGTCACGTTATGCACTTCAATCGCCGAGTTATTTGGCAGTTTTTAGCCGTCGGATCACTGCTGTTTTTATTAAGTGTTGTGCGCAGCTATTGGTCTGTTCATCAGCAAGTCACGGCTGCTATCCATCAATCTTACTTGCTCAGCAATACAACTTTAGTTACACCTGACTTATTAATTAATTTGGAGCAACAGCTCAACAACAGCAAAGCTTTTACTTTTACCCATCCGATATTTTCGTCTGTCATTCGTCAGGTATCTATTAAACAAGCCAGCAGTGTGTTGTTGGAAGATTCAGCATCAAGTTGGTTTAACTTAGCTGTGGTTACCAACTTGGCCGAACAACGGATAAAAACTCGGTTCGATTTAGCTTATCAAGTAAGCTGGTTGAGCTTATTGCTGTTTACCCTGTTGGTGTGTTTATCGTTAAATTTGCTTGTGGCCGCTTTTCCAAATGCACGCAAACAAAAACTAATCACTTGGCGTAACCGCCTGCAAACAATTGGTTTTAACAAGTCTCAAGCTAAAGTTATCGCTAATAAACTCAGCGCCAGCAGTGTCGCGACTCAGCAACAATGCCAATGGATAATGGCACAAAATTCAGTTAACGAACGAACTTGGCTGCTTGAACACTTGCTCAATACGCAGTTAAAACCTGAGCAATTTAGCTGGCTGCAACTCGCGCTGAGTAAAAACATTTGTGTTAAACAGGCGCTAAACATAGCCACAGCGACAGACGAATTAACAATAGATTTAACCAACAGCCAAGTTACAATTCACGGAATATCCTGCCAACTCAAGATCACCCCACTGATTTATTATTATTGGTACGCGCAAAAACAAAAAGACAATTTAGGCGCTTATATCAACCCTGCGATAAACAAACCAGATAGAGAACAAGGTCAATATTTAGCCGAGTTGATGCAGCAATACGGCGGCCATAAAAAAGCCATTAACGACTTATTAGAAAATGGTTTAAAAGGAAAAACTCTCGACCAAAACCGCAATAAAATAAAAGAAGAACTAACCCAACAGCTTGGTGATTTGGCAGAAAATTATTTATTCGACAGCCGCCGTGATGGTCGCACCGCACGTTACCAATACTGGCTTAAACTGCCGGCTGAAAAGATAACTCTAAAAGTTTAGAGATATCTTTTTCACATAACTGACCTTTATTTTTTCTACAGTTTTCTCAACTTTTATTCAGGAGAAAACAACAATGAAAAAATCGTTAACTACTTTAGCTTTATTAGCTGCTGGCTGTATTTCAACTTCAAGCCATGCGTTAAATATTTTAGTCACCAATGATGACAGCTGGCATACCAAAAATATTCAAACCTTGTTTGATAAATTAAAAGCAGCTGGGCATAACGTTATCATGTCTGCACCTTGTACTGGCCAAAGTGGTAAAGGTGGGGCAATTCATTTCTTAAAAGCGGTTAATGTGGATACATCACAAATTGCTGACGGCAAAGTCTGTGTTGGTGACACTGACGAAACGGTCAAATTTGAAGATTTTGTTGAAGGCACACCTGTTATGGCCGCTTTGTATGGTATTGATGTGCTTGCGCAACAAACTTGGAATGCAGCCCCTGACTTAGTGATTTCTGGGCCAAACGAAGGCAACAACCTAGGTTATATGACCAATAACTCAGGTACTTTGGGT
The DNA here is from genome assembly GCF_052056295.1 of Catenovulum sp. SX2. NCBI lineage: Bacteria > Pseudomonadati > Pseudomonadota > Gammaproteobacteria > Alteromonadales > Alteromonadaceae > Catenovulum > Catenovulum sp. SX2. The sequence goes on from NZ_CP182493.1 coordinate 736,150, forward strand.
GCAGCAAATGTCAGTATCGCCCGTGGTTTGCCGGCAATTGCAGTTAGTGCAGATACTTCAACTGAAACGGACGCTGACGTAAATGCAGTGGCTGACGCTGTGGTAGAAATTGTTGCTGAACTAGTGGCCAACCAACAAGCGGGTCAACCTTTATTGCCTAAATTTACTGGCTTAAATGTAAATACTCCGGCGGATATGGCCAATGTTAAAGGTTATAAATTCACCCAAGTCGGCTGGAATGCTGGTGGTATAGATGTGAAATTTGCTGGCGATTTATCCGCAGATCAAGTGGTAATGGGTTATGTAGCACAAGGTATTTTAGCTGCAGGTTATGCACAAGATATGGCGAGCGCGATGCAAATGGCACAAAGCCAATATGCAGGTAAAGCGGGTGTATCAATTGAGCGCTCTACCCCACTAGTTGATGATGAAAACGCTAATAGTGAAGGCAACGCAATAGCAGAAGGTTACATTACCATAAGTACCATTGAAGCAAATGTACAAGCAACACAAAGTAAAACCGCTTGGACTCGCATGCAGTTAAATGGTTTAGTGGATTAATAAGGTGGCTTTAGCAATGAGAAATATATCCACGCGTATACTGGCTGGTGCGGCAGCGTTAGCAGTGCTCAATTTAACCGGTTGTGACATCAGCATTAATTCTGACAGTGATGATGATACTCAAGCCAAATTTTTGCGCAGCAATAAAGGTATCTATCAAAGTGTATTTAGTAACCAACAATTGCAAGCTCAAACCTATACTTTGGTTATTGACAAACAAGGCGCTTTGTTAATTACAAATAACGATAGAGACGAAACAACAAGCTACCAAGCCAGTTTTACATCGGATGATGAAATGCTGATGTTTGCTGACAAAATTAACTGCGGCCTTGGTGCTAGTCCATCTGCATTTAGCTGTAGCTTTGATACTGCTTCAAATACAGATGAAGCAACAATCCTAACTATGTTGGATTCATCACCAGCTATCACAAATGCTGAACTAACAGGTACATATCAAGGCATATATCAAACGCAAAAACTTGTGTTGGATATCGCGGCGTCAGGGCAAATATCTGCTGAATATAACAACTGCCAAATTAGCGGACAACTTGCAACAAATAGCAACTTGTTAACCAAGTTAACTGACTCATGCGAAACAGGTCAACAGCTTGCTTTTGTCAGCCTTGAGCAATTAACCGATGAACTATCTGTTGTGAAAATTTCCAGCGAACATACTGCGCTTACGGGTTATTGGTTTTAAGCTGGCTACAGGCTAGGCAGAATAGAAAGTAAAAAAGACCTGATTTGCGAATGCGCAAATCAGGTCTTATTTTTTAGGTTAAATTATTTATCCATTTCAAGATTAAAACGGAATGGACCAACATAACCAATTTCAGATTCCATATCGCTTTCACGACCTTCAGGATGCTGAGCAACCGCAGTTAAATAACCAAAACCATTGATATCTTTGTACCAGAATGGCGAAGTGGTTTCTGCTTCTAAAGGAGAAGTATAAATACGGGTTAACTTACCTGTATCTAAGTCATACGACCAAATCATGTTGTTCACATGATTACTGGTATCTTCACCAATAATTAAAGTGTTTGATTCAGCTAAATAACTTACGTTATCAGGTGAGGCAATTGAGTTAACATCACAAGAGTTACCTTCGTAAACGTCTCCTGCTGCATAACTAAACGGCACACCGGCAACTAAGCCTTTGATATTTTTAGCAACATATTCTGAATTAACAGAGTTATCTGCCATCACATCTAATTCATAGACAACACCACAAGAGTTTCTATCTAAACGGATATGATTAGGGCCACCTTTATCATTTGAACTAGCATCTTCCATACCACGTGATACTTCAGACATAGCTAGGTATAACTTGCCATCTTTTTCGTTAAAAGTAATACCTTCTTCTTTACGAAATTCTGTAGTTGCACCTTTGTAAGCTGCAAAACGACGAGTTTCTAAACGTGACGCAATTTTCTCGTCGGCCGCATCAATCACAGAATCTTGATTAATGTCTTTTAACTTAACACACTCAAAACCAGCTGAAGTATTTATTGAAGTGAAGCCTGTTGCACATTGGTCGTTGTCGTCTGCATCAACAAACTCAAAAATGTCTGTTAAGTGTGGTTTTTTCGCAACTTCAGCACGAATTTCAGCATTGTTTGCATGGCCTAAACTCACCCACTCTAAATCAGCTTCACCCGAGTTCGCCGCAGAAGTTTGCATCCATTTAGCAGCATACAAAGTACCTGAAGATAAATCTTGAGCTTGGTCAGCAACAAACATGTAAAAACCACCGTTTGTACCGTCATCAGATAAGTATACAGTGCGATTATCAGGCATTACATAAGCCAACTCATGAGCAAAACGGCCCATTGAGTAATGTTTAGTATATTCAGCTTGACCTTGTGCATTAATTTCAACTTCTGGCGTCCAACCATAATAATATGGGCTTGCCATAGTTAAATCATCTTGCCAGTAAGGTGCGATTGCATCGTAGTAAAAGTCACCTGTTTTACCATCATCACCAACAGTTAACGAGCCACTTGGCTCATATTCTTCTGAGCCTAAATGCGACTGCCAAGGTGTTGTTTGGCCAGCACAATGTACCCAACCACCAAATTCATCTTTTTGGCTAACAAACTCTAAAGTACCGGCAACTGGCGATAAATGACCATATTCATCTTGCGCCAACTCTTGTACATAAATAGAACCGATCTGACATTCAAATTGCGACACCATATACAATTTGTTGTTTTTCTCGATGATACTATTAAAGTCTAAGCCCGAACCGACACCAGCATTAGTGCCATTACAGATGTAATCACTACCGTCTTCAAACGTGATTGGTTGATCCATGTAGTCTTTCGACAAACCGAATTTTTCACCTGTTTGATCATCTTCATAGGCTGTTGCCATAATACGACGATAACCGATAGACTGAATTTTACCGTTTACCACAACCTCTCCACTTGCACGAATTTGTTGTTGTGCATCAAGCGACAATGGCACCGCAATTTCAGCAAAAGATAATTCTGTCATTTGTGGTTGATGATGGTCATCGTTGTCATCGTCATCGTTAAAATCTAAGTCAATTGAACAAGCTGTTAATGCTGTCGCAGTTGCCACTGTCAACAAGCTTAATTTAAACAAATTTTGCGTTTTCATTGTTAGTTCTCCGTGTAAATAAATCTATTGTTTTAAACGTCTAAATGCAGCAAGTGTCAGCAGCAATAACCAGAAAAGGTTGTTTGTTGCGCCACCGTCAATTTCATAATCATCATCGTCGTCATTATCATCTTCATGCTCATCAACTAGGTCAGTCATTGCGACATCGACCCACACAAGGCGGTGATCTGACGAAGCTGCGCGAGTTTCAACTAGTGGATATAAATCTTGGTCTTCAGTTGGCCAAAACACTGAACCTTGTTGAACATTTAACCCTGAGCGAGAAGTCAGTACATAATCAGCGCGCATTTGCCAAGAAGCTGTGTGATAAGGTGCAAGAGGATTGTCACTGTCGTTTGCCACCCCACCGTTAGAAGCAGGCGCGAACTCAGCGTACACTTTGTCGTTTAATAAAAGTTGGTCGATAGTGCCTGGGTAAGCATCACCTTCAACTGATGCATTTAAATCACCCGCTATAACAAAACGCGTATTTTTGTATAAACCGCCCGTCTCTCCTTGGTCGTCATAGATATATTCAGCACCATTGATATAATCTGCCCACAAACGAATTTCGTCATGATTTCTTCGACCGTTTCTGTCTTCATCACCATCAAAAACTGGCGGAGTTGGATGACTTGCTAAGATATGAACCAACTCACCATTTATTTCTACTGGTACATCCCAATGAGATTTTGAAGATAAACGCAAAAAATTAGTTTCGTCTTGGTTATACCAAGCTTGATTATCGTTAGCCGGATCAACTGGCATTAAGTTGTTTGGCATGTCTTTCCATAAAAACTTTTGGAAAGTGCGTACTTTGTCTTGCGCTATTGGATAACGCGACAATAACAACATGCCGTATTGACCTTCAAAACGACCGTACCCGTAAGCGTCGTCTGCCGTTGCAAAGTTACCATCGTTATTTAAATCAAAACCTGAATCTATCCCTGTATTAGAAGGCGCAACATAATAATAAGGGTAATCAATAGACTGGGCGTTATCTGACTGTGGAATGTTCAAATATTGGCTGATAAACATATCAACACCGCTATTTTCATCAGCTATGTAGTCAAACTCATTCAACAACACAACGTCTGGGCGAACTAACTGAATAATTTGCGCTATGTTTTTAATTTGTTGATTGTCACCTGCTGCTAACTCGTCCGCTAATATTTGTGCGCCATTCAGTTCAATGTCAGTAGAAGTATAATTTTCAGCTTCCATACTGACGTTAAAAGTCGCGACACGTAAATGTTCTGCAGATGTTTTTGCTTTAACAACATATGGATTAGGTGCTTCTACATAAACATCTTTAGTTAAAGTGAGTGTTTGCGCATTGGCATCTTCAATAACAACAGTAACAGTGTAATCACCACCTTGATTAAATTGGTGTGTTACTGCTTCGCCTGTTGCACTTGAACCATCGTCAAAGTCCCAAGTGTAAGTATATGGCGCTACACCACTATACGCGGTTGCTTTAAATTCTGTGTCCGCCGCGAGTTTTAATTCAGTTTTACTTGCGGTCATAGCTGCCACCATAGGCAAAGCTAAATTGTCACCTGTTACATCAACCAATACATCGTCAATGTACCAAGCACCGTTGTCACCATCCGCGTCGGCTGATGTTTGATAGTGGAAAGCTATAGTGATTTGTTGACCAAGATAAGCAGCTAAATCAATATCGCCAGATGATTCAAAACCTGAACCACCAGAGCCTTGGCCATCTTGAGGTAAAGATGGATTTAACTCAGTCCAAGTGGCAGTTGCTGGATCACTTCCAGTTTGAAAATCACTAGAAACTTTAACGCTCAAGTTAGTGCCATCAAACCGAACTCGAGAGGTAAATGATAAAGTAGCAGTGTTTATACCTGTGGTTGAAAGATCAATAATTGGTGAAATTAACCAATCATCACTTCCTTCGTTACCACCATAACCATTCATAGCAGCTGTGCTGGTGCCGCTAAATGTGTCGTTAAACCAGTTTTTATCGCTTGAACTAGTATAAGTTGAAAATTGACCATCTAAGCCAATGTTAAAATCTTCAAAAAATACCGGTTGAGCTTGAGCTAAACTAGATACAAGCCCTAGTGCAGCTAGGCTGAGTCGTGTAGATACCATTTTCATACCTGTCCTTATAATTTTTGCCAAATTTGCAGTAATGTAGAGTAATGACAGGTCGGACAAGTTAAGCTGATTTAATGACCAATTGTTGAATGCGAAATGACAATTTGTAGACAGTTATATTGCATGTGTGCCCTTTTACTTTCGTTTTCTATCAGATCACTGCATAATAACCAGCAATCTAAGATGTAAAAAAGTTTAAACAGCCATGACTACAGCGGTTGCACATATCAAGCTGGCTGCGCTAGCGCACAATTTAAATATTGCCAAGCAGGCAGCTCCCAATTCGAAAGTTATGGCTATTTGCAAAGCGAACGGCTACGGACATGGACTACTAGAAACTGCACAAGCAATGGCTGCAGCCGATTGTTTAGGTGTTGCACGTATTGAAGAAGCAATGCAACTGCGCCAAGCTGGCATATCCTTACCCATTATTTTGTTGGAAGGTATTTTTTCAGCGCAAGAGCTAATAGATGCAGAAGAAAATGACTTGGTGATTTGTATTCATCAGCAATGGCAACTCGATATCATCAAAGAAAATGGCAGTGGTAAAGCACTTACAGTTTGGTTGAAAGTAGATACGGGTATGACGCGCTTAGGTTTGTCTGCAGCCGAGATATCTAGTGCGATTGAACAGCTTGCCAAGTTGCCACAAATCAACAAACAAATTTGTATTGTTAGCCATTTTGCCTGCGCCGATGAACCGAATCACCCATCAATAAATCAGCAAATGCAAAACTTTCAAAATTGCATGCAACAAGCGCATGTTACCGCTGATAAGTTAGGTATTCAGTTGACTAGTTCAATGGCGAACTCTGCTGCAAGTTTAACTTTGCCTGAATGCCACCACGACTATATTCGCCCAGGTATTATGTTATACGGCGTTTCACCTTTGATAGACAGAATAGGTAAACAACATAATTTATTGCCTGTGATGCAACTCACCAGCAAACTTATTTCAATTAAAGCGATAGAGCCTCGAACCTCAGTTGGTTACGGCGCAACTTGGCATAGTAATAAACATACACATATTGGTGTTGTTGCCATAGGTTATGGTGATGGTTACCCACGCCATGCTAAAAATGGTACACCCGTATGGATAAATGGCCGTATTGTACCGGTTGTTGGCCGCGTTTCTATGGATATGATCACGGTTGATTTAGGCGAAAATCCGCAAGAACAAATTGGGGATACTGTAGAGTTGTGGGGTGACAACTTGCCGATTGAACGCGTAGCCGAACACTCGTCTACCATTGCTTATGAGTTGTTGTGTCAAATTACCGCACGGGTATGTAAAAAATACTATTAAGCTTGTTTTTATTCTTGTTCGAAAGAAAAATTGGCTGGGTATTTATGATAACCATCAAAATGCCCTTTGCTAACTGACACTCCATTTTGTTTTGCAGTTAAATACAACATACTGAAGTGAAAACAAAAGTTGGGAATTATATATTGATTGATAAAAGCATCAGGCGGCAAGCTCACGGTCGCAAAACCTGCTTTATCAGTGCAAACTTCCTCGTCATTTTTTCGTGTTAGCCTACTAACCTCCAACGACATCACATAATCACTAACCTTTTGCCACTGTTGCAACAAACCTTGCCAGCTATCATCTGAATTTTCAAAGTTGTTAAAGTCATCTGGCCATTGTTTATTTAGTAAAGGTGCAAACCCACGTAATATAAAATTACAACAAATTCGCCATTGAGTATGCGCGGCAAACATATCGTCAAAGGGACGTTGTTGCCAAATGTTTGAATTGTGTTGTTGTATTTGTTCACCGAGTGTTTTCATGAGCGGTAAATAATGCAATGCAAAATTTTGCATGCTTTTTAATGGCGTTGCGTTAGTCATGTTTTGCGCTTGTTATCTATTATGAAGGCTTGTTTGCTATTTTTGCACCGTCGCCTTAAATTAACAATATGGCTTTATATAACTAGACTGTTGCTTATATCGATACAATTAAGTAGCAACATACCCGTGTTAGCGCTAAAGTTAGGTGCAAACATGCCCATTTGAAGCATAATTTTCTAAAAACGCGGTACACCATCCATGGTCGCTCCCACAAGACTTCCCTGCCTTGTGAAGTTTTAGAAAATCAGCGTTCAAATAGGCATTGTCGAACGATTGAGTTGCGGTGAGCAGAAGGCATGAAACGTCTTGCAGCAATAAAAATGCTAATAAGGTGGATGGGCGTGTTTTGAACAAAACTTCACAAAATAGGGGCGAGTAAAGACCGAAGCGCAGCTTCGCAGCTGAATGAGGTGGAGCCATGGATGGCGACAGGACTTGCCTGCAAGGACGAATCGTTTTCCATACTTATTTGTAGGCTAGCGTTTGTGAAAAATACCCCATTTACCTTATGAGATGAGGGGCAAGAATTTATTATCGCTGAAAGTTAGGTGCGAGTACGCCCATTTGAAGCATAATTTTCTAAAAACCCTATACACCATCCATGGTCGCTCTCACAAGGCTTCCCTGCCTTGTGAAGTTTTAGAAAATCAGCGTTCAAATAGGCATAGATAAACACTTTTACCGCTACATGATTGGGTTTACTTCAACATTTATGCAGCAATAAATAAGCTAGATGAGGATGGGAATTGCGAACAAACGAACCAACCTCAATTTGCATGGATGCAATTTGCGAGCGCCCAAGGACGGCTTGCAGCGATTGGTGAGTTGGTCGGGATTTCCAGCCGATTTTGCAAGTGTCAGTTAGCGCTAAAGTTAGGTGCAAATAAAGTAGATAGGATGCACTATTTAAATAGCAGCAATGAACAAAAGAGGTAACAATGGACAAACTAAACTGTATGCAGGCCTATTGTGCTGTTGTCAAAGAAGGTGGCTTTTCCGCTGCTGCCCGAAAACTCGGGATCTCCAAAGTTATGGTTAGCCGTGCAGTCTCATCACTCGAAAGTGAACTCGGCATACGCCTACTGCACAGAACAACCAGACAAATGAGTACCACAGCCGAAGGGCAAGCCTATTACGAAAGATGTTTTCCACTGCTTGAAGAATTCCAACTACTCGACGAAGCAATAAAATCAGACCATGCTGGAGCAAAAGGTAAACTCCGCCTTGCAGCACCCGCCGAAGCATTCTCACAACAATACCTAACGCCAGTTTGGGTTAAATTTGCACAAGCCTATCCAGAAATAGAACTCGACATAACCATGTCAGATCGCTACATAGACATAGTTGAAGAAGGTTACGACGCGGCAATCCGCATAGGAAAATTACAAGACTCCAGCTTAATCGCTAAAAAACTTGCTGACATGGAACTAGTGCTTTGCGCCAGTCCAGAATATTTACAACAACATCCACTAATTAAGCACCCACAACAACTTCTAAACCACCAACTAGTAGTCGATAGTAATTTCCGCGGTGGTCAAAGCTGGCCATTTACTAAAGGTGCAGAAGAAATATCAATACGCGCGTCAGGCAAAGTTCGCGTCAATAGCACACTTGCCGTCGCTAGCTTTATTCAAGCAGGTTTAGGCATAGGTTTATGTTTATCGTTTTTGGTTGAAGACAAAATTAAATCAGGCGAGTTAGTTCGAATACTGCCTGAATGGGAATTAATGAAAGGCGGTATCTACATTTTATACAGCCACCGCAAACACTTATCGAATAAAGTACAAGTATTTAGCCAATTTCTCGCGGACAATTGTTTCAAATAAGGTAACAGATAAACACCAATAACAGATATTGTTTCAAAAACTCTCAAATGCAAAACTTTAAATAGTTTAAGCAAAGAGGAAGTTATCATGTTACGTAATGGTCAATGGGTAGAAAACTGGCAACCTATTCAGCAAAAAAGTGAAGACGGCGACTTTATTCGCCAATCATCTGGCTTCAGAGACGGTGTTGTTGCAAACGCACCGGCCGATAGATATAACCTATATGTCGCTTATATCTGCCCTTGGGCTTGTCGTACTTTAATGTTACGCAAGCTAAAAGGACTCGAACATGCCATTTCAGTTTCTGTTGTAAATCCAGTATTAACCGAACAAGGCTGGGCATTTGATCAGCCAGAAGAAAATATGCAAAAGAACTATATGCACCAGTTATATAGCCACAGTGACAGCCGCTATACAGGTCGCGCAACAGTGCCGGTATTATGGGATAAATATGAGCAAAAAATCGTCAACAATGAATCAGCGGATATCATTAAAATTCTTAACGATGATTTTAATCACCTAGCCAAAAACGATATTAATTTACGTCCAAGCCATTTGGCGGAAGAAATGGCATCTATCAACCAATATATATACGACAAAATTAACAATGGCGTGTATCGAGCGGGTTTCGCTAGCACTCAGCAAGCATACGAACGAGGTTATCAAGATGTATTTGATGGTTTAGATACAATGGAGCAAAAACTCGCCAAGCAAACCTATTTGTTAGGCGAACACTTAAGTGAAAGTGACATCAGATTGTTTGTCACGCTAATTCGATTTGATCTCGCCTATTACAGTATTTTTAAGTGCAATAAAAAGCGTATTAGCGACTATAAAAACCTACATGCTTATATGCACAGAATCTACCAACTGCCGGGCATCAAACAAACGGTTAATGCTGAACACATCAAACAAGGGTATTATTCAATAAAAACACTTAATCCCTCTGGTATTGTGCCAATAGGCCCTGACAGCATTTAAGGAAAATACAAGCTATGCCTGCATCTATGCAACAAATTACTGACTACCTATACGAACTCGGTTCACTGAAATTGGTTAACCGAAAAACCTATGTGAAAGGCCAAAGTCGAGTTGAAAACTCAGCTGAACATTCATGGCATTTAGCCATGGCTTGTTGGAACATAGCTGAAACGTTTCAGCTGAACATTAGTCATGAAAAGTTAATTAAATTAGCCTTAGTACACGACTTAGGTGAAATAGATGCGGGTGATACCTTTTTATATTCAAATGATAGAAGTAACGCCCATATCAAAGAAAGGGATTGTGTCGCTAGATTGCAACAATATGCAGGTAATGGCTGTGAAAATATGCAAAATTTATGGGAAGAGCAAGAAACAGGCACAAGCGCAGAAACTAAATTGCTCAAAGCAGTCGATAGATTACTGCCTTTTATGTACAACATAAAAAGCCAAGGAAAAGCTTGGCGAGAACTAAAAGTTAAACGCAGCCAAGTGAGCCGCGCTCATGCATTTATTAAAAACGATTTTCCAGAGATCCATAAGTGGATGACAGCCCAAGTTGAAATTGCCGTATCCCAAGGTTGGCTGATTGATGAATAAGCTTATAAATCAGTCTTATTGTCAGATTTGGCGTACAAATTTGTAAACAAGCAAATACACATGAACAAAAGTTAAACGATTAACCAAAGTTGCTTAAATAATGCTATTAATCAGTATGACTTTATCCTAATATAGCTAAACCATATATGAATAAAGCAATTTTCATATGTCGTAGGTATACAATTACGGGTTGTTTTGCAGAAGCTGTAGGATTATGGAAAAAGAAAAAAAGCAACAAAAAACAGATGTAAAATATACTGCACCAGCTTTGGAAAAAGGATTAGATATCATAGAGTTGCTATCTAAAGAACCCGATGGGTTACGCCTTAAAGACATTGGTGGAAAGCTAAATAAATCTGTTTCAGAAATATTTAGAATGGTCTCCGTTTTAGAACGCCGCGATTATTTGTCACTCGATCCAACAAATGACCGATACTCATTATCTTTAAAACTATTTGAAGTGGCGTTTGACAACATGCCAGTTGACAGCCTAGCGCGCTCTGCCGGAGCACCTATGGAACTGTTAGCAATTGAAACTGGCCAGCCTTGTTATTTAGCTATGGCATATAAAGATAAAGCCATGGTTATTCAGCAAAAAGATGCCCCATTAGATTGGTTGATATGTGCAAGACTAGGCGCTCGTTTTGATTTAGACGCATGTTGCCCCGGTAAACTCATGTTAGCTTACCAGGATACTCCCTGCGACAAAGATGAACATTTTGCACTCATTCGCAAACAAGGTTATGTTCGAATGCCCAGTCCATTTCTGGCCGGTGTAGAAGAAATTGCCTTTCCAATATTCGATAGATTAGAGCAAGTTACCGCTAGCCTTGTCATTAACTATATAAGCTACCCGGGTAGTCACCAAATTTGTGATATTCAACAAGCTATTAGTAAAGGGCAGCATGCGGCAATAAAAATTTCTGACAAAATCAAGGTCAGTTAATAGGCAAAATTGCGCATAATTTATATATTTCATACCCTTAGGTGCAGCGTAAAGTAAAATTTACGGTTGCGCCTTTCGTTTTATTGGCTAAAATCCTTTGAGCATATAAAAATAATAGGCCAATTAAGGAAACGCCATGGATAACGTTATAACCTACGATGTGGAAACGTCCTACCCTTATTTAGATGACGACCTACAAATAGATCAAAGAACCTTTGAAGCCATGTGGAAACTTTTTTGCCACATCAAAGATTATTGGCAGTTGTCAGTACCAGAAACTGGGGTGAAGTCTCAGCTATTGGTTTTTATGCAAAACCGGATAAAAATCGACTTAAACTACTACGCTGACTACAAAAATGCCGCTAAAGTCATTCGCGAATTGACTTATCAATTGGGTGAACAAGCCGCTTACGAAAAGCTATTTACCGACCCATCCGCCAATTTACAACCGCCAACAACACACTTAGCTAGAGCCAGACAAAGAGTTTCTAATGAATTTATCACGCTCGCACTAGCAGTTGGTGGGTTTAAAACATTTGGTGCCAAAAACGCATTGGGTTTTATTAGTGGTGGCAACATTAAAGGCCAAACGCCTTACAGAACAATTGAGGAAGCATAATGAACAACACAACGGACGTACTGATTGTCGGTTCAGGTGTAGCCGCAGCGGCAATCGCGCAAAAAGTTTTAGAAAAAGATCCGCATAAAAAAATTACCATTCTAGAAGCTGGTAGCAAAGTAAAAATGCGCGACTTTGCAACTCATCAAAACTACTTAGTGACTGGTAACTTGCCGTATGAATTTTGCCAAGACAAAGCTTACCCAACCAAAGACAGCGCAGGTGAAAATGAAAGTTTAGGCAGCACACTTTTACCTATGCAAGGTTCAAGATTGATGATGTACGGTGGTTCGACTGTGCATTGGGGTGGCTGGTCTTTCCGTTTAAAACCTGAAGATTTTAAGCTTAAAAGCAATATAGAAAAACACATCAATAAACTATCCGGTAATTATGATTTAGTTGATTGGCCATTTGATTATGACGAGTTAGAACCTTATTACTGTGAAGCTGAACATTATATCGGTGTATCGGGCGACTCACATGACCCAAGTGTACCTCGCAGCAAAGCTTATCCTTACCCTGCGTTTCCGTACACAGCGGAAGATAAACCTGCATTAGACGCGCTTAAAGTATTGAATTTGCAATATAGCCATATGCCGATTGCTCGTCACGGTATGTCAGCGTCTGACTCAATTCACCCACCTTGCCAAACTACAGGTACTTGTAAATATTGCCCATTTGGTGCTCGATATGTTGCTGCCAACTATATCGACGACATGATGCAATACAAAGACTACCCGAACCTAGAAGTTAAAACTGGCATAGTGGTTGAAAGCTTGATTATGTCAGGCAAAAATAAAGTAAAAGGTGTGCGTTTTCACAATAAAAACATTTCAGAAACTGAAAGTTTTGAACTGCACGCACACACTGTCATATTAGCTGCTGGAGCAATTGAGTCATCTAAATTATTGTTACGCTCTATTGATGCCCATTGGCCAAATGGAGTGGGTAATGATCACGATTTAGTAGGTCGAAACCTTATCACTCACCCTTATATGATGTTTGAAGCAGATTTGCCGGAAAATCCAGATGGCTTAATGCCTGAAATGGACTTCCCAACTCTAGTTTCACGCCACTTCGACAGCGAAGCCCAACAATTAATGGGCAAATATATCATTGTTAACCCATCGAGCAGCATTGGTACACGCTTAGCCAAAGAAATGCAAAGTGGTAAACCTTTTAGCGTAATCAAAGACGAAATAACCGGTAAGAGTAAAATTCAACTGCATGTTTTAATTGAAATTTTCAGCCAGTACAACAACCGTTTATACAATGCGAGTAAACGCAACCATATAGGTTTAATTGAAACCGCTATCGACTTTGAACAAGGGCCTGATTTTAACCCTAGAATTAAACAAATTCAGGCTGATATAGAGCAAATATTTGCCGCTATGGGCGCAAGCAATACCAGGTTAAAAACTATTTCTTGGCGCGCGGATCACGCGGCCTGCACCACCCGCATGGCAGAATCAGCCAACAAAGGTGTGGTTGATAAAAACCTAAAAGTATTTGATGTCGACAATTTATACGTGTGCTCTAACGGCTCATTTGCCACATTAGGTGCGGTTAACCCAACTCTAACCTTAACGAGTTTGGCCATCAGGCTAGCGACTCACCTAAATAATCACGTATTTGCTCACGCGCAACAAACAGAAGTAGAGGAAGCTGTATAAAATGGACGCACAAGAAAAATTAGCCAAAATTCAAAAAGATCTGCAAACAGCAATCGAGCTAGAACTGAGTACATTGCCGCCCTATTTGACTGCATATTTCTCGATTCAACCAGGCACAAACGTAGACGCAGCCAATGCTATTCGTAGTGTATTTATGGAAGAAATGCTCCACTTATGTTTGGCAGGCAATACTTTAGTGTCTATTGGTGGTGAGGTGAAACTAGGTAAAGATAATGTGCCTAAATACCCTCTCACTTTAGAATTTAAAGGCCGTGAGTTTGAAATAAATTTAGAAAAATTTACTAAAAACACCATTCAAACATTCAGACGCATAGAACTACCTGATGACATGCCACCACTTGAAATGAGTTTAACAGCCATTGAAGACTTAGATGTAGACGGCTACAGCATAGGTGAGTTTTATAACAATATAATCAAAGAGTTAGATGAGCTAAACCAAGAATATCAATTAAGTGGTAAAACCTTGTTTAGCCAAGATACCAGCAATCAAATAACTGAAACCTATTTTTGGCGCGGTGGTGGTAAACCTATTGCTGTGACTGATATAGATTCAGCAAAAGCTGCACTTGAACAAATTATCGACCAAGGGGAAGGTGCCGCTGCAAGCTTGTATGATGGCGACTATAACGAATATGACCAACATAGAGACTTAGCGCATTTTTACAAATTTAGCCAAGTGTATTTTGAGCGCCACTATTTGCCAGATGACGATCCAAAATTACCACCAACGGGCGCGCCTATGAGTGTTGATTATGCACAAGTTTACCCTATGCTGAAAAATCCAACACATGAAGCTTATGCGCAAAACCCAGACTTACAATCGCTCAATCATAAGTTTAATCAAGCTTATAGTTTGATGTTGCAACAAATAGAAGAAGCATTTGCTGGCAATCCAAGAGTTTTATATAACGCGATAATGAACGGCATGCATGATCTTTCGCCAATAGCTACCACTATGGCCAAAATTGAATTAGATCCAGCACAAACTCATGGTTATACAGGTTGCCCATCGTTTGAATGGGTTGAGCCAGTTGAATAAATAAGGAATAAAAATATGGGATTTAAAATAGAAGTAAATTCAATTTTACGTACAGACCAAGAATACAATTTAAAAGTCGGTGAAGTATATTCATTCAGCAAACAAGGCAGTCGGATCTTTTTTGATGACATTCCAGTGTGGTTAACCGACAGCAACTGGCTGGCACTGGCAGAAATTAGCATAATGAGCCAAACACGTGAAGATAACCAACTAACTGGTCAATTTCGAGTGGATTACATATATGAAGGTGACGAGCAACAAGCCGTGACCAATATGTTTATTCGCATGTACGACGGTTTGATGGACCCATACATTTATTTATTGTCGAGTGAAGCTGAATATCAACAAGGTTTAGCCACAGGTGAAATTGTTCGCGACAGTTTACAAACAGAGGGCTTTATTCATGCCAGTCCAAAAAGCCAACTAAACCGAGTGGCCAACAAGTTTTACAAAAACACAGAACAGCCGCTAATTTTAGAATTAGACAAAAAAGTCATCACCAGTGAAGTGAAATGGGAACCAGCAACGGGTGGTTTATATCCACACATATTTGGGCCTATAAATATAGACAGTGTTCACAAAGTTGTACCTATTTCACTTGATGAATCGGGCGATTTTGCTATTAATACCAAAGAACTATAAAGATAATAATATGCCCAATTATTAGGGTATAAACCCCTGCCCGACTTAAGATGCTCGGGCAGGCAGATTACACGGATGGACTTATGGCGATAAATACGCATACCAACGATATAGAAAAGCTCGCATCCCTACTAGATGCTTTGCTCAATGCCACACCGGACTTAATTTTTGCCAAAGACAAAAACTATAAATACATAGCCCATAATCAAGCATTCGCCAAACTGGTCGGCCGACCCAATGAAGATTTAACCGGCAAAACCGACGAAGAGTTATTTAAAGATCAAGACGCAGCCAAACGCCTAAGATTAAAAGATAAACAAATATTCGACAGTGGTGATACACAAACTAGCCAAGAAACAACCGTCTATCCCAATGGCAAAACCATTAAAGTTGACACGTTAAAAGCGCCATTTTACGACGAACAAGGCGAATTAATGGGTTTACTAGGCATATCACGCGATGTCACCCACAGAGTTGAAGCTGAACAACAACTGAGCCAAGCGAAAGACAAAGCCGAAGCTGCAAATCAAGCAAAATCAGAATTTTTGGCAAAAATGAGCCATGAAATTCGCACGCCAATGAACGCGGTAATAGGTTTAACCCAACTGTTAAAACGCACTAAACTCGACCATGAACAAACAGATTATGTCGACAAAATTCTCAATTCAGCCGAAGTGCTGCTCAGTATAATCAACGACGTACTCGACTATTCAAAAATTGAAGCAAATTCACTGTCTATCGAAAAAATTCCGTTTAGCATTCAAAAGGTTTTAGACAAAACCATTACGATTTGCGAGCTAAAAGCGCTTGAAAAAAACCTAGAGTTTATCTTAGATCTGTCTAGCCAAGTGCCTAACTATGTAATGGGCGACCCAAACCGATTACAACAGATTTTGGTTAACCTAGCGAACAACGCAATAAAGTTTACCCAGCGCGGCCATGTTATCGTAAAAATAGAATTGGCCGACCGCCAAAGCAATCAAGCCCTACTTAAATTTTCGGTAACAGATACAGGAGTTGGCATATCAGACAAATGCCAAAAGCGCCTATTTACCGCCTTTTCTCAACTGGACAATTCGTTAACCCGCGAGTTTGAAGGTTCAGGTTTAGGTTTAGTTATCTGTAAACAAATTGTCGAATTAATGGGTGGGCATATTTCAGTGCTCAGTGAAGAAGGTCGTGGTTCGACATTCACTTTTACTATGCCATGCGAAGTGGTTGACGACGCGAAAAAAGCCAAACCACATCAAATTGACTACACCAAGTTAAAAACCTTAGTGGTAGACGACAGTGTAGTAGCCAGAAGCATATTAGTAGAACTGCTAAGTGAATTGGGCATGCATGTTGATTGTGCAGACAGCGGCCAAGATGCAATTAACATGGTGAAAAAAGCCAGCGAAATTCGCCGCGATTACGACCTAATCATAATGGACTGGCGCATGCCAGGCATAGATGGCATTAGCGCAGCAGAACAAATAAAACAAGATTTAGGTAAAAATCATATTCCAGCAATTTTATTGTTATCAGCATACGATTTAGACGAAGCACGCAGACAATCCGGTGCAATACATATAGACGCTTATGTCGAAAAACCAGTTAAACCACAAACCTTGTTAGACGGAATTTCACGTAGCTTATGTCATCAACAAAGTTTGGGACAAAACAACAACTCAAGTTGGAATTCACCTGCCCCGTCTAAATGGGATGGCAGTCAACTCGATTTTTCCCAAGCGAAAATTTTAGTAGTCGACGACAATACCATTAATCGTAAAGTCGTTTGTGGTTTCTTATCTGATACCAATATCCAAATAGATATAGCTGTAGATGGTGAACAAGCGCTCGATAAAATATTCACTTACGAGTACGACCTGGTATTAATGGATATCCAAATGCCAAAAATGGACGGTTACACAGCCACGCGCCATGTTAGGCAGAATCCTAAATTTGATAACTTACCTATCATAGCCATGACAGCCCATGCGTTAGATAGTGATAAATCTTTATGTATTTCCAAAGGAATGAATGCGCATTTAGCCAAACCTATTAATCCAGACGAATTGTTTGAAGTGGTGCTCAAATGGCTAAAAGCGGAAAAAATCAATAAACAACAAACTGCGCCATCGCAACAACATACAAAATTTGATAATTTTTTAGAGGCATTAAGTTGGATCCCACAACTTGAAGTCGAAAAAGCATTGTCACGCTGCCAAAGCAACCGTAAGTTATATTGCAAGTTGGTTGATGATTTTGTTACTGAACATCAACAATCAGCCGCTGATTTTTTGAACTTAAAACGCAAAGATGATTGCAACGCACTCTTTATAAAAGTACATAGCTTAAAATCGAGCAGTGCGTATATAGGTGCATTCGGTCTGTCACAAAAATGTGCCAAACTTGAAAGCCAAATAGAACTGAATCAAGATTTTTACGCAAACCTCAAAGAAGTGTGTAACGAGCTTGAGCAAATAGTCAACGCCATAAGTTATATACTTAAGTCGAATAAAGCCCAGACAGAAGAAGTAGATCAACTAGCAAAACCGTTAAAAGAACAGCTGCAAACTTTATTACCCCTATTACAAAAATCAGATTTTGCCGCCGAAGAATTAATCCCAGTGGTAGTAGAAAGCAGCTTAAATACCGAGTTTGCTGAGCAAGTGAAACAAATTTCTGAATTTGTTTCTGAAATTGAGTTCGAACTTGCTAGCGATTTATGTGAATTAACTTTAAATCAATGCAGTTAAAGAGATAAAGCTATGATAACCCCAGCACTACGCATACTGATAGTCGACGATGAAAAGTCCAATCTTGTGGTATTGAGTAACTTACTCAAAGCCGAAGCGCAAATTACCCTAGCCAGTAACGGCAAAGCCGCAATTGAAAAAGCACAAGAGCTTAAACCTGACATTATTTTGTTAGACGTAGTAATGCCAGACCAAAGTGGCTTCGAAGTAATTAAACAACTCAAAGCCTGTGAGATCACCCGCTCAATTCCGGTGATATTTATTACTGCCTTAGGTGATGTTTCAAGTGAAGAAAAAGGCTTTGAGCTGGGGGCTTGTGATTATATTTCCAAACCATTTCACCTAGGTATAGTAAAAGCGCGGGTAAAACTGCATTTAACTCTAGCCCGCCAATGCATTATGTTAGAAATGCTTGCAAACGTTGACCCACTCACAGCCATTGCCAATCGCAGAAAGTTTGACGAACAAGTTGAAGCTGAATGGTTAGTTGCTCAGCGTAACCAACAGCCCTTAGTTCTTGCTATGTTGGATGTAGATAAATTTAAACAATATAACGACCACTATGGCCACGCCGCCGGCGACCAAGTACTCACTCAGGTTGCTAAAGCTCTGAATGAACAATTACAACGCCCTCGCGATTTTGTCGCACGATATGGTGGTGAAGAGTTTGTAGTTGTCATTGGCGACATAGACATTGACGGCGCTAAAGCGGTTTTAGATAACTGCCGCCAAGCGGTCGAAAGCTTAAACATAGAACATGAACTCAGCCCACACGAAAAAGTAACCATTAGCGCTGGCGCAATTATCTGTGTACCAAATAACGACATCACCCCAGCACAAGCCCTAAAACAAGCAGATAGCATGCTTTACCATGCAAAAGAGCATGGCCGCAATCAAGTTTGCTGGAATGAATAACACAACACTGATGACTTAGCAGGAACTGCTAAGTCATCACCACTTATTTACTCTAAACCTACAACTTAAAAACAACTAAAACTTTTTCACATCAACTGAAACAAGCTTGCAACCCAAACGACAATTTAAAACGATAATTATTATCATTTGCACTTTTAATATAAATTCCTTTCCTATAGAATGCCGCGCAAATTAATCCCACCGACAACAAAACCAATATTTGGGATCAAAAATTATTCAAACAATATTGAGGGCGATATGCAAACCAAGTTAAAACTGTCAGCTGTTGTAATTGCAATGCAAGTAGCTTCATTAAATACCGCACATGCGGACCAAAGCAAAAAAAACGTTGAAGGACAAATGGAAACTATCGTAGTGACAGCTACGGGTTTCGAGCAAAAATTAACGCAGGCACCTGCGAGTATTTCAATCATCACTGCCGAAGATATTAAATTATCTTCATTCACCAACCTGTTAGACGCAGTTAAACACCAAGAAGGTATTGATATAGGCACAACCCGAGATAAAACGGGTCAAGGCAGCGTAAGTATGCGTGGTCTAACTGGCGAATATACCTTGTTATTAATTGACGGAAAACGTCAAAACAACCATGGTGATATTTATCCAAATAACTTTGGTGGCAATGCGTTTAATCATCTTCCACCAGTAGATACAATTGATAGAGTTGAAGTAATTCGTGGACCAGCATCAACCTTATACGGTGCAGATGCGTTAGGCGGTGTTATCAATGTCATCACCAAAAAACATACAGATGACTGGAGTGGTTCAATTACTTTTGGTCGTAGTTTGCAACAAAATGATGACTTTGGTGACGACATCACAACTGATTTTTCAGTACAAGGTCCTTTGATTGCCAACGTATTAAGTTTAGGTGTACGCGCAAGTGTTTATGAGCAACAGGCCTCATCACCACAGTTTTCACCAGCAGTTGACCCAAATGGCGACGTGCATGTGCGCTCTCTTGGTTTTGGTAGTGGCGGTCGTACCGTTGACAATAAAAGTGAGCATTACGGATTTAGCCTAAACTACACTCTGGCTAAAGGCCAAGAGTTAATGTTCGACTACGACAACTCTCACCAAGAATACGACAATACCCCTAGATTTAACGTAGATACCAGCGAAATTATTTACCCGCTAGGTACTAAAGACAGCATAGAAAGCTTATGGCAAGACAGCCGCGGCCGTGTTAACCCACGAGCAGGTTATGCAGCAGAGCAAGAGTTTGATCGCGAATGGTGGTCGTTAACTTATGAAGGCGATTTCGAATTTGGTGCGGTTTCTGCGTCAGTTTCTTATGTAGATACCCAAAATAACGGCCGAACTTTGCCGTTAAGCGTTACTGAGCGTTTATTGTTGCAAGAAATGTATGATGGCACAGGCGACTACGCTGATATGGATGAAGCAACGCGTAAACAGTTAGCTGAAGACACTTTCTTACCACGCCCTGCTCGCCCATTAGATAGCAGCCAATACACTTATGATTTACGTGTAGATATTCCAGTGGCGAACGTAGCTGGTGATCACAATTTAGTATTTGGTGCACAAGCGATTGATGGTGAATTACAAGACGGTGTATTTGGTTTAGAAAGTGGCAAAGCCGGTGCAATTCAAGAGCAAAAAATGTATTCATTTTTCGCTGAAGACAACTGGATGATCACAGACAAATTCACCTTAACTGCCGGTGTTCGTTACGACAACCACGACGTATTTGGTAGCCAAACTTCACCTCGTGCGTACGCGGTTTATAACTTATCACCAGAATGGACAATTAAAGGTGGTGTCAGCACAGGTTATAAAACCCCACAAACCACAGATTTGTACGATGGTATTACAGGTTTTGGTGGCCAAGGTACGAGCCCATTTGCCGGTAACCCAGAACTTAAGCCAGAAACCAGCGTAAACTCTGAAATTGCTTTGTATTGGAGCCGTGGCGACAACAATTTCAACATCACTTACTTCGACACGACCTTCGAAGATAAAATCGCCCGTGGTGATACAGTGCAAAGTTGTGAAAAAACAGCAGGTGTGCGCCCTTGTGTAAACTTAGGTCAGTACGATCAACTAGGGTACGAAACCTATAGTCAAAAAATCAATATCGACGAAGTTGCACTTCAAGGTGTTGAAATTGCCGGTCGTTACCAATTTTTGAATAACTGGTCTGTCTACGCTAATTACACTTGGACAGATAGTGAACAAAAAAGTGGCCCAAGCGCTGGACAACCACTCACCAATACTGCAGAGCATATGTCGAATATCAGCTTAAACTGGTCAGCCACCGACAATCTGTATGTATATTTGCAAAGTGAATTGCGCTCTGATCGTTACCGCGGTTACGACTCAACACTTGAACGTGAGTTGTACTACAAAAACTATTCATTACTTAATTTAGGTGCACGTTGGACACTTAATGACAATGTTATGGTGAGCTTACGCGTTAACAACCTATTAGATAGAGACTTTACCTCGTACACAACCACATATGACGATTTGAATGACGACGGTGTATACGAGTACCTAACAGGTCGTGGTGTTGTTAGTGAAGTTAACTTTGCCGACGATTACAACGTAAAAGACAAAGCGCGTAACTTCTGGGCAAGCGTTTCTGTGAGTTTCTAAATAAATGCAGTTTAGTTTAGGCTCAGTTAGACAGTGGCACTGGATCAGTGCCGCTTTTGCTTTGGTCGGCATGCTGTTGTTTTCTATTACCGGCATTACCCTCAATCATGCCGCTGATATTAAAACAACGCCTGATGTTCAATTGTTAGAAGTTGAATTGCCAACAACTTTAGTTTCAAGGCTAAAAAAGCAAGCTGAGCAGGCAATTGAAAGTGACCAAACAAGTGTGCCAACAGCACTCATAACTTGGTTGTCACAAGTACATTCGATTCAAGTTTCATCAGCGGCCAAAGCTGAATGGAACGAAGACGAATTGTACATAGTTCAAGCAGGGCCTGGGTTTGACGCTTGGTTGGCAGTTGATTTTTATTCCAACCAATTAACCTATGAAAGCACCAACCGCGGCTGGATAGCCTACTTTAACGACTTGCATAAAGGCCGTGATACAGGTGTTGTTTGGGGTTGGTTTATCGACTTTTTTGCCGTTATTTGTGTGATTTTTTGTCTATCTGGATTGATTTTACTTTGCCGTCAGGCAAACCACAGATGGATGACTTGGCCTATTACCTTGCTTGGTGTCGTGGCTCCAGCAATTTTATTGTTAGCCTTTGTTCACTAACAGTGAAAATAACAACTATTGGAGAAATAAAGTAATGAAAATTGGGAAATTGTTTTGCGGCTTAATCTGTGCACTGGCCACAACAGCAGTATCTGCCAAATCAGATTTACAACTAGAAGTAAGTATTCCGCGCTTACAAGTTGCCGAATACCACAAGCCATATGTAGCTGTATGGTTGGAAGACAGTAAGCGCAAAGTTACCCAAATAGCTGTTTGGTACGATGTTGAAATGGAAAATGGCAAAGGTGAAGAATGGCTTGCGGATTTACGCCAATGGTGGCGTCGAGATGGCCGTAAACTGTCGTTCCCGATTGACGGCATAACAGGTGCAACCAAAGGGCCTGGCATGCACACTGTCGATTTCGACCTATCTAAAGCCTTTAAAAACTTACCCGCAGGTAAATACACCTTGCGTATAGAAGCAGCCCGTGAAGTGGGCGGCCGTGAATTATTACAAATTCCACTTAACCTGCCACTAAAGAACAGTGAACTACCACTGATAGTTGAAGGCAGTTCTGAATTAGGTTTAGTGCGTTTGTCCACCACTAAATAAACAACAACAGAATGATTAAGGAACCTAAGTAATGTTAAACAAAAAAATTATTCAAAGCGCAATATTACCCCTAACTTTGTTGTTAGCCACAACACAGGTAAATGCACATAGAGCTTGGATCAAACCAAGTGAAACTGTTCTGTCTGGTGAAGAAAACTATGTCACCTTTGATGCTGCTGTATCCAACACACTATTTGTGCCAGAGCACGTAGCGTACAGAACCAACAGCATAGTCGCTTATGCACCTAATGGTAAAACATTAGAGCTAGAAAACGTGGCAACTGGCAAATACCGCGCAACATTTGATTTAAAGCTTGAGCAAGCTGGTACTTACCGCATTGCATCAGCGTCAGCTGGTATTCGCGCTATGTGGAAAGATGACGAAGGCAATCGCAAAATGTGGCCTGGCAGAGGCCGAAGTGCGGAAGGTGAAACCTTTGAAACGGCTGTACCTAAAAACGCCAAAGATTTACGTGTTTCTTATAGTGCACGCCGAGTTGAAACATTTGTTACTTTGGGTGAACCAAGCACAGACTCATTAAAACCAACAAATAAAGGTTTAGAGTTAGTTCCGGTAACACATCCAAACGATTTGTACGCAACTGAAAGCGCTGAATTTATTATGTTGATTGATGGTAGCCCTGCTGTTGGTGCTGAAGTAGAAATCAACCGTGGCGCCATGCGTTACCGTAACCAACCAGAAACAATTAACTTAAAAACGGATGCCAATGGTAAGTTTTCAGTAACTTGGCCAAAAGCGGGTATGTACTTTATTGAAGTATCGTATGAAGACGACAAAGCTCAAGCACCGGCCACAAAACGCCAAGGTGGTTATTCTGCAACCTTAGAAGTGTTACCACTCTAGTAAATATGTCGGATAATTTTCGAATCGGCCTAGCCAGTGTGTTAGGCCTTTGTTGGTGTATTTGGGTAATGGTTTTATGGTTTAAAAACCGTCCCAAAACAGCAAATTCCTCAGCGACAAAAATCGTCGCTTTTGCCAGCCAAACGGGCCAAGCGCGTTTACACGCCGAAGATTTTATCGCATCACTTACTGACGCGATACTGCTACCACTCAATCAATTAACTGCAGATAAATTGCAAACTGCATCTGAAGTGCATTTATTTGTCAGTACCTATGGTGACGGTGAAGCACCAGACAACGGCCGAACATTTATCCGCTCGCTAACAAAAATTTCGAATAATGCATTAACACAAGTTAACTATAAGGTGACTGCATTTGGTGATAGCCACTACCCTGCTTTTTGTGCATTTGGCAAACAAGTTTTTACTGAATTAGCAGAGCGCGGTGCACAAGCCATAGAGCCGTTAATTTGTATAGATGCCAGCCAACCACAAACTCAAGCACAACACTCTATTGCAAACTACTCTGATGTTGCGGTAACACAGATTCGCCAATTAAATACTGGCAGTCCGTTCGCTGGTTTATATTTAATTGAATTATCGGCAGCAAATCTCAGTTGGCAAGCGGGTGATATTTTAGAAGTGTTACCACCAGCAAATAATAAGCAAATGGCCACCCCTCGCAGTTATTCGATAGCCAGTGCAGACAGCCGTTTTGTAGAGAATAATCAGCTACAACTGATTGTTCGTTTATTAACTAAAGACGATGGTACTACAGGTTTAGCATCTGGATATTTAACGCAAGGTTGCCAAGTAGGCAGTCAAATTAAAGTTAAAGTACGGGCAAATCCAGCGTGCCAACTTAAATCAGAACAAGCTCCATTGTTGCTCATTGGCGCGGGTAGTGGTTTAGCTGGTTTAATCGGCCATATTGAACAAAGGTGTCATTTTGCCGATGCAGGCCCTGTATGGTTGATTTATGGTGAACGCGATGCTGAATTTGACTGCCATATGCAAACAGAGCTGGAAGCTTGGCAGCAACAAGGGGTATTAACTAGAATCGACCGAGTATTTTCACGCGCTACTCTCGCTACTGACACAGAAAAAGCCAAATACGTTTATCAAGTGTTAAGCCAACAAGCAGAGAATGTTCGCCGCTTTATAAAACAAGGAGCCGACGTCTATGTGTGTGGTAGTCTCGAAGGCATGGGCAAATCTGTAGATAAAGCCTTGCTAGAAATTTTAGGAGAACAAACCAAACAACAGCTGAGCGAACAAGGACGCTATCACAGAGATTTGTATTAAAACAAAATTAAGCATTATCACCTTGAGTTATTGATACAAATCAAATAAACAAAAATACCATGCCCTATGATAGTACCTGAGTGAATTAATCAGGTATATCGCTATGGCACTGTTAAATATTCAACAACCCAATACCCTGCGCCAACCCGCCGCACAAAAAGGCCACCCATTTTGGGAATTGGCCTTTCGGCCTTGGTTCTTATTAGCTGCACTTTGGTCTGTATTTGCCGTTACTATTTGGATGGGCTTTTTACACGGCAAGCCACTCACCCACCAATGGCATATGTTAAATCCGCTGGTATGGCATACCCACGAAATGATTTTTGGTTTTGCCGCAACAGTGGCCGCTGGTTTTGTGCTAACAGCAGTGCAAACATGGACCAGCCAACCAAGTTTAAATGGCAAGCCATTGATGCTGCTTACGCTTGTTTGGATAGCAGCACGAATATGTTTTGCCCTAAACGATTCAACCTCAGTTTACCTAGGTTTTGCCCTACAAATGTTATGGTGGCTTGGGGTTATTGCTAGTTACAGCCAACTCGTACTAAAAGTTAAAAACAAACGTAACTATGTATTTATTGGCATATTCAGTTTAATGATGTTTGCTAACGCAAGCCTGCTGATTGCCGACATACAACAAAATATTCCACTGGCAATTCACATAGCGCAAACAGCCGTGCTCATGTTTGTATTACTGATAAGTTTAATTGCTGGGCGAGTGATTGGCTTTTTCACTAAAAATGGGGCGCCGCAGAGCAACCCACAACAATATGCTTGGTTAAACTTAGTCAGTAATCTATTGTCAGCCGTTTGTGTTCTAGGCATATTTTTAACCTATTTCAGCCGCGATACTATTGTTTGGTATTTACTCAGTTTTATCTTTATCAGCACAGGTATTTTGCAAACCATTCGTTTAATTGGCTGGCAACCGCATAAAACACTCAAAGTGCCTTTGTTATGGTCACTACACGCTACATTTTTAGCCATGAGCTTTGGACTGATTTTGATGGGTATTAGTTTTGTAACTGACAACATCGGCTTTTCAGACGCACTACATTTAATCACTGTTGGTAGTATAGGTGGAATGATCTTAGCCATGATAGCACGCGTATCTTTGGGCCATACCGGACGCATGATTATAGTTGGCAACACTATGGCGATAGCTTTTGGCGCATTAATAATTGCAGGTATCAGCCGCAGCGCCTTGGCTATATTTGGTATGCCACAACTGAGTTGGAAAATCAGCGCTGTACTTTGGATTATCGGTTTTATGATATTTGTTGTTGTCTACACACCGATTTTATTTGCAGCGCGTAAAGATAAAATTGGGTGTTAGCTCAAGTGAAATGACTACGCGCTGGGCGATCTAGTTTATTTCTAAACAGCGCGATTCTTTTGTTCTGTTTATAAAACGCTTTAAGTTTGGCTAGGCTAGGTCTCTCGACAAATACCAAAATAAAATGAGATAAGAGTAACGAAATTCCAAACGCAAAAATTATCCCAACAAATGGCTCAAGGTCCAAAGCATATGATTTATTGATAATAATGTAGCCCACATTTTGGTGTATCAGGTAAAGTGAATAAGAGATGGAGCCGAAATAAACAAAAACACTCGCCCCCAATAGCCTAACCTTGCCAGCAACAGCTAATCCGAACAGAAAATATAAACAACACAAGATGCTTGCGATTTGAGTTTGGTAGCTAACAAACAAAGATAGAATGGATAAAATAATAATTATATGTGTCAATTTGCTGAAAGTTTTGACTCTATATTTATAAAAGCAAATACCAGCCGCAAACAATTCTATATAATCTAAAAGTAAAAATGTTCGAATGCGATGACCCACAACCGTATCAATACCGAGAAATTCAAACGTTAGTGCACCACATATCCAAAAGATAAGTACTTTCTCAATATGTTCCATTTTACCCAAACAAAAAATAACAAAAATCCAAAAGTAAAATGTGAGTTCTATCGTTAATGTCCAATAGACGCCGTCGACATGATCGAGCCCCAGATATTCATGCAACATAGACAGATTAAAGAAAAAAGTCACCAAGCTAACTTCCCTATCGGGGAGAGAAAACATAGCCACGGCAAGAAATGTAATGGTTACAGAAAACCAAAAAGGCGGATAAAGACGACTGGCGCGTGACCAGATAAAGTCTAGTGGCTTATCAACTTTAGAAATTGTCCAATAGATAACAAAACCACTGATAATAAAAAATAGGTGTACGCCATACTGGCCAAATTTTAATATCTCCGGAACATTGAAAGAATGACCATAGATATCATGATATCGATTTAGATAATGATAGAGTACAACAGCAATGGCAGCTATCCCTCTAAGACCGTCCAGTTCAGTCAACCTTCTAGGTTCCATATTGCCCCCCGTGTAAACAAACAATTATTAAAATAATATGTGCAATAAAACCGCATCAATACGCGTTTTTGTCTACAACACCTTTAAAAATCGTAGCTACAACAATCTGAATATCCAGCCAAACTGACCATCTATGAATATAATCCAAATCGTATTCTACTCTCTGCACCATTTTGTTGATTGTTTCAGTTTCTCCCCTAAATCCGTTTACTTGAGCTAAACCCGTAATACCAGGACGTACTTTATGCCTTAACATGTACCCTTCAATTAACTTACGATACTGCTCGTTGTGCGCAACGGCATGAGGTCGAGGACCAACAACAGACATACGGCCTTGCAACACATTAATAAACTGCGGCAACTCATCCAACGAAGTTCTCCGTAAAAAACTGCCCAAAGGTGTCACTCTCGGATCATTTTTGGTTGCTTGAGTAACTGAAGTCCCATTTTCTTGCACCGACATAGATCGAAATTTATAGACAGTGATGGCTTTGCCATCTAACCCATAACGCCTTTGTTTAAAAATAACCGGGCCTTTTGATGTGCATTTAACAGCACCCGCGATAACCAACATCGGAACACTTATTACCAATAAAATTACCGATGCTAATACAATGTCCTCAAGTCTTTTCAACAATTCACTGGCACCTTGAAAAGGAGTATCAAAAACACTCAAGGTTTGAATTGAGCCAATATTTTGCCAACGGGCATTCAATAAATTGTATATAAAAAAGTTAGGGATAATAAAAACAGTTGCTGTGGTATCGCTACATAAGTTTAGTATTTGCATGATGCGCTTTTCTGCACTCATAGGCATCGCAATATATATATAATCAACCTCATTATTTTTCGCTTTTGCTAACGCGTCAGCTACCGTACCAGTGACTTGATTACGAAATTCATGTGCGAGTCTTGCTTGATCTCTGTCATCAAAAACACCTTGCAACTTAATTCCTAAATGATCATTTGCCAACAACTGATTCGCTAAACTATATCCCAGTTGATTAGCGCCAATGATAATGGCTGAGCGCGAATTTAGGCCACTTTTGCGACAGTAAAACAACATCTCCCTTAACAGCAACCGCCAACCAAGCAATAAGAGAAAGCTCCCACCCATCCAAGAAAGGAAAAATGTATGATCAAAATTAATCCATTGCGGCAGAAAAAATGACGCAGTAATTAAACTGACCGCACTGCATAAACAAGCTAGCGAAACGAACTTCAACATTAAAAATAACGATGCGGCACGCCAAGAGCGATATATATCGAAGGATTCAGCAACAAGCTGATAAACCAAAATGTAGATAGCCAATTCTGTCAAGATATCCAACTGTTCAACTTGAATACTAAATAATTTGACTAGTAATAAATAGCTCAGTACTAACAACGTAATATCAATTATGCGGTATAGCGTTGAAAAACTATTTACATTAGATTGAATAATGCCTTTATGACTGCGATTGCGAACAGAGATACTATCCATACAAAGTCTCCACTGTGTCATTCAGATTATCGTAGCTATGGGCGAATGCCCAATACTGAATACGGCTTGGTTGACCAGATAAGTAAATATGACTGGTTGCTCCAACTCCAGCTGGTTAAAAAACCTGCAAAATCCAATCCAAAAAGTCACATGAACAATTTGATAACAAACAAATCACACTCGAACATGCGATATTTCATATCGTGTATAACAATCATTTTTTTTGTCTAATTATTTAGATAACACAAAAAACACATAGTTAACATACTGATAATAAAGAAAATTCACCAAAATAGTTCGTTCCGCACCAAAATATCCCACGAACAACGCACAAAAACACATCAAGAACCAAAGATATAGTACCAATGATAAAAACAACCAAATTAAATCCTTGATTATTCAAGAATAAAAGCTCAAAAAATTAAATCAGCCCACTTTAAACGACGTACTGGTACATAAAATGCACAGCTTAAAATGTAGTCAGAAAACTCTTTTAAGTGTTTCGCTAATAACATCAAGGAGCTAGATATGACCCAAAAACTCACCATACAAAGCAGCAAGTCACCTCAACTAGAAAATTAAATAGAGGTGCTCATGATTAAATTATTAATCAGAAGTAGCTTTATCTTGCTAGCAAGTCTCAGCATAGCCACGTTAAATTCCGTTTTATTAGCTCGTATTTTGGGCTTGGAAGGCAGAGCCGAATTTTATTACCTATTTCTCCCTTTGAGTATTTGCCCTCAGCTATGCAGTTTCGGTTATGCGAAATTAAGCCTAATGCTGGCAAGCCAGCATAATGGGCAAAACATTCGGTTATATTCTCTACACACTTTGTACGCAAGCATATTCTTTGGCTTGATTTGGAGTGGCCTGTTTTATAGCCTGTTAGGCCATGAAATCAATATTGAATTCTACCACTATCTGTTATTGACTATGTTAGCGTGCTCAACATTTTCTATAGCTGTTTTTTTAAGTGGCTTAAATTCATTAGATGAAAAATTTGTCATAGCCGACATCGTAAAGTTTGTGACGCCTAGCCTAAATTTATTGGGTTTATGTTTAGCCCATTACCTGAAGCTAGAAGATGCCGCATGGGTGTTTTTACTGCAAATCGTAACGCGCACCATCGAACTTGTGTTAGTACTAAATCTATTTAAGAAACTATTCAATCGCCTTCAATATTCAACCCATACAGAATTAAGCAATTCTGAAAAAGAATATCGTAAAAATTCTTGGTATGAACAGCTTAATACCCTGATATTTAACAATGTCGATAAAGTGCTTATTGCCTTTATCGCAAGCAAAGCTGAAGTAGGATTATATGCAGTGGCCGCTGCACTTGCGTTAAATTTGCAGCACGCAATTCAAAATGTCATCTCGATATTTTTAGCTAAGTATAAATCGATTGCCGAGCCCGAGTTTATTCGGGCAAGTTATACGTTCCTTTTAATATATTTATTTGTAGGTTTACTCGGTTTACTACTGTGTTTGCTAGTTTTACCTCACATTATCCCTATGCTATTTGGCAGCGAATTTAGTGGTGCAGCTGTAATAGCCAACTATTTATTTTTCAGAGTCTTTTTGGATTCAGCGAGTCGAATAACTAGTCAAAAGTTCATAATTTTTGGCAACTTAAAACCTGTATTAATCAGCCAATACTTTTATTTGACAACAATTTCTCTGGGCATCCTAGCTGCGCAATGGCAAAACGATTTTATATTGTTTTTGCAAGTGAGTCTTATTGGCGCCTTCCTCAACCTACTGCTAATCAACTTGTCGGTAATTAATTGCATGAGGGGTAAAGCATGAAAATTTTATTCGTAAATACTTTATTTGACCCTATCGTAATCGGTGGCGCAGAGAAGTCATTAAAAAATTTAATTTTAGCCTTGGTTAAATACAAAAAAATCGATCCAATAGTTGTCACACTTAATAATGAACACCAAGATAAAATAGAATATGTTGATGGGATAAAAGTTTATCGATTAGATCATCGTAACTCTCGATTCATATTCGATGATAGCCACAACAAGATAAATAAAACGATATGGCACATAAAGGAATTCGACAACAAAAAATTTAGCCCAATCTTCAGCAAAATTTTTAATTATGAGAAGCCAGATCTCATCCATACAAACAATTTGTTAGGCTTTTCATCAATACCTCTGCTAGTAGCACAACAAACGAAAATTCCAGTCATTCATACTATTCGAGACTATTATTTTCAATGTTACCAAAGTAGTAAATTTAAAAGAGGCAACAGTT
This sequence comes from Catenovulum sp. SX2, assembly GCF_052056295.1. Taxonomy (NCBI): domain Bacteria; kingdom Pseudomonadati; phylum Pseudomonadota; class Gammaproteobacteria; order Alteromonadales; family Alteromonadaceae; genus Catenovulum; species Catenovulum sp. SX2. The sequence continues at coordinate 767,423 of NZ_CP182493.1, forward strand.
GCGAAAAAATGTGCGTAGCTTGCCAGTGCCAATCGAGTAAACGCAGGGCTCGCTCTCAACTAGTCAAAACTGTCGTCGGCAATAGTCGATATATTTTAGATGATCACTTAAGAGAAGGAATCTTTACCGACGCGGTCAACAAAGAAGTCGTTTACAACATTAACGATAGCCCATTGTCCAACCCAGTTAAACCTTATCCAAAAAACAGAGTTATTAAACTTGGCTATATAGGCCGGTTGCATACCAGTAAAGGCATTGTCGAACTGGTAAAATTACTCAAGAATAATAGCAAATACCAACTGTTAATTGCTGGCAAAGGCGATGCTGAAGCGACAATCCAAAAAGAGATCCAAAGCAGTAACAATATCTCTTTGCTGGGCTATGTGTCTCCAGAAGTTTTATTCAAGCAAATTGATGTCCTTATCATGCCTTCTTTATGGCATGAACCACTCGCACGAACTATATATGAAGCGTATGCTTTTGGTATCCCAGTAATAGCGTCAGACACAGGCGGCTCGCCCGAAATAATTTTTCCGGGTAAGACAGGCTACATATTCGACCCTATCGATTTTTCACAAATACCCGCCCTACTAACAAAAGTTTTCAGCGACGAACAGCATTATCAGTTAATGTCCAAAGCCTGTCTCAGCTATAGCCAAGAGTTCCGTTCAGAGGCCATCTCTGAAAAATATTATGACCTGTATAGGACGACGCTGCATGAATAAACATAATATTTTTCAAAGACATCAGTTTATGTTTTTGCTGATAGTTTTCGGGCTTATAATTTTTGATGGCTATCGAATTAGGATAGATACAAGTTTTTCAATCAAACCTTTTTTGCTTATTTGTGTCGTTTTATCGCTGTGGGTGTTGCGAAAAAGAATTCTCATCCCTCTGCACTTTGGATATTTTTTACTTTGGTATGCCTCTTTATTTATCCCGCTCATTTTCGGCAGTGTTTTATCCTGGTCGCAATATGTGGTCATTCTAACTGGCCATGCACTACTCACAGCATTTTTACTATCAGCATATAACTTTATTATTTACAAACAGTTCAAGCTAATTGATATGTTTGACGCAATTGTATTACTGGGAATTATCTGCGCCGTAGTAGGTATTTTGCAGCTATTGTTGTTTGCGGTTGGTATAAACATTGGCATTAGCCATTTTGACGACATTGGCGTGCCACGGGCAGAAAGCTTCTTCTCCGAAACGGATTGGCACGCAATGTTTGTTGGTTATTGTTTGTTGGCTGCTTATTTTACTCCGAGCCATTCACGTTTCTATCGCTACAAAAGCTATATACTTTGGCTGCTAGTATTCGCGTTACTCAGTTCATTTGGCCGAACAGCTATTTTAGGTGTGATTACTGCATTCGTTTTATACAAAATTAGCTTACAAAGCTTTCAACAAAACATCGCTCAACTGACTCGATTCATAGTTGTAGCCATTCCAATATTTATAGTTTTTTTACTTATTGCGCCTGAATCTGTTGTCACGCGTTTCGATGTTTTCTCTAACTTGGAAAACCCAGAGTTAGACGCAGGGGCAATCAACTCTCGGTTGTTTGCAATAAACATGACATTGGATTTTATCCAACAAAATCCATTTAGTGGGAATGGCGCGGGTTCGCTAAATTATTTGGCCTACGACGAAGAGATAAGAAACAAATATGCATACGGCGGCGGCATCAACTCAGGCCGTGGTGGTACCAACATATTTTTAACTGCGCTATTTGATGCAGGAATTTTTGGCTTACTAATATTAATTCTTTTGTTATGGAAACTCATTTTCAGTAGTTATTGGTATGCCCGCTTCAGCCAAATTGAAATCAACTATTTTTTAAAATTTATCTTCCTAGGCAACATCTATTTTCTTGTGGAATGCCAAGCAAACAACATGATCCGCATGCCAATTTGTTGGATAAATTTAACCCTTTTTTGTTACGCCACTTTGGTATCTCGTCAAGCATGGCAAAAATGTATGTAATGAAGGAGTATTCATGAGAATAGTGCATATTGTGCGTCAGTTTTATCCCAGCGTTGGTGGGTTAGAAGATGTAGTTTTTAACCTAGCCACGTCACAACAGCAAGCTGGGCATCAAGTCGCGATATTTACGTTAAATACTAACTATCAAACAGGCGAGCGACTCAGTGTGCAGCAAACTTACCATAACTTAACTATCTACCGCTTTAACTGGTTTGGCTCTACCCGCTACCCAATATGCTTTATTCCAGCGCAAAAATTAAATGCCTATGACATAGTGCATGTACACGCAGTTGATTTTTTTATCGACTACATAAGTTTATTAAAACGGTTAAGCTTGATTAGCAGCAAACTTGTTTTAACCACACATGGCGGCTTTTTCCACACCAATAAAAACGCCAAACTCAAACAGCTATTTTTCAAAACCATTACCCCATTTAGTTTGAGTCAATGCCAAGTTGTCACCTGCTGTGGGATCAACGATTTCGAAATGTTTAAACCACTACATCAAAAAACCTATTTAATTGAAAACGGCGTCAGCTTAGAAAAATTTGGAGTAAAAACAAAATCGACCAAACAAGATATCTACGTCTACCTAGGTCGTTTTAGTAGTAATAAACAAATAGATGCACTAATCCAACTATTTGAAAATACGCCTGATAATAATGCAAAACTGTATTTAATTGGCCAGTCAAAAGCTGGTGGTGAAGAGATACTAAAAAAATATGACAGTGCATCACCCTTACAAAGAGTTGAGGTAAAACTCGATCAATCAAATGAACAAATAACCCAAATATTATCGCAAGCTAAGTTTGTCATTAGTGCGTCGAATTACGAAGGATTCGGATTAAGTGTTATTGAACTTATGTCATATGGCTTAGTTCCTCTGTTAAATGAAGCTGTGCCCTCATTTAAACGATTTGTTGCAGAATCAAACACAGGTGCGACATTTCAAATAACACAGCAAGATTTTCAACAAAAATCGCAGCAACTCATAAAAGACTGGGACGAATCTAAAGCACAATTAGCCAAACTATATGCGAATCAATTTAATTGGAACCAAGTAAATCAGAGGTACTTAGATGTTTATTAATACTCAACAAGTACAAGATCCCATTTTAAAAAAAATGCATTTGCTTGAAGAAAATAAAGTTGAAGCTTTTGTAAAACAGTTAGCTGAGATTAGCCAACCAACTTCGCTAGGTTTTATTAATCAACACGCATATAACCTAATTCAAAAAAATGGCGAAACCAAATTTAACTTCGACCACCTCACTTATAGGCTGCGTGACGGCTCGGGTATGGCAATGTGTTGTAAACTCAATAAATGTCCTAGTGGCGCAAATTTAAACGGCACAGATTTTATTCCCAAATTGATAAAACATATTCAGCAGTCGCATCAAAAGTCAGTAAATTATTTTGTTTTTGGAACCGAACAACCTTGGTTGAGTAAAGGCACACAGCGCTTATTAAATAATGTTCCATGCACAACCCAACATGGCTTTGCACAAGCAGACAGCTACTTAAGTTTGTTAAACCAACAACCACAAGCAGAGTTTAATGTAGTTATTTTAGCTATGGGAATGCCCAAACAAGAATACGTCTGCCAGCTACTCAGCCAACAACTAACTGGCGCTTGGCTGATCATTTGTGGCGGAGCAATAATTGACTTTTATGCAAACAGATTCGAGCGCGCGCCCAAAGCCTTTAGACAAATGGGCTGCGAATGGTTGTACCGATTGATAAAAGAACCTAAACGACTATTTTTTAGATATGTTGTTGGTATTCCTTTATTTTTTTCTAGAATCTTCATCAACCGCTTAATAAAAGTGGAGTGAATATGCATAAAACAGCCAAGTACATATTAGCAATAAACCTATCACTTATAACCTGCCTTAGCCAAGCACAAGAAGGTGCAATTCGCTTAGCAGAAGGTATAGAGTTAACATCCGGCATTAAAGTTAATTACCTACACGACAACAACGTCTACTTTGCTGAATCATCAGCGGAAACAGCCAGCGTACTACAAACTTCACCTCTAGTTAAAATTGACTTAACCGCTGAAAATTACACAAGTCAAATAGAATACGCAGGGCAATATGGCCAATACTTAAACATTGAAGAAGCCGACTATTACGATCAAGTATTCGCAGCAAAGCTCTCAAACAGTGCACATTCTAAGCACAATGTCCAAATTGGAGCAAAAATTATACAAGGACATCAAGCTCGTGGTACAGGCTTAACCGAGTTTGATGCAAATATAACCAGTAGCGCGATTAAATTTAATCAATATCAAATGAACGGACGCTACGAATATGGCAGCCAAGGCGCACAAGGAAAATTAGCCATTGGGGTCAATTTAAGCCAATTAGATTATCGAAACTTCAATCAACTAACTCAAAGTAAAGACTATGCTAAATATAGCTACTTCAGCGAATTTGATTACAAAATTGGCAAAGTAACTGCCCTATCAATTGATTTCAATCAAACAAAAATCCTTTATAAACATAGAGATAATAATTCTATCAGTCGAGACAGCAGCGAAAGCAGATTACTCGTGGGCGTAAAGTGGGCTGGCTTATCCCACCTAACAGGTCAAATTAAATTTGGTTTTCAAAACAAAAAATTCAATGATGCTGCCAGAGAAGATTTTAACGGTTTAGCAGTAGACGTTAACTTGAATTGGCAAGCAAGCAGTTACTCAGAATTTAGCGTGTCGGTGGGTCGAGCAACCAAAGAACCTTTTTCAAATGGTGACTATATTGCCGAAAATAGCACGAAACTTGCTTGGTTACATTCGTGGTCAGCTTTTTTTAAAAGCCAACTACAAATTGGATATAGCAACGACGATTATGTAGGTTTGGATAGAACCGACCACAGCCGACACTTAAAACTAGGTCTAAGTTATTTGCCGATTAAAACCCTTCGTTTAACGGCCAGTAACCAGATAGATGTAAAGGACTCAACCCTAAATCAGATTGAGTATGACAAAAACATGCTCAGTTTAACCTTGGAGGTGTTATTGTGAGAACCGCACTATTATTATCGCTTCTCTGTTGGCAGTTTAGCTGTATAGCAAACGACTACAAACTAGGTGTAGGCGATCAAATTCAAATTTTAGTCTACGAAGAAGCCGACCTAACCATAGAAACGACCATTAACGATAATGGACAAATAAACTTTCCATTTTTAGGCAACATAATGGTTGTTGGCAAAACCCCTCAACAAGTTCAAACATTAATTGCGAATGGGTTGAAAGGTGATTACCTGCTTCATCCTGTTATTAATGTTTCGGTAGTAAGCTACCGGCCCTTTTATATCCACGGCGAAGTAAAAAAGCCAGGCGCTTATCCCTACCAACCCGGGCTGAATGTTGACCAAGCTATTGCGTTAGCTGGCGGCTTAACAGACAGAGCATCCGAAAAAAAGATCACGATAAAATCAGAACAAGAAAGTTTGTCAGGGCAATTGTCCAGTACGATATCACCGGGTGATACAGTCACAATCAAACAAAGTTTTTTCTAACCAAGGCGGGGAATGGATATGCAAAAATTAGAAATTTCACCTTACGAACCTATTGTTAACGTAAAAACATACACCCGTGCAGTTATAAAAAATAAATGGTGGATTAGCCTATTTGTTATTGTTGTAACTATTTTTTCTGCTCACTACATAGCAGGTTTGGCGCCTCAATATCAAGCGACAACCTCATTGTTAATCAAACCAGAAAAAGACAAAGCAATTTCAATAGACGAGGTATATATTCTTGACGCTAGTAAAAAAGAATATTTGCTCACTCAATTTGAAGTTTTACGCTCAAAAGCAATAGCAGAAGCAGTAATAGACCAACTTAACTTAGCGCAAGATCCAGAATTTCAACTGGGTGAAGGTGGCATCATAAGCCGACTGAAAACCACCTTTAGACCCTTGTTGCCCGCAGCAAATAAAAAAGATGAACTGACAACCGAACAACTTGTTCAAGCTAGAAAAGCGAAACTGATTGAAAATTTCCAGAAGCGAATTTCGATAACGCCAGTTAATAACACTCATGTAGTAAAAATTTCTTTTAAAAGTAACTCTGCTGCGCTCAGTGCCAAAATAGCCAACAAAATTGCAGATGTTTTTATTCAACAACAAATCAGTAAACAATTAGAAGTGACCGACAATGCAATTGTGTGGTTAAAAGACAGGCTAAATCAGTTAAGACAAGATTTAGATAACTCTGAGTTTAAACTACAAAGCTTTAGACAAAGTGAAAACCTGTTAGATATTCAGGGCGTTAAAAGCATTGCAGCCGATGAGTTAGAAAGCTTGAACGCCAGCTACCTAAAAGCTCAAGAAAAACGTCTGTCAATTGAAAGTACGGCTTTATTAGTTAGCACAAGCTCGCGCGATAACATTGAAGCAACAGGTAGTTTGGCTGAAATAAGCAACCACCCTGTTATTCGAGAAATTAAACGTTCTGAGATAGATGCAGAAAAGAACCTAACTTTGTTAGCACAAAGATATGGGCCAAAACATCCTAAAATAATAGCGGCTAGCGCTCAGTTAAACGCCCTGCGCGATAAACTTGCCTTAGAAATAGTTAAACTAAGCCAAGGTATTGAAAAGGATTTAACAACCGCAAGAGAGAACGAAAAACAATTACTCCAACAGCTTGAAAAGGCTAAAGAAAATTTTCAACATATTAGCAGTAAAGAACTCGCCTATCTAAAACTTCAACACGAAGTTGAGGCCAATAGAAAGCTATATGACATATTCTTAGCTAGGCTGAAAGAAACGGATATCGCCAGTGATTTTAAAACAGGGTTAGTGCAAATTTTGGATGCTGCCGAAGTGCCATTACTGCCGAGTTCTCCAAACAAATTGTTATACGTGGCTATCTCAGGTGTTGCTGCCTTTGTTTTATCTGTGTTGGTGGTAATAGTTAAACAAGCCATCAATCAACAAATTAGAACTCCTGAAGATGCAGAAATGGCGCTCTCTCAAAAGCTTCTGTGCTTCACACCCAAACTGAAAACTAAGTACAGAGCTACTGCACCTAGCAGCTGGTTTACAAACCCCAAGTGCAAATCTTTTGCTGAGTCGATTCGTTCGTTACGAACAGGAATTGCGCTATACAATGTTGACCAACAACCCACAACAATTGCGGTAACCTCAGCCATACAAGGTGAAGGCAAGTCATCTATTGCAATTAATTTGGCACTTGCTTATGCGCAAATGGGTAAAACATTGTTACTAGAAGCAGATTTACGACGCCCTAGCCTCGCGACTGCACTTGAATTGAAAGGCCTAAATTCAGGGCTATCAGACGTTTTGGCCACCAACTGCACTTTAGAACAAGCCATCATTCACCAAAACGATAGCAATTTAGACGTGCTAGTTGCTGGTTACATTGCGCCTAATCCTCTGGAATTACTGGGCTCCAATAAATTTAAAAGCTTATTAATCGAACTAGCCAATCGCTACGATAAAATCGTTATAGATACGCCCCCTGTATTACCTGTAACTGATAGTCTAGTTTTAGCTCAACTTGTTGATTCAACTATCTATGTACTTAAAGCCGATTCGAGCAAAGTTAACATTGTAAATAAAGGCCTAGAACGCTTAGCGGAAGCAGACATTCAAGTAGCTGGCGTTGTGCTTAATGAAGTGAATATGAAAAATAACTTCTTTGAACGCCATTATGGCTATGCAAGTTATGAAGCCTATCCAACCAAAGAAGTAAAAGCTTAGGTAATTCTATGATAGACAATACGATAAGCGAACCAAATCAAAAAACAGTTAGTGTTGAACAGTCGCCTGAAATTAAACGGCTGTTTCAACGCATCCCAGCCAACGTAGCTAAGTCATTTACCCCAGAACAAATAATTCATCTTAAAAGTGCAATTAACAATCGAGGAGGTGAACATTCAATTGACGTTAGGGGTACAGTGTCTTTGTTTAAGTGGCGTTATTATTACGTTGTTCTAATCGGGAAAAATAAGCGGACACTTTCAACAGCCGAATTACGAATGGCGAAATTAATAAACACCATATTCTTAACAGGCCTTATTACCTTTATATTATTAATCAGTCTGCTAACCATATATATCATTAAATCAGCACTTGGGATTAACGTATTCGAACACTTCTCCTTAGGTATTTGGGATTGGTTCAAGAGCAACTTTCTAACTTAACCTATAAAAGATAGCCGTTTAAACCAATACTTAGTCAAATAACTCAACATCAAAACAAAAATATACATATTTAACTAAAAATATAAAAATAAATCTATAATTATCAGTACATTAGATTAATTGGCGCACTTTCTGCCTTTTGTTCTTCAAGATTAGTTACCTATCAGAAAAACAAGAGGAAATTTATGCTGTCCAACAAAGCTAAATGGGGCGTGTTTACCTTAATGTGGGCTTTTATTATTTTAAGTCCGCTCATTCATGCACAAGAAAAAGCATCTTCAACAAAACGAACATATGGGCAAATCAATTTTGTTGAACTAAGTAAACAAATAGCTGCGCTACAACAGCAATATCATTACAACCCAGCTGAATTAAATAGTGCTGAATTTAAACAGATACAAAACAAGGTGCTTAAACTTGCGGAGCAATCTAACGATTTAGAGACCTTTATTAGCGAGTTTAACCATTTATGGCAAAGTGGTCCCTTCTCACATGTGCGTTTAGCACCAGCACAAACAGATGCTAAATCACTCGCCGCTTATTTAGATAAAATGAATGTTGGTAAAGACGCAGTACAGCTTAGTTGGCCGCAAGCGGATACAGCTCGCATGGCAATAAATACCATGATGGGTGTAGATACAATTGAAAACATTCATCAAGCTTTTCTAGAAATAAACCAACACAAGCCAGCCAAGCTGATTGTAGATTTACGCAATAATCATGGCGGTGCATTTGCGGTAAAACCTTTAGTTGAACACCTAACCGAGAAAAAATTAGATGTTGGTGTATTTGTATCTCAGCTTTGGTTTACCAAACATTCACAACCACCACAAAAGCAGCAGATAGCGCAAGTAGCAAGTTGGAATGGTTGGTCTATTCAACGCTTTTGGCAAGACGTACAAGCAAGTCCATTTACCCGAGTGCAAATGCAACCTACTGCCCCGCACTATTCAGGAAAAGTGTATTTATTAACAAGTAAACAAACCGCAAGCGCAGCAGAAATGGCGGCAGATGCGTTATCACAACTTGAAAATGTAACCATAGTCGGTGAAACAACAGCAGGCGAAATGCTTTCACAAACCATTTTTGACCTGCCCCACCAACTGCACTTATTTATACCGGTAGCGGATTACTATTCTGCGGTAAATGGCCGAATAGAAGGCAAAGGTGTGAAGCCTGATGTTCAAATGAAAGCGAATCAAGCGTTGCAACATGCGTTAAATAACTCTTAAAAAATTACCTTAACGACCGCTAAAGTAATCATTAAAGGCATAATGATTACTTTAGCGGTCAATAGCTCAACTCAAACCTTCTCTATAAACAACACTAACTCACCTACTTTGATGCCAAATTTAATGATGTCGGTTTTGTTGAATAAGCGTTTTTCGTCGACTAGGTACATCCAATCATCTAGGTTAACTTGCATTGTGCTGTCGTTGTAAGGAATTTCCAACACATAGCGCCAATGCAAAACAGAGCCATTAGTAGTGCCATAAGCTTTACCGATAACATCACCAGCAGTGCCAACGTACGAATTATCAGCCAGCTTTTCCAGCTGCCAAATACGGGTTTGTTTTTCACCATCATCAAACTCAAACCACTCGTTAATCGTACCGTTTTTGCCTTGCCAACTGGCTTGTAAATCTACTTTAAAACGACGAGTTAATTTACCACTGTAATCAAACAAAACACCATAAGCTTTGAGCTCTCCATCGAAGAATTCGTCTAATTTCAATTCAGGGTTAGTATTTGCATAATCATTTATATTGCTTGAACAGGCAGCCAGCAATACTGCAGAACTGACACTTGCAAATATTTTAGTTAGTTTAGAAATAACACAGCGCATACAAGCTCCTTAATTTAAATCAGCTAAACCGAGCAATTGCTCGCGTAAATCAGGTCGAGACGTTTTTGGCGACAGCCAAATAGCCAAAAAGCTTTTACCGAACTCAGGATCAGCAACATCACCGAGCAATGTCAGTGACTTACCACCCGCCTTTCGATAAAAAAATTGGCTTGTTCCATCCAGCTCCACCCGCACAACCAAAGTGTCGTTTTTAGTAATTTCAGGCCAAATATCATCCAACAATTTCAGCCAACTATTTTGGTTTTCATGAGTTAAACCAATGTGCTGCCACTGTTCTTTCGTCGCATCTATTAAATCTTTCTTTTTAATATCTCGTAGATAGGTAATTTTTAACGCTTGTGGGTAATCGGTTAGGTCTAAGGTTTTGCTTGGTAGATAAAACTCAGCATCATACAGTTTCCAAAAATACACCTGCATAGTGCCTTGGCCATGTTTATATAAATCACGCAAAGGTGACGGCACTTCCGCCGATAAAGAAGTGCTAACAACAGCTGTTAACCACACAAACACAGATATTTTCATTAGTATCAACTCAGTAAAAACGCTTGTGTATGTGTACGTGTTTAAGTGAATACTGGTTCACTCCTCTATAATTCTTCCCTCTTTAATTAATGTTATTGTATAACATTACAATAAATGACATAATCTAACCGTTATAACATAACAATATAAAGAATAGGCAAATGAAAGATTCGGTTATATCTGCAAACAACTTATCTGTGGCTTACGCCAACCAACTGGTTTTAAACAAAGTTAATTTCTCGGTGGCACAAGGACAAATATTTGCGCTGTTAGGTGGTAATGGTGCGGGAAAATCCACAACCTTAAAAACATTTTTAGGCACAGTAAAACCCCAATCAGGAAGTGCGAACATTTTGGGCAAACCTGTCCATCAACACATAAATACCAGCCGTAAACAAATAGCGTATTTACCTGAATCCGTCATGTTGTATGGGCATTTAACCGCAATTGAAAACATTCAATATTTTCTGTCACTTGCGGATATCCAACAAAGTGTGCAGCAAATTGAAGACGCGTTAACCCAAGTGTCCTTACAGCCGCAAGCATGGCATAACAATTTAAGCCAATATTCCAAAGGCATGCGCCAAAAAACCGCGATTGCTTTGGCTTTGTTGCGCCAAGCACCAATTTTATTTTTAGACGAACCAACTTCAGGGTTAGATCCAGCAGCCATTGACGAATTTAATCAGTTAATGAGCCAACTCGCGCAAGCCGGTAGCACCATTTTTATGGTTACACATGATGTCTATGGTGCGTGCCAAGTCGCAAACAAAATTGGTTTACTCCATCAAGGTGAATTGATTAGTTTATTTAACGCTGAGCACAATCAAACCATAGATACAGAAACTGTCCACAAAGCTTTTGTTCGAGGTATCAGAGCATGAGCACCCTATTAATTATTGCGCACGACGAATGGCGCTATTGGCGACGCTCTAAATTGGCGTTAGTCGCTATTATCATTTCTATTGTGTTGGCGTTAACTTCTGTGGTTTTAACCACAATCTCAGTTGCAGATGAAAACCACCAGCGCGCCCATTTACAGCAGCAAGCTGAACAAACTTTTATTGACCAACCAGACCGCCACCCGCACCGTATGGTTCACTACGGCCATTATCTGTTTAGAAACTCAACGCCGCTGAGTACTATAGATCCAGGGATAGACTCATACACAGGTAAAGCAATATTTTTAGAAGGTCATAGACAAAATTCAGCAACCTTCTCTAATCAACAACACAGCAGTCAATTAACCGAATTTGGCCCTTTATCGCCTGCGTTTGTATTACAAACCATTGCCCCATTGCTGTTAATTTTAATTGGCTATAGCGCCATTAGCCGAGAAACAGAAGCCGGCACACTGTCTTTTTTGCTTGCGCAAGGTTTGAGCTATTGGCAAATACTTTTGGGCAAAGTGGCTGCATTATTTAGTGTCAATTTATTGGTTTTAAGTCCATTTATTTTGGGTTGCCTATTGGCTGCAAGTCATGGTGAATCGAGCGCAATAATAGTTACTTTTATTTTTAGCTATATGCTTTACCTATTAATTTGGACACTATTTATAGTGGCGATATCGGCGTTAACTAACAGCAACAACAGTAGTTTTGCCATGCTGATTTGTAGTTGGCTGTTCGCTTGTTTATTGCTTCCTCGAATTGCCGCTAACACAACTCAATACTTAGTAGAACAGCCGAGCAAAATAGAAAATGACTTTGCAGTAAAAGCCAAATTGCGCGAGTTAGGTGATGGGCATAACTCAGCAGATCCTGCATTTTTGCAACTCAAAGCAAATTTGCTTGCGCAATACCAAGTCGAAAAAGTTGAAGATTTACCGGTTAATTTTCGAGGCATAGTTGCACAAAATTCAGAAGCAGAACTAACCAAGATACTCAACACTTTTGCCGAAGAGCAGATGCAGCGCGAACTAAAGCAAAGCACAACCAACCAACTGTTTGCATGGTTAACCCCTGCACTAGCGATACGCGGTTTATCTATGCAATTAGCCGGAACAGATATCAGAAGCTACCACAAGTTTTTGCGCGAAGCAGAACAAGTTAGATACGAATTTGTGCAGTCGCTCAATAAAGCGCATGCAGAACAATTAAATTATCAAACGGATATTAATCGTTACCAAGACAGCCAGGCACTGCAAAACGCCAGAGTGTCAGCGAATAACTGGCAAATTCTGAACAACTTTGAGTTTAAACCATTCAATGCAGAGCAAAGGCTGACACAAAGCAAATTAGCCTTAATGCAACTGACGTTTTGGCTAATTATCTTGGCTGTTTTCCTCGGTTTAATTGGGAGAAAAGGCCAATGTTAATTTCATTTAAAGATATTAAACGTGAAGCAAATTTTTTGCTGAGACAAAAGCGTATTTTTGTCCTTTTACTCATCACCCTAATGTTAACTAGCTTTGCCCTGTACACAGGTATTATTGAAGCGAATAAACAGCAACAAAGCATCACTCGCTTATTACAAGCGGATGCGCAAGAACAACAAATTGTATTTAACAGCAAAAATGATTTTGGCAGCATCGCCTATTACAACTTTCACCTGACTTACCTACCGCCGTCACAGCTCGCATTTGCCGCTATGGGCAATCGTGATACCCACCCGTGGAAACACCGCATTAGAATGTTAGCGCTGGAAGGACAAATATATGAAAGTGATATCGGCCATCCTGAATTAGCTGCAACAGGTCATTTTGATTTTGCCTTTGTATTGAGTGTGCTACTGCCGCTGATATTAATTTTATTGTTGCATGATCTCTTTGCCAACGAACGTGCAGCCGGCCGTTATGACTTACTCACAGTCACAGCTTCCAGCCCACTTAAAATATGGGCTACACGCGCACTTGTGTTAACACTCAACCTATTTTTAACCCTGATTCTGCCCTTTATAGTTGCCGCAGTATTTAACCAAGTAGCAATCTCGCAAATTATCTTAGTGAGTTTAATTTGTTTGGCGCAAATAATTGTTTGGGCTGCTATTTGTTACGGGTTAGCGAAAACAAATGCGCCTGCACCACGTTTAGCGTCCATTTTACTAAGCATTTGGTTAATCACAGCTTTTGTTATCCCTGTAGTGGGTGATGCAGTAATAGAGCAGCAAATCACCAGCCCAAATGGTGGTGACATATTAATGGTGCAACGAGAAGCGGTAAACGATGCGTGGGATCTACCACCACAAACAACATTCGACGCCTTTACTCAAACTCACCCTGAGTGGAAAAACCATACCAACATGAACAAGATGTTTGAATGGAAATGGTACTACGCGTTTCAACAAGTTGGTGACCAACAAGCGGCTGAACTTGCTAAAGCTTATAGAGAAGCAGCCAAACAAAAATACCAAGCAGCCAATTGGTTGAGCGTATTGTCGCCAAGCATAGCAGTGCAAAGAGCCATGACGCGCTTAGCCAACACAGATGCGATTACCAGCGCCAACTACCAACAACAAGTGCGAGATTTTCATGCAGAGCTGCGCAGTTTTTATTATCCATTGATATTTAACCAAGTTGAATTTGACCAGCAGCAGATCGCCTTACTGCCACAGTTTTCAGCCAATTCACACAAATAAAAAGTAGGACCAAAAAATGTTGTTTAACAAATATAAAATTTCTCAGGTTAGTTTAGCGCTAACGGCTGCATTTTTATCACAGCAAGCAATTGCAAAAAGCGCCAATGACACAACCGAAAACATAGTGGTTATTGGTAAATACCAAGGAGCTAAACCAAACAATTTAGCTGGCAGTTACGAGATAATTGGCCGCGATCAGTTATTAGATTTACACGTAGACGACAATGTTGAATTGTTTACTAAGCTGCCGGGCATTTCGCTTTCACGCTACAACCAAGGGCCAATAAACGCTGATTTATCCATCAGAGGGTTTGATGGTGATGGCGGCTCGCCACACGCAAAACTCATAATTGATGGTATTGCGACAAACCTGCACCAAGGCTACGCCGAAATGGATCAGATATTTTCTTTAGGTATCGACTCAATTCAAGCATTTAAAGGCACTAGCGATGTTCGTTATGGGCTTTTTAACATTGCCGGCAACTACCAAATAAACAGCCGCAGTGATGTAGACACAACCCAGATAGAAGCAACATATGGCAGCTATAACACCACAGAACTACAAGCCTACACAGGTCAGCAAACGGGTAAATTAACCCATAACTATTCATTAGGTTACCGACAAAGTGAAGGTTATCGCGACAACACAGATTTAGAGCGTTATGCCATTGCTGGTAAATGGTTTTATCAAATAAATGCCGATATAAAACTAGGTTTTATCAGTCGTTATGCACATTTTGATGCTGACGCGCCTGGCTATTTATCTAAAGAAGCCGCACGTGCCAACCCTACATCATCAGCCAGTTATGCAAGCGAAGATGGCGGCGATAAAACAACGGTTCACAATAGCATTCATTTAAACAGTCAATTCGATCAGGTAAAAATTGATGCAAATGCCTATTGGCAAACTTTTGAACGTGAACGCTGGGTGCGTTTTAGCCAAGCAGGTTCGCTGCAAAATAGATATGACGACCAACAACAAACCGGCTTAAATTTAAATGCCCAATATCAAATAAATTCAGCTTGGACGTTAACCGCTGGTTTATCGCACCAACAAGAGGATGTGATAGAACAAAGATTTGGTACAACAGGACAAAGCCGTATTCGCGACACCAGCAACGTAATCCGCAACTATGATTATAGCCTAGACAGCACTGGGGTATTTACCTCAGTAGAAAACCAGCTGACCGACAATTTTAAATGGAATTTTGGGGTTAGAGCTGACAAATTAGCTGGTGATTTTGTCCAAATTGCAGCAGATGGCACACAAAACAAACGTGACATTTACGACTTTGGCTGGATTGTACAGTCGAAACTAAATGTTTTTTACCAAGCAACGCAAAACTGGCAATTATTCTTTAATTTTGGTGAATCATTCCAACATCCATATGGTTCATCTTTATATACAGCTGGTGATGTAAACAGTCGTGATGTTTCAAAAAACGTCGGTTGGGAAGCAGGCACCTCATTTAGCCCAATTACAGGCTTAAATATCAGATTATCAAGCTGGCAACAAAACGCCAAAGACGAGTTTGTATTGGTAGATGGCACATCAGTAAACGTAGGTAAAACTGAGCGTAGCGGCTGGGAATTAGCAGCATCTTACCCAATAAATGACAACTTGAGTATTTGGGCGAACTACTCGCTGGTTGACACTAAAATTGTTAACCCAGGCGAAGCTGGTGCGAGCAATATTGGCAACGAGCTTAGAAGTATTCCGGAATATACAGCCTCGGTTGGTATAGATGCTTATATCACAGACCAGTTTAAAGCATCGTTACATATTGATAGCCAAGGCGATTATTACGTAAACGAAGCGAATGAAGGTGGACAATACGGCGACTACACATTAGCCCATATGAGTTTTAATTACACATTGGATAATTTGGACATTAGCTTGAATCTAAACAACCTGTTTGACCAATATTACGAGTATGTCTACGACTTTAGCAGCGACGGCAGCGGCACTATTCATTCACCGGGTGATGGCCGTAATGCGTCAATTTCAGCACGATTTACTTTCTAAGATAAAACGTTGGCAATAAAACCGACTTAAAGGCAAAAAGATGGCCCAAACAGCTGCATAGGTAAGCAAAAACATGTTTTGAGATGTGCTGGTCTCAAACGCGCCAAGCGATAAACCACCAAAATAGCTGATTGGGCCAAAGGTTGCTCCTAACAAAACTACGTACTTAACTTGAATATGGTTCAACCAATTCAAACTATGGTTTAAACAAAAACTAAAAATCACCCAAAGTAACATTAACCAAATTGGTATAACGGTAGGTTCACCAACAAACTGCACCACCGCAAATTGCATTAATATTTGGTCGATTAACATGCCCACCAGCGCAACAGGCAGCACCTTAAAATCCAACTTTTTGGTAGGTGATAAAACGAAATGCAGGATGATTATCAGCAGCATAAAAACCACAGTCTGCTGCTGATAAAAAGCGGCCAACAACCAGCATAGTTGAAATAGAACTAGGTTAACTAGCCAGAATTTTTTAGAAAGCATTTGCATAATATTTCAATCTGCTAAAGCATTGGGATTACAGCTAGGCGGCAAACAAAGTCAGCCCTATGAGCATAGTTTACTATGTGATTAGGGTGACTTTGTGCAGGCAACGACGCTGTAATTTCAAGGATGACGCAGATTGGCGACGATATGATGGGTGGATATTACCCTCTCAAGGAAGGCTCCCTCACAGTAAGCCAAATAGTATAACCACAAACGTTTAAATTTATTGTCATAACCAAAGCGCTCAATATCTTGCCAATTTGCTTCAAAGTTATAACGCCAATCAGCTAAGGTTTTGGCGTAGTCCAAACCAATATCTTGCACATTATCAATCACCATATTGGTCGATTGAGCAAACTGCTGGGCAATTACAGATACCGAGGGTAAACAGCCGCCTGGGAAGATATATTTTTGAATAAAATCGACATTTTTACGGTAATGATTATAACGCTGGTCGGCAATGGTTATCGCCTGCAATAACATTTTGCCGTTGGGTTTTAGTAAATCGTTACACTTCTTGAAAAAGATTGGTAAAAACTCATGGCCAACCGCTTCAATCATCTCAATTGAAACCAGCTTATCAAACTTACCTTCTAGCAAGCGGTAGTCTTGTTTTAGCAATGTAATTTGATTAGCTAACCCCAGCTCAGCAACTTTGTTTTGTGCGAATGCAAACTGCGCGTCTGAAATCGTTGTTGTTGTTACTTTACAGCCGTAGTTTTGTGCAGCAAAAATAGCTAAACCGCCCCAACCTGTGCCTATTTCAATTAAATGATCTTGCTCGGTTAACTCAAGCTTATCGCAAATGGTTTTAAGCTTAACGTTTTGTGCTTCAGATAAACTTGTATCCGCATTTGGATACATCGCCGCCGAGTACATCATTTTGTCGTCTAAAAAGCGGGTGTATAAATCATTACCTAGATCGTAATGTGCGAGAATATTACGTTTCGAGCCTGCTTGAGTGTTTGAATTTTTCCAGCTTAGGATTTTGTTTTGCAGTTTATTTAGAAAGGACGATTTACCCTCTAACTGGTCAAGCTCTTGCTGGCAGCGGGCAAATACTTGGATCACTTTAGTTAAATCACTGCTTGTCCATTTATGATCAATAAAAGCTTCTGATGCGCCAATACTGCCACCTGTGACAAAATCGATATAACAAGTTGCGTCTAAAATGCGAATGCTTGCGACTAAATCACTGTTTTGGTTACCCAAACAAATGCGCTCAGTACCCTCTTCAATCACCAAACCCCCGGCTTGCATAGTGTTTAAAGTTGAAAACACCAACTTACGGCACTTTAAATTAAACCAAGACAGCCCCGTTAAACCCGCCAAAGTTTGGCCTTGTTCAAAGCTAGAATCAGCTGCTTTAATATTTAGATTGTGCGCTCGCTCCACTTGCTTCTCCTCGTCTTTTGTTTGATACACAGTTTTGATTAGGTAAAGGGTTTTGATAAGGTACAAAAGGTACTCGTTTAATAAATAGTTTTAATGCTTGCCAATAAATGGCACTCACAATTTTTAATGGCATTAACGGCACGGCTATGGCCGCTTGCAACAATTTAACCGCTGATACTTGAGTTTGTTTTAAGCTCATGGTGGCATCAAACAACTTAGTGCCATCGGCAGCATCAGCATGGCCTTGAGCGTGGTTTTCTATATGCACTAAGGCTTTGCCTTTAGTTAAGTTAATTCGCCACACGTAACGCATATCCAGGTTCATAAAGGGTGACACATGAAAACACTTGTCGGTATCTTGGGTGTTTTGCATATCCACCAAATAAAAATGGCGTTCATTCCATGGGGTATTACTTACCTCTGCCAACATCCAAGTTAGGGTTTCGCCCTCATAACAAAAGTAAAAATTAACCGGGCTAAAATACAAAGCTAAACCACGACATTGCGCCAACATCACCACTTTATCGCCCGACCAATTACCACCTAACTCAGCAACTTTTTGTTTGATACGTTGTTTAAGTGCCAATGGTTCAGTTTTATTTTGTGCATCTGAATTAGCCAGTTTTACATAATCAGACTGTTTAAAACGCACAGGGTTAAACCAACGTCTGCCAAACCAAAATTGCTCGTCCACTATTAAATCAATTTTATCTAAATCGAGCGCGAACATAGACAATTTATAACTAAACTCATGTTTAGCTTTATTAAAGCGACGGTGGCGAACAAAGCCTGAGTACAAGCCAGATTTAAGCAACATAAACAATTACCATCATAAACTCACACCAAAACGCTCGGCCACGGCCAATGCGCTTTTTACCCCGTCTTCATGAAAGCCATTAAACCAATATGCACCAGCAAAATGGGTGTGGTTTTGCCCACAAATTTCACTGCGGCGAGCCTGCGCGGCAATACTGGTTTGATTAAATACAGGGTGATGATAAACAAACTGCTGAATAATTTTGTTTGGGTCAATTTGCTCAGTTTGATTAAGGGTGACACAAAAAGTGTGTTTCGATTTTAGCCCCTGCAAAATATTCATGTTGTAGGTAACACAAGCTGGGCGATTAAACTCGCTTTCAATGCTGGATAAACCAATTTGATAATTCCAACTCGCCCAAGCTAATTTGCGCTTAGGCAGCAACGAAGTGTCTGTATGTAACACGACTTGGTTAGCACTATATGGAATGTCGGATAACACTTGTTGCTCGGCAACTGTTGCATCTTCTAACAAAACTAAAGCTTGGTCAGAATGGCAAGCCAGCACCACTTCATCGAAGTGTTGCACCTCGCCCGAATTAAACACAATTTCCACGCCCTGCTCATTTGTATCAAAATTACGACGAACAGATTTGATATCGGCATTTAATTTAATATTGTCTTTAAAACCTTGAATAAGCGGCTGAATATACTGGTACGAACCACCGGGAATAACATACCACTGCGGCCTGTCTTGAATGTTCAATAAACCGTGGTTATAAAAAAACTGAACGAAAAAGCGCAGTGGAAAAGCTTCCATTTTAACTAAGCTGGTCGACCAAATAGCCGCGCCCATTGGCAAAATGTAGTTTTGTTTAAAGTAGTCCGAAAAATGATTGTCTTGTAAAAAATCACCTAAGGTATGGTCAAGCGGCAGCTCGCGCCCTTCATCTAACCCCACATACAAGCGTTTGCACTGTTTGTTAAAGCGCACAATTTGTTTGAGCAAACACCAAAACTTAGGGTTTAAAATATTGCGACGTTGGGCAAACAAACTATTTAAATTATTACCATTGTACTCGAGCCCATTAAAATGATTAGTTACACTAAAACTCATTTCAGTAGGCTGTTTGCCTACACCCAATTTACTCAGCAGCTTTAAAAAATTTGGATAGGTACGGTCGTTAAACACAATAAAACCTGTGTCTATCGCGTGTTTTTCGCCTTGGTATTCAATTTCTTTGGTGGCAGTGTGGCCACCAATATAATCGTTTTGCTCAAACACAGTAACTTGGTGTTTTTGGCTAATTAAATAAGCTGCGGTTAAACCAGAAATACCTGAGCCGATAATAGCCACATTTTTACGAGAAGTTTGGTTCATTAAACAGTCATCCTTTGCGCGACTTTTTGCCAGACAAAACGTGGCAACAGAGTAAAAAATTTAAGAAAACAAATAAAAGCGAATGGAAAATTAATCTCAGCTTTGCCTGCAGCTATACCTTTAACTATAGCTTGCGCGGCTTGTTCTGCCGAAATAATGCCTGGCATATCAAAGTCGTTTTTTGCAGTCAGAGGTGTTTCAACAAAACCAGGGTGAACCACACTAACGCCAATGCCATGTGGTTTTAATTCTATTTCGAGAGTACGTGCCAAATAAGTTAAGGCAGCTTTAGAACTACCATAAGCAGTTGCTCGTGGAAAAGGTAAAAACTGCGCGCTTGAACTTACCAACACAAGTTGACCACCTTTTTTAATCAGTGGCAATAGGTGTTGTAAGCAATAGCCTACTGAGATCAAATTAGAATTGATAACCCGCGCAAATAACTCACCATCAAATTGAACTGGATCGTCTATATACTCGCAGCTACCAGCATTCAAAATAACAATATCAAGTAAAGATAAATTATCAGTAGCTGATTTAATCTCATTACTGTTGGTTAAATCACAGACAAAAGGATGAAGGTTTGGGCGGTGCAAACAAAGCTCAACTAACCTTTGTTTGTTACGGCCACCAGCGAACACCTCGTTGCCCTGTTCAGCGTAATGCAAAGCCAGTGCTTTACCTATGCCTGATGATGCGCCAGTGATTAATATAGATTTCAACCTACACCTACCTGCTTTTTATAGATAATAGGTTGATACGGGGAGTGCTAAAATTTGGATCAAATAAAGATTAAACTGCAGCTCTATTTTTTATGCTACGGACAAAACCACCCAAAATAGGTACATGCTCGTACAACATAGCGCCGACATCAAAGTAGTCGCGATGGCAAATAACTTTATTGCCAACAAATTTAAGCCGCGAATGCCCTTCAACTAAAATGGTTTCGCCTTTTTTTAGTTTGGGATGTTGGAAATGCATGGTCCAATACAGAAAAATCTGCTGCTCAGAAAAATGGCTTGATTCGATTTCAAAACGGCAAGACTGCACGTTTTCATACATATTAGCGAAGTATTGAGTGAGGTTTTCAAGACCCGAAATAATATGCAAGGGGTCTTGAAACACAATTTCTGGTTCGTAAATATCCGCCAGCGTAGCTAGGTTATCCTTTGATAATGACTGATAAACTTTTACAAAATTCTCAACCAAGTTCTTCTCCATAATCCACCTAAAATTAAATAGTCCGCTTAAGTTCTGAGTTGACTAGCAAAGGGCAAACTGAGTCGCTTGCCCGAGCATCGAAGCATAATCGTCGCAAAGACGCCTACCGCCGATAACATAAAAGTATTGAGGCGACTATTCATCCCTGAAGGACCGGCCCTGTCGTCCTCCATGACTCCACCTCATCAGACTGCGAAGCTGCGCTTCGGTTCTGATTCGCCCATAAAAAAGAGACTTTGCTCTCAATTATTGCTTTCACGCTCTCAGCTTTCAGTTGCCTGAAAATCCTCAATAACATTGAATGCCATAAAAGGAATAACACTCAAAGAGAAGGTTAGCATTAGAGCAATGGTTTGAGAAAAACTTCAATCGGCATGGATGCCGTTTGCGAGCTTACAAGGACGTACTCGTATCGTTTTTTCGAAAACCATGGTCTAAGGTCAACCTGAACGATCTACCACTATAGCGCTAAACTAAAACACATAGTGAAGGTTCGCATTAGAGCGATGGTTTGAGAAAAACTTCAATCGGCATGGATGCCGTTTGCGAGCTTACATGGACGTACTCGTAGCGTTTTTTCGAAAACCATGGTCTAAGGCAAACCTAAACGGGCTGGCATATTACCTTGCACGCCCTAGAATTAATCAAAACCAACTTAGTAAATAAACCTTCCTATCGGATTAAGCAACTTCGACAAACCTTGTGTAAATACCGGAGCATCATCCGCCACAGTTAAACACAAACAGCCATCGTTAGACACAGGACTATGAGTAAAACTCTCATCCAACCAAATAAAGTCGCCTTTAGAATAACTGCACATCTCATCCTCAAACGAGCCATCTAACAACACAGTTACCTCATAACCCTTGTGGGTATGCATAGGTACACTGCCACCCGCGCCAATTTGCAACAAATAACTACGCACAGTGCCTTCATCCAAATCTAACCGAGCACGGGTTAACTTACCCACACCTTGAAACTTAGCCCAACTGACCGAATTTAACGCACGCGGCAAATTAACCTGCTTGCCCGCATACTCAACAGAGCGAACAGTTGGAGCTTCATCTACATAATCACCTTTTTGGCTGGTAATTTGCGAAATCATTAAATCGTCAAAGTCGTCGTCTAAATCCACTTCAACATTATCAAAAACCGATTCATCCTCAATACTAAAAACCTCATCGGCTTTGGCTTGAGTTAACAAAGTAATCGCCTGCTGGCACTCGTCACACAATTCAACGTGCGCAGAAATAGCAATATTTAAAGCTGCTGGAAGTTCGCCAGCCACAAACGCGGCCAACAACTCATGTTTTGGATGATGCTTAATCATGAGTTTTCCTCAATTTGTTGTCTAAGTTTACCCAAGGCCAAACGCAAGCGCGATTTAACCGTACCAAGCGGAATATTTAACTGCTGCGCTAACTCCTCTTGAGTTAACTCATTAAAATAAACGCCACGTACCACCTGCTTTTGCGCCTCTGGTAAAGCATCAGCATATTTGGCAAGTTGTTGTTTAAGTAAATGGTCGGCAAATTCTTCAGTATCAACATCGGCTGCGTGCGCGTCGACAATTGGCCAAATATCGTCACTTAAACAATCTTCTTTATTGGTTTGCATTTTACGCAACATATCAAACGACAAATTACGCATAATGGTATACACCCAAGTGGTAACCGCACCTTTGTCGGCGTTATATAGATGCGCTTTTCGCCATACAAGCGACATAGTTTCTTGCAACAAATCGTTGGCTAAAGCCTCCGAATTAAACTGCTTAAACCCAAAACTTTTAATTTTGGGTGCAAAGCTTTTAAACAGCAGCGCAAAGCTTTTTTTGTCGCGCTCAAGCGCAACGGCAATTAACCATTGTTTAAGCTCGGCCGACTGCTCTGGTGTAAGCATCGACCTTTTGTTTTCCACTTGGCTTTGATTCATAGTGCCATTTGATGTTTGCAGCATAAAAAATTATCACCAATCGACTCACGTTTAGCTGTATTTACGCGGGTGCTCAGTAATTGGATCACTTTTGTTTTCACCATTAATTATAGTGGCTAAAAACGACAAGCACTCATCAAAACTGTTCGGCACCATAAATTCAAGCTTTTTCTCCACCGGCAAAGGCAAAAGCTCAACAAAACGTGCGCATACCCAGGTAGGACTATCAAATTCAGGATTCGGATACATTTTGGCGTACTCAGGCATACTGCGGTGAATTTCTTGCAATGCAGCTGACAACTTGCGCGATTTACTGCACAAATCGGCCTGCGGCCAATGGCTAACTGGCTGAACATTGGCAACACGTAAACCGTCGTCTTCTACCTTAATGTCAGAAATTTCCACCAACTCACGTGTTCTAATATCAATAATTAATAAGCCGTCGTCGCGCTGCGAAAAATCAACAATATCAACCCAAGCCCCAAGTTTTGACGTATTAAAATCAGCATCCGGCAAATAAGTAGACAACACAAAACCCTGCCCACTCGCCGCTTGCTTAACTAAACGCAAATACCTAGGCTCAAATATTTTTAACTGAGTAACGCCCTTAGGAAACAAAACCAAAGGCAATGGAAACACACCTAATTGCATACAAAAACTTAATTGTTGATAGATGTGTTACTTTACGAGGGGTGAGTAAAAAGGGATCAGTAAAACCATTGCAGCCAAAGTTTTAACCCTTATTGATTTGTTTGTTATGTTTAATTACACTCAATGGTACAGAATTAAGTACAGGATATTTTTATGGACGCGATTAGCTACACCACAGCACGAGCAAACCTAGCAAAAACAATGGAAAAAGTTTGCGCTGATCATGCACCAGTAATTATTACCCGCAAAAGCGAAAGCCCAGTTGTAATGATGTCTTTAGAAGATTTCGAAGCAATGCAAGAAACAACATACCTATTAAGATCGCCAGCTAACGCTAGAGCGCTTTTGGAATCTATTGCTGAGTTGGAAGCTGGTAATGGTACAGAAAGAGAATTAATAGAGTGAAATTAACGTTTTCAACAACGGCTTGGGAACAATATTTGTACTGGCAAAGTACTGATAAAAAGATACTCAAAAGAATAAACACGCTGATAAAAGACATTCAACGTGAACCATATGAAGGTATCGGAAAGCCAGAGCCATTGAAACATGGCCTTTCAGGTTATTGGTCTAGAAGAATTAATGATGAACACAGAATTGTTTATAAATACCAAAACGAAACAATTTTGATAGCACAACTGCGTTATCACTATTAAACAAAAGTAAAATAGAGTTTACTTTTACAATAGAAACTAATTTAAAACCCTTAAAAGTAAATTTAAACTTACTTTTATGAGTCGATATACCGACAAGCTGGAAAGGCATTACAGGCCAAAAATTCATTACCCTTATTTTTGCCACGCTGAGCAGTTTTAGTAATTAACTGCGACTGACATTTTGGGCAAGTTTTATTGTTTGGGCTATCAATTGCGAGCTGTTGAACATCAGTTGCCATTGGGGTAACTACTGATTCAGCAACAAATAGCTGGTTGCGAATGTCATCTACTGAATACTTAGCTCTGGCTTTAAATCTATGAAGTTTTAAACCTGCAGACTCGCAAGCTGATTCTACAAACACATCACGCAAATGGGTTTTAGGCTTTAAGTGTGAAGCATCGTCTAATTCAACTACAGCGATAATAGACAAGTCATTGGCGTCACATAAAACAAAATCAAAATGCTTGGCAGATATTTTATTAAAAGCTATTTGCCAATGCTTACGCCCTAACCCTTTGGCTGGCTTTAACACATCGGCAATTCGTACTTTGCCCATAACTACAACATGGCTTGGGCATGCAAGTTGTAACGCTCCTAAAAACGATCTTTCTGCCGCAGTAAATAACGGGCCAATTTTGGTATAGCTATAACCGCTACTTTTGTTTATAAAACCCAGCAGCAAGCCAAAAACAATACACAAAACCAACATTAACAAGATAAAAAGTAAACTCATGTTTCTTCCTTAAAACGATTAAACAGTTATTCAATAATTGCCTTTAGGCGGGCAAAGGTTCGCATATTTTCAGTAGAGTATTTAACCTCATAGTCAGGGTTAGTCGCAATTAACTCGCACACCTCACTCACCAGAATTTTAGGGGCGAAGCGAGTATAATTTCCGAGTGCAGTGATTTATTATGTTTCGCCACTTTCTAAATCTGTTAAGTCCTCAACTCCAGCCATTTCAGCCAACATCTGAGTATAGGTTCTTAGTACGTTCTGTAGTCTTTCTAGCTCAGCTCGAAATTCAGCACACTTTTCAGGATCATCAAAAGCCCCTTTGACTGAAAGCCCATGCCATTTTGCTGTAAATGGCCTCACAACTTGATTTAACACGACTACAGCAATCTTGGTAAACTCGATGCAATGACGACCATTGTTTTTCATCACATCTCGAGTAATGCCAAATATAGAATAAATACTAGTCAATGCAGTCTTTTCGTCCCCATGCTCAATGTGCAAACTCTGGGTCGTTACTCTGGTAAGTAATTCTATATATAGCTCCCATGCCGCTGCCTTATCTTCATCTTGAGGCTTCCATTCCATATCAAGAAATGGCGTCTTGATTTTTAGAGAAGTCATATCCCATTGCTCTAGCCACTTACTCCACTTCATTAGAACCACCTTTCACCGCTGCGATTATTTACAAAATTGTCATATGAATTATCAGGATTAATTTTATTCCGCCTATTAAATGCCTCATGTATCCAATCATGCACTATTTGGGGGTCTTCACTCCAATTGTATATTTTTGCAAACCCACACTGAATATTATAATGAAGTCTAGGAGGTATAGTGTTGCTTATGTAGTTATTGGGTTCGTTATATGGTCTGGGGTAGGTTGGCAACAATATCCCTATCAACCCAGATCTAGGATTAAATTGTGTATTCCTGATACTTGAACCTATTTCCCAGTCTACATGTTTCCTTTTCCAAGTTTCAGAACCAATTAGCACAACCGTTACAGTTGAGTCTCTTAAGTATTCATCTCTAATTTTTTGTCGAATTGTTTCAGCTGGCAAATAGCTATTTATATCTCCAATCTGAACTGATTTAGAAACCATAATATCGTTAGCGCCAGAAAACAAATGCTCAAATCTATTTCTATAATACTGATCATTGGCATGATAATAACTAACGAAAA
Organism: Catenovulum sp. SX2; assembly: GCF_052056295.1. Taxonomy (NCBI): domain Bacteria; kingdom Pseudomonadati; phylum Pseudomonadota; class Gammaproteobacteria; order Alteromonadales; family Alteromonadaceae; genus Catenovulum; species Catenovulum sp. SX2. The sequence goes on from NZ_CP182493.1 coordinate 793,988, forward strand.
CTTTATGCCTATTTGTGAAACCGGATAAACCACCAAGTATGTTATAACTCATATTTAAGCATTCCAATCAAGTATACTATCTAATGGGTGATGAGAATTACTGTGGCTTTCCAATGATTCATTGATACCCGAATAAGGTTTTGTGAGCTTATAATTACGTATTACTCTCTCGATGTACTCGTTCAAGCTCTTTGTCCCATGGATAAGTGTTCCGATTTTTAGGAAATCAGGCAAATCCACAGCACCTTTTAACTTTAAACTACTAATCTCTTTACCTGATTTTTTTGCGTATCCAAGCTCGTATGGAACCCACCATGACTTGCTGGTTTCCTCACTAATAAGACACATTGCATGAGAACTACTAGTAATTCCCCTTTCAATAAGAGCAGTTATTTCTGCAGAATCTCCTTTTCTCACTGCGCGCTGAAGTGCATCATCATGAATATCTAGATATACATCTATATCCGCTTTTTCCATTATATAATCAGCAATACCTTCTACTGCTGCCTTATCGATTGATATATGCGCTAAAAAAATGCAAGGTTTATCTTCGCCTATCAAAGAAGAACGTTTGTTCAAACTATAAGATTCCATCCCTGCAGACGTTAAAGCTCTGTTTCTTCCTGCCATAATTTTTCCTTTTTATATGCGCTTTAATTGTTTAATAGCTGATTCAACCAATTCTTGTATGGCTGTATCATTTAAATGGTCTATATACTTGTAGTCTTGCAGTAGTGGAGGTATTTTTTCAAAGTCCACACCTAAATTTACAACTATTAATGACTTATTCTTTTTCATTCTGGAGTTTATGAAATAATTACACTCAGCTTCTGTCCATCCAGACTGTTTTGATAGAAAATTATTCGATAAAAATAAAATTCCTAGTTCGCAGTCCATTAATCCTTCATTAACTTTCGACGTTATACTATCTCCAGCTATAATTTCTTCTTTATCGTACCAAACTTTTAGCTCTGACTTTTGTAATTCATTAAAATACTGGTCAACAATTATTTTGTCCCTAGAGGAATGAGATAAAAATACTTTTTTCTTTTTCTCTAACACTGGTTTCCCCCAAGCTTCATACATAACATTCCTATCGGGGTGAAGGAAAAGTTCATTCTTATTTTCTGTCATTATATCTTCAATGTACTCAGAATCAGTAAAAGTAACTAATGAATACCCCTTTCGACTTGCGGCTTCTAATAATTCAGGAAGAAATACATTGTATGCCCTAATTTTGTGGGGATAATTTTGCGAAAGCCAACTATCAAAATCAGAATCAGCTTTTTCAAAACTTAGGCTAAAGTACATTTCAAGATTGTAAGGGTTGTTGTTTATGAATAAACCACACCCCGTGAGTTGGAATCTATTAAAATTGTCTAAAACATCTTTAACAAACTTTCTTTCTTCCAGACGATTTCCATAATCAAGTGAAAAAAGATACGATTTATGTTTCATTTTTGAGTTCTTATCATTATCAACATATTCAATCATTTTAACGTACCTCTTATTTTTCTTTATTAGGTAGACAAAGAACGGAAGCGGATAGCGCTCTGACAATAGAGTTATACTTAGTGCTTTTTAGTGCTTTAGAAGCTAGACTCTCTACTTTAGCCCGCGTTTGTTTACTTTTAGCTATTTGAGATGAATTATTATTTGTCAATGTTTTAGCTGCTTTATATGCAACCTTTCTCGATGTAACCATAGTATTTTTTGGCATAGTACCTCCCGTATAGTTTAGTGAAGTTCGATGAAACGACCTCATTGAGTTACATGGGGATTAACCACTGACTGTTCAACCAGTACTGAATAAAAAAACATGGCTTAAAAGAAACACACAACTCCGTTCTCTGGTGAAACGGAGCGCAGCTTAGTTTTTCCTTAGCAGCACTCTGTTATGCCTTGGATCTTATTAACTCTGCTATTTCAGCTGCAATCTCTTCAATCGTATGTGTTGCCGTGCTGCGTGCTACTTTATCCGCGATTGAAGGGCTAAAGTCCATTACCTGTTGTTTGGTAATGTTATGCCATATTGGTAGAAGAATTTGTTCACCAGATACAGTTCGGGTAACAATTCCGTCTAACTCATAGTTGGTCCAGCCCTTGTCAATAAAGGCTGGGGACAAAATAACAAGGCCGACTCGGCTGTTAGCTAGGCCTTTATCAATTTTATGCCTAAGACTATCGCCAATGCGCAGTGTCATTTCGTCGAACCACACATTTAACCCCTCATTGATCAAAGCACCTGCAAGAGGACGAACAAAATCATCTTTATCTTCGGATGCATGTGAGATAAATACATCGTGAACCTCAACACCGCTCTCTGTTGATGGTGGTATATTATCTCGAACAAGGCTTGGAACTTCTCTCAACGCTCGTTCTTGTATATCAGGTAATGTACTAGGCAAAACCCGAACGGACGCCCTTGTACTGCCCCTGAGCCCTTGCATATCAACTGCGACATGCCAATGCCCAGAAGAAGGAATTTGCAGCCTAACTGGTGATTTTTTGGCCAAACCGCCAATATAGCGATGACCTCTACCATTCTTGTAGCTATTAAAATTTGAGACATCCATTAATCGAACATTAGCGCCACTTGTAAGGGCAATTTCTACAATTTCCCCGCGTTTCCTTTGACCAAGATCGGTATGAACGAACTGCACTCTTTAAGTACTCCTTATCTCTACGCAGGGCATAACAGCTGAATCATTAAAAGTGCGTATGTAACTTTTCGATATTGAGCCTATCACGCCGTTCCAATACATTTTAAATTAGTAATTTCATAAACTTAAGCTTTAACTAACTAAAATGCAACGATAATTTTTATGGCTGAAGACAAACATAAAACCAAAATCATTAGAATGGGCAGCTGAGTCTTTTATTACTCTCAAATCAAGAACGCACCGACTAACTTAAACCCACCGAAACCGATGGGTTTAATCTCAGTAATCCAAAGCCCTAAAACCCCTCCAAAACAATTTTCCCAATTACACTTCTTGCCTCTAACTCTGCATGGGCTTGCCTTAAATTTTCTGCGTTTATTGTGCCTAAGTGTTTACCTAGGGTGGTTTTTATATGGCCTTGGTCTATTAGTTTGGCTACTTGGTTAAGTAGTTTGTGTTGCTCTATCATGTCGTCGGTTTTAAACATTGAACGGGTAAACATTAGTTCCCAATGGGTTGATATTGCTTTGTATTTTAGTTTGTTTATATCAAAATTTTGCGATTCGTCTATTAGCGCTAGTTTGCCAAATGGTTTTAGCACTTGTATGTAGTCGTCTAAATAATTGTCGGTGCCGTTTAGGCTGGCAACATGGGTGACAAAGCCTATATTTAAGCTTTCTATTTGAGGGGCTAATGGTTTTGAGTGGTCTACCACATAGTCGGCACCTAATTCTGTTACCCATTGTTTTGAGCTTTCGCGTGAGGCGGTGGCAATTACAGTTGCGCCTGTTATCGCTTTTACTATTTGTATGAGTATTGAACCAACACCACCAGCTGCGCCTGTTACTAATATTACTTCATCGGTTTTTTGGGTATTGCCTGCACTTTGTTGTTGTATTTGTAAGTGGTCGAATAACATTTCCCATGCGGTTATCGCGGTTAATGGTATTGCAGCGGCTTCTGCATTAGTTAGGCTGCTTGGCTTGCGCCCTACTATGCGTTCGTCTACTAATTGGTATTGTGCATTTGCGCCTTGGCGGGTTAAGTCACCTGCGTAAAATACTTGGTCGCCTACATTAAATAAACTTACCTTGTCGCCTACTGCAACTACTTCGCCTACTGCGTCCCAACCTAGCACTTTTGCTTGGTTGTTTTCAGGTTGTACACATTGTCTAATTTTGTAGTCTACTGGGTTTACCGCTATCGCGTTTATTTTTACCAATAGGTCGTGGCCCTGTGATTGTGGTATGGCTAATTCAATGTCTTGCAATGATTGTGGGTTGCCAATTTCTAACGATTCTGTGTAGCCAATAGCTTTCATAATTTGCTCCAATTGAGTTGTTAATTTGCTTGTTTAGATAACCTGAAACAAATGATATGCCTTGCTTTGTGTTTTATAAACGGCGTAATATTTGATTTATTTTCAAATATTTTTTGATAATGCTTATTCAAGATCTACAAATTGTGTTGAAAGTGGCTGAATTTCGTAGCATTACCGCTGCAGCAACTAGCCTTAATTTACAAGCGGCAACGGCCAGTGCTGCAGTTAAACGGGTTGAGCAAGCGCTTGGTTTTGAGTTGTTTGTGCGCTCTACTCGTCAGCTTAGGCTTTCGAGTGCGGGTGAGCGTTATTTGCCGCAGTGCGAGCAAGCTTTGCAGTTGTTAGATAACGCTAAAAACCAACAGCAAATTGCGGGTGAAAGCATAAGTGGTGAGCTGCGTATCGGTTTGTCGTCTGATCTTGGGCGCAATATTGTTATGCCTTGGTTAGATGCGTTTTTGCAAAAACACCCGCAGGTCTCGTTAAAAGCGCATATTAGTGACAGTAATATCGACTTTTATCGCGATCCTGTTGATATTGCTTTGCGCTATGGCTCGCCAAAAGACAGCAATTTATATGGTTTTAAAATTTGCGATATTCCCGCTGTTGTTTGCGCCACACCTGATTATTTAGCTAAACATGGTACACCACAACACCCGCACCAATTGGCTGAGCACAATGGTTTGTTTTATCAACTGCAGGATAAAATTTACAACCTGTGGGAGTTTGAAAATTTAGCTAGCCCAACCGCTAACCGTGAAAAAATTAAGGTTAAGATGAATGGTAACCGTGCAGGCAACGATGGTGATTTAGTGCGCCGTTGGTGTGTTGCTGGCCATGGCATTGCGGTTAAATCGAGCTTAGATTTATCGGCTGATTTGCTTGCAGGAAATGTTGTACCAATTTTGCAAAATTATAAAGCACGCACTACTGAGCTTTGGTTAATTTGCCCTAGCAGACAGTTAATTACCCCGGCTATTCGGTTATTGCGTGACGACTTAAAAGAAAAATGTCAGCAGGTTTTTAGCCAACTTGCGGATAAAAACCTACTGCCAAAAAGTTAAGTTTAAACAATCAGGTTTAGTGCGAATGGCTATGCCCATCAGCCGAGTGCACGTGCATATGTGCTTTGTTTTGCTCGTAAGCATTTATGCGTTTTTGCGCGCTTTCGGCGTTGTGCCAGCTTCTTAGTTGTTCTATATCTTCTACGCTTAGCTCAATACGCTGTGTGCCATTTTCTGTGTTGGCCGTGGCAAATACTGCGCCGTCTAGTACGTCGTATTCCCATTTATCGTCTGGAAATATACCAATAAGTTCGGCTGGGTCGTCGTCTACATTTATAAATGCGTGTGGCACCATTGACGGTATATTTATTATGTACGGCGCTTCAACTACTACTTCTTCACCGTCTAGGTGGTACATCATTTTGCCTTTTAATAACAAATGCGCTTCTTCACCTGTGTGGGTGTGCAATGGTGCGCCGCTGCCTTTGTGGGTATTGGTTAGTGCAATTGTTAGCTTGTTAAAACCGTGGCGTTTGCCTTCCATTACGTGAATATATTCACCCGGTGCTGGCTGTATTACCACCATTTCGTCTTTGTGAATTATATAGTCTTGTACATCTTGCATCAGTGGTGCTTCAAACAAGTGTGGTATTGCACCTGTGATTATTGGATTGTAACCATGGCCTGCGTCCACATGAATTTGCCTGCGCGCTGCGTCTACCTGGGTGTAAGTTTCGCCGCTTTCTGCAACAAATATTGTGTCGGTCGAATCGGCTGGGCTGTAAGTTACGTCTGGAAATTCTTCTTCGTATTGGTCGTGGTCATGGCCAAATTCTGCATCACAAGCTGCGAGTAAGCCAACTAAGCTGCTGGCGATTAGCCAATGTTTTAGTGTGTTCATCTTGTTATTTCTCCTAATTGGAATTTATTTGTGCGGACAACTAGCCAATAAAATAATGCGCTGCTGGCGAGTAAATTTATTGCTAGTGCCGATATAAGCTGTTGGTTTAATTGAATAAGTGCAAAAGTGCTGATTACGTCTATTGCTATTAATACGGTTACTAAGCAGGTTACTTTGGTGCGACATAGTTTGGTTAATACATATGCACCAAGTGGTGCGCCAATGGCGACTATGGGCGCGCTTATTAACCAAGGTTCGTACATTATGTGGGTGTCGTTTACATAAGTGTTGTGCATTACCACACCCCAAAGTGAGTTTATGGCCATGCACACTACTGTGGTGGGTATGCTGATTTTTTCTTTTACGCGATAACTTAGTGTTAATACTATAAACACTAATATATCTACGCCTGAGCCTGTAGTTTCGGCAATTATGCCGCCAATAAAACCGGCAAATATAAATATGCCAGCCATTTGGGTGTGTTGTGTGTAAGGTAGCTGGGTTTGCGTATTTGGCCTGCGCCAATAACAAAACCACAGCACACAAGCGAATAGAAAAACCATGCTCGAAAACAGTATTTTCGCCATGTCGGACGGTATAACTATCCATTTTATTGCGACAAAACTGCCGACAACGCCGCCTAAACTGGCGTACACCACCACGGGTTTTAAGATGTTTATTTTGCGATAAAAAATGTACAGCGCAGCCGATGTCATACCGACGGATTGGATCATTAATCCAAATATTTTGGCGTGTTCGCTGGGTATGTTTAGCAATTTAGTAAAAACTGGAAATGCCACAGCTGCCCCGCCCGATGGCGTTGAACCTGCGATAAATGAGCCTAGGGTCATGGTTGCTGGCATAGCCCAGTAGTCTTGCCATAATCCCCAGTTGTTGCTCATTGTTATGTATATTAACCAGCTAATGTAAAAAGCGGCTAATAGTACAAAGTACCAATGTTTTACTAATTTTTGCTGCCACATACACTACTCCACACATTTATTTGCGACAAACTAAAACCCTTTTATCTAACCCAAAGTTTAGATTTTATTTTAAGGGGCTAAACTTTATACCTGTTCGTATTAAGCTAGCCCCTTTTTTCAATTACCTATTTGTTGCTTACGCTGTTTCCATTTGTGTTTGTTTAATCAACTGAGGTAATTGTGTATTGAAGAAGTTTTGCATTGGAATGTAGTGCTCTGGCTCTACCCATTTTGCTTCTAAGTCTTCAATTATGTCGTGTTTGGCTTTTAGTTCGCCATTTACATAGTGGCGTACCACTGGGTGTAAAAATTGGCTTTCGGCTGCTTGCTCCGTGTTTTCTCTGTGTATGCGCTCTACTGCAAACGGGTCACCAACAATTGGTGCGCCGTATTCTAGCGTTAGTACAAATACGTCGGTATTTTCTTCAGCAAAACGATTCACTAAATAGTCTTTTGGTAAGGCTTGGGTGTAGCTGAATACGCCGTTTTTAAATACAGCAGCATCGGCAATAAAACCTGGCTGTTGCCAAAGTGCGCCCGAGCGATTTACGTTAGCAAACATGCGTTCTGTTATTGCTTCAGCAGTGCCTGCTACTTGCTCGGTTGGTATGCTTAGGTCCATATATTTTTCTAATAAAATATCGGCTAAAGCACGTGAGTTGTATCTAAAACCATGGATAAAACCTGAAGTTGCTTTGCGGTAGTCTAACGAGTGCGTAAGCGTTCCTGCCACGTACATGTTTTGGTTGTTAACTGATTCGAAGTCTTTGTTGAGCGCTGGGTATTTGCCCATGCAGCTTACTTCTGGTTTTGCACCTTCAGCAAAAATTGAGGTGTCAAACTTAAAGCCTGCACAACATAAAATGCTGTCGTAGGTGATGGTTTCTACTTCGTCTTCTGCGTGGTGGTATTTAAAGGTTACTACCAATTGATCGTTTTGTTTTTCAATTTTTACTATGTCAGCATCTAAAATCGCGTTTTGTGATTTTAATTGATAGGTGTCTAACACATTGTTGTTTATTGCACGCAAATCGCCTACATAGTGGGTTTTCCACGCCATTTTAATTGAGCTTGGGCTAACTAAATGGATAAGCGACGCAGCTGAGGTTAAATGGTCTGCCGTTTCAAATGCTGAGTTCTTTTTACCAATAATGAGTACACGTTTGTCTTCAAACTCTTCTAAGTTTAATGACATATCTTGATATTGAGTTACATGTTCAATACCCGGTACGTTTGGTGTATTTGGTTGGTTAATACCTGTTGCGATAACCAATACTTCACATTCAATTTTATTGCCGTTTTCTGCAGTTAATGTGTACATGCCGTCTTTTTTGTCGATATTGGCAATGCGAGTATTGTACTGCACGTTAATGTCGAATTTTTTCACGTAATCAGCCATATAGGTTACTAGGCTGTCTGCATGTGGGAAAAATTGTTTGTCGTAGTTTTTAAAACGGAAGTTTTCATCGTTACACAACAATGAGTTCCAGTCGTGACGCATGTTGAATTCTGGATCTTGGCTGCCAGTAAAACGTTTGTTGATTGAAATTAGCGTGCGATGGCGTGGGTATAAGGTAAAAGTATGACCCGGAATATTCGCACCCTCTACTACTAAATAATCAGCTTTAGCTTGTTGTAAATAATAAGCTAATTGAACGCCACCAGGGCCGCCACCTAAAATAACAAATTTGTGTTTTTGTACTGTGTTCATAATCTTTTCCTCTGTTTGTGCTTACAGTAAAACGATACGTTGTGCTTTGGTGTCGCCTTTTACTTCTACTTGTTCAAAGGCTTTTACTTGTTCAACTTCAATTTGCTGGGTTAAATCAACTTGTTGTAGCTCGTCTCTTTGTTTGCTTAGGTTGATGTATAAGCTCAGCGCGTCGCGTTTATTCAGTTCTATATTTTTGGTTTGTACTTGCAGCGTGTAGCTGTATTTGTACTGGCTGGCGTTTTGCGTGAGTTTCCAGTCGACCACTTCGTCACCCAACCATTGTTGAATGGCACGATTTAGCTGCATTTCGTACAAGGCGATACCACAAACTAATACGGTATTTTTGCTACGGCCCAATACACTAACTGTTGGTGTTTCTATGTTGTAAGCTGCAGTTGCACGGTGAATCTGAATAATATCGCCAATGCGGTAGCGAATAAGCGGCAAGGTATCGCGTGATAAATCACTGATAATAATTTCACCAAATTCGCCGTTGTAAGCTTGGCTTACTGGTTTAGCTTGGCCAACGTAGCTGGCATCTTGGCGCTCTTTTGCCAGTTCACTTTCTGGAATAAATTCAAAATATAAGCGCTCTGACATTAAGTTCATTTCGCCTGGTTTATCCACACATTCTGTCGCTACTACATCTGCTTCAACTGTGCCGTATAAGCTATATACGTTGTCAAATCCCCACAGTTCTTTTAGCTCGGCACGTAAGGCATCTGGTAATACATCCCCAAAAATAATGCCGGTTTTAAGGTTTGGTAAAACTTCACGTAATGGACCAAATTCCATTTCAATTGCTTTGCCAATTTCTTTAACCACTAAAGGTGTACCGATAACAAAAGTAACTTGCTCGCCTAAACCTTTTTCGATGATTTCTTCGTAGTCAATTTGTGAAGAGTTCAATGCACGCGCACCTGTTGCTTCACTGCCGTTTACAATAGCCCAGCCAGAGATACTTGGTAATGGTGCGCCTAACGACATTACACCGTCGCCCTCACCCATGCCTAATTTGCGCAAGGCAATAGCTTCGTGAATTTTTTGTCTTTCTAAGTCCGCATCTGAAAATGGAATTTTTTTGCTGCGATTAGTGGTGCCTGAGGTGTTAAAAAAACAAGCTGGGCATATTTCTAAGCTGGTTGCTTCGGCTGAAAAATCTGTGTCGTTGGTGAAATCAGCCAAGGTAGCAGGCATTAAATATGGCGTTTGTGCAAACTTGAGTACATTGCCATACAAAGGATGATTACTGATTGGGTAAAGGTCGGTCATTAACTGCTGATGATTAACAACTTCGCTTTGCTGTTGTTCGGGTGCTTTAATCGTCATAGTTTTATTCCTTAGTTAGTGATCTTGTGTTTAATATTGCTTAAGCGCAGCTTGCAAAGCTTGCTCAGGGTTAAACAATGTTTGCCAATTAAGTTTGTGTGTTAAATGGTGATAGTTGCCTTGTTCGTCCATTTGATATTGCGAGGTATATTCCGTTTTATTGTTGGCTATCTGCTGTAACGCTGTTACCAGCGCTTGAGCATCAGCCATTGTGTTATTTAGGCCAAAACTGGCACGTACCATGCCTTTTTTCGCTTCTATTTCCGCGTCAGTCAGTTCGTCATCTAATGCCCATAATTCTGGCAAGATAAGTTCACGTACATACGGATGCGCGCAAAAACATTGGTTACGTACCGCGATATTGAAATAATCATTAAGAATTTTTGCTAACAGTGCATGGTCTACCCCACGCATGTTGAATGAAAAAGTGGCTGTGCGCGGGCATTGAGCTAAATTGGTTGAGGCATAAATATTGATTTCAGAGTTTTGTTTTAGATAGTGAAAACAATAATGGAGGATTTCTTGTTCGTGGCCATGAATGTTTTCCATACCTATTTGCATCAGCATTTGCAGTGACATTGCCAGTTTTACTGCACCAAAGATATTTGGTGTACCTGCTTCTTGGCGCTCAACTAAATCTGGCATAAGTTGGTAGTCCATTTGCGAAACTGACTCTACCATGCCGCCGCCCATTTCAGTTGCAGGGCTTTGTTCTAACCATTTACGTTTAATTACTAATATGCCAGGTGCACCCGGCACATATAGTTTATGTCCTGAAAATATAACAGCGTCTACGCTTGCGCCTTTATTTGTTAGCTCGGTTAAATCGAGCTTGTGGTGCGGCAACATTTGTGAGCCATCAAGTACAAATAATGCATCGAGTTGATTGCACAACTCGGCACAGGCAGCAATTGGATTGATTATGCCAGTGACATTGCTTGCACCTGTTAGTGCAAAATAATTGACCGCACCTTGAGCTTGCGCAAGTTCAAATTCAAGCTGTTCAAGTGAGATAGCGCCGCAGTCACCGGCAGTTTTATTGCAGCCAATGTGATGAACATTTTGGTGATATTTTCTGTGTGGTAAATCGTTGGAGTGATGCTCCATTACCGACACCAAAGCTGTGGTTTTATTTGGGCGTACGCTGCTGAAGATATTGGCTACTCGGTTGGCGGCTGCCGTTGCACCACTGCCGATAAATACACATGCGTATTCGCTGCTGTTTGCGTTTAAAAAATCGAGTACGGTTTGTTTTGCCCATTGGTAACTTTGATTTGCCACCATAGCGCTGTTGTGAATATTGCTATGGGTGTTGGCGTAATGTGCTAAAAATTGTTGTGCTGCTTGATGTGCGGGTTTTAACATTAAGCAACTGGCGGCCGAGTCCAAATAAACACGTCGAGTTACCTTGCCTTCTACTGTGCTGTAATGTGTGTCAGCACCATAAAAAGCTGTATGGATATTTTCAAGTAACTGTTTTGCTGTTTGCTCTATCATGTTTTTCTCCTGCACTTTTCCTAAATTTCATTCAGTGCTTACAGCTGAATTAGGAATTCGAAACCTTGTTCATTTTTTTCGTTTTGCAAAATTTGCATGCCTTTTAGTTCGCTGTAGGCGTTAAAGTCGTTGACCGAATCTGGGTCGGTTGTACGTACATGCACAACTTGGCCTTTACTGAGTTGTTTACACTCTCGTTTAAACTTTAAAACCGGCAACGGACATACAAGTCCTGTTGCGTCTATGTACAAATCTACCTTCATATTTATCTACTCTTTTTCGAGTTAATTTGTTTGTAAGCTCCATGGTTAGGGAGCTAATCAGCGACGACGGAACGCAGTATAGGTAGGCAAAAAAAGCCTGACAATATGGTTACTTTTGTGTGCTATAGGGGAAAAAAGTAAACAAATGATTGTGACGGGGGCTAGCTTGACGAAAAAAATTTAAATTTTTTTTCATTTAATTTTTAGCTGAATCTGCTTTTAAATATTTGGTTAATTTTTGCTTGTTTTTATCCAGCTATTGAGATATTTGTATAAATAACAGCGACGACATTTTGTTTTTTATTGACCTTTTTACCAAAATAAAGGAACACAAAATGTTGTTATTTATTCATATTGTTTCGGCCGCTATTTGGCTAGGAACTGCTACCACACTACCCTTTTGGGGTAATCGCGCGAATCGTGCAGACCATCTACATACAGTTTTAGGCATTATCGACACTGTATTTATTTTAAAATGTGTATTTATTATGGGTGGCCTATTCAGTACTTTGTTGACTGGCTGGTTGCTTGCAACTGAATACCAACTTATCACTAATATCCCGCCTACTTGGCTTTCGGCTGCGCTAGCTGTTTCGCTGATTATCGCGCTGAATTCTTGCATTATTTTTTACTTTTTATGGATTGGCCGTAAAGGTAAACGCAGTTTAATGCGCCTGGTGCCACCTATAGGTTATTCAAATATTGCACTGATAATTTTGGTTTATTTTTTAATGATTTATAAACCAGCAGAGCAAACAGCGCTAGCAACTATAACTTGGGTGATTGCTTTGGTGTTGTTAGCGAATGCAATAAATATCACAGTTAAATTAACCAAGTTAAATAAGCTTAAAAACATGTCGCCAAGCGAATATGCTGACAACTATTTTGCGTTATTAAATGCAGAAAAAATGACAGATTTACTCAAGCTATTTAAAGACGACGCTATGTTTATCGACCCATTTGCAACTGGGCCAATTCAGGGCATTTTAGCCATTGAACAATTTTTTCAAAAACTCGGCGATCAGTTTGATTCAATTAAGATGCATCCGGAAAAAGTTGAAGGCAGTAGTAAACAATTTACCATTCATTGGGTAGCCCAAGGTGTGACGCAAAATGGCGAACAAATGCCAGCACTGCGCGGCACCAACTTGATGACCCGACTAAACGGCAAAATTAGCACAGTGTTAATTGATTTTGATTTGACACAACTGCCGCAGGTTCAGTTGGTTAACGCTGATGTCTGCCATAAATTAGCAGCGGCTTAATTAAAAGGAATTTGTAATGGCTAATTTATCTGTTTTTGAGCAAGTGCATCCGTGGATCAAACAAATTAGGGCTTTTCCTGCTGCCGCTGAAACAGCCCCACCAGAATTACAGTTAAAAATGGATGCAAATGAAAATCTGTTTCCGATTAGTGCTTTTGTGCAAGCTCGGGTGATCCGTAGCGCAGGTCATTTAAACTATTACCCTGACGGCACCGCAAGCAATTTAAAGCGTGTGCTTGCGGACATGCAGCAACTTACACCTGAGCATTATTTGTTAGGCAACGGCTCTAATGAAATTTTGGATATTGTAATTCGCTCTTTCTGTGGGCCGGGTGATGAAGTGTTGTTTTCACAACATAGTTTTGCCGCCTACCCTTTGTTAGCTAAAACAGTTGGGGCAACACCAGTTGCCGCACCGAGTGTTAATTTTGCGCATAATTTACCAAATATAACCGAAGCGATAACAGACAAAACTAAAGTGATTTTATTGGCAAATCCAAACAACCCAACCGGCAGTTGTTTTGGTGGCGAAGAATTTGTGCAATTTATGGCGGTTGTACCTAAACACGTTTTAGTGGTGTTAGACGAAGCTTATATTGAATACAGCGCAACAGCACAAAATATTAATAGCACTCAGCTAATTAATCAGCATGATAATTTGTTGATAACACGCACCTTTTCCAAAGCTTATGGGTTAGCTGCGCTGCGTATCGGTTATGCGATAACAAACCCGCAGTTGGTCGAAATACTCAACAAAATGCGTCAGCCTTTTAATGCTAATCGGCTTGCTTTGGTTGCTGCACAAGCCGCACTTGAAGATCAACAACATTTAAAATTTTGTGTTGAACAGACTCGTTTAGGTTATGAATATTTAATCAGAGAACTGAACAAGTTAAACATTGAGTTTATTCGCTCAGAAAGTAATTTTATTTGTCTGAAACTTACTAATTGTGCAGCCGTTGTTCAGCAATTAGCTGAATACGGGGTAATGGTGGGTTATTTAGCTGGATATCAAATGCCAGATTATATTCGTGTCACCATAGGTGGCAGCGAACATAATCTGAAATTTATTAATGCGTTACGAAGAGTTTTATAGCGTCATATCTGTTTCACGACGGCCTAAGCGCGTGGTTTCACGCTCTTGGGCATGTTTGTCTAATGCACGGCGACCAAACTTTTTGTAGCCTTTGTTTACGGCAAAATCTGTCATGCGGCGCTTGGCATTTTTATCACTTACTTCTTCTAAATGAGCTCCGACACCAAATTTGTGTAATTCGATAATAATACTTTCTAACCGGCGGCCTCGGTCGGTTAAACGATATTCAACTTTAGGCGGAATTTCAGGGTACGAATGCCGCGTGATGATGCCTTGTTGCAAATAGACTTTAAGTTTTTGATTAAGCGTTTTCGAGCTTATACCTGGAATTGAATGTAATAATTCGGAAAATCGTTTGGTACCTGATAACAATTCGCGCAAAATTTCTGCCGCGTATTTACCTTCAAACAACGAAATTGAAGATTGAATTGGATTAAGTTCCACAGCTTTACTACCTATTTTAGCCATTACGAGCGCCTCTTTTAGTCCGTTAATATTAGCCACTAATTTTAAAAGTTATTTTACTGATAAAAAGTTATCAAAAAAAGGGTTTTGTTACCTAGATTAAATTTATGCCTAGGGCCTGTTGCTCTTTCGTGGACAATTTTGCAGCAGTTTGTTTGGTATTTCTACAAGGCATAGCGATTGAAGTGTAGTGAGCTACATAAATGAGCTATAACGTAGTAGAAATGCCAAACAAACGCTGCCTTTCAGGTTCGTCCTAAATACTTTTAACTCTTTGTTGCAGCATTTCGACTTAATCCATTAGGCCTTCAATGCTGCGCCTCGATTAAAAAGCATTTAGTTAGAACAAAATTTGTCCACGAAAGAGCAACAGGCCCTAACGACTCACATTTCTTGCATAGAATATTTCTGAAATTTCGCGCTTTAAATTCTGCTCAACCGCAAGTCTTTCATTATTGGATAATTCGTTTACGCCAGTAGCAAATAAATGTCGTTTAATGTCAAAAGCTTTAAGTAACATTTTTGTATGAAAAATATTCTCTTGATAAACATTTACATCCATCATTTCATACAGCTCTTGCACGTCTGCAGTTAAATAATCCTGTATAGAATTAATTTGGTGATCTATGTAATGTTTAACGCCATTTACGTCTCGGGTAAAACCTCGAACTCTATAGTCGACAGTGACTACGTCAGAGTCAAACGAGTGGATTAAGAAATTAAGCGCTTTAAGTGGCGATATTATCCCACAAGTTGATACTTCAATGTCTGCCCTAAAGGTACTGATACCATTATGAGGATGGCTTTCAGGATAGGTGTGCACACAAATATGGCTTTTGTCTAAATGTGCCGCCAAGGTTTGGCTACGCTCGCTGATTAACATAGTCACGCTCGCCCCTTGTGGTTCGTAATCTTGGCGCGAAATGTTCAGTACATTCGCATCAATAATTTCCACGACCTCATGCAAAATAGCGGTTAAGCGGTTGGCGTTATATTGTTTATCTATGTAGCTAAGATATTCGCTTCTATGTTGGTCTGATTTAGCCCAGCTTATATCGTAAATAGAAAAGCTCAGGCTTTTGGTCAGATTGTTAAATCCATGAAGCTGAATTTTTTGATTAGTTGACAAAAGCAGAATCGAATAGGTTTTTAATTAATCCAGAAAACTCAATGATGAATTGCTCTTGCTGTACGGTTGATTTTTGATCTAAACGACGAGATAAAAACTCTTCTAAGTCAGTCACAATTGCGTCAGCTTCGCGTACAACATCTAAACGCGTGTCTTGGTCTAAACCTTCGTGCTGCGAGAAAAACGCCATAATCTTTTGCGCAATATGCTCTTCGATTAGGTCGCGAACCGTTTTGTCAATTGTCTCGCCTTTACCTTCCTCAAATAAATCAAGGTTTTCAGTAAAATACGAGATCAACTCGATATATGCTTGTGATTCGGTAACCATGTTTTCCTCAGTTGGGTTCTTATTCTGTTTATATTTATAAAATTGTAGCGAATTAGCCATAAGACTCAAGTTTATGGCTAATTCTCTAGACAATTTAGCTTAATTATAACTGCAAATTAGCGTGTGCTTGTTTAATACGCGCTACAACATCTTCTAGTTGACTGCGTGCACATGCAAAGTTAATTCGCGCATACCCTGGTTCACCAAAGTCGCGACCTGGCGACGGGCCAACCCCTGCGCTTTCAAAAAACTTCTGTACGTCTTCTACACCCAAACCACTGCAATCTATCCAAGCTAAGAAAGTAGCGTCAGATTTAACCATTTTCATGCCTTGTAGTTGGCTGATTTCTTGGTACAAATAATCACGGTTGTCTTTTAAATACACCAATAATTCTTTGTGCCAGTCGCCACCTTCTCGAAATGCAGCTTCAGTAGCAACTAGACCTAAAACCTGTACCCACGGTACTATGCCAAGTGCTGCATTACGGAATTGCATACGAATTCGGCTGTCTGGAATAACCGCAAATGATGCACCTAAACCTGCAATATTAAAGGTTTTGCTTGGTGCCATTAAACTAATTGATTTGTCTGAAATTTCCGCAATAGCAGGTGCTGGAATATGCTTTTTACCTGGCTCTAAAATTAAGTCACAGTGAATTTCATCTGAGCATAAAATAACGTTATTGTGTAAACAGATTTCCGCGACTTTTTTCAGTTCAGCTTCTGTCATTACCGAGCCGCATGGATTCATTGGATTACACATGATAAAGAGTTTAGTTTTAGGATCGGCCGCATGTTTTGCTAGCGCGTCCATATCCAACTCCCAACGGCCATCAACCAAAATACTTGGGATATCAACTCTTTCACATTGATTCAGCGAAGGTGCTTTTAGCAAAGGTGGATAGTTAGGTACTTGTACCATAACTTTATCACCCGGCTGACAATAGGCTTTACAAGCTACGTTAAATGCAGGTACAACACCCGGAGTCCAAACAATCCAGTCTGGTAATATATGCCAGTTGTGCTCTTTCGCTATCCATTCGCAAACAGACTCATTTAAACTGTCATAAGGTAAGGTATAACCTAAAATACCGTGATCTGTGCGCTCTTTTATCGCGTCTATCACTTGTTGTGGTGGCTTAAATTCGGCGTCAGCTACCCATACAGGAATTACGTCTTGCCCTGCATATTTGTCCCATTTAAATGAATGAGTGGGTTTTCTGTCTATTACTTCGTTAAAATTTATGCCCATGTGTAAAACCTTTT
Source organism: Catenovulum sp. SX2 (assembly GCF_052056295.1). NCBI lineage: Bacteria > Pseudomonadati > Pseudomonadota > Gammaproteobacteria > Alteromonadales > Alteromonadaceae > Catenovulum > Catenovulum sp. SX2. The sequence continues at coordinate 811,212 of NZ_CP182493.1, forward strand.
ATTCTGGCTAAATATCGAAAGATTCAGGTTTGTAGATGTAACCCTGATATCCGTCGAAATGATAATCTTTCAAAACGTCCAATTGTGCTTCATTTTCTACGCGAGTTGCAATAACTGCGACGTCTAAATTATGAATTGTGGTACATAAAGAGCCGACAAAATACGCATCATCTTTATTGCTTAACGCCATTTGTGTATAGGCGTGGTCAATTTTTACATAATTTGGATGGATTGATTGTAAATAACTTAGCGATGAGAAGTTACGCCCTACTCTGTCAACACCAAACTGCACCCCCAACAATTTAAATTGTTCGCACAATACTTCGATACGCTCTTTATTGTAGATAACACTTTCTTCACTGAATTCGAAACATACATTATCGGTAATGTCTTTGTTTTGATTCATTTGGCTGATTAGCCACTCAATAAAGTCGTCACTTTTTAATGCACTCGCGGTTAAGTTAATCGCGTATTTATGTGTTGGGTTGGCGTGGATATGGCCAATAATTAAGTCGATAACCTTTTTATCAAACGCTTGGCCTAGTTCGTATTCATCTAATACGGAGATAAATGAAGCTGCATTTACTGCACCCATTTGCGCTAATTTTAATTGTGCAAATGCTTCAAAGTGGTAAGCGTTACCGCTGTTTTCAAATTCGAACACAGGCTGGCGTGAAAAACCTAAACTTGCCGAATTAATTGCTTCAACCATTTTGTCTCTAAGTTCAGTTTTTAGTATAGGCGCTTGTGAGTTTGCCACAGTTTGTTTGCATACATGCATATGGTCAACCGATTGTCGTGCTTGTTGTAATGCATTATCAACCAAACTCATTAACTGAGGTGTTTCCATAGTATGCTGAACAACAACTGCACCTATATGGTAAATAGGTTGTTCGTAAAAACTCTGGGTAAAATGCGGCGAATTTAACGTTTCGCTTAACTGATCTAATTTTTCAGCTAAAGCTTGATCATCAACGCCTTGCACTAACACAGCAAATTCACTAGCAGATAAACGACAAGTTACATGGCCATTATCTGGATTAAATACATTTTGCACTCTTTGTGCTGCGGCTTTTACTACTTCGTCTCTTTGGGTAAAACCATCACGTTTTTTAATGCTCTCTAAGCCATTTAATTCAAGCAAAAATACCGCACCGTGTGGGTTGTCGTCTAACCATGCTCTAAGCTGTCGATTAAAAAACGATCTATTACCTAATCCTGTGGTCGCATCTTGGAAAGCTTGTTGTTTAAGTTTGTCATGCAAGCGCGCTTCTTCATTAAACTGATCGCGCAATTTATCTGTCATGCGGTTTATCGCTTCAGTTACTTGGCGAAGCTCTAAGGTTTTTGGCAGTTTTAATGGCTGACCGAAATTACGTTCTTGAATTTGCTGAGCTTTTACCTGAATGCGATTCAAAGGCGCTAACAGTACTCGAATACCAAAAGCGGTAAAGGAGATCACCGCAACAGATAAACCACCAATCCACCAACACATAGCAATAAAAGCGTTCCAAAGTTGCAAATAGGCAAAACCTGGATGTCCGGCTATTTTTAAAGTTGCTGCTTGCATCCAGCCGTCAGTAATTATGGTTTCTTGCTCTGGGATTTTTAATAGGTCTAAACCGATAAACCAGCTAGGCACACCTTTCACCGCGACTGGGTTAGTTTTTACAATACGGCTATCATCCTGATAAATTTCTAATTCTATACGCTCGTAAAAACCACCGTCAAAATAGGTGTTGATTGTGCTATCTATCATAACTTTGTCTTCAGCTTGTAGGTGTGGCTGCAAAGCCATACTCATAGACGTTGACGTGTTATTTAAATCTGATTCTAATTGATTGGCTAAATAGCTACGAGTTGATTGAAACTCTAGCCATAATACCCCGACCAAGTTGACCGAGAAACATACAATTATCACCAATAATATTTGTCGAAACAAAGTCATAGTGCACCTGTTATTGTTTAAATTCTGCTAATTGGTAGCGTTTACTTAAGTTATCCCAATGATCAAGCCGTTCAGAACTGCCAACTAGCTGACCTTTACCTTTTTGTTTGTTTAACCACAGTTGTTGACCGTTAAAGGAAAATATTGGCACTAAGTCGCGGCGTTTAACTGCTGGCTTAATTTCACCATCTAAATTATCTAAAATTAACGGCATAGATTTGGGTGTTTCGTAATAAGCTAACACCATGTGGAATTGGTTGAGTTTAACCGCTTTTACATAGGTTAAACGTAGCTTGTTTATATCAACCCCAAGCTCTAGAAGTGTGAAATATTTAGCTATGGTGAAGTCTTCACAGTCACCCGCTCTATGGCCAATAAATTCTAGTGGGGTTGCCCAATAGTCTTCTTGCTTCCATAGTTTGATATCATCAACAAATTCAAATAAATTGAAAAAACGATTCACACTTTGCAGTTTTTGCTGATCAGTCGCTTGCTGTTGTTGTTCGATAATATTGCGCCATGCTTGAGTGCGTTTACCAGCATCCTCACCATATTGTGATTGCATTTTACTGACTAATTTGGCGACATTGAGTTGTTCTACCGCACTGGCGCATAAAACGCCTAGTGCAGTGAGCAAAATGAAATAATGAATTTTGAATCGCTTACCAACCCAATGCTTCATGATCTTGTGTTGGTGCTGGCGTAGTCTCAAGTGCGTCTTCTTCCATGATGTAAATATGCCACTTAAGTTTAGCCTGAGTTAAAATTGTTTGCGCTGAAATTTCGATACGCGTGTCGTCTTCACTGGCAGCTTGCTGTTCAGTGTACTGATAAACCAATTCAACACGGCGATTTTTATTCTCAGCTTGTGGTGACACAGGTGAGACTAATGGTGCTTTTTCACCTAAGGCTTTCAGTTTAACTTGGCTGGCTGATAACTCCATAATACGCGTTAATAAATGCATAATTGCATCAGCCCGACGCTGGCTCAATTTTAAGTTGTAATCGTCTTCACCACTTTGTGAGGCATGACCACCAATATGGATAACCCCACCTTTATTAGCTTTGTATTGACGAATAAATTGCGCGATTTTTTCTTGTTCAGATAGTGGAATAATTGCACTGTCATGGTCGAAGTACAAAATATGCGCTTGTTCACTTGGCGTTTCAACTTCACCTGAGTCGGTTACCCTTTTGTACACTTTGCCCGCATGAGTTAATGTCAGCTCGTGGTACAACTCTGGGTATTGGTTGTTAATATACGCAACTATATTGTCGGTTCGTTCAACAAAATACGGATTTTGCGCTTGTTCTGAATTGAGCTTTATCGCCCAAGTGTTTTCTTGAGATAAATTTTGTAAAAACTCATCTAATGCTAATTTAGCAACATCATTTAGTTCAACTTCTTGATATGGGAAATAAATACGACTTTGGCGATTTTGTTCTGTCTGTACTTGTTCAGAGCAGCCATAATTATTTACTTCACGTTTTGCTATGGTTTCATCACATAACTCTCGTGCCGCAATTACCCCGTCTTTATCTGCATCATGTAATCTTTCATAAGCGACTTGTGAGATATTCTGCCAACTTTGTGTCTCTGAATTTTCAGGTAAATTAAAAGTTGAACAGGCTAACAAACTTGTTTGCAAGAAAAACAAGCCAATCAATTTATACTTAGTCATGATCAACCTGCCAATATTCTTGAGGGTTAATCTCTAAACTTTCTAATAGCCTACCCATTGAATTAAGCACACGATATTGAGCCACTGTGTAACTAGATTCGGCATTAACGTGAGACTTTCTCGCTTCAAATAATTCGTTTTCTGTATCAAGTAAATCAAGCAATGTACGGCGGCCTAAGTCGAATTGTTTTTTATACGCTTGTTGAGTAATGTAACTTTGCTCGACGTGAATTTGTAAAAATTCTAACTGTTTCCTTAAGGATTCTTTAGCTTGCCAAGACAATTTAGCCCCTTCGATAACTTCACGCATGGCTTTTTCTTTAATATCTTTTGCTTGCTCTACTTGGTAAGCCGCATTAAGTTCGTTGTGTTTGTCGCGCCCACCTCTAAATAGGTTGTACGACAATACAATATCTGCACGTAATTCATCTCGTAGCGAATTGTCAGCCCCACGGTCGTCAACTCGAGATTTCGACACCTCTAAGGTTACACGAGGATAATAACCCGAGCGGGTAGATTCTAATTGAGCTTGTGTGGCTGATATATCAGCGCTGGCTAAAAACAAGGTTGGGTGATTACTGCGAGACGCTCTTAATACGTCGGCCAAGGTGCCGGGTATTTTCACCATGTTCACTTTTGGCTCTACCAAATCAGTTGGATATTCACCAATAACGGTTTGATAAAGCGCGATTGCATCTTGCAAGTTATTTTCTGCAGCGAGTGCATTGGCTTGCGCACGCGCTAAACGCCCAGTTGCTTGCGAAAGCTCTGAATTTGAGCCTAAGCCACTGTCTGAGCGAACTTTAATTTGCTCAAATATATCTTGATGCGATTGTAAATTTTTTTGCGACAATTCATATAATTCTTGTTCGCGCAATACTGCTACGTAAGCATTGGCTGCATCTAACGCTTTGTTTTCTGCAGTTTCTTTTAACGCAAAAAATTCTGAACGCATTTCTTGCTGATTGCGCTCAATTTCTTTGGACGAAAAGAAACCATCAAACAAGATTTGTTGCAAAGATAAACTATATTCAATTGGTTTTATTTGTTCTTTTTCAATGCCTGCGCGAGATTCTGGGGTATTTTGTTTACCTTGGCCTATGTTTGCACGTAAATCTATTGTTGGTAACCAAGCACCTTGCGCACTTTGGTGCACATGATGGGCACTTTTATACCTATGATATGCGGCTTTGAGTTCAGGATTAGTATTGAAAGCAGTTGCGACCGCTTCTTCAAGCGATTTAGCATAAGCAGGCACATGCAAACATGCGCCTGATAAAACAACAGAAACAACGCATTTGATAAAATTATTCATTTATTTTAATTGGTCTCCACAATTTTATCTTTCTCGCATTGCGTTTTGTTTCGCTCTAACTATTGGTTTAAGCAGATAATCTAACACGGTTTTTTTACCAGTCAATACATCTACACTTGCAGTCATACCCGGAATGATAGGTAAAGGGTTATTATTTTTGTCTAAATAACTGTCCTCAGTCCGCACTCTAATTAGGTAAAAGCTGTTTTCTTTTTCATCTTGTATAGTATCGGCACTGATATGCTCAACTGTACCTTTTAGTCCACCATATATAGTGAAATCGTAAGCGGTTAACTTGATAACAGCCGGTAAACCTGGGCGCAAAAATGCAATGTCTTTAGGGAGTATTTTTGCTTCAACCAATAAACTGTCGGCCAATGGCACAATTTCAATTAGGTCCATGCCAGGCTGAATAACCCCACCAACCGTATTAATATTAATGGTTTTAATTGTGCCTTTAACTGGTGAAAATACATTAGTTCGTTTTAATCTATCTTGGCTAGAAACTAAAGCTTCGTCTAATGGCGTCAGTTCACTTTCTGCTTTGGCTAATTCTTTTTGAACTTCACTTCTAAATTTCAGCACCACTTCTGTGCGCTTATTTTCCATTTCTTCAACTTCAGCGCGAATTTTTGGCCGTAACAACTGCAAGCTAGACAATTCACCTTTTACATCATTAGCTGCTCGTTCAAGTTTGATTAATTCAACTTCGGATACCACACCACTGTTTGCTAGCGGGCGTGTCATATCTAGCTCTTTACTAACCAGTTGATAACTGCGCTGTGCATGGTCTATTTTTGATGCTAACTCAGTTAACTGTTGTTCTTTTTGTGTTACTTGCTGATCGAGTATTTTAACTTGGTTGGCTAAATTACGAATACGCTCTGCATACAAGGCTTTTTGCCGATTGATTAACTCTGGGTAAGCTTGTGCATTTGCAAACTCCAATGCAATAGGCTGAATATTAAATTGGTTGTTGTCGGTTTCTATGCTTTCTAGTTCAGCGCGCAAGCGGGTAATGTCAGCTTTTAAGCCATAAGCATGTGCTTGCTGCTCACGGTATTCTGACAAAAATCTCGTTTCATCTATGCTAAGCAGTTTATCACCAGGGTTAACGACATCCCCTTCGCGGATAGAAACTTCTTTGAGTATGCCACCTTCTAAGTTTTGGATAATTTGTACTTGTTGCGACGGAATAACTTTACCTGCACCAACTGTTACTTCGTCTATTTCGGCAAACGCCGCCCACAATAAAAGAGAGGTTAAAAAACCACAAATTAAATAAAGCGCTTGGCGTGTGCGCTTGGGTGAACTTAACAATAACGCAGCGTTGATATCGTTAATATAGTTGATTTCGTTTTCTTTGATTGACTGTTTCATTTTTACGCCTGCGGTGCTTTTACATTGCCACTACGCAGTTGTTGCATAACATGCTGTGTTGGCCCATCTATGACTATTTGCCCACGCTCAACAACAATAACGCGGTCGACCAATTCTAACATCGACATTTTATGGGTGATGAGAATAAAGGTTTTGTCTTTTGCTAATAAAGATAACTGCTGTTTGACCTTCATCTCGGAAAAATTATCCATATTAGAGGTTGGTTCATCCAAAACTAATACTGGTGGATTAAATAATAGTGCTCGCGCTAGTGCGACGGCTTGACGTTGACCGCCAGATAAAAATGCACCACGCTCGCCGACTTGCCTGTCTAATCCATCAGGGTCGGTGTCGGTAAACGCTGTGACACCTGCAAGGCGAGCCGCTCTTAATATTCTTTCATCTTCAACATGCGGCACACCCAAAGTGATATTGTCGCGAATTGAGCCATAAAACAAATTGATGTCTTGTGGCAAACAACCGATTTTTGAGCGTAAATCAGCTGGGCTGATTTGGTTTATGTCGATCCCGTCGATACGGATTGCACCTTCAGTCGGCTGGTAAAAACCTAGTAGGAGTTTTTCGACGGTGGATTTACCCGCGCCAATTCGGCCGATGATTGCGACTTTTTCTTTGGCTTTGATATTAAAGTTAAGATTTTTTAACACCTTGGTTTCACTTTGTGGGTAGGCAAATGAAACTTGGCTAAATTCAACTTGGCCATCTAAATAAGGACGATGCAAATATTGCTCAACCGACTCATCCGGTAATTGCATTATTTCGTCTAAGGTTTTTAACGCTGATTCAGCTTGATTATAGCGAGTGGCCAATAGTGATATTTGGCTAAATGGCTGCATAATGCGGTTGCTTAACATCACAGCTGCTATCAGTGCGCCCATACTAATGTCGCCTTCGATAATTAAGTAAACACCAATTACCACAACAATAACTGACGACAATTGCTGCATAAATGCACTAAAAGATGAAACTGTAGTAGCGAGTTTTTTAATACCTAAATTCCAACTTGAAATATTGCCGTTTACCTCTTCCCATTTTTGTTGGAACTGACTTTCAGCACAGTTTAATTTCAAGTTTTCTAAACCACTAAGTGATTCAATTAAATGCGCGTTTTTCATTGTGGTATAGCGGCCACCTTGTTCAACCAGAATACGCATTTTGTGTTTTACCCAAGCTGAATAAGCCAGCATCACAATAATGGCAACCAAGGGTGCAATGGCAATAGGCCCTGCAATAATGGCAACAACAGTTAAAATAATCAGTGAAAATGGAATATCGATTACAGTTGCAATAGTTGCCGAGGTAATAAAATCACGAATAGAGTCAAACTCTTGAATATTGCGCGCAAATGCCCCAACTGATTGAGGTTTTGACGCCATATTCATGCTCAGCACTTTTTCAAATATTCGGCTAGAGAGCAGTACGTCAGATTTTTTTGCGGCTAAATCAAGTAAGTAGGAACGTGATTGTTTGAGCGCAAAATCAAAAACCATAACAACTATCATACCTATGGTCATAACCCATAAGGTATCGAGTGCTGAGTTTGGTACGACCCTGTCATACACATTCATCACAAATAATGGTGTTGCAACTGCGATTAAGTTGATAAAAAACGCCGCGAATAATGCATCACGATATAAAGGAATATTTTCTTTGAGCGTGCTCCAAAACCAATGGCCATCTTTGGTTTTTAACACTTCAGGAGAACGTGCATCAAATCGATAGCGCTTTTTTAACAGTACGCAATAGCCTGTGTACTGTTGGCTTATCTGTTCAATCGAAACTTGATCAACCCCATCTGGTAATTCTGGCCAAGCTATCTCTGCTTTATCGTCTTTGTAACTAATTAATACACAGGCTTTGTTATTTTCTAATAATAAAATGCACGGCAATAATAAATTAGAGACATCAACTAATGGTTTTTTAACGATTTTGGCATCTAAGCCTGCGCGACTAGCGGCTCGTGGTAATAACTGCGGTGTTAGAAGTCCGTTAACTAGCGGTAATCCTGCACCCATTACTTGTGCGGAAAAGGGTTTACCATAATATTTACTGACAAAGGTTAAACAGCCTAATAATGGGTCTGTTTGTTCTGCGGCAAGTTGCAGGTCTTCATGTTGTTGTTTTTGTTGTTGACTGTGCTCCTGCATAAAGGGGCCTTGTTTAATTAAGCAGTTGTATTGGCTAAGTTTATAGTTAAACGCTAGACAATAAAATGCCTTATCGCAATTGTTCGTCGCGATAAGGCATTTTTATTTTACAAATTATTATTGTTGTTGGTGATTAACTGATTATCTTCAAGCAATTTACGAATGATATCCGCGTCAGTGCCATTTGTACCTGATGACAGATCTGTATTTTCCAAGACAATTTTCATATCTGTTTTATCTTCATCTGAACTGTCGCCGGTGAAGTCACCATCTTTAGATACTGAGATAATTGTATCACCATCAACTACTTCAAAGTTTAGATAGCTGTCTAAGTTATCGTGATTTTCACCTTCGAGTAAATCGCCCAAGTTGAGTGAGTCACCCTGCTGTGTAACGTCTCCCGCTTGATCACGCTCTGTCAGTTCAAAGTCTTTGATGTAATCTGTCGTGACACTTGGATTATTTGCAGCATTTGCAAAACCTCCGTCGTAGTCATCACCTGCTAACCAGACAAACATATCGCTACCACTGCCGCCCGTCATAACATCACCAGCATAGGTGTTTGATACTAAAGCTGAGTTGCCATTACCATTTGTGCCACCTATCAATACGTCATCACCTGAACCGCCGATTAGGTAATCAGCACCTTCACCGCCAACCAAAGTAGCACCTTTACTCGTATCATAGCTGGTGTAGCCTGTCGCAACTGTGGTGTTATTGGAGAAAATTGTCGAACGTTCAAAACCGACATCAGCCAGCTCTGCGCTGTTAAAGGTATGCAATCCACCCAAAGCATCTGGATCATTTGCATCTTGATAACTGCCCATACTGCCAACTAACCAAGAATCGCCGTAAGTTAAGATCACATCATTGCCACCAAAACCATAAACAGCGTTTTCAGATAAGTCTGGTAATGAATCATCAACACCATTTATTTGAATGTTAATCGTTGTACTTTCATAGTTGCCATTTGCGTCTTTAACCAAATAAGTAAAGGTGTCGGTTAAGCTTTCACCTTGACTTAAGTTGTTTACATCCGAATTCGCATTGTTCAAGGTATATACGTATTTTCCGTTTGCTTGAATGACAATTGAACCATAACTACCGGTAATTTTGCTGCCAATATTGCCTTCGCTGACTACTCCGACACCACTAACAATGCCGACAACCGGGTTCGTTGTTTCTGTTATTGTGTCGTTATCAATCACATTGCCAGAGATTTGGCTTCGAGTTTGCGAGCTTGCCACTGTGCCGTCAACTTCTGTGATTTCTACATTGTCTTCTTCAAGCACAGGCGCAACACTGGCGACTTCTACTGGGAATTTACTTGTTAAGGTTAATTGACCAGAGGCCGTATCACCGTCACCATCTCGAACTGTAATTGTGAAGTTTTCGGTTAATATCCACTGACTTGAGTTATTGTCGAGCTCTGATTTCGACCAACTGGCCGAAGCTTCATCCGCATTATTTTCTGCAGACAAGGATACATCATACTCATACAAACCATTTGAGAAGTCGAACATGAGTGTCGCACCATTTGCCGTTTCAATGGTTAAGACGCCGTTTTCGACTTGCTCGCTATCCAGGGTATAAGTCGCTCCATCAACTTCAATAGATAAAATGCTGCCTTCGCTGTCAGCGCCATAATCAATTACGCCTGCTGCGGATTGACCAGTGCCAATTTCACCTGCTGATTTTCCACCAATACTTGCCAACAAGGCTTCCGCCAATTGAATTGCTGTGGTAACAGAAACAACATTATCCGCGGCAACATACTCGCCACTTTCATTTTGAATAATCTCAGTTGGTGCACCCACCATATTCAGATATTGGTACTGGACACTTGAACCTATGCCTATCACTTCAACATCTATGTTGTTTGTTTCAACAAAGTTTTTCCAGGTTTGTTGATAGTTGGTTATTGCGTTGACGTTATTTTGATTTTCGCTTGTACCGTACGGGTTACCGTCAGAGATAAAGTATACTTTAGTGCTCGCATCTTGTGGTGTTGAATAATCACCAACAATTGCCGCCAAGGCATCATCATAGTCGGTTGTACCACTTGCGCCCAGCCCTTCTAACAAAGTAATAGACTGGCTAATTGACGACCAATCGTATTCGGTTGCATCGGTCGAAAATGGCACTAATTTAACTTTAACGTTACCCATGCCTTCGTAGGTTTCTAATAATTGAGTGATACCGTCTATTGTTGCTTGCAACACTGTAGTATCGCCCAATGCATTGTTCATTGAGTTAGAAACATCGATGGCAAAAATAAGATTGTAATCCATTGTTTCAAAGTTAATCGCATCAGGCTGATTAATTGTAAAGCTTGGTTTGTCATCTAATGTTTGGATAGTCAAGTTTGTTGATGTTGATAATTCATTGACATCGGTAACTTGAATCACCACATTTTCAATTGAGCTATCAGTTTCGCCATGGTCAATCGCATCAGTTAATTCGTATTGATACGAGAGCTCACCAGTTACTAAGTTATAACGGGTTAATGTCATGTCCCCGTTTGGCAGCTCAATAGTGACTGGATTTAACGCTAATCCTGCGAGTTCAAGTGCGCTGACACTATGTCCACCAATAGTCACATTAGCTAAATTTGCCGTTGTGCTAATGGTTATAGTGCCAGTTGCAATATTTGACGAAGCATCAGCTCCAATGCCTGCTTCATCTACTGTGATATGCCCACTCGCTTCGCCGTTTTGATCACTTACTTCAATGCTTGGTACAAGATTTACGTTAACTTGTACTGATGATGGCAATTGTAAACTTTCAAAATCACCACCTGATGTTGACGTTACGCCAACTGTGAAGGTGTCTGAATCACCATCAACTTCAAGCTCAACATTTGCGCTTGTGCTACCCGCTTTAATAGTAACTTGCTCTCCACTTGCTAAAGTGATCACAAGATCTGTTTTTGCTGCATTTGACAGCGCAAAGTCGACTGAAATAGAACCTTGTAGTAGATTGCTTGTATCTACTTCCATAGTTAGATCAGTAACATCTATGCTATCAGTAACTGTAGTTGTGACTGAGTTTGTGCCTAATACAAGGTTTTCGAAGTTACCACCTGAGACATTATCTAGACTTAAGGTTGTAACAACGTCATCAGCACCATTGTAGACATCATCCGATACCGCAACTGATACCGAACCACTGCTTTGACCCGCAGCAATTGAAATCTCAGCACCATTACTTAAGGTAATGGTCATCGCGGTTTCTGCAGGTGCCGTTAAACTTGCTGTATAAGTGATTGAGCCTGCTTCTAGCGCTGTGCTCGAACCTGTTAAGTTTAAGGTTACATCGGTTGCAACATCAGAAACCGTTGTGGTCACAGAACTTGTGCCGAGGATTAAGTTTTCGAAATTACCGCCTGATACATTATCTAGGCTTAAGGTGGTCACTACATCATCGGCGCCGTTATAAACATCATCCGATACCGCAACTGATACTGAGCCCGAGCTTTGGCCCGCAGCAATACTGATTTCTGCACCATTACTTAAGGTGATGGTCATCGCTATTTCTGCAGGCGCGGTTAAGCTGGCTGTATAAGTAATTGAGCCAGCCTCTAAAGCAGTGCTTGAACCAGTTAAGTTCAATGTCACGTCAGTTGCAACATCGCTGATTTCAGTGGTAACTGAGTTTGTGCCTAGGACTAAGTTTTCGAAGTTACCGCCGGATACATTGTCTAAGCTTAAGGTTGTAACAACATCGTCAGCACCGTTATAAACATCATCCGATACAGCAACACTCACTGAGCCAGAGCTTTGACCTGCAGCAATACTAATTTCTGCTCCATTACTTAAGGTAATGGTCATCGCCGTTTCGGCTGGTGCAGTTAGGCTGGCTGTATAAGTGATTGAGCCTGCTTCAGCTGCTGTTGTAGAGCCAGTTAGGTTCAGAGTCACATCTGAAACTGTGTCACTTACTTCAGTGGTAACTGAGTTTGTACCTAATACAAGGTTTTCGAAGTTACCGCCTGATACATTATCTAGGCTTAAGGTCGTAACAACATCGTCGGCACCATTGTAGACATCATCCGATACCGATACTGAAACAGAGCCTGAGCTTTTACCTGCAGCAATTGAGATTTCTGCACCATTACTTAAGGTGATGGTCATTGCAGTTTCTGCAGGTGCGGTTAAGCTTGCAGTGTAGGTAATTGAACCGGCTTCAGCTGCGGTTGAAGAGCCGGTTAAATTCAATGTAACGTCTGTTGCAACATCGCTGATTTCAGTTGTAACTGAGTTTGTGCCTAATACTAGGTTTTCGAAATTACCGCCAGAAACGTTATCTAAGCTTAAGGTCGTGGTGATTGAATCTGCACCCACGTACACATCATCACCAACAGCAACACTCACTGAGCCAGAGCTTTGGCCCGCAGCAATTGAGATTTCAGCACCATTACTTAAGGTGAGCGTCATCGCTGTTTCGGCAGGTGCGGTTAGGCTTGCAGTGTAGGTAATTGAACCGGCTTCAGCTGCGGTTGAAGAGCCGGTTAAATTCAATGTAACGTCTGTTGCAACATCGCTGATTTCAGTTGTAACTGAGTTTGTGCCTAATACAAGATTCTCGAAGTTGCCACCTGAGACGTTATCTAGGCTTAAGGTCGTGGTGATTGAATCTGCACCCACGTATACATCATCGCCAACAGCAACTGATACCGAACCACTGCTTTGACCTGCTGCTATTGAGATTTCAGCACCATTACTTAAGGTGAGCGTCATCGCTGTTTCGGCAGGTGCGGTTAGGCTTGCAGTGTAGGTAATTGAACCGGCTTCAGCTGCGGTTGAAGAGCCGGTTAAATTCAATGTAACGTCTGTTGCAACATCGCTGATTTCAGTTGTAACTGAGTTTGTGCCTAATACTAGGTTTTCGAAATTACCGCCAGAAACGTTATCTAAGCTTAAGGTCGTGGTGATTGAATCTGCACCCACGTACACATCATCACCAACAGCAACACTCACTGAGCCAGAGCTTTGGCCCGCAGCAATTGAGATTTCAGCACCATTACTTAAGGTGAGCGTCATCGCTGTTTCGGCAGGTGCCGTTAAGCTCGCTGTATAAGTAATTGAACCCGCTTCTAGCGCTGTACTTGAACCAGTTAAATTCAAGGTGACATTGGTTGCAACATCTGAAACCGTTGTTGTGACTGAGTTTGTGCCTAATACAAGATTCTCGAAGTTGCCACCTGAGACGTTATCTAGGCTTAAGGTCGTGGTGATTGAATCTGCACCCACGTATACATCATCGCCAACAGCAACTGATACCGAACCACTGCTTTGACCTGCTGCTATTGAGATTTCCGCACCATTACTTAAGGTAATCGTCATCGCTGTTTCTGCAGGTGCGGTTAGGCTGGCTGTATAAGTAATTGAGCCAGCCTCTAGCGCTGTACTTGAACCTGTTAGGTTTAGCGTTACATCGCTTGCGACATCTGAAACCGTTGTGGCGACAGAATTTGTGCCGAGGATTAAGTTTTCGAAGTTACCGCCTGATACATTGTCTAAGCTTAAGGTTGTAACAACATCGTCAGCACCGTTATAAACATCATCCGATACAGCAACACTCACTGAGCCAGAGCTTTGACCTGCAGCAATACTAATTTCTGCTCCATTACTTAAGGTAATGGTCATCGCCGTTTCGGCTGGTGCAGTTAGGCTGGCTGTATAAGTGATTGAGCCTGCTTCAGCTGCTGTTGTAGAGCCAGTTAGGTTCAGAGTCACATCTGAAACTGTGTCACTTACTTCAGTGGTAACTGAGTTTGTACCTAATACAAGGTTTTCGAAGTTACCGCCTGATACATTATCTAGGCTTAAGGTCGTAACAACATCGTCGGCACCATTGTAGACATCATCCGATACCGATACTGAAACAGAGCCTGAGCTTTTACCTGCAGCAATTGAGATTTCTGCACCATTACTTAAGGTAATGGTCATCGCCGTTTCGGCAGGTGCCGTTAAGCTGGCTGTATAGGTAATTGAGCCTGCTTCAGCTGCTGTTGTAGAGCCAGTTAGGTTCAGAGTCACATCTGAAACTGTGTCACTTACTTCAGTTGTAACTGAGTTTGTGCCTAATACTAGGTTTTCGAAATTACCGCCAGAAACGTTATCTAAGCTTAAGGTCGTGGTGATTGAATCTGCACCCACGTACACATCATCACCAACAGCAACACTCACTGAGCCAGAGCTTTGGCCCGCAGCAATTGAGATTTCAGCACCATTACTTAAGGTGAGCGTCATCGCTGTTTCGGCAGGTGCCGTTAAGCTCGCTGTATAAGTAATTGAGCCAGCTTCGGCAGCAGTTGTTGAACCTGTTAGGTTTAGCGTCACATCTGAAACGGTATCACTTACTTCAGTTGTAACTGAGTTTGTGCCTAATACAAGGTTTTCGAAGTTACCGCCAGTAACGTTATCTAGGCTTAATGTTGTGGTGATTGAATCTGCACCCACGTATACATCATCCGATACAGCCACCGATACTGAGCCACTGCTTTGACCTGCTGCAATACTAATTTCTGCACCATTACTTAAGGTAATCGTCATCGCCGTTTCTGCAGGCGCAGTTAGGCTTGCGGTATAAGTAATTGAACCTGCTTCCGCTGCGGTTGTAGAGCCTGTTAAGTTTAAGGTGACATCTGTTGCAACATCACTGATTTCAGTGGTAACTGAGTTTGTGCCGAGGATTAAGTTTTCGAAGTTACCGCCTGAGACATTATCTAGGCTTAAGGTGGTCACAACATCGTCAGCACCGTTATAAACATCATCTGATACTGCGACAGATACTGAACCACTGCTTTGACCTGCTGCAATACTAATTTCTGCTCCATTGCTTAAGGTGATGGTCATCGCCGTTTCGGCAGGTGCCGTTAAACTTGCAGTGTAGGTAATTGAGCCCGCTTCAACTGCAGTTGTAGAGCCGGTTAGGTTTAAGGTGACATCGGTTGCAACATCACTGATTTCAGTGGTAACTGAGTTTGTGCCTAATACAAGATTCTCGAAGTTACCGCCTGAGACATTATCTAGGCTTAAGGTGGTCACTACATCATCGGCACCGTTATAAACATCATTAGATACCGATACTGAAACAGAGCCTGAGCTTTGACCTGCAGCAATTGAGATTTCTGCACCATTACTTAAGGTGATCGTCATCGCCGTTTCTGCAGGTGCGGTTAAGCTGGCAGTGTAAGTAATTGAGCCCGCTTCGGCTGCAGTTGTTGAGCCGGTTAAGTTTAAGGTGACATCTGTTGCAACATCACTGATTTCAGTTGTAACTGAGTTTGTGCCTAATACAAGGTTTTCGAAGTTGCCACCTGAGACGTTATCTAGGCTTAAGGTCGTGGTGATTGAATCTACACCCACGTATACATCATCCGATACAGCCACCGATACTGAGCCACTGCTTTGACCTGCTGCAATACTAATTTCTGCACCATTGCTTAAGGTGATGGTCATCGCAGTTTCTGCAGGCGCGGTTAAGCTGGCTGTATAAGTAATTGAGCCCGCTTCGGCTGCAGTTGTAGAGCCGGTTAGGTTTAAGGTGACATCGGTTGCGACATCACTAATTTCAGTTGTAACTGAGTTTGTGCCTAATACAAGATTTTCGAAGTTACCGCCAGAAACGTTATCTAAACTTAATGTCGTGGTGATTGAATCTGCACCCACGTATACATCATCGCCAACTGCGACACTCACTGAGCCAGAGCTTTGACCCGCCGCAATCGTAATGACCGCTTCATTACTTAAGGTGATAGTCATTGCCGTTTCTGCAGGTGCGGTTAGGCTAGCTGTGTAAGTAATTGAGCCCGCCTCTACTGCTGTGCTTGAACCTGTTAAATTCAATGTCACGTCAGTTGCAACATCACTGATTTCAGTTGTAACTGAACTTGTGCCAAGTACTAAGTTTTCGAAGTTACCGCCAGAAACGTTATCTAAGCTTAAGCTTGTGGTGATTGAATCTGCACCCACGTATACATCATCGCCAACTGCAACACTGACTGAGCCAGAGCTTTGACCTGCTGCAATTGAGATCTCAGCACCATTGCTTAAGGTAATCGCCATCGCCGTTTCTGCAGGCGCAGTTAGGCTTGCGGTATAAGTAATTGAACCTGCTTCCGCTGCGGTTGTAGAGCCGGTTAAATTCAATGTCACGTCGGTTGCGACATCTGAAACCGTTGTGGTGACAGAGTTTGTGCCGAGGATTAAGTTTTCGAAGTTACCGCCTGAGACATTATCTAGGCTTAAGGTCGTAACAACATCGTCGGCACCATTGTAGACATCATCCGATACCGATACTGAAACAGAGCCTGAGCTTTTACCTGCAGCAATTGAGATTTCTGCACCATTACTTAAGGTAATCGTCATCGCTGTTTCTGCAGGCGCCGTTAAGCTCGCTGTATAAGTGATTGAGCCCGCTTCAGCTGCGGTTGTAGAGCCGGTTAAGTTTAAGGTGACATCTGTCGCAACATCACTAATTTCAGTTGTAACTGAGTTTGTGCCTAGGACTAAATTCTCGAAGTTGCCGCCAGTGACATTATCTAGGCTTAATGTGGTGGTGATTGGATCTGCACCGACATAAACATCATCTGATACTGCTACAGATACAGAGCCAGAACTTTGACCTGCAGCGATTGAGATTTCTGCACCGTTACTTAAGGTGATGGTCATCGCGGTTTCGGCAGGTGAAGTTAAGCTTGCAGTGTAAGTAATTGAACCTGCTTCGGCTGCAGTTGTAGAGCCGGTTAAGTTAAGCGTCACATCTGTTGCAACATCCGAAACCGTTGTGGTCACAGAACTTGTGCCGAGGATTAAGTTTTCGAAATTACCGCCAGAAACGTTATCTAGGCTTAAGGTGGTCACTACATCATCGGCACCATTGTAGACATCATCCGATACAGCAACTGATACTGAGCCACTGCTTTGACCTGCGGCAATTGAGATTTCTGCACCATTACTTAAGGTGATGGTCATTGCAGTTTCTGCAGGTGCGGTTAAGCTTGCAGTGTAGGTAATTGAACCGGCTTCAGCTGCGGTTGAAGAGCCGGTTAAATTCAATGTAACGTCTGTTGCAACATCGCTGATTTCAGTTGTAACTGAGTTTGTGCCTAATACTAGGTTTTCGAAATTACCGCCAGAAACGTTATCTAAGCTTAAGGTCGTGGTGATTGAATCTGCACCCACGTACACATCATCACCAACAGCAACACTGACTGAGCCAGAGCTTTGGCCCGCAGCAATTGAGATTTCAGCACCATTACTTAAGGTGAGCGTCATCGCTGTTTCGGCAGGTGCGGTTAGGCTTGCAGTGTAGGTAATTGAACCGGCTTCAGCTGCGGTTGAAGAGCCGGTTAAATTCAATGTAACGTCTGTTGCAACATCGCTGATTTCAGTTGTAACTGAGTTTGTGCCTAATACAAGATTCTCGAAGTTGCCACCTGAGACGTTATCTAGGCTTAAGGTCGTGGTGATTGAATCTGCACCCACGTATACATCATCGCCAACAGCAACTGATACCGAACCACTGCTTTGACCTGCTGCTATTGAGATTTCAGCACCATTACTTAAGGTGAGCGTCATCGCTGTTTCGGCAGGTGCGGTTAGGCTTGCAGTGTAGGTAATTGAACCGGCTTCAGCTGCGGTTGAAGAGCCGGTTAAATTCAATGTAACGTCTGTTGCAACATCGCTGATTTCAGTTGTAACTGAGTTTGTGCCTAATACTAGGTTTTCGAAATTACCGCCAGAAACGTTATCTAAGCTTAAGGTCGTGGTGATTGAATCTGCACCCACGTACACATCATCACCAACAGCAACACTCACTGAGCCAGAGCTTTGGCCCGCAGCAATTGAGATTTCAGCACCATTACTTAAGGTGAGCGTCATCGCTGTTTCGGCAGGTGCCGTTAAGCTCGCTGTATAAGTAATTGAGCCAGCTTCGGCAGCAGTTGTTGAACCTGTTAGGTTTAGCGTCACATCTGAAACGGTATCACTTACTTCAGTTGTAACTGAGTTTGTGCCTAATACAAGGTTTTCGAAGTTACCGCCAGTAACGTTATCTAGGCTTAATGTTGTGGTGATTGAATCTGCACCCACGTATACATCATCCGATACAGCCACCGATACTGAGCCACTGCTTTGACCTGCTGCAATACTAATTTCTGCACCATTACTTAAGGTAATCGTCATCGCCGTTTCTGCAGGCGCAGTTAGGCTTGCGGTATAAGTAATTGAACCTGCTTCCGCTGCGGTTGTAGAGCCTGTTAAGTTTAAGGTGACATCTGTTGCAACATCACTGATTTCAGTGGTAACTGAGTTTGTGCCGAGGATTAAGTTTTCGAAGTTACCGCCTGAGACATTATCTAGGCTTAAGGTGGTCACAACATCGTCAGCACCGTTATAAACATCATCTGATACTGCGACAGATACTGAACCACTGCTTTGACCTGCTGCAATACTAATTTCTGCTCCATTGCTTAAGGTGATGGTCATCGCCGTTTCGGCAGGTGCCGTTAAACTTGCAGTGTAGGTAATTGAGCCCGCTTCAACTGCAGTTGTAGAGCCGGTTAGGTTTAAGGTGACATCGGTTGCAACATCACTGATTTCAGTGGTAACTGAGTTTGTGCCTAATACAAGATTCTCGAAGTTACCGCCTGAGACATTATCTAGGCTTAAGGTGGTCACTACATCATCGGCACCGTTATAAACATCATTAGATACCGATACTGAAACAGAGCCTGAGCTTTGACCTGCAGCAATTGAGATTTCTGCACCATTACTTAAGGTGATCGTCATCGCCGTTTCTGCAGGTGCGGTTAAGCTGGCAGTGTAAGTAATTGAGCCCGCTTCGGCTGCAGTTGTTGAGCCGGTTAAGTTTAAGGTGACATCTGTTGCAACATCACTGATTTCAGTTGTAACTGAGTTTGTGCCTAATACAAGGTTTTCGAAGTTGCCACCTGAGACGTTATCTAGGCTTAAGGTCGTGGTGATTGAATCTACACCCACGTATACATCATCCGATACAGCCACCGATACTGAGCCACTGCTTTGACCTGCTGCAATACTAATTTCTGCACCATTGCTTAAGGTGATGGTCATCGCAGTTTCTGCAGGCGCGGTTAAGCTGGCTGTATAAGTAATTGAGCCCGCTTCGGCTGCAGTTGTAGAGCCGGTTAGGTTTAAGGTGACATCGGTTGCGACATCACTAATTTCAGTTGTAACTGAGTTTGTGCCTAATACAAGATTTTCGAAGTTACCGCCAGAAACGTTATCTAAACTTAATGTCGTGGTGATTGAATCTGCACCCACGTATACATCATCGCCAACTGCGACACTCACTGAGCCAGAGCTTTGACCCGCCGCAATCGTAATGACCGCTTCATTACTTAAGGTGATAGTCATTGCCGTTTCTGCAGGTGCGGTTAGGCTAGCTGTGTAAGTAATTGAGCCCGCCTCTACTGCTGTGCTTGAACCTGTTAAATTCAATGTCACGTCAGTTGCAACATCACTGATTTCAGTTGTAACTGAACTTGTGCCAAGTACTAAGTTTTCGAAGTTACCGCCAGAAACGTTATCTAAGCTTAAGCTTGTGGTGATTGAATCTGCACCCACGTATACATCATCGCCAACTGCAACACTGACTGAGCCAGAGCTTTGACCTGCTGCAATTGAGATCTCAGCACCATTGCTTAAGGTAATCGCCATCGCCGTTTCTGCAGGCGCAGTTAGGCTTGCGGTATAAGTAATTGAACCTGCTTCCGCTGCGGTTGTAGAGCCGGTTAAATTCAATGTCACGTCGGTTGCGACATCTGAAACCGTTGTGGTGACAGAGTTTGTGCCGAGGATTAAGTTTTCGAAGTTACCGCCAGAAACGTTATCTAGGCTTAAGGTCGTGGTGATTGAATCTGCACCCACGTATACATCATCTGAAACAGCAACTGATACTGAGCCACTGCTTTGACCTGCCGCAATACTGATTTCAGCGCCATTGCTTAAGGTGATGGTCATTGCCGTTTCTGCAGGTGCGGTTAGGCTTGCAGTGTAAGTAATTGAGCCTGCTTCGGCTGCGGTTGCAGAGCCAGTTAAGTTTAACGTTACATCTGTCGCAACATCACTGATTTCAGTGGTAACTGAGTTTGTGCCTAGGACTAAATTCTCGAAGTTGCCGCCAGTGACATTATCTAGGCTTAATGTGGTGGTGATTGGATCTGCACCCACGTATACATCATCGCCAACAGCAACACTCACTGAGCCCGAACTTTGACCTGCTGCAATTGAGATTTCTGCACCATTGCTTAAGGTAATGGTCATCGCCGTTTCTGCAGGCGCGGTTAGGCTGGCAGTATAAGTAATTGAACCTGCCTCTGCAGCCGTGCTCGAACCTGTTAAGTTTAAGGTTACATCGGTTGCAACATCTGAAACCGTTGTGGTCACAGAACTTGTGCCGAGGATTAAGTTTTCGAAATTACCGCCTGATACATTATCTAGGCTTAAGGTGGTCACTACATCATCGGCGCCGTTATAAACATCATCCGATACCGCAACTGATACTGAGCCCGAGCTTTGGCCCGCAGCAATACTGATTTCCGCACCATTACTTAAGGTGATGGTCATCGCTGTTTCTGCAGGTGCGGTTAGTCTGGCTGTGTAAGTAATTGAGCCTGCTTCCGCAGCGGTTGTAGAGCCGGTTAAATTAAGCGTAACATCTGAAACTGTGTCACTCACTGTTGTGGTCACAGAACTTGTGCCCAGCACTAAGTTTTCGAAGTTGCCGCCTGATACATTATCTAAACTTAAGGTCGTGGTGATTGAATCTGCACCCACGTACACATCATCGCCAACTGCAACACTGACTGAGCCAGAGCTTTGACCTGCCGCAATACTGATTTCTGCACCATTACTTAAGGTAATGGTCATTGCCGTTTCGGCAGGTGCCGTTAAGCTCGCTGTATAAGTAATTGAACCTGCTTCTAGCGCTGTACTTGAACCTGTTAAATTCAAGGTGACATTGGTTGCAACATCTGAAACCGTTGTTGTGACTGAGTTTGTGCCTAATACAAGATTCTCGAAGTTGCCACCTGAGACGTTATCTAAGCTTAATGTTGTAACAACATCGCCAGCACCGTTATAAACGTCATCGCCAACAGCAACACTCACTGAGCCAGAGCTTTGGCCCGCAGCAATACTAATTTCTGATCCATTGCTTAAGGTGATGGTCATCGCTGTTTCTGCAGGCGCGGTCAGGCTGGCTGTATAAGTGATTGAACCTGCTTCCGCAGCGGTTGTAGAGCCAGTTAAGTTTAAGGTGACATCGGTTGCAACATCACTGATTTCAGTGGTAACTGAGTTTGTGCCTAATACAAGATTCTCGAAGTTACCGCCTGAGACATTATCTAGGCTTAAGGTGGTCACTACATCGTCGGCACCATTGTAGACATCATCCGATACCGATACTGAAACAGAGCCTGAGCTTTGACCTGCAGCAATTGAGATTTCTGCACCATTACTTAAGGTAATCGTCATCGCTGTTTCTGCAGGCGCGGTTAAGCTGGCTGTATAAGTAATTGAGCCTGCTTCAGCAGCAGTTGTAGAGCCGGTTAAATTCAATGTTACATCGGTTGCAACATCACTGATTTCAGTTGTAACTGAGTTTGTGCCTAATACAAGATTTTCGAAGTTACCGCCAGAAACGTTATCTAAACTTAATGTCGTGGTGATTGAATCTGCACCCACGTATACATCATCGCCAACTGCAACACTCACTGAGCCAGAGCTTTGACCCGCCGCAATCGTAATGACCGCTTCATTACGTAAGGTGATAGTCATTGCCGTTTCTGCAGGTGCGGTTAGGCTTGCCGTATAAGTGATTGAACCTGCTTCGGCTGCTGTGCTTGAACCAGTTAAGTTTAGGGAGACATCGGTTGCAACATCACTAATTTCAGTGGTAACTGAGTTTGTACCTAATACGAGATTTTCGAAATTACCACCTGATACATTATCTAGGCTTAAGGTTGTAACAACATCGTCAGCACCATTGTATACATCATCCGATACAGCAACTGATATCGAACCACTGCTTTGACCTGCAGCAATACTGATTTCTGCACCATTACTTAAGGTAATGGTCATCGCCGTTTCTGCTGGTGCGGTTAAGCTGGCTGTATAGGTAATTGAGCCTGCCTCTAAAGCAGTGCTTGAACCTGTTAAGTTTAAGGTGACATCTGTCGCAACATCACTAATTTCAGTGGTGACTGAGTTTGTGCCGAGGATTAAGTTTTCGAAGTTACCGCCGGATACATTATCTAGACTTAAGGTGGTCACTACATCATCAGCACCATTGTAGACATCATCCGATACTGCAACACTCACCGAGCCAGAACTTTGACCCGCAGCAATTGAAATCTCAGCACCATTACTTAAAGTAATGGTCATCGCCGTTTCTGCAGGTGCAGTTAAGCTTGCAGTATAAGTAATTGAGCCTGCTTCCGCAGCAGTTGTTGAACCTGTTAGGTTTAGCGTCACATCTGAAACTGTGTCACTCACTGTTGTGGTCACAGAACTTGTGCCGAGGATTAAGTTTTCGAAATTGCCGCCAGAAACGTTATCTAAGCTTAATGTCGTGGTGATTGAGTCTGCACCCACGTACACATCATCGCCAACTGCAACACTCACTGAGCCCGAACTTTGACCCGCGGCAATACTGATTTCAGCACCATTACTTAAGGTGATGGTCATTGCCGTTTGTGCTGGCGCAGTTAAGCTGGCTGTATAAGTAATAGAACCCGCTTCGGCTGCGGTTGTTGAACCTGTTAGGTTTAAGGTTACATCAGAAACTGCATCGCTTACTGCAGTGGTGACTGAGTTTGTACCCAATACAAGGTTTTCGAAGTTGCCGCCTGATACATTATCTAGGCTTAAGGTCGTCACTACATCATCGGCACCATTATAAACATCATCTGATACAGCCACTGATACTGAGCCTGAGCTTTGACCCGCGGCAATACTGATTTCTGCACCATTACTTAAGGTGATGGTCATTGCTGTTTCTGCAGGTGCCGTCAAGCTTGCCGAATAAGTAATTGAACCTGCTTCCGCTGCGGTTGTTGAGCCGGTTAAGTTCAATGTAACGTCAGTTGCAACATCACTGATTTCAGTTGTAACTGAGTTTGTACCTAATACGAGATTTTCGAAGTTACCGCCTGATACATTGTCTAGGCTTAAGGTTGTGGTGATTGAATCTGCACCAACATACACATCATCACCAACTGCAACACTCACTGAGCCTGAGCTTTGACCTGCTGCAATTGAGATTTCAGCGCCATTGCTTAAGGTAATCGTCATCGCTGTTTCTGCAGGTGCCGTTAAGCTTGCAGTATAAGTAATTGAGCCTGCTTCCGCAGCGGTTGTAGAGCCGGTTAAATTCAAGGTGACATCAGTTGCAACATCGCTGATTTCAGTGGTAACTGAGTTTGTGCCTAGGACTAAATTCTCGAAGTTGCCGCCAGTGACATTATCTAGGCTTAAAGTTGTGGTGATTGAATCTGCACCCACGTATACATCATCGCCTACTGCAACACTGACAGAGCCACTGCTTTGACCTGCTGCAATACTAATTTCAGCACCATTGCTTAAGGTAATGCTCATCGCCGTTTCTGCAGGTGCAGTTAGGCTAGCCGTATAAGTAATTGAACCGGCTTCCGCAGCTGTGCTTGAGCCAGTTAGGTTCAGAGTCACATCGGTTGCAACATCACTGATTTCAGTCGTAACTGAGTTTGTGCCTAATACGAGGTTTTCGAAGTTACCGCCTGAAACATTATCTAGGCTTAAGGTTGTAACAACATCATCAGCACCATTGTAGACATCATCACCAACAGCAACACTGACTGAGCCCGAGCTTTGACCTGCTGCAATACTGATTTCGGCACCATTGCTTAAGGTAATGGTCATCGCCGTTTCTGCAGGCGCGGTTAAGCTGGCTGTATAAGTAATTGAGCCCGCTTCAGCTGCAGTTGTTGAGCCGGTTAAATTCAATGTCACGTCGGTTGCTACATCTGAAACCGTTGTGGTGACAGAGTTTGTACCCAATACAAGGTTTTCGAAGTTACCGCCTGAGACATTATCTAGGCTTAAGGTGGTCACTACATCATCAGCACCGTTATAAACATCATCTGAAACAGCAACTGATACTGACCCACTACTTTGGCCCGCAGCAATACTAATTTCTGCACCATTACTTAAGGTAATCGTCATCGCCGTTTCCGCAGGTGCCGTTAAGCTGGCTGTATAAGTAATTGAGCCCGCTTCAGCTGCAGTTGTAGAGCCGGTTAAATTCAATGTCACGTCGGTTGCTACATCTGAAACCGTTGTGGTGACAGAGTTTGTACCCAATACAAGGTTTTCGAAGTTACCGCCAGTAACGTTATCTAGGCTTAAGGTGGTTACTACATCGTCAGCACCATTGTAGACATCATCCGATACAGCCACTGATACTGAGCCACTGCTTTGACCTGCAGCAATTGAGATTTCAGCACCATTACTTAAGGTAATGGTCATCGCTGTTTCTGCAGGTGCGGTTAAGCTTGCAGTATAGTTAATTGAGCCGCCTTCAGTTGCGTTTAAATCACCAGAAAGTGATAAAGTAACCTCTTCGGCAATAGATGCAATATCAGTTGTTACAGACGAATTACCTAGAACGAGATTTTCAAAATTACCACCAGAAATATTCGCTTCGTCAATGCTAACGGAAAGAGAGCTTTGCTCCGAAGGCGCTGTAACCTCGACAAAACCAGAAGATTGTCCAGCTAAAACAATGATTGTTTGCCCGTTTGACAATGGAATAGATAAATCGGTCGCGGCTGGCTCGGATAAACTAACCTGATAACTAATAAGATCACCAGCAGTCACTTCACTGTCTGCACTGAAAGTTAAAGTTACATCACTAATAACATCAGCTACATTGGTCACTACACTGGTCGTGTCTACTTGAAGATCTTCAAAATTGCCACCAGTCACTGAACCAGCGTCAATTGCTACATTAAATACACGAGCATCTTGATATACAGAATCTTGAGTAACAAACGCTGCGCTCGCAGAAGATTGACCTGCTAAAATGGTTATCGTCAAACCATTGGTCAATTGAACAGTCAAATCCGTCGCGGTTGGTGAAGTAGTAGACACAGTATAATTTATGTTGCTACCTTCATTAACTTGGCTGTCAGCCGTTAAAGTCAATTGCGTCGTTTCAACTACATCAGAAACTTGTGTCGTAACAGACTCTGTCGATATATCTAACTGCTCAAAGCCCCCACCAATTACAGAATTAGCGTCTATCTGATTAATAATAGTTGTCGCATCAAGCGTGGCTGTATTTTCAATCGAAACTAAAACACTCCCCTCTGTTTGCCCAGCATTAATAACAATAGTTTCACCATTGGTAAGATTAATTGTCATATCGCTAGCAGCTGGGTTCGAAAGGACTGCTGTGTATTCTATCTCTTGACCTTCATTAATCGTGGTATCTGCACTTAGAGTTAACCGCGTAACATCTATAGTGTCCGTTATCCCTGTTGAAACAGGATCGAGCGCAAAAGATAAACGTTCAAAATTGCCGCCAGTCACATCACTGATACTATCAGTGATTGTATCTGATTCAGCGTAAACATCATCGGATGCAGCAAAGTCGACAACTACTTGACCTTGAGTTTGCTCTGCTTCAATTGTGATGATTTGTCCTGAAGCTAAAGTGACTGTAACTTGCGTTTGCGCTGGATTTGAAAGTGTTGCAGTGTAGGTAATTTGCCCGCCCGCTTCAGATACGGATTCTGACGCACTTAGTGCTAAAGTCGTTTCATTAATTGTATCAGCGACATTAATTGTTACAGGCGTTGAATCAATTACTATGCTATCAAAGCTACCACCAGAAACACTTAGAATTGTGTCTGTCAGGGTTTCAGCATCGATATAAACATCTTCATCGGCGTCAATCACACGCTGGGCATTGCCAAATATTTGTCCCGCTGCAATTGTAATGCTGACACCACTGGCTAATGTAACTGTCATTTCAGATTCAGTAGCTTGCGATAAAACCGCCGTATATTGAACAGTCCCGCCCAGTTCGGTTATGTCACCATCAACTTGAACCGATACCACAGCTGAGTTATCCCCGCGGGCAATCAGACTATCGCCATTAGCCAAAGTGGTAAATTCACCATCCGTCGCTGAAAGCGAGTAATCAATTGAGGTTAATGCTAATTCATCATTTTGAATTGCATCAACACCCGCTTGAGTTAACACAATTTGATTTCCTGAAATAGCGAAAAAACCATTGTCGTTATTAACAAGTTCAAGCGTTAAGCTATCACCATCAGGATCTGTCGCTTCAAAAGTTGCTACAGCCTGACCAACAAAAACATTGTTTTCTGACAAGTTAATGCTTTGAATTTGAATTTCAGGCGCTTCGTTAATTTCAACGGTAACAGTACCTTGAGCGTTATTAGTATTACCCGCTAAATCAAAGAAAGTTACTGTCACATCATGTTGTTGCTCAGCTAACTCAGCTACAACATCATCTGCTAGAGTCCAACTACCGTCGCCATTGTTAGTCGCCTCAAAAATTTGACCATCAATTGAAACTAAAATTAACGCTTCTGGGTCATCTACCGTTCCGGTAATGGCTGGTGTTGTATCGTCTGTAACTATACTATCTATAGTACCTTGAGGTAGTGTGACATCCGCAGTTATGGTTGCGTTTAAAACAGTTTGGTTTCCGCTTTGATCCACTAGCGTGATTGTTATTTGATTACTACCTTCAATCAAAGTAAAAGCATCAGCAATTGAAAAACTGCCGTCGCCATTATTCGTAACTGCGATCGGTTGGCCGTTAATAGTTGCAGAAATGGTTGCATTGGGGTCATCAACACTACCCGTTAATGTAGGTGTTAATGTATTCGTTAATAAATCGTCAAATGAAGCTTCGGGCGCGGTTGTATCAATTAAAATAGAGGTAACAGGTTGTGGGGGGGTGAAGGTATTGCCATTGCTCGTTGTGATAGTAGCTGCATTGGTATCAAAACCAGCACCAGCAATTGTTTGCTGATCATTTCGTTCTACCGAAGTAACGGTTGCACCGCCTTCACTACTACTTGAACCACCTGCCGCTGTAGCGCCTACATTCGACAAGTCGCCTTCAGCAACAGCTTGTTGAATCTGTTCAATTTCAGACAAAGTAGCATCGTCTAATTCTTCGCTAGGATTTTCAACATCTCCGGTAATTTCTACTTCGGTTGTTTGGCTTTCTGCAGCTACAATTTCAGCTTCTTCGCCGTCGGCTTTAATAAACTTGATTTTTGCACCAGCTTCTAATACTAAAATCTGTCCAGCAAAAACTGATTCACCAACAGATACAGGAATTAGCTGACCATCAACCATTCTGTACACAAGACCTTGAATGTCTGAAATACGACCCGACTCTTTTAAAACGACTTCACTCGCCATACAACCCTCACTTGGAGCAACTAAACCCAAATTTTCTAACTTGACAACCTATGATTCCAGTCTAGCCTAAAGGTATAACATTTCAAAGATATACTGCTTGTTTAGCAGTGCGTTTGTTGTGGAAATGTTAGCTAATCGACATTAAGCTTGTCTGTGGTCGATTTTCACAAATAATTCCACAAAAAGATCTGTCCAATGTTCAAACATTCAATTTCAAGTAGCTTGGGTATATAAGCTTTGTTATAATCGAGCGCTTTGACGAGCCCAGCTTCATAATATTGTCATCAGAATCACATCAACTTGTACAAAAATGAATAATTCTAGTGCCTGACACTTGTATTCTGCAAAATAATGAATATGCTGGCTTACCCGATTTTTGGGATGAATTTCCCATTTGTGATTTCGAATTAAAAGTTAGATTAAGGTTGAAGAGGGAGTAATTAACTCTATGTGCTCAATTTTTGGTATTCTCGATTTAAAAACAGATCGAGCTGAACTTAGACAGCAAGCTTTAGAGCTGTCTAAATTATTACGTCACCGCGGTCCTGATTGGTCAGGTATCTATGCTGGTGAAAACGCTATTCTTGCTCATGAAAGACTTGCTATTGTAGATGTAGACAATGGTGCACAGCCGCTCTTCAATCAAAATCGAAATCACGTATTGGCTGTGAACGGTGAAATCTACAACCACAAGGAATTAGAAGCGGGTTTAACCATTGATTACAAACTTCAGACTAAATCTGACTGTGAAGTAATCTTAGCTAAATACGAAGAAAAAGGTATCGACTTCATTGACGAGTTAAAAGGTATGTTTGCTTTCATCCTTTATGATGAAACTAAAAACGAATATCTAATTGCTCGTGACCACATGGGTATTATCCCGCTATATATGGGTTGGGATGAACACGGTAACTTCTACGTAGCTTCAGAAATGAAAGCTTTAGTACCTGTATGTCGTTCAATTAAAGAATTCCCTCCAGGACACTATTTACATAGCTCAACTGGTGAGTTAACTAAATATTACGCACGTGACTGGATGAGCTATGACGCGGTAAAAGACGCAGAAGCTGATCCAAAAGATATTCATGATGCGTTAGAAAAAGCTGTAAAAACTCACTTAATGTCTGACGTACCTTACGGTGTGTTATTGTCTGGTGGTTTGGATTCGTCGGTTATTTCTGCAATTACGCAAAAATTTGCCGCAAAACGTGTTGAAGATAACGACCAATCTGATGCTTGGTGGCCAAAACTTCACTCATTTGCAGTAGGTTTAGAAGGTGCACCTGATTTAATCGCTGCGAAAAAAGTAGCTGATGCAATTGGTACTGTTCACCACGAAATTCACTACACAGTACAAGACGGTATTGATGCAGTGCGTGACGTTATCTATCACCTAGAAACTTACGACGTAACAACAATTCGTGCTTCTACCCCTATGTACTTAATGGCGCGTAAGATCAAAGCCATGGGTATCAAAATGGTACTTTCAGGTGAAGGTTCGGATGAAGTATTTGGTGGTTATTTATATTTCCATAAAGCACCAAATGCTAAAGAATTCCATGAAGAAACTTTACGTAAATTAAATAAACTTCACATGTTTGACTGTGCGCGTGCAAACAAAGCTATGTCAGCTTGGGGTGTTGAGTCTCGTGTTCCATTCTTGGACAAAGACTTTATGGACATTGCTATGTCTATCAACCCTGAAGCGAAAATGTGTAAAGACGGTAAGATTGAAAAACACATCTTACGTGAAGCATTTGATGGTTATTTACCAGAAGAAGTTTTATGGCGTCAAAAAGAGCAGTTTAGTGACGGTGTAGGTTATAGCTGGATTGATAGCTTAAAAGCACATGCTGCTGAGCAAGTTTCAGATGATCAGTTAGCAAACGCTGAGCACAAGTTCACTTACAACACACCAGACACCAAAGAAGCTTACTACTACAGAAGCATTTTTGAAGAATTCTTCCCACACCCTAGCTGCGCAGAATGTGTTCCTGGTGGTAAATCAGTAGCTTGTAGTACCCCTGAAGCACTAGCTTGGGATGAGAGCTTTAGTAAAATGGCTGATCCTTCAGGTCGTGCTGTTTCTTCTGTACACAATGACTCTTATAAAAGCTAATTGAACATCAGTTAGTTATAAAGCTTCTAAAGCCCTCTTCTGAGGGCTTTTTTGTATCTACTGAAAAATGTCCCCTCTCTCCTTTAAAAGTTTAACTAAATACAGCGCTTAACCTAAACTAGAGATAACAAGTTAGCTAATGAATTGTAACTAACAGCAGTAGCCTAAATTCAATTTTACGGCCGAATACCTTTGAGAATAGATATAATCAATCCTGCGTCTAATCAGCAAGTTTAGTGGATGATAAAGCTACGACAGTAAAAAGAATATTGGTTCGGATTAAGGATATTAAAATGAAGAAAAAATTAATGATGACGAAAGTCAGATAGTTGTGAATCTAGTTTAATTCAAAACTGATTTTTGTATTTTATAGAGTTTTTAAATCTTGTACTGTGAGCTGATTAACTCAAGCAGAGAGTGGCGGTGAGGCAGGGATTTGAACCCTGGGTACGCTATTAACGTACGCCGGTTTTCAAGACCGGTGCTTTCAACCACTCAGCCACCTCACCGCAGTTCTAGACTGTTCCCTTGGGAACGCGGCGAATATTAAGGGCATATCGAACCTTTGTAAAGCACTAAAACAAACTTTTTTTGTTTTTTTTGATCGTTCGGTTATATATCAACCAATCAGAGCAAATAAGCAGCAAAAACATATAATTTGACGGTTAAAAACTACGAATTGATAAATACTCCACAGAACAATCCATTCAACACAGAGTATAAATTCAAAGTCATAATTAAGTCTTTTACAATTTTCTTCTGAAGAATCTAGGTTGATTAACTGACCTTCATTTGACAAATAAAAACGCCTTCGCTATTTTGTATATACATAGCATATACTTTGCATATCACCCTTATGACTAGTAAATCAACACGTAAAAAAACCAATAAAAAAGACAGTCAGCTATTAATTAGGATAAATGGTGCTGAGCGTGACGCTTTTGTCGAACTCTGTGAGCAACTAGACACCACAGCAGCGAGAGAAGTTAGAAGGTTTATTAGAAAGTTTATGGAAAAGCATTCGGCTTCGTCAGCAGATGACGAAGCTTCATTATAACCAATAATATTTGTTGGTTACCCACAACAGCCGCGAGGCTGATTTAACTATACATAGAGGAAAAAACTATGGCTAAAAAAGTAAAAGCACTTAAAAAAGAGTTGAAAGCACGCAAAGCTAAAGTTGCGAAGCAAGAGTCAAAAATCAAAAAACTTAAAAAAGCGTTAAAGAAAGCGA
Source organism: Catenovulum sp. SX2 (assembly GCF_052056295.1). Taxonomy (NCBI): domain Bacteria; kingdom Pseudomonadati; phylum Pseudomonadota; class Gammaproteobacteria; order Alteromonadales; family Alteromonadaceae; genus Catenovulum; species Catenovulum sp. SX2. Next base: position 842,554 of record NZ_CP182493.1, read on the forward strand.
AATAAGTTTTATTGATTGAGAACTTTGCGAAATTAGCGTTTTGCAAAGTTCTTATTTGATACATCTACCCTGCCCGCCAAAATTCTCTGCTTTTGACAAAATATGTCAAAAATTCCCTTGAAAGTACTAGACTGCACCACAATATTCTGTAACATTAAATGCAACCAAATTAAAAATAATCGTTCTAACCATAGAACTTATTTAATAAACAATTTCACTTAACAAAGAGGTGTAATATGGAAAACCGCACAACTTACGTTGATCATGCCAGTTCATCCGTACTAGAAACCAACAAGGTATTACGCAATACCTATTCACTATTAGCTATGACATTAGCATTCAGTGCTGCTGTAGCAGGCATTACTGGTGCTATGAACTTACCAATGCCACACTGGATTGTTTTCTTAGTAGGTGCATACGGTTTAATGTTCTTAGTGCATAAAACCGCTAACTCTTCTATGGGTATTGTCAGCTGCTTCGCGTTCACTGGTTTTATGGGTTACACCTTAGGTCCAATGCTTTCTATGGTAGTAGCAGCAGGTGCGAGTGACTTAATCGTACTAGCATTAGGTGGTACAGCCCTAACCTTCTTTGGTTTGTCTGCGTACGTGTTAACAACTAAGAAAGACATGTCGTTCTTAGGTGGCATGATGATGGCTGGCTTTGTAGTACTTATCGTAGCTATGCTCGCTAACATCTTCTTGCAAATTCCAGCGATATCTTTAGCAATTAGTGCAATGTTCATCTTGTTCTCATCTGGTGCGATTTTAATGCAAACCAGTGCGATTATTCACGGTGGTGAGCGTAACTACATATTAGCAACTATTAGCTTATATGTTTCTATCTACAATATTTTTGTTAGCTTATTGCAATTATTAATGGCATTTGCTGGCAACGACGATTAATCTTTAACTAGATAAACGTCAAAAAAGGCCTCTGTTGAGGCCTTTTTTATTTCTAATGATAAACAAGCAAGTTATTAGCATTATCTATCATGGCAAAAATTTTACTTTTTATTACCAGTGGTCCTGAAACAGATAGTGGCCAAAGCGCGCTGAGCTACGCTCAGCAAGCTGTAAAACACCACTCACTAGCAGGCGTATTCTTTTATTCCGATGCTGTTTACGTTGCAAATAAGCTGCGAACACCGCCATCAGACGAAATAAATCTAACACAAGGCTGGCAAACCCTAAGTCAGCAACATGATGTTGAGCTCATTGTCTGTTCAGCTGCCGCACAAAGACGTGGAATTCTAGACGCTAGTGAAGCCGATTATCATGGTTTAGTCGGCGATAGCCTAGCGCAACATTTCCGCATTGGTGGATTAGGTGAATATGTAGAACTACAAATGCAAGCTGACAGAGTGGTACAGTTTTAATGAATAATCACAAACACGCCATAATATTTAATCACTCCCCTTTTACCAATGATAAAGGTAAAGAAGGCTTAGAGTTAGCACTAACCTTAGCTACCTATGAGCAGTCTGTTGCATTATTTTTTACTGGTAACGCACCTTTGCAGCTGACAACACAAATAGCTGCTGACAAGCTTAATCGCAAAAACTACAGCCAAGGATTTAAAGCTTTAGACTTATACGATATTGAAGAAGTATATCTTGAGCAAACGGCGATGGAGGATTTGCAACTGCAAGAAAATAATTTAGCAATTGAAGCTCAACTGCTATCAGCCGAGGCTTTTTTGGCTAAGTTAAGTGAATTTGATGTTGTACTAGAGTTTTAAGGGGATAACTATGCCAAAACCATTGTATACGGTTAAAAGCGTTTTAAGTTCGACTAGAGTATCCGAGCTAGCACAACAACTTAAAAACAAAGCCATCTTATTTACTGAAGATGGCTGCTATAACTTACTCAAAAGTGAAATACAGCAATTTGAGCAATGCCATGTACTCGCTGATGATGCATCAGCCCGAGGTTTATCTTGTACACAGCCCAGCCAAATTTGGTTATCCAAGCAAGAATGGGTAGAATTAACCATTAAACACCAGCCTATTATTCAAATTGGTAATTAACGAATCGTATGAGTGAACTTGTATTTAATCAGCAGGCTATTGCTTTAGACAAACATGGATATTTACAAAACTATTTAGACTGGAGTGAAGCGCTCGCCCCTGTGTTAGCAGAGCAAGAAAATATTGAGTTAACTGAGTCTCACTGGGAAGTGATTTGGTTTGTGCGTAACTTCTATTTGGAGTTTAAAACCAGCCCTGCGATTCGAATTTTGGTGAAAGCAATTGGACAAAAGTTGGGCAAAGAGAAAGGTAACAGTCCATATTTGTACAAGTTATTTCCAAAAGGCCCAGCTAAACAAGCGACAAAAATAGCGGGTTTACCAAAACCCGCTAAATGCATCTAATCATCACAAAGGGCGGTTTTAGCCCTTAGCTGATTTCCATGTTAGGTAAGCGTCAAAAGCCAGCACTAACACAGAGCCAAATATGGCGATAATAAGCAACCAATAGACTGCTTTTAAAAATAATTTAACCGGTGATGGTTGTGATCTTTTCGCCATATCAACTCCAATACAAAATTAGGCAGAAATAACCGTTAAGCCGCCCATATAAGGCTGTAATACTTCAGGCACTTTAATAGAACCATCAGCTTGCTGATAATTCTCTAAAATTGCCACTAAAGTACGACCTACTGCTAGACCCGAACCATTTAGAGTATGTAACAATTCTGGCTTTTTCGCACCTTTTCTACGCAATCTAGCTTGCATACGACGTGCTTGGAAGTCTTGCATGTTAGAACAAGATGAAATTTCACGATAACAATCTTGCGCTGGTAACCAAACTTCTAAATCGTAAGTTTTAGCTGCGCCAAAGCCCATATCGCCAGTACATAACGCCATTACACGGTAAGGTAAGTTCAATAGCTGCAATACTTTTTCAGCATGGCCGGTTAAATCTTCAAGCGCTTGCATTGAATCTTCTGGTTTAACCAACTGAACTAATTCAACTTTATCAAACTGATGTTGACGAATTAAACCGCGAGTATCGCGACCTGATGAACCAGCTTCAGAACGGAAACAAGGAGTATGCGCGGTTAATTTAACTGGCAATTGTTCTTCATCAAAAATCTCATCACGCGCTAAGTTAGTTAATGGCACTTCCGCTGTTGGGATAAGTGACATACCCGCACCGTCAGCAGATAAAGGCTGAGTATGGAATAAATCTTCACCAAACTTTGGCAACTGGCCTGTACCATATAAGCTGTCAGAGTTAACAATGTAAGGCACATAAGTTTCGCTATAACCATGCTCTTGGGTATGTAAATCCAGCATAAACTGCGACAAAGCTCGATGCATACGCGCTATTTGGCCACGCATAACCACAAAGCGAGCAGCTGACAATTTAACACCACTTTCGAAGTCTAAACCTTTACCTAAAGCTTCGGCTAAATCTACATGGTCTTTTACCGCAAAATCAAAGCTAGGCACTGTACCCCATTTGCGCACTTCAACATTATCAGCTTCGTCGGCACCAACTGGCACTGATTCATCAGGTAAATTAGGGATGCCTAAAGTTAAGCTGTCCCATTGTTGCATAACTTCTGCAAGCTCAGTTTTAGCTGCGTCTAATGCTGAGCCCAACTCACCTACTTGTGCTAACAAAGGCGCAATGTCTTCGCCAGCCGCTTTGGCTTTACCTATGTTTTTTGAACGGGCATTACGCTCGTTTTGTAAGTTTTCAGTTTTAACTTGAATGGCTTTACGTTTTTCTTCTAATTGAACTAACGCATCAACATCTAACTTAAAACCACGAGTTTCTAATCGTGCGGCAACTTGCTCTAAGTCGCTACGTAAAATTTTAGGATCTAACATTCTATAACCAGTTCTTTTTTAAAATTTAATCCCGACTAATTTACTGCCTATCCAAGCAGCAAACAGACAAACAAAAACGTTTAATAATATATTCAGACTCGCTTTAATCCATGCGCCTTGTTGCAATAACAACAAAGTGTCCATAGAAAATGTTGAGAAGGTAGTTAACGCCCCTAAAAAGCCGATACCAATAAATGTACGCCAAGGAATTAATTGCACATATCCTTGGGCGATTAAGGTATATAAAAAGCCAATTATCAGCGAGCCCAAAACATTGACCAGCAGTGTACCAAAAGGAAACTCTTTACCAAACCAGATTAACGCTTGTTGTGAAAGAAAATATCTTAAACACGCACCCAAAGCGCCACCAATCGCAATAAACACATAAGTCACGACTATTCGTACCTCTTATTTGTGCTCTGCTGGTCAAGATTAGCGAGGTAATCTAGTTTTTGTTGAATTTTACTTTCAATACCACGTTCGGTCGGAAAATAATATTTTGTATCCTTAATTTCCTCAGGCATATAACACTCGCCTGCCGCATATGCGTTCGCTTCGTTATGTGCATATCTATATTCTGCGCCATGGCCAAGTGATTTATTAATTTGGGTCGGCGCGTTGCGCAAGTGAAACGGCACATCAAAGCTAGGTAAATTTTCAGCATCACGCAATGCTGCTTTAAACGCAGTGTACACAGCATTACTTTTTGCAGCACTCGCAAGATATACAGCCGCTTGAGCAATCGCCCTTTCACCTTCTGCAGGACCAACTCGGGTATAGCAATCCCATGCATTTAACGCAACTTGCATAGCTCTTGGGTCTGCATTACCAATATCTTCAGAGGCTATGGCTAATAATCTACGGGCAACATATAAAGGGTCAACACCCGATTTCAACATGCGCGCATACCAATACAAAGCGCCATCTGGCGATGAGCCACGAACAGATTTGTGAAAAGCAGAGATCATGTCGTAAAACAGATCGCCTCCCTTATCACCCGCGACTACTTTATGCTCTAACAGAGTTTGTACATGCTCATCAGTTATCTTACGCTGGCCGTTTTCATCAGCTTCCGACATATCTGTAAGAATTTCTAACAAATTAAGCAATTTACGCGCATCACCATCGCTGTAGTCAACTAGCGCATTTTGAATATCGGCTGGAATTTCTAGCGTGGCCGATTCACCACTATGTTGTGGGCGATTTTTAACTTGGGTGATTAATTGTAATAAATCATCTTTGTTGTGCTTTTTCAGTAGGTAAACACGCGCTCGCGATAATAAAGCTCTGTTTAGTTCAAACCCTGGATTTTCGGTAGTTGCACCAACAAAAATAACAGTGCCATCTTCGATATACGGCAAAAATGCATCTTGTTGCGATTTGTTGAACCTATGTACCTCATCAACAAACAACACAGTTTTTTGCCCTTGCGCTTGGGCGACATTTTTTGCATTGTCGATGGCCTGGCGAATATCCTTTACACCAGAGGTAACAGCTGAGATACGTTCAATGTGTGCATTGGCGTATTGAGCAATTAATTCTGCAAGAGTGGTTTTGCCAGTACCCGGCGGCCCCCACAAAATAAGTGAATGCACACGGCCAGACTTTATCGCTTTAAATAAGGGTTTATCTGGCCCTAATATGTGCGACTGACCAATGTACTGTTCAATAGTCTGCGCACGCATACGCGCTGCTAAAGGCTTATTCAACTCATCAAATAACATGATTAAAAATTAGCTTAACTTGTTATCTTTGGTCGTCTACTTCAATGCCATCTTCTATAGCAAATTTGAAGTAGTTCGCTGCATAATCACTGCTGTTACGTAAGTTAAATGCAGTAAATGAGTATTCGCTTAATTGGTTTTGTCTGTCTTTAATATTTAATGCTGTCACTTGGTCAGTTGCAGAAAAAGCTAAATCTACATAATCAATTTGCTGCTCTTGTGATTTAGCTTTTATGCGATAAGTTTTATCCGCAACTTTAGATATTTCATACGCCTGCCATGCATCAGATGTTGGCTGTAATAATAATAAAATTGGGTTTGAATCAACTAAACTGATGTAGTTATAAATTGATACTTGCTCAACAAACGGGTCAAAAAACCACACACTTTGGCCATCTGACACTAATAAATTTTCGTTCGGTTCATAAGTTTGCCAACGAAATTTATTTGGTTGCACTATATCAACTTGACCTTGGGTGGTTTGCACCACCTTACCTTGACTATCCGTCACTTTTTGCGAGAACTGCGCGCTAAACCCTGATAAGGTTTGTAATTTTTGCTGTAATTCTTTTACTGCTTCACTTGCTTGTAAACCACACGCCATCATCACTAACGACGCGCCTAAAACCATTTTTTTTATAAACTGCATATATTAATCATCCAATTTTGGTGGCGCTGCCGCCAATACTTCACGTGCCCCGTTATGGCCTGCACTGGTTACGACCCCAGACATTTCCATTTGTTCCACAATACGAGCCGCACGATTATAACCAATTCTAAATTTACGTTGTACGCTAGAAACCGATACTTTGCGAGTTTCGGTTACAAAAGCTACGGCTTCATCATATAAAGCATCAACCTCTTCACCCTCTGCCATTTCTGGCTGCTCACCCGGTAATAAAATTTCTTCTTCGCCACTTAATACTTCATCAATGTAATCTGGTTTGCCGCGCAGCTTCCACTCAGCAACAACCGCATGTACTTCGTGATCATCAACAAAAGCACCGTGGGCACGGGTTGGGATATTCGTACCAGAAGGTTGATAAAGCATATCACCCATACCCAACAAACTTTCAGCACCTTGTTGGTCTAAAATAGTTCGAGAGTCAATTTTTGATGAAACCGATAAACCAATACGAGTTGGGATATTAGCTTTAATTAAACCTGTAATAACATCAACTGACGGTCTTTGTGTCGCCAAAATTAAGTGAATACCAGCGGCACGTGCTTTTTGTGCAATACGTGCAATCAGCTCTTCAACTTTTTTCCCAACAATCATCATCATGTCGGCAAATTCGTCAATCACCACAACTATACTCGGCAGTTTTTCAAGCTCTGGTGCACTTTCAGCCATGCTATCGCCTGGCTTCCATAATGGGTCAGTTAATGGCGTACCAGCTTCAATATTCTCTTCAACTTTGGCGTTAAAACCTTTTAGATTACGCACCCCAACGGCAGCCATTAATTTATAACGACGTTCCATCTCTCCTACACACCAACGCAGTGCGTTTGATGCATCTTTCATGTCAGTCACAACTTCACACAATAAATGTGGGATGTCTTCGTAAATAGCAAGCTCCAACATTTTAGGGTCAATCATGATCATACGTAGCTCAGCCGGAGTCGCTTTATATAAAAAACTTAAAATCATGGTATTAACCAATACCGACTTACCCGAGCCAGTCGTACCCGCCACTAATACATGTGGCATTTTGGCCAAATCAGCAATAACAGGCTTACCCATAGTGTCGCAGCCCAACACCATAGTCAGAGGTGATTTCGACTTTTCAAATGCATCCGTTTCAATAACTTCACTTAAGCGCACGGTTTCACGGTTCTTATTAGGAAGTTCTAAGCCGATGAAAGGTTTACCAGGAATAACCTCAACTACACGGACAGAAGCTGTAGATAATGAACGAGCTAAATCTTTGGATAGATTTGTAATGGCTGAAACTTTCACCCCTGGCGCTAAATCAAGCTCTAACATAGTAATAACAGGGCCAGGATAAACCCCAACCACATCGGCTTTAATTTTATATTCAAGCAATTTAGCTTCAACTAAACGTGCGACAGCATCCATTTGCTCTTGAGTAATTGGGTTTTCTTTTTTGTCTGCTCTGTCTAGCAAATCAAATGATGGTAAAGGCGTGAGCGGTGGACGAGCAGCCTCTTCCGCCGCTATTTTTTCTTGCTCCGCCATAAAATCAGCATAAGAAGTTTGATCAGCTGATACTCGAATATGCGCTTTTTGTGGTTTCTCTGCTATTTGAACTGTGGCTTCATCCTGATCTTCCGGCAACGGCAATAGAGTTTGTAATGTGTCTTCATCCATCTCAGCCAATTCTTTAAATTCTCCATGGCTGAAATCATCTGCTTGAATTTGCTCAAGACTTCCTAATTCTGGTTCTTTTCTTTCTGAGCTTGTTGAAGTTTCTGCAGCTAACTCTGGCGACTTGGCAACATCAGCAATTTTTGGCAATTCTAGTTTGTCATCGGCGGTTGTTTCTGGCTCTTTATTACCAAAAATTGAATCTAAACTAGGCATCAAACGCTTTTTAGCTGTCTCGGTTTGCTCTACAACCTGCTCATTATCAGACTCGACTTCATCGTTTTGTTGATCAGATTGATCTTGTTGCCACGGCAATTTATTCGTGCCTAACAAACGGGTTTGTGGCTTATCAGAAGTGTCTTCAAGCGCTTTAACAATGGTCGATTTATCTTCAGTGATATTTAAATCCGATTTAGCAAAGTCCGAATCATCAGAGTCTGCTTGTTGTCGTTTTTCGGCAAGCTTTTCTTTTAATTTATTAAATTGCTGCCACAACCAATCGCCAGCAAAAATAACGTACTCACCCGTTTTGTCGATTAAAAACAGCCAAGAAACACCAAATAACAAAGTAACACCCGTGCAAAAAAAGCACAGTAACAACAAGGTTGAGCCAACAAAATTGAAATATGGCAGCATAGATTTACTGACGACATCACCTAACAAACCACCAGATGAATACACAAATACGTCCGCAAAATTCATGCTAGACAGTGCTGTGGTTGAAACAAGCAACAGGATAAAACCGATTATACGCAACCCGAGAGCAAGGAAGTCGACCTCAAAGAAATTCGGTTTCTTTTGAAACAGTACCCAGCCCAGATAACTCACTGCCACAGGCACTAAATAAGCAACAGCGCCAAAAAAGAATAAAAGAATATCGGCAAGCCACGCGCCTATCGCTCCAGCCATATTGCGAACAGGCATATCGTAGCCAGATTGGCTCCAACTTGGGTCGAGCGGATCAAAAGAAACGAGTGCCAACATAAGATACAAAGCACAACAGCCGCAGGCTAATAATCCAACTTCAAGAAGGCGTTGAATACCCGTTAACGATTTAGCTTGGGTGTTTTCGGTCAAAATCATACTCACCTGTTATAGTTATTTCCGCGTGACATTCTAACGTGATTTAACATCTTAATAAATTATTACGTAGAGCTAATTCAATATAAATAGCGATAATCAGCCCTGCCTTTCAGGAGCCTCACAGACAGCCCACTTCTGTGTTGTATCATTTTGAAAGGTGCCTACATTCCTGCAATGATACGCCTTGAATTGAACTGTCTGTGATGACTCTGATATTCGCAATTTATATTGATTTAGCTCTATACTAAATAAAGACAGTGTTGGCAAATGAGCAGCTTAATATGAATATTGGTGTGATAAAAGAAATAAAAGTTCATGAATATCGCGTTGGCTTAACCCCAGACAGTGTTGCCGAATTGGTAAAAAACAACCATTGGGTATGGGTAGAATCTGGTGCAGGTTTAGGTGCTAATTTTACCGACCAAATGTATCAGCAAGCAGGCGCTATTGTTGGCACAAAACAACAGGTGTTTGAACACGCCAATTTAATTGTAAAAGTAAAAGAACCTTTGCTAGAAGAAGTTGAGTTGTTTACACCAGAGCATGTGTTATTTACTTATTTGCACTTAGCAGCAGATAAAAAGCTCACCCAAGCATTAGCAGCAACAGGAGCAACTTTTATAGCTTACGAAACAGTGACTAATGAATTAGGCCAACTGCCGCTATTGCAACCTATGTCACAAATTGCTGGGCGCTTAGCCACCCAAGTTGGCGCACAATCTTTACTAAAATCGCAAGGTGGCAAAGGTAAATTGCTAGGTGGATTGCCAGGAGTTCCCCCTGCACATGTAGTAGTGATTGGCGCTGGCAATGTTGGAGAACAAGCCGCACTCATTGCCATGGGCATGCAAGCCAAAGTCACCATGCTCGATACCAATATCGACCGCCTTGACCAACTAAAAAATAAATATGCCGGAAGTTTAAATTGTGTGATCGCCTCAGAAAACACCATTAAAGCAGCAGTATTAGAAGCAGATATGGTGGTAGGCGCAGTATTAGTTACCGGCGCTAGTTCACCCAAATTGGTAAAAAAAGACTGGTTAAGCAATATGGAAAAGTTCTCTGTGTTAGTCGATGTGGCAATTGACCAAGGAGGCTGTTTTGAAACATCGCGACCAACTACCCATAGTGAACCAACCTATGAAGTTGATGGCATAGTGCATTATTGCGTAACCAATATGCCAGGTGCAGTGCCGGTTACCTCAACAATCGCATTAAATAATGCAACCCTGCCCTATGTAAAACGTATCGCTGAACTAGGTTTACAGCAAGCTTTGGCTGAAGATCCCGGGTTAAATAATGGGGTGAATATTTTACATGGAAAGGTGGTTTATAAGGGGTTGGTGTAACCCCTTATTTATCTAGCTAAATCATTTAGCTAATTCAACTACTTAGTTAATTAGCAAGAAAAGCGTTTACCGCGCTTGCGCTTAAACTCTCTCACTTTCAGAAAGCCATGAAGTTTTAGTGAAAGCCTCTTAAAAATTGAAATTGTTTCTGGGTAGCGGCTTTTGGAAAAATCTGGCTCGACACCATCCAATATAGACTCCCAACTGTCGTCATTTTCATAACCACAATCAATTAAATCTGGGGTCATTGAGCCATGGCGTAATGTTTGACCTTTAATGCGTTGTAAATTCTTTTTCCACAAACCAATGCTTGCCGGGCTTATTGGACGGAGCCCTTTTAAAGCTTTTGATGAACCTTCGGATACTTTGGCATGTAAATGATAGTCGGTGAAATCGTGCAATTTTTCTAACCAAGGGAAACGCTGCATTATTTGTTGCTGCACTGCGTTTGGATCAGAAACAAAATCCTCATAGCGAATCTCTAGAAAGTTATTGAAATTGCGCAACGCCTTACCGTGTGCATGTAAATCACGCCAAAGGGTTAAATTTGAGTAATACTTGGACATGTCTTTGCCGTGACGACTACAAATAGAATCACGCGGATCACGCAACAAATAAATCACGTAAAAATCGGGTGTTTGATCAAGTATTTGCGACATGTAATAAGTGTCTTTTGGTCTTTTACTGATCAACACATCACCATCATTCGCATCGGTTAAATGGAAACGAATTTCGTGATCGTATTTTTTATCAACTTTAAAGCAAGTCACCATTGCCTCGTGCAATAAAGTTGTGCCGGTGCGAGGTGAGCAAGCTACGATATGAATTTGTTTAAACATGCAGTTTGTAGGTATTAGAATTTAAAACAAAGGCCAATGATAACACATAATAGAAAGTTGCAAGCACTCAATAAACTAACGCCAATTAACCCTTATTTTTAACCCACTATAAAGCTTTACCCAACTGCTGCCAGTTTTGCTTAAACTCAGGCAAATAAGGCATAAAATAATCTAAAATTCTAACTCTTTCAGCGTCACGAACTTTTGTCGTAATATCACCTCTGTATAGCGCTTCGATAAATTCAAAATCACCATAATAGGCCGCCAAAAAAAATAAATTAGCAAATGCAGAGCCATCATCCAAAATTTTTTGGTTGCCTTTAAGGCTTTGATATAAAGTCGTTTCACTTGAAAAATCAAACTCGGCCTGCATTTGCGGAATGCAATGTTCAAACCAATAGTGTATCTGTCGATAAATATCGTCTTCTGGCGTTTGTTCGCTGTCCCAGTTTTTAAATAAGCCGGAATATTGAATATTGGTTCCCAGCCGACGCATTGACATAAAAAAGTGTTTACCATAGCTTTTTCTATTAAATTTTTTTTCAAATTTGGCCAGCTGCGGATAATACACATTAATATAAGGTCTGAAATCAACCGAAGCCCAGCCATCGGCGGCGCCTTTAAAGGAAAAACCCGGATCTATGGTTTGGTAAGCAAACTTAGCTGATTTATTTTTAAACTGACCAGCGGTAAACTGCCAGTTGGGGTAATCGGCCGCAACCTCTTTGCAAATCGCCAATATTTTTGTTTTGTATGTCATACAGCTACTGACTCAACTCGGCAATTTTTGCTTGGTCTAGGTATTTCTCAAATGCCCCTATAGTTTGTGATACGTTTTGATTACTCATAAGCTCTTGCATCGCAACTTCACCAACTAATCTAAACGCACCTTCAATTGCCAATGAGCCACTTTCTTTAAGTGCGGCTTTCGCTTGAGCTGGGCAGTCGCTGGTCAATAAACGTGTTATCAAACCACCAACGAATTGATTCGAAGTATCATGGTCTTTATCAGTAATTTTCGAAAACGGCATAATTTCTGGGTGAGCTGACATGGCAAAAAATATCCATTTGGCTAAATCTTTACGCTCGCGCCCGTTGAGGGAATCAACCAGACAAGTGCCTAACTGCTGAGTAGCTGTGTAACCTTGGCTAGGTGCAGCCTGTACTGCAGTCGTTGAAAATAAGATACCATTTACCAATAGCATGCTTGTTATAAATTTTTTCATTTCCTTTAACCCTGTTTTAATTTTGCATAAAGTCGAACACTAATCCTGTTTCTAACAAAAAACCGGCTAAAAACCAAGTTCAACTTTTCCGCTTAGCATATTTAGCTTTGCGCTTACGTTTGTTGTCGTACAGCACTTCATCAGCGCGTTTTATCGCATAATCTATATCAACAAAATCGTCTCGCGCAAAGCTGTAATAACCTATGCTAATACCAAAATGAAAGGCTAAATTTTGTTGTTGGTTTATCGCTTCTACTTTTTGTTGCAGCCGGTTAATAATATTTTGTGCGGTAAATGCGTCTATGTCGGCGGCTATTACAAACTCATCACCGCCCATGCGCGCGACAATATCTGCGTCTCGAAATACATGTTTTAAGCTATCTGCGGCGAGTTTTATTGCACTGTCACCGGCAGCATGGCTTAAGGTGTCATTAATGGATTTTAAGTTGTCTAAATCGGCATAAAAAAAGGTAAATTGGTTCGCATCTGAGTGCTTAAACAGGTAATCAAAATTTTGGTAAAAGCCCCTGCGGTTATGCACTTGCGTCATATCGTCTATGGTCGATATTCGTTGCAGGGATTTATTATGCGTGGCTAATTGGGCATTTTTTTGCTGCAAAACATCTAATAAATATTCATTTTTATGTGCCATTTTCTGCATTTTTTCAAGAATGCGAATAGTGTTTAATGTAGTCGCAATATTTACGCTAATTTCTTGCAAATCTTGCAAACGCCCCTGCTCCATATCAAACACAACAAAGCCAAAATGGCTGCTGGCATAAAACAGGTTACGTACAACTAAACAGGAAAATTCATCACTAGAAAATTGCTCACTTGGCAATAATTCTAATGTTGGAAACATACAGCGCGATTCAAACTCTTTTCTTTGCCCTTTGTGATAACAATAAATAAGTTCTGAATACTGCGGTGGCTCGGTGGTTTCAGTTACTTCAAATGCATCATCTAAATAACAGCTTATGTAACAGCCTGATATGCCTCTAAACTGCAGAGCTGTAGTGAGTTTGGCGAAAAAATCTTGATAGCTCAAAGACTGAGTATTGTCGTATAAATTAAAGTCTTCAGTGAAGAGTTTCTGTGAAGAACTTTCGACTTCGCTCTGATAATGACAGCCACACGACTGACGATAAATAAGTGGTGTATCGTGCAAAATAAGCTGAGGTTTGTTTGGATCGCCCTCTTTTAATAATCGCACAGCATCGGCCGACATTTTTTCGTGCGGATGCTCCACTGTGGTTAGTTGCGGTGAAACTAATTTTGCATTGGTTGAATTGTCAAATCCGACAACGGCAATTTTGCCAACCAATTCAGGTTTAAAATTATTGATGTAATCTAGTACCGCAATCGCTGATTCATCGTTTGGAAAAATAATCGCATCGGGTAAACAATCTTGGGCAAATATCTGTTTGGCAACATTGAGAGCTTCGGTTGAATTCCAACTGAGTTGATATATTTGTGTTTGTGCAAACAAATTGTGTTTTTCTAATACTTGTTTCGATGCTTCAAAACGACGCGTCGCTTCATCAGAATTGAGTGGGCCCCGCATCAACGCGAATTTTTTGTAGCCATGAACACTAATTAAATGTTCGGCCAACTCAGCTGAACCATTTTCACTACGCAGGCGAATTGTGTGGCAAAGAGTGCGGTCGAAATAATAATTGACCACATTATTATCCAGCGGTGTTAAAAAGTGTTTTTGATATAAATCTGTTGGGTATTCATCCGGCGCAGCTGCAGTAGTTACTATCAAGCCATCAACTGAGTTTTTTGAGACAAATCGATAAATAAAATTTTGCTGTTGGTGACCATAACTCAGAGAGGTTAAACACCGGCCTTCAAACGCAACCAACAATGCCTTGTTGGCCAAACATTCTTGTTTTAATGATTTGAAAATCCGCATGTTGTTGTTGCGGACTATCTCACTAATAATTAACCCTACACGTTGCCGTTTCACCATCAAATAAACACAATTGAACTAACCTAAATTAAGATTAGTTCAATTTGTTTATATGGCTAGTCAGAGTGACTTATAAAGCGTTAATTCTCTGATACATCATGCGGTTGTTGAGCTTTTGTGCCATGTACAAAGCTAGATCTTTTAAATCTCGATTTGCCGCTAAATCATTTTTGTGCTGCCACAATTTTTGTAACGCTTGATTGGTTTGTCCCAAATTATCCATGAGTAGTGTATAGGTATACAAATATTGGCTTGGATTAAATGAATTAGTATAAGCCTGCTCTGCATGTGTAAGCGCTTGTTGGTATTGTTTAATGCGAATTAAATGCAGTGCATAACTATAGTGGATATCGGCCGAATTAGGATTATGTGTTAAGCCTTGTTTAAGCACTTTTTCAACCATAGGGTCTTGCTGCATATTACGATAAATATCGGCTAAATTGACGTACCCAGGAGCAAAATACGGCTCTATTTCTGTGGTGCGTTTAAACTGTTCAAGCGCTTTATTCACTTCACCTTGGCGATATAAATCATTGGCATAATTAAGCCTACCTTCAGCACGCCAACTGTTTATTTGCATGAATTGATTGTATTCATCAAAGGCTTGTTTAAAGGTTTTGCCATCAACTTTTGCATCTATTAGTGCTTGTGCTGCTGCAACCCTGACTGCTTTTAACTTATCTTGCAACAAAGGTTGAATAAGTGGCGTGCGTTCAGTAGCTGGCACTAAACTCGCAACTTGAGCAGCGGCAATGCGAATCAACGGATCATCATTTTTAACAAAAGGAGTCAGTTGCTTGGCTGTTACTTGTGGAAAATAATAAGCCAACATACGAATCAAAGTCGCTCGCTTCATGACATCTAATTCTAAATTAGCGGCCAAGGCTAAGTGTTGGTCTAAACTGCTTGCTTGACCCGCATGAATTTGCATATATTGCACAAGTTCAGCAGGTGTTTTGGCATCATGCCCAAACCATTTTTCTATTTGCTTAGCAGCCCATTGGTTAGTTTTATTTTGTCCATCAGCATCTTTTGCATGGCAGCTTACACAAGCATTAGGTGTTGCAAATGCATCTGACAAATGTGGTCTCGGAATGCTAAAACTATGGTCGCGCCTTGCATCTACCCCCATATAAGTTGTGGTTGGCATATGGCAACTGACACATTCAGCACCTTCACTGCCTATCGGGTGTTTATGATGCTGCTCCACATTGTAGGTATTCACTTCATGACATTGTAAACACAAGCCGTTGGTATCTGATTTTATTTTGTAAGTATGTGGGTCGTGACAATCGATACAATTCACCCCAGCTTCAAACATTTTGCTTTGTTTGAAAGAGCCATGCACATAAACTTCTTCTTTAATTTGTCCATCAGCATAATACAAAGGTGGCACTAAAAATTCAGGCAAGAATTGGTCTAAAAATGGATTGTTAGCCGTAATTCCATCCGTTAGTGGACTGCGCAGTGCATGGCACGCATAACAATTATCCATAAACTGATTGTCTCTTGGTTTGCCATTTAAACTATGCCACTGCGCAATTTTAGCATCAGTGGCAAACTGCCACACACCTTCAATTGTTTTAGTGCTTTGGTAGTTATCATCAGCATGTTTGGCATCTACTGTATGGCAGGATACACAACCAATATTTATATTGTCCCATTTACTCTCAAAAGCATCCTTTACTGGATTATAGTTACGTTTCAATCCATCTGAATGGCAGTCAGCACACATACCATTCCAGTTTTGTAATGGCTGTAACCAATGTAATCTATCTTGCTCTTGAATATACTCTTGACTATGGATGTGATACCAACGTTGACCACCCTCTTCTTTACTGCGGCTGTCCCATGTAAATGGAAAAACCTGCTTTTTCCCATCTGGCATGTCGACTAAATATTGCTGCAATGGATAGTGACCAAATACGTAATCTATTTGGTATTCAGTGACTTTTGCTGGCGTGACCGATTCGTCAGTAATTTTCGCTTTAAATTTGTTGTTATCTTTAAAAAACTCAACTCTTTGTTGGAAGTAGCTTAAATTTGCATTGTTAAAATCGCCTAGCACAGTTTTGTCGCTAACGATATCCATAGCCTTTGCATGATCGGATTGCAGCCAGCTATCCACTACATCTTTATGGCAACTAATACAGTTTTCTGATGCAAACGTTTTACCCACTAAAGCAAAAAAAAACGCGCTATAACAGAAGATTTTATTTAAGGTTTTTAACCACATAACAACTAAAGCTCATCGATTTATTTGGGGTTGGGTACCTCCGCAAATACCCAACCATTTCTACGCATTATGAAGACTTATTTTGCGCTTGTATATGTTGCTGCAACATCTCTTTAACTATGCGCAGTTCACTTTGCACATCATCCAATGTTGGTTCTACTTTACCTTGTTCTTTGTATTTTTCTGCACGGGCTTTGGCATGCTCTTGCTCCATCACGCTAACTACTATCCCAATCACCATGTTTAAAAAGGCGAAAGCCGATAAAAATATAAAGGTTAAATAATATATCCAACTGAGTGGATAAACCTCCATAGTTTCGTACATTACATCTGTCCAGTCTTCAAAAGTCATAACCCTGAACAGAGTTAATAAAGCAATAGTAATGTCACCCCACAATACAGGGTTAATGTTTGCAAACAAAGTGCTGCCAACGGCTGCGTATATATAGAAAATAATAAACATCAACAACATAACATAACCCAATTGCGGTAATGCTTTTACTAACGAGGTTAATAAGATGCGTAATTCAGGGATTATCGACACCATACGTAACACGCGGAATACCCGGATTAACCGGCCGATGACCGCCATTTCTGAGTTATCAACCGGAATTAAGCTGACGAATACAATGAGTGTGTCGAAGCAGTTCCAAAACGAGGTAAAGAAACGCTTTTTGTTTTTATCGGCAATAAAACGAATACTGATTTCAATTAAGAAAAATACTGTAATAAAGTAGTCTAACCAATTGGTCAACTGGATGACACTGTCTGGTAATGGATAAGTTTTTGCGCCAATTAATAACGCAGAAATAACAATGACGGATATAACAAAAATTTCAAAAGCTTTGTTGCTTTTTAACTGCTCAAAACGATCTTGAATAATTTCAAATCGACTCATATTTGCACAGGTGCTTTCCACTTACATATGCTCCAAAAAAGAGAAAGGTTTGCTACAAAAATTGCGGCGATTTTAGCATATTCAATAGAAAAACCTGTGCTCTTTACAAAAATTTTAATCTAGCTTTTTCGCCCTCAACCTATTCGCATTTAACACCACAGTCACTGAAGACAACGCCATTGCAAGCCCAGCTATCATTGGGTTTAAAATAAAACCTAAACTTGGGTATAACACACCTGCTGCAATAGGTATTGCCGCGCTGTTATAGGCAAATGCCGCAAATAAATTTTGTTTGATATTTGTATAAGTGGCTTGGCTAACAGCAATTGCATCTATCACAGTGCTTAGTGAGCCGTGCATCAACACTATATCAGCGCTTTGCATTGCGATATCTGTACCTTGCCCCATAGCAAAACCAATATCTGCGGTTGCCAGTGCGGGGGCATCGTTAATACCGTCCCCCACCATAGCGATTATTGATTGTGGCTGTTGTTGTTTAATTTGAGAAATTATATCGCGCTTATCTACAGGGCTTAATTCTGCATAAACCTGGTTAATCCCCAAAGAGCTAGCAACTTTATTGGCAACTGCTTGGTTGTCACCAGTTAGCATCACAATATCTATACCTCGTTGCTGCAAGGTTTGAATGCTAGTTAAGCTATCGTCCCTAATTTTGTCTTCTATACAAAATACACTGTGCAATTGCTTATTTATCGCAACATAAACCAGCGTATTTGTTTGTTGCTGAATCTCGTCAGGCAAAAGAAGGGAGTCAGTTGCTACCCCATTATTTTGCAACCAACTAATATTGCCAATTAACACCTGCCTACCCTGACATATACCAACCACACCTTTGCCAACAGTTGCAGAAAAATCACTGACATCTATTGGTTTAATTGCATATTCGCCAGTTAAATAATTAACCATAGCTTGAGCTAATGGATGTTCGGATAAAGCCTCAACGCTAGCAATACGCTGTAAATCATTTACATCAAAATCACTTTTAATAAAATGGACTTGGCTAACTTGCGGTTTACCTTGGGTGATAGTGCCAGTTTTATCTAAAACTAAAGTGGTGATTTTGCCAGCTCGCTCAATAGCATCACCATTTTTATACAGCACTCCTAATTTAGCCGCGCGACCAACCCCTACCGTAATCGACATTGGCGTCGCTAAACCTAAAGCACAAGGGCAAGCAATAATTAATACCGAGGTTATTATAACTAACGCGTAAGCAATTTGAGGGCTTGGACCAAACCACCACCAAATACCACCACTGATAGCCGCAATAAACATAACAACTGGCACAAATACACTAGCTATTTTGTCCACCAGCCGACTTATTTGAGGTTTGGTGTTTTGTGCTTGTTTTACTGTTGCGATAATTTGCGCAAGTAAAGTGTCTTGTCCAACTCGTTTGGCAATAAATTTAAGTGTGCCGGTTTGGTTAATACTGCCAGCAACTAACTTATCGCCAGCCATTTTACTAACTGCGATTGGCTCGCCAGTTAACATAGATTCATCCACATAACTGGCGCCACTTTGCACTTGGCCATCCACAGGTATTTTTTCGCCGGGTTTAACCAAAACACAGTCGCCCTGTTGTACCTGCTCGAGTGCTATGGCTTGCGTTTTACCATTTCTTTCAACCCAAGCAGTTTTACTTTGCAATTGAATCAGTTGGCTAATGGCATCAGATGCATTACTGCGTGCTTTTAGCTCTAAAGCTAAACCTAAGTTAACTAAACCCAATATCACCACGGCTGCTTCAAAATACATAAATCTAGCGTTTTGCGGAAAAAGCTCTGGCAAAACGACAACTAAAAATGAGTAACCCCAAGCCGTTAACGTGCCTAACGAAACTAAGGTGTGCATATTGGCTTGTTTATGCTTGAGGTTTTGCCAAGCACTTATGTAGAAATGTTTGCCCGAGATAAACATGACTAACGCGATAGTCACAGCAATCACTAACCACATTATTTGCTCAAAGGTATTGGTTATTTGCATACTGCCACCAAACCATTCATACAGCATTAAACCAGTACCAAAAGCCAAAGCAGTAGCCGCTTGCTTATATTTATTTCTATATTCATCAATGGCTTGCTGCTGATTTTGCGCAAGTTGCTCAGCTTGGTTTTCGCGGGCGATTAATTTTGCGCCGTAGCCTAATTGTGTGACAGCTTTAATTAACTCATCAACATGGCCGTTAGCTTCAACCTCAACTGTGCGATCAGCAAAATTCATTTTTGCTTGTACAACACCTGCTTGTTTATTCAGGGTTGTTTCTATTTTATTGACGCAAGAAGCACAAGACGCACCATCGATTGCTAAATTGTATTTAGTCATCATCCACTCCTTGATTTACTGTTGAAACGAACCAATTAGATGACAAATATGTTCACCGTCAGGTAATTGGTCTTGTTGGTCTTGCCAGGTCTCCAGCGCCAGCGTCATCTTTTGATGCAATTGCTGCATATGCTTAATTTTTTCTTCAACCTCTAACAAACGTTGCTCGATAAGTTTGCGTACAGTCGGACAAGCCGACTGACCACAATCAGCTTTATCTAAAATATCGCTGATATCAGCTACCGAAAATCCTAATTGCCGTGCCGATAAGATAAAGCGCAACCTTGCCTGCTGCTCACTATTAAACAATTTGTAGCCATTGGCTGATTTAGTCGCTGTTATTAAGCCTAAACGGGCGTAATACCTGACTGTATCCGCCGTAGTATTTAATGCTTTCGCTAGTTCGTTAACCTGTAACATAGTCACTCCTAATACTCTTGTAACTTTTAAATTAACATCAGCTTAGACCTGCGTGTTACACACAGGTCAAGGATTTTTGTTTAACCAAAGTATAAGCAGCTGGCAATACCAATAAGGCTAGAATAACTGCGCTAGTCATGCCACCAACCATAGGGGCGGCAATGCGGCTCATCACCTCAGAGCCTGTACCAGTTCCATATAAAATAGGAATTAAACCAATAACGATTGTAGCAACTGTCATCATGACTGGACGAACTCGCAAACCTGCGCCTTGCATAACAGCTTGTTGAAATTGCTCGGCGGATATAGAGGTTGAATCTTGTTTTAACTGTGCAACAGCTTGATTTAAGTAAACAAGCATAATTACGCCGATTTCGACCGCCACCCCACCAAGTGCGATAAAACCAACGCCAACGGCGACAGAAAAGTTAAAACCTTCTAAATACAGTAGCCACAAACCGCCTATCATAGCCATAGGTAAAGTGCCTATTATCAACAATACATCTGTGACATTTCTAAAATTGAGATATAACAAAACTATGATAATGCCTAGAGTAAGCGGCAATACATAACTGAGTTTTTGCTGCGCACGCTGCATATACTCGTATTGGCCAGCCCAAGTTATCGAATAACCAGCTGGTAATTTAAGTTGCTCGGCCAATACTTGCTGCGCATGGCTAACATAACTGCCGATATCTATGTTTTCGATATCAATAAATGTCCAGCCATTGATGCGCGCGTTTTCGCTTTTAATCCCGGGTGGGCCATCTTCAATTTTAATATCCGCAATATCAGATAAAAGCAGTTGTTTGCCTTGCTCAGTCACAATTGGCATATTCGCCAGTTGGTAAGGGGAATCACGATAATCCTGCGGTAAACGCAAATTAATTGGATAACGTTCTTGCCCTTCTACACTGTAGCTTAAGTTCATCCCGCCAATTGCACTTGCAACAATTTGCTGCACATCTTGAATATTTAACCCATAACGCGCTGCATCTTGGCGGCGAATATCCAATTTTAAATATCGGCCACCCGCTACTCGCTCAGAATATACAGATGCAGTGCCTGCAACAGGTTTTAGAATTTGCTCTATTTGCTGGCCAATTTGTTGTATTTGTTCAAGCTCAGGTCCGGCAACTTTAATCCCAACAGGGGTTTTAATACCCGTGGCCAACATATCTATACGAGTTTTAATTGGCATCACCCAAGCATTAGTTAAACCCGGTAATTTAACCACTTGATCAAGCTCTTTTATCAATTTATCCGTGGTAATTCCTGCTCGCCATTCGCTACGAGGTTTAAGCTGAATAAAGGTTTCGATCATAGTCAGTGGTGCAGGATCAGTTGCGGTTTCCGCCCGCCCAATTTTGCCAAATACGTTTTGCACTTCAGGAATGGTGCGAATAAGCTTGTCTGTTTGTTGTAAAACTTGCCTTGCTTTACCAATAGATATACCCGGATAAGTGGTTGGCATATACATTAAATCACCTTCATCTAAAGGCGGCATAAACTCACTGCCAATTTTATTGATGGGATAAAAGCCAAGCACAGTCACCACCAGCGCCAACAGCACAGTAGTTTTAGGATAAGTCACCACTTGTTTTAACACCGGCATATAGATGGCGATAAGCAATCGATTTAGTGGATTTTTCTTCTCAGGTAATATTTTACCGCGAACAAAATAACCCATTAATACAGGTATAAGGGTGATTGCCAAACCAGCGGCGGCGGCCATTGCATAGGTTTTGGTATAAGCTAATGGCGCAAATAACCTGCCTTCTTGTGCTTCTAAAATAAACACTGGCAGAAAACTTACCGTGATTATTAATAAACTAAAAAAGAGTGCGGGCCCGACTTCACTGGCTGATTGCGCAACAATTTGCCAGCGGTTGTGCTCTGTTAGCGGCGTTTTTTCCATATGTTTGTGCATATTTTCAATCATAACGATTGCGCCATCTGTCATAGCACCAATAGCAATCGCAATACCACCTAGCGACATGATATTGGCGTTAATACCCTGAAAATACATAATGATAAAAGCCACTAATATGCCCAAAGGCAAACTGATCACAGCAACAATGGACGAGCGCAAATGAAATAAAAATACCGCACAGATAATGGCAACCACAGCCAGCTCTTCCATCAGTTTGTGCCATAAATTATCCACTGCATTATTGATAAGTTGCGACCTGTCGTACACAGGTACAACCTCAACGCCAGCGGGTAAACTTTTTTCTAATCCGGTGAGTTTGGCTTTTACCCCTTCAATGGTTTTTTGTGCATTTTCACCAAAACGCATTACCACAACACCACCAACCACTTCACCTTCACCATTTAGCTCGGCAATACCGCGGCGCATTTGTGGGCCAAACTGCACATTGGCCACATCTGCAATGGTTAACTGTCGGCCATCGCTGTTTATGCCTAATGGAATAGCCTTTAAATCATCAATTGATTGAATGTAACCTGTGGTGGTGACCATATATTCGGCTTCAGCCATTTCAATAACTGAAGCACCTATTTCACCATTGCCACGTTTTATCGCCATTTGCACATGCTGTAGCGGAATACCATAATTGGCGAGTTTGATTGGGTCTACTTCTACTTGATACTGTTTAACCATACCACCAATTGGCGCAACTTCGGCAACGCCAGCAACCGTTTGTAATTCGTATTTTAAGAACCAATCTTGAATTGAACGCAGCTCAGCTAAATCGTGTTGACCAGTTTTATCTTGAAGGGCATATAAATAAATCCAACCAACACCTGTGGCATCAGGCCCTAGTTGCGCTTTGGCACTATCAGGTAAATTGGGCGCAACTTGGCTTAAATATTCCAGTACTCGGCTACGCGCCCAATATAAATCAGTGTTGTCATCAAAAATGATGTATACGTACGAATCACCAAAAAATGAATAACCCCTAACTGTTTTTGCTCCAGGCACGGCTAAAAATGCCGAGGTTAACGGAAAGGTTATTTGGTCTTGCACTACTTGTGGCGACTGCCCTGGATAACTGGTTTTAACTATTACCTGTACGTCGGATAAATCGGGAATAGCATCAACTGGGGTATTTTTTAACGATAATATCCCAGCACCAATAATGATAAAGGTACACAACAGCACTAAAAATCTATTGTGTACTGACCAATGGATAATTGCGCTAATCATTAATGGCCTCCATGCTGCATAACATCCATTTGCATTATGCTGGTAATAATAAAATCATCGTGAATGTCAAAGGTAAAATGCACTGACATACCAGCGTTAAATTGGCTCAAATCTATGCTATCAGCTGCAATAAAATCAATAGTTGCTGGCGGTCTGTTCCATTTTTCAATTGCACCACGACTGATATTTAATATTCGGCTTTGAGCATCTATTGAATTTATCACACCCATAACTGTTGCCGATTGTACTGCTTGTTGGACTGCTTCCTGTTCAGCTGGCATAGTGTAAGCCGTATGATCGATTTCGTTAGGTTGCATACGTAAAAAATCAGAGCTTTTGCTAGATTCAGAATCCAATAAAAACTGTGCAGAAGTAACAACCTTATCGCCTGCCATTACACCAGATAAAACTTCAACAAACTGATTTGATTGATGGCCTAACTCAACTTCGACTGACTTAAACAGACCTTTGGCCAACTCAAGCACAACACGATTTTGTTTACCGGTTTGAATGACAGCTTGTAAAGGCAACAAAATTTGTGTTTGTTCTCTCCTGATTTGAGCTTCAACCTTGCCATACATGCCAGCTTTTAATTGATGCTTAGCATTATCCAAAACAATACGCGCGCGAACTAAACGCGTTTTTTCATCAACTTGTGGGTAAATATAATCAACAACTCCACTAAATTGCTGCTGTGGCAGTGCATCGGCAACAAAGTTAATGGCAAGATTGCTTTTAACTAATGGACTCTGTTTCGCTGAAAATTGCGCTTCTACCCAAACTTTATCTAAGGTTGCTATGCTCATAATTGTGGTACCCGGCTGTACATAAAAACCTTCGCGAATTGGCAGTTGATTAACCACACCTGTTTGTGGCGCACTAAAGGTAATATAAGCTTGCACAGTTTGAGTGTTATTCAGTTTTTCAATGAGTTCTTTTGGCAATTGCAACGCAAGCAAACGCTCTCTTGCCGCTTTAATTAATGGGTTTTGACCACGTTTAAGCGCGATTAAATACTCTTCTTGAGCGTTTACCAATTGTGGAGAATATAAAGTGTAAAGTGGCTGGCCTTTTTCAACTGGTTCACCTTGTGCTTTAACATAAAGTTTATCTAACCAACCTTCTACTCTGGGGTGCACATGCACAATTGAATTTTGGTCATATTCCACCACAGCGGATGCAGTAATGGGTAAAGTTAAAACATCCAAGTTAGCTTGGGTGGTTTTAACCGCTAAATTATTCACTACTTCGGGCGAGATACTCACAACCCCTTCGCCAAATTGGTTGTTGGCGTTTTCTTCATATACTGGGACTAAATCCATCCCCATAGGTGATTTACCCGGTTTGTCACGGCGATAATTTGCATCCATAGGTGCAACCCAATACAAAGGCTTTTTCTCAGTGCTTGTTTCAGCACTTGAGGTTTGAACCATATCTGAATGTGACTCAGATGTAGTTTGCATAACAATAGAAGCAAGCAAAAATGCAGCAAGCCCACCTAAAGTGAGGCCAAATAAAAACGGTCGAGAAAAGATGCTAGCCATTAGTTAGCCTCCTGAATTGATAATACTGGGAAGAAATAATTAAGCTGGACAATTTGTTGCAGCTTTTGGGTGTGTAATTGCAAGCTTTGGATATGCGTATTGAGTTCGCCAATACGAGCGCGCACTACTTCAGCAAAGTCACCATCATCATTTGTATATGCGGTAATGGCGGCTTGTGCTTGCTGTTTGCTTTGGTCTAGTAAGGTGTCTTGATAGAGCTGATGGCGCTGCTGTAATAGCAAATAAGATTCAGCTGCTGCTAATGCTTGTCCATACATAGTTTGTAACAAGAATTGCTTATCGGTTTTTACCGCTTCAGCTTTAGCTATGGCGGCTTTGTTGTTTTGATCTTGTTTATTGCTAGCAAAAATTGGCCAATCAAAACTCACGCCCACTGAAACAAAGTCCGATCTATCCATTTGTGCACCATCGGCACGGTAAGCATAACTCGCATTCACCATCCACTGCGGTTTATACGCTTGTTCGCTTAATTGCACATCCAATGCGCGGCTTTTAAATTGATTATCCAATAGTTGTACTTGCGGATGCTGCATCAATTTTTTAATCACCAACATTTGCTGAAAACGCCAATTTGTACTGATGTCAGGTTGGTTCAACACAATTTCAGCAACAGTAGTGTTGAGCTGATAGCTAAAAATATCTGGCAGCCATTGGGCTAATTGCGCCTGAATATTTTGTTGTTTTTGTTGCTGCAATAATCGTTTTTCATGCAACTGCGATAACTCTAGCTCAGCGCGAATAATATCTTGTTGACGGGTTTGCCCTATTGCACTGGCATAACGCGCTTTGGCTAATTCAACCATTTGTTCAAACAATACTTGGTCTTGATTAATGCGCTGCTCAATTTGTTGTGCAAGTTTGTATTCAAGCCAAAGTAAACTGATTTGCTGGGTGAGTTGCAATTGGCGGAGCTGGCGTTGAATGGGGTGCTGTGCAACAACATTTTGCCACTGCTGTTGCTGAATGTGTTGTGAGTCGCCACGTGGCAACATTTGGCTAACGCCAAACTTAACTTGAGTCATGCCCTCTTGATTAAGCGACAAACTATCAATTGGTACATTGGCTAAAGCTAGCGAAAAATTTGGGTCAGCCCAATTATCCACCGCAATACTTTGTGCGTTAGCGGCCTGTTCTGATAATTGATTACTTTTAAGCCATAAGTCTTGTTGAACGGCTTTTTTAATTAAAGCGTCTAATGACAATTTATGTTGATGAATAGAAGTGAGGCTGTTTTTTGGCTCAGCTGCTAATTTTGCTTGCGAGTTAGCAGAATCACCGTCAATTTGATTCGCGTAAGCCACTGATACAAAGGTAAAACCTAATAAAAACAGTAGATGAACTGGATAAATAAATAACTTGTTAACCATTTGAAAAATCACATATTTAAATGACACACAGCGCAAAACATCAATGATGCTTGGCAGTTAAAGCAAATTTTGGATAGATCTATCCTAGGTTAAGCAAAAATGGGTGGGCGATATAAATTTGCGGAGGGTTGTGAAATAAAAGGTTCGAAAGATTTAGAAATTTTGTTTGGTGTGGCTGCGACATGGTCAATTGCCAACTCAGTTAAAATGATGCCTGCGTTATGACAAATCTGGTGCGGACATTGGCATTCAGCTTTAGCCGTTTTACAGCAGTCATGCGCACTGCTATCCGCAGCTTGATGGCTATCTTTCATCATCTGCATATCATGCTCAGCATGCATCGCGTGGTCGTGGCCATTATGTTCTGAAGTTTGATGTTTAGCTGCGGGTTTATCTATGGTTACAGTTGGCGACATATGCATTTGGCAGTTTTGCATATCAACAGCTGCAACTTGGCCTACCAACATAGTTAGTAAAGCAAAACAAGCAAGCAGTTTTGATTTTAAATTAGCCAATCGCATAACAAATTAATATTCGCCTTTCGTCCAAACTAATTAGAGTTTAGCGCCAATTGCTCTGCATTTAAAGCAGCTAACTGACTTTTAAGCTGTTTTGCTGCCATAGCATATCCACCTTGAGTGGTATCTAAAAAGTGCACATGATCATGGTTGTAATCATTGACCATACAAGTAATTAGCGCGCTTGGCGCTGCATGTATACCATAAACTAACAAACCGCTTTGCTGCAGTTGTTTAAGTTGATTTTGCAAAGCATTGCGCTGCTCAGCATTGCCA
Organism: Catenovulum sp. SX2; assembly: GCF_052056295.1. Lineage (NCBI taxonomy): Bacteria > Pseudomonadati > Pseudomonadota > Gammaproteobacteria > Alteromonadales > Alteromonadaceae > Catenovulum > Catenovulum sp. SX2. The sequence goes on from NZ_CP182493.1 coordinate 869,714, forward strand.
GAAATGACCATGCGTAACATATCATCAAATTTTTGAAAATCAGTATTGTCGACCAATCTTTGTTTGTATACGCCCCAATCCGTTGCATCGGTTTTAACTTTATTTTTCATTAAATAATTACCAACATGGCGTAGCAGCTTTAACTTGGCTAAGTATTTGTATTTTTCTAATTGGCCAACAAAACCACCACGAATTTTCGCTTCGTTCTGCAAGTCAGCAAAGTTTGATGACAATGACATTTGTTCAGGGGTAATTGGGTGATAAGCCAGCTCGTCACCATAACAGCCGTTAATCGCCATTAATACAATTTGATAAATCTGATCCGACGAGAATTGTGCGTCTGGCAAAGCATGCACTAATAAAGCAACATGCTCTTTTGAACGACTGGGTATTTCATTCCAACGGCATTCAAAACCTTCAAATAACGAATGTTCTGCTCCATTCTCCGCCTGCTCCAAACTCAACAAATAAGGAGAATCCGCTTGTTTAATTAAGCTGTCAGCCAACGACAAACCGTTACCATCAAACATGGCTTGGGCAAAATGTGATTTAGGTTTAAATTTAGCAACTCGAATATCTTTGCCTTTAGCACGAATATCGGCAACCGGTACTATGCCTGTGCGAATTTGCAAAGAAAATTGCTCTTTAGCCAGACGAACTGTGGCATGCAAAGCTTGTTTAACTTTGGCTAAAACTGACGAGGGTACACAAACACTGGCGCCGTCTCCGCCAAAAACATAGGGTACTTTAAGTGGTTTAATACTATTCATAATAGCAACAATAGAGGCCACACCAAGCGCATTTACTTGACGGTATTTACCTTGTTCAATTGCGGCAGTTGAGTTAATGACATCGGTAATAACAATAAACCAATCATCTGGTATGGTTTGATAATGATTCGCTTCGGCAAATTCATTAAACAGAATAAATTCAGGAAGGTTTTGGTAGAACAAATCATTTTGCATGGATAGATCCATTGAAACCACGGCATGTTTGCACCATACAGAATAAGACCCGCATGGTGCAAGAAAATAAGCTTAATCCAAGAAGTATTTTTATTGAACGTCCGCCCGCACATCAATCGACTGATTGCGATTGCGATATTGAATTTGAATAACCGCAGTAAGATCAGCGTTTAAATACAGATTAATTACATCTGCGTCATCATCAGCCCCATAACTTAGCTGCACTCTAGGTTCATCTTGGATAAAAGTTCGATCTGAAATATTTTGGATATCATCTTCAGTAAAAGCAACGCCAGTATCAAAATCAACACTTAGGTCAGTGCCTATTGTGACAGTGCCTCGTGAATGTGTGCCTGAACTAGCAACCACGTTGAAGGTTCCAGCATATTTGATCACTAAATCTGCATTTGGTAAGTCTGATCCCGGTTCAACATAATGAGTGAACTGGCCTAAAAACACCCCAGCCGAACTTGATACATTAATTTCATGGATACCCGTTGCGGTTAGACTCACGGCATAGTTGAAACCGTTTTGCTCGTCCATCCACACATATTCGCTGCCAACCATAGCTACATCATCTAATTGCAACTCATCACCATTTGATGCATCTGGATCAGTATCAATAAACAAAGTACCTGAACTAGAAAAAGTGAAATCAGCAAGTTGATCTAAATTGTATGGCGCGCCTGAGTTAGCATGAGTAAATTGCATATTTGCAACCACATCCATTAACTCAGTTGGTAAAGTAACAACAGGATCACCACCTGTGCCATCATCCATATCATCATCGTCATCTGAAGATATATCTAATTTACAAGCAGAGAGTAAAACTACAGAAGAAAGTAACAGTATTTGAGTGTATTTATACATTTCCTAGCCCTTTGTTAAACCTGAATTCGGATTTGTAAGAATGTACAACTCATTCATTCTTTGAGTTACATCCAAGCTAGTGAGATTTGCTGAAACCTCACATCCACAACTAGCTTGGGTATATCTATCGAGTTTGGCTCACTGATGTTGTTTTTGCCAGTTTGCATAGTCAATTTTTATTAACTTTTCTGGCCAATAGCCATACCAGGTATAGCCAGTCCGTCTATCTCTTCCGACCTGTTGAAGTTTATAAACTTTATTGCCTTCACGACCTGCCATAAAAGGCTGTTGAGTTTGTAAGTCATAAAATCTAGCCCAAATTGGTGGCGCAGTATCATCTTCAACTTCAAATAAATCGTAAGTAGATGTGAAGTATTTAAAACGCACAGGCTCAGTTTCAACTTTTTTAATGCGCAAATTGTCTATTTTATGCTGTTCAAACCAAACCACCGCAGCTGCAACTGCCTGAATGACCTCTTGGCTTGGCTTAGGCTCAGCCATTAAATATTCGACAACAGCTACACTTTCCCAAGTTAACAAACCGGCTAATTCGTAGCTACGCGCCCCAACCGGTTGTAGGGTGTCTTTGTGATACTGGCCTGCCCAAATAGTTTTTTGGCCATTAATTTCAACTTGTAAATCGAGCAATAATTTATGCCCTTTTTGCCAAGCTGCGGCAGTTTTTTTGTATACGTCATCGCTAAAAAATATAAACGGTGAGGTTTTGTTGGCGATATCACGCAGTAAATTTAAAGTGCCTGGCATCACTTCGTCGGCAAAAGTAATGTGCTCATAATATTTACCCTTGCGTGGCGGCGAATGAGCAAAACCGCCGTTGTTGTATTGCGCCGCTAAAATGTAATTAAGCCCAGCTATCGCTGCAGTTTTATATCCTTCATCTTGGGTAATTAAATAAGCATATGCCAAATAACGAATTTGTGGATAGGTATTGCGGTTATCCAAACTAGAATCTAGCGCGTCTTTTTCCGCTAATATGCTCAATTTTTCTTCTTCTGTTAGTTTTAGCAGGATATTTTTATTGGTCGGCCAGCCGCCATTATTGCGCTGATACAGCAAAATATTATTAGCGATGCCAACAATGTCATTCTCATCTAACAACTGCTCTGGCTTGTCTGGATTTTGGTCTCGCCAATGTTTAATGATGTCATAAAATTCAGCTAAAGATATCCTAGGTTTAACAGGCATATTACTAACACTGTTTTGCTCGACAGAACATGCGCTTATCGCAAAAACCAAAGCTAAAACTGGCAATAAATAGTTCATTTTCATCCTTCTGTTAATTTTATCGCTTGAGTTAATTGAATTAAATTCAAGCCGAATTAATAGCCACCGGTAGCATTATTACAAATATACCTTAGCAGGCAAAGTTTTAGCATTGGATGTTATGGCCAAACCCCTTACAATAAAACGCAAAGTTATTTAATGAAGGACTTCGTTTTGCCAAACAATTCTACTTGGAATGCTCAATTTGTTTATTCAACCGCTTGTAAACTGGCAGATATTGCAGTGGCAGAGCAGCAAAAGCTGACCACTGAAATAAAACCGGACAACTCAATTGTCACTCAGGCTGACAAGCTTGTTGAAGATACCGCAATTGCCGCGTTAGCCAACCCAGCTAACAATACTTATGTTATTGGCGAAGAAACAATTAAAGAATTAACCCAAGCTGAATTAAACCAAGCACTAACTGGCAACTGTTATATTATTGACCCAATTGACGGTACTGTACCTTATGCGTCACTAACCCCTTTGTGGGGCATATCCATAGGATTTGCGCAGAATGGTGAATTAACCGATGGTTGTATTGTGTTACCAGGCACGTTTGAAGCAATCATTAGTTATCAAGGCAAAGTTTTATATGGCAAAGGTATTGGTGCTTTACCTAAGTTTGAGCAACTTGTAGAGCTATCGCCTGAACTGAAAAACAATTGTAATCATCCATCACGTGTTTTAGTGATTAACCAATTAATTGCTAAAACTAAACAAGTTGAAGGATTAAACCGAGGTGTAACCACCTACTACAGCATTGTATTTCCGTATGTGTATTTGGCGCAAGGCCGTATGGCTGGTATTTGTGCAGGGTTAAATATTTGGGATGCGGCAGCTGGTAGTGCAATTTTACGCAAATTAGGTTTTCACCAAAGTTTTACTGATGGCACACCGCTGACATTTAACATAGAACAAGATTACGATTTTTCTATGTTTAAACAAGGGCAAGCGCGCTCAAGGCAAATGATGATAGTGTCGAAAGACCAGCAATTTAGTGAAGACTTGGTTGCGTGCATTAAATAACCAGCTTAAAACAATGCGATTACAAACCATGTAATCGCATCAGCAGTATGGCGAAAATGGACTTCACCATAGAATCATCATTGTTTTCAAATTGAATACCGAACCAAGTTTTATCCTGCATACGCGCGTTTTTTATCACACCATATAGCTGAAAGTCTGATTCAAAATCATCATTAACGCCAAAATCTATATTTACCCGCTCACCAATTAGCTCAGCTATATTAGTTTTATTTAATACCGCTTCTTGTGCTTCGGTCAGGTTAAACTCACATTTTAAACCCGTTAGTGAAAAATCACTGACCATAGTTAAAAATTCAAAGTCTTTATTTAGCAGCCTAACCCCAGCCATAGCTTCTACTTGTAATCTTGGTTTTGACCTAAGCTGTTGACTATTTGTTTGATTTGGAAAAGCAACTAACAATAACGGCTCACGCAATTTTGACACACCAAGCGAAGGTGCTTTAAAGGATAAGGCGTGCAAAACTTCTTTTGCGACCATAGTGCGAATGGTCAAATGTGTACCCGGCACTAAACCAAATTTATGGTTAACTAAACTTCTGGTATCCGGAAAACGTAAAATTAAGTATTCCTTGTCAATCAGGCCAACATACAACATTTGCACTGTTTGCTTTTTGTGTCCATTGTCCAAATAGGTCACACTAATAGGCGTACCAGGTTTCAGCTCCAACAACAAACTCAATCTAGTTTCTCCAGTATAACTGCTTATTAGCTAATTAAGGCATAGTCCAATTAAATGAGCAAGATATTTCAATAAGTTAGCTAAAGCTCTAGTTTTTAAGCACATGAGCGAATAGTATTGAGCCAATCACTCTAATAAGGTTAAACATATGCGAATCGCCGCGGTCATACTGGCAGCAGGACAATCAAGTAGATTTAATGGCTGCAAACAGCTTGCGAAAATTAATGGGCGCACTTTATTAGAGATAAGCATAAATACCCTAAAGGGCACTGATATTGACGATTGTTTTGTGATAACCGGCCGCTGGCATCAACAAATTAGGGAATTTATCACGCTAAATAATTGCCACGTACGATTGTTGTTTAATCCAAACTGGCAAGCTGGTATTGGCAATTCAATCGCATTAGCAGTTAGTGAACTCGCTCAAGATTACGATGCGGTTTTAATTACACTCGCCGACCAAGTGGCAATTACGCAGCAAGACTATCAACAACTGTTGGATGAATTCACCTTACAGCAACAGGATATCGTCTGTGCAAACTACCAACAAACACGAGGAGTTCCGGCTGTTTTCAGTAAAAACACTTTTGCACAACTAACTAAGTTGGATGGTGATAAAGGTGCGAAAAAATTACTCTACAGCAGCGAATTTAGCATAATCGATTGCCCACTCGAAAGTGCAGCAATCGATATCGACACACAACAGCAGCTTGATAATTTCACCAAGGGCCTGTGATAACTAAGGTTTTTGCCGGCGAATACACATTAACAAACAAGGTGCGACCATCTGGCGAAAAACAGGTGCCAGCCAGTTCAGTTTGTTCGTGCAAACGTGCAAAATCGTAAACTTTCCCCTGCGGCGTCACACCGCGTAAATGGTTATCAACAATATCTGTATATTGATCTTCACACACCAATAAATGTCCGTTTGGCATAACAGTTAAATTATCACCAAAGTTGTAGGCTGATTTATCGTAACTTTCAAAAAATAATTGGATTCGTCCAGGTGATTGTTGCTCTTCGGCCATACCTTCTACCACAGAAGGTTGATAACGCATAATTTGGCCAAATTGTTTTTCACCACCATTAGTACAACAGAAATATAACTCGCCATTACCCCAATGAATGCCCTCTCCTCGTGCAAACAAAGCCGCGCCTTTTTGATAACCTTGTTTGCGCAAATCGTCTTCTGGGCTTTCAGGATTTTCTATTTTAATCCACTCAGCTTCATACCACTGTCCAACTGACATAGTTGCTTTTGACCAGTTACGTGTATCAAACTGTTTATGCTTTTTAATCACCAAAGCCTCTAAACTACCACCTTTGCTTAATTGACCATAAACATTTGGCACAAAGCGATAAAACAGGCTATCACCGCGATCTTCTGTTAAATAAACAATCCCTGTTTTAGGGTCGACTGCTGCGGCTTCGTGATTAAACCGTCCCATTTGTTTTAATGGCACAGGATCAATTAAACCAGTCGCATTGGCTGGCACTTCGAAGATATAACCATGATCTTGATTGACACCAGAACCACTGCGCTCAACCGATTCTTCGCAAGTTAACCAAGTGCCCCATGGCGTTATACCACCCGCACAATTTCGAATGGTGCCCACTAAAGTTAAAAACTCTTGCTCTTTTTGTTGAGTTTGTAAGTTGTAAATAATGGTACTGGTGCCACCTGGCAGAGCTACACCATTGTTTAACTGATCATATGCTTTAGGGGTTTTGTGCGTTTGAATTGATTTAGGTTGGCGCTCTAAATGTTTTGGCTGCAACTCGTGATTACGCACAAGTGCAACTCTGTTATTAGCTATCGGAATACAACCCATGCCGTCTGCTCTGTCTGGTACGGCAAAATTATCACTCATCATATCACCTAATTGTGATATCACTTTGTAACTAAAACCTGCGGGTAAATCGAGCAACTTTTTCGGATCGGCTTTTAAAGGACCATAAACTGTCTCAATACTCTCTAGCGCTAAAGCCTTTTTGCCCAAAGAACTTGCGGCTAATCCCGAAAAAGCCATAGAGGCTAAGCCTAAACTAAACTGTCTTCTTGTTATCATACTGCTAGTACCTAATAACTGTTTGCGCCAATCTTATGTCAAACAGATGACTTTTTTATGACTAATTGTCCGCATATTCAGCACAAATTTGCTGCACTTGCGGCAAAACCTGCATAAACGCATCAATTAGATTTGGGTCAAACTGACGGCCCTTTTGGCTGAGCAAAAATTCTATTGCTGCATCTACTGGCCAAGCATCTTTGTATGGACGTTTAGAAGTTAACGCATCAAACACATCCGCAATAGCAGAAATGCGTGCGGCGACAGGAATATCCTCACCTTTTAGCCCTTGCGGATAACCGCTGCCATCCCACTTCTCATGGTGAGCGTAAGCAATCTCTTTGGCCATAATTAATAAATCACTAGAGTCAGAGTCTAACAAACTCGCGCCAATATCCGCATGTGTTTGCATAATTTTCCATTCTTCATTCCCTAGCTTGCCAGGCTTCAACAATACAGAATCGGGAATGCCAATTTTACCTATGTCGTGCATAGGGCTAGCATTTAATAACAGATCACATGCTTGGCTATCCCAGCCGATTTGTTTAGCAATTAAAGCCGCAATTTGACTCATTCGAATAATATGATTGCCAGTTTCTTGATCTCTATACTCGGCGGCTTGTCCTAATTTACGTACAATTTGCAATCGAGACTCATGCAGCTCTTGTGTTTTTAGCCTAACCATCTCTTCCAAAACGGCTTTTTGTCCATAAAGAATCTTTTTACCCAAATGAGCCTCAATTAAATTTCGAACCCGCATCAATAATTCGGAGCGATCAAACGGTTTGCTGATAAAATCACGAGCGCCATTAGCCAAGGCTCTAATTTCAAATTCTAAAGTATGTTGGGCGGTTAAAATAATGATTGGCGGCAATAATGGATCTTGCAGCGCACAAAGTTGCTCCATAACTTGGTAACCGTCTAAGTGAGGCATATTGATATCAAGCAAAACTAAATCCGGCCGCTGCCGCTGATAACTTGCCAACACTTCACGCGGGTCCGATATCAGGTCCACATTGTTGTAACCCGCACCTCGGAGAATCTTGTAAATTAATTTTAAATTTGTTGGGTCATCATCTACCGCAAGAATTATCTCATCTTCAATTTTGTAATCGTTCATAGCTAACTTTTTGTTTAGTTTCCTTAACATGGTTTACTAGGGCTAATAGCTCCTTAACATCAATTGGTTTGGTCAGATATCGATAAAAGCCTGCGCTTTTACCTTTTTCAATATCTTGAGTCATTGCATTTGCCGTTAAAGCCACAACTGGGATCTGCGAAACTCGGCTGTCTTGTTGCAGTATTTGATTAACTTGATAACCATCCATTTTCGGCAAATTAATATCAAGCAAAATCAAGTCGGGTTGCATTGCATAAATCATCTCAATACCGTTTTCTGGCGTGTTTGAGGTGATTAATTTGATAGCCATTTGATTTTTAAATATCTGCTCAACAAGCTTTAAATTGGCGGGGTTGTCTTCAATATAAACAACAACAAAGTCTTTTTTGTTAGGCAACGGGATCTGTATCGCTTGCGCTTTAGTTGAATCATTAGCAGCTTGGTTGTGCGGTTGGTCTGATTTATTTTTATCTAACAATAACTGAACGGTAAAACGGCTACCTAAATCTTCGACACTATCGACCAAAATATCGCCTTTCATCAACTCAACCAATTTTTGGGTGATAGTTAAACCAATCCCTGTCCCTTCAATACCTGAGTTTTCCGCATCTAAACGACTAAAAGGTTTGAATAGCTCAGACATCTGAGCTTCTGGAATGCCGATGCCCGTATCTATCACTGACATCAACACTGAGTTATTTTTGCACTCTAGCAATACATGTATTTTCCCAGCGGGCTTGTTGAATTTAATCGCGTTTGAAAGCAAGTTTAAAATAACTTGTTTTAAGCGGATAAAATCCGCTTTAACGTATAATTTGGGTAACAAACTGGTGACGATTTTAATTTGACGCTCGTCAGCTTGAGCAGCAACTAAATTGACACAATCACAAATTAACGCACTCAGGTCGACAGCTTCAATAGACAAACTCATTTTGCCAGCTTCAACTTTGGCTAGATCCAACACCTCGTTTATCAACTTAAGTAGATGTTTGCCAGCTTTTAGTACCTCTTGAACATTTTCTTGTTGTTCTGAATTTAATTGATCTTGCTCAAGCAATTGACTAAAGCCCAATATGGCGTTTAGTGGTGTGCGCAGTTCATGTGACATCACAGACAAAAATTCTGATTTTGCTTTATTGGCTTTTTCCGCTTCGTCACGTGCTAATTGCAGCTTTTGTTGCACTTCAATCAAAGCTGTGATGTCTTGCACTGTGCCCGACATAAAAGCAATATCACCTTTTTCATCAAGTTCTGCTTTAGCCAGTTCATGAACATGACGTATATTGCCATTTGGCAAAATAATCCGGTGTACAACGTTGTGATGGCCTGTTTTAGCGGCTTGTTCTTCGCTGGCAAATACCTTGTCTTGATCTTTCGGGTGTACTGCTTTGCGGAAAATTTCGACACTAGGCTGGAAAGACTGTGGTGTGTAACCAAAAATATTAAACACCTCGTCTGACCAATAAAGTTCGCCGGTGCGAATATCAGCATGCCAACTGCCTATATGTGCCAAAGCTTGGGCTTTATGTAGCTGAGTCTCTCGTTCTGCCAGTGCCAACTCCATGCGTTTGCGGTCATCAATGTCTTGTACAACTGCAACAATTTGGCTTGGGTTACCATTGGCATCACATTTAATGTCACCTTTCTCTAATAACCAGCGCACAGTGCCATTTGGCCAAATCACCCTATGCTCTAAATACAAAGCGCGACCTTTTTGGATGCAATTTTTAATGGTATCTGCAACGATAGACTTATCTTGTGGGTGGACATAACTAAGAAATTGTTGATAGGTCAGTTCTGTTGGCTGTGGGGTTAAACCTATTAATGCGGCGACCCTTTCAGTCCAGTGAAAATCTTGAGTTTGTGCATCTAGCTCCCAAGTGCCCAAATTGGCATACAGCTGCCCTCTCTGTAGTCGCTCTTTATGACTTTGCGATTGCTGTTCTGCCAACTTTCGTTCTTTCTCAGCACCGACACTCGCGGCAAATATTTGTAAGATACTTTTTTTAACACTAACGTCACGCAATACTCCCACCAAAGCTTGATCGTGCATTAAACCAAGGGTTCCAATAATTTTGCCTTCAGAACTAACAATAGGTACAGACAAGACACTTTGAATTGCATTGGCGTGTAACCATTCATCATCTGGATAAAGCTCGGTCGCGTTTTCAACACAAGTTTCACAAACACCTTCAGAAAACAACCTACTGGCTGGCTGCGCGTTTAAATGATTAAATTTTCCTTGTTTGTCGGCCAGAGCGATTAATTCAAATGCCTCATCTTGCGCTTTAGCACAAATAAAACCAAAACGAACATTACACGCAGTTATTAACCCCTCTACCACTCGAGTATCAAAAGATTTATCACTGGTGTTTAACGCGCTTTCAACCAAAGTTTGTAAGGCTATTTGCTGCTTTTTAACCGCTGTTATATCGGTTCTTATCGCAACATATTGATATGGTTTACCTTTATCGTCTAAAAATGGGGTGATGCTTGATTCAACCCAATAATAATCACCACTTTTAGCTTGGTTGCAAATTTCGCCTTTCCAAACTTTACCACCATCAATGGTTTGCCACATTTCCTTGTAAAAGGATTGAGGATGTTGGCCTGACTTTAATAACCTATGGTTTTTCCCGAGTAATTCCTCTCGATTGTAGCCGCTGATTTCACAAAACTTGTCGTTGACATAAACTATATTGCCTTTGCGATCTGTAATACTAACTATTGCATGCATATTTAAAGCAAAATGTTCGCGCTCGCGCTCATACAAAACTTGTTCAAGCTGTTTACGCTGAGCTTGGCTTTGCCTGACCCGTTTAGCTCTGGTTTTCACCGCTGAGATTAAGATTTCAGAATCAATAGGCTTAGTTATATAGTCGTCACCGCCTTGCATTAATGCCTGCAGTTGTACGGTTTTATCTGTTTCCCCAGAGATATAGAGAATGGGTAGTTGGTAATTGCCTTCGCGCGCGCGAATGATAGCTGCCAACTCTGGACCATTTGCATCCGGCATATTTACATCAAGAATCAACACGTCAGGTTTAACCTTGTCAAACTCTGTCAACAGGTGCAGCGGCTGTTGAATACTCACAACTTCAACGCCCGAATTGCGTAACACGCCTGCAATCACCTCTGAGTTAATTGGATCATCATCAACCAGCAAAACTCTGTAGGGATGTGATTTTCTTAACTCTAGGTGTAGAGCGAGATATTCAAGCGTACTTTTAACCGAAGCACTTTTGAGCAATATGCTATCAGTGCCAGCTCTGAGAGCATCTAACCTTAGCTGAATATCGTCAGAAGACGCGGTAAAAATAACAGTGTTCACCGAAGAGTTTTGAGTTGATGCCTGGCAGATTTCTGCACAGCAGGCAAAATCAGTTGTTAAGTGTATTGCGTCCAACAAGATATGCTCTGGTTGCTTGTCTACAACCGCCAATTGCGCAAGCAAAGCTTTAATATCGGCAAAATTTTGTACTTGATAACCAGCCACTGCCAATGTAACCATAAGGTTTTGATTAGCAATTATATCTTGGTCTAGAATAAATAAGTGACCAGCCTTTTTATGCCAAGTTAACCTGCGAATATCCGACTCATGCTCTAAGTTATCTAGCGGGTACTGCAGCAATTTATCTTTTTTCATTAATCAATTGGCCTATACTAAGCGCAACTTTGTCTATCGCAGTTTGAAATTCATGACCTGCATCTGCAAAACCATTGATGTCATTTTTTGCTATTTCTAAATATTGCAATAATTCATGCTCTTGCTCTTCAGTTAAGCCTAAGTGGAAAAAAGACTCTTCAATGTTTGATATCAACTGATCGAACGCCGCTGTTGTTTGTTGTTGATAATTATCAAACAAAGCTGCCATTTTGGATATTTCATCTACCGCAGTATTCTTCGCAGACACAGCCGCGTCAGAACTAGTACAACTTTCGTTAAAGTGATAGTTCATTAGTTCTATGCACGCATCACAGCTATCCAACATGAGAGCAAGATGATCTTTTAACCGACCAGTAAGCTCAGCATCGTCAAGCGGCATATCTTTGATAAAAAAGCAGCAGTGTTGACCATTAAATACGTAGCGATTGCCAATATGTAAGATTCTGTCGTGATGATGGTTGCTAAGTAGTTCGGCTAATTCTGATTCAATAGGGGTAATAGATACATTATCACTGCGAACTTGCACACAACCGGCGGCTAAATTTAATACAACAAAACTATGCAAGCCGAACTGGCTTAACGCACCAAAAGTGTGTTGTAAAAGCTCATCCGCCGTTTTAACTTTAGATAGCGCCGCCGCGTACTGCAATACAACACCAATCTCGCTATTGTTTTGCATCATCATCCATGCAAGGTTTTGTGCATTGCTCGCTTCTTCGCTTGCTTTAACCACCTTAATTCGTTCAAGCATTAATTCAATCACATAATTGAGTTCACCTAAATCGAAAGGTTTGGCTAAATACGCATCTCCTCCGCAGGCATATCCATTTAACCTATCTTGTAAACCACTACGAGCAGTTAGAAAAATGACTGGCACATGTTTAAAAGCATCTAGTTTCCGAATCTCTCTACACACTTGGTAACCATCAACTTCAGGCATATTGACATCAAGCAATACTAAGTCGGGTTGAACTTCGCACAAAGTTGCAACCGCATTAGCTGCGATTTCGCATGTAACAACTTGATAATTTGGAGATAAAAATTTTTTCAATAAGAGTAGATTTGGAATATTGTCATCTACACAAAATATTTTAATATCCGACACGGCTAAACCCGTTATTCTTTACCTTAGTAGCTTAGGTTTAGTAGCTGGATTATGTCTAGTCAACTTGACGTTTAAAAATTTAATCATATTTATCCAACAGCATATTGGTAAACTTGTTAGTTGGGTCGTATTTACGTTTTGCATTAAAGTACAAACGAGCAAACGGGTATGCTTGATAAAACTGTTTGGCGGTTGCATGCAATTGATACGGTAAATAATATCGGCCACCTTCACTTAATGCAGCATCAATCATTTCTCGGCTCCATTCACGCACAGCCTCTTTGCTTGTATCATCAGTACCTTGGCGATAATACACCACAAAAGCAAACACCTCTTGCGGAGACCAAGACAGGTATGACTCAGCATCAGCTTTCGCATGACGTACCGACACATTCAGTACATTAACCTGATGTTGAGTAAACACGGCGCGCATTTTATTGACAAAACCATCAAAATTATCGACCGGAATAAAGTACTCACGCAATGCAAAAGTGTTATGTTCACGCGATTTAGGCTCAAGTGCGCCGACATCTAAATTAGCTTGATAAGAGCGTTTTTGTACCGGATTAGCTGAATAAACAATCGGGTCAATGAGATGTTGGCGCGCCCATTTAAACGCATCGACGTCTGCGGCTAATTCAATCAATTTTGCTTGTAAGTTATGCTGTTGGATAAATGTGTCGATGGCTGTCTGGCCTGTTATTGCATCGTCCGTTTTTAACCAGTTAACCGCGCGCATGTCCATAAAATTGGGTGGATATAAATCGGCATTGTGCAGCACCACGTTCGGGTTATTTTTAATATTCTGATTAAAATATTCTAGATAATTTTGCGCAAATACCAGTTGATTTTGTCGCTGGATGTTTTGGTCGTCAACAATACGCAACGTCACTTCAGTAATAACCCCTAACCCACCATAACCACCAATTGCACTTTTGAATAACTCGGGTTCTAACTGCCTATTTACAAAACGAATACTACCGTCAGCCAACACAATTTTGAATGATTCAACTGAATGAATAATCGCACCTTCACCTATATAACGGCCATGAACATTAACCGATAACGAACCACCCACAGTAAAGTTAGCGTACGACTGCATTATTCTTACTGAGAAATTATCTTGTTGTAATATTTCGAGTAAACCTTGCCAACGCATGCCTGATTGTACGGTAACCAACTTAGCTTTTTTGTCTAAATAGATAAGCTGATTAAACTGCCGCATATCAATATGTAAACTATTGGGATATGCAGTTTGCCCACCTTGGCTGTATCTACCACCACCAATAGAAATAGGCCCAGAAGCGCTTTTAACCGCCTGAGTAATTTGCTCTATGTTGGTCGGCTGAATAACCTTTGCTACTTTAATTGGGTTTAACTGAGTAATATCGTTAACTATATTGCTGCTGGTTTGTTGCTGAGAAGTATTAATGTCGGGTTGATTGGTCGTTAAAAACGACCAATCATAAAGCAGGTATAACGCCAAGAGTAAAATTGGCATTAACAACAAAAATATTAACCAACTAATTATTTTTTTTATCATGCAGACACCGAATTAATAAACTCTTTAACCCTTTTCGGACTGGTTAGCCGAATAAAATTTATGTGGCTAAACTCAGGGTTATTCATTACTTGTAGATAACGTTGCCGATTCTTCTTATATGTTTGTAAAGTCCATAGCAGCACAGAATCTTTGCTAAAAAACGACTGTTTGAAAGTTTCTACGTTGCCTGTTCCCTGCCATAACTCCTGCCCTGAAAGGCAACGTTTTACTGCCCGAGTCACCGCTTGATAGATAGTTCGACTAAAAGAGTAGTCAACCCAAACAACCGTATCAACTTCAGCCCATTTCACTGGAACAGAACGATTATAATTGCCGTCTAAAACCCAATTTGGTTGTTGCAACCTTTGTGCTAATTTCGGAAAAAACTCCTCATCGCTCGGCTCTTGCCAGTTTGCCTTCCAATAAACTGCATCCATTTCAATATAAGGGTAATTAAGCTTTTGTGCCAATAATTTACTAACAGTCGATTTACCACTGCCACTTGTTCCAACCACATTTATTTTTTTCATTCCTTTCCAACCGCTAGCTAGTGTAATTTAGCCAGCCATTATACCGCAGAAATATGCGCTTTAACTTCACAAAGTACTTTTTCAGCCGCGGTAAAATCAAATTGATTGAGTGCTTGTTCTAAGTCAGTTAATAACTTTTGCTGTTGAGTATCGGCAAACATTGGCATTAACTGTTCCACTAAATCTATTGCCGAGGTGTCAAAATCCGCTATTGCGGTTTCTAGCTCTGCTAATAATTGCGCAACCTTGTCGGCATCAAAATTTTGCTGTTGCTGCACGGTGGTTAAGTCTTGCTCAGAGATAGCAGTCAGCACAATATTCAATGCTTGCAGCAATGTTTGTTTGCGCGTAGCAAATACTTGGTCTGAATCACCTATCGCCTCTTCTAAGCTTTTAGCCGCGACATGCGTTTGTTGTGCGCCAATATTGCCCGCAGTGCCTTTTAACGTATGAACTAAACGTTTAGTTAAATCAGCATCTGCACTGCTAATTGCTTGTTCCAACTCTTGGGCGAAATTCTTACTATTGTTGTAAAAGCTCTGCAGCAATTTCAAATATAATTTTTTATTACCTTGGGTGGTTGCTAAACCTCTATTACTATCAATACCTTCTAGTGTTGGCACTTTAATATTGTCGTCACTCTCAACAACTGACGAAGCTTGAATCTGAATTGGATTCGCCGGTTTTATCCATTTAGCCATAACAATAAACATGTCATCTACATTTATTGGTTTAGCAATATGATCGTTCATGCCAGCATCTAACACTTTTTCCCTATCACCGGCCATCGCATTTGCTGTCATTGCAATTATTGGAAAATCTTTAAACTCTGGTTTTAAACGAATTTGCCGAGTTGCGGTATATCCATCCATTACTGGCATTTGGCAATCCATCAATACACCGTCGTATACATGGTTACTCAGCATCTCAATTGCTTCTTTACCATTGGTTGCTAGCTCTACCCTTATATGGTTTAAGCTTAGCAACTCTACTGCAAGCTCTTGGTTCATTTCGTTGTCTTCTACCAACAAAATTTTCGCACCATGCAAACTGGCTGCAGCTTGTTTGGCGAGTTCATCCGTTGTATCCGTATTAACCGGCCGCGCGACCTCTTTACCCATAGCAAGTAAAATTCCATCTAACATGCTCGAAGGGGTAATAGGTTTAGTTAAGAAACCTTTAATATCAACGTCAGCCGCGGCATTAATTGCATCTTCTTTACCGTAGGCAGTTACCATAATAATAGAAGGAACATAACTAAGTTGAGCTTGAATTGCTTTAGCTGTGCTCACACCGTCCATTCCTGGCATTTTCCAATCCATAATCACTAAATGAAACGGATCAGCTTCATTTGTCTGCAGTAAAATGGCTAACGCACTTTCACCATCTTCAGCTTGTTCAGCCCTAAAACCAAAGCTTGTCAGCATTTTGCTAAAAATATCACGTGCAGTTGCATTATCATCAACCACTAAGATACGTAAAACGCCTAATCGAGCCGAGTCTACACTATAGTTGGTTAGCTCTTTTTTCTGTTTAGTCATAGCCACTTTAAAACAAAAACGGCTGCCAACATTTAGCTCACTTTCAACCCAAATTTCACCATTCATCATTTCCGTTAGCTTTTTACAAATGGTTAAACCTAAACCTGTTCCACCATATTTACGAGTCGTAGAACTATCCGCTTGCGAAAACGATTGAAAGAGTTTCTTTTGTTGCGAAGGGCTCATGCCAATCCCGGTGTCTTTAACACAACAATTTAATATAAACTGGTCTTGCTCTATTGCTTCAGCCCATAAACTGACAACCACTTCACCACCTGTTTCTGTGAATTTAACTGCGTTATTACCGAGGTTAACTAGAATTTGCCCTAACCTTAAAGGATCACCAATTAACGCGAGTGGCATTTCAGGTGCAACGCTATAGTGAAGCTCAATACCTTTTTCTTCCGCTTTTAAACCAACTAAATTGGTTAAGTCATCCAGTACATCTTCTAGCCTGAATGGGACTTTTTCGATATCAAGTTTGCCTGCCTCAATTTTTGAGAAATCTAAAATATCGTTAATAATGCCTAATAAAGATTCCGCACTACGATGCACTTTATCTATGTAGTTTCGTTGTTTTCTGTCTAAATCGGTTTGTAAAGCTAAGTGGCTCATGCCGATTATTGCATTCATTGGCGTGCGAATTTCATGTGACATATTGGCTAAAAAGTCGCTTTTCGCTCGGTTCGCTTCATTGGCAAACTCGCGCGCTTGTACCAGCTCAGTAATGTCTGTTGAAATGCCGCCAACGGCCATTAAATTTCCATCAGCATCGTGCACCGGAAATTTATAAGACATAAATACTTCGACCCTACCATCTTCATGAGTTAAGGTTTCTTCGGTTTGTAGTGTTTCTAACGACTCCGCAACTTCATGGTCATTTTTAGCAAACTCGGCTGCCATTTTTGCTGGAAATAATTGCTGATCTGTATGTCCCATCAATTCATCCAAGCTCAGATTTGTCACCCGGCGCCATTCTTTATTTACCAAGATATAGCGACCATCTAAATCTTTTAAATAGATCAGTGCTGGTGAATTATCTATCACGGTTTGCAGTAATTGTCGGCTTTCAGCAATGGCTTTTTCAGCTGCTTTTCGGTCGGTAATATCACGTAGTGAGCTGGCAACTAATAATCCTTCATCCGTTTCGATAGGGCTTAAACTGATTTCAACTGGGATCAAGCGGCCAGATTTAGTGAGCGCTTCTAAGTTGCGGTTTTGTCGCATGCCTCTAAATTCGGGTCTTTTCAAGTAACTGGCTCTGTGGCCGACATGTGCTTGGCGATAAACTTCGGGCAATAATGTTTCAACTGCTTTGCCCAGTAACTCAGAACGCTCATAACCAAACATATCTTCAGCCCGACGATTCACAATAGAAATTTCGCCTTTATCATTTGTGACTATCATGGGATCAGGTGCCGATTCAATTAAGTTATATAACTGTGTCTGGCTTTTGCTTAGCTCTGCGGTACGCTCTTCGACTTTATCTTCTAGTTCATCACGTGCTTTGAGCAGTGAGCGGTTGGCACGCTCACCAACCCAAGCGTTAATCGCCATTAAGCTGAAGGATAAAAATAAAGTAACCCCCAACACTGAATATAATGTATTGCGCGAAATACTAAATGCTTGCAGTGCCTCGTGTTCATCGATTTCAGTGATCACCCCTATTTTAAAATTGTCATTCCACACCCAAGCACCAAATACAGGTTTACGCCGATAGTCTAAATAACTGTCGGTTTTAACATTGCTATTACCGGCAATCACCTCTTGCGCTGCAAGCGTTAACTCAGTGTCGTTTTGCCTGACTTTTACATTAAGTAAACTCGATTGTGTTGGTTCTAACAAAGACATAGCAACCAATTCATCGGTAAATCGACTTTCAGTAATTAAATCACCGGCGCGATTTACCGCATAAGTTTCGCCGGTTTGACCAATTCGACCATTTTTGAAAATATTTGAAAACTCTTCGTTCGGGTCAATTTCAGCAACAACCGCAGCAATGGCTTTACCTGAATAATCCAATACAGGTGCGGCAAAATATAAATAAGCTGGTTGTTGAGGTGAACGTCGTGACGGTGGCAAAAACAACGGCCGCCCTTTAAACACCACTTCTTTTAATTGATTTTGAATATGTGCCAGTGAAGGTGTGCCTTTAAACACAGCAGAGCCATCGGTCAACACCATATAAATTTTCCAGTTTTTGGCGTTTAAATCTTCTAGTTCAAGTAACGACTCAAAGTCCATTACCGCACTTGCTTGCGCATTGGCTTGGCTGGTTCTGGTAGCTTCAGAAAATAATGTGTTAAGCGACGATTCATTGGCAATCAAAGATATAAGCCTGAGGCGGTCTTTTATCCAATAATCTAACGTAGCATGTGTCGACTGCAGCACAGTTGTTAATGTTTGACCTGTTCTTTGCCGCGCAATATTTTCTTCTCTTTGCAAAGAGTTCCATGTGAGTGCCAATACCACCACTAACACAGCCGCCAAAGATAACATTGCAAAAATACGCAGTCGGCCAGATTGGAAAAAAGACAAGACTTCGCCACTGGTTTTGCTTAAGTGCAAAGCCAAAACTAAAAAGACCACAGCCAAACCTAAGGTAATCACAACTAATTGAATTAATGGAAACTCGTGGTTTGAATGGGTTTGATGGATATCCGTTAACGCAGCGTTATCTTCTAACCGAATATTCACCCAGTTTCGACGAATTTGGTCTCGCTGAGCTGGTGTTATATCGGCCAGAACTAAATTGACGATTTCGACTAATTCAGGCCAGTCGTTGCGTACACCAACAGCAACTTCAAACACAAATTCAGTGTCGAAATTCACTTTTAAATTGGTTAACGCGAGCGCATTAACTCTTTCTATTGAGCTAAGTTTATTCGCTAACATACCATCTAGGCGCGCTTCAGAAACCGCCTTTAAGCCATCACTAATTGAGTCAACAATTACATAATTAATATCTGGGTACTGAGCTTGCGCCCATTCAGTATTGGCATAACCTTTAACAACCCCAATTGTCAGCTGTTCTACCGCAGCTAACCCGTTAATTTTTGGCACTTCACGTCGTGTAATAACAACAGTCGGAATTTTTAAA
The DNA here is from genome assembly GCF_052056295.1 of Catenovulum sp. SX2. Classification (NCBI taxonomy): domain Bacteria; kingdom Pseudomonadati; phylum Pseudomonadota; class Gammaproteobacteria; order Alteromonadales; family Alteromonadaceae; genus Catenovulum; species Catenovulum sp. SX2. The sequence continues at coordinate 889,237 of NZ_CP182493.1, forward strand.
TACGAGTCAGAAAACAGTAATTTTTCGCTACGTTGTGGCGTTTTAGCCAGCCCTGGAATAACGTCAATCTGCCGAGTATTGACCATATTCATCACATCATCCCAAGAATCTGCATCTACAACATCAAAGTTAATGTTGAGCTTCTGCTCTATGATTTTGCGATAATCACTAATAATGCCTTGATGTTGCCCGGCCAGATCAACAAATTCAAAAGGCCGCCAGTCTGGGTCTATACCAATTCGCATGTTCTTATGCTGCGACAACCAACTTTTTTGTTGCACAGTTAAATCAAGTTTGTCGTGAAATAAGTCGTGCTCGTTCTCAACACCCAGTTGTATCCATCTATCAACAATATCCAAACGTTCACTTCGACTAACAGAAGCCAATGCTTTATTGATAATGCTGTGCAACAGAGGTTTTTTATTGGTGACTAACATATGCAATGAGTTGCTTTCTATTTCACTTGGAAACGCTCTTAATCCAGACAAAGCATTTTCTCGCACATAAAACTCAATCACACTTTGAGAATCTATCGTTGCGTCGTATCGCCCTGCCAGTACCCCTTCGATTGCATCTACTATAGAATCAGTTTCAACAATCGCTATCTGTGGGTGTTGTTTTTTCAAAATATCAATCATCACATAACCGGCTGGAAGTGCGACTGTGCGATTGTTTAAATCAGTAATATCATTTAGCGTTGAATCGTCTCGCACATAAACAAATTCTTTTAAGTGCATATAACTCGCTGTATGCACACCATGCTTTTTGCGTTGCTGTGAATAGTAAGTAGCCCCAATAATATCGATTTGCTGCTCTTCAATAGCTGTATGCATTTCTGCATATGTCATAGGTTTTGAGTACTCAAACACTAAACCGGTTTTTTCAGAAATTAGCTCAAAATAATCCGCGGTAATGCCAATTTGCTCACCTTTGGCATTGGTAAAATTAAACGGCGGCCAGTCAATTTCTTTACCAACTATCACTTTGGGGTGTTGAGTTATCCAGTTTAGTTCTTCCGCTGAGAGTGTTATCCGTGCCCTTGGGGCAAAATTAGCGACTGTCGTTTCATATTGGCTGGTCAGTTGGCTAAGTATATCTGTATATGTTTGTTTATCGTTTTTGTAATTGGCTTGGTTTAATAAATTACGTGCAGCAGCAAAATTCCGCTGCTGCATTTGTGTTATAGCCAAACGCTCGTGTTTGTATAAAGCTTGGTTAACGTCAAGCAAAGATTGAAATAACGAGGGCTGTGATTCGGGATACAATTGCTTTAAATCAGCTAAAGATTGCTCTAACTTATTTTCTGCTAACCAATATTTATCCAACCATTTTTCTTCGCCGGAATAAGCGTAAGTGACAAGTGAACTGGTTAGAATTTCATCTTGCAATTTTAGCTCAGCGGTTAACTCGACAAATTGAATATAGCTTTGCGCAGGATAACTTTGTTCGGCTTTGACCCCAGCAACAGCACAAATAAAAATGAACAAGGCAACGAATAAAATCGCGACAGCTTTATGTAATTTAGTTATGACAAGATTCATAATGGCTCCGCTACATTCAATGAACCGATTTTAAAACCATGGCGCAGCAAAATTTGTTGATATGCCTCAGTTTTAATTACAGCCTGTACCTGCAGCTCAAGTTCTTGTATTAATTTTTGTGCATTTGGGTATTTTTTCGAAACCGCCATAGTAACCGGCAGCTTATAAATGCTCGGTTTTAAAACTTTAAAAGCATTGTTTAAGGCTAATTTATCTGACAGCTGTCGAAAAAAGTGTTGGTTGTTGATGGCAATATCGTATCGGCCAGCAAATAATCCACGGAGCTGCTCTTGAGAATCGCTTACAAACAGCTTTTTAAGGTATTTTGCGCTATCAAATTGCTCGCCGTATGTCCAACCATATATAACGCCTATCTTGTAGGGCACAAGTTGCAGCAGCCTTCCTGTGTAGGGCACTGAGCTATCAGCGCGAACAATGAGATCTTGCGTTTCATAAATATGTGGGGTTTGGGTAAATAAAGCTATTTTTTTTCGTTCGTCGGTCGCGGTTAAATTCATAACAATGTCTTGCTGACCGGTTTCAATTTCAGCCAGCAGTAAGCGCATATTCGCATAACGGGTTAGCTCAATTTGATAATCCATCTTTTGTGCAATTAAACTGAATATTTCGTATGAAACACCTTTGAATTCACCATCATCGCCCATGTAATAAAAAGGCGCGAAGTCTTGTGGCGCACCAACACGCAAAGTTTTAACCTCACTCGTAAAGGCAAAACTCACCCAAAAAATAAATCCAAGCTTTACACCCAAACTAGCCCAGTAACGCATGTTCCTCACCTTGTTTTATGAGCTATAGCTAACTCTTATTATTATCTAACCGGTAGCGCGGTTTAACCTTCCTCTTGGTCTTTATAGCGCTGTTGAATTTCACGCACGCGTGGCAAACATTCAATAAATAATGGCACTAACTGCGGGTCAAAATGCTGCCCAGCTTCTTCTTGTAATAAACCAATTGCACGCTCTTCTGACCAAGCTTGTTTATACGGCCGTTCACTGGTGAGTGCATCAAATACATCGGCGATTGCAACTATCCGGCCTGACAATGGAATTTCTTCGCCTTTGAGTCCAACGGGATAACCTTTACCATTCCATTTTTCGTGATGGGTTATGGCAACTTCACGCGCCAACTGCAATATGGGTGAAGGATGGTCACCTATAATATCAGCGCCATATTGCGCATGTTTTTGCATAATTTCCCACTCTTCAGCATCAAGCTTGCCGGGTTTAAGTAAAACTCTGTCGGGAATACCAATTTTGCCAATATCATGCATAGGTGCTGCGTTATATAAAAGTTCACACCACTCTTCTGGTTGCCCCATAGCTTCGGCAAGAAAACGCGCAAACCAACTCATACGAATAACATGTGTACCCGTTTCGTTATCTTTAAACTCAGCGGCGCGGCCTAACCTACGAATAATTTCAATACGGGTTTCATTTAGCTCGCTAGTGCGCTCTTTCACTAAAGCTTCTAAGTGACGCGATTGGTTATACAAAGACAATTGAGAATGCACACGCGCTAATACTATGGCGGGGCTAACAGGTTTAGTAATATAGTCGACTGCGCCTAATTCAAAACCATGTTGCTCATCTTGAGTTTCGGCTTTTGCGGTAACAAAAATAATGGGGATATGTGCAGTTGCAGGATTTGACTTTAATATTTGACACACTTGATAACCGTCCATTTCTGGCATCATTACATCCAGTAATATCAAGTCGGGTATGTCTTTACCTTGAGCTATTTGGATAGCTAGTTTGCCACTAAGTGCGGCTTTAATTTTGTACTGCTGCTTGAGTATGCCTGAAAGTATTGCAATGTTATCAGGTGTATCATCCACTACTAATATGGTTGCTTTGGTTTGTTCTGTCATAATTCGTCTCCATACAAAAACCACTAACTAAAGCAATTAGTTAAGCCATTTGGGCTTGCCACAGCTAAGTGGCGCTTTGACTATAATGCGGTATATCCGTCAGTTTTGAAAGCACAATTTTGCGCCTTTCCAAGCAAAGATTAGCAGCTTTTATCAATTATAGTAATTTTCTAACTCTTGGTTATGCAGACGATAGTGACGAAGTGTAAATAATAACTAACAGCGTAAGCCACTCAAGGTGGCTTAGATTAGAAAAGGATATGTATCCGTTTATTTTTTAAGCATTTGATCAAACGCAATTGCAACACCATTAGTCCAACCAAATCCATCTTGGTTAGGATACTCGCCACCACCGGCAGCTAGGTTGATATCCACCACATTATATTTTTCCATCATCTTGCCGTCTTGCTGATAAACCTTTTCATTTAACGCTAGCCAACGCTGCATAACGGTTGTGGCAAGCTCGTTTTGTTGATAACGCAATAAGCCTTTAACCGATAAATATTGCAGTGGCGCCCAACCATTCGGGTAATCCCACTGTTCGCCAGTTAGGGTTAAGGTTGTAACTAAACCACCTGCATGTAAAAAGTGCTGGTTAATATACTTAGCGATGCTCGCAGCAGTTTGTTTAGATGAAGCACCAACAAATAACGGATACATCATGGCAAGTGATTCACGCCCAGTGAATTGTTTTAACTTGTAGTTGTAGTCTTGGTAAATACCCTTTTGACTATCAAAATGATACTTGTCGATAAGTTGTTTACGTTTGTTGAGTCTTTGCGTGTAAAACTGCGCTTTGTTTTGTTGATTCGTATGTTGGGTTAACTGAACCAATACACTTTCTAGCTGATACAACAAGCTGTTTAAATCAACTGGGATCACATCCATGGTATGGGTTGTTTTTTTGCTTTTGCCATCAGCAAACCAGCGACTGCTAAAATCCCAACCTGATTCGCACGCTGCACGTAAATCTCTGTGATATTGTGGTCTTTCAGTTTCAGTGCGTTGCAACGCCCATTTGTATTCTTTGCCGTAAGCTTCGGCTCTTGGTGTTTCTAGTGCACCATAATAGCGGTTAAAATAATCGCCGTTTTCTAGCACAATTAAATGTTTACCTTCAACCGCTTGTTTGGGAATTTCGCTATAACCGTCCATCCAAAACAAATACTCTTTTTCAAGCTGAGGTATGTATTGCACCACAGTATCCAAGCCAAATTTATCCGCATAACTTAATACAGTGGCAGCAAAAAACGGTGGTTGTGAACGGCTTAGAAAGTAACTGCGATTGCCGTTTGGCACATAACCAAATTGGTCAATTAAATAAGCAAAGTTGTCTAATATGCCTTTGGTTAAACCTTGTTGATTAGACTCGATTAAACCTACTATGCTGAAATAACTATCCCAATAAAACATTTCACGAAAGCGCCCACCAGGCACGACATAAGGGTTAGGCAATTGGATTAGGCTTGAATTTATTTCAGTTTTTTGTGGATGGCGTACAAGCTTAGGCCAATGTTGGCGCAAATGCTGTTGCATATTCGGTAGTTTTTCAACCTCTTGAATAGTTGGCGCATTTGGCAGCTTAAAGTTTTTTAAAACGAATTGTTGAAGATTAAAACTATCAGCTGATTTTTCAGCTTGGTAATCGGCCAGTATTTTTTCTGCGGGATAAAGAGGAATGGCATCAACAAAGGTTTTGTAATCGCCCATTACTTTTTCGATTTGTACTTGTTTAAATAAATCGCCAAATACAAGCTCGGCTTGATACAAATCGTCGATTTTTTCTAATGCTGCAGCATAACCATTTATGCCCATAAGCCCTGCCAACAATACTGTGCCTTTAGCTAGATTTCTAATCCTGTTTCGCGCCATCACAATCCATCTCCAAGTTATTTTATTAATGTTATTTTTTGGTAAAAAATCATTAAATATGAAACACAGTGAGGTCGCAATAATGCGCGTGAGCGCTGTTAACTGAATACGTATGTAGACGGAATTTAAGGTTGGAAAAACAAACTTTAGTACGAGGATAAAAAATAACTAAAGCAACATAATGTTGCTTTAGTTATAGCAAGCTTAAGCTTTATGCACGACCCATAAAACGAACTTCTTCAGTGTTCACTTTTACTCGGTCGCCACTAGCAATGTGCTCAGGTACTTGAATAACCAAACCTGTAGTTAAAGTAGCAGGTTTAGTGCGCGCACTCGCAGAAGCACCTTTAATTGATGGTGCAGTTTCGGTAATAACTAACTCAACACTTGAAGGTAACTCAACCATTACTGGGTTGCCTTCAACCAATACCACAACTAAACCTTGAGTATCGTCAGCAATAAATCTAGCTTCTTCTTCAATGGTCTCTTTGTTTAAGTGGTAAGGCGTATAGTCTTCGCTGTCCATAAATACATAGTCGTCACCGTCCATATAAGAAAAAGTAACAGGACGACGCGCTAAATCAGCCACATTAAGCATTTCTTCTGCTTTAAATGTATGGTCGATTTTGCCACCTGTTACCACGTTATACATGCGCATACGGTATAAACTACCGCCCGCACGGCCTTGTGGCACAGAGCGCTCAATGTCGCGAACAATTACAACACCACCATCAAACTCGATGGCCATATTTTTTTTAATTTCACTTGCCTTTGGCATGATTAAGCCCTTAAACGCTTATAGAAAATTTTCGCGAATGTAGCAGAAAGCGCGAACGCCGCCAAGTGGAGTTTATCAATACACACTCACCTTATTGCGCCCTTCTTGTTTCGACTGATATAAAGCTTTGTCAGCATGGTCAATAAACTCTTCTATTGATAAATGCGCTTTATACTCAGCCACCCCAAAACTCGCGGTAAACTTGGGTAAATCTGCAGAATGAAAAGCTTCAAAGGTTTGACGAATTTTTTCAGCAAATTGGCGGGTTTCATCTATATTTTGTTGCCTAACTAACAACATAAATTCTTCGCCGCCTAAACGAAACAACGAGTCAGTTTTACGGCTGATTTGTTTAACTAAATTAACCGAAGCGACTAACACGTCGTCGCCAACCGAATGGCCATAATTATCATTAATCGATTTAAAATAATCTAAGTCGATAGCAATTAAACTTAACGAACCACCACGTTTTGCCAGCTCAGTTTCGTTTTGCAGTGTTTCTAACCATTTATGCCTGTTATAGGCACCAGTTAGTTTATCGGTAACCGCTAATTGGATGAGCTTTTCTTCAACTTGATATTGGCTATTCAACTCATCCACAAAACGGTCAACTACCTGATACATTGAACTTGCTAAGTCAGATAACTCATCTTTACCTGAAACAGCTGAGGCAATTTTATCGAGTTTATGTTTATGACCTAGTGACGACTGCACATCAGACAACTGCCCCTGAATATCACTGACCCTACGGCGAAAACTGCCAATAATGTACCAAGTGATATGAATACCAATAATCAAAGCACTGATACCCAAACCAATATTTACTAACATGAATTCCTGTTCGTGTTGTTCAGTATTGCGGGCAATTTCTTCTGTTAGCTGCTCAATTTTAATTAGTAAAGTTTCAACATCTTGGTCGAGCTTTTCATAATCAGCTTCTACTTTTAACCAATTGTCGATATTCAACTGCTGGTGCGTTTCAATGTGCTCGATATAATCAAGCAAAGCACCTGAAAACTCGTTTCTGTGGTCACTTAAATCTAAAATTAACTGATACGCTTGTTGGTGATCCGCCAATTTATCAATTACTTGCCCTTGTTTAATTGCTTGATCTATTAATGCTGCAGCTTTGCCCAGCTCTTTATTAATTTGCGTGCTGTTATGCTGAAATTTTTGTTTTAAACCACTTTGGCGTTGCACTAAAGCCTGACTGGCAGATGCTGAGTTATCTGCACCTAACTGATGTGCCAAACGAATTTGCTCTAAAATGATATGTTGTTGCAACTGCAACACTTCAATTTCAGAAATAACCTCAGTTAACGGTATATCAATTTCTGCTACCTCTCGTAACTCAGCACCAATTTCGACTAGCTTCACAATTGAATAAACGATAACGACAAAAATAAAACCAAGTAAAACCGCCGACAAACTACTAATTTTGCGCGTTAAAGACTGAGTTAACCAAGAAAAATGACTTTTTTGCATTGCAGAATAAATACCTAAAAAGCAGCCGACAGAGCTGAATAACAGATTATTGCGTTAATGATATATGAAAAATCGAATGCTTTACTACTTTAAACGCCAACTAGCTTTTAGGAAGATTGCTGTGTTTTTTTCCACTCAGTAAACATACTTTGGGTAATGCCCAAACCAACAATAGCACCTAAGTGTAAATGCTCTAAATCGTGCAAAGTCATTTGCACAAATTTATCACTTTCAACAATGTTATTGTCCGCACAGAAATCTTGCAAAAACGCCAGCATAGCTTGCTGTGAAAGTTGCTCTCGCACTATATGCCCCATAGCTGTTTTGCGTAATTTTCGTGTTTGAATTCTAAATGGGTCTATTTCACCCAACGACTCTTTAATAACTTCGTATTGCTGACATGAGCGCAAATAAGCCCATTCGAACAGCTCCAGCGCAGGCTGCAGGTTATTCGTCTCGTAAAAATATAATAAGGTTTTGAAATAATCTTGCTGTGGTACATCAACAAAACTGAGTGGACACAAATTGTGTTGAATAAATGGGATATTACAGGCAAGCCGCGCGGTGCGTTTGTTTACATCTTCAAATGCTTGTAAATAAGACAAATGCATTAACACAAAAAAACTTTGTTCAAACGGATCGTTAATCGCGCTCGCTTTATGCAGTAGTAACGCAAAATACTCTGCTAGCTTGTGCGGATTGTTTAATGGTAAATAAGCCGACTTGCCCACTTTAACCTCTAGCTGACGAATGTTGCCAACCGCATTTTGGTTAAACAATAAGTCTTGTGACAACAGCGCGTGAATATTGCGTATGGTGAAAGGGTCTAGCGTTATTTCTTCGGCATTTTCAATTAAAAACTCAATCGCCTCTTTATGATTAACAATCATTACCGACTCTTCATACACTTTGCCTGAAGCAGAAAGCCCTTGTTCAATCAACTTTTGTGTGTCGAGCTTTGAATAGGTATTGCCTTCTAAGCGGCTAGAATTGTATGAAAGGTCAATCAACAACCTTTGGCTGATTTTTTTGGCATAAGTACCAGCCGCCGTCGGCGCATTTACCCGAACACCCAATGCACGCAATCGCTCGCGCACTTGCTCTGGTACATATTGGCTTTTGTTGGGAATATATTGCTCAAGTAACTTAAATTGATAAGTCGATTTTTTTCGCGCATACGAAGGCGTATTTAAATAAGACAATAAGGACAAAGCTTGACTGCTAAATATCGGATGCTTTTCGTCACTTTTTGAATAATGCGCGCCCTCTTCCGCCAAAAGACTTGCATTAGAAATATCGCGAGTTGGCAAGTTTGGCTGTGTTTTCAAATAATATTTAGTATTGCGCAGCTCACCTTGCGCCATTACATCCCCTTGCTCCACCAGCAGCTTTAATCGTCGCTGCAAAGTTTTTTTGTGCATAGCATCACCCAGCACTTCCGCAATTTCACCAATGCTTACAGGAGCTGAAAAACTCTTGAGTGTAGTAATAATAAGTTCGATATCATTCTTGGGCATAGCTAATTATCAACAAAAGGACAAAATAAGGACAATTTGTACTAATGGTAGAATAATAAAGACAAAAGGCAAGTTATAAGGACAAAATCATTTTTAAGAGGAAAGGTGAAACTGGCAAAATGCCCTCGTAAATTGAATAAACTTTAACCTAGTACTAAATGTAAGTTGTGTTAAAGTCTGCTCAAAATTAAATACTGAGGGTGTCTAAATGCCAAACGTACTTGTGAAGAAAAAAGCTAAACCAAGCCGCAATCAAAAAGATGCGTTAAGTGATTGAGAAAAGCTTAGCAACTATGCCCATTACGGCTCAGTAGCCGCACAAAAACTGGCTAAACAACAAGGTGTTGCAATAACTGTAATTGAGAACGGTAGTGTGGTAAAAATCGCGCCAGATGGCAGTAAAACAAAGGTTGAACGCAAGTCTACTTCAACACCCACAACCTTCCATCCTCTTCAACTTGGCTAGACGACTCTGACGCCTATGAAGTAACACTAATTAAGCTGCTATGTTAGCCATCTAACATTGGTTATTGCCATATAGATAAAACCGTTTTTGGTCTGTGTTCTATAAAGGCCTATCGCGTTGAGCACTTTTGCCAGAATAGATGTCATTTCCCACCCATCAATTTCTGACGCCTTCCATCTTCCAGCTACCAGTTGTTTTAGTCCTAATTGCTCCCCTAGCTCTTTAATTGCTCTTGAAGAGCTTTTTACTTTTTCTTCTAGGCTACTATTCGCCCACGCCCACATCCATGTTTCTGACTTAGTTGAATATGACCCTGAAAAGTGGATTTCCGCTTCTAGTTCAGGAATACCATTGTTTGAAAAAATGAGCTTGCCCTCTTCTTGATGCCAATCCCAACGCTCATAGTTACCAACATTGTATTTATTAATAAAATCTTTGTGCAAAGGTTCGATAAACGCAAAGCAATTGGTGACCAGATCATGGTAAACATCGTCATCCTGAATCCAATTTCTCTCTCTAATATCTTCATAACAATGCTCGCACATAACCTTAATGTCGGCAAAAGCTTCAGACTTTTCGTTCCATTCTCCTTCAGCATCCAGCACTTCCTCACATTTATCGCACCAAGCGTCCGGGCAAAGTTCGTCTGGATTATCTTTGTCATAACCTAAGTTAAAACCTAATCCGTCTCCACTAGCTAAGTGTTGGCAAATGAAAGTTGCGTTAGAATTACCGTGAGTATCGCAAGCTATTTTATTATCATGGTTAGACATTTTATTTTCCCCATCCTTTGGTTAATTCGGGTACTTTGCTCAGTGAGATAGTGATCTGAACCATTAAAGGTGGACACTTCATTAAGCTACGTTTAATAGTTCATAATTTTCTGGGCTGAGATAGCCAAGAGCACTATGCCTTCTCTTCTTGTTGTAATCAACTTCAATATATTCACAAACGTGTTGACGCATGGCTTCACGGTTCATTATTGGGTCATATTGAATCGCTTCGACCTTCAGTGAGTGAAAGAAGCTTTCCACACAAGCGTTATCCCAACAGTTCCCTTTGCGACTCATACTTTGAATTAAACCGTGTTGGTTAATCATGTCTCGGTAGGCGTGAGAGCAATACTGACTCCCTCTATCACTATGGACGATCACATTATTTGGCTTCCCTCTACGCCATAATGCCATTTGTAATGCGTCACAGACTAAGTCTGATGTCATTCGGTTACTCATCGACCAACCTATGACAGCACGAGAATACAAATCAATAATTACAGCCAAATAAAGCCAACCCTCACTGGTCATAAGATAGGTAATGTCACCAGCCCACTTCTGATTTGACTCGTCCGCGGTAAAATCCTGCTCAAGCAAGTTTGGTGCAACAGGTAGTGTATGCTTGCTATCCGTTGTCACTTTAAATTTTCGTGCAGCTTTAGCCACTAAGTTTTGCATGTCCATGCTGTTAATTATAGTTTTAACATCATGCTTATAGCCTTGCTCTTCTAGTTCTACCTGAATTCGTCTTGCCCCATCTCTCTCTTTGCTGTTTTCGAAAGCAACTTTGATTTTTTCATCTCTAATTTGCTGAGCTTTGTGGCGCTCACTTGGCTGTTGGCTTGCTTTTAACCATCCATAATACCCACTTGGCGAAACGCACAGAACACTCGCCAATCGAACAATATGAAACGATTGACGGTGCTCGTGCATAAATTCAAAACGTGCTATTTTTGATTTTTCGCGAAGTAGGTTGCCGCCTTTTTTAGGATTTCTAGCTCCTCGGCTTGTTCTACCAGTTGGCGTTTTAACCTAGCATTTTCTGCTGATAAGGTGATTTCTCGGTCTGAAGTAGAAGCTTTCTTCTGAGCTCCACTGCGCCAATAGTATAATTGGGATTCATATACGCCCAACTCTCTGGCAGCTTGTGCTACACCTACTTTACTTGCTAATTTTAAAGCTTCTTCTTTAAATTCGATTGAATAGGCTTTTCTTTCTTTTTTAACTTTTGTCATTTTTCACCTCTGTGAGTTATTCTACTCACTTAATGAGGTGTCCAAAACTATTGGATCAGATCATCTTTCACCATCAGATAAAAGGTGTACTTCGCGGTTTTGTATATCGCAGAAAATCCAATGCCGACGCCCGATCTTATTAACATCCCTGACCGTCAAATAGGAACGATATTCCCCATTAGAAATATCAACAATCCATTGCTTGTATTTCTTTACCGTTTTTGGCGGTTTTAAATAAATCAACGTTCTCATGTGTACTCCTTCTCACATTGATCCCAATACATATTAGAGGTCGAAAAAGGATCTAAGATCAAGTCACCTACTTACATAACCACATGAAAAACAACATTTTTGTTGTAATTTTCAATTCAAAACAGAGCCTATAATTGAAATATATCAACGGTGCTTTTTAGCGCGATTTGCTAACTTTTTGATTTACTTGGGAGGAAACAATGATTTTGTTGTGAAAGCTTTTTCAGGATCAAAAAAGTGAAAAAATTTAAGACATTTTTTTAAAATTTTTAGATTTATAACTTGCTGAATAGATATATTGGATGTAATTTAGGCATCGTTGGTTCAATTTTAACCAACTACAATTTGGTACAACACCTAATAAGTGTTTTTTAATCACCCTCGATAACCCGAAATGAATGAGGTGTAATATGACAACTAGTGTGTCTGCGCGTTCCTATAATGCGATTATTGAAGATACTCTCACCCAAGCGATCCGTTTAGGATTACAATCCCCAAAATCTCGTAAAACAGGTAGACGCGGTATCGCAGGTTTCTGCATGCTACAAGGCCCTACCGGAGGCGGCAAAAGCAGTGCCCTATGCCGACATGGTAATGACGATGGGCTACCACCCGCACTCGAACAAATAAGTTCAACAAAGCACCAGTCCATTTTTGTTACCCATAGATGGAATATTCTTCATGACGTTTACGCTAATGTCATAAAGAGCAAGGATTCTACCGGATCCGCCCTTACGGCAAGTGTTATCTACGCTCAGGATGAAAATATTATCTCAGCCCTACTAAGAAAGCCTCTTCCTCATGAAGTAGATGTCAAATCACAAGATTTACCAGATCCTGGTAATACTTTAATAACCTTGAATGACAAGGGGTTGTTACCCCACGACAAATGGGGATATTCAGCCATACAGAAAACCGCTCGTAAAATAATGCGTGAAGCAAGTATATTGGAGAAAAATAGCTTTCAGTCTTCAGCTCCGTTAGGTAAATATTCGCGCCTGATGAAAAAAGATTTACAACGCTCTTGTGGCCAACTTGAATTTATGCTGTTGAAAAACATGAAACTTCTTGAAAATGAAGCTAAGAAGGCAAAAGAAAAATATGGTGATGACGCTAAATTAACAGAGGTAGTGAAAAGTAAACTCCATGCCTTTAGAAGTAACGACTGGATTCGCCGAATATTCCCAGGCATTGCATGGCATGATGATAAGCAACACCTGTTAATCATGACAACGCAGAAACTATTTTCTTCCTTTTACGATGGCGCACAAAAAGTACGTATATCGAGTAGCGACCTAAAAGACCACGTTATATTTGTTGATGAATTTGATTATCAATCTGATGTGCTTCAGCAATTACTTGCCCAGTCTCAACTGGTACATGAGCCGCCTGAGTGCTTAGGACAGCTACTTGATGGCGGTCGAAGATTACTAAAAAGGATGCTATTTGACGAAGATGGCAGAGTTCCCGAGATCAGAGAAAGGCTTACCAAATTATTAGATGATCTCGAAGATGAATTGAAAGAAAACAACATTAATTTGAAAGAAGACAGGGCTCTAGTTATACCAGCAGAGGACCATCTAGAAGGAAAATCATTTAAGTCTCAATATTTATTTCGAGCTGACCACCTGGTAACTAGCAGCCAACTTTCGATGACTCAAGCCTCACATGGATTCGCAGTAAAAGAAAGGCATTACGGCGACAAACTGACAGCTGACGAAATCGATATCGATAAATTCCTTCGACTAATGGAAAAATATATACGCCAGTTTAGTTTAATGCTGTCAGACTTTTCTTCTTCAGATGGTGAGGAACAAGATTTATTAAGAGAATTGAGTAGTTTACTGTTTGACGCAGCAAATGACTATCGCCCTTCTCACTACAGCAGCGCTTTACCAAGCATGTCATTGTTCTCTTTACCACAAACTAGTTTGCCAGAGCTTAACAGTCTTCGAAAGAGCAATATCCTACCCAATACTCATGCAAACATATTTGGACTTACTAATTGGCAACTGAAGCAAAATGATCAAAAAAATGATCTAGACCGCTTGCGTATTCAGATCCGAAGAGCTTTCTTACCGACAACTCCCGAAGGATTATTACTTTCATTAGCCAGCCGAAATTTAGTATTTGGCTTATCTGCAACATCGTATATTGAAAGAGCCCTTGGTCATTTCGATATTCGTTGGCTCAACTCTGCATTGCGTTACATTGCAGAATGCCGAACGCCTGATATCCAGAAAAGCTACTTAGGATATGAGTTCAAAGATAAACCAAAAGACTGGAGTAAAAGACCTATACCTTACTGCCAATCAGACGCTGATATACAACGTCAAAATAATATGATCGCCTACCTGAGTGATAAAAAGGCAACACTACGACAAACCGACCTAGAAGTAACTGTTTCAGGTTTTGACGACCAGTTATCCCAACAGGAGAAAATCGACGTTCTTTCTAATTTAGTTCCCGAATTTTTTCAGGACTCCGATACCAGTATTTCCACCAGTGCAAAAGAACATAGAGAAAGCACACTATTAAAACTTATCAATGTAATTGCAGTAGCTGGCACGAAAGAAAAGCATAAGGGCCAGCTCGCTTATGTAAATTCAACGAAATATTTTCGCAAATGGTTAATAGAAGATGAAGCAAAAGCTAGCCGCAACAGCATTCAGTGGCTATGTACAAACGAAAAAGTTGCCAAAGAATTCAACCAAAACAAGCTATTGGCTCTATTCAAAGATGTTTTCATTCCAATTAGCGTAAACGAACAAGACATCACTATCTGCCTACTAAACGCTGAATGCCAAAAACGTCCTGGATTTAAAGAAGCTTACCAAGCTGCATTTGATGCAGAATATCCTGTTCTAATTATTACCCAAACGGCTTCAGCAACCAACGGCATCAACTTAGACTTTAAACTGAGCAATGATAAAAGTATGGACCTTACATGCGTATACATACTTGAGTCTCGTCACTACTATTTTTCACCGCAGGATAACAGCGATGAAAATTTAGACAAAATGGCTCATGCGGGTTATCAAATGCGAAATTTAGATAAACTTCGCAGGTACGGTGAAATTTCTAGAAAGGAGCATAGGAAATATATTTCAGCAGTAATGGATGGAACTGGTTACCAAATATCTCAGCTAAATAATTCTGTTTATAAAAAAGGCTCAGACTACATAAAAAATACGGCGGCAGACATACAGCAACAAGTTGGTCGTTTGGAACGAGTTTGGGATCATATTGGTAACGTTGAAATATACGTTTCGCATCAGCTGGCTCAAGACCTAATTAAATTTACAGCCTTACCTGCCTATACCAACCATAGACAGATACTGAGTGACTTAAACCAAAAACTTCTCGATAGGCTAACTTCCATTGATGATGAATCTTCTAACGATTTTTTCAGTTCAATGTTTACGCCGAGTCAGACTGGTGAAAACGCTGTCAGTATTATTGATAACAAGCTAATTCCAGCAATCAGAAAGTCACGCGAGTATCCAGAAATTACGGATGACATAGCCAAACTTTGGACACAGTTGGGGCGTGCCGTGCTGCAACTAGATTATGCTTGGAACCCCAAAAGCTTTGTTTATGGCATTCATACACCATTAAAAGATTGGGCTTGTATTGAAAAGCCAACTCACAGCAGTTCATTCACAGAGATCTGGTACGATCCTGAAACATGGCAGTTTTTCAGTGAATCAGGTAAGGGCCGCATCCCCTATCGTCCAGATAGACTATACAGCTACATTCAGTCACACAGTGCCATCATAGATTGGTTCAACAAAAAGGGCTACAGGACATCAATGTATCCTATCGCTTGTGAATTAGAGGAGACATATGTCCTCCACCCTCGCATCACTCAGAGAATTTTACAAGGAAGGTTGGGTGAAGAGGCAATACGAGCTTTATTGCATTCGCAAAGCGTGTCCACTCACACAACCTTAAATAGCCAAAGTGTACTTGAGCTTTATGATTTTACGGTCTCAAAAACTGATTTTAGAGTAGATGCAAAATTTTGGGGAAGTGACAGCCTCGATAAAACTGATGAGCAATACCAAGAATGGCTAATAAATGGTGCTCAACCTGACAAAGCCCCACTTGGATTAATTAGTAAACTACAAGCAATTCGAAATGCGGAAGGCTTTGAAACCAAACTAGCCATACTCAACTTTGTCTGTACTGAGCATGATACTTCACTTGTAGGATTTAACGAACAATTAAAGCAAGTGCCTGTTACTGCGGCGGACATTATCGTACTTAATGGCTGCATAGGTCATGATGCTAAAGATACTGTAACCACTGGCTTCAACCACTTTGTGGATTTGGTTTCTGAACAACAAAACAAGAAAGAGGACTAAAAGGTGAGCAATAACAATCAAATAGTAAGAGAATTGCCCCTTTCTCACACAATTTACTTAGACAGTGAAATCGACGCTGAAAAAGCTAAGAAACTAGTGGTTTACCATTATCCATTGAACAAATCATATCGATGGAAGGAGTGGCAAGAACACTTAGACACAGAGCTTTCTAATCGCTACTACCCATATTTGATGCGCAGCTACAAAGGGCAATTTGGCTTATTTGTAGCTGTGGACTCTGAAACCACTAAGCCACCGGTTATTCTCAATAAAGATGGAATGGATATTCGCCCCGAGAAAGTCCAATACTCCGCTGAAATGAACCCCATCTGGATACGTTTGATAATGCGCAAAGTATCTGCATTTGGGACTCATTGCAAAGGAAGTCATACATTAGGTAGGCCTCTTCTTAAAATAGATACTTGGAACACTAAAAAAAGTACAGGCGTCAATGCAATCAGTTTAGATTGTAGAACTCAACAACGCAGGGATAGGAATACGACCGAAGTAGTTCTCTTTCATGAGAATGTACCACTTCGTGTATTAGACAGCGCAAAAGCCAACGCAGAACACCGCAATTCTATGTGGGTATATGATAAGAACAACGTTTTAGTGCGCTGGATACCTAAAAAAGGTGAAAAACCTTCCGGGCCTGTGTATTCAGAAATACGTAAAAATAAGAACAAACGAAAGCAACGCGCATTTATTGATCTTTCTAATGCAGATGCCTTCAAGGGCAGCTGGCCATGCTTGCTTAAACCTATTCAAGATGAATTGATTGATAAAGCCCAAGAATATGGTTTTAACCTAAAACCTAAAATCTTAAACCTCAGGCCATTACCTCTCAAGACTAAATATAAACAAGGTCCAAAAACTCGAAATACAATGCCTAGTGTAGCATTGCTAGAAAAAATTCTTGTGCTCGACTTACGGTTCTCAAAGAACATATCGGCTGAGCAAATGTTGTTACCACTTAATCAAGCGCTATCTGAAAAAAGTATTAACACACAACTTCATCTTTTACCTGATTGCGCCCCTCAAAATATTGATAGCCTTGAATTCAGTAAGTCTGATTCAATTTTAGTTCTTTTAGATCAATATCCTGGAGTTATTGAAGACCATTACCCTCTCACAACTAAACTTCGCACTAAGGTCGCTTGCCAGCATATCAATGTAAACCCATATGACTTAGACGGTGACTCCATCGAAGCCAAGCTTATTAATGAAATTAGCGACGAAGAGAGTGATGAAACATACTTAGTACCTGAAGACGAATACTATAACTATGCTCTATCTATGTTTGAGACAGATAGCAGGATGGAGGCACTGAAACGCAATTTAGAAATAGTCATCAAAGAATTAAGTATCAAGCATTTGCTGCATGATGATCAGGTCAAATTAAGCTCAATGCTTCCTGAAGAGCGCGACGTTCTAACTGAAGAGCTTGTTGTTATAACCGACGGTTACCTGTTTACAGTTCTAAATGACAGACCAGTACTCATCCCCTTTAATCCAACCATATCAGAGCATGAAAAAAATTGTGATTTAGTTTTGGGTAAATTTAATACCTCAGTAAAGCAGCTGTTTGCATTGTTGAGTAGAGAATGGCCATACAGCTACCAACCACAGGTGGTAATGCAAGGTTTTGGTAGTGATGCAGAAAAGTATGCTAGATTTGCTCGCAGGCAGACCATCGTTATACATAAAACGGAATCTGTTTCTATCTACTACCAAGACCCCAAGTACGATACGCCTCATATGCTTCCGAACTACCTTGCAGAAACACTGCAAGAACTCCAATCACAGAATATCTCTATGCCATTAAAACAGTGGCAGTTACCTGAAAGAGACGTGTTAGAAGAGCATATTAATGAATTGAAGGAAGAAGGTGAGCTATCAGAGAAAAGTGCAAATACCTTACTTATGCAGCTTGATGATATTAAAACATGCTGGCATGAAGCACTAGGTACTTTATGGCAGGAAAACCGATCATCTATTGAATACAAAGAACTAAAGCAACATGCATTTAAAGCACTGTTAGGTGTGATGAACAATAAGTTGCCTGAAGGTGAAATGCCCAAAAAAATTGTAAGTTCAAGCCTCAGCGGTTCTTGGGCCAAAGTTGCTTCAAGAGTATTTGGTATTCCATTGCAAGACATTCGAGCCTGGTTAAGAGACATTCCTGGTATTCAAAGGTTATGGCATGACCCAGAGCAAGGCTATTACATTGTAGGAAGCTTAGCGCCGCCTAAATTACAACTAACCAGACAACCAAGTATTCGCCAATGGCACGCACTCCAAGGAGAAATGAATACTGAGCTACTTGCCTCATTAATTGATGTTGACTGGGTTCGCTCCAACCAACTTGCTGGTAACCCATGTGTGGCACTACTTGTTAGACGGTGGAGAGATTGCCAAAACGGCAAGGAAGAAGCTTTAGGTTTAGGGTTGATAAAATGAAAGTAAAAAATTCGGCGATTATTTATACCGGATATGACTACCAAACATTGCAAGGTATTAAGCTACTAGCAAACTGGCTTCACAGTCCTGCATCATATAGTCGAGTTGCATTTGAAGCAGACAATGACAGTAATGAAACACCTGAAGGTATAGATGATGTCGTTGGTGAACGGCCAAATGGCATTAAAGATTTTTGGCAAGTTAAATTTACCCCCTCCCCTGAGAAGGATGAAAACTGCCTTACGTGGGATTGGTTGTTAAAAATCTCTGGTAAAACAGCTAGATCTCGTTCCATTCTTAAAAAGCTCTACGATGCAATTAATGCTGTGCCTGCTGAAAAGCTTGGGGATGTAGTTCTATTGACCAACAAGCGGCCGGATAGATCTATGGAGTCTTGCCTGCGTGGTTCAAAAATAGACTTTCATCAGGTTGATGATGACTCACAACAAGAGGTTATCCGACAATTAGGAAACCACGAAGCCGCTATGTTTCTTTTTTCGAAGTTGACCGTCCAACATAGTGATGGAGACTACCTTACGATAAAGCGTAGTGTTCGAGCCGAGCTTTTGAAGTTTTCCGACGATACAGGCGTTGAGCGGCTTGTCGCAAGAGCACGTGAATGGGCAATGTTTCAGAATAATCCTCCAGAAAATGGTTGGATTTATCTTCATCATGTTAGAGAAGTTTTATCACCCAAAAGACCGGAGCCCATACCTGAAATATTCTCTGTGCCTGAGGATTATTGCCTCCCAGATTCAGATTTTCACAATGCTCTACTTGCTCGTATTAACAGCTCAAACGGCGAAGTCATTACGTTAACGGGTAAGCCTGGTGTTGGAAAAAGTACGTATCTATCGTTTCTGTGCCAAGAATTGGAAGATCAGGAAATTCCGCTATTACGTCATCACTATTTCTTATCATTGGGGGATACAACAGAAGACAGACTAAGCCCAAGAATCGTCGCTGAATCGCTGCTACATCAAATCAATAGCTTTCACAAAGAAGCAAATGTAAGTACATCCCATCCTGAAAACCTGCGTGATGCGCTGGTAACCTGCGCAAATTATTACAAAGACAGGGGAAAACCCTTTTTAGTATTAATTGATGGGCTGGATCATGTTTGGCGAGACAATGCAAAAAATAAAAAGCCATTGGACGAAACCTTCAGACAATTGCTACCTACAACAGAAAACTTAGTGATACTTGTTGGAACGCAACCAGTTGACGATGAATTACTCCCTCACACACTGCTTACTCATTCTCCTAAGAATGAATGGCATTGGTTGCCTGAAATGTCTGGAAATTCGATATACGAGTATTTAAAACTTCATATTGAATCTGGTCGATTATTCTCCAACTGTCATGAGGATCATGTAGATGAAGAAATTCAGAAAAGTGCTGGCGCGTTATTAAAGGCTACAAATGGCTATCCACTGCATGTGATCTACTCATCTGAGTATCTGTCTCATCATGGATTAGCACTTTCTTCCTGGCAAATTGAGAAGCTTCCGCCATGCTCCGATGGCAATATTACTACTTACTATTCCGAGCTCTGGCGTAACCTCAATTATAGACAAAAGGATGTTCTTCACCTTTGCAGTGGATTTCAATTTGCATGGCCCAGACCGGCGATTGGTTGCGTTGTCAAAGATATTCATGAATATGCTCCGAGCGTTGATGCCGTTGCACACATGCTTTCTGAAGGAGTTTGTGGAGTAAGGCCTTTTCATGAAAGCTTGGTTGTGTTTGTTAGAAGTCAGGAAGAACACGAAGAACGAATAAGTGCCTTGCTGCCATCTGTGTGTGAATGGCTAAACTTAAGCGCACCTATTCATCTCAAGGATAATTGGCTTTGGTCCTGTTTGGCTCGAATGGGCAGCACATCCGAATTACGAGAAGGCGTTGTAAGGGACTGGATACTTGATAAGCTTATTACTGGCATGCCAGTCAAATCATGCATAAGGCTATTATCTGAAGCTGAAACATATGCATTTGAAGAACTTGAATATGCTGAGGCATATAGCCATAGAGCATTAAAAACCCGGCTTATAAATGGACCTGAATTCCAGACTTGGGATTCCAATAATTTAAGTACGCTTTCCCTTATATTAGCTGATGAAGCATCTATAAATGAATTAATATCAGGACAAAACGAGTATTCACCAACCAAATTATCCATATTGGCAATTGCATTATGGTATAGAGGGGCAGTTGATCAAGCAGAGTTGTTATCGCAGAAGGCTATTGATCGATATCGGGCTAAAACCAAACTTTTGTCTTCTCGACACTCTCAAGATAACGAAGCTGAAGCTGCTGTATTGATAAAAGCAGGAGTATTAACTGACAGCCTTAACTACGATGCGATTTTTGAAGGAGGAAACTTCTCTAATTGGCCCGATGGATATGTGGCTAGTTTTAGACGTGCATGCCGTACAAAAAAAGAGCTGGGTCTGCTCTTCCGGGCTTGGCAGTGTTTACCCAGTAATTCAAATCATATCGGTCAAATCGAACTCGATGCAATTAGATTAAGCATTATAGAGGGTGCAGATATTGCCCGTAGGCCAGAATATAGCGCTTTTTCCTCACAGACGTTATCTCAGTTTTTAGATATATTCTCTAAGAAAAAATTTGCCAGTATTAAAACTCACCTTTTTGATGGCCTGTCGGAAACAGTCTTCAAAGTTGAAAAACCTGGCGGTTATCATAGCTGGTTTTTTTCTTCACTTTGTACCAGGTTAAGTGCAGAAGGCGACTTCTCTTGGTTACCAGTTAGTGCAACATCAGATCGAGCGGATGTGTCAGATCATTATGTATTGCTTAATGAGCTTTCAGATTGGATCGCAAATGAACTTTTAGCAGGGAATACATTAAACTTTGACGTAGTTTGTGCGATGTTTCCGCTGTGGCCAATATTAGATGAGGTTCAATGGGAGACAAGAAGAGCCGATATAGCTTTAAAGCGCGATTGGATTGAAATTGCAGCCGATTGTCACCTGATAACAACCAAATCTGAAGTTTCGCGTGATGAACTAAAGCAAATTGTTGACTCTGGTGTATTCAGAGTTGACTGGCTTCGGTTATGGTATAAGGAGGTAGGTCTCAAACTGTTAGACGATGATGCTGTTGTACTGCTCATTGAACTCGACGAGGCTCGACAGTTAAATGAGCTAGAAGAAACAATTGAGAATTCTAATGCTTACCTTGAACTCGCTCAAATAGCATTCCAACACGATAATCTAGCCCTTTTTGAAAGGTGTATGAGAAAAACATGGGATTTTGTGCTCGGTTACGGGCATCATAAAGACCCCACTATATTTGATGTTTTAAAAGCTGTGGAATACCTTTCCGAAGCTGAGCCAGATTCTGCTCTGGAAATATTAGAGCGGATATCACCGATAGTTTTCAATATATCCAAGTTTACCGACGGGGATGAAACTAGACACTCTAAGCACTCCATATCTTCACTATTAGCAAAATTAAACCCGCAAACAGCTGCTTCAGTTTATGATCAAGAGCTTAGCGATGGCGAATGGTATTATGCTGAAGAGACAATACTTAGGCTGCTTGAAAAATGTGACTTTTCTTCGCCGATTACAAAGCATTTATTTCTCACTGGCTTGCACTCTAGTTGTTACCAAATGCTAAAAGTAAACGTTGAGAATGGAGATCTACATGCTACTCATATTGCTAATGAAACAGAAACCTGTATTGGAATCGATATTAAAGAAATCACTACAGATAAATCAACTGCTGATGAATTTGATGAAAAAATCACTTTACAACCAGCTGATTTTCCACCAGAAAAATTCCAAGAACTATCCCTAGCGCTAAACGGGAAAATTAGCACCAGTAGTTTTTTAAAAAATTGGTACAAGTATTGGTGTGATCATGGTCAAGAAGATGCTCTATTAAAGCAGTTGACACCACTCATTCCAACATTTATTGACCGTTTGAATGACAAACGTCACTTGTTAGATCATCTTTTCTACAGTACACAAAAATTCAACGGTAAAGAAAAAGCATTTAACCTTTTAGTTTTTGCTCACAAAGCCATGGGTGGCTGGTCTGATTGGTACGAGCGTTCGGAAAATAGTATCAACCGACTTAAAGTGGTGGCTGAGCAATATCCTAAAAAAACAGACGAGTTTATAAAGCTAACAACATCGGAGTTGGATAATTGGAATGATAAATTCGGTAACTTAATCATTCCAAATGATAAATTAGTCTTTTTACTTTCCCAGAGTGGAAGGAAGGATGAGGCTCTTGAACTGACATTATCGATGGTTGAAAGCTTGGAAGACAGCGTTCGCAATCTTAAGCTGACTAAACCAGACTGGGATTGGCGTCGTGATGACTCTCTCGATGAAGCATTGGTTAAGTCGTTAATTTCAAGGCTTAAACTTCCAATACCTTCTGTTAAATTATGGTCTATAGACCAACTTTCAATACTTTTAATTGCACAGCACCCAAAAGTTGAAGAATTATTGAAAGAAGATTTAGCCAATAGAAAGCAAGAGTCAGAATGTGTAGAAGTGCTATGCGTATTTTTCGCAGCCAAGCATCGGGGCTATGTCTGCCCAAAAGATTTAGGTCATTTAATTACAGCAAGGTCCTCTCTCTCAGATCTATTAATAGAAGAACTGGAACCTACAACAAAAGATTTAGGTGAGTACACCTATCCATTTTCACCGCTTATCAGCTTAACTCATGATAATAATCGATTCGAATACTATCAGGGGAATCATGTACCTTTAATGTACAATTCATGGTTAGAAAAAGAAGAGAAAAGAACGAGTATACCTTTTACCGATTACTTTCAATTTGAATGGAACACTACATTTGAATATCAGCCTTCAAAAGCAACAAATATTGATTATTTTTTTAGTGGCGATCGTCAAAGGTCTACTGGCCAATTTTATACGCAGGCAAGTCACCGTGGGCGTTCAGCATATTTAAGAACAATCGAACTAGCCAAAGAGATTTACGGTATGCCGGATTCTTACGCGGGACATTTATCAATTCCAGCATTACCTATCGAGCCTGCGTATCTAGCACTTCGCCCTCAAAAACCCAAATGGTTACCAGTTTGGAATGGCATTAACTCCCCTAATGAAGAGCACTTGAGCAACTATGTTAAAGAAGCATTAGCCAACTTCTCTCACACAGATGACAGCCATAACCTTTTAGCATTTTCATTACCTATTAAGATTGATGACAATACCTGGATTGATTTAACTGCTGTAAAGGTGAACTCTGAAGTAAGGCTGACACCGGACATGCATATAAAAGAACGTTCTCACTGCATTGCTGTTGGCAACCTTCTAGATAAGGAGCTGTCATATGAACTTGGTGCAAGTCAGCCACATGAAAATCCTACAATGGCCGGCACTTCGTATCCATTTATGAGGTACGGTCATTGGCACTCTGACCTAGAGTCACGTGGACTCTACATCCCAAAATGCACAATTGATGAAAACAAAATTACAGGCTCATCCTACAATGGCTTGTTTTACTACACTATTGGCAGCGCCACTATTGGATTTTCATCATTCTGGTATAGCAACTGGCAACCAATTCATCCGAAAGGAGTTCGGTCCCTATGTGGTACTTATACAGCGGTCAGCAAGGAAAAGCTTGGGATATGGTCAAGCCTGGTTGATAAACAGCAAAAACAATGTTACGTCTGCAATGCCACCGTTCTTAGCTCAGAAGCAAGCTATAGAGAATACGACCAGCACGAGTTTAACTTTTTAGTTTACCAAGACTGAAGCTATCTATGAGTATTTCAATGTAAAAAAGGCGAACCATCTCTGGTTCGCCTTTTCTAAATCATGCGTTCACAATCTTAATTGCATTCACATTTTTAATTGTTGCGTTCACAAACTTAATTGTTGATCACCAGTAAAACCAATTTACTCTGCATAACTCTCCGTAGTCGGACAGCTACAAATCAAGTTACGGTCGCCGTATACATCATCTATACGGTTTACTGTTGGCCAGAATTTGTTTTCACGGGCTTGTGCAGTTGGGAATACGGCTAGTTCGCGACTGTATGGGTGGTTCCATTCAGCTTGGCTTAAGTCGCTCATGGTATGTGGTGCATTGCCAAGTGGGTTGTCTTCTAATGGCCATACGCCTTTTTCAACTTGGTCTATTTCGTTTTTAATGGCGATCATAGCTTCAATAAATCTGTCTACTTCACATAGTGGTTCAGATTCAGTTGGCTCTACCATTAATGTACCCGCAACTGGAAAGCTCATAGTTGGCGCATGGAAACCATAGTCAATTAAACGTTTTGCTACGTCCATTTCAGTTACACCTGAGCTCGCTTTTAACGGGCGAATATCAATAATACATTCGTGCGCCACGCGGTCGTTTTGCCCTGTGTACAAAATTGGGTAATGTTCGGCTAAACGTTTTGCAATATAGTTCGCGCTTAAAATGGCCACTTGAGTTGCTTTACGTAAACCTTGAGCACCCATTAATGCAATGTATACCCAAGAAATTGGCAATATACCTGCACTGCCCCATGGCGCGGCTGAAACTGCACCATTGGCTTTGTCTAATTCATCAATTTGTACAACTGGGTGGTTTGGTAAAAACGGTGCTAAATGTGATTTAACACCAATTGGTCCCATACCTGGACCGCCACCACCGTGTGGAATACAGAATGTTTTATGCAAGTTTAAGTGCGATACATCTGAGCCAATAAAACCAGGCGATGTTACACCAACCTGTGCATTCATGTTTGCGCCATCCATATACACTTGACCGCCGTGGCCATGTACTATGTCGCAAATTTCACGAATGGTCTGTTCGTATACACCATGGGTTGATGGGTAGGTGATCATTATGCACGATAAATTGTCTGCAACTTCTGCTGCTTTTTTGCGTAAGTCGTCTAAATCAACATTACCTTTTGCATCACAAGCTGTTACCACAACTTTCATACCAGCCATTTGTGCAGATGCTGGGTTAGTACCGTGCGCAGATGATGGAATTAAACAGATGTTTCTGTGGCTGTCACCTCGGCTTTCGTGATATTTACGAATAGCCAATAAACCTGCGTATTCACCTTGTGCACCTGAGTTCGGTTGCATGCTTATTGCGTCGTAACCAGTAATTTCGATTAACCAATCGTTCAATTGGCGGATCATGCGCTGATAACCTTGCGCTTGCTCAATTGGCGCAAATGGGTGCATGTTGGCAAATTCAGGCCAAGTTACTGGGATCATCTCTGCGGTTGCGTTTAATTTCATGGTACAAGAGCCCAATGAAATCATTGAATGATTT
Organism: Catenovulum sp. SX2; assembly: GCF_052056295.1. Taxonomy (NCBI): domain Bacteria; kingdom Pseudomonadati; phylum Pseudomonadota; class Gammaproteobacteria; order Alteromonadales; family Alteromonadaceae; genus Catenovulum; species Catenovulum sp. SX2. The sequence goes on from NZ_CP182493.1 coordinate 915,164, forward strand.
AAGGCTAAATCTTTATTTTCTAAAGATTTAATATAACGCAACATTTCAGTTTCTGAGTGGTGCGTATTGAATACTGGATGGGTTAAAAACTCGCTGGTACGTTTGTACTCTGCAGGAATGCCAGATTTTTGTTGGGTAGCGATTACTGTGTCTAGCGCTTTAATATCTAAACCATGGCCTTCGCCTAATACGATATCAAATAGCTCAGCTACGTCGTTAGCTGTTTTAGTTTCATCAAAACTAACCGCTACGACACCGTCTAAATCAACACGTAAATTAACGCCTTTTTGCTCAGCACGCGCAACAATTTGAGCTTTGCTGTCTGTCGCAATGGCCACAGTGTCAAAGAAGTTTCTGTTTTTAACTTCAATGCCTTTGTGTTTTAAACCTTCAACAAAAATTGAAGTTAAACGCTCAACACGTTTAGCAATTGTATCTAAGCCTTTTGGCCCATGGTAAACAGCATAAAACGCTGCCATATTGGCTAACAATACTTGCGCAGTACAAATGTTTGAGTTGGCTTTTTCACGGCGGATATGTTGCTCACGCGTTTGCAACGCCATACGTAAAGCAAGTTTGCCTTTGCTGTCTTTAGAAACACCAATAATGCGACCCGGCAATGAACGCTTTAAGCTATCGCGCGTTGCAAAAAATGCTGCGTGTGGACCACCGTAACACATAGGTACACCAAAACGCTGCGCACTACCTACCGCAACATCTGCACCCAATTCACCTGGTGTTTTTAATTGAGTTAATGCTAATAAATCGGTAACAACAGTAGTAATACCTTTGTTGTCTGCAACATGCGCAATCAATTTTTCAATTGGGTTGATGTCACCATAGGTATTTGGATATTGGAATAATGCACCAAATACATCTAATTCTAATACTTTTTCAGCTGGGGCAATTTCAACTTCAAAACCAAATAATTCAGCGCGTGTTACCACAACATTAATGGTTTGTGGGTGTACGTCATCTGCTATAAAAAATAGGTTCGACTTTTTGTTTTTACTGGTACGTTTTGCAAACGCCATTGCTTCGGCTGCTGCTGTGCCTTCATCTAATAAAGATGCATTGGCAATTTCTAAACCAGTTAAGTCGATAACCATTTGTTGGTAGTTTAACAAGCTTTGTAAACGGCCTTGCGCCACTTCTGGTTGATACGGCGTATAAGCTGTGTACCAACCTGGATTTTCTAACACGTTACGTAAAATTACGTTTGGTGTATGCGTTGGATAGTAACCTAAACCAATATATGATTTGTTTACCTGATTCTGCGAAGCAATTTGTTTTAACCAGCTTAAAACTTCTACTTCGGTTTGAGCTTCACCTAACGCCATTTGCTCGTTAATCAAAATGTTCGAAGGAACAGTTTGTTTGATTAAGTCGTCCAATGACGTTGCACCAATTGTGGCTAACATGTGTTGCTGCTCGGCAACATCTGGGCCTATATGGCGTTGAATAAAATCATCTCTATTTTCTAATTGCGATAAAGATACAGGTTCGCTCATGAATCGGGATTCCTAAATCAAATTAGTTTGCTAATTTATGCTTTGTTCAGTGTTCACGCCCCAGAGCACCGCCATCATCACGCCAAACGCTTTAAATCCATCCTTGGAACGCTCTAACACAACATCCCTGTTGTGTAACGTTGGCTTAGCTGATGCCAGTGCTCTGTGGCTTAATCAACATTGGTGTTGCAAGCTTTATCCAACCAGCGACACTCATTTAATCCACTGAACTAAAAATAAAAAACCCCGAGTATAAACTCGAGGTTATAAATTCAAATTTTTTACAATTTAAACTCAGCTTTTATACGTAATGCTGAGCACAAATTGATTTTATTCGTCGTCTAATGCTTGCTCGTAACCTTCAGCATCTAACAACGAATCTAATTCACCTTCGTCTTCAACTTTTAATTTAAACAACCAACCGTCATTGTATGGGTCAGTGTTTACAAGCTCAGGTGAATCTTCTAATTCTTCGTTCACTTCAATAACTTCACCAGCAATTGGAGCATATACGTCAGAAGCCGCTTTTACAGACTCAACTACTGCAATTTCGTCACCTGCAGTAAAACCAGCGCCAACGTCTGGTAAATCAACGTGAACTAAGTCGCCTAATAAGTCTTGTGCGTGATCAGAAATACCAATAGTCACTATGCCATTGCCTTCGTCACGTACCCACTCGTGGCTGTCAGTGTATTTTAATTCTGGAAGGATTTTGCTCATTAAAATATTCCTCTGTAAAAATTTTAAAATTAGCTCAACAAAGACTTACCGTTGCGAACAAACGCAGGTTTAACTACTTTCACTGTAACCCACTTTTTGCGCATTTCAACTTCAACTTCATCACCTGTTGCAACAGGTACACGTGCAAATGCAATGCTGTGGCCTAAAGTTGGAGAAAATGTACCACTGGTAATTATGCCTTCACCTGCTTCGCAGCGAATTTTGCTGCCAGCACGAAGTACACCTTTGTCTAACATAACCAAACCGACTAATTTTTCAGTTTGGTTATTTTTGTATTCTGTTAATGCTTGGCGACCCACAAAGTCACGCGCTTCTGGTTGCCATGCAATTGTCCAGCCCATATTTGCCGCTAGTGGCGAGATATTTTCGTCCATGTCTTGGCCATATAAATTCATGCCAGCTTCTAAACGTAAGGTATCACGTGCACCTAAACCACAAGGTACAACACCAGCGTCGATTAATTTTTGCCAAAAATCTGGAGCTTGTTCGTTGGCTAATAAAATTTCGTAACCTGCTTCGCCTGTGTAACCAGTGGTGGCGATAAATAAATCGTCCGCTTGCACACCAAAAAATGGCTTCATTCCAGCAACAGCTTGCTGCTGGGCTTCAGTTAATAAACCGCCAACAATTGAAACCGCTTCTGGGCCTTGCACTGCAATCATTGCAAGCTCAGCACGTTCAGTTAAAGTTACTTCAAAATCTGCCGCAACTTTGTTTAACCAAGCTAAATCTTTTTCACGTGTGGCTGAGTTTACAACCAAACGATAATCAGTTTCGCTGAAATAATAAACAATTAAATCGTCAATCACCCCACCTTGCTCATTTAACATGCCTGAATATAAGGCTTTGCCTTTTACTGTTAATTTAGCTACATCATTAGCTAATAACTTTTGTAAAAAGGCTTGAGCTTGTGCGCCTTTAGCGTCAACCACTGTCATATGTGACACATCAAACATACCTGCTTTTTCACGCACTACTTGATGTTCTTCAATTTGTGAACCATAACGAATTGGCATTTCCCAGCCGTGAAAATCGACCATTTTCGCGCCAGCTTCTAAGTGTTTTGCATGTAGTACAGTTTTGAGTGTCATAACGAGTTGTAAACCAGTTTTGTGGGGGTCAAAATTTAGGCGGCGAATTATAACCGAGTTGTTTTAACAAACCTAGTTTTAATCTGTATTTTCTTTGTGCTTTTTAAAACATTGATAATTTAATTCGTCAGCCAATAAATATAAGGTATCTGAATTGACAACATTGTTAAGTTGCTCACCATATATCCGGCTCATAAGTGGTTCATTCATATAATAATCTTGGTAACAGGCACTTAAAAACACTGTTTGTTCAGTTGTAGTTGGCGATAGCAATTTTAGTTTTGCCGTTAACAACATATTTGGGTAATCAGCATAACTAGCAATCATAGCTCCAGCATTATAACTGCCAGATGAAAAGCCCATGGTAATTACTTTTTGCTGAAATAAATATTGTAAAGTAACTCGGCCAGTTGCCGCATCATCTAACTCATCGTCAGGTAGTAATACATACACATCACCCAATACACTGGCTTTCTTAACAAGTTCAAAAGTTTTAGTATTTTTGCCTTCATTGCTTACCACATGAAGTTCAGGCCATTCATGTGCCAAATGGCTTATTAATTTTTTATTGTTTGTTGCTGTCACTAACTTGTAATCAGCAAAGGCTGTTTGTGCTAATAGGCGTAAGCGCTGGTATGAGGCAGTTTCGTTAATATAAACCCAAGCTTGGCAACTTTGTTTAGTTTGACAACGCAATAGCTCTAATTTTTCACCTTGTTTTTGATTAACCCCTAATACAACAGCTTGCAGCAAATGTGCATTTTCGACATGCGTAACTAAATGATAGGCGTTGTCGTAACCTGTCACCAACATGCTGTGCTGGCTATCTGGGCTTGCATAAAAAGGCACTAATTCTATCTCAGGTGCCAATAATGTTTGTGTATATTGAAACTGCGCTTTAGAAAATTGATAAGGGGGAAAATAAAAACCGACGGTCAACTCTATAGGCTGAGCCACTAGTTTAGTGGTTAACGTAATTAACCCTAAACAACTCCAACACAAGAGTAATTTAAAGTTTTTTAACCGCATAATGGCACTTTACTCACAAATAGGTATTCCGTTTTGGGTAAATTTAACGTTATAGTTAACCGAATTGGCATCAGATTAACCTTTAGAATTCGCATGTTCAAACCCAGTATTCTTTTTAACGCCATATTTTTTGCAATTATTCCTAGCATACTTATGACCATAGGTATATGTGGTTATATTGTGCACGCCACCAGTGTAGAGCGCGACAAATTAATTGAAGAACAAGCGGTTAATCTGGTCGATTCAATTGCTTATGCCAGCGAATATAACTTAATTAGTCTAAATAAAGTAGGTTTGCAAAGTAAGCTGCGTGATATTAATGCAACCTCTTCGTTACCCATTTCGAATATTCTAATTTACGACGATACTGGCGAGTTGTTTGTTGCATCTAACTACACCCAATTGGATTTTAGTTACCACACTAGCAGCAACCTTGGCACTCAGTTAGCTAGACCTAACAGCCAAAAGCTAATTGTTAACTCACCTATTTTCGCCTTCGACAGTAGTTTTAATCAAACAGCTCAGTGGCAGTCAAGTCAACAAACACAACAACCAATTGGCCATATTGTATTGGTACTAGATTTATCCGCCGAAACCTATCAAAGATTTATCACTAACTTAAACTTATTTGTACTGATTGGCATTGCTGCCATTTTAACCGCCATATTAATGATAGCTTTGGTTAACCGAGTGATCCGCCCTGTGCAAGCTTTTGTGCAAGCGGTAAAACGTATTGGTAGTGGTGATTTAAAATTCAGGTTGGATATCCCAGTACAATACGAATTTAACGATTTAAAAGATGGTATAAACGTTATGGCTGCACAGTTGCAGCACCATCAAGCCAAGTTAGAATCAGAAATTGAAGACGCAACACGCGACTTACAACAAAACCTCTTATTAGTTGAAGAGAAAAACGCTGAGTTAGATATTGCACGTAAAGAGGCGCTAGAAGCGAGTAAAGTGAAATCGCAATTTTTAGCGACTATGAGTCATGAAGTACGTACGCCACTAAATGCTATTGTTGGTTTTACCAAAGAATTAGAAAAAGCCCAGTTAGAAGAACCATACAAAGATTATGTCACAACAATTAACGCATCCGCTGACAATCTAATTGCCATTGTGAATGACGTACTCGATTTCTCGAAAATTGAGGCTGGTAAAATTGAGTTAGATCATTCAGCATTTAACTTAATGCAAACAGTTGAAGATGTGACTAAACTCATGTCGCGTGATGCCTTTACTAAAGGTTTAGTCTTCTCAGTTGAATCTGATGCACTGCCAATTGCAGCCATAGGTGACCAACATAGATTTAAACAAATTCTGACCAACCTATTGTCCAACGCAATAAAATTCACGCCAAAAGGCTTTGTGATTTTACGGTTAAAAATTGAATCTGTGTCTGAAAGTCAACACCTACTGACGGTTGAAGTACAAGACTCAGGCATAGGCATTAGTAAAGACAAACAAAGCAAACTATTTAAAGCCTTCCATCAAGCAGATGCGAGTACCACCAGAAAATACGGTGGCACAGGTTTAGGCTTAGCTATTACTCACGGTTTAGTCAGCAAAATGAATGGTAAGTTGAATATAGATAGTACCTTAGGCAAAGGCTCTACTTTTACCTTGCAGCTACCAATTACCACGTCTAAACCAAGCACTATAGATAAAATGCAAAAATTGCATAAAGCCTTGGTGTTAGACCCACATTCAGTAACCTATACGGCTTATCGCCAATTATTCCAGCAATTGGGTATAGCAGCAGATATTTATTCAGAAACCGAAGAATGGGAAAGCCAAGTTCGTCAAGTTGAAAACTACGACTTAATAGTAATTGCCAGTGATTCTGACGAAGAATCGCTTGAGCTATTGCCTTTACAGGCAGCATTTGCGGCTAAACAACAATGTAATGCTTTGATTGTACTGTCAGTGCCACTTTATAGCTCACTGCCGGAAGAACACAAAAAAATGCTCGGTGACTGGCCTGTGACTGAAAAACCTTTCACTTTGTCTAAACTCGAAAATGCTTGGAAAAAATACGATAGATTAACTTGGTTAGCCGATGAAAGTTTAGATACGCTAAATCAAGATGTCATTCAGTCTGGCTCAAAAATCAAAATGCTCGCTGTGGACGATAACGAAACGAATTTAAAACTGCTGTCGGCAATTTTACGTAATGGTCGTGTTGAATTAACCACAACCACTTCCGGTAAATCAGCCTGTGAAATAGCCGAACAAGATGAATTCGACATTATTTTAATGGATGTGCAAATGCCAGAAATGGACGGTGTGCAAACCACAGCGCGCATTCGCCAAGGTAAACTTAACCGCTCTACGCCAATTATTGCTTTTACTGCGCATGCGTTTAAAGAAGAGCGCGAAAACTTACTGAAAAACGGTATGGACGATTACCTAGCTAAACCAATTGATATGGATAAATTTAATCAATTGGTGGCTAAATGGGTGATAGGTGCTGCTGATTTTGCCGAACAACAAAAACACAAACGCAGTCATTCAGTGATTAAACATGGCATTGATTGGTCACTAGCACTTGAAAAAGCCGCCAATAATCATAAAACCGCAGTTGAAATGTTAACTATGCTGATATCTACCTTTGATGGGGTAAAACAAGATATAAATACTGCGCTAGCTAACAATGATCAAGCCGCATTACTCAACGTTATTCACAAGTTTCATGGGTCTACTTGTTACTCTGGAGTGCCCTACCTTCGCCAGTTAGCCAACAACATAGAATCGCAACTTAAAAAAGGTGTGATAGTAAATGTTGAAGAACAACTGGAAAAATTGTCCAATGAAATGGATAATGTCGCGTCTGGATTGTCCGCAATCCCTCAAAACAAGCCTAATTAACTAATAGCGTAATAGAATTGGTATATATCTGGATGGAATAAAAAATTAATATTTATTCTTTCCAGTTATCAATATCCCATCTAAGCTATAACGCTAAATCAAGTCACGGATTTTTGGGAATATGTCTTCGCAAAACACAGAACTTACAAGCCCTTTGGCAGCTGAGCAATTAACTCAGTTAAATAAAATTACCGCAGGTATGTCTGCTAACCAACTTTCTTGGGTAAGCGGCTACTTATACGGCTTAGCACAAGCTGGCGCGGGTTCATTGCCAGCAGCTGGTGCACCAGCAGCGCCTGCTGAGCTACCTACTTTAACCGTTTTGTATGGTTCACAAACCGGTAACGCAAAAGGTGTTGCACAACAAGCAGCGGCAGCCGCTGAAGCAGCAGGCTTAAAAGTACGCTGTGTTTCTATGGGCGATTACAAAGCCAAAGAATTAAAATCTGAGACGCACGTATTAATCACCTCTTGTACGCAAGGTGAAGGTGATCCACCAGATGACGCAATTGAATTCCACGCTTTCTTAGCAGGTAAAAAAGCACCTAAATTAGATGGTGTTAAATATTCAGTATTAGCGCTAGGTGATTCTTCATACGAATTTTTCTGCCAAACCGGTAAAGATTTCGACGAGCGTTTCGCTAAATTAGGCGCAACTGCAATTGAGCCAAGAGTTGATTGTGACGTTGAATACGAAGAGCCAGCTGCCGGTTGGATTGAGCGTGCTGTTGCCGCTATGGCGAAAGACATGCAAGCAGGTGTTGCGCAAGTAACAGTTTCTGCGGCCGCTACGCCAGCAGCAAGTGCTTCTGCATACAATAAAAAGAATCCTTTCACTGCAACTTTAGAAACCAACCAGAAAATTACTGGTCGTGATTCTGTTAAAGATATCCGCCACTTCGAGATTTCTTTAGAAGGTTCAGGTTTAACTTATCAGCCGGGTGATTCTTTAGGTATATGGTTCCGCAACGACGAAAAGAACGTTGACGAAATCATTGAAAAATTAAGCTTAGATGCAGCTGCTACTATCGAAATTGATGGTGAGCAAGTTGCAGTGCGTGATGCATTAATTCGCAACTACGAATTAACTTTGAGCCATCCTGGTTTTGTTAGCAAATATGCTGAAGTTACAGCTAATGCTGAACTTGCAAAATTAGCAGAAGATCGCCAAGCATTACGTGAATATATTGATGTTCGCCAAATTATCGACATCATTCGTGAACATGCAGCAAAAATTTCTGCCGAGCAATTGGTGAGTTGTTTGCGCCGTTTAACACCACGTTTGTACTCTATCGCTTCTAGCCAAGCTGAAGTTGAAGAAGAAGTACACTTAACTGTTGGTGTTGTACGTTACGATGCATTTGGTGAAGAGCACTTTGGTGGCGCTTCTGGCTTCTTAGCTGAGCGTTTAGAAGAAGGCGGTGAAGTAGACGTATTTGTTGAACACAGCCACTTCCGTTTACCAGAAGATAACTCACCTGTGATCATGGTTGGCCCAGGTACAGGTATCGCCCCTTTCCGTGCATTTGTGCAAGAAATTGATGCAAACGAGCGTGAAAACGAAACTTGGTTATTCTTTGGTAACCCAACTTTCACTGAAGATTTCTTGTACCAAATTGAATGGCAAAGTTATCTAAAAGACGGTGTATTAACTAAAATTGATTTAGCTTTCTCTCGTGACCAAGCAGAAAAAATCTATGTACAAGATCGTATGTTAGAAAAAGCTGCGGAGCTATGGGCTTGGTTAGAAAAAGGCGCGTATTTCTATGTGTGTGGTGATGCTAATCGTATGGCGAAAGACGTACACGAAGCATTAGTAAGCATAGTTGAACAGCAAGGTGGCAAGAGCCGTGAAGAAGCTGAAAACTATGTTAGTGAATTACGCAAAAACAAACGTTACCAGAGAGATGTTTACTAATGAGCGACAAGAAATTAGCAGCCAACGAATATTTAAAAATTAACAGCAACTACTTGCGTGGCACGTTAGAAGAAAGCGTAGCCAACCAAGTAACAGGTGCTGTTGCTGACGACGATACTCAGTTAACTAAGTTCCACGGTTTCTACATGCAAGACGACCGTGATATTCGTAACGAGCGTAAGCAACAAAAATTAGAGCCGAAACATACATTTATGTTACGTGCACGTATCCCTGGTGGTGTAATTGATATGCCACAGTGGTTACAAATAGACCAAATTGCTGAAGAATTGACTGATTACAACTCAATTCGTTTAACGACGCGTCAAACTTTCCAATACCACGGTATTTTAAAACGTAACTTAAAACCGTTAATTAAAGGTTTGTACCAAGTTAAATTAGATTCAATTGCAGCTTGTGGTGACGTTAACCGTAACGTTATGGCAACCACTAACCCAATTCAAACTCAGTTGCAAAAAGAAGTGCACGAATGGTCAGTAAAAATTTCTGAGCATTTATTGCCAAAAACTCGTGCATACTTTGAGTTATGGTTAGATGAAGAAAAATTAGAAACGCCAGCAGACGTTGAGCAAGAGCCTGTTTACGGTAAAACTTATTTACCACGTAAATTTAAAATTGCCGTTGCTGTACCTCCGTACAACGACGTTGACATCAGCGCCAACGATTTAAGCTTTATCGCCATTGAAGACGGTAAAGGCGGCTTAGCTGGTTTTAACGTGTGTGCTGGTGGTGGTTTAGGTTCTACCCATGGTGACGTGAACACTTATCCTCAATTAACCCGTGTATTAGGTTTCTGTAAGTTAGAAGACACACTTGATTTTGCTCAAGCTGTGATGATGACTCAACGTGACAATGGTAACCGTTACGACCGTAAACGCGCACGTACTAAGTACACAGTTGATGACATGGGTGTAGATGCATTCCGTGAAGCCACTGAAAAACATGCTGGTAAAAAGTTTGAAGCTGCGCGTGATTATGAATTCACTAGCCAAGGCGATCGTTTTGGTTGGGTAGAAGATATGAACGGCAACTGGCACCTAACACTTTTCTTAGAAGCTGGCCGTATTGTTGATGACGAGCGTCGTACAATCAAAACTGGTTTACGCGAAATTGCTAAAGTTCACAAAGGTGAATACCGCATGACAGCTAACCAAAACATTATGATTGCCAACGTTGCAGCAGCAGACAAAGCACAAATTGAAGAAATGTGTAAAGAGTACGGTTTATTAGGTACTGAACATTCACCAATTATGCTTAATAGTATCGCTTGTGTTGCATTACCAACTTGTGCGTTAGCTATGGCTGAATCAGAGCGTTATTTACCACGTTTAATTGAAAAATTTGACGTATTAGCGCAAAAACACGGTGTAGGCGATCAAGAAATCGTAACACGTATGACTGGTTGTCCGAACGGCTGTGGTCGTCCTTTCTTAGCAGAAGTTGCTTTTGTTGGTAAAGGCCCAGGTAAATACAACATGTATTTAGGTGCTGACGGTAAAGGTACACGCTTAAATCAAATGTATCGCGAAAACATCGGCGAAGAAGAAATTTTAGCTGAGATGGATACTATCCTAGCGCGCTATAGCAAAGAAAGAGAACAATACGAACGCTTTGGTGACTATGTTGTACGAATTGGTTTAGTTAAACCTGTATATGACGGTCGAGAGTTTCATGCCACAAATTGATTTTGTAAAGCTACTTGAAGCAGACAAATCAGAACAAGTTGCAGCGTTAACTGAAGTTAACGCTGAACTTGAACAACTGACGCCTCAGCAAAGAGTAGAATGGGCAGCTAAACATTTGCCAGGACCACAAATTCTTTCATCGAGTTTTGGTATCCAAGCAGCTGTTATGCTCAATTTAGTCAACTCAGCAATTCCACAAATTCCTGTGGTATTAACTGACACTGGCTATTTATTTCCAGAAACTTATGAGTTTATTGACCAGCTAACCGAACGCTTAGATTTAAACTTAAAAGTTTTTCGCTCACCATGGAGCCCGGCTTGGCAAGAACAACGCTGGGGTAAATTGTGGGAGCAAGGTGTCGAAGGCATCGAAAAGTATAATCAGATCAATAAAGTTGATCCGATGAAACAAGCAATGCAAGAGTTGCAAGCAAAAGTTTGGTACACAGGTTTACGCCGCGACCAAGCCAGCAGCCGAGCAAACTTGCCTGTATTACAAATTAGTGGTGGCCGTTATAAAGTTCAGCCAATTATTGATTGGACCAACAAAGACGTACATTACTATTTGAAAGAGCATAACTTGCCATACCATCCATTATGGGATCAAGGTTATGTATCTGTTGGTGATTGGCATACCTCGCGCCCATTAGAATTGGGTATGACTGAAGAAGAAACTCGCTTCTTTGGTTTAAAACGTGAGTGTGGTCTGCACGAAGGTGGTAGCGGTATTTAACCGCTACTCGCTTTACCTTTTTATTGTTATATCCCTGTATTTATTAAACCCCTTCCCTGCTTTTGCGTTAAACTTAGCAAAGATATCTCTAGACATTTTTAGTTGTTAAGGCTTGTTATGGAACAGTTTCCAATCTTTTTAAATATGGCTAATTTCCCCTGTGCTGTTGTTGGTGGTGGCGAAGTGGCTTATCGAAAAATCAGCGCATTATTAAAAGCCAAAGCACAAATTTGTGTGATCTCCCCTGAAGTAAATGACGATATAAAAACGCTAGCGCAAGAGAATCAGATTGATTGGCTACAACAAAACTGGCAAGCAGACAGCATTGCAGGCAAACGTTTAGTAGTTGCCGCTACCGATGACAACCAAGTTAATAAACAAATTTTCGAATATTGCGAAGCGCATAATATTTTAGTTAATACAGTCGACCAACCGGATTTATGCCGTTACACCACACCATCTATTGTTGACCGTTCGCCTATTGTGATTGCTATTTCATCTGCAGGAATGAGCCCAGTTTTAGCAAGACGCATCCGCGCCATGATAGAAACCGCGTTACCACAATCTTTATCTGGCATTGCCCAATATGCAGGCTCTATTCGCGGCAAAATTAAAAGCAAATTACCAACGATTGATTTGCGCCGTTTGTTTTGGGAAAAGTTTTTCTCAAGCTCAATCATGTCGCGTTTTGAGCAAATGGCCGACAGCGAAAAAACCAGCTTAGTCGATAATTTATTAGACGATACCCATGAGCAAGGTGAAGTTTGGTTGGTTGGCGCTGGCCCTGGCGATCCTGAGCTTATCACCATTAAAGCACTACAAAAGTTACAACTTGCTGACGTTGTTGTGTATGACCGACTGGTTTCAGAAGACATTGTTAACCTAGCACGAAAAGACGCTGAGTTTATTTGTGTTGGCAAACAAAAAAGTTTGCATATAAAACAACAACAAGAAATTAATCAGATATTGGTAGATTTAGCTAAACAAGGTAAAAAAGTTTGCCGCTTAAAAGGTGGCGATCCGTTCATTTTTGGCCGTGGTGGTGAAGAGTTAGAAACTTTAGTTGAAGAGCAAATTCCTTTCCAAGTGATTCCAGCAGTAACCGCTGCCGCAGGCTGTTCAAGTTATGCAGGCATTCCACTGACCCATAGAGACTATGCACGTAAAGTCACTTTTGTAACTGGACAAAACAGTAAAGCGGGTGACGAGCCTGATTGGCAGTCACTCATCCACCCTTATCATACTTTGTGTATTTACATGGGCTTAAGTAAAGCGCAGCAAGTGCAAGAAAACTTAATTAAGCATGGCATGGCAGCGGATATGCCGGTGGCTATTGTTGAAAATGGCACAACCCAACATCAACGTGTGGTGACTGGCATTTTAAGTGAGTTAGGGAAATTGCAGCAGCAACATAATATCGGCTCACCAGCGCTATTAATAATCGGCCAAGTAGTTAAATTACATAACTCACTAGATTGGTTTACCCCTGATAGGCAAGAAAACGCTGGGGCATTTAAGAATTATTTGGCTGAGAAGTAGCGCGTAGAGCACAAAAGTCCAGCTGAAGCATAATTTTCTAAAATCGCTGTGAATCCATCCATGGAAGCTCCCAAACGTCGTCCCAGACGTTTGAAGTTTTAGAAAATCAGCATTCATCTAGACTTTTATCGAGCATTTGTGTCTCTTGTCGAACAAATAACAGCAACGAAAATGCCGAAAAGGTGAATGGATGTGTTTCGAGCAAAACTTCACAAAAAAGGGATTTTTTGTGCGAGCGGCTCACGGACGAGTTCAAAGCGATTTTGCGAGGAATACTCCATTTGCCTTTGACCTTCTCAGCCACAATCAAAGAAGCGCTGGATGTAAGTTACACCCAAGCCCAGCTGAAGCATAATTTTCTAAAATCGCTGTGAATCCATCCGTGGAAGCTCCCAAACGTCGTCCCGGACGTTTGAAGTTTTAGAAAATCAGCATTCAGCTAGACTTTTATCGAGCATTTGTGTCTCTTGTCGAACAAATAACAGCAACGAAAATGCCGAAAAGGTGAATGGATGTGTTTCGAGCAAAACTTCACAAAAAAGGGATTTTTTGTGCGAGCGGCTCACGGACGAGTTCAAAGCGATTTTGCGAGGAATACTCCATTTGCCTTTGACCTTCTCAGCCACAATCAAAGAAGCGCTGGATGTAAGTTACACCCAAGCCCAGCTGAAGCATAATTTTCTAAAATCGCTGTGAATCCATCCGTGGAAGCTCCCAAACGTCGTCCCGGACGTTTGAAGTTTTAGAAAATCAGCATTCAGTTAGACTTTTATCGGGCATTTTTATCGCTTGTCGAATCAATAACAGCGATAAAAATTTAGGAAAGTGCTAGAACAATAACTTAGAGCAAAATCTCTATTTCAGGGGCGAATCAGAACCGAAGCACCGCTTCGCAGTCTGACGAGGTGGAGCCAAGGACGGCGACAGGGCCTGCCCTTCAGGGACGAATAATCTACTCAGGATTTACTTTAATCCAGAACAGCGTTTTTGCGATAGTTATGGTCTAGTGATTTCCCTATATTGCACTGGCCTAGCAGCGATTTGCGAAAAAGATCGCTACCAACATGACCTTCCCTGCCAAGAACAAAGAAGCGCTGTTAATATAAAGCAACCAAGTCCAGCTGAAGCATAATTTTCTAAAATCGCTGTGAATCCATCCGTGGAAGCTCCCAAACGTCGTCCCGGACGTTTGAAGTTTTAGAAAATCAGCATTCAGTTAGACTTTTATCGGGCATTTTTATTGCGTCTTAGAAAGACCAGCGATAACGATGTAAGGAATGGTGGTAGCGGGTGTTTTTCGCAAAACTTCCAATCGGTAGGGATACCGTTTGAGAGCGGGCCACGGATGGCCTTGCAGCAATTTTGCGAAAAATATCGCTGCCAACATGACCTTCCCTGCCACAATCGAAGAAGCGCTGTAAACCAAGAGAGCACAAAGCCCAACTGAAACATGTTTTTCTAAAAACGCCTCAAATACAAAACCTACTTCATATTCACATGAATTGCAGGCTCTAACACAGCAGCGAATTGCTCCAAATAATTCATATTTAACTCAGCGGGAATCAAACGCGCCAACTCATTACCAATTTGCGTGAGCTTATAATAAGTTAACACATACCCACTTTTAGTCACCTGCAGCTGAATTTTGCCACTGCCAATTTCCATTTCAATTAACTGGCCTTTTTTCAGCTCAGTAGTTTCAATTTCGCTGGCATATAACAAATTCAAATCAAACAAAGTAAGCAAGTCAGGATAATTTAATCCACATTTAGATAAGTTAATGGCAAAACCATGGTCTTTTTTGAACAAATCAAACCAAGTTGGCAACACATAAAAGCCGCTAAAAATCCGCCCGCCGTATTCATTTTTATCTCTCAGCGTCACATTACACGCAGCTTGAAAAATAAGTGCGTCTCTGTGGGTCATTTGTTTTAAAGTAGACAATGCACGCAGCGAAAAACTCCCGGGTCGTAGAGTCTGCATGGCAAGAATTTTGCCCCAGAGTTTTTGCATCGGCGTAGAAAAAATGCTTTCAGCCATTTCAAAAAACTGATGCAGCCAATCAGGGTCAATATCCTCATTCGGCACTTTGTCATCAACATAACTTAACGCTTGCTGCATAATCATTTCGAGATTTTGCTGCTTACGTGCTGCATCTAAACGTTCACGACGACTCGCTCTTTGCTCTAACGAAAGTTGACCTTTAACTTGGCTGGTAATTCCATATTTGTGGGCAATTTGGGCTAAACGAAAACTTGCAGTTTGTTGATCTAAAGTCACTTTTGCCTGCGCTCTGCCTTGTGAGTGCGCGCTAACGGTTGCAGCTCTATCGGCAGCTGTAGGTTTAGATTGCTGTTTCTGGTCAGCTAACTGCACAACCTCTTTTTGTAACGATGGCGGCAAATTGGCTGATAGGCCTGAAGTTTTCATAAAAGTTTAAGATTATTTTTATAGTTATGAGCGACATGTCTATATTAGGCTATACTTAATCCAGTTGTATAGTTAAACCTCAATATTTGCCAATATCTTACTTACCGGAACTCATATGCTGCAAAATAAATTAGACGATGTAATTCTATTTGCTGATGACGACGACGATTTGGACATCGAGCCGGATGAAGTTGACCCAAGTAACGCTTGGCACGTTTTAGTTGTAGACGATGACGCTGAAATTCATTCAGTTACCCAATTAGCACTGAGTGGTTTAGAAACACTTGGAAAACCTTTGTATTTTGGCCACGCCTATTCAGGTAAAGAATCTATCGAATATATGCAAAATCATCACGATGTTGCTGTGATTTTGATGGATGTAGTGATGGAGCATGAAAATGCAGGGTTAGATGCTGTTAAACATATACGCGATCAGCTGGGTCAAACCAATACACGCATCATACTGCGTACTGGTCAGCCTGGTTATGCGCCTGAAGAAACCGTAGTTCAGCAATACGACATAAATGACTACAAAACCAAAACAGAACTGACCCGCAGCAAATTAGTCACCACTTTGATCTCAGCTATACGAAGTTTCGACCAAATAACCCAAATTGAAAAAAGCAAAGCGCAACTGGCCAATATAGTTGCATCTTGCGTTCAATTGCAGCAACAAGACCCACAAAAATTTACTCAAGAAACTGTTAGTGCACTCAACGATTTATTAGAAATTCATGCGCAAGGGTTAATTTGTGTCAGACCGATCAACAAGGAAAATGCGCGCCCTTTTGTGATTGGTAGTACATCTGATTACCAAGATTGTAATGGTCAATTAATTGAGCAACTAGACAACGGCCGCATCATAATGCAGCTAAGCCAATGTTTAAACCACCAGCAGCATCAATTGCATGCTGCTGATATGGCTTTATTTGTAAAAAGCAAAAAGTTTCACGCAGCAATTTATTTGGATGAAGGCATAGATTCTAGCCAATTTAATGAACAATTAACTAACGTGTTACTGAGCAATGTTGGGGTTAGTTTAGAAAACGTTCAGCTGTTTCAAGAGCTGAAGAACATGGCATTTCGCGATAATTTAACCGGCTTATCTAATCGTACCGATTTTATCCGCATGTTAGATAAATATGTGCAAGATCCATCTATGGGCGACACTGTCGTTTTGGTTGATCTAACTCATTTTGCCGATATCAATGATGGTTTGGGTCAAGAAACTGGTAATCATTTACTTAGAGCGGTTGCTGAGCGCTTAAAAGAAAAATATGGAAACAATAGCCGACTAGCGCGTGTTAGTGCTGATGTCTTTGGTATTATTGGTCATAAAATATTGGTCAATCCTGAACATATTTTAGAGTTGTTCGACTACCCACTGAAAGTTCAAGATCAGCGTATCCCAGTGCACTTTAGTATGGGTTTTTGTGACCGAGATCCAAACGATAAAACTGGCATTCGTATATTAAAACATGCAGACATAGCGCTAAACCAAGCTAAAAAAGACCGTCAACAATGTTACTCGTATTTTTCAGATACCATGGAGCAAAAAACAGCTTGGCGTTTGGGTATGGCACACCAACTGCGCGAAGATTTTGCCGCCAATAAGTTGCAAGTTTGGTTTCAACCTCAGCTTGATATAAGCTCGCACAACGTAATAGGTTTTGAAGCGCTATTGCGCTGGCCGCGAGTGGAAGGTGGCATGATAGAGCCGGAAGTGTTTGTGCCATTAGCGGAACATTCTGGTTTAATGATAGACATAGGCAATTGGGTTGTTGAAGAGTCTTGTCGCCAGCTAAAACAACTGGAAGACAAGGGTTATAATAAAATTCGTATTGCCATTAATGTATCTATGGCGCAATTTAGAAACCCTAAATTTGTTCCAACCATCATAGATACTGTACACAAATTTGCAGTCAAACCTCAGTCAATTGAACTTGAAATCACCGAAAGTGTATTAATGAATAACCCAGGAGCAGTGATTGATGCCCTCACCTTGTTAAAAGCCGAAGGTATTCAAGTTTCCCTCGATGATTTTGGGACAGGTTTTAGCTCGTTGAACTATTTGCATCAACTGCCGTTAGATCGCATGAAAATAGACAGAGCATTTGTTCGCGATATTTTGAGCAAAAATGGTGAAGTGATTGTAGAAACTGTATTAGCACTTGGCAAAAAACTCGGTTTACATACAATTGCCGAAGGTGTAGAGGAAATGGTACAAGAGCGCAAACTGCTAGATATGGGCTGTGAAGAAGTTCAAGGCTTTTTATACGCTAAACCACTTGCGCCAGAGCAAGTGCAAAATTTTGTTGCTGAGCATCAAAACTCTCATCAACATCACTAAAATTGCAAAATGAGGTTTGGCGTAAACAAGCCAAACCTTAACTAAAAATCAGTGTAGATAATTGTCTACATCAACTAAAAAGCACTGTACATTTGCGTCACTTTGATTACAATTAATGAGAACAATTCTCATTAATATAAGTTACTAATCTCTATGAAAATTTTAAGTTTTATATTGCTTGCAGCTATCAGCTTGCCAAGTTTTGCTAAAGATGACACTGTTAATATCTATTCATTCCGCCAAGCTTTTTTGATTGAGCCCATTTTGCAACAATTTACCGAGCAAACAGGCATCAAAACCAAAGTTGTGTTTGCGGAAAAAGGTTTGATTGAAAGAATCAAACGTGAGGGTAAATATAGCCCAGCAGATGTTGTATTAACTTCAAATTTCAGCAAGTTGTTACAACTGTCAGATGAAAACTTAACTCAAGCTTTTAATCACGCGGATATCAGTGCAAACATACCGGCACATTTTCGTGATGAAAATGGTCACTGGGTTGCATTAACTAAACGTATCCGCAACATCTACGCGGCAAAAAACCGCGTAGCTACACCTTTCGCTTTAAGTTATGAAGACTTAGCCAAACCAGAATTTAAAGGTAAAATTTGTACACGCAGTGGTAAACATCCATATAACTTAGGTTTAGTTGCGTCTATGATAGCGCATCATGGTGAAGCCCACACAAAAGCTTGGCTATTAGCAGTAAAAGAAAACTTAGCGCGTAAACCACAAGGCAATGACAGAGCCCAAGTAAAAGCCATTAGTGAAGGTTTATGTGATGTATCTTTGGGTAACAGCTACTACTTCGGTAAAATGATTACTGATCCAGCACAAAAAGCATGGTCAGACTCAGTTCATATCGTTTATCCAAATCAGCAAAACCGTGGCGCACATGTGAACGTTTCCGGCGCAGCCATTGCAAAACACGCACCGAACAAACAAAATGCGATAAAGCTCATTGCGTTTTTGGCTTCAGCGCAAGCTCAACAAGCATATTCATCACTGAATTTTGAATATCCGGTAAATCCTCAAGTTAAACCCGCTTCGCTAGTTGCAAGTTGGGGTGAATTTAAGGAAGATACGCTTCCATTGACCAAAGTAGCCGAAAATCGTTCAGCAGCACTAAAACTGATTGATGGGGTGAAATTCGACTTATAGGTGATGTTTGTCTTCGTTTTCTCAAACTAACATTCAACAACAAACTGGCAAATCATTCTTTGCCAGTTTGTTTTCTGCTTGCAAACAGCTTTGTAAAATTCATATCTCAACCCTGCTGATAGCCTTAGTTATTTCCGTTCCACTTATCAGTATCGCTATCGAAGCGCTTGCCCCTAATAGCGATACCTTTGCCCACATTCAACAAACCGTGCTCGCTGATTATGTGATTAATACCTGTTTATTAGCCTTGGGGGTCAGCGTATTAGTAATATGCATAGGCGTGCCATTAGCTTGGATAATAGCCGTTTGTGATTTTCGCTTTAAAAGCTTTTTTCAATGGGCATTGGTGTTACCATTGGCGATGCCTGCTTATATAGTCGCCTATACTTACACTGACTTGTTTGATTATGCGGGTCCTATTCAAACAAGCTTACGCAGTTGGTTTGGCTGGCAATCTGCCAGCGACTATTATTTTTTTGATATTCGTAGTTTACCCGGCGCAATTGTCGTGCTCGCTTTTGTGTTATATCCCTATGTTTATCTAATGGTGCGAGCCGGATTTCTTGAGCAGCAAGCAAATTTGACTCATGTTGCGCGTACTTTAGGTTATAGCCCGCTGAAAAGTTTTTTTAAAGTGTCAGTGCCAATTGCAAGAAACGCGATTATCGCCAGTACAGCGTCAGTCTTAATGGAAAGTATTGCTGATTTTGCCACAGTGAAATATTTTGCAGTTAGTACCTTAACAACAGCAGTTTACGATACTTGGTTAGGTTATTACGATCTAGCCGCCGCCGCAAAATTGTCTGTCATCATGGTTGCAGGTATATTTGTCTTGCTCTATTTTGAACGTATCCAAAATGGCAAAAAACAAACTCACAACGACGCAAAACTTTCAGCACATAAACTCAGCTACCAATTAAACAAAAAACAAAGTATTGCCGCCATTGGCTTTTGCAGTTTAATTTTATTGCTGTCTTTTGTCGTTCCACTAGTAATTTTGGCAAACTATGCAATAGATTATTTTGCCCAAGCGTGGAACAACGAATTAGTGCAATTTACCCTAAATAGTTTGTTAATAGCGGGTCTAACCGCGGCCATTAGCATTGCGCTCGCACTGGTGTTGAATTTCAGCTTGCGTATAAAACCAATTAAGTTACACAAAAGCAGTTTAAAACTCGCAAGCTCAGGCTATGCCATTCCAGGCACAGTTATGGCAATTGGTGTACTCATTCCTTTGGCATTTTTAGACAACCAAATTAATCAAGTTGCCGAAAGTTTAAATTTGACTACGCCAGGCTTGTTACTCAGCGGTTCATTTATCGCAATCGTTTTTGCCCATAGTGCACGTTTTGTCGCGATAGCCAATAAAGGTATTGAAGCCAGTTATGGCAAAGTCAGTCCGTCATTAGATATGGTGGCAAAAACTATGGGGCAATCTAGCTATAAAATATTTCGCAAAGTACATTTGCCCTTGATTCGAAAAAGCGTGTTAGTCGCGGGTTTATTAATATTTGTTGAAAGTATGAAAGAGTTGCCGGCAGCTTTATTATTGCGTCCATTCGATTTTCAAACGCTGCCAACTTATGTATTTCAATATGCCAGTACTGAACAGTTAGAAATAGCAGCCTTGGGCGCTATAGTTATCGTCTTAGTAGGTTTAGTTCCTTTGATTATGATTAACCGCTCGATTGAACAACATTAGCCAGAGCATGTAGGAAATTATAGTGTCTGTATTATCTGTTAAAAACTTAGCTGTCAGCTATCAAAACAAAAACATAATTAGCGATCTAGACCTAGAGGTTCAGCAAGGTGAAATTGTCGCCCTGTTTGGTGCATCCGGCGGCGGCAAAAGTACAATTTTAAAAGCGATAGCTGGGTTGCTAGAACAAGTATCTGGCGATATTCGCATTGGTGATAAACAAGTATTATCTGCAGACACAAATATGCCGGCAGAACAGCGCCATACAGGTTTAATATTTCAAGACTATGCGCTGTTTCCCCATTTAACCGTTGCGCAAAACATCACTTTTGGTTTGCAAAAGTTATCGCGTAAACAGCAAGAGCAAAAAGTAACGGATATGCTCAAGCTGATAAAAATGGCTGAATACGCCCAGCACTACCCTCATCAATTATCAGGTGGTCAGCAACAACGCATAGCCATAGTTAGAGCACTTGCCTGTGAGCCAACTATTTTGTTATTTGATGAAGCTTTTTCGAATATAGACCCACAATTGAGATTCGAACTGATAACAGATATTCGCAACTTACTTAAATCGCAAAAAATTTCAGCTTTGTTTGTAACCCATAATCAAGATGAAGCTTTTGCATTTTGCGACCGGATAGCTGTCGTTAATCAAGGACGAATCGAGCAAGTAGATACACCAGAACAACTTTTTAATGCCCCAGCGACTAGTTATATCGCTGAATTTTTGGGTGAAGGCTTATGGCTAAAAAGTGAAATAAAGTCAGCTAACCAGCTATCAACACCTTTTGGTGAAGCACATTACGCTGGTGAACAAAATTTGGCTGAATTTATTGGTAAAACAGCGTTAATTTATTTACGCCCGCATCAATTCAGTTTAACCACAGATACAAATTCAGAACTGCAGGTGCACAACGAACGTTTTATTGGGGAATGTTATGAGTCGGTTTTACAGTGGCAACAACAAAGCATTAAAGTAAAAGCAGCAAGCTCCTTTTTGCATAAAACTGTCTCAGTAAAAATAAATGCGCAAATTAACAAAGTGTTTTTTGAATAAAAGCGATTGGGCTAATTCTATTTTTAGACCAAGCAAACATTGACATCTAAGGCCAATAACACCAAAATACACATCAAAGTTACATTTGTTGACTTACTCGTTAATTTACAAGGTTTATGAAATGACTTTATTCCTCTCGCTTACAAATCTGCTAAGCCTCACTCATTTAGAGTGCGGGAGGATTTGTTTCGAGACAAACTAAACCTTTAAATCAAGATTTCGAAACAAAAAACCCGTGCTCAACAGCGCGGGTTTTTTATTAGATTCGCGCCGTTTCCGGGCCTTAAACAAACAGGAGCTAAACTATGTCTGATAGAGTAATAATTTTCGACACAACATTAAGAGACGGCGAACAAGCTTTATCCGCGAGCTTATCTGTTCGTGAAAAATTGCAAATTGCATTGGCCTTGGAAAGATTAGGTGTAGATGTAATGGAAGCAGGTTTCCCTGTTTCTAGCCCTGGCGATTTTGAATCAGTGCAAACCATTGCTAAAAACGTTAAAAATTCAATTGTATGTGGTTTAGCCCGCGCTGTTGAAAAAGATATCGACGCATGTGCACAGTCATTAAGTGTTGCTGATCAATTCCGTATTCATACCTTCATATCTACCTCAACGATTCATGTAGAGCAAAAGTTAAAACGTAGTTTTGATGATGTTTTAGCTATGGGTGTCAATGCAGTTAAATACGCACGTAAATTTACCGATGACGTAGAATTTTCTTGTGAAGATGCAGGCCGTACCCCAATTGATAATTTATGCCGTATGGTAGAAGCCGCGATTAAAGCAGGCGCTCGTACTATCAATATCCCGGATACTGTTGGCTACACAATTCCGAGTGAATTTGGCGGCATTATTCAAACCTTATTCAACCGTGTACCAAATATCGACCAAGCTGTGATATCAGTACACTGTCACAATGATTTAGGTTTAGCTGTATCTAATTCAATTGCAGCCGTGCAAGCGGGTGCACGCCAAATTGAATGTACCATTAATGGTATCGGCGAACGTGCTGGTAACTGTTCATTAGAAGAAGTAGCGATGATTTTAAATACACGCTCAGATATGTTCAGTGCCAACAGCGGAATTAATACTAAAGAGATTTATCACACCTCTCGTTTAGTTAGCCAGTTATGCAACATGCCAGTGCAGCCAAACAAAGCAATTGTGGGTGCAAATGCGTTTAGCCACAGCTCTGGTATACACCAAGATGGCGTATTAAAAGCGAAAAATACTTACGAAATTATAACCCCAGAAAGCATTGGCAAGAGTACCAATGACTTGAATATGACCTCGCGCAGCGGACGTCATGTAATTAAACACCGTATGCAAGAAATGGGTTATACCGAGCAAGATTTCAACTTGGAAGAATTGTATGCCAGCTTTTTGAAGTTAGCTGACCGCAAAGGCCAAGTGTTTGATTACGACTTAGAAGCCTTGTTGTACTTCAACCAACAACAAATGGACAAACAGCATTATCAGTTAAACTACTTAGCTGCTGTTTCTGGTACAGATGAAACTGCAACAGCAGGGGTTAAATTAAAAGTTGGCGATGATATAATCTCGGGATCAGCTTTAGGTAACGGCCCTGTTGATGCAACTTATCGTGCATTGTTAGAAATAGTTGAAATGGATTTAGAGGTTAAAGACTACGTAATTTCAGCAAAAACCGGCGGTGAAGATGCACAAGCACAAGCTGATATTATTGTTGAATACAAAGGGCAAAAATTCCGCGGCTTTGGTTTATCAACAGATATAGTTGAAGCCTCAGCCCAAGCATTAATCAACGTAATGAATTTGGCCTACCGTGCAGACCAAATTGAATTGCAAAAGCAGGCTAAACAGAACGAACAAGCCACGCAGAACTAAAACGAGCAGGAAAATCAGAAATGTCTGAAAACAAAATGAAAATTGCAGTGTTAGCGGGTGACGGCATTGGCCCAGAAGTCATGGCAGAAGCTTTAAAAGTATTAAACGTTGTTGAAAAGAAATTCAACGTTGAGTTTGATATGAGCGAACACGATGTAGGTGGTATCGCAATTGACAACCATGGCGAAGCTTTGCCAGCATCTACACTTGCAGCATGTGAAGCAGCTGACGCGATTTTATTCGGTTCAGTAGGTGGTCCTAAATGGGCTAAATTGCCACCACAACAACAACCAGAGCGTGCTGCCCTACTCGGTTTACGTGGCCATTTTGATTTATTCAGCAACTTACGCCCTGCCCGTATTTATCCGGGTTTAGAAGCTTTGTCACCATTACGTGAAGACATTGCTAAAAGTGGTTTTGATACTTTAGTGGTACGTGAATTAACTTCAGGTATTTACTTCGGCAAACCAAAAGGTCGTGAAGGCGAAGGCGAAGAAGAATATGGTTTTGATACCATGCGTTATACGCGTCGCGAAATTCGTCGTATCGCTATTATCGCCTTTGAAGCTGCGTTAAAACGCCGTGGTAAAGTATTGTCTATCGACAAAGCCAACGTATTACAAACCAGCGTATTGTGGCGTGAAGTGGTTGAAGAAGTACATAAAGACTACCCTCAAGTTGAGCTTGAGCACATGTATATCGACAACGCGACTATGCAGTTAATTCGTTATCCAAGCCAGTTTGACGTTGTATTATGTTCGAACTTATTTGGTGACATTATTTCTGATGAAAGTGCGATGATTACTGGCTCTATGGGCTTGTTGCCTTCAGCTTCTATCAACGAGCAGGGTTTTGGTTTATACGAACCAGCTGGTGGTAGTGCACCTGATATCGCAGGCAAAGGTATTGCTAATCCAATCGCACAAATTTTGTCTGCCGCTATGATGTTACGCTTTAGTTTTGGCCGCAATGACATTGCTGACGCAATTGAAGCCGCTGTTGTTAAAACTCTAAATGATGGTGTGTTAACTGGTGAACTACTGGCACCAGAGAAACGAGACCAAGCCAAAACAACCGCCCAAGTGGGTGATTACATAGCAGAATTAATTTAGAGCGATTGTAAAAATGAGCAAAACTTTATACGACAAAATCTACGATGCGCACATAGTGCGTGCCGAAGAAGGCGAAACGCCATTAATTTATATTGATCGTCACTTAGTCCACGAAGTGACTTCACCACAAGCATTTTCAGGTTTACGTGAAAAGAATCGTCCTGTGCGTTGTGTTGATAAAACATTCGCAACTATGGACCACAACGTATCAACCAAATCTATTGCAATTGATGCTGCGGCTCCAATGGCGCGTATTCAAATGCAAACATTACAACAAAACTGTGATGAGTTCGGCGTGCGTTTATACAGCGTAGGCCACTTAAAACAAGGTATTGTGCATGTAATCGGCCCAGAGTTGGGTATTACTTTACCAGGCACAACTATTGTTTGTGGTGATTCGCATACAGCTACCCATGGCGCATTTGGTGCATTAGCTTTTGGTATAGGTACATCAGAAGTAGAGCATGTTTTAGCAACTCAAACGTTAAAACAAAATCGCTATAAAACCATGAAAGTGGAAGTGAACGGCCAATTACAATTTGGTGTTGATGCAAAAGATATTATTTTGGCAATTATCGGCAAAATTGGTATGGACGGCGCAACAGGTCATGTTATGGAATATTGTGGTGATGCGATTGAAGCATTATCCATGGAACAACGCATGACCATTTGTAACATGAGTATCGAAGCTGGCGCGAAAGCGGGTTTAGTTGCTCCAGACCAAACCACTATCGACTATGTAAAAGATCGTGAATTTGCACCAACAGGTGCGGCGTGGGATGAAGCGGTTGAATATTGGACTAGCTTAAAATCTGACGCTGACGCTAAGTTTGACACTGTGGTTAGCTTAAAAGCTGAAGACATTAGCCCACAAGTGACTTGGGGTACTAACCCTGGCCAAGTAATTGGTGTCAACGAACCAGTACCTGCACCAGAGTCTTTTGAAAACGCTGTTGAGCGTGCATCTTGTGAAGCTGCATTAAAATATATGGGCATTCAAGCAGGTCAGGCATTAACTGATTTAGCTGTTGATAAAGTATTCATTGGCTCTTGTACCAACAGCCGTATTGAAGATTTACGCGCAGCCGCCAAAGTTGCACAAGGTCGTAAAGTTCAAGCTGGCATCGAAGCTTTAGTTGTACCAGGTTCAGGTCAAGTACGTAAACAAGCAGAAGAAGAAGGTTTAGATAAAATCTTTATCGAAGCTGGTTTTGAATGGCGTTTACCAGGTTGTTCTATGTGTTTAGCCATGAACGACGACAAGTTAGGTTTTGAAGAGCGCTGTGCATCAACTTCTAACCGCAACTTTGAAGGTCGCCAAGGCCGTGGTGGTCGCACTCACTTAGTTAGCCCAGCAATGGCTGCAGCTGCGGCTGTTTCAGGTCACTTTGTTGACGTACGTACTTTAGTGGAGGGCAAATAATGTCAGGTATTACTCAAATTAATGGCAAGGTTGCACCGTTAGATAAATCTAACGTGGATACTGACCAAATTATCCCAAAGCAGTTTTTACAAAAAGTTGACCGCACTGGTTTTGGTGTACATTTATTCCACGACTGGCGCTATTTAGACGAAGCTGGCACACAAGACAATCCAGAATTCGCGTTAAATAAAGCAGAATACCAAGGTGCAAACGTTTTGTTATCACGTGATAACTTTGGTTGTGGCTCTAGCCGTGAGCACGCTCCTTGGGCGATTAAAGACTTTGGTTTTGACGTAGTTGTAGCAAGCAGTTTTGCGGATATCTTCTACGGTAACTGCATGAACAATCAAATTTTGCCAATCAAATTAACTGAAGGTGAAGTTGAAGAATTGTTCCAAGCAGTGGCAGCTGATGCCAATGTTGCATTTGAAGTTGATTTACCTGCACAAAGTTTAACTGTGAATGGTAAAGCATACAGCTTCCCAATTAATGACTTTCATAAACATTGTTTAATCAATGGTTTGGATTCAATTGGTTGGACATTACAGTTTGCTGATGATATTTCAGCTTACGAAGGTAAATTACCAAGTTGGTTAAAATAACTATCCAATATAAACCGTCGAAATGATTTGAATACGTATTCAACTTAACTGCTCAGTTGCATAGGTTAACATATCGTTAAACGGATTTAGGCAAATTATAAAAAGGCTGCACTTAGTGTGGCCTTTTTTGTTTTTTAAACTACATTTCAACAAGTTGTCGTAAAAATTACTCAGATACAGGTGTAATATTTGCATAATTTGTCTAATCTAAAGAAGAACTATTAAAAAATACAAAAATACCGATTTTTGTGCGGATAACGACTATGAACAATACCAATATATTGAATCGTCTATACCAAGATATCCAAGATATCATTTTAAAACGGCAGCACCCAGTTACTGGCTTATTACCAGCGAGTACCGCAATTACCACCCATGGTGACTACACAGATGCTTGGGTGCGCGACAACGTATACTCAATTATGAGTGTGTGGGCGCTCGGCCTTGCATACAAAAGAGTTGGCGAAACAGAACGCTCAGACGAGTTATGCCAAGCGACGATAAAACTAATGCGCGGTTTATTGCAATCTATGATGCGCCAATCAGCCAAAGTGGAAAAATTTAAGCACACTTTGCACGCAAAAGATGCATTACACGCCAAATATGATACAGAATCAGGTTTAACTGTTGTTGCCGATGACGCCTGGGGGCACTTACAAATAGATGCCACCTCAATATTTTTGTTAATGATTGCGCAAATGACAGCTTCTGGTTTACGTATCGTCAATACTTATGACGAAGTAGATTTTGTTCAGAACTTAATTTATTACATAGCCTTTGCATACCGCATTCCGGACTATGGCATTTGGGAACGCGGCAACAAAATCAACAATGGTAAAACCGAAATTAACGCTAGCTCAGTTGGTATGGCAAAAGCAGCGTTACAAGCATTAGATGGCTTTAACTTGTTTGGTAAAAATGCAAGTTCGCGTGCAATTGTCCACTCAATTCCAGATGGCATTTCACGCGCACGTAATACCCTAGCCCGCTTGTTACCACGCGAATCTATTTCTAAAGAAGTGGATAGTGCTTTATTAAGCATTATTGGTTTCCCGGCATTTGCCGTTGGTGACAAAAAGCTAGTTAAAAAAACTCGTGATAAAATTATCAATGAATTAGGGGGTCAATTTGGCTGCAAACGTTTCTTATGGGATGGTCACCAAACCGCAGTTGAAGATCATAGCCGTATTCATTACGAACATAACGAGTTAACCAACTTCAAAGATATTGAATCTGAATGGCCTTTGTTCTTCACCTATTTATATATTCAAGCCTTATATGATGGTGACGAAGAACAAGCACAACATTACCGCAGCCAGATAGAATCAATCATGGTTGAACAAGACGGTAAAATGCTGATCCCTGAGCTTTATTATCTTGCGCAAGAGCATGTCGCGGCCGAGAAAGAAAACCCGGGTTCACAACCACGAGTGCCTAACGAAAATTTACCTTTAGTTTGGGCGCAAAGCTTGTTCTATACAGGTTTTATGCTAGATGAAGGTTTAATTGAGTTAGATGATTTAGACCCATGCCAGTTACGTTTTCGCTCTACTAGCCAAAATAAAACCCAAATTGCGATTGTGGTTTTAGCTGAAAATGAACAAATTAAACAGCTACTTGCAGATCATGGTGTTATCGCTGAAACACCAGCGGAAATAGCGCCTCTAAGTGTTATGTCAGCCAACCAGTTAGTTGATGCTTATCAGCACTTGGGTGAAAACCGCGTATTGGGTTTAACTGGCCGACCGCGCCGCCGTATGCAAAGTTTAGCCACGGCACAAACCTATCAAATAAACGGTGCACAATATTTATGTTTGTCGTCAGTACAGCAAGATAATTGCAACTATCGCAACTATGACGCCGAACTAGATTGCGAAATTTTATTGAATGAAATTAATCACATCAATAAACACTGGATCAACCGCGAAGCAGCCGTTGTCACTTATATGGTGACACAATCCATGTGCGAATCAGCGCAAACCAAACCTCTGTTTGATGCATTGAAAAAACTGCAATTACGTAATCAGTTTAACAATGTTGGTTATGCTTCAGCAGCGCTAGCGCTAAGAGCATCACGCAACTGTAAGCTCAACTTACCTAACTTTGAATTAGCAGCAATGCAATTTACTCAAGGTTTCAATTTGGCTAATAAGGCTTATCCATTTAGCCCAGCAGCGCTCACGCCAGAACTGTCAGAAAACTTTGCTGAATTAGAAAGTTGCGATGATAAATGTTACCAGCTGCTCGTCACTTGGGCGACTAAGTACAAACTAGACGACGATGTTAGCACTGACGGAACGATTAAGTTTAGACAGGTTATTGAAGCCTGTTATCAGATTGCTCGACATAATAATTATTGGTTGACTGCTCGTTGGTGCTTCTCAGCATTAGGCAAAGCACATGCTGATTTAGCCGACGATTTATCACTGTTATGCTCACGTAATCTCAGCATATTAGTTGGCACTAACAACTTAACAGTGTTAAGTGGCGACGAGTCTTTGTTAGATCAAGAAGAGCTATTACATACGCTTGATATAGCAGCAACAACACCATTAGAAAGAACTTTAGTCCAAGAACTGCTGGTAATATTAAGTTATACAATTAGAACCAATACACAATTGTTTAACGGTATACGTTCAATCCACTTGCACAACATGTTAAGCATGTGTACTGAGAACAGCAGTAAACAATGTGTCACCATGGAAGTACTAGCACAACTGTCGCCATATCAATTTATGCAAAAAGTGCAGTCGATATTGGAAAATCAACACAAAACCTTCGACATTGACGTTAAGGTGAGTTTTTCACGCCAAGACGGCTCACACGAGTATATTGCAGAAAAACATCATGCTATGGACACAGACTGGTTATTATGGCGCTCAGAGCGTGGTTTAATCGCAAGATTTGATGACGACTTTTTGTCGGCTATTTGGCAAAGTTTAGCTTTCTGTAAAGGCATTGTGTTTGCCGACCACGCAAACGACAAAGCCAAGTTAGACAGTGACTTAGTGACCAGCTCAATGACTCCGGGCGAAGAGAGTTTTGCCAGTTTAGTTGATAAACTCATTCAAGAAGCTCACCCGGTTTATTACAAAGCAGCATTAGTTGAAGTACTGGCGATTTACCATCAGTATTGCCAACAGCATGAAAACAGCAAATGCCACAACTATGTTGTTTTAGGTGATATTTTGGCACAGGCTGCAATAAAGCTAGTTGAACATGAAGGTGAAGACAGCGCATGTCAAAGCCACTTAGAGCAACTCTTAATGCACTCTCCTGTCACTTTGCAGCATTATGTAACACAAGTACTAAAATCTTTGTTACCAGCATAACAATAAAAAATCTGGCTGAAAAAAATCAGCCAGATTTTTCAGCAAAAACGCCATCCTTTGCTATCGTTATTAAATATAATCCATTATTAGTCCCAAACCATGCGAAAAATCATTCCTCTGTCTGAAGTTAAAATTGGTATGTATGTTATTGAGGTCACTAAACAAACGGGTCAAGTGGCGGTCAAGACCTGTGGATGGATAAAAAAAGCGCAAGTGTTAGATACCTTAGCAAAAAAAGGCGTGGTTGAGGTCGCAATAGATCCAGACAAAACCATACACCCAGACAAAGATAATGACAGACCGGATATAAACTCAACCGCCAGTTCAACCGAACGTAAAGAC
Organism: Catenovulum sp. SX2; assembly: GCF_052056295.1. Lineage (NCBI taxonomy): Bacteria > Pseudomonadati > Pseudomonadota > Gammaproteobacteria > Alteromonadales > Alteromonadaceae > Catenovulum > Catenovulum sp. SX2. The sequence continues at coordinate 945,673 of NZ_CP182493.1, forward strand.
AATATCAAACCTGCTAGCGTAGGTTTAGAAATGAAAAAAGCGAAAAAGCTTTATTCTGAAGCGATTAATCTCCAACAGAAAATTATTGATGGTATTAAACAAGGGCATTCTATTGAAATAGGCCCAGTTAAAGAATTAACCAATCAACTGATAGATTCAATTTTCCGTAATCAAGATGCACTTGCTTGCATGACACGCATTCGCGATAAAGACGCATATCTTTACGAACACTCGTTAAACGTATCTATTTTAATGGCGATTTTCGCTAAACATTTAGGGTATCTTGATGAAGAAATTGAGCATCTGGCGCAAAGTGCGTTTTTGCATGATATAGGTAAAGTGCTGGTTCCCGATGAAATTCTGCATAAGCCGGGTCGCCTAACTGAAGATGAATTTGAAATCATGCAAAAACACGTCGAATACGGCGTCGAAACTTTGCAGCAAAGCCAAGGTATTAGTGATGAATGCATTGAAATAGTCAGCTTGCATCATGAAAAACTCAACGGCTTAGGTTACCCGAAAGGTTTGGGCGAAGCACAAATAAAAACTGAAGGCCGGATGTTAACCATAGTGGATATCTACGATGCAATGACGGCTGAGCGAGTTTATAAAAAAGGCATGACCCCAAGCGCCGCATTTAAAATTATGTTATCTATGACGCCCGCTGAATTAGACGCAGAATTACTGCAACAGTTTATCAAATGCATGGGCATACATCCTGTTGGTACAGTTGTGTTGTTAAATAGCGGCAAGCTAGCGATAGTGACAGAAGCCAACCGAATTAACCCACTCCAACCTGTGGTTAAGGTTTTTTATCACGTTAAACACAAACGTTATTCAGAAATTAAAGACGTAAACTTAGCCAAAGCTGGATGTACTGAAAGCATCGACAAAGCGGTCAAACCAGAACAATTTGGTGTTGAATTAATTAAGTTTTTTAAACAAGTTTTAAGTAATTAGATGTTAAGCTCTGTGTTAAGTTAAATTTTAACGCATCAGACAATTGCAGTGAAAACACTCAAACTATCTATTTTAGTTATTATCTTATTTGCGACATGTGTAAAAGTCGCACATGCATGGGGGCCAATGGGTCATGAGCTCATTGGCGAATTAGCAGAGCCCATGTTGAAACCTGCTAGTAAAGACAAAATAAAACAATTACTCGGCGATGAAACTATTGCTCATGCGACAACCTATTTGGATAGAATGCGTGGGCAAAAAGATAAGTTCTGGCAAAAAACCGCATCCCCTTGGCATTATGTCACTGTACCTAACCAACAAAGCTACCAAGCAAAATTACACGCACCAAAAAGAGGTGACGCCTACACAGCACTGATGCACTACAGCAAACAACTGGCTCAAAGTACCAATAGCGAACAACAAAAATTAGCTTTGTACTTTGTATTACATTTGGTTGGAGATATTCACCAACCCTTGCACGCCGGCAATGGTGAAGATAGAGGTGGCAATGATTTTGCTGTCTACTTCCAGAATAAACGAACCAATATGCATAGGTTATGGGACAGCCAGATGCTTGCAACTCACAAACATAGCTATTGGAGAAAAACCTTATCGGCAAAAATAACTGCTTTATCCGACAGCAGCAAACAAGAGTGGCAAAACAGCACAGCAATAGATTGGATAAACGAAAGTGTCCAGATTAGACAAAACATTTATCCAAGCAAAGAAAAAGCGCAAATCAGCCAAAGTTACCTAGAGACTAACTTAAGCATAAGCGAGCTGCGAATTATGCAAGCAGCGGTGCGACTCGCTCATCAACTCAATATTCTGTTGGCAGACTAAGCAAAAACTTAGCATATTTAACTTTGTTGCTGCTGCGCTTGCCACAAATTAAAATAGTGGCCTTGCTTGTGCAGCAACTCAGCATGTGTGCCCTGCTCAACCAGTTGGCCTTTGTCTAATACGATAATTTTATCGGCATCTACAATAGTTGATAACCTATGTGCAATCACTACGCTAGTGTGGCCACTGGCGTACTGATTAAAAGCGCGCATAATAGCGCGTTCAGCGTTTGAATCTAACGAAGACGTTGCTTCATCAAAAACCAAAATAGGTGAATTTTTTAAAATTGCCCGCGCAATCGCAACTCGCTGCTTCTCACCACCTGATAATTTAAGCCCACGCTCACCAACTTTGGTTTGCAAACCTTCAGGCAGAGATGCAACAAATTCGGCTAAACTGGCCAGCTCAACGGCTTGCAGCACCTCAGCTTCACTTGCATCCTGTTTACCATATTGAATGTTGTTAAACAAAGTATCATTAAACAGCACTGTGTCTTGCGGCACTATGCTGATGTTTTTACGCAACGACAATAAGCTTTGTTGCTGAATATCTTGACCATCAATCAATATTTGACCACCAGTTACATCATAAAAACGATAAAGCAATTTAACTAGCGTCGATTTACCCGAACCACTATGGCCGACTACGGCAACTTTATGGCCAGCTTCTACCTCAAAACTAACATGCTGCAGAATGTTGCGCTCAGTTTGATACGAAAAATAAACTTGTTTAAATTCAATTTTTCCATGGGTGACTGCTAGCTCTTTGGCATCTTGCGCATCCATGGTTTTAGGTTTGCGTTTTAGTAAATCAAACATATGCTCGATATTTGCCAGAGAGCCTTTAATTTCTCGATAAACAAACCCAAGAAAATTGAGCGGTAAAAACAACTGCATCATAAACGCATTGACCAATACAAAATCCCCTATGGTCATTTTGTCTAAGCTGACCTGATAAGCGGCTAAAATCATCATGCTTGCCATAGCCGTTGAGATAACTAAAGCTTGGCCAGCATTTAAGACAAATAAAGATAATCGATTCTTGCGTTTTGCTATTTCCCACTCTGCAAGCGCGCCGTCGTAGCGCTCCGCTTCGTAAGCTTCGTTATTAAAATACTTAACGGTTTCATAATTGAGTAAACTATCTATCGCTCGAGTGCTACTGCTCGAATCAGCTTTAGCTGCCGCTTTTACATATCCAGTGCGCCATTCAGTTGCCCATATTGAAAAACCAACATAACAAACTATTGCCACAACAATAATTAACGCAAATGACCAGCCATAATTAACTAGAAACAACCCAACAACAAAACTTATTTCCAATAAAGTTGGCCCAATATTAAACACCATAAAACGCATTAAAAAGCTGACGCCGTGTGTGCCACGATCAATATCACGAGCAATACCACCCGTTTGGCGGGTTAAATGAAAATCTAAATCAAGTTGGTGTAAATGTTTAAAAACGCCAAGACCCAAGCGGCGCATGGCTCGCTCAGTCACCCGGCCAAATAATGTGTCGCGAATTTCACCGATTAAAGTATTTAAAAAACGCACAACCCCATACGCTATCAACAGGCTTATTGGCACAGCTAACCACCCCTGAGCGCCATTGTTGGCATTTAACCCATCAACAATATGTTTGAGCACAAAAGGTAGCGTCACGCCTGCTACTTTCGCCAATACTAAACACAAAAGCGCCAAAACAATCCTGCTCTTAAATTCCAGAAGATATGGCCAGATTTGCCGAATAACTTGCCAATTTAATGTTTGATTTTCAAAATCATTGAAGTGGGATGGACGCATATTGTTATCTCATTCTAATAGAACATCTATCTTAATTAGTTTTGTCGAAAAATTCTGAGAAGATTTATATAAAAAAATCAGAAAAATAGAACAAACTTTATTCTCTGCTACACTTTTATTGTTGAATGCCTATTTCAGCGACTTCTACATTTGAGACGGAAGAGGACAATACATGTTTTCACTGCGAATTTCGCACAAACTAATGGCTATGGTTGTAATTACTATCTTATCATTTGTTATTACCCAGTTTTATGCTCAAATGATTGAAAGCCAAAATACTAAATCACTGCAAAAGTTAGAAAGTCGCTTATACCCTATATTAGAACTGACCACAGAAAACTTAGGCTCAGTGTTACTCATGGAGCAGCAATTTAGCAGTGCGGTAACAACAGCTGACGAAGCTTCAATCGAACAAGCAAAAACTTATTATGAAAACATCAAAGAAAACATCCGCCAAATAAATAATCTTTCCCCCGAACAAAAACAACAGCAACGCCAAATTGAAAATCTGTTGGATACTTGGGTAGAAGCCTCAGAAAAAATGTCACGAGGTTTTATTAACGGCACTGTTGATTTTTCGACTATCGCAACCGATGCAGCTAACAATGCCAAAACTTTAGAAAATTTAAAAGAAACCATGGCACAGCTGCGCAGCCAAATTCGTAAAGAGTTTACCGACGCTATATCTTCAACTATAGATTCTTCAAAAGAAGCCAACCACTTAACAGTTGCAATCGCAATTGTGGCCGTTATTGGTTTGATTGTCGCTAGTACTTTTATTGGACGCTCTATCACCTCTAATATTAAAACCGTCTCTTCCAACTTACATGAAATGGCCACAGGTAATGGTGATTTAACAGTACGCATCCAATACACTAGTAACGACGAGATCGGCGAGTTAGTGAGCAACTTTAACCAGTTTGTCGAAAAACTCCATGCTGCTTTTGCCAATATATCTGAAGACATTGAAGGTTTAAACGGCGTTAGCGCGCAGTTGACTGAAGCCAGCCGAGAAAATTCGCAACAGAACCATGCACAAAACAGTGCAGTGAACGACTTGCAGCAAGCAGTTGAGCAGTTAATGGCCAGTGTAAATGAGGTTGCTGAATTTGCCGAAACTGCCGCAAGCCAAACGGCAGATGCTAAACAAGCAGCGGATCAAGGCAAAAAAACCTTAGCAGCAAGTGTGCAAACCATCACAGGGCTGGCAGAAGAAATTACCCATGCAGCTGGTATAGTTAATAAATTTGAATCCTTTTCAAATGACGTTGGCAATTTATTAGATACAATTCAAAATGTTGCAGAACAAACCAATTTACTGGCACTAAACGCTGCAATTGAAGCCGCTCGTGCAGGTGAACACGGCAGAGGTTTTGCTGTTGTTGCCGATGAAGTCCGTGAACTCGCGGTACGAACCCGCCATGCAACTGAAGAGATACATAAAGTTATTGGTGAGTTGCGTGATGTTTCGGCAAATGCAGTTAATGCGATGCAACATAGTGTCGAGCGAGCCAATAATGGTGTAGATGCAACAAATAAATCTGGCGAAGTTCTAAATAGTATACTAAATAATGTTGATGTAATTACATCGGTCAATAGTCAAATAGCGGCCTCAACCCAGCAACAAAGCAAAACTTTTGCTCATGTAATGGAGAACGTGACCTTGATCCATGCAAACACGGAAAAATTAAGTTTAACCACATCTAAGGTAGATTCTGTTACCGAAGATACAGTTGATATAACAACAGCACTTAGAAGTTTATCTTCGCAGTTTAAAGTGTAATCCCGTCAATGAAGGTATAGATAACAATATAGCAGTATCCTTAGGAGCATTTTTATGATTCAAAATAGACTTAAAAAGTCAATTTGTGCACTTGCCCTGCTCTCCTGCGGACATTCATTAGCACATGCTGGCGACTTTAATTTTTCAGGCTTTATGTCGATAGGCGGTGGCTTTGTCGATGACGAATCTGCGCCCAGTTACGCAGGTTATGCAGAAGAAGATATCACCTTTGATAACAGTTTACTGGGGATCCAGCTTTCATCCGACATATCCGATGAACTAAGTGCAACAGTACAATTAACTGCACGCAACACAGATGGTTTTAAAGTTGAAGCAGAATGGGCTTATGTCAGTTGGCAAGCAACCGATGAAAGCACAGTGCGCATTGGCCGTTTAAGAACACCATTTTACATGTACTCAGACTATTTAGACGTTGGTTACGCCTATCCTTGGATAGCGCCACCAAACGAAGTTTATTATCTACCTTTTAACAATGTGAATGGTATTGATTTTTACACCACAGGTACACTCGGTAGTTTTGATACAAGCCTGCAAGTTTATTTTGGTGGTTTCACCGATGTGCTCAACGAACGCGGTGTTGATATAGAAGCAAAAACACGTAACCAGCTTGGTTTCGCCGGCACCTTAGCCAAAGATTGGTGGACTTTTAGAGCCGCATACCATATGGCAAAACTATCAATAGATCTCGAAGCTTTGCCTGGCGTAACAGGGCTATTGCAAACTTTGGAAGGCGCTGGTTTTGCAAGAAATGCCGATAGGTTTCGTATTGAAGAGGATGATGCCAAATTCCTAGAAGTAGGTTTAAATATAGATACAGGCACTTTTGTAGCGGCTGCCGAACACGTGGAGCTCAGATTAGACGACGAAGCTTTATATGCCGACAATATTCGCCAATTTATTATGATAGGTGTGCGCACCGGTGATTGGTTAATTCACTTAACCGCCTCAAAAGCAGACGACGAAGCATCTGATTTATCGCAAGGTATTCCGGTTGCACCACAAACAGCCGATTTAATTGCCGGACTAGATGCACAAGCGGCAGGCGAAGCGAATAAACGCGACGTTATTAGCCTAGGTACACGTTGGGACATTACCGCAGGAACTGCACTTAAGTTCCAGTATAGTGATGTTGACCGCGACGGGCAAAAAGGCCAAAAAGTATATGCCTTTGCACTGCAAACGGTATTTTAAGGAGATTAATCATGTCTAAATTTAAAGCAATAATTGCTGCAATCGGCTTGATACTTGCTCCTTTTGCAGTTTTGGCAGAAGTTGTTGTAGTTGTACACCCTTCGGCATCTTTCGACTCTATGTCGGCAGACGACGTGTCGAGGCTTTTCCTTGGCAAATCGAAAAAATTTCCTGATGGCTCTGCAGCTGTACCGTTAAACCAAGATGAAGGTTCAGCGGCACGTGATACCTTTAACGAACAAGTGTGTAAGAAAAATGCTTCTCAATATAAAGCCTATTGGTCGAAACTCGTATTTACGGGCAAAGGTACACCACCAAAAGATGCTGGGGATGATAACGCGGTAAAATCATTAGTTGCTTCGAACCCCAATATGGTGGGTTACATTGAAGCGAGTTTAGTAGACGCAAGCGTAAAAGTGGTGTTTAAACTCAATTAACCCCCGTATTTCACGCGTGGTATTGAGCACTCCACGCGTGAAATTTTCAGCTATACTTAACACCAGCAACAAATATGAACGGTTATTTCCATGAAAGCAGTCTTGTTGATTTGCTTTGCATTTTCTGTTTTATGTAGCAAGGAAGCCGTGAGTAATGATACAGAAACCAAAGCACGTATATTATTAATCAACTCATACCATCCTCAGTACGATTGGACAGCACAACTTACCCAAGGGGTAAAAAATACCCTAAGCGCTTTTTTACCTGATGAAAATTTCCATGTTGAATATATGGACGCGCGTAGATTCGTATCAGACCCAGTGCACCTGCAACATTTAACCCAACTACTGCTACATAAGTATCGCAGTTTTAAACCAGATGTGGTGATTACAGCCGACGATGCGGCTTTTTATTTTCTGCTAAACCATCCCGAATTATTTGCCGACACCCCAGTGGTTTTTGGCGGCGTTAATGTATTTAAATCAGAACTTTTGCAAGACAGGGACAACTTTACCGGCATACTCGAAGGCATGGAGATATCAGGCAATATTAAGCTCATTGAAAAAATTCAACCCGAAGTTCAGCAAGTCATTTTATTGGCTGATAAAACTGAACTCGGCTCACGCATGACAGCTCAAGCAAGACTAGAGTTGGCAAAACTAACAACTCGGCTATCGGTCAAAATTTGGGATGATTTTTCGTTAGCAGAGTTGCAACAAAGTGTGCGCACAGCTACACCTGACACAGCCTATCTAATATTGGGTATGCACAAAGACCGCAATGGTCAGTATTTTTCTTTTTCAGAGCACCTGCTCCCACTGACTAATATGAGTACAGTCCCTATTTATGGCATGTGGGGCGCGATTTTAATTAACCAAGGTGTCATGGGTGGACTGATGAATAATCCGCTACAACATGGTGCGAGTTTAGCGCAAATAGCTAAAGATATAATCCGAGGAAAGCAGGTATCTGACATCCCAATTCGCGATAAATCAGATTTTGTCGCAACTTTTAATTATAGACAACTGCAACGCTTCGATATCAACTTAGATTTGCTGCCAAAAGGTAGTCGCATTGAAGGACGTTCCGAAAGTTTTTATCAAAAATATACTGAAATTGTCCACGCCAGTTTAGCTGTTTTTACCATTTTGCTGGCAGCCATCGCGCTATTGGCATTAAATATTCAACGGCGTATGCATGCGGAAAAACAATTATTACAATTAAATAAAGTGTTGGATGACAAAGTTCGTAGCCGTACAGAAAAACTACAAGACGCGAATGTACAGTTAAATAGCATGATGGATGAACTAAAACAACTCGCCCATACAGATCCCCTCACCTCATTGTACAACCGCCGTGCAGGCATGAAGAAGCTGAATAAATTAGTCACCCGTTGTATAAGTGCAGACAAAGAGCTCAGCTTGGTATTGTTAGATATAGATTACTTCAAAAGAATTAATGACAATTATGGCCATGACGAAGGCGATAGAATACTCATTGCGCTGGCTAAAACACTTGATGAAGGTATTCGCCCAACTGACTTCCTCTACCGCTGGGGCGGTGAAGAATTTTTGTTGCTATTTCCCAACACTAGTAGTTTAGACACAACAAGTTTATGCAAACGCCTACAAAGTATGACAAGCAATATATTAGTCGCAAACGAGTACAGTGTGACTTTTAGCGCGGGCATAGCGCAACTTACAAAAGATGAGTCATCAGCTGATTTATTAAAACGAGCAGATGAAGCTTTATATCAAGCAAAAGGCAACGGCAGAAACAGAGTTGAGGTGAGTTTAAACTTGCAGATAAACTCTACTGGTTAGCAGAGTTTATCTGACGATAAAATTACAGGATAAAGCGAGATAAGTCTTCGTCTTCAATTACATCATTGAGGTATTTGTTGACGTAAGCCGCATCAACTGTAAGTTGCTCCCCGTCTTTTTCACTGGCATCAAATGAAATTTCTTCCATCAGCTTTTCCATCACTGTGTGTAAACGACGTGCGCCAATATTCTCAGTACGCTCATTCACCTGCCAAGCAGCCTCAGCAATACGTTTAATCCCATCTTCAGTAAAATCAACCTTTACACCTTCAGTGGCTAATAATGCACTGTATTGCTCGGTAAGTGACGCATTGGTATCAGTTAAAATAGAGACAAAATCTTCAGTGGTTAGGGCTGACAACTCCACACGAATTGGCAAACGACCTTGCAATTCTGGGATTAAGTCAGACGGTTTCGCCATTTGGAATGCACCCGATGCGATAAACAAGATGTGATCAGTTTTCACCATACCGTGTTTAGTGGTCACTGTTGAACCTTCAACTAGTGGTAATAAATCACGTTGCACACCTTCACGTGATACATCTGGGCCACTGCTCTCACCACGTTTACAAATCTTGTCGATTTCGTCGATAAATACAATGCCATTCTGTTCAACAGCATTGATAGCTTCTTCTTTTAAGTCTTCTTGATTGACCATGCGCGCAGCTTCTTCTTCAATCAATAATTTAAAAGCTTCTTTCACTTTTAGTTTGCGCGATTTAGTGGTTGAGCCAGATAAATTCTGAAACATGCTTTGCAGCTGGTTGGTCATGTCTTCCATACCTGGAGGTGCCATAATTTCTACACCGACCTGCGGCGCTGCAATATCAATTTCGATTTCTTTGTCGTCGAGCTGTTTTTCACGGAGTTTTTTGCGGAAAATTTGACGGGTTGAGCTATCCGCTGCTGGCTCTGAATCGTCACCAAATGGCGTTTTCGCGCGTGGCAATAATGCATCTAAAATGCGCTCTTCTGCCGCTTCTTCCGCCCTGTGTTTAACTTTTTGCGTTGCTTGCTCGCGAGTCATTTTTACCGAAATATCAACCAAATCACGAATGATGGTTTCTACTTCTTTGCCGACATAACCCACTTCAGTAAATTTAGTCGCCTCTACTTTAATAAAAGGCGCATTCGCAAGTTTTGCTAAGCGGCGTGCTATTTCAGTTTTACCAACACCTGTTGGGCCTATCATTAATATATTTTTTGGTGTTACTTCTTGGCGTAATTCTTCATCCAATTGCATACGACGCCAGCGATTTCTTAGCGCTATCGCGACCGCTTTTTTTGCATTTTTTTGGCCGATAATATGGCGATTTAATTCGTGAACAATTTCTCTAGGGGTCATTTGTGACATATCACGCTCCTACTTGTTTGCGTCTAATTCTTCAATGGTTTGGCTATGGTTGGTGTACACACAAATGTCCCCGGCCAATTTCAAACTTTTTTCAACAATTTCTTTAGCTGATAAATCGGTATTTTCTAACAATGCAGTTGCAGCTGCTTGCGCATAAGGGCCACCTGAGCCTATGGCAATTAAGTCATGCTCTGGCTGAATGACATCACCGTTACCAGTAATAATTAACGAAGCTTCTTCGTCTGCTACTGCCAACAAAGCTTCTAAACGGCGTAATGCTCGGTCGGTGCGCCAGTCTTTTGCGAGCTCAACGGCAGCACGGGTTAAATGCCCTTGGTGAATTTCTAATTTGCTTTCAAAACGCTCGAATAAGGTAAAAGCATCCGCCGTACCACCGGCAAAACCTGCCAGGACTTTGTTGTGATACAAACGGCGAACTTTACGTGCATTACCTTTCATTACTGTGTTACCCAGTGATACTTGGCCATCACCGCCTATTACCACTTTGCCACCACGGCGCACAGATACAATAGTAGTCATATTCTTTCCTCGTTATGCGAGATAACTCAAATGTGAGTCAAAAAATCCAAACTAATTGAGACAACAATAGACCCACAGCTGTGTTGCTGTAGGTCAAATATTAAGTGCTAGTTTGGTGAGTTAATGTCTTTGCTTAGTAGATGGGGGGGATTTTTACCAAATCAAGACCAATACCAAATTTGGCAACTATTGATTTTGATATCTTGCAACCTATGTCGGTCTGCTTCGGCATCACGTTTAGAGTCATAAGGGCCAAGGACAACTTTATACCAAATACCACTTTGCCCTTCACTTTGCTGAATTATTGATTCTAAACCAGCAAATGCTATCTTTGCTTTCATCGCATTAGCTTGTTGTTCACTTCTAAACGAAGCACATTGCATTTTATAAGGGCGTTTAGGGCCGTCTTCGCGCTCCGGCACATCTACCTCTACCTCTTTGTTTTCCAGCTCTTTTACATATTCCCATTTTTCTTCAGGAACTTTAGGTAAAGGTTTCTGTTTATTCTGAGGTTTTTCTACTGCGGGTTGATTAACAGCTTCGCTTGGCGCTCGGTCTTTAATTGACCATAAAAAATAGGCAAATCCACCAATAATAGCCACAACCAAGACTAAGAATATTAGCGCTTTAGGCTTTTTAGAAGGAGGCGGCGGTGGTGGCGCAGCTTGTGCTCCACGTTTTGCTCTACTTGCTGGTTTACCTTTTTTTACGTAGTCGCGTGCCATAATGCTTGATTGGTTATTGCTGATAAATTTTGCATACGAGTATAAAGGCCATTTAATTCAGTTAAAACCGTTATAAGTGCAACTAATTGAAAAAATTATTTGGTTGGTTAAATTAACTACTATTTGCGCTAGATGTAAGTTGCTACCAAGCGCAGCTGAAGCATAATTTTCTAAAAGCGCTGTAAATCCGTCCTTGGAAGCACCCAAACGTCGTCCAAGACGTTTGAAGTTTTAGAAAATCAGCATTCAGCTAAGCTTTCATTGAACATTTTTATTGCTTGTCGAATAAATCACAGCGATAAAGATTTGGGAAAGTGCTAGAGCAATAACTTAGAGCAAAATCTCTTTTTCATGGATGAAAAAGCGAAGCTTACATGGAAGTACTTGCAGCGTTTTTGCGATAGTTATGGTCTGGCGATTTCCCTATACTGCACAGAATTTGCAGCGACATGCGCCATTCCCTTTGATCTTCTCTGCCACAAATCATGAAGCGCTATAGCTCCTGTGGAAACAAGCCCAGCTAAAGCATGATTTTCTAAAATCGCTGTAAATCCATCCTTGGAAGCTCCCAAACGTCGTCCCGGACGTTTGAAGTTTTAGAAAATCAGCATTCAGCTAAGCTTTCGTTGAACATTTTTATTGCGTAGATGGGACAGCGATACTGAAGTATGGAATGATGGTAGCGGGTGTTTTTCGCAAAACTTCCAATCGGTAGGGATACCGTTTGAGAGCGTGCCATGGATGGCCTTGCAGCGATTTTGCGAAAAATATCGCTACCAGCATGACCTTCCCTGCCCCGAACAACAAAGCGAACATGAAGTATTCACTGCGGTTTTCGATAGTCGTACTCTGGCGATTTCCCTATATTGCACAGGCGTTGCAGCGACAAAATATCAAAAGGATTAGCCGTTCAAATCAAGTGGATCAACATCAAATAACCAACGTACTTTTTGGGCAAAATCATTTTGCTCTAGCGAAGCGGTTAATTGATTCATTGCCGCATTTAACATACTGCGCTGTTTCGCACTAAAAATAATGATTTGCCGATATTTACCCGCACGTTTTTCTTGCGGCGCTGGCATATTGGCAAATACCTCCACGCCTTGATAATGGCGACAAATTTGCTCAGAAAACAAGCTATCGATTTGCTGTGAAACTTGTTCTACCAACTGCTGATTTTGTGCCTCCATTCGTAAAATACACCAATATTGATAAGGTGGAAGTTGGCTATCTGCTCGCTCTTTTAGTAATAGTTGCGCAAGTTCGGTATAACCTTTTTCGATTAAGGTATTTAAGTAATTGTGATTTGGGAAATGAGTTTGCACCACTACTTGGCCAGTTTTTTCAGCACGGCCGGCACGCCCCGCCACCTGCACTAATAACTGCGCCATTTTTTCAGCGGCTCTAAAATCCGTGCTATACAAAGCATTATCTAAATTGACAATAACAGTTAAAGTTAGCTGAGGAAAATGATGTCCTTTCGCCAGCATCTGAGTGCCAATTAACAACTTGTGTTCACCCGCTTGAATAGCATTTAACTTAGCTTCTAGTTCACCTTTGCGTCTAACACTGTCGCGGTCAATCCTAACTGGATTTGCATCCGGAAAACGCTGCTGTAGCCATTCTTCTAATTGCTCAGTCCCTATGCCCCAATCAACAATTTGGCTAGAACCACATTCAGCACATTGGGCAGGCGGTTTGGCATAATATCCACAGTGATGACAGTTCACTTGTTGAATGTTTCTATGATAAGTCAGGTGTTTATCACAACGTTCGCATTCAGCTACCCAACCACATTCATGGCAAATAAGCGCAGGCGAATAACCACGGCGATTTAAAAACACCAAGACCTGCTGACCTGCAGCTAAATGTTTTTCCATCAACTGCACCACAGTATACGCAAGGCCAGACTGCAAAGGTTGATGTTTGATATCGATTAACTGTGGTTTAGGTGGCAATTTCGCCGTTGCACGCTTATGTAGGTGTAACCAATTAAATTTGCCAGCGTGTGCATTAGCTAATGATTCTAACGATGGCGTTGCACTACCCAAAACAATTGGACAGTTTTGATCAGCTGCGCGTTTAATCGCGACATCTCTCGCGTTATAACGTAAGCCATCTTGCTGTTTGTATGATGCGTCATGCTCTTCATCTAATACAATCAAACCTAATTCAGCTGCAGGCACCATAACAGCAGAGCGTGTTCCGATAATAATTCGACTTATGCCTAACCAAGCTTTCAACCAAGCATTGTGCCTTTCACTATCATTAAGCTCCGAATGCAGTACTGACATTTGACAATGAAAACGCTGTTGAAATCTTTGCAAGGTTTGTGGGGTTAAACCAATTTCCGGTACCAAAATCAGCACTTGTTTATTTTGTGCTAAAACATCGGCCATTAAGCGCATATACACTTCGGTTTTACCGCTACCTGTTACCCCTTGCAATAAATGGACAGCAAAATTATTTTTGCTTTGAATATTAGTTATGACCTGCTGCTGTTCATCTGTTAAGTCATGCTCACTAGGCTGAATTTCAACTTGTTTATTGGTCAATAAATCAGTGTTTTCTTCAATCAGCTGTTTGTCGGCAAGTTGTTTGATTTGCGCGCTGGAAAAACCATCTTCTTTTAATAAACTTTGTGCTGTTGGCCCGAGTTTGTTGAGTAGATGAAACAAAGCCTGTTGTTTATAAGCTCGGCCTTCTGGTGCTTTTGCACCTGCAACCACCTGCCAAATTGGTTCTTCAAGTAATTCGGTTGGCGCACCATTTTTTAGTTTTTTGGGTAATAAGTTAACGTACACCTCGCCAGGTGGACACAAATAATACTGCTGTAACCAAGCGAGCGTTTTCAACATCTGTTGGTTATATATAGGTCGTGTGTCTAATACCTGAATGACGGGTTTAATTTTGTTGGCTGGATAGTCAGATTCAAGCTTAGTATTAACCACTAGGCCGACTAGTTTTTGCCGACCAAAAGGCACCTCCACACGCACACCAATTTGACAGCTTTGCCCATCAGGCAAACGATAATCAAATAACCTACGTAATGGTAAAGCTAATGCGACCTGTACAAACAAAAAACCAAGCTCCGAAAAACTGTTAAATTAACTGCACTTTATACAGCAATGCGGTGCGAGTTTGAATGTAAATTTTACTGGTTTTTATCCGTCTATTGGTATAAAATCCGCCGCCATTATATGACGAAGGCTTTGTCGCCTTTATTTTAATTAATCGCGTATGGTGCTTTGCAAGTTAACTTGGTTAATTTGGCACAGTGGCTATACGGGCCAATATGAGGTTATCCAAATGAAAGCTGGTATCCATCCTGATTACCAAGAAATTACTGCAACTTGTTCTTGTGGTAACACTATCAAAACTCGTTCAACTGTAGGTAAAGACTTATACTTGGACGTATGTTCAGAATGTCACCCATTCTACACTGGTAAACAACGTATCGTTGATACTGGTGGTCGTGTTGACCGCTTCAAGAAACGTTTTGGTGCACTTAGCTCTAAAAAATAAGCTGCATAAAATAGTTTTAATCGATTTATCGATGCAAAAACCTCGCACTTGCGAGGTTTTTTGTTTTTAAGGCCTGCGATATTTAACTTGGTAATCGATAAATGAGCTAATTTTAATGCTGTTAAAGGTTAAAATTTACATTGCCCTATAAAATAAATGCTCATGTATATTGGCTATATATATAGAACAAAATGTTCAATAACAATAACTACTAACGCTTTGCTTTATCTGGTTAAATTAGTTTAAACATACATAACCGTATAACGGGTTATGAAACTCACCAAAAATAGAATCAAACACTATACTTCACAGTTGAAGTAACTTTAATAACCAATATACCGTCTAATCTGCCAGTGTTAAATGTGTGGTAACTCATAGTGATAGATATTATTAAAAAAGCTTTGCCGGAAAATTCAGCAGATAACCAAGATCCAACTAAATTTGGCACCTTTGGTGGCGTATTTACCCCATGTGTACTCACCATACTCGGGGTTATTATGTTCTTGCGTTTCGGTGAAGTGGTTGGTCAATCAGGCATTTGGTACGCTATTGTTATTATTTTAGCGGCTAAGTCGATTACCTTATTAACAGCTTTCTCATTGTCAGCTATCGCGACCAATGTGCGTATGAAAGGTGGTGGTGCTTATTTTTTAATTAGCCGTAGTTTGGGCGCTGAGTTTGGCGCAGTGATTGCTGTGGTGTTTTTTTTGGCACAAGCAGTGTCTGTCGCTATGTATATTATTGGTTTTACTGAAGCCTTCAAAGACACCTTTCCGGATACCGGCTTATCAACTTTTCAAATTGCCAGCATAGTCAACATTATTACCTTTGTCTGTGTTTATATAGGTGCGGGTTGGACAATCAAAGTGCAATACGGCATTTTCGTTTTGCTGTTATTGGCGATTGGCTCATTTTTTATTGGTGCACTTGGCGACATTTCATTGGACAATTTCGCCACCAACATAGAGCCGAGTTTCCGTGATAATGACAACTTGTTCACCATGTTTGCGCTCTTCTTCCCAGCAGTAACTGGCATTATGGCTGGTGCTAACATGTCGGGTGATTTAAAAAATCCAAGTAAATCTATTCCTTCAGGTACACTTTGGGCGATATTTTTTACTGCTATCATTTACATCCTTATGGGCTTTTTATTAGCCGGTAGCCGTAGCCAAGATCAACTACTTGGCAATGCCATGATAGTTAAAGAGATATCCGTTTCTGGCGCTTTAATTGTTGGTGGTGTATTTGCTGCAACCCTCTCATCAGCTCTAGCAAGCATGATGGGCGCACCGCGTATTTTACAAGCATTTGCCCGTGACAACATAGTGCCGTCATTTCGATTTTTTGCAGTTGGTTCAGGCAAAACTGACGAACCCAAACGCGCGACTATCTTAACCTTTGCCGTTGCTCAGCTGGGTATTTTATTGGGTGATTTAAATGCGATTGCTCCCATTATCAGTATGTTTTTTATGATCACCTACGGCACCTTAAACCTGGCGTGTTTCTATGAAGGTTGGGTAGGTAATCCATCTTACCGGCCAAGATTTAGATTTGCTCACTGGTCTGTGTCGCTTTTAGGTGCTGTCAGTTGTGTTGTGGTTATGTTTTTGATGAACCCACTGTGGGCGGTCGTTTCAATTATTATTATGGTGGTATTGTATTGGCTGATTAGTTCACAAGAAGTACTTAGCCGTTGGGGCGATTTAAAAAGTGGCCGAGCTTATGAAGCAGCGCGTAAAGCTTTGTTAGCTTTAGAGCAACAAAGTTATCACCCGAAAAACTGGCGGCCATCTATTTTAGTATTGAGTGGTTCACCAACCAGCCGCCCTCACCTTGCCGAATATGGTCAATGGTTAGCCTCAGGTCAGGGAATTGTTTCTATCGCACAAATTATTCCTGCTGCCGGTAATCATACAATTGAACGCCGCCAAGAAGCTGAAAACCGCATTCGTAAATTTATTCGAGAAGAAGGTTTGCAAGCATTCCCAGTAGTGGTCTCGGACGATGGTATCAGCTCAGGTTTAAAAACCATTTTACAAGCACATGGTTTAGGCGCATTTAAACCAAATACTGTGATGATGGGCACTACCACTAATAAAGAGCGTTGGGGTGAATATTGTGAATCTATCCGTATTGCCGCACGTAAACAACGCAGTATTTTATTGTGTGATTGTGTAGAAGAACGTCAATCTTGGGAGCCACCACAAGGCAGAATAGATATCTTATGGAAAGGTGAAAAACACGGTGCGTTAATGCTGTTATTGGGCCACTTACTTAAACGCAACCCTGAGTGGCGAACCCGACAGTTACGTATATTGGCCACCTTGCCGACAGGCCGGCCAGCGGACAAATACCAAAAAGGCATTGAAGATTTGCTCAACATTGCACGCATAGATGCAAGTGTACATGTGTTTTCTGGTGATAACGACGATGTTATTTTAGCTAAACGCACAGGCAATACAGCTGTGTTATTTATGCCATTTGAGCCACCAACAAATGATGAAGAAGAAGCTGCATTTTATGAGAAAGTAACTATGGCAACTCGAATGACTGCCGATGTGATTTTAGTTTATAGTGCGGGTGGTGTTTGTTTCGAAGCGTAAAAAGCATTATTCAATCTAGGCACTTAGCTTGAGCCCCAAGCTAAGTGTACTGCTGAAACTCTGAAGATTTTTATACTTCAATATAAGCTGAAGTTAATGTTTGGAGATAGTTTTTTATAATCGCTCTAGAACTACAGTCGCAACTGCATAATTTTTTTCATCTGAGATAGAAAGATGGCAGCTAACTTGACCGGCAATTTCCAGCGCTTTGCCAGTTAAACTGAGTAGTGGTGCACCTAAGTCATTATTGGTGATCAGGAAATCTTGAAAACTGACACCTTGGGCGATGCCTGTACCTAAGGCTTTAGCCGCTGCTTCTTTAGCTGCCCAGCGTTTGGCTAAAAATCTATAGGCTTGTTTGTGGGTGGTAAACAAAACGAATTCGTCTTTGGTTAAAACACGCCTTGCAATAGCATTAACATTAGCCGTATCAAAACGGCTAATTTCAACTATGTCTGTGCCTAAACCAACTATCACAATACTTACCTAGAGCCTTGCTTCAACCATAAGTTGACGCATATCGCGAATGGCTTTTTCTAAACCATCAATCGCAGCACGGGCAATAATTGCATGGCCTATGTTCAACTCAATCATTTGTGGAATTTCAGCAATAGGTTTAACGTTATGATAATTTAAACCATGGCCTGCATTTACTTTTAAGCCGATAGAATCAGCAAAAGCAGCCGCTTCTTTAATTCGCGCAAGTTCTGCATCACGCTCAGCTTCGGTTTCAGCATCCGCATAACCACCAGTATGAATTTCAATATAAGGCGCACCTGTGCGTTTAGCTGCTTCTATCTGCATTTTATCCGCATCAATAAACAAGGAAACTTGTGTGCCATTGGCCGCTATTCGCTCAACCGCAGCGGCGATTTTCTTTTCTTGGCCAGCAACGTCTAAACCACCTTCTGTGGTTAACTCTTCGCGCTTTTCTGGCACCAAACAACAAAATGCAGGATTAATTTGTTGGGCAATACCTATCATCTCTTCAGTAACCGCCATTTCAAGATTTAAACGTGTTTGCACGGTGCGCGCGAGTATTTCAACGTCTCTGTCTTGAATGTGGCGGCGATCTTCACGTAAATGCACGGTAATGCCATGTGCACCAGCGTGCTCGGCAACTGCTGCTGCGTGTACAGGATCAGGAAAATCGGTGCCACGTGCTTGGCGAATAGTGGCGATATGATCGATATTTACACCTAATAAAACTTCTTTCATTTTGTTCTCTTTATCCGTTTTAAATATGAGCGAGCAATCTATTTTTTTGGCTGAATAAACAGCGCCCGGCTCTTTAATTTTTTATGCCCTAATAATTGATCAAGCCAATAACGCATTAACTGTTTAGTTTGAGCTAAATCGTCTTTATTGGAAAAGTCACGCTGGGCAATTTTATGAATCAGTTGACCACTACAAACAATCGGCGTTTGTAATACAGGTTTAGACACCCAGCCAGTATCGGCGACAAAATAATAAGATTGATTGGCGTCAATTTTAGTTTGTTCATCCGCAGTATGCAAAAAGTCTGGCATTAAACCCAACTCGTCAATTAGTGACAGTTCAAAGTTTCTTAATAGCACAGCTAATGAAATGGCTGCTTGTGCTTCTGCTTGTTGTTGAATATCCACTAAGTTTGCTATCGTCAGTTGGTATAATTCAAACAAACTATGTTCAAACTCAACTCTTGGTAATAAGTGACTTAGCAGCTCATTAACATACATACCACTATATAAAAAGTGGCCATGTAAATTATCAAAACTCTTATCCAGCTCATAACTGTTGACGAAAAACAGTTCGTTTTGTCCTTGTTTTAAACTCACTAAATATAAGTTAAATAAACTGAGCGACGCGCCTTTTTTGCTTTTACGAAAAAAAACACTAACACGGCCACTCTGTTCACAAAGAAAATCGCCAATAAAGGAGTTTTCACGATACGGCTTACAATGCAGCAGCATTGCCCGCTGCAAGTTAGCTGAAGTCATCTCCATAACCTAAGCTACGTAATGCCCTTTCGTCGTCAGCCCAACCTGATTTAACTTTAACAAACAGCTCTAAATAGACCTTACAACCAAGCATTTTTTCAGCATCTAAACGTGCGTCACGGCCTATGGTCTTAATTTTTTCACCACCTTTACCGATAACAATACGTTTTTGCGCGTCACGGCTAACCAAAATTGCAGCATGAACTTTTAAAACACCATTTGCTTGGGTTTGCCAACGCTCTATCTCAACCGCTGTATCGTAAGGTAGTTCATCACCTGTATTACGCATTACTTTTTCGCGAATCAACTCGCTGATCATAAAACGTGAAGATCTGTCGGTGAAATAATCTTCCGGGAAATAATGTTCACACGGCTGCAAACTTTTTTCGACCAGTTTTTCAACTGTGTCTATGTGTTCACCTTTAGTCGCGGATACTGGAATAATATCTTTAAAATCGTGTTTCGCGGCTAAAAACTGCAAATGGGGCAATAAACTGGCTTTGTCTTTAACGTTATCAACTTTGTTAATCAACAATACACAAGGTGCACCTGACTGCTTGATGCGCTTTAACACCATTTCGTCATCGTCTAACCAATGTGTACCTTCAACCATAAACAATACCAAAGCAACATCCCCTAACGAACTGTGCGCAGCACGATTCATTAAACGGTTAATTGCACGTTTTTCGTCTGAATGTAACCCTGGGGTATCTATATATACAGTTTGATACTTTCCTTGGGTGTGAATACCCAATACACGGTGACGAGTAGTTTGTGGTTTTTTAGAAGTAATACTAACTTTTTGCCCAACAATTCGGTTAATTAAGGTTGATTTACCTACGTTGGGGCGACCTACTATGGCAACAAAACCACAATAAGTATCTAAATTATCTAATGTCATAAGTACCAATTAGCTTATGTGAGTTGATTTAACATAGCACGAGCAGCTTCTTGCTCGGCTTTACGGCGGCTAGAACCTTTGCCATGAGTTTGCTGTGATTCACCAACCACACATTTAACGGTAAAAGTTTGTTTATGATCTTTACCCGTTATCGATTCCACTTGATATTCTGGTAGCTCTAACTTGCGCCCTTGCAACCACTCCTGCAATTGAGTTTTTGCATCTTTTTGTGCTTGGCCTGGCTTGAGTTTCGCTAAACGTGATTCATACCAAGTTAATATCAAGCTTTTGATTGTTGCCATATCTGAATCTAAATAAATAGCACCGATAATGGCTTCTACCGCATCTTCTAAAATTGAGTTGCGTCTAGCCCACCACTTTTAAGCTCACCTGGGCCAAGGACTAAATATTCGCTGATATCAAAATTACGTGCTAATTCAACTAAGGTTTCGCCGCGCACTAGGGTTGAACGCATGCGGCTTAAGTCGCCTTCTTTGCATTTGGGAAACTGCTGATATAAACGCTCAGCAATCACAAAACTTAACACCGAATCGCCTAAAAACTCTAAGCGTTCGTTGTGTTCGCCTTTCGCGCTTCTGTGGGTTAAAGCTTGAGCGAGCAAATCTATGTTATTAAATTGGTAACCTAAAGTTTTCGACAAAATGTGTAGATTATTCATTTACACTCTCTTGGCTCAATGCGGTTGCTTCAATTGCAGCACTATCACTTGCACCTGGAATTTTACCAATGCGGCTAAAACGAACATTGGTTGGGATCCACGAAGGCAAGGCACTGTCTTCATCACGGCCAAATTCAAAACTTGTCCAAATAAATACAGCTTTACCGACTAAATTAGCTTTAGGCACAAAACCCCAATAGCGGCTGTCTTCTGAATTGTCCCTATTATCACCTAAGACAAAATAGCTATCTTCAGGGACTATCCATTCATCACGACGCGCAGTTGCACTTTGGCGATAATATTGCGCTGTCATATCCGGTAAACGATAACTTAACAGTACGTCGTGTTTAACACCGGCTAAGTCTTCAACATATCTGTCTAACTTATATGGGCCTTGTTGAAACTCTGCTCGCTCAACAAGTACTTTTTCCATTTCTGCAAATTTTTGTTCGCATTTTTCCCCCTGCGGACAAGCTTTTTGAATATATAGGTACTTATTGCGATAGATAATGCGATCACCCGGCAAACCGACTACACGTTTGATGTAATCTAAATTTGGATTTTTTGGGAATTTAAATACAGCTATATCACCACGCTCTGGTGGATCAAACTCAACTAACATTTCGTTGGCAATTGGATTACGCAAACCATAGCTGTATTTTTCGACTAAAATAAAATCGCCAACCAATAAAGTTGGCATCATAGAACCTGATGGAATTTGAAAAGGTTCATATAAGAATGAACGCAAAACAAACACAAAAGCAATAACAGGAAACACTGACTCGGCAAACTCTGCGACAGGATGTTGTGGCGCAATACGGCGTTTAACTTCATCTTCTAAATCAAGTTGAGTTGCACCACTTGCTGCAGCCAGCTTTTGTTTGCGTTTTGGCGCCCATAACACTGCGTCTAGCAACCATATAAGTCCAGTTGTTACAGTGAGTATAAACAACAAAATTGAAAAATAACTGGCCATTGTATTTCCTATAATTCCTGATTACTTACCGAGTTTAAGTACAGCTAAAAACGCATCTTGAGGCACTTCTACATTGCCTAATTGTTTCATACGTTTTTTACCTTCCTTCTGCTTTTGTAATAATTTTTTCTTACGTGATACGTCACCACCATAACATTTTGCGATAACGTTTTTACGCAGCTGTTTAACTGTGGTTCGGGCAATAACATGTGCACCAATAGTTGCTTGAATTGCAATGTCAAACATCTGTCTTGGAATAAGTTCTTTAAGCTTCTCAGCCATATCTCGACCACGGTATTGCGCGTTGTCTCTATGGGTAATTAACGCTAGTGCATCAACTCTGTCACCATTAATTAAGATGTCGACTCGAACCATGTCAGATTCTTGGAATTCTTTAAAATTATAATCAAGTGACGCATAACCACGGCTGGTTGATTTTAAGCGGTCGAAGAAGTCTAAAACAACTTCAGACATTGGAATATCATAAACCACACTTACTTGGTTGCCGTGATAAGACATGTTGCGCTGCACACCACGTTTTTCCACACACAAAGTAATTACACTACCTAAGTGCTCTTGTGGCACTAAGATATTACATTCAGCAATTGGCTCGAAAATTTTCTCAATGTTATTGATAGGTGGCAATGATGATGGGTTGTCGACCATAACCACTTCACCATTTTTCTGCTCAATTTTATACACTACGGTTGGGGCCGAGGTGATTAAGTCTAAGTCGTATTCACGCTCAAGTCGCTCTTGGATAATTTCCATGTGGAGCAAACCTAAGAACCCACAACGGAAACCAAAACCTAACGCTGTTGAACTTTCTGGCTCGTAGAAAAGTGACGCATCATTTAGGCTTAATTTACCTAAAGCATCACGTAAATCTTCAAAATCATCACTTGAAATTGGGAAAATACCGGCATAAACCTGAGGTTTAACCTTTTTAAAACCTGGTAAAGCTTCTGTGGCAGGATTACGTGCAGTGGTAATAGTATCACCGACTGGCGCGCCAAGAATTTCTTTGATACCGGCAATTACATAACCTACTTCACCAGCTTTTAATACACCAGTTTTAGTTTGGTGTGGGGTGAAAATTCCCACTTCGTCAACCACATAATCTTGTTTAGTTGACATAACCTTCATTTTTTCGCCCGAGCGCAACTCACCATGTTGAACTCGTACCAGTGATACAACCCCTTGGTAATTATCAAACCAAGAGTCAATAATCAAAGCTTGTAATGGCGCTTCTCTATCACCTTGAGGTGGCGGAATTTGTTTAACAATAACTTCTAAAACATCGTCTATACCCATGCCGGTTTTAGCTGAACAACGTACTGCATCGATTGCGTCAATACCAA
Source organism: Catenovulum sp. SX2 (assembly GCF_052056295.1). Taxonomy (NCBI): domain Bacteria; kingdom Pseudomonadati; phylum Pseudomonadota; class Gammaproteobacteria; order Alteromonadales; family Alteromonadaceae; genus Catenovulum; species Catenovulum sp. SX2. Next base: position 969,177 of record NZ_CP182493.1, read on the forward strand.
CTATGTCTTCAATTTCTTCTGCTACACGCTCAGGTTCTGCGGCTGGTAAATCAATTTTGTTTAAAATTGGCACAACCTCTAAATCCATTTCAATCGCTGTGTAACAGTTGGCAAGCGTTTGTGCTTCAACACCTTGTCCCGCATCAACAACCAATAATGCGCCTTCACAGGCCGCTAATGAGCGTGAAACTTCATAGGTGAAGTCAACATGTCCTGGGGTGTCGATAAAGTTTAGCTGGTAAGTTTCACCATCTTTGGCTGTGTAATTCAAGGTTACACTTTGTGCTTTAATGGTAATACCACGTTCACGTTCAAGTTCCATTGAATCTAAAACTTGTGCGGCCATTTCACGGTCAGTTAAACCACCACAAGTTTGAATTAATCGGTCTGATAAGGTTGATTTGCCATGATCTATATGGGCTATGATAGAAAAGTTACGGATGTTACTGAATGTGCTCAATTTTCACTCTCAAAAAAACTAAAATTACCAGCAAACTTATCTTTATTTAACCCTACTTTTATCGTTAGCAAGCGGGTGTATTTGCTGGTATTTTCTTAAATACAGAAAAATTGTCGGTATTATACACCTTATATGGCAGCTATAAAGTTTTGTTTGCATCGCAGTGATATTGAATACCACCAACAGATTGCACAACATGTGGTAAAACTTGGGTTGATTTAATGCGTTTTTGTAAGCCTTTAACTGAACGGAAAGCCAAGGTCATCACCACTAAACTCAACAACAGCACCAATAATTCGTGCCAATTAAATAGTTGAGCGACTAACAGAGTTAACATAAAACTCATTAGTGGCAAGCCATATAATAACCAAGATGCCGCTAATAAGTTTTGCTCAGGTATTGCTACAGTCACCTCTTGCCCTACTTCAACATGCTCAGCGCATTCAACCAGTACTCTGTTGGTTTTTTTCGCCATTATGCTCGCCAACACACCAGTGCCACAGTTTTTGTTGTGTTGGCAAGCCCCACAAGTGGTTTTAACTTGGCTTTGTATCCAAATAAGTTGCGGATTATAACGTTCAGCAACTATAGCTTTTTCGTACATCATAACTTGGTACGGCTCACTTTTAGTTTACTCTTTCCAACTAATAGCATTAACGACACGCTGCGCGGTTTCCGCCGGAACTTTACCAATGACTGTCACTTCTGCTTGTTGAATTTGTTGGGTTAAATAACTATTAGCGCCTGAGTTAAACGCTACTGGTTTAACCGATTCGCCTGATTTCATTTGTCTCAAATAAATTGAAAACCACACAACCCCGTCTGACAACATTACATAATCAACCAGCTCTTTATTGGTGCCATACAAAAAGTGGCGATCAACTTTAACCGGCTCAAAACCAGGAGGAACCCAACCAATTTGCCAATTCATATTTTGCATTGGTGCACTGTTTTTTATCATCACAGCTTCAGGCAGTTCAGCTTTTTCAACCTCAGTTAAAATTTCACTCGGTTCATTAAAAACCTGAATATTTGAAACTTGCAGCTGTTCAAGTGCTTCACCCTCTTCAGAGACAATTGCAGATTTAAGCAATAAACCTGTTTCTTCGTGTAACCACAACCAATAGTTATAACGTAAGTTATCTTTGGCAATAATACGCACAAGCCTTGCAGGTAATCCAGCGACGCGACTTTTCCCAACTAAGTGAAAATCATAACTCAAGCCGATTTGTTCTATATTGGCGCGAATAATTTCCGGCAAAGGGCCATCTGTGATTGTGTCTTTAATGCTGTAAGCTGGCTGCTCTGGTTGTAAGTAGGTAATTACTTGGTTTTTGCGAATCAGCTGCTGGCCTGGCCCATTAAGCGCAGTTAAGACTTCTACCTCATGTTCATTAACCAAACCATGAAACCAACGCCAAGGATCGGCTTTGTTGCCATTAACCACAACAAACGAAATTTCATAATTGAGCGACTGCGAAGACTCTTGCATACGCTGCAACCAATCATACGCTTCGTTGTTATTTGCTTTTAAACCTAAATGGACAAATAGCAGACTAAAAATACTCGCCCTTAAAAAAACAAACCACCAAGCCCTAAGGTGTTGGTGGTTACAAGAGCGCACTTGATTGGTTGCGCTCTGTGTTGGCTGAGTATTCGTCAAATTATTGAGTTGTTTCAGACGAATCACCTTTAACTTGTTGCTGTTGCTCTAATTGGCTGTTTGTTTGCGCTGCAGTTGGCTCATGCTGACGCGTTTTTAACTGCTGTGCATGATCCATTATATAAGCATTTATCCGCTGTCTTTGTTGCATTGCATCGTATGAGCTATTTGCTTGCACACTTTGCACTTGCTGCATGCTCACTGGATCTAACGAACCACCAATTGGAAAAGTTTGTAAAACTGGTTGAGGTACTTCAACCGAGGTATTGGTTTGTTCTATTTGAAAGCCTATCACCATTGCCGCTGCAAATGACGCTGCAATGCCGTATTGTAACGCGGGCTTAAACAGCTGTACAACTTTGCTTGAACTTTGTTTGTCTTGTTTATTTGCATCATTTTGCTGGTTTGCGGTTTGACGCGCATTTGGCGCAAGTACCACAGGCTCTTTTTCAATCGCTTGCATTACACTGTCAGCAAGACTTAAATTGAGCTGACTTGGCAACTCATTGCGCATAGCATCACCAATCATATGGTAACGACCAAAACATTCAGCCAACTTAGGGTCTTGTTTCATTTTATCGATAACTTGCGGGTTATCTTGCTTTCCGTCTACAAAGGCTGATATGTTTTCTTTACTTTTTGAACTCATAGTCACTTCACTTTTCCAACTAGAATTTTATCTTGCTAAAAGAGGCTGCAAATTTGTATCTATTGCTTCACGTGCTCTAAAAATCCTTGAGCGAACTGTCCCGACAGGACATTCCATTACATCAGCAATTTCTTCATAACTTAAACCATCAATCTCACGTAAAGTAATGGCGGTTTTTAAGTCATCCGGCAAACCATCTATGGTTTTAAATACAACTTGTTTAACTTGATCTGACATCATCAATTGCTCTGGTGAACTATTCACTCGCAAAGCATCTGCGCTGTCGATAAATTCAGCATCGGCTACATCTATATCATTCACTGCTACTTTACGAGCTTGTGATGCAATATAGTTTTTTGCGCTGTTAACGGCTATTCGATAAAGCCAAGTATAAAAAGCACTCTCGCCCCTAAAGCCAGGAATGGCTCTATAGGCTTTGATAAAAGCTTCTTGTGCTACGTCGGCAATATCGCCCGGGTGTTTAACGTAACGTGAAACTAAACTCGTCACTTTATGTTGATACTTTTGCACCAACAAATTAAAAGCTTGTTTATCTCCACGTTGTACACGTTCCACCAATTGTTGGTCGGTAACTTCCGGCTTCATATTTGTGCCTGTACTCCTGCTTTACTTCTAATCTTTATTTATCTGCTAGTTGCCATGGGGCATGTTAGCTAATATGTATTGATAGACACTATAAGTTAGAAAAAGTTCTAAAAAATTTTTTTAAGGTTACAATCAGCTAAGCATAACAGCATAAATATACGGATTGTGAAAGACAAACATGACAAATCAAACTCCGCTTGAGCATAAATGTGACGTGCTCGTGGTCGGCGCTGGTGCCGCAGGTTTAACCTTAGCCCTGCGTCTCGCTGCAACCGCAAATGTAATAGTACTTAGTAAGTCGAAACTAAAAGAAGGTTCAACTTATTATGCACAAGGTGGCATCGCAGCCGTTTTTGATAAAAATGACAGTATAGAATCGCATGTGCAAGACACGCTAATTGCCGGAGCAGGTTTGTGTGAAGAGCAAGCCGTCCGGTTTACAGCAGAAAATGCAAGGCGTAGTTTAGAGACTTTGATTTCGTATGGTGTCCCTTTTGATACTGTCACCACAGAAGATGGCCGTGAAAAATATCATTTAACTCGCGAAGGTGGCCATAGTCACAGACGTATTTTACATGCCGCCGATGCTACCGGTAAAGCAGTACAAAAAACCTTAATACGCACAGCGCAAATGCACAAAAACATCCGTATATTTGAAAGATACAATGCGGTTGACTTAATTACCGATAAAAAAATCAAACAAAATGGTAAAAAAGTATATGGCGCTTATGTATGGAATCGCACCAGCGAACAAGTGGAAGTTATAAAAGCAGCCAAAATTGTTTTGGCAACAGGTGGTGCAAGTAAAGTTTATCAATATACCTCAAACCCAGATATTGCCAGTGGAGATGGTGTTGCTATGGCGTGGCGTGCCGGATGTCGTGTTGCCAATATGGAGTTTAATCAATTCCATCCAACCTGTTTATATCACCCTGATGCAAAAAATTTCTTATTAACCGAAGCATTACGCGGAGAAGGTGCATTTTTACGTCGCCCTGATGGCAGCCGTTTTATGCCTGATTTTGACGAACGCGCAGAATTAGCCCCGCGAGATATTGTGGCAAGAGCTATCGACTATGAAATGAAGCGGCTTGGTGCCGACTGCATGTATTTAGACATCAGCCATAAACCCAAAGATTTTATTAAACATCACTTCCCGAACATTTATAAAAAGTGTAAAGAATTCGGCATTAATATCAGCAAACAACCTATTCCTGTTGTACCAGCAGCACATTATACCTGTGGTGGTGTAATGACAGATTTAAATGGTCAAACAGATATAGAAAATTTATATGCCGTTGGCGAAGTTGCCTACACAGGTTTGCACGGTGCCAACCGTATGGCGAGTAACTCTTTATTAGAATGTTTAGTCTTTGCCGAAGCGGCGGCTAAACATATTATCAATAGTGGTTTTGATATTTCAAATTACCCAAGTATTCCAAGTTGGGATGAGAGCCAAGTGTCCGATAGCGATGAAGAGGTTGTCATTCAACACAACTGGCATGAGCTGCGTTTATTAATGTGGGATTATGTTGGCATAGTTAGAACCAATAAACGACTAGAACGCGCGATGCGCCGCATTGAATTACTCCAGCAAGAAGTCAAAGATTATTATGCTCACTTTAGAGTAAGTAATAACTTGCTAGAGCTGAGAAACTTGCTTGATGTAGCTGAGTTAATTGTGCGTTGTGCAATGCAGCGCGATGAAAGTCGTGGTTTGCACTACAATTTAGATTATCCAGAAACAAATGAAAACCCAAAACCAACCATATTAACGCCGACCAGTTCGAGCTAAACACCGCCCTAAGCGGCATGCATCTATGGGTGTTAACATACTTTTATGTAACACCCAAAACGATGTTCCCACCAAGCCAATACAAAACCAGCCAAAAAAGTTATGCATAAATACAGCAGGTGTATAAGTCGTTTGTTGATGAATCAATAGGCCTGATTGGCTAACTAAAAAATGTTTAGGCAAAGCCAGCTTAAGCTGACGATATAACAAATAGCTCAGCGTAAGGCATAAAACAAACACGCACAAATTTGCCAAAGGTGTCAGGTGGATAAGTGAATATTGCAACAACGCATAATAAGCCAAACCAAGTGCAGCGCAAGGTACAAAGAGAATTTTGCTCGGTTTAATCGATATTTGATATAACACAGAAATCCTTTTCTGTTGGCGCTGTTAGTTAGAATGAAACTGGCGCGCCGTTTAATTTGTGAATTTTTTTAATCATTTCAGCAAGTTCAGGGTCTTCACATTTTTCATGGCCCATAAACCAAGCGTACAACTCAGGATCTATGCCTTCTAACAGTCGTTGAAAAATAAGCTGTTCAGCTTCAGGCAAATTATCGTAATGATTATCCATAAACGGCATTAAAATAACGTCTAACTCCAACATGCCACGGCGACATGCCCAACGAGTTCTTGCTGCACTTTGCATAATCGCAATAGCCCCAAAGATATAAAATTAATTTAGCTGAGTATACTGCTCTTATGTGCAATCGGCCAGTAGCACAAGTATTTAACTGGTGAATTGGAAATATAAAGCTTCCGAAGGGCAAGGCTAAAATCTTGCGTCTTCAAGTAGCTTGGGTATAAACCTTGATATTTGCTACAATGTCGCCATATTGGTTTTAACAATTATTCGTGGATTTTCTGTATGTCGATGACGACCTACCAATTAACTGACTGGTCTGCTATTCAAGTTAGCGGCGAAGATAGATTCAAGTATTTAAATAGCCAATTAACCGCAGATTTAATCAGCTTAGAACAGGATAGCGCCTGTTTCGCATGCCACTGCGATGCAAAAGGCAAAGTTTGGGCCATGAGTTATATAGTACCGCACCAAGATTCTTTGTTGCTGTTTCAACACAGTTCCACTATTGAAAAATCATTAGCCGAACTGAAAAAATTTGGTGTATTTAGCAAGGTGGAATTTGCAATTAGCCCAGTTAAATTTTCTTTTACATTAACAGATTCAGCGGCTAATTTACACCAAGTGAGCCACGAGCCTGTCACACAAGTACAAATGTCAGCCAACCTGTGGTTATCAATCAATGAAAGCGCACAAAATGGTGATGATATTTTTATCAAAGCACTCGCAGACAATTTAGTGCCCTTTATTACCGCTGCACATCAAAACGAATATGTGCCACAAGCGATTAACGCGCATGCGTTAAAAGCCATCAGCTTTAAAAAAGGCTGTTATATGGGGCAAGAAACCGTTGCACGTATGCGCTATCGAGGTGGCAACAAACGCGCCTGTTTTGCCATAAGTAGTAGTGAAAAATTCAACGTTGGTGAAAGCTTAGAAGTTCAACTCGGCGAAAACTGGCGTCGCGCTGGAGAAATAATCCAGGCTGCGATTAACGAGAATGACGGCCAATGTTATGGTATAGCCGTACTCGCAATAGATTCAGATTTACAAGCAAAGTATAGAGTAAAAGATGATAGTCAACGTCAGGTTCAACTGTCCGCTCAGCCCTACTCTCTTGATTATGAGGAAACAAAATGAAAATAGCAGAAAATACAGTTGTAGCCATGCACTACTCAGTAAAAAGTGCCAAAGACGGTCAAGTGATTGATACATCTAAAGACGGCGAACCATTAGCATTTTTATACGGCCGCGGCTTCTTAATTAAAGGCTTAGAAAGCCAATTAGCGGACAAAGAAGCTGGTGCAGCTTTCACTTGTACAATAGAAGCGGCAGATGCGTATGGTGAATACCATGAAGCTTTAGCACAAAAATTACCAATTGATGTATTTGATCATATTGAAGAAATTCATGAAGGTATGCATTTACGTGCAGATACAGACCAAGGTCAACAATCTGTGATTATCACTAAAATTGAAGATGACTTTGTTACAGTTGACGGCAATCACCCACTAGCTGGTGTTGCACTTGAATTTGACGTTGAAGTAATGGAAGTACGTGCAGCAACAGAAGAAGAATTAGCCCATGGTCATGTGCACGCAGAAGGTGGTTGTGGCCACGATCACGGTCACAAACACGAGCATGGTGATGACTGCTGCGGTGGTCACTAATCTAGCCATCTGAGCTACTTGGCAATAGTTAGTTTTCTGCTATTGCCAACCTTTCCCTTTCCAACAAAAATCAGCAAATTATGTCTAGCACTAAACAAATCGTTCTTGCCACAGGCAATCCAGGCAAAGTGGCCGAATTCAACCAGATGTTTAATCAATTCGGTATCGAATTTAAAGCGCAAAAAGAATTTAATGTACCTGAAGCGGCAGAAACAGGTTTAACTTTTATCGAAAACGCCATTTTGAAAGCGCGTAATGCCGCCAAACATACAGGTTTACCAGCCATTGCCGATGATTCAGGCATTGAAGTAGATTATTTACAAGGTGCACCTGGCATTTACTCAGCGCGTTTCGCCGGTGCTGACGCTAGTGACAAAGACAACCTAAACAAATTATTAGCTGAACTAGCAGGTGTGCCACAAGCGCAAAGAACCGCACGTTTTCAATGTGTACTTGTGTATATGCGCCACGCAGATGATCCAACCCCAATTGTCTGCCAAGGCAGCTGGCAAGGTATGATCACAGAACAAGCAAGTGGTGCAAACGGTTTTGGTTATGATCCGATTTTTTATGTGCCTGAGCGCAATTGCACTTCAGCTGAACTAGATAAACAAGATAAAAACCAAATCAGCCACAGAGCTAAAGCACTGGCACAATTGGTTAAACAAATGGAGCAGTTGGTTTAATGCAACTGCCGCCGCTTAGCTTATATATTCATATTCCTTGGTGCATCCAAAAATGCCCCTATTGCGATTTTAATTCGCATGCACTCAAACAAAAAATCGATGAGCAGGCGTATGTTAAAGCTCTGCTCAATGACCTAGATAGCCAGTTGCGTTATGTGCAAAATCGCCCTATCCACAGCATATTTTTTGGTGGCGGTACACCAAGTATTATGAGCGCAGCGGCAATTGAGCAAATCTTGCAAGGGGTAAAAACTCGTCTTACCTTATCTAGTGATTGTGAAATAACCCTAGAAGCTAACCCAGGCACATTAGATAACCAAAAGTTTATTGGTTTTAAACAAGCTGGAGTTAACCGATTTTCGATTGGTGTGCAAAGTTTTCAAGCGGATAAACTCTCAACTTTAGGCAGAGTACACAACCCAGAACAAGCAATTCAAGCAGCTGAGCTTGCCAGCAGTATTGGTTTAAATAGTTTTAATCTAGACTTAATGCACGGGCTGCCTGAACAAAATGTTGCAAACGCTTTGTACGATTTAGAGCAAGCAATTGCCTGTAAACCACAACATATTTCTTGGTATCAACTAACAATCGAGCCAAATACTTTATTTGCCTCTAAACCACCTGTTTTACCTGACGATGATATTTTGTGGGATATTCAGGAGCAAGGCCAAGCTCTTCTCGCCAAACACGGTTATCAACAATATGAAATTAGTGCTTATGCTAAAGAAGGTTTTCAAAGCAAACACAATTTAAATTACTGGCGTTTTGGTGACTACCTAGCCATAGGTTGTGGTGCGCATGGCAAAATCACTTTGCCAGAGCAAAATAAAATATTAAGATTCGAGAAAATTAAACACCCGAGTGGCTACCTCAGTGCCATTGACTACACCTATAAACACAGGTTTGTTGACATGGATGAGCGAATATTCGAATACTTTATGAATCGCTTACGCTTGTTTGAAGCCACGCCCAAACAACAATTTGTCGATTACACTGGCCTTGAACTCAGTCAAGTTGCCAGCATGTTTGACCAAGCTAAGCAATTACAACTCATAGATGAAACAGCAGATACATGGCAAATAACCAGCAAAGGACATAGGTACTTAAATGAATTATTGGAACTTTTTATTGAAGACTAGATTTTTTATCCTGCTGAGTATCGGTATATTATTATCAGGCTGTCAACTCACTGACAATCAATCGACCAAATCAGCCGCTGAAAAATCTAAGCTAGACAGTAAAAAGATTGTCTCCGAATTTATGACAGCCTATGCACTGCATGAAGACTTTGACTATTTTATGAGTTTTTATGCCGAAAATGCCCAAGTAGAAGACGTTATTCGCGGCAAAAAAGTCAAAGGTAAAAAGCAAATTCGTGAACTATTTAATTGGCATGATCCTAAATTATCACTAGGCAATTCAGTCAGCGCTGTGGTTGTCGAACAAATAACAGTATTTGAAAACAGCGCAGTTGTAACAGGCTTTTTTATGCCTTTTGTTTACGATGGATTGAAGTTTGGCCCATGGAAGATGACCATGCTGTTAACGTTAAATGAAAATGGCAAGATAGTTGAGCAAACCGATTGGATAAACTACACACCTAAAGTCTTGTTCAGTAATGATCCAGACTCCAACCTGACCATACGTGTACCCAAATATTTGCTCAAATAGCTAGATTATTTTTTCCGGTTGCTTTTGTGTGCCCAAACTAGCTGGATCACCAATACCGCAATCAATACAGTAATAATTGTTAATACTGTCACTGAGCCGTCAGCCACACCAATAAGCGGCAAAACAAATGCAACCAATAAAGGTAACAAGGCAACACTGACAACAATCAACCAAGATAGCACAGACATCTTTTTTGGCCTGTGACTTTTGTTGCCGTCTTCATTAACCATATAGCCCCCTGCGGTTGCAAAACTAGACTCTAGTTCGTTTTCCTTCATTACTACCTCTAAGTGTATACTATACCCAAGTGATTGGGGTATTTAAATTTATTACTCAGTTACTTTGCGAACAAAACGAACAAAATTAAAATTACTTTTGTCTTTTTGTGCATTTGAGCCTTCTTTAAAATGAACAGTCCAAACTAGGTTATCAATCGATGTATTAAATACAGGAGAACTCGTCCAATAAACTTCGTTTTTAGTCGACGGAAATAAACTATCCTGTGTCGCAGGTTCCGCACAACTGCGCTCGATTATTTGCATCAGTTCCTTAACATTAGGTAAGCGCCAATCATCGTAACCCGCTACACTCGTTTGTTCTGACGCTTGCAATGCTTGTTGCCAGTTAACCGTTTTAGCGACACCATCACAACGCGCAGCACTTGCCTGCCAAGTTTCACCATAATTACACATTTGCCACATCAAACCTGTTGCTGCTTCTGTGACCAAACCGTTTTCACTATCGACTACGTAGGCAGAAGTATCGACTGTGGTTGCAACTTCATCACTACAAAACGCATGGGCAAAATTAGTCATCAAAGCAAGTGATGCCGGCATAAAATATTTAATAAATTTCCGCATGATTACCTACCTAACCAATAAGATATGAGCTGTGCTAGATTTCAAAATAGCTCTTTCGTCACCCGTGGATAAATTAACCACCCAAGCGGATAGCGCTTCTGGACTGCTACTGTTCGCAACACCAAAAATAGCCGACAAGCTTGTCCAATAAGGCGTAGAGGTTTTTGCATGATTCGCCCACAATTGTGTGTTGTCACCACCCAGCGCCATTTTATCTTCGGTCTGGCCATAGTTCAGAATAGACACTAGCTCATTGACTGTCGGTAAACGCCAGTCATGACCACCACACATGCCGGCACTATTCACAGCCGAGACATATTCTTGGCTATTACAATTGGTTAAAGTCGAGTCAACAAAACAACTGGCCGCAATAGAAGTTTCCGCACCTTCATTGCCACCATTTAAGTCACCATCATTAAACCAGGTAAAAGTATGGGTATGCGCGCGTAAACCTGTGGTGGTTTTAATTTCCCAAATCAAACCTGTTACATTGTCGCGAATACAACTTGGTGTACCAGAGAATATTTCTTCACCATCAGCATCTAATAAAGAAAAATCAAATCCGAGTTCCCCAGAACCTGTTTTTTGCAAACCCGTACTAAGTTCGGCTGGATCACGACCATATTGCGCATCTTGTCGCGGATAGCTGGTCAACCCACAATTCACTTCATTAGTTGTGCCATCTGCGCAAGTTGTTATGCCAGTATCATTTAGCCCATCAAAAGCAGAAATAGGTAAAACAGTCACACGGACAAAATCAGAATTTCGCCTGTTTGTCACTGTATTAGTCACGACAACTTGGAACTCAAACACAGTGCTGACATCAACATCTGGTGCGTCAAATTGCACAATTGGGTTTTGACTCGCAGTTAACGTAATAGGTTGCTCTCCATCCACCTGCTTCCAACTATATTGAGTATTGCCTGTAGAGGCAGTTGAAGCGGCTAAAGTAACTTGTTGTCCTTCGTAAACAACTTGATTATTACCAGCATTGACCACAGGCGCAGACTCAGCTGCCGATAAAATTTCGAGGTCAATCGACTTGGTTTGCACACCACCTGTGGTGTCTATGATCTCCAACGTAAAACGCAAAGTCACAGTTTGACTTGATGCGTTAACAAACTGACCATCCGCCACAGCCGCGGCAACAGGCGAAGCATCATCTGACAATGGAAAAGTTGCTAAAATGCCGTCAACCGGCAAATTCTCTAATGCAATACCGGATAGTTGTTCAACCATAAGTTTGGCACTTGCGACGTTTTCACCATCTTCGGCATCCACCCAAGAGGCAACAAAATTAAAACCTTGGCCTGAATCTACCACTTTGTCTGCATCGTCTAAGGTTAAGTTAATGATCGGCAAAGTATTAACTGGTCTTAACGTGATGATAATTTGGTCTGAAGCTGCATTACCCGCAGCATCATTGACGGTCAAAGACAATAAAATTTCAGTAAAGGTATTCAAATCTTCTGGAATTTCAAATTGCACAGATGGCGCATCAGTCGCTGACAAAGCTTCTTCGGCAAAAATGGCTGGTTGGGTGCGCCAAGTATAAACAAATGGTCCACTGTCGCCTTTAACCACACTATTAATAGTAAAAGCTTCTGTACCAATAGATACCTCAAAATCGCTACCTATATCTACGGTTAAAACTTGCTCTGTGTCTTCATCTTTGTCACTTGTACCCAAAGATCCAGAGCAGCCAACAATCACCAAGATTAGCAAGCAACCTGATGCCAGTTTTAAGGCTTTAAATAGCGTATTAACTATATACATATTTGACCCATTACTCTGCCATAACTCACTCAAAGTCAAAAAACTGACGTTTAAGTGCAAATTTTCAAAAAATTCTTAGATAGTGCCAATAACGCAAAGACTGTACCAACTAGTGAGTATTTTCTGATTCGTTTAATCTTTTATACAAATTTACAAATTCACCAATATTCAGCTAAATTAATTTTTAGCAAGGGCAAAAATGTGTCGCCCCTAGAATATTTTTTTGCTAATCTGACCAATAAATTTGCTATTTCTAGCTAGATGGAGCGGGGCTATATGACTCGGTGTCGTATACTCATTTAATAATCTAAACAGGTCAGTGGAGTAAATGAGTGGTTTTCAGTTACCGACAAATTGGATTAAAGTTCTCGCGAAATATGAAAAAGATAATAAATCAGGAAGAGCAATATAATGAAGTTGCTACTTGTTAATAGCAATCCTGCAAAATGCAGAGAAATTCAACAAACTATCGAATCAACAGGCACGTTCGATGTTATTTGTGCAACAAGTGGCACAGAAGCGATTCAATGTTTACGCCGTCAAACAATTCACGCCTTAGTTTCTGATGTAGAAATTGAAGGACTCGACGGCTGGCGATTATCGCGCATGGTTCGCTCGGGGATTTTCCGCTGCGCAGCCGATATACCTATTGTCGTCTTCGCTGCTACTTGGTGCGAACACATTGCCGAAACAACAGCACGAGAATTCGGTATCAATAAACTTCTTCCTTATGAAGAAGTTGAGCAAATCAACCAAGTTTTGACCCATGCCCTAGCAGGCGCTCGCACTACTTCAGATAAAGTTTCGATGTTGGTTGTCGAAGATAACGAGTCAATCCAAGAAATCGTTGAACGTATACTGCAACATAGATTTGACGTCACCATAGCCGAAACCGGTGAACGTGGCATTGAACTTTGGGATAGAAATAATTACGAAATTGTTCTGCTAGACGTTATGCTGCCTGGTTTGTCCGGTGAAAAAGTACTGGATTATATCATGGCGAAAAATCCATCTCAGGCAGTCATAATCATGACAGCGCATGGCACTATAGACATGGCTGAAGCCATGATAATTCAAGGTGCGGCAGACTTTATCACTAAACCTTTTCGAGCAGAACAACTTAGACGAGTCTGTGAAATCGCTTCACGTCGTGAAGACTTTATGATCAGTAATCGTCAATTCGCTGACAAAGTGCAAGAATTACGCGAGCGTGAAAAAGCTTATCGCGAAATTTCCAATGCTCACCAGCAATTACTCGACAATATGACCACTGTGGTCATTGAAATTAGCCATAAAGGCGAAATTAACTTCTTGAATAAAGCTTGGAGTGAGTTAACAGGCCATACAATTGATTCAACCTTAAACCAGCCCTTTATAGAATATGTATGTCCTAAGTTTGAAGCCGAAGAAGCTATAGTTGAAGATACTTTAACTGATATTTTTTCAGGTAAAGTACAGTACTGTACTTTGGAGTTTAAGCTTAAACACCTAGATTCGATTGATATCTGGGTTGAAGGTAGATTTTCCGCCACTCAAGATGATGAAGAAAACTGGCTGGTAACAGCGACAATCGACGACATCACCAAGCGTAAAAAAGCCGAATTTAAATTAGAACATTTAGCGCTACACGATACGCTGACCAACTTACACAATCGTTATTATTTTGACAACGAATTAAACCGTTTGAGCGTATTAGCATCTAAAGGCGAAGGGCCGCATGCGCTACTCTATATAGATTTAGATCACTTTAAAGTGATTAACGACTCACAAGGCCATCATCAAGGCGATATGGTGCTAAAAGAGGTTGCTAACGCAATCAAATCTAAAATTCGTAAATCTGATTTATTGTGTCGAATTGGCGGTGACGAGTTCGCTTTATTATTATCACATTCAAGCATGTTGGATGCTCACGAACTCGCTGAACAAATATGTGAAACGGTCAAATCGGGTCACTATCAATTTGAAGGCCAAGTGTATAAATTAAGTTGTAGTGTTGGTGTTGCTAGCATCAATGGTAGCGCCAAAGATGGCCATGAATATTTAAAACAAGCTGATATTGCTTTATATGTTGCAAAACGTCGTGGTCGCGATCTAGTTCACGTCTATTCAGAAAATGATCAGGATAGCGAAAATTTACGTGATACCATTGAGTGGATCCACCAACTGCAACAAGCCATTATAAACGACCAAATTGTCTTGCACTTTCAGCCAGTGATCCAGTGTAAAACCGGCCAAGTTGCCTATTATGAAGCTTTGGTTAGGTTGAATATAGATAACAAACTTATCTACCCTGGTAGCTTTATTCCAGCTTTAGAAAGAGCGGACGATATTAAACTGTTAGACCACCAAGTTGTTGGCAAAGCAATCAAATATCTAGCTGATTATCCGCAAATTCCCCGTATGGCGATTAACCTATCTGCACATGCATTTAGCGACGAAAAATTAGCGCCACTTATTGAGCAAAAAATCCGCCAATATAAAGTAAATCCGAAACGGATTATTTTTGAGTTAACCGAAAGTGCCAGTTTAACCAATTTAGCAGGTACAGTTCGTATGATTGAAAGATTGACACAAATTGGCTGTGATTTCTCAATTGATGATTTTGGTACTGGTTTTAGCACCTTTACCTATCTAAAACAATTACCTGCTAACAGTGTAAAAATAGATGGTTCGTTCGTTAAAGACATGACAACAGATCCAATTGATTTAGCTTTAGTACGTGCAATTCATGATATTGCAAAATCGCTGAACAAAGTATCCGTTGCCGAGTTTGTTGAAGACCAAGACACCTTAGACCTGCTTGTAGAATTGGGTATAGATTATGCTCAGGGTTACCATATCGCCAAACCAGCGGCGATTGAAACCTTCATACAGCACTCTCAAGCAATTGATACTAGCCGATTATTTACCCCGATTTAAATAAGCTGAATAACCCAAGGCTAAAACTTGGGTTATTTCGACTCTTAGGACATCTAGGTTTATTTAAACATCCAGTAAATGGTCAGTAGGTTGGTAACCAAAAGGATCGCACAACTAAGTTGCCAAAACATCACAGGATCTCGTTCAACTAACGGACGGGCTTCATGTTGATACATTAAGTTTTGGTTTGGTTTGCTGATGTCAGCCAAAAATTCAGAAAATGCTTGATGGCGATAAGTAGGATTAGGCGATGTCGCCTTTTCTAATGCTACATCTAACCACTTAGGAACTTCTGGGCGATGTAAACTAGCGCTCTTATATATCCAATACTCATAACTGTCTGGTATTTTATTGCGTAAGTTGCCAATTTCGAACGGCAATTTACCAACGTACATTTCATAAAACATCACAGCAATAGAATATAAATCAGCTTGAAACGTGCCCTTTTCACCCATTAGATATTCAGGCGCTATATAATCAACTGAACCTACCGGGCAAGTCTCTTGAATCGGATTTTTAATATCTTCTAAACCTTCAACAGACACTGTACCAAAGTCGATAACCTTAATTTGGCCAAACTTATCAATGATGACATTCTCTGGCTTTAAGTCCCTATGCACCATACCATTACGTTGAAAATAGCGCATTGCATGGACAACTTCAGTGATAATCTTACGTACTTCATCTATATGCGGTTTAGGATTATCGGCAATCCACTGACGTAAATTTTGTCCACCCAAGTATTCACACAAGTGGTACATAAATGGGCTATTTTCTGGCCTTGCATGAATACGCATCACGTTTCTATGATTTAGCCTTGTGCCTATCCATTCCTCGCGTAAAAATCCATCTAAGTACTCCGGCTCTTCCCTAAAACTATGTGATGGCATTTTAAGCGCATATTGCTTATTGTCTTTATCTTCAACTAAAAACACATGACTACGTGTGCCACTAAATAACACTCGGCAAACTGTAAAACCATCAATGCTCTGACCTATATCCAGCACAGGTGGAATAACTAATTTACTTAAGCGCCTATGCGCCTCTTCCACATCTTCTAGCGGTAATTCGGCAACTCGAACAATCACGCAAGTTACATTGTCATGACTGCCATTTTTTAGTGCAATATCAACTAAACTTTCTGCTGTCTTTTCTAGATTTTCTGAAGCGTGAATATATTCAACCACAGTTTTGTCATCAACAAACTCATGGAAACCATCGGTTGAAATGACAAATATGTCGCCCTCTTCCAAATCCGACAGCATTTGATAATCGACTTCTAAGTGACTATCTATCCCCATAGCACGAGTCAAAAAATTATTCGAGCGACTGCCGTGCACGTGATCGCGGGTAACACACGAATATTCACCTTGATGGTATCTATAAATGCGGCTATCACCAACATGCAGAATGTGCGCCGTACAAGACTTGATAACTAAAGTAGAAAAAGTACATACAAGTGAATCATCTTCTGCATAACTGTTTTTGTTATATAACCAAGAATTAAGCGCGGTTAAAATACGTGCAGCAGATTTGTTGACATTCCAAGTATCGGGTGTTTCGTAATAATCACTTATAAATTGAGTCACAGACAGTTGCGCAGCTTCTTGCGAACGTTTACTACTGCTAATGCCATCGGCAACAGAAGCGACCACCCCTTTAAACTCGAGTGCTTGACCCTTTGGGGTTTTAGCTGCAAATGCATCTTGATTGACTGGTTTCACCCCAGCTTTAGTTGCACCACCAATCTCGACCTTTAATTGTTTTTTCATTGTTGTTCTCTCTAAAGGGTGTAGGTTAACTTCGCACAGTACAAAATCATCAAAATAAAGTAAATCTTAAAAATTCATCGTCCTATAGATGCGAGAAGGTGGAGCCTGTATAAAACAGAACTCCACCTGAGGGTAAATCCAAAAAGTGAATTAAGTATTATTAAATTAACTAACTTTAATTAGTTCAACTGAACCATCTTCACGTACTTCAGCCATGTGGCCAGAAGGCTCTTCCATCAATAATAGAGTTGCAAAACCAAGTACAGCTGTTGCAGCTATCACCAAGAAGAAAGTTGAAGGCTCAACCATAGAGAAGATAGTTAAGTAAGTTACCGCACCAACATTACCGTAAGCACCAGTCATACCCGCGATTTGACCAGTTAAACGACGCTTGATTAGTGGTACTACCGCAAATACTGCACCTTCACCCGCTTGAACGAAGAATGAACAAGCCATAGCAGCAACAACCGCTACCCATACAGGCCATGTTGCATCAATTAAGCTCATTACGAAATAACCAACGGCTAAACCAGCAGTTAGGATAAGTAATGTTTTCTTACGACCAAATTTATCAGAGATTAAACCACCGCCCGGACGAGACATTAAATTCATGAATGCGTAAGCAGAAGCAACCATACCCGCAACAATAGCTGATAAACCGAAAGTTTCAGCGAAGAATAAAGGTAACATAGAAACTACTGCTAATTCAGAACCAAAAGTTGCAAAATACAAGATATTTAAAACAGCTACTTGTTTAAATTTGTAACGTTGAATTTCAGGAACTGGTTTAACAAAAATTTCACGGTTAACATCGTATGCTTTGTAACAGTCGATAACAAATAGTAAAACTAAACCAACGTAAGCTAATACTGCAGCAGTTTCAGAAATTAACGACACTCCCTCTGGCGATAATTTCCAAGTTAACAATGCAAGTGCAAAATACATAGGAAGTTTCATTACAACTAAGAATGCAAAGTCACCTTTACTTGTTACTTCCATACCACCAATGTTTTTCGGACGGAAATAAGTAGAACCTTTAGGTGTATCACTTACTGTGTTGTAGTAAACAAACGACCAGAAAATACACAAAACACCGGTAGATGCAATTGCGTATCTCCAACCGTCGTCACCACCAATCCATAAAGCTAATACAGGTAAAGTGAAAGAAGCAGCAGCAGAACCGAAGTTACCCCAACCACCATAAATACCTTCAGCAGTACCTAATTCATTGTGTGGGAACCACTCACTCACCATACGAATACCAATTACGAAACCAGCACCGATGAAACCTAATAATAAACGTGATAATGCCGCCATTTCGAAGGTTGTCGAGAAGGCGAACATAAAACATGGAAAAGCACAAATGAATAACAACGCAGAATAAACACGACGAGGGCCAAACTTGTCGGTCAACATACCAATAATAATTCGAGCAGGGATAGTTAAAGCAACATTTAAAATCAAAAGTGTTTTTGCTTGAGCTGCGGTTAAACCTAAAGATTCTTTAATTGCGCCTAATAATGGGGCGTGGTTAAACCAAACTACAAACGTGATGAAAAATGCTATCCAAGACATATGGAGCACTTTCATCTTCCCTTGCATTGAGAAAATATTGAATTTTGTGTTGTTATCCATTGTGAATAAAACCTCGTCTAAGTTAATAATTCTTTCGTGTGCTTAGTGCACTTCAATTAGTTGAACCGAACCATCTGGTAATACTTCTGCCATTTTATTGCTTGGCTCATCTAAGAACACTGAGCATAAAGCAGCAAATGCAATGCTAACTGCAATTGTCACAAAAAATATTGATGGTGTGACAAATGAAAATACTAACAGAAAGCCAACGGCACCTACGTTGCCATATGCACCAACCGTGCCAGCTATTTGCCCAGTTAGTTTTCTTTTAACTAAAGGAACCACAGCAAACACACATCCTGCGGCAGAACCTAAGAAAAATGAACATAACATCATAGTCGCAACTACCGTAGGCAAAGGCCATTCAGGCGTAATCATCGACATAGTGAAGAAACCTATAGCAGCTCCTGTCAGCAATATAATCAGCGGCTTTTTGCGTCCAAATTTATCACTAATTAAACCACCTGATGGACAAGATAAAACGTCTACAGCAGCAAAACATGCACCAAAAATGCCCGCAGCCGCAGCACTAACTAAGAATTGATTCTCAAAGTATTGAGCTAGCATAGAAATTACTGATAATTCTGCACCAAAAGTGACCGCATATCCGATGCTTAAAATTGCAACTTGTTTAAACTTGTAGCGTAGCAGTGGATTTATTGGTTTTGACTGCAACATTTCGTTATTAACTTGGAACAATTTATACGTTTGTAATGCAAATAAGCCCAATAATAGTGCGTAAATGGCGTAAGACACTTCATCACTAATTAAACCCGCACCACTTACAACTGCTTGTCCCGTTCCAGCAACAATACCCGAGTCGGTAACACGCCAAGTTAACACGCCTAATGCTAACAACATCGGAATATTGAATAAAATACAGAAAACAAAATCGAATTTACTTGTTAACTCCAGTCCACCCGATTTATTTGGTTTGAAATAAGTAGAACCTGCGGGCGTATCAGTAACTGCATTGTAGTAAAAAACTGAATATACAAGAGCAATCACCCCGGTTGTCGCAATTGCATATCGCCAATTATCTTCACCACCAAATAAACTGGCTACATATACAAGCGTGCCAGCAGCAACAGCCGAGCCTACATTACCTAAACCTTTATATAAACCTTCAGCCAAACCTAATTGATTTGAAGGATACCATTCGCTTATCATACGAATACCGATGACAAAACCTGCACCAACAAACCCCATTAAAAACTTGGCCAACGCCAAGGTTTCGAAAGATTGAGCAAAAGCGAAAAAGAAACACAGTCCAGCACTAACGGCTAATAACGCAGAGTAAGTTAAACGTGGGCCGTATTTATCGACTAACATCCCGGTCACTATACGAGCAGGAATGGTTAAAGCGACATTTAATATTAAGAGAATTTTCGCTTCCAGATCAGATAATCCCATACTGGATTTGATTGTCGACATTAACGGTACATGGTTAAACCACACCAAAAAGGTGATAAAAAACGCTAACCAAGTGCTATGTAAGATTTTTGCGCGCCCTTTTAGCGATAAGAAGTTTTGTTTTATAGATCCAGTATTCATTGTTAGATACCACATTCAAATAACACAAAAGCACCTCAGCCTTATAAAGGTTGACAGTGTGTTAGGTTTGATTTTTATAGGAATAATAAGAAAAAGGAGAAAACAACAAAATGTTGTTTTCTCCTAGTAGACATGTTGAATTTAGCCAATTAACTGAACTGACTCACCCTCAACTCTAACTTGATAGGCTTTTACTGAGTTTTCAGGTTCTTCTAAACATTCACCTGTTTCTAAACAGAAGTGTTGTTTATATAAAGGCGAAGCTACAACTAACTTGCCTTTAATGTCGCCAATAATACCGCGTGATAAAACGTTTGCTTTACCAATCGGGTCGTAATTTGAAATGGCATATACTTTTTGCTCTTTTCCAACGCGGAAAATTGCTACTTGCTCGTTATTGTGCAAAGCACATACACCTGTATTGGCTGCCAAATCGCTAAATTTACAAATATCTTTCCATTCGCTCATGTTCGTCACCTTAAACTACTTCAACTGTTTCTATTTCTACACCTTTGGCCAACTTTTGACGCTCTTCGTCAGTTGCGATGCGGCCTTTGGCCTGACCACGCATTTCAACGTAAGCTAAGTTGTCATCGGTTAAGTCTGAGTTAATAAAGTGAGCGAATCGTTTTAAGCGCTCTGGGCTATTTAATGTTTTCTTCCACTCACATTCGTAAGTGTCGATTACACGTGCCATATCTGCTTCTAATTCTTCACAGATACCTAATTTGTCTTCAACGATAACTTCATGTAAATACTCGATACCACCTTCTAAGTTATCCATCCATACAGAAGTACGTTGTAACTTGTCTGCTGTGCGGCAATAGAACATAAAGAAGCGGTCGATATACTTAATCAATGTTTCATCGTCGAGATCTTGCGCGAATAAGTCTGCATGACGCGGTTTCATACCACCGTTACCACATAGATATAAGTTCCAACCTTTATCAGTTGCAATTACACCTACGTCTTTACCTTGTGCTTCAGCACATTCACGGGTACAGCCTGAAACAGCCATTTTTAATTTGTGTGGAGAGCGTAAACCTTTGTAACGCATCTCTAAGTTAACGGCCATTGAAACTGAATCCAACATACCGTAACGACACCAAGTAGAACCAACACAAGACTTAACTGTACGTAATGATTTGCCGTAAGCGTGACCAGTTTCGAAGCCAGCTTCAACTAAACGTTCCCAAATTGGTGGAAGTTCATGTAGTTGAGCACCGAAGAAGTCGATACGTTGACCACCAGTAATTTTGGTATATAAACCAAAGTCACGGCCTACTTCACCTAAAACAATTAATTGCTCAGGGGTAATTTCACCACCAGCAATACGAGGAACAACAGAGTAAGTTCCGTCACGTTGCATGTTAGCTAAGAAAATGTCGTTAGTGTCTTGTAAACCAATATGCTTGTCGTCCAATACATATTCGTTCCAATGTGTTGCTAACATTGAACCTATAGCTGGTTTACAGATTTCACAACCATGACCTTGACCGTGTGATTCTAATAATTCATCAAAAGACTTGATGTCTTTAACACGGATAATGTCGAAGATTTCTTGACGTGTATAAGAGAAATGCTCACAAAGGCTGTCATCAACCTCAACACCCATTTCAGTTAAAGCAGCGTTCATAACTTGTGTTGTCATAGCGGCACAACCACCACAACCAGTTACCGCTTTAGTGCATGATTTAATACCAGATAAATCAGTGCAACCGCCTTTAACTGCTTCAAAAATATCGCCTTTTGTTACGTCATGACACGAACAAATTTGCGCACTGTCAGGTAATGCATCTACACCTAGAGCCGGAGCCGCACCATCGATAGACGGTAGAATTAAGGCTTCTGGCGAACCAGGGATTTCGATGTCACCTAACATCATTTGCAATAAGTTACCGTAGGCTTCTACATCACCTACCAATACAGCGCCAATTACTTTTTTGTTGTCAGCAGATACAACTAAACGTTTGTAAACACCTGCGTGGCCATCTGAATATGTATAGCTTAAACAACCAGGGGTACGTGCTTGAGCATCACCGATACTTGCAACATCAACACCTAATAATTTAAGTTTAGTACTCATGTCTGCGCCTTCAAACGCTAGATCACCACCTGTGATGTGCGAAACTGCAACTTTAGCCATGTTGTAACCAGGAGCTACTAGACCAAAGATTTTGCCGTCCCATAAAGCACATTCACCAATTGCGTAAACATCTTTAGCAGAAGTTAAACAGTTGTTGTCGATAACGATACCGCCACGAGGACCAATTTCGATATCAAATTGACGTGCTAACTCGTCTTGTGGACGAATACCAGCAGAGAATAAAATTACATCTGTTTCAATGTGGCTACCGTCAGCAAAATTCATGCGGTAACGGCAAGTTTCACCAGCTACAATCTCAGTGGTATTTTTTTCAGTGTGAACACTTACACCTAAAGCTTCAATTTTTGAACGAAGTAACTGACCGCCACCTTCATCCAATTGAACAGCCATCAAGCGAGGCGCAAATTCAACAACGTGAGTTTCTAAACCTAAGTTTTTAAGTGCGTTTGCAGCTTCTAAACCTAATAAACCACCACCAACAACAACACCCACTTTACTAACTTTAGCAGAAGCAGTCATGCCTTCTAAGTCTTCGATGGTACGGTAAACCAAACAATGCTCTTGGTCTTTACCTGGGATTGGTGGGACAAATGGATATGAACCAGTTGCTAAGATTAGTTTATCGTAAGATTCTTCACGACCACTTGCTGTGACGACTTTTTTGTTAGCGTGGTCAATGTTAACGACCTTGTCACTTACAATAAAACGGACGCCGTTTTCATCATAATAATCAGGAGACGTCAGCATTAACTCATCTACTGTTTTACCAGCAAAGTAATATGAAAGCTGTACACGGTCATATGCTAGACGCGGCTCTTCGGAAAAAGTAACTACTTCGTATTGGTCGTAATCCGGGTGTTCAATCATATTTTCGATGAACTTGTGACCCACCATACCATTACCAACAACAATAATTTTTTGCTTGCTCATTATTTACCCTCTATTAAGCTGACAACTGCGTCCATTCAGAATTTTCACTGGTCAGTTGTCCAAACCAATGAAGTGATTCTGCTAATTCAACCACTTGACCAACAACCACTAACGTAGGAGTTTGCAACTTATGTTGCTTAGCCAATTGCTCTAAATTAGACACTGTCCCTGTAAATACTCTTTGCTCTTTGCGGCAACCATTTTCAATCAGCGCTGCTGGTGTGTCAGCTGCCAAACCGTGAGCAACAAGCTGCTGGTGAATTTCCGGCAACTTGCTTAATCCCATATAAAATACCAAAGTGTGATTAAGACGAGCTAAAGCTTGCCAATCAATGTTCAACGTTTTTTCTGCATGTGCAGTTACGAAAGTACAAGCTTGTGATAGACCACGATGCGTAACTGGAATACCTGAGTAACTTGCTGCACCAATACCTGAAGTAACACCTGGCACAACTTCAACTTCAATTCCAGCTTGCTTGAGCACTAACATTTCTTCGCCACCGCGACCAAATACAAACGGGTCACCGCCTTTTAAACGACAAATGTTAAAGCCTTTTTGTGCTTTTTCGACGAGAAGTTCGTTTAGCTTATCCTGTGGAATGCAATGATTGCCCATTGCTTTACCAACATAAAAAGCTGGAGTAGAGGCAGGAAACAAGCTGCGTATATCTTCACTGACCAAACGATCGTATAAAATAATATCAGCTGTTTGAATACATCTGAGCGCCTTAATAGTGAGCAAATCTGCATCACCCGGACCAGCTCCCACAAGAGAAACCTTACCAACACTGCTGTCTTGTTTTACTAACTTAAACATCTTTGCACAAGCTAAGTAACTAAATCGATAACCTAACAAAGCAAAAGCAATGCCAACAATAAAACACCCTATAAAAACAGGTTCTTTCACTATGATTTAAAAGGGTTTTTATTAAAAAATAAGAATTTAAGACACCTTAACTGACCAGGGCATATAATGTATATCCCTTGCTTTTATCAGACTATTTCACTTTTAAGAAGCATGTCGCACCAAGAGTGCACCCAAATAGACCAAATCAATACCATAAATAGTACCAGGCGATGCACACTATTAGTGCAACCCAAAATAAATAACGAAAAACAGCAGCCTAAGCTGCTGTTTTTATTTAAAATGTTTAAACATTTAGTAATTATGCATCTTAGAAGCTGGTTTCAACCCAAACCCATAAACGGTCAGTGTCTGCGTAAGAACCATCTTTAGCACTATAAGTCGCATATTTCAGACCTGTGGTGTAAGATCCAAATTTAGTTGCGGCAACAAAGTCAATTTCATCACCGTAATCTAATGAACCTTCATCTGAATCAAAAGTATGGTAAAAAGCTTTTAGTGCAACACCTCCAACTTTAGTCCCAACAAAAGCATATGTGTCTACTAAACCCATACCTGTTGCTGGAGAGTTAAAGGTATGACCCAAGAACACATCGGCAAAGCCATTAAACTTATGCAAAGTTGCTAATGGAGTTATAAAATGCCCATTACCATCATCTGAACCCAAAGTTTCTTGACCAACTTTTACGGTAAAGCCTGAGAAGGTAGCACCTAATTCTAACGCTAAGTAGCTAGTGTCTATATCTAGTGTTTTGTTGTCTTGAACTGCGTATTCAGCCGAGTAAGAAAACTTAACATCACCGCCTGTCGCGCCTGTAAAACTAACACCGTAAGTATCCACTTCTTGAGTTGCTTCTGGGGCAATTTGATAACCGTAAGCTACAGCTTTACCAAAACCAGTATCGTAAGATAAATTAACTAAGATAGTATCTGCATCAACATCTCTCACTTCACCAAAGATACGGTTGTGCTTGTATACATATGCAAGAGTCGCATTGAAGTCGCCTGATTTGAAACCAACATTCAACGCATCGAAGGTTTGTCTATCTTGTCTCCAACCAACATGACCAACATGACGATGACCATCTAAAGTAATAACTTGACGACCTAATTTTGCTGAAAAGCCACCATTAGCATAGGCAATATATGCTTGCTCCAATTCGGTAAATTCTGGATCTGATATTTCAGCTTTGCCTTTATCAACACCAGCAAGTGCAGTGTTGTAATCATCTTCACCTAATACTTGACGGTTATCTTCAAACTCAACTAGAGCTGAAAAACCAGACACAGCAGCGGTTTTAAAACCAAGGCGCGTACGGAAAGTCAACGCACTTCCATCAGTTGCACCAATTTCAGCATCTTCGTAACGTAAACGAAAATCGCCAAAAGCAGTACCTTCTTTGAAAGCTGTTGCTAATGAATCTGCAGCCATTGCAGAGGTAGACATAAATCCAGCGCTTAATACAGATGCTAGAGTTAATGCTAGTTTAGATTTTTTAAGTTCCATAGGTCACTCCCAAATAACAATATAAAAAATTCGTTTCTTGAAAGTGATGCTGGATGCTCAGACGCAGGGCTAGATTAAGTGATTTAGGTTTAGCCTGTCAACACATATTTTAGATAATTTATTTTATTTTTCAAAGACTTATAAACAAAAAAAGATAAGAAGCACTGGCCAACTGACCAGCGCTTGGTAGGAATGAATTTGCTAATGTTTTAGCCTAGTGGCCAAGTTGCACTTCTGTGCTGCCAAATGTCTTCAGCTTGTTGTATCGCCTCTTCAACCGTGGCTACGGCATCGGTTGTTAATAAAAATATCGCTAATGTGCCAATTACAGCTTGCTGTGCATAGTTGTTATCAACTTGATTCAACCAGACTTGTTGTAACTGTGCCAAATCTAACTCTCTTGGTTTGATTTGCCAGTTTTCCAACAAAGCAGGCATTTTAAGCTCGCCTTTTTGACCTTGCTTAAAATAATGTAATGTGACTTCTCGCTCTGGGTTAAACTCAGTTTCACCGCCTTCCCCACGAAAGCACACTACACTTGCATCATTGCACATTTGTGCTGCATCAACATGACGTATATCAAAGTTTCTGTGATGTACACCATGCAAACTGTGTTTTGCTTTACTAGGATTCAACATTCGTGCCAACGTGTTAGCAGCCGAGCGTAAACCAAATAAAGCGCGTAATTGAATGAGTTTATCCAGTGGTTTGTTTAAATCAGCCAACTCTACATAACAAAAACCAAACTTATTTAGCTGTTGTTCTGCATTTTGTTTGTTTGTGGCGGGTTCAATGCCAAAAAACTGGAGTGCTTCTTTTACATATAAGCGCTGTGATTCAGGTTCAGCCGTGCCGTGAATAAATACTCTGCGCCCTGATTGTGCAAATGCTATAACGGCCAATAAAAACCAGGGTAAATGGCGGCGTTTACCTGCGTAACAGCCTAAGTCCAAATCAATATTTAGTTCAGTAAATTCGCTTTGCACTGTTGTGCGACATGCTTCTACAAAACCTGCAAGTTCTTCGGCTGTTTCTTCACGCACGCGCATTAGCATTAAAAATGCGCCAAGTTGCTCTGGGCTCACTTTATCTTCTAGCATTTGTTGCATGGCATCAAATGCTTGTTCTTTGTTGAGCAGCTCTCCAGCTCTTTGCCCGCGGCCAACCATTTTTATGTATTGTTTAAATTCTGTTTGCATAGCTAACCTCAATTAAGTCTGTGCGTTTGTTGGGTATTTTACGTCAATGGGCGTGCAAAAGTAGAGCTTCTATGTGAGTTTTTTAGTTAACGGCCTTTTGATAGCCTGTCCGCAATCCCTACTGCTTCAATGTAGGTGCAACTATGCTCATAAGGTAAATGGGGAATCTCTCACAAAAACGTGTCGCGTTGCTGAAAGTATGTGCAAAACAAACCATAAGGTCGATGGAGTATTACGTCCAAAATCGCTTTAAACTCATCCCTGAGCCGCTCCCAAAAGATATCCCTATCTTTTGAAGTTTTGTCCGCAACACATCCATCCGCCTTATTCGCATTTGGTGTTGCGGCTAAAACTTATCGGTGCAACGTCAGCTAAATTTATGCAGTTTTCTGATGAATGAGCGGTACTCAAAGTTTTTTAGTTGAATTCTTTCGATTGTTCACTAACGCAAGCTTAGTTTGCGCGTTAGTAAAGCACTGATTGTTAGTCCCCGACTCCGACAATTTTTGTCTAGATACGTTAAATTTGATACGTAATGCTGAATCTAACTCTTGTTCATATCACGTATTCAGCTCTGCTTGGATACACTCTACAAAAAGAATTAAGGATAAGTTCGGAATCTCATATTATTTTACGGTTCCTCAAAAATATGTTCACGGTCACCTTGTTTTTCTAGGTATATAAGACAACGGTAGTACAGCAACAACAATCAGAAATAAGGTGGATGGGTGTGTCTCGAGCAAAACTTCACAAAACAGGGATGTTTTGTGCGAGCGAGCCACGGACGGCCTTGAAGCGTTTTTGTGAGAGATTCCCCATTTACCTTATTGAGCATAAGTGCCCTAACTTGCAGCAACCAGCCTTATAACTCAAAACCTGCAGGGAAAATCGAAAGAGAAAGGATATTAAAGCGCAATATCCAGAACAATATCGCGCTCTATCACTGCCGTTAATTAGCAGCTTTTACAATGGCTTTTAATTAAACCACTTAAATCAGTTTTACATGAACCACAGTTAGTGCCGCATTGTAGGCGATCACCCAACTTCTCAACAGTATCGTCACCATAATCAACAATAGCTTCGATAATTTGTTTCTCGCCCACTTTAAAACAACTACAAATTTGACGACCTTTAGCCACTTCAGGAGTAGGAATGCCAGAAACAAGTGCTTTAACCTCTTCGCGGTCAAATACCTGCAACATAAACATTTCACTTAACCAGCTCATGTCTTCAGTAAATGGCGTAGCTTGAATATAACAAACAAACTCTAACTGACCTTGGGTATAACAAACAACTTTAAATGACTTATCATTGTTGTTTTCAACCCGTAACCACTCACCTTGAGCAGCTGTATGTTTTTGACACCAATCTAACCAGTCATTAACCTCACCTTGGCCGGCGAACAATAACTGTTCACCCGCTTGGTTTGGCGCTTTCGACCAGTATTCAGTATTTGCCTGCATTGCATGGCGACTATAAGCAACTGCATAAAAATCAGCTTGATAAGCTTCAATAGCGATTGCTGCATGTTTAAGCTCAGGCTGACCTGAAATAGGGTCAACAACAGGTGCAAATAAGCGGTTAATATTCGCTTGTGATGCAAACTGTTTATTCCAGTGCATAGGCACAAATACTTCGCCTTGGCGCTGACCTTGATCAAATTGAACACGCAATAACGCTTGTCCAAATTTAGAAGTTAACTGAGCGATTTGACCATCAACTAAGTTAAGTTTTTCTGCATCATTTGGGTGAATTGCTACAAATGCTTCAGAAACGTGCGCAGTTAATTTAGCCGCTTTACCTGTACGTGTCATAGTATGCCATTGGTCACGTACTCGACCTGAGTTACATACAAATGGATAATCGTTACAAGTTTGCTGAACAGGTGCTTTTGCTTCAGTTGTAATAAACTGAGCTTTACCCGATTTAGTATAAAAACGGCCGTTTTCAAACATACGCGCACAGCCATTCGGGTTTTCACGGTTTACCGGCCATTGAACAGGACGTAATTTGTCATATTCAGCTTCGGATAAACCCGCTAAACCTGTGATATCAAAATCACGGCTACCGTTATTTTCATAACCAGATAAACGCGCATGTTCATCAAAAATTTCCGCTGGATGAGTATATTTAAAGCCAGAAGCAAAACCCATAGCTCGCGCCACTTCACTGATAATTTGCCAATCGTGTTTAGCTTGGCCAGATGGTGGCATAATGCCACGTTGGCGTGAAATTCGACGCTCAGAATTGGTTACTGTACCGTTTTTCTCTGACCAACCTGTTGCTGGTAAACGTACATTCGCCCATTCAGAGGTATCAGTATTTTCATTACAATCAGAAACCACAACTAATGGACAGTCTTTTAACGCTTGTGCCACTTCATTACCGTTTGGCAAACTTACAGCTGGGTTAGTCGCCATAATCCAAATGGCTTTAATTTCGCCACTTTTCACTTTAGCAAACATATCAACCGCTTTAGCGCCAGTTTGATCTGCAATGCGTGGAGAACGCCAGAATGTTTGCACATACTCACGGTGTTGTGGATTTTCAATGTCCATATGAGCAGCTAGCATATTAGCTAAACCACCTACTTCACGGCCACCCATAGCATTAGGTTGCCCCGTAATAGAGAATGGACCACTGCCTTTTTTACCGACTTTACCAGTGGCTAAATGACAGTTAATAATAGCGTTACATTTATCTGTACCTTGTGATGATTGATTCACCCCCATGCAATAAAAAGTAATTGCAGTTGGGCTTTTCGCAAACCACTGGTAATAAGTTGTCACTTGCTCAATTGGCAAATCACAATATTCAGCCACACGCTCAATAGTCCATTGTTGGCTATTAGCTAGTGCTGTATCAAAACCTTCGGTAAAACTATTTACATAATTTTGATCAATACAATCGTGTTGATGTAAGTAGTTTAATAAACCGTTAAACAAGGCAACATCGCTACCTGGTTTAATTGCGATATGTAAGTCAGCCAACTCTGTGGTTGCACTTTGGCGAGGATCAATCACCACAACTTTCATATCTGGGTTTAACATTTTGGCTCTTTCCATACGTTGGAACAGCGCTGGGTGTGTCCAAGCGGCGTTGGAGCCTGTTAAAACCAATAAATCTGTATCTTCTAAATCTTCATAGTTACACGGAACAGTATCTGAGCCGAACGCACGTTTATAACCAGCTACAGCTGACGACATACATAAACGAGAGTTAGTATCTATATTGGCACTGCCGATATAACCTTTCATCAATTTGTTCGCGACATAATAGTCTTCAGTCAATAATTGACCAGACACATAAAACGCGACTGCTTGTGGACCGAATTCTTCAATAACTTTATTGAAGCCACTCGCAACATGGTTAATTGCTTCATCCCAAGAAACTTGTGAATCCCCTATCATAGGCTGCAGTAATCGCCCTGATACATCATTCGTTTCTAATACGGATGAGCCTTTAACACATAAACGCCCATAATTGGCGGGATGTTCTGAAGAACCTGTCACTTGAGTTAGCGTCTGCCCATCAACTTTAACGTCGATGCCGCATCCAACACCACAATACGGACAAGTGGTTTGTTTCAATCTTACTGCTGTTTCGTTCATCAAATTCTTACCTAAATTTGGTTAAGATTCCGCCATTGGAATTCTTAACATAAACACTCAAGA
Source organism: Catenovulum sp. SX2 (assembly GCF_052056295.1). Lineage (NCBI taxonomy): Bacteria > Pseudomonadati > Pseudomonadota > Gammaproteobacteria > Alteromonadales > Alteromonadaceae > Catenovulum > Catenovulum sp. SX2. Next base: position 999,758 of record NZ_CP182493.1, read on the forward strand.
ATAGGTTCTTCATGACTGCCCGCCTTCGGGAACAAGTTATAAAATGCAACACCTATACCAACTTTAATAACTACATGATTTAAAAGGATTTTAATTCAAATTCACTTTTATGAGCATTAAACTGGTATTTGTAATATGGTGTTTTAAAATGCGCGTGCACCAAAAAGAGACGCTAATCTTAACTGTTTTTACCAAATAAAAACGCAGCCTAGGCTGCGTCCATTGCTCATTATTAGCATCAGCCTCAAATAAAGGCCAAAACCTTATACCTCAACTGCTAGGTTGGCGAGTTCGAGGTCAATTACGTTTTGTACCATGCCCACACAGGTACCACAGCTTGAACTTGCACGTGTTTTAGCTTTAATCGCCTCAACTGTATCACAACCGTCGCGCACAGCTTCCGCAATTGTGCCTTTAGTAACCATGTTACATAAACAGACGAAGCTAGAATCAGCCATATTGAGTGCAGGGTTAACCGGCTCGCCTTGCAACATAGGTACAATAAGCGATTCTGGGGTGTCTTCCAGCTCTAGCTGTTGCAGGTGATATTGGAGTAAATTGTCATATTCAGAAGTATCGCCAATTAACACTGCACCAATAAGGTGCTTCTGCTCAGCATCCGTTACCACTTTCTTATATATGCCCTCTGCAGGGTTTTCATAACAGAAGGTCACTGAATTTGGCGTACGCGCATGTGCATCACCAATTGAGCCAACGGCAACACCCATTAATTTCAATTTGGTGCTCATATCCGCACCGGCAAAAGTGAAATCGCCGCCGATAATATGTGATACTGCCGCTCGCGCCATAGTATAACCAGGTGAAACTAAACCAAAAATACGGTTTTGCCATAAAGCACATTCACCAATTGCGTAAATGTCTGGCTCTGACGTTTGACAATTGTCATTGATAACAATACCACCACGCTCACCAATTTGAATGTCAAAGTCACGTGCTAGTTGGTCTTGCGGGCGAATACCAGCAGAAAACAATACTAAGTCAGTTTCTAAAATAGAGCCGTCGGCAAATTCAAGTTTATGCACACAAGTATCACCATCAACGATTTGTTTGGTAGCTTTTTCAGTGTGTACTTCTACACCTAGCTCTTCAATTTTAGCTTTAAGTGCACGGCCACCACCAATATCTATTTGGGTTGGCATTAACTGAGGTGCAAATTCTATTACGTGGGTTTTTAAGCCTAACTGTTTTAGTGCATTAGCTGCTTCTAAACCGAGCAAACCACCACCAACAACTAAACCGACTTTGCATTTTTCCGCTGCGGCTTTAATGTCATCTAAATCTTCAATTGTGCGGTAAACAAAACAGTTTTCGCGCTCTTTACCCGGAATTGGAGGAACAAAAGGGAAAGAGCCAGTGGCTAAAATTAATTTGTCGTATTCAAGCACCATACCTTGTTCGGTAGTAACCTTTTTATTGCTTTTATCTATATTGGTTACTTTACTGTTTGTGAAAAAATTCACACCGACAGATTTGTAGTAAGCTTCTGATGTTAAAGATAAATCTTCGGCACTTTTACCGGCAAAATACTCAGATAAATGCACTCGGTCGTACGCTAATCTTGGCTCAGCTGACAATACGAAAATTTCATATTCTTGTTCAGTTTGATTAACTAATTGATCGACAAAATGATGACCAACCATGCCGTTACCAACAATAACGACACGTTGTTTAGAAGTTTGTTGAGTTGTCAAAATACTCTCCTCCAACCTGCTTATAAAAAGCAAAAAAGCCGACAAAGCGGCTTTTTATTACCCACAGTGATAGGAGAAGTTTAGCAGGAACTATGCCACTTCTTTACCTTTTTTCTCTGTAGTGGCTTTTTTAGTTGCAACACTTTCAACTTTCTTTTGTTTTTCATATAAGAAAGTTAATACTTCATGGCGATAATGGTTGTATTGTGGATTATCAGCTAAAGCTAAACGCTCACGTGGTCTTTCTAAGTCAATTTTTAGAATTTCCCCAACTGTTGCAGCCGGACCATTAGTCATCATCACAATGCGATCTGATAACAATACTGCTTCGTCGACATCATGAGTGATCATGATAACTGTATTGCCTAACTCTTGATGAATCTCCATCAATGAATCTTGTAAGTGAGCGCGAGTCAATGCGTCCAATGCACCAAACGGCTCATCCATTAACAATACTTTAGGTTGCATAGCTAACGCGCGGGCAATACCAACGCGCTGTTTCATACCACCAGAAATTTCATCAGGGCGTTTGTGCGCAGCGTGAGTCATATGAACAAGTTCAAGATTATGGTTTACCCAATCTTTCATCTCTTGTTTGCTCATTTTTCCTTTGAATACCTGTTTAACGGCTAATTCAACATTTTCATATGCAGATAACCAAGGTAATAAAGAGTGGTTTTGGAATACAACTGCACGCTCTGGGCCTGGTTCATTTACTTCTTTGTTGTCTAGTAATACACCGCCAGTGGTTGCTTGGTATAAACCTGCGACAATGTTAAGTACAGTTGATTTACCACAACCTGAGTGACCAATCAGTGAAACAAATTCACCTTTGGCAATTTTGAGGTCGACTTCTTGTAGAGCACAAAATGGCCCTTTTGGTGTTGGAAATTCGATACCGACTTTTGTTAGTTCTAAGTGTTTTGCATCTAAATCAATCATTGTTCTTGCTCCAAAATCTGTTTTTATAAAATTCAATATCTGTGTTGTTAGTGTTTATCTAAGAACCGCATTTCTAATGTTTATCTAAGAACTGCGTTCTTATCCCAACTAACAAACTTTTGAACCATCAACATAATGCGGTCGAGCAAGAAGCCAATTACACCTATCACTAATACCGCAACCATAATTCGAGCTAACGAATCAGAGCTACCATTTTGGAATTCATCCCAAACGAATTTCCCTAAGCCTGGGTTTTGCGCCAGCATTTCTGCTGCGATTAATACCATCCAACCTATACCGAGTGATAAACGCAAACCTGTGAAGATCATTGGAATAGATGAAGGTAAAACAATTTTAAATACATGGTCTAACTTGTTTAGGCGTAATACGCGGCTAACGTTAACTAAGTCAGAGCTGATGTTTGATACACCAACAGCCGTATTAATAAGAGTTGGCCATAAACAACATAATGTAACTGTGAACGCTGAAGTTAAAAACGATTTTGAAAACATTGGGTCGTCAGTTACATAAACTGCACTCACCACCATAGTTACAAGCGGCAACCATGCTAATGGTGATACAGGTTTAAAAATCTGGATTAAAGGGTTAATTGCTGCGTAAGCTTTTTCGCTTAAACCACACAAGATACCAATTGGCACTGCGATAACTGAAGCAATTAAGAAACCTATCATAACCGTATATAAACTGGTCCATATTTGGTCAAAGAAAGTTGGTTTGCCTGTATAAGGGCGAATTTTTGGCTCGTAGTTAGGATCCACTTTCATGCGAGCTTCGTTTCTTTCATGTTGACGCTCGTAGAATTTTTCAGCTTTTTCACGTTCAGTAAAGTGCTCGCCAACTAAAGTGGTTGTTTGCTCGTATACTTGAGCAGGGCCAGGAAATTGACCTAATGAAGTGTCGATGTTTTTAGCCGTTGCACTCCATAATAGTAAAAATACAATCAAACCGATAAAAGGTAATAACATCGCCATGACGATTTGTTTGCTTTTTTCATTACCAAAACTGCTAATGGTCTTTTTAAGCTCTAGCACGCTTACTTTGTTCATGGTTGCTTCTTTCATAATGTCTCCTACTAACTACGCTGTTTGGTTGGCGGCGACAACTCTGCCACCGCCTAATCTAGAGAGCGATTAAAGTTTAGTGTCGCCTTTCAAACCAATTTTGAATTTCTCAAGATATGCATTTGGTTTAGTACCGTCATACACAACATTGTCGATAAATTCTTTTTGTGGTGGTTTGAAGCCTGTTTCAGTTTTAAAGTTAGGGAAGTCTTTCGCATTTGCTTTACCTTCTTTAATCAATGCTTGAGCAGCGATTGAATAAATGTCAGGACGGTAAACTTTTTTCGCGATATCCATGTACCAGCTATCAGATTTAGCATCTTCGATTTGACCCCAACGACGCATTTGCGTTAAGTACCAAATTGCATCTGAGTAGTAAGGATAAGTTGCGTTGTAACGGAAGAATACGTTGAAGTCAGGAACATCACGTTTGTCACCTTTCTCGTATTCAAAAGTACCTGTCATAGAGTTAGCAATTACGTCGTAATCAGCACCAACATATTGGCTCTTAGACAAGATTTTTACCGCTTCAGGACGGTTAGCATTGTTGTTTGCATCTAACCACATTGCTGCACGGATCATAGCTTTTACTACACGTACATGAGTGTTCGGATTTTTTTCAGCCCAAGTTTTTGATACACCAAATACTTTTTCAGGGTTGTCTTTCCAAATTTCGTAGTCGGTAATAACTGGTACACCGATACCTTTAAATACAGCTTGTTGGTTCCATGGCTCACCTACACAGTAACCATAAATAGTACCCGCTTCTAAAGTAGCTGGCATTTGAGGTGGTGGTGTTACACTTAATAGTGCTTCAGCTTGAATGTTACCGCTTGTGTCACCTTTGTGTGGTGCATAATAACCCGGGTGAATACCACCAGCTGCTAACCAATAACGTAACTCGTAGTTATGGGTAGATACTGGGAATACCATACCCATGTTGAATGGTTTACCTTGTGAACGGTATTTATCAACAACTGGTTTTAAGTAGTCAGCTTTGATTGGATGAACTGGTTTGCCATTCTCATGAGGAATGTTTTTCTTCATCTCTTTCCAGATATCGTTAGATACTGTAATACCGTTACCATTTAAGTCCATGCTGAACGCGGTAATGATGTCTGCTTTAGTACCAAAACCTATAGTTGCACCTAGAGGCTGACCCGCCAACATATGTGCACCATCTAACTGACCGTCAATTACACGGTCTAATAAAACTTTCCAGTTTGCTTGAGCTTCTAGAGTTACATACAAACCTTCGTCTTCGAAGTAACCTTTTTCATAAGCAATCGCTAAAGGCGCCATATCGGTTAATTTAATGAAACCGAATTTTAATTCTTCTTTCTCTGGCCAACCCACATCAGCTGCATTTGCTTGTGCACTGAATAAAGTTGCAGCAATCGACACTGATGCTGCCAAAGTTTTGATACTAGCTTTAATAACAGACGTATTAAATTTCATGTATATCTCCAAAAATTTCCCAAAAAAAAACCCACTCCTGCTCAGCCTTAAAAAAGCTTCGCGGGAGTGGGCTTCATCGCCAAATCAAATTGTTAGCTAAGTAAACATAAACACGACTTTGTGTATGGTTTAGCTTAACTAGTGAATTTGCTGTTGTGCAAATTCAGTTTTAATCAAACACGAACCTATAAATACAATTGCTGTGCCAAAAATAAAAAAACATTTAAAATCAGACCACTAAAACAAAAATCAGTATTTATGGTATTTCAAAATCACTGACTATCCCTAAAACGGTGCACCGTTTAGTGCCATTTTTACCAAATTAACTTAAATCAATTTTTATTTGTAAATAGATGCAACCTTTTAGCCCTTTTGTTCGTTACTGAGTGATTAATGGTCTAAAGTTTAATGGCCAAATGAATTAAAATATGTATGAAAAAATGAGGCGTGGCATGAAGAGCAATTGGTTATTAGCAACTACTATAATGACAGCGCTACAACTTGGCGCTTGTGGCGGGCAAGATGTGCAAATTGATATAGACACAGATGAGCAGCCTAAAGATGAAGAGCTCACTAACAATGCGCAACAAAATATTTTATTAATAATATCAGACGATCAAGGTTTAGACGCCTCAACACAATACGACTATTCAACAGATTTACCGGCCACACCGACGCTCGATGCACTAGCAGACAAGGGCTTGACCTTTGATAATGCTTGGGTGACACCCGCTTGTACCACAACGCGTGCCGCCATTATTACCGGTAAACACGGGCATAACTCAGGCGTTACTTATGTGCCAGCGCCTCTTTCTAGTGCACACACCAGCATTCAACAACATTTGGCCAATTCAACAGCGTCCATAAATTATGTATCCGGCGTATTTGGCAAATGGCATTTAGGCGGTGGTAACCCAGATGCAAATCACCCTAACGATATGGGTATCAATTATTATGCAGGCAATTTATCTAACCCAGAAGATTATTATAACTGGACCCTAACCATTAACGGTGTGCAGTCACAATCAACCGAATACCATACAAGTAAAATTACCGATTTAGCCATAGACTGGATTAATGGACAAACTAATCCTTGGTTTGCTTGGGTCGCTTATTCTGCGCCGCACTCTCCTTTTCATTTACCACCCACCAACTTGCACAATCGTACAGATTTGACTGGCACCCAGGATGATATCGACAATAATAAACGTGATTATTTTCTTGCCGCGATAGAAGCAATGGACAGCGAAATTGGTCGCTTGATAAATTCAATGGATGAACAAACTAAAGCCAACACCACAATTATATTTATTGGTGACAACGGTTCGCCTAAAGCTGTCATTGACCAAGACTATTATAGAGTAAGCCATGCTAAAGGCACTTTATATCAAGGTGGTATTGCCGTACCTATGGTAGTTTCCGGTGCAGCGGTAACACGCCAAGGTGAACGGGAAGATGCATTAATAGAAGGTGTAGATTTGTTTGCCACCATAGCAGAGCTTGCAGGCAATACAGCAACACAAATAAATGACAGTACAAGTTTTGCTGCTTTATTAAGCCATAGTGATACAGCGCAAGATGCGTATGCTTTTTCAGAATTTGAATCAGACGATGTGACAGGTTGGACTGTGCGCAACCAAACGCACAAATTGGTGCAACTTGAAGATGGTAGCCAACAGCTATTTAGCCTTACCGACAACTTTAAAGAAACGAACAACCTCATTGACAACCCAAGTGCAGATGACCAAGCGGCGCTAACCCAGTTGCAAAATTACGCCAATCAAATGTTAGGTGATGATAGTTCAGTTATTGATATCACAGATGCGATTTTAACTAAGCAAACCGCCAACTGCGCTGATTATGTTGCTGGTTACACTTCAAACGTTACTGACATTAATAACAACAAAAATTTCGCGGGTGACCTAACCATAACTGTATCGGGCAACACTTGTATTTTTGCCACCAATGCAATACCAAACCATGACTTTAACGACGGTGGCAATAGTTTTCCAAACGACGTATCAGAACAAAATGACCAATTCAGCGTGACTACATCGCCGACTTTTGCAGCAGAAACAACCGCGTTAAGCCTGCAAATTGATAACGCTATTTTATTAAACGGTGTTAAAGTCGATTTACTTGCTGCGGGTTGTTATGGCATAGGCAATGGCAAAATTGGCTGTAATGATGACAGCCAGCCTTGGCGCTATGACCCTATGCATATTGCAAATGGCTTTCAGGTAGACAGCCATAATGCTCATGCACAACCTGATGGCACCTATCATTACCATGGCTCACCTTTTGCCCTATTTGATGAAAAAGGAGATGTCGCCTCACCTGTGATTGGTTTTGCTGCTGATGGCTTTCCAATTTTCGGTTCTTACTTTGACGACAATGGGGTAATTCGCAAAGCTTTATCAAGTTATCAACTAAAACAAGGCAGCCGCCCCACTGGTGATGCTAACCCAGGTGGCGATTATGATGGTGCCTTTAGAGATGACTATGAGTTTGTGCAAGGCGCTGGTGATTTAGATGAGTGCAATGGCATGACAATTAATGGTGTATACGGTTATTACATTACCGATAATTACCCATATGTGCTCGCCTGTTTCAAAGGCACACCTGACCAGAGTTTTTATAAGTGATGTCCGGTCGGCTATATTGCGGTTAGTTTGGTGCAATATAGCCGCTGCTGGTTTAGTGCTTTATGTCCAAGATAGTCTATGGAGAATTGCTCACAAAAGCGCTGCAAGTACATCCTTGTAGCGCTCGCACAAAACGTCCCTGTTTTGTGAAGTTTTGTTCGCAACCCATCCATACACTATCTTTCAGCACTTGATCGCTTTGGACATTGGCAGTCATTCACAATATCAGCAGCAGCTCCATTCCTAAAAGCACTAGAGCAATAACTAAGAGCAAAATTTCTTTTTCAGGGATGAAAAAGCGAAGCGTACATGGAAGTATTTACAGCGGTTTTGCGATAGTTATGCTCTAGTGCTTTGAGCATATTGCACACTAGGTCTAGCGCTTTTGCGAGCAACTCTCCATTCACTAGCTTGGCTATGTTGCACCAAACTTGCAGCGCGAACCTCATCAACCCCGTATCTAGATTCAAACAAAGAACCAAGCTGAACAAAAAACCAACAGGGAAAACGTTTTACTTAATTAACAAAAACAGCTAAGATCACATCGCTATCTGCAAACAAATTCGTTACACTGGCAAAATCCAGTGGAAGTAAACAAAGACTAACGGAAAAACGGTACTAGACTATGAGCTCTACAATCTTAGTAACTGGTGGCGCGGGTTACATCGGCAGCCACACTGTATTAGAACTATTAAACCAAGACGACCAAGTAATAGTGGTTGATAACCTAGCCAACGCATCAGAAGAATCACTTGCTCGCGTAAAAGACATCACAGGCAAAGACGTCACTTTCTATAAAGCAGATATCCTAGACACAGCTGCATTAGATGAAATATTCGCCAAGCACCAAGTTGATGCAGTTATCCACTTCGCAGGCTTAAAAGCAGTAGGTGAAAGTACTCAAATCCCACTAACCTACTACCACAACAACGTTACAGGCACGATTAACCTTTGCCAAGTAATGGCAAAACACGGGGTTAAATCAATCGTATTTAGCTCATCTGCAACTGTATATGGCGATCCACAAGCATTACCATTAGTTGAAAGCATGCCTACTGGCATTCCAACTAATGCATATGGTCACTCAAAATTAATGATTGAAGAAATTTTGCGTGATTTATCAGAGTCAGATCCAGAGTGGCGCATTGTATTATTGCGTTACTTCAACCCAATCGGTGCTCACGAGTCAGGCCGTATCGGTGAAGACCCTAACGGTATTCCAAATAACTTAATGCCATTTATCACCCAAGTAGCAGTAGGTCGTCGTGAACAACTTGCAGTATTTGGTAATGATTACGACACGCACGACGGTACTGGAGTGCGAGATTATATTCACGTAGTTGATTTGGCTTTAGGTCACTTACGTGCGTTAGAAAAAATTCAAAAAGATTCAGGTGTTTTCACGTATAATCTCGGCACAGGTACAGGTTATTCCGTATTAGATATGGTAAAAGCGTTTGAAAAAGCGTCAGATAAAACCATAAAATACCAACTTGTAGACCGCCGTCCTGGTGATGTTGCAGCATGTTATGCAGATGCAACTGCAGCCAAAACAGACCTTAATTGGGAAGCGAATTTTGGTTTAGACCGCATGTGTCAAGACAGCTGGCGCTGGCAAAGCCAAAACCCAAATGGGTATAAAAATAGTTAGAGCATAAGCTCACAAGGTAAAGGATAAAACGTGAAATATTTAGTCACTGGTGCAGCCGGTTTTATCGGATTTTTTACAGCACAAAAGTTATTAAAAGCAGGCCATCAAGTTGTAGGTATCGACAACTTAAATAGCTACTACGAAGTCAAGCTAAAAGAAGACAGACTAAAAGAGTTAGAGCCTTTCGAACACTTTAGTTTTGTAAAAATAGACTTAGCTGACCGTGACGGTATGGCACAATTATTCAAAGAGCACGGCTTTGATGTGGTTATTCATTTAGCCGCTCAAGCTGGTGTTCGTTATTCGTTAGACAACCCTTTTGCTTATGCAGACTCAAATCTTGTTGGTCACTTATCTATTTTAGAAGGGTGCCGTCATAACAAGGTTAAACATTTGGTTTATGCATCTTCAAGTTCAGTGTATGGCTTAAACAGCAAAATGCCATTTGCCACAGAAGATTCAGTCGACCATCCAGTTTCTTTATACGCAGCAACAAAAAAAGCCAATGAGTTGATGAGTCACACCTACTCGCATCTATATCAAATTCCAACGTCGGGATTACGCTTTTTTACTGTGTACGGCCCTTGGGGTCGTCCTGATATGGCGTTATTTAAATTCACCAAAGCCATTATTAACGGCGAACCAATTGACATATATAACAATGGTGACTTGGCGCGTGACTTCACTTATATCGACGATATAGTCGAAGGTATTTTGCGTGTAGCCAATAAAATTCCTGAAGCAAACTCAGATTGGACACCAGAACAAGGTTCAGCAAAAGACAGCTCAGCGCCTTACCGAGTTTACAACATAGGTAATGGCTCACCAGTGCAATTAATGGACTTTGTTAAAGCAATCGAAAACGCAATCGGCATAGAAGCTAAGAAAAACTTTATGCCAATGCAACCAGGAGATGTATTTAAAACTTGGGCAGACACTGAAGACTTAGAAAAAGTCACAGGTCACAAGCCGCAAGTATCGGTACAGAAAGGAGTCGAAAAATTTGTAGCTTGGTATCGCAACTACTATCAAGTTTAAAAAATTAAACCTAGTCGCCATTTTTAACATTGCAGTTTCTGTGTAACAACTTAAAATGGCGCGCTTTTAATTGTTAACTTAAAATCTGGCTCTAGTTTAATGAAATATACCCACTTATCCGCATCTATTATGGCAATCGGCCTTGCAGCAGCAACCCATAGCGCAGCAGCAAGCAAAAACCCCGAAGATAAGTTTGGTAAATTTGTCGCATCAGTTGAGCTTGGTTATATCATGACCGAAGGCAATACTGATTCGACCTCAATTGTATTTAAAGCAGATATTGGTAACGAAACCGAATCTTTCCGTAATCAGTTTTCATTTGATTCTCTATATAAAGAACAAGACGAAGATACAAAGGAAGTTGATGCCAACGGCAAACCGATAAAAAAAACAGTCACTAAAGAAGAAAAATATTCAGCTTCAGCGCAAACCAACTACAAGGTAAATGAAGAAGGTGATGCGATATTAGCGTTCGCCTCGTACGAAACCAATCGATTTTCAACCTTTCATTATCAGGCTTCCATAGCTACTGGTTATAATACTCGTTTACTTGATTCAAAAACCGGATTTCTTGATTTATCAATCGGCCCGGGTTATAGCTTTGATGCACTAATTGTCGAGGTAAATGATCAAAACCAGCGAGTGACTAATGGAGTCGATGAAAACGGCGAGGCAATTAAGGTTGTATTAAAAGACGCTCAGGGTAACCCGATTATGGGTGATCAAGAAAACCGTAATCAATTGATTTGGCGCGCAGCTGCAACATACCAAAGAAAAATCACAGAACAGATAAAGTTTCGTTCAGCTTATTCAATTGAAGACGGCGACTTTAACCGAAAATCAGAACTTGAAGCCAGCATCACAATGCAAGTAAATGGCTCTTTAGCGGTGAAAGCTTCAATTAAAAATAAGAAAAACTCGGCAGATAACAGCGACGATAAACAAAACCGTATTACCCTTGTTTACAACTTTTAACTCGTCAACATTATTCAGCCACAATAACTCGATTACGCCCCTGCTGCTTTGCCTGATACAAAGCAGCATCTGCTTTAGTAAAACCCTCGACAAAATTTCCCTTGCTCAATTGCGCGACACCAAAAGAACAGCTAACAGCAGGCTGCCCTGTTAATAGCTCGCTAGAAGCTATTAAACACCTTAGTTTTTCAGCCAAGCGCTCAGCGTCAGATACTGAAGCCTGCATACACAACACAACAAACTCCTCACCGCCCCAACGCACAACATGATCAGACCGACGAACACTCTGCAACAAAATTCGACTCACTTTGATTAGAACTCGGTCACCTTCATCGTGGCCATATTTGTCATTGATTTTCTTAAAGAAATCGATATCAAGTACAATGACTGATGCAGGCTCATTTTCATTCATCAACACATCATTCAGTTTACCCAATACGCCATTTAACCCATGCCGATTTAGACAATTGGTTAATTCGTCATGATTTGCTTGATCTTCCAGCTTATCTTTTTCGTCTAATAGCATTTGGTTGACTTCCGACAAACGTCGAGCAAACTTGCGTGTTTTAGCAAAGTTTTTTTGCACTAAGATCACATATCGAACAGTTTCAACACAGCCAATAAATAGCCAAATCAAAATAATGGTTAAATAAAGTGAGGTCTCGTCAATTAGTTTGCCGGTGAATTTTACCCGTCGAAACGAAATTTGCACATGTCGCGCTCTATCGTTATCTCCCGAAGCGAGGCGGATGCTAGAAATGTTATCAAATTTGGTTTTTGCATAGGCGGTTTGTGCGTGCGATAGAAACCACCATGAAGGAACATAAAATTCATCTAAATATAATTGATAGAGTTTCATACCTTGCTGAGGCTTAACAACATTTAAGTTAGCTCTACTGTATTCACCGTGCTGATTACGCTCTTGATTGTCTAAATAAATAAGCAAAGTGTCGTTATAATCGGACTGATAGGCTAGTTCAATCTCTAAACGAGAATAACTCGATAAATCGACTTCTTCAAAATGGGTTTGATCAATGGGAATGTCTAAACTACAAAAGCCGAAGGTGTGTGATTCGACAATATCACAATCCAATTTTAAAAAACCATCTTCATATATTGCTCTGCTGACAGATCTACCACCATTAACAAAGTCGTTGAACATGGCATATTTTGTATCTTTGGATGCTTGAATAACTAATGTTCGTTCCATGCCAAAATATTGCCAAAGCAGAGCAATTACGCAAGCTATCCCAAGCACAATATAAAATTTAATCCGCAACAAATAACCCCAAGTCAGCAAAACTACATACAAGTATTGTTGCCAATTGGCTATTTTTCAAAGTTTAAATGGCAAACAAGCGGCTAAGCCGCTTGTTTTGTTTTCAGCACAATGCAAAGTTAACTTACCAACCCGGCACACCATGCATATCAGGTAATTGATGTGCTATCCCTTTGTGGCAATCAATACAGGTTTTTTCACCTGTTGCTAATGCTGTACTGTGCATCTCAACCGCTCTTGGGTTTTGTAGGGTAAAGTCCATAGAATCAAAATTATGGCAATTCCTACATTCTAGTGAGTCGTTGGCTTTTAACCTTGCCCATTCGTTTTCGGCCAAATGACGACGTTTTTCCATAAACTTCTCACGCGTATTAATAGTGCCAAAAATTTTCCCCCATACCTCTTTGGACGCAGCCATTTTGCGCGCTATTTTGTCTGTCCATTCATGTGGAACATGGCAATCAGGACAAGTTGCACGTACGCCAGAGCGATTTGTATAGTGAATCGTGGTTTTCAATTCTTCATACACATTGTTTTCCATTTCGTGGCAGCCAATACAAAACTCTTCGGTATTGGTTGCCTCGAGAGCGGTGTTAAATCCGCCCCAAAAAATCACTCCGGCTAAGAAGCCGCCTAAGGTTAAAAACCCTAGGCTGTAGTGCACACTTGGTTTGCAAAAGGTCTGCCAAACTAACTTTAGCCACTTCATATTAACCTTCCTTACTGATCGCTCAGTTTCATCAAATGTTTAGAGTCGGTAAAAGTATTTTCAACTACAGGCTCCACATCTGATTGGGTTACATGGCACTGATTACAAAAATATCGACGCGGTGATATTTCAGCTAAAAAGTTGCCATCTCTATCCATAAAGTGGGTAACAGACACCATAGGTGCTTGGCTTTCTTCTACCCTGTCACGGCTATGGCAAGACATACACTTATTAACCCGCGTATTCACCTCATAACCACGAGTATTATGTGGAATAACTGGCGGCTGCATTGGATAATTACGCTTTTGTTTAACGTCGTTTTTAATCTCTTTTGGGATTGCTGGCGCTGCAACATCATCGGTAATTTCAGCTTTGAGTATTGGATTAAAAGCGTCGTTAGCCTGAATAGCGTTTACCGTAATTACACATACCAAGGCGCTAGCGATACTGATAATTTTAATTAACTTATTCATAGTGACTCTCCTAAACTTTCTCTATTTTCACAGCACATTTTTTAAAGTCTGTCTGTTTTGAAATAGGATCGGTTGCATCCAACGTCACTTTGTTAATTAATCGGCCAGCATCAAACCAAGGCACAAACACCAAACCAATTGGCGGTTGGTTACGTCCACGTGTTTCTACTCGAATACGAATTGAACCTCGACGAGAGGTTAATTTAACTTCGTCACCACGGCGTAAACCACGCTTTGTCGCATCATCTGGGTGCATATAACACAAAGCATAAGGCACAGCTCTATGTAACTCAGGAACGCGATTGGTCATAGAGCCACTGTGCCAGTGCTCTAAAACACGCCCAGTAGATAACCACAAGTCATATTCTTCATCAGGAGATTCTGCGGGCGGCTCATATGGCAAAGCAAAAATAACCGCTTTACCATCTGGTTTGCCATAAAACTCAAAACCACTGCCCGCTTTCACATAAGGATCAGCCCCTTCACGATAACGCCATAAAGTTTCTTTGCCGTCGACCACAGGCCAGCGTAAACCACGCACCTCATGGTAAACATCGTAAGGCGCTAAGTCATGGCCATGATCTCGACCAAAAGCTGCGTATTCTTCAAATAAACCTTTTTGAATGTAAAAACCAAAATGGCGCGCTTCATCATTTAAACGCTCAGCTGGTACTTCACGTAAAGGATATTTATCCACATTGCCGTTTTTAAATAACACATCAAATAAAGTTAATTCATTGGCGTGTGGCACTTGCTTAGCAAGTTTAGCTGGCCAAATGTCGGTTAGTTTGAGATAACGGCTAAACTCAACTAGCTGCCAAAGATCAGACTGAGCTGAGCCTGGCGCTTTAACTTGTTGATACCAAGCTTGCGTACGGCGCTCTGCATTACCATAAGCACCTTCTTTTTCAACCCACATAGCGGCAGGTAAAATTAAATCGGCACATTGAGCTGTCACTGTAGGGTAAGCATCAGAAACAATAACAAAAGCCTCGGGGTTACGATAACCCGGATATCCTTCTTCATTAATATTGGCCGCAGCTTGCATATTGTTGTTGCACTGCACCCAATACACTTTTAGTTTGCCATCTTTTAATGCGCGGTTGTGCTGTACCGCATGCAAACCTGGTTTAGCCGGAATTGTATCTTTTGGAAGCTTCCAAATTTTCTCAGCGTAAGCTCGATGTTTTGGATTTTTAACCACCATATCGGCTGGTAATCTATGGCTAAAAGTTCCTACTTCACGAGCTGTACCACAGGCAGATGGTTGACCGGTTAATGAAAATGGGCTGTTGCCAGGTGTTGAAATTTTGCCAGTTAACAGATGAATATTGTAAATGAGGTTATTAGCCCAAACACCACGCGTATGCTGGTTAAAACCCATAGTCCAGAAAGAAGTTACTTTGGTAGTAGGGTCTGCATATAATTCAGCTAAAGCATTTAAGTCTTTAACACTTACGCCTGATAATTCACTGACTTTTTCAGCAGTATATTCACTGACAAACTCTCTGAATGCGGCAAAATCAATGTCTTTAGCTGCACCCGCTTTATCAGCATTTTTAGCTTTTTGCTGCAACGGATGTTCATCACGCAAGCCATAACCAATATCCGTTTCGCCTTGTTTAAAACGGGTATGCTTTTTAACAAATTCCCAATTCACTTTATCGTTTTCAATAATATAGTGGGCAATAAAGTTTAAAATGGCTAAATCAGTTTGTGGGGTGAAAATCATTGGCATATCGGCCAAATCATAACTTCTGTGTTGATAAGTTGATAACACAGCCACTTTTACATGCGGGTGGCTTAAACGTCGGTCGGTTAAACGCGTCCATAAAATTGGATGCATTTCCGCCATATTAGAACCCCACAAAACAAAAGCATCAGCAGCTTCGATATCGTCATAACAGCCCATAGGCTCATCAATGCCAAAGGTACGCATAAATCCACCAACGGCTGAAGCCATGCAATGCCGAGCATTCGGCTCAATATTGTTAGACAACAAACCCGCTTTCATTAATTTAACCGCGGCATAACCTTCCATGACTGTCCATTGGCCAGAGCCAAACATACCGATAGATTCTGGCCCGTGCTCTTTGATTGCACTGGTATATTTCTCCGCCATAATTTCAAACGCTTGCTGCCAAGAAATAGCGGTAAACTCACCATTTTTGTCATAACGGCCGTTGGTCATGCGCAACATGGGTTGGGTTAATCTATCTTTGCCATACATAATTTTTGACAAAAAGTAGCCTTTAACACAGTTTAAACCACGGTTAACCGGTGATTTAATATCACCATGGGTCGCGACTACCTTGCCATTTTTGGTTGCGACATTAATGCTACAACCTGTACCACAAAAACGGCATGGCGCTTTATCCCAATGTAATTGAGTTGCTGAAGATTCAGTAATTAAGTTACTGGCATAACTGGTTAAAGGTACACCTGCAACGCCTGCCGCAGCTTGAGCGGCACTTGCTTTTACAAAGTCTCGCCTAGAAAGTTTCATAATATCCCCACTAACTTTGTTTATTTAATTCGTTTTCTAAATATTCGTGATACACAGGTACGGCATGGAGTAGTCCACTAACCTGTTGGAATTGCTCACTACTATTCGCCATTGCTTTAGCACTAGGCGCTTCAAGCGTTACTATCAGTTGGCCAACATCGTCTTGACCATGTAGCTCGCAGTATTCGATTTGATTAAGTTCAGATATGGCTTTGTCGATTAAATCCGGTTGGACTCTGACAATAAAACTGGCTATGTGCCATTCGGTATTCATGATGGTCCCTTAAAAAATGCGTGGTGCGAACAACAATTGGTAAATCCAAATTGAAAATCCGTATGCACCTACCAGAGCTATGCTCAATAAGGGAAACAAGACAACAGTTATAAACAGAAAGATTTTTAGCTCACGCTTTTTCTCAGTTTGCATTTGATTCACCTTCGTTGATGATTCTAAAAAATAGCGGTGGACAGTTTGCGTCTGAGCACAGCATCACTGAACTCGCTGTTCACCATAATTGCTATGCTATGCCATCAAAGCGCAAGCAATATTGCGCTAGATCAACAAATGGAATGACAAGTTAGATGCTTTGAAACGGCGCGCGGATGCGCTTTCTAGGTGCATTGATATTGCCTAAATAATGCTTCCCCACCGAAAACAAAAAAGTTAAATCTTTTAAAATCAAACAGATAAAATCAACCAAGAAAAATGGTCTACATTTTGCTAAATCAAATTGTTCTTCATCAACAAAGCAGTTATAGAAAGACACTATGCAAAGTAAGTATGAGTCGCACCGTAGCATCGGATTAAGAGCTTTGTTACTCGTAGAATCCGAGAATTTTGACCGTGATTTAAGAAATGCCCTACTAACATGCGGTTATGATGTGTATCCGGCATTAACATCTAGTCATATATTAAAAGTGGTAGATAATGTTGATCCAAACGTGATTATTTTGGATGTAGACAGGTTGACTACTGAAAATATTCATAGCCTGCACATTCTCAATGAAATTGACCCTAAACCTATGGTTATTTTCACCGAGTTTTCGGATCAAGAGATGATAGACCGCGTACTCAAGTCAAAAATAAACGCTTACATAGTTGGAGATAAACTCCCCCAACACGTTGGTGCAACCATTCAAATTGCCATCGCGCGTTTTCGTGAAGTGCAATCATTAAAAAATGAGTTAACCGAAACAAAACGTAAATTAGAAGGGCGAAAATGGATAGATAAAGCCAAAGGTTTGTTAATGACCAGCAAAGGTTTAACCGAAGATCAGGCTTATCAAACGTTACGCAAAATGGCGATGGACAATTCTCAACGCATCGACGAAGTTGCGAAAAACGTTATTTCATTTATGCAAGCTGTTGGCTAATTAGCCATATCTGTTAAAGTATGCCCCTTAAAAATAAAACATTGATTTTATAAAACACATACGGATTTGTGTTAACAAGCGCTTCCGTATGTGCACACAAGGAGCATACGGATGATATTCAGTACAAAAGTCAAACTGCTAAGCAAGCTTGCACTGTTATGTTTGGCTATTTTAATTATAATCAGCGGCTTAGGCGTGTACTGGAAACACCAAAGTCGCTTTAGTGATGACAGCCCCTACCGAGGTGTTCAATACACTCAAAACAAACAATTTTTAGATGGCTTCGACAAGTTTTATCCAAGCCCCCAATTTCCAAACTCACAAATAAACGGCAAATGGCAAGGTTGGAATGCCAGCCAAAGTATGTGGTACTACAACACCACTCAAGGCTCTGATTTAATTCCTTACGACTTCTTTTTATTTTTAGAACAACACAACTCCAACGAGCTATTTAGAGACGAAAAAAACTTCGATAAATTTCGCTATATAGTGCAAAAACCGACAGAGTCTAACCCAGATGGCCTGCCGCTTGGTTTTGTTAAAGATGAATATTTGGGTAAAACATATGTGGGTTTAACCTGTGCGGCCTGCCATACCAGTCAAGTAGTCTATAACAAGACGGCTATTCGTATTGATGGTGGCCCAGCAATGGCAAACATGGATATGTTTATGCGCGAGCTTGAAGCAGCCCTCTCAGCAACGCTGCAAGATAAACATAAAAAACATAGATTTATCACCAATGTTTTAAATTACAACTTAAAACAAGGTATTTTAGGCCAGCATAACTACGATAACGAACAAGCTATTGAAGCTGATTTGCACAAATATATGCTGCAAGTATCCTTATATAACTACATTAACTTTAGCCCAACAGAATATGGTTATGCGCGTTTAGATGCATTTGGGCGTATTTTTAACCGTGTTTTGCAACACACTCTGAATAAAAAACAGCTGCAGCAATCTATCGCTGAATCATTTGATGGTGCCACAGCTTCAGAGCTGTTGCGTGATTTAAATGATGGATTAGTCGACAACGATGATTTGCCGCGAGTATTTGATAGGCTAATCAGCCAGTTTGATCTTGACCCAGACTCAGCCAACTTAGTCGAAAACATGGCGCAACTACGCAAATTAAAAGAAATTTTATTTAACGCGCCCGACGCACCTGTGTCGTATCCCTTCTTGTGGGATATAGCCCAACATGATTATGTACAATGGAACGGCATAGCCGCCAACGCAGGCGTAGGCGCTGTTGGCCGGAATACAGGCGAAGTCATGGGCGTATTTGCGACACTTGATTGGTACGAATCTAAAAACAGTACTTTATCCACTTTAATTGGCGGTCAACCCAAAAATGACAATGGTAAATATACCCACTTTAAGTCATCGGTCGATTTAACCAATTTGCGTTTAATTGAATCTCAGCTCAAAGATTTAACTAGCCCAATGTGGCCTGAAGAAATATTAGGTCGAATAAAATGGCAAGATGTTAAAGCCGGACAAACACTATTTGAACAACACTGTGGTAGCTGCCATTTACCGATAGAAGCAACCAATCCAAGGCGTAAAGTTGTCGCACAAATGGCCAAACTTGAAGCCATTCAAACAGATGAAAAAATGGCAGCTAATAGTGTTAACTACACAGGTCATACAGGTATCCTAGAAGGCATTTATTTAGGTACGGATGTTGGTGATATTTTAATGCAAGAACAAGCACCAGTCGCAGCTATCCTGACTGCCGCGACCCGCAATGTAGTTGCAACACCAGACCCAGACAAAGGCTGGTTAGCCAATTGGTTCGACTGGTTATACAACCTAGCCGCAACCTTTTTTGATAACGACATTAAACAATCGATAAAACGTGGTGACTACAACCCAGATACCACAGCTAACCCATGGGCATCTGTATTAGCCTATAAAGCAAGACCTATGAATGGTGTATGGGCAACCGCACCATACCTACATAACGGATCAGTACCTACTTTATACGACCTACTTTTACCTAAATGTACTGCAAAGCAAATCAGCGATGGTGAAAAATGTCGCCCAGAACAGTTTGTAGTTGGTAGTCGTTTATTCGACCCAGTAAAAGTTGGTTTTGTTAGTGATGGCTACGATGGGTTTGTTTTTGATACTTCTAAAGTAGGTAACAGCAATGCTGGCCACGAATATGGTACTAAAGATATTCAATTGCCGAATGGTCAGGTTTTACCGGCGTTAACCGATAAACAAAGATGGCAAATTGTTGAATATATGAAGTCGATTTAATTGCTTCAGGCATGGTGAAACCAAGCCCAACTGAAGCATAATTTTCTAAAAGCGCTGTACACCTTCCATGGTCGCTCTCACAAGGCTTCCCTGCCTTTTGAAGTTTTAGAAAATCAGCATTCAGTTGGACTTTTATCGAGCATTTTTATCGCTTATACAATGAACAACAGCATCGATTGAAAAACAGTAAAGCGACTAAATATCAGAAAAGGTGAATGGATGTGTTGCGAGCAAAACTTCAAAAGATAGGGATATCTTTTGCGAGCGGCTCAGGGACGAGTTCAAAGCGATTTTGCGAGGAATACTCCATTTACCTTTGACCTCCTCTGCCACAAATCAAGAAGCGCTATAGATTCAGTGGTAACAAGCCCAACTGAAGCATAATTTTCTAAAAGCGCTGTACACCTTCCATGGTCGCTCTCACAAGGCTTCCCTGCCTTGTGAAGTTTTAGAAAATCAGCATTCAGTTGGACTTTTATCGCACATTTTTATTGCATCTAGAATAAACAACAGCGATATAAATGTAGGAAAGTGCTAGAGCAATAACTTAGAGCAATATCTCTTTTTCAGGGGCGAATCAGAACCGAAGCACCGCTTCGCAGTCTGATGAGGTGGAGTCAAGGACGGCGACAGGGCCTGCCCTTCAGGGACGAATAATCTACTCAAAGTTTGCTTGAATCTAGAAACAGCGTTTTTGTGATAGTTATGCTCTAGTGATTTCCATACATATTGCAGCACACTTGACGCAATACAATTAAAAAAATGTGAAATGATGTGGGAAAAGCAAGCCCACTAAAATCTTTATTTTAGCGGGCTTATTCTGGGGTATGAGATCTAAAAATTAGTGACTAACAACCGACTCAAATAACTCAAAATAATTCGGGAAAGTTTTCGCAGTACACTTAGGATCATTAATGATCATAGGGTTTTTCCCCATAGCAGCTAAACTAAAACACATCGCCATACGGTGATCGTTATAAGTATCAATTGCCGCAGTTTGTACCTCAACTGGTGGGGTTACAATAATATAATCTTCACCCTCTTCAACCGTAGCACCAACTTTACGCAACTCAGTCGCCATAGCAGATAAACGATCTGTTTCTTTAACACGCCAGTTGTAAATATTGCGAATAGCTGTAGTACCTTCAGCAAATAAAGCCGCCGTTGCAATAGTCATAGCCGCATCTGGGATATGGTTTAAATCAACATCAACCGCACGTAATGGACCACTCTTAGTTACAGAAATGTACTCTTCGCCCCACTCAACAATAGCGCCCATTTGCTCTAACACTTCAGCAAAACGTGCATCACCTTGCACACTCTTAGTACCAACGCCATTTACTTTAACCGTGCCACCTTTAATAGCAGCAGCAGCTAAAAAGTAAGAAGCCGAAGACGCATCACCTTCAACCAAAATGCGACCTGGTGACTGGTAAGTTTGACCCGCTTTAACTTTAAATACCTGGTAATTTTGGTTTTCAACTTCAACACCAAACTGCTTCATTAAACTTAAAGTAATTTCAATGTAAGGTTTAGAAACCAACTCATCAATCACAACAATTTCTAAATCTTGTTGGGCTAAAGGTGCAGCCATTAATAATGCAGTTAAAAACTGGCTAGAAATACTACCTTTAATTTCAACACGGCCGCCTTTTAAACCAGTCGCATTAATTTTTAATGGTGGGAAATCAGTATCTTTTAAATATTCAATGTCAGCACCAACTTGACGTAAAGCATCAACCAAATGGCCGATTGGGCGCTCAAACATACGTGGCTCGCCTGTTAAAACAAACTCACCTTGGCCTAAACATAAAGCTGCTGCCAATGGACGCATTGCTGTACCAGCATTACCTAAAAATAACTCAGCACTACCATCAAAGTTAATTGGGCCTGCTAAACCTGTTACTGTACACTCAGTTTTATCAGCAGATAATTCATAACTCACACCTAACTGTTTAAGTGCAGTTAACATGTGGCGAATATCGTCACTGTCTAATAAATTGGTAATGTGCGTTTCGCCTTTCGCGAGTGCAGCTAATAATAAAATTCGGTTCGACAAACTTTTAGAACCTGGAATGGTCACTTCACCGTCAACTGCGGTAATAGGTGCAACTGTTAAGCTTTCCATCAACTCTGCTCTTATCTATAAACTTAAAAAACTGCCAAGATTATACCCAGTATTCAGCATTAATGCGATTTAACCCTCAACTAAAAACTATGAATTTGTTGAATAAAACAGCGATTAAACGACAAAAAGCTAAAATTAACTCACAAGGCTTGCGAAAGGTCTTTGAATATGGATAATGCACTGCGTCTCATTATGGTAACCTTGTTGGTTCCCTCGCAATGATAGTTCGTGAACCTGGTCAGGACCGGAAGGTAGCAGCCACAGCGAATAACTCATGTGCCGAGGTGTCGCTGGCAAGGTTGCCACCCAAATTTCCCTTCTGTTGATACAACCATACCCTGACAAACATCCTGGTTGTTTGCCAATATCAAATTAGTTTAATTCTGTCGCTGAGTATTTGTCCATATCAGCATAATCTAGGTTTTCACCTGACATACCCCAAACAAAAGCATAGTTTGAAGTGCCAGCACCACTGTGAATAGACCAAGGTGGCGACACAACAACTTGGTTATTTTTAACCCATAACACACGAGTTTCGGTTGGTTCACCCATAAAATGCGCTACCGCTTGGTCTTGCGGTAAATCAATGTATAAGTAGGCTTCCATTCTTCGGTCGTGTTGATGCGCTGGCATGGTATTCCACACGCTACCTGATTTTAAGATGGTGATGCCCATTTGTAGTTGGCAAGTTTGTACCACACCATTAATCAGCATCTGGTTAATTTCGCGCTCGTTTGAAGTTTCAGCGCTGCCCATCTGCAATACATTAGCTTCTTTGCGGGTTACTTTTTTATCTGGGTAAGCATGATGCGCAGTTGCCGAATTTAAATAAAATTTTGCTGGGTTTTGTCCATCAGTGCTGCTGAATAGTACTTTTTTATCACCCGCGCCTACATATAAAGCTTCTTTATTCGCCAATTGATACACTTGGCCATCAACCGTAACTGAACCTTCGCCACCCACATTGATAATGCCAAGTTCACGACGCGATAAAAACCAGTCGCTTTTAAGTGGGTCAATTGATGTGAGCTCCAAAGTTTGTTCAACAGGCACGGCACTGCCTACCATATGGCGATCATAATGCGTATAAACGAATTGGATTTTATCTTGCTGGAAAAGATCTTCGACCAAAAATGAGCTTCTAAGCTGTTTGGTATCAAATTGGCGGGCTTCATTTGGTCCAATCGCATATTGGGTTGTGTATTCTACTGTCATAGCTATCTCGCGTAACTCACAAAACAAGTATCATATCTGTTATCTTACAAGTTAGCAAAATGAAATAACTAAATTGAGTTGATAAATGCTTTTGCTACCACAGTCAGATGATTTTTTCGGCTCAAAAATACGGTTTCTGGTGTTTGGCTGCCGTGTAACTTTATATACGGTATGGTAAATAGTTTTTCGGCCATTTTAGCTGTTTCTAAGGTTACAATGGCGCTGCCTAAGTTATGTTTAACCGCATTAATTAGATGAAATAGCGAATCCGTTTCAAACACCAGTTGCATTTCAAGTTCAGCATTATTAAACAGCCGATCAATATTTTGTCTAAATTGCATGCTTTTATTGAGCAAACATAATTTCAACCGCGCCACGTCAGCCAACGCAAGCTGTTTAAAATTCGAAAATTGCTCAATTTTATTCGCGGCCAGCAACACTGCAAGCTGATTGCTGCCTTGATGAATAATATTAAATTGCCCTTCTAATCTAGCCATCTCAGCATCATAGAAACCTAAGCCAATATCGATTTGATGACCGAGCAAAGCACTCACTATTTGCTGATTGGTCATCACAGACAACTGCACAGCAACATCTGGAAAACCTTGGTTAAACTTGGCGATTATCGGCATGATATCAACATTCGATTGCGGCACTATCCCCAGCTTTAAATGACCTGTTAAACCAGACTGCAACAAACTAATTTCTTGTTTAATATTTTGCTGCTCCAACAAAATATTCTCTGCATACTGCAATACCAACTGGCCTTGTTCAGTTAACGCAATAAACTGGCGACCACGCACAACCAATTCTGCATCTAATTCCTTCTCTAATTTTGCAATGCCAGCTGACAATGTGGGTTGAGTGACATGGCAAATTTGTGCTGCTTTCGCAAAATGGCGTGTTTTCGCTAATGTGCAAAAGTATTCAAGATGTTTAATATTCATTTAGTCATCTGGATTAACTAACGTCAGAATAAAATCAAAACTAACACTTTTGATAGAATTTAGCTATTAACAGATAAATTTGTTTGATTGGCAGCACAAGCCATGATCTATTAGCATAACCACAGGATTAATTTTTTAGCGATTTAAAGCACGCGCATATGCCACAAGTAGTTGAAGAAATTGCAGCAGCTATCAGCATCAATCAAGTTAATTACGCCGTTATGATGATAACGCCGGATAACATTGAAGATTTTATTGTCGGTTTTTTATTTAGTGAAAGCCTAATCGACCACGCCCATGATGTGCACGATATCGAATTTGCCCCCCACCCGCTTGGGCTTAACATCAATATAAAGCTATCGAATAGATGCATGCATACGCTAGCGGTAAAACAACGTTCATTAAAAGGCACATCTGGTTGTGGTATTTGTGGTAGTCAGGCATTGGAATATGCCTTTCCGGATATAGCCGAACTTGCTAGCAGCACACCCTATACAATTGCCCAACCCCAACAATTTAAACAAGCTTTAAAACGACATCAGGTAAAAGCACAAGCGTCGGGTGCATTGCATGCCGCTTTTTGGTTAGACCAAAATAATCAAGTACTTGCTTGTCGTGAAGACATTGGCCGTCACAATGCGCTGGATAAAATAATTGGCGTGATTAAAAAACAAAAATGCAGCAATAAAGAGCTGACTCAACATGCGTTATTGGTCACCAGCCGTTGCAGCGCAGAGCTTATTCAAAAAGCAGTAAAAATAGCTGTACCAACTTTAATTAGTTTGGCATCCCCTAGCACACTTGCTATTCGTTTGGCCGAACAATACAAATTGAATTTAATTCATATTCCCAAACGTGATGACTTAATTTATTACCCAGCAAAACAGCCATCCATCAGCCAGAGAATAACAACAAATGACCTCTAAATTACCAAAAAAAGCAGGTGGTTTACCATCGGTTCAGTCAACCATTAAACATTTGCTGCAAAGCCATCGTACACGTGAAAATATAAAAAACTTATTACGTGTTAATCAAACCGATGGGTTTGATTGCCCAGGTTGTGCTTGGGGTGATAACCAACATGGTACTTTTCAATTTTGTGAAAATGGCGCAAAAGCGATTGCTTGGGAATCTACCGACAAATTAGTGGATGCTGAATTTTTTAAAACCCATAGCGTGTCGCAACTATTAAAACAATCTGATTATTGGCTTGAATACCAAGGCAGGCTAGCTGAGCCGATGCGCTACAATGCAAAAAATGATCGTTATCAAAGCATTAGCTGGCAAGATGCATTTAAGTTAATTGGCGATAAACTCAATAGTTTAACCGACCCAAACCAGCTTGAACTTTATACCTCAGGACGAGCGAGCAACGAAGCGGCTTATTTATATCAATTATTCGGGCGTTTATTTGGCACCAATAATTTCCCTGATTGTTCAAATATGTGTCATGAAGCCAGCGGTGTTGCCCTAACCCAATCAGTTGGCATAGGTAAAGGCACTGTGGTGTTAGACGATTTTGACCATGCCAATGCCATTTTTGTTTTTGGGCAAAACCCCGGAACAAATCATCCAAGAATGATGAATGCACTACGAAAAGCATCAAAACAAGGCTGCAATATCGTCACGTTTAACAACTTAAAAGAAGTTGCATTAAAAAAGTTTGCTAGCCCACAAGACCCAACAGAGTTATTAACCCCAGCTGCAACACAAATAAGTCATCTATATCTGTCACCTAAATTAGGTGGGGATATGGCAGCTATTCGGGGTATGGTAAAAACCCTAGTTGAAAGTTACCCGAGCAAAATCAACCAAACCTTTGTGCAACAACATACTAAAGGTTTGGATGATTACTTAGCTATTGTTAACACCACCTCATGGCAACAAATAGAACAACAGTCGGGTTTAACTCAAAATGAAATTGCCCAAGCAGCCAAGGTATTTATTGAAAGTGACAAGGTTATTAGTTGTTGGGCTATGGGTTTAACCCAACACGCCCATTCAGTTGATACCATTCGAGAAGTGGTTAATTTACATTTGTTAACCGGACAAATTGGTAAAAAAGGCGCAGGTATTTGCCCGGTTCGTGGCCATAGTAATGTGCAAGGCAACCGCACTATGGGCATTAACGAAAAACCAACAGCTGCTTTTCTTCAAGCTTTAGAGCAAACACTCAAGGTGCAACTCCCCTACGCAGCTGGACACAATGTTTATCACGCTCTAAATGCCCTTCAACAAAAACAAAGTAAAGTATTAATCTGCTTGGGTGGCAACTTAGCCCAAGCCGCTTCTGATAGTCAATTTACCCATCAAGCAATTAAAAATGCCCAGTTGAATGTACAAATCAGCACCAAACTTAATCGAAGCCATTTATTAGTCAGTGAAGATGCATTGATATTGCCGTGTTTAGGCAGAACCGAAAAAGACCAACAACAAAGCGGCCTACAAAAAATAACGGTGGAAGATACTTTCAGTATGGTGCATGCGTCACAAGGTATGACAGAGCCAGTTTCACCGCACTGTATGTCGGAAACCGCGATAGTTGCGCACATTGCCCATGCGACTTGCCCAGATAAATTTAACTGGCTCGAACTTAAAGATGACTACAGTAAAATTAGGCAACTCATTGCCCAAACTATTGTTGGTTTTGAACAATTTAACCAAAAAATTGAACAACCTGCAGGTTTTCATTTAACTAACTCAGCGGCAGAGCTTAGATGGAATACAGCGAGCAAACTGGCTAATTTTAATGCCGCTAAGTTACCTGACAGTATATTGGCCGACTGTTATTCAAATATGCAGCAAACAATCGGCGATGCTAAAAACATTACTTTTGTACTGCAAAGTATGCGTTCACACGACCAATACAATACAACTATTTATGCATTAAACGATAGATATAGAGGCATTAGTGGTGAACGTAATGTGTTATTTATAAATAAAGACGATGCAAAACAGCTTAATTTAGCCGAAGGTGAGCACGTAGATATAAGCTCTGTGTGTGACCAAGGGATCAGCAGAGAAATTAAAGCTTTTAAACTGGTTTATTACGATATCCCGCGTGGAAACCTAGCGGCTTATTACCCAGAAACCAATCCATTGTTGGCAATAGACAGTGTAGGCCGAGCTTCGTTTACTCCAACGAGTAAATCTATTCCGGTCACCATTAAAGCAACGACCTTACAGGCATTAAACATCAAGCAAGTTTAAGCGTATTCTGTGCTACAGGCTTGTATCAAGATCATTTGATACAAGCGTTTCATAATGAAACCTAAAACAGCGTAATATCACTTTCATCTTCTTGGTCGGCAGGCGTTTGTTGACCTTTTTTCTGCAGCATAAGTTCAATTGCTTGGCTAACCGATGCACCTTGCATTATGTAGTCATAAACTTCTTTTTCATCAACTAAACAGTATTGCTGCACTAACTTTTCACGTAAGTCTGACCAAGGAGAAGCTTTGCGAATCATTTCTTCCATCGCCAGCAAATCAGCAAGCTCTTCTAAACCGGAAGATACATGAGCTAAACGCTGCGATAGCCTATCGTAAAATTGTAGCGCGATAATGGCTTTTTTAATTTGCTGATTCATTGCCTCAGTTGCTTGTGCTGTTTCTTGGCTATCTACTTTATTTTGCAGTGCTTCGCATTGAGCAGAAACTTCACTACAAAACTCAATAACTTTACCAATTGAGACATCACCGTCTGATAAGCCTAAATGAATTTGTGCGACAGACAAAGACAATAACCTAGCGGTTTCAGCACGAAAACATTCAGTCGACAGTTCCTTATCAGGCTGTTCCATATTCTCTCCTAACTTATACTATTTAGGGCATTTTTTTCAGTATAGAAGACAGCTAAACAGCTCGCCAATTAATTTGTTAATGAAATAGCATCTAGCCAACAAGAGTAGTATTCTAAATAATCAATAAAGTGCAGGGTTAAGCAAAATATGTTGAATTGGGATCTACTTTTAAATGGCCAACGCCGCAAAGACAGGCACGGTAGCGGCAGTACAGTTTTATCCGCCAACGGCAGAGTTGAGTTAGAACGAGATTATGATCGTATCTTATTCGCAACCCCTACCCGCCGCATGGGGGATAAAACCCAAGTATTCCCGTTAGAGCGCAACGACAGCGTGCGCAACCGCTTAACCCATTCGCATGAAGTGTCTAGTCTTGCCCGCAGTATTGGCATTCGTTTAGCGTTTGATTTTAGACAGCAGATTTTTGGCGAAGACGCAGACAAAGATATTGAACGCTGTGTGCCTGCATTGCTTGCAGCAATTGGCCTTGCGCATGATTTAGGCAATCCACCTTTTGGTCATCAAGGCGAAAAGGCTATTCAAAACTGGTTTAAGCGCAACGAAACAAAAGTATTTGGTGAATTAAAACATCCTGATAGCCATGACTTTTTGGGCTTTGACGGCAATGCGCAAACCTTCAGATTAGTCACGCGCTTACAAATTCTTAATGACACTTTTGGTTTAAACCTCACCTATGCAACTTTAGCATCTATGCTTAAATATCCAGTATCAAACAAAGCGGCAAAACCTTTGGGATGGAAAAAAGCCGGATATTTCGCATCTGAACAAGCAATTGTTGAAGACGTTTGGCAACAAACAGGTTTAGCCGAAGGTTTACGCCACCCCTTCACTTTTGTCATGGAAGCCTGCGACGATATCGCCTATATAGTGTTAGATGCAGAAGACATAGTGAAAAAAGACATAGCATCGTTTTCTGACATAGTGGACCACCTGCAGCATATGAACCCAGACGATGTTGTTACTCAAAATGTGCTAGCTGCGGCTAAAAGCAAAAACAAAGAATTTAAAAACGCGGGTTTAAGCCCGAAAGAGCTTAACGATGTGTCAATGCAAATGTTTAGAGTGTATGCGATTAGCGCTATGGTTAAAGCTATCCTCAACACGCTGGTTAGCGACATTAACAATATTATGTTGGGGCAAACACCTGCAAGTTATAGTTTGTTAGAAACCAGTGAAGCCGCGCAATTTTGTAAAGCCATGCGTAAATTTGATTATGTACACGGGTATCGACATAAATCAGTGTTAGAGCTTGAACTCAAAGGCAATAACTATATATCTGGCATAATGGATATGTTATGGATAGGCATAAGCAACGAAGGGCAAGATAACTTGTTTTCACAATATGCCTACCAGCGCTTATCCGAAAATTACCGCCGAATTTATGCTGAATCGGAAATGAGTGATAATTACCGCAAAGCCCAATTATTAGCAGATGCAGTTTCGGGCATGACCGACAGTTACCTGATTTATTTGCACGACGAGTTAAAAAACCTGCATGGCTAAAATTGCGCAATCAGATGTTATCCTCAAAAAGCGTTTGCAGCGTTTTTTTGACCAGCACAACAATAGTGGTCGACAACAGGTTAAACAAATCGTCAATAGGTTAAACCAGCTGGGTACTGTATATCTGTTTGGTGGCGCTATCCGCGATATAGCTTTGCAAGGCATACGCAATTTTTATGGCGACTTAGATTTTGTTGTTGACTGCAATGCACAAAAGCTCAAAAGTTTGATGCAAGGTTTTGCCCAAGATATGCAGGTGCATTTTAATAAATTTGGTGGCTATCGGCTGTATTGCCAAAAATGGTATTTAGATGTGTGGCCACTTGAACACACTTGGGCATTTCAGCAACAGCTAGTGAAGTATCAAACAGTAGAGAGTTTATTAAAAACCACTATTTTAAATTGGGATGCAATTGTCTATAACACCCAAACCCAGCAACTGATTCATAATGAAGATTATTTTTCGGCGATTAAAACTGGCACGTTGGACTTACAATTAGCAGAAAATCCTAATCCACTCGGTGCTTATGTGCGAATTTTACGCTGTATTGTGCATAAACCCGTGCAACATATTACCGCTGAGCTACACCAATATTTGCAGCAACAACACCTATTGTTTGATCAAGCACAAGTAATTGAATATGAAACAGCTCATTATCGCCAATGTTATTTGACCGAGATAAAGCCAAACATTTATCATGCATTTTTTGCTGCTCCCTCAGCTCCACAACTGGCGAATAGCCTGCAACAAAGCAACTTAGATTTATTATGAAGCTCAGATATATTTTTGCCCTTGGCATTCCACTGTTTGCGGTATTAACCGGACTTTCTTTTTATTTTTATTGGCAAGACAACCACCAAGTTTTAGCTCAAGTGGAAGCGCAGCAAACACAAGCAGCAATTGAATTTGCTAAAAAAAATGATCAAATGGCTTGTTTAAGCCAAGTGATTCAACAAAGTGAAAACTGCCGTGAAGCCAATTGCACCGTCGGCTTAAAAGTGTTTTTAAGCCACTGTATTCAGCATGCTGCGACAAACGAGCAGCTATGCGAAGGTGTACCTGAGCTGCACGACTACTTAGCAAAAGTAAGTTGGTCTGTGTCTGTGTGCCGCAAAGCCAAAGTGCGTAACGGCAATTGCAGCAATATAGTTAATGAAATCCCACAATTATGCGCCACTACTAACACCAGCTTGTAAATCTTCACAAAAGGCATAAAACAGGCAATCATTTAACGCAATTCTGTGATTGGTGGTTGCCATAAAAATACGCAATTTATGCCGAGTTAATATCTGACCATCTTTACAATAAATAATGCTGTCGGACTGCACCTCGCCTGCTTCATTTCTCACGGTAAAAGGTGCACAACCTATATTTGACCAACCAATTAAACAATCGGCACGGGTAATCCCCATATTGTGCTGTTCAATGTCTGAAACTAAAGTGACGTCTGCATCAGGGTCATTTTTGTCGGCAAAAACCATTTTGGTTTTAGGATCTAGCTCCAAGCGCAGTGGATGTTCAACAATATCCACCAACATATAATGATGACCAGCAAATAAATTATCTGCCATTAGAAATTCATGCACACCTTGATAGGCCATCTCATGCGCTTGTTGGTCTTTCGCTCCACCACATTCAACCGTCACTATCGGACAATTAAAATTTTGTTCCATTAAAGAGCCAAGTGATAAACGTGTATACATCATGGTTTGACAAAAAAACGAGGCTAGCGCTTGCACTTGCATATCTATCCGAGTTGCCACACAAAATGACGGACTCGTACCTGAAGTATTGTGCATATCAATCACAGCTTCGGCTTTAACTTCATTGATAGCTTGCAAAATACTGCCTGCTCTTTGGGTAACAGCAGCATCATCTTTATTCAAATTAAAACATCTATTTAAATCGTGTACATCATCAACATATCTGTTGGTAAACACGGGTTGCTGCTGCGCTGCCTCAACCGAACAAATAACAAAACGCACATTGGTCATAGGGGTAATTTTGCTTTGCAAAAACCTATGCACTGCAATAAAACCCGAAGGCTCATTGCCATGCACCAACACACTAACAACCCTTGTTCTATTGGTGATATGCCCTTGCATGTCAATCACAGTAGGGCCGTGTAAACTCAACAACCATTCGGTTGGGTCTGCGGGTAAATGTAAATTCTCTGCATGGGTATAGCGTAATTTTTTTAATGTTATTGCCATGGTCGCTCCCATTGATGCACTGGCGCACCTGATACACTTTGTTGCTGGTAAAACTTCAACATCTCAATACAAGCATAGTGCCTATGCTGCGTTTGCTCAAAATAATGCAGCGCGGCTTTTTGCCAATTTGCACCTGTTGCATTTTGTTCTACTCTTCGCTGAATAATCGCTAAATAGTATTCAGCTTCTGCATTACAAATACCTAATAAAATCAAACCTGTTTTGGCAATTTCTAACGAGTTCAACACCACTTGTTTAATAGGTTGATGAGTCACGTGATATTGTTCGACGTCTGGCCAATAAATGGATGCATTTAAACCATGTTGCGCTGCGCGGTAAAAGTTATTGTCGACTATTTCAAACGGCATAATCGCCGAATATGCCTCCATTTGCTGGCTCAAACCATAAGCTAACCCAACTGAAAACGCTGCATTGGCGACCATATCTTCAACCGTTGGCCCTGCGGGTAATGCACGAAATTCAATGCGGATATGCCCTGTTGCTTGGTGGCAATATACAGGTCTGTGCCAATTCCATACAGTGCCCATATGCAAACATAACTCAGATAATTCGGGTAAACCTTCACCTTGATGTGCTGGGAATAAGTTTGGTAGTAACACTGGGTATAGCGCAACTGCTTCGGCATATAAACTCCAGGCACTTTGTTTTAACCAACCTAAACCTAAATTGACCCGCGCTGGTAATTGGCGCGCGACCAAATCACGTACGCGGCAATCTAATACCTGTTTAAGCAAAGCAATACGTGTTTCGTCCCAAACCACTTTACCTAAAAAAATTGGCGAATTGCCACTAGCTGCCGTGACCAAAGCTTGGCTCAACATAGCTGCGTTATACACATCAACAAAAGCACCTGGCGGTACCATCATATGCACTTGAAAAGACGTATTCGCCCCTTCGGCGGTTACATCCTCCACTTGCATATGTACATCCTCTTCACCATGAATATCTATTTGAAAAGGAGCACCACGGTTAATTTTTAATTGATCAACCAAAATATGATAGCGCTCTAAATCTGTCATATTTTGTTTGAGTAAATCATTTGGCCTAAGTGTTGGCAAAATACCTATAGCAGTCGCGTGGGTACCTAAATCACGACAACAATCATTTAACTGATTCAACCTCTGCGTCATTTGCTCCGCCATGTGGCTAAAAGCTTTATCGTCTAACGGGACGGGAGGAACATTGAGTTCGAGGTTATACTGATTAATTTCGTGTTGAAAAACCGAGTCGTGCAACTTGGCCAAAACTTGCTGATTACTCAGTTGGCAGTGGCCTTCAGAATCTGTGAGGTAAAGTTCAAGCTCAGCACCCAATTTTAACGAGGCTTGGCCAAAATTAGGCCGCGCCATTATTAATTTAAGTTCGTCGAGTTGTTGGTGCAGCCTTTGTTTAAACTGAACAAAATCTTCTGGCGAAAAACATTGTTTGTTGACGTTTTGTCCCATGCACTTGCGCAACCATACTTGCTTTAGCTTGTTTAATATTTAGCCAAGTAAAGCGTTTTTGCAAGTTTGCTTTAGCGCAGTAACAAGCTGTGCTATAGCCAAATGAGTTTATGACGAGCAGCTATAATGACTAATACCACCTACGCCAAACAAAGCTGTTGGACGTAAGCTATAATATTTATCTTCAATATCATTTGATTGTTCCGCAAATGGGTTAGACAACACCTGCTGAAGCTCAGCTATTAAGGAATAATCACCGTTGGCAGCCGCCTGATAAGCAGGCACAACTAGCCATTCTCGCCAAGTGAATTTAGGATTGACCGCTAACATTTTTTCACGCAAAGCTGCAGTATTTTCATCAGCCTTAACCGCCGAACGCCATTTTTGCAACCACTGTTGCCATTGGGCTTGTAGCTCACCTGACGCTTGCGCATAAAAAGATTTTTGTAAACCAGTTATCTCTTGTGGCACATGCGAAAGCTCACGGAAAAACATATTGTAATCTACCTGTGTTTTCACCATAAGTTGCAGCAGCTCAACCAAAAGTGCTTCGTCAAATTGCGCCAAACCAAGTTTTGCAGCCCACATGGCTTCCAACTTTTGATGCATTATGTGCGAAAAACCTGCTTGAATATCCGCGAGCTTTTCGAGCGCTTCAGGCAGATTTTGCAATACGTGCTCTAAGCTTAAACAGAACATGGCAAAGTTTTTTTCTGCCGCCACCGGCTGATTAAAAAAAGCAAAATGGCGACCACCGCCTGTCCAAGGTTGGAACATAGGTTCAAACAATTCACAAAAACCAAAGGGGCCATAATCTAGCGTATAACCACCAGCAGCACAGTTATCCCCATTAAAATTACCTTGGCAAAACCCAACGCGCATCCAGTTGGCAACCAATGTGGTTAAACGCTCGCGAAATTCACTGGCCAGTAGTAAAACTTTGTCGGCAAAATCAAGCTGCGGGTCTATTTGTTGACTATATTCACGATCAATTAAATGTTGAATAATCAGTTCAAGTTCTTCTAACGCTTTGTCATGTTCATTCACACGAGCGCGGCGAGCGAATAACTCTATTTGACCAACACGCAAAAACGACGGCGCAACTCTGGTAGAAATAGCGACTGGATTAGCAAGCATAGTTTCAGGATCGTGTGAATGTGAACCTTCAAAATACCAAGGGCGATCAACTCTTTCAGTTTTAGACACAAACAAACTCAGTGAACGCGAAGTTTCAATACCTAACGCATGCATATGTTCTTGTGCAAGGAATTCGCGTACGCTTGAGCGCAAAACAGCTCTGCCATCACCACCGCGACAATAAGGTGTTCTGCCCGCGCCTTTTAACTGCATTTCCCAGCGTTTGCCCTGACTGACTAACTCCAATACAGAAATAGCGCGGCCGTCCCCATATCCATTGCCAGTTCTAAAAGGGCATTGTTGGGTATATTCAGTGCCGTAAATTGACAGCGCATAACCAGTCGCCCAACCAACTGGTGACATAGCCTGTGGTAATTGCGACAGATCTCCAGAAAACATGCGGACAAAATCTGGATCTTGCGCCAAACTATCGTCAAAAGCTAATTCTGCAAATAACGTTTGGCTGTGCGCTATATATTCAGCATCAGCTAATGGCGTGGGTTTAACTGGCACATAATGGCCAGAGAAGACCTCGCGAGGATTATAATCATCACCTGATTCTGTCGCTTCAGGATCTGCAGTTAAAAAATCTAACAAGGAATAGTCCGCCAACTCTGCAACTTGCGTTAACTTAGTCACTTTGTTGTCGGTTTTTTCTGATTGTTTAATACTCATAAAAAAGTCTAACCACTCACTGAATTGTAATAGCTGAATAATCCCGATAACACTGCATTCATAGCCACGGCAGACAATATAAGTCCCATTACTCGGCTAACAACACTTGCACCAGTTTCGCCAATTAAACTTACAATCCGATTGGCGGCGAGCATTAACAACAAAGCTATAAATAAGATAACCAGAATAATGCCTGTTGTGATGGTTTGCTCGACCAGAGAATATCTATGATTATCTGTCAGCAATACAGCTGCCATCATAGCACCAGGTGAAGCAATTGAAGGGATAGCCAGCGGGAACACTGCTGCGTTTGCAGCTTTATCGACCATGCCGAGTTCTTGCTCTGGTTTGCTGTCGCCAAAAATCATCGTCAGTGCAAATAAAAACAATACAACACCACCGGCAACTTGAAAGGCTGGCAAAGGAATTTCCATCGCATCAAGCAATATTTCGCCAAGTACAACAAAAAACACCAAAACCAAAGCGGCAATCACTATAGCTTTAACTGCCACTTTGTTTTTCTCGGCAGTCGTTTTTAATGCGGCAGTCACAGCAATAAAAACAGGTATAGTGCCTATCGGGTCGATAACAGCCCATAACAGAACAAATTTGTGAATTATGCTATCCATTGACACCTCGTACTTAGCATAAAAAACAAGTTTAAACCTTTAAAATACCTTTAGCTAGCCGTATTAAGTCAAGTAAA
Source organism: Catenovulum sp. SX2 (assembly GCF_052056295.1). Lineage (NCBI taxonomy): Bacteria > Pseudomonadati > Pseudomonadota > Gammaproteobacteria > Alteromonadales > Alteromonadaceae > Catenovulum > Catenovulum sp. SX2. Next base: position 1,035,684 of record NZ_CP182493.1, read on the forward strand.
CCCTCACAGCTTGTTATAAGTTTTTATCTGCCAATTTAATAAACTACTTGCACTCAGTTGCTGGATCACAATAATGTGCGGTTTGATATTTAAACCAACAAAAGTTCTGAATCCCATGACCGACCAGCCGCAAGACAGACTCGAACAAGCCAAAGAAAAAGGCCGTTTTATTCGTGAAGTTAAAAGTTTTGTAACCCGCCAAGGGCGTTTAACCAAAGGCCAACAAGCGGCAATAGACGAATATTGGGATCAATACGGTTTAACTCACGAACAAGGTGTGTTTGACTGGCAAGTAATATTTGGCAATAACAACCCTGTTGTTTTAGAAATTGGTTTTGGTATGGGTGCATCATTGGTTGAAATGGCTAAAAATGCCCCTGAAAAAAACTTTGTTGGTATTGAAGTGCACTTGCCAGGTGTTGGCGCCTGTTTAAAAGACGCCACAACAGAAGGTGTAAAAAACTTGCGTTTAATCAACCATGATGCAGTCGCAATTTTAAAAGACTGTATTAGCGATGCTTCACTAGCCTGTGTGCAATTATTCTTCCCTGATCCTTGGCATAAAAAACGCCACCACAAACGCCGTATAGTTCAAACAGAATTTGCCCAACTGTTAGCGCAAAAACTGACAACGGGCGGAGTTTTCCATATGGCGACCGACTGGGAAAATTACGCAGAACATATGTTGGAAGTGATGTCGGCACAAGCAAACTACAAAAACCAATCACCAACTGGAGATTATATGCCACGCCCAGAGCATAGACCGCTAACTAAATTTGAACAGCGCGGTCATAGACTTGGACATGGCGTATGGGACTTAATGTTTGAGAAAATTTAATCGAATCGATTTAGCGCTTTAACTCAAGCGCTAAATCTTCTAACGACTTACCTTTAGTTTCAGGCATCATAAATTTCACCCACACTAGCTGTAGTAACATCATAAATGCAAAGAAGTAGAACACAGTAGAAGCTTCAAATGCAGCCAGAGCTGTTGGCATTAATAAACTAATTAATGCAGCAAATACCCAATGAGTACCTGAACCAAGCGCCTGCCCTTTTGCCCGTACCGCATTCGGGAATATTTCTGAAATAAACACCCAAATAACCGCACCTTGACCAATAGCGTGCGACGCAATAAACATAAAGACAAAAAATACTACAACCGCGCCGCCTATGTTGTTGGCAAATGCCCAAGCCACCACAGCTAACGAAATAATGTAACCAACTGAGCCTATATACATTAAGCTTTTACGCCCTGCTCTATCAATTATCCATAAACCCGCCATAGTAAATATGAGATTAACTAAACCAATACCAGCAGATGAAAGCAACGCACTGCTAGAGTCTAACCCCGCCATAGAAAACACGCGCGGCGCGTAATACAGAATAAAGTTAATGCCAGATAATTGATTAAAAAAGGCAATTAAAAACGCCAACAAAATGGGTAATTGATAGACAGAGCTAAATAATTTTTTAGGCTCAGATTGTTTTTCTTCAACTATGTCTTCAACTTCCTGCTCAACATTGTGCTGCTCTAACTCAGTTAACGCACTTTTTGCTTTAGCTAAATCGGCTTTAGTAGATTTTGATGCTTCTATCTCGCTGATGATCTGCTCAACATTCTCTTCACCTATTTCATTGAGAATTTTGCGGCATTGACTAATATCGTCACGATGAATTGCCAACCAACGAGGGCTTTCTGGTACTCGACTGACAAACATTAGGTATAACAAAGCTGGTAAGGTTTCGATACCCAACATTAAACGCCAATCCCAGTCAGCTAAACCCGAGATAAAGTAATTCGATAACATAGCCACCAAAATGCCGAAAACAATTTGGAATTGATACAAAGCAACTAACTGACCACGTCGTTTAGCCGGTGCAACTTCAGAAATATATGCAGGCACAGCAACAGAAGAAATACCCACTCCAATACCACCGATAAAACGTAAAATTGCAAAGGTGTAAGGGTCTTGGGCGATTGCCGAGCCAAAAGCAGACAAGGCGTACAAAATACCGATAAATATCAGTGTTGGTTTACGACCAAATTTATCACAAGGATAACTGCCAGATAAGGCACCAATAACGGTACCCCAGAGCGCCGAAGAAACAATCAGCAACCCATGCTCCATAGGTGATAAATCCCATAAAATTTGAATCTTCTGTTCGGCACCAGAAATAACCGCAGTGTCAAAACCAAATAAAAATCCGGCTACAGCTACGGTAATTGACCAAAGTAGTAATTTTGGCATACATATACTCTCAATTTGTTAATACTCGAATCATTATAACAACGTTGTCTTATTTAACAAGTTAGATATTTAAAATTAAACTAATGATAACTTAAAGTGAGACCCTAGCCCCAGTCACCTTATCAAACACATGACAATATTTAGTTTCTACATACAAGTTCCACAGCGCAGGCTGCAACTCTTGCTCATCAAATTGCTTTTGTACTTTTGCAGTAATTTGCGTGTCTGCATAATCAAAGTGCAAAATGCATTCGCTGCCTAACTGCTCATAAGAACTTAAACATGCTTGCAGCTCAATATACTTGTCGGTATTGGTTACTTCAGGGTCAAGGCTAAATACTATATGTTCAGGTCGAAAAGCCAGTTCAATCTGCTGCCCAGCAACTACAGAACAACTGGGTAAAGTGATGCTTTGTTCGCTACAGCTAAGCGTCGCGGAAATGCCAGAGTCAGAGCTAGTAGTAACAATAGCTGCAAGAAAATTAATTTTTGGCTGCCCTAAAAATTGCGCAACAAATTTGTTGCAAGGTTTATTGTAAAGTTCGAGCGGTGAACCAACTTGCTGCAAGTTACATTCATTAGAAGCCGACAAAGGAGCAAACACCGCAATTCTGTCGCCCAAAGTCATAGCTTCGTGCTGGTCGTGTGTTACATAAATCATAGTTGTGCCCAATGAGCGATGTAACTGCTTTATCTCCTGCCTGGTTTTACTTCTAAGCGCCGCATCTAAATTACTCAAGGGTTCATCTAACAAAAACAGTTGTGGGCGCTGCACAATACAACGACCAATCGCGACTCTTTGCTGCTGCCCGCCCGACAACTTGTCTGGTTTCTCCGCCAAAATGTGCGAAATTTCAAGCTTCTCAGCAGTCTTCTCTACTCTGTGTTTAATTAGCTTTTTGTTGATGCCTTTTTGCTTGAGTCCAAACGACAAGTTTTCAAATACAGTCATATGCGGATAAAGCGCATAGTTTTGAAAAACCATACCGATTTTTCGTTTGGCTGGAATTACCTGATTCATCAGTGTTTCATCAAACCACATTTCACCGTCGGTTAGCGGCTCAAGTCCTGCAATTAAACGCAGCAGCGTCGTTTTGCCACAGCCAGAAGGGCCGATAAACACAATCAGTTCACCAGACTTTATTTCAAGATCTATATTTTTTATCGTACACATTTCACCCAAAACATAAGTTTTAGATAAATTTTTTAATATCAATCGTGTCAATTTACACACCTAACAAGCCAAATTAAATCTAGAGAAACCAATACAAAACAACGTTATCTTTTAGGTTACAAATCTTGTTCTATCGTCTAGTATTTAGACTAATACTTGTACAAATTCCTGCAGGACATCCCATGTTCACTCTACTTTCTTTTTTTACAAGGATAGTAGCTTCAGCAAAAACATTCATTGTTGTTGCACAACTAACTCTGCTAAGTCTATGCGCTTTTAACGCTCAGAGTAAATGTTTGATAATGGTCACAGCAGGCGGAGGCTACACCTTTTGGCATGCAACAACCCTTGGTGCACAAAAAGCGGCTGCGGATAATGGTTACCAGATCATTTCTAGAGGAACTTACGAGTCAACCACAGCCAGTGCACAACTTTCAATTATAAATTTTTTCCAAGACTATGAGTGTGACGGCTTAATACTCGCGCCAAATGAAAAATCAGTAGTAGACGCTCTAGTGCTCAACTATGACAAACCCATTATATTAATTGACCGCAAACCCGAAAATAGCCAGCTACCTGTGGTTAAAACCAACGACTATTTTGCTGGCGAATTAGCGGCTAAACAGCTTATTCAACTCAGTCAAAAAACCATTGATTTAGCGGTTGTGCTTAACAATCAAACTGAAGCGCATTTAAACCAACGTGCGCTTGGTTTTACTAACCTGCTAAAACAAACTTTCAGCCAGGTAAAATTAAAACACCTCCATTCTGGGCGCTCAGTTGGTTCAGCCAGAGAAATTATCTTTCAACAAAAAGAGCTCATTCGCAGCGCTCAAGTGGTTTATGCCACTAACGAGCTTGGCAGCCTTGCGTTAAATCAGGATCTGGCCGAAATCGAAAACATCAAAATAGGTTTTGATTGCCATCCAGCGCTGATTAAAGCAACAACTGCAAATAAAATGCTCGGTTTTATCAGCCAAAATGCCTTCCAAATTGGTTATGCCAGTGCAGTTAAACTTATCAATAACATAGAGTCGAAAACACCTCTAACTGACCTTTACCTCAACCCAATGTTTATTGATTACGCATTTATCCAAAAACTGCCAGAACCCAATTGCAAAAGCATTTACCAATATTTAGCCCACACATCTTTAAACTAGCGCGTGGTAAATTTAGCCGTTAAACCACGTAAAGTATGTGCTCGTTCAACCAAATCTTCAGTTTGTTTTACGTTGTCGTTAAACTCCGCTTTGTTGTCGTTAATTTGCTCTGCCAAATCAACAATATTTTGTGCAATCTCCTGAATTACAGCCCCTTGTTCAGTCGCAGACGTTGAGATAGAAGCACTCATATCTTTAATAATGGACGCTGCGTCACCGATAGAGCGCATATCTTTCGACAAGTTATTCGCATCACTAATGCGTGCTAGTGTGATCTCGGCACCTGCGTCAACCATGCTTTCAGCATTTTGGCTTTCGCTTTGTAATCTGCTCACAATGCTTTCAATTTCTTCGGTCGATTTTTGTGTGCGCGCAGCAAGCTCTCTCACTTCATCGGCAACCACAGCAAAACCTCGACCATTCTCACCTGCTCTCGCCGCTTCTATCGCAGCATTTAACGCAAGTAGATTTGTCTGCTCTGCTACCGCGCGGATAATGGCGACTATGCTGCTAATGTCTTCACTGCTTTGGCGCAATGAGCGCACAATATTTGAAGCATCTTTCATTTGCGTGCCAAGTTCGGCTAACTTGTCAGCATTCTGTTTAGATAAATCACGGCTCTGCATAATCAGTCTATCAATGTTATCAACTTCTTTTTGCGTATTGATTGTGCGCTCTTCAATATGCACGGCCGAAGTGCCAAGCTCTTGCAACGCAGCAGACAAGGTTTCAATATCACTGCTAATTTTAAATACTCGGTCTAAACTGCGCTGGTTGTTACTAAGCAAATTATCGCTCGCCGAATTAACACTTTGGCTGGTATGAATAACTTCCACCACTAGCGCATTTAAATGTTCGGAAATGCTATTGAGCATTTTACCTATGGTGCCAAATTCATCACTTGACGTTTTTGAGATATTTTCCGTTAAGTCACCACTGCTGACTTTTTGGCTAAATTTAGTTAAGCGCTTAATTGGACGGCGGATCCCCATCACCATAATAAAACTGATGATTGCCGTAATAATTACCGAGATAACCCCTGCAATAATTAACCATTGCGTGGCCGATGCGTTTTGCTGTTTACTTTGCAGTGCGTTTTGTGAAGTTTGTTGGTTAATCCAATCGGCAAATTTATCAATCTTAGCTAAATCCATTTGCCATACTTGGCGGTACTGTTCAAGCTGCGCAACTTGTTTATCGCGTGCGGTTAAATAACTCACGGCTATTGGTAACATGCCCTCTTGTGCCAGCAGTGATTTTTCCATTTTATCCACTACCTGCGCTAAATCACTTACCGAAAACATTGATTGATAAGTCAAAATTTCTAAGTTGGTTTTCAAGGTTTTCATACTGTCTGAAGCCGTTGGAATAAGTGTTGGGTAAACTTCAGGATCTTGGGTAACTGCAACCATTTCAGTTAAAGCACGAATGCGATCTAAACCATCTTGAATTGCCATTAACGACGACAACCAAATAAAACTTTGACTGTTTAAGTCTTTCAGTTTCAGCTCAACAAGTTCGTTTACTTGTTGCCACTGCTTTAAAAAGTCAGCCTGCTTATTTTGCAGTTGTAAATCTAACGCTAACGCTTGTCGATTAGTTAAAATAAGTGCTTGCTGCGCTTTTAACTCAGGCTGAACATCCGTTAGCTGCATATCATTGTTAGCAAATAACAACTCAGCTTTATTTAGCAGTTTGCGCGTTAGTTGCTGCAAATTCGTATCATCTTGTTTGAGCTGTTGTTCTAAGCCGTTTTGTTGATGGGTTGAACGAGCCAAATAGTGCTGTAAAACCTTGTTGTCCACCTGCTGAAAGGTTTCACGCATATCAGCCAAGTTGAGCAATAATTCGGTTGCATGTTCGGAAAATTGATCAAATCTATTACTGATAGTTTGACTATTTTGTACACCAGCAGCTATCACAACTATGATAACCAAAGCTAAAAAACTAAATACGCTTGAGATTTTAAATTGAAGTGTCATAGTCTTTACTCCGCCCAACCTTTGTACTGCATCACATTGTTTTTATTAACCAAACTTGGATCTATTAAAAATACTTGCTGCGACAGTTTTTGACCTTGTTTTAGTTGATAACCTAACTCAACGGCTTTTTCAGCCATTAAATCAGGGTATTGGGCGGCGGTTGCACTGACCAATGCATTTGAATTTTTTAACGCTTCTTGCATTAATGGCGCACCATCAACAGAAGTAATGACAATATCGCGTTTACCGCGATTCTGCGCCTCTAACTCGGCACCAATTGCACTTGGGTCATTTATCGCAAAAATGCCGTTAACATCTGGGTAGGTCGCCAAAATTGATTTCATTGCTTGTTCACCACCAGATTGACTGCCTTGGCCTTGCGCGTCTACTTGCAGCAGCTGAATACCACTAGCTTCAGCAATTGCTTGGTTGCACCCATCTACCCTATCAACCACGGCTGATACATTTGGGCCATTAATAATCGCAATTTTGCCAACACCACCAAGCTGGTTAATTAGATGCGTACAGGCTTGAAATCCCGCTTTTACATTGTCGGTTGCGACGGTTGCAACAACGCCTTCAGCCGAAACATCCACCGCAATAACTTGTGTGCCTTGTTTAATCGCTTTTTTAATTTCGGGTGCCAAAGCTTGCTGGTCGGCTGCGGTTATCACAACAATATCAGCGTTACGCTCAACCAACTGCGCCAATTGCCAACGTTGTCTATTTAGTGAATAGTCACTTGCAACCACCAGAGTATTTGCTTTGCCGTTAGTAAGTTCGTCAGCCTTGCGCTTAGCACCTTTAACAATCTGCAAAAAGAATGGGTTGTTTAAGTCGTTAATAGCCACACCAACGGTTAAATTAGCCAGAGATTTTTGGCTAAAGGTAAAAATAGCTAAACCAATGATCAATAAAAAATGAATAGTTAACTTTTTATAGCTCATAATCCACCCACCTTAATGCATTTGTTAAAAAATTGTACAATTAGTATAAACACATTAAACAACGTTGTCATTAATATTTATAAATAACTCAGGTAATATTCAAATGTATTACTCTGCTCAGACAAAATATCTAACTAAAAAATAAGGACTTAATGATGAAAAAAATTCTAATGTCAGCTTAGCTCATTTAGTGCCAGACGGTATGACTCTGGCACTATATTAGTTGTTAATCCAATTAATCATCCACAAGCATTTGCTGTAAATCAAATACTTCTTCTGTGCCAATATCAGATACGAATATCGCTGCACTATTGCTGGTTAAATCAATTGTTAGTTCAGCTTTGGCATGCTCTTTTGTCCAACACATTTGCAGTTTAGACTTATCAGCTTGCATCACAAACTCACCATTAAATGCTTCACTGTTGTTACGAATTTTAATTAACTTAAACAAAGCTTGGGTGATGTTTTTACTAGTTAAACTATCTACTTTATCGGTATTTAAATATGGGCGGTTAATGTCGCGACCAACTTTGCTTTTTTCTAATAAAGCCATGTCATTTTCATGGCATAACAAGCCTGTGTAATATACTTGTGGGGTACCTGGTGCAAAAAACTGGATGGCTCTTGCAAGTAAATAATCAAAGTTATTCTGCGCTAGTGCATCATAATAAGTACAATTGACTTGATATAAATCGACGTTGCTGGCGGCCGCGCCCGTAGCTAATCGACTTTGACCTTGGCTATTGTTATGGATTTTTTCAACCAAGTGATCAATTTCATTTTCATTCAATAAACCAGCTTTGCCCGCCATAGGGCCAACATCAATAATGCCAATACCATCATGAGTGTCTAACACTGTAATACAGTTTCTTGGTGAAACTTTTAACCATTTCGCCAACGCAGAAAAATCTTGGCTAAATATGCTGTGCAATACCAAAGGTGGCAATGCAAAGTCATATACGCGGTCTACTTTTTCTGCAATTTCAATTTGTGTTTTATAGTAAGAGTGGATCTCAACCAAAGTCTGTATGCCTAGCTCGCTCGCCTGTTTAGCCAACTGGTTAATAAACTCAAAAGTCTCTTCAAGCATAAAACAGCTAGAGCCAGCTTTTTTAATTGCATAACCCGCAGCATCTAAGCGAATGATATTTACTTTATTCTCAGCAAATTTAGTCAAAATATCCGTTAAATACTGTTTACCCGCAGTAGAGTGCACATCAATATCGATTTGATTGGAGGTAAAAGTGGTCCAAAATTCACAAGTTGTGCCATCCGCCAAAGTATATTCAGTGAAACAACTACCTGGGCGTGGACGATATATTTTTGCTCTGTCTTCATCCGACAAACCATTCGGAAAAACTTTATCTTTAGTTAAGAACAAATCCCAATATTTTGAATTGCGACCGTTTTTTAACACATCTTGGAAAGCTTCTGATTGAGCTGACATGTGATTAACAATTAAATCAGCCATAGTGTCAAAGCTTTCACCTATGTTGGCAATGTCATTCCAGTTACCTAAACGACTATCAACTTGAGTATGGTCAATTGGGTCAAAACCCGCATCACTACCGTCAATTGGATAATAAAAGGGTAATAAATGCACGCCGCCAAATAATGAGTCAAATTGATTGGTTAATAACGAATTTAATCCTTGTAAGTCGCTGCCGGAAAGTCTGTCGGCGTAAGTAATTAGTTGTACATTATTTTTCATAGGGATCTCAGGTTAGTTAAAAGCTCTAATTTAAAAATAAACTTAAACGTTTAAGTTAAATTAAAGTATATTTTTAAAATAAAATCAACACATAATTTTTAATAATAAAATTAGAGAATTATTGAATTAAACACTCAACAAACAAAAACTTAATGCTTTAAGAATCCCTGTAATCATGACATCTCAACCAATTTTATATTTGCATCAATTATTTATGTAAGAAAGACATAGCAAATTTTATGATTTACGAAATTGCTATACTTGACAGTTGTTAAAAAAATGTTTTTGGTATATATTTTTGACAACGTTGTAAAAACAACAATTAAAATAATTAAAAAGGAGGTATAAAACATAACAAAACACCCTGTGAACCATTAATTACGCCTAGATGTAATTGGCACATATTTAATTTAGAGAGTCTAATATGAAACTAATACACACAAAATATCTAGCGAGAACAGGACTTCTAACGCTTTTTCTAGCAGGAACACACAACGCCATAGCGGCACCACAACTTACGCAACAACCAGAAACAGAAGGTTCTGCACTCTTTACCAACAGCAATACACCAACACAAAATATTGCTGGATTCGAATTTTGCTGCGGCCAATATAATACCTATCAAGAACATACATTTAGCAACGCAACTGGCGCACTATTGTATTTAGATGGTGGCCACTGGAAAGACAGTTTTACAGGTGTGGTGGGCGATCGTCTATTTGCCAGCTTTGGTTTAGGTTATACATCAGAAGGCGGCAGCAGCAGTTACTTCGGCTATGATGCAACCGGCAGTATAGATAGCCCAACATTCAGCATAAATACTAACTACATTAATTTTAAAATTGGTGGCGGTAACAACAAGTACACCACAGCCAATGCAACAGCTGCGGTATTATTGATTAACGGCCAAGTTGTACGCCATGCAACCGGCAATAACCTTGATAATGCGCTTGCCTGGCATAGCTGGGATGTGAGTGATTTACAAGGCCAAACAGCAAGTATTCGATTAATCGACAATCACACGGATAATGGCATAGATAGCGCTCTGCCCTACTTATTAGCAGATGAATTTAGAGCAGCTAATCTTGCTGCTGCAATGCCTACAACCAGCGATTATGTGCAACCAGAACTAGTTGGTGAACCTTTGTTTATAAATGCAAGTAATCCATCTCAAGACATTGCAGGATTTGAGTTTTGCTGCGCAGGTTATGATAGTTTTTCTCAACACAATTTTGACAACGTTGTTAATGATTTAGCTAAATTAGATGGTGGTCAATGGGCTGCAAACTACAGCGGCGCAATTGGCGACAGAGTATTTTCTAGTGCAGGTGATGGCTACCAAGATATAAACGACACCAGCTTAGAGCCCATCGGCGAGCAAGCAACTGGTAGCTTAGATTCACCTGAATTTGTGATCAGCAAGTCTTACATTAATTTTTTATTAGGCGGTGGCAACCAGCTGTTTGACGCAGCTAACGCAACAGCCGCGCTGCTAATAATAAATAATCAAATTGTTCGTCAGGCCAGTGGTAACAACTCGACAGATTTGAGTTGGCATAGTTGGGATGTTGATGAATTTATCGGCCAAAATGCACAAATACGTTTATTAGACTACCACCCTGCCGATAACTCAGACGCAGCAACGCCGTATTTACTTGCGGATCAGTTCCGTGCAGCAGATATTCCAGCAACACAAAATATTGCAGGCGAAATTGATTATGCAGCGGCGCCGATAACCAGTGCACCAGCAACAGAAGGTCAAGCAGCCTTTAGTTCAAGTAAATTTCCAACAACACATATTGCAGGTTTTGAAAATTGTTGTTTCAACTACGACACCTATCATGCGTTTAACTTTTTAGCCTATGGTGATTTTGTTCGGTTTAACGGTGGCCAATGGGCGAGCGGCTTAGCAAACTATGTGGGAGATCGCGTTTTTGCCAGCTACGGCCAAGGTTATGCAAATTATACCGACACAACAGGCAGCTGGTATGGTTGGGAAGCAACAGGCCGTTTATTGTCGCCTGAATTTACCATCGCACAGCCTTACATTAATTTGTTAACCGCAGGTGGCACCAATACCTTTGATACAGCCAACGCAACTGCAATTGCTTTACGTGTAAACGGCAAAGTTGTTCGCCATGCAACCGGTAACGGCTCAGAAACAGAACTTGCTTGGACTACTTGGGATACAAGCTCGTTAGTCGGCCAACAAGCTGTAATTGAAATTATCGACCAACACGACAATACAGTTAGTGATGGCAGCTTACCGTTTATTTTAGTGGATGAAATTCGCCAAGCGGATAAAGCAGCAGTTGCGCCACTTACCTCATCAATCGTCAGCCAAGTTGAAGGCCATAAAGTGGCATTGCAACTCAATATGGGTGACGCAAACCCATATTATGAAAATGGCGAGTTTTATATCTACTATCTACAAAACTCGGCTTATCACTCTTGGTACTTGTCGAAAACAGATGATTTATTAACAGGCACTTTCTCCGAAGAAACTATTCCTGCATCTGGCGACATTAATGCACAAGATAGATGGATTGGCTCTGGTAGCGTAATGAAAGACCAAAGTGGTCAATACCACTTATTTTATACCGGCCACAATAAAGAGCACTATCCAGTTGAAGCAGTAATGCATGCTGTTGCCACTGACAATACCTTAAAAAATTGGCAAACCATTAACCAGCACACTTTCACAGGTAGCAACGGCTATAGCGACTATGATTTCCGTGACCCGTTTGTATTTTGGAATCAAGATGAACAGCGTTATTGGATGTTAATTACCTCGCGCTACAACAGCCAAGCAGCGATTGGTTTATATACCTCAACCGACTTAGCCAGCTGGACTGCACAAGCACCACTATACACAGAAACTTCGACACTAAATTTAGAAGTACCCGAGTATTTTGAATTTGCCGATACGCCTTTTATTGTTTATTCCGACCAACGTACTGAGTCGCCAGTGGTTAAATATTTAATTAACCAGAATAACCAATGGGTTAAACCAAACTTTGATGCACTCGATGGCAGATATTTTTATGCAGCGCGTTCTGCTGGGCCTGAAAATGAGCGTTTATTGTTTGGTTGGGTGCCGCATACTGATGGCCGCAACGATGGTGCATCAGCAAGCTGGGGTGGCGATTTACTTGTGCATCAATTGCATAAACACCTAAGTGGTGAACTGGCAGTAAAAATGCCAGATAAAGTAATTAGCCAACTAAACTCAGCTATGGCTATCAGCCCAACTTGGACTCAAGGCAATGTGCAAGTACAAACAAATAGTGCAACCTTGCAAGCCAACAGCGCATTTACTTTGCCAGCAAGCAACCAAGTTAACCGACTGCAGTTTAATATATCGGGTGCATCTGCCAGCGCGGTTACCGGTATTCAATTCAGAATGCCTGTAGCAGGCCAAGCGGACAAACTAGCTTATTTAAAACTCGACCCAACGAATGGCAATGCCAAGTTCTATTTTGACGGTGACGAACAAAATAGCGCTAACCCAAGCATAGATATTAATTTAGATCTGCAATCAGGTGTACATGTTGATTTGTGGCTAAATCCGCAATCGGGTGTAGGCGCAATCTACCTAAACCACTATCGAGCCTTGAGCTTCCGTTTATACGATTTAGCTGAATACCAAATTGGTCTGTTTAGCGAAAACAATACAGCGACAGCCTCAGGTTTAACACGTTACAGCGAATAGAAAGTAATGCATAGTGGCAGGCAACACTGCCGCTATGCATTTACAACACGAGGTTATTGGCTTACAAGAATTGAATGTATTTACGTAAGGCCGATACAGTTTGAGGTAGCTGCTGTTTTTGTAGAATAGCTAAAAAATTCGCGGCATCAATTTCGGGATTTTTCAACGCTGCTCGCTGGCGTCTAATAGCGTCACAACAAACTGCCGTTGCCATATCTATTTGATAGTGAATAAAATCGTCAGGATGGACAACATCTATCCCAAATTGCTGCAAATATTCGGTTGGAAAATCTTTCAAGTTAAAAGTTACGATAGCATCCGCATTCACTTTAATTGCCGCCGCCAATACGTGACGGTCATCAGGATCCGGTAAGTTAAGCCCGTCAATTAAACTTTCGTAGTTAGATACTTTTGCATCACGTACATGACTATCCATTAGAACCCTAGTACGTTCAAGTACTTCTTTGCTATGCTTTCCCTGCCTAAGTAATGCGTTTATCCACTCATCGTGGATCTTATCTGTCCAGTGAGCTTTGAATAAGTCCGTCAAGGCTAAACGCATCAAGGTATCCCTTAAGGGGGCTGGATATAACACACACGCATCAAATACAACCGTAAACTTAGCCATTAAGTTTAATATCCCATACCTTCAGACTGCGAAAGCTCTGACAACTCATCAAGCACGTGGTTTCGTTTCTCATCAATTTGTTGCTTATAAGTCAAAATGTCCTGCAATTTAACACGTCTGTGAGTACCTATTTTATGAAAAGGAATGTTTCCACCTTCAAGTAATTTAATCAAAAATGGGCGACTTACGTTCAAGATGTTAGCAGCTTCTTGGGTACTCACTTCCTGATTATGTGGGATCAAGCTAATTGCGTTACCGTTTGACATTTCTGACAACACATCTAACAGAATCTGCATAACATGCCCAGGTAGAACAAACTGATCACTCTCTCCATTACTGCCGCTGATCGACATTTGAACACGATCGACAGATGCATATTTTGCTAACGTCCTACTAGATCGCTTTGCAACGTCAATCTCATCAGATGTTGGTAAATGTAATAACGTGGCACTACTCATTATATGTCTCCTTTTGTTTAGTAAATTATAGTACACAAACGCAATAATCGAAACAAATGAAATAAACGAATCGCATCAACTCAAAGATTACCAAGTTAGCCTTGAAGCAATAAAAGGAATGTTTGAGGTTAAGGATATGACTCGAATTGATTTGTAGATTAGGCGATAAATAAACTAGGTAGCCGGTTTTGGCTACCTAGTGGTGTTCGGTTTGGTGTTTATGTGGCAGAGGTTGACGCTTAGCTTTAGGATATTTAACGTCGGCTAACTAACTCGGAGCAGACTTAAATACATACGGAATACCAAATTTAGCGCCCGCTTCAGCAGCGCCAAATATTCATAAACATAACTTGAGTAAGCCGTTTGTTGGCATTCTTATTTCTTTGAATTATTGTTGGTGATTGCAATTTTCGCTAAATCTGTCTGTTGCTCAACAAATTGGAAAAATTGCTCGTTACTGATAAATGGGTTGCTTGCCACCGCTTTTGCGCTTTTTTCTCTATTTTCAAACAAATTATTTTTATGTGGGTGGTTAGATAAATTAACGGTTACCGGCACACCTTGCAAGGCCAGCTTCTTTATACGCTCCATGCTATCGATAAATTGCTGTGCAAGAGTAGAATTTTGAAAATCGGCACTATGCCCACCGACAACAAAAGCACGATACAACTTGCCCTCATCTTTAACCACAAAATCAATTGAAAGATCACCCTCTGTATGCCCTGGTGTTATGTATAATTTAAATTTTGTGTCGCCAACCAACATAATTGCTCCGTCCTCAGCAAATGACTCTACGACTGGAGGCAAGAATCTGTTTTTATCTTTGCTTTTCAGCGCTTGTTCATTACTTAATTCGAGTGCCTTTTCCGAGATTATGACTTTTGCACCATACAGAGACTGGAGAAATTCCGCCCCACCAACATGATCTGAGTGTCCATGAGTTACAAAAATATGGGTGACTTTCTCCTTATCTAATCCCAGTTTTTCAAGGTTATGTGGAATCCACTTGCAATATGGGAAGTCGAGTGTATCTATGATGGCCAAACCAGAAGACGTTTTTATAGCATAAGAAGAAACCCACTTATCTCCAACGTAGTAGACGTTGTCAAACATTCTAAAAGGCTCAACATAACCATTATCACTAGTCATTGCTGGCACATAGGTGTCTGCCATTACCTTCATCGAATTGAATAAGAAAACAAAAACCACAAATCTATACATGTCGATTTCCGAATATACTAACGCTCGACTAACGAGCACATAAAAGCTTGGCAATAATTAGCAAAGAAGGAGTGCAGCTAAGCTTCTTGCATCCCATCATGATTGAATTGTTATAATTTTTTACTCTCGAATGTCGGCCAATAACTCGACTGTAGCAAAGCACTCGTCATCTACCACTGAATTTGACCAATCTACGGAATAACTTTTTGGATAGCCCATACTCGAATACTCTATTTGCAAACTATGAGCAGAATTTATAGCTTTTCGTAGTTCTTTAAAAAGTGCTGCAATATTAGCTGGATTAGCCCCACCTTCATTACCACTGTAGCTCAGATTTCCCCCGATATTTGTCACATTAATTGAATGTAAAAACATACAGCCTTTAACTATTTTATATGAATAGTTTCGCGGCTCGTTGTTATTCCATTTTGCAATATTTGCATCCAACTCTTCAATTGTGTGAGTGGCTCGCATAAATTGAAGGCTAGTAAAAACCCAGACAAAGGCTACCGAGATTATTGTAGCGAATAGTATCGAAATATAGTTATTAGAACTGAACATAGAATAACAACTGTAACCCCCAACCATGGGGCTAATAAAGCTTGGCTAAAATGTGTAGCGAAGCGGGACCGAGCCAAGTTTTAGCAGTCCCACATGAGTTGTTACTTAGGGCTACGGTATACTAGGAACCCAAAGTTCATATGCGACATTATTAATATTGTAATTTACCGAGGAATTAAATTTTACAGGCATAGATAATAGCAACTCAGCTTTGTTGTTATATACCTTTAAAACTGGAGACTCATCGACAATAAAATAGAATTTATTGTCTTCAGTCACACCGCATTTTGCAACCCCATTTGGATGATATATGGATAAAAACTGTCCGTTTGCATTTATTATATTGGCATTCATTCCATATCTTAATTCATTGCCACCACAGTCAAAAATCTGGTTGTTTATAGTCGACAGATAAAACTCACCTAGAAGATTCTCAAATTCGTAATTTCCATTTTTTGTTTTAATAAATAGAGTCGACTGACAATCATCTGTTTCTGGCACGCACACTCTACTTTCGCTAAATGAGATAATTTCATTGGCGTACGCTGGCAACGAAAATACAATCAGCGATATCAGATATTTACGCATATTCTTTAGTGACCTCAAATCCCTGTTAATTTTGTCAATTTTAAACAGCTTGTTAGACATACTATCTTTGAAGATAAGTGCCATTGTTGACATATACTTTTTCGTTTCGACTATACAGCTGTTCATTTTTCCAAGCGTAAGTAGTGAAAGAAACCATACAGCCCTCAGCGGAATTTAACCACTTTGTTGGCAATGTTTGAACAATGTCATAAGAATTTTTAGGCGAAATACCTAGTTTACCAATATTGCCATTTTCTACGGAGCTAACGTTAACCGCTTTATTTTCACAAATAACAAAACAAATCGACCCCTCATCACTGAGTTCACAAAAGGCAAGTCCAGACCTTTCGTCATTCCACAACAAAGTTGGCTTTTTGTTAGCAAAACTATCTAATGAAAATATAATAACGAAACTTGCTAACAAAATCCGAATCATCGATTATCCCTAACAGCTAACTACCATGAATTCGCATTCAACATTGCTGTCAATTTGCGAATCCATCAATAAAAATAATTAATTTCAAAAACTTAGTCGATTTACAACTTTAGTCAAGCTTATTTTCTAGTTGTAGAACTTAATATCTGCGTGAACCGAGAATTGGTGCTTTCGTTATGTATATCTATAAATTAAAATAATCAGTAACTTAATATAAATTGAGCAGATGAAGAAGGCCAAAAACCCATTCAGCGCAATCATCACAACCGCGCCGAATAGGTATTTTTTAAAGAGGAACTACCAAATAGATTTTAACTGACTAATTTGCCAGCTTGTTACTAGGCTGATTTTGTCAGATTGCAATTGAATTTGCTCAAATGGTTTATTTGGAAAAACCAACGAGGTTATAGTTGCTTTACCATCATCAACAAATACTTCAATTGAACCAACATCTTGCACTATGCGCACTGAGTATTGTTGTTTCGTATCAATTGGCGCGGTTTGTATCATAGGAAAGTCTTCATCAAACCTTTGTTGCCCAGCTTGAGTTCTGTCTACCGACAACAAACCTGTTGCCTTATTTAAACTGATAACTGCTTGTTCGTTTAAATTATTGGCTAACACTATGGTAAATTCGCTCGCTTGTTGCATATCTACTTCAAGCGAAATATCGGCCAATTCACTGGTCAGTTTTGCTTTTTTGTCTAAGCTAACTGTTTGTTTTACTGCTAAGTTACTGCCTTTAGCCGTGTTTTGTTGCAAGGCGTCTAATTCTGCAGTTGGTAATGATGCTACACGGTAACCTTTGGCTGTTTTATGCAGTTTCAGTTCCCTTGGCACTGTCATTGCACCACGCCATTGGTCGGTTGGCACTTCGTTGGCGTATGCCCAGTTATTCATCCAGCCTATAAACAAGTGGCGGCCATCTTCAATGCCCGACCAAGTTACACCAGCATAATTGTCTGCGCCATAATCCAACCATACTGCTGGCTCTATTGCTGATTTTGCAGGCGCATCGGCAAATGCAATTTGGTCTACTGAAATATGTCCCCAAGGGCCAATTGCGTTGTCGACAATTTCTAAATGCGCTTGTTTGCCTTGCCATTTGCTTACATCCCAACTGGCAATCGACATACTGCCTGAGTTTTTACCTGTAGCTGATGCAACAATTTCATCGTCAACAATTAGGTTCATAGCCGCATCTTTCGGATATTTACCGCCAGCTATCACAAAGTTAATGTAAGCTTTCTCTATGCTAAATGGTTGGCTAATGAGTTTGCCGCGTGATGCATCGCCAGTGTTAAACGAGTTGGCGAGCTGTGCACCATAGCGGCCGATAAATTCGTTTTCTCTTGCACGAATGGGCGATTGTTTAAACGAGTCGCCTTGTTTTTGCCATTTAGCTAAACTGCCTTCGAAGTCTTCGAATATATAATCTTGCGGGAATACAGCTGGGATTTTAGTTACTTCAGCTTTAAACTGCGGATCCATTTTGAAGGTTTTACCGTCAAAATCGCCAACAAAATATTGTGTGCCCGAGCCACCATTTGGCCCACCTGGGTTTAAGCTGACTAACAGCACATATTTTTCTTCACCTGAGCCTTCAACCTGCATTTTAATTAAATCTGGGCATTCCCAATAACCACCATGCGCACCATATTCTGCGCCAAAATCACTTAGGTGGTGCCAGTTTTTTAAATTGGCTGAGGCATAAAAGCTAATGCGGTTTTGCACAGCTAACGCCATTACCCATTGGCTTGATTCGTCATGCCAAAATACTTTTGGATCACGAAAATCGGCAATTTTGCCACCTTCTAATACTGGGTTGCCCGCATATTTTTGCCAACTACGGCCATTGTCTAAGCTGTAGGCTAATGCTTGTGTTTGCACGTTTTCCGCTCTAGCGGCTTCGGCAACTTTGTCGTGGTAGGTGAATATGGCAACTAACGGTGGGTTTTCTGCTGTGCCTAAACCTGAGGTGTTGTATTTATCCACCACTGCGCTGCCGGAAAATATCCAACCTTTGTCGTCGGGAAATAACGCTATGGGTAATTCTTGCCAGTGAACTAAATCTTTAGAAACTGCATGGCCCCAGTGCATTGGCCCCCACTTTGTGCCATCTGGATAATGTTGAAAAAACAAATGGTATTCACCATTGTGATAAACCATGCCGTTGGGGTCGTTCATCCAACCTTGTTGCGGGGAAAAGTGAAATTGTAATCTATGGTGTTGAAAGTATTCAGGTTTTGATGTGGTTGATTTAACTGCTTGATTTGCGTGAACCGTCGCAGGCAAGGTGGTTAACCCCGCGGTCATCGACAGTGCAATTAACCAAGTTAATTTTCTAAGCTTCATAACAATACGACTCAATAAATATAAACTAAGAAAAATGCGCCACCAGCTAGTTACCTTGGGTAAAACTACTGGTGGCGCGAGTTCTAATTGTACTAATCAGAATTACTTTGCATTCAATTAACGTGTATATCGGCTTAAGTCGGTTACGTTAATTGCATCAGCTGTACTATAAAAACCAA
The DNA here is from genome assembly GCF_052056295.1 of Catenovulum sp. SX2. Taxonomy (NCBI): domain Bacteria; kingdom Pseudomonadati; phylum Pseudomonadota; class Gammaproteobacteria; order Alteromonadales; family Alteromonadaceae; genus Catenovulum; species Catenovulum sp. SX2. Next base: position 1,055,048 of record NZ_CP182493.1, read on the forward strand.
TTTCATAGTCTGCTAATTCGTATAATCTGAAACTTAAAGCACGTGAGTTATTGATATACAGCGCGCCTACACCTGCTTCTGGGTCGGCTATCAACTCAAATTCAACGCCAGCTGATGCATCTATTGATACGTCAACCACTGAATTGAACTGGTTGTTTTCATCACCTGCAAAGTAGAATTTAGCTTGGTTGTTAGCGGCATCTACACTCAAGTGCGCACGTTTGTCGGTATCATCTGCGCCCGGTTTTCTAAACATTAAACCAAAACTTGCGTTAGCATTTGCGCTGTTAACTTTGAATGCCCAGCGATTTTTTTCAGCTGAGGCAGCCAAGGTAATTGCACTTTGTGCTGGCAAGTTCAAACCTGTTTCAGTAGCTGCTGCGCCACCTTCAGTAAATACAGTTTCTACTGATGCAGTTTGCATTAAGCCTGTGCGAACTTTTTCTGGTAACTCAACCATTAATTCGCCGTTAACTTGTTTTAGCTGATGAATAAGCAAGTCGCCACCCCAATCAGGGTTGTTGCCATCACGTCGGCCAAAGTTATGTGCAACCCAACCAAATAATAGTCTTTCGTCAGCTGTACCAGCTGTACGCGCCGCGTAATATGCTCGGCCGTCTAACTCTGGCATGTTCGCTGTAACCCAGTTATCACCGTTTTTAACTAAGTATTTAACTTGGCGCGAGTCATCTCTTTGGTCTGAATAAACAATAAATGGTACGCCATCTATTTCAAAGTAATCAGCTACTTCTAAGTTAAGGTTAGACACTTCAGTGTATAAAGGCGCTTCAGCAGTCCAGTTAGTTAAATTGTCTGATGTATACAAACCAATTGCCGCTTTGTTGTCAAAACGTGTGGTTATTAACATCCAATATTTGCTTTCGGCTGCATTCCAAAATACTAATGGGTCGCGGAAGTCAAAATCGCTGTAGCCATTCGAGCCACTGAATGTGTCTGCTGCTACTGGTGTCCAGTTGGTTAATGTATTGTCGTCAGCTACCGCATGCATAACTGTTTCAACCGGAGAAAGGTTTTGGTTATGGCCGGTGTAGAATAAATGATAACTACCATCTTGTGCTTTAATCACACTACCTGAGCCTATCCATTGATCAGCTTTAGCTGCATCGCCCGAAGCTGGCAACACAGTTTTTGGTGCTGTAGAGGTTAATAAGTCAGACGTTGTTGAAAGAGCCCACGAGTGGAAACCGTAGTTTTCTAAATAGAAAACATGGTATTTACCATTGTCGTAAAACGGATTTGGATCGCCCATATCCAATACAATATTTTGTGTATGGCCAGTTGTAGAAGTAACGACAGAGCCTGCGATAGGTTGAGCTGCAGCTCTATCTGCTTGGCGAATTTCATCTACTAATACAAATGCTAACGAACCGTCATCTTCACTCGCATCGTGCTGGTCGATAATTTCAAATATAGCTTTTTGGCCAATTAATGCTGAAACATCCCACGACTGCCAATCAACTTTGTTTTCTTCGCCATTCCCGGTCGCGTGGCGTACAACTTTACCGTTTACACGCAATACTACAGCCGTAGCTTTGCCAGAGGTATATGGGTTAGTGCCGCCACCCACTAAGAAGTTAATGTATTTGTTGGCAATTTCAAATTCTGGGCTGCTTAACGTACCCGTTGCTGAATCACCAATCCAACCTATCGCCGTGCCATCACCTTCAAATGCATCCGCTCGGCTTGAAAATGCTCGGTCGCCTACATGATTAATTACATCAGCAGCCCACCAGCCACCGTCTAAGAAAACCATGTCGCCAGTTGCTCGGAAGCTATGTGCTTGATAGGTATTGAACTTGCCACAGCAAAACTCGAATCCAGCTATGTTCTGATTTAAATCAGCCTGACGTACAAACGCAGACATACCTGCCGACTCTGGTGAGCTGGTTAAGGTTGCCGAAGTTGCAACAACAGTTGAACTGGCTGGCGCTACAGCAGCTTTGTCTGCTGCTCTAAATTGGTCAGCTAAAATATAACCTAAGCTGGTGTCAGAATTATCATCTGGGTGCATATCAATAAATTCAACAAATGCTGTTTTGCCTTGGTAGTCTTTTACGTCCCAAGTTTGCCAACTCATATTGTTATGTTCATTTGTTCCGCTGGCTTGGCGTACTACTTGGCCTTCAACCACTAAAGCAACCGTGGTGGTGTTTGCGCTGCCGTAGCTATTGCTGCCACCACCAACTAAAAAGTTGATGTAATTTTTATTGATTGAAAACTCAGGCGAACGAATTGAACCAGTAGCACCTGCACCTACTTGAGCGGCTGATGTATCCGCATCGTTGTCGTATCCATCACCATAGCTTGAAAAAACACGCTCACCGAGATGGCCACCTACATCTGCGCCCCAGAATCCACCATCTAGCTCGATAAAATCGCCTGTTGCATTGGTAAAGCCATGCTCTTGGTAAGTATCATAACCACCACAACAGAATTCAAAACCCGCAATATTTTGGTTTGGATCTTCAACACGGGTAAAAAGCATTACACCTTCATTTTCTGGATCGTTGGTAATAACAACCTCTGTGCCGTCGCCTCCATCGCCGCCGTCACCACCATCTGAACCGTCTCCCGGATTTAATACGTCGTCAACCGTTTGGCCTTCTTCTAAAACAATAATTTCGACATTATCTGCATTGATACTTTTGTCGCCAGGATCAGCAGTATCTGTACTACATGCTGATAAAATTGCAGCGCCTGACACGAGTGCGCATTGTTGTACAATTTTGTTGAGTTTAAATTTGTTAAGCATTTTATTAGCCTCTTCAATTCTTTTCATTTACAACGTTGTTATTCTTTTGGATAAGTTTGTTGTACTAGTTTTCAACACTCGGGTTGGCCATCCAACCCGAGCAGACATTATTAATATCCTGCGTTTTGGATATAGGCTTTGCCTTGTTTACTTAAGTTAATTTGTTCTTGCGGTATTGGCATAAACTCGTGTTTGCCTTTTACAAAAAATGCATCATCAGTCGCATTTTCTGGGTCACCGGCAAGATATGGTTTGCGAGTTTTCTCTACCTCTAGGTAACCATTAATTGTTTCTGCCGCTACACCCCAACGAACTAAGTCAAAGAAACGGAAACCTTCCATTGCAAACTCTAAACGACGTTCCCAACGTAACGCTCTAAATGCTTCGTCTTTATTTGCAAATGAAGTGTATAAACCCACCATATAATCAGAGCTACCAGCAATATCGGTTGGACTACCGTTCGTGTGTTTGAAACGCACAATACTGTCTTGAGCACGTTGACGAACTTGATTGATAATTGGTAGAGCTTCATCCCAACGGCCTAACTGTATTAATGCTTCGGCTTTCCACAACAACACGTCTGAATAACGGATAAGATCAGTATTCAAAGATGAAATAGTAAATGGACCATTTTTGCTTAAGCAATTACAGTCTGGTAATTCCAGTTCTTTCATTGAAACATAAGTACCGTAGTTATTGGCATCACGCGCCCAAGACGCTTCAACAACTAAGTCAGCATCATATTTAAACGACTTACCTTCCATGCCTACAGTGCTGTCTAAACGTGGGTCAACGGTGTCGCTGTTTCTTTGATAAAGTTCATCATTGAAGGCGTCAAACATTGGCAAGCCATTTAAATCTACTTTAAACGCATTAACCAAATTATCAGTTGGAATATGGAAACCACAGCATCCGTAAAAGGTATCCATGTTAATTTGTGGACCATTTAACGCGAATGCAAAGTTACCTTTACCATCTGGTGTACCGTCGTCAATTGAGCGCTGAATTGCAAATACTGATTCATTGCTGTTTTCAAACTCTTGTAAGAAGTTTTTCGCAAAATCATCATTCAAGCTGTATTTGCCTGAAGCTTCAATTGAATCAACCAAGCTTACTACCTGATTAAGTAAATCAGTATTGATGTTAACCACTTCGTTTTGCTCGTTTTGTTCATATGCTTGGAACAAACGAACTTTGGCTAAAAACGCTTGAGCTGAATATTTATTAGCACGGCCAACATCATCTTGCTCTTCTGGTAAGTTCGCCGCGGCAAACTCAAAGTCGTCAGCAATTTTGTTCCATAATTGTTGGTCAGTTAAATCGGCATTACTAATTTGCATAATTTCATCAACACTGACAGTTTCGTCTATGTATGGAATATGTTTGTAATGAATTTTCAGCCAAAAATAGAAAATACCACGGACAAATCTAAGCTCTGACTGAACTTGTGCTTTGTTGGTTAATTCGGTTGATGCAACTGCTTTTAACGCCGCATTAGTACGAGAAATAGCTGCGTAAAAACGCTCCCACATATTGCCGTTTATGTCAGCAAAGTCAGGTGGATAAGACGCCATATCAGGAATTAAAGGTGTAAACATAGACAAAGCATGATAATAAAAAATATCACCTGGGCCATTACCACCTTTGTGCGCATCGCCCGAGCGTAAATTACCAGTTGCCCAAAACGAATGTGGAATTGTGTAGTGGTCGTTGCCTAAAAATGCGTATGAAGCGATAACAAGTTGGTCTATTTGCTCAGGCGCTGTTACCTGCTCTTCTGTAAGTGCCCCTTTAGGGTTTTTATCTAAATCGCCACAAGCTGACATGCCCAATGCCAAAGCTGATGCGGTTAATAAGCTCGCTAATTTTTTCATTTCTTTACTCTCATAAAATCTGGTTAAATTCAATCAATTGGTTTTTAAACCCTTTGGTTAAAACCCTAAATCAAAACCGACGGTGAAGCGTCTTGGGATTGGAAATGCATTGTTTGGCGCTTCCGGGTCTTGACTTAATGTGCCGTCAGGCGTGAATGTAATTAGGTTTTGCCCTTGAATGTAAAAACGTAAGCTTGAAATTCCCCAGTCTTTTAAGACGGATTCATCTAAGCGGTAACCTAACGAAAGGTTTCTTAATTTTAGATACGACGCATCTTCAAAGTAGAAGCTCGACAACTGGCCTTCACCGTTGTTGTCTATTCGGCTTAATGCTGGAATATCAGAATCTGGGTTTTCTGGTGTCCACGCATGCAGCGTACGGCTACCGTAGTTTGAGCCAACATTTAGTGAGCTAAAGTCAGTAAAACGACGGAAAAAGTTTTCGTTTTGGCCGCCCTCTACACCTTGCCAGAACATATTGAAGTCCCAGTTTTCGTACGAGATATTGATATTTAAACCATATTCAAAATCTGGATCTCGCTCTGTGAAAAAGATTTTATCTTCATCTGAAATAACGCCATCACCATTGGTATCTCTCCAACGAATACGGCCAGGTGCAGCGCCATTTTGCTCGGCGTGCGCGTCTACTTCACCTTGGTTTTGGAATAATCCATCAGCAACTAAACCATAAACAGCGTTAACTGAATGTCCTAAGATGGTTTTATCGTCACCATTACCACCAAATGAGTTTTTAACATTGTCTGGTAATGCGACTACTTCATTTTTGTAGCTAGATATGTTGGCTGTAATATCAAACTTAAATTCACCTATGCCATCAAATTCAATGTAATCGTCGTAAGTCACACTAAATTCAACGCCTGAGTTTTCTACGTCACCACCATTTACCCATTGCGCGGCACCTTCACCCAAGGTCGCAAGTGGCGTGGTTAAGGTTAGAATGTCTGAGGTTTTCTTTTTAAACCAGTCGAACGTACCGTAGATAGTGCCGTAGTGCAGGCTATAGTCGACACCAAAGTTAACAGATGTTGAGGTTTCCCATTTTAAGTCTGGGTTACCTGTTAGATTTTTTCTAAAGCCCGATGGTAAAGTGCCTGTGTCATTGCCGCCAATATCATATGCAGTACCATTGTCTTGTTGGTTGGTGAACATCGACTCGGTTGCATATAGTGGTTCAAAGATATCTTGTTTAGCACGTGAATCGATTTCCTGATTACCGGTTTTACCCCAACTACCTCTTAGTTTTAATGTTGAGATAAGTGGCACGTCAAAAAAGTCTTCATTGCTTACATTCCAACCAGCAGAAACAGCTGGGAAATTACCGTATTGGTTGTTTGCACCAAAGCGAGATGAACCGTCACGACGGATAGTACCTGACAGCAAATACTTGTCGTCAAAGTTATAATCTACCTTAGCGAAATACGATTTTAGTGACCATTCATCACCTAAACCCCACGTCAGAGCTTCACCTGTGGTTGTACCTTGGAAAGCAAAATCATAGTCTTCAACCGCTATACCTGTGCTATTAACATTAAAATCTTCAGCTGAGTAATCAATGGTTTCTGTACCAACCAATACAACTAAATTATGTTTGTCCGCAAAAGTGTCTGCGTATTCAGCAGTATTTGAGAAAGTTAAATTTTGCGTCCAAGCATTGCCTGTATATAACTCTGCTTCTCGTTGCTGAGTACCGGCATCTACTGTGCGAATTAAGCGGCGATAGTAAAAATTACCAAAGTCTAATGCGACATTTGATCTCAGTTTAATCGTTTCGATTGGCTTAACTTCAGCAAAAATGTTACCCATAAAACGGGTATACATATCTTGGCTATCTTTGTTTTGCTCAATCAACATAACTGGATTATCACGGTCGGTTATACCCGCTGCAGGGCCAGCAAACTTGCTGCCGTCATCAGTATAAACAGGCACAATAGATTGCTGCTCAAGCGCTAAACCTAAAATATTGTATGATTCACTGTTTACTTGATTAGAAGACTGGCGGGTTAAAGTTAGGTTTTCACCTACAGTAAATTTGTCTTCGATAACTTCAAATGATGAATTAGCACGAAAAGCGATACGTTCGAAATGCGACTCTCTAATTACACCTTCAGCATCAAAAAAGCTCAATGATATATAGCCTTGCGCTCTGTCTGAACCACCATTTACTGCGAAGTTTAACTCGCGAGTTTTCGCTTGTTGTGTTACTTCATCAAACCAATTGGTACCCGGAATAGATGGCGAAGTCGTCCCTGCTGAGTCTAATTTATTTGGGAAAATAATTTTGCTCAACTCTGGGTTGTCATAATCACCGTTCCAATCATATTTATACAATGGGCTTGCATTGTTTGGATTTGTACCATCGTTTACTGCTGCACGCCAAACAACCTGCGCACGCTCTTCAGAATTAAGTGGACGTAAGTCATAATCAAAATCTTCGGTGCTTTCGTTGTACGAAACATTAAAAGAAACATTACCTTTTTTACCTTTTTTAGTGGTAATTACGATAACGCCGTTGGCTGCACGCGCACCATAAATGCTCGCTGCGGCTGCATCTTTTAATACTTGGATTGATTCAAAATCACGCGAGTTAAGCTGATGCAAACTCAATTTAGTTGGCACGCCGTCAACTATGTACAGAGGGTCATTATTACCTAAACGACCTAAACCTTGACCACGAATACGTACAGTTGCTCCTTGGCTAGGGTTACCATCGGTTGTGATTGATAAACCTGGAATACGACCTTGTAAGTTACGCATAATGTTACCGGCTGGCTGATCTTCGATATCATCCAACTCAACAACTGTTACTGCACCAGTTAAGTCTTCTTTTCTTTGCGTGCTATAACCTGTCACTATGATAGTTTCTTCAACTTCACAGCCATTTACGCCTAATTCAATTTGTTCTGGTGTACATTCTTCTGATGTACTTTCTTCAGCTGTATAGCCGACTGTTGGTAACATTAACAGCAGCGAGCCACATAATTGTGGGATCGCATTTTTGCTACTAAACGGATTTAACTTGAACATTTTCATGCTTGTGTGTCCCCATGTTTCTGGTTATTTAAGTAACAACTAATTACAACGTTGTTTAAATTTCAAAAATTTATCCAACACAACGCTTCCTTGAGTGAGTTAGAAGTTTTTATTTCCAAATCGACTGCAATTGGTGCAACGACCAGTTCGTCAATTTGATTTCTCGCTCGGCATTTATTGTTACTTGCTTATAATCTTGATTAGGAAAGACTAGTGCAGTCATAACAATTTCGCCATTATTTACAAACAATTCAGTAGAAGATGCATCTTGATACAGGGTTATTTGATACTGCTGCGCATCACCATTCAAAGGTGCAATTTGTTCTTGTGCAAATGAACCATGGAAACGCGATTTACCTGATTCGCTTCTGTCTAAAATCAGTTGATTATTACTACGGTCAAATTTGAGCGATACTTTTTCACCAACGGCATTTGCAATATCAATGCTAAATTGCTGAGCTGACTGAGCATCAACAGTGGCATTTAGCTCAAATTGTGCACTGGATATATTCGCCAACGCAGTTAAGTTAGTTGTGCCTAATACTAAAGTATCTCGCTCGCTAAATGATTTAGCACGCAGTGTATCTAGCTCTGCAATAGGTACTGAACGCACGCGATAACCCGCATCAGCTTTATGCAATTGCAACTCTCGTGGAATTGTCATTGCACTGCGCCATCTGTCAGTTGGTGTGTTGTTAGCGTACAACCAATTACTCATCCAACCGATAAACAAGAAACGTCCATCGTCTTCTGGCACATTTGACCAAGTCACACCGGCGTAATTGTCTGTGCCATAGTCTAGCCAGACTGCAGGTTCAATGTCTGAATGAGCCGCTTTATCTGAAAAAACAATGTGATCAACATTGATATGCCCCCAGCCACCAGCAACACGATCAACAATTTCAATTTTTGCTTGTTGGCCAATTAATTCAGACACATCCCAACTGGCAATTTCTAAGCGCTCATTATTTGGCCCTGTCGCTGTGCGCACAACTTCACCATTTACCAATAAGTTGACAGCAGTTTTGCCTGGGTGCATACCACCACCAACATAAAAGTTGATAAATGATTGCTCTATTGTGAAGGTTTTTGAGGTTAAAGCCCCAGTTGCCTCATCACCTTTGTAAAAAGAATTCACTAACCTTTTGCCAATATAATTGGTTACGCCACCTTGGTTAGGAAAGTTTCCCGAAACTGGATTAGCAGAAAATGCCGTACCAGTTAATGTCCAATCAGCCAGATCACTTTCAAAATCCGCAAATACTAAACCTTCAGGAAATTGCGCAGGTATTTTGCTTACATCTTGTTTGAACTTGTCGTCTAAGGTAAATTTTTTACCATCAAAATCACCAACAAAATACTGAGTTGCCGAGCCGCCATTTGGCCCACCCGGATTAATGCTAACTAACAGCACATATTTTTCTTCGTCGGTTCCTGTCACTGGCATTTTAATTAAATCAGGGCATTCCCAAACACCACCATGCGTGCCAGCGTCAATACCAAAATCGCTTTCAAATTGCCATTCTTTTAAGTTGGCTGAAGAATAAAAACTGATGTGGTCGTCAACTGCTAAAGTCATAATCCATCGGCTGGTTGGCTCGTGCCACGATACTTTAGGGTCGCGAAAATCTGGAATATCCGGGCCAATTAATACTGGATTGTCTGCATAAGGAGTCCAGCTTCGGCCATCATCTAAACTGTAGGCAATACCTTGTGTTTGGAAGTTTTGGCTACCAACTAAACGCTCTGCTTCATTGTGATAAGTATAAATAGCGATCAAAGGTGGATTTTCTTTTGTGCCCAATCCAGAAGTATTATTTACGTCAGCGACTGCACTACCCGAAAATATCCAACCGTGTTGATCAGGATATAAAGCGATAGGTAATTCTTGCCAATGAACTAGGTCTTTTGATACTGCGTGTCCCCAGTGCATAGGCCCCCAAACGGTTGAGTCAGGGTAATATTGAAAGAATAAATGGTATTCGCCATTGTGATAAACCATTCCGTTTGGATCATTCATCCAGTTCGCTTGGGGTGTGAAGTGAAATTGCGGTCTATGATGATCTTGGTAATGAAAGCTGCTTGCCGCATCCACTTGATTGTCTCCTGATACGTTAGGCGATTGAGACATTGAGTCTAAATTGCTTTGGCTGCAAGCTGCTAACATTCCAACAGCGAGCAGAGGGTAAACGAATTTCATAGTTTTTATACCATTCCCGATAACTTAAACAACGTTGTCTACAATATAAATCAAAAACAACGTTGTTTGCAACAATTTTACAAAAATAAAACAAAGTAGCGATGTGAAATGTACAATTTTAGTTACGAATTAACTAAGCGTTATTTAAAACACCTGTTTTTTAAAAAGATTCTCTAGAAGATAACTGACATTTTACCCGCTCAGTTTCTAGCGAGGTTTGTTTACCGGATATCAGGTTAACCAATCGAGTGACAGATGCCCTACCCATTTGGTAATACGGCAAGGCAATGGATGATAATGATGGTACTAGAATTTGTGGAATACAATCCCAGTCGTCAAAACTTGCTACACCTATATCATGAGCAACCCTTAAACCACGGCGCTCTAAGACAAAATATACACTCAATGCAACTAAGTCTTTACCGCATAAAATGGCGTCAGGTTTAAATTCAGAAATAACTCTATCAGCTACTTCGCGGGTAATATCCATGGTGCGCCCTTCTACCACTTTCTCAACAGCTTCAACTACATATTGGTCTTCATCTATACTAAATTCTTTTAGTGCGGATAAGAAGCCAGCTAACCTGAGCTTGGCAGCAACGATTTCTGGATTTAAGTTTAAAAACGCAATGCGTTTGTAACCTTTATTGAGCAATTGTAGGGTAACGTCGTAAGCGGCTTGTTCATCGTCTGGGATAATTGATGCACGCTGTTGCTCGGGATCAAAACAATTGACCATAACAAGCGGTTGTTGATCAAATTGAACTGGAAGTTTAACAGGCTGATGGTACATAGCACCGTAAACCACACCTTCGGCTCTGTGCTGACGGCATTGTTCTAATAAGTTGCTGGCAGAAGGTTTTTTAGGGTCGATATTAAACACCATAAGTGTTTTACCTAGTTCCCATGCTCTGTCTTGTGCGCCACGTAAAATATCAACCGAAGCTGGAGTGGTTGATATTTCATCAGAGATAAAACCTATCACATCTGAATTTTTCTTACGCACCATGCGTGCAGCTAAATTAGGTTGATAACCAAGCTCTTCAATTGCGGCAAGTATTTTTACACGGTTTTCTTCTTTAACAGTTGGATCATTGTTGACCACCCTAGAGACTGTCTTGAATGATACTCCCGCCCTTTTTGCTACCTGCTTAATTGTTACCATGGATACACTTCACTTATTCAATATGCTGCTATTGTATGCTTAAACAACGTTATTATCTAATAAAAGACCAATAATACTCAAGCAACTAAAAACCTTTAACTTCAGCCTGCTTTTGCTAAATATTTCTACTAGAACACAGGTTAAATGACAAGCTAGCGTGGAGTTGTCACTAAAACCAACTATTTAAAATAGCTCCAGACAACATTTGACAACGTTGTTTATTTAAATATAATTTAACAAAAATTAAGCAAGCTAAGGCAATAGTATGAAAAAAGTTGTTTGTATAGGCGAAATGTTAATCGACTTCGTGAGCACTGACATAGGCACAAATTTGGTAGAGGCTGAACAATTTTTGAAAAAGCCCGGTGGTGCGCCAGCAAATGTAGCGGCTTGTGTTGCTAAATTGGGTGGCGTTTCATACTTTGCAGGCGCCGTAGGCAATGATCCTTTTGGCACATGCTTAATCAATGAGTTAATCGATTTTAACGTGAATATTGAGTACGTACATAAAGTTACCACCCCTACCACTTTGGCATTTATTTCGTTAGCTCAAAATGGTGAACGCGATTTCGTTTTTAATCGTGGCGCAGATGCTGAATTTACATTGCCGCACAATCAAACGAGTTTGTTGCTAGAAAACAGTATCTTGCACTTAGGCTCTGCGACAGCTTTACTCGGCAGTCATCTATTTGAAAGTTATTTAACCGCAGCAAAATATGCTCGCGATAATAAACACTTTATTTGTTTTGATCCTAACTATCGTGAAGACTTGTGGAAAGATAATTTAGATGTCTTTATTCAGCGCTCCATACAACTTATCGAAATGGCGAATTTTGTTAAAGTCAGTGAAGAGGAGCTGGCATTACTAACAGGAGAACAAGACCTAGCCAAAGGTTGTGATTACCTGCATACCAAAGGCGTTAGTTATATTACGGTTACCATTGGCAGTAGAGGCTGTTTCTTATCAACCCCAACTGAGAAAAGCATTATTCCAGCGTACGAAATTACGCCAGTAGATACCACAGGTGCAGGCGATTCGTTTATCGGTGCTGTGTTATATCAATTATCACAAGCCAACTTAGCAGAATTAACCTATGCCGAGCTTGCTGGTTATGTTCAACTTGGTAACAAAGTTAGTGGTGTTGTGTGCGAATACTTAGGGCCTATGACAGGTTTAACCGATTTTGCTTCAATCCAAAAATTGGATAAGGCTTTGAAAGCAGCTTAAGCACGCTCCCACGTGTTGGTTACCATGTGTGACCTTTGGCCGCCTTAACCTCATGGCGGCTTTTTTTTGGCTAAAATTCACCGAGCCTATCGTTTAACACCCGCTTTCACGCCATCAACCAAGAACTTGTGTAAGGCAAAAAACACTATTAACACGGGTATGCTTGTCATACTTGCGTAGGCCATGACAGCCCCCCAATCAACACTATGACTAAAGAATTGCTGCATCCCCGTCATTAAAGGCCTGACGTCTTGTGCATTTGCAACCAAAACGGGTAACAAATACGCGTTCCAGCTACGTAAAAAGGTTAAAATAGCAACCGTAGCAATAACAGGTTTGGCCATAGGCATAACTATGCTGAAGAAAGTTTTCCAAATACTCGCACCATCAATTAGAGCGGCTTCTTCATAGTCTTTCGGAATACCTTTAAAGTATTGATAAAACAAAAAGATAAAAAATGGATTGGCTAACTCTGGAATAATTTGCACGTGCAAACTGTTAAACCACGAATAAACCATAGACCAACTACCGTTTTGGTATTCAATCCAAGGCAATTGAGTAACAATAAAAACTAACGGTAACACCACTGCTTCAAAAGGGACGATCAGCAAAGCCAACAACAAAACTAAAACGCTTTGTTTGCCAACCCAAGGAAATCTCAGTAACGAATATGCAGCCATAGCGTTAACCAAAGTACTGAGCACCACAGAAAACAATGTAATAATAATTGAATTAGTTAAATAGGTTAAAAACGGCGTCTGCTCAATGACATTTGTGTAGTTCTCTAAACCAACCCCTTGGGTTAAATCAAACATCGCAAGTAAACCAGCATCAGAGAATATTTGGCTCTCACTTTTAAAAGACGCGATAAATACAAAGACAATAGGAAAAACAAACACCGCACTAATCAATAGCAGCAGAACTCTGTGTATATACTTTGCTAACTTCAGAGGTTTATTTGTCATAACTAAGCAACCTCTTCTGTATTAAAGACAAAGACAAAATCACCATAAAATACAAGATACACACGGTTGCGCCATAGGCGATTTGTTGCTGGCGAAAGCCTTTTTCAATGGCATAAAACAATACGGTTGATGTTGAATCTTGAGGACCGCCCTGCGTCATAACATCCACTTGCACAAATAGTGCAAATGCAAAAATAGTGGTGGATAACACCACAAATATCATTGTGTGTCGCAGGCCTGGTAAAGTTACGTTTATAAATTGAGACCAAGGTGATGCACCGTCTAAGCTTGCAGCTTCATATAAGGATTTAGGAATTGACTGTAGCCCTGCAAGTATAATGAGCATTTGTACCCCTACCCCTTGCCAAGCAGACATACAGGCGATAGCAAATAAACTCCACTTTGGATCATTTAACCAATCAATTGCAATATAATCAGGCCAAAAGTAGCTGATAGCTTGATTTATCAAGCCTTCTTGCTGATGTAACATTAATGTCCAAACAACGCACACCACCACCATAGAGGTAACGACAGGCACAAAAAAAAGTAGCTTAAAAATCGCTGCTCCTACAAAATTAAGGCGCAACGCTAACGCTAACGCCAGAGCAAAAAGCACTTGCATTGGCACCACCATAAGCACAAATTTGCATGTATTCAGAAATGAGCGAATAAATAACACGTCTCTAGCCATGACCACCCAGTTTTTTCCAAACCAATGTAATTGTGTCAATTCAGAGTATCCAAATAACGCTTCTGTGCCCCGCACTAAATTTCTGAGTTTGGTGTGACTTTTTTCTTGGTATATAAAAATATCTTCAGTTTGTCCTTCAGCGACATTAGCTGGCCTAAACTCAATAATTTTTATCCCTAACAACCTTTTGTAGTTCTCTAAACCAATAAAATGAGCAGAGTTAGGTGACAGTAATCGTTCGTCCGTTAAAGAAACGCCAACCGACACCAACAGGGGTAGACACAAAAAAATGAGCAGCAAGATAGCCGCAGGCATAGCCATTAACCAATAATGTCGTTTATCTTGCTGCATACCTGTGTAGTTAAATTGAAACTCAGAATCGGTAGGTATTTTGGATGACATTTAACGATACCCTCGATTATCTAAGATATTAAGCTCAATTTCATCGACCGCCCTATCAAGAGACTCAGGTACATCCGAACCTTGTGCTATGCGCCTAACAGCCTTAGAAAAAATAGCGGAAATAGCTGGATATGCAGGTGTTGACGGACGCAAAACAACATTACTCTCCGACATTAAATATAACTCGCGCAATACACCACCTTCTCGATAACGAGGTAATTGTTTGGCTGCCATTTTCGAGGTAGGAATAAACCCAGTACCTTGATTAAAAAATGCTATTTCTTCGTCTTGCATTAAAAAGGCTATAAATTTTGCGGCTTGTTTGGGTTTAGAACAATTGCGAGTAACTGTGTAGTGCCAGCTCCCCCCGCCTATATATGCACCATTGGCAAAATCTACCGGTGGTAAAATAAGTAAATCGTCACCCACTGCTTGGCGGTAGCGGTCAACCATCCAACTTCCAGTATAATGCACAGCCAACAAACCTTGCTCAAACTGGCCATGCTCTAAACTACTTAATTGGGTGAGTTCTTCTTTAAGTAATTTTTGTACCCACAGCCCCCACATCACAGCCGCAGAGCTGTTTAAATAACCTTCTGATTTAAGATAATTTTTGCGGTCAATTAGGTCACCACCATAACTATAAAGCATAGGTAAAAATGCGTATGCTGGCCACTCTCCGGCTCCGGCCAAATTCATATCTAATACGTACTTGTATCGCCCTTGCTGCTTAATTTTTTTTAACAGCGAATTAAATTCGTCCACTTTCCAAGGCTTAGCTAAAGTTGGAATACGTAAATTTAAAGAATCGAGCAAGGATCGTCGGGTGAATAAAGCTAACGCGATATCGAAAGGCCCGAGTGAATATGTCTTGCCATTGTATTGACCAATTCCACTTTGATTAACGTGGCTAAAGTCGTCTTGTGAAATTAAATTGTGACTATGTTGCTCATCTACATACAAGGGTTGAATCAGACCTGACCAAGCATAATTTGCAACATTTGGCAGATCGACAGCTAATATACAAGGTAAGTCTCGTGCTAACGCACCACCTATTACACTCTCACTATACGAACCGTAAGGGATTGCTTGCACTGAAATAGTTTGAAGGGGGTTAAGTTTATTAAATCTTTCAACCTGCTGAGCAAAGGTGCGCATCTCGTCTTCGGCCGACAAAGTTCGCCAAAGCGCTATGGTTTCAGCTTTGGACTGAGCACAACAAAGAATCAACACACAACACAAAACTGTTCGCAACATAACCGGCACTAAGTTTATTCACTAAGCTAATCATCGCACGCACTTATGATTCTGTCATGTTTTTAGCGTAAAAAAGACATAAATTAACAACGTTGATTATTTTTCTTGTACTCATCCGCATATATGAAAAAACCCCGTAGTGATTACACTAACGGGGTTTTAATTTTACTACTAGCAGTAAGTTTTAGTATCTATAAGTCTCAGGCTTGAACGGGCCTTCAACTTCAACACCAATGTACTCAGCTTGTTTTTCAGTTAGCTTAGTCACAACACCACCAAAACCTTTAACCATGTAAGAAGCAACTTCTTCATCTAATTGTTTTGGTAATACTTCAACAGTAATTTTCTCTGCTTTTTCTGCTGCTGGTAAATCAGCAAATTTAGCACCGTATAAGTGAATTTGCGCTAATACTTGGTTAGCAAATGAACCATCCATAATACGTGATGGGTGACCTGTTGCATTACCTAAGTTAACCAAACGACCTTCTGATAATAAGATTAAGAAATCAGTAGCGTCGTCACTACGATACACTTGGTGTACTTGTGGTTTAACTTCTTCCCAACGCCAGTTTTCACGCATAAATGCAGTGTCAATTTCGTTGTCGAAGTGACCGATATTACATACAACAGCACCTGCTTTTAATGCTTGTAATACGTTTTTATCACATACATTAAAGTTACCTGTTGTAGTAACAATTAGGTCAGTTTTTGCAAGTAAGGCTGTGTTGATGTCTTCAAGCTTACCAGTGTTGATACCATTGTTGTAGGTAGAAACAACCTCATAACCGTCCATACAAGCTTGCATTGCACAAATTGGGTCAACTTCAGTTACAGAAACTATCATGCCTTCTTGGCGTAAGCTTTGTGCAGAGCCTTTACCCACATCACCGTAACCAATTACTAATGCTTTTTTACCTGATAATAAATGGTCAGTACCACGTTTAATTGCATCATTTAAGCTATGACGACAACCGTATTTATTATCGTTTTTAGACTTAGTTACTGAGTCATTTACATT
Source organism: Catenovulum sp. SX2 (assembly GCF_052056295.1). Classification (NCBI taxonomy): domain Bacteria; kingdom Pseudomonadati; phylum Pseudomonadota; class Gammaproteobacteria; order Alteromonadales; family Alteromonadaceae; genus Catenovulum; species Catenovulum sp. SX2. The sequence goes on from NZ_CP182493.1 coordinate 1,071,672, forward strand.
GATAGCTGGAACTTTTAATTCACCTTTTGCCATCATTTCTTGTAAACGATGTACTCCAGTTGTGGTTTCTTCAGTAATACCGTGAATGTGCTCTAATAATGCAGGGTATTTGTCGTGAAGAATTTCAGTTAAGTCGCCACCATCGTCTAATACCATGTTTGCATCCCATGGCTGACCATCTTTATTAATGGTTTGCTCAATACACCAAACGTATTCTTCTTCGGTTTCGCCTTTCCACGCAAACACAGGTACACCTGCAGCAGCGATAGCCGCAGCAGCGTGATCTTGCGTAGAGAAAATATTACAAGATGACCAACGCACTTCAGCACCTAACTCAACTAATGTTTCAATTAACACACCAGTTTGAATTGTCATGTGAATACAACCTAAGATTTTTGCACCTTTTAATGGCTGCTCAGCTTTATATTTTTCACGAATTGCCATTAATGCTGGCATTTCACTTTCTGCGATAGATAATTCTTTACGGCCCCAATCGGCAAGGCTGATATCGGCGACTTTATAGTCTGTCATTCTGGACTCCGTTATTACGATTAATTTTTAATTCTGAATATCTGAGCTAATGCTAGCCTTGATATTGAGCTAATAAAGTTTGTTGCTGTTCTTTACTGATGCGAGGGCCAAAACTTTGCACAACCTCAGAAGCGGCAGCACAAGCGAATTCAGCCGCTTTAGCTGTTTGCCAACCATTACAAGTTGCGTACAAAAACGCGCCGGCAAACATATCACCCGCCCCATTGGTATCAACAGGTTTTACTTGCGGCGCATTTACTTTTACTTCGCCTTCAGCTGTGAATACGCTGGCACCTTCTGCACCGCGTGTTACCGCAACTTGTTTGGCTCGGGTTAACAATACTTTTGCTGCTTCAGCTAGGTTATCAGTGCCTACAAAAGTTAAAGCTTCTTCCTCATTACAGAATAATAAGTCGATTGGATCACTACCCAATAACTCATCTAAACCATCTTTGAAATATTTGACCATAGACGGGTCTGAGAAAGTCATGGCAATTTTATTACCATTTGTTTTAGCTTGAGCTTTTGCTTGTAAAATTGCTTGGCGTGCAACATCTGAAGTGACTAAATAACCTTCAATATATAAATATTCAGCGTCAGCTAGTTCTTCAATAAATAATTCTTTAGCAGAAAAATCGGCAGTAATACCAAGATAGGTATTCATGGTACGCTCAGCATCGTCGGTTACCATAACCATACATTTACCGGTTTGGCCATGTAAGTCGAGTTCTGCAACACGAATATCCACACCCGCTTGCTGTAAGTTGTCACTATAAAATTGACCACTCTCGTCATCACCCACTTTACAAGATAAAAATGCGCTACCACCAAATTGGCATAAACCCACTAATGAGTTAGCAGCAGAACCACCACCAGCGCGTTTAAGCATAGTGAATTCTTGGTTTAATTTATCTAATAAAACTTGATGGGCTTGCTCGTCTAATAAGGTCATTAAACCTTTTTCAATGTTTTGACGCGCCAAAAAGTCGTCCGTTACTTCAAACTCAAGGTCAACCAGTGCGTTACCGAGTCCGTATACATTGTACTTGGCCATTAAGATTCCGATTATTGCTTAGTAATTTAGCCGGAGATCATAATGACTACTGAGCTAATTACAATCACTATCCACCAAATCATCGCAGTTTCTTTGATAATTCGCCGACAATGTTGAATATCCGCAGCTTCTGGTGGTGGAAAGTCGCCAATTCGCGGACGATTTACCTTTTGTTCACCATAAAAAAGTGGCCCCGCTAACTGGCGTTTTAAACTGTGCGACATAGCATAAAATAAACAAAAACTACCACAGCGATACTGTTTATCAAACTGGCGCAGTGTTTTGCCCATTTTAAAAAATGATTTAACAGGCGCTCGGAATAATAAAATTGACCATGCGAATAAGCGCACTGGCAGATAACTAATTAAAGTAAAAAGAAAATTAATGCTTTTACTGAAATGCTTAAACGCAGGTAGTTTAATATTCCAACTTTGCTGCAGTACAGCCAACAAACGATAAAACAATACAAACAGCGGCCCTAGTAGTAAATACCAGAATAAAATTGCAAAGTATTGATAGGCACTGTGCAACAACATAGATTCAATACTTGCTTTGGCTACGCCCATGGGCGATAACTTGCTGACATCACGCAAAACAGTGTCACTTAATCTATCTCGTGCCAGCAGCTTTTGTTGTTTGTCTAATGCTTGTTTTACTTTGAGCTGAGCTTTCCAATTGCTTTGGTCAGTTAAACATAACCACAATATCAACCAGTCAACAAATAAAGGGAACTCTACTAACGGGATATAAAACCAAATAATGGCCAACAAAGGTAGAATTGCGCTGATTAAGCCCATAAAACCTGAAATAACCAGTTGGCTGGAATTACGCTTTGGATCAGGGTTAACTTTTTCGCCAAGTTTATAAGTCACCAAAGCGAAAAAGAAAATAGGGTGATATTTAACTGAAACAGGCAAAACCCGAGCTGTAATAGCGGCCAGCGCTAATACCAAGACTTGGTAGCTATAAGCTGGAAACTCAGGTAATGCCGCAGTGTCTAACATAAACGAATAAAGTCACAAACCAATTGCGACGAGTGTTTCGCCGCCTGATGTAAAAAGGTTTCAAAACTTTGGTGTGATGACTTGCCTGCAATATCAGACAAAGCTCTCACCACAACAAATGGCGTATTAAACTGCGCACAAACTTGCGCGATTGCTGCTGCTTCCATTTCAACCGCTATCATATTTGGAAAGTTATCTCTTGCTTGCGCTACTTTGTCTGGGCACGCCATAAAACTGTCGCCGGAACAAATTAAACCAACTTTAGCTTGTAGATCACTTTGACGTGATGCCGCAGCTAACGCACGTTCGACCAACTTCGCATCCGAGGTAAAAGCCGCTGGAAAACCATAACCCTGCCCCATCTCAAAACCAAAGGCGGTTAAGTCAACATCATGGTGACGCACTTCGTTAGAGATAACTAAATCACCAACTTCTAAGTCTTCAGCAAAACCACCGGCAGAGCCAGTGTTTAATACCAAACTTGGTTTGTGATTATCTAACAACATAGTGGTCGACATGGCTGCCGCGGTTTTGCCAACACCACTTTGCACTAACACAACATTTTTGCCTGCCAAACTACCGGTATAAATAGTACAAGGTCCATGTTGCTCTGCTACCTTATTTTCCATTTGTTTGAGCAAGATACTAACCTCTTGCTCCATTGCGCCAATAATGCCGATTTTCATCTAGTTATAACCTTGTAAGCAGCTAATTTGTTGCAGCATACCACAAAACAATAAAGGTTAAGCAACAGCTTGTGGAGCGTTAAGATCTTGCGGCATTTTGGCAATTAATGGTTTAACTGGGCGTGTTGGCCCTTTAGGTTCAACCGGGCGCACATTTAATGGTGTAAGTTTGCCTTTGCCGATTTTAGCTGACAAACATTCACGGATTTCTGACGCTTTATAACCAGCTTTTATACGTATACGAACATGCGGAATGCCAACGGTTTCAAGTGCTCCACGAACAAACCAATCAGGTTTTGCTTTGTAACCTTGTTTTGATTCAGTGTTTACTAAATCAATTGCCGCAACTGGCTCGAACGTTTTTCTATCTAGCAATACAAAATCTAAACTTTTGTTTGACGCTTTAGTTTTAGCAATTTGCGCTGCTCTAGGTTTTATACTGCCTTCTGGCTGCAATAAGTCATTTAGCTTTACTCGGCTAATTACCCGAAATTGGTCACCTACAGCTTGCTCAAGTTTAATCATAAAGGCGACCTCTGGTGCTGAATAAAGTGTATTTCGTTTTTGAAATGGAAAAGGCGCACCTGATTGAGTTAAATGAATTGCCGCACCAGCAACAATAACTAGCACCATAATTAGCACAATAATTAATAGATCCATATACCACTCCTAAACAACAAAAAATTGACGTTCAAACAAAAAAATGACTGTTATGGGAGTGATTTAGCAAAGGCTGTACCAAGTTAGTGAATAAATTTCGTCTTAAGCACAATCGAAACCTGCAATATCGTTGGCAGGTAACAGCTCTAGCTCAATAAATTGGGATGTTGCAGCTAAAGATTTAATACTGCGAACAGCGTCAACAACACTAGCATAACCAAGGTGCTGTAACGAACCGAGTGTTAACACAGCAAATCTATAGTCGGGATTAGTTGCGGCTAATTTAGACATTATTGTTTTTTGCAAGAGTTTAGCGCTTGCGTACATAGGATGAGATCTTTTGCTGTAATGGTCAAATTGGCTAGCTATGGAGCCGACGCTGACAATAACTGCTCCAGCTTTTAGCTTATTTTGTGCTTTCAATAGATGAAATAAATTTAGTAGCGCCCTTGGGCCGGAATTCGTGAACTTGTCAAATTCTTCAACTAGCATTTGTGAACTTTCACCCCATTCAGAGACGAGGTAAATCACTAATTCGATATCGCCTGGTAGTTTTGCAACTTCTGCCGTATCGAGATTTTTGATATCACAGTGCAACTGAATGAGTTTGTCATCGGTAACATCTATCCTACTGCGGGATATCCCTATGACATGATCATAATCATTTTTTAACTCAACTAACTTTCTTCCTAAACCTTGACCCATGCCAACAATAAGCAGATTTCCTTTCATGTTTTATCTCAGCTAATTAAATAGTTAGACCGTTAAACGATGATGTCATACATATTTACCGCTTGCTATAAAAATTGCCTCCACCTTAAAATATACAGCCTCATATCAACTTAGAGTTTAGTGTGAATTTTTATCAATTTCGTCAGCTACGTCTTGCCAAAGCCACTAGAGCTTTTAATGCACGAGGTATTACGGTCAAACGATGCGAGCAATGCCAACTTCCCTTGTTTGCCTGCATATGTCAGTGGAAGACCACTGTAAAATGTGAACTGGACGTTATATTGATAATGCATACGGATGAGATATTAAAACCTAGCAATAGCGGACATTTAATCAGTGAAGTATTGGGAGAAAACTGCCACTTATTCGAGTGGTCACGTACCGAACCAGAAGAAAAACTACTTCATTTGCTAAATGACAAAGAGCGCCAATACGCGATATTGTTTCCGCCCCCGTTAGAGCAGGCGAGACAACCAAGTCGTCCGATAACAATAGCGCCAACAATCAATAAAATAAAAGCGCAAAGCCCTCAGAAGAAATTAACCCTAGTGGTTCTAGATGGCACATGGCGACAATGTAAACGCATGTTCAATCAAAGCCAGTGGTTATACCATATTCCATGTTTTAATTTAGATGTGAGTCAGCAAGCTCAATACAAATTAAGAAAGTCAGCTGAAGTCCATCAATTGGCAACAGCCGAAGCAGCCGCGTTAGCATTTTCACAATGGCAACAAACAGAAGCGGCAGAAGTATTGCAGAATTATTTTTCAGTTTTTAACCAACACTATGCAGCTAGCAAACTCAATGTCACACCGCAACTAACAAATGAACACGAGTTTTTGCAAAATTATCAGAAAAACACCTCTAGTTAGTTAAACTGAACACAGCTTAACTAACTTTGTCTTGCGTAGATTGTTTCGCCACTAGCTGACAAAATTCTTCTATCGGCAAAGGTTTGCTAATTAAGTAACCTTGGCCGTATTGGCAGCCTAAGCTAGCTAATAAGTCTTGTTGCTGAACAGTTTCTATCCCTTCAGCAACCACTGTCATATTTAACCCTTTAGCCATATTGATAATTGAGCTAACTAAAGCGACATCGGCTGTGTCTTGCTCTATATCTCGCACAAACAATCGGTCAACTTTAATTTTAGAGATAAATGAACGGTAATTTTTCACGTAACTTAATGCAGAATAACCTGTACCAAAATCATCAATCGCAATTTTGACTCCAAGTTTCTCAAGCTCTTCAAGTAATCTGTTGATATTCGTATTGCCTGACTCGTTAATCATTGAACGCTCAGTTACTTCAATTTCTAAGCGGTTTTGCGTAAGTGGATATCGAGTTAGTACATTATCCAAATAATCGACAATATCCGGTTGTTCAAAATCAAGTGGACAAAAATTGACTGTACCAAATAGTGGCAGTCCTTTTCCTTGCAACTTGTGCAATTTTTTAACCGTTTCAGTTAAAACGTAGCGGTCAATTTCAACTACATCACCCGTTTCTTCGGCCAACGCAATAAATACATCAGGACGCACTGCACCGTATTCAGGGTGAAACCAACGGCATAAGGCTTCAAAACCAACAATTGTGCCATCTTCTATCGCAAAAATTGGCTGGAAATAAACCTGTATTTCGTCGTTTTCTAGCGCGGTTTTCAACGCTGTCTTTAACCGAGACTTAACCATAAGGTCTTCAAACATCTCAGCTGAGAAGGTTTTGTATTGGCTTTTACCGGCGTTTTTAGCTTGAAACATTGCTGTATCGGCATTGGCAATTAAATTGGTTGCTGTGTCAGCATCGTCTGGGTACATAGAAATACCAATGCTGCACGACAAGCTCAATTTATCACTGGCAACACCATAAGGCTCTTTGATTTTTTTCAAAATACTTTCAGCAAAAATGTTCAGCTCAGCGCCTTGCAAATCAACCACTACCATAAACTCATCGCCGCCTATTCGCGCCAAAAAGCCGCCATGCGGTTTAACAAATTGCTGAATGCGCGCAGAGACAATGCGCAGAATTTCATCACCAACCAAGTGGTGATGTGTGTCGTTAATATCTTTGAAACCATCAAGGTCAACAAACATCAAAGCAAAACGACCGTTAAAGCCGACTTGGCGAATTTTTTCTTCAAGCAATTGCAAGCCATGACGTCGGTTTGCTATACCAGTTAAATCATCATGGTTAGCCTGATAAGTTAAGTGTTTTTCGTATTGTTGTTTAGCCGATAAATAATCTTGCGTGTCATGGCGTAAACGATTAAAACTAGTGACGATTTGATTGAGTTCATCGTCTATATACGGCGCTCTGTCTAACTCAATTTCTCGTTTTAACGAATCATCTAACTTAAATGAGCGCATGTGGTTGACTATGTTAGACAAATGCCGTGACAGCATAAATCCAATCAAACGAATGGAAATAATTGCAACTAGTGCGGCGGAAAACACATAAACCAAAATAACGTAAAAGACAGAATCTTTGACATAGCGATTTATCGCCTGCTGATCCAACCAAATATAAATAGTACCGACTTTTTCATTTTGGTGACTGAGAGTTTTGGTAAATTCTGGCTCACCTATTTTTAAGCCGTATAAATAATGCTCGCCAGTTTCACTAATCACTTCTGCTGCGGCAATATACTGGGTTTGACTTAAACCCGATGCCATATACTGGACTGTTTCTTCTTTAAAACTCCATAAAGCTTCTGACAAACTGTCACTTATAAGTTCGATGTTTTTTTGAATATCGGCTTTTATCTGATCAGATACTTTGTAAAATTGAACGGTCGAAAATAACGAAACAATTAGCAAAGTAGCGCATAAGCTTGACACTATCAGAGCCAAAACCACCCGCGCTTTTAATGAATGAAGTGAAAATTGTTTTAATAGCCGATAAATGGCTGCGTACATATCAAACCCTATATGGAAAACACACTCGTGCAACAGCACCACAGCTGTAACTAAATAGTAGTCAATATGTTACTAATAAGCGAACTTTTAAATGCCAATCGACAATAAAATTGTTTGACCATTGAAATTTGTGATTTATCCCCCACTTCTGCTGGTAGTTTTAGGTTCGTCAATTTGGTCAAACTTGCCATGAATATGAGTGCTGTTACCAGTTTAATCGCATTAGTTACAACCCTAGCCGGGTATTTTTTAGCCATTCCAGTGTTATTAACCGTCGGCTTATTTTCACTCTCTGGTGCCTGCACTAACTGGCTAGCCATACATATGCTGTTTGAAAAAGTCCCTGGATTATATGGTTCAGGCGTCATTGAAGCTAAGTTTGAACAGTTTAAAGCTGCAATCAAAGACTTAATGATGAATGAGTTCTTTAGCGATGAGAATATTGATAAATTTTTATCAGACAATATGGGTCATGCCAGTCATTTCGACTTATCGCCAGTCATTGAAAAAATAGATTTTGACCCTGCTTATGAATCTTTGGTGGAAACCGTATTAAGCTCTAAATTTGGGCAGATGCTTGAAATGATGGGCGGCCGCTCACTGATTGATCCATTAAAAGAACCATATATCGAAAAACTCAAACAAAAGTTAATTGATATCAGCCAGTCACCTGATTTTGACAACCTAGTTAAACAGAGTTTAGAGCAACCAAATATACTGGCGGAAATGCGCGACAAAGTTAGCCATATAATAGATGTGAGACTCAACGAGCTAACCGCCCAAGCGGTGAAAAAAATAGTACATAAAATGATAAACGAACATTTAGGCTGGTTGGTCATTTGGGGCGGTGTTTTTGGTGCAATATTTGGGTTAATCGCTCATTTGGTTTAGTTTGATAATTAACAACGAGAACAAATAATGAAAAATATTTTACGCAGCATTTTTTCACCTATTTTAAATATATTTGAAAAAGGTGACGATAATTATGTCTACAAACCGCTAAACCGCACTATATTAATAGTGGTAGGTGTATTATTTGCAGTACTTGCGAGTGCTGTTACTTGGTTAAGCCCTAAAGAAGAGCTCGGCTTTTTAATTCCACTTGTTGTATTTGGCGGGGCAAGTGTCGTTTGTTTAATTGTTGGTTTGTTAGGTAACGACAAAGCTGTGGCGAAAATTTGGGGAGGAAAATAACAGGAGTCATTTTGCGCCATTGGCTATTACTTTTTCAAATTTGTTTGTTTTCATCTGGCCTAGCTTTAGTTGCTGGGCTGTTCTATTTTTTGTGGCCAAACGAACAAATAAATCAACAATCCAATCTAAACATTAGTGCATTTGACAATAATCCAGAAAAGATAACCACACTACCCGCCAAGTTAGTTAACGAACAAACTAACACTGAAAGTGCGACTGATTCAGCAGAGCACCCGATTCAACAGAATACTCCATCTCCCAGCGAAAGTTCTGCACAGAATAAACTAGCGCATTACCCACATGCCATGCCTTTGGAAGCCGACATCGCCAATATTGACTTAGATGCTTTCAAACAACAAGCCACTGTCGAGCAATATTTAAGTTATTTATTAGCATTAGAAAAATGCATGCCGTTTCATCGTTATGCTGACCAAACAGGTAAAATAAACATCTCACCACAAAGATTAGAAGTAACGTTAAATCAACACGCCAGCCAAGGCGTACCAGAACACATCAGCCAATCACTTATTAATAAAATTAATTTATGTAATGGTGTAAAATTAGACTATGTCAAAAGGCTCTATCAAGAAGTAACCTATGTGGCTAACCAAGGCAACATTCAAGCCATGATGATACTTTCACATTTACCAGATATGACACTGACGGATCCAAATCAGGTCGACGAGACTAAACGAAAAGATTTTTACCATAAACAAATGATGTGGTTAGAGCAGGCACGCCAACAAGGTAGTTTAAATGCTTTGTTTAATTTAGCTGTTCGCCATCATCATGGGGTGTCACCAGATCCTGTAAGCGCAGCTAGTTATTATCAAGTTCTGCAACACTTTTTACCTGAATACCAATACGAAAGCACTGTCGCCAATTTAACTGATTCAATGAAAACTTGGCAAAAAGCCGAAGTAGAACAAATGACCAAACTACTTATTGAAGAAATGGACACCCTACCCCATTTGTACGATTGGTAATGCCGCTATTTTTGTTTAATATGCTCTGTATATGGAAATAACAATTATTAAAATATAACAATGACTCTTGCTAACAAGCGCCATACAATATGCTACCTAATCATCGCTAGTCTTGCGTTATTTTTGCGTTTTTATCAATTAGGCGATATTAACAAACCCGTTTTTGATGAAGTCTACTTTCCTAAATTTGCCTACCAATACATTCAGCAACAACCTTTTTTTCATTCACATCCACCATTAGCAAAATATGTTTTACAAGGTGCGATTACGCTTTATCACGCACTGCCTTGGGTAAACGAGCCAACCTTGGGTTCAGTTGAATTTAGTCAACTTAATCCAGTTAGTTATCGTTGGATCAATGCACTGTTAGGCTTTTTGGCAGCTATGTTTTTCACTTTATGTGTTTGGAAACTTAGTCGATCACATTTTATAACGCTCTTGGTCTTTGCCTTTACTTGTTTAGATGGCGCACTTATTGTTGCTGCGCGCTTTGGCTTAAGCAATGTCCATATTTTGTTTTGGGGATCTTTGAGTTGCTATCTGACCATATTGACAGTGCAAAAAAAATCTTGGCTCTATCCTGTTTTATTGAGCCTTAGCTTAGGTTGTGTAATTTGCGTGAAGTGGAGTGGCCTAAGCTACTGGGCATTTAGCATAGCTATATTTGTCATTTTGCTGTTAGCTAAATTATGCGTTATAACCCCTCACCAACAAACGAAAATTTCTTCAACTAGTTATCAGCGCTTTGCTGGCATTTTTATATTGCTCATCAGCTTACCTATCCTAGTGTATAGTTTGTTGTGGATACCTGATTTAAAACTCAATACTAAATACGACTTTGTTGAAACCCACCAACAATTTTTTAGCTACCATAAAAACCGAGTAGCAGAAGACGCTCATCCATACTGCTCAAAATGGTATAGCTGGCCTTTAATGCAAAGGCCTATCAGTTACTACTTTGAAAAGTTACCAGTTGAAAATGGCCAGCAGTGTTACAAAAATATTCATTCGTTTGGCAATCCACTTTTATACTGGTGGTCTAGTTTAGCTATGTTGGTGCTTACGCTCTGGACACTTTCTCAGCTAATAAATATAGTGAAATCAGTGGTTAGACGAGAACAAAGCAGCATAACTCAACCGCAATTTATCTCAATATTTATCGTGTGTGGTTATTTTGCTTGTTGGTTGCCATGGACTTTGGTGAGCCGTTGTACCTTTTTATATCACTATCAATCAGCTTCGGTATTTAGTTTCTTGGCATTAGCTGCGGCGCTTTCTAGATTACAAAATAGCACGTCTAAATATGCGAGATTCACTGTTTGGGTAATTTTGCTCAGTATAGCGCTGAGTTTTATTTATTGGTTACCATTTCAACTCGGTATCCCAGTGGAAAAATCAGCTTTTTATCAACGAATGTGGTTTAGCAGTTGGATTTAATTTGAAAGAAAGCACATAAAACATCTGTCTATAAATTTATATTAATGCTTTAAAAAGGGACCCTCATGTCAGATTTGCTGTGTAAGTTAACCCACTGCTACCAAGGTGCTATAAATAAATTAAAACTCGCAGATGGCTTAGCGCCTTTGTTATTAAGGCTGTATTTAGCACCCGTTATGCTACAAGCTGGCTGGAATAAATATCAAAATTTCGACAATATCGTTAGTTGGTTTGGGGATGCTGAATGGGGCTTAGGTTTGCCTTTACCTGGTTTGATGGCATTTTTAGCAACGGCAGCTGAGTTGGTTGGTGGTTTGTTGTTATTATTCGGTTTGTTAACACGTTTAGTCAGTATTCCGCTAATCTTTACCATGTTGGTTGCCATGGTTACAGTACATTGGCAACACGGCTGGTTAGCCATTGCCGATCCTAATAGTTGGCTGGCCAATGGGACTATATTATTTAATGAGTCGATTATGCAATCAGCTGATAAACTTGCTCGGGCAAATGATATTTTAACTCAACATGGTCATATTGATTGGCTAACCTCTAGCGGTAAGTTTGTTGTTCTCAACAATGGTATTGAGTTTGCGGCAACCTATTTTGTGATGTTATTGGTGTTACTCTTTAGTGGTGGAGGCCGTTATACCAGCCTAGATTATTGGATTAAACGGAAATTATGCAACAAGTAAACAATGACTTATCCTTAGCCCAATTTCTAGCTAAACCTGCAACAGGATTGAGAGCTAGTTTAATTAAAATGGCTGATAGGTTATTAGGTATCAACAAACTAAATCAACTCTATCAGCAACATGGTTTTGCCCATTTAGATGGGCAAAACTTTTTAGATGCATTTGTCCGTTTATTTAAGCTTAACATCAGCAGTAATTTCCACAATTTAGCCAAGGACAAACCACTTATTATTGTTGCCAACCACCCGCTTGGTGGCGTTGATGGTGTGGTATTGTTACGTGAACTATTAAAACAGCGCAACGACGTTAAAGTGTTGGCCAATCTTGGTTTGAGTTTATTTAAACCTCTGCAAAAGTATTTTATTTTCACCAATCCTTTGCAAACGGGTGCTACTGGCAATGTCACATCATTAAGATTATGTGAGCAACATTTACAACAGAAAGGCGTATTAGTTATTTTCCCTGCAGGTCGAGTTAGCTATTATCAAAAAGCGTTTAACACTGTGAGTGATCACACATGGAACCGCAGTTTTATTAAGCTAGCAGAACGCTATAACGCAGATATATTGCCCGTGCATATACAAGCGAGTAACCGTAAACGCTTTTATTTTTTTGGCCGAATATATTTTCGATTTCGCCTGCTCATGCTAGTTAGAGAAATGCTCGCCTCCACCAATAAAAATATTCAACTCACTATGACAACAACAATAGACAATACAGCAATACCTAACCTAAGTACGCAGCAACAAAGTGATTTAGTTAGATTAGCAACCTACCTACAACAGCCAAGCTTACAAGGTGATTGGCCAGCGGTTGAAAGTGTCAAAATGCAAGCGCTCGCGCCTGCTGAAAGTGGCGATTTAATGGCAGCTGAAGTGAATCAGATTGCTGAGGCACAAACATTAGTGAGTTATAAAACTTGGTTGGTACTACATGCGGATGGTGAACAAATTCCGCATTGTTTGGCACAAATCAGGCGGCTGCGAGAACAAACTTTTAGAGATTGGCAAGAAGGCAGCGGTGCAGCACAAGATGGTGATGATTTTGATTATAGCTACCAACATTTGTTTATTTTCGACCAACAACAGCAACAAATTATTGGTGCTTATCGCATGGGGCAAACCGACCAAATATCACCGACCTACCTGGAACAAATGTTTAATTTTTCAGCCAAGTTTGTCGGTAAACAAACTGCTTGTTTAGAGATGGGTCGTTCTTTTATTGTTTCTGAATACCAACGCAGCTATCAAGCCTTGTTGATGCTGTTTAAAGGCATAGGTCATTTTGTTGTTAAATATCCTAAATACCGCACCTTATACGGCACTGTCTCTTTAAGTAGATGTTATAGCCCACTTAGCGTCTATCTAATTGAACAGTTTTTGATTAAAAAACCCGATAGCAGCGCTTTAGCTAAACAGTCGTTTGCTCATGCAAAAATAGCTGAAGTGCAAAGATTTTTAGATAGCGCACAGCAGCACAATAAAATTTGTTCTGCGAGCAAGATAGAAATTTTAGATTGGCTGGTTAAACAAATAGAGCCAGACAACAAGGGCTTGCCTGTATTAGTCAAACAATACCATCAACTAGGTGCAGAATTTATTGCCTTAGCCATTGATGGACAATTTGCCCAAACACCTGGATTGTTACTTAAAGTTCACCTGCCCGATACGGCAGATAAATGGTTAAAATTATATTTAGGCAAAAATTGGCAAAACTATAGGCGAATTAGCCTATCAGGCTGTTGATAATCGGCTTTGCACGGTGAACTTTGCCAGTATGACATCTGCTGTAAGTTATTTTTGACTATCACTTCAGTGAGGCTAATGCTTTTTGCATCCTCCCTATGCATACACACGCTTAAATGGCTTTTAAGCGGCACATGGCTTTGGTGAAATGCCCATTGAGCATCCTGCTGATTAACCTTTGGCATATGCGCAAACACAGCTTGGCGATTGTTTTTTACTTCGGAGAATAATTTACCTGATGATGTAAACATCTTAGGTAAACTGCCTTGTGTTATCTGTTGGCCATCCCATTGCCAATACTTTGGTTGATAGTCTTGTTGCTCTGTCACCTCGGGGAAATAACACAAAGTAAAAGGGGTAAAACCTTTGGACTCGCACAAAAGCTGTAGCCAGTCTTTGATTTGCTCGTCTGATAGTGTGCTATGGGTCAATTGCTCAAGGCACATAAGGATAATTTCGCCGCGGCTGTTTTTAGCCTGTATAGGCCGAATATTGGTGGGCTCAGCATTGGGCTCTGCGTATAGATTTAATAAACACCAAGTTTGTCCTTGTTTATTGGTTGCAATCCAAGTGCCTTGCCCTTGTGGGTCGAGCGGATAAACAGCAGCAAGTTTTTCATCAACTTGAGGTAACAAAGCTGGCGCTCGACTGCGCTGTTCATCCCGCGTAAACAATAGCCGATAACCACCTTCCAGCATTTGCCAAGTTAAGGTACACATAAGTTTATATTATTCTTGTAGCGCCGATGACTTAAGCGCTTGAATGGTCGCAGGCGCATAACCTAAATATTCGATTTGCTGTATCGGATGATCAGTTGGGAAACGCATTTTTATTAAAGCTAAATGGTGGACAGCGTGGCTCGCGATAAACATAAGTTCACGCTGTATATTCGAGTATAAAAAATCTTGGTCAGTTAATAAATCTGCCGTTTCAGGGATGAGTTTAATCCGCTTCTCGCACACTGTTGGACAAAATTGCTCAGCTAGTGTGTTATCTAAATCGATTATTGTTGCGATTGCAGTATCAGCACAATGCTCAATTAAACTACCACGACTGCGATGGCTATAGTCAACCACACCCGAATCTAATGCTTTGGTCACAGCGATAAAATGATCAAGAATATGCCGAATATGTGCACCCACGCTCGATTGTTGTTGCTGACTCAAACTGTATTCTTGTGTAGACAAACTATCTATTACGACTGCAATTTGTTTAAGTACACTGCGACAATATTCAACCATATGTTTTCCTTATTACAATACAGAAGAATAGACCGAACAAACCCAACTGAAATTTCAGCGAAAATACGCGATTAAACGGTTTGAAAAAATTCTTCTATTTGTTCACAGGTAGTTTCAATAACAGATGTATCAACTGGCGCAATAAAAATAGTATCGTCACCGGCAATTGTCCCTAACACACCATGCGATTTATTTAACGAATCTAACATACGTGCTATCAACTGTGCTGCACCTGGTGTTGTTCTAACAATTATCATAGCTTGATTATGGCTAACCTCTAAAACCAACTGCTTTAGCGGGCTGTCTGTGGTTGGCACGCCTAATTCTGGAGGCAAACAATAAACCATTTCTTGTAATGCATTACGTGTGCGCACAGCGCCAAATCGGCTCAATAACCGTGAGACTTTTGATTGGCTAATATTGTCAAAGCCCTCTTCTTTTAACGCATCAACAATATCCGCTTGCGAAGAAAAGCTTTGTTCTCGCAATAAAGTTTTAAACGCTTTAAGTAGCGCATCTTGTTTTTCTGTTTGATTCAAACGACTACAACCCTTAAATAACACCAGACAAAGTTAAAACAGCAATAACACTTAACTGAAATAAAAATGCACGTTTGGCTAGTTTTAACATGACACAAGGCTCAGTTAAATGATCATCTTCTGGCGAATGCACATCTTCGGCAGCTTTAGCAATATTGGCTAAATAGCTACGCGCAGACAACCCGAGTTGACCAACACCGGCTAACCACACAGGTAAAGCTTTGGAAAAATGACCGACAAATAAAATCGCAAAACCAGAAATACGCACAGGTAACCAAACTAAAATAGCCAACAAGCGTTCACTTGCATCTTTTATCCACGCCAACTCTTGCTGCTGTGCAGACAATTTTGCCAAATTACGGGCAAACACATATAACAAAGCGCCTGGTGCACCTAACACAACAAACCAAAAGATCACGGAAAAATAATGTCTAAAATTAATCCAAACTAAGGTTTGCCCTAAACTTTCGCTTTTGCTTTCTTCGGTTAGTTGTTGGCCTAGTTGCAGCGAATATTCAAAACAAGCTTGTTGATCGCTGCGGCACGCCGCTTCTAAATACTGACGATAACAACTTCTATGTTGTGGGCAGCCATAACATAAAAAAAGTACAAAACAGTTTATTATCAGCGCCAATAAACCATCACCCAACAACGACAGCAATAAACTCAACAAAAGAACCGGTAATGCCAACCACACCACAACAAATAACTCAGCACTCATGTTATCTGTCGCTTTAAAATTATCGGCAAATTTTTGCTGATACCAATTGAAATAATGGCGGTAGTGAAACTGCTCTTCTACTTTTACCACACGCTCAAGTAGCACAACAATGAAGATACTGAGTAATGTCATTCTATGTCCCTCACCAATTGTTTAAATGTCTTCCAATTAAAACCTACACCAGGGTCAGTTTTTCGCCCCGGTGCTATGTCACTATGCCCAACAATACGTTCCAAGGTTATTTTAGGGTATAAAGCCATGATTTGTCGTGTCGTTATTGCTAAAGCTTGGTACTGAACTTGGGTAAAGTCACTTTGGTCTGTGCCTTCTAACTCTATGCCAATTGAAAAATCATTACAATTATCTCGCCCAGCAAAGTTAGACACACCTGCATGCCACGCCCTTTGATTCATAGGAACAAATTGCAGCACTTGGCCATTTCGTTTAATTAAAAAATGTGCCGATACCTCTAAACCTTGCAAGTCAATAAAACTTGGGTGTTTAGTGCAATCTAAACAGCCCAAAAACAAATCTTCAATATAAGGTAAACCGTATTGACCTTCTGGCAGAGAAATACAATGGATCACCAATAAATCAACATCACAGCCTTGTGGCCTTTGATTATAAAACGCCGAAGGTTTAAAAATTACGTCAGTTAAAATATCATGTTGCTCAGACATAAATTGAGGTTGAGTCATAGTGGAACCAGATTTAAATCAAAAAACCGGCAAATGGATGAATTATGCCGCATGGATCATTGCATTTTTTCTATTAACCTATTGGTTTGAAGGCTATTTAAACAAAAAAGAAAACCCGAATCAAAACCCTTCAAGCCATTATACAGGTCAAGGTGCCATTGAAGTAGAATTAACTCGCAACCGCCAAGGTCATTATGTAACCAATGGCAGAATTAATGGCCGCATTGTCACGTTTTTATTGGATACGGGCGCAACCCATGTTTCTATACCTGAACATATAGCTCAAGGTTTAGGTTTACGTTATGGCGAGAGTTTCCCTGTTGGTACGGCAAATGGCACAGTCACTGTGTATAGCACCAACATAGAGCGTTTAGAAATAGGTGATATAACCTTAACCAATGTACGAGCTAATATTAATCCGCACATGCAACAAGACTCAATATTACTTGGCATGAGCGCGTTAAAACGGATTGAATTTAGTCAGCGCGGCAATATACTCACTTTGCGCCAATATAATTAACTGAATAATCTACTAAAATAATTTGAACAAGGAGTGTTCTATGTTTCAAAGATCTCTCGGCTTTATTCTTGTTGTTGTGCTGCTAACTTGCGGCTATTCAATCCAAGCCAAACCTATAGAGTTAATGTTGGCAGAAAAATATTCTGCTGACATAAAACTAAGTGACTATCTTGTCAGTGAAAAATATGATGGTGTGCGTGCTTATTGGGACGGACAAGCGTTTTGGACTAGGCAAGGCAATCCGATAAACCCACCCGTTAGTTTTGTTGCAAACTTCCCCAATATGCCACTGGATGGTGAATTGTGGCTTGGACACAATCAATTTGCAGACTTAATGTCAATTATCCATGATGCGACCGACCCCAGGTGGCAACAAGTAAAGTTTATGGTGTTTGATTTGCCCAATTTACCCATTGAATTCTCAGCTCGCTATCTAAAAATGTTGGAGCTTGCGCAGCAGTTACCCAGCAACAGTTCAATTAAAATAGTTGAACAATTTGATGTGGGTACCCACCAACAACTGCAAACTCTGCTCAATCAATACGTAAATAATGGTGCTGAAGGACTAATGCTGCATAAAAAATCCGCGCTGTATCGTGGTAAACGCAGTGACGACCTAATTAAAGTGAAAAAATTTACCGATGCTGAAGCTAAAATCATTGAATATATTGCCGGCAAAGGCCAATTTTCAGGTTTAGTTGGCGCTTTATTAGTAGAAGATTTATTAACGGGTAAACAATTTAAGATAGGTAGTGGTTTATCAAAAGCGCAGCGAGCCAACCCACCGGCGATTGGCAGCATAATCACTTATAAATTCACAGGTTTAACTAAAAATGAATTACCGAGATTTCCGGTATTTTTGCGGGTTAGAAGCGAAGGTTACTAACTTTCGCTTCTAATTAATTTCCTAGTTGTCGCTTCTAACTGTCTCGGTGTACAGATAACCAAGCTAGCGACTCTAGTGCTTGTTTGTAATCAGAGTCAGGTAAAACAGCTAAAGCATCAACCGCCATTTGTGCATGTTTTTCCGCTTGCTGATAGGTGTAGTCCAACGAATTGGTTTGTTTAATAATAGCTAGTACAGCATTGAGTTGCGCTAGTCCATCACCTTGCTCAATCACATGGCTAATTAACTCAGCTTCTGTTGGCTGTGCATGTTGCATTGCATGAATAAGCGGCAAGGTAGGTTTACCTTCGGCCAAATCGTCACCAACGTTTTTGCCTAAGTTTTCAGACTCACCCGCATAATCTAACCAATCATCCATTAATTGAAAAGCAGTGCCTAAATAACAGCCATAATCAGCTAAAGCTTGTTCAACTTTTTCATCTTGCTCTGTCAACACAGCAGCTAAACGTGTCGCAGCTTCGAATAATTTAGCCGTTTTACAATAAATAACTTCCATATACGAAGCTTCAGTTGTGCTAGGGTCGTTGCAATTCATTAATTGCATCACTTCACCTTCGGCAATCACGTTGGTTGCATCCGATAAGACCTGCATCACTTTCATTTGATTGAGCGACACCATCATTTGAAAGGAGCGAGTATATAAAAAGTCACCAACCAACACAGACGCAGAATTACCAAATAAAGCATTTGCGGTATCACGACCACGACGTTTATCTGATTCGTCAACAACATCATCGTGCAATAAGGTAGCTGTGTGGATAAATTCGATAATTGCAGCTAGGGTAATGTGCTCAGACGTTTTTGCGGCAAGTGCTCTAGCAGCTAACGTGGTAATTAATGGGCGAATTCGTTTTCCACCACTATTAACTATATAAAAACCTAACTGCTGAATAAGCGCAACGTCGCTTTGTAATTGGTCGGCAATAACCTTGTTAACTGCCAACATATCTTCGCTGGCCAACTGCTTTATTTGTTCTAGCTGCATTGATAAAAACTGAATTGTTTGGTCTGAGTTAAAATTTGCGCTAAGTTTACACGCTTTTTCAAATATACCCAAGATACTAGTTTCAAAGCCGTGTAACTCAGCCATTTAGTCAACATAAACAATTAATATGAGTAAGCACTGAATAAATAGTAATTTTAAGCTAAATTAGGGTTGCGATCTTAAAAGCTTTGCCTTAGAATTCGCGCCCTGTTTTGAAGATTTGTACGTTAGTTAAGCTAACGTCTTTATAGTGAGCGGAGTAGAATATGTACGCGGTTTTCCAAAGTGGTGGTAAACAACACCGTGTAACTGAGGGCCAAACCGTCCGCCTAGAGAAAGTTGAATTAGAAGCTGGTTCTTCTATTGAATTCGACAACGTATTGTTAATCTCTAATGGCGAAGACATCAAAATTGGCGCACCTTATGTAAACGGCGGTAAAGTGACTGCAGAAGTTGTTGGTCACGGTCGTGGTGAGAAAGTAACGATTGTTAAATTTAGACGTCGTAAGCATTCTCGCAAGCAAGCTGGTCATCGTCAGTGGTACACTGAAGTTAAGATCACTGGCATTAACGCTTAATTTAGGAGACTGAATCAATGGCACATAAAAAGGCTGCAGGTAGTACTCGTAACGGACGTGATTCAGAAAGTAAACGTTTAGGTGTTAAACGTTTCGGTGGTGAATCTGTATTAGCGGGTAACATCCTTGTTCGTCAACGTGGTACTAAGTTCCACGCGGGTAGCAATGTTGGTATTGGTCGTGACCACACTTTATTTGCTTTATCTGATGGTAAAGTTAAATTTGAAGTTAAAGGTCCACAAAATCGTAAATTTGTAAGCATCGAAGCTGCTTAAGACCAATCCGATTTGAATTTGTAAAAACCCCGCTCTGGCGGGGTTTTTTGTTTTATTTCCGCAAGTTTATTCCAATCTCAACTAAAATTAATATGTACAATATTTAACCAAGCCGAGATTAGAATAAGCTGGCGTTTAATGGTAACACCAAGAGGTAACCCATGAATTTTGTCGATGAAGTTGAAATTAAAGTAGATGCTGGTGACGGTGGTAATGGCTGTGTCAGTTTTCGTCGTGAAAAATACATTCCAAACGGTGGCCCTGACGGCGGTGATGGCGGCGATGGCGGTGATGTATATTTAATTGCCGACGAAGGTTTAAACACCCTAATTGACTATCGTTTTGAAAGATTCCATGCAGCTGAGCGTGGTGAAAACGGTAAAAGTAAAAACTGTACAGGCCGTCGCGGTCAAGATAAATACTTAAAAGTGCCTGTTGGTACGCGTGCAACTGATGCGGAAACCGGTGAAGTAATAGGTGAAGTATTACGCCATGAACAAAAGTTGATGGTGGCAAAAGGTGGTTTTCACGGTTTAGGTAATACACGTTTTAAAAGTAGTGTAAACCGCGCCCCTAGACAAAAAACTCCAGGCACCTCAGGTGAAGTTCGCGAGTTGAAGTTAGAGCTTATGCTACTTGCGGATGTTGGTTTGTTAGGTATGCCAAACGCGGGTAAATCTACCTTTATAAGTGCTGTTTCTGCGGCTAAACCCAAAATTGCCAACTACCCTTTCACAACTTTAGTACCTAACCTAGGTGTTGTTCGCCAAGGCGTAGGTAATAGTTTTGTTGTTGCGGATATTCCAGGGTTAATTGAAGGCGCCTCAGAAGGTGCTGGTTTAGGTATTCGTTTCTTAAAACATTTAGAGCGCTGTCGCGTACTATTGCACATTGTTGATATAGAACCTTTTGACGGCTCAGATCCGATTGAAGATGCTGTGACTATTGTTGACGAACTATCTAAATACAGCCCTGAGTTGGCTGAAAAACCGCGCTGGTTGGTTTTTAATAAAATAGACCTTATGTTAGAAGAAGACGCCAAAGCCAAAATGGAAGAGATTGTTGCAGCACTAGATTGGCAAGGACCAATTTATTCTATGTCTGCTGCTGAGCGTAATGGCACACAAGATTTAGTTAATGTATTAGGTGACTGGTTGTTAGAACATCCACTACCTAGCCTTGAAGAACAAAAAACTGAAGAGCAAGTTGAGTTCAAATGGCAAAACTACCACGACAGTGTGATGGAATCGGAAGAATGGGACGATGACGATTGGGACGACGATGACTGGGATGATGATGACGATGGCCCAGAAATTATCTATCAAAAATAGCGAGTATTTTGCATGATCATTTCAATGATAGCGGCTATGACGCCACAACGCGCCATAGGTAAAGACAATAAACTCTTGTGGCATTTACCCAATGACCTAAAGTTTTTTAAACAACAAACTTTAGGTAAGCCAGTTATCATGGGACGTAAAACTTATGACTCGATTGGCCGCCCGTTACCGGGTCGCTTAAACATTGTTATAAGCCGTCAGGAAACCAGCCCTCACCCAGATGTGCAGCTAGCCTCATCAATTGACCAGGCTGTTGAAATCGCTAAACGAGAATTAACTGACGAACAAGAAATTGTCGTCATAGGCGGCGGTCATATTTACCAAAGCATGCTCAGCCATGCTGACAGGCTATACGTAACTATAGTAGAAACAGAAGTGGATGCAGACACTTACTTTCCTGAAATTAATCCACAAGAATGGCAAGTATCTGAAGAAACAGTCGGCCTAGTAGACGATAAAAATCCACTAGCTCATACCTTTTATACTTACACGCGCCGTTGATGCGGCGCTGCTAAGCTCTCATTTCATTCTATTGAATATCATTTTCGCCCTTTACATGTAAGATATTTCTCACACCGACATTGAGACTTATCCCTACTTATCGTAATTCTTTAGAAACAAAAATAAATAAGTCATTGTATTTATTAATTTTTACACCTAACTGAACAATATTTAAAATTGATGAATAAAATTAATTTTCATTTAGTTAGTTTCAGACTAACAGTCAATTAAGTACTATAACACTCGTTGCTTAGGAAAAAGGACGCACCCAAGGTTCAGAGCGACACGGACAAAACAGGAAATGGAATATATGGATATTTTAGTTTTCTAGGAAAGAAAAGGTGTAAATGGTCTTACGCCGGTGGAGTTGGAAAAACAAGGTGTATGGATACTAGGGTACTCGGATGGTACTGCTGTTAAAAAGGAATGGATGAAGGATTGGATAACCAGGACGGTATGGAATTTAGGGACACAAGGACAAAATAGCTTAGGACAAGCACCAAGGACACACATAGGAATAAGGATTATAGGAAGTAGGACGAAATGGAGCAACGGCTAAGGAGTTAGCAAGCAAGGAGCAGAGAGCATTGATGCTAGGGAAATGGGATAGCTCAGGACGAGGTATAAGGAAAGATGGGTGGAATCCCGCTGGATGCAAAATAAAAGAAGAATAATACTTTAGGACACACCGCAAGGTGCTTTTAGGGATACACACGACAGGCAAGTCTTCATCAAGGTTAGATGATATGTCTTTGGGTGGCGACTGAGGTCGCCACCATTCACTCTTCTCTCAATTCAAACTTATCTGTTACTACTCAACTTTAAACCACAGCTTCTCGTTATCATATGGGGTTAAAGGTGGCATATTTGGGTTATCAATTCTAAACACAGTTCGGTTAGCGAGCTGCGCATTTTCTAGCGCTTCAGCAACCATAGGGTTTTGATAAAAAAATTGGTCAAACGAACCATCATCTATCATTTCCATCAAACCTGACTCTATTACTTTGGCTAATTTATTGTTGTCTTTCGCGACAAAAAAATATGCTGCTAATGGATAAACCAAGAGTAAGTTTTTTTCGACGGTTAAATTAAGCTCGGGACGAGCTGTTACTTCTGCAAATGGTTCATGTACACCACGAGGAAAAGCATCAAAGCGCCCTCCTTCTAACATATAAAACAAACCATCGTATTTCATTGAAGTTACCACGTCTAAGCCAGCAGACTTAAGCACTTGTGTGTCAGCCCACTGCCGCCCTTGCCCTACTTTAAAGTCTTTTAACCCAGAGAGACTAGATACCCCATTAAATCTTGCCTGCTCACCTTGTCGAATAATAAAGAGCCTGTGACCTAATAAACCTTTAAATAATGGAATACGAATTGGCTGCATGGCATTTTCGTAGTCATTATTGGTTCCGCCCCACATCACATCCATTTCACCGGATCTAATGTAATTAAGCATTTGCCCTTCGTTTAAATCAACCGGGGAAGTTTGAATTTTGTATTGATTGTTCGGATCGCGTGAAAGCGCTTCCTTCAATAATTGTAACTGGTACTTATTATTGATGGACTCTGAATTGTTCACTTTCAAAGTCACTTGTGCGGCCGCAGCAGATAAGCAAATGCCTAAGCTGCATGCCAAGCTTATAACTAGGTTCTTCATTTTGTTTTCCAACTTCGTGTATGTGTTTTTAAACTGGTTATATTTAGCTATAACCAAAATATTATTTTTATTGTATAACCTGCTTAACTATCTATTGCTAAGCATAGCTATAAGTAGTTGATATTAACAAATTATTAAACAATTAAAATATGAAAAATCACTCAGTGGAAATTAATCGAGTTTATTGATAAATAATGAAGTAAACGAGAGAGCAATCACTGGAATAACCAGTAAATTGTTATTAGCTTAAATTCGGAATGTTTAAAAGGAGAAATGGCGGTGAGGGAGGGATTTGAACCCTCGATACGCGATTAACGTATACACGAGTTCCAGTCGTGCGCTTTCAGCCGCTCAGCCACCTCACCGCAGAGCTTTTGTTAAAGCGGGCTGCATAATATGGAAATCAGCCCACTTTAGCAAGTCTTGATTAAAACAAATAACAGTTATTCGTTTTGTTTGCTTATTTAATCAGCTAACTGTGCCGATTAAGCGTTACCTTTTACTTTCATTTTAAGTTCTGCAGCAAAATTAAGCATTCTATCGAGTGGTAATAACGCACGCTCACGTAAACTGTCATCGACAAAAATTTCGTGCTCTGATAAGTCGTCTGCGATCAATGCATTTTCAATTGCAACTAAACCATTCATCGCCATCCAAGGGCAATGTGCACAGCTACGACAAGTTGCACCATTGCCACCAGTTGGCGCTTCAATAAATGTTTTATGTGGTGCTAACTGCTGCATTTTATAAAAAATGCCTTTGTCAGTTGCCACAATAAACATTTCGTTTTCCATGGTTTGGCTAGCTTGAATCAATTGGCTGGTTGAGCCAACTGCATCTGCAAGTTCAATAACTGAAGCTGGTGATTCAGGATGAACTAACACAGCGGCTTGCGGATACATAGATTTAATTTCACGCAGGTGTTTAGCTTTAAATTCGTCATGGACGATACATGCACCATTCCACTTAAGCATTTCAGCGCCAGTTTTTTGCTCTATGTACGAACCTAAGTGTTTATCTGGCCCCCAAATAATTTTGTGGCCTTCAGCATCTAAATGTTCAACAATTTCTAATGCAATTGACGAGGTTACCACCCAATCCGCACGCGCTTTAACCGCAGCTGAAGTATTTGCATAAACAACAACTGTGTGGTCTGGATGAGCATCACAAAACTCGGTGAATTCTTTCTCTGGGCAACCTAAGTCTAATGAGCAAGTAGCTTCTAACGTTGGCATAAATACACGTTTTTCTGGCGATAAAATTTTTGCGGTTTCACCCATAAATTTTACCCCAGCAACAATTAAGGTTTTTGCAGGATGCTCACGACCAAAACGAGCCATTTCTAGTGAGTCAGAAACACAACCGCCTGTTTCTTCAGCCAGAGCTTGAATTTCAGGATCAGTATAATAATGCGCAACTAACACAGCGTCTTTTTCAGCTAAAAGCTTTTTAATGCGCTCTTTGTACTGCGCTTTTTCTTCAATAGATAAAGGAGTTGGTTTTGCAGGGAAGTTGAATTCATATCCTGCATTTAATTCAATTTGCGACATGTGACTTGATAAATTTGTATTAAAACTAGCGCGAATTATACGCTATTTGCTCAAGCTTGGGTATATTGCATCTGTTTTCGCAGCGCAAATAAAATCATTTTTATGTAAACCTTTGATCTTATGCGTCCACCAGCTGACAGTCACTCGCCCCCACTCGGTTAATAACGCGGGGTGATGGCCCATTGATTCGGCCAGCTCCCCAACCTTATTAGTAAAGGTTAATGCATCAACAAAATTATTAAACTGATAAGTTCGAGTTAACCTGTCAATACTATCCACATTAACAATTTGCCAATCGGTTAATTGTGGCAACCACTGAGCAATTTCTTCAGTTGTTGCCAAAGGGGCGCCTACACGACATGCTTCGCAGCTTTGTTCGGTTAAATTGGCCATGATCATTCCTCATGTAAATATTAAACCAGCAGTTTGGGTATTTAATTATAGCTTATTAATTTCCCTTTCTACCCTGTAGCGCTCGCTTGTAGCATATTTTTCTAACCGGCGAACCCTTTGCTCCAAACGGTCAAAAACATCCCCCAAATGAGCGAGTACCTGTTTTGGCGGTTGTCCGGCCTGCCAAACATTTTGTTTAATATCAAAATGGTAGTTGTCGCGTGTACTAGTATCGTACACGCGTCCAGACTTTACCTTGTCATTTCTCTCTAATATTAACCAAGCAGCAATATAGACAAACAATATAAAGCTAAATGAAAAAATTAATGCGCCAAAGGTAATTAATCTGACAACCCAAGTTTCTAACGAAAAATACTTTGCGATACCCGCGCATACACCGGCGATTCGACCATTAGCAACATCGCGAGTTAACTTTCTATCTTCCGATTTCATTATTTTTGCCTCCAATTTGGTGACTCTACATCTAAGATTTTTTCTAAAACTTCAATCCTATCGGCCATGCGCTCAGCAGTTCGAGACAACTCTATCAACTGAGTTTGTTCGCGTTCGGTCAGTCCTTGGTTCATTTGTTTCTTGCTGCGGTAACTTAAAATTAGCCAAATTGGCGCAACAAATATCATGAATAAAATGATAGGGGTTACCAGCAACGCGACAATTTCTTTCATGACAAAAATTCCTTACTCTTGATCTTGTTTAGATTTCACTTTTGCTTTTAATTGCGCTAATTCATCGTCTAAAGCTTCTTGTGCAACTAAGTCATCAAATTCAGCTTTAAGATTTTTGCCAGCCAAATCGTAACTATCGGCTTCAGCTTCAATGTCACCTATTTTACGTTCATAGGCGTCAAATCTATCTAACGAGTTGCGCACCTTTTCAGCATCCAGTTGACGTTTAACACTAACACGTGCACTAACAGTTTCGTGTTTCATAATTAATGCTTTTTGACGTGCTTTAGCGTCGGTTAACTTATCTTGCAGTTGCTGTATTTCAGACTGTAATTTATCTAACTGTTCATCCAACAATGCAACTTCTGAAGCCATTAGCGCCTCTTGGTCTGAGATACGCTTTTTTTCTAACAATGCGGCACGAGCCAGATCTTCTCTATCTTTGCTAATGGCTAACTCAGCTTTTTCTTGCCATTCTTGTTGTTGCAACTGCAAACGTTGTAAACGGCGGGCTAAGTCTTTTTTATCCGCTAAAACTTTCGCTGAGTTAGAACGTACCTCAACTAAAGTATCTTCCATTTCTTGGATGATTAAACGAACCATTTTGGCAGGATCTTCAGCTTTATCTAACAAAGCATTGATATTTGAATTAACAATATCGGCAAATCTTGAAAAAATACCCATAAATAACCTCTCTAATTTCGGTTGTATCCGATAATACATTGTAAAATATTCAATTCCCTTTCCGATTCCCCTACCTAAACCTCAATTCCCTCAAGATTTGAGTTTATATAAACAAACATCATGCCAAAACATCAAGCCATTGATCTATATTAACTTTATTTAATTCTAGTAATTTAACCACTTTAGGAACATAATCAATTACACCAAAAGTTGAGGAAATAGACCAACACTATGGCAAAAGTTCAACAAAACCTAATTGGCCAATCAAATGCCTTTTTAGCCATGATTGAGCAAATATCCCAACTCGCGCCATTAAACAAACCTGTATTGGTTATCGGGGAACGTGGTACTGGTAAAGAGCTAGTGGCTGAACGCTTGCACTATTTGTCATCACGTTGGGACGGCGAGTTTTTAAAACTCAATTGTGCTGCGATAAACGAAAATTTATTAGAAAGTGAGTTATTTGGCCACGAATCAGGGGCTTTTACCGGCGCAAACAAAAAACATGCAGGCCGTTTTGAACGCGCTCATGGTGGTAGTTTATTTTTAGACGAGTTAGCTAATTCTTCACTTATGGTGCAAGAAAAACTCTTGAGAGTGATTGAATACGGTGAATTTGAACGCGTTGGTGGTAGCCAAACCAATAAAACCGACGTTAGGTTAATTGCCGCAACCAATGAAGATTTACCCAGTTTAGCCGAACTAGGTAAATTCAGAGCTGATTTATTAGACCGCTTAGCTTTTGATGTAATTACTATTCCACCACTAAGAGAACGCAAAGAAGATATTTTACTCTTGGCTGAACATTTTGCGGTGAATATGGCACAAGAGCTTAATCACTCACATTTTCCCGGTTTTAGCAAAGCAGCGCGTATCGCTTTGTTGGATTATCAGTGGCCAGGAAATATTCGAGAATTAAAAAATGTGGTTGAGCGCAGTGTTTACCGCAACGACTCTTTTGATAAAACACTCGACCATATTGTTTTTGATCCGTTTAAATCGCCCTATCGCCCACTGACACAGCCAACAGCCAACGCGAAATTACCCGCAAGTGTGCAAGCGAGTGTAAATTTTCCAGTTAACTTTAAAGACAAAACTGCAGAATATGAAATTAATCTGATAAAATCGGCATTACAGGAAGCGCGATTTAATCAAAGAAAAGCCGCAGATTTATTAGAAGTCAGTTATCACCAATTGCGCGGTTATTTAAAAAAATATCAATTACTGGAAACACTTCGAAATGATGAATAACTTAACCAAACTTTGGTTAATCTCTAGTGTTTTAACAATGTTTTGTAGCGGGTGCGAACAAATACAGGATGATAGACTGAAAAATGGTCTTATCTATTGCTCTGAAGGTAACCCCGAAAACTTTAATCCACAAACGACTACGTCACGTATTACCTTAGACGCCAGCGTTCATCAAATTTACGACCGTTTAATTGAAAAAAGTGTTTCGTCTGATCAATTGGCTCCAGCTCTCGCAGAATCATGGCAAGTGAGTGATGACGGAAAAACCATTGATATTTTTTTACGCCAAGGGGTTAAATTTCATCAAACCCGCTACTTTATCCCGAGTCGAGAATTAAACGCTGATGATGTTTTGTTTACGTTTAACCGCTGGCGTTTAAATACACATCCATTTTTTGCCAGTGCCGACAGCTACCCACATATGCAAAGTTATCAGCTTGAATTGCTGATTGATGATATCGAAAAAGTTTCATCGCATCATGTTCGCTTTAAGCTAAACCAAGCCAATACAGATTTTTTGTCACAACTTGCAACGGATTATATGATTATTTTGTCGGCCGAATACGCCGCCAAACTCGATTTACAAGATGCAAACAACCTACTAGATAACTACCCTATTGGCACAGGTCCCTTTTATTTCGAAGACTTTGTTAAAGATGAATACATACGCTACAAAGCTCATCCGGATTATTGGCAAGGTAAAGCCAAGATTGACCACTTAGTTTACGATATCACACCACAAAGTTCTAATCGCTTAGCCAAACTCATTACCGGCGAGTGTGATGTGGTCGCTCATCCAGTAGCAAGTGAGATGGAGGTATTACAAGATAGACAAGGAATTACCTTGCAATCAAAAAGTGCTGATAACATTGCATTTTGGGCATTTAATACGTTAAAACCACCATTTAACAAAAGTGAAGTTAGACGTGCGTTAGCCAAAGCATTAGACCGTCAAACCATTTATAAAACCATTTATTATGGTATGGCTTTTCCAGCTAACTCTTTATTGCCACCAAGTTCGTGGGCTTATAATTCGAATATCCCAGCAATTAACTACAACCCTGAACAAGCCAAAAGAGAATTAAGAGCTGCCGGTATAGCTGAAGGTTTTAAAATGCAAATTTGGAGTGCGCAAATTGAGCGTGAATATAATCCTAATTCTTTAAAAATGGCCGAGTTAATTAAAGCCAAC
This sequence comes from Catenovulum sp. SX2, assembly GCF_052056295.1. Classification (NCBI taxonomy): domain Bacteria; kingdom Pseudomonadati; phylum Pseudomonadota; class Gammaproteobacteria; order Alteromonadales; family Alteromonadaceae; genus Catenovulum; species Catenovulum sp. SX2. The sequence goes on from NZ_CP182493.1 coordinate 1,101,027, forward strand.
TTAGCCGAAGTAGGCATAGCGGTTGAAATTGTTGAGTTTGAATGGAGCACATTGCGCAAAAAACTCATGGATTATGCGCATGATTCTGTGCTTATTGGCTGGACACCTGATATGGCCACGCCAGACAATTATTTGATCCCGACCTTGAGCTGCGCTGCTGCCGTTATTGGCAGCAACAGAGCTGCTTGGTGTAACCCTTATTTTGATAATTTATTGGCAAACGCAGCTGCGGCAACTGATTTTAGCCGCCGCAAAGATAATTTAATGCAAGCACAAAGTTTGTTATCTCAAGAAATGCCAGTTGTGCCAATTGCTCATTCTCTCAGCTTTTTGGCTAAACAAGACAATGTCGTCAATGTAAAATTTCAACCGTATTCAGCTATATCGTTTAAACATGCGGAGAAGTTTTAATGTTTATTTATTTAGTTAAACGCCTCAACTTGTTAATAACGACATTATTTTTATTGAGCTTGCTGTCTTTTTCTTTGGGTCACTTATTCCCGGGCGATCCTGTTATAAACTTTACCGGGCAACAAAGTTTAACTTACGAAGAATATGCCGACATCCGCCAAGCACTTGCGTTAGACGACTCTTATTTTATGCAATATCTAGTCTATCTCGACCGCGTATTCTCAGGTGACTTTGGTTTGTCATTTACTTCGCAAAGTGAAGTCATTAGAGACTTTGTCCGAATTTTTCCGGCGTCGGCTGAGCTGAGTTTTTACGCTTTGGTCGTTACTATGTTAGTGGGTTTACCTTTAGGCCTTTGGGCTGGTGTTAAACGCAATTCATTGATTGATAAAATAATCTTCTCAGCTTCAGCTATAGCTAACTCAATCCCAATTTTCTGGTTGGGTTTACTGTTTATTTTGGTCTTTTCACTCAACCTTGCTTGGTTACCCATTTCTGGCCGACTCAACTTGCTTTATGATATTCCATATATTAGTGGCGTATTATTGATAGACATTGCATTAAGCGACTTTGATAATAAGTGGCCTATCTATCAAGATGCGCTGCGACATTTGATTTTGCCAACCGTTACTCTCGCAACACTACCGACAACCTTGCTAATTGGCATGATGCGTACCAACGTAATTAGCGTTATGGATAGCCAATACATCAAAGCTGCGCGTACCAAAGGCATCAGTTTATATCAAATTGTCCGACGTCATGTATTGCGTAATGCGCTGTTACCTATTATTCCGCAGTTTGGTTTGTTGTTTAATACCTTGATGACCAGCACTATGATAACTGAGATTATTTTCTCATGGCCGGGCATTGGCCATTGGTTATTGGAAGCAATTTATCAACGAGACTACCCAGTTATTCAGGCGTCTTTGTTATTGGTTTCGTCATTTATGATTTTAATCAACGTGTTGGCAGATATCATTCATACCTTGGTCAATCCTTTGGTAAGGAAAGAATTAAATGGCTAGTCATGATATTTACAATGAAGTGGCACACCCAGGTCCATATATGTTGGCTTGGGGTAAATTTAAATCCGATCATGTGTCTTGGATTAGTTTTTGTATCGTATTGTTTTTTGTCGCCTTGGCCATTCTAGCACCGATTATCACGCCATATGCCCCATTAGAACAACATTCTCAAGATGTATTATTGCCACCGTCTTGGAGTAGTGCCGGTGATGTTAGATTTATTTTAGGCACAGATGATTTAGGTCGAGATGTCTTCTCTAGGCTAGTATATGGTTGCCAAATTACCTTTGGTCTGAGTTTATTAACCGCACTAGCTGCAATGTTAGTAGGCACTGCGCTAGGTGCTTTAGCTGGCATGAGCAAAGGCGTAAGAGCCAGTATATTCAATCATTTACTCGATACCATTCTGTCGATTCCATCTTTACTGTTAGCCATAGTGATTGTTGCTGTATTGGGGCCTGGATTACCCAATACCATTTGGGCAATATTTTTGGTATTAATTCCTTTGTTTGTTCACCGCACCCGCCAAGCAATTCAAGCAGAACTTAAAAAAGAATATGTTACAGCGGCGCGATTAGATGGGGCGAATAATTGGCAAATCTTATTTCGTTCAATTTTCCCAAATATAGTCGAAAGTATTATTTTGCAGTATACATTCGCGGTATCGGCAGCTATGTTAGATATAGCAGCGCTCGGTTTTTTGGGTCTAGGTGCACAGCAAGGTTCACCCGAATGGGGCGCTATGTTAGTTGCCAGTATTGACTTAATTTACCGAGCTTCGTGGTTAACTATGTTGCCGGGAATTACCATGTTTTTATGTTTGTTGTCGGTTAACGCAGTTGGGCATGGTTTGCGCAACGCGTTAAAACAACGGAGCGAATAATGCTATTAGATGTTAGAAACCTAACCGTGTCGTTAAAATCAGACAACGTCAAGGTGAACGCTATTGATAAAATGAGTTTATCTATGCGTGATGGCACTATTCATGGATTAGTTGGTGAATCTGGCTCTGGTAAGTCGTTATTTGCGCGTGCATTAACCGCAACCTTATCAGATAAATGGGAAGTCAAAGCTGATCGTATGTTTTGGCGCGGGCAAGATTTATTGAAATTATCTGCTGAACAACGTGATCAGATAATCCATAAAGATATAGCAATGATTTTCCAAGAACCTGGACATTGTTTAGATCCGACCGCGACCATAGGTGAACAACTAAGCGAAGTTGTACCTGCCAGCGAATGCAAAGGTTCATTTTGGCAAACACGCAGACTACGAATTGAATATATTCATCAACTGCTCAAACGAGTTGGGATCAAACGATATCAACAATGTTTTGATAGCTACCCACACGAATTGTCAGAAGGTTTATGCCAAAAAGTCATGATTGCCATGGCAATTTCACGTAACCCCAAGTTGCTGGTTGCAGATGAACCAACAGATGCGATGGAAAGCACAACCAAAATTCAAATACTGCGTTTATTGCACAAATTGAATGAAAGCAAAGACATGTCTGTGTTATTAATCACCCATGATTTAGATGCTGTTACCCAGTTTGCAGACGACATAACTATTTTGTACAGTGGTCAGAGTGTTGAATCCGCTGCAACTAAAGATTTAATTCGTCGACCCTTTCATCCATACACTGAAGTGTTGTTTAACACTGTGCCTAGATTAGGGGGCAATTTAACGCCTAAATCCCGTTTACAAGCACTACCCGGCTCAACACCACCCTTGCAGCATTTACCCATTGGCTGTCGATTAGGACCTCGCTGCTTACGCGCACAAAAAGAATGTGTGGTGACTCCCAAAAGCATAAAACTTAAAGGCCATGTGTTTAGTTGCCATTACCCGATAAATATTGAGTAGAGCATGTCAGTATTATTAGAAGTAAACGATTTATCCAAAACCTACCACAAACGGATTTTGCCATGGAAATCAACCACAGTGACAGCTCTAGAAAAAGTAAGCTTTTCGCTGAATGCATACGAAACCCTGGCAATTATTGGTGAAACTGGTTCGGGAAAATCCACATTAGCTAAATTACTGACAGGGGTTGAAAGCCCAACATCTGGAGAAATAATCTTAAATGGTAAAGTGCTCCAAGACGGTGATAATACCACCCGCTGTCAGCACATACGCATGATTTATCAAGATCCAGCTACATCACTTAATCCGAGTATTTCGATTGGCCAAATATTAGAAGAGCCGCTCAAACTAAACACTCAATTAAACGCAACTGAACGCCAAGAAAAAATCAAAAAAACCCTCAGCCGAGTCGGTCTATTATCTGACTATATTTGGCACTACCCGCATATGCTTTCTAGTGGGCAAAAACAGCGTATTGCTCTTGCTCGAGCACTGATCCTTGATCCACAGATAATAGTCGCAGACAAACCTTTTGCCGCAATGGATCCGTCGACCCGTATTCAAATGGTTAACTTGTTTTTAGACCTACAACAAACTTTTGGTATCTCTTACGTGTTTGTTTCACACAACCTAAACATGGTCAGGCACATCAGTGACAAGATATTTGTCATGAACGAAGGTAAGGTGGTTGAACGGGGCAACACAGCTGATGTGTTAGCAAATCCACGCCATGTAGTGACCAAAAAATTACTTTACTCGCAACAAATGTTATTGAGTAAAAACGGCTAAGTAACTCAGCTAAATTTAACTTAAAGAAAAGAAAAAAGGCAGCCAAGCTGCCTTTTTGCATATTATTTAGATATTAACGCAGCGGTTTATTAATTGGCTGCTTGGTAGGTAACAATTTCCGCATTTTCACGTAAGCCAGTGATAAATGCTTGATAATTGTAATCAGTTAAAGCTGACTCTAAACGCTGTGCTGTTGCTTGGTCTACTTCAGCCACCTCAGCTTGAGTCACTGCTGTTACTTTAACCACAGCAAATGAAGTTGGGTTCACTTCAACCCATGCGGCTGAAACTTGCTCTTCATCTGCTTTTTTCATTTCAAACGCTTTGCGAACAATTGCCCCAGAAACTTCTGAGCCAAAACGCGCTACATCTTGTTTTGCAGTAAAGCTTAATGATTTTTCACTTAATAAAGTCTCTACAGCTTCATTAGCAGCTAGCTTAGCAGTTAACTCTTCAACCCATTGCTGAGCAACAGAGTGCGCTAGTTTTTGTGATACTGCTTGTTTAACTTGTGCTTCAACTTCTTCTAGCGGCTGTGTTCTAGCAGCTTCATACTGATTTACACGCAATACAACTAAGTGATCACCAGAAACTTCAACTAAAGCACTGTTATAACCCGCGTTTAACACATCATCTTCTTTCGCAGCTGTTATCAACTTAGCTTCTGTAAATGGAAATACTCCAGCATTAACTGATTTTAAGCCTGTTTGTTTTACGCTTAAGCCAGTTGCTGTCGCCGCTTCTTGTAAACTCGTTGGTACTTCAAATGCAGTATCAGCTAACAACTGTTGTTTCTCTAAGAAAATGTCACGTGCTTTGTCTTCTTGCAACTGACTGATGATATCGGCTTTAACTTCTTCAAGTGGACGCACAGTTTCTGCTTCAATGTCAGTTAACTTAATAATGTGAAAACCAAAGCTTGATTCAACAACGTCTGATACATCACCAATGTTTGTTAACGCAAAAGTCGCTTGTTCAAATGCAGGGTCCATGACACCAGCACCAAAAAAGTCTAAATCACCACCATTTTCACCAGAGAATGTATCCGCTGAATGTTCTTTAGCTAACTCAGCAAAGTCTGCACCAGAGTTTATTTGAGCTAATAAATCTTCAGCTTTAGCTTGCGCATCATCAGTTGAGCCATCAATTAAGATATGTGATGCACGACGGCGCTCAGCTGTAACATATTGCGCTTGGCTTGCTTGATAATGCTGGTTGATTTCGTCTTCTGAAACTTCAATACCTTTAGCTACATCAGCTAATTTAAGTTCAACGTAAGCTATATCAAATTGCTCTTGCGTTTCGTATTGCTCAATATTGCTTTCGTAGTGGCTGCGAATATCTTCTTCTGTCGGGTTCACTGCGTCGTTAAACAAAGCAACCGGCACTTCAACGTACTCAATATCACGCTTTTGTAACTGTAGCTGCTGGAAATACTTAACTTCATCTTCCAACACAAAATCTGTTTGGGTTAATGCAGTTACCACAGCACGACGTGTCATATCTTGACGCAACATTTCGCGAAACTTGGCCGGTGTATAACCAGCACGAGTTAATAATTGTAGATATCTGTCGTTATTAAACTTGCCCTCTACTTGAAATTCAGGCATATCAAAAATGGCTTTTTTGATTTCTTCGTCGCTAGTACGTACAGATAAACGATTAGCAAGATCGTTTACCAGTTGTTCTGAGATCAAGCGATCTAAAATACCTTGTTTAAAATTGGCCAAATAGGCTGGATCAGACGCGATCTGCGAAAACATTTCACCAAATTGTGATTCCATTCGAGCTCGCTCATTTTCGTAGGCACGCTCTAATTGACTTACATTAATTGCAAGACCATTTACTTCAGCAGCTTTCGGCTCGCTACCAGAATTGATGTATGAACCAACACCGGCTAAAGCAAAACTAAATATCACCAGACCTAATATGATCTTGGCAACGGGTCCTTGGCTACCTTCACGGATTTTTTCTAACATGCTGGATCTCTTTTTAAGTTAAGTACTAACTGTTTCAAGAACTTAATATGAGTGGACAAATAATAGTTATGATTTGTTAATTCTTATAAACAAAGAAGGCTTCGATACGCTCGAAGCCTGTCTATTTCTCGACCTACTAATCAGATCAATTTTTTATTGATTTACTGCATCTTTTAATGCTTTACCAGGCTTGAATGCTGGAATTTTAGCAGCTGCAATCTCAATGGTTTCACCTGATTGAGGGTTGCGGCCAGTGCGAGCTGCACGCTCACGTACAGAAAAAGTACCAAAGCCAACTAAAGCTACTTGGTCGCCTTCTTGTAAAGCACCAGAAACTGCATCAATAAAAGAATCTAATGCACGGCCAGCAGAAGCTTTAGAAATGTCAGCGCCTGCTGCGATTTTGTCGATAAGTTGAGACTTGTTCAAGATTTCATCCCCTTAGATTGTTATTATACCGCCACTTCAGCAAGCTTGTGCCCTACTGCGGCTCAAATTAGTTTCAAAGTTATAGCAGGCTTAGACTTTCGAATCAAGTATGTAAACCTAACTTTACCACTTTTTTAATAAATTGCTGCAGCCCCCGAATTACAAGGGCTGCAAAACAGTGTCTAAGGCTACCATAAAATTTATAAATAAGAAGCCTTAAAAACCAACAAATTGCCTTATTTTACTACTTCAAAGCCCTCTGGCGGGTTTTCTAACGCAATATTTAATACTTCATCAATCCATTTCACTGGATGAATTTGTAAATCACCAATTACATTGGCAGGAATTTCTTTTAGATCACGTTCGTTATCTTTAGGTATAACGACGGTTTTAATACCACCGCGGTGAGCTGCTAGCAGCTTTTCTTTAAGACCACCAATTGCCAATACTTCGCCACGCAAAGTAATTTCACCTGTCATAGCTACGTCACAACGCACAGGGTTACCTGTAAGCGTAGAAACTAATGCGGTACACATTGCAATACCAGCACTTGGGCCATCTTTAGGTGTTGCCCCTTCTGGTACATGCACATGGATATCACGTTTTTCGTAGAAATCTTCAGCTATACGAAGCTTACTAGCTCGTGCTCTAACAACTGACATTGCAGCTTGAATCGACTCTTGCATTACATCACCGAGCGAACCAGTCGAGGTCATTTTACCTTTACCTGACACTGAGGTGGTTTCGATTGTGAGCAAATCGCCACCTACTTCTGTCCAAGCTAAACCCGTTACTTGGCCGATTTGGTTTTCGCTATCCGCTTTACCATAGTCAAAACGCTGTACGCCTAAGAAATCATTGAGGTTATCTTGATTAATCACAACCTTCTTAATGCTCTTATCCATTAAGATTTCTTTTACCGCTTTGCGACATAGTTTAGAAATTTCACGCTCTAAACTACGCACACCCGCTTCACGTGTGTAATAACGAATAATGCCTAAGATGGCCGATTCTTCAATATCAATTTCAGCTGCTTTAAGGCCGTTTCTGTCTATTTGTTTTGGAATCAAATGACGCTGGGCAATATTGAGTTTTTCGTCTTCGGTATAACCAGATAATCGAATAACTTCCATACGGTCTAACAATGGACCTGGGATACGCATACTATTTGAAGTTGCAACAAACATGACGTCAGATAAATCGTAATCAACTTCTAAATAGTGATCAGCAAAAGTACTGTTTTGCTCTGGATCTAACACTTCCAATAAAGCAGATGCAGGATCGCCGCGCATATCAGATGACATTTTGTCGATTTCATCTAATAAAAACAGCGGGTTTTTCACCCCTACTTTGGTCATATTTTGAATCAATTTACCTGGCATTGAACCTATATAGGTACGACGATGACCACGAATTTCAGCTTCATCACGTACGCCACCAAGCGCCATACGCACATATTTTCGCCCTGTCGCTTTTGCGATAGATTGACCCAATGAAGTTTTACCAACACCTGGCGGTCCAACTAAACATAAAATTGGCCCTTTTACTTTATTGGTGCGCTGTTGTACCGCTAAATACTCGATTATACGTTCTTTAACTTTGTCTAAACCATAGTGGTCGGTATCAAGAATTTTTTGTGCCGCCGGTAGATTCTTTTTAACTTTAGAACGTTTTTTCCACGGCACCGAAGAAATAGCGTCTATGTAACTGCGAACCACTGTCGCTTCCGCAGACATAGGCGACATCATTTTAAGTTTTTGCAATTCAGCCAAAGCTTTGTCTTCAGCTTCTTTTGGCATTTGCGCTTCTTTAATCTTCTTCTGTAAGGTTTCAAATTCGTCTGGGGCATCATCTAATTCACCCAACTCTTTTTGAATCGCCTTCATTTGTTCGTTTAAATAATACTCGCGCTGGCTTTTTTCCATTTGTTTTTTAACGCGGCCACGAATTTTCTTCTCAACTTGTAATAAGTCGATTTCGCTTTCCATCAGCGCCATCAAAAATTCTAAACGCTCTGTAACATCAACAATTTCAAGAACAGTTTGTTTGTCATCTAACTTCAGTGGCATATGTGCAGCCATAGTATCAGCGAGTCTGGCCGGCTCTTCGATACCATTTAATGAAGTTAAAACCTCTGGTGGAATTTTTTTGTTGAGTTTGACATAACCTTCAAATTGGCTGACAGCTGAACGAATTAATACTTCTTGCTCGCGCTCGTCTACATCTGGTGAATCAACTAAACCAATTTGCGCAAAAAAGTAATCTTCTGTGCTTAAATATTTATGGATCTGACCACGCTGATTACCCTCGACCAATACTTTAACTGTACCGTCAGGCAATTTAAGTAACTGTAAAATGGTCGCAACAGTACCTATTTGGTAAATATCATCCGTACTTGGTTCATCAACTGAAGCATCTTTTTGTGCAACTAAAAATATTTGTTTGTCATTCTCCATTGCCGCTTCTAGACAACGAATGGATTTTTCTCTGCCGACAAATAATGGGATTACCATATGTGGATATACAACCACATCACGCAGTGCTAAAACAGGTATATCCGCTAAACCAGATGATTCTATTGTCATTTTATTATTTCTCTTTCCAAGGAGGGTGATAACAGTTTATATGGGGTTCAATATAGCGAGATCAAGCGATGAATCCAATCTCTAACGCCGAAAAAAGTGGATAAATGCAAGGTTTATAATCAATAGGTTAAATAATAAACGAAATGCTTGTAGTGTTTAAAACAAAGGAAGGAAATTAAGGCGAGTGATTAAACTCGCCTTCTATACCCATGTAGGTTGGGTATCAAACTAATTATTCAGAAACGGCTTGTTTACCTGTGTTTTCGTAAATCAGAATTGGGTCTGATTCACCACTGATAACAGTTTCGTCTACCACCACTTTGGATACGTCTTCAAGTGAAGGTAGCTGATACATAGTATCTAACAGTACGTTCTCTAAAATAGAACGCAAACCACGCGCTCCCGTTTTACGTGTCATAGCTTTGGTCGCAATTGCACGTAATGCGTCATCTCTAAACTCTAGCTCAACACCTTCCATCTCGAATAATGCGGCATATTGTTTAGTTAATGCATTTTTTGGTTCATTCAATATTTGAATCAGCGCGGCTTCATCTAACTCAGATAAAGTTGCAACCACAGGTAGACGACCAATAAATTCTGGAATTAAACCATATTTAACTAAGTCTTCTGGTTGCACATCAGAAAATTTTTCTGACAAACTTTTTTCTTCGTTTTTAGATTTAACCGTTGCACCAAAACCAATACCTGTGCCTTTGGCTGTACGCTGCTCTATTACTTTTTCAAGACCAGCAAAAGCGCCACCGCAGATAAACAAGATTTTAGACGTGTCTACTTGTAAAAATTCTTGTTGTGGATGTTTACGACCACCTTGAGGTGGTACTGAAGCTATTGTGCCTTCAATCAGTTTAAGCAATGCTTGCTGCACACCTTCACCCGATACATCACGAGTAATTGATGGGTTGTCTGATTTACGAGAAATTTTGTCAATTTCGTCAATATACACAATGCCACGCTGCGCTAGCTCAACATCATAATCGCACTTTTGTAGTAGCTTCTGGATGATGTTTTCAACGTCTTCACCTACATAACCAGCTTCAGTTAAGGTAGTTGCGTCCGCCATAGTAAATGGCACATCTAAAAAGCGCGCTAGTGTTTCAGCCAACAAAGTTTTACCACTACCAGTTGGACCTATTAACAAAATGTTACTCTTGCCTAGTTCAACCGAAGTTTTCGCTTTTTCACTATTTTTTAAACGCTTGTAATGGTTGTATACAGCAACAGATAATACTTTTTTCGCCAGTTGCTGATCGATTACGTAATCATCTAAATGTTGATGAATTTCTACAGGCGTTGGCAATTTTTCTTTGGTTGAACGCGCTTCTGGTGCTATTTCCTTGATTTCTTCGCGAATAATGTCATTACATAACTCGACGCATTCATCACAAATGAACACAGAAGGTCCAGCAATTAGCTTGCGTACTTCATGCTGACTTTTACCACAGAACGAGCAGTGCAATAACTTATTATCGCCTGACCCATCACCTTTGCGGGAATCTGTCATTTATTTACCTCTATTCTTTCTATTCGCGTAACTTATCTATATAGACCTTATTTTAGCTCAGTTTGTTGACGACGATCTAAAATACTATCGATTAGACCATAGTCTAGCGCGTTTTGAGCAGTCATAAAGTTATCACGATCTGTGTCTTGTGACACTCGTTCGAAATCTTGTCCAGTGTGTTCAGCCATTAAACGATTTAATTTTTCTTTAATCGCCAAAATTTCACGTGCATGAATTTCAAAGTCAGATGCTTGACCTTGGAAGCCACCTAATGGTTGATGGATCATAACACGAGAATTTGGTAAACAATGACGTTTACCTTTTGCACCACCCGATAATAGGAAAGCACCCATACTCGCAGCTTGACCAATACACACAGTTGATACGTCAGGCTTGATAAATTGCATAGTATCGTAAATTGCCATGCCAGCAGTCACAGAGCCGCCTGGAGAATTGATATAAATATGAATATCTTTTTCTGGGTTTTCTGATTCTAAAAACAATAATTGAGCCACAATCAAGTTAGCCATATGGTCTTCAACCTGGCCAACCAAAAATATCACACGCTCTTTTAATAAACGTGAATAAATATCAAATGAACGCTCGCCCTTTGCAGTTTGCTCGATCACCATAGGCACTAATGCGTTAATTGGATCGTAATTTGTATTATTTGTATTCATGAATTCCTTAGCTCTAAAAATAAAAATGGCCTGAACGAATCTCATCCAAGCCATTTAAACAAGGCGAACCCTGCTAAGTCAATTAGAAAAATGAATAATTAAGCTTGTTTATTCATAATTTCGTCAAAAGATTTAGCTACACTCTCAACTTGTGCCTGTTCTAAAATGAAGTCGATTGCTTGATCTTCCATAACAACATTTTGAATGTTAGCTAACATTTCTTTGTTGTTGTAGTAATAATCAACTACTTCTTCAGGAGATTCGTAAGCAGAAGCTAAAGACTCTACAGTTTCTTTAACACGCTCGTCGTCAACTTTGATTTCGTTGCTACGAACAAGTTCAGATAATAATAAACCAGTTTTCACGCGACGTTCTGCTTGGTCTTTGAATAATTCAGCTGGAAGCTCAGGCATGTTTTGATTGCCATTGCCAAAACGCTGTAAAGCTTGTTGACGTAAAGCATTCACTTCTTGGTCTACTAAAGCTTGTGGTACTTCGAAAGAAACAGCTTCTAATAAAGCAGAGATTGTTGCTTCTTTAGCTTGTTGTTTTAAAGTTTGCTTCAATTCGCGTTGCATGTTTTGACGAACTTCAGTTTTAAGTGCGTCTAAACCACCTTCTTCAATACCGAATAATTTGCAGAACTCTTCGTCTAATTCTGGCAATTTGCGCTCTTCAACTTTGTTTACTTTGATTTTGAATACAGCAGGTTTACCTTTTAAGTTTTCTGCGTGGTACTCTTCTGGGAAAGTAACATCGATAGATTTTTCTTCGCCAGCAGATAAACCAGTGATGCCATCTTCAAAACCTGGGATCATACGACCAGAGCCTAACTCGATGTCAAAACCTTCAGCTTTGCCACCTTCAAAAACTTCACCGTCAACTGAACCTTCAAAATCTAAGTTAACACGGTCGCCTTCAGCAGCAGCACGCTCAACAGTTTCAAATTTAGAATGTTGCTTACGTAAAGTTTCTAACATGTTGTCTAAGTCAGCGTCAGTTACTTCTGCAGTCGCTTTTTCAACTTTAAGTGCGTCTAAACCTTCAACTTTAACTTCAGGGTAAACTTCGAATACAGCTGTAAAGCTGAAATCTTCACCTTCATTCATAGATTGTTCTTGAATTGAAGGAGTACCTGCTGGATTTAATTTTTCTTGAACAACAGCTTGATAGAAGTTTTGTTGGATAACTTCTTGAGCTACTTCTTGACGTACAGCTGCACCGAAACGTTTTTTGATTACGCTTACAGGAACTTTACCAGGACGGAAACCGTCGATGCGCTGAGTTTTTGCCAAACCTTGAAGTCGGCTCTTAACTGCAGATTCTACTTTGTCTGCAGGAACAGTAATTGTTACGCGGCGTTCTAAGCCTTGTGTTGTTTCAACAGAAACTTGCATTGCTATACCTCAAAATTATGAGCGAAAGGCTCTTTTTCCTTTGGGACCAATTATTAATTGATAAGCCCTGAATCGACATAAAACCTGCTGGAAAAAAGTTGTACCGAGCAGATATTCTATGAACATTAAAAAAATGACGCAGCATTATAGCGATCACTTAAGCAGGAGTCGAGAGCGAATATGGCTAAAGGTTAAAAAATTACGTTGAATGTAAAGTGGTCGGTGATGCAAGATTCGAACTTGCGACCCCTTGGACCCAAACCAAGTGCGCTACCAGGCTGCGCTAATCACCGAACTAGAAACTGTATCAAGAAAATGGGGTGGCTGATGGGACTTGAACCCACGACAACCGGAATCACAATCCGGGGCTCTACCAACTGAGCTACAGCCACCATAGTAGAAATGTTTTCTAAATGGCGCGTCCTGCAGGATTCGAACCTGCGACCCACGGCTTAGAAGGCCGTTGCTCTATCCAGCTGAGCTAAGGACGCTTTCGAAGTCCCTATGGACTCATTTAGAAAGTGGTCGGTGATGCAAGATTCGAACTTGCGACCCCTTGGACCCAAACCAAGTGCGCTACCAGGCTGCGCTAATCACCGACGTTGCTTGAGGTCTCCCTCGACAGCGGGGCGCATGTTACCTAGATCACCTGGGTAGGTCAAACACTTTTTTGCAGTTTTTTCGCATTTTTTTCAATATCCGCTTTGTTTGCGCAAAATAACTTCAATTAGCGCATTTTTAATACAACACAAGGCTTTGTTTTCACAAATACACCAACATTAAGATTAAAAACTCAAATGGGCTATTTCAAAAACTGATAAATTACGCGCATAAAAAAACCAGCCGAAGCTGGTTTTATTTGGGACAATTTAAAAATTAAAATTTAAATTGTTTAATTTGCACTGACAGTTGTTGTTCAACTTCAATCATAGATTGAGTGCTGTGCTCTAATTCTTTGGTTTCTTTAGCAAGTCGAGTTGCACCATCTAATAAGTGCTCAATACCTTGGCTAACCTCTTTAGTTAATAACGACTGTTCTTCAGTTGCACTGGCAATTTGAATTATCATGTCGTTGATACCGCTCATCTTGTCGGAAATAGTGCCAAATGAATCTACTGTTTTTTGCGTTGAGTCTATCGTTTCGCTAACTAAGTCTTTACTGCGATGTGACGCTTTGTAAGAGTCGTCTGCTTTACTTTGTAGCGAAGCAATAATACTTTCAATTTCTTCGGTTGATTGACGTGTTTTACTTGCTAATGAACGAACCTCATCCGCAACTACCGCAAAACCACGGCCGGTTTCACCCGCCCTTGCAGCTTCTATCGCTGCATTAAGCGCTAACAAGTTAGTTTGTTCAGCAATACCTTTAATTACATCTAACACACCACCAATGTTTTCACTGGCAGATTTAAGCTCTGACGCAACTTTGGCATTATTCTCCAATTCATCCACTAATTGTTGAACATGTTCTAAATTAGTTTCAACATCCGTGCGGCTTTGTGCAGCTAGGTCAAATGCTTCAGTAGTGCTTGATGCAGTAAGCTCAGCATTTTGTGCAATTTCACCTGTCGCTTCCGACAACTGTTTCAAATAATTTAACGAGTGTTCAGTTTGTTCTTTTTGTTCATGGGTGTTCATTGTGGTTTTATGGCAAACATCACTGATTGTGCTTGATAGACCACCTAAACCACTAGCACCTTGGGCAACATCGGTAATGATCTCTTGAATCTTTTGAATGAAACTATTGAAGTTGGTCGCTAATCTACCAATTTCGTCATTGGTTTTAACCGGAATTCTTTGGGTTAAATCACCACCACCCGCAGCAATATCCCGTAAAACATCACTTACTTGGGTTAATGGTTCAATCACTACTTTTTTGATTAAGAATACCAACAGTGCAAGTAGCGCTATCATAGAGACTATCATAGACAACCATCTCTGATTCCATTGTGAGGACAATCTATCGTCTACAGCTGAGCGTGAAAAAGCAATCTTGATTTTACCAATTAATTCGCCGTCACTACTTTTAATTTCATACCATTTTGCTTGACCGTCTAACTCAACATCTTGCTTAAGTTTAGTCTCAGCCATGTCTTTGTCTCTATGGTCGGTCACTTTAACTTGGGCAATAATGGGATCTGGCATGTAAGCATCAATGATGCTCTGGATAAGCGGGAAGTCGTACGAGAAAACTGGATCCTGTAAAATTACTTGAAGCTGTTTGACCACATCAGCCTTAGTATTGTCATATCTCGCATTTTCGTCACCTTCTTGGATAGACATAGTCCATACAGCAACTGTAGTAAGTACAGTAAAGTTGACTAGCAACAAAGCGATAAGTACTTTTTTGGCTATTGATTGCATATATATTTTAACCTCATACGATGCAGACTGCTTGTTTAATACTGTTCAAAAAACTATTTCGGCAATTGTGTAAGTTTCTTTAGTTCAACTAATTGATTTTCTAAATCAAAAAGCTTCTTTAGTGTGTACGCTTAGTTTGAACAGTTAAAATTATAATTATTGGATGCCGCTGTTTGAAAAACTTCAAAGTTAACGGCTATGTTAAAGGTAAGACAGTTAAACAAATTTAACAAGCCTATTTGTAACTGAATTGTTGATATATTTCGTTATTTACTAAAAAACGTAAAATAAACGTTTAATGAGAATAAAAAGCACAGCTTTGTACTAATTATTCTCCGTTAATTGTGGCAATAATTTTTCGGCTGCCACCAAAGTCTCTGTGCTCACCTAAATAGATGCCCTGCCAAGTTCCTAAAGCCAAACGTCCTTGGCTGATAGGAATAGTCAGAGAAACACCAAACAAACTACTTTTTACATGCGCAGGCATATCATCATCACCTTCGTAGGTGTGTCGGTAGTATGGCTGGTTTTCTGGCACCATAACATTAACATGATCTTCAAAATCAGCTCGCACAGTCGGGTCTGCATTTTCATTTATGGTTAAGCTTGCAGAAGTGTGCTGCAACATCAAATGACAAAGACCGATATTAATCTGCGATAATTCTGCTAACTTAGCTTCCACTTCAGAGGTAACCAAATGAAAACCTCTAGATTTTGCCGACAAAGCTATTTTCTTTTGTAACCACATAAGTAAATTAATTCGCTACCTTGTCAAAACATATTTCGATATGGGCAGAGCCAGATTCAGCTTCAAACGGCATAATGACGATAGGCCCATCAGATTTGTGGGTAATTGTATGGCCTTTCCCCGAAACCACCATAGGTGTTGCCATATCGAAGTCATAGCCCTTTTCAGCGAGTAATTTTTTCGCGCCACCAGTAACCATGTTGGTTATACCATATCGGTTACCTCTTCATTTATACCATCAGGTTTTTCACCTAACATACGGCTCATAATTTCTAGAGCGAGTCCTTCTTAAAAGGATACAGAAAACGAGCCTTCAAAGGATGGTTTGCGGTCCAACCATACCAATTAAACCTGAAACATCGCCGCGAGCGACTTCATCTTTTTTTAACCTTGGTTTTAGAGGTTTTAGCTCTAACATCGCCATGGTGCTGATAACGTTAACTAATGAAGAAAGAAATGGGTTGACGAATTCTACATTCATATCAATATCCTAAGACGACCCTTGTAATAAATGAAATATAAACACCAAGCAGTTTGCCTTGCGCTCGTTATTTTGTAAACCCAAATAACAAATCGCTTTGAAAACAATATGCTTAACTAACCTTTACTAGCCTGCAAGTAACTTGTTACCCAGAATTCAGGTTATATAGTAAACTCTTATATAAAGGGTAAAAGTAAAATGGCAATGCAGCAAGCAAGTTTATTTGAAATTGAAGTAAAAAGCCCATGCATACATGTATGCCAAAGTGGGCCTAGAGGTTATTGCAAAGGTTGTTTACGCAGCAGAGAAGAGCGATTCTATTGGGAAAAGCTCACATCGCCGCAAAAACTTCAAGTTATCCATTTGTGTGCCCTTCGCCGTAAAAAGCTAAACTCCAAAAAAATTCAGCAACAGGAAAAAGCGTTACTGGCAGAGATTCAAGCCCAACAACTCGATTTATTTTAACGCTCATTCTTCAATAAAAGTGACGTTAGCCTCAATTTCAACACCTGCTGCTCTTAACATGGCTGCAACTGAACAGTATTTATCTAAAGATAAATTAACCGCTTTTTCGACAGCCACCTCACTGACACCAGATGCCGAGATTTTAAATGCGAGTACTATATGTTCAAATACAGCCGGTATTTGATCTTTACGTGTGGCAGTTACATTTACGTCAAGCGAAATTAAATTGGCTTTTTTCTTTTGCAAAATGGTTACCACATCAAAAGATGCACAGCCTGCTAGACCCATCAGAAGCATTTCCATTGGCCGAGTACCTGCATCTAAGCCACCGGCACTTGGAGGACCGTCCATTAAAACCTTATGACCTGCACTCGAAGTTGCTAAAAATTGTTTATTGCCCTTCCAAGATATTTGTATAGGTTGGCTTGACATAGTATAAATTACTCTCCAATCTGATGAATTATAATGAGTTTGACACAAAGCATCTTATGACAAAAGCAAAAGGTTTCTCGACTAAATTAGTTCACGCTGAGCGCCAACAAAAACCAACTGCGGGCGCAATTCATTTTCCTGTCGATCATTCTGTATTATTTGCTTATGACAAAGCTGACGATTTAATTGATGTCTTCCAAGGGCGTAGCAGCCAACATGCATATGCTCGACAATCTTCACCTAGCATTAGTAGTTTACAAAATACCATCAGCTATTTAGAAGGTGGCCACGCAAGTTTAGTATTTTCTAGCGGTATGGCAGCGCTCACCACTCTAATGCTCACTTTACTAAAAGCTGGAGATCACGTTATTTTCAGCCGCTTTGTTTTCGGCAATACCAATAGCTTTGCAGACACATTAAGCAATTTAGGTATCGAAATTAGTTTAGTTGATATAACCAACATAGAAGAAGTTCAGTCGTCAATAAAACCGAATAGCCGTTTGTTGTTTTGTGAAACCATTGCCAACCCAATGACGCAAGTGGCAGATATCAAGGCTTTAGGCAACCTATGCAGCAGACATAATTTACTTTTTGCTGTGGATAATACCATGACCCCGAGCTATTTGTTGGATGCAGCAAACTACCCCATAGATCTATTAATCACCTCATTGACCAAATATTTTGGTGGGCATGCAAATGCTTTAGGGGGCGCAATCATAGATATGGGAAAATTTGACTGGCGTACTTTCCCTAACATTTTGCCGACCTATCAAAAAAACGCCCCACAAGATTGGGGTTTAACACAAGTTAAAAAGAAAGGTTTACGTGATATGGGGGCTTGCCTGTCAGCAGATTCAGCTCATCTGCTTGCGGTTGGCTCTGAAACCATGGCATTACGCCTTGAGCGTGCTTGCAGTAACGCGCATGCGTTAGCCAACTACTTATCCACGCACGGTAATATCAAAAAGGTTTATTACCCTGGTCTGGCAGATCATCCGCAACACCAATTAGCATCTAACCAATTTAAGCATTTTGGCGCTATTTTGAGCTTCGCTCCGATTGATGGAATAGATTGTAGAAAGGTTATAGATGCGTTTGAGTTAATTTTATGCTCAACCCACCTTGGGGATAATCGAACGCTCGCAATTCCAGTAGCACAGACAATTTATTATGAAATGGGCGAGGCAAAACGCGCCGCCATGGGCATTAGCGAAAATATGATCAGAATATCTGTCGGCATTGAAGATATTGACGATTTAATAGCTGACTTAGCACAAGCGTTAAATAAATTAGACTAATTACAATTGTTAATACAATGAAAATTTTCTAGCATGTAGCGCTATTTAAGTCTATTCTCTAAATCATTATTATAAACTTATGAAATTTATGGCGAGTATCAAGGAGCTGTACAGTGAAATTGCATGATGATATTCATAACTATTATGAAAATTTAGTCATTAATAAACTTCAGCAAATGAACATTACTGAAGAAAATAAAGACAGTGACTATCTAGCTGATCTTTGTTGCCTAGTTCTAAACCAGCTGCCGCCACGTTATATCAGGTATGAAGTAGATATGGCTTTTTATATGCCTCAAGCTGAGCGCTTACAAATGGAAATGAACGTAGATAGTGCAATTAGAAGTGCCATAAAGTTTTTGACGGAGCGAGATAAGCGCTAGAATGAGTTTAGAAACAGCACCAAAACATATAAAACTCGCAGTTGACCTGATATATTTACTTGAAACAAATGAAGTAGAACCTGAAGACGTATTAGCGGCTTTAAAACTGGTTGAAGATGACTTCAAACACAAAGTGGTTCAACGGAACAAACAACAATAGTAGTAACGGATGGGGTTAAGCCCCAGCAATTTTGATATGAAATTAAAGCGACTTTCTCAAAGTTTAGTGGCATGTTTTGCCTGTTATAACTTAAATGTCGGAGCACAAGATGCCTTGTCTGGCGATTTATTTAGTCTGCCGATAGAGCAATTGATGCAACTAGAGGTTGCAAGTGCAACCTTGTCTAATGAATCTTTGTTAGATGTCCCTTCTAGCGTAGCCGTATTTAATCGTGATGAAATAAAAAAGCTCGGCTTAGACTATGTTCACGAACTGACTAACTTTGTCACCGGCATTCAAAGTACTCGCTCAGATAGAGATCCGAAATTCAATAAAATATCTGCGCGTGGCAAAGCATCAAGTTCCGAAGGCGGCGACATCCTAATTCTGCTAAATGGCCAACGAATTAACAGTGAATATTCAGGTGCCAACAACTACACCTTCCCATTAATTCCTTTAGCAATTGCAGAAAAAATTGAAATTATCAAAGGACCAGGCTCTGCAATATATGGCTCAAATGCATTTCTAGGTGTAATTAATATCATCACTGTTTCTGATGAAAAACCACAAGTTACAATTGAAACAGGCAACTTTGGTAGTATCAAAGCGACAGCTTCAGCTGGTTTTGTTCATGATGATTTTTCTATCCAAGCCATAGTTAATCATTCGCAAGATGACGGCGATTTATATCAAGCGCAAGTAGACAGTTTTAACCCACAGCTTGTGCATGACACTCGAGATCCGATAGAGCACCAAGAAGTTGTGCTAAACATTAAAAAAGCCAAAACATCACTGCAAGTCATTATGAGTGAACAGGACGCGCAAGACTATTACGTGCAAGGCATTCTGAATAATGACTTTAACCGAGCACAAATCAGCTCCAAGTTTATTACGTTTAATCAACAGCTTGATTGGAATGACACTTTATCTACAGATGTTTGGTTAGATTATCGTGATAACCAAAGTGATTTAGATTTATTAGGTTTACCTATGGGGATCTTTTTCCAAATAAGTGAACCACAGTCTGCCGCGCCTTTGCTGGCAAAAACGCCTATTTACGAAAGAGCGAAAGGGCTCAGAATTAACAACTTTTATCAGTACAGTGATGATATTCGATTGAGTATCGGCTTTGAACATAGACGCAGCAACTTGCAAAAAGATGAATCTAGCGCAAATTTCAACTACGCAAAATGTTTGCAATCGCAGGCTTGCCGCGCATATTTAGGCCAACAAGCTTTCGACCCAGCTGAGCTGCCTAACATTGAATATTATAATGGTGCATTTGAAGGTAAAGTTAAATTCACCGATGTAACAAAACGTGATATTAATGGTGCATTTGTCCAAGCTCAAATTCAAGCAAGCGACAGAACTCAGTTAACGCTCGCAGCTAGATATGATAAATACAGCGATATTGGCAGTAATATAAGCCCAAGATTTAGTGTGGTGCATAACTTAAACGACAATGTCACCTTTAAAGCTAACTATGGTGAAGCCTACCGTGCGCCTCAATTTAACGAACTAGGTTTGATTAATAACCCACTGATATTGGGCAACATTAATTTAAAACCTGAAACGATAAAATCACTTGATTTTATTTCGTTAATGCAATTTTCAGACTGGACAGCTTCACTAACTTATTTTCAGCACAGTATTAAAGATGCAATAGTGGCGGAGCCTGTAGCAACCACTGTGATGTTAAATAATCAAGACAGCAATACAATAACTCGTGGCATCGAAGCTGAAATTACTTATATCCCAACTAGCAACTTTTACTTGAAGTCAGGGTTTACCCACCTAATCGATAAAGGAAGGGATCAGTTTAGAGAGTCTAATAATCTACTATTCCTAATAGCAAATTATCGACTAGATAAACTTAACATTAATGTATCGGCCAACTATCAAGATGATAAACAAACGGCAGAATATTTGAAATCGGAAGGCAATCTTACTGAATTGGATAGCTATTTAGTCGCAAACGGTAAAATTAGTTACCAATTCAGCGACCAAATAAATTTCTACTTTAAAGCGAAAAACTTGTTTGACAAAGAATATGCATCGCCAGCTATTAGCAATCGAGTATACGCTGGTCTGCCAAACAGAAGCCGACAGTGGTCTATCGGCGCTGAGTTTTCTTTTTAAATTGATCTGATGTAAAGCGAGTGGTCGCTTTCTGGTAACCCTGTTGTTTACCAGTTTGACCACTTGGCTTACGTCCCTGCCTGTTCTGTCCAGCAGCTTTGCGACGGCTTTCGGCTGGAACTAAACAATCTTGTCCATTACCTATAAGCTTACTTAAACCCATTTTCTTCAAAGCCTCACGTATCATTGGCCAGCCTTGCTCATCATGATAGCGCAATAAAGCTTTATGTAATCTACGCTGCCTATCCCCTTTCGGAATAAAAACCTTTTCACTCTTGTGCGTAACTTTGTGTAGTGGGTTTGATTGCGAATGATACATAGTAGTCGCATTTGCCATAGGCGACGGATAAAAGTTTTGCACCTGATCTAGCTTAAAGCGTTTTTTCTTCAGCCAAATAGCTAAGTTAACCATGTCTTCATCTGTTGTCCCTGGATGAGACGCAATAAAATAAGGTATCAAGTATTGCTCTTTACCTGCTTCTTTCGAATATTTATCAAACAGCTCTTTAAATTTATAATAAGTCCCCATGCCGGGTTTCATCATTTTGCTCAGCGGCCCTTCTTCCGTGTGTTCAGGCGCAATTTTTAAATAGCCGCCAACATGGTGTGTCGCCAATTCTTTTACATATCTTGGGTCTTGAACAGCGAGGTCATAACGCACACCTGAGGCTATTAATATCTTTTTGATACCCTTAATTTTGCGCGCTTTGCGGTAAAGGCTAATTGTTGGGCTATGGTCAGTATCCATATGCCCACAAATATCCGGCCACACACACGACATTCGGCGACATGTTTGTTCTGCTTTAGGATGTTTACATCTAAGCTTATACATGTTTGCTGTAGGCCCACCTAAGTCAGAAATAACACCGGTAAACCCAGGGACTGTGTCGCGGATTTGTTCAATTTCATGCAAGATAGATTCTTCAGATCGGCTCTGAATAATCCGTCCTTCATGTTCAGTAATTGAACAGAAAGTACAACCGCCAAAACACCCACGCATTATGTTAACCGAGGTTTTGATCATGTCGTACGCAGGTATTTTCGCTTTACCGTAACTTGGGTGTGGTACACGGGCAAAAGGCAAACCAAACACAGCATCCATTTCTGAAGTTTCTAATGGAAACGCTGGCGGGTTAATCCAAACAATTCTGTCACCATGGCGCTGTACTAAAGCTCTAGCGCAACCAGGGTTCGTCTCTTGGTGTAATATTCTAGAGGCATGGGCATAATATGTTTTTTGCGCTCTAACTATGTCGTATGAAGGTAAATTAACGTAAGTTTTTTCCCAAGGTCGACGTGTTTTGGCCGGCTGAATTGTGACTACTTGTACGTCAGAAGTCTCAGTAGCTTGATTGGTTTCACAAGTAGACTCTTGAATCATCTCATATGGATTTGGGATCGGATCAATTTTCCCCAATTTGTCTAGCTCAGTTGAATCAACTCCGTACCATTCAGGCAATGGCTCTTTGCGTAAAACCGCTGTGCCGCGAATATCCTGCATCTGGTCGATTGTTTCGCCTGCCGCAAGACGATGCGCGACATCTGCTAGTGGCCGTTCGGCATTACCATAAATTAAAATATCTGCCTTAGAGTCAAATAACACAGAGCGACGGACTTTATCTGACCAATAATCATAATGTGCAATGCGGCGTAAGCTCGCTTCTATACCACCAATAACGACTGGAACCTTGTATGCTTCTTTGCAGCGCTGGGTGTATACAGTGACGGCTCTATCGGGTCTTTTCCCACCTATGTTACCCGCTGTGTATGCATCATCATGACGTAACTTTCGATCTGAGGTATAGCGATTAATCATAGAATCCATATTGCCAGCTGTCACACCAAAAAACAGATTTGGTTTTCCCAAACGCATAAAATCTTGTTTTGAAGTCCAGTCAGGCTGAGAAATAATGCCAACACGAAAGCCTTGTGCTTCTAGCATGCGTCCAATTACGGCCATACCAAAGCTTGGATGGTCTACGTATGCATCTCCGGTAATAATGATAATGTCACAACTATCCCAACCCAATTGCGCCATTTCCTTTTTCGACATAGGTAAAAATGGTGCTGGTTTAGATTGAAAATTTGGACTGGAATAAGAAAAGAGATCGCGATCCGCTTTCATGCGCTGCGCTAGCATAGATACACCCAACAAAGCGAGAATAGAAATAAAGAGCGATCATACCAAAATCTCTACTAGTTAACAAAAGAGACGCGGAAATATTTATCAAACCAGCTAAACTATAGGTTAATCAATTGAGCTGCGCTGCAGCGTAAAACGAGAATGATACAGTGAAAATTTTGCCATTTGTCGCGAGCATGTATTTAATATCTTTACCCACAGCTGCTTGGCAAATACTTGAGCGGCCAAATACGTTAGCAAGTAATGCTGATTCTAGCTTAAGCTTTGTTGAGAAAACTCAAGCAATTAAGTTAGCAGCCAACAACTCGTCTCAAAAATTGTTAGCAACTTTAACCAACTCTACCGAAAACATTTTTGTAGTGCAGCTGCCAACCGCGACAGGTGAATTAGTTGATTTCAATATCTCTCGAACGAATGAAATTACTGGTCAACTACAACAGGATTACCCACAAATAAAAAGTTTTAAAGGCCATCAAGTTAGTGACCCAACTCAGCTAGCCAGAATTACCATAGGCCCAAATGGCTTTTACGCAATGTACTTGCTAGATGGCCAAGTTTGGTACTTGGACCCAGATACAAATGACCAGTACCAGTTGTATACGGGTCACAGCGATTTAAAACATGATGAGGTTTTAATAACTGAGCAGCTACAGACATCTAACTTACTAGCAAGAGGACCTTTGTCTGCCGAACCAGGTATAGTTACATACCGCATAGCCGTTGCAGCAACAGGTGAATATACCCAGTTTTACAATAACAAAACAAACGCCCTGAATGGCATAGTCACGACCATTAATCGAGTAAATTTGTTGTTTGAGCGCGATTTGGCCATTCAATTGCAATTGATTGACAACAATGATCTGCTGATATTTACCAATGCAAGTACAGACCCATTTGCTAACGATGATCCGGATGCAGATATCGCGGCGGCACAGCAAACCATTGATAATATAATTGGTTCTAGTAACTACGACCTTGGACACGTGTTTGCAACTGATGGTGGTGGTTTGGCGCAAGTTGGTGCCGTATGCAGAAGCGGATTAAAAGCACAAGCTATGACGGGCACGCCCAGGCCACAGGGAGATTCATTCAACGTAGATTTTGTTGCCCATGAAATCGGCCATCAATTAGGTGCTTTACATACATTCAACGGAACAGCAGGTTTTTGTGACGGTGGCAGAATTGATGACTCGGCGTATGAACTAGGCGGTGGCGTAACCATAATGGGATACGCAGGTATTTGTTCAGACAACAGTGGCAACGAAAATGTCCGTACAACATCTATCGCCAATTTCCACTATCAAAGTATCAGCGAGATCCATAATTATGTACGCTTTAGTGGTGGTAGAAACTGCGGAACCCACCAAACAAGTGACAATCTGTCACCGACAGTCAACGCTGGAAGCGATAAAACCATTCCAGCCAACACACCATTTGTTTTGACGGGACAAGCAAACGACGCAAACCAAGATTCGTTAATTTACACGTGGGAACAATATGATTTAGGCACGGCAACGAGCGACAAATCTGATTGGGGAACCAGTGGAGATGGACCCATTTTTAGAAACTATGCGGCAACGACCTCTCCTGCTAGGTATATCCCAAATATCCAAGATTTAATTTTTTCACGGAGTACCAGTGCGGAACTACTCCCGTCAATATCACGGCAGATGACTTTTAAATTTGTCGCTAAAGATCAAAAAGGTGGTGTGGCACATGATGAGTTAACCGTGAATGTAAGAGCAGACACAGGACCATTTGTTGTTACCAAACCAAGTGGAAGCGAAGACTTTGTGGGCCGCCAACTAATAGACGTAAATTGGCAAGTAAATGGCACTGACAGCTTCTGCAGCCAAGTAAACATTTTAATGAATACTGACCTAGATGATACCTTCGAATATACGCTTGCTGCAAACACACCAAACGATGGCCAACAGCAAATTGAATTGCCAAATACCACAGCTACCCAAGCAAAATTGATGGTTATCTGTGCTAGCCAACAGTTCTTCAATTTAAACAGTGGGTTCTTTTCAATTGCCGCTGACCCACAACCTTTGATTACCGGGCAAAATACATTTGAAGTAGACCAAGGAGAAAACTTCACTATATCGATAAATGATTTAGTGATAGACAACCCAACAAACTCAGCCTTAGAAGTAATTATATTAAATGGAAGCAATTATACTGTTTCTGACAATGTAATAACGATAACAAATACAGAGCTGAGCGAAGTTTCTATTAATGTACAAGTGAGCAACGGCGCAGATGCCAGCAACATATTCTCATTTTTGGCTAAAATTCAGAGCGACACACCAGACCCCGTTGAGTCAGAAGCAGAAAATGAGAATTCAGCGGATGTGACTATAAACATTAAAGCAGGCAGTTCTGGCACAACTAATCTATACTTATTAATGGTATTGCTGGTTCTATCACTAGCGAAAAGCTACCGAAATTCACCTAGTTAAAAGTAAACTTCACTTGCAGTTAGGCGGTAAAATGCGTAAAATCCGCCTTCCTTGAGTGAGCAATACCCTGATCAGGGGCCGATTAGGATTCGACGGGTTTCTAAAACTCTAAGGTGCATGCCGTGGGGCGGTTGGCCACGTAAAAAGCCGCAAAAAAATAGTCGCAAACGACGAAACTTACGCTTTAGCAGCTTAATAACCTGCTAGTAGCACTTCTGCCCTAGCTTCCGCTTGTAAGACGGGGAATAACAGAAGTTCAAACCCAAACAAGATAGTGTGGATGCTCCCGCCTGAGAGCTGAAGCATGAAATTTAATTCAGGATAGTCTAATAGTGGCGTGTTTGTTCGCAGCTGCTAGATGAAATTAAAGACAAACTAAGCATGTAGTACCGAAGACGGCGGTTATTCGGACGGGGGTTCAAATCCCCCCGGCTCCACCACTCATCATTCCACATTGTTCGATAACGCACTATAAACCCTTAAAAATCAACCAAATACACTAAACCTTGTTCGTACTTGTTCCTATTCGTTTGGTAACATTCGCACTTTGTAGTAACATTTTTAGTAACACCGGAGCATGTTACTAAAACCGGTGTTACTAAAAATGTTACTATGCCTAGTGTCACTTTATCCTTAGACAACACTCAAATTAACAATACAAAAGACAAAGAAAACAACTTGTCTGACGGTGAAGGTTTATTGCTGCGTGATAACCACATTTCAGTGTGCAAACTTATTCACAAATAAAAAGCGCATTGTAACGCGCGCATATAAATCTAAAGATATAAAAAGCTCATTATAGTAAGCCCACATCAGTAGAGAAATAAATGCGTATTATACTGCGCTACATATATTGTAGTGGGGCTGACTTTGAAAACTGTAGACGTTGAAATGCATCTCAATGAAACTTGGCAGACCATTTGCCAAGTTGAGTTTATTAGCAACCAAAAGAGCATCCACTCAACCAACAAATTGAAATAGATACAGGCAACCTATCTTTACAGACACTCGACAAAGTGTTGAAGCCTATGGCTATGAAAATGGGAGTGAAGCTTAAATAACTTACAGATAATTATATCAAGCTCAGATATTCCGGTTATTAATAACAGTCAAGTGACATTAGTTGAAGCATAGGTTATATTTTAGCCATTCACACAAACAAAAAGGCAAATGGATGATTGCTAAACTAATTAGAATTCAAGCTTATTTCATTTTAATCATTGTTACCCTTTTATATTCTGCTTGCTCATATAGTAATTTACGCTTAATTGATTATAGCCAAATACATTGCAATGATATTGGTAAATGGATGAATTCTATTAAGCAAGAAATGCGAGAAGGATATAACCAAGATGAATATAAAGATATAAAACGGGCCGAGAGAGCAATAAAATCGAGGCATCAACAATGTTTAAGAAACCAGCGTTTAGGTCAGAAACATAATGTAGAGCCTGATTCCCTAAGCAAAAAGCAAACGCATCTAAAACCAAACTTGCGTAGCCACAAGTATAACCAGCCAAACAGAAACAAATTCAAAACAACTGATAGTCAATTTACGGCTAGCAATCATGTGTATGATCACACGAAGGCCAAAGCTTGGGATACCTATTTTCAACTAGAGCCAAGATGTCGCCAGCAAAAACAAACCCAATCAGATTTCATTTATTGCGCAAATTCCAAAAAACAACAAAGAAAACAATTTGAAATAATCTGGCAACAACAGTTAAATAGCAATTAAATCATTCCAACTAGTTAGACGCATCTCTGTGCAAAACATTTTAAAAAAACAAATCGCAAACAAATCACTTATAAAACCAGGTTCATATTGCATTGATTCATGGTGTGCACACAACAGTGATTTAGCTGTTATCAATCCTTACGATAATTCTATTCTAATTGAATTAAGTGATTTTGATTTTAGCTTAACGAAAAAAGTATTAGATCAAGCCAAAAATTCTCAATCAGAATGGGCTGAAGTACCAGCTGAGGTTAAATCTAAGCTATTGTTTAATTGGTTTAGATTAGTATTAGAAAACCAAGAAGACCTTGCAAAGTTGATCACGCTAGAGCAAGGAAAACCAATTAAAGAATCAATTGCAGAAACTGTGTACGCTGCACAATATATTAAGTGGTTTGCAGAAGAGTCCACGCGAATTTATGGTAGCGTATTAAATAGTGAAGCAGATCAGCAAATTCAAATCACGAAACATCCGATTGGCGTCGTTTCGCTAATTACCCCTTGGAATTTTCCAGCTGCAATGCTAACACGAAAAATGGCGCCTGCTCTTGCCGCTGGTTGTTCGATAATAGCAAAACCTTCAGAACTAACGCCTTTAACTGCATTAGCTTTAACAGAGCTAGCTTATCAAGCGGGTTTTCCAAATGGTTTAATACAAACCATAATTACAACTAGTCCAAAAGAATATTCGAAGCAAATCAATCAAAGCCATATTATTAAGAAGATTAGTTTTACAGGGTCTACTAGAGTAGGCAAAGAATTAATAAGTCAATCCGCTGAAAATGTAACTAAATTATCTTTAGAGCTAGGTGGCAATGCCCCATTTATTATTTTTGAAGATACAGATTTAGATCTTGCGGCAAGTGACCTAATCCAATCAAAATTCAGAAACAGTGGCCAAACATGTATATGTGTAAACAGAGTATTTGTTCACAGCAAGGTAAAGGCAAAATTCTTACAAATCCTCATTGAGAAAGTCAGTGACATGGTTATGGGAAATGGCTTAACACTCAATACAGATCTTGGCCCAATAAGTAATCTTAGGCATATAAAGACAGTGCATAAATGGGTTGAGTCGAGCATAGTCCAAGGAGCACACGTGGCTTTTAAGTCTAAAGCGACCCCAAATAAGAACTTTTATCCTATAACTATTTTGGACAATGTATCCAATCACATGGATATAGCACAAAATGAACTATTTGCACCTGTATTACCTATAATTGAATTTGCAGATAATGATGAAGCAATCACTCAAGCAAACGATATCGTTGCTGGTTTAGCTGCATACGTATACTCAACAAATTATCAACAGCTGAAAAAAATACAGGATAGTTTAGAGTTTGGTATGTTTGGTTTTAATACTGTTGCTTTGTCTGATGTAAAAGCCCCATTTGGCGGAGTAAAACAGTCTGGAATTGGACGAGAAGGTTCATTTTTAGGAATAGAAGAATATTTAGAAGTTAAATACACCAAAGTTCAGTATTAATTAGCGTATTTTTGATTATCAAGGAAATTATAAAAAGGCTAATCAATATGATTGTTAGATATGACTTTTTTGGATGGTATAAACGAAAAAAGCCCACTCAATGAGTGGGCCTTTCTCTTAAATTAAAAGCCTGGCAGTGTGCTACTCTCACATGGGAACTCCCACACTACCATCGCCGCTATTGTGTTTCACTTCTGAGTTCGAAATGGATCAGGTGGTTCCACAATGCTATCGCCGCCAGGCATAATCGGTACATGATTGTTTTATCTTAAACAATCATCAATCTGAATTCGTAAAAGCTTAATCTTTAAGTTCTATTTCAATCTGTTGTTTATCTAATCTATTCAATCAAACAACTTCTTTATATTCTTGCTTCCAATAAACATTTGGCGTTGTATGGTTAAGCCGCACGGGCAATTAGTATTGGTTAGCTCAATGCCTCACAGCACTTACACATCCAACCTATCAACCTCGTAGTCTACAAGGGCCCTACAGGACCTCAAGGGTCTGTGACAACTCATCTCGGGGCTCGCTTCCCGCTTAGATGCTTTCAGCGGTTATCGATTCCGAACTTAGCTACCCGGCAATGCTCTTGGCAGAACAACCGGAACACCAGAGGTTCGTCCACTCCGGTCCTCTCGTACTAGGAGAAGCCCCCCTCAATTCTCAAACGCCCACGGCAGATAGGGACCGAACTGTCTCACGACGTTCTAAACCCAGCTCGCGTACCACTTTAAATGGCGAACAGCCATACCCTTGGGACCGACTTCAGCCCCAGGATGTGATGAGCCGACATCGAGGTGCCAAACACCGCCGTCGATATGAACTCTTGGGCGGTATCAGCCTGTTATCCCCGGAGTACCTTTTATCCGTTGAGCGATGGCCCTTCCATTCAGAACCACCGGATCACTATGACCTGCTTTCGCACCTGCTCGACGTGTCTGTCTCGCAGTTAAGCTGGCTTATGCCATTGCACTAACCGTACGATGTCCGACCGTACTTAGCCAACCTTCGTGCTCCTCCGTTACGCTTTGGGAGGAGACCGCCCCAGTCAAACTACCCACCAGGCAATGTCCGCATCCCAGATAATGGGACAACGTTAGAACATCAAACATACAAGGGTGGTATTTCAAGGATGGCTCCACACACACTGGCGTGCATGCTTCAAAGCCTCCCACCTATCCTACACATGTAGGTTCAATGTTCACTGCCAAGCTATAGTAAAGGTTCACGGGGTCTTTCCGTCTAGCCGCGGGTACACTGCATCTTCACAGCAAGTTCAATTTCACTGAGTCCCGGGTGGAGACAGCGTGGCCATGATTACACCATTCGTGCAGGTCGGAACTTACCCGACAAGGAATTTCGCTACCTTAGGACCGTTATAGTTACGGCCGCCGTTTACCGGGGCTTCGATCAAGAGCTTCTCCAAAGGATAACCCCATCAATTAACCTTCCGGCACCGGGCAGGTGTCACACCGTATACGTCATCTTTCGATTTTGCACAGTGCTGTGTTTTTAATAAACAGTTCCAGCCACCTGGTTACTTCGACCACCTCTCGCTCCAGGCGTAAAGCCCTTCACAATAACGTGGCGTACCTTCTCCCGAAGTTACGGTACTATTTTGCCTAGTTCCTTCACCCGGGTTCTCTCAAGCGCCTTAGTATTCTCTACCTGACCACCTGTGTCGGTTTCGGGTACGGTTCTTATTAACCTGATGCTTAGAAGATTTTCCTGGAAGCCGGGCATCAACTACTTCGCTACCTTGGTAGCTCGTCTCGTATCTCAGCCTAATAAAGTTCCGGATTTGCCTAGAACTTTAGCCTACTTACTTTCACTTGGACAACCAACGCCAAGCTAGTTTAGCCTTCTCCGTCTCTCCATCGCAGTTAATAAAAGTACAGGAATATTAACCTGTTTCCCATCGACTACGCATCTCTGCCTCGCCTTAGGGGCCGACTTACCCTGCCCTGATTAGCATGGGACAGGAAACCTTGGTCTTTCGGCGAGCGGGTTTTTCACCCGCTTTATCGTTACTCATGTCAGCATTCGCACTTCTGATACCTCCAGCATGCTTTACAACACACCTTCAACAGCTTACAGAACGCTCCCCTACCACTCATACAAAGTATGAATCCGCAGCTTCGGTTACTAATTTAGCCCCGTTACATCTTCCGCGCAGGCCGACTCGACTAGTGAGCTATTACGCTTTCTTTAAAGGGTGGCTGCTTCTAAGCCAACCTCCTAGCTGTCTAAGCCTTCCCACATCGTTTCCCACTTAATTAGTATTTGGGACCTTAGCTGGCGGTCTGGGTTGTTGCCCTCTTCACGACGGACGTTAGCACCCGCCGTGTGTCTCCCGGATAGTACTCACTGGTATTCGGAGTTTGCAAAGGGTTGGTAAGTCGGGATGACCCCCTAGCCTTAACAGTGCTCTACCCCCAGTGGTATTCGTCCGAGGCGCTACCTAAATAGCTTTCGGGGAGAACCAGCTATCTCCCGGCTTGATTAGCCTTTCACTCCGACCCACAGGTCATCTCCTAATTTTTCAACATTAGTGAGTTCGGTCCTCCAGTTGATGTTACTCAACCTTCAACCTGCCCATGGGTAGATCGCCGGGTTTCGGGTCTATACCCAGCAACTGAACGCGCAGTTAACACTCGCTTTCGCTACGGCTCCCCTAAAAGGTTAACCTTGCTACTGAATATAAGTCGCTGACCCATTATACAAAAGGTACGCAGTCACAGAACAAGTCTGCTCCCACTGCTTGTACGTACACGGTTTCAGGTTCTATTTCACTCCCCTTACAGGGGTTCTTTTCGCCTTTCCCTCACGGTACTGGTTCACTATCGGTCAATTGGGAGTATTTAGCCTTGGAGGATGGTCCCCCCATATTCAGTCAAGATAACACGTGTCCCGACCTACTTAATATGTATCATAGTGTTTTTCGCATACAGGACTATCACCTACTATGGTCAAACTTTCCAGAATGTTCTGCTGAACACTATGATATCGGCTGTTCCGCTTTCGCTCGCCGCTACTGACGGAATCTCGGTTGATTTCTGTTCCTCCGGGTACTTAGATGTTTCAGTTCTCCGGGTTTGCTTCTTACAGCTATGTATTCACTGTAAGATACTCTATAAAGAGTGGGTTGCCCCATTCGGAAATCTTGGTCTCATACGTCTTTTATCGACTCGACCAAGCTTATCGCAGATTAACACGTCCTTCATCGCCTCCAATTGCCAAGGCATCCACCGTGCACGCTTAGTCACTTAACCATACAACCCGAATGTTTCTCAGATTATAAAATTAAACAACGCTTCGTTTATTTGAATATATATTTCTATATATTCTGGATTAGAATACTTGGTTTGCTTGATTAAACTCGTTAGATTCAGATTTAAAATTGAACTTAAAAATTTAATTTTAGCTTTTACTTTTTCAGATTGTTAAAGAGCATAGGTTATTAAAACCAAATTGAAATAAGCTTGTTTAGTGAACTTACTTGGATTTGATTTCGACTTCGTGTTAAGTTTTAGAAAGTGGTGGAGCTAAGCAGGATCGAACTGCTGACCTCCTGCGTGCAAGGCAGGCGCTCTCCCAGCTGAGCTATAGCCCCATTTTCTGCTACTTTTCTTTCATCGTTCGCTGTGAGTTTATTTTTCTTAATTTAGTGCTAGGCAAGGCATTTTGATATGAAGTTCAGTTCGCTAAACGAGTATCAAAATAACGCAGCATAGTGCTAAATTTGGTAGGTCTGGGCAGACTTGAACTGCCGACCTCACCCTTATCAGGGGTGCGCTCTAACCAGCTGAGCTACAGACCTAAATCAAAACAACTTCAGCCTGCAACGACTTTTTGAAGTCTTTAACCTTTAGTAACCAATTTATTTATCTGTGTGAACACTCAGCATGTTTAATAGCTTCGTTAAGGAGGTGATCCAGCCCCAGGTTCCCCTAGGGCTACCTTGTTACGACTTCACCCCAGTCATGAACCACAAAGTGGTAAGCGCCCAATGTTAAGCTACCTACTTCTTTTGCAGCCCACTCCCATGGTGTGACGGGCGGTGTGTACAAGGCCCGGGAACGTATTCACCGCAGCATTCTGATCTGCGATTACTAGCGATTCCGACTTCATGGAGTCGAGTTGCAGACTCCAATCCGGACTACGAACAGCTTTAAGGGATTCGCGTACTCTCGCAAGTTAGCTGCCCTCTGTACTGTCCATTGTAGCACGTGTGTAGCCCATCCCGTAAGGGCCATGATGACTTGACGTCGTCCCCACCTTCCTCCGGTTTATCACCGGCAGTCTCCTTAGAGTCCCCAACCTAATGCTGGCAACTAAGGATAAGGGTTGCGCTCGTTGCGGGACTTAACCCAACATTTCACAACACGAGCTGACGACAGCCATGCAGCACCTGTCTCAGAGTTCCCGAAGGCACTAAACTATCTCTAGTAAATTCTCTGGATGTCAAGGGATGGTAAGGTTCTTCGCGTTGCATCGAATTAAACCACATGCTCCACCGCTTGTGCGGGCCCCCGTCAATTCATTTGAGTTTTAACCTTGCGGCCGTACTCCCCAGGCGGTCTACTTAGCGCGTTAGCTTCGCTACTCACGCATTAAATGCACAAACAGCAAGTAGACATCGTTTACGGCGTGGACTACCAGGGTATCTAATCCTGTTCGCTACCCACGCTTTCGCACCTCAGTGTCAGTAATGGGCCAGGGGGCCGCCTTCGCCACCGGTATTCCTCCAGATCTCTACGCATTTCACCGCTACACCTGGAATTCTACCCCCCTCTCCCTTACTCTAGACAGACAGTTCTGAATGCACGGCCGAGGTTGAGCCCCGGTTTTTCACACCCAGCTTATCTATCCACCTACGTGCGCTTTACGCCCAGTAATTCCGATTAACGCTTGCACCCTCCGTATTACCGCGGCTGCTGGCACGGAGTTAGCCGGTGCTTCTTCTGTTGTTAACGTCACAGATAGCAGGTATTAACTACTACCCTTTCCTCACAACTGAAAGTGCTTTACAACCCGAAGGCCTTCTTCACACACGCGGCATGGCTGCATCAGGCTTGCGCCCATTGTGCAATATTCCCCACTGCTGCCTCCCGTAGGAGTCTGGGCCGTGTCTCAGTCCCAGTGTGGCTGATCATCCTCTCAAACCAGCTAGAGATCGTCGCCTTGGTGAGCCATTACCTCACCAACTAGCTAATCTCACTTGGGTTCATCTCGTCGCAAGAGCCGAAGCCCTCTTTAACCCGTAGGTATTATGCGTTATTAGCCATCGTTTCCAATGGTTATCCCCCACAACAAGGCAGATCCCCAAGCATTACTCACCCGTCCGCCGCTCGTCAGCAAAGAGCAAGCTCTTTCTGTTACCGCTCGACTTGCATGTGTTAGGCCTGCCGCCAGCGTTCAATCTGAGCCATGATCAAACTCTTCATAAAAAAGTTTTAATCTTTGTCTCAATCTTACTGAATTAACAAGTATGTCACTTCTGATAGATTGAATAATTTTTTGTCTATTCAAACTATGCGAGTGCCCACACAGATAAATAAGGTTACTAATTTTTAAAGAACAATTCGGTTACTTCCGAAAGAGGCGTGCATAATACAGCATCTCTTTTTTCAGTCAATAACCAATTGAAAATAATTTATTTTATTTTCAATTGACTATATTTTCTCTTTAGAATTAAAAGCCTGGCAGTGTGCTACTCTCACATGGGAACTCCCACACTACCATCGCCGCTATTGTGTTTCACTTCTGAGTTCGAAATGGTTCAGGTGGTTCCACAATGCTATCGCCGCCAGGCATAATCGGTACATGATTGTTTTATCTGAAACAATCATCAATCTGAATTCGTAAAAGCTTAATTTTTAAGTTCTATTTCAATCTGTTGTTCATCTAATCATTCAATCAAACAACTTCTTTCTTTGTATTCTTGGCAACCCAATAAACATTTGGCGTTGTATGGTTAAGCCGCACGGGCAATTAGTATTGGTTAGCTCAATGCCTCACAGCACTTACACATCCAACCTATCAACCTCGTAGTCTACAAGGGCCCTACAGGACCTCAAGGGTCTGTGACAACTCATCTCGGGGCTCGCTTCCCGCTTAGATGCTTTCAGCGGTTATCGATTCCGAACTTAGCTACCCGGCAATGCTCTTGGCAGAACAACCGGAACACCAGAGGTTCGTCCACTCCGGTCCTCTCGTACTAGGAGAAGCCCCCCTCAATTCTCAAACGCCCACGGCAGATAGGGACCGAACTGTCTCACGACGTTCTAAACCCAGCTCGCGTACCACTTTAAATGGCGAACAGCCATACCCTTGGGACCGACTTCAGCCCCAGGATGTGATGAGCCGACATCGAGGTGCCAAACACCGCCGTCGATATGAACTCTTGGGCGGTATCAGCCTGTTATCCCCGGAGTACCTTTTATCCGTTGAGCGATGGCCCTTCCATTCAGAACCACCGGATCACTATGACCTGCTTTCGCACCTGCTCGACGTGTCTGTCTCGCAGTTAAGCTGGCTTATGCCATTGCACTAACCGTACGATGTCCGACCGTACTTAGCCAACCTTCGTGCTCCTCCGTTACGCTTTGGGAGGAGACCGCCCCAGTCAAACTACCCACCAGGCAATGTCCGCATCCCAGATTATGGGACAACGTTAGAACATCAAACATACAAGGGTGGTATTTCAAGGATGGCTCCACACATACTGGCGTACATGCTTCAAAGCCTCCCACCTATCCTACACATGTAGGTTCAATGTTCACTGCCAAGCTATAGTAAAGGTTCACGGGGTCTTTCCGTCTAGCCGCGGGTACACTGCATCTTCACAGCAAGTTCAATTTCACTGAGTCCCGGGTGGAGACAGCGTGGCCATGATTACACCATTCGTGCAGGTCGGAACTTACCCGACAAGGAATTTCGCTACCTTAGGACCGTTATAGTTACGGCCGCCGTTTACCGGGGCTTCGATCAAGAGCTTCTCCAAAGGATAACCCCATCAATTAACCTTCCGGCACCGGGCAGGTGTCACACCGTATACGTCATCTTTCGATTTTGCACAGTGCTGTGTTTTTAATAAACAGTTCCAGCCACCTGGTTACTTCGACCACCTCTCGCTCCAGGCGTAAAGCCCTTCACAATAACGTGGCGTACCTTCTCCCGAAGTTACGGTACTATTTTGCCTAGTTCCTTCACCCGGGTTCTCTCAAGCGCCTTAGTATTCTCTACCTGACCACCTGTGTCGGTTTCGGGTACGGTTCTTATTAACCTGATGCTTAGAAGATTTTCCTGGAAGCCGGGCATCAACTACTTCGCTACCTTAGTAGCTCGTCTCGTATCTCAGCCTAATAAAGTTCCGGATTTGCCTAGAACTTTAGCCTACATACTTTCACTTGGACAACCAACGCCAAGCTAGTTTAGCCTTCTCCGTCTCTCCATCGCAGTTAATAAAAGTACAGGAATATTAACCTGTTTCCCATCGACTACGCATCTCTGCCTCGCCTTAGGGGCCGACTTACCCTGCCCTGATTAGCATGGGACAGGAAACCTTGGTCTTTCGGCGAGCGGGTTTTTCACCCGCTTTATCGTTACTCATGTCAGCATTCGCACTTCTGATACCTCCAGCATGCTTTACAACACACCTTCAACAGCTTACAGAACGCTCCCCTACCACTCATACAAAGTATGAATCCGCAGCTTCGGTTACTAATTTAGCCCCGTTACATCTTCCGCGCAGGCCGACTCGACTAGTGAGCTATTACGCTTTCTTTAAAGGGTGGCTGCTTCTAAGCCAACCTCCTAGCTGTCTAAGCCTTCCCACATCGTTTCCCACTTAATTAGTATTTGGGACCTTAGCTGGCGGTCTGGGTTGTTGCCCTCTTCACGACGGACGTTAGCACCCGCCGTGTGTCTCCCGGATAGTACTCACTGGTATTCGGAGTTTGCAAAGGGTTGGTAAGTCGGGATGACCCCCTAGCCTTAACAGTGCTCTACCCCCAGTGGTATTCGTCCGAGGCGCTACCTAAATAGCTTTCGGGGAGAACCAGCTATCTCCCGGCTTGATTAGCCTTTCACTCCGACCCACAGGTCATCTCCTAATTTTTCAACATTAGTGAGTTCGGTCCTCCAGTTGATGTTACTCAACCTTCAACCTGCCCATGGGTAGATCGCCGGGTTTCGGGTCTATACCCAGCAACTGAACGCGCAGTTAACACTCGCTTTCGCTACGGCTCCCCTAAAAGGTTAACCTTGCTACTGAATATAAGTCGCTGACCCATTATACAAAAGGTACGCAGTCACAGAACAAGTCTGCTCCCACTGCTTGTACGTACACGGTTTCAGGTTCTATTTCACTCCCCTTACAGGGGTTCTTTTCGCCTTTCCCTCACGGTACTGGTTCACTATCGGTCAATTGGGAGTATTTAGCCTTGGAGGATGGTCCCCCCATATTCAGTCAAGATAACACGTGTCCCGACCTACTTAATATGTATCATAGTGTTTTTCGCATACAGGACTATCACCTACTATGGTCAAACTTTCCAGAATGTTCTGCTGAACACTATGATATCGGCTGTTCCGCTTTCGCTCGCCGCTACTGACGGAATCTCGGTTGATTTCTGTTCCTCCGGGTACTTAGATGTTTCAGTTCTCCGGGTTTGCTTCTTACAGCTATGTATTCACTGTAAGATACTCTATAAAGAGTGGGTTGCCCCATTCGGAAATCTTGGTCTCATGCGTCTTTTATCGACTCGACCAAGCTTATCGCAGATTAACACGTCCTTCATCGCCTCCAATTGCCAAGGCATCCACCGTGCACGCTTAGTCACTTAACCATACAACCCGAATGTTTCTCAGATTATAAAATTAAACAACGCTTCGTTTATTTGAATATATCTTTCGATATATTCTGGATTAGAATACTTGGTTTGCTTGATTAAACTCGTTAGATTCAGATTTAAAATTGAACTTAAAAATTTAATTTTAGCTTTTACTTTTTCAGATTGTTAAAGAGCATTTGACGTTAAGTCATTGCTAATACACTTAGGTAAGCATCTTAGCGATAACTTCTCGTCGTTCTTAATTATTAGTACCGTTATTTATCTGTGTGAACACTCAGCACGTTTAATAGCTTCGTTAAGGAGGTGATCCAGCCCCAGGTTCCCCTAGGGCTACCTTGTTACGACTTCACCCCAGTCATGAACCACAAAGTGGTAAGCGCCCAATGTTAAGCTACCTACTTCTTTTGCAGCCCACTCCCATGGTGTGACGGGCGGTGTGTACAAGGCCCGGGAACGTATTCACCGCAGCATTCTGATCTGCGATTACTAGCGATTCCGACTTCATGGAGTCGAGTTGCAGACTCCAATCCGGACTACGAACAGCTTTAAGGGATTCGCGTACTCTCGCAAGTTAGCTGCCCTCTGTACTGTCCATTGTAGCACGTGTGTAGCCCATCCCGTAAGGGCCATGATGACTTGACGTCGTCCCCACCTTCCTCCGGTTTATCACCGGCAGTCTCCTTAGAGTCCCCAACCTAATGCTGGCAACTAAGGATAAGGGTTGCGCTCGTTGCGGGACTTAACCCAACATTTCACAACACGAGCTGACGACAGCCATGCAGCACCTGTCTCAGAGTTCCCGAAGGCACTAAACTATCTCTAGTAAATTCTCTGGATGTCAAGGGATGGTAAGGTTCTTCGCGTTGCATCGAATTAAACCACATGCTCCACCGCTTGTGCGGGCCCCCGTCAATTCATTTGAGTTTTAACCTTGCGGCCGTACTCCCCAGGCGGTCTACTTAGCGCGTTAGCTTCGCTACTCACGCATTAAATGCACAAACAGCAAGTAGACATCGTTTACGGCGTGGACTACCAGGGTATCTAATCCTGTTCGCTACCCACGCTTTCGCACCTCAGTGTCAGTAATGGGCCAGGGGGCCGCCTTCGCCACCGGTATTCCTCCAGATCTCTACGCATTTCACCGCTACACCTGGAATTCTACCCCCCTCTCCCTTACTCTAGACAGACAGTTCTGAATGCACGGCCGAGGTTGAGCCCCGGTTTTTCACACCCAGCTTATCTATCCACCTACGTGCGCTTTACGCCCAGTAATTCCGATTAACGCTCGCACCCTCCGTATTACCGCGGCTGCTGGCACGGAGTTAGCCGGTGCTTCTTCTGTTGTTAACGTCACAGATAGCAGGTATTAACTACTACCCTTTCCTCACAACTGAAAGTGCTTTACAACCCGAAGGCCTTCTTCACACACGCGGCATGGCTGCATCAGGCTTGCGCCCATTGTGCAATATTCCCCACTGCTGCCTCCCGTAGGAGTCTGGGCCGTGTCTCAGTCCCAGTGTGGCTGATCATCCTCTCAAACCAGCTAGAGATCGTCGCCTTGGTGAGCCATTACCTCACCAACTAGCTAATCTCACTTGGGTTCATCTCGTCGCAAGAGCCGAAGCCCTCTTTAACCCGTAGGTATTATGCGGTATTAGCCATCGTTTCCAATGGTTATCCCCCACAACAAGGCAGATCCCCAAGCATTACTCACCCGTCCGCCGCTCGACGCCGAATAGCAAGCTATTCTCGTTTCCGCTCGACTTGCATGTGTTAGGCCTGCCGCCAGCGTTCAATCTGAGCCATGATCAAACTCTTCATAAAAAAGTTTTAATCTTTGTCTCAATCTTACTGAATTAACAAGTATGTCACTTCTGATAGATTGAATAATTTTTTGTCTATTCAAACTATGCGAGTGCCCACACAGATAAATAAGGTTACTAATTTTTAAAGAACATTTTAGCGAGCAACTTATGTTTAACTCGTTAAGTGAGGCGCGCATTCTACGCTTCTCATTTCGCTTGTCAACCTTTTATTTTTAAGCTTTTTAGATAAGTTTTAAAAACAAGTTTTTGATTCAAGCTTGCAGGATTTGGAGGAGTTGAACTTCACCGCGTCGCTGCGTTGTGGTGGCGCATTATAGGGAGAAAAGAATGGGCGTCAACGCTTTTTTTAGAATTATTTAAGTTTTTTGACTGTTCGGCTAAATATCGTACGAAACGGCTATTTTTAGTACTTAACTGTCTATAATTTACCACTCTATAACGCTTGATAGCCTAGCTAAGCTATATGCTATACATGCAAAGCAACATTAAAATTAATGAAAACTTGTAGATAATGACGGGAAAAATGGTTTTCTTTTGAGAATAAAAAGAAAAAGGCTGCAAAAGCAGCCTTTTAGTTACTAGCCTAGATATTACATCTGGAATAATGATTCCATTGAAAGTCCCTGATGGGACAATATATCTTTTAAGCGACGTAATGCTTCTACTTGGATTTGACGCACTCTCTCTCTGGTCAATCCAATTTCTTTACCGACATCTTCTAAAGTAGATGCTTCATAACCCAATAGTCCGAAACGTCTTGCTAATACTTCACGTTGTTTTGGATTTAATTCTTCAAGCCAATGCACTATGTTACTTTTGATGTCATTATCTTGAATGGTTTCTTCAGGTCCTTCATATCTATCGTCGGATAGTATATCTAACAAGCCTTTGTCAGAATCACCACCCATAGGTGTGTCGACTGAACTAATTTTTTCGTTCAAGCGCAGCATTTTGCTGACTTCTGAAACCGGCTTATCTAATTTAGCGGCAATTTCTTCCGCGGTTGGTTCATGATCAAGTTCTTGAGCTAACTCACGTGCTGTTCTTAAGTAAACGTTTAATTCTTTAACAACATGGATTGGTAATCGAATTGTACGAGTTTGGTTCATAATCGCACGTTCAATCGTTTGACGTATCCACCAAGTCGCATAGGTTGAAAATCTGAATCCACGTTCTGGATCAAACTTTTCAACAGCACGAATTAACC
Source organism: Catenovulum sp. SX2 (assembly GCF_052056295.1). Taxonomy (NCBI): domain Bacteria; kingdom Pseudomonadati; phylum Pseudomonadota; class Gammaproteobacteria; order Alteromonadales; family Alteromonadaceae; genus Catenovulum; species Catenovulum sp. SX2. The sequence goes on from NZ_CP182493.1 coordinate 1,141,906, forward strand.
CCAAGTTACCTTCTTCAATTAAATCTAATAAAGCTAATCCACGGTTATTGTATCTTCTAGCAATTTTCACCACTAAACGTAGGTTACTCTCGATCATTCTTTTGCGAGAGGCTTCACAGCCTTTCAAAGCTTTGCGCGCAAAATAAACTTCTTCTTCAGCTGTTAATAGAGGTGAGAAACCTATTTCACCTAAGTATAATTGTGTTGCATCAAGGTTTTTATTAAGATCTTCTGAGGTGATGACTTCTTCTGCTGAATTATCATCGTTTGAGTTTTCAATATCTTCAAGTGCGATGTCGTCCACATCAACATTTGCTTCAACGGCTTGTTTGGTGTTCGTGCTTTTTACCTGGCCCATATTTCATCTCCTGGTTTATTAGTCACAGCAACTAGTTCAGTCCTTAAAGTATCCTAAGCTATTTTTTTGGCAAAAATTTTTCAGGATCCACGGTACTTCCCCTAAATCGCACTTCAAAGCGCAATTTGACTTCATCCGTGTCAGTATCACCCATATCAGCAATGTGTTGACCCACTGTAATCCAATCTTGCTCTTTCACTCGATTGACCTGATTATGTGCATATGCACTTAAATAGTCATCCGAATGTTTGATGATGATCAGGTTACCGTAACCACGCAGTGCCTTTCCTGCATAAACTACCTTACCGGAGTTTGCTGCATATATGGGGTCTCCCCTCTTACCTGCAATTTCTAAGCCTTTGTTGCCAAGTTCTGCATTTGAGAACCTAGCTACAATCTTACCACTTGCAGGCCACCGCCAGCTACCTAGGTCAAACCCTATCGGGTTTTTAACTTTGTTAACATTTTGTTTACCTGATTTAAGGTACTCCTGCTTAGGTGCAGTTGCAACCTTTTTTTCAGATTTACTTATATCAATTTGTTTTGAGGGGCTAAGTTTTTTAGATCCTTTTGAATTATGTGACTTATTCAGGACTAAGGTTTGACCAGGAAATATTGAATAAGGCGGTTTAATATTATTTTGTCGAGCAAGTTGTTTAAATTCAACACCCGCTCTAAATGCTATGCTATAAAGCGTATCTCCTTTCACGACTGTATATTGAGATTGCTGCAAACTATTAGGTTCAAAATCGAAGATACTTTTACCACGATATACAGAATCAACTGGAGCAGGTCCAGTACGTTGAGCACAAGCACTTAAACATAGGCTTGTAATCAATACTTTAATCCATATCAGCTTGCTAGTTGACCACATATTGGCAAAGAACCATCCAAATAACTATTTTAGTTTGTTCGCGAATCGCTCTAACAATACCACCAAACTCAAACCGAACAATGCAAAAGCTGCTACAAGTATCAGCTGGCTATCGTTGTTGGTAATCATAGAATAAGCACTAGGGAGAACATTTTCCTGTATTAATGGCACTTGTTCACCATGTCTATTAGTGTAAGTTGTCAACACCTGCTTCCAAGGCCAAGTGACATTGAGCGAGCCAATTAAAAAGCCAATTAACATTGCAATGGTTACATCATGAAAGCGGCTTAATAGCCAAGACAAAAAGCGCGAAAAGACCAGCAACCCAGCGATACATCCGCCTCCGAAACTGGCGAGTGCTATTATATCCAAGGTATTAATCGCGTTTAAAAATACTGGATACAAACCAACAAGCAACAAAATAAAACTGCCTGATATGCCAGGTAGAATCATTGCGCATATAGCAACAAAGCCACCTAAAAACAGAATCCAATTGTCATCAGGAAGTTGTGCGGGTGATGAGACAGAGACACAGTACACGAACAATGCACCAACAAACATACTTAGGTAATTTTGCCATTGATGATTTTTTAGTTTAGTCACCAGCAAATAGACAGACGCGGCAATTAACCCAGAAAAAAAGCCCCAAACCAATAAAGGTTGTGAGTCGAGCGCTAACGTAATCAAGGCAGCAAAGGTTTTTAAGCTCAGTAGTATTCCGCCAAATACCGCCAATAAAAACCACCCATTGATGTATTGCCAAGCTGAAGAAAATCCTTGGCTAAAAAGTAATTTGATAGCATGGGGACCAATTTTTTGAATTGAACCTATCAGCTCATCGTATATGCCACTAATAAAAGCGATAGTGCCACCAGACACGCCAGGCACTACATCTGCCGCGCCCATTGCCATGCCTTTAAGTGTTAAGAAAGCATACTCTTTTTTACTTCGCTGAGGCTGAGCGCTCATATTTATTCCTTTATTTTATTCAATATCGCCGGCAACTAGGGGGACAAATTTAACGTTCGCGATATCTTTAATTTCAAAACCTTCTTCAGTACGAGTAACAAGTTTTAATCTCTGCTCTTCTATACCAATAGGGATAACCATAATGCCACCCACTTTCAATTGCTCTTTGAGCTTTTGTGGCATTGAAGCGGCAGCAGCCGTTACGATAATGGCATCAAAAGGCGCTTTACTCGACCAACCTTTCCAACCATCACCATGTTTTAAACTGATATTGTGTAAGTCTAATTGGCGCATTAAACGTCGAGCTTGAAACTGCAGTGACGCAATGCGCTCTACCGAAAATACTTTATCAACTAATTGAGCTAGCACCGCAGTTTGATAACCGCAACCAGTGCCAATTTCCAATACGTTATTAACCGGAATGTTTGCCGACAAAATAATTTCTGTCATACGCGCAACAATAGCCGGCTGTGAAATAGTCTGTCCTTTACCAATAGGTAAAGCGGTATTTTCGTATGCTTTATGAATTAAGGCTGGCTGAACAAAAGCGTGACGAGGCACTCGAGCGATTGCCTGCAACACTCTTTGATCTTTAATTCCTTCTTGTACCAATAGTTGAGCAAGACGCTCGCCGCTACGGGCTAAATTTAAACTTACCGACATGATTTTAAACACTACTTTAAGATTAAAAAGATTCTAACAAATTTCTATTTGTGCAAGCCAGTTCTCTAGCTCGTTTATTGTTTTATATGCTGTCATATCAACCGTTAATGGTGTGACTGAAACGAAATTTTGTTCAATTGCAGCAAAATCTGTATCAGCAGTATTGTCTTTAACTTCACCTACAGGTCCATACCAATATATTTCTCGACCATGCGGGTCAAAGGTTTTCACCATAGTTTCCGCTTGATGGCGTTTACCACAACGTGTAGTTTTAATGCCTTTTATTTGCTGCTTGGTGACCGGCGGCACATTAACATTGAGAATTTGATCGTTTGGCAATGGGTGTTTCGCCAGCTGACCAATAATAGTCGCCGCGACACTTGCAGCAACCGAAAAGTCCTGACTATTGTAATCGGCCAACGAAACAGCAACTGCGGGTAAGCCCATGTGCCGCCCTTCTGTTGCAGCAGCCACAGTACCTGAATAGATAACGTCGTCACCTAAATTAGCGCCATGGTTAATACCTGACACCACAATATCAGGTTTTACCTGACACAGTTGATTAATACCTATATGCACACAATCTGTTGGTGTACCGTTAACTGAATAAAAGCCGTTGTCATGTTTAGTCACACGCAGCGGATTAGTTAAAGTTAGGCTATTGCTGGCACCGCTGCAGTTTCTATCTGGTGCGATGACAGTCACTTGATGCTCTACAGACAATGCCTGATACAAAGCAGCTAAACCTTGGGCAAACACACCATCATCATTACTCAGCAGTATGCGCATGGTTTTTACTCGCATCTGTATAGTTTAAAATTTCACGCAATACCGAGGTTGCAAAACAGCCTGCTGGCAAGACAAAAGATAACGTTAAATAACTATCTTGCTGCTTTGATTCAAACTGCCAACTAAATTCATCAACAGGTAATTGTAAGGCGCGTCTATCTTGTTTTAGCCCTTCAACGGTTAAACCTTGCACTATTTCTGGATATTGCTGTAACACGCTTTGCTCTATCTCAGCCACTTGCCCTTGGACAATAGCTTCACCAGCGCCAAACATAGCACCACTTAACAATACATCACCTTGGTTAAAACGTTCAATGGTTTCTGCTTGTACCTGTGCTTCAACAAAAAATGAGTGGCTACCTTTTAACACAAAGGCATCACCGTCTAATGGCTTGAATAAGTCTTTTTCAATTCGGTAATTAAGAATTTGGTTAAATAACTCTGAACGGGCTGCTGAAATAAACAAGCCTTTAAGTTTTTTGTCACGCACGGTTAATTCACCGCTGAACATTTTGACAGCTTGTTCAACGTTATCACCATATTTACCAAATCTTTGTTCGCCGAAATAATTAGCTACACCTAATGCTTTTATTTTTTCTAAACGTTCAACCAGTTCTTGCTGAGCAAAATCCGTTAACTTAACTGCGATATTAAACTTGTTGATTTTGTGCGTGCCGATTTTAAGTTTTTTACCATGACGCTTCATTTCTAATACCTTGGCGCCAGGTAACTCAATTTCAGGAATGTCTTTTTTGATTGGCCAAGGTAAACAAAACCATTGGCGAGTCACAGCATGACGGTCTTTCATACCAGATGTTGAAACTAATCTGGCCGCGATACCAAATACTTTGGCTAACTGCTTAGCAATAAACTGGGTATTTTGTCCGTCTTTTTCAATCCATAACCATAAGTGTTCACCTTGACCGTCTAGTTCAAAGTGCATCACTTCTTCTACATAAAAGTCTGCATTGTTGTTGCGGATTGAACCTGTAGCCTGTGGCTCACCATGTAAGTAAGCTAAATTCATGCGATTTCCTCTAACAGTACAACAGCTTCAACTGCAATACCTTCTTTACGGCCGGTAAAACCTAATTTTTCAGTGGTGGTTGCTTTTACATTTATTTGTTCGATATCACAGTGAAAATCTTCAGCGATTATCTGGCGCATTTGCGCTAAGTGTGGTGCTATTTTTGGTGCTTGGGCAATAATAGTGATATCTGCATTACCTAATTGATAGTTCTTCTGCTGCATCAAACCAATAACATGTCTTAATAATATTCGGCTATCGATATTTTCGTATTCAGCAGCTGTGTCTGGAAAATGGTTGCCTATATCACCTAATGCAAGTGCACCTAATATAGCATCAGTTAAAGCATGCAAAGCAACATCACCATCCGAGTGTGCTAAAAATCCTTGTTCATAAGGGATCTTTACCCCACATAAAACAATTGGCCCTTCGCCGGCAAATTTATGTACATCAAAACCATGACCGATTCTAATTTTCATTTTGTTGACTCTCTAAATAAATGGCGGCAAGTTTTAAGTCTTGCGGGCGGGTAATTTTAATATTGCTATCTGAGCTTTCGACAAGCTTAACCGGATGTCCGGCTAACTCCATTGCTGAAGCTTCATCCGTAATCACTTGTCCGTTAGACAAATTCTGGCCAATGGCATTGGTTAACAAATCAGTTGCAAACATTTGCGGTGTATAAGCGTGCCATAAATACTCACGCTCAACTGTATGTTGAATTTGTTGCTGGTTATCTGAGCGTTTCATGGTATCTCGCACTGGTGAAGCTAAAATAGCACCAATTTTTTGCGCAATAACTTGCTCTGACAACTTAACTATGTCTGCGGTTAATACACAAGGACGCGCAGCATCATGCACCATAACCCAAGGATGTTGTTTGGCATTTAATACTTGTAAACCAGCCAAAACAGAGTCAGCTCTTTCTTTACCACCTATCACAAGTTCTACTTTATCGGAAAGTTTGTCTTTTAGTGTTTGGATGTAATCATCGTTTACGCCAACCGAGACAACAATTTTATCAACAATGGCAAGGCCAGCAAAACGTTCAATTGTATGTTCAAGGACAGTTTTACCGCATAAAGGTAAATATTGTTTGGGGATATTTGACTGCATGCGTTTACCAACACCTGCAGCTGGAATAACAACAGCAATCGACGGGCTCATTATTTTTTGCTTATTCACTATTGGGAACTATTCGGTAAAAAACTTCGTTTTGTTTGATTAAACCCAACTCATTACGCGCTTTTTCTTCTATCGCTTCAATGCCCGACTTTAAATCTTCGATATCCGCTAACATAATTTTATTGCGTAATCTTAGCTCCTGATTGGCATTTTCAAGTTGATTGACTTTACCACTCAAACTTTGATATTCGGAATATGCATTGTCACCAAACCACAAGCGATATTGCAGTAAGATAAAAATAACAATCAGTAAATTCCGAAAGAGTTTCATAAGCTAATGGGGAATTTTCATCGGTTTGTTTAAATTAGGCCAGTTAATAGTGCTAGATAATAACAGTTCGCGCAAGGTTAAGGTACGGGGAAACGTAGTATCTCCACCTATCCATGAATGACCGCAACAAGCAGCTGTCATAGTATCTTTATTTGCTTTAACAATTTTTAAGTTAACACTATCTAAACTTTGGCCATTGAGGTTAAACCAACCGTGTTCATTTAAACGAATTTTTCCGTCTGATGTAGCATCAATACAATCTAATCTATACCAAGTGACGCCGTTTTCGTTAACTAGTACAGGTAAAATCAAACCAATTTGCGCATATTTATCTAACCACTCGAACGTCATGTCTGCAGTGATTTTTTCAGCGGGATTACGGCGTTTTTGTTTGCCTGACCAAGTACCATTTTGCGTATCTAGCTGGAGTGGATTTTCCAACGACATTAGAGATTCAGCAGCTCTTTTGATATAAAAAGGTAAAGCGGCTAAACGCTTACTTAAACGAGAAGGTTCAAGATTAAATTCGGCTAAGAGTTTTAGTTCACGTTCGTAGAACACATTACACAACTGCGCATAGGCCAGCAAGCGTTTGCTGTCTTGGGCAAAATCTTGTTGTTGTGCAAAAAAGTCTACCAAAACCAAATACTCCAGATAAAAAAAAGGTGTTTTAACTGAATTTCAATTAAAACACCATAGTATTATCAAATTATCGCTAGAAAAACTAGCGAGTCAGCAATTATGCTTGACCTTTGATTTCAGACCGACCGTTGTATACAGCTTTTTCAGCTAATACTTCTTCGATACGTAATAATTGGTTGTACTTAGCAACACGATCAGAACGGCTCATTGAACCAGTTTTGATTTGGCCAGCAGCAGTACCTACAGCTAAGTCAGCAATAGTTGCATCTTCAGTTTCACCAGAACGGTGAGAGATAACAGCTGTGAAACCAGCATCTTTAGCAAGCTTGATAGCTTCTAAAGTTTCAGTTAAAGAACCGATTTGGTTGAACTTGATTAAGATAGAGTTACCGATGCTTTTCTCGATACCTTTTTTCAAGATTTTAGTGTTAGTTACGAATAAATCGTCACCAACTAACTGAACTTTAGAGCCTAATTTTTCAGTTAATACTTTCCAACCATCCCAGTCACTTTCGTCTAAACCATCTTCGATAGAAACGATTGGGTATTGAGCAACTAAGTCACCTAAATAATCAGCAAACTCTTCTGAAGTGAATGATTTACCATCACCTTTTAAGTTGTATTTACCGTCAGCGTAGAATTCAGAAGCAGCACAGTCTAATGCTAAAGTTACTTCTTCATTCATTTTGTAACCAGCTAATTCAACCGCTTCAACTATTACTGCTAATGCTTCAGCGTTTGATTTAAGATCTGGCGCGAAACCACCTTCATCACCAACTGCAGTATTGTAGCCTTTTGAGTTTAATACTTTTTTCAAGTTGTGGAAGATTTCAGCACCCATTTGGATTGCTTGACGGAAAGACTTAGCACCAACAGGTTGAACCATAAATTCTTGGATATCAACATTGTTGTCTGCGTGCTCACCACCATTGATGATGTTCATCATAGGAACTGGCATGCTGTACTGACCAGAAGTACCGTTTAAGTCAGCGATGTGCTCGTATAAAGCTACACCTTTTTCAGCTGCTGCTGCTTTAGCTACTGCTAAAGAAACTGCTAAAATTGCGTTTGCGCCTAATTTATCTTTGTTTTCAGTACCGTCTAATTCAATCATTAAACCGTCTACTGCTGCTTGGTCTAAAGCATCTTTACCGATTAACGCTGGCGCGATTACGTCGTTTACATTAGCAACTGCTTTTAATACACCTTTACCTAAGAAACGTGTTTTGTCGCCGTCACGTAATTCTAACGCTTCACGAGTACCAGTTGATGCACCTGATGGTGCTGCAGCGCGACCAAACGCACCACTTTCTAAATATACGTCTGCTTCTACAGTTGGGTTACCACGTGAATCGATAATCTCGCGACCGATAATTTTTGCAATAGTAGCCATTTTTAGTCCTCTTTAAATTACTTTGGCAGGGATACTTTCCCTGCCGTGTGATTTTGTTTATTTATCTTGCTTTTGACACTCATACGCTGCTGCCACAAATCCTTTAAACAAAGGATGGCCATCGCGTGGTGTCGATGTAAATTCTGGATGGAATTGAGCAGCAACAAACCAAGGATGATTTGGCAATTCAATTACTTCAACCAGTTTTCGATCTGCTGAAAGACCTGAGAATACAAGACCTGCTTTCTCAAGTTGTTCAATATAATGGTTATTTACTTCGTATCTATGACGGTGACGCTCATAAACTTCAGTTGAGCCATAAGTGTCTGCCGCTTTTGAACCTGATTTTAAATGACACAATTGGCTGCCTAAACGCATAGTGCCGCCTAAATCAGATGTTTGATTACGCGTTTCTACATCACCTTCAGAATTTAACCACTCAGTGATTAAACCAACTACTGGGTGCGGCGTTTCAGAGTCAAACTCTGTGCTATTCGCAGCTTCTAAATTTGCTACGTTACGCGCAAACTCAATTAATGCCATTTGCATGCCTAAACAAATGCCTAAATAAGGAATATTGTTTTCACGCGCATATTGAGCAGCCAACATTTTACCGTTAGTACCACGCTCACCAAAACCACCTGGCACTAGGATAGCGTCTAATGATTTAAGTTTTTCAATACCTTTAGATTCTAAGTCTTGTGAATCTATATATTCGATATTGACCGTTAAACGGTTTTTCAAACCTGCGTGTTTTAATGCTTCGTTTACTGATTTATACGCATCAGCCAACTCAACATATTTACCCACCATGCCGATAGTCACTTCACCCATAGGGTTTGACTCTTCGTACAATACTTGTTCCCACTCAGTTAAATCTGCTTCTGGGCAGTCAATATGGAAACGGCGAGTAATGTGCTCATCTAAACCTTGCGATTTTAACAATGCAGGAATGCGATAAATACTATCTACATCTTTTAACGAGATAACCGCTTTTTCTTCTACATTGGTAAATAATGAAATCTTTTTACGCTCGTTTGCTGGAATGGCATTTTCCGAACGACAAATCAAAATATCAGGTTGAATACCAATTGAGCGCAACTCTTTTACTGAGTGCTGAGTTGGTTTAGTTTTAACTTCACCTGATGCTTTCATGTAAGGCACTAAAGTTAAGTGCATGAACATAGCATGTTCACGGCCAATTTCAGTGCCTAGTTGGCGAATAGCCTCTAAGAAAGGTTGTGATTCGATATCACCCACTGTGCCGCCAATTTCAACTAAAGCGATATCAGCACCTTTAGCACCATCTACTACACGACGTTTAATTTCGTTAGTGATATGTGGAATAACCTGAATGGTTGCACCTAAATATTCACCTTTACGCTCACGCGCAATTACGTCTTGATAGACGCGACCTTGAGTAAAGTTGTTACCCTTAGTCATTTTGGTACGAATAAATCTTTCGTAGTGACCCAAATCTAAGTCAGTTTCAGCACCGTCTTCGGTTACAAAAACTTCACCATGCTGAATAGGACTCATGGTTCCTGGGTCAACGTTAATATATGGGTCTAATTTCATGATGGTGACTTTTAAGCCACGCGCTTCAAGAATCGCCGCTAACGATGCCGCAGCAATACCTTTACCGAGTGATGAAACCACCCCGCCAGTTACAAAAATATATCTAGTTGTCATGTGGAACCTGAATTTGAAACGAAAGAATTATAGACAATACAGACGGGAGCGAAGTATAGCAGAGAGATAACAAACAAAACAAACTTACTGTGGGTATATAGTGATATTATTTCGCAATACCCACAGTTCAGATGTTGAATATTTATCGCCTATTAATATTTATGTGTAGATCTTGTTGATTTTGCTTTAACTCAATTAACAAAATTTTGCTGTCTGGATTAAATTGATAATTGCTGTCAGCAGTGGAATTAACCTCAACAGCTGTTACTTGCTCTAAACCATGTAACATCAACTGAATAGTGCGAGCTCCAGCTTCATTGCTGTATTTTTTGCCGATATGGCGTTTAATGTTAATTTGTATATTAGCTTCAGATTCTTTGGCGGTAAAATCCATTTGCTCATATTGCTGCTTTTGATAAGCATCAACTGTGACACCATCATCTTCATACATACTCGCGTTAAATTTACCGGCTTGGTTTGCTAGATAATAATGCAGCTCAAGTTTGCTACTATCATAATGTTTGGCATTATTCACTTCAGTTAACATTGGGATGAAACTTCCGCCCTTAACAAATACCGGAATAGTTTCGATATTGACAGGTGTTTGATATGTTTGCCCACCAACCACTTTTTTGTCATCCCAAAAGTCGTACCAAGTACCGTCTGGCAAACTAACGGCTTTAACTTTTACGCCTGCATTCACTATTGGCGCTACTAACAAACTATCCCCCCACATATATTCATTGGCCGTTAACCAAGCCTGTTGCTTGTTTGGTTCAACAAATGAAAGAGGTCGCATCAGTGGTGTACCCTGTTGGCTATTTGCAAATACCATGCTGTACAAATATGGCATTAAACGATAACGCAGATTAATAAAATGTTTGGTTATACGTTTAGTTTTCTCATCATGGAATATAGGCTCTGGTGCAACCGCTTCTTGGGCGTGTGGTCGATAAATTGGTTGGAAGACACCATATTGCAACCAACGAATATACATCTCAGCATCCCAATTATCGCCGGCAAAACCACCTAAATCTGAATGGGTATAAGCTAAACCAAATAAGCTCATTTGTAAGCTAAGTTCTACTTGCGGTTTTAAGCCGTCCCATGAACGACTGACATCGCCGGTCCACGGAATAAGGCCATAACGCTGTGAGCCGGCAAAACCTGAACGCATTAAAATAAACGGACGTTTTTCAGGAAAATATTCTTGCTGTTTTTCAAAAACAGTTTGCGCCCAAACGTGGCCATATGCGTTGTGGATATGATCGCCCCTTCCAGCACTATGAATAATGTCATCAGGGTGCACTTCAGGTTCACCTAAATCGCCCCACCAGCCTTCTACGCCCAATTCCATTTGTTGTTGATAATACTGCCAAAACCAATCTTGAGCTTTAGGATTAAAAATATCAACAAGGCCAGTGTTGCCAAAAAAGAAGTCATAAGTATAAGCTTGCCCCGATGCATAGGTTGCTAAAGCTTGATTAGCCACTGCACTCGACCACTGTTTTGAGCTGGTTAGAATAAAAGGCTCTGTGATTAAAACTGTATTAACACCTTGCTGTTTAAAATCACTGATCATGTTTTTCGGATTTGGAAAAGCTTGTTTATCCCAAACTAAATTGCCCATGTGCCCTTGCACATCTTTACCAAACCAATATAGATCAAAAATAATCCCATCAAGTGGAATATCAGCTTGGGCAAATTGTTCCACGACAGTGCGAGCTTCTTCTTCAGTATGATAACCAAAGCGCGAAGCTAAATAACCTAAAGCCCAACGCGGTGGCATAGGTTGAGTACCGGTTAACTGCACATAATTTTCAACTATATGTTGTGGGCTATCCCCTGCAACCAAATAATAACTTGCGCGACCTGATACAGCGGAAAACTGCAACTGATTTGAATTGGTTTTCCCCAGATCTATTGTGCCTTTAGCTGGGTTATCAAACATCAGCATATAACCTTGATCGGATAACACACCAGGAATACTGTAATTCATCTGCTCAGAATGAGTGCCATAACCATAATGAGCTCTGTTGTATAAAGGGAGTTGATGGCCACGCCGATTCATGCTCAACACACGCTCACCGGCACCAGCAAGAATTTCATCTTTGCTTAATTGAAAAGCAATTTTTATTGGATTTTTATCGGGTTTGTTGTCGGGATCAGGTTTTGTCTCTGCCACTTCGGCAGTTAATAATTTATTTTGGTAATAAAACGACAAATTGAACGGCTGTTTTTGCACTACAACGGTTAAGTCTTGTAAGCTGTAGATTAACTGATTTTGCCCACTGATTAGCAGCCCTTGTTGTGCACTAAGGTTTTCGGGCAAGCTATATGATGCTTGCGAATGGATGTCTGCCAAATACTGCACCTCAACCACATATGGATTGAAGTAACGAATAGACACGTCACCTTGGTCTGTAGTGATAATCAGTTGCTGTCGTTTTAATTGATGCTGTTGGTATTCCCATGCAAATAAGCTGCTGGATAGCAGCGAAATACACAAATAAACAAATAACTTAAAAACCTTCATTGTCCTAACCCTAAAATAAATTTTGTGCGCATGCTAACAAGCTTAGAGTTAAGTTTAGGTTAAGTCGTTGATTAGTGCAGAAACAAAAACACCTGCCGCAGCAGGTGTTTTTTCATTAGCCCAATCAAGTTGCGCTTAACGTAAAAGCACTGAATTATTTTTTCTTAGCTTTTTTGTTAGGAATGTCGGTAATTGAACCTTCATATACTTCAGCAGCTAAACCAACTGACTCATGTAAAGTTGGGTGAGCATGAATGGTTAATGCGATGTCTTCAGCATCACAACCCATTTCAATACCTAAACAGATTTCACCTAAAAGTTCACCTGCATTGCTACCTACGATACCCCCACCAATTAATCTATGCGTTTCTTTTTCGAAGATTAATTTAGTGAAACCGTCTTGTGCACCTTGTGCAATTGCACGGCCAGAAGCAGCCCAAGGGAATACTGCAGTTTCGTATGCAATACCTTTCTCTTTAGCTTCTTTTTCAGTCACACCAGCAAATGCAACTTCAGGATCAGTATAGGCAATTGAAGGGATAACTTTAGGGTCGAATACGTGTTTTTGACCAGCAATAACTTCAGCAGCAACGTGCGCTTCGTGTACAGCTTTATGCGCAAGCATAGGTTGACCAACAATGTCACCAATTGCGTAAATGTGTGGCACGTTAGTTTTAAGCTGATTGTTTACTTCAATGAAACCACGATCCGTTACTGTAACACCCGCTTTGTCTGCATCGATTAATAAACCGTTTGGTGCACGACCAACAGCTACTAATACTGCGTCATATTTAACTGGCTCAGCAGGAGCAGCTTTACCTTCAAAGCTTACGTAAATACCATCTTCTTTCGCTTCTACCGCAGTTACTTTAGTTTCCAACATAATGTTGTTGAACTTTTTGCTGATAGATTTAGTGAAAGTTTTGATGATGTCTTTGTCAGCAGCCGGGATAAGTTGGTCCATGAATTCAACTACGTCAATTTGTGCACCTAATGCACTATAAACTGAACCCATTTCTAAACCTATAATACCACCACCTAAAATTAGCATGTTGCCAGGAACAAATGGCATTGCTAATGCGTCAGTAGAATCCCATACACGTGGATCTTCGTGTGGAATAAATGGTAATTTAACTGGACGAGAACCAGCAGCGATAATCGCATTATCAAAGTTTACTGTAGTTACTGAACCATCTTCAGCTTCTACTGCTATGCTGTTAGGGCCAGTGAATTTGCCGTAACCGTTAACTACGTTAACTTTACGCATTTTCGCCATACCCGCAACACCACCAGATAACTGACCTATTACTTTATCTTTGTGCGCGCGCATTTTGTCGATGTCTACTTCAGGCTTAGCGAAAGTAACACCTTCGTGTGCCATGTTTTGCGCATCAACTAAATGTTTAGTTACGTGCAATAAAGCTTTTGACGGAATACAACCAACGTTCAAACATACGCCACCTAAAGCATTGTAGCGTTCAATTAAAGTGACTTCTAAACCTAAGTCGGCTGCACGGAAAGCCGCTGAGTATCCGCCTGGGCCAGAGCCTAATACGACAACTTGAGTTTTAATTTCTTTACTCATAACGTCCTCTGAAATTTTGTTCTGGGTGAGCTATCAACCCACCCTGTTGTTAGATGCAAGAATAGTGTTATAGCACTAAACGTCGAATATCAGATAAGTTCGCAGCTACCTCTACAGAGAAACGCGCGCCTAAAGCACCGTCAATTACTCTGTGGTCGTAAGATAAGCTCAACGGACACATCAATCTTGGTTCAAAATCTTTGCCGTTCCATTTTGGTTTCATATCAGCTTTTGATACACCCAAAATAGCCACTTCAGGCCAGTTAACGATAGGGGTAAATGCTGTACCACCAATTCCGCCTAAGCTAGAAATAGTGAAACATCCACCTTGCATATCTGCCGCCGTTAACTTACCAGCACGTGCTTTTTTACTTATTTCCATTAATTCATTTGATAAAGTCTCAAGTCCTTTTTGCTCAACATCTTTGATTACAGGTACAACCAAACCATTTGGTGTATCTACTGCAATACCAATGTTAACGTACTTCTTAAGAACAATTGACTCACCATCATGAGACAATGAAGAATTAAACGTTGGGAACTTAACCAAAGCTTTAGCCACAGCTTTTAAGATAAAGACTAACGGAGTATGTTTAATACCCGTTTGTGCTTTAGCGTGGTAAGCATTTTCGCTCTTACGGAATTCTTCTAATTCAGTAATATCCGCTTCATCGAATTGAGTAACATGAGGAATGTTAACCCAGTTGCGGTGTAAGCTTGGACCTGAAATTTTTTGTATGCGTGATAAAGGTTTAACTTCAACTTCGCCAAACTTAGCAAAGTCGATTTTTGGTGAAGACATGACTTTAAAGTCACCTGCATTTGCAGATGAAGCACCCGCTTCACTACGAGGTTTAGCCAATTCAGCTTTCACCCAGTTTTGTACGTCTTCTTTTAAGATACGTCCTTTACGGCCACTACCTTTAACTTTAGCTAAATCCACACCAAATTCGCGCGCAATACGACGAACAGAAGGACCAGCATGCACAGTGCCGCTAGTTGCCACTGGAGCGGCTTCAACAGGTGGTGCTTTTGGCGCAGCAGCAGGCATAGGAGCTGGTGCTGGCGCACTCGCCGCAGGTGCTGGAGCTGGTGTCGCAGCTGGTGCTGCACTTTGAGTTTCAACTAGCGCAATTAAGCTGCCTTTGGAAACTTTGTCACCAACGGTAACTTTTAATTCTTTAACCGTACCGGCAAATGGTGCAGGCACATCCATAGTGGCTTTGTCTGTTTCTAAGGTTAATAAACCGGCTTCAGCTTCTACAGTATCACCTACTGCAACTAATAACTCGATTACATCAACGTTTTCAGCATCACCAATATCTGGCACAAAAACTTCTTTAATTGCAGCAACTGCTGGAGCACTTGCCGCAGGCGCTGGTGCAGGAGCAGCTTCTGCAACAGGAGCTGCGGTTGCGCCGGCAACTTCAAGCATTAGTACCAATGAGCCTTGAGATACCTTGTCGCCAACTTTAACTTTAAGTGACTGAACTTTACCTGCTTGTGGGCATGGTACGTCCATAGTGGCTTTGTCAGTTTCTAAGGTGATTAAACCAGCTTCTGCTTCAACCTCGTCACCTTCGGCAACTAATAATTCGATGATTTCAACATCAGATGCATCACCAATGTCCGGCACTGTTACTTCAATAACAGAGCTAGATGCCGCTGCAGCAGGTGCTGGCGCAGCTTCTGCGACCGGAGCCGGTGCAGGTGCTGCTTCAGCTGCCGGTGCTTCTGCACCACCAGCTTGTTCGATTTGCACAATCAAAGTCCCTTCAGATACTTTGTCGCCAACCGCTACTTTAATAGCCGCAACTTTACCTGCAAATGGCGCAGGTACGTCCATTGATGCTTTATCACTTTCAACCGTGATCAGCGCGTCTTCAGCTTCGATTGTATCGCCAACAGCAACACATAATTCGATAACTTCTACTTCATCGCTCCCAACATCAGGGACCAATACGTCTTTAATATTTGCCATATCGTTTTCCTATGTTAGCCCTTATGCGTAAAGCGGGTTAATCTTGTCTGCGTCGATATTAAATTTAGCAATTGCTTCAGCAACTAATTTCTTATCAACTTCACCACGTTTAGCCAACTCATATAATGAAGCAACTACGATGTAGTGTTCATTTACTTCAAAGTGCTTACGTAAGTTGTCACGGCTATCTGAACGACCGAAACCATCTGTACCTAATACACGGTAGTTTGTTGGGACAAAACCACGAATTTGATCAGCGTATTGTTTCATATAGTCAGTTACTGCGATTACTGGACCTTGTGCATCTTTTAACAATTCAGTCACATAAGGTACACGTTCTTCTGCTTCAGGGTGAAGCATGTTCCAACGCTCACAATCTAAACCGTCGCGTGCTAATTCGTTAAATGAAGTAGCTGAGTAAACGTCTGAACTGATGCCATAATCTTCAGCAAGAATTTGTGCAGCTGCACGCGCTCTTTCTAAAATAACACCTGAAGATAATAAACTGACAGATGCTTTAGCTTTCTTCGGCGCAACAGTTTCTAACTTGTACATACCTTTTTTGATGCCTTCTTCAACACCTTCAGGCATAGGTAACTGTACATAGTTTTCGTTCATTACTGTGATGTAGTAGAAAATGTTCTCGTTGTCACCGTACATACGTTTGATACCGTCTTGTACAATAACTGCAATTTCATAACCATAAGTTGGGTCATAAGTAATACAGTTAGGTACAGTACCAAAGTGAAGGTGTGAATGACCATCTTCGTGCTGTAAACCTTCACCGTTAAGTGTTGTACGACCAGCAGTACCACCGATTAAGAAACCACGAGCTTGTAAATCACCGGCAGCCCAAACTAAGTCACCTACACGTTGGAAACCGAACATAGAGTAGTAGATGTAGAATGGGATCATAGGTAAGTCTGCATGCGAATATGAAGTAGCAGCAGAAACCCAAGAAGCCATTGAACCTAGTTCATTAATACCTTCTTGTAATACTTGACCTTTTTTGTCTTCACGGTAGTAAGCTACTTGGTCAGCATCTTGTGGGGTATATTTTTGGCCTTCGTGTGCATAAATACCCACTTGGCGGAATAAACCTTCCATACCGAAAGTACGCGCTTCATCTGGAATAATTGGCACTATGTTTTTGCCAATTTTCTTATCTTTCAACAAGGCAGTTAATACACGTACAAACGCCATAGTTGTTGAAATTTCACGACCTTTCGAACCGTCGGTAGTTGCTTTGAATGCGTCTAACTGTGGTAACTCTAATTCAACTGAAGAGTTTTCACGACGTACCGGCATTACACCACCTAAAGCTTCACGACGTCCCATCATATATTTATATTCTGGGCTGTTTTCTGGGAAGCGATAATAAGGTAATTTTTCTAAATCTTCGTCTGATACTGGTACATTAAAACGATCACGCATATAACGAATCGCATCAAGATCCATTTTCTTAACACCGTGCGCGATGTTTTTACCTTCAGCCGCTTCACCCATACCATAACCTTTTACAGTTTTAGCAAGGATTACACTTGGACGACCTTTAGTTGCTTTTGCTTTTGCATAAGCTGCATACACTTTAACTGGATCGTGACCACCACGGTTTAAACGCCAAATGTCTTCGTCAGACATGTTAGCAACCATTTCTTTTAATTCTGGGTATTTGCCGAAGAAGTGCTCACGCGTAAACGCGCCACCTTTAGCTTTAAAGTTCTGGTATTCACCGTCAACGGTTTCGTCCATTAACTTTTGTAATAAACCATTATGGTCTTTTTGGAATAGTGGATCCCAATAACGACCCCAAACAACTTTAGTGACATCCCAACCAGCACCACGGAATGTGCCTTCTAATTCTTGGATGATTTTGCCGTTACCACGTACAGGGCCGTCAAGACGCTGTAAGTTACAGTTAACCACAAATACTAAGTTGTCTAATTCTTCACGAGCAGCAAGGCCGATAGCACCTAATGATTCTGGCTCATCAATTTCACCATCACCTAAGTAACAGTAAACAGTTTGTTCTGAACAGTCTTTTAACCCACGGTCAGTTAAGTATTTTAAGAAGCGAGCCATATAGATAGCTTGCATCGGACCTAAACCCATAGAAACTGTTGGGAACTGCCAATAATCAGGCATTAATTTAGGATGTGGGTAAGAAGATAAACCATCAGCGAAAGCTTCTTGACGGAAATTATCTAATTGATCTTCAGATAAACGACCTTCAACAAATGAACGTGCATAAATACCAGGTGAAATATGACCTTGGAAATAAACTAAGTCACCACCGTCTTTGTCATTTGGTGCACGGAAAAAATGGTTAAAACCGATATCGTACAACATTGCAGACGATTGGAATGATGAAATGTGACCACCCAATTCTAAATCTTTCTTAGATGCACGAACAACCATCATCATTGCATTCCAACGGATTACTGCACGAATACGCGCTTCCAATGCAGGATCACCCGGCATCGCAGGCTCTTGGCCAGCAGGAATTGTATTGCAGTAAGCTGTTGTCGCATTGAATGGCAAATGAGCGCCATTGCGACGAGAAGTCTCAATTAATTGATCAATCAAGTAATGAGCACGCTCTGGACCTTCTTCTTTAAGTACAGACTCCAGTGCGTCTAACCACTCGCCCGTTTCAAGCGGATCAACATCATGATTAAGGACGTCAGACATATCATTTTCCTTTATCGTTAGGCTTAACTTTGATAAACCCCTTGGTTTATACCTTAGCCAGCTAGTGTTTTAGTTCTTTTTGCACACGTCGCATTGCACGCTGCAATCGGTTTTCTTCTTGCCCTAATTGAAGTAAAGACTCTTCAATGAAAGACAAATGATGGTGCGACGCTAAACGTGCTGATTCTGGATCACGCGCTAGAATTGCAACCATCAATGAATCTCTATGCTTGTCTAAGCTGGGTAATATATCCGGCTTAACAGATAGTACTTCTAAATTTTGCGTTATGTTTTTCTTAATCAGTGCAGCCATACCCTGAATTAAATGCACAATCACTAAATTATGCGATGCTTCAGCAATTGATAAATAAAACTGATATAAAGCATCAACTTGGTCAGAAATTGTGGATTGTGCCTGCGTCTTCGTCAACTCATATGCAGCTTTAATTTGATTGAAATCAGCTTCTGTACCTCTAAGCGCTGCGTAGTAAGCTGAAATACCTTCAAGTGCATGACGAAATTCTAATAAATCAAATTGAGTTTCAGGATTTGCAGAGATTAATTCAAATAAGGGGTCGACTAAAGCATTCTGTAATTTATTGTGAACATAAGTACCACCACCTTGACGGCGATATACTAAACCTTTGGCTTCTAATTTTTGAATAGCTTCGCGTAATGAAGGTCTAGATACGTCAAATTGTTTAGCCAACTCACGCTCAGGTGGTAGCTTTTGTCCTGGCAATAAACTGCCCTCGAGTATCATAGTCTCGAGTTGTTGTAGGATGGCATCAGCCAATTTAGGTTGACGTATTTTTTGGTAATTCATGTTGTTCCGTGCACAGGATAATTGGTAATACCAATTTAATTGCGCGTTACGATAGCAGAAGCAATTCTTGCTGTAAATTAATGTGCACAATTTTTATTGTTTATAGTGGTGAGGTCTTACCTGTAATCTAACTCAGTAAAGTATGTAAGCTAAATTTAAACATCTGTGGTAAATGTCATGTTTTCAAGCTTACGGTCGCCCACAATACGTGTTAGCATCTGTGCTTATATTTAAACAATAAAAATTTGATGCATTTCAAGGACTCTTTTTATGTTTCTACCAGTTGTGATGGCGGGCGGTTCTGGCTCGCGTTTATGGCCCCTTTCTCGCTCAGCTTACCCAAAACAATATTTACCGCTTGCAAGCGATAACTCTATGTTACAAGAAACTGTATTGCGCTTAAAAGGCAGTGATCATTTAGCACCTCTGGTAATTTGTAACGAAGACAACCGCTTTATGGTAGCAGAGCAACTTAGAGCGATTAAAGCGCTGCAAAGCCCAGTAATTTTAGAACCAGTTGGCCGCAACACAGCCCCTGCTATTGCACTTGCCGCTTTGCAAGCAACTGCAAATGGTGACGACCCTCTACTATTAGTTTTAGCCGCAGACCATGTTATTCAAAACAATGATGCGTTTTTAGCCGCCATTGATAAAGCCCAAGCTCTCGCCAAACAAGATAAGATGGTGACTTTTGGCATTGTGCCAACCCATGCTGAAACTGGTTATGGTTATATTAAACGTGGCAACGCAGTAGACACAGCTTATGCGGTAGATAGTTTTGTTGAAAAACCAGATTTAGCCACAGCAACCGAATATTTAAATAGCGGTGAGTACTACTGGAATAGTGGTATGTTTATGTTTAAAGCTAGCCGTTACTTAGCTGAACTAGCTAAATACCAACCGGCTATTTTAGAAGCCTGTAAAAAAGCCATAGGTAATACTGCCGCTGATTTAGATTTTGTTCGTGTAGATAAAGCAGCTTTTGAAGCTTGCCCAGATGATTCAATTGATTATGCGGTAATGGAAAAAACCGATGCAGCTGTGGTTGTACCATTAGATGCAGGTTGGAATGATGTTGGCTCATGGTCAGCATTGTGGGAAGTGAATAATAAAGATGATAACGGCAATGCTGTGCGTGGCGACTTTATCGGCGAAAGTACTAAAAACTGTTTGGTCTATGGTTCGGTTGAAGGCCGTATGGTAGCAACAGTTGGTGTTGAAGACTTAGTCATAGTCGACACTAAAGATGCGGTTATGGTTGCAGCTAAAGATAAGGTGCAAGATGTTAAAAACATCGTAAACCAATTAAAAGCTGAAGGTCGCAGCGAATTTCAGTTCCACCGAGAAGTATATCGCCCTTGGGGTAAATACGATTCAATTGATAATGGTGCACGTTATCAAGTTAAACGCATCACAGTAAAACCTGGTGCGAAATTATCTGTGCAAATGCATCACCACAGAGCTGAGCACTGGATTGTAGTATCTGGTACAGCCAAAGTAACTAATGGTGATAAAGAATTATTATTAACAGAAAACCAATCGACTTATATTCCAGTTGGTGTAATTCACGCGTTAGAAAATCCAGGTAAAGTACCATTAGAATTAATTGAAGTTCAGTCAGGATCATACCTTGGTGAAGACGACATTGTACGTTTTGAAGATAGATACGGCCGTGTTTAACACGGCTAAGCGCGTGTGCTTATTTAACTGCATGTAGCGTTTACAACTATAAATTTTAAAATTTTGGCCACTGCGCCAGCAAAGACAAAAAATGGCCTTAGGTCAGGAAGCATTAGGAGCGGAAATATGAAAATAGCCGTAGCAGGAACAGGGTACGTTGGTATCTCAAATGCAGTGTTATTGGCACAAAACAACGAAGTAGTCGCGTTAGACATAGTTGAAGAAAAGGTCAACTTGCTAAACGATAAAAAATCGCCGATTGAAGATGAATATATTCAAAAGTATTTAGCGGAAAAACCGCTTAACTTTCGTGCGACTTTAGATAAAAAAGAAGCGTACCAAGGTGCAAGCTACGTTGTTATCGCAACACCAACTGACTATGACCCTGAAACCAACTACTTCAATACTCGCTCAGTAGAAGCGGTAATTAAAGATGTAATGGCTATTAACCCAGATGCAGTTATGGTGATTAAATCAACTGTACCTGTTGGTTACACTGCTGAAATTAAACAAGAGTTGGGCTGCGAAAACTTAATGTTTTCACCTGAATTTTTACGTGAAGGTAAAGCTTTATACGATAACCTCTACCCTTCTCGCGTAATTGTTGGTGAACAATCTGAGCGTGCTAAGGTATTTGCAGACTTGTTGGTACAAGGCGCGATAAAAGAAAACGTTGATGTATTGTTTACTGATTCAACCGAAGCAGAAGCAATTAAGTTATTCTCAAATACTTATCTAGCTATGCGTGTTGCTTACTTTAACGAGTTAGACACTTATGCAGAGCGCCATGGTTTAAACAGTCGTCAAATTATTCAAGGTGTTGGTTTAGACCCTCGCATTGGCAGTCATTACAACAATCCATCTTTTGGTTATGGTGGTTATTGTTTGCCAAAAGATACCAAACAGTTATTGGCTAACTATCAAGATGTTCCAAATAACCTAATTCGAGCGATTGTAGATGCCAACACCACTCGAAAAGATTTCGTTGCAGATTCAATTATTGCTCGTGGGCCAAAAACAGTTGGTGTCTATCGTTTAATTATGAAATCTGGCTCAGACAACTTCCGCGCTTCATCTATCCAAGGCATTATGAAACGTATAAAAGCCAAAGGTATTCAAGTTGTTATTTATGAACCAGTGTTAGAAGAAGACACCTTCTTCAACTCAAAAGTGATTAAAGACTTAAATGAGTTTAAACAAGAGTCAGACGTTATTTTAACTAACCGCATGGCAGATGTATTAGAAGATGTCGCGGATAAAGTATATACCCGTGATTTATTTGGCAGTGACTAAATAATCCTATTTAGCTAACTCATTAAAAAGGAAGCATTAGCTTCCTTTTTTGTTTCTAACTGTTGTGAGTTGTTACCACCCCAGATAAGTTACATAACCATATATCTCTTTGCCAAGGCGTGCGTCTGTTGTTTCTAATCCGCGAAAGCCAAATAATTCACGTTGACGATAATGCATAGTCAAATAACGTTTACTCGCTTTTTTCCGTGCCATTACAGTGGATTTTGCCCAAGGGTTATCTCGCTCTGACCATACATCCAAAATTGGCACTGGCAGCTGGGCAATTTTCGCCGGTAGTTTTTGATTGAGTTTTTGATCGGGCAGATACGGAGATATCAGCACTAATACGTCAGGCATTTCTAGTTGCTGCGATGCCAAACCTTCAACCAACCAACCGGCTGTTGCCCCTTGCGCCACTAACATGATAAGTCCTGGATACGCTGAGGCTTCATCTAACATACTCGACATAACCAGCTGCAATTGGTTGATATATTGTTTTTGCGTATCCTCTAAAACCACATCAAGCGTGTTATTTGGGCGTTCAATTAGCTGTTGAAGCTGCTGCTCATCTTTGAGTTGTTGGTGCATTATCTCTGGCATAATACCGGCAACGCTGATCCAACCATATTGATTGAGCGCATAACGCAATTGGTAAAAAGTGGCTGATTGATTAGGATGCAAACTGATATCAGGCAGCAACAAAGCGCTGCCTCGAATTACGCTACCATCTTGCTCACTAATTAACGCAGTAAACTGGCTTTCGCCTGCCATTAACGGCTTTATCTCTGCTTCTGGTGCATATCTGAGTAAGTCGTTTGACGCGACTTGGTATTCAGACGGCGGCAATATGTGTTTGGGTCGAATGGCGGTTGGCTGTGGTGCTGTTGCGCCTTCTTCAGCAGCGACCTCAGTAGATGCTTCTGCGGGTGTTTCTTCAGCATAACTGCGCAATGCAATTGCGAATAAACACACGAATATAATGAATGATGTAAAAACTCGCATAAATCACCTGATTTATGGTTACCTTGCTTAGTTAGGTTATCGGCGGTTAATGGCTAAACTATAGTATAAGTATCGAGCTATTACTGTGCTCTTTATTCTGGAATACGCTGGTAGAGCCGTGTACCAAAGCCCACTCGAAGCATAACTTTCTAAAAACGCTGTAAATCCATCCGTGGAAGCTCTGCTTTATCATCCCTGATAAAGAAGTTTTAGAAAGTTAGCATTTCGAGCAGGCTTTCTCGAACTAGTATATCGCGGCGTTGTTGCTTGATAAAAACAATTCAAAGCTGCTACTCCTCACAAGAAAAGCAATAAAATTGCGGGAAAGGTGGTTGAGGTTGTTTTTGAAAAACGTCAACTCGGCATGGATGCCGTGTGAGAGCGAGCCAGGATGGCCTTGAAGCGATTTTTCAAAAATATCTCAACCACCTTGACCTTGTTTAACTCGCTTTGTGCAGCAACTAGAAAGCTAGTAGTTCCCGTATATTGCACACAACGTGCAGTGATATTCGCCACATCTAACAAAGCTGCCGAATCAATCCGGCTAACTGCAGTGTTTTTTCATTGGTTAACTGCCGATAATCAAAATAGGGTGATACGATAATTTTGTGTTTGTGATTAATGGCAAATGAAGGGGACAACCATTCAAGGTCAGGTAATGGTAAAGTTGCCGCATAAGTTTTACCGGCAATAATATAAACACAATCCGGATCTGGTTTAAATTCAAACGGCGTTGGTGCAAACAACACAGAGTGCTGACATCCCTGCTGCAACAGGTGAGCTTCTCGATAATCTTGCCAACTGGCAAAACCTAAGGCATCTAGTTCAAATAACAACTTGGCATAACAATTAAACACCTTACGCCAATTATTCGAACATTGACCAACCAGCTCTGCCAATTCACCTATTTGCAGATAATGCATAGCCTGCAGCGCTGGGTATGGTGCAACTGGTGGTCTGTGTTGCAAACACAAGTGAATATTTGCTCGGGGATTACCTATACCTATCATATTAAAACGGGCAAGGTGCGTTGAAGTTCATAGGCTCACCTGTCATTGGGTGATACAAAAACAAAGTTTCAGCATGCAATTGCAGCCTGTTAGCCTTAGCTAATGCATCTTCATGTGCATATAACCTGTCCCCCAAAATGGGATGACCAAGCTTTAACATATGTACTCTAAGTTGATGAGAGCGGCCTGTGATCGGAAAGAGTTTAACCCTAGTGGCATTTTCTTCGTATGCTTCAACTTGCCAATAAGTTGTTGAGGGTTTACCACGATTAAACTCTACCATTTGTTTTGGTCGATTCGGCCAATCACAAATAAGAGGTAATTCAATTAACCCCTGCTCTGCTGCAACTTTGCCATAAATGCGCGCGATATACGTTTTTTTGGTCACCCTGTCTTGAAACTGCCGAGCCAACTTGCCGTGTGCTTCTTTGTGTAAAGCCCACACCATTAAACCAGACGTCGCCATATCTAACCTATGAACTACACCAATTTTTGGCCATACACGTGTTGCTCTTAACTCTACACTATCCCAATGTTCGGGTAATTTGCCTTTTACCGACAATAAACCGCTTGGTTTGTTAAACACCACCATATCTTGATCTTGATACAAAATGGGTAGATAAGGTGTTTGTGGTGGGTTATATACAAAAGTCACAGTGTCGGCTTGCTGGTTAAATCAAAGTGGCGTGATTATATACGTAAGCCATTAGAAGTTACACATTTCATGCGCGCACCAACCAGTATGCAAAATTAGCCAATATAATATTTTATGGTACGGACAGGTCAAAACTCACGGTTTCTAGCAATTGTCCATTCAATAAAATATCAATTTTGTGTTCACCCGAATAATATTTTCGTGTAGTTACAGCTATGACTTTATGAATTTTTTTAACCAACAGAGTTTGATTTGGCTGTAACTCAAGTTGTTTCCACTTAAACACTTTGGCGGATGTTTTTCCGCCCGCTTTTTGGTGGTGTACCGCATAATCAAGGACTAAATTCTGTGATTTATTTGCTGTTGAAATAAGTTCTATGCTTATTTCAACTTGCCCGCCCAACTCAATCTGCTTTGGCGATACTTGCCCGGCTATCACTTTTACTTGAGGCTCGCCGAAACCAAATGCAGCTAACACTGCTTGATGCCCTTGTTTAACTAATCCACGACAAGCGTGTTTTAGAAGTTTTTGGCGGTTTTTATCAGCATTAGCTAGCCAGTTTTCAGTTAAACTCACAATCAAATCTGCATGGTCTTTACTAATATCATTTAAATGATTGGCAACCGAACGACGGACATACTCACTGTCGTCGTCTTTGAGTTGTTCTAATAATTGAATAGTCAACTGTGGCTTTTCAATAAAACAGCCCAAACGTATACCCCAAGGCAATCTTGGTCTTGTACCTTCAGAAATTAAACGGCGCACATGCGGATTTTTATCCTCTAACCAAGTTTGTAATGTGGCAATCACCAACTCTGGGTCTTTTTCAATTAAATACCGAATGGCAAACTCGGCAGAAAAGCGTTTGGTCATTTGTTTTAAAACCGATAAGGCAAACTCAATATCTTCTAAACCATGTAAAGCGACGAAATCTGCCATAGGCATAATTGCCCAACCACGAATACCTTGTGCGCTATTATCAAAATGAATTTGTTCAGAAGTCTCGTCTACTGGCGCGAGCGTTTTTAATAAAATTTCACAAGATTCACGGTAGTCTGAAGGAAGGGTTTGTTGTAACGCTTGATAGATTTGTTGACTGCGCTGCTTCAGTTCAAGCTGCTCTAAATCCTTAGCCGCTAGCTCGATAAATTGAGATTTATTAAAAGCCTTATCATATAGCTCAATTTGTGCCGCAATATGTTCAATCAGTTTTATACTAAAGACGTTTTTAAACGGTTCCATTTTTCCTCCTGCACTAACCCAGATACAACAAGCCCCAGATACAACAAACCCCAGCAAGCTGGGGTTTGGATAAAAGCAAAGTTATGCTAAATATTAAGCTTTAGCCCTTTCTTCTAATACTTTAACAGCTGGTAATTCTTTACCTTCAACAAACTCAAGGAAAGCACCACCACCAGTTGAAACGTAAGAAATTTTATCTGCTAAATTCCACTTATCAATAGCAGCTAAAGTGTCGCCACCACCTGCGATTGAGAAAGCGTCAGACTCAGCAATTGCACGTGCAACCACTTCAGTACCTTTAGCAAAAGCATCAAATTCGAATACACCACAAGGGCCATTCCAAATGATTGTTTTAGCTGATTTGATAATTTCAGCAACACGCGCAGCAGACTCTGGGCCGTAGTCGATAATTTCTTCGTCGGCTTGAATTTCATTTGCTTGTTTAGTTTCAGTTACTGAATTGTGGTTCCAGTCGCCAAAACCTTCTTTAGTGGTACGAACATCAGTTGCAAAAATAACTTCTGTTGTATCACGTAAACGCTTAGCTTCTGGGATTAAATCTTCTTCGTATAAAGAGTTACCTACTTCGTTACCAGCAGAAGCAACGAAAGTATTAGAAATACCACCGCCAACAACTAATACGTCAACAATTTTAGAGAATGCATCTAATACAGCTAATTTAGAAGAAACTTTAGAACCACCAACAATAGCAACTAATGGACGCTCAGGGTTGCCTAAAGCTTTACCTAATGCGTCTAACTCGTTCACTAATAATGGGCCAGCAGCTGCAACAGGTGCAAACTTAGCAACACCATGAGTTGAAGCTTGTGCACGGTGCGCAGTACCAAATGCGTCCATTACAAATACGTCACATAAAGCTGCAAGTTTTTTCGCTAATGCATCATCATCAGCGCCTTCGCCTTCATTAAAACGCACGTTTTCTAAAACAACTAATTCACCTGCTTTAGCTTCTACACCGTCTAAATAATCTTTTGCTAAAGATACTGGCGCAGATAATTTTTCAGCTAAATATTTAACTGCAGGTGCTAATGAATATTTTTCTTCGAATTGGCCTTCAGTCGGGCGACCTAAGTGAGACATTACCAATACAGCCGCACCTTTATCCAATGCCTGTTGGATAGTTGGAATTGCAGCGTCTAAACGCACAGTAGAAGTAATGTTGCCTGCATCGTCCAAAGGAACGTTTAAGTCTTCACGAATTAATACGCGTTTACCTTGTAAATCCAGGTCAGTCATTTTGATTACTGACATAATCGTGTCTCCAATTTATTATGTATATGTTTATTCTGCCGCAAACATGGCACGGCAAGTGTCTAACATTCTATTTGCGTAACCCCACTCGTTGTCACACCAAATTAATACCTTAACCAATTTGTTATGACTGACTCGAGTTTGTGTACCATCGAGTATGCACGAATGTGGATCGTGATTAAAGTCTATCGAAACAAGCGGGGCTTCCGTGTAGTCCAAAATCCCCTTCAGTTTACCTTGTGCTGCTTGTTTAATCACTTCATTTACGTCGCGAATTCGCACAGATTTTTCCACTGTAACACTCATTACTAGTGCCGTTACATTTACAGTTGGCACTCGTACCGATATGGCTTCAAAGCGGCGCTGAAATTTAGGCAAAATCCGTTCAATACCAGCAGCGAGTCGTGTATCTACTGGAATGATAGATTCACCTGCGGCGCGCGCTCGACGTAAATCAGGGTGAAAAGAGTCTATAACTGATTGATCATTCATTGCCGAATGAATCGTTGTCACCGAACCACTTTCAATACCAAAAGCATCATCTAAACAAGTGATCACTGGCACACAACCATTGGTGGTACAAGATGCTGCCGACACAATGCGATGACGTCGCGACAAAATATCTTGATTAACCCCATAAACAACAGTTGCTTCAATGCTAGAATCACCTGGATGCGACAATAACACTTTTTTTGCACCTTGCCTTACATGAACAAAAGCTTCTTCAAATGAACCAATTTTACCGGTACATTCAAAAACCACATCTACCCCTAAATTATCCCAAGGCAAATGAGCTGTGTTTGCTTCGTGTAATAAGTGCACCCAATAATCGTTAATTTTTAGCCGATTATTTTCAATTGAAACGTCAGCCTTAAAACGGCCATGCGAGGTATCGTACTTCAACAAATGTAGCATAGCTTCTGGCGTAGCTAATTCGTTGATAGCAACAACTTTAAACTGGTCTTCTAATCCATATTCAAATATGGCTCGAACAACACTTCGACCAATACGGCCAAATCCGTTAATAGCAATGCGAATAATAGTTAGATTCTCCAAGCGCAAAAAAGGCAGATCAAGTCTGCCTTTTTATCATTTTAGTGGCTAAATTAGCCTAATTTTTTAACTGTCGCTACTACATTTTCAACAGTGAAGCCGAAGTGCTTGAACAAGTCACCACCTGGAGCAGATTCACCGAAAGTAGATAAACAAACAGTTGCACCAGCAAAGCCGATGTACTTGTACCAGTAATCACCGTGTGCAGCTTCGATAGCAACACGCTTAGTTACTGCAGCTGGAAGTACAGATTCTTTGTATTCTGCTGATTGTGCATCAAATGCGTCGGTTGAAGGCATAGAAACAACGCGAGCTTGAATACCTTCTTCAGCTAATGCTTTAGCAGAATTAACCGCTAAACCAACTTCAGAACCAGTTGCGATTAAGATTACATCTGGTGTACCAGCAGTATCAACTAATACGTATGCACCTTTTTCGATGTCAGCAACTTGCTCAGCAGTACGTGCTTGAGCTGGTAAACCTTGACGGCTGAAAATTAATGAAGTTGGTGCGTTACGACGCTCAACTGCAAATTTCCACGCAACTGCAGCTTCAGTTGCATCCGCTGGACGCCATGTAGACATACGTGGAGTCATACGTAAGTTTGCTAATTGCTCAACTGGTTGGTGAGTTGGGCCGTCTTCACCTTGACCGATAGAGTCATGCGTGAATACGAAAATGTTTTGAATACCCATAAGTGCAGACATACGTACTGCGTTACGAGCGTATTCCATAAACATCATGAAAGTAGCGCCGTAGTTGATGAAACCACCGTGCAATGAAATACCATTCATGATACCCGCCATGCCGAATTCACGTACACCGTAGTGGATGTAGTTACCAGCTGCGTCGTCTTGGATACCTTTAGAACCAGACCATAAAGTTAAGTTAGAACCTGCTAAGTCAGCAGAACCACCTAACAACTCAGGCATAATTTTACCGAAAGCTTCGATAGTGTTTTGTGAAGCTTTACGTGAAGCAATGCTTTCACCTTTAGCTTGAACTTCAGCGATGAATGCGTTTGCTTTTTCAGCGAACTCAGCTGGTAATTCACCTTTGATTACACGACGCTCATATTCAGCTGCTAATTCAGGGTAAGCTGCTTTATAAGCTTCGAATTTAGCATTCCAAGCTGCTTCTTTTGCTGCACCCGCTTCTTTTTGATCCCAACCAGCGTATACGTCTGAAGGAATTTCGAATGGCGCGTGTGGCCATTGTAAGAATTCACGTGCTGCTGCGATTTCTTCATCACCTAATGGTGCGCCGTGACAGTCGTGGCTACCACATTTGTTAGGAGAACCTAAACCAATGATAGTTTTGCAACAAATCATTGTTGGTTTGTCAGTTACAGATTTAGCTTCTTCGATTGCTTTAGCGATTGCTTCTGGGTTGTGACCATCAACACCGGCAATTACGTGCCAGCCGTAAGATTCGAAACGCTTAGGTGTATCGTCAGTGAACCAACCTTCTACGTGACCGTCGATAGAAATACCGTTGTCATCCCAGAATGCGATTAATTTACCTAAACCTAAAGTACCTGCTAAAGAACATGCTTCGTGAGAGATACCTTCCATTAAACAACCGTCACCTAAGAAACAGTATGTGAAATGGTCAACAATGTCGTGGCCTTCACGGTTGAATTGTGCAGCTAAAGTTTTTTCAGCGATTGCAAAACCAACAGCGTTAGAGATACCGGCACCTAAAGGACCAGTTGTTGTTTCAACGCCGTCTGTGTAACCGTACTCAGGGTGACCTGGAGTTTTAGAATGTAATTGACGGAATTGCTTCAATTCATCCATTGGTAAATCGTAACCAGATAAATGCAACAATGAATAAATAAGCATTGAACCATGGCCGTTAGACAAGATGAAACGGTCACGATCAGACCATTTAGTGTTTTGTGGGTTGTGGTTTAAGAAATCGCACCATAAAACTTGAGCGATGTCTGCCATACCCATAGGGGCACCAGGGTGACCTGATTTTGCTTTTTGCACCGCATCCATACTTAGTACGCGGATAGCATTAGCAAGTTCTTTGCGTGAAGCCATGTTAACTCCTTAAGATAACCTGTATTTATGTGAGTATATAAATTTTACTGTGTGCCAACCTATGTGTGCTATGTACCTAGACGGTTGGCAGACTAAAACCGGCGGGTATTTTCTACCAGCCACTATTTAAGTGCAAATATTTATCACTTATAGCCAGCATAATAATTCACAAATATGACATATTGGCGAATATCACCTGCCGAAAAACTGCGCGTATTCTAGCACAAAAGCTGCCGACAAAAGAATAAGTATGACTATATAAAAATTCATAAATTAGATGCGAAAAATAACAACTCACGATTTAGAGGTTTAGACGTCTAGACGTAAAGACTTGCAAATTATCAATTAACGATTAAAATTAGCCCATCTTTATTTAAAATTCGTCGACTAGGACTAAAACATGGCCAGACACGTATTTACTTCTGAATCTGTATCAGAAGGTCATCCGGATAAAATTGCCGATCAAATCTCTGATGCGGTATTAGATGCTATTTTGGCACAAGACCCACAGGCACGCGTAGCTTGTGAAACTTACGTAAAAACCGGCATGGTAATGGTCGGTGGTGAAGTAACCACCAGCGCTTGGGTGGATATTGAAGAATTAACCCGTAAAACCGTACGTGAAATTGGTTATACCCACTCAGATATGGGTTTTGATGCAGATTCTTGCGCCATTTTAAATACTATAGGTAAACAATCACCTGATATTAACCAAGGTGTTGACCGTGCTCGCCCAGAAGACCAAGGTGCTGGTGACCAAGGTTTAATGTTTGGTTATGCAAGTAACGAAACCGAAGTTTTAATGCCTGCGCCTATTACTTATTCACACCGTTTAGTAAAACGCCAAGCTGAAGTACGTAAAAATGGCACTTTACCTTGGTTACGTCCAGACGCAAAAAGCCAAGTGACTTTTGCTTACGAAAATGGCAAACCTGTTGCAATCGACGCAGTTGTTTTATCAACTCAACATTGTGACAGTGTTTCAACTGAAGATTTGCGTGAAGCTGTAATGGAAGAAATCATCAAGCCAGTATTACCTGCTGAATGGTTATCAACCAATACTAAGTTTTTCATTAACCCAACTGGCCGCTTTGTAATTGGTGGGCCAATGGGCGACTGTGGTTTAACAGGTCGTAAGATTATTGTTGATACTTATGGCGGTATGGCGCGTCATGGTGGTGGTGCTTTCTCTGGTAAAGATCCATCAAAAGTTGACCGCAGTGCAGCATACGCAGGCCGTTATGTTGCAAAAAATATTGTTGCTGCAGGTTTAGCTGACCGTTGTGAAATTCAAGTTTCTTACGCAATTGGTGTTGCTGAGCCAACTTCTATCAGTATTGATACTTTTGGCACAGGCAAATTAGATGAAGATAAATTGGTTGCATTAGTACGTGAATATTTTGATTTACGTCCTTATGGCTTAATTAAGATGTTAGATTTAGAGCGTCCAATCTATCAGCCTACTGCTGCATATGGCCACTTTGGTCGTGAAGAATTCCCTTGGGAAAAAACCGACAAAGCTGAAGCTTTAAAAGCGGCTGCTGGTTTGTAAAACTCGAACTATCAGTCGATAGTTAAACCTAGCGATTCCACATTGAGGCTGCCAACTGGCAGCCTTTTTTATTTATACTCTTCAACATTACGAAAAGAACCTGAACTGATAATTGCTATGGGTATTACCATGGGCGATTGTCTATCGGGAGTGCTGGTTTAGTTAAGGAAAACATCTAATGTTAGTAGACTGTCAAAGCAAGACAACTCACTCACCTATATACGGCCAATTCACCCTCACACCTATGACCAAGGCAAAACAGTTTGTCGATGCAAGTGTATACCCAGTTGTTGACCATTCAGGTCAAGCTGCTTGGCAACGTGAACAAGATCCACATAGATTTGTTGAAATGGCTGCTTGCGCCAACGGTTTTTCACAAGCAAGTGAATGGCTAGTTGGCAAACGGATATTAGATGTTGGCTGTGGTGGTGGGCAAATCACCCACCTACTCGCAGTTCTAGCAAAAGCCGTCTGGGCGCTTGATCCGGACATAAACAATCCTAGGAATCCTATTCATACAAAACTGCACCCAAATTATTTAATTGACTTGACCATTCAACAAGCCCTTACTGAGCTACCCGAGTTAAAAAATCAGTTTGATTTAGTCACTTCTTTTGCCCCGCATCCATTCCCCTTAAGTACAACTTTAACAGAATCTATATTTCAGCAAAGTGAGCAGTATTATCAGGCAATGATAGATTGCTGTAAATCTGGCGGAGACTTGATGGTAATGCCAGTTTATCAGCGAGATTTGGGCTTAAAAAACGGGTTTATCGGTTTAATAAATATGCTCCAGCCAGCGTTTAAAAAAGTGACTTTTTCGCGAGTCGCTTTACAGGCTCCTAAAGAACATCCATTCTTCGCGATTTTTATAAACGCACAGCACAAATATACTGATTAATATGACTTTCCATCTAGCACAATCCATTTGTTTAAGCGACAATGATAATCCCAACTGTCATTAATTTTTAATTGTTTTATGCATATACCAACGCCTGAGCTCACAGCATTAGAAGATATCCTGCCAACTGAACCCTTGTTAATGATGGGTGCGGGTCCTGTGCCTATTCCTGAGCCAGTCGCCAAAGCCAATTCAATAGTGATCAACCATTTGGGTGACACAATGGCGAAAATTATTGAACAAGTAAAACAAATGTCACGCTATGTGTTCCAAACCAATTCAAAATGGATAATGGGCGTAGCTGGGCCTGGCTCGGCTGCTATGGAAATGGCAATCACCAACTTAATTTGGCAAGACACTAAAGTACTGAGTATTAACAATGGTTTTTTCAGTGGTCGCCTAGCGGAAATGGCACGACGAGTTGGTGCACAAGTTGAATTATTTAACGTTCCCGACCAGCAAATTCCCGATCTAGCTCAGCTCAAACAAAGCATTGAAAGTTTTAAGCCACAGGTTATCACTTTAGTTCAAGGTGAAACCTCAAATACAGTTTGTAATAAAAATTTAGAAGAAATAGCGAAGCTTGCCCATAGTTATGGCTGTTATGTAATTGTTGATGCTGTTTGTACGTTAAGCACTATGCCGCTGCAAATGGATGAGTGGAAAATTGATGCAGTGATCACTGGCGGGCAAAAAGGCTTATCGTCTATTCCTGGTGTGTCACTAATTGCTTTTTCTGAGCGTGCTTATCAACGCATTCACAGCCGTGAAAGAGACTGCCCACAATGGTGTTTAGATGCGCGTTTGGCCGAAAAATTTTGGCACCAAAGTTCGTATCACTATACAGCCCCAGTATCAGGTATTTTGGCAATCCATGAAGCATTGGCTCTTATTTGTAAAGAAACCTTAGAGAATCGTTTTATTCGCCATTTGCGTTGCTCATTAGCACTGCAACGTGGCATTGAAGCGTTAGGGTTAAAATTATTTGTGCCTGAAGCCGCTCGGTTAAATTCAGTAATAGGTATTGAAGTGCCAAATGGCATTGCGCAAAAAGCTTTGTGCCAACATATATCAAATCGCTACCGCGTCGAGATAGCGGGTTCTTTTGGTTTAAATATTGTGCGCATTGGCCAAATGGGTGAACAAAGCCGTGCTCATCATTTATTTAGAACCTTACACGCTTTTGGTTGTGCGATTCGTGATTTGGGTGGTGATATAGATTTGCCTACTGGTATGGCTGAGTTAGAGCGTGGTTTGCAAGCGCAATATTCGGATAATTTTTAAATTATTCGTAGTGAGTCCACAACCTTAATACTTTAACGGCCTTGTCGGATTCTAAAACTTGATAAACGAGACGGTGCTGAACATTTATACGTCTGGAATACGCACCGTCTAAATCACCCACTAGCTTTTCATACGGTGGCGGATTTTGATAAGGATTAAGTTGTATAATATCCAACAAGTTTTTGGCCTTACTTTTTAACCCGGCTGCAGCCAATTTCTTAGCGTCTTTTTTAGCTTGTTTAGTGTAATAAATATCCCACATTACCAATCGAGATCCGTATCACATTCAGCTAAATCCGTTGCTAAACCTTCACGGATTGACTCTCGCATATCTGGAATAGACAATAAATAAAGCGTTTCGTTTATTGCAGACCAGTCTTCTTCAGACATCAATACTGCATTACCTCTTTTACCAGTAATAAGTATCGGCTGATGTGTTTGATTTGCTTCATCAATCAAACTGTATAACTTTGTTCGAGCTTCTGTTGCGTTTAAAGTGGTCATATTTTCACCTCCAACAGAAGCGTACGCCTATACGTGCGTTTAGTCAACAATTACATTCACTGCAACAACTGCAGCTGCTCAGTTAGAATTTCCCCTTGCAAATATGCCTGCCACTGTTGCATCTCCACTAAGTACAAACAATTTAAGCTGCTTTTATCACCGCCAATATAACGGTTTTTTAGGCTGACTTTTTTATGGTAGCTGCGGGGTAATTCTTCAATTGTGCCTGAGCGTTTGCATACCAGCTGATATTTAGCTTGGGTTTTAATCGGTTCACGTGTACGCGCTTTGGGGGTTGCACCAAGTGCCCTTGCCCACTTTTGCCATGGTCTGCCATGCCCTCTATGTCCATCGGCAATATAAGCCAGTGCATGTGCGAGTTCGTGAGCTAGCGTGTCTAACTGCAATTCAATCGGGTTGTGTTCAAGAATATGTGCCGAGATACTTATCTGTTTTTTTAGATAATGGCAGCTACCAAGTTGGCGTTTTCCTTGATTGAATTTTAAAGCGTAGCCTGCTAGTTCTGGGTATCGTTCTGCATAGCTTGCAATCAGTTTGTCGAAGCTATTTTTTATCAGATGTTTTTTATCCGTCAGATTCATAAAAACGTACCGAGAAATTTTGGCTGGGTATACAAACAAAAACAGCCCAGCAAATTACTTTGTGGGCTGTTTGTATAATTTTAGTTGTAGCTAAAATTTAATTTATGCGTCAGCTTGTTGCTGTAAACGGAATAAAGATTCCATGTGCTGCATAGAAGTTAAAATTGCATAAATTACAGGTAAGTAACCACGTTTACGCATTTCTAAGAAATCTTCATCAGACAACTCATTAAATTTTTGCTCGTCAAACGCGTGGAAGCTACCAATGTTTACACGCTCACCATCTTGCTTGGTGTAACCAACTGTACGTGGTACTAATAATTCTTTTTCAGCGATATAACCAACAAAACCACGGCTTGCAGCTTCACGGTCGATGAAAGAATTCATAAACTCTTTAACTTGAGTTAACACTTCAGCTTCGCTGCCATCTTCTTTAAATAGCGGTTCACCTTCTTCAGTGTTAAACATTTCAGCTTCTTCGTCTAAACATACAACCATGTTTTCATCATTGCCGTTAACTGAAGCAGCAGCGAAAGGATAACGACGGATAGATGCTGGGATATAGGTTGCAGTCCATTGACCATCTTTAATTAATAAATTTTGCTCTTTTTTCAAGCCCAACAAACCAAGTGGATGATACTCGTTGGTTTCTTCGTTTTTGTGGAAAATAATTGGGAAGCTAGAAGACGCTTGTGGAAATTCATGAGCCAATAACGGTGCTACATGGACTGTTTTAGCAAAGTTATAATTCGGTGCGCGCTTAAGCTTAATATCTTTATGTTGGTTTGAGTTGATCGGAACCAATTTTTTAAACATCGGGGTTCTCCATAAATTCTTTGTATTATCGTGCTCGAGTTGAATACATTATTGTCATTATCAACGCGATGTAACTGTGTATAGCTTTAAGCCCAACCGACGTGCAATTGAGTAAAAGGTAGATACTAAGATATGCATTAGCCGAACAATTTCAAGCATAAATTCAACAAAAAGTTAAATTGAGGTAAATGATAGAAGTAAATTCAACCATTCGGGCTATTTTTTAGACGAACAATGCATTAGCGACGATAATTTTTGTAACATTTAACCAGCTTCCAGCAAAAACAGTTATAGTACTCACATTAAAAATTAGACGAGTTGGTCATGTCTATTGGTTTAATTTGCCCTTTAGATGGCGAAAATTTACATCTGCACAGCAGCCATAAATTCGTGAGCTGTCGCAATAATCATCATTTTGATTTTGCCAAACAAGGTTATTTAAACTTGTTACCTGTGCAGCAAAAACGTTCTAAACAACCGGGTGATGACAAAACTATGGTTGAAGCGCGCTGTCGTTTTTTAAATTCAGGCGTTTACCAACAAATTGCCCAAACTGTCATTAACTTAACTAAACAAAATCACACCGACGTTAGCTTGTTAGATGCAGGTTGTGGTGAAGGGTATTACTTGCGTCAATTTGCCCTGCAGTTACCACAGGCAAAGTTAGCTGGTTTAGATATTTCCAAAGATGCCATCATATCCGCTGCCCGGCAAAACCGACAACATAATCAGCAAGTGCAATATCTAGTTGCGTCGAATAAAAATATTCCTGTTGTGGATCATTCTCTTAGCCACATTTTATGTATGTTTGGTTTCCCGGTTTATGCAGAATTTGCCAAAAAATTGCAAACTAGCGGCTTGTTAATTTGTGTCGATAGCGGTGAAAAGCATTTACTTGAATTGCGTCAGGCAATTTATCCTGAAGTTAAGGCATTCTCTCCCATTAACCGTCACAGCGCCATTGCAGCTGGTTTTAAGCTAATTAATACCGAATCAGTGCAATATGATTATTGTTTAAACCAACAACAAATTAGTGATTTGCTCTTGATGACACCACACGGACACAAAGGCAATACAGATAAAATTACTGCGCTTAAAAAACAATCTGAGTTTACCCTTGGGATAGATGCACAGATAAGCGTGTGGCAACAAGAGAACGGTTAATGCAAGTTTCTCCTCCAACCAAACCAACAGCCCCACAAACAGAAAGTGAATTAATGCAAAGAGCTGGGCAAATCACGGGTTTAAATTTAGCCCAGCTTGCTCACTTGGCTGGTGTCGCTGTTCCTGAAAAACTCGACCGTGATAAAGGTTGGACCGGCCAATTATTAGAATGGCATTTAGGCGCAACCGCAGGCTCTAAACCTGTACCTGATTTTGAGCATATCGGCATTGAGTTAAAAACCATTCCGGTCGACAGAACAGGCACTCCATTAGAAACAACCTATGTTTGTGTTGCTCCACTCACGGGTATTGCAGGACAAACTTGGCAACAATGTCCTGTACGAGTGAAATTAAACCGAGTTTTGTGGGTACCTATTTTAGCTGAAAGAGGCATAACCATTGCCGAGCGATTAGTCGGCTTCCCTATTTTGTGGTCGCCAACGCCGGAACAAGATCAAGCTCTGCAGCAAGATTGGGAAGAACTAATGGATATGATAGCACTTGGTCAAGTAAGCCAAATTACCGCTAAAACAGGCCAATATTTACAAATAAGACCAAAAGCGGCCAACAGCCGAGTACGCACGCAAGGCATAGGTTCAAGTGGGCAACAAATTCAAACGTTACCGCGCGGCTTTTATCTGAAAAAAGCCTTCACTTTAGATATTTTGCGCCAAGCTATGGCTGGTTAAATCTATTGTTGTTCTAAACGTAAATTTAAACGGCGCATCGACAACTTGTTTAACTCGGCTACTTCTACTGCGGTAAAATTATTTTCTTTAAAATAAATTTTCGCTTCATGTTTGGCGATTAAACCATGGCGCTGCAGTAGCTTGTAACGTGAGTAACAAATGCCTTTTTTCATGATCAATGCAAGTGGTGACATTTCTCTTATATCACCTGCTGCAAATTCTTGCATTGGGTTGTGGATCATAAACCTTTTTAAATCAAAACGTTTTATCAGCTCTGCACTTAATCTAGGGGTATGTTCAAGCATAATGTTGCGCAAAGCTTCACCGCTGGGTTCAAGCGCACTAATTGCTTCATGATCGTCTTTTAATCTACGTTCACGAGCAATTTCTAGTTGCTCTTTCCATACTTTATCAAAAGTACGTAGATACATTCGCACCAACGCGGACTGACCTAAACCATGAAATGCACCTATGGTAAATGCTATGTTTTGGTCTAAGTTATGAATCAACGCCAAGCGTTTACAGGAAACTGCTGCGCCTAAGCCGGTTTCCCACAGCTTGCGTTTCATTAATCTAAATGGCTCTGTACTGTGCGGGATCCATTTACGAATAGCAAAAGTAGGCACCACCATTTTAAGGTTATCTATACCTATATAACTGAGTGCGCTTTTCGCTTTATCTACTCGTATTGGTTTGCCTTCTTTGGTCGGTCGATAACCTGGCAAATTAACAAACTGTACCATGTCTTGCTCTAACCAAGGTAGGTTCATGACCAAGGGTTCGATACGACCAATATTGGCTGCACGTACGGATAAAATATCTAAAATAGCCGGAATAGAGTCTTGGATATGCAATACATTTTCAAAGATATTGTCGACATCACTCAGTTGCTCAACAACTTGATCTGCCACTAATTGATTAATCTCAAGGTCTTTCTTTTGCCGATGTTTTTCCTTGGCATGTTCAAGTGCATCACGCTCGTTTTTTGCAACTAATTCAACATCTAATAACTGGCGTTGCTCTTGCTCAGTAAACAAATCGGCCATTGCTTGTAGATGAGCACCATTGTGTTTACGTGCGAAATCGTAACTTATTAATAAGTCGTGAAAGCGAGTGTTGATTAGATTTGAGTAGCGCGTATCAGCCATGTAGTTGAAGTTTTATATCAGATCCGATGAGAGCGTGAACTTGAGTTTAGCTTACTGCTAACCCCATTACCAATGAAATCAAGTTTTACTGCGAGCCGCAACAAAGTTCTGCAAAATATGATGGCCAAACTCAGATAAAACAGATTCAGGATGAAACTGCACACCAAAAATAGGTAAAGTTTTATGCTGCAAACCCATAATCACTTTGTCGCCATTTGCTTCATCGCTCCACGCAGTAGCATCTAATTCATCTGGTAATGAAGCTGGTTCAACTGCTAATGAATGATAGCGGGTAACGATAAATTCACGGTTAATCCCAGCAAATAAACCTTGATTATTGTGGGATACCAAAGCGGTTTTACCATGCATCACTTTAGGCGCTTTAATTACTTTGCCACCAAAATGTTGTGCTATGCACTGATGGCCTAAACACACACCTAAAATGGGTTTGTCCTGTGCAAAAGCTTGGATGACAGCTAACGAGATACCAGACTCATTTGGCGTACAAGGGCCAGGTGAAATAACAATATGCGAAGGGTTAAGCTGCTCAATTTGTTCGATGGAAATTTCATCATTACGTACCACTTTTACCTTGCAGCCTAGCTCAATAAAATAATGGGCTAAGTTGTAAGTGAAAGAGTCGTAATTATCGATTAATAGAAGCATAAATAACCGCATGCACTAGATGATTTGAAGCGGGCAAAATAACAAATTTACCCCCGTTACGCGAGCTAAAATTGCTTGATTAGCTCCCAAGGATTAGCAACCTGCCCTTGCCAACGATTATTTTTATAACTAACAGATGAATTAACTATGATTTGTTTGCCAATTAATTCAGAGAAGGTCATTTCTTTAAAATAACGCCTTTTAACGCTATCAGGCACCTGAATATACAACCAATCATTCAGTACCAACCAAGTCGATTGTTGGTGCTCAAAAACACGGACAACTTTGCCAAGCCAATTTTGTTTAACATCACTGCTAAAACGTGCTTGTTGTGCAGGTTTGGCTTGAAATTCAGCATGTGCCCAAACACCTGATTGTTGTTGTATTGCCAGCTTTTGCGCTTGAAAATAACAGCCCCAAAACATAGTGTTTGGCGGTTGAATATCTAATTGCACAGCGCCCTGCTCTAACAGCAGTTGTTGGATGTTTTGCCCGTCAGCTAAAAACACATGTGCAAGCATGTGATCATCACTGTCGAGCAATTCTTTGTCTAAAACTAACGAAATACTTGGCTGCTCTGCCAAAATATCCTTCAATAACTTACTCGACTGCGCTGACAATTTTAACGCCAGTTCGTCAGTTGCACGGTTCCTAAGTGGCGCTTGTATACCAATTAAACGCACTTGTTGACCACTAGCCAGCTCAATTAAGTCTGCGTCCAACACCTGTTTCACTTTTACTTGGCTATGATAACCTGTGCTACGGCAGCTAGCCGAGTGCAGGTCGCTAGTAAAAGTTGCGAAAAAAGCGCACAACAAACCTAAATAAACAAACTTGCCCATAAAAATTGTTAGCTTCCCATTTCAAAACGACCACTGCGGCCAAATTTTTTCACGAAGTCATCCAAATTCATTGGTTTAGCAATGCCATAACCTTGACCATAATTAATCCCAATACCACGTAAATCAGCCAGAATATCTTCCGATTCAACAAACTCTGCAACAGTCTCCATACCTATTGCTTTGGCAACTTCATAAATAGATTTAACCATAGCTCGGTCAATCGGGTCGACTAGCATGTCTTTAACGAAACTACCGTCAATTTTTAAGTAATCCACCGGCAAGTTTTTCAAATAACCATAAGATGAAAAGCCACTGCCAAAATCGTCCAATGCAAACGAACAGCCTAAATCTCTAAAACATTTAATAAAACTTAAAGTGGCGTCTAACTGCTGAATTGCCATAGATTCGGTAATTTCAAAACAAATTTTATTGTATGGAATTTTGTAATGGTCAAAACAATCGAGAATATAGTTTTGCATGCTTTCTTCAGCAAGCGACGGTCCTGATAAGTTAATTGCACATTTACCCACTCTAGCCATATGTAAAGGGTTATGCTGCAACCAAGCAAAATAATGGTTAATCACCCATTTATCGATGGATGGCATTAAACCATAACGTTCAGCTGCCGGCAAAAACAATCCTGGTGGCACTAAATTGTCTTCTTCGTCGAACATACGAATAAGTAATTCGTAAT
This sequence comes from Catenovulum sp. SX2, assembly GCF_052056295.1. Taxonomy (NCBI): domain Bacteria; kingdom Pseudomonadati; phylum Pseudomonadota; class Gammaproteobacteria; order Alteromonadales; family Alteromonadaceae; genus Catenovulum; species Catenovulum sp. SX2. The sequence continues at coordinate 1,183,506 of NZ_CP182493.1, forward strand.
GCAGCATCTCTGTTGGCTGTTGCATGTTGTATATCAACTGAGCTTGTAGGGCGAATCTATCATTAGCTAACGCGTCGTTAATTTTTGACACTTGCTGCATTTCGTTATGACGTGTTTTAACGTCTTCGTCCGATTCGGTATACGCGTGGATACGATTACGCCCTTTATCTTTGGCTGCATAACAAGCGGTATCGGCAATACTCATAACTTCGTCAATAAAGTGGTTCTCTTCGTTGAGTTCAACCAAACCTATACTGACACCAACGGTAAATACCCGCCCTTCCCAGACAAAACGAAAATCTTGCACAGCTTGTTTTAATTGGAACGCAATCACAAAAGCATCATCGCCAATTTTGTTTTTGATCAGCACACCAAATTCATCACCACCTAAACGCGCAATAATGCCTTGTTTGTTTAAGATGTCTTTCAATTCATCAGTCAATTGGCGTAATAAGATATCTCCCGCTTTATGGCCACAAGTATCGTTAACAACCTTAAACTGATCTAAGTCCATGTATAACAAAGTGTGTTTGACTTTAGATTGACTACATTCAATTAAAGCTTCATTTAAAATGCGTTCGAATTCACGGCGGTTTAATAAGCCAGTAAGCGAATCGTGCGCCGCCAAAAATTGCAGCTGTTTGTCTGAGCGTTTTTTCTGGCTGATATCAATTAATGATCCAATCAGAGCTGGGCCTTCTGGGGTTTTAGGCTCAAACCTTAAGTTGATAGAAACCCATATTTTTTTCCCATTTGTACGACGCCATTGCGCTTCAAAGCCATATACCCTGCCGAACTCTTTTGCACGTGCGACCAGTTTTTCGCGTTCGTCTGGCGATACATATAACTCGAGAATATTTTCTATGCTATGCGCTAATTCTTCAAAATTTATGTAACCGACCAGATCACAAAAAGCTTTATTGGCTCTGAGTAATCGACCATCAACTGTGGTGGTAAAATGCCCTTCTACTGCGTTTTCGTAAATATCGTAAAATTGTTCGTAATGGTGTAACGCTTCTAACTGAGCTTTTAACCTTTGACTGCGCTCTTGTTTAATCCGGCTCGATAAAGCCTCAAATATCACGATAAAAGCAAAAAATTGCGATACCAACAAACTATATTCAGTCACTATGTTTCTTGGGATAACGCCAAATCTATTTGCTGCAAAAAGCGCACAAGATAAAGTGATTAAAGAAAAACAAATTACAAAACGGCCAGCGTCTTGATACTTTTTAGCCCAGACATAAATGCCACTGCTTAACAAAAATCCAGCGCATAAAACAAAAATCACAACCTGTAATTGAATTTGTTGGTAGTGGTTAACAAAGATGCCAATTAAGGAACTAGCAGCAAATAAACCACACAAACCAAGCGCCGATTTATGCAACCACTGGACTTTTTCACGCAAATGTAAAAACGCTGAGGCGAATAAACACACACCAGCTAAAGAAATACCGAGTGAAAACATGGATAAGTCTTGCGAAATAGCCGGGTAACTCGGCCATAAAAATTCAATAGGATAACCAGTAGCGGCACTGTAATAGATAAAAAAGAAAGCCGAGAACACAGCATAATATAAAAAACTGACATCGCGATTGAGCACATAAACTATCAGCGAGAAAATCGACAATACCACCAACAAGGCAAGGCCTGCTCCCAACCAAAAGCTATTTATTGATTTGTCTGTAGTTAACCAAGGTTGGTCAACCAAATACATAGGCACTTGTACCAAGCCGTCGTTTTCTATTCTAATCAAAATACGTGTTTGGCTATTAGCCACAAGTGTCAGCGGCACCACAAAGTCAGCCGACGGCAACAAACGCTCTTCTATCGACTGAGTTAAATTGGTATCCATAATTTCAACCACACCGTTTGTAGAATCTTGCTGATAAACGGTTATGTGATCAACCAAAGGAAATTGATAATCTAAATACAAAGACTGCTGCACAAAGCTAGTGTTACTAATATCAAAGTAAAACCAGTAGGCTTGTTGACTATAGGGTAATACCGGAAGGTCTTTGGAAAAGGTCTGCCAATCTATCAATTGAAAACGCTCAACCACAGTTTGTATATCAACTTGTTGTTCAAGCGCCTGATATTTTAGATGTTGTCCCAAAACAACTTTTTTCTGTTGTTTAATTTGCTCGACAGACAATTGCTGAGCGCTTGCAGTGCCTTGCCATGCCATAAAGCCGAGCAAAAATACTACAAGTAGGTAAAACCTTGTTACAAATTTCATTTAAAGAGTCACTTATCTGTTTTTATTGTTTGTTTTAAATGTCTAAGTTATTAGCTTCTTTAAGCCTAATGGACTGTCTATTTATAAACCAACAGATACTTGTGAAATACGCCAGCGCGTTACAACATCGCAAATATATCTGGTAAGAGTGTTATGTGTGTGTCTAATGTGCGTTATTTTCTACAATTTGTTTAAGTTTAGCCAATAATTCTTCACTTGTTTGGTCAAACCAACAACTTTGTGTTAGCTCATCAAAGTGCAGCCATACAATCTGTTGCGCTATCTCTAACCGCCAGCTTATTCTGTCGGCGCCAAACATGCTTTCTTTAAAATTAAATCTATGTTGATTGAGCCAAGGCAAGATTAAATCTTCAACATTGTCATAATTTAAGTTTTGGGCAAAGGTGCATAAAATACTGTCATCCGTTTGCTCAACAGAAATTAGATTTAATTTTTGCATAAAATGGCTAAATCCCCTTAATAAAGTTATAAATAATAACCTATAGACCTTAGTCTAGTCGACACTACAATATAGTTACTGCAAATTTTCTGCGGTACAGGCTTCATGCCAAAAAGCTGCGACCAAAGGCTCAACCAAGTGTTTTTGCATGCAACACACGCCAAGTTCAAATGGTTCTATCTCACCTGCGGCTTCAATACGCACGACTTTTTCACGTACAGGGCTATTCTCAATAACAATATCTGGTGCCAAACCTACACCACAGCCAAGCGCCACCATAGAGACAATAGCTTCATGCCCTGCTACAGTTGCATAAATATTTGGTTTTATATGATGCGACCTAAACCACTTATCACTGCGCGTCCGAGTAAAACCTGAATCTGCGATTATAAATGGAATTGCCTGCCAATCTGGTTTATCCACCTTAAGTTTATCTTTGACATCACAGTCCATTACTGGGCCAATGAGCGACATTGAAATGCGGTCAATTGGATGAAAGGCTAAATTATTTGGCATTAGGTCAGGCTTAGCAGACAAAGCTATATCAACTTCACCGCTAGAAATTTTTGCCATAGCGAGTGAAGCCGCACCGGTTTCGAGCTGAATTTCAATTTTCGGATGCTGCTGACTTAAGCGCGCCAATATAGGCGGAATATGTGAATAACAGGCAGTCACCGAACAAAATACTTTCAATTGACCTCGTAGCTCATGGCTGTTCACTTGGGTATGTTGTTGAAACTTGTGCCAGTTATCTAATGTTTGTCGTGCAAAAGACAAAAACTGATTGCCGGCTTCGGTTAACGCAACACTTCGGTTGTCACGCTCGAGCAAAATACAACCGGCTTCTTCTTCTAGCTTTTTAATCATACGGCTTAAAGTTGGTGCACTGGTGTGCATAGCCTCTGCAGTTTTTGCAAAGTGCAGGCTTTCAGCTAAATGAATAAAACAACGCAACGATTTAAGTTCCACCAGCGACTTACCTATCAATTGACCAAGAGTTAGTTGAATCTGACCGAGCATTTCACAATATGAAATACAGTTTTTTAAATATATCACTTTAAGCAACGTCTGTAATTAGGTAAAGTGTGCGCAAATTTTTATCAGGTAAATTCGATAGGATAATCAAGATGGGTCAAAATTATTTCAATACCCTTTCTATGGCTGAAAAGTTAGAGCAATTGGGTAAATGTCGTTTTATGGACCGTAGCGAATTCGCAAACGGTTGTGAAGCATTAAAAGGCAAAAAAGTTGTTATCGTTGGTTGTGGTGCTCAAGGTTTAAACCAAGGTTTAAACATGCGCGATTCTGGTTTAGATATTTCTTATGCTTTACGTGAATCTGCAATTGAAGCTAAGCGTCAATCTTGGAAAAACGCTACTGAAAACGGCTTTACTGTTGGTACTTACGAAGAATTAATTCCTACTGCTGATTTAGTATGTAACTTAACACCAGACAAACAACACACTGCGGTTGTTGGTGCTGTTATGCCATTAATGAAGCAAGGTGCAACTTTAGCTTATTCTCACGGTTTCAACATTGTTGAAGAAGGCATGCAAATTCGTGACGACTTAACAGTAATCATGTGTGCACCTAAGTGTCCTGGTTCTGAAGTACGTGAAGAATACAAGCGTGGTTTCGGTGTTCCTACATTAATCGCTGTTCACCCAGCAAACGATCCACAAGGTCACGGTTTAGAGTGGGCTAAAGCATACGCTTCTGCAACTGGTGGTGACCGTGCAGGTGTTCTTGAGTCTTCATTTGTTGCTGAAGTTAAGTCTGACTTAATGGGTGAGCAAACTATCCTTTGTGGTATGTTGCAAACTGGTGCTATCTTAGGTTACGAAAAAATGGTAGCTGAAGGTGTTGACGCAGGTTACGCTTCTAAACTAATCCAATACGGTTGGGAAACTATCACTGAAGCGCTTAAATACGGCGGCATCACTGGTATGATGGATCGTCTTTCTAACCCAGCTAAAATTGAATGTTTCGCTTTAGCAGGTGAGTTAAAAGACATTTTACGTCCATTGTTCCGTAAACACATGGACGACATCATCACTGGTCACTTCTCTAAAACTATGATGGAAGACTGGGCAAATGATGACGTTAACTTGTTAACATGGCGTGCAGAAACTGCTGAAACAGCTTTCGAAAAATCTTCTTCTCAAGAAGCTTCTATCGACGAGCAAGAATACTTCGATAACAACATCTTATTTGTTGCTATGGTTAAAGCTGGTGTTGAATTAGCATTCGAAGCTATGACTGAAGTTGGTATCATCGACGAGTCAGCTTACTACGAGTCTCTACATGAAACTCCGTTAATCGCTAACACTATTGCGCGTAAAAAATTATACGAAATGAACGTAGTAATTTCTGACACTGCTGAATACGGTTGTTACTTATTCGCTCACGCTGCTGTACCTTTATTAAAAGACTTCGTAAACGACTTAGACAGCGCGTTTATCGGTCAGTATAAAGCACCTAAGTCTAACTCTGTAGACAATGCTTTATTAGTACGTGTTAACGACGAAATTCGCAACCACCCAGTTGAGTGGGTTGGTCAAGAATTACGTGGTTACATGACTGACATGAAAGCTATCGTTGATAAAAACGAAATCTAATTTTAAGTTTTATACTTAATCTTTAAAAAATGCAGCTTCGGCTGCATTTTTTATTTGAACACTGCCCATTAAATCAGCTACTTTTTCCACCCACTTCACAATATATTTCTGCGCTCATTGATCTCAATCGAGATAAAAGGTGTAATGAGCATATGGTGTAGATAACCATTTTACGAATTAGGCAAAAATTTAGCATGCTCACAGAAATCATCACTTTGTTTGAAATCCCAACCAACAGTTTGTTGACCGATGGTGATTACAACCCATGGTTAGTCGCTCTATCTGTGATAGTTGCGATATTATCTTCTTTTATGGGATTACAAATTGCTGATTATGCAGCTTCAAATAAAAGTCCATTAAGAAGAAATTTGGCGCTAGCAACTGGTGCATTGGCACTAGGAGGTGGCGTGTGGTCTATGCACTTTATTGGTATGACAGCATTTAGGTTGTGTACTACGGTCGACTACAATATCCCAATTACCGCTCTGTCGGTTATCCCCTCGTTGCTTGCAAGCTGGGTTGCGTTAAGAATTACCAGTAGTGCAAACATAAATGGTAAAACCTTATTAATCGGTGGTGTGCTGGTTGGATCTGGCATAGGCGCAATGCATTACACTGGTATGGCCGCTATGGAAATGGCGCCACTGCTCAGATATGACCTAGGGTTATTTTTATTATCTATCCTAGTTGCCGTTACTTTATCCGTTTTGGCTCTTTCAATTAAATTTGCCATAGGCAAACTTGCCATTCCGCATGCAAATTCAACGATAAAAAGTTTGGCGGCAGCCGTCGTTATGGGTCTAGCGATAGCGGGTATGCACTATACAGGCATGGCCGCAGCACGATTTGTCCTGCCACCTGGGTTAGAGTTGTCTAAACAAACTGGTGAGATATCGCTGTACCTTGGTTATGGCATAGGTTTTGTTACCCTTGTCATGATTGGCGCTGTATTAGCCACTCATTACCTATTCAAAATTCGCGATTTATCTAAGCAATCAGCCTACAGTGAACGTCGTATGCGGGCTGTTATGAATACCGCAATTGATGCTATTTTCACCCTAGATAAAAATGGTGTAATTTTAGAAATCAGCCAAGCATGTGAAGCCTTATTAGGCTGGAAGCAACAAGATATGCTTGGTAAATCAATTGCTGAATATTTACCGGAAAAATTTAGGCTAGAATTTGAAAGCCAAATGCATACTGGGGTTAATGCCTTTGTTGGCCGCAGCCGTGAAGTGCAAATAATCCACCAACAAGGCCATCTGGTGGATGCGCGTGTTTCAGTCGGTACCGTCAAACTTGATAGTGAAACCTTGTATGTTGCAATAGTTTCCGACTTAACCGAACGCGCAAAAATGGAAAAAGCGCTTAGAGAAAACGAAAGTAAATTCCGTTCACTCATTACCAATATTCCAGGCATAGCATTTCGTTGTTTAGACACTGAAGGCTGGCCTATGTTGTACATTAGTAATGCGGTCGAAAAAATTACTGGTTACCCTGCATCTGACTTTGTCTACCCTAATCAAACACGTTACTTTTCTGATTTAATCCACCCTGACGATTTAGAGCGCGTATCTGACTATTATAATGAGACTGGGCTGTATGCTTTTGAATACCGTATTATCGACAAACATGGCATGCAACATTGGTTATTAGAACAAGGTAGTTTAACCAAAGACCCAATCACAGGTGAGAATTGCCTTGATGGTTTTATTATGGACATTAGCGAACGTAAATATATGGAAGATGAACTGCGAATCGCCAAAGAAGAAGCCGAACAAGCAGCCGCTGCCCGTGCCGCATTTACTGCCAATATGAGTCATGAAATACGCACACCTATGAATGCGATTATTGGTTTTAGCGACATCTTATTAGATTCAGAATTACCACTAGAACAACACAAACACATTAAAACCATCAACCATTCGGCACGTTCATTACTCTATTTACTCAATGATGTATTAGATAGTGCCAAACTTGATAAAGGCAAATTAGAGCTAGAACAAACTAACTTCAGCTTAGTTGAAGAAGTTGATACTGTGATTTCAACTTTATACCTAGAAGCGCAAAACAAAGGCTTACAACTATATAGCACTATGGATGATAGCGTCTTACCTTATTATCTAGGTGATCCAAACAGAATTCGCCAAATCTTAACCAATATTATAGGTAATGCGATTAAGTTTACTCCAACAGGCACGGTTAAAGTTGAAGTAGCCCAAAACGATGCCGTATCAATAAAAGTAGTTGATACGGGTATTGGCATGTCGCCAGAACAAATCAAACAAATATTTGAGCCATATACTCAAGCAGATGCGTCTATTAGTCGCAAATTTGGCGGCACAGGTTTAGGTACAACCATTAGCTTTAAATTAGCCCAATTAATGGGTGGCTCAATCAATGTTGTTAGTCAGCCAAATAAAGGCAGCACCTTCGAAATAGTTTTACCACTAGCGCCTGGGGTTAAACCTAAACAAAAAGTTAAACTAAGCAACCAAGTAAGCTTGCCGCAACTTCGTATTCTGTTAGTGGACGATATTCAACAAAATATCGACTTACTAACCGTCGTTTTAGAGCGTGACGACCACATCATAGACAGTTGTTACAACGGTGAACAAGCGCTGACCAAACTACGCAATAAAAACGATTACGACTTAGTCATTATGGATATACAGATGCCAGTTATGGATGGTCTAGACGCAAGTATGACCTGGCGCAAATATGAAGCCGAACACGGTTTAACTAGCATACCTATTATTGCATTAACCGCTAGTGTTATGGCCAACGACAAACTGCGCGCGCAACAAGCAGGTATGAATGGATTTGCCAATAAACCGATAGATCCATTACAAATTAAACAAGAAATAGCTCGGGTGCTCAATATAGCGATAACACCAGAAGCCGTGCCAGCGCATGCAGACGCGAAAGTGAGCTGCATTGATATCGAACGAGGCATTAGTTTATGGGGAGATAAAAATACATTTTTCTCTGAAATACAGCGATTTATGCAAGACAATCCAAATATAGATATACAACTAACAAACTTAGTTGAACAACAAAATTGGAGTGAACTACAACACTACGCGCACAAAATAAAAGGCATAGCAGGCAACTTATCTCTGCCTAAACTTACCAGTTTATTTAGTCAATTAGAAAGGGCGCTGCGCCGACGTGATAGTAAAACTTTGCCGAGTTTAATTTCACAAATAGCCGAACACCAAGCTAAACTGCTGCATTCATGTGAGCAAGAAAAAATAACCGACACCCTTGATGCACCTGTAGCTCAACAGACTGACAATCAGTTTTTGCAAATGTTAGATACCATCAGTCAATTAGCGCTTTCGAGCCAGGTTGACGATCAACTTAACTCAGATCTACTCAAGTTAGCGCCCGCAAAATATAAGGAGCAACTTGATCAAGCAATTGATCTACTGAATGATTTTGAGTTTAAAAAAGCACTTGCGCTAATTCAAACAATTCAATCAGACGCCGTTGGAGGGCAGTAATGAGTCATATACCCAATTCGACCCCAACTATTTTAATTGTCGATGATGAACCTACGAATCTGCGGGTGCTCAAAGGAATTTTGCAGCAAGATTATCAACTGACTTTCGCCAAGTCTGGTGAAGATGCGTTGCAAATAGTCACGGATAAAAAGCCTAACCTGATTTTACTCGATATTATGATGCCAAATATGTCGGGTTATGATGTATGCCGTAAGCTTAAAGCCGATACAAATACATCAAGCATTCCAGTTATTTTTGTTTCAGCATTAAACGATGAATTAGACGAAGCTTTGGGTTTTGAGTTAGGTGCAGTTGACTACATTACCAAACCTGTTTCCCCTGCTTTAGTCAAAGCCAGAGTAAAAACCCACTTATCCTTAGTACAAGCGGACGAGCTAAAACGCACGCGTATGCAGGTGATTCAAGTATTAGGTCGAGCGGCTGAATATAAAGATAATGAAACTGGCATGCATGTTATTCGCATGAGCCACTATGCAAAAATACTCGCCAAAGCGATAGGTTTGTCTGAGTTTCAAGCAGATAAAATAATGCATGCAGCGCCTATGCATGACATTGGTAAAATTGGTATAGCCGATAATATTCTGCAAAAACCAGGGCGCTTAACCGACGAAGAAATGGCGGAAATGCGCAAACACCCAGAAATAGGCGCAGAAATATTAGGTGAATGTGAATCTGGATTGCTCAAATTAGCCCAATCAATCGCGCTAACTCATCACGAAAAATGGGATGGTTCTGGTTACCCTAACGGGCTGGCTGGTGAAGATATTCCATTAGAAGGTCGCATAGTCGCCCTAGCTGATGTATTTGATGCTTTAACCAGTGAACGTCCGTACAAAAAAGCTTGGTCAATCGAAAAAACTGTTGGATTTGTTCAATCACAAAGTGGCATTCACTTTGACCCTAAATTAGTTGATGAGCTGTTAAAACACTTGCCGGAATTTTTAGCAATAAAAGAAAAGTGGCAAGAAGTTTAAAAGTAAGCAGCTTCAATCAGAAGTAGCTGAAATAACCTTTTATCAGCACCCAGACATCGACATTAAGCCTCAGTGTTTTGATAATTTAAATTGCTTAAGTAAGTATTATGCAGATGGCAATACACATCTGCACGCGTAACAATTTTATAGCTCTAGCTTAGCGCTTATTTGCTAGTTGCAACTTCCCATACCTTGTAGTTCCAGATAGCGTCTTGTAGGGCATCATGAGTTCGACTATTTTCCGGCACTTCCGAAGTTTTTAATGATTTATAAAGAGGTGTAATATCTTTACAAAAGGTTGGAAAACCTTTTGGCAGCTCTCCAAGTAAGTCCAACAAAAGCTGGTAATCCCAATCTGCATATTTTTGATAGATGTACTCAACATCGGTGGAAACACTGAATAGTTTTTTTAGTTGCTCCACAGTTGGAAATGTTGCCCAAACTGAAGTTATATCTTTACCAATTAAAAAACTAACCAGTTCGTTGCTGATGATGTGTTTAGGCTTCCGAGTACTGTTCGGTGGCAAAAGGGGTAGCGCATGTTCAGCCACGAAAGGACTATGATGAAGCTGATTAAAATCAGAAAGAACGCCATAATAATGACTACCGTCCTCACAATAAATGCCTATCGACATTATTTCAGAATGAGACTCGTCACCCGGTAAACAAGTAAATTCAGTGTCTATAAATATGTTCATTTGTTTATTTAGTTGGTGCTACGCACAGCATTGCTATGAGCCGTGAGAAGCTTGACCAAAATTAGTGAAGAACTACCTAAGCTAAGATTTTTTAATGCACTGACCGACGGAGCCATATGTGTTAGGTGTTTTTTAAGCGCATTCATAATCACAAATCTGCACAATATTCAAACAGCTAGAGCACACTCCATGTAAGCTAAACCACGTAAATAGATCTTTTTCTTTGCCTCGAGCTTCTGGAAAATCATCATCAAAAAGGTCATTCGTGAATTCAAATCTCGCCATTATTTTAAATGTATTACGTTCACATAGTTCACATACAAAATAAGAATGCTCGCCTTCTCCAGAAACCCCGTAGCATCCATGACCGAGCTCTGAATCATATCCATGTTTTTCTATATTAAAAATTTCATTAATACTGTTGCACCCAGTACAATCCAAGCTTAACGGGCCAACAAAAAACGAGTTTTGATTATCAGGGTTTATCCAATTAAACCCGCTAACTTTATATTTTTCATTTCCACACCTACATTCAATTTCGAAAACAGAGTTTAAATCTTCCCCATGCCCATCATATTCAAGGTTTTCAATACCAATAGCTTTGACAATAAAACTCTCTAAGCATCTAGGGGGATTATTCTGAAAGTATTTTAAATTAGATTTCATTCGTATTACCTATCCTTAACACCCGCATTTTCGGCTTGTTTTGGATCACAGCCGAAAACTAGTCCGACAACATGCGCTTATAAGTGCTAAAGCTCGTCTAAATGACGACCAATAAACTCCGCAGAACTATTCCATGCCAATTTGATTTCACTTGTTTCAGGATCTTTGTACCACGCGTCAGACCAAGTATTATCGAAGCTCCATTCCCAAGCTACCTTTTTCCCTTTTTGGAAGTGAGTCTGTGTAGTAGGAAAAATTCGATAGAATATGTTTGCTCCACTAGAAGACGTACTCTTTAATATCACACCTTTGCCCTTTGTAATTAGAGCTCTGCATTCAGGATCCGAATATATTTCAACATCTGGATAATGAACCCAATTAGTTTCTTTGGGTAAGGCATGTAATGATTTCAGAATACTAACTCCTGAGTCTAATGCGCTTAAAATATCGCGCTCTCTGGTTTCGCCGCCATGTATTATTTTGCTTCTAGTTTCCCAGAAAAGGCGCAAACTGCTAGAAATATGTTTTGGCAAACCGTAGTGACTATCTAGCTCACTTATCGCTTGCCGAACATTAATATTTTTCCTGCTTTTTAGCAGCCCGATACTTGCGAGTATTTGCCTTGATTCCTTTTCAATTTCAGTTGCTAGTAATATCAAAGCGGCTTTGGGTGACCTTACAGCTTCATGAATAATTACTTTGATAATTGATTCGTCGTCTTTTTCGGAATTTATCCTCGCGGAACTACCTGCATCACTTGTAGGGATAGCAGAAACTTCTTCAGAGAGTTTGGAGGCTGACCGTTGGAGATTTTCCAGTGAATCATTTAGCTCTATTTCTTGACCTAGAAGCTTTCCTTTTTTAAATCTTAAGATGGCCTCAGCAATCTGTTTTTTAAATACAAATAGCGAAGCAAACGCAAAGATAGGCCACAAAAGAGTTGCTATTGCTTTTAGTAATTCAGATATTTCGTTCATTCTTCTATTCCATGAGAGCGTTTGATAGAAAATTACCATGAAATCGCTTCTTCAACATTATTGTCAATTTGCAAATCCATTAATAAAAATAACTAATTTCAAAAACTTAGTCGATCTAAAAATTAAGTCAACCATATTCTCCAATAGTAAAATCAGAGAACTGTTTGCAAGCAACAATTATAGACTGGCGTAACTGCCATAGTCGACGTACAACTGAATGCTATATTAGTTCTGTTGCTAGAACTTTGCGCAAACAACTAAACTTTAACTTCAAACCATAGATACAAGGGGATTAGACCTATTCCCCACAGCTTTATACGTATTTAGAAAATCTCATCTCCAACTGCACTTCAGCATTTTTGACAATCACCCCGTCGTTTTAGGCAAACATCAGTAGCAATCCTTTCCTATACTAATTTCCAGTGACGAGCAGTAATTTATATTTAACTAACAGAGAATTGAAATGATGAACAAAGTAACTTTCCCAAACACCAATGGCTTAAATATTACTATGGCTGGTTTATTAAACTTGCCTACCGATTTTGACCAAAGCAAAACTTACCCTGCAATTGTTGTTTCTCACCCAGGCGGTGGTGTTAAAGAACAAACTGCCGGTACTTATGCTAAAAAATTGGCTGAGCAAGGTTTTGTTGCGCTAGCTTACGATGCATCTTACCAAGGTGAAAGCGGCGGCGAGCCTCGCCAATTAGAAAACCCACATGTTCGCACTGAGGACATCAGTGCTGCGATAGACTATTTAACCACTTTACCTTATGTAGACAACACTCGTATTGGTGCAATGGGCATTTGTGCCGGTGGGGGTTACACCGCAAATGCAGCAATTAATGACAGACGCATTAAAGCTGTAGGCACAGTAAGCATGGTAAATATTGGCCAAATGTTCCGCAATGGTTGGGACAATAACGTTAAAGACAGTGATGCTATTCCATACATGCAAGCTGGCTCAGATTCACGCACATCTGATGCCAGTGGTAATGAAATCGCCACTATGCCTATGGCACCGTTAAAAGAAGAAGATGCGCCAAACGAAGAGCTTCGTCAGGCTTGGGAATACTACCATACAGATCGCGCTGCTTACTGCACTGCGCCGGGTTTTGCTACAGCCAGAAGTTTAAATCAGATTATTAGTTACGATGCATTTTTTAAAGCTGAAGCGTTTTTAACTCAGCCGCTTTTAACAGTTGTTGGTAGCCAAGCTGGTAGTAAATGGATGAGTGACGATTTAATCGAAAGAGCCGCATCTACCGACAAGGACATGCATATAGTTGAAGGTGCAAACCATATGAGTTTATACGATGGCGAAGCTGAAATTAAGCAAGCAATTGGCGCGTTAGCTCCATTTTTTGCCCGTACTCTTTAATCACATTCAGTTTTAGTAGAGATTGTTATGAAATCACAAAAAATCAGCTTTAAAAATCATGACATGGCGTGGGATATTTCCGCTTTATTGTTAACACCTGATAACTTTGACCCAAGCAAAAAATATCCGGCTATCATCAGCGTTCACCCGTTTGGTAGCTGTAAAGAACAGACTTCCAGCAGTATTTATGGCAAAGCCTTGGCTGACGCCGGATATGTGGTAATTGCATATGACGCGAGCTTTCAGGGTGAATCCGGCGGCTTACCCAGATATGTTGAAGATCCTGCTCAGCGAGTGGAAGATATCAGCCGTGCAATTGATTATGCAGTTACGCTTGAATATGTAGATGAAAATCGCATTGCTGCAATTGGCGTGTGTGGTGGTGGCGCTTATGCATTTAACTCGGCACTGACGGAAAAACGAATTAAAGCGGTTATCGGTATTACGCCGGTTAACTTAGGTCGATTATTTCGAGAAGCCTTTAGCGAATTTAACCCACTTGCAGCATTAGAGGCAATGGCCGAGCAGCGCAGTGCTGAAGCTAAAGGCGCTGAGTTACAAGTAAATGAGTTATTGCCGCCTAGTATTGAGTTTGCCAAAGCAAATGGATTAACCGAGCGTGATGTATTTGAAGCAACAGACTATTACAAAACACCACGAGGACAGACTGAAGGTGGCGCTACGCGCATGTTATTTTCACATGCACAAAAAACGTTAAGTTGGGATGCTTTTGCCTTTGCCGAAATTTTGATGACTCAACCTATGATGGCTGTAATAGGCCAGAAAGTTGGTGCTTTTGGTGGTTATCGAGACGGTAAAGAAATATATGGTAAGTCGTTTGCTTCGAAAGACCGCCAGTTGGTTGAGCTAGAAAATTGGTCGCATTACGATTTGTACGACAACCCAGAAGCTGTTGGCATCGCAATGCAAAGCATTTTGCCTTTTTTAAGCAAACATTTGTCAGTACACGGATAATCTGCTGAAGTTAAAATTGAGGTTTAAACACATGATCAAGTGGTTATTAATCCTAATTGGGATTGTTTTAATCTCACTGATTTTAATCGCTCTTTGGGTAACTCGGGTTGAAAATACTCAGTTTGCGAAAAATCAATCTCGCATAGGTTTGGGCAAAGCCGATACTGCTATGCCTGATCAACAAAATCTCAACAGTGATACTCAAACAGCAGTTATTGTATTTTCGCGCTCGGGTAATACGGGAGCGCTGGCGCAGCATATTGCAGATAAAACAAATGCAGATATCTATGAGATTTTTGCCAAAGATTACGAATTAGGTATTCCGGGATGGCTTAGTGCTTTAGCGGATGCCAGAAGCAATATTGCCAGCATTACGCCAAAACAAATTGAACTTGGTCGATACGATACAGTTTATCTAGGTTCACCAATTTGGCTGTATAGTCCGGCACCACCTATTTGGCAGTTTGCTAAAGATAATAACTTTACCGGTAAAGATGTTGTATTGTTCAATACGTTTAACAGTAAGTTTGAGCAGCATTTTATTGATGATTTTGAAAACCTAGTGAAAGCAAATGGCGCTAAGTCTTTTAATCATCGTTTTGTAAAACGAGGCCGGATGGGCGACCAGTTATCCACCGAAGAAATGCTGAAAGTCTTCGATACTCAAAACAAATAAGTTTTAATCATAAGAGAGTCATTATGCCAGATACTAACCTTGCAGATTTAGTTAACCCTTTGGCGCAAAAAGTTTTGTTATTTGCCAAAAAGCCAGGTGAATATAATAGCCACGTTGACGGGTTAACTATGCACATTCGTAATAGCACAACCGAGCCACTGCATTGTGTATATACCTTGAGCTTGGCGGTTGTATTGCAAGGCGCAAAAATACTCTCGATTGAAAATGATGTGTTAAGTTGTAAAGCTGGGCAGTCAATGCTGACAACCTTTGATCTACCTTTGGTTTCGCACGTTAGCCAAGCATCACGCCATCAGCCATTTATCGCTCTGTTACTCAAGTTGGATTACAACAAAATTTTACAAACCGCGGCTGAACTTAATTTACCTAACTTGACTCGTGATACCAAACAGCAAACTGTATCCATTGAGGATATAGATGTTGGGCTAAATGACGCGTTAAACCGATTATTCAATTTGGAGTATGACGATAAGTTCCGCGAAAGCTTATTTCCTTTGCTTGAAAAAGAAATAATTATCCGTTTATTGCTCGGCGCACACGGTCCACAATTACGCAGATTAGCCAGTGAAGGTTCACCCAGTAGCCATATTGTTAGGGTAGTTAGCTGGCTTAAACAAAATTTTATGCGGCCAATTGAAATGAATGATTTAGCCGATCAAGCACATATGAGCGCATCAACCTTCAGGCAACACTTTAAAACCTTAACAGGCACTAGTCCGCTGCAGTATTTAAAAACGCTGCGTCTGCAAGAAGCAAGAGATCAAATGCTGGTCAATGGCCTAGATGCCAATCAGGCAAGCGGTGTTGTTGGTTATGAAAGTCCATCACAGTTTAGCCGTGAATACAGTCGTTTATTTGGGCTACCGCCACAAAAAGATATGCAAAGATTAAAACAACAAGCGGTTTAAAATAATAGCAACTAGCTTTACAGGATTTTTACACTTAAGGGGATTAAAGTTGCTGAATGAATAGCATATAGTGGCAGGCAAACATCTTGATTTCATTTGTCTATTTAGGCCCTGTTATGTCTATTTTAAAGTCTAAACTCACCCACCCTTTCTGTTGGTTATCTTGCCTCATTTTGTTGTTATCTGCCTGCCAATCAGAAGAAACACCAGCAGCTAAAAGCAAAAGTATTAACGCTGAACCTGTATTAACTCAAGCAGTTAGATGGCAGCAGCAATCGGTCGACATTACTGCAGTTGGTACCTCAAGGGCATTAAAATCCGTTGTTTTGTATCCAAGAATTAGCGGTATTATCGACTCGATTAATGTGCAAGCTGGCAGCAAAGTAACGGCGGGTAAAACCTTAGTGCAGTTAGATTCTAGCGAACAGAGTTTATTGCTAAAACAAGCGCAAATCACCTTAGATGACGCTAAACGAACTTACGATAGATATCATTCAGCCATTAGCAGTGGTGGTGTTACTCAGTCTATTTTAGATGAAGCAAATACCGAGCTTGCCAGCGCACAAGTTGCCCAAAACCGCGCCAAAGTTTTATTGGATTATCATCAAATAAAAGCCCCATTTACCGGCCATTTAGGCATTACTCAGCTAGACCCGGGCGCATATATAGATACACAAACACCTATTGTCAGCTTAGACGATAGAAGTGCATTGCTAATCATGTTTGAGGTCGCCGAAGCTTATTATCCACAGATAGCAGTCGGACAAAAAATTGCTGTAGCGCCTTGGCAAAATGCCAGCCAAATTGAACAAGCAAATGTAGTGGATATTGATAGCCGCGTAGACCCACAAAGCCGTACCTTTACTGTTCAAGCTAAGTTAGACAACCCGCTAGACAAATACCGCCCGGGCATGAGTTTTAAAGTTATGCTGAGTTTAATTGGTGGTGAATATCCACTGGTGCCAGAAACCGCTTTGCAATGGGGTGGAGATGGCGCTTACGTTTGGCAAATTGTTGATGAACACGCAACACGTTTACCAGTTGTGGTTGTGCAAAGGCTTAAGGGTGAAATTTTAGTTGAAGGTGAATTACCTAGCGGCAGCATAGTGGTTAAAGAAGGCATTCAACGTATGCGTGAAGGTAAAAAAATTACCGACGTAACCGCGCAAGTTCAACAAAGGTTATTAGGCAATGAGTGAATTTATTAAAGACGACTTAGCCTCGTTAAGCGTTCGCCGCCCTTTTCTAATTTTAGTTATTAACTTATTAATTGCGCTGGCAGGTTTAGCCGCACTCTCGTATGTTGAAGTGCGTGAATTGCCGGACGTTGACCGCCCGGTTGTTTCGGTGCGCGGTGTTTTGCCCGGTGCAACACCTGAAACTATGGATGCCGAAGTCACTGCCATTATTGAAGGTGCGATGGCGCGAGTGTCGGGTATCAAAAATATTCGCTCATCTAGTGAAGAAAATAACTTTCGCATTCACGCAGAGTTCACTTCGGCAACCGATTTAATGACGGCTGCGTCAGATGTGCGCGAAGCAGTTAACCAAGTTCAGCGCGAATTACCCGACAATGTTGAGCGCATCAGTGTAGTCAAAGCGCAAGACGATGCGCGGCCTATTATCAATATCGCCATTACCAGCCAGCATTTAAAACAAGAAGAACTCACCCGCATTATTGAAAAAGACATAGTGCCAGAAATTATTGGCATAAATGGTGTAGCCGATGTGCCATTATTTGGCGATAGAAAACGCGTATTGCATGTGGTGTTAAACCCACTGCGTTTGGCCAGTTTTGGATTAACGGTAAATGATTTAGCCGATGTTTTGCGCGATGCACCACTAGATGTACCAACCGGAAGTTTTCGTGCGCAAGACCAAGAATTGTTAGTGCGCGCCAATGCAACCACAGTAACTGAAGAACAGGTTAAAAATATCATCATCAAAGGCACTACGCGTATTGGTGATGTTGCACAAGTGTATTTTGGCCCTGAAGATGTCGACTCGCTGGTTTATCTAAACAAGAATCCAGTTATAGGTTTAGGGGTTATTCGTCAGGCTCACTCCAATACCATTGAAATATCCGACCGTGTAAACCAAGTAATTGAGCGGCTCAACAATAAGTTTGACGATATTGAACTGACTATTACCTCAGATAACGCTGTTTTTATTAAAAGTTCAGTCAGTGAAGTTCTAACCAGTTTAGCCTTAACTATAACTATAGTGGTTGCGTCGCTATGGCTATTTTTAGGTAGTTTGCGCGCGACGCTGATCCCAAGTACCGCAATTCCATTAGCGCTTGTTGGCACTTTGGCGGGTATCTGGTTAATGGGCTTTTCTATTAATATCACAACTTTATTAGCCATTGTTTTAGCCACAGGTTTGGTGGTAGATGATGCAATAGTTGTATTAGAAAACATTCAGCGTTTAAGTTTGCAAGGGTTAAAACCAAGAGCCGCGGCGGTGTTAGGTACTCGCCAAGTCATATTTGCCGTTATCGCAACCACAGCTGTGTTGGTGAGTGTATTTGTGCCGATTGCGTTAATTCCGGGTTCTGCCGGCAAAATGTTCCGTGAGTTTGGTTTTGTTTTAGCCTGTGCGGTCATTATTTCGTCTTTTGTAGCTTTATCCATAGTGCCAGCAATGGCTGCGCGTTTCCCATTGGTTAAAGCGAAAAAATCGGCGCAGCCAAATTTACTTGCCCGTTGTGGCCTAGCTTTGGCAGGTTTATATGGGCGCTCAATTCACTTTGTATTAAATCACGCCATTTGGTTTTTCTTACTCGCGTTAGCGTCGGCAATAGCAGCTGGTTGGGTTTATCCAAAACTGGCTAACGAGCTATTACCAAGTGAAGACCGTGGTGTCTTGTATGTAGATGCAACTGGCCCTGATGGTGTGGGTTTAAATTATATCGCCCGCCAAGCAGAACAAATTGAGGCCATTGCCGAGCCGTACATTCAGCAAGGCATAATTACCGATATGTTCACAACCGTGGGGCGCTACGATCCGAACCGTGCACAAGTGATGTTGCCGTTTGTACCCTGGGAGCAAAGAACTGTCAGCCAACAAACAGTAATGGCGGAAATTAACCAACAAGTAAGCCAAATACCCGGCGCACGTGTACGTGTTGGCAGCCCAAATAGTTTAGCGATTCGTGGCAATGTAGGAGGCATTGAAGTCGCATTATTAGGCAATGACTATAACGATATTTATGCTGCGTCTTTAGCTATGGCAGATGCAATTAATGAACAAAGTAGCCACATCAGCCAACCGGATATTTCTTATCGCCCTACCCAACCACAATTGTCATTAGAAATAGACAGACGCCGCGCAGCTGATTTAGGTATATCGCTGAATGAAATTGCCAATACCTTACGCGCAGTAGTGGATGGCTGGGATTTGGTCGATTTAAGCATTGCCGATGAATCAATTCCAATTATGTTAGAAACTTCATCAACACGAGTTTCGTCACCACAAGATTTAGCCAACTTGTATGTTTCAAGCGCTTCCGGTCGTCAGTTACCCCTTTCGAGTGTTGTGACTATGAAAGAAAATAGCGTTGCCGCTGAATTAGATCGCCACGCGCAGCGCCGCGCTATCGAAATTAAAGCAAATGTTGCTGAAGGTTATCCACTGGCTGATGCCATGCAAGAAATGCAGGATATTGCCAAACAAGTGTTACCTGACGATGTGCACATGATATTTTTAGGCGAAGCACAAACACTAGAAGAAACCTCCAACGAAGTAGCCTTTACTTATGCAATTGCTTTGTTAGTGGTATTTTTGGTGTTGTGTGCGCAGTTTGAAGGTATTGCCAGCGCTATAAATGTAATGACTGTAGTACCTTTTGGTTTAGCTGCGGCAATTTACGCTTTATGGTTAACCGATACCAGTGTGAATATTTATTCGCAAATTGGTTTAGTAATGTTGATTGGTTTAATGGCCAAAAATGGCATTTTAATCGTAGAGTTTGCCGACCAATTACGTGACAAAGGTTTAGATATACGCCAAGCGATTGAACAAGCCGCCAATGTGCGTTTACGCCCTATAGCGCTGACTATGGTTTCAACCATACTAGGTGGCTTGCCGCTTATTTTAAGCGCGGGCGCAGGTGCAGAAGCACGCAGTGCCATTGGTTGGGTAATGTTTGGCGGTTTAGGTTTAGCTGCGTTATTTACTTTGTATTTAACCCCTGTTGTGTATTTAGCCACAGCTAAATTCCACAAACCAAGAGGCCATGAACAAGCGGCGTTGGAACAAGAGTTGCAGCAGGTTGAGCAAGTGCAATAAGTGGTCAACTTGCAGTGTTTTGTAGGATAGGGTAGCAAAGGCTACCCTACAAACAATTAGAACTCTCAGGGCACAGATAAACAGAGTAAAGCACACCATTATCTGCTCCGCATCCGGCGTTTAATTTAAACTCAATATTCTTAGTGACAAACGAATCATAGCCGTCTGCAGTCACTTCCAAATTAATTAAAAATTTGGATGCGTTGAGAGACAAAGTTGTGTAGTAAGCACCTGTCAGTGAATTTGAAAGACCATCATCTTCTGGAATAAACTGCGCATATTCCGCCACGCTGTCCGTTTCATTCTCAGAGATGACCAAGACCGTCGCATTTTCGATGATAATCGACTCATCTAACGAATCGTACACAAAAACGTTAATCCCTGGAGCGAAAAAACCAGTACAGGTTTCAATAGGATCTTCTTCCGTTAAGCCAACCTCACTATCAGATTGACACCCAATAAGGTTTAAAATTAGCCAAATTGGAACGAATAAAAAAAGTGATTTGAGTTTAGCCAAAAGAATTCCTTATTATTTTGAGCCTTTGTTATAGCTCAATAATATGATGGCCAATCACATTGTGGTATGTTCATTTTGTAATTGATTGTTATCAAGAATTTTCAACTTAACAAAAATCATTTCCTATACTTATCTAATTCAGCCAATAACCAATCTTTACTTTTAATCGGCGTTTGTTCAGGACAATGAATCAAATAATACTTGCCGGACATTTTACTTTTAGTTGCTGAGTATTTAATAAAATCTTCGGTGCTTTCAATATCATCAACAAAGTAGTCATATTTCTTTTTAATATGAGCAACAGCCTCTTCCCCCTTGTGCATAGTGCCGTTTCGTTCGTACTGGCAATTGGTAGTCGCTACATAATTTAATAGATGATCAATTTCAGCCTGCATGTCAGCAAAGGCATTGCCTGCGGTAAATAAACCAATCAGTAATATTAAGCGTTTTTTCATTCAGCTAAAGTCCGTATTTTGTTATTAAGTATTGTATGCATAAAAATGCCAAGTACTTTTGCTTGCGGCTAATTTATCATAAAGCTTTTGTGCTTGGGTATTATCCGGCGCAGTCACCCATTGTAGCCTTGCGGCCCCAGCTTGTTTTGCATATTCACGGCAGTGTTCAATAAGCTGTTTGGCAATGCCTCTGCCACGATACTCTGGATCAGTATATAAATCGTTTAGTACGGCTACTTTGGCCGTTATGGTTGAAGTGAAAGAAAAATACACAGTACCAAATGCAACAGCTTTGTTGTCTACTCTAAAAATAAACTGGCAACCAGCGGGGCTACCCTCACCGAATTGAGCAAAAAACTCAGCGTTATTTTCATCAGACACATTCGCTACTTTATAAAAGTTTTGATAAGCACGAATAAGTGGTAATACTTCAATTAAGTTTTGCGGTGAAACTGATTCAATCATTGCAGTCCTTTTTGATTAAAGTTTGGTAGACAACCAAATAGCGAATTTGGTTGTATTTCCAACTAGTATATTTATTGGCCAAGCAAAGCAGGAATTAGATGCATTATTGACAGCTGTCGATTGATGATTCTCTTCATCTGTTTTAATACTAAGTACTGCGGCATAAGCTTCTTTATCGATAAATTTCAACAAATCCAGTTGCGACTCTAGGTGATGCAAAACAGTTGTTTCAACCGCATTTGTGCATATCCAGATGGCATTTCGACCTAACAACGCGGTAAATAATCCTAACAAAAAACCGCCGATAGCCCATAACCGAAGGGCATAACATGAACGAAGTCCGCGACTTTTTAGTAGCGAGTCAAAAGTATTAAAGTGCTGTTTTTCATGTAACAGCATGTCTTGCAATTCGGCAACTATGTCATGATAAAAGTACTTAGCTAAGAATAACTGTGCGGTATAAATATTGATTGCACCAAGCTCGCCTGCATGATCTACACGAAGTATCCTTTGCACGTTTACATCGGTAAAATCTTGCATTTTTCAGTAGCCATTTTGCAGCAGTGTTTGGTACTGAGAAACTACACTGACATTGATTGAAAATCAAATATCAATTCATACTTAATCTATTGTAATTAAAACAAAAACAGCGCCATCGGCGCTGTTTTAAATCGAACGTTTCAAAATAATATTTGATTATGCTACATCAAATCTATCGGCGTTCATTACTTTAGTCCAAGCTTTTACAAAGTCATTTACAAACTTAGCTTGGTTGCCTGCAGATGCATACACTTCAGCAATTGCGCGTAATTGTGAGTTTGAACCAAACACTAAGTCTACTCTGGTACCAGTCCATTTAACTGCACCGGTTTTACGGTCTTTGCCTTCAAAAGTTTGTGCGTCTTTTGAAGTTGGTTTCCACTCAGTACTCATATCCAACAAGTTAACAAAAAAGTCGTTGGTTAAGCTGCCAACATTATCGGTGAATACACCGTGGCTGCTGCCATCACTATTTGTACCTAATACACGCAACCCACCGACTAAAGCTGTCATTTCTGGCGCTGTTAAAGTTAATAACTGAGCGCGGTCGACTAAAATATGCTCCGCTGGCACTGCGTATTGTTGCTTCAAGTAGTTAACGAAACCATCAGCTTTTGGCTCAAGCGCGGTAAATGATTCAACATCAGTTTGCGACTGCTCAGCATCTACTCTGCCAGGTGTAAATGGCACAGAAACTGATTGCCCCGCAGCACTTGCTGCTTGCTCAACCCCAACATTACCGGCCAATACAATAACATCAGCTAATGAAACACCATTATTGCCCGATTGCGCTTGATTAAATTCAGTTTGAATTTGCTCCAATGCAGCCAATACTTTAGCTAAACGCTGTGGGTTATTCGCTTGCCAATCTTTTTGTGGCGCTAAACGTACACGTGCACCATTCGCTCCACCGCGCATATCAGAGCCACGGAAAGTTGAAGCGCTCGACCATGCTGTTGCAACCAATTCACCAACCGACAAACCGCTTGCAGCAATTTTAGCTTTTAACTCAGCAACAGCTTGCTCAGATAAAGGTGCATATGTTGCTGCTGGCAATGGGTCTTGCCATGCTAAATCTTCCGCTGGTACTTCAGGGCCTAAATAACGTACTTTTGGTCCCATATCTCTGTGAGTTAATTTAAACCAAGCACGGGCAAATGCATCGGCAAACTCGTCTGGATTTTGTAAAAAACGACGCGAGATTTTTTCGTACGCAGGGTCAAAGCGCAACGACAAGTCAGTCGTTAACATAGTTGGCTTTTGTTTTTTACCTGCATCAAATGCATCTGGAATTGTATCCGCCGCATCTTTTGCTACCCATTGATGTGCGCCAGCAGGACTTTTAGTTAATTCCCACTCGTAGTTGAACAAGTTTTCAAAAAAGTTGTTGCTCCACTGCGTTGGTGTTTCCGTCCAAGTCACTTCTAAACCACTGGTAATCGCATCAGCGCCTTTACCTGATTTATAAGTACTGGTCCAACCAAAACCTTGCTCTTCGATACTCGCACCTTCTGGTTCAACACCTACATTAGCTGCATCACCTGCACCATGTGCTTTACCAAAGGTGTGGCCACCAGCAATTAACGCAACTGTTTCTTCATCGTTCATTGCCATACGCGCAAAAGTTTCACGAATATCCGCTGCTGCTAAAATTGGGTCTGGGTTACCATCTGGCCCTTCTGGGTTTACATATATCAAGCCCATTAACACCGCTGCTAAAGGGTTTTCAAGATCACGCTCACCAGAATAACGTTTGTCAGTTAACCATTCAGTTTCGTTACCCCAATAGATATCTAACTCAGGCTCCCAAATATCTTCGCGGCCACCGGCAAAACCGAAGGTTTTAAAGCCCATAGATTCTAAAGCGACGTTGCCGGTTAAAATCATTAAGTCAGCCCATGAAATAGCATCACCGTATTTTTGTTTAATTGGCCACAATAAACGACGAGCTTTATCCAAATTACCGTTATCCGGCCAGCTATTTAATGGCGCGAATCTTTGACTACCAGAGCCAGCACCACCACGGCCATCACCAATACGATAGGTACCCGCACTGTGCCACGCCATACGAATGAAAAAACCACCGTAGTGACCAAAATCTGCAGGCCACCAATCTTGCGAGTCTGTCATTAAATCAGTTAAGTCTTTTTTTAGTGCTTCATAGTTAATGGCATTAAATGCTTGTGCGTAATTAAAATCGCTTTCCATTGGGTTGGATTTAGCTGATTGTTGGTGAAGAATTTCTAACTTTAATCGGTTTGGCCACCAGTCTTGATTCGTTGTACCGTTACCGGCTGCTTGGTGAAATGGACATTTACTTGCTGACATATTTAGCTCTCCGTTTTGTTTCTTAAAGTGGCACTGTGCATGCCAAAAGCTTACGTATAGTTATAGTTTAGAGATCAATTTGTTGCCAATTGATTAACTAGGTTGGGTTAATCGGAAATTTGAAATTGCTGGTTTTGATAGTGGAAGATAGTTGGTTCTATATGCAAAACTCGCGGCTCGTCCTGTGCGCTATGGTCGGCCTGAGGGTAGGTTGTCCAAACCAGAAACGCTGTAAACACGTCCTTGTGCGCTCCGGCTTTTCATCCATGAAAAGCAGGTTCTGTTTTGGACAACCTACCCTCAGTCCTCACCAACGGAATTGCTGATCAAGGTTTATCCTGAAGACAACAGAAATGTCCAAAAGTGAAGTGCTCTGCTCCCAAAGGATATTCTGCATACAGACAATCGCATATATCCCTGCGACTCAGGGCTATAAGTACTAGAGCAATAACTTAGAGCAAAATCTCTTTTTCAGGGGCGAATGAGAACCGAAGCTCTGCTTCGCAGTTGAATGAGGTGGAGTCATGGATGACGACAGGGCCTCACCTTCAAGGATGAATAGTCGCCTCTGCATACAGCGTTTTTGCGAAAGTTATGGTCTAGTACTTATCGCATATTGCTGAGGATTTTCAGCGCTCTATGAGGAATACCCCATTCACCTTCGATATTCTCTGGCACAAAATCCAAGCACCATTGCACAAATCTAGCAGGTTGCCATCCTTGGCTAGAGATCATCCTACTGCTTTAAAATCAAACCATTAATTTTACGCCAATCAACCAACTTAAAGTTCTGCGGCTGCACCGGCATAATATTGCGCCCATCTTGCACAACCAAAGCACCGAATGGATACAAGTCCCCCAATGGCGCAGCAATCACAGCCAAACCATCGGTTTCTGACGCGCCATCAATGCCTTTTAACACATCGGCGACAATATTAAACTTAGCTACAACTTGGCCTTTTTTAGCATTTTTAGCTAAATCAAATACAACATAACTATCATCACCTTGGCTCGAAGCAACTAAGTATTTTTCCGAGCGATTTTTAGGCGCATACAAAGACAAACCTTCAACATCATCTACCAATACATCACCATCTACTTGATAAAATGCCTCCAATTTTGTGCCAGCATCAGGCTCTGCACCTATAGTCCAAATGCCCCAATCTTCTTCACCTACATATAAAGTTTGCGTTTGTGCATCAGCCACACAGCCTTCTGGTTGGCTCGCTACTTTAAACTCACGCACTAACTTGCCTGTTACTTGGCTAGTAGAAAAGTCCAATTGGTATTGATGATAAACACCACTTTCGTCATTAATAAAAACAAAATAATCACCCGTTATCGGCGACTGATATTGGCACAAACCATAAACATCTGGCAGGCTGGTTGGTACGTTAGCTAGCTCAGAAATATCGCCAGAACGCGTAATTTTATAGACAATAATGCTGTTATACGTACGGTTACTGGCTGTAGCAAAATCAAAATGCTCGCCGTTAAACTCAACACCATAACTAATATCAATATTGTTAATACGGCCAGATGCTATCGTCTCAACCAATTCACCAGCTAAGTTGTATGCGTTTAAACCATACCTTTTATCTGTGGTTAAAATTAAGCTGTCTGCACTATTGTTTGGGTTTAACCAAACTTCAGGATCGTCCGCTGCATCACCAAAACGCGCAACAGGTGCGGTTTGCATATCAGCAGTTACTTGTGATGCACTTTGCTTAGCAATTCTTTTTTCTGCAACCGAAAGTGGCAATTCTGTCGAATAATATGCACCAGATTCATCATCATAAAAAGCCGCTAGCCACTTATTATCCGCGGTTTGTTTCGCATCTATACTTTCAATAGTGAAACCAGCAACTGAATACACTTTTGCTAAATGCTTGCTACCATCAGTTTGATAGTGCTGAATTTGCTCAGCCTCTGGTAATGCGACTAACAAGCTACCATCAGGCAATAAGCTGATATCTTTAATTTCACCGTGAATTTGACCAAATGGTGCAACTAAGGCAATTGGCGAGCGCGATAATTCTTTTTCAGGATTAGTCGGATACGCCCACACACCTATAGTTTCTTCTGCAACATAAACTTGTTGTTTAATATCGTCGACTACACAAGCGCCAGCACCCGGAGGCGCAGAAAAGCTGCGCACTAATAAATTAGTTGATTGCGCATTTGGCTGATTAAGATAAACAATACGTTGTTCAACTTGCTGCTGTGCGGTTAACCAAAAACTGCTTAACTGGCCATTTTGATAAGCCAAACATTGGTTATCAATAACGCTGCTTTCAGGCTTAATCGTATTTAACAAAGTAATTTTATGCGCTTGCGCGTTGGCGGCTAACGCTACTTTAAACAACAAAAACTGCCCTGCTTCTTTATCTACACTGCTGACAAACCATGTATTCTTATCTAATTGGCGAATATCTAACGACTCAAAGTTACCTGCATGGTTTTGTACCATTTCGCCTTGTTGATTAATTAACATTAACCCGAAGTTTTCACTGTTGGCTAACCAAGTGTCTTGATTAAGCTGAATAACTTTTTGGCCGTTTAATTTGTCGTGATGAAAAATTTGCTCTGGTGCTTTTGCTAACGCCTGTACAGCTGAATGTGTAGGTGCTGTTTCCGTAGCCGATTGACAAGCAGCTAACGCGAAAACAGCAGCTGTGATAACAACCGAAACCTTAGCTAATTTATTGTGGGCAAGCTGATTAAAATATTGCATGTTATTACTCTTACTAAATTCTTGCGGGCAATTAGCCAAACATTAGGCCAATTGCTGTTTGATAATTATTTTGTCACTGGATGTGCTATGTCTTTGTTATATAAAACTTGACCTTCGGCACTAACCATTTGAATTAACATTGAGTTTTGCCTAAGCGACACTGCGGTAACCCCAGCAGTTGCTTTAGCAAATTGAGTGAATTCGCGTGGTTTAACATGGCGCACGGCAGAGCCAGCACCAGAGATAAAATGGTGCACTGTGGTGCCTTGCGGTTGGTTGTGTTGCAAATCATGCTCATGGCCTGCGAAATAAGCATTTACCTGATGCTTTTCCATTAACGGCTCTAATTTGCGTCTAACCGAGTCGGTTTTGCCGTAACGCTTGCCGCTGGAATACATAGGGTGATGACCAATCACAATAATCCATCTGTCATCTGCGCCTTTTAGCTGCTGTTCAAACCAATCAAGTTGTTGCTGACTGTTTTGCGAGCGCACAGTTAAATATTTGTCTTCTGTGTAATATTTATCTTCAAACGGACTGGTATCTAAAAATATCAACAACAAAGTATCGTTCGAATCATTCAGCTGCATACGCTTGCTGTAATAACGAGCAGGCATATTCCAGCGCTGACTGACTCGGCTGTAGTCAATTTGCGCTTGCACATTACCGCGGTAATCGTGGTTACCTAAAACTAAATACCAAGGCTCAAATAAATGAGGGCCGGAATAAATATCTTCGTACGACGACTTCAAATAGGGATCATTTACGCTCGCCACGCCATCTGGATAAAAGTTATCGCCAGTCGACAAAATAAACTCACCGTCTAACCAATACATTAAATTATCCATTTGTTCAGCTACGGCTTTTTGCTGAAAGTGGCCATTGCGACCCCAATCACCAACCACCAAAAAATTCAGCGCTTGTTCGTCAACTTTAAGATCAGCAATTAAATGTTGCTGATACCAAGTTTCATCTTTAAATACTTGATTTGACAGCGCCACTGGCGCTGTCAAACAAGTTACTGCTAAAAGTAACCACTTAATCATTAGAACGACGCCCAGCTAAAGCCAAGTTGGAATGTACGGCCATAACTTTCGTACTGAGCATTTTGATTGCGGTTATCAAAATAGTGGTACATTGGCTCGTCGTTGATATTTACAGCATTAAAGTAAATATGCGTTTGTTGGTTAATGTAGTACTTACCACTGAAATCAAGTTGGGTGTGTGCATCTTCATAACGCAACATACCGTCATCAATTTCTTCTAGGTTTTTGCTTTTGTATACGCTGGTTAAACGCAAGCTAACAGTGTCATTTTCAAAACCTAGCGTGAAGTTAGCAATAGTGTCTGACTGGTTAGGTAATTGAGTTTCAAATACCTCACCATCAACAATTGTGGTGGCTTCTGAATCAGTCAAAGTGGCATTGGCAGCTAACAATAAACCTGAATCAAAACTTTTAACCCAAGCAAGTTCAACACCGTGCAACTTAGCGCTTTGACCATTAATAGGTTGGAATACTTCATCGTAACCTTGCCATTCGCTCGTACCTGCGACATCAACCACAATAACAAAGTTGTCGATTGATTTATGGAAGTAACCTGCCGACAACACACCAATGTGGCCTGGGTAATATTCAAGTGACAAGTCGAAGTTGTCAGCAAAATATGGTTTTAAGCTTGGGTTACCGGCTTCGGCTTCGCGCTCTGTTTCAAACTCACCGTCGTCGTTTTCTTCAGTTTTGCTTTCAATTATTTGATAAGCACCAACATCTTCAAATTTAGGACGGGCTAAAGTTTGTGTATAAGCAGCACGGGCAATTAACTTGTCAGATAGCTCATAACGCAAGTTAATGCTTGGCAACAATTTGCTATAACTATCTTCTGTTGACCAAGGAGTGTTTTGTACTTCTTCAACATCATTTTGCTCATCTTCTACCAACTCAACTTTGGCACCTTGAGTCGAAAAATCAGTTTGTTCGTAACGAACACCAGCAACCACATTAAGCTTGCCAAAATCAGCGCTAACCATGGCATAAGCGGCAAAGATATCTTCGTTAATAGTGTAACTAGCACCTTGTGATTCTAAATCTGAATCTAACTCAACTTTTTCAAAACCCGCTTTATTTTGTTTGGTGAAGTTGCGCAAAGCTTGTCTATTTAAACCTGGGCCAAAATCGCCTAACGACCAATCAGGTGTTGCAGTTGCAAAATCTGTTGGGTTAAACGCATCAAAACCGTCGTCATAAATATCGATAATAGCTCGGGTGTTTTTTTCACGTTGGCGATATTTCACACCCGTTTTAAATTCGTAAGCTGAGTCACCAACCAGTAACTTTTTCGTCAGATCTAATTTAAAACTCGTCTCTTCATCTTCAGCAAAATCTGACTCGTCTGATACTTCATCTAACTCATAATTCGCAAAATCATGAACGTCCGCGCCTTGGCTAATCTGCGGAATTTGTCCTTGCATATCAGAATCAAAAGTTAAACCTTCACCTTTAATTGTGTAATACAAAGCATTCGGGTTTTCTTCTTCAGCTTTTGAATAACCCACTTGGTAGTTCACCGTTAGGCTATCTAATTGGTGCTCACCACCTGCGGTTAAGCTGATAATTTGTTGCGTTTCTTTTCTGTCTTTGGTTGCGCGCTCAACTTCGCCTTCATCATCAAATACAAAAGTATTGCTTAAGCGATATTCGTCATCACTAAATTCACTAAACAAGCTGCGAACAAAATATTGGTTGTTAAAATCAGGGCGATAATCTAAGTTAACCGCAGCACCTAAACGCTCGCGGGTAATTGAATAGAATCTTTGCTCAATTTCATCATCACCATTGCTTTCAATATTGTCTGAGCCAAATTCGCGATCTGAATATGAAAGTGCTGCAGCTACAGCAAAAGTATCATCAAAAATATCTGTGTAACTTGCCGATACTTTTGGGCTCTTGCTATCACGCAATTGGTTTTGCGCCATTTCAGCAGAAAAAGTAATGCTTTGTTGCGCACGATCAAAACCACTTAAGCTTTTAACTTCAATTGAACCACCGATAGCGTCTGCATCCATATCTGGCGTTACCGATTTAGAAACTTCTAAACCACCCACTAAGTTTGATGGGATCACATCTAATGCAACCGAGCGCACACCCGACTCAGGTGACGGCACATTTAAACCATTAATAGTCACATTGTTTAAATTAGGATCGATACCACGAATACCAACAAAACGCCCTTCACCTTGGTCACGCTCAATAAACATACCCGGTAAACGTTGCAAAGCTTCAGAAACGTTTTGGTCTGGGAATTGACCAATGGCATCAGCAGAGACTATCGACTTAATGCTATCCGCATTTTTCTGCGCGTTAATTGCACCAGCTTGACCAGCACGCTGCGCGTAGACAACTATATCTTCTAATTGAGCTTGTTCCGAAAATGTTAGGTTTTGTTCAACCGTACCCGTTTGGTTAACAGTCACAGTTGTTTCGCTGCTACCTGCACCTATATATTCAACAACCACTTTATATTCGCCTGCTGGCAAATTGGCGAAACGATACACACCAGACTGGTCTGTTGTAGTAACCAAATCTAGCTCAGCTATGCTGACTTTAGCTCCCTTGTATAACTGTGAACCATTTGCATCAGTTACTTTACCAACTAACCCACCAGCAGTTGCTGAAACCGAAGTTAATGCAGCAGCAATTGCAGTTGTTAGCGCGAGTTTATTAAAATATTTTTTGCTCATTTTTAGCGCGTTCCATAAATGTATTAAACAGTGAATCAAACAATCAATTTGAGCGCATTTAAAAAGTGTTCGGCAAACTTTGCTGTGAATGTTTTATGACAATAGGTCAATTAATCGCGCTGATAGCAGCTGACAGTGCCCTTTGTTAGGGAATTTGACCTGATTTCACCCCAAACAAAAAGTATATAAATCAACAAATTAAAACAAATCATTAATTAAAACCGTTTTAATCAAGCAAAAACAACAGGCTTTGGGCTAAATTGGCTGAGCCAAATTGACCCTTTTAACTCACAGCAGTTTAAGTTAGTTTCTGCAGCAAATAACTTAAGCTCAGCAAAACTAAATACTCGCTATGGATTTTTTATTTTTAAAACGGCATTACAAAATTGTTGCCGCAATTTTTATCACAGTCGCTGCATTGCTAACTGCCGTGTTTACTCAAGGCCAGTTGAAAAGTGGCCAAACGACCGACTGGTTAGATGTATTAGGTGAAGGTGGCATATTTGTTATGACAGCTGTGTGGTTGTTTTTTCTGCTTGCCAGTCGCCCAGCGGGCAAAGTGACCTATTTATTGTCTATCGGGCTAACCTGCTTTTTATGCTCAAGTTTGCTCGATTTAACCGACGAATTTGTCAGCTATCCAAGCAAAGAGTTTTGGTTGTATTGGATAGAGTCATTACCTGCGCTAGTTGGTATGGTATTAATGACTTGGGGTTTATACCAATGGCACCACGAACAACTTAAACTGCACAAACAACTGAGCCGCCGCGAAGCCTTTTACCGAGAGCATAGCCAAATAGACTATATTACCCAATTGTATAGTGCCGACTATATGCGCGACCATTTAAGCCAATTAATCGCCGAGCAACAAAGTTATGCGCTGGCTATGTTAGATATTCGCAAATTTGCTGACTTTAACCGCAGTTATTCAACCCAAGATGGCGACAGACTGCTGCGCGAAGTAGCTGATTTGATTGTGATGAATTTACGGACTGCTGACCTAGCCTGCCGCTACGCAGGTGATCGTTTTATAATTGTGATGCCAAATACAGGGCTAGCTGAGGCGCAAGAAGTTTGTGAGCAAATTCAACAAGCGGTTAAATCGCTAGCATTTAAACCCAACGGCAACAACAAAGCGGTTTACCATAAAATCGCCACAGCTGTGGTATTGTCTGAGCCTGAGCAGCAGCTTGAGCAAGCAATTCGCCAAGTTAATTTAGCTCTGGAAAAATAAGCTAAATGAAGCAAGCTGTAGCGCCAATAATTTATGCCGATAGCAAGTGTTTGCCACTGCAACATTTGCCGACCAGCATTATCGACCTAGCTTTATCTCGTGGGGTAAACCCAGAAAAGATCTTGCGTGGAAGTGGTATATTTTTACAAGACTTAACCGCAGAAACAGCACCAGAAAAACAACTAACCAGCCCAGAACAAGTTATAAAATTATTAGACAAAGCCAAACAAAATATCTCCGGTTATGACTCAAGTTTTTTATTAGGCCAACGTTTATTGCCCGGTCAATACGGCGCTTTTTCTCAAGCAGTACAGCACGCTGCTAACTTAGCTGATTTATTTAAAGTATTTGCCCGCTACCAGAGTTTAATCAACCCGTTTATTGGTTGTGAATTACGTACAAGTCAGCAACAAATACACCTGTATTTTTATGATGCAATTGGCCTAACTTCAGAACAATATATCTATCTGCTAGAAGTGACATTAACCGCATTAAATAGCTGTATAAAATACTTAACCAGCAGCAAAATAAAAATACACTATCAGTTTAAACATAGCCGCCCAAGGTATATTCAAGAATACGAAGAAAACTTAGGTTTTAACTTGGCCTTTGACCAGCTTGCAGATGTGGTTAGCTTGGACAAAGTTAAACTTAAACAAAGCTTTAGATTTACCAGCCCAATAAAACAACAGCTAGCACTACAACATTTAGCACAAACACCTGTCGCTCAGCCTTTTTTACAGCAGATGCGCAGCATAATTCAAACAAATCGCAGTTTAACGCTAGAAGAAGTCGCGCAGTTGTTGGACATGAGTCCTGCCAGCTTAAAGCGCAAATTGAAGCAACATAAAGCACGTTTTTTAGCCATTCAAGATGCCCAACAAAAAGAAAAGATTATTCATTGGCTACAATTTGCCAATTACACCAATGAAGAACTCGCCAACAAACTTGGGTTTAACGATTTAGCTAATTTTCGCCGTGCGTTTAAACGTTGGTTTAATATGACACCAACAGACTACAAAAGTACTTATTTGAATAATCTTAATCAATTAAGTGAATCTTGACTAAGTGTCAGTAATACATAGAATTATTGCCATGTTGCAAGGCTGACAGCCAGTATGGAAGTAAAACAATAAGCAAAGTGATTTGAAATGTCATAAAAGCCTGCCATGCTTATTAGACTAGATGTAACTTATTCTAGTGATTTGATAATTCCGTGCATATTAAGGCCACCATGTTTATTCGCTTATTGAAAAACATTTTCACAAACAAACGAACCCAGCAGCAATCTACTGAGTTAGCCCCTGCGCAAAGCTCTACTAGCGACAATTTTCGCTTTTCATCTCAGCTTGAATTAACTAAAGATCACAACAGCCAATTAGTAGATAACAGCCTGCAACACGCTGTTGATACAGCATTTTACGATTATTTATTGGGCGCAAGTGAACAACAATCAAAAATGACGGAGATGGAACAAACCATCTACAATCAAGTTGATCAACTGTTAGCCCAGCCTGATACAATTATCAACGAATTACCCGCAATGCCACATTCAGTCGCAACTATGATCTCTATGATGAATAATGACGACTTCAATACCCAAACACTGCTAGACCTGATAAAGCAGGAACCTGCAGTATCTGCCGCGATTTTAGCTTTGGCCAATTCGCCCATGTTTCGCCGCTCGGAAAAACCAGTCTCAGGTTTAAAAAGCGCATTTGTGCAACTTGGTGCCAATGGCATAAAAGAATGTGTATTAATGAATTTTATTAAACGCTTTAACCCTGCTGATGCGGGTTATTTTCAGTCGTTTGGTGAAAATTTATGGGAACATGCCCAGCAGTCAGCGTTATTCGCAAAACAACTTGCGACTGAAGAATTAAACCCACAAGCAGGCAACCTAGCTTTTTTAGCCGGATTAATTAACCAACTTGGCAAGATGATTATTTTCCAATTAGTGGTAGATGCCTACAAAGTAGTAAATGCCAATGTTGAACCTAATTCGTTTTTCATCAAAGCCATTATGCGTCAACGTGGCAGTGAACTGATATTAGCGATTGCCAAACATTGGAATTTACCAAAAGCTTTGATTGATGCATTGGAAGATCCAAAACGCGTATACATGAGTTACGATTCAATTGCTGCATTTGTTAGCCAAGGTTCAACCATTAGCCAACTTGAATGTATTTGTCAGGCTGAATTATTGTCGTCTGATATATGCGTGCAATATGCCAACCAAAAGCTAATTTCACCTGAAGCATCCACTTTGTTATATGACGTATTAGGCGAAATTGAAAAAAATAAGCAGAGTGATGAGTAGCTATTTATTCTGCCATAAATCTACTATGGCAGAATCAAGCGTGTTATACCTTGCTGGTAATTGATGGTTTTTCTTTTTAACTTTATACAAGGTTTCAACAACTGGCTTTGTCGGTTTGTATACTTGTAATAAATGTTTTCCGGCAAAACTATCAATCGCGCTTTTTGGCAATACGGTAAAACCAAGCCCTTTAGACACAGGCAAAAGTATTTGGCTAATTTGGTTGATATAGGTTGCAACTGGCAATTGATTAAAATCCAAATTAGCGAAACTTTCTTCTTGGCATTGCGCTAAATACAAAGACAAATAATGCTCTGCATCTGGATGTGCAACCAAACCCATTTGCAATAAATCAGCTAGTTCTAATTGTGTAATTTCTTGCTGAGCCGGCAAAACCAAACAGAGCTCATCTTGCGCTAGTTTCTCCACAGTAAACCAAGCTGAGTTTGGTACATGGGTAACAATCCCAACGTCGATATCACCTTGTTTAATTTCAGATAATATCTGTTGATTAGGCGCAGCTTTTAATTTAATTGTTAGCTCAGGATACTGTAACTGCAAATCAAGCAATTTGGGGTACAGCAAAAGCGCCACAGAGCCAGAGCATGCCAAAGAGCATTGGCCTTTTACTGGGCTATCACCAAGGAGCTGTTCAAGAAAAGTCTGTTCGTTTTTGACTAATTGTTCAGCATACGCATACAACAACTTGCCTTGCTCAGTTACATCAAAACGTTTTTTCTCTCGTCTAATTAACTGCGCACCACAAGCCTCTTCAAGTTTACGTATATGCTGGCTAACCCCCGGCTGGGTCATAAATAGTTTTTCGGCCGCTTTAGTAAAGTGGCCAGTATCCACCAAAGTTTTAAATGTATTTAACCAAACAGGGTTGAGCATATAAAAACCATAATTTTCTATTATCAAATCAATTATAAATGATAATTTAAATTAATAAATTTAATCTCATAACATAGCCTTCTAGTTTGAATATTTAACCTAAACGCAGGAGTATTTTATGAAAATGAATCATGTTGGCATTATGGTTGGTGACATGGACCAAGCAGTTGAGTTTTATACCAAAGTGCTTGGCCTTAGACTGATTATGAAGAATACAAAAATAGTTGAAGAGCGCAAAACAGCTATTGGCCGTATGTGTATCGCCGTTTTTGGTGAGGGTTTCGAGGCATTCAACATTGCCCATATGGTAACAACTGACGGTATAGGCGTTGAATTATTTGAAATGAAACATCGCGCTGAGCGCCACGACTTAGATTTTGCTCGACTCGGTATTTTTCATTTCTGTTTACAAACAGATGATTTTGAAACTGTGATGCGCAAAACCCAAGAATACGGCGGCAAAGTACGTATGGATGTAATGCGCTACCACCCAGACGATGATAATAAACCAGCCAAAATGGTGTATTTAGAAGACCCATTTGGCAATTTGTTTGAGCTTTATTCGCATAGTTATGAAGAAACTTATGCGGCAGATTATGAATAAAGTTTACCGCGACTCAGCTACAACATGCTCATCATCCATGCTGATATTAATCGCACCTAAAGCGGATTAAAATTTAGTGTGCACTACTACGGCTAATGGGTGCTAGAAATAGCATCCATCTTAAATTTTTCCCAACTTTCATCGGTTAATTGAACAATTTGTTTCAGGGTCATTTTGCCTGAATCGTAACCGGGTTCATCAGGTTTTTGAATTTCGAACGCCAGCATATGTAACTCTGTTGGATCAAACCAGATATGCCCTCCTCGATTATCCAACCCAGCACCATCGATAGAATATTTTAAACCTAGCTCATCTTGCTTCTCAAAACGCATACTAACTAAACCAAAGTTTTTCATTTGTGGTGGCGATTCACTCAGGTCTAAATCCAAAATATGGAAGTTATAAGTTTGTTTAGGCTCATTTAAAAAGCGATAAGCGTAACTCAAGCTAGAAAAATCGAAATCATAACTATGCCAGCTCACTGGAACTTCGTTAAATATCTGCACGTTTTCACCTAAGGTGACTCGAATATCACCGTTAGCTGTGGTATCCAACACAGCTTGGCGTTTTAAACCATTTTTTGAACTAAGGCGATAAACCTCAAATTCAAGCACGTTTTTCGAGTTTTGATCTATCACTGCTTTAACTATGGTGCCAGCGTGATTACCGCTGTGCCACTTAAAGGCTTCAATGTCACCTTGTTTGCGATAATACACAGCTATGCTAGCGTGATTTGTGCCATCTAAATTCGATTTTTCGTAGATATAAGCCTGACCCACAGGCGCGGCTGTTTTGTTATGGAAAGTTTGTTTGGTCGTTTCTAAAACCCTGCAGCAGCTGGATAAAAAACAGCTTAATATCAGGAATGTAATTATATTTTTCAAAACAAAAACTCCATATCAAAATAGCTAACTTGTGAGGTTCAGCTTAGTTAAACTAGATAAAAATGCCTGCTCAATAAGTTGACCAAAATCATTAACTTCAGTTCCCGTCATAGCTCTAAGTTTGAGTAAACTCATAGAGCCAGCGCTAAATCTCCCAGTCCAACTTGCACAATTTATCAATAAACCATTCAAAAGCTTTGCCTTCGTGGCCTTTATTCCAAGCTATGTATAAGGCTTGGTTGCCTCGTGGGATTGCGCAAGGCTTTTGGATTAATGCGCCGCTGTCTAAATGTGGCCTTGCGAAATGTAATGGCAGAAAACCAATACCTATGCCTTGCAGCTGGGCTTGCAGTTTGGCATCCATATTATTTACCCGAATAACCTGTTTGCTATTAAATAACCCACTGTCTCTGCTCGGTAATAATTGTGATGTGTCGGCAACCACTATAGATGGGTATTGGCGTAAATGCTCTGCTTCTATTGTCCCGTCTATTTTGGCTAGTGGGTGTGATGGTGGCACAGCAAAAATAAAGGTTATTTCGGCCATTTTATAGGTGTGAAATAACCCCTTGGGTAAGTCGCCAGATGCACCTATGACTATATCAGCGCGTTTGCTATGTAACGCATCCCAACCGCCGCCTAAAGACTCGACACTTATTGACACATCTACATCTTGTGGCAATTGCGTAAATTCACCAAGTAGCTGAAAAAGTTTGTCTTGTGGTACCACAGTGTCGCGCGCTATGCGCAATTGTTTTTCCCAACCCGATTCTAATTGGGCAACGGCATCGACCATTTTATTGGCGGCGTGGAGTATTTCCCGGCCATGTTCCAGTACTAATTTACCTGCAGGTGTTAACACAGCTCTTTGTTTAGATCTATCAAACAAAGGTGCGCCAATATCCTCTTCAAGTTTTTTAATAGTGTAAGTTAATGCCGATGGCACTTTGTATAAAGACTCAGCTGCCGCTGCAAAACTGCCTTTTTTGTCGATGGCGTCGAGCGCTCTAAGTGCATCTATGGTGATAGCTTGGTACATAATTTCCTTTATTCAAAAAAATTGAACTAACCCTTCAAAACATACCGATTTTCTATTGAAGTTAGCATACCTATACTTAATTTCAACGAGTGATTAGTCACTCATTAACCCAAGCAGTTAATTTAAAAATATTGAGGAATAAAACAATGAAAGCATTGATTCAAAAATTATCAACATCTACCGCAGGTTATTCAACTTTAGCGCTACGTGTACCAGTCGGCATTATTTTTATGGCGCATGGTGCACAAAAGCTATTTGGCTGGTTTGGCGGTTATGGTTTAGAAGGCACTGGCGGTTGGATGGAATCAATCGGTTTAGCACCGGGCTTTTTAATGGCGTTATTAGCCGGTAGTGCTGAGTTTTTTGGTGGTTTGTTTATTTTACTCGGTTTGTTAACTCGCCCTGCGGCCATTGCACTCGCCTTTACTATGCTTGTTGCGATATTTTCAGTGCACTTTGCCAACGGCTTGTTTATGTCAAACAATGGTTATGAGTTTGGGTTAGCTTTATTGGCAGCAAGTGTTTCGTTAGCACTTTCAGGCTCAGGTAAAGCTGCAGTTGACCAAGTTTTAGCGAAAAAGCTGGCTTAATCGCCAGCTTGATTTAGGAGAAACTATTATGATTTCCGTTCGAAAGTCGAGCGAACGTGGCCGAGCTTCATTTGGCTGGTTAGATAGCCGCCATACTTTTTCGTTTGGCCACTATTACGACCCTAAACACATGGGCTTTTCAGCACTAAGAGTGATTAATGATGATGTAGTTAAACCAGCAGCAGGTTTTGATACACATGGTCATAAAGATATGGAAATCATCAGTTATGTTTTACAAGGCAGCATTCAACACAAAGACAGTGCTGGCAATGTGCAAACTTTACCTGCGGGTGAATTTCAATTGATGTCTGCCGGTAAAGGCATTTTGCACAGCGAATACAATGCATCAAATACTGATGACTTACGCTTTTTACAAATTTGGATTGAGCCAAATACTTTTGGCAATAAACCCGGTTATCAGCAAAAAGATTTTGGTCAGCAACTTGGTTTAACCACAATTGTTACACCCGATGGCGCAAGTGGCACGCTGCGGATAAAACAAGATGCAAAATTACACCAGCTGATATTGCCTGCTAGTGAAACTTATAAATTTTCCTCAACAATAGGTACAAAACAATACATTCACCTAGTGCAAGGTAGCGTGCGGCTGCAGGATACAAATTTAGCTGCTGGTGATGGCGCTAAAGTAACAGGTGAAAGTACCCTGCACTTTAGCAATAGCAGCGACACAGATGTCACTGCACTAATATTTGAGTTGCCATAACAACAGCAAGTTGTATGGCTACCCGCTTGCAGCAGATTTCTTGCGAAATTGGCTGGGTGTCATATTAAATTTCTTTTTAAACAAAGTATTGTAAACAGATTTACTGTTAAAGCCGGCGTCGTAAAAGATGTCGGTAATACTGCGATGGCTTTGTTTTGGGTCTTCCAATAAGCGTTTTGCTTCTTGAATGCGGTAATGATTTATATACTCGTAAAAATTAACTTGGTAATGACGGTTAATGGTTGCAGATAAATCTTTCACTGGAATATCCAGCTTTTCTGCTAAACGTTCAAACGACAAATTGGGGTTTAAGAAGAGTTTATCTTGCTCCATCGCCTGTTCGAGTTTGCCGACATAGTCCATATTAATTGGCTCTTTTTGGCTTTGCTGCCGACGCTTTTGCGCTTCGGTTTTCGCCATATGTGTCACCATTAAATAAATAGCCACATTGGTTAGCGCAAATATTAGGTAATAATCGGTTAAACCAATTATCTCGACCACATCGTAATAATCTAGCCCCCAAATAGAGTGATAAACCTTAATACAGCCTAATAACCACTCCCAAGCAACAATGCCTGCATATACCTGAATGAGCGGCGACACCCACACTGGCATAACAAAGCTCGGTTGCTGCTGGGCAAAATAGCGTTTTAACAAAACCACCAGCCACAGCATATAACCAAGGCGAATAGATTTAGCGACAAACTCAGCTGTGACAAAGTTAAAATCGGCAAAGGTATAATTTTTTATCAGCTCTGTTTTGCTTGCCAACGGCAAGCTGTAAAAAGTTAAGCTTAAAAATCCAATAAACAATACTGCCGGAATAAGGTGCAATAAATGTTGGCGCTGCAATTTAAAATCTTTATTTAGGCTGGCTTGGCTGTATAAATACAACAAGGGTGCGTCTAACAAATAAGAGACATTAAAGATAAAAAAGATGTTAGGCGAAAGGTCTAACACCCAGTATCTAAAAGTACTGCCCCACAAAATAAGTTCGTGCAACGACAAGCTAGCGCGAATGGTAAAAAAGCCAATTAATAAAAAGCTTGCTATGGTTTTTGTGCTTTTATTCAAAGATAAAAAAGCAACAATAGCTAAGCTCTCAAATGCGCTAAGCAATAGGATTAAATCGTGCAAATTGAATAAGGTTTTATCCATCGATAACAGCCAACTCTAATAGATACTCAACAAAATACATTCAGGTTAACAATTTAACAACATACCCTAAGGTAAAATCAATTGTTAGCGACTAAGTTAAATCCTAAAGTAATGCCTACAACCAATGCGATACTTAATCCCATAGCCACATATATAAATTGGTTTGAGTGTTTGTTTGCATTGGCCAAAGCTTGAGCAAAAAATACTGGCACCAAACAAGAGCTGGTTAAAATAAGGCCTAACAAACTAATGTGCTTATTTAGGTCAACTTGCGACCAATGCAGTGCACACAAAACCACAGTAGCCAGCAAAGCAAATTGAATCAATACTTTTGCTTTGAGCCAATTTAACCCAATGGCCGCAGCAAACAAACCAATAAGCGAACCAACAGAGTATAGAGCCAAATAAGATAATAGCTCGTGGGTCACCTCGTTTAAAAACGCCACCTCACTGCTGCTAGATAAATATTTAACTAAAGCACCCTGCCACGCAGCGCTTATTAAAATAGCCAAATACCAAGGTGACATTTTTACCCAAGGCAAATTGTTTTGTTGCAGCCAATTGGTTGATTTATCCACGGATTGGCTTTGGCTAAACAAAAACATAAAAGCAGCCAAAATCAAGGTTAAACCTGTATAAATAACTTTGTAGTGTAGTGGATCGAGCGGCTGCAAAACCTGAGATTTCGCCAATACAGAACTTAACAATACCAAAGCGAAGGTCGCACCTAAGTATTTAAACGCATAGGACAAACATACGCGCTCGCTAGCAAGATCTTGGCTAGCGGTTAACACAACCGCTGGAATGGTTACGATAAAACTAACAATACCGGCTACCAGCAATAAGCTAAGTAGCAATAATTGCAGCCAAAAGTGTTCAATTGGCGCAAAAACTAAACCCAATACCAAATTAAACAGGATCAGCCAAAGTGCACTCATCAATGCAAATTTTTGTCCGCTCAACAAAATTAGCCTACCGGCACCAGCGACAGCCAACAAAATAACCGCTAAAAAAGCAAAAAGCAGGTTACCTTGCGACAAGCTATCAGTTGGTAACTGCACCATTAATAGCAATATGCTAAAAGTTAAAACAAAACCCAGCATAAAAATACAGCCAATTAACCAAACAAAATTTGGTACTGCTAACCTAGCTTCGTATTGCATATTTACCTCAAAGTTGATTTCGCCAAGCTAGTAACAAAACTATAACAATGAGTATCAACTTACGTCTGCATGACCCATTTTACGCCAATCAGAACGTTCGACTAAGTCCCAAAACGTTCTAATTTGTCATTTTTCAACCACTGAGACGCAACAGATTAACCTTTTATTTACAGTTAAGCTGACTCCATTCAGACGAGGAAATAAAGGTGATCAAAAAATATAAGCTGAACAGCGTGTATTTGGCTTTAATAGCCAGCTTAACAGTAAGTGGGTGCCAACATACAGAAACAACAAACGACAGTGATAAAGCAGCTGCTGTTGTTAGCAACCAAGCCAATATAGATATATGGCCATCGGTCAGTAGTAAAATTAAACAAGATGATGTGCAAGAAGCACGCATTAATCAAATTATTGCCCGCATGACGCTTGAACAAAAAGTTGCACAAATGATCCAACCGGAAATTCGCGCATTTGATGTAGCAGACATGCGCAAATATGGTTTTGGTTCTTACCTAAATGGTGGTGGCGCTTTTCCAAATAACGACAAATACGCCAGCATGCAAGACTGGGTAGATTTAGCCGACGAGCTTTACAACGCATCAATTGATGCCAGCCAAGACGGCAGCACAATTCCAACTATGTGGGGTACAGATGCAGTACACGGTCACAACAATGTAATTGGTGCGACTATCTATCCACACAACATAGGTTTGGGTGCAATGAACAACCCTGACTTAATGGAAAAAATTGGTGATGCAACGGCAAAAATCGTTCGCGTCACAGGGATTGATTGGGTATTTGCGCCAACCGTAGCTGTTGTTAGAGATGACAGATGGGGCCGTACTTACGAAGGTTATTCCGAAGACCCTAAAATCGTCAAAGAATACGCGCGCGCTATGGTTAACGGTATGCAAGGCCATGCAGATAGCAACTTTATGGCTGACGGCAAAGTAATTGCTACAGCAAAACACTTTTTGGGTGATGGTGGTACAGATTTAGGTATAGACCAAGGCAATAACCTCGCCAGCGAACAAGAGCTAATCGACATACATGCACAAGGTTATATCAGCGCAATAGAAGAAGGTGTGCAAACAATCATGGCCTCTTTTAATAGCTGGCATGGTGAAAAAATGCATGGCAATCACAGCATGTTAACCAAAGTGCTCAAAGAGAAAATGGGCTTTGATGGTTTAATAGTGGGCGATTGGGACGGCCACGGCCAAGTTACCGGTTGTAGTAACGCAAGCTGTGCACAAGCAATTAATGCTGGTGTCGACATTATTATGGTACCCAACGAATGGAAAGCCATGTACCACAACACAGTAAACCAAGTGAAAAGTGGTGAAATTTCAGTTGCACGAATTGACGATGCAGTTCGTCGAATTTTACGCGTTAAAATGCGCGCCGGCTTATTTGATGGTGTAGCACCAAATAATAGAGCTTTTGCCGGTGAACAAGCTTTATTAGGCGCAAAACAACACAGAGATTTAGCGCGCCAAGCTGTACGTGAATCACTGGTGTTACTAAAAAATAAAAACAATCTATTACCACTTAACCCTAAGCAAAAAGTATTGGTTGCTGGTAGTGGCGCAGACAATATTGGCAAACAAAGTGGCGGTTGGACTATCTCTTGGCAAGGCACAGGCAACGTGAATGCCGACTTCCCAGGTGGCACTTCAATTTATGACGGTATTAAACAGTCGGTTGAACAAGCTGGTGGCCAAGTTGAGTTAAATGAACAAGGTCAATTCGAACAAAAACCGGATGTTGCTATCGTGGTATTTGGTGAAAATCCATATGCCGAAGGTGTTGGCGACATTAAAGGCATTGAGTACCAACGTGGCAATAAACGCGATATTAAATTGCTACAAAAACTTAAAGCTCAAGGCATTCCGGTTGTGTCGGTATTTATTTCTGGCCGTCCATTATGGGTAAATGCAGAACTTAATGCATCAGACGCTTTTGTTGCAGCATGGTTACCGGGCTCTGAAGGGGTTGGTGTGAGCGATGTGCTATTTACCAATAAACAAGGCGAAGTTAATTTCGACTTTAAAGGCAAACTTTCTTATTCGTGGCCTAAATCTGATGCACAAGTTGTATTAAACCTAGGTGATAAAAACTACGAC
Organism: Catenovulum sp. SX2; assembly: GCF_052056295.1. Classification (NCBI taxonomy): domain Bacteria; kingdom Pseudomonadati; phylum Pseudomonadota; class Gammaproteobacteria; order Alteromonadales; family Alteromonadaceae; genus Catenovulum; species Catenovulum sp. SX2. The sequence continues at coordinate 1,227,430 of NZ_CP182493.1, forward strand.
CCACTCTTCCCATATGGTTATGGATTAACTTATCAAGACAAAGACACGCTGGCTGACAACCTGAATGAAGTAGCGGAAATTCCGTTAGAAAAAGATTTTAACCAAGCAGTAACTTTGTTTGAATCGCAACCACAAGCCGATCTTGGATTGTACTTAGGTGACAAAAACTTATGGGCAGTACCAGTAGCAACCAGCGTAGTAACCACTCAAGGCTCAGATAATCTGCACCTAAAAACCACAGATAAAAATGTTCAAGAAGATGCACGCCTATTAACTTGGCAAGGTCGCAGCTTAGCTAAAGCTTATTTAGCTTGGAGCGAACCACACGATTTATCTGCATACCTTGATACCCAAACCAGTTTAGAGCTGCAAATTCGGGTTGACCAAACAGTGCAAGCACCTGTGCATTTGTCAGTAAGTTGTGGTGAAGGTTGCCAAGGGCAAGTGGATATCACCAGCTTATTACAACAACAAACAGTAAAACAATGGGCGGATATCAGTGTTGATTTGAGTTGTTTCGCAAAACAAGGTGCAGACTTTAGCAACACAGTTGCACCATTTGAAATATCTAGCAGCAAAGCAAATCAACTAGCCTTTGCTCGAGTTAGGTTAGTGCCGCAATCGGCCGAACAAGCTGGGATTAAATGTCAGTAGTAGCTAACCGTTAAGCGCCGATAGAGCCAGTGGCGAATAATATGACCAATAGTCACCACTGGTTCTAATAAGCAATTCGAACGTTCGAATATGCGAATTATAGGGCGACAAAACGATTTAACTTTATTTGTAACTTAATCTCGCTTAAGACTTTTCAAAAATGTAACGAGAAGTTTAAAAAGAATTTAACCTGAACTCGGGGTAACAAGTTAGCTAGTACTCCGAATTTATTTATAAAATAGAATTATTTTGGTTCTAGTGTGATATTTTTTCTTAGAACAAGGCGAATTTGCGTACGTAATAGCTGGCTATTACTAGCGAATTCAACGTAGTTATAAGGAAAAATAGCCGCTAGAAAGCAAGTTGTTATCCCGAGTTCAGGTTACTTACTATAATTGAACACACTAGGGTGAAATTATTATGCATAACAGAAAATTTAGACCAACCCAGTTAGCTAAACAGATGAGCCTAATACTTGGCGCATCTGCATTAGTAACCGGGATAACTGGCAGCTTAAACACAGCACTGGCAGCAGAATTAGCAGCAGAGCAAAACGACCAAGAAGTTGAAATTATCAATGTAAAAGGTATTCGCGGCAGTTTAATCCGTTCTATGGATGTAAAACGCGATAGCTTTGGTGTTGTAGACGCAATTTCCGCAGAAGATATTGGTAAGTTCCCAGATACCAACTTAGCCGAATCTTTGCAACGTATTACCGGTGTATCTATCAGCCGTAGCGACGGTGAAGGTAGCCAAGTAACCATTCGAGGTATGGGCCCATCACAAAACTTAGTTTTGTTAAATGGCCGTCAAATGCCAACCCCTACCCGCTCGTTCGACTTTTCTGATCTCGCATCTGAAAGTGTTACAGGCGTTGAAGTATATAAAACCGGTAAAGCTTTTATGCCAACAGGCGGTTTGGGCGGCACAATTAATATTATTACCCCTCGCCCACTCGCAAACCCAGGGCAAAAAATCTCATTAGGCGTAAAAGCAGTTAATGACGATTCAACTAAAAAAGGCGACAAATGGACACCTGAAATTTCCGGTATTTATAGCGATACTTTTGCCGATGATACTTTTGGTGTTGCTTTAGTTGGCATATACCAAGAACGCCACAGTGGTAATAGTAACGCCTCTGTAAATGCAGGCTGGCATACTTTTAGATCAGGCGCTGGTGCAGGCGAACCGGGTGCTGAAGTAGACGCTAATGGCAATACCATATCAGGTGCACTTCCTGACGTAGCGCCAGAAGGTGCGACATTAAATAAACCAGAAGATGGGCTTATTTATGGTGTACCGCAGAATATTGTGTACCAGCTAAATGAAGCATACCGCGAACGTATTAACGGCCAACTAGTTTTAGAGTACAAACCCTTTGATGCATTAACCGCACGCCTCGACTACACCTATTCAGAAAAAACCATAGATCGAGAACTGACTGATATGTCGGCTTGGTTCTCGCGCGACTATAAACATTCAACGCTAATTTGGTCAGAGCCAGATGAAAACGGCGTAGTTTATCCAATGCAATACCAAGATACTGATGGTTATAAACAAGCTAAAGTGGGTGAAATTAAAGGTACAGGTATTAATACCGGTCGTTCAAAATCTGGTACTAAAAACACCAATAGCTCAGTCGGCTTAAACTTAAAATATCAAGTAAACCAAAACTTAGCGTTAGAACTTGATTACCACGACTCTTCGGCTAAACACGAACCTAACAGTATATTTGGTTCATGGGGCACATTGGCGATGATTTCGCAGCAGCGAATTCGCCAAACCACAGACTTTACCCAAGATATGCCAGTAATGAATTTTGATTATCCTGACGGCGTCGACGGTTTTGAACCAGAGGACATTTTAGCTGCGGGTAGTAACTTTGGGACTAACTACGAGCGTTCAGATATAGAACAATTACAAGTTAAAGGTAAATTTGTTTTTGATGACGGCATTGTTGAAAGCATCGACTTTGGTATCAACGACACCACAGTTGAAAACCAACAAAGATACGCAAGCGCAACTCGCAATAGCTGGGGTGGTGTTGGTGAACCAAGTGACTTTGATGACGATTGGTTTACTAAAAAATCTTTAGGTGATGCGTACGACAAAATACCAGGCCATGCTGACCCAGATTTAGCGCCACATTATATTGATTGGGATTTTGAAACCGTTGCTGACTTTGTTGCAACTAACTTCTCAACCGACGATATAAACGAATGGCCATGTGGCCCGCGTTTTTGTGGTGGTGAAAACTTCACGACCGACCGAACGACAATTGAAGAGTCACAAGCAGCATATGTACAAGCAAACTTAGTATTTGATGTAATGGATATGCCAGCAAATGTATTGATGGGTGTACGCTACGAAACAACAGATACCTTTGCAAAAGCTAAAGTGCCTGCATATTCAGGTGTAGAGTGGGCAAGTGAAAATGAAATTGCATTACTGCCGGCCATAGATCCAGAATCAGGGCTTGCGATTTCAACCTTTACCTCAGAATCAGGTAACTATGATAACTGGTTGCCGAGTATAGATTTTGCTATCGAGCCAATGGACGATGTGAAAGTTAGAGCATCATACGGTAAAACCATAGCGCGCCCATCATACGGCGATATGCAAGGTGGCAAAACTTTAGGCTCACAACTCACCAGAGTTGAAGGTTCAGGCGGCCAAGGTAACCCATCGTTATTACCTCTAGAGTCTACCAATTTTGACTTAGCAGTCGAGTGGTATTACGACGAAGCAAGTTATGCAGCTGTAGGTTTCTTCCGTAAAGATGTTAAAAACTACATAGGCACAAGCTCTAAGATTGAATCTGCTTTTGGTTTACGCAACCCAGGTGCGGGCCCGCGAGTTCAAGCAGCGCTTGATGCAGGATTTACTTCAAACTTACTTATACGCCAATATATTGCAGACAACTATAGTGAAGGCGTAACAGTTGATGATAAAGGGTTTATTACTATAGTACCGATTGAATCAGGTGAATTAGCCGACCCATTAGTCGACTTTAGAATTTCAATCCCATCGAATTCTGATAGAGAAGCTTACTTGTATGGCTACGAATTAGCCGTGCAACACGTCTTTGGTGACACAGGCTTTGGTATTAGCGCCAATGCAACCATTACCGAAGGTGACGTAACTTTTGATAACTCCAACTTAGCATCACAATTTGCAATCGATGGTTTTGGTGATTCTGCTAACCTAGTAGGTTTCTACGAAAACGATAAAATGTCGCTGCGTATTGCCTACAACTGGCGTGATACTTTCTTGGCTAGTGCCAACACTGATGGCCGTAACAACCCCAGATATACCGAAGCATTTGGCCAAGTTGATATCAACTTTAGCTACGACGTAACCGAACAGTTACAAGTATTTGTGGAGGGTATCAATATTACGGACGAGTACACACGAGACCACGGGCGCCACGAGCGCATGCTATTGGATATCCGTCAGATGGCACCAAGGTACAATGTAGGCGCCCGCTACACCTTTTAAATTGTAACTTTGTATAATCCCTGTCACTTTGTTTGATTTGATAATCAACAAACCCAAACACCTTTGTTGCGCAAGCAGCAAAGGTGTTTTTTTATACTTTGAATTTAATAATGATAGCGACAAGAAATAATTGTAATTGATGAGTCATCGATGCGACAGTTTACCCAGTCTATATTGAGCAATAGAACGATTTAAATGCTCCGCGTTTGCTGGCGAGCTAAGTAAATGGACAGTTTCCATTAGACTGTTGTAATAATCCAAAGACATTACAACAAGGTGTTCAGCATCACTTCGAGCAATAACTGTTGTATCGGCATCGTTAACCACGCCATCTAAAACAGCCTCAAATTCATTACAAGCTTCTGTAAAAGATACAATCTTCATATCAACCCCAACACATAAAGTACTTGGCACAAATATAAGTGCGAATTTACAGCATGTACAGATGGTTGATCACTTTCTGACAGATTCGTAGGTTGGGACGAGCCAAGGCGAGTCCCAACATTTTGAGGTGATTCATCCTATTGTTGGGATTTACTTCATTCAACCCAAGCTACGGTGTTTTTCGTATTTTATCAACCTAATGCTGCTTGTTATTTCGCCATATCAAACCTAGAATAACCAACAACAAGACCTAATTAGAGATCGAATAAATGACCTCTAGAATTTTAGCTGATGTAGCCGCAAGTATTACTGAATTAAAAGCCAACCCAATGAAAGTGGCCAACAGCGCCCATGGCGAACCAGTTGCAGTGCTTAACCGCAATGAACCCGCGTTTTACTGCATACCAGCGCAAGCTTACGAATTAATGATAGACAGGTTGGAAGATTTAGAGCTACTGGCAATTGCCAAAGAGCGAGAATCGGAAGAGAGCATATCGGTAAATATTGATGACCTATAAGCTCGACTTCAAAAAGAGCGCACTTAAAGAGTGGAAAAAGCTTGGCGCTACGCTGCAACAACAATTTAAGAAAAAGTTCATTACGCGGTAAAAAAATAATGCAAAACCGCTCAGCCATATGCAATGGCGCTGATATTTACGATATAAGAAAGGTCGATCAGAACTAACCCACTCTCAACACCAAACGTCTTCTCTCCAGGCTTGTTTAACACCTAGATATGTTTCAGCTTCACGACACATATCCTTATATCTTATGTTTTCTTACGCATAAACTTACGATATATTGCATTCAAATTTAGACCAATCCCCATGAAATTTGGCTTTAATTCAATAACATCAATTGCATCAAGTGATGCGCTATTGTTACTACTTACCTTCGAATTTAGAAAAATTTCCAGCTCCGAATTCACAGAAGAAATAGCTCTTCGAATAGAGTTTTTAACGAGAACTTTATAAAGGGCTGACGGGAGATCAGTTCGATAACGTTCACGTTCAAATTTCAACCCATAGCCTTTTACTTTTAAGTCAACACTTTCAAGAAATTTTTCATATCTATTTAGGTATCGCGATTCTTCAAAATATTCTCGCATATGTATTTGAGAAAGCTCTAGTTCTTGCTGACTACTAAAACCACCCGAAACATTTAGAATTCGTCCTAGTTCTGAGTTAAACCGCTTTTCTTTATTATAAATAATACAGCCCATAGCATTTGCCGCTTTTTGGAAGTCAGGTAACCGGAGGCGTCCATTTTCTATTTTGATCTCGGAGTAAAATCCAGAAATCACTTTCCGAGTTTCAGATTCACACTCTTGGTCAGCAAGAGCAATCTTAGTTTTAATGAGTTTATTTAAATTTGAACCGTTACTCACCTAGATACCTAAACACATAACTAGACTGCAGAAAAACGACAGTCTCAGCTTTGACAAATAAAATCAGTCTAAACCGTAATTTGTTCAAAAGAAACATTAAGTTGCCAGCTATCATGACCTACAAGCTAAACCTCAATACACTATTGATTTTAAGACACATCAATTTGATTACCACTTAACTCTTTATACTGCGGTCCAATAGTGTCCACTAACGCCTCCCAGCTCCCACTCGCAATTGTTCCAGAGCCAAATATTTGCTCTACAGCACTCTCAGAAACTCTACTAAAAATAGAGTGTAAACAATGCAAATTGTCTTCGTTAAATATGTTTCTATTCTTATCTATAAAATCTGCATACCTTACATTTCGATCTACCTTGTCATGAAACATGCGATATACAAAATACGCTATTACGACATCCCATAGCTTACTGGTAAACTGTATCAAGATAGGAAGTAAATCCAATAAAGTATTTGAGCCGTTACTAACCCTAATATGCATAGAAGCAATAATATAAATCGTTTCATACACATCTTTAGCATCGGCACTTGCTGCATCATTCAGCTTACTACAGGCCAATTCAAAAAGATCTTGAGAAGTCGAAGTCGGCCAATAACTGGCTAAACTTTCAACAACCCTATTGAATAAAAACTGGTCAACGTCAATTAATCGCGTGATGACGATTGCAACAAAGTCATACGCTCCAATAGAATTTTTGGAAGCTCTCCCATCAGAGAACGACACTACCCTATTTATTTCGCCAACAACTGCAATAAACAAAGTGTATGGATTTTCCGAACCATACAAGGAACCGCTACCACACATATAATTTAACGCGGCTTTTTGATCACCGTCTTTAGCAGCAACATAGTCATTATACCTATCAATTACTACGTCTGTAGCAGTGTCAAGCAAAGATTTGTAGATTGAAGTGTCCATTACAAAATCTTGCTTTCTAATATTTTGAGTATCAGCTTCTTGAAAAGTTGAAAGATGAAAATCTTTGAAAATTAGGTAATATTCGTGATTGGTTAGCAAAGATTCAACGTAAGGTCTATTCTCTTGCGGTTCACATTTGAATGCCCACATTTTAGAAAAAATATCCCCGTCACGGCCAATTTCACCCGCTGGTACCCCGCCTTTTAAGAGCCGATTTAAATATTTGAATCCTCCAGCAGCACTTCCAATTGACTGCGGCATAAACTTAAATTCTTGCTGTCCCTTCCACTTTGGAAAAAGGATTCCAACTAGCTCGACTACGCTTAAGTTTGCCGCGCCTTCTCCTGAAAAAAGATTAAATATCACGTTGTTATTTTCGTCAATTTTTGCGTTAAGTTGACCCTTTTCAGGCAATAGGCTGAGCAACGAATTCTTGTTATGCTCACTTATGGCATTAAGCTCTTCTTTAGGTTTTCCCGAAATATCGCCTGTCAGCATATATTTTTCTGCATGGATGAAATCTAACACTACTGGGGCTTGTTCTTTCAAAACCAATACAGTCAACAAATCAAACAAATTGACTTCACCTAATAAACCAATTTGGCTCCCGGCTTTTTCGTGTGGCACTTGCCACAACTCATTTGCGGCACGCAAAGCCGCCTTAAACGCCCTTGGTGTTTTCAAACACCGACACAAAATTTCTAAATCAGCATTTTTTGATGAAGGTAACCTCTTTTGTACCGAGCTTAAATTGTCATATTGAGTTTTATACAAAAAACTAGCCGGCCATCCTTTATCATTAACATGTTCTCCTAGTCTCTTCACCAACACTTTGTAAACTGCCAAAAAGGCTTTTGTTAAATCAGGCGTAATAATATCTTCGCGAAAATCACAAGCTCGCCTAATGGCATCAGAAAAATGGTTTTGATATCCAAGCGCTACGATAAATTGAATATTTTCGTATGGCCTTAGCTTATCAACTAGTGCAACAATATCTGCACATAAGAGATCTGATTTCACAGCTCGATCAGCGTCTTCTACTGTGATTAAAAGCTTTTTGTTACAGGCCGCTAAAATTTGATTTATCTTTTTTAATTCTTGTGAAAAGTCTCTACTACCACTAATCAGCAAGTGGTTAATAACAGAAAACCAGCCACCTTTAGCGTTCATTGCTGAATGGTAAGCTTGCGGCAAATCGTTTAAAGAGAGGATATCAAATGCTTCAGCTAATCGGCTTAAAATTTTGTTAAATATTTGAGTATCGATACTTTTTTCGTCCCTTCCCCAAGTATCAATTGTTACAAACAACCATTTCGTAGAAGATTTGTTTGCCAAAGTAGATTGTACTGCATTTACAATACTTGACTTACCAGAACCAAACTCTCCCAAAAGGGCTATGTTCTTTTTAAAACAAGGAGCTTTGCTACTGTTCTCTTGGCTTGGTTTTTCAACTATGCTGACAATTTTTTCAACATATATAGAGTAGTCAAATAATAGCTGCTCAGCCTTAGTTTCCGGTTCATTTCGCTTTAACCAATCGACAACCTCGTCGTCAGACCAATCTTCAATTGGCCTGCTAATTCCATGGGGTGCAAGCTTATTTTCGCAAGGTTTTCGACCTATTGTTAGCAATAGCACATACAATATTGGATTAAGCAAAAAGACGAACACAACCAAAGATTCAGCTATCGACACAAAATAGTTATCAAATGAAAGGATGCTAGAAGACAATAGCAAAGAGACAAAAATACAGCCAGACACGCCAAATAAGCACAACGAAAATCGAGTTTCAATTAATTTACGCTTTTTATAAGCCAAAGATCCTATATATCCTGTAACAACGGAATTAAGTGGAACCCATGCCAAAGGTTCGAAAACTAATCCATAACCGCCGTATATCATTAACAGGAACAGACCATAGCCAAAAGTAATAGTAAACAAGGAGCTAGGGTAAATTACCCATTTTTCCATTTCGAAAAGTCGCTTGTGATTCACAACTCCTAACTGCTCTAGCCAAGAATAAATCGCACAACCAATAAAAAAACATAGTACTGTTGCGGCGCTGACCAACATTCGACTGTTTTCGAAAACAAAGCTAAATATATTTGACGCAATACTCGTTTGGCTAAAGATAAAGAAAACAATAGTAGAAGAACATAAGCTCAATGCTATCAGATCAATCCAGCGTTTAACGGTAATAGACATAACAACGATCCCTAAGCGCTATTGAGTTAAAACAACCCACTATTGGCTTTCCATTGCAGCCGACCATCAGGCTTAAAACTCATGTGTAAATAAAAGAAAGGAGCAGTACCCCAAGCATAATGCTTGTGCCCCGCGGAGCTTCCTTGTTCAACACCTTCAATCCCTAATATCTTTACAACTTCTCTGTATGTCATGCCCTCTGCAATTAGCTCATATTGTTGTTTAGTTATATTTGGCTTGTACTTTTCATATTCACTAAACCAGTCCTTAGAGTTCTTATTTGACGCATAGTTAACTGTAACTGGGGCACTAGAGGCAATATTTGGACTGTTCTCAGCATTTGAATTAAGAGCAAATGTCTGTGTTGCGACAAAATATGTAGCTATTGAGAAGAAGCTTCCAACAACGCCAATAACTAGGATGAGATTTTTAATGCTTAGCATAATAGTTTTCAAATTTATTCCTTGAACATTCAGGTATATAGCTTATATAGGGTAATATTTGATAGTCGGTACGAAGTCATTTATTTTTAGCAAATAAACTAATCTATTACCACTGATATTATTGTACTAGTAGCCACACCAATGCGGACCAAACTAGAGTTACGTCCTAACTCCTATTCAATACAACAACAGCAGCACTATTACCAAAACCACAACCATCAGCCAAAACCATTTCCCGAGAGTTACATGTGCCGATAAATTTGCATAAAACTGATTCCTCACTTTCGGCACAGCTTCAGCAGTTTTTCCAAAACAAGTGGGGCAATCAGCCACATCATTTGGAATGGTTAAGTGGCATTTAATACATTTTCTTGAAGGTCTAGGCATACCGATAAAAGTTGTGTCACCTAACTCCATAAAATCAAATTTAGGACTAAATAAGTCAGGCGAGTCAATGGGATCAATTTCCTGTTTGGCATTGTCGGCCTGCCCTTGAAGGTATTCTCTATTCAATTTCTTTTTATCTTCATCACTTAACAGCAGTTCAGCAGGCAAAACCTCACCGCAAAATTCGCAAGAGTTGATCCGGCGGTTGAATATGGTTTTATCACAGTTGGGGCATTGATATTTCATATTTGTTGTTGTTTTGTTTTCATCTTTGGGCTTAATTTGGTTATTCGAACTTCCAATAACCAATAGCAAAAACAGTGTATAAAGCTGAAAGTCTAGTTAACCAAGTAGCAATACGATACAACTGCTTATCCCTGTCGTGTACAAATATCGACAATTCCGAAAGCTCGTTGAGCGCTTTACTGGCTTCTGCTCTATCAGGTTGAATACGCATATCATTTTCTACAGGCAAATAATATGCGACTTTCTTGGTAATTATCGACTGCCAGCATACGAATACAAACCAAAAGCATAAACCTACAATCCAAATACCCATCTAATACTCCAGGTTGTTTAAAAAGCCGCAAATATATTCGCAGTCAATCGACCACTTTTTGGGTCTGTCGATAAATCTTTTGTTTCGTCAATTAAACCTGAGTGTAACAAAGTTCCGGGGTAAACCACTAGCCGGTTTGTTTTGTAGGCAATTGAGCCGAGTAGCTCGTATTCGTCTGTACTGCTATTAATGTATTGTTTCTCTGCCCTGCCCCATGCGACGGCTTGGTCTTGCTGTACAGCTCGATAATGTTGAATGTTTTGTTGGTGGATATTTTCATAGCCTGTTGGTTTGTGCCGGAAGAAACCAGTGCCCGAATAATCGCCAGAATTAAGATAATGCATAATGGCAAATTGCTTGAGGTTCAGTGCATCAAAGTGCGGTATGCATTGTTCTGGTGTTAGCTGCTGGCTAGGTTTAGCCACCAGCGAGAAATAACAGCTGTCTGATTTAACAGGCTGGTTTTGCTCAATTGCGTAATATTTACAAATCACTGGTTTTAACTGTGACAAAACAAACGCCACGTAGTCATCTGGCAATGCGGCGCGTACGCCTGGGTAATAGGTTTGTTGCTCTTGAATAAAGTTAGCTTGTGCGGCAATTGTTTGTATGTGCGCTACATCGGCTAAAAAGTTATCGACTAAAATAACCGGTGTTTTTTCGTGGCCAATACGCATTAAATGCCATTTAGCTTGTGGATTGAGTTGATACTGTGTTGACTGCTCTAACATAAATACTCTTTGCTACTATTATTTGCTAAACACGTACTAAAAACACAAATAGAGGGTAACCCCTCTATTTGATAATTCAAAAGTTAAACGCAATTAAATACTAATTTACCGAGTTAAAGTACCACTTTTGTAAACTGGCGTTTTGCTGATTAGCCGCTTGTACATTCGCGCCATTGTTTGCACTGGCTGCTTGTAATACTTGCGAGCTAGCTTGCGAACGAATGTGATACAAACCATCGGTTAACGGCTCTATGTAAAAGCGTTGATTTTGGCTGCCAAAACATTGCCATTGCTGCGCATTTTGACTGCCTGAATCTACATCCATACACAAGTTGCTATTTAAACTAACCAATTCAAACAAGTTATCCGCTACTTGGTTTAACTGCCATTGTTGATTAGCAGCGCCAAAATAATCCCAAGTATGAATATTGCCTCCATTGGCGGTAGATACACCTGCTACATCTAATACCTTGCCACTTGCTTGATTAACAATGTAATACTGGCCTGCTTGCAAAGGCGATGTTGCGTTTGAATTAGCGCTAAATTCAAACCAGTTAAAGTTAAAACCAGCACTAGTAAAGTTTAAACGCATACGGTAAGTGCCTTGCTCGATATAAGCAGAGGTAGAAACCGTTTGCCAATTTTGCCAACCACCGGTTGCACCTACATCAACCGCAGCAACCCAATTATTGTTTAATAACATTTCAATGCGGCCACCGCCGTTTGGGCTAGCTACTCGAAAGTCTAATTGATATTGCGCAGTTTGGTTAAAATTTACTTGAAACTCCACCCAGTCACCTGCGTCAATCCAACCTAAATTTTCACCACCATCTGTATCAGATGTTGCTTCGTGTTCAATACCATTCATATCACAATAATGCTCAGCTTGAGTTTTACCTGATGCCGTATGGCTAGCACTACCGCTGCAACCTGCCGCTTGAGGATCTGGCTTTACTGCATCATAAAAACCTTGGTGCCATTGGTGACTGCTGTGGCCATTACGACTGTTGTTTTGCGCAAAGCTGATCATTGCATCATATAAATGAGTGGGTGGTGTACCGCCGTTATTGATATAAGCTTTTACTTGTTCATAGTCAGCATTGGTCGGAATAGTCCACAAGGTACGATCGTGCGACATTTTTTTGAACGACCATGGGAAATAACCCGCTAAATTTTGTTTAGCCCAACTGGTAATAGCCGCAATATTGCCATTATCCGACTCACCATACTCACCTATGATTAATGGGATATTTAAGTTGTTGGTGATATTTTCACGACCATAAGTATCAGCCGCAGGGCCATAATGGTGGATTTGATAGACTAATTTATCATCCCACTTATAGTTAATGCCGGTATTGGCTTGTGTATCTGGATTGGTCCAATCTATTTTGCTTAAATCAGAACTCCACCAGCTTCCTTCAGCTACAATAATATGGTTATTATCTACTTCACGAATTGCGTTACGCATAGTTACCAACGATGGCAATAACTCATATTCACGACCGGCTTGTGGTACTGGTTCGTTAATTAAATCGTAACCCCAAACTACAGGTTCGTCTTTGTAGCGATTGGCAATATGACGCCAAATCGTTGCGGCTATTTGCACATTGTTACCATCCCAAAAAGTAACAGAGTCTCTTGGTTGACTGGCATTCGAATTGACATTATCGGCATGATCACCTGGATTTTGATAACCCGGTGCACCGTGCATATCTAATAATACGTACATGCCATGAGTACGGCACCAATCAATAACACGGTCAAAATATTCAAAACCGTTGTCGCGCAGTTGGCCATTCCACCAAAATAAGTTGTAGTTAAAAGGGACACGAACCGAGTTAAAACCAAGTGCTTTTAAATCAGCAATTGCTTGTTCGTCGACGTAATTTAACCGCCATTGGTATTCAAAGTTTGCCGCTTTGTCAGCACTGCCAAATGCTGACGATAACTCGTTAAAAAACTGCGTGTGGGTACGGTAATTAAAGTCGCCCATCATCAAGTAACCTTCCCACACTAGCCAGTTACCTAAATTGATACCGCTTAAGTACAGTGGGTTACCATGTTCGTCTATTAGTTTAGTGCCGTTTGTTCTAACAAAATTTGCGTGCAAGCTACCAGTTAATAAAAATGTTAGTGCCGTAGTACAAATCAGTTTTTTTAACAGCTGTCTTGCCTTGTTGTGCGTTGGTCGCATAAAACCCCCATTGGTTAATTTGTGTGATGCGTTTTCCGTGTGTTTAAACGCAACATAAAATTAACAAGGGGGTTGCAATTTAGCGTGCTAATACCAGCCCAAACCTAAATTAGAACGTTCGAATAGCATGTTCGAACCCAAAAACGCTAATTCGAACCTTTTAAAATATCGTCAATGTAGCTTTGGTGCGACGGCATACAATCAACAGAAGTGCGAATAACCTTTTGAATTTGCTCGAAACGATTTTGAATAAATTCAGGCGCTAGTCTATCAACTAAAGCATGGTAGCCTTTTGGGCGCAAACCTTGCCCGTACATCACTTCAAACCAACTGAGTTCGTTAAACATCTCTTGATTAAAGCGGCTAATACGACCATTTTGTTTAAATTGTGCAATTTTTTGTTGGAGCGTTTCTGGTATATCCATAGTTTTGCAATACAACCAAAATGGGCTGTCGGCACGCTCAGTTACGTGGTAATGCAAAATGATAAAGTCGCGGATTTTTTCCATTTCAAAATCAATTTGGCGATTAAATTCATCTATATCGGCTTGGGCAAAACCGTTATCCGGAAAGAAACTAAACAATTTTGCTAAGGTTGACTGAATAAGGTGAATACTGGTTGATTCTAACGGCTCAATAAAACCACTGGCTAAACCTAAGGCTAAACAATTTTTATCCCATGCTTTTGCTCTTTTACCAGTTTTAAATTTAATCAAACGAGTATCAGTTAACTGCTTACCAGATAGCCCAGCTAATAAGCTATGTTCAGCCTCTGTCTCGTATAAATATTTACTCGCAAATACATAACCATTGCCAAGCCGATGTTGCAAAGGTATTTGCCATTGCCAACCAGCCGATTTAGCAATTGAACGCGTATAAGGCACAGGCTCACCAACTAGTTCTGATTGGCATGTAATGGCACTATCACAAGGCAACCAATGGCTCCAATCTTGATAACCGACGTTGAGGGTACGACTAATTAATTCACCTTTAAATCCTGAACAATCTATAAAAAAGTCTCCATTGCAAAACTGCCCTGTATTCAGCATCAGTCCACTAATGTAACCATTGTCTAACTGCTGAACTTGTTCAACTTTGCCAACAATGTGTTTTACGCCTCGCTGGAGCGCATACTTTTTTAAATACTGTCCGTATAAACCTGCGTCAAAATGATAAGAATAGGCAATGTTAGATAATGGGGAGTTGCCTGCGTCTACCGAGCGCATAAAGCGTTTTTCGTGACAAGCTAATGAAGCTAAACAATATTGGTCGATATCCTCAGCTTGGTTAAGCTGTTTGAGTTTCAACCAATAGTGGTAAAAAGGCACACCTTCAAAATCTTTACCAACGTCACCAAAAGCGTGAATATATTTATCACCGAGTTGTCGCCAATTCTCAAATTGAATACCGAGTTTAAACGTGGCTTTTGTTGCTCGGATAAAATCATCTTCATTAATTTCTAGCAATTTATTAAACAACAAAATTTGTGGAATGGTCGCTTCACCAACGCCAACTGGTGCAATATCTTGCGCTTCAATTAAACTGATAGTGTATTTACTAGTAGGTAGAACTTTAGCAAGGGCTGCGGCAGCCATCCAACCTGCTGTGCCACCACCTAAAATAGTAATATTTTTAATGCTTTGAATACTCATATTAGCCTCTACTATTTGGAAAAATAGCGCGCCACTAGACCACGGGCGCACTATTGCTTGGGTGACTTTAGTTAAAGGTAGCGCGTAACACTAACGCGATTCGGCGGTCTTGAACAAACCACGAACGACCTGCTTCTATGCCTGAATCATCCAGCTGCATTAAGGTTTCAGACTGAGTACCTAGCAAATTAGTACCTTGAATACCTACAGTTACGTTTTCAAAATTATAGAAAACCGATGCATCCATAAAACCTACATCGTCATACCAAAGTGGGAATTTACTGATAACATCACGCGTAGTTAACAAATACTTTGAACGCCAGTTATAAGCAATACGGGCTGACCAATCGTATTTTTCATACATAGCAACCAAGTTAACTGTATGCTCAGATTGACCTTGTAATGGCACACTGTCCAAAGTAACACGCGCACCTGTGTCGGTATCACCTCCAACAAAATCAGCGTCGTCTAATGGTACTTCGTTGTTTGGCACACCACTGGCTTTAATATGTGTATAGTTAGCTTGCACACCTAAACCATCAAATGGCGCAGGTAAGTCAGTGAAAAATTGTTGATACGCAAACTCAACCCCTTTCATTTCCCCCTTGCCACCATTGCGAGTTGCAGTTACATCAAAGCTTCGGCTTACCCCAGTTTCTGGGTTAACAAAGGTTCTTGGGTATGCGCCGTGGATGAAGAAGTTTTCTAAATCTTTGTAGAATAAAGTTGTAGTTAACGAGCCTGCATCGTCGAAATACCATTCTAATGACAAGTCATATTGAATAGATTCCATAGGCTTCAAGAACGGATTACCACCGTCACCACCTTCTTTTTCAATCGCAACACCTTTTAAAACACGCGGTTTATCTGGGTCAACCGGCTCACCCGCTAAAGGCTCTTCATACTGAGCTTGAATATCACCACCTAAGGCGATGCGGTTACGTACCAATTCCATATCTGGATATGCAATTGCTTTAGCCACAGCCGCACGCATAATTAAGTCGTCATTCAACTCAACTTTAACGTTAACACTTGGTAGTACGGCGCTATAGTCTGCAACTGCGGTATTAGCAACGTCGATATCATTACCAAAAGCACGTTCGTCAGCAGACAGATAATTAGCCGCTTCAGTCGCCCATGGGTTGGCAATTAGCACATTAGCGATAGCATCACTTTGAGATAAGCTTGGATCTTGAGCCATCGCATCAGTCACTCTAACTTGAACAAATTCAACTACATCATTAATTTGTAACGGTGCGCTAAATCCTGAATCAGCCGGTACTGGAATATCACCCAAATAATCAGGATATTTAACAAAACCTAAAGCTTCACGCTCTAAATTAACGTAACGCAAACCAAGGTTACCGCTGATGCGTTTGCCTGCGGCTTCGGTGTCAAAGTCTAAACGTATGTAAGCGGATTTATTGGTTTCAGTTGTGTCGTAAATTTCACCCGGTTCAAATATGCCATATTCTGCATCTACATTTGCTCTGCCCGGATATGGTGTCCATGTGCCGCTAACATTGCGCGCAACATTTGGCTCGCCAACACCAATCAGTGATTTAACAAAGTCTTGGGTAGGATGAATTAATTGATTACCAGGAATAGATGCAGCTTCACCATTGTGGAAATCAGCCCAATCAATCACTTGGTAGTCGTTTGCATGTTGCGGAATATCTGGCAACCATAAAGCTTTTTCGCCCGACCATTCTGGGCCTAATGCACCCCAGTTCCATTCTGTTGTTCTAACCACTTGATTTCTTTTTGCAAAACGCACACCTGTTTTAATGGTATGGAAGATACCTTCGCTATCAGGTGTATAGGTAAAGTCTAGTCGAGTTGCAATTGAGTCGCCTTCTGAACGCTCATAGTGATCCATGGCTGAACGTAACCAGTACGAATTGGCATCAGAAAAATAGTTTTGATCGCCAAGTTGATCATCACTAAAACCTGGGTAACCGTCTGGAAACGCAGCGCTATCAGGGTGAGTTTCAAAAGCTGCGTCGTTATTGGCTCTAGCTTGATCACGTAGTCCATTCCAAGGTTCTGACAAGTTAAGTAGTGGGGGGTTGCCAGTTACATCATATTGCTGCAAAGCATAGGTACCTAACATTACCACTACGTCGTTATCGGCCGTTTCTGCTTTAACATATTGCAGATCGTAATTTGCTTTTAGGTTGTCGTTTACTTGCCAATCAAAATTAAACGCAAAATCTTCTACTAAAGTGTCAGTCTCTTTGTAACGTGTTTCTGTTTGGTATTTTTGGCCAAAATGAGAAACAGCATTATCTCCCCAACCACGTGGTACATGGTCAATATTTTTGTCACCTGTACGCCAGCCGCCTGAGTCGGTTAATGTACCTGCAGCAAATAAACCTTGATCATCAAACTCAAATTCTGTACCCGGCATTGGACGCGTTGTTTTGTCTTGATAACCACCTTGGTATTTAAGTGCGTTTTCTGTCCAAGCTAATTGCGCATCAGAGCGTAAGTACTGAAAGCTTGCCAACATTGAATCATTTGGCTTCCACTGAGTGGCTAGTGCAAAACCTTTACGTGTACGGTCGTCTTCTTTCATTAAAAGATTTGATGCGTTTGGCATCCAAACTTGACCAGAGCCATCACCTACAAAATTTTCGGCGCCCGGTAAATCAGCTGCGTTGTACATTTGGTATGCATCCGACTGGATACCATGTGATTCGCCATATAATTTTGAATAGGCAAAGTTTACTAACACACCAAACTCGCCAGCATCCGTTTGCCATCTATTGCTATATAATGCCGATGCAGTTGGGCTGCTTTTTTCAGCGACATCACCATATGATATGTCGCCACTTAACGCGACAACTTGCCCTTTTGAATCGAAAGGTTTGCGTGTACGTAAACTCACTGTGCCGCCAATACCACCTTCTATCATGTCGGCTGTTTGGTTTTTATAAATATCTACGCCACCCATTAACTCTGGTGATACATCTTGAAAGTTTAAGCCGCGGCCTGAATTTGCAGTAAATGAGTCTCTACCATTAAATTCACTACGCGTAGCTGACATACCACGAATAATCGCGCCGCTGCCCTCAACACTGAAATGATCAGGATCATCTGGGCCGGCAAAACGCTCGATAGATACACCGGGAATACGCTGCATTGCTTCGAGCACACTTCTATCTGGCAAAGAGCCAATATCAGATGCTGTGATACCATCCATAAAGGTATCGGCATCGCGTTTTAGGGCTTGTGCGCTAATTAAGTTGGCGCGTAGTCCTTTTACTTCAATTATTTCTGTTTGTTCTTCTGATACTTGTTCACCGGTGGCGTATCCCGATACTGCCAATAAGCTAACCACAGAAGAAGCCAACAACGAACGTTTAAATTTAACCTGTGTGTTTGTCGTCTTGTTTGTCATGCTGACTCCAGTTCATTAAATAATATTTTTTATTGCGTCACTTTTTCTCCAACCTAAATAACGCAACTAAAATTTAACAACTCAAGCATGGGTCAGCGTCCCAAATTCAGTAATATCCTAAGTTGGAACGGATAAAAGCCGCTGTTGCGCCCAACAAAGAAATCGTTTACAGTTAATTTTATGTTAAATGACATTTATTCACGATAGTCTACACTTTAGTTTTGTTATGCCTTCATCGCATATTTTCGAGAATCCAATATTTATATGAAAGAACTGCTATTTAATTTGCACGACATTTTTTTGTTTGTGATCATTTATACCTGTCTTTTGTTTGCAACCTTCTCTGTGTTTGCAACTAAACACTTGCTGTATCCAAGATTATTTTTTAGCGCTTTTTTGCTCTCACAAGCTGCTAGCTCACTATATGCACTTGCTTTGTGGGGGGACGGCTTTCACCCTTGGGTAGTCGTTAATGCACCTTGGGCTTTTGAAGTTTTGGAGTTAGCTTTGTGGTTAGAAGCACCATTGTTATTGGCTTATGTTACGCATAGTTTGTACAAACCGTCTAAAATTACGGCTAAGGCGCTGATTTACCTGTTACCAATAACCCTCTATTTGTTCACCTTATTGATGGTTCACTTGGTATTACAGCCGGCTCAAGACGTGGCCTTTTTAAAATTTTTGCGCTCAGACATAGCCCAATATTATGAACATGTTAGAAATATTATTCGTTTGGCCTTTGGTGTCGCTGCTTATTTAGTACTGCACAATCATCAGCGCAAAATTAACTTTGCTTATTCAAACTTAGATACTTTGTCATTTCGTTGGTTAAAATTTTTAGTCGGCGCTTATGTATTGCTCAAACTTTGGGTGACCTTATATGTGGTTATCTATACTTTTGTGTTTACCGTGTTTGGCGGCGATTCTATCAACTTAAGCTACTTCGATTTAATGGGTTCAATGGGCGATTATGGTCATCTTATCCTTGTATCACTAGTGCTGTATTTCGGCACAGCCAATGCAAGAAATGAATCACAGATTAATGAGGAAAGTTTAAATGAGGTGCAGATCAGCACAGCAGAAAATGAACAAGACGCGCGTCCTAGTTATACCGAAGAACAAATCCAAAGGTTAAAAAACCACATGCAGAGAAAACAACCGTATCTAGACTGCAATTTAAAAATTGAAGATTTAGCCAATCAAGTATCAATACCGGTAAAAACCTTATCCAATATAATTAACCGAGAATTTAGCAAAAACTATTTTGAGTTTATTAATGACTATCGCATAGCTGAAGTTAAGACCTTGCTGAGCGATAGTAACAAACAAACACAATCTATTATCGACCTCGCATTTGCCGCTGGTTACAACAGCAAATCGACCTTTAACCGCTTGTTTAAAACAGCAACAGGTTTAACGCCTACTCAATTTAGAGTTAAGCAATTAAATGAGACCAACCCGGCAGCCACCAGCACTTAACCTTAGCTAGCACCTCGTCTCAATACGCGATAATCCGCATATTGAGACGATAATCCATCCTGACACTCCGACAATGTGAATGAAATGTTTCATTAGAACAAACATTTTACACACACAAATTATAAAGCGTTCACTAATCATAGGAGTGACTCATGAAACAAAAATCCTTGTTCACACGTACAGCACTTGCAAGCACATTTGCAGCTTTAGGCTTAATAGCTTCAGGCAGCGCATTAGCAGTTGAAAAATTAACTGTATCTGGCAACAAAGTTTTGGTCGGCGGCAAAGTAGACGCACGTGCCATCGAAGGTATTTCACTATTTTGGAGTAACAATGGCTGGGGTGGTGAGAAATTTTACACTGCAGCTGATGTTAAACGAATGAAAGATGAATTCGGTGCTAAGTTGGTTCGTGCTGCTGTAGGCCATGGTGCTGCGGGTGGCATTCAAGACGATTGGGATGGAAACTTAGCCAAAATGGATACAGTTATCCAAGCTGCGATCGACAACGACATGTATGTAATTGTTGACTACCATAGCCATAAAGCCCATACAAACTGGGAATCAGCCAAAGACTTTTTTGCTTACGTTGCCAATAAATGGGGTGGCTATGACAACGTAATTTATGAAATCTATAATGAACCTTTAGCTGTAGATTGGCACAGTACATTAAAACCTTATGCTGAAGATGTAGGTAACTTTATTCGCAGCATTGACCCAGACAACTTAATTGTTATGGGCACTCCAAACTGGTCGCAAGATGTAGATATTGCTTCAACCAACCCAGCTAATGTATCAAACATGGCTTACGTAGTGCATTTTTATGCCAATACACACCGTGGTGACAAACGCGCTAAAGCTCAAACTGCGTTAAACAATGGTATTGCATTATTCGCCACCGAATGGGGTATGACAGACGCAGACGGCGCAGGTGCTATTAACTATGACGAAACTTGGGCTTGGATAGACTTTTTGCGCGCAAACGGCATCGGCAGCGCTATGTGGTCGTACAATGATAAAGAGTACAGTACTGAAATTCCTGGCAAAGTTGAAATGTCTTCAATGTTTTGGGCAGATGGCACTTATAAAGAATCGGCACATTTCTTAAAAGAAATTTTAGGTGGTGGCCCAGGTGGCGGTGACTGCACTATAGTTGACGGTCCAGCTGATTTATTAGTTGCGCCAGGATCTGTACAAGCAGAAGCATTTGCACAAGCTTGTGGTATTGAAACTGAACCTACACAAGATGTCGGCGGTGGCGAAAACATCGGTTTTGTTGATGACGGCGACTGGTTAACTTACAACATTGATATGCCACAAGCAGGCACTGCAACTGTAACTTATCGAGTTGCTTCAGATGTAGGTGGCGGTGTTATTCGTCTTGAACAAGCTGGCGGAGACGTAGAATACGGCACAGTGACAGTTCCAAACACTGGCGGCTGGCAAACTTGGGTTGATGTTAGTCATCAAGTGCAATTACCAGCTGGCAATCAATTGGTTGGTGTAGCGGCACAAACTGGCGGTTGGAACTTAAACAAAATCACAATTACCACTGATACTACTTGTACCTCTAATTGTGGCGGTTCAGGTGTAAAAGTTGAAGCTGAATCTTTTGCTCAAGCTGACGGTGTTGAAACTGAAGCAACTCAAGATAACGGTGGTGGTCAAAATGTTGGTTGGATTGATGCAGGCGACTGGATGACATATAACGTAAATCTTCCTGCAAGTAGCTCTGGTCAATACGAAGTTTCTTACCGTATCGCATCAGATAGCGCTGGTGGTAGTTTGAGCTTAGAACAACCAGGCGGCGCTGTTCAATATGGTAGCATTAGTTTTGGTGCAACTGGCGGCTGGCAGAACTGGCAAACAGTTAGCCATACTGTTTCTATTCCTGCTGGAACAACTCAGTTAGCCATTGCTGCAACAACTGGTGGTTGGAACTTTAACTGGTTTGAAATAAAAGCAGTAGATGGTTCAACGACCCAACCTACAGGTTCAAGCTGTGACGGTGTAGCTGTATATCCAAACTGGCAACGCAATGACGTACCAGGTGGCGCAAATACTCACCAAGACGCAGGCGACCAAATGGTGTTTGCAGGCAATTTATACACAGCTAACTGGTACACCAGCTCTGAACCAGGCAGCGATGCTTCTTGGACACTAGTTGGTAGCTGCCAATAATTAAGTTTTTGTTATTCCCTTGTTGATGTTTTAGGCGGCTCATTCGAGCCGCTTTTTTTTCAAAAGTCCTCTTTCGCTTAAAGCTAAACAAATTTTATAGCGGAGTCCCTCATGAAAAAACTGACTGTCGCACTTATAGCGCTTGGCTACGTAGTTGGCTGTGCAGCTAAAGAAATTCGTATTGATAAAAAAGCCTACGCAGAGAAATTGCAAGGCTTCTGGTTAGGTCAAAGCATTGCAAACTGGACGGGGTTAATTACCGAAATGGATAAAATTGGTACGCCTGAAACCATGCCTTTTTACACAGATGATGATTGGGGCAAACCAGACCAAAAAGCTTTTTGGGGAGAATATGTGCCACATGCTTCAACGATAAATTTCTACTTTGAAACGTCAGGTACGCCGTGGGGTGCTGATGATGACACTGATATCGAGTATGTGTACTTACATTTACACCACAAGTATAAAACAGCCCAATTAACAGCAGAGCAACTGCGCCAAGGATGGTTAACTCACACCTACTCTGAGACGGATGCACCCCTGTATAAAAAATTTGCTGATTCAACACCAACTGCCGAAAATTTTTTGTGGGTGTCGAACGAACGAGCAAGAATATTAATGGCGCAAGGTATGCTACCGCCACAAACCAGTGAAGTTGAGCATAATCAATTTTACAACATGATAGATGCTCAGCTTACAACAGAGCTTTTTGGCTTACTTGCGCCCGGCAAGCCAAAACTTGCATTAACAATTGCAGAGCTGCCAATTAGGATTTCAGCCAATCATGAAGCTGCGTCTATCGCTCGTTTTTATATTGTCATGCATGCATTAGCTGCTGTGATTGATCACTCTTTGCCAAGATCTCAGCAAGTTTTTAGCTTGGCGGAACAAGCCAGTTTAGTCTTAGCACAAGAGCAATTTCCGTTAAAAATGTACCAGTTTATTAAACAGCATTATCAACAAAATTCTGACAAGTCGGATTGGGAAGCAACCCGAGATGCGGTTTACCAACGCTATCAATTGCAAACAAATGATGGCTACAAATACGAGCAGCCATTTGATGCAGGGATAAATTTTGCAGCCAGTTTAATCAGCTTATTTTATGGTCAAGGTGATATTGTCGAAACAATTAGAATTGGTACTTTAGTCGGCTGGGATTCAGATAATCCAACGGCGACTTGGGGTGGATTGCTAGGTTTTATCTTAGGTGCACAAGGGGTTAAAAATGCCTTTAATCAACACCAGCTCTCTGACAGTTATTGGATACATAGAACACGACGAAACTTTCGAGATTACACACCAACCCAAGCAGGTGAAGATACCTTTAGTTTAATGGCTGAACGCTCAATCAAAATAATTAATCGAATTTTAGAGCAAACTGCGCCGGTGCAGTATTGGTTGATTAAAAGTGAGTAGCAGGTTTCACACCTGCCACTCAACTCTATACTGTAGAAAAGTTTATTTAGCTTGATAGGTAAAAGCTTGCTGTAAACGAATATCGTCTGCTGCTGCCGCTAGCATAACTTTGAACTCGCCACTTTCCGCAAGCCAATCGCCAGTGTTTACATCCCAAAATGAGAGGTCTCGCTTATTCAGACTGAAAGTTACGGTTTCAGATTGATTCGGTTGCAACATCACCTTAGCAAAACCTTTAAGTTCTTTGATTGGTCGAGCAACTGATGCTTCACTGTCTTGCACATATAATTGAACAACCTCTGCGCCGGCTACTTTTCCCGTATTGGTAATAGTACAAGTTACCGTTAATTGTTCGTCACTTGTGAGCTTATCAGTTGAAAGTTTGATATCGCTATATTCAAAACTGGTGTACGACAGGCCATGACCAAAGGCAAATAAAGGTTGGATATTTTTCGCTTCAAACCAGCGATAGCCCATAAACACGCCTTCTTTGTAGTAAGAGTCGTGTTCGTTGTAATCATTTAATGCAATAGCAGGTGTGTCAGCAATTTTAGCTGGTAGGGTAATTGGCATTTTGCCACTTGGGTTCGTTTTACCAACTAATACATCAGCAAACGCATTACCTGCTTCCATACCTGCGTACCAACCCCAAACAATTGCGTTTGCTTGTTCTGCCCAAGGCATTTCAACCGCTGAGCCTGCAATCATAAATACCACGGTGTTTTGATTGGCAGCTAATAGCTTGCTAATAATTTCATCTTGGCTACCAGGTAATGCCATATCTGTTCTATCAATCGCTTCTCTGTCGTCATCGTGGCTTAAACCACCAAAATATATAACTGCATCAGCTTGTTTTGCTGCAGCTAAGTATTCATTTTCAGGGGTAAATTCTAAACCAGGTGCGTCCCAACCAATCACAAACGACTGATTACCTTGGTAAATAACTTCTACTTGGTATGTTTGATTTGCAGTTAAATTAACCGTTTCGCTAAACAATTTTTCATTGTTTGAATCGGCATTAATTATGCTTTTACCATCTAGTTTTAACTTAGCTGAGCCTTGCAGTTTTAGTTTGAAATGATGTTTACCTGTTGCTAGCGGTTTTATTTGTGCTTGCATAACAACAGTTTCGTTATCAATACCTTGTGGAGATTGATACGCAGATTCTGGATAAGATAATTCATCTACCCACTTTTCAGTCATTTGCTTATTTTTATAACGGTTAACACTCCAGGCTGGTGTACCTGTCCAGTGTCGACTCATGACAAAGTCGCCTGGGATAGGTGAAATTTCACTACTTTTAGCACGCATCACGGTTATGTTTACGTTATCTCCCAACGCGGCTTTTAAACCTTGCAAGGGTGAGATTTCATATAAGGCTTTAACTTGTGAAGAACCACCACCCATCGCATGCAGTTTGTCAGCGTTGGGGCCCATAACCAGCACATTGCGAATTTTGTTTTTATCCAGCGGTAAAACATCATTGTTATTTTTCAGCAGTACGATACCTTCTTGCGCAATGCGACGAGCAGCTTGTTGATGCTTAATTGTGTTGCGCTCACCAGACAGGCGGTGTTTGTCCATCATCCCCATGCGAAGCTGAATGCGTAGAATACGTCGAACTTTGTCATCTAACACTGACATCGGAACTTTGCCATCAACAATGAGTTTTTGCAGCGGCTTAGCTAAAAAATAATCGTCGTAACTCGCTACGTCCGTACCCATTTCAATATCTAGCCCATTGATTGCGGCATCAAAGCTATTAATATCAACATTCCAGTCGGTTAATAACACACCATCAAATCCCCACTCACCTTTTAAGATATCTTTAACTAAGTGTTTGCTTTGATTTGCATTTGTGCCCATGTAACGGTTATACGCGCCCATTACCGCCATAACCTCACCTTCTTTGACTGCATATTCAAAAGCTGGTAGATAAATTTCGCGCAGTGTTCGCTCGTCCGGTTTAGCATCAACCGCTATGCGATTTAGCTCTTGGGTATTTAAGGCGTAATGTTTTACAGTTGCTGCAACGTCGTTTGCTTGGATTGCCTTAATTTCTGCAGCTGCTAGTTTCCCAGCTAACAATGGGTCTTCACCCATATATTCGAAATTGCGCCCATATAATGGCAAACGAGCTAAGTTTACACCTGGGCCTAAAATAACGTCTTTGTCTCTGTGTCTAGCTTCGGCACCGAGTACATCACCATGCAGTTTAGCCATTTCTTTGTTCCAACTGGCTGCAACTGCAGTTAAGTTTGGTAGATAAGTTGAGTGATCGTCTGTCCATTCCGCACTACCCCAATTGTGGCGATTAATTTCATGGCGAACACCATGTGGCCCATCTGACATCCACATTTCGTGTATGCCCAAACGTTCTATTGAGGCAATTGAAAACTTACTATTGGCGTGAGTTAGCGAAATCTTCTCTTCTAATGTCATTTGTGCTAACAAGCTTTCAATTTGTTGTTCTATATTTTGTCTTTGATGCTGAGCACCTCTCTGCTCAAGGCCAACCTCAGTATTATTTGTTGGTACTGTTGTACAAGACAAGGTCAACAACCCACCCGCTAAGTACACAGCTGTTTTATTCAGTATAGATTTCATAAGTACTCCAAATACAATGGACAATAAATTCGATTAGTTTGTGACTAGTCTTGTAATGGCGCTTCAACCAACACGTTCATTTCAGGGCCCCAGATACCTTGCGCTCTAACATAGGTACTGAACGAACCACCATCGTCCCAAAATGTCGCAGCTATACCGTACTTATGGCTAAAAGCCACATGACTCTTGAGATACTCTAAGCGCTCATTCAAATCACAGATATTTTCAGGTGCGGTGAAGTCGTATTTGGCTGCACCAAACTCGTTGACTGTAACTGGAATACCATTGGTTTGTGACCAGGTATTGGCTCTTTGATATATTTCTTCCAACGCAAGTTTATCTTGCTCTGTTCCCCATGTTTGTAAACACTGCCCGGCAAATGGCCAAGGATCGTAAGAATGGAAGTTTGCTATCAGGTATTGATCATTGGCGTCTGGAATTGCCGCATCTAACATACTGTCGACTGGCGTATATCCATTGCCAGAATAGACAACTAGCCGAGTTGGGTTGGTGTTTCTAATTATGCTGAGTGTGCGATTATTTTGCTGATTAATCTGCGACATACTCATGCCATTTGGCTCGTTTAAGATCTCAAAAATAAGTTTGTTCGACTTATGTTTAAACCTGTCGGTAATTTGCAACCAAATAGCGTCAAAACGGTTTTTATTTGCTTGATTGCTGTAATCGTTTTTTAACCAAGCTTCATGGTGCGCATTTAAAATGACATATAAATCCTGCTGTAACGCCCAATCAACAATTTGCTCTACCCTATCCATCCAAGCAGATTCGACTAAATAAGGCGCTTGTGTTGCAACATGATTATGCCATGTCACAGGGATCCTGACGTGTTGAAAACCAGCCGCTTTAAAATCGACCAAGTACTTTTCTTCAGCTGCTAATGCCCATTCACCTTCATGTGGTGCATCTAGCGTATTGCCTAAATTAATTCCAATCCCCATAGCTGCAACAGCTTGGATTGCCAATAGTGGACTATGGTCAATTACTTTTTCTACCGATGGAATTTCAATTGGTTGTTCATTATTTGTTTGTGGTGGCGCTTGGTTAGATACATCATCTTTAACCTGTGTTTGTTCGCCTGAGCTGCCACAAGCAGTGATAAAAACCAGACACAAAGCAATGGTCAGCGCTTGATAACTTTTCATTAAACCTCTCGTATTATGTGGTGTTAGAAACATGACATTAGAATGTTAAACATTTGTCACTTTCCGCTCGTACCAATTAGCGCTAAACCTAAAATAAGACCATTTTTCTTGTTTTATAGCCAAGCTACCTCTATTGATAATTGTCGACTAAACTCAATGAATGTCTTTGATTGAGGTCAGTTATGTGGGTTAAAACTTCACTGCTAATTATGCTGTTATGTTTGAGCACAACTGAGCTGTTTGCTCGCCCCTGCAAAACACACCGCAGCGATCTAAAAATATTGGCAATCGCGGCAAATGCTTCCGAAGATACTTTTTGGGGTGTTTATCGAAAAGCAATGCTGGCGGCAGCCAATGACTTAAACCTTGAAGTTGAGTTTCTTGCGCTTAACCATGATTCAGATAATCGCTTTTTTTATACAAGAGCGCTAAAAAAACAACTTGAAAAAGGTCGAAAACCAGATGCGGTTTTAACCACCTTATTCTTAAATGCAGAAGCTTCGGCATTAGATTTGTTACAACAACACCAGATCCCACATTTAGTCGTAAATACTAGCTTGCGCCCAGAACTGGTAAAACGATTAGGTGAGCCAAGAAAATCTAACCCATACTGGCTAGGGAGTGTCACGCCGGATGACAGTTTGGCCGGATACGATTTGGCTAAAATGCTCATGCAAATTCATAAAGGCAAATCAAGCAAGCAGCAACCAGTTTTGTTATCTCTCGCTGGCCCACATGCCAATAACGTAAGCGAAAACCGGCTTTATGGCTTAAACCAATTTTTAACCGAAAACGGCATGCCGCCAGCATCACCGATTTATACTGATTGGGGTTATTCTCAAGCATATGACGCTAGTGTCGCTTTATTTAAAAGAATTCCACAAGCAAACATAGTTTGGACAACATCTCCGACGATAGCTCGTGCAACTGTCGATTATTTAACAAAATATCATCCGGGTAATGCTGTATCTATAGGCACTTTTGATTGGTCAAATGAAGCTATCAATAACATTAAACAGAATTACATTGATGTCAGCATGGGTGGACACTTTATAGAAGGCGCTTGGGCTTTAATCCTGCTCTATGACTACTTGCATGGCAACGACTTTATACATGACACAGGAGCACACATACAAACCCGTTTACTCCCTTTGACCAAAATAAACTTACAAGATTACAGTAAATTATTGGATGCCAGATATTTTGACTCTCTAAAATTTGCTTCACTAAGCAAGTGCTTAAACCCGCGAATAACTAAATATCAACTCAACTTTGATCAGTTAATTGGCACCAACGAATAAAGATTTATTTTAAATGTTCCAACATTATGCTGTACGCAGGGTGAACCATATTGCCGTGATGAAAACCATCCAGTTCAAATATTTTTGTTTGTGTATGCCCAACCACTTGCATAATTCGCCACAACAAGGCGTTTTCCTCATAACGGCCTAACATTTCTAATTCGCGATCACCTGTGACTAACCATAAAGGTGGTGCATCTTTACGTACATGAAAAAGTGGCGCATATTCATCTACCACCAATTGGGTATCTGCAATACCCTGTTCTTCTCTTACGGTAAAATGTGTGACTGCATGGCCACTAAATGCAAATAATCCGGCCAGTTGGTTGGCGCCGATTTTATGTTTAGCTAACCAAGTTTTATCTAACCCCAACATGCTAGTCAAATAACCGCCTGCAGAGTGTCCGGCTAAATAAATTTGATTTGTCGAACCAGCAAATTTTTCTATATTGTTAAACACCCAAGCAGTCGCCGCTGCGGCGTCTTCTATATAAGTTGGATTTTTAACTTTTGGATGCAACCTATAACCTACGGCCACCACAGCTATACCCTGTTGTTTTAATTCATCCGGAATTGCTTTGTAGCCACCGCGTAATCCACCACTGTGAAACCACACAACTGTTTTAAAACTTTTGCTGTTGGTTGGATAGTATAAATCTAGTTTGCATTGGCTCTGTTGATATTCATCTTGAATTTGCGCTGGCGAATAATATGCAATATCCGTTTGGGTAGTATATTCAGTTTGGCCATTTGCACTGCCGATAGATGCAAGCAATAAACTCAGCAAGGTAAAAAAGTGCGTTTTAAACATAATGATTTTCCTTCGTATTTTTGGACGATTTACTATTAACGAATCTACTGGTGTTAATGCACTAATCCCACATAAAAAGCCAGCACTAAGCTGGCTTTGGGTTTATGCCCTATGTGTGTTGCTTTTGTTTATTAGTTCTTAGTAAATCTAAACCAGTTGAGGTTCCATTCATCATCAACAGCTTCTAACACTAAACTTTGTTCGCCAGTTGTTGTGATATTCACAGTAGTAGATATTGTCATCCAAGTCTGCCAACCGCCGGTTGCAGGTACTGCAACTGTAGCTAAGTCAGTTTCACCTAAACGCAAGATAAAACCTTGTGAGCCTGGCTCGGTTGCCACACGGAATTCAACTGTGTATTCACCAGCTTCTGCAACATCAACCGTATATTCTAAGATATCGCCAGGGTTTGCATGACCAGTATTTTGGCCGCCACCATCGTCTTGTGAATTTTCAAGCTGCATACCTTCTTGGTGTACAAAGTTCTCCGCTTGGATTAACCCTGGGATAGCAAATGCAGTAAATGCTGATGCAACTTCTTTTGAGTAATAACTTTCATCCGTAGCGTTAGTTGCAGTTACCACATAAAAGCCAGTGACACCTTCAGGTTTAGTCGTATCTGTGTAGTAAGGTGTTTCAACCCCTTCTGCAACTAATTGGTAGCTTGCACCTGATATTGCTGAACGGTATACATTGTACTTAGCACCATCAACAGCTTTCCAAGTTAAATCAATAGTGTTGTTTTCCTCGTCTTCAACTAAAGATAAGTTCACGGGTCGATATGGCACATCTAAAATTTTTGGTGCAGTTTCTGCGGTTAATGCATCAATTACCCATTGATTTTTATCATACTCAATGGTCGATTGCATCGAGAAGTAATTTTCTATCTCTTCAAGGCTTGAGTTATTCAAATTTATAGTTGGCATAGCCGAACCACTTACGTCTTGACCATTAACAGGTGCTGTTGGCAATAAGTAGATTTCAGCCCAAGTATTGACTGAGCCCATATCTGCAAAATGGCCAGTTAATAAATAAGACTCTCCACCTTTAAGCTCAACTGTTTGATAAACACCACCATTGGCAAACTCTGTGCCAGGCAACACGGTAAAATTAAGCGCTGAATTATCCGAACCTTCGACTGTATTTACTTGTGCGACTAAACCATCATCATCAATTGAACCATCAGTAGCGCTCCACTCTAACCAAGAATCCATTGAATCAAATGAACTATTTGCCAAAACATTTGTTTCTGTCGATTGAGCAATAAGCTGAATGTCGTCTAAGCGTAAATCAACCTGATAAGGATCAGGCGCGCCCCAGCGTCCAGACCCCACTTTAATCACTAAGTGATAAGTTTGATCATCGTCAGTTGGTGTAACAATTTTAGTACCTAAACCACAAGCATCCGCCAAACTGCTATCCCAGCCAGCACACGCCCAAGTATCGGCTTTAGCGAGTAATCTATCCCCTTTATTGGTAACTAAACCCCAAGTGCCCTGCCCTTGACCACCATCACGAGTAGTAACCTTGTACGACCAAGTAGTTGCAGCCCAACCCATTTCATTATATTTATCGAAAGTAGCACGGGTAATTGCACCACCGGTTTCACCTAAACCAGTCCAAGGCTGCATTTCACCAATTAGAAACGGCACCTTATGTTGCTTTTTAAGTTGTTCTTGCCACTCGCATACACCTTCGTCTGAGAACAAACCACAAGTTAACCAGTCTCTGTGAACTTTATAGCCAATTTCACCCCAGCCAAAAATACCTGGGTAAAAGTGCATCTCTAGTGCAGCATTGGTAAGACCTTGCGCCGGTAAATCGCCGTATGAATCTGTACCTGAATTATGCCCCGGTAATACCACAATAGTATCTTGATCGACTTCACGTATCGCGTTATACAATTCAATTGAAACTTCAGCTAGCGTGTCTGCATCAGTTCCCCAAGGTTCATTTAATACACCGTAAGCTGCAACAGCTTTTTCATCTTTATAACGTGTCGCAACTTGTTGCCACAACCACTTTGCTCTGTCTTGGTTTTCCGCTGCTAACGCTGTGTCAGGGTTATCTTGGTCGCCGCCCCAAAATTCATTTTTGCCTTCACAACCACTGTGATGTTCCCAACCTTGGCTGCCTTGTGCACCATGTAAATCTAAAATCACATACATTTCACGTTCTTTCGCTTCGGCAATAGCTAAGTCTAACCATTCCCACGCATCTGCACGCAAAGTTTTTGGATTATTCTCGTCTTCAATAATGTGATATGGGAAAGGTAAACGAATTACATTAAAGCCTGCTTCGGCCATAATGTCCCAGTCGCGATCTGTAATATAGTTGCTGCGGTACAAGTCCATTAATCTTTCAGTTTCAGCATCACCAAAACGCTCAACTAATTTGCCTTCAAAACTACATTGGTCGTGAATGCCTTCACCAACTGGGTTTTCACCTGAATTCATCATCCAAGTTTCTAACATCAACCAGTTACCTAAGTTTAAGCCACGTAAAGATACAACTTCGTTTTGTTCATTTACCCAATAGGTATCTTGTTGGCGCAGTGCACTGTATTGCTCTTGCCCAGCTTGTGGCGTCGCCATATTGTGCTCAGGTTCAGGTAAATATTCTGTCACCCCATTGTGTTTATCAGCATCTGTGGTACTTAAATCACAACCTGTGACAGTTGCGGCAATTAAACCCAGCGCTAAACATTGGGCAATCGGTTTTAGTTTAAATTTTGTTGTTTGTGTGTTTTTCACGATAAAGCTCCAACCCTTGTGTTGTCATTAAACATACTTGCAACATAAATTTAACCCTAGCGATTAGAGCTTACTTCCTGCTCCACCACTTTTACCTTAATTAAAACGTTCTAGTTAGCGATAGAACCCAAACTTGCACTTTTGCGTACCATACATTCTTGCATCCAATAAAATTAATAATTTAAAAATCAGCATGATACAAATGACCAACAATCATTAACGAAAAATTTGTACTCGCGCGCATTTTCATTAAATAGGTAAAAAACACTGATAGAATCAGTTTTTAAGCTAATTGAAATCGGCTGATTTGCAGCTAGACTTAAAACTATAGATGTTTATTAAAGAATACACATGTACAAATTGCTACTACGCTGGATGCTGCTAATTTGCAGTTTATGCTTTTTTAGCCTAGCTGCATCAGCAAGCTGCAAACCCCATAATCCAAATTTACATGTACTTGCGGTAGTATCTGCTACAGATAAAAACTCGTTCTGGTCTATGTACAGCACAGCTTTATCCGAAGCGGCAAAAGATCTAAATGTCTATGTAGAGTTTTTATATCTAAACAACCATCAAGATAATAGGTTTATCTTTACCGACACTTTAAAACATCGAATTGAGCAAGCCCCTAAACCAGATGCGGTTCTTACTACCTTATTTTTAAATGCGGAAGAAAGCGCACTTAATCTATTAGCTAGTCACAATATCTACCACATTATTGTCAACACCAGCCTACAAGCAAACCTAATAGACAAAATTAAACAACCGCGCGAACGCAACCAATATTGGCTTGCGCTGATGACGCCAAATGACAAATTAGCCAGTTACCGTTTAATGCAAGAATTACTTATACGCCATAAAAATAAATCCACAACTAAGCCTATTGTTGTAGCCTTGGCGGGCGCACATGCCAGTACTGTCAGTGAAAACAGAGTATCGGGTTTAAACCAAGTGTTAACTGAACAAAACTTACCAATTCCCTCACCTATGTACACTGATTGGAATTACGCATCTGCACATCAGTCGATTAGCGCCTTGTATCGTCGTGTGCCTGATATCAATATTATCTGGACAGTTTCATCAACACTCGCTCGCGCAGCCAGCGATCACATTGCTGAGCGGCAAATTACCCACCCAATCAGCATAGGTACATTTGATTGGACAATTGAAGCGCTTGATTTAATTCGTCAAGGCAAAGCAGATGTGTCAATTGGCGGTCATTTTTTAGAAGGTGCATGGTCATTATTACTGCTATACGATTTTTTACATGGACAAGATTTTATCGATGACCTCGAACCAATAATCCAAACTGAGCTAACACTGGCAGACAAAAGCAATGTTGAAAAATTTACTAAGTATATTACCCACACTAATCTTGCCAATCTCAATTTTGCGTTAATGAGCAAATGTTTAAATCCAAAACTGCAAAATTATGACTTCAACATTGAAACCCTTATCGAGCTGACTGAAGCTTTATAACTCTCGCCATTAAATTGTTACATTGACGCAGCGGCCGAACACTTCTATTTTTATATAAGGTAATAACAAGTGACATCTGCGCTATGCACGCTTTATTGGAATCAATACTTTTACACATTAGCCAAAGCGAAGATATAGACAATGGTAATCTAACGGCTGCTTCAAGGCTGATATTAGACTCCATTTGTCGTGGCCTGCGCATTTCTCGCGCAGGCATTTGGCTACTTGACCCTTCGTCAAATAGTATCAGTTGCAAACTCCTCATTGATGCCGGCAGAGAATTAACTAGCCAAACTATCCTGCTAACCCGCGAACAATTCCCTAACTATTTTAAAGCGCTTGATAGTGAACGAACTATCGCAGCTGACGATGCGCATAATCATGTGGCAACTGCTGAGTTTAGTGAAGTCTATTTAGCGCCGCTCGACATATCCTCTATGCTGGATGTACCACTGCGCCATCAAGGAAAAATGATAGGCATTATCTGTTGCGAACATAGAGGAATAGATAGAATTTGGCGCGAAGAAGAGAAAGTATTCGCATCTGCCATAGCCGACTTGTATGGGCGTGCAATCAGTGCACAACAAAAAGCTGAGTATGAACAGAAACTCATATCAATTAATCAAAACCTAGAGGCTTTGGTAGCAGAAAGAACCAAAGATTTAGAGGCAACTCTGAACCAACTTAAACAAACTCAAAGCAAACTGGTTGAAACGGAAAAAATGGCTGCTTTGGGTAATTTAATCGCAGGCGTCGCGCATGAAGTAAACACGCCTCTAGGTACAGGCTTAACATCTGTTACTCACTGTTTAGAATCGCTAACAAAACTGCAGTCAGCAGTAACCAATAAATCTTTAGGAAAAAGCCAACTCGACAACTTTATTCAAGATACAAGAGGCGGATTACAATTGG
This sequence comes from Catenovulum sp. SX2, assembly GCF_052056295.1. Taxonomy (NCBI): domain Bacteria; kingdom Pseudomonadati; phylum Pseudomonadota; class Gammaproteobacteria; order Alteromonadales; family Alteromonadaceae; genus Catenovulum; species Catenovulum sp. SX2. The sequence continues at coordinate 1,261,966 of NZ_CP182493.1, forward strand.
CAGAGCAAAGTTTAAATAAAGCTTCTCAGCTAATTCGTGACTTTAAGCGCACCACGTCAGACCAAATAAGTGACAAAATAGAAGGGTTAGATCTGTCTTTGTATTTAGCTCAAGTCGTTAACCCAATTAGCGCACATATAAAAAAACAATCAATTCAACTTAATTTATCTTTAGAGCCAAATTTAATTACTAAAACTTACCCTGGCGTGATCGCACAAATCACCACAAATTTAATTACCAATGCGATTCAACATGCATTCCCAGAGCAAAATGCAAACAATGAGATAAAAGTTATCACAAGTAAACAAGGTGATAATTTTGTCTTTGAGATCCGCGATAATGGTGTGGGTATCAAGAAGCAAGATCAAAAACAAGTATTTGAACCCTTCTTCACCTCTAAACGTGGTGCCGGTTCTTCAGGCTTAGGCCTATCTACAGTATATAACTTAGTTTCAGGGAAATTGGCAGGGCAAATTGAACTTGTTTCTGAACCGAAACAAGGCACGCGATTTATTATCAAGTTTCCATCTTTGGATTAATATAAAAACCTATACGCTAAAAATACAAAAGGACGCCTAAGCGTCCCTTTGTGTTGCATCTGGATATAATATCTTATTCAGCTGCTTCTGTAGCTTCATCAGCTTCAACTTCAACCGCTGGGCGGTCTACTAACTCGATGTAAGCCATAGGTGCGTTGTCACCAGCGCGGAAACCACATTTTAAAATGCGAGTATAACCACCTGGGCGAGCTTGGTAACGAGGACCAATTTCGCTGAACAATTTACCAACAACTTCTTTATCACGAGTTCGTGCGAAAGCTAAACGACGATTCGCTACACTGTCTTTTTTTGCTAAAGTAATTAGCGGCTCAATTACACGACGCAATTCTTTCGCTTTAGGCAAAGTAGTTTTAATAACTTCGTGACGAACTAAAGAGCCCGCCATGTTGCTAAACATTGCACTGCGATGACTGCTATTTCGGTTGAGCTGACGGCCACTTTTACGATGACGCATAATGCTATCCTTCTACCAATAACTATGTAGAACAGGGTTAGTCTTTATCAGCGATACTGGCTGGAGGCCAGTTTTCAAGACGCATACCTAAAGACAAGCCACGAGAGGCCAAAACGTCTTTAATTTCAGTAAGCGACTTCTTACCAAGGTTAGGAGTTTTTAACAACTCAACCTCAGTACGCTGAACAAGATCACCAATGTATTGGATCTGCTCTGCTTTTAAGCAGTTAGCAGAACGTACAGTTAATTCAAGATCGTCAACTGGTCTTAACAGAATTGGATCGAATTCAGGTTTTTCTTCTTTGCGCTCAGGCTCAGATACATCACGTAATTCTACGAACGCATCTAGCTGCTCAGCTAAGATAGTTGCAGCCCTGCGAATTGCTTCTTCAGGCTCAATCGTACCATTCGTCTCCATATCAATGACCAACTTGTCAAGGTCCGTACGCTGTTCAACACGAGCAGATTCTACCGCATAAGCGATACGCTCTACTGGGCTGAATGAAGCGTCAACCAACAAACGGCCAATTGGACGATCATCTTCTTCAGAGGAACGACGAGCAGAAGCCGGAACATAGCCACGTCCTTTCTGAACTTTGATGCGCATGTTTAACTCTGCGTCACCAGTCAAGTTACAAATGACATGATCCGGGTTTTTGATCTCAACATCACCATCGTGAGTGATATCAGCTGCAGTAACAGGGCCCGCACCTTTTTTACTTAAATTCAGTGTCGCTTCGTCTTTCTCTTCGATACGGACGGCTAAACCTTTTAAATTAAGCAATATTTCAATTACGTCTTCAATAACGCCTTCTTTGGTGCTGTATTCGTGTAGTACACCGTCGATTTCCACTTCGGTAACCGCAGCACCAGGCATTGAAGACAATAATATACGTCTTAACGCATTTCCCAATGTATGACCAAAACCGCGTTCCATCGGTTCTAAAGTCACTTTTGCACGAAAAGGACCAAGACTCTCGATATCTACCAATCTCGGTTTAAGGAACTCAGTAACAGAACCCTGCATCGTTTCCTCTCTATTTTATTAACTTTACTTAGAGTAAAGTTCAACAATTAGCTGTTCGTTGATGTCTGCTGACAAGTCGCTACGCTCAGGTAAACGCTTGAAGACACCTTCTTTCTTCTCTGCATCCACTTCTAACCAAGTTGGCTTTTCACGTTGACCAGCCAACTCTAATGCAGATTGAATACGTGCTTGTTTCTTAGCTTTCTCACGAACTGCAACCACGTCTTCTGGCTTAACAGAAAAAGACGGAATGTTAACAACTTGGCCGTTAACAGTAATTGCTTTGTGACTAACCAATTGACGAGCTTCTGCACGAGTTGAAGCATAACCCATACGATAAACAACGTTATCTAGACGTTTTTCTAATAGGTTTAACAAGTTTTCACCTGTGTTACCTTTTAAACGTGCAGCTTCTTTATAGTAGTTACGGAATTGCTTTTCTAATACACCGTAGATACGACGTACTTTTTGCTTTTCACGTAACTGTAAACCGTAGTCAGATAAACGACCACGACGTGCACCATGTTGACCAGGTGCTGTTTCGATATTACATTTTGAATCGATTGCTCGAACGCCGCTTTTTAAGAACAAATCTGTTCCTTCACGACGACTGAGCTTCAGTTTTGGCCCTATATATCTTGCCATCTTTCTTCTCCGTTATCAGAGGAACACAATTAAACGCGACGTTTCTTAGGTGGACGACAGCCGTTATGAGGAATCGGCGTTACGTCTGTAATATTTGTAATTTTGTATCCAGTTGCATTTAATGCACGGATCGCAGACTCACGGCCTGGACCTGGACCATTTACAAATACTTCCAAGTTCTTTAAACCATACTCTTGAGCAGCAACACCTGCTCTTTCAGCAGCAACCTGTGCAGCGAAAGGAGTTGATTTACGTGAACCACGGAAACCTGAACCACCTGAAGTAGCCCAAGATAAAGCGTTACCTTGGCGATCAGTAATAGTTACGATTGTATTGTTGAAAGATGCATGGATATGAGCCATACCGTCTGCAACTTGACGTTTTGCGCGCTTACGCGTGCTACGTGCTGGAGCTTTAGCCATTATTCACTTCTCCTACTTATTTCTTAATAGGTTTACGAGGACCTTTACGCGTACGAGCGTTAGTCTTCGTTCTTTGACCGCGAACAGGCAAGCTACGACGATGACGTAGACCACGGAAACAACCTAAGTCCATCAAGCGCTTGATATTCATTGAAACTTCACGACGCAAATCACCCTCAACGGTGAACTTTGCAACCTCTTCACGAAGCAGGTCTAACTGAGCTTCATCTAAGTCTTTAATCTTAGTGTTCTCAGCAATACCAGATGCAGCACAAATTGCTTTTGCACGGGTTTTACCAACACCGTAAATTGATGTTAAACCAATTACTGTGTGCTTGTGTAGAGGAATGTTAATGCCAGCTATACGGGCCATTTAACGCACTCCTAATTTATTAGCCTCAGCCGAAAAGCCCGTAAGGATACTCAAGCCGAGACTAGATTTCAAATAAAAAGACGAATTTCGTCCGATTTTTTAACCTTGACGTTGTTTGTGCTTAGGATCTGATGAACAAATCACACGAACAACACCATGTCTTTTGATAACTTTACAGTTACGACAAATGGTTTTAACAGATGCACGAACTTTCATTTTCCAACTCCGTTAATGGGTTCGGCCTATCGGCCATAACCCTTTAAGTTAGCCTTCTTCAGCACAGATTCATACTGACTAGACATCAGGTGAGTTTGTACTTGAGCCATAAAGTCCATAATTACAACAACTATGATAAGTAATGATGTTCCGCCAAAATAGAACTGAACATTCCAAAATACCATCATAAACTCTGGAACCAAACATACGAAAGTAATGTAAAGTGCGCCCGCTAAAGTTAAGCGAGTCATAACTTTATCAATATAACGTGAGGTTTGTTCACCTGGGCGAATACCCGGGATAAATGCACCAGACTTTTTCAAGTTGTCTGCAGTTTCTCTTGGATTAAATACTAATGCTGTATAGAAGAAGCAGAAGAATATAATCGCAGCAGCGTACAACATCATATACAAAGGTTGTCCTGGTGATAGCACTATGGCTATTTGAGCAATTGCTTCTGCAAATGCACTGTCACTTTGGCCAAACCAAGTCGCTATTGTACCTGGAAACAACATAATACTAGAAGCGAAAATTGGTGGAATTACGCCAGCCATATTCACTTTTAGTGGTAAATGGGTACTTTGCGCTGCAAATACCTTGCGACCACGTTGTTGTTTTGCATAGTTAACCACGATACGACGTTGGCCACGTTCTACAAACACAACAAAATATGTAACCGCACAAACAATAATACCTATGATTAACAATAGAATCAGAGGTAACTCGCCCTGACGTGCTTGTTCAGCAGTCTGGCCGATAGCTGTTGGAAGACCAGCCACGATACCAGCAAAGATAATCATAGAGATACCATTGCCAATACCGCGCTCTGTAATTTGCTCACCTAACCACATTAAGAACATGGTACCGGTAACCAAACTCACAACAGCTGTGAAGTAAAAAGTAAAGCCAGGATCAATCACTAAGCCTGGAACCATGTTCGGCAGGCTATTGGCTATTGTGGTGGACTGGGCAATCGCTAACAACAGCGTTCCGTATCGAGTGTACTGACTGATTTTTTTGCGACCTGCCTCGCCTTCCTTTTTCAACTCTTGAAAAGTAGGGTGAATATGGGTCATCAGCTGCATAATAATAGATGCAGTAATGTACGGCATAATACCCAATGCTAACACTGACGCGCGCTCAAGTGCACCACCTGAGAACATGTTAAACATTGCTAACACGGTGTCTTTTTGTTGCTCAAACAGTTGTGCAAGTACAGTTGGATCAATACCTGGGATAGGTACATATGAACCAGCTCGGAAAATCACTAATGCTCCAAATAAGAACCATAAGCGACGTTTTAATTCCGAAAGTCCGCCTTGCGTGCTGTTAAATTCCAGTCCTGGTTTAGCCATGGATCAATTATTCCTCGATTTTACCACCGGCAGCTTCAATCGCTTCACGTGCACCTTTAGTCACGCCTAAACCTTTTACAGTAAGAGCGCGAGCTACAGCACCAGATTTTAAAACCTTAACTGCCTCAATATGCTTCTTCACCAAACCAGCCGCTTTAAGTGAAGCTAAGTCTACTACATCACCTTCAACTTTAGCGATTTCAGTCAAAGTAACTTGATCTGAAACTAAAGATTTGCGTGACGTAAAACCGAACTTCGGTAAACGACGTTGGATTGGCATTTGACCGCCTTCGAATCCTGGCTTAACAGAACCACCTGAACGTGATTTTTGACCTTTGTGACCACGGCCACCTGTCTTACCTAAACCAGAACCGATACCACGACCAACACGTTTTTTGCTTGGTTTTGAACCAGGAGCAGGACTAAGAGTATTTAAATACATGTATTAATCCTCCACCTTAACCATATAATAAACTTTATTAATCATACCGCGAACAGAAGGAGTATCTTCTAATTCAACAGTGTGGTTAATCTTACGTAAACCTAAACCACGTAACGTTGCTTTATGCTTAGGTAAACGTCCGATAGAACTTTTGACTTGAGTCACTTTTACAGTTTTACCAGCCATGATGTTTACCCCAGAATTTCTTCAACGCTTAAACCACGCTTAGCAGCTACTTGAGCTGGAGACTTCATATCAGCCAAAGCGTTGATTGTAGCGCGAACTACGTTAATTGGATTGGTTGAGCCATAGCACTTAGAAAGTACGTTGTGTACGCCTGCAACTTCTAAAACTGCACGCATAGCACCACCAGCGATGATACCTGTACCTTCAGATGCTGGCTGCATGTATACTTTTGAACCAGAGTGACGACCCTTAATAGGGTGTTGTAACGTCTGACCTTTCAACTGTACAGTAACCATGTTACGACGAGCTTGTTCCATTGCTTTTTGAATAGCAGCAGGAACTTCACGTGCTTTACCGTAACCAAAGCCAACGCGACCGTTACCATCACCTACCACAGTCAAAGCTGTGAAGCTGAAGATACGACCACCTTTAACCACTTTAGAAACGCGGTTAACAGCGATTAGTTTTTCAGACAACTCTGGGTTGTTTTTAACTTCTGCATTATTAGCCATTGTTTACCCCTAGAATTGTAAGCCAGCTTCACGAGCTGCATCAGCTAATGCTTGAATGCGACCGTGATATTGGAAACCGCTACGGTCAAATGCAACTTTAGTTACACCTTTTTCAATTGCACGTTCTGCAATTGTTTTACCGATTAATTTAGCAGCTTCAACGTTGCCAGTGTATTTGATGCTTTCGCGAATGGTCTTTTCTACTGTAGAAGCAGAAGCCAATACCTCACCACCAGTCGGCGCGATTAATTGCGCGTAGATGTGGCGTGGAGTACGGTGAACGACCAATCTGTTGGCACCCAATTCTCTAATTTTTGCGCGTGCACGAGTTGCACGACGTAAACGAGATGCTTTCTTATCCATCGTATTACCCTACTTTTTCTTAGCTTCTTTACGTAGAACAACTTCATCAGCGTAACGTACACCTTTACCTTTATAAGGCTCTGGTGGACGGTAACCACGGATGTTAGCCGCTACTTGACCAACCAATTGCTTGTCAGCACCTTTTACCAAAATTTCAGTTTGGCTAGGGGTTTCAACTGTAATGCCTTCTGGCACTTCATAGTCAACTGGGTGAGAGAAACCTAATGTTAAGTTTAAAGTTTTACCTTTAGCTGCAGCACGGTAACCAACACCGATTAACTGTAACTTACGCTCAAAACCTTTGCTAACACCAGTAACCATGTTATTTAACACAGCACGTGCAGTACCAGTTTGAGCTTGTGCACCTTCAAAACCTTCACGAGGTAAAGTGCGTAAAACATTCTCTTCAACAACAACTTCAACAGCAGGGTTAACGTTCAATACTAATTGACCGTTAGCGCCTTTAACTGTTACGTCTTGTCCTGCAATCTTTACTTCAACGCCTGCAGGGATAGCGATAGGAGACTTACCTACTCGAGACATAATATTTCTCCTTACGCTACGTAACCGATGACTTCGCCACCCATGCCCGCTTTACGCGCTGCACGATCTGACATGATGCCTTTAGAAGTAGATACGATAGCTACACCCAAACCACCCATAACTTTAGGTAGGTCATTAGCCTTCTTATAAATACGAAGACCTGGGCGGCTAACACGAGAAATAGACTCGATTACTTCTTTGCCATTGAAATACTTTAACGTGACTTCAAGTTCTTTTTTCACGTCACCAGTTACCGCATAATTTTCGATAAAACCTTCTGCTTTTAAAACTTCAGCGATAGACACTTTAAGTTTTGAAGAAGGCATAGTCACAGCCACTTTACGTGCAGCTTGACCATTACGAATGCGGGTGAACATATCCGCGATTGGATCTTGCATGCTCATAATTCGTTACTCCAGTCTGTAGCCGCTTACCAGCTTGCTTTTCTAAGTCCAGGGATTTCACCACGCATGCAAGCTTCACGTAATTTAATACGGCTTAAGCCGAATTTACGTAAATAACCATGCGGACGACCAGTTACGTTACAGCGATTACGCTGACGTGCACGAGATGAATCACGAGGTAAGCTTTGCAATTCTAAAACTGCAGCCCAACGCTCTTCTTCAGTTACGTTTACGTCGCTAATTGTCGCTTTTAATGCTGCACGTTTGTCAGCATATTTTGCAACTAAGTTTGCACGTTTTGCTTCACGTGCTTTCATTGATTGTTTAGCCATAACTCTACACCTATTTCTTAAACGGGAAGTTAAAGGCAGCCAGCAACGCACGACCTTCCTCGTCAGAACCCGCAGTAGTAGTGATAGTAATATCCATACCGCGTACTTTATCAACTTTATCAAAGTCGATTTCTGGGAAGATAATTTGCTCGCGTACACCCATGCTATAATTACCGCGACCATCTAATTTAGACGGTAAACCACGGAAGTCACGGATACGTGGAATTGAAATGGAAATTAAACGCTCTAAGAATTCCCACATACGCTCGCCACGTAGAGTTACTTTACAACCAATTGGATACCCTTCACGGATTTTAAAGCCTGCTACAGACTTACGAGCTTTACATACAACTGGCTTTTGACCTGCGATAGCTGTTAAATCAGCTACTGCAAATTCTAAAGCTTTTTTGTCTGCAATCGCTTCGCCCACACCCATATTTAGGGTGATCTTTTCGATCCGAGGGACTTGCATGATACTTTTGTAACTGAACTGTTTGGTCAATTCAGCAACAACTGTATCTTTATAAAAATCATGCAGTTTCGCCATCGTTATACTCCAAACAAAATTAGATTAATTCGTTATTAGATTTGAAGAAACGAACTTTCTTCTCGTCTTCTACACGAAAACCTACACGATCTGCTTTACCCGTTGCTGGGTTGAAGATCGCCACATTAGAAACATGTAAAGGTGCCTCACGGTCAACTAATCCGCCTTGCTCACCCGTATTCGGGTTAGGACGAACAGCTTTCTTAACCATGTTGATACCTTCAACAACTATTTTATCATCGCCTGTTGATACAGATAAAACTTTACCAGTTTTACCTTTATCTTTACCAGCGATTACAATGACTTGGTCATTACTACGAATCTTTGCTGCCATAATAAGCTCCTATAGAACCTCTGGCGCCAGAGAAACGATTTTCATGAACTTTTCTGTACGTAGTTCACGCGTTACTGGACCAAAGATACGTGTACCGATTGGCGCATGCTGTGTATTTAAAAGTACTGCAGCATTACCATCAAAACGGATCAAAGAACCGTCTGGACGACGAACGCCTTTTCTGGTGCGAACGACCACCGCGTTGTATACGTCACCTTTCTTAACTTTACCGCGAGGATTTGCTTCCTTCACAGTAACTTTAATGATGTCGCCTACACCTGCGTAACGGCGGTGCGATCCACCTAGAACCTTGATACATTGAACGCTACGAGCGCCGCTGTTATCAGCAACACCTAGCATTGTTTGCATTTGGATCATTTCGTGCTCCGCTTCTATTAAAAAAAACACCCACTTTTAGGCCTGGCTGCCTTAAGGGCGCGGCATTATACCACAAGTTTTTAAAAATCATAGATAAAAAAATGACCGGAACCAAAAAGGTACCGGCCATTTTCAATTTTGTTCTAAGCTAAGGTAATTATTAAGCTTTTTGTGCTTTTTCTACGATATCTACCAAAGTCCAAGATTTAGTCTTAGAAATTGGACGACATTCGCGAATAGTCACTACATCACCTTGGCCACATGAGTTTGACTCATCATGTGCGTGAATTTTAGTCGTACGACGGATAAATTTACCGTAGATTGGGTGTTTAACAAAACGCTCAATCGCTACAACGATAGACTTGTCCATTTTATCACTAACTACACGCCCTTGAAGCGTACGGATATTAGATTCGCTCATTACGCACCTGCCTTGCTATTTAACACAGTTTTTACACGTGCAATATTGCGACGAACTTGCTTCATTAAATGAGTTTGCGAAAGTTGACCTGTAGATTTTTGCATACGTAAGTTAAATTGCTCACGTAATAACTCTAAAAGTTCAGCTTTTAACTCTTCTACTGATTTGTCTTTTAATTCGTTCGCGTTCATTACATTACCGTCCGAGTTACAAAGGTTGTTTTAAATGGCAACTTAGCAGCTGCTAAAGCAAAAGCTTCACGTGCTAAGCTCTCAGGAACACCTTCCATTTCGTATAACATACGACCTGGCTGAATTTGGCATACCCAGTATTCAACACTACCTTTACCTTTACCCATACGTACTTCAAGCGGCTTTTTAGTAATTGGCTTGTCTGGGAATACACGGATCCAGATTTTACCTTGACGCTTAACGTGACGAGTCATCGCACGACGTGCAGCTTCGATTTGGCGAGCAGTCATACGACCACGCTCAGTTGCTTTTAAACCAAATGTACCGAAGCTTACTTTGTTACCGCTAGTGGCAGCACCGCGGTTACGCAATTTAAACTGCTTGCGAAACTTGGTTCTTTTTGGCTGTAACATTAACGATCTCCTTGCGGCTTACGAGATTTGCCTTTTGGCTTACGCTCGTTTTTCTTAGGCTCTTCAACTTGTGCGTTAGCTAGTGGTAAACCACCTAATACTTCGCCTTTGAAGATCCAAACTTTAACACCGATGATACCGTAAGTTGTTAAAGCTTCCGCTGTTGCGTAGTCAATGTCAGCACGTAAAGTATGTAGAGGTACACGACCTTCACGATACCATTCAGAACGTGCGATTTCAGCACCGCCTAAACGGCCGCTTACTTCAACTTTGATACCTTTAGCACCAATGCGCATTGCGTTTTGTACAGCGCGCTTCATAGCACGACGGAACATAACACGACGCTCTAATTGGCTTGCGATGCCTTCAGCTACTAACTGAGCATCTAATTCAGGCTTACGAACTTCGCTAATGTTGATCTGAGCAGGTACACCTGCTAATTGAGCAACTTTAACGCGTAATTTTTCTACGTCTTCGCCTTTTTTACCAATTACGATACCAGGACGAGCAGTGTGAATAGTCACACGAATACTCTTAGCTGGACGCTCAATAACGATGCGTGAAACTGAAGCTTTTTTCAATTCTTCAGTTAAGTACTTACGTACTTGGAAATCGCTATTTAACGTGCTAGCAAATTCTTGAGAACCGGCGTACCAAGTAGCACTCCATGGTTTAGTGATACCAAGGCGAATACCGGTAGGATGTACTTTCTGACCCATAATTATTCTCCTTGCTTATCCGCTACAACCACAGTGATGTGGCTAGTACGCTTGATGATACGGTCAGCACGGCCTTTAGCACGTGGTTTGATACGTTTCATTACCGGGCCTTCATCTACAAAGATTTTGCCTACGAATAATTCATCAATATCAGCACCTTCGTTGTGCTCTGCGTTAGCAATAGCAGACATCAAAACTTTCTTGATTAAGTCAGCGCCTTTTTTAGGGCTGAAAGTCAATAAGTCTAATGCTTGTGCTACAGGTAAACCGCGCACTTGATCTGCAACCAAACGACCTTTCTGCGGAGAAAGGCGGGCAAATTTGTGTTTAGCTAAAACTTGCATCATTCACCCCTTACTTCTTCTTCGCTTTTTTATCAGCAGCGTGGCCGCGATAAGTACGAGTTGGTGCAAATTCACCCAATTTGTGACCGATCATTTCATCAGTAACAAAGACTGGAACATGTTGACGGCCATTGTGAACAGCGATGGTCAATCCGATCATATCAGGAATGATCATTGAGCGACGAGACCAAGTTTTGATAGGTTTCTTGTTCCCGCTTTCCACCGCAGTTTCAACCTTCTTCAACAAGTGTAGGTCAATAAATGGACCTTTCTTGAGAGAACGTGGCATGGTGTTTCCTCACAAATTATTTATTACGACGACGTACGATGTATTTATCAGTACGCTTGTTCTTACGAGTTTTGTAACCTTTAGTAGGTGTACCCCAAGGTGATACTGGATGACGGCCACCAGAAGTACGACCTTCACCACCACCGTGTGGGTGATCAACCGGGTTCATTGCAACACCACGAACTGTAGGTCGCACACCACGCCAGCGTTTTGCACCAGCTTTACCCAATTGACGTAACATGTGTTCAGCATTACCAACTTCACCGATAGTTGCACGGCAGTCAGCTAATACTTTACGCATTTCACCTGAACGTAAACGTAAAGTTACATATGCACCTTCACGCGCTACGATTTGTACGTATGCGCCAGCAGAACGTGCGATTTGCGCACCCTTACCTGGTTTTAATTCAACTGCGTGAACAGTTGTACCAACTGGGATGTTACGCATTGGTAATGTATTACCCGCTTTGATTGGTGCATCAACACCAGAAGCGATTTCATCACCTGCACTTACGCCTTTAGGAGCAAGAATGTAACGACGCTCACCGTCTGCATAAAGTACTAACGCAATATTTGCGCTACGGTTTGGATCATATTCCAAACGCTCAACTTTAGCTGGGATACCGTCTTTGTTACGTTTGAAGTCGATAACACGGTAGTGATTTTTATGACCACCACCAATGTGACGTACCGTAATACGACCATTGTTGTTACGACCACCAGACTTTGAATTTTTTTCAAGCAAAGGAGCGTATGGTGCACCTTTGTGCAACTCTGGGTTTACCACTTTAACTACATGGCGACGACCCGGAGAAGTAGGCTTACACTTAACTATAGCCATTTGTCATATCCTCCTGTTACTCAGCGCCGCCAACGAAGTCTAACTCGCTACCTTCAGCAAGTTTAACGTAGGCTTTTTTCCAGTCACTACGGCGACCGAAACGCGCACCGAAACGTTTAGTTTTACCTTTCACGTTTACAGTTGTTACGCTTTCAACTTTTACGTCTTCGAATAAAGCTTCTACAGCAGCTTTTACTTCTGCTTTAGTTGCATCTTTAACTACTTTAAATACGATTGTATTTTGAGTTTCAGCTGTAACTGTTGCTTTTTCAGAGATGTGTGGACCTAAAATGACTTTTAGACAACGTTCTTGACTGATCATGCTAACGCCTCCTCAAGTTTCTTAACCGCAGCTGCAGTGATTAACACTTTCTCAAATGCAATTAAGCTAACAGGGTCGATACCTTGAGTATCACGTACGTCAACTTTAATTAAGTTACGCGCAGCTAAGAATAAATTTTCTTCAATCTCTTCTGCAACGATCAATACGTCGTTTAACTCTAACTCGTTTAACTTAGCAACTAATGCTTTAGTTTTAGGAGAGTCAACATTGAACTGTTCTACAACAACTAAACGCTCTTGACGAACTAATTCAGATAAAATGCTGCGGATAGCGCCACGGTACATTTTACGGTTAACTTTTTGGCTGTGGTCCTGAGGACGAGCAGCGAAAGTTACACCACCAGAGCTCCAGCGCCAGATTGGGCTCTTAACAGTACCAGCACGTGCACGACCTGTTCCTTTTTGGCGGAAAGGTTTTGCAGTTGTAGCTGTAACTTCTGCACGAGTTTTTTGTTTGCGCGAACCTTGGCGAGCTGCTGCTGCGTATGCAACTACAACTTGGTGTACTAAAGCTTCGTTAAACTCACGTCCAAAGGTAGCGTCAGAAACTTCAAGCGCGCCAGATGCGTCTTTTAATGCTAATTCCATCATCTGTTTCCTCTAGATTAAGCTTTAACCGCTGGTTTAACGATAACGTTACCGTTGTTAGCACCAGGTACAGCACCTTTAACTAACAATAAGTTACGTTCTGCGTCAACGCGAACAACTTCTAAGTTCTGAGTAGTTACACGCTCAGCACCCATGTGGCCAGCCATTTTCTTACCTTTGAATACTTTACCCGGTGATTGGTTTTGACCAATTGAACCAGGAGCACGGTGAGAAAGTGAGTTACCGTGAGTCATATCTTGACGGTGGAAATTCCAACGCTTGATTGCACCCGCGAAACCTTTACCTTTAGAAGTACCAGTAACGTCTACTTTTTTAACTTCAGAGAAAAGTTCTACTTTAATCTCTGAACCAACTTCGATGCCCTCGCCTTCGCCGTCTTCTAGACGGAATTCCCATAAACCACGACCAGCTTCAACATTTGCTTTAGCAAAGTGACCTGCTTGTGCTTTATTTACGCGACTTGCTTTCTTCGCGCCTGTGGTAACCTGAAGTGCACGGTAACCGTCTGAATCGACAGTTTTAACCTGAGTGACACGGTTGGCTTCAACTTCGATGACCGTAACAGGTACAGAAGCACCATCTTCAGTGAAGATGCGAGTCATACCTACTTTACGTCCGACTAAACCAATAGCCATGTTTAAAACCTCTTAACTTTCAAATTGCTGTTAGCCAAGGCTGATTTGAACATCAACACCAGCAGCCAAATCTAATCTCATCAATGCGTCAACTGTTTTATCAGTTGGCTCAACAATGTCTAGCATGCGCTTATGAGTACGTAATTCGTACTGGTCGCGAGCATCTTTGTTAACGTGAGGTGAGATCAAAACAGTGAATTTCTCTTTGCGAGTTGGCAAAGGGATCGGACCACGCACTTGTGCGCCGGTACGTTTAGCTGTTTCAACAATTTCCATCGTTGATTGGTCAATCAGACGATGATCAAATGCTTTTAATCGAATGCGAATTCTTTGATTTGACATTGACCAAGCTCCAATAATAAAGAACAAAATAAATAAACACCGCCCTACGCACAAATTAATTATGTGTGGGAGTGTTCGGCATACTATTGAATCCCTATCGGATTCGTTGTTTCTCCATTTGTGCTCATCTGGTTTAACTACCTTGGCAGCTACTTCAGAAGATACGCAAATGTCCGTTGTATTGAGTAGTAAAACGAGTCACTACAAACGGTGGTCGCGAATTATACAAACTTTCTTGGCTAATGCAACTTTAAATTACGCTGTTTTATATTTTTTATTGTTGTGGGCCAGTCAATTTAGCTGGTCAGCTCATTGGATAAAATCTCGCAATTTCAAGCTGCTGGGATATACTCAAAGTTAATCTGCACTCAGGGATTTATAGTTACGATGCCCGATAATCTTTTTTATCAAAATCTCACCCGTTTATTACGTGAAATACACCAGAGCACGCATTTTGCCGATATTCTGCCAAAACTAGAGTCGGAAATATTGGTTCTATTTAATTGCGAGCGTATGACGGTTTACCAAAGAAATAAAAATAGTTATGACATAGTCTCGCGGCATAAATCTGGCAACGAATTAAAAGAAATCCGAGTGCCGATTGGCCCTCAATCGATTTCGGGTTATGTGGCCTTTAGTAAAGAGCCTCTTATTATTAAAGACCCTTACGACGTTGCCGAATTACAATTGATTCACCCAAAACTTAGATTTGCTTCTCGTTTTGACAAACAAACCAATTTTAAATCACGTAATATGTTGGTTGTGCCTATTATTGCCAACGATGTGTTATTGGGTGTACTCCAGCTTATTAATGTCACTAACAAAGAATGTTTTGACGACACAGATAAAGAAAAAGCTTTTGAGCTTGCGTCATTTTTAGGACAAAAGTTTAGGTATGAACTTGGTGGCACTAAAGCTCCCTTTGAATATTTAATCCATGAACAGCTTATTAGCCAAAAACAACTAACCGCCTGTGAAGAACAAGCGAAAGACTATTCAGATTTAATTCGCCGTTTATTGGAAGATGTAAAATTACAAAATGCCGACATTGGTAAATCACTCGAAGTTTATTACCAAGTTAAATACATCAATGCCAATACCACTTTACAACCCCACCCTGCCAATAACCATTTAAATACCCAGTACAAACGGAAAAATCTGGTGGTCATTTTAGCCAACCCAGAAATGCACCCTATTATAGTGATGGCGCAACCAACCAATGCCACTTTGTTACTTGAAGTTGAAAGTGCCACAGGTCTAATTAATTACGAACTGTGCGTCGCTTTGCCTGATGATATTTTAAAACTGATAGGTGGCTCAGGTTCAACTGACGAAAATTCAGCAGAGCTTGGCGAGATTCTCGATGAGATTGAAGATGCAACTGACGATGGTGACATTTCTGACGACGACAGTCCAAATGAAGAAGCACCGGCAGTTGTGCGTTTGGTTAATCGTGTACTACAAGATGGCAAACGCTTAGATGCGTCAGATATTCATATAGACCCAGGTAAAGGCAAATCACCAACCAAAGTAAGAATGCGTATAGATGGTGTTTGCCAAGAAATCATTCAGATCCCACATTCACATCACGCAGCTACCATAGCAAGAATTAAAATTTTAGCGCGTTTGGATATCGCCGAAAAACGTTTGCCACAAGATGGTAAATTCGCGGTGAAAATAAGCGGAAATTTAGTTGAAGTGCGAGTTGCGACTATACCAACCGTATTTGGTGAAGGTGTGGTTATGCGTATCTTGGCTTCAGGCGGCGCATTACCCTTTGGCGCACTTAACCTATCTAAACGTAACCATCAAATGCTTGAGCAGCTTATTCAACACCCACATGGGATACTATTAGTTGTAGGACCAACTGGCTCAGGTAAAACCACCACCTTGCATGCCGTGCTAGGTAAACTAAATACGCCAGACAAGAAAATTTGGACAGCGGAAGACCCGGTAGAGATCACTCAACCAGGGTTACAGCAAGTGCAAATGAACAACAAAATAGGTTTCGACTTTAAAACCGCACTGCGCGCATTTTTACGTGCCGATCCAGATATCATCTTAATAGGTGAAATGCGTGATAGAGAAACCGCACATGCTGGCGTTGAAGCGTCATTAACCGGTCACTTAGTATTATCAACTTTGCATACAAACTCAGCACCTGAAACCATTACACGTCTGCTTGATTTAGGTTTAGATCCAGTCAACTTCTCAGATGCCTGTTTAGGTATTTTAGCCCAGCGTTTAATTAGAACCTTGTGCAAAGAGTGTAAAGTTGAATATCAACCCGATTCGGTAGAAATAGAGTTTTTACGTCGTCAATATGGCGAAGAATATTTTGACGAGCTGGAGATTAATCCTGCTGAATTAAAATTATACAAAGCTGGCGGTTGTGATAATTGTGCCCACTCGGGTTATAAAGGTAGAACCGGCATTCATGAATTACTCCGCATGACACCGGCACTACGACAGTTGGTATATAAAGAAGCATCCGTTCCCGAGATGAAACACCAGTGTATTGAAGATGGCATGCGCACACTGGTACAAGACGGTATTATAAAAGTATTGCAAGGTGACACTGATTTTGCCCAACTACAAAAAATAACCGCAGCTGAAGATTAATCCAAGCCACGCAGCACGAATAATCTAGAATGCTTGCAAACAAAAGGGTAAACATTTACCCTTTTGTGAAATTAATTTACCCAACATATGAGGTATGCATGCTTAGGTTTATTCTTGCCGCTGTACTGGCGACCCTATCAGTTCACAGTGTAAATGCACAAATACAATTTGATTCATTTAATTTTGCTTGGCAATTCCATCGAGGTGACATTAACAATGGCCAGTCACCTCAATTAGATACAGATAGCTGGCGAACAGTAAATTTACCACATGACTATTCAATTGAAGATCAACCTGGCACAAGCAGCCCATTTTCAGCAGATTCACTAGATGCGTACGACACGGGTTATACCCTTGGTGGCATTGCTTGGTATCGCAAAGAATTTGTTAACACCAATAATAGTGGCCGTACCCTTGTCTATTTTGACGGCATCTATATGCTGTCGGAAATATATGTAAATGGCACAAAAGTAGGTGGACAAGCCAATGGTTATACCGGCTTTTACATCGACATCAGCGAACATCTATACTCAGACCAAAGCAAAAACCTAATTGCGGTCAAAGTAAATAATCCACACCTTAATAGTCGCTGGTACTCTGGCTCTGGGATATACCGCCCGGTTAAGTTACTGCAATTGCCGCAAAACTATATTGCACCTTTTGCTAAACAATATCAGGCGGTTTTATTAAGTCACAACAATGCTGAGTTAAAAGTAACATTAGAACTGACCAATACCCAAGCAGATGTCCAAGCCACACAGTTAGATACGCAAATTATCGCTAGTAACGGCAAAGTGGTCTATCAACACCAACAAACTGAATTTAATCAGCAGACGGCACAAATAACTCAATCACACCAACTAGCTGGTATTCAAACATGGTCAGCTGCAGCACCTAACCTATATACAGTTGAACAGACAGTTACTTTTAGTAATGGCCAACAACAGCAATTGCAACAAAAAGTTGGTTTTCGTTCGATTCAGTATAGTGCAACTCAAGGTCTACTCATTAATGATCAAGCTGTATTGCTAAAAGGCATGAACATTCACCACGACCACTACATGCTAGGCGCAGCTTCGTGGCCGGATGCTGAATATCGCAAATTATCTATTATTAAACAGGCTGGCTACAATGCTATTCGTTTGTCGCACAACCCGCCTGCGTCCTCTTTATTAGCTGCAGCAGATGAAATTGGTTTGTATGTAATTAACGAATCATTCGATAGTTGGAATAAAGCTAAGTGGGATCACAAAAACGATTATTCAGCGCACTTCGCCGATGACTGGCAGCGCGATCTAAGCAACTTTATCAAGCGAGACATTAACCACCCAAGCATTATTATGTGGTCAATTGGTAACGAAATACCTGAGCAGGTTGATGACTTGGGTGTCGCAACAGCACAAAAACTGATCCAAGCAGTGAAAACACTCGACACAACAAGACCTGTTACTATTGGGGCAAATGTAAGTGATGATTGGGCTGATAAACTGCTTAATCAGTTTGATATTGTTGGATATAACTACCAAGAGAAATTTTACCAAAAAGATCATCAGCGCCAGCCTAACCGCGTTATGTACGGCTCTGAAACCTACCCAGCACGAGCTTTTGAATATTGGCAATTTGTTGAGCAACACCCATACATTATTGGTGACTTTGTCTGGACCGGCTGGGACTACCTAGGTGAAGCTTCTATCGGTTGGACAGGTTATGCACCTGAATGGAAAGGTTTAGCGCCCTACCCTTGGCATCTGGCGTATTGTGGCGATATAGATGCATTGGGTAACAAACGACCAGCAGCTTATTACCGAGACTATTTATGGCAGAGCGATCGCAATGGCCTAGAAGTGTTTGTAAAAAGCCCACAACCTTGGTTAGAACCAACACCAAACCCTGACTGGATCTTATGGTGGACTTACCCTGATATTCACCCAAGTTGGACATGGCCAAATGCAGGCACACAACCATTAGACGTCACTGTTTATACCAGGTTAGCTAAAGTGGATTTACACTTAAATGGGCAAGTAATCGCAAGTAAAACCGTAAGCGCAAGTGACGAATATCAAGCACACTTTCAACTGCCTTATCAAGCTGGCGATCTGACTGCTCTCGGTTATAACCAACAAGGTGAGTTAGTGTCTGAGAAACGCTTAACCACCCACAAACAAGCGCATACAATTAAATTGTCTGCCGAGAAAACAGCAATAAATGCTGATGGACATTCGCTAGTATATGTACAAGCGCAATTGTTCGACCAAAATGGTGTGCCGATTTACCACCTAAGCCAAGATCAACAAATCGAATTTTCCGTGACTGGTTCAGGCAAACTCCTAGCAATTGGCAACGCTAACCCAACATCGACAGAAAGTTTCCAAAAAAATACCCGTACGAGCTTTCAAGGTAAGTTAGTGGCAGTCATTCAAAGTAAACTAGCTGGCAGCGACGACATAACAGTCACTGCAACAGCTGCAGGCTTGCGCAGTGACTCAGTTAGCATCAAAATAAACCAATAGAAAAAATCGATTAAGTTGAGCGCAAAAACCCTAACACTTGGTGGTTTTTGCGCGTTTGTTTAATTGTTAAACTACACTTCCTGCTAAATTTTAAAAATCCGCAGCCAAACCGCACTTTTTATGGTATAAAGTGCGCCCTTTTTGAACAGAGTAATGATCTAACCAGCTATATTTGGAGTATGAATGCCAACTTCTATGCCTGACATCGCCAACCAATCCGCAGCCCAACATGAAGGGGAATTAGATTGGGTAGGCATGAGCGAAATTGAAGTGCCAATAATGATTGCAGCAAAAGATGAAAACGAGCGCGCAGTCAGTGCACGAGTTGAAGCTTTTGTAAATCTAACGCAGGCAAAAGCAAAAGGCATTCACATGTCGCGTTTATATTTATTGCTGGATCAACTGTCAACTGAAGGTAGTTTAACTAAAGAAAGTTTAGCTCAGCTATTGAATGACTTTATTGAAAGTCACGAAGAGCTTAGCGACAAAGCTTTTGTTAAATTTACATTTGACTACCATATGCGTCGTCGTTCATTAATTAGTGGTAAACAAGGTTGGAAAGCCTACCCTATTACAATTATTGGTTACTTCGCTGATGGTAAAATAACTACCGAAATGCAAGTAGATGTACCATACTCATCTACCTGTCCTTGTTCTGCAGCACTTGCACGTCAACTTATTCAACAAGCTTTTGCAAATAAGTTTGGTGATGAAGGTGCGCTAGATGCAAAACAAGTGAAACAATGGTTAGGTACAACAGAAGGTATAGTTGCAACCCCACATAGCCAACGCAGTGTCGCTGAGGTTAAAGTGAAACTTGCAGACGAAGTAACCGAATTCCCTATTATTGATTTAGTTGATGCAGTTGAACAAGCGTTACAAACGCCGGTACAAGCAGCAGTTAAACGTGAAGATGAGCAAGAATTTGCACGTTTAAATGGGCAAAACTTAATGTTTTGTGAAGATGCTGGTCGTCGTTTAAAACATACGTTAAATCAAGTTGCTGGTTACCTAGATTTTTGGATCAGGGTAAATCATTACGAATCATTGCATGCGCACGATGCTGTGAGTGTTTCAACCAAAGGAATAGCGGGCGGATATAGAGCCTACTAGAATATACATATTCAAATTTAATGAATGTTTATTCATTAAATTTGAATTAAAATTAGTCAACTGCAAAAAAATGATTTAACGGAGGCATTTAAGCCAAACGTCATTTTAACCGAAGTTAGCTACATTTTAGCCGAAATAAGCGGCAACATAATCACTAAAATCGACACAAAGGCGTGTTGAGAGACAAGTATTGCAAGATCGAATAGATTGATTTTAATGCGAGAAAACATTATCGTATTAGGTTCTGTCGAAAATTTAACTGAATGAAAATACATGGTAGCGATGCGCACGCAATCTTGTGGTAATTAACTTTGCACACAATATTGCAAGTTGTACGCGGAAACCCATGGGCCTCGGAGGTTTTGAATGAAACTATATGACGCTAGCCAGTCAAAAGATAACTGTGGATTTGGCCTAATCGCGCATATGGACGGTGAAGCGAGCCATAAATTGGTTCGCACTGCGATTGGTGCGTTAGATCGAATGAAACACCGTGGTGGTATTGCTGCCGACGGTAAAACAGGTGATGGCTGTGGTTTGTTAATGCAAAAGCCAGACACCTTCTTTAGAGCTATCGCTGAAGAGAATAACTGGAAACTCGCCACTAACTATGGTGTAGGTACAGTATTTTTAAGCCAAGATGCAGAAAAAGCTGCATTTGCTCGTAAAGTAATTGAAGAAGAGCTTCAGCGTGAAACTCTGACTATTGTCGGCTGGCGTGTAATGCCTACCAACAACGAAACTTTAGGTGAAATTGCTGCATCACAACTACCACGTTTTGAGCAAATTTTCTGTAATGCACCTAATGGTTGGAAAGACATAGATTTAGAGCGTCGTTTATACATTGCGCGTCGTCGTATTGAAAAACGTATGACTGACGATGCAGACTTCTACATTGCAACTCTTTCAGGCTTAGTAACAGTTTATAAAGGCTTAGTAATGCCTGCTGATTTGCCTGCTTTTTATGAAGATTTAGCCGATCTTCGTATGCAATCAGCTATCTGTGTATTCCACCAACGCTTTTCGACAAATACATTACCTCGCTGGAAACTGGCACAGCCTTTCCGTTTCTTAGCGCATAATGGTGAAATCAACACAATTAAAGCAAACCGCCAGTGGGCACTTGCGCGTACTAGCAAGTTTTCAACGCCTATTTTACCTGACATGACAGACGCTGCACCTTATGTAAATACAGAAGGTTCAGACTCATCTTCATTAGATAACATGTTAGAGCTATTATTAGCCGGTGGTTTAGATTTATTCCGCGCTATGCGTTTATTAGTGCCGCCAGCTTGGCAAAACAATCCTGACATGTCACAAGAGTTAAAATCATTTTATGAATTCAACTCTATGCATATGGAACCTTGGGACGGCCCAGCGGGTATCGTTTTAACCAATGGTCGCCATGTAGCTTGTAACCTTGACAGAAACGGTTTACGTCCTGCGCGTTACGTTATCACCACTAACCGCTTTATCACGCTTGCGTCTGAAGTTGGTATTTGGGAATACTCACCTGACGAAGTAGTTGAAAAAGGCCGCGTAGGTCCAGGTGAAATGTTGGCTGTTGACACCAAAACGGGTCAATTATGGCGCAGCAATGAAATCGACCAAGATTTAAAAGATCGTCATCCGTACCGCGAATGGTTGGATGAAAACGTTCGTCGTTTAACCCCACCTTCAGAGTGTGATCCTTCGCTTGCGGGTAAACGTGATTATGACGATGCACAATTAGCTGTTTACCATAAGTTATTTAACTACAGCTATGAAGAAATCGATCAAGTTGTCAAAGTATTAGCAATTAATGGTCAAGAAGCAGTTGGTTCTATGGGTGATGACACCCCTATGGCTGTATTGTCGCGTAAACACCGCACAGTATATGACTACTTCCGCCAAATGTTTGCTCAGGTAACCAATCCACCAATCGATCCATTACGTGAAAACCATGTAATGAGTTTACAAACTTGTATCGGTGTTGAGCAAAACGTATTTAGTGAAACCACTAGTCACGCAAATCGTATTTTATTTGAATCACCTGTATTAATGTATACAGACCTAGTTCAATTAAAAGCGACTGACAATACACATTACGCCACTGAAACTTTCAGCTTGAACTATGATCCTCAGAAAGAAGATCTGCAAGCTGCTATTAAACGTATCGTTGCTGAAGCAGTAGCTGCAGTTAAAGAGCGTAACGTTGTTATTGTTATCTTGTCAGACCGTGATATCGCTAAAGGCACATTACCAGTACCAGCAGCTATGGCCGTTGGTGCACTACAACAAGGTTTATTAGACAACCAAGTACGTTGTGACAGTAACCTAATTGTTGAAACTGCTTCTGCACGTGATCCACATCACTTTGCAGTATTAATAGGTTTAGGTGCAACTGCTGTCTACCCATACCTTGCATACGAAACAATTGAACAATTAGCGGACAAAAAAGCCATCAATATTGATGCGCGTACCGCAATTGCAAACTACCGCAAAGGAATCGGCAAAGGTTTATTCAAAATCATGTCGAAAATGGGTATTTCTACCATTGCTAGTTACCGTTGGTCTCAATTATTTGAAGCAATTGGTATTAGCGATGAAGTTATGGAAACCTGTTTCCGTGGTATCACTAGCCGTATTCAAGGTGCAGAATTCAGTGATTTCCAACAAGACTTAATTAACCTAGAGCGCATTGCATGGTTACCACGCAAGAAAATGACGCACGGTGGTTTATTGAAGTTTGTACACGGCGAGGAATACCACACTTATAACCCAGATGTAGTAAATACACTACATACAGCGGTACGCAGTGGTAAATATTCTGATTATTTAGAGTTTGCAAAAATTGTAAACGAGCGCCCTGTATCAACAATTCGTGACTTGTTTAAAGTTAAAGCTGGTCAAGCAATTGATGTAAGCGAAGTTGAAGCTGCGGAAAACTTATTCCCACGTTTTGACACTGCGGCTATGTCAATTGGTGCATTAAGTCCTGAAGCACATGAGTCATTAGCAATTGCGATGAACCGTTTAGGCGGTAACTCAAACTCAGGTGAAGGTGGCGAAGATCCAAAACGTTATGGCACAGAGCGTAACTCAAAAATCAAACAGGTTGCTTCTGGTCGTTTCGGTGTAACCCCACACTACTTAGTTAATGCTAGCATTATCCAAATTAAAGTAGCTCAAGGTGCAAAACCAGGTGAAGGTGGTCAGTTACCGGGTGATAAAGTTAACCCTTACATTGCAACATTACGTTACTCTGTACCGGGCGTAACCCTTATTTCGCCTCCACCGCATCACGATATTTATTCAATTGAAGATTTAGCTCAGCTAATTTTTGATTTAAAACAAGTAAACCCAACTGCACTTATCTCTGTTAAGTTAGTATCAGAGCCTGGTGTTGGTACTATCGCAACTGGTGTAGCCAAAGCATATGCAGATTTAATTACTGTATCTGGTTACGACGGTGGTACAGCAGCAAGCCCATTAACTTCAGTTAAATATGCAGGTTCGCCTTGGGAATTAGGTGTTGCTGAAACTCAACAAGCACTTGTTGAAAATAACTTACGTCATAAAGTTCGTTTACAAACGGACGGTGGTTTAAAAACTGGTTTAGACGTAGTTAAAGCAGCCTTGTTAGGTGCAGAAAGCTTCGGTTTTGGTACAGGCCCTATGGTTGTATTAGGGTGTAAATACTTACGTATTTGTCACTTAAATAACTGTGCAACTGGTGTTGCAACTCAAGACGAAAAATTACGTGCAAACAACTACCACGGTTTACCAGACATGTGTGAAAACTACTTCCGCTTTATCGCACAAGAAGTACGTGAAATCATGGCACAGTTAGGTATCCGTAAGTTTAACGACTTAATTGGTCGCACAGACTTGTTAGAAGTAATTGAAGGTCAAACAGTTAAACAACAAAAATTAGACTTATCTGGTTTGTTGTACAACTGCGAGCCATCAGCTGCAACAGCGCGTCACTGTACTGAGAAGAAAAATCCTCCGTACGATGAAGGTGCTTTAAACTTGAAAATGTTAGCTGAAGTTAAAGACACTGTAGCAAACAAATCAGGTGGCGTATTCCGCTTCTCAGTACAAAATACTGACCGCTCTGTCGGTGCATTAGTCAGTGGTGAAATTGCTAAACACCATGGCAACACTGGTATGCAAAGCGCACCAATCACTATTAACTTAACTGGTACTGTTGGTCAAAGTTTTGGTGTGTGGAATGCTGGCGGTTTAAACATGATTTTAACCGGCGACGCAAACGACTACGTTGGTAAAGGTATGGCTGGCGGTAAGCTAGTAGTACGTTCACCAAAAGGCGTAAGCTATAAATCTCACGAAAGTGCGATTATCGGTAACACCTGTTTATACGGTGCAACTGGCGGTAAATTATTTGCTGCAGGCCGTGCGGGTGAGCGTTTCGGCGTACGTAACTCAGGTGCTACAGCTGTAGTTGAAGGTACAGGTGATAACGGTTGTGAATACATGACTGGTGGTATCATGGTTATCTTAGGCTCAATCGGTGTTAACTTTGGTGCAGGTATGACAGGCGGTTTCGCTTACATTCTTGACGAAAAAGACGACCTAGCTGGCAAATTAAATAAAGAGTTAGTAGAAGCGACTTCATTCGAAGATAAGAGCATTCTAGTAGAACACTTACGTGGTTTAATTAACCAACACTTTGAAGAAACTGGCAGTGAGCGTGCAGGAGATATCCTGAAAAACTTCAACGCTTACTTACCTAAGTTTAAGTTGGTTAAACCTAAAGCAAATGATGTTAATAACTTACTTGGTCACATCAGTCGTTCTTCTGATGAACTAAGAGTCGAGATCAAGTAAGGAGATTGTGATGAGCAAAAACGTATATCAATTTATGGACGTAGAACGTATTGATCCGCCCAAAAAGCCGATTGATACGCGTAAAATTGAGTTCGTAGAAATCTACGAACCACTAAGTGATTCACAAGCAGCAGGCCAAGCAGATCGTTGCTTGGACTGTGGTAACCCATACTGTGAGTGGAAATGTCCGGTACATAACTACATTCCACAGTGGTTAGATTTAGCGAATCAAGGTCGTATATGGGAAGCTGCAGAGCTTTCGCATAAAACCAATAGCTTGCCAGAAGTATGTGGCCGTGTATGTCCACAAGATCGTTTATGTGAAGGTTCTTGTACCTTAAACGACGAGTTCGGTGCAGTAACTATAGGTTCAATTGAAAAGTACATTACTGACACAGCTTTCAAACAAGGCTGGCGTCCAGATATGTCAAACGTTGTTAAAACTGACAGAAAAGTAGCTATTGTTGGCGCTGGTCCTGCAGGTTTAGCAGCAGCTGACGTATTAGTACGTAACGGTGTAAAACCAGTTGTATTCGATAAATACGAAGAAATTGGTGGCCTATTAACTTTTGGTATTCCAGCATTCAAATTAGAAAAAGACGTTATTACTTTACGTCGTCAAATTTTCGAAGAAATGGGTATCGAGTTCGTATTAAATACTGAAGTAGGTAAAGACGTTCAATTCCAAGAATTGATCGACCAATACGACGCAGTATTTTTAGGTATGGGTACTTACAAGTACATGAAAGGTGGCTTTGAAAATGAAGACGCTGATGGTGTATTTGATGCATTACCATTCTTAATTTCAAACACCAACCGTTTAATCGGCTTAGAAAAATCACCTGAAGATTTCATTGATATGAAAGGCAAAAAAGTGGTTGTTCTAGGTGGTGGTGATACAGCTATGGACTGTGTACGTACTTCTATCCGTCAAGACGCTGAAAAAGTAACTTGTGCATACCGTCGTGACGAACAAAACATGCCTGGTTCACGTCGTGAAGTTCAAAACGCACGTGAAGAAGGTGTTGAGTTTGAATTTAACGTACAACCTTTAGCGATTAAAGTTGACGCTAACGGTAAAGCTACTGGTGTTGAATTTGTCCGCACACAAATGGGTGCGCCAGATGCAAACGGTCGTCGCCGTGCAGAAAAAGTTGAAGGTTCAGAGTTTGTAATGGAATGTGATGCTGTAGTTGTTGCATTCGGTTTCCAACCTAACCCAGCACCTTGGTTAGCTGACTACGGTGTAGAGCTAGACCAGTGGGATCGCGTAAAAGCACCTGCTGACGGTCAATTTAAATATCAAACCAGCAATGAAAAAATCTTCGCTGGTGGTGATATGGTTCGTGGTGCAGACTTAGTTGTTACTGCAATCGACGAAGGCCGTAAAGCTGCAGAAGGTATTTTGGATTATTTAGAAGTTTAAACTAAATAATTTGAGCCGATTAAAAAACCCAGCTGAAGCTGGGTTTTTTTGTTTATTGCAATACGAGCTCAAATTCAGTTGTTACAAAGTACTAGCCTTTATAGCTACGCACAATCTCACAAACCTCTACCTGATAGTTTTCATCCTTCCATAGCAGCAAACGCGCGTTCAAACACTTCAATACCGTGCGGATAGTTGCGCGCATTTTCACTTAAATAACGTCGCCACAAACGTGCATTAGGCTGGCCGTTAAATAATCCCAACATATGTCGCGCGATATGCCATGCCGTTGTTTGATAACCAGTATCTGAAACCGCCGTTTCGCGCTCTATATAAGGATACATAGCTTCCACTACTTGACGACGCGAAAGTATAGGTTGCTCACAAGAAAACAGCTTAGCATCGAGCTCAGCTAACATATACGGGTTTTGATAAACCGCTCGACCTAACATCACACCATCAATATGCTGTAAGTGTTCATCCACCTGCTCAAAAGTCTCAATACCACCATTAATGCTAATTTGTAGCTCAGGGAATTCCTGCTTAAGTTGATAAACTCTTGGGTAATTTAGCGGTGGTACTTCACGATTTTGTTTAGGGCTTAAACCTTGCAACCAAGCTTTACGCGCATGCACAATGAAGTGTTCACAACCCGCATCAGCTACCTGCTCAACAAAGCTTTGTAAAAACGCATAATCATCACTGTCATCAATACCAATCCGGGTTTTAACCGTTACTGGGATATCCACTTCCGCCTGCATAGCTTTAACACAATCTGCAACCAACTCAGGTTTAGCCATTAAACACGCACCAAACATACCATTTTGCACACGGTCTGATGGACAACCGACGTTAATATTAATTTCGTCATAACCATATTCCTGCGCTTTAATCGCAGATTTAGTCATATCAGAGGCATCACTACCACCAAGCTGCAAAACCACAGGATGCTCTGCTTGATCAAATTTAAGGTAATCACCTTTACCAAATAAAATAGCGCCTGTAGTAACCATTTCTGTGTATAAAACAGCATGTTGAGACATAACACGGTAGAAGTAGCGGCAATGGCGGTCAGTCCAGTCCAACATAGGGGCGACTGAGAATGTGTGGTTTACAGGTTTGATAGACTTCATGGTATTAATACTGTGCGGGGCTAAAGGCGAAATAAAAAATGCATTATACCTTTTGCTAAGCTACTGTGTCGAATAATCAAGGTTAGCTATGACAATAACACCCCTTGGCATCGCTAATAATAGTTGCACCTAAATAAGCTTGTTCAGACGATATATAGTTTTCAACTATACCTTGTTGAGGTGCGCAAAATAGGCCTGTTGCATAGGGGCCTAAATACACTAAAAGCCCTTGCTGATTAAATACCGCAACTGCTGGTGTTGAGGGAATATAAGAAATTAAAGCAGAATCGCTGGTAACCGTTAGTTGGCTATTTATAAAACCTTGTTCAGTGGCGAGTTGTTTTACCGAATCAATATGAGGCTTAGCAACGGTTTGGCAATAACATTTTTTGCCCGCTGCAAAGTGCAGAGTTGTATTACGAGTATCTATACCGGCTGATTGTAGCTTATCAACAAATTCACGTTCAAAACTTGCTTGTGCGCTTAACAAAGTCAGTTGATTGTTTGGATCAAACAAACCGACTCGCAAATTAGATAAATACAAAATGCTGGCGAGCAATACACTCGCCCATACTACAATAAACAGACTAACCGCTTTATATTTTGAAGCGCGCCATTTCTTGATTAAGCTGCTCGATATGTTTGTGCAATAATGCAAAATTATCTCCGGCCATGTCGGCGTACTGTTTTAATTGTTCAGAAGTTAACGACAGTTCTTGCGTTGAATGCGAAATACTTTGCGATACATTACTCTGCTCTTCAACAGCGGTTGCAACATACGCAATATTTTCCGACACTTTAGCAATGTCATTAACCACATTGGCAATTTCAGCTTTTGCGGTTGCTGACGCCGCGTCAGCAGTTGTTGCTCGCTCTAAACATTCA
Organism: Catenovulum sp. SX2; assembly: GCF_052056295.1. Taxonomy (NCBI): domain Bacteria; kingdom Pseudomonadati; phylum Pseudomonadota; class Gammaproteobacteria; order Alteromonadales; family Alteromonadaceae; genus Catenovulum; species Catenovulum sp. SX2. Next base: position 1,290,727 of record NZ_CP182493.1, read on the forward strand.
TTCATTTGTGTTACAGACTTTTCAGCATCAGTTATCAACGAGGCTGTAATATCACTAATTTGTTCAGTGTTCTCACGCGTGCGCATAGCCAACTGCCGTACTTCATCTGCAACCACTGCAAAGCCGCGACCATGCTCACCGGCGCGAGCACTTTCAATTGCAGCATTTAACGCCAATAAATTGGTTTGCTCAGAAATCGATTTGATCGCCTCCATAACCTCTTTTATACGATTACACTTTGTCGCCAAAGAGTCTATGGTTGTAGCCGCACACGACAACTCAGTTTTCAGCTGCGACATTTCTTGGCTGCCATTGGTAATCACCTTGTCAGCTTCATTAGCGCGCGCTAGCGCAGCTTCGGTAAAGGTATTCACATCAGCTGCCCGCTCGGCGACATCTGAGTTTGCGGTGGTCATTTCTTCTGTGGCCGTGGCAATTAAAGCCACCTGCTCGTTGGTTGTTTCGGTTGACTGTTCCACATTAGAGGTTAGCGAAGCAACCTGTTTCGACAAACCAGCAACTTCTTGATTGACTGCACTTGCATGTGAAACAAACTGCTGAAAAGAGCCAATTAACTGATTAAAACCGCGTAGATTGCGGTTTTTCTGGTCTAACTCCACACCTAAGTTAAATTGACCTTGCTGCGCCAAAATCTTCTCAACAGTATTAGTTAACTGTAAACCAGCTTGCGCCTCGCGTAAGCTGGTTTTTGCGACAAACATTAATAAAGCAGCTTCTGTTACCGCGAATAATGCATGAATAATTAAGATATAAAATTGCAAATGCGATTGCTCAAAAATGTAGGCTGGAACACCTTGGCTTTGCAGAATAAAAAAACCTATGTGATGTAATGCAACCACAATCACGCTGGTTAATATTACACTCCAATCGCGATAGAAACTTAAAAACGCCAGCATGACAAATATTTCAAAATGGATTTCAATTAACCCTGACGATTGATGTATATGTAAAGCAGCAAACAGCTGAATAGCTATGCCAACACTATGCCGAGTAATAGCGGCAAAAGGCTGAGAGAATATTAAAAAAAGTGGTACGGCTAAGATAGCTGAGCCTAGTACTACAGCTTCAGTCCAAGTGCCGGTATAAAACGCAATTAAAAAGGATAAAACGAACTGACCAATTAACACACCAGTAAAAATTCTATTTGATTTTTCAATCCAAGGATATTGCATTGTGACCTCAAATTTTGTTGGGATATGTGGCTATGCTGACTAGCTTTAAGTCTAGGCGCTTAAGTAGAATGTGCCAGAGCAGAGTCAAAAATATGAGGTTTTATACGCAAAAAACACTAATGGAGATCAATATGGTATTTAATAAGTTTGATAAAAAAACGACAGGTATGAGAAATTAAAGAGATTTGACTTGAAACAAATGGTGCCCAGAGGCGGAATCGAACCACCGACACGGGGATTTTCAATCCCCTGCTCTACCGACTGAGCTATCTGGGCTTTAAGATGTTTTAAATGGTGCCGACTGCCGGAATCGAACTGGCGACCTACTGATTACAAGTCAGTTGCTCTACCAACTGAGCTAAGTCGGCACATTTAAAAACTTTTAGATAAGTGGTGCCCAGAGGCGGAATCGAACCACCGACACGGGGATTTTCAATCCCCTGCTCTACCGACTGAGCTATCTGGGCACTTATCTAAACCAGCATCTTAAGCTTCAAGCTGCTGCGGGCGTGTATTAAACGGATTTTGCGGTACTAAGTCAACCAATTTGTTTTATTTTTTTCAAAAAAATTAGTTTTTCAGTTTGTTTGCTTAAACTATGAACAAGATGGTTAATTTTTACCATAAATAGGTCAATTTTACGCCCCAGTTTAGCGGTAAACCTGGGCTAGAAATAACAGCCAATGCACCGGTAGAAGTTGGTGATGCAAATTTGTGAACGTAATATTTTTCATCAGTCAGGTTTTCGGCCCAGATATCCAACAACCATTTTTCACTAATAGGTTTAAATCTAATTTTGCTGCTCAATAAATGATATGCAGGAATAGCAGATATCTCTAAATTTTCTGGTTCTTGGTAAGTTGTGCCTTTGTATCTATAACTCATATGCCATTCTAGTTGATAAGCATCAAACCAATTTGGGTAATAACTCAAATTTACCGCATAAGATGATTTAGGGGCGTTACGCAGTTTATTACCTTTAACCTCATTTTTATCTTTAAAACTATCGTAACGGGCATTTAATAAAGCAAAGTGGCCGCTAAAATGCCAATTTGGCAAACTGTTTGGTGCAAGCAACCATTCAACCTCAACCCCTTTACTTGAAGCTGCTGCGGCGTTTTCAACTGAAATAGGACTAACAGGCGCTTGTGATTCACGTTGCAACAAAACCTGTAAATCTTGATAGTCTGTATAAAACACAGCTGTATTTAATCTAAATTGGTTTTGCCACCAATCAGACTTAACACCGATTTCATAGTTATCAGCATATTCTGGGGCAAAGCCCAGCTCTGCATCTGCTTTGGTTGGCGCGACACCTTGGTAACCACCACTTTTATATCCTTCAGCATACCTTATATAGCTATATAAATTTTGCTGCCACTGACTCGATAACATAAGTTGTAGCGTATTGGCGTTAAAACTGCGCTGATTGGTTGTTTGATAGACTTCATGAATAATCAACCCATCAACTTGATCTGTCACTTGTTCGACTTGCTTTTTTTCGTACCCAACTCTATAACCAACAGAAAGTTTGTGTACCGAGTCAAATGCATAATCCAAATTAAAGTAGGCCGCATAAGTAGTATTGTCTGATTGCTGCAGATTGCTCGAAGCCGTAGATACAACAGTACCCGGGGGAACAACTTGTGTTGGGGTAGATAATATTAAACTGCCCAAATCAAATGTGTAGCTTTCAGTGCGGCTTGCTTGGCTATCCATCCAATATAAACCTGCAAGCCATTCAACTTGAGTGTCGAATATTTGTTGGCCAAGTAGTCTAAACTCTTGGCTTAACTGCTGAGCATCTTCAGTAATGGTAATGTCGGCGGCAAAAAAATCGCTGAATTGTACATCAGCTCCAGATAACGGCTCTAACAAGTGGCTTTCAGACTCTTTATAAGCTGTTATTGAGTGTAACTCGACCTCTGCAAAATTGTGTACCCAAGTGAGTTGAGTGCCCGAATTAGTATTTTTTGCAGCACCAGCATCTGAAGATAAAGTTTGATAAAAGTCGTTAAATACTTCTGGCTGAGTCAGTGAAATGATTTGCCCAAGACCACCAGCAGTAACCGTATGACCTTTAGCATTCTGATCAATATCATTGTATTCTAAGGCTAAATTTATTTGGTCATCTGATGCCATATAAGCGAATTGAAGATGCGCTGATTGTTGATTTTGATCTGAGAACACAGCTCGACCATTTACATCTTTAATATAACCATCACGCTGATGGCTGCCTAACGACAAGCGAACTGCAACTTGCTCGCCCAATTGCTGATTTAGCATTAAATCAAGATTATGCTGCCCCAAGTTTCCAGCACCAACTCGCGCCTTGTATTCATCCGCTAACACAGGTTTGTTGCGGATAAAATGAATCACACCACCGACACCATTTTTCCCGTACAAAGTGCCTTGAGGACCACGCAATACCTCTATGCTTTGTAAATCAAAGCTATTCATATACACATTCGACATGCGGTTTAAATACACTTGGTCAACGAACATAGCAACAGAGCTATCCCCAGCAGCTGAATCGTCATTTGAGCCAATTCCGCGAATATATATTTGTGGCTGAATAATATTGATTGTACCGACCGCCAGACCCGGTACTTGAGTTTCTATGTCGGTTAAATTGTTTAGTTCGCTTCGTTCAAATTGCAATTTACCCAATGCAGAAACAGCTAAAGGTGTTGTTTGAATGTTTTCTTTTTTATGTTGAGAAACAACTTCAATCGTTTCAATTTCATTTGCAGCGATAACAAGCGGTGAGATGATAAAAGAAGCAGCAGACAATAAAATCTGTCTACCTAAGGTTGAATAACCAATAATAAAAGGGGATCTTAGCGCTTGTGGCATCTACACACTCATTCTAGTTTTTTGCTAGTTTCAGTGTAGACGCCAAATTATATTTTGTGAAATAAGCTTATTTAACTTCTTCACCAGCAGCTTGTTTGTCCGCATGGTAGCTTGAACGTACCATAGGGCCACATGCCGCATGGCTAAAACCTAAGTCTTTAGCAATGCCATCAAGCTCATCAAATTCTTTTGGATGCACATAACGTTTGACCGGTAAGTGATGGCGCGAAGGCTGTAAATATTGGCCTAGCGTTAACATATCAACGTTATGTTCACGTAGGTCCTTTAATACTTCAACAATCTCTTCATTGGTTTCACCCATGCCCATCATCAAACCTGATTTAGTTGCAACATCTGGGTTATCTTCTTTGAAGCGACGTAATAACTCTAACGACCATTTATAGTCAGCACCTGGTCGTGCCATTTTGTACAAACGCGGGGCGGTTTCTAAATTGTGGTTAAATACATCTGGCGGGCTGGTATTCAATATTTTTAGCGCCACTTCCATGCGCCCTCTAAAATCAGGTACTAGTACTTCAATTTTAATTTCAGGGCTGTATTTACGAATGGCATCAATACAATCAACAAAATGCTGCGCACCACCATCACGTAAATCATCACGGTCTACCGATGTGATGACCACGTATTTTAGCTTCATTTCAGCTATGGTTTTGCCTAGTTTTTCCGGCTCATTTTCATCCGGCTTTAATGGACGACCATGTGCAACATCACAAAATGGACAGCGACGTGTACAAATGTCACCCAAAATCATAAATGTGGCTGTACCGTGGTTAAAACATTCGGCTAAGTTAGGGCATGATGCTTCTTCACAAACCGAGTGCAAATTATTTTTGCGCATGGTTTGTTTAATATGCTCAATTTTTTCGCTGCTACGTGGCAACTTAATTTTAATCCACTCAGGTTTGCGCAACATTTCCGATTTTTCTGTTGGCAAAACCTTCACCGGAATTAAGCGCATTTTGTCTTCATCACGTAGCTTTTCACCGGCTACCGGACGTGCTGGTTTATTCATTTTCAAACCCTATCTTTTCGACCACATTGGTATACTCTAAGTGTTTTACAAGCTGTTGCGTTAACCCTTGTTTAGCCGCGGTTATATTTTGCGGCCCACCGAGCGCTGATGTTTGTGTCATTTGTAAACCTTGATACCCACAAGGATTAATTCGTTGAAACGGCGCTAAATCCATAGCCACGTTTAACGCTAAACCGTGAAACGAACAGCCACGGCGAATGCGTAAACCAAGTGATGCAATTTTTTGCTCATTAACATACACACCTGGCGCATCCTTTTTAGCATAAGCATCTATCCCATCACCTTGCAGTAGATCAACTATGCTTTGTTCTATTGCGGTTACTAGATTACGTACACCTATGCCTTTGCGTTTTATATCAATTAGGGTGTAACCAACCAATTGACCTGGGCCGTGGTAAGTTACTTGACCACCTCGGTCGACCTTAACTACAGGAATATCACCCGGCATTAATAAATGTTCTTCTTTACCCGCTTGCCCTTGAGTAAATACGGCAGGATGCTCAACCCACCATATTTCATCTATTTGTTCGGCGGGGCGAGTTTGGGTAAAGTTTTGCATTTTTTGCCAAACAGGCAAATAGTCTTGCGTACCGAGTTCGCGGACAATTAGCTCGGATGCTAATGCTGACTTAGCTTCAGTCAATTACATCACCATTCTAACTGAGTCGATATCAGCTAAGTCTTTGTATAAGGTTTCTAATTGCTCTTTGCTTTGTGCAGTAATGCTAATGGTCACAGACTGGTAGTTACCTTTGCCACTTGGTTTACTGGTAGGACGATAATCACCTGGTGCGTGTTTTTGTACCACAGCAACCACTTTTTCCATCAGTTGTGAGTCGTTGGTGCCTAAAACTTTGAAAGGAAATTGGCAAGGAAATTCTAAATATTCGTCAAACTTAGTTTTCATCTCAACCTTATTGCTGCGTTTGGACAAGAATGCCGCATAGTATAACGCATTCGCAGGGAGAGCTAAAAACAAAAAAGCACAGTGAAACTATTCACTGTGCTTTTTATGGTTATTTTACCGCCGTTATAAAGAAAAGCGCGGCAAACAAATTTAACGCAGCTATCAGGAAAAACAGCAGCTAGAAATTGTTACTTGAATTGCATTTTTAGGTAGTCGATAGCTCGGCTCATCAAACCACCTTCATTAATGCTCTCTAATGCCACTAACGGGTATTCAGCTAAATCTTCACCATCTAACTGTAAAAACAATTTACCAACCACAGCGCCCTTTTTAACAGGGGCAACTAGCTCTTGATCAAGTTGAATATTAGTTTTTAAGTTTTTACGTTGACCACGTGGAATAGTGATAGCTGTGCTTTGGGCAATGCCCAACTTAACTGTGTCTTTATCACCCATCCAAATAGCTTGGTCGGCAAACTTAGTACCTGCTTCATATGGGGTAATAGTTTCAAAAAATCTAAAACCATAATTTAATAATTTTTTGTTTTCGTCTTTACGCGCACGCTCTGATTCCGTGCCCATAACCACAGAAATTAAGCGCATATCACCTTTAGTTGCAGAGGTCACTAAACTATAACCAGCTGCTTCAGTATGACCGGTTTTAATTCCGTCTACATCTAAGCTTTTATCCCACAATAATGTATTGCGGTTATATTGTTTGATGCCATTAAAAGTGAATGATTTTTCTGCGTACAAGGCATATTCATCAGGCGTATCGCGAATAAGCGCTTTGGCAAGTGTTGCCATATCACGCGGAGATGTAAAATGGTTTGCAGAAGTTAAACCATGGCTGTTTTCAAAAAATGACGAGGTCATGCCTAGTTTTTCTGCATGTGCATTCATTAAACTGGTAAAAGCACCTTCTGTACCGGCAATATGCTCTGCCATGGCTACACACGCATCATTACCTGATTGAATAATAATACCGCGATTTAAGTCTTCCACAGATACTTGCTTACCTACCTCGATAAACATTTTTGACGATTCAGGAAAGTTTTTCGCCCAAGCTCGTTCACTGATAGTGACTAAATCAGAGTTTTTAATATTGCCACTTTTAAGTTCTAAACCGATAACATAACTTGTCATCATTTTAGTTAATGAGGCTGGGTCTAACTGCATGTCGGCGTTTTCACTAGAAATAACATAACCTGTGTTGTAATCAACTAGGATATGGCCTTTAGCGTTTACTTTTGGCGGGCTAGGTAAGATTGCCGCAGCATTAAATGCAACCAGACTGATCCCAACACTGAGGATCCCAACTGTACGTTTGATAATTTTTTTCATGATAAATTTTGCTGATTTCTGGATTTAGTTTTGAAAAATTAAGCTTTAAGCCAAATTAGCGCGTAGTGATTATACCCAAGCTAGTTGCAATTAACAGAGCCAATTTATTCTGGTAACTCATGCACAGGTCGAATATTGGTAAACTCTTGTGCATTTGTATAACCACTGCGAATTAAGTCTGCCACAACTTGCTCGGCTTGAGCCTGCTCTTCCATTGGCCCTGCAATTAGGTGAAAAGTTCCGCTATTTTCAACAATTTTAGTTGGTAACTGAAACAAAGCGGCAATTGCCGACGATTTATCCTGTAAGTTGCTTTTTACGTCACCTTTTTCAACTTGGATATAAAAACCTGGCGCTGAGTGCAAAGCTTCCACTTTTACATTGGCTGTGCCTGTTTGGGTAATACCGAGTTTAAAAGCCGCGGCATAAGATAAATCTATCACTCGCCCTGGATGAAATGGTCCTCTGTCGTTCACTCTTACAACAGCTTTACGGCCGTTATCTAAGTTAGTAACGCGCACATAAGTGGGCAAAGGTAAGTTTTTATGTGCTGCACTCATAGAGTACATGTCATATATTTCGCCGTTTGAGGTTAAATGGCCGTGAAATTTTTGCCCATACCAAGACGCAATACCGGTTTCGGTAAAACCTTCGGCACTTTTAAGTACTTGGTAATCTTTGCCCCAAACAGTGTAATTTTTATTGCCACCTAAACTTGGTTGCTCGTATATAGGGGTTGGGTCTATGGTTTCATGCGCAAGCGGCAAACGTGCTGGTGCAACATCTTGTTTTAGTGCATAGCGACTGCTAGATTGATTGGTGCTTTGGCAAGCAAGTAAATAGGCACAAACCAATACTAAAACAGAATTTTTTACCCAAACCATCACGTTCATTTTGTTAATTTAAATAACCACAGCTAAATTTTGGTGTACTGTTATAAACACTATTTTTTCTCTTGTCTAGCCTGAGCAGTTCGACCTATTGCAGTGCCAACTGGTAATTGCTCAAACCAATCAAGAAATTTTTTGATGTTGTCGCCGGTAAATATACGCCCATGCTGCGGTGCCATATATTCGATATCTAATTTACGCACACGATTAATCCAATCTAGCTTGGCTTCATTTGATGGCATCCATCTTTGATGAAAACCTTTCATTTTTGGGATATGTGCCTCAAAATCATCCACAAATAAAGGGGCATCAACATCCTCCAACGCAGCGCCAATATCACCGCTCATCAACACTTTTGCTTGTGGATCATATATATGAAAATTTCCAGATGAATGTAAATAATGTGCGGGGATCATTTCAACTGTATAACCAGCTAAATCTATTTTTCCACCTTCATCAGCTATTGGCGCATAACGAATATTTTTCATGCCAAAATGGCGAATAAAACCTTCCCACAACCAAGGACTGTGTAACACTGCTTCAGGCAGAGCTTGATCCCACAAACCCAATGAAGAAATAATGTCGGGATCTTGATGTGATGCGAATATATCCGTTATATGTTCAACCGACGCATACCTGAGGACAGATGCCAACATAGGCGCAAATAATTCAATGCCACCTGGGTCCATCAATAACGCCCGTTCACCACAAACCAACATATATTGGTTGGTATCAATAATTTTTTCTGGTTTATCTACATCACGGCCAAACATTAACCATTGACTATTTTTTGTTTTTACTATTTCTGTGGCTTTCATATAAAAATTCTACTTCCTTTTAAAAGACTTTCGGCGGCGGTTAATTCGCTTTTAATTTTGGCGGCTGAATCAAATATATTCGCAGCAATCACTTCAAGTTGTTTCTGAAAACTGCCAGATTTGGACGCTTCTATTTTTGACATGCTTGATATTGCGGTAGCTGAACGAATTTGTTTTTGCGTTTGCTCAATTAAATCGTATAAATTTCGATGCAGTTTACTGTAGGTTTGCTGTAATTCATGCAACTGCTGTTTATTCGCTGACACGAGTGGATTAATACTTTGAATAAATTGCGCTTGTTTGCCGAGAAATTGCGAGCGGGTAAATTTATCTTGTGCTTGGCTACAACGCTCTAATTCAACTGCAAACTGGGATATTTTTATTGCCGTTTTATCTATTTCTTGCGCTAGATTAATAGTGCTGGTCGCCATTTCCTGGATAAAGGCGGTAATGGCAGTAAAACCGACAGCTTGAATACCCGCTCGCGCGGTAATTGCACGCGCATTTTTTGCGGTTAAAGATAAACATTCAGCTATTTTAGTCGCAAAGTACAAGTGAGCAGCCACTTTGGCCGCGACAACAAACACAGGGGTCTTAGTTTTATTCACCATAGGCTTATCCTTAAACTGGTCTACATAGAGCTAAATCAATATAAATAGCGATAATCAGCTGGAGATAAAAGCCATTTAGGCAAGGCAAGTTGGCACAGGCATAGTGGTTCTATATCAAGCCAACTTAACGCAGAATAAATGGCTTTTAGCCCAGCCTTTCAGGAGCCTCACAGACAGCCCACTTCTGTGTTGTATCATTTAGAAAGGTGCCTACATTCCTGCAATGATACGCCTTGAATTGAACTGTCTGTGATGGCTCTGATACTCGCAATTTATATTGATTTAGCTCTATCATCCTAGACTATGTTTTAATTTTTAGCTATCACGTAAAAAGCGCCTATGTGTACCTATCGCCATAATAATGCCAAAACCTGCCATTATGGTCACCATAGATGTACCACCATAACTAACAAGGGGTAACGGCACTCCAACCACAGGCAATATCCCCGAGACCATACCCATGTTAACAAACACATATACAAAAAAGGTTAGCGTAATACTACCGGCGAGTAATTTAGTAAAAGCATCTGGTGCTCGAATCGCGATTATCATGCCACGCGCAATAATATAAAAATAGATGGCTAATAATAACAACACACCTACCCAGCCAAATTCTTCAGCAAATACGGCAAAGATAAAGTCAGTGTGGCGCTCAGGTAAAAACTCAAGTTGCGACTGTGTGCCTTTCAACCAACCTTTACCCCACATACCACCTGAGCCTATAGCTATTTTTGATTGGATAATGTGGTAACCCGAACCTAAAGGATCACTCTCTGGATTCAAAAAAGTTAATACCCGTTGCTTTTGGTAATCATGCATGTAGAAGTACCAAAGTATTGGTGCGGTAATTAAACCTAAAATGGTAAAACCACCAATTAAGTGCCAACTTAACCCGGCTAAAAACAATACAAATAAGCCAGAAGAAGCGATTAATAACGACGTACCTAAATCAGGTTGTTTGGCAATTAACATAGTCGGGAACATGATTAATGCGAACCCAGCCATAGAATAACCTATGCTTGGTGGCAAAGGTTTGCGTGCTATAAACCATGCAATCATGATAGGTACAGCCAGTTTCATCATTTCAGATGGCTGAATTTTTGTTACACCTATATCTAACCAACGCTGAGCGCCTTTACCCATAGAGCCAAACAACAATACGGCGATTAACAAACAACAGCCACCAATAAATAAAGGTGGTGCCCAACGTAAATAAAAGCTTGGCGGAATTTGCGCAACAATAAACATCACCCCTAAAGCAATACTTAAGCGGGTAACTTGGCGAGTAATTAATGCTGCATCTTGGCCTGACGCACTATAAATAATGAACAAACCTGCAACCATCAACACAACTAAACCAAGCAAAAGTGGCGCATCTATATGTAATTTACGTAATAATCCAGTTTGATTGCCAACTTGCGCGTTCATTAAAAATTCTCCGGATAGTGGGCAAAATAATAATCCATCATAGTACGGGCAACCGGCGCTGCATTTTTACCACCACCACCAACGTTTTCTATTATCACAGCAACAACAATTTGTGGATCGTCTACAGGTGCAAAACCAACAAATAAAGCGTTGTCTCTGTGGCGCTCGGCAATTTCATCAGCATCGTATTCTTGGTCTTGCGCTATGCTTATCACCTGCGCCGTACCTGTTTTACCAGCCGCTTTATAACTAACATCACGATAGGCAGCATGGCCTGAACCAGTTGGTTTCACCACAACCCCTTCCATTGCGGTTTTGATAATTTGCCAATTGCGCTGAGACTTGATTTCTACAGGTCGTCTATCAATTGCCGGTACTGGCAATTCACCCGTCTGGGTTTTGGTGGTTTTTAATAATTTAGGTTCGAAATGCGTGCCGTCATTTGCCAATATACTGGTTGCGAGTGCAAGTTGAATTGGTGTTGCTGTCCAATAACCCTGACCTATACCTATACTAATAGTGTCGCCTGCATACCAAGGTTGACGAAAACGTCCGTACTTCCAATCACGCGAAGGCATAGTTGCACTGGTTTCTTCGTGAATATCTATGCCCGTCAGTTCGCCAAAACCAAACTGGCTCATAAATTCAGAAATTGAATCCATACCTAACCGCACAGCCAGATCGTAATAATAAACGTCACACGACTCTTCAATCGCTTTGTAGATATCAACCCAACCATGACCCCATGCTTTCCAATCACGGTATTTATGTTCAATGTCTTTAAGTTGATAATAACCCGGGTCCCAAATACGCGTTTTTGTGGTAATTAAACCTGACTCCAAACCTAACAAACCTATATGAGGTTTAATGGTAGATGCTGGCGGATAACGCCCTTGTGTCGCGCGATTAATTAACGGCCGGTCCTTATTACTCAGCAAAGCTTTGTAGTTTTTACTGCTAATGCCATGTACAAACAAGTTGGGATCATAACTAGGGTTACTATATATGCTTAAAATACCGTTGTTTTTTGCATCCAACACCACCACAGCACCACGGCGTTCACCTAACGCTTGTTTGGCGACTTTTTGCATTTCTATATCTAAACTTAAAACTAAATCCTGACCTGGTGTTGGTGGCTGCTCCGACAAAGTTCTAATCGGGCGTCCACGGTTGTTAACTTCTACCTCTTGATAACCTACCTGCCCATGCAGCGTATCTTCATAATATTTTTCGATGCCAAGTTTGCCTATATCATCCGTGCCTTGATAATTAGCTGTTTTACCTTCCATTTCGAGGTTATTTGCATCTTTTTGGTTTATTTTCGCTACGTAGCCAATCGCATGTGTGGTTAATTCGGCATATGGATAATGGCGTTTAAGGCGTGCTTCAATATAAGCGCCATGCAGTCTATGTTGGTTAACTGCAATTATCGCGGCTTCTTCTTCGCTTAAACGCGATTTTAAGACAACAGGTTTAAATTTGCGTCTTTGTTGACGGGCATTTTTGCTAAAATCTTCAATTAAATCAGCATCGAGTGGGATCAACTCAGTCAGTTCAGCAAGTAACTCACCCATATCATCCACTTGCTCTGGAATAATTTCTAAGCTGTAAAAAGAGGTATTTTCCGCAAGAATTCGGCCAAATCTATCGTAGATTAGCCCTCGATTAGGAGCAATCGGTAGTACTTTAATGCGATTGCCATCGGCGCGGGTTTGGTAGTCTTGGTGTTTATCAACTTGTAAGCCACGCATATTTAAAGCGAGTATAGTGCCAAGTACTACAACCATTACAAGCGCAACTATGACCCGACGAGCAAATAAATTTGCTTCGGCTAAGTGATCTCTAATTGCTACCCTGCGACGCCAATTTAACATCAACTATTCTCTGTGATACGGATGATTTTGGGTAACACTCCAAGCACGGTACAAACCTTCAGCAACAATCACACGCACCATAGGATGAGGCAAAGTTAATGCAGACAACGACCATTTTTGTTCGGACGCAGCAATACAAGCAGGCGCTAAACCTTCTGGGCCACCAACTAATAAACTAACATCACGGCCGTCTTGCATCCAACTTTCTAATTGTTGGGCAAGCTTGGGGGTAGTCCAGCTTTTACCTGTCACTTCTAACGTGACTATGCGGTTGCCTTTACCGACAGCAGCTAACATTAATTCACCTTCTTTTTCGAGAATGCGTTTAATGTCAGCATTTTTGCCACGTTTACCTGCTGGTATTTCAACTAATTCAAAACTACAGTCACGTGGAAAACGCCGCTGATATTCTTCAAAGCCTTGTTCAACCCAAGCAGGCATTTTTTGCCCAACCGCAATTAATTGGATTTTCATGCCCACAGCTTTTCAATTTGATAATGGTCTCTTTGTTCTTCCACCATTACGTGTAAAACCAAATCTCCAAAATCAACTAACACCCATTCACCATAAGATTCACCTTCAATACCTAGTGGGCGAAAATCTGCATGTTTAGCTTCGTTGGCAACATGTTTAGCAATTGAGCGTACATGTTGAGTAGAGTTACCTGAACAGACAATCATAAATTGGGTAAAGGTAGATTTTTCACGGACGTCGATTTCAATAATATCTCGACCTTTCATATCATCAATTTTGTCGACAACAAACGACTTCAATTCTTCAATTTGCAAAAGAGTTAATCTCCGGTTTTATATAGATCATGTTTAATTATATATTCATTTACTGCAGCTGGCAGTAAACACAAACAATTGAGGCCAGCTTGATAACGCTGGCGAATTTGGCTAGAAGAAATTTCTAGCTCTGTGGTATCGGCAATAAATACATGCCCGTAGGGTTTACTGCTCAGCAGGCTGACATCTTGGGTTTCAACCTTTAATATATATTGAGCGATATCCTGATTTAAATCTTGTTTACAGCCGCCTCTTGGCACAACCAATAAGTGGGCAAAGTCAGTGAGTTGCTGCCAATCAGCCCAAGTATCTAAGCTATTGAGCGAGTCCACACCTATCATAAACACCAAACTATCGTCAGCAAATTCCCTGCGTAATTGTTTGAGTGTATCTATGGTATAGGAAGCTTGTTCACGCAAAAGCTCGCGGCTATCAATTTGTAAACGGCTATCAATACTGCTTGCCAACTCACACATGATCATTCTTTGTGCTGGTGTTTCAGTTGGATTGCTTTTGTGCGGCGGAATACAGTTAGGTAATAAATGAATTGAATCTGCATTTAATAATTCAGCCACTTCTAAACTCGCTTGTAAGTGGCCGTTATGAATAGGATTAAAAGTGCCACCATAATAAATACGCACTTGCATTTAATCGGCACCCATTTCAGCTATCATCAATTGATTAAATTGATGGATTTGGCTTTGGCCGCTGAACAAGGCGCAAATATGCGCTATATGTAAATATGGGCTATCCAGACCATGCGATTTATAATTTATTTCAAAGCGCGCCAGTGCTTGTTGAATATTTTCCAACAAAGATAAATTGAGTCGCTGTAATGCTTGGCGATATAAGCCTTTGCGATTGTCCCAAATGCGTAACTTTTTACACGCAGCTTCAAACTGATTACCTGCCAAACAAAGCTCAATCAAGTTGTCGACTTCGCGCTGCAACATCCAAGTTAAAATAACCGGCTCTAACTCTTCACCTTCTAAGCGTTTAATTATTTGCACAACTTTCTGGCGATTGTCGGCCAAAATATCTTCCGCTAATTGGAATACAGTAAAACGTGAATGATCAGATACCGCCTCACGCACTTGTGCTTCGTCAATTTGTTGATTTGGATATATCAAAGATAAACGTGCAACTTCTTGCGCAGCACCAGCTAAATTGCCTTCAAATAAATTGCACAACAAGGCTGTCGCTTGTGGGGTAACGTTTAATTGATGCTGTTGAAATTGGCTGCGAAACCAATCCGGTAATTTGTTGCGCTCAATTTCATAAACTGGAATATACCAAGCTTCTTTATCTAGTTCTTTAAACCATTTAGTTTTGGTTTGTTCTGCACCTAGCTTGCCACCCCATACAATCAACAAATGTTCATTGTCTGATATAGCACACCAGTCTTTAAAAAAGGCTGCACCTTCTTTACCCGGTTTAGCATTGGGCATTTCCACTTCAATCAACTTTTTGCTGGCAAATAACGACAAGGCTTGCGCTTCATCCAATACAGTTTGCCAGCTAAAATCTTCTTCGCTATTAAAACGCAAACGCTCATCAAAACCTTGGGCTAAACAATGTTGACGAATAGCATCTAACGCTTGTTGCTGCTGGTATGGCTCGTCACCAAATACCAATATAACTTTAGGTAGACTTTGTTGCAGCTGCCTTTGCAGTTGATTGAAATAAATACGCATTAACGATTTTCCATTGATGCAAGTTGTAACAATATTTGCTCTGCGGCGTGACGGCGCAATTCAGCCAACAAAATCTTCATTTCTTTTGATTTGGCTAATACCGCATCCGGATCGTCTTGGTAATCACGCACAGCTTGTACGTTAAGTACGCGCAGTTGTTGCTCTGGTAATTGAAAACTATAACTCACTGTATATATAAGTTCGTATTCAGCCACCTGCGCGTTTGGAAAGAGTGATAATACTTCTCTGTCTAACTTAGCATTATTTATTTTCAAACGTGCGCAGCTATCGTTGTTCACTAGGTTCACTTTTGAGCGAACTAAGCGCTTTTCAAGCTCCATACCTAGCAGTTTAAATTCGCCTTGGTCTAAACAAATATTTTGCAAAGACGGCGGCAAAGCATAACTACCACGTAATTGAAAACCACAACTGATTAGAAACAACAGAGCCAGCATAATGCTGGCTTGTTGGAGTATGCGCTTAAAAGCTCTATTCATCTGTTGGTACTTATTAGTTAGCAACAATATTTAATAGCTTGCCTGGAATATAAATGACTTTACGAATGGTTTTATCGTCAGTAAAACGCGAGACGTTTTCATCAGCTAAAGCTAAAGCTTGTACTTGCTCTTGGCTTGCATCAATTGCAACAGTAAATTTAGTTCTTAATTTACCATTTACTTGCACAACGATAAGTTTTTCGTCTTCAACCATGGCGCTTTTATCGGCTTGTGGCCATGTTGCATCTTCTAATGCAACTTGATTTCCAAGAGCTTGCCAAATTTCGTGACAAACATGTGGGGTAATTGGCGCCAACAACAAAGTAATGCTGTTTAAAGCTTCACGGACTAATGCGTGATCTTGTGCACTGCTCGCTTCAAACTTAGTTAGCTTGTTCATAAACTCCATGATCGCAGCAATCGCGGTATTAAAAGTTTGACGACGACCTATATCATCGCTGACTTTTTCAATAGTTTTATGTAACTCGCGGCGCAAACCTTTTTGTTCGCTGGTTAAACTAGCTAAGTCTAATGCCTCTACTTGAGCTGCCTCAGCTGTATGTTCTGCCGCTGCACGCCATAAACGACGAAGGAATCTATTTGCACCTTCTACACCTGAATCAACCCATTCTAAGGTTTGTTCTGGTGGCGCAGTAAACATCATAAATAAACGAACAGTATCGGCACCATATTGGTTAATTACCGTTTGTGGGTCGATACCATTGTTTTTCGACTTAGACATTTTGCTCATACCAGCAATTTCAACTGGTTGACCATCTGGTTTATAAATGGCTTTAGCTGGACGGCCTTTGTCGTCGTATTCAACGTCAACATCAGCTGGTGAATACCAAGACTTACCACCATTTTCATCTTCACGGTAGAAAGTTTCAGCCAATACCATGCCTTGACATAATAATTTTTTAAACGGCTCGTCCGATTGCACTAAACCAACATCACGCAATAATTTGTGGAAGAAACGTGAATACAATAAATGTAAAATTGCGTGTTCGATACCACCAATATATTGGTCAACTGGCAACCAATAATTGGCTTCAGTCGGCTCTAACATGCCTTCTTGATATTGTGGCGAACAGTAACGCGCGTAATACCAGCTAGACTCCATAAAGGTGTCGAAAGTATCGGTTTCTTTGAAAGCAGGCTGGCCGTTATATTCTGTTTTTGCCCATTCAGGATCAGCTTTAATCGGTGAAGTTGTACCATTCATTACAACATCTTCTGGTAAAACCACAGGTAGTTGATCTTCAGGTACAGGTACAGCATCGCCATTTTCCAAATTAAGCATTGGAATTGGTGAACCCCAATAACGCTGACGAGAAACGCCCCAGTCGCGTAAACGGAAGTTTACTTTAACTTCACCTTTGCCTGCTGCTGCAAGTTTTTCAGCAATGGCTTTAAATGCACCAGCAAAGTCTAATCCATCAAATTCACCTGAGTTAACTAAAATACCTTTTTCGGTAAAAGCTTCTTTAGCTAAATCTGCAGTTAATTCACTATCTGCCGCAGGCTGAATTACTTGTTTAATGGCTAATTGGTATTTTTGCGCGAATTCATAATCACGTTGGTCGTGTGCAGGTACTGACATAACCGCACCTGAGCCATAGTCCATCAACACAAAGTTGGCTGACCATACTGGTACTTCTTCGCCAGTAATTGGGTGAACAGCAACTAAACCAGTCGCACAGCCCAATTTTTCCATTGTGGCGATATCAGCTTCAGCTGTTTTAGTGTTTTTACACTTGTCGATAAAAGCAGCTAACTCTGGATTATTTTCTGCTGCCGCCAAACACAATGGATGTTGAGCAGCAAGCGCCACATAAGTAACACCCATTAAAGTGTCAGGACGAGTGGTATAAACTGTGAAAGATTCATCCGAGTCTTTTAATTTAAACTCAATTTCGACACCTTCTGAACGACCAATCCAGTTACGTTGCATAGCTTTTACTTGATCAGGCCATTCGTCTAATTGGTCTAAATCGTCTAATAACTCTTGCGCATAATCAGTAATTTTAACAAACCACTGAGGAATTTCTTTACGCTCAACTAACGCACCTGAGCGCCAGCCGCGACCGTCGATAACTTGTTCGTTAGCCAATACAGTTTGGTCGACCGGATCCCAGTTAACCGTCGCCATTTTTTTATAAACTAAACCTTTTTCATACAGTTTAGTGAACAACCATTGTTCCCAACGATAATATTCAGGTTTACAAGTGGCTAACTCGCGTGACCAGTCATAACCAAAACCAAGTTGGTTTAACTGATTTTTCATGTAGTCGATATTTTCGTAAGTCCACTTAGCTGGCGCTGTGTTGTTTTTAATCGCGGCGTTTTCAGCGGGTAAACCGAAAGAGTCCCAGCCCATAGGTTGCATCACGTTTTTACCCAACATACGTTGGTAACGACTAATTACATCACCTATGGTGTAGTTACGTACGTGACCCATGTGTAATTTACCACTTGGGTATGGGAACATAGATAAGCAGTAGAATTTTTCTTTGTTTGAGTCTGCTTTAACTTCAAATACTTTATTTTCTTGCCAATACTGTTGAACTTTCTGTTCAATTTCTTGCGGGTTATATTGCTCTTGCATGCACTATTATCCGGATACTGTAAGCTTACATTAATACTAATTAAATTTTGTTGCATAGGATAACTTACCAGCAAAGACAACGCCAATATTCGAATAACAATCTATACTAAATATTGAAATAAAATTGCCATTTAACCTGAGTTCAGGTTTTTTCTTGCTGACAAAGGAGCGATTCACCATGAAAGCGAACAAATACCAAATGCTAATGGCTAAATTTTCAACTTGGTTAAAAGACAGCGCTGAACAAGAAACGCGTTCAATTGCTGAGGGCGTCGATTTTTTAGAAAACTGGCTACAAACAGGTTTAGAAGTTCATCAGCAAGAGTTTTACCATTCGTGGCAATATTTTCAACGTGACTTAGCCTACTTTTTTGACGGATATCAGCAAGAAGCAAATGAGTCGAGTTTTTATCTAACGGTTAAAGATAATTTGTGGGGATTACTGGCAGAAATGACAGATAGAACTCAACTTGAATGGCGCGAGTTCTCTAGCGATTTAGACCACCAAGGAATTTATAAAGCAGGCGAAGAAATTGCGTTTGGCCGTCTGCAATGCACTGAATGCAAAGACATGCTAACAATTAATCATGCACAAAAAATTCATCCTTGTTTTGAATGTGGTAATCAGCATTTTACCCGACTCAACGCTGTGCCTTAATATTCAGCAGAGCATTTCCTAACAATTTATATACAATTATTTAAATTTGTAATTGACTTCAACACAAATTTCCACCATGCTGGTGACCGACTAAAATTCGAACAAACTATACAGTGACTGGATGTTATTGTTTCTACTTAACGCACGGAAAAGCGCCCGACATGACGTTACCTAGCAACAACTTCCAATGGATTCTTATAAGAAGGCTCGAAAAGCGCACTTACACACAACAGCCTAGCCACACACTAGGCATTTAGCTACAGCCAAGTTGTCTGTAGCTTTTATTTTTCTTTATTTATCTAGAGTTCAGGTTATTTACCTTTGTTATCCGACAAATAAATCCCATCTTTTTCTATGCGGATATACTTTTGTTTGTACAAACCACCAATGGCTTTTTTGAAAGCACCTTTGCTCATAGCCAATTCTTGTTTGATCACATGTGCATCGGTTTTATCGTGTATGGGCAAAAATCCATTTGCTTGTTTAAGCTCACTAATAATTTGTTTGGCATATTTATCTAAAGTTTCGCGGTGGCTTTGCAGCATTAAATCTATTTTGCCATCAGCGCGAACTTGTTTGATAAAACCATCAACATGTTGGCCAAAACTCAAACGCTCAAACACTTCATTTTGATACAATACGCCAGAATGGCGGTTTTCAATAATCGCGTTATAACCTAAGTCAGACTTATTTAAGATCATCAATTTTACAGGCTGGTTAGCTGAATATTTGGCAGGCGTTCGGTTTAAGTATTGATCAGTTTTATTCGACGCGGCCATACGCCCAGCATCATCTAAATATACATAAACCATATAACTGCGGCCAACTTCCATCGGCTGTTTTTGTTCAGATAATGGCACTAGCACATCTTTATCAACACCTATATCTAAAAATGCACCATATGGGCTTAATGCAGACACTTTTAAACAAGCAAAGTCGCCAACCTGTGCTTTTACTCGGCGCATAGTTGCAGTTAAGCGTTCTTTTGAATCGCTAAAAACAAAAGCTTCTACTTTTTCGCCAATTTCAGGCTTACCTAGAGTCCACTTACGTGGCAAAAATACTTCACCTAAATCTTCGCCATCTAACCAAAAGCCAATTTCGGCACCTTTTAATACAGTAAGCGACTGCACGCGGCCTAATTCAATCATTGTTTGCTTCACGTAAAAAATTTGTCGGTATTATATACCCAAGCTACTTGAAGTTGCGAGATTTCAGCAAGAGATAAAAAGCATTTAGACAAGGCATTGATACATAACTCACGCTAGCATCTTAGCCTTGCTTGAGTATAATACGTGCAATTATTTAACAGTTGAGATTGTTATGGGAAGAAGTTTCGAAAACCGCAAAGCGTCTATGGCAAAAACCCAAGGTGCCAAAACAAAACTATATTCAAAATATGGTAAAGAAATTTATGTTGTTGCCAAGAATGGCAGCCCAGATCCAGATGCAAACCTTGCTCTGCGTCGTTTGATTGATAAAGCGAAAAAAGACCAAGTCCCGGCACACGTTATAGAAAAAGCAATTGATAAAGCCAAAGGTGGCGCTGGCGAAGACTTCCAACCAGCTCGATATGAAGGTTTTGGCCCAGGCAACTGCATGGTGATTGTTGACTGCTTAACTGACAACTCAAACCGTACTTTTGCAGACGTGCGTAACTGTTTTACTAAAACAGATTCAAAAATGGGTGCACCTGGTTCAGTAGTCCATATGTTTGAACATCAAGCCGTATTTGCATTTAAAGGTGAAGACGACGAAGCTATTTTAGAAACTTTATTAATGGCTGACTGTGATGTTGCTGATATTGAAAGTGAAGATGGCATGTTAACTGTGTTAGCACCACACACAGAGTTCTACAAAATCAAAACAGCTTTATCTGAAGAAGCAGGCATTGAAGAATTTGAATTAGAAGAAATCACCTTCAATCCACAAACTTATGTTGAGCTTTCTGAAGATGTTATGGCTAATTTTGATAAATTTATCAATATGCTAAACGATTGTGATGATGTACAAGAAATCTATCACAACGCAGACATTCCAGCATAAACAGCTTTTGTTGCTAGGCCATAACGGCCTAGCAATGCGCACCAATATAAAACAAACAATCCAAAACAAAACACCAAAACCGTGCAAACCAACTAAAACAAAACCAAATGAGTGCAAAAAGCAGCGATAATAGCCAATTAACAAATAACTCCCTCACCAATTTAAATCGCAAAAAAGTTAATACTATGTATCAAGCTGAAATTTGTAATCACTAATTAAGTGCATCAGTCAAACAGCTTAAAATAAAATTGATTTTCTCCAAATAAAATCCCTCCCCAAATTAGTGCAACCCATCTCTCAAGCCGAGCCATCCTATTGTTAATAAACACGGGGCTTACCAGGCCAAACTCCCTCGTAAAAAAGCCAAAATCAAATTCTGGTATTTCAAAAACCAGATTAAAGTTAGGCATTGATGTTGCTATTGCATAGTCTCGAATTTTGGAACGTCATGCTGAGGTAAACATGAATCTAAAAAGCACAACCATGCACTTAACTGCGAAAGAAAGAAGTTGGTTACCCTGGTTTGGTAGCAATGGAAAATTTAGCTTAGGATATTCATGCTTAGTCAACCGCAGTACCTATCACGCTGTTGAACAGACCTTTGAAGGCATAGCGTCAACTCGAGTAAAATTATTGCAAATGTGGACACACAATCAGTGGGATCATTTAAACTCGCTAGCAAACTTACTCGACTTACAAACAGTAGAAAACAACCAATCTTTGCTGGTTAAAAAGCTCAGCGCAACACCAGACTTCTCAGAAATATTTATTGTTGATGCACAAGGAGAGGTAGTTTGTTCTACTTATAGCCAAAGAGTGGGCCATAAACACAATCAGCAAAAAGCTTTATTTAAAGGCTTTGAGCAAAAGTTTTTACATGGCCCTTATCAAGACACAGATACATTAAAAGTTGGCCCTTCAAGCTCTAAATTTCATGACGAAGTCACTTTGATGTTTTACTTGCCAGTGCAAATAAATCAAGATGAAAAGATTGTTGTATGTGGCCGCGTACCAAACGATGTAATAGGTGATTTGATTCAGCGTGAAGCTGGACATATTTATCGCGAGTCGGGTGACAACTACCTATTTATGGTTAATTCGGTATTTGATCCAAGCATTCCAGCAGGTGTTGCCTTATCACGCTCGCGTTTTGAAGACAGCACCTTTAGCCATGGCGAAAATCTAAAATCAGGTATTGATACTGGTTATGGCATAGTGCAAGTGCGCCAACATACTGAATTTGAAATCCACTTTACTGATCCTGCTACCGGGCAGTTACACCCAGGGGTGCGTGAAACAATTCGCAATGGCGAAAACCTCTACGTGCAATACCCAGGTTATAGTGATTACCGTCATATCCCAGTTATTGGCAAAGGGGTCACTTTCCAACTTGAAGGCTCGCCAGATACTTGGGGCATGATGTGTGAAGGTGATTTAGAAGAAGTGTATCGCCGCCGTTCAATCAATTTAAGTTTGATGAAAATTTATTTAGCACTCGTAACTTGCTTAGTTGGATTCAATGCTGGTTTAAGTAATTTTACCGCCTTGCCTACCTGGGCAATTACTGGTGCAACTGGGCTAGCTGCCGTCGTTTCTTGTTTTATATTTGCTCAATTAGGCACAAACAGAGTATCCAACCGCCTGAATGAAATGACCCAAGTGATTCGTACCATAGCCGAAGGTGAAGGAAACTTAACCCAAAGGCTTGATCCTAATCGAATAAAACAAGATGAAACTGGCGATCTCAGCCGTTGGATTAACAGTTTTATCGATAACTTAGATGGCATTGTCGGCCAAGTCATCAATGCCTCTATGAATGTAAAAGAAACCAACGAAAACATGTTGCAGCGTAATGAAGAAGCTCATAACAGCTCTTACCAAGTGCATGAGTCGATGCAACATATGCAAAGCCTGATTGAAAAGCAACGTGAAGTAATACTACAAGCTTCTGACACTGCAGAGAACATGAAACTGACTATGGCTAAAGTAGTTGAGAAAGCTAAAACTGACTATCAAGACGCACGTTCAGGTACACAAGCTATCAGAGACATAGTTGAAACCACAGCATCAAGCGTACAGTCTATTGACGCTCGCATGGATGAAATCGGTAATATTATTAACGTTATTACCGAAATTACCAATCAAACCAACTTGTTAGCTCTTAACGCAGCAATTGAAGCCGCTCGTGCAGGTGAACATGGCCGTGGCTTTTCTGTGGTTGCAGATGAAGTAAGAGGATTAGCCGCTCGCACCGCAGAAGCGGCACAAGACATTCAAAGCATGATCCATGGTTTACAGCAACAAACCAAAGAAGCGGTAACTTTTATGGAATCAGGTGTTAAAGATGTTGATCAGAGTTTGCGCTTAACTGAAGCCGCCTCAAGCGAAAACCAGGAGTTACATCACATAGTTGAACGTATGTTCGAAACCATTAATGTAATTGAACAAAACAGCGCACGTAATGGACAAACTGCCCAAACAGTGACTGAAGTGACACACAATATGGCTAAATCTATTTCCGAGTTAGCTGCGAGTTCAAACTTAGTAGACAGTACTGCAAATAAACTGCAGCAACTGGTTGGCATGTTTGAGGTCAGCACGCGCCGTTAACCAACTCCCAAAAAAGCAACTGTCAGACGTTGAGCGCAAGGACGCGCGCCTTTTTAAAAATTAAATCTAAGTCGAGTATACAAGTTTGAAGAATCCGCAAAATAATCCCATTGAGCACCAGCATCATCTCCTTTAAACAAATTAACCCCAAGTTCCCAAGTCCACATTTGATAAAAAGTTAGATTGTAGTGCGCCATCAACATGGCTGACATTTTTTCGGTAGCAAACAAGTTGGTCACAGCTATTGTTTGTTGCTCATCTAATTGGTAGTGGTACTCCATACCCAACCAGTTTAATGTATCATTTTTCAACCATTGTAAACGCAGAAAATGTTGCGATGAATGAGGTAAAAACTTAGGCTCAAAAACCAATAAATATTGCGTGTGTTTGCTTGTTTGCTCTACATCAGTATGGCCAATTTCTAAACCCACTTCACCAAGCTCAAAATGGCTGCTAATGCTCATACCAAGATGTTTTAGCTGGTGATGTTGATACCCTTGGGCTAAGGGCTGAGCCTGCTTTTGATAACCTTGATGATAAAACAGCGCCCAAGTTAACCCTTTTGCTTGCTGGCTTATCCTCAACATATGTTCAGATTTATTCGGTGTATCTGCTGCTAACTGAAGATTTTGTTGTTCAGTTACTTTTATCCGCCCAATATCAGCATAGCTATTGGGCATAAAAGATTTGGCCCAAACCCAATCTAATTGAATATCTGCGGCAAACAAATTGTAGAGGGTTAGATGAAGACCGTCATTAACATCATCTATGTCCCCTTTATCTCTTCCAATTGCGATCGACTGCCAATCTTTAGCAAAAGGATCATTGACATAAAAGTATTGACCTAAACCCCAGTTTAAAGTTTGTCGACCAAGGGTTAATTCAACATGCTCGTTGGCAAACCCAATATATAACTCACACCAATCCGGCGTTTTTTCATCTAACACAGCATCAATAAAAATTTCTGCACATATGCTGCTTTTAAAGTTGTTTGTGAAATAAGTCATTGCGTATTCAGCGCGAAACTCTTGCAAAAGATCAGCATGATGCGCTTGAGCAATTTCAGCATAACCCGAGCTAGTAAGATTTTGCTCTGCAGCACAAGGAAAAACACTTAAATAAGCAGGAACAAGCGCAAGAGTAAAACGAGAACAATTTTCATTTTTAATCAATGACATAGCCTACTCTCTTATTTGCACCGATAATTCATTTAAATGCAAAATTTGTAATAAGGCCAGAAAAAAATAAAGCAAATCAGATTTTTATTAAAAGCTGGGGTTGCCCTGTTCTGTCACATAAGATACCTTATGCCATTCGACAAAAGTCCATGTATTGGTAACAGATTATTACTAAAAACTTGGCACAGTTTTCAATCTCAAACTAAACTTAGTGACAGATAAAGATTTAATTCCGACAGATGGAAGGGAGTACAACTCTTGTTTGAAGCCAGCAATGTTACTTATTCAGTAAACAACAGTACAATAACTTTACGTGATGATAAAAAAGAACTTTTATTGGTGACACCACCACAATATAAAAACATTCACGTTACCCGATATAGTGTTGAGCTTTCTGATATGCAGCCAGATAAACGACCACATGTAAAAAACGTATTTTTACATGAGGTATTTAAGCGTGATAAAACCTTCTTTTTTGTAAAAGTTGGCGAAACTGAATATCAAGTTGACTTGAAGTATCAAGAAAATCCAATCACTGCAATGAAATTCTAAATATCATGGATTGGTTAGTCGACAATAAGTTTTACCTTAATATCCTATTTTTGCTACTAGCTGTTATCAGTTTTGTGCTGATATTGCGGCCTATATTGTTTTGGTATTTTGGGCAAAATAAAGTGTTAGATCAGGTTAAGAGCCTGCAACAACAAATTGATCAGCAAAATCAAGCCATAGAAAAATTGTTAAACAAGGTTGAGAAAGCTCAGTTGAACAATCAAGCTAAGGCTTTACCCGCCCCCCAACAACAGCTTGAAGCTAAACCAGCAGCCGTGACCAGTAATGTGGTGAATATCACTAAAGATAACTCAGCGGAAAATCACAAAGAGATTTCAACCAACAAAAATAGTAAAAGTCACTTTGAACGCAAAGAGCCTACGATAAAACTCTAAGTAACTTTAAATACAAAATCACCCGTGCTTAAACAAAAAAACCGCCAATTAGGCGGTTTTTTCATTTTACTTAGGGGTTATGGTTTCAACACAAATTCTTTTGTTTGCACATTACCATTTAAGTTATCTATAGTGACGCGAATTTTGCCACTCAGGCCATCTTTAATATCAGCTGCCAAGACTTTAGCTCGATAAGTTGGGGTAAAGTCAGTTGCGGCTAATTGGTATTCACCTTGGTGATTAACAAATTCGGTTGTTACCTTGTACAAACTAGGTTGCTGTTCAACACCAAGCAAATCATATTCAAGGTTAATAAAGTCTGGTGAACGTTTATCTATTTCCGCAACCATTAATTTAACATCGCTAGCAACCACAGGTTTAACTTTGTCAGTTGCTTTATAGATAACAAAACCAAGCGCAGGTACATTTACTGTTACTGAACCAGATTGCGCTTTAAGTGGCTGTTTAGCGCCATAAATTGCTTGATACTGTTTGCTACTTGCATCCAATACCACTTTTTGACTTGAGCTTGCAGAGTTAAACACCAATAAATATTCTAACTGCTCAGTTTCTTCAATTCTGGAAAAGGCATAAATGCCAGGCTCTTCATCTGCATGACGATTTAGATGAATACCTTTTCTAAGTGCAGCATGGCTTTTATAGATATCCGCAAATTCAGCGAGTTTTTGATAAATCGGATGCGTTTTATCAAAATTATCATCTGCTGTGGTTTTATCTGTGCCTAACAAATTGTTGTCATTATAACTCGCGGTAACCGATGGCATCATATCTTCACGTGCAGCTTGGTCATTACCATCACCGGTAAAACCTTGTTCATCACCATAATAGACAACCGGAATACCACGCGAAAAATACATAAAGGCATGGGTTAAAATACTGCGCTGTGTTTTTTCCGCTTCGCTCGAATCTGGGAAGTTGTTATTTAAAAATAAACCAATACGTCCCATGTCATGGTTGGCGATAAAAGTTAATAATTGGTCTGGTGAGCTGTCTGCATCGTTGTAATAGTCATCATCATCAAACAGGTTGTGCAATTTCTGTGGGCTATCTGTATTGGCAAATACAGCGTCGGCATTACCTTGTAAACCAAAATCTAAGATAGCTGGCATTTTACCTATAGTGGTAAAGCGGCTTAAAAACGCAGGATCACCATCATATACTTCGCCAAATACGTGGAAGTTAGGTATGCCTTGATCTTTAGCGTGCTGCATAATGGCTGGTGAAAATTTTTGCCAGAACGACATATCTACGTGTTTTACTGTATCAATTCTAAAACCATCTGGTTTGAAATTAGTGATGATATTTTTATAAATATCAATAAATCCGTCTACTACTTCAGGCATACGTGTATTTAAATCATCTAGGCCAACAAAATCGCCATTAATTGCGCTTTCACCGTGCCATTCACTGTCACCTTGGTTATTGTAGTATTTAGGATCATTTAACCAAGCTGGTACTTTGAGCTTTTCTTCACCTTCCACAATAAATGGTGTGTATTTATCTCCTTTAGCCAACTGCTCCATATATTTATATTTGCACGAATAACTTTGGGTATCTCTGTGGCTACCATCTGGGTGATGACATTCTTTGTACTTAATCACATCCGCTGTATGGTTAGTAATAATGTCAAAAAACACCTTCATCCCTTTGCTATGCGCTGTGTCAATTAAGTCCTTTAGGTCATCATTACTACCAAAATGTGGATCAAGTTGGGTGAAATCGACAACCCAGTATCCATGGTAACCAGCACTTGGGCCTTGCATGGCGCGGTTGCGCAAAATCGGCGTTAACCAAATAGCGGTAATGCCCATATCTTGCAGGTAATCTAAACGATTTTTTAAACCTTGTAAGTCGCCACCGTGAAAGTAACCTTTGTGTGTTGGATCAAAACCACCACGTGAAATAGCATCAGTTTCCGAACCTTGGTCATTGCTTGGGTCACCATTTTCAAATCTGTCTGGCAATACAAAATAAAAAATATCGTCGCGCACATCTCGATTCAAATAATCTTGGTAAATATCTTGTTGGCTAGATTTAGCCGACTGGGTGACGACAGTGCTAGTTTGTGGTTCTTTTGTATCGTTACAGCCAGTTATCGACAGAGCCGACAACGCCAATACCACGGCAGTGCAGATAGGAGTATGTTTTAACATAGGTGAAAGTCCTAATTTTGATGCTAATTTCGCTTGTTACTCAAATGTTATAGAACTTTTTCAAAATTTGACAACTACATACGTATGCAGCTTAGAAGATTTTTATTGGTACTAAGTTCATAATGCTGAGGCGTCAAACCTCAGCATTAGATTCAAACTAGCACTAGGCCTTTAACTTCCAGTTAATAGTTTGTCCACCAAAGAAAGGTACGATTGGATTACCGTTTGGCAAAATAATCTGTTCAGGGATAGTCCACTCTTCTTTAACTAAAGTAATGCTACCTTGATTACGTGGCAAACCATAAAAGTCCGCACCATGGTGACTAGCAAAACCTTCTAACTTATCAAGCGCATCTAACTCGTCAAATACTTGTGCATACAATTCAATTGCACTCCAAGCACTATAACAACCGGCACAGCCGCAAGCAGATTCTTTTTTGTGTTTTTCATGTGGCGCAGAGTCTGTGCCTAAAAAGAATTTGTTTGAACCAGTTTTAACCGCCGCACGCAAAGCTTGTTGATGGGTATTGCGTTTTAACACAGGTAAACAATAGTTATGTGGTTTAACCCCACCGACTAATAAATCGTTACGATTTAACATTAAATGTTGTGGGGTAATAGTCGCCGCTAAGTTTTCACCACCAGCCATAACAAAATCAGCCGCATCTTTTGTAGTAATGTGTTCAAACACCACTTTAAGCTGTGGAAACTTCTGGGTGATTTTTGTCATGTGCTCGTCAATAAAAGCTTTTTCACGATCAAAAATGTCTATTTCGTGACGTGTCACTTCACCATGAATAAGTAACAATAAACCCACTTCAGCCATAGTTTCAAACACTGGGTACATAGCTTCCATCGCTGACACTGCTGCGTCTGAATTAGTTGTTGCTCCCGCTGGATACAATTTACATGCAGTAACCCCGGCAGCTTTAGCTTGTTTGATTTGCTCAACTGTTGTGTCGTTAGTTAAAAACAAAGTCATCAAAGGTTCAAAATCACTACCTTGGGGACGTGCAGCTAAAATGCGTCGTTTGTATTCCATTGCCATTTCAGCAGTGGTTACAGGTGGAACTAGGTTAGGCATAACAATGGCGCGTTTAAAACAACGCGCCGTTGCTGGAACTGTTTCTGGCAACATATCGCCATCACGAAAATGTAAGTGCCAATCGTCAGGCGTTTGAATAGTTAACTGGGTCATAAATATCGCTCATTTTCAATTTGCGGCTATTATGCCTTAACTATCTACAGAAGTTTAGCGGCAAAAGCTCAACAATGTGAAGTACTATTACCAAACAGAAAGTTAATAATGATCGTCCAGCACCGTTTTACCAATACCTTGATATCTTCCAAAGCTATATAAAGGCAAGGAATCATAATCAAAGTAATAAATGTAGCAAACAATACACCAAAGGCTAACGAAACCGCCATAGGGATCACTATTTTGGCTTGCAAACTGGTTTCTGAAATTATCGGAATTAAACCAATAAAAGTAGTTAATGACGTTAACATTATCGCTCTAAAACGGCGACCGCCAGATTCAATCACAGCCTGTTTAATTGATAATCCGCGCTGGCGTGCTTTATTGACAAAGTCGACCATCACCAACGAGTCATTTATCACCACGCCTGAAGCAGCAATAATACCAAACACAGATTGGCTAGAGAGATCCATGCTCAACAACATATGGCCAAACATAGCGCCTATCACCCCAAATGGGATCACAGTCATAATGATTAAAGGTTGTAAATAAGATTTAAGTGGGATAGCCAACAAGGCATATATTACCAACATAGATAGAATAAAATTAAACAGTTGCTCAACTAAGCTGTCCATTTGTTCTTTAATACTACCAGCTAACTCGCTGCGCACACTTGGATATTTGCGTAACATTTCAGGCAAATAGGTGCCACTTATGTCACCAGCAATTTTGTGCGCTTCGGCTACTTTAGTATCAACATTTGCCCAAACCACCAAGGTTCGACTACCATTTTCACGACGTATGGTATTTACCCCATCAACCACTTTAACATTGGCTAACTGCGATAATGGAATTTCGCCACCTTGCGGTGTTCTGATCAACACTTGGTATATTTGGCTGACTGCTTTGCGTTCATTTTTTGGATAACGCACCATAACACGAATTTCGTCACCATTACGCAATATACGCTGTGCCTCTAAACCATATAAAGCAAAACTAACTTGTGAAGCGACATCAGATAAAGTTAAGCCGAGTGAATAAGCTAGCGGTTTTAGTTCAAACTGAATTTCATCGGTTGAAACTTCCCAACTATCGTTTATTTCACTAACGCCAGCTAACGTGGCTAGTTTTTGCTTGAGTTCATTGCCAGCAGCTCTAAGTGATTCACCATCAGAGCTCAGCAAGCGGAAACTGATATCACCATCATTCATTCCTCCACCAAACAAATCATCGCGAACAGTTAAAGTTTTTAATCCAGGAATTTCTGGCATATTTTCGCGCCACATATTCGAAAAGGTGAATGGGTCAATAGGTCGAATATCTGGGTCAACTAACTTAACTTGTACATGTGCATTGGTGCGGCCACGCAAATCAACTAACAAGTTACCTATCATGCCTTGGCCGTTGTTATCGGCTTTAACCTGCTCGTCTAAGCGTCGTAACATAGACTCAACCGACAAAGCCGCTTTTAACGTATCTGATTCAGCGGTTGCCGCATTCATTTCAATTTGTATAGTTGGAAAATCGTGCGGAATTTTTGGCGTGCCAACAAAACGTACTAAACCACCTTGTAATAAACCAACACTTATCATTAAGATTGCGATAAACACAGTTAATACAGCATATCTATAATAAACCGCGAACTGGATAAAAGGCTGATAATAGTTTTCGACAAAACCTTTGATGCCTCTATCCACATAACCGCGGCAATAATCAAACGGATTATATTTATTGTGTGATTTGGGCTTCATCCCAGCTAAATGCGCAGGTAATATCAGTTTTGATTCAACCAAGGAAAAGATTAAACAGAGGATTACGACAAAACCAATTGCTTGTGAAAAAGCCGCACTCGGGCCGTCATCCATCACCATAGGCACAAACGCAGCAATTGTGGTTAATACACCAAAAGTGGCAGGTACAGCCACCCGCTGCGCTCCACGAATAACATTATCCAGTGTCGATCCCTTATCTTCAGTTTCGGCCTGAATACTTTCACCTATCACTATGGCGTCATCAACCACCACACCAAGTACTAAAATAAAACCAAACAAGCTGACAACATTGATGGTGACGCCGATTGACTCCATAGGTAAAAATAACAGTGCACCTAAAAAGCTAATAGGTAAACCCATCATCACCCAAAACGCTAGTTTTAATCTTAAGGTTAAACCTAGAATTAAAAACACCAATAAACCACCAGTCAGCATATTGGTTAACATCATGTTTAACCGACCATCTAGGTAATAAGTTAAATCAACCCAAGGCTCTAACTGCACTGACGGTGGCAAAGTTTGACGTTTTTCATCTATATATTGATTTACTATATTGGCAATGTCTGAGATGTTTTGATCTGGCGCAGCGCCAACAAAAATAGTTACTGAGTTGTCGCCATTAAACTTTGCGTATTGAATGCCTTCAACAAAACCATCATTAACCTTAGCAACATCGCCTAATTTAATTTGCGTACCATCAGCTAAATTGATCAGTGGCAATTGTTCAAACTCAAAACCCCGATAAGCTTGATTTTCAACCCGTACCGACACATAACCATTGTCGGTTTTAATTTGTCCTGCCGAACGATTTGCCGAGAAACTTCGAATAGCATTCGACACATCAATAAACGACAGCCCATATTCACGCAGCTTGTCCTGACTAACTTCAACTGAAATTTCGTAATTTAAACCACTGTAATAGTCAGTGACATTTACTTGCGGCAAGTTGCGAATTTCGTCATGAATGGTTCGGCCTAACTCTTTTAACTGCACGCTCGAAAGAGGGCCATATAAACTAATATACATCACCTCTTGCCGTGGTTTAGCGCGGCGAATAATCGGCCTTTCCATGCCATCAGGGAAGCTTGAGATAGCATCAATTTGCAGTTTTACTTCGTCTAAAACTTGTTCGGCGTCGTAACTATCATCTACTTCAATGGCAAAATGCGAGTGGCCTCGATTAGAAAACGACATGACACGTTTAAGCCCTTGTACCGACTCCAACGCTTCTTCCATTTTAATGGTAATACCTTCACTAACCTCCTGTGGTGCCGCGCCCGGATAAGAAGTGTCTATGTTGATCCAATTAATCTCAAACATAGGAAACATTTGTTTAGTGATGGTTAATGAGGTTAATAAACCACCAACAATAATAAAAACCATCAATAAATTAGCCGCGACACTATTGCGCGCAAACCAACTGATTATGCCTTTTTTAGTATCCATTAATACTTGTCCTTATTTGTCAGCTTGTTTGGCTAATACAGTTTGTTCGTCAGCCTCTTCAGACAAGTTGGAAGGTGTATCGTCTAAATTAGTGGTTAACTTCATACCAGAAACGGGATAAGCAAGCGCTGAAACAATTACCTTATCGTCTTGTGCTAAACCTTGTTGAATAACGGCTAATCCATCTTCTACTCGGTAGATATTTACATCTTTAAACTGCAATTGGTTGCTGCTATCTACCACAGCAATTTGTCCATCTTTAATCAAGTGATATTCAACTAAACTCGCTCGGCTAAGCAACTCACCTGCAATGTTTGCGACAACATAAGTACCAAATTCTATACGGCCATGCTTCTTACCTTGCGCTTGTAATGCATAAGGGTCTTGAATTTGTGCAACCAAGTAATGCATGCGGTTTAACTTATTTTTAATGCCTTCAGAACGGACAATTTTTGCGACAAATTGTTTTTTTGTCCCTTCCACTTCGCTTTCTAATTTAACTTGTGCACCCACTCCATTATTTGGCAAAAATGCTAACTGGTCTTCCGCGACAGGTAGACGCACTTCAGCGACACTAATGGCGTAAATTTCACCCACTTGCCCACCTTTGTTGGCATAACTGCCTGGGCTAACGTGGCGTGCAAAAACAATTGCATCGTAAGGTGCAACTACGCGTGTGCGCTCTAAATCGCGTTTTGCTCGTTGAACGTGTGCTTTGGCGGCTTTAACTCGAGCAACAGCTTGCGCCAACTGAGGTTTGCGTAACGCAAGCTCCGAAGGTTCTAAATCGGAAATTTGTTGCCATTCGGCTTTGGCCACCTGCGCTTGGGCTTTTTCTTGTTCTAATTGCGCTTCAGCAGAAGCGAGGTTTGCTTCAGCTTCAGTTAACCCGGCTTGATAATCGCTTGGGTCTATTTGCGCGAGTAATTGGCCTTTGCTAACAAAACCACCTTTTACAAAAGCATCGGCTAATTTAGTCACCACACCATCAACTTGAGCAACTAATACAGTGTGGTATTTAGCTTCCACTTCACCTTGCGAGCGCACATATACCTGATGTTGTTTTACTTGATTGAGTTGCACATCAACAAATGGGGTTTTATTTGTGGCTGGTTTCTCTTCTGGTGGCTTTTTCATGCTGGCAAAACCCGCCATAGCAGCCGCACCAATCAGTAAAATAACGATAGGGAAGAGTACACGTTTATTTAGAATTTTTTCCATATCTGTTTGCAAAACTAGTTTGCACTCCTGTTTGAGCAAAAGTAAGATTATTGACAAATATTACGCAAGTTAACCAACCAAGTCACCCTTTTGGCTGGCACTGGTCAGACCTAATTTTAAGCGAATAGTTCACATTTATTTACACTTGTTTTGTAACTGTTTGTAACCAAATAAGAATAACAGAAAACGTTTTCTTTTTTAACAATCCACTTATTTACGCTCATATAGGATTAAATGCTACTTGCACATAATTCTATACAAGTAACATTTAATCCCCAATATTGTCACTCAAGCAAGTTAACTCACAGCAGGTAAACCAACCAATGCCCTGCCCTCATTGTTTTTTAAAGAAAAATCTGTACCTGCATAGTTTTTTCCGTCAGCAGACAATAAAAACTCTATCGCCTGAGCCACCCATGATGGTGGAATATGGCTTTCCCAAGCCAATTGGCTGACAGGATTAATCCCACTGTTTTTGATCGCTAATTGCATGTCAGTCGCGACCGTACCAGGGCTCAAACCAATCACATTAATACCCTGAGCAAAATACTCTTTGTGTGCGCATTTAGTTAAAGAGAGTACAGCCGCTTTGGTTGAACAATAATGACTCCAACCTTCTAACGCGCTGGTAGCTGCGCCTGAGCTAATATTTATCACAGTTCCGCCTTGCGCTAACATAAGCGGTATCGCAGCACGCATACCGTGATAAACTCCTTTTAAATTAACATCAACGATATGATCCCAAGCTTGTACATCACTGTCAGCTATTCGACTAATAGGGTCTATCAAACCAGCATTGTTCACTAATACGTCAATAGCACCAAATTGCTCAAATGCGAGTTTACAAGCTCTTTCAACATCAGGATAAATAGATACATCACCAACTGCTGCGACAGCTTGCCCACCATTTTTTTCGACTTGTGTTACTAAGGCATCCAACGCCTGTGCATTACGCGCCATAACAACAAGATTAAAGCCCTTATTAGCAAAATGAAGCGCGGTTGCTTTGCCAATACCTTTGCTCGCACCTGTAATTACAATTGTTTTACTCTGCATAGATTTCATTCAATTCATTCCTAGTTAGCTGAAAAACAATTTAAGTATAAATACTCATTAATGCAGATAAAGATGCTAAACTTCATTTATTTATTGCACTTTAAACATTAATGAACACTAAATTATTGGAAATATTTCATGAAGTGGCCAATACCCAAAGTTTTGCGAAAGCTGCGCGTAATCTTGATTTAGATCCTTCTGTTGTATCACGCTCAGTGCAACAGCTAGAAGAGGAATTAAACTGTTTGTTGCTGCATAGGACAACACGGCGTTTGTCTTTGTCACAAGCTGGATTAAATGTGTT
Source organism: Catenovulum sp. SX2 (assembly GCF_052056295.1). Classification (NCBI taxonomy): domain Bacteria; kingdom Pseudomonadati; phylum Pseudomonadota; class Gammaproteobacteria; order Alteromonadales; family Alteromonadaceae; genus Catenovulum; species Catenovulum sp. SX2. The sequence continues at coordinate 1,325,898 of NZ_CP182493.1, forward strand.
GCAGCAATCGAAAGCCATTTTAGAGCAGCTAGCTAGATTAAAAGACCAAGCTGCAAATGAAACACAAAATATAGCAGGACGTGTGTGCATTAGTGCTTCGGTCGCTTTTGGACAAGTATGTTTAATGCCTTTTGTTGAGGAATTTATTAACTTATATCCAAAGATTCAGTTGGAACTCAAGTTTACTGATCAAAATATCGATTTAGTCAGTGAAAAAGTCGACTTTGCCATTCGACTCGCACCATCAATTGAAAGCAATTTTGTCCGCACTAGGCTAATGACCACAAACTATAAAGTGTGTGCATCTAGCCGCTATCTGAATAATCACCAAACGATTGGCGCGCCAAACGACCTTACAAAACACAGACTGATTACTTTTGATCTAGCTGATTTTAAACATTGTTGGATGTTTAAATATCAACAAAACATAATAGATATTCAGGTTAAACCGCAATTAACCGTTTCGAGTGCACTTGCGGTGCGAGATGCAATAATTGATGGAATTGGTATTGGTTTATTACCCAATTGGCTTTCAGATGATTTAATTAAGCAAAAACAATTAGTTAATTTGTTTCCACATCATCAAGTGTGCGCCACCAGCTTTGATACAGCTGCTTGGATAATCTACCAAAATAGAAGTTTTATGCCGCTACGAACCAGAGTTGCTATCGACTTCTTTAAACAGAAAATTGCCGAGCATTTTAGCCCTAAATATTAAAAAATTTGCCACTGTTGCTGCATGCGTTTCAGCACTTCGCCAGGCACATTGTGTACGCTTTGCCATTTACCTTCGCAGGTGAAAACAGTGCAGTTAAACTTCAGGCGTTGTGCTAATTGCAAGTAACCCTGTAACTCCCATTTGCGTACAAAAGTATTAGCAACCACCACACTTTTTCCGCTTAACAATGCCGCTTTAGTTTGATCAAAACAGTGCTGATGGGCTTGTGGTAAATGTTGTGGATTAAACTGGTAGTGTTTGTCTGCTGAATAAAAATACTGATCAGCTTCAAAGTGGCAGAATTTAGGCTTGGATTGAACAATTTTCCGCGCGAGTGTGGATTTGCCCGAACCGGGCAAACCACGTAATAAAATAAGCTGTGGATTCGGTTTATACCGGATCTGTTGCAGCAGCTTTTTTGTTTTTAGCTGATTCATTCGCAGGTGTTACAACTTCATTGTGAGCTTGCTTTTGCTCAGCACTTTCTTTTTCAGTTGGCTTTGCTGTGATTGAATTAGTGATCCCAGTCAACGCATTGCTACCTAAGCCTTCAATCCCTACTTCACGCAATAATGCATCAACTAATGGTGCCTGGCTGCGATAACGTAAAGCTGCATCAGCAACACTATCTGCAACATTGCTGCTCGGCACCATATCACCACCACCGTTCGAGCCCATTAAGCCACCGTTCATCTGCACAATTTTAATTCCGTCAATATTTTCCATTGGTTTAACAGATTCACGAACAATCTCTGGTAAATATTTGTACAGAGCAAGTTTAAGCTGATATTCAATTTGCGCTTGTGACAACAAGTTATCCGCTTCATGCAAGGCTTTTTTACCTTCAGCCTCCACACGATAAGTTTCTGCTTTGGCTTCTGCCGCAATAGTTTCAGCTTTCGCTTGAGCTTCAGCCGCAATGCGAATTTTATCCGCTTGAGCTTGCGCTTCAGTTTTTAACGCATCAGCTCTATCAAGCGCAGCGGCTTTTTCAGCCTCTGCGGCAACTTGAATTGATACAGCTGCTTTTTCTGCAGCTTCTTTAGCGCGCAATAATTCAATGTTTTTCTGACGTTCAGCAATAGCCATTTCACGTACACTAATTACTTGCTCTTCTGCAGCAACAGCGGCAGATTCAGCTTTTTTCGCTTCAGCTTTCGCCGCTGATTCTTGTTCTGATTTCGCCGCAAGTGCAATCGCTTTGTCCTGCTCTGCAATTTCTAACAAGCTTTGTGAACGAATATCAGCTTCACGTAAACGCTTTTTCTTTTCAATTTCTAACGCTTCAATTTCTTGCTCTTTAGAGATACGCGCTTCTTCAACTGAACGTTCAGCCGAAATGCGCGCAAGTTGCGCTGCTTGCTCTTGCAAAGCTTTATCTTTTTCAATTTCAGCGTTTTGTTTAGCACGGTTCATTTCAATAGCACGTTGTTGTTCTATACGTGCATGTTCCGATTTTAAACCAATTTCCAACTGTTGCTGTTCAGCTTCTAAGTTACGCTGTTTGATTAAGGTTTCGTTTTCACGCTCAATATCGTTGCGAACTTTTTTGCGCTCTTCGGTGATTTTAGTCAGTTGTGTTAAACCTTCAGCATCAAACGCGTTATCTACTCTAAAGTGTTTTGGATCGGTTTGATCCATTGCTGTTAAAGAAACGGATTCTAGTTCTAAACCATTTTTCTCAAGGTCGATACGCACGTTGTTTTGTACCCGTTGGACAAAATCAGAGCGCATTTCGTGTAACTCTTGCATACTCATTTCTGCAGCGCTGGCGCGTAATACGTCGACAAATTTCCCTTCAATCAAGGCTTTTAGAGCGTCAACTTGTAAAGTTCGTTTACCTAAAGTTTGTGCTGCTGTGGCAATTGCTTCATGGTTTGGTGCTACGCGTAAATAAAACTCTACTGTAACGTCAACACGCATTCTATCTCTGGTGATGAGCGCTTGTTCAGCTGAGCGTTGCACTTCAAGTTTTAATGTATTCATGTTTACAGGAATAATGTCCTGCAATACAGGTAGTACAATTGCACCACCATCTTTTATGACTTTTTCGCCCCCTAAACCTGTGCGGACAAAAGATATTTCTTTTGATGCACGCTGGTATAGTTTAGAAAAAATCACCCCGATTAGGACTAAACTGACAATTGCTACAATTGCCACTAATCCAATAAAGTACAAATTGTCTAACTGATTTTGCATAATTGCTTCCTTGTTTTGGTTGTTACTACTTTATCTAATTTAACCTGTGAGTTTACCTCACCGTGATTTAGCGCATAATTTTCACAAAAACGCTGCAAGTACATCCGTGTAAGCTTTGCTTTTTCATCCCTGAAAAAGAAATTTTGCTCTAAATTATCGCGCCAACTCACTCTTGCAGATTGATTTCTGCCGCGACATCGAATTGTTTAACTAAATAATGTCCAGCCAGTGCTCGTTCAACAATAACCACCTGACTACCAGTAGTGATTTCACCTTGCTCAGGTGCCACCATTAAAAAATGTTTCTGCTGGAACGAGTCGATAACTTCGGCTTCGGCCGGAAAATTTGGTTTGGCGGTGCCGCGAATAACAGTTGCTGGCATGCCGATAAAAGTCACTGTGCTCACCGCACTGGTTTCGTTTTTTGGTAGGAGTTGCACCAACTTTCTGCCAAAAAATCTCAAGCCAAATAAAGTGGCGACACTAGATGCCAGCAACACAATAATACTTGGTAATGGTAAAAATGCATTTAGGGTTAAGCCAGCTAATGCAAAAACACTCAATAATAAAGTTAACCAAATTAGAAAAGGTAAACGCCCCAAGTTTAGCCAGCTCATTAAACCCGCTAAAGTACCAAGTGAGCCAGCGTCAATATCTGCATCTAAGTCGATATCAGGTAGCGCATCGTCTATTAATGATAATAAGCCGACACCTATTAGCTGAGCGACACCTTCAAATAATGCTAGGGCAAATAAGATAGCTAGCGCGCTGGTGTAGACTACGTTTGCGTCGCTAAGGAGAAATTCGATCATGCCAAGTTCCTTTTACAAATTGCCTAACTGAAGAATGACATATTATGTCTACTGTAGGCAAGTCCTTTTTAAGGCTTTGTTAAAAATTTATCGAGATATTAACACTCGATTTTGAATGTACTCAAGAACATAGTGAAATTGTGCTTAAAGTAAGGACATTAAGCGCATAAAAATTCCGACAAGTTCACTTCACCAATAGCTATTTATCTCAGTTAAAGCGCAAGCAGCGACACGGCAGCTCGATATGAGTTTGTTCGAATGCTGAGCGATCCCCAGAAATTTAAAGCAGCTCATAACCAACACCGTCACTACAAATTTGAAGTTGCCGGATAGCAAGCAGGCAACTTCTAATTTTAAAAACAAATCGCTGATCGGCTGCTACTCTTCGGCCAATAAAAGCCAGAGATAAGACAGTGTCACTTTTTATAGAATTAGCTTGGTATTGCCGGTGCTTATTTTCGAGTTTTGCCATCATTCCAAAAATCATCAATACCCAGTGCGCCAGCGTGGTTAGAAAGATTAGAATGGATAACCTTTTTAGGTGAGTCGTTTTATTGTATTCAAAACCCAATCCAAAACGTCGACTTTTCATATCCCTAAATCCCTCTTCAATTTGCATCCGCATTCTGTATATTTTTACCACCCGCTTGGCTAATTGATTACCTTGAGGTAACGAAGTTGCTAGTACCCAAGGCTCTCTCGCTGAGCGGCGATTATTCATTGCGGTTGTGGTTCTTAGCAGTTGACCTCGACGATTGTACGAGTGTCGGCCTTTATTATCTTGTTTATAAACGACAAGCTGGCAGTGTAGTGGGTCATACCTAGGCATTTGCACTGAAAATGATTTAGGACAAGATGTTGCTTTTGCATGCAATGTGCTGACACATTGCCAGTTATCAACACCTGTTGCATACAAATTAGGAATACGAGCTCGCCCAACGAAATCCCATCCCATTGTGAGCACACTACGAAACCATGGCGCTTTAAACCCAGCATCAGTAACGATTATTGGTTTGCAATCTAGGGGCAGTAGTTCAGCCAATTTAAATAAAAACTTGGTGTGGGTGTTACGCTTTTCTTTAGTTTTCGCGTCATGAACTTCTTCATAAACACATAACCCTCTGCCATGCGAAGCAAGTGTGGCACGTATTAAAAAATGTCGGCGATATTCGTCTAAATCAGACCAATCAACTAAGATAATTGGTCTCTTGCAATTACCGACGGTAAAATTGGCTAAAGCTTGATACACAGAAAACGTCTCAGTGTGTAAGGTTTTGTTTGATAGTAATCGGTCTGCACGCTTTATCTTGTGTTTTTCTTTAGAGTTAGATGCTAAACCTCGACCAAGTGAAGTTACCGTTGCCGCAGAGCCTGAAATTAAACTTTGCACCGCTACAACTAAGGCATTTCTTCTATGTCCGTGCATATTTGGCGTGACAAGAGTCAATGTTTTATTCAAAATAGATTTTGCTTTCATGGTGCTCAATGATTTGTGATTTTTCGCAATTGATCAGATCACCAAGCACTATGAAAGTTCCCCAAATAACTCTCATTCCTTTGTTTTATATAAATAATTTCTGGGGATAGCTCAGGTTCGAATGCTAGTTTTATAAAACTTCAAAAGGAATGGATGCCTTTTGCGAGCGGCCATGGATTGGCGAAAAGCGTTTTTATAAAATTATGCTTCGAATGAACTCATTTATACACTAACTTAAAGCACGATAAGTCAACGCTGGAAGTGTGTGCTATATGCAAAAGCATTAAAGCATAACTTTCGCAAAACCGCTGTAAATACATCCTTGTACGCTTCGCTTTTTCATCCCTGAAAAAGAAATTTTGCTCTAAGTTATCGCTCTAATACTTTTTGAATAGTGGTGCTGTGAGAAATACTGACCCAATCTGATCTAAAACAGCGGTCACGGAAGTGCGATATGAGTTTGTTTGAATGCTAATTTTATAAAACTTCAAAAGGCATGGGCGAATGAGGACCGAAGCGAAGCTTCGCAGCCGAGAGAGGTGGAGTCATGGATGACGACAGGGCCTCACCTTCAGGGATGAATATCCAACTCCCGGCTAAACGCTTTTATAAAATTATGCTTCGAATGAACTCACTTGCACCACGACTTGAAGCGCCGTGGACGCCGTAAACTAAGGTTTAAAGTGCAGACCAAAAACTAATCAAACACCACAGTTTTATTGCCATTAATAATAACGCGATCTTCAATGTGACTGCGTAGTCCGCGAGCAAGAGCAGACTTCTCACATTCCTTACCTTTACGCACCATATCTTCCACTGAATCTCTGTGACTAATGCGGACAATTTCTTGGTCAATAATTGGCCCAGCGTCTAAATCACCAGTTACATAGTGACAAGTTGCACCAATTAACTTAACGCCACGCTCGTGCGCTTGATGATAAGGTTTCGCACCGGCAAATGATGGTAAAAAGCTGTGATGAATATTAATCACTTGGCCTGCTAACTCTTTACACAATTCATCAGGGAAAATTTGCATAAAACGTGCAAGTACCACAGTGTCAGCTTTGTACTGAAAAATTAAATCGCGTACTTGATCAAACGCGGCTTGTTTTTCACCTTTGTTAAAAGGCACATAGTGATACGGAATACCATGCCACTGCGCCATTTGGCGTAAATGTTCGTGGTTCGCAATCACAGCGACTATGTTGCAGTCTAACTCACCACTGTGCCATCTATGTAATAAATCAGCCAAACAGTGCGACTCACGACTGGCCATTAACACGACGTTTTGTTTAACACTCGAATCAACAATTTTCCAGTTCATTGAAAATTGCTCAGCTAATTGGGCAAATTCTTGTTTAAATTCATCTAAACCAAGTTCAATCGACTGCGCTTCAATTTCGTTGCGCATAAAAAACCATTTAGCTTGTTTGTCGCAATGATGATTCGCTTCAACAATCGACGCTTTATGCTCGGCTAAAAAACGTGAAACGGCGGCCACTATGCCGACTTTATCAGGGCAATCTATCACTAAACGGTAACTTTTCATTGTCATGCTATTTCCAAAATAAGACTGTGATTATTTGGCAAGTTTATTCGCCATTTGGACACTTGCAGTTATAATAGCGGCAAATTTAACAAATCAAACCAATTTAAGGAATAGATATGAGCTTATCTGACGTACCAGCAGGTAAAAATTTACCAGATGAAATTAACGTTGTGATTGAAATTCCAGCAAATGCTGATCCAATCAAATACGAAGTAGACAAAGATACAGGCACAGTATGGGTTGACCGTTTTATGGCTACTCCTATGTTCTACCCTTGTAACTATGGTTTCGTAAACAACACTTTGTCTTTAGATGGCGACCCTGTTGACGTATTAGTACCAACTCCATATCCATTAGTACCAGGTGCAGTAATTAAATGTCGTCCAGTTGGCGTATTAAAAATGACTGATGAGTCTGGTGAAGACGCTAAAGTTGTTGCTGTACCTGTAAGCAAATTAACTAAAATTTACGACCACGTACAAGACGTAAATGATTTAGACGAGTTATTAAAAGCTCAAATCACTCACTTCTTCGAGCGTTACAAAGAGCTTGAAAAAGGCAAGTGGGTTAAAGTTGACGGCTGGGAAGATGCAGCATCAGCTAAAGCTGAAATCGTTTCTTCTTTCGAGCGAGCTCAAGCTAAATAATCCAGTTAGGCGGGGTGCACATACCCTGCCTAAACTTTTTGACTGAAACTAATAAATACAATTACTTAGCAAACAACTGCTTAAATAAAGCTTCTGATTCTTGAACCCCTTCATCCGTTAAAACTACAGATTTCGCTTTACCGACAGGCCCTAGATAAATATCACTGACAACTTTGTTCCGAGCCTTGCATATGCTCAGCATGGGTATATTGAATTCCCGCTGTTTTTGCGATAACTCGGCTACGGTTTTCCCCCGATTTTTTGTGCAAATAGTAATATGCAGTGACAGGCTTTTGTAACAAACAACGATTCCAAACTTCAGAAATTGGGAATTGTAAAGTCACCATACCTTGTGGCTCTGTTAACTTTACTTCATCTAGGTTAGTTGGGCTAAATGCAAAAGTTGCATTGGGCCTAGTTGAATCAAACTGAATGGAAACAAAATAGTCATCAAGATTAATATCATCACCTACCAACCAATATTCAAGCTGAGCTGAAATCGTACTTTCGGCCGAAATTTCAGTTAATGGCTGCGGCGCTATCGCTAACAATCGGATATCTGATTTTTGCTGTTTATGCTGAGTTGTACTTGTACAAGCAGAGATCAAACTTATAAACATAACAAATAGTACAAACTTACGTGTAAGCATTTAATAATCCTTTTCCTTGTGTTTGCGACGAATAATGCACGACTTCATCACAAATTCATACTCGTTTTTTATTCAAAAAATTACATTCATGGCCGATACTTAACTTATCAAACAACAACTTTTAATACTGGCTCATGTTCAAGATAACTAAAATTCTAATTTTAATCTGCAGTTTATCTATTGTATTCAACGCAAAAGTGGCAGCCGACGAAGCAGCTGAAGCTTCGCGCGCTATTGCTTGGATGCAAACATCAGCTGAGTATCAAGCTATTTTGTCGCAAACCTTTAAAACCGCAGCGAAGCAACTACAAGAGGCTGTGTTTGACGAAAGCTGGACAGCAGCGATTGAACAATTTGGTCAAAAAGGCTTAAACCAACTGCCAAATGCAATTATCTTAGACTTAGACGAAACCTTAGTGAACACCCTGTCATATCACGCGTCCCTGGTATTAAATAACAATCAACACGACGATAAGCGCTTTCAAAATTGGATGAATATTGAACGTGCCCCAATCATACCGCATGTCATGACCCTGATTGAAAAAGCGGCCAGTTTAGGTGTCACTGTATTATTAATTTCGGACCGTGTCTGTAAACCGACACCACGCGACCCTTGCCCTGTTAAAACGCAGACTTTACGTATGCTCAAACGCATCTCCATTGCCTTTCCGAAAGACCAAATGTTTTTCCGTGGTGAATATTCAGATTGGAATAAAGACCAAACAAGTCGCCGCGAGTTTATTGCTAAGCGCTATCGTATCTTGATGATAGTTGGTGATGATATTAATCAAATGATCCCACAAGTAGCTACTTTGCCTATGACAGCTCGACAAAAGTTAACGTCCCAGTATGATGAAATGTGGGGCAGCCGCTGGTTTATAGTACCAAACCCAGTTTATGGTAGCTGGTTAGATGTTTTACCAAACGACATAAAAAAATCACTTAATCCGAAAACCCACACACCAATGGGGATCAGATAAAATTTGCCTTGTAAGTAAGCTTAGTTACAATAAGCTTAACTAAGCTTATCTTTTATCGGCATATTTTAAATGGTCAAACTTCTCTCTGCTCTATTGTTATTAGGCTGTGTTTCCAACGCATTTGCACAATTAACCTTTACTGATGCGACTGTGCGTTTATTGCCTCCAGGGCTAAAACAAACCGCGGGTTATATAACCATCCACAACAGTGCTGATGTTGCCGCCACTGTTAAACTTGCCAACAGTAATATTAGTGACACAGTTGAGTTTCACACAACTATGATGCACGGTGATATGCTGCATATGATGCAAGTCACAGAATTAACCATTCCCGCGAACGGAAAACTTGAATTACAACCAGGTGGATATCATTTAATGTTCATTAACTTAGCCGATAATTGGTTTAAGCAAAAACAAGTTTGGTTAGAGTTTGTTGACAGCAACAACAACAAACACAAAGTGGCCGCGCAATTGAGTAAAATGGATGGCGCAGGCCATGATCACAACCAGCATAAGCACCACCACTAAGGAGTTAATATGCAACGTAATTTGATTAATTGGTTGTTAGGCGCATTTGCAGCTATTGGATTATTATTTTGGGTAATCAGTGTTTGGTGGAGCCAAGAACCAGATGTGATGAGTATTCAACAGCTATCACAACCCCACACTAAAGTGATTGGCTACCCAACATCCACAGCACTAATTGAAGTAGCCAATACCTTATTGAATAAACCAGGTGGCTTTACTGCCAATGACATGCTGCCGCCGTCACTATTTTTCGACAACATGCCCGCGTGGGAATTTGGCGTATTAGAGCAAGTACGTGATTTAGCTTTGGCAATGCGCAAAGATTTCAGCCGCTCTCAATCGCAATCACAAGAAGATATCGACTTAAAAGTGGCTCAACCACAATTTAATATCGACCATAAAAAATGGGCGTGGCCAAGTGCGGAAGGCGAATACGAAAGTGCTATTGCTGCAGTTGAACGTTACCGCGCTCGTTTAATCGACGACAATCAAGCCGATGCACAGTTTTATTCTCGCGCCGACAATTTACGCGACTGGCTAAAAGAAGTTGAAAAGCGCCTTGGTTCAACTTCACAAAAACTCAGTGCTAGTGTTGGGCAAAAACGCTACAACACCAACTTAGCTGGAGATGCATCTGCTAGCCAATCAACTTACGCACCAATGCAAGAAAACGTAAAAACAAACTGGTGGAAAATAGACGATGTATTTTTTGAAGCACGCGGAACTTGCTGGGCATTACTACACTTTTTAAAAGCAGTCGAAATTGATTTTGCTGATGTGCTCGAAAAGAAAAACGCTACAGTCAGTTTACGCCAAATTATCCGAGAGCTTGAAGCAACCCAACAAACGGTTTGGAGCCCGATGATTTTAAATGGTGATGGCTTTGGTTTTTTAGCTAACCATAGTTTAGTTATGGCTAACTATGTTTCGCGCGCAAATGCAGCAGTTATCGACTTAAGAGAATTGATCGCTCAAGGTTAATTTAATTTTATGAGGCAAGCTTGATTATATATCAAGCTTGCTCAACATTTCTTAATGCAGCTGTGCATCCTTAACCCGTAAGTTTCTCACCTCATCAGCCAATAAACGCGAAACATTGCCAATTTGTAAGCTTGTTGCCGCTAAACTACTGGCATTTTCGACCGAGTCTAAGCTTGAATTCATAATATGATCTATGGTGTTTCTCACCTGCTCGACCGACTCACCATGTGAGACAGTTGCATTGCCTATATGCTGCATATTCGCTTCGATATCTTGGGCAATTTCTTCAAACTGAGCCAATAAGTGCCTTGAAACTTGGGTTTGTTGCACACCTTGATCAACATACTCTCGGCTATCCTGCATTAAACCGACAGTTTCATTGGCGCCTGCGACTAAATGCTGAATGGTTTGATTTATTTCTAAAGTGGCTTCTCCAACCCGATTGGATAATGCACGTACTTCATCTGCGACCACAGCGAAACCTCTGCCAGCATGACCAGCTCTGGCTGCTTCAATTGCAGCATTTAGTGCTAACAGGTTTGTTTGATCACTAATTTTTCTAATTCCATCAAGTATTTCTACTATACTCGCTGTCTGCGTTTCAACAACTTGCATAGATAGCTGAGCTTTGCCGATATTGTTGGATAGAGCGTCGATCACCTTATTTAAAGCTTCAATACACACCTTGCCATCCCGAATTTCTTGCGACGCATGCTGAGCAAACTCTCGACTCACCCCAACACGATTGAGCATTTCATTCATGGTAACTTGCAGATTTTCTAGGGCTTGTGCGCCTTGAACCACAGCGCCCATTTGCTCGCTAGCACTATTGTCAATAGAAAGACTTGTATCTGACATATTATCGCTTGCTTGAGTTACTTCGGAAACCGACTGCTTCACTTTAAAAATGGTATCGTGATATTGGTCAAGTAACTGATTAAACATATAGGCGATATCCCCTGCTTCACTGCCTTTTTCGACATTAATTCGCCTAGTTAAGTCACCTTGATTAGCAAAACCGTCTTTTTGCGCTTGAATAAGTTGATGCATTGCTTGCAGCGTATCAACAAAGCCAGAATTCGCTTTATGTTCATGATAGTTAAGTCCTTGCATCTCACCGTCTGCTGAAACCCGCAATAAATTTAGTGCTTTTAAAACAGAAAACACGAGTAAACCACAACCAAAACCCCAGACAAAAACAGCGGCAACACCAGTTAATTGAGCAGTAAACTGAGCCATTGCACTGCCCAAAGGTAAATTAGCGACCGGTGCAACAAATGCAAGAGAGAGTGTGCCCCAAGTACCAGCAAATCCGTGAGCTGCAACCACACCAACCGGGTCATCAATTCTAAACCATTTAGCTAATGCTATTTCCGCTAAATAAACAATCGCGCCTGCAACAACACCTATGATGACAGCCCCCAATGGTGTGACAAGGTGGCAGCCTGCGGTAATACCAACTAAACCGCCAATGACACCATTAAGCATTTTCTCAATACGTACCTCTCCTTGGTGCTGCAATATAGATATCAAAAAACAACCAAAGCCACCCGCAGCTGCCGCCAACATAGTATTGACAACAATCAGTGCCACTGACTGCTCAGCAGCTAACGTAGAACCACCATTAAAACCAATCCAACCAAACCAGAGTACTAATACCCCAATAACGGCTAAGATAAGATTGTGGCCTTGAATAGGTGTATCTGTTCCATCTGGATTAAAGCGGCCAATACGTGGGCCTAACACAATAGCACCAGCCAAACCGACCCATGCCCCCAGTGAGTGAACAACTGTAGAGCCCGCAAAATCAACCATATTTTGCTGTGCTAACCAGCCATTTTCATTCCAAATCCAATGAGCAGAAATAGGATAAATACAGGCTATCAAAATTGCACTGACGAGCGCGTACGCACCAAAACGCATACGCTCTGCTACAGCTCCGGACACTATAGTTGCTGCTGTACCCGCAAAAGTTGCTTGAAATATAAAACCGGCATAATCGAGCGGTGTTTGTTCGCCCGTTAACGCAAAGTTTGAGGTACCCAACCATCCACCAGCAGAATCACCGAAGGTAAGGCCAAAACCAACCAAGAAGAAGATTAAAATAGCTAAAACAAAGTCCGTTATATTTTTTATCGCTACATTAATACTGTTTTTAGCTCTAGTTAATCCGGTTTCTAAAGCGGTAAAACCGGCTTGCATAAACATGACAAGCGCGGCGCAGATAATGATCCAAATGAGATCTAAATTGTTTTGCATACAGCCACCGATTAAATTTCTAATCAAATCCACTCAGATTCAGCAAAAAATAGGCCAGATATTAATATCCCCTTAAACCATGTTATTTGGTTAATTTAAGATAAAAATTGTTAATCTGATTTGAATTAAATGACTTTAAGCTGTGTCGAGGCTGTGCTGCGAAGGAAGTGCTCGTATGCTGCAAGTGCAAGTATGCACTTGATTGCAGCACATTTAACTAATTTGTCATATATGACTGTCAGTTAGTCGAGAAAATAATCATTGGTAATATCTAAAACTTCCAGCACATCAACAACATCCATGCCTGCATCACGTGCAGCTTGCATACCGGTTTGTGCATCTTCAAACACAATACAATCTTGCGCTGGAATACCCATTAATTCAGCACACCGTAAGAAGGTATCCGGTGCGGGTTTTGGGTTGGCGACTTGGTCGGCGCCGACAACAAAATCTAATAAATCGTATAAACCACAGGCTTTTAAAATCATTTCCGCTTCTTCGGTATAAGCACCAGTGCCGACAGCCATAGGTCGTTTACCTTTATTGGCAATGGCTAATTCAGCCAACTTAGTTGGTTTTACATAATCCAACATAGTTTTGCGTACTATATCCTCTTTAAAATCATTCATTTCTGCACTAGTGGCCGAAACTTCCACATTAAAATGTTTAACTAAAATTTCGACTGTTTCTTTGGTTGGTACACCCGCTAACGAGCGCATTAATGCAGGATCAATTGGAATGCCATATTTGTTTAATGTCTCAATCCAAGCGTTTTGGTGTAACTGACCACTGTCTACTAGAGTGCCGTCCATATCAAAAATAATGGCTTGGTAATTGTCGTAAGTATTGTTCATATTATTCGCGCTATATAATAAATATTTCTAAAAATTAGTCATATTATACCTTTATACCAAAGTTAGATGACATAAAAATATTGCAAAAGGATCTTTGTAAAATCCCCCATTTGCAGCCATGCTTAAGCACAAAGTTTTGTACTTTAACAGGGAGAGAATAATGTTTATCCAGTTGCTCAACACAGTGTTGTCAAGGATATCCCCTACCCAAGCTCAACCGGATTACGAAGCCTTTGCAAAAACACGTTCAACGAACCAAGACACTCACTCGTCAGCAACCTCCAAAAGCTTTAGCTATGCAGCTATTAATAGTCAAACTGAAATTGAAGATAACCGCAACATTAATACTGAATTTTACGATTACTTGTTGGGTAAATGCCCGACTGACATATCTGACGACAAACTCACTGAGTTTGTTGTTGAGAAAATCGTTGAACTGATACACACACCACAACAAATTTTAGTTGAAATGCCAGCGATGCCAGCTTCCGTTAATCAATTAGTTCAAGCATTAAACGACCCGAACTTTGCATTGGACACATTGTTAACGCAAATCGAAAAGGAACCTATGATTGCCGCAATGTTAATTAAACAAGCGAATTCAGCAAAATATAAAAGAGGCCTAAAACCCGTCAGTGATATCAAAACGGCTTTTGTAAACCTAGGTTCAACTGGTGTAAAAGAAGGAGTATTAATGGCTTTTATTAAGCAGTTATCACCACCTTCGAATGTGTATTTTAAATTATTTGGTGAACGTATTTGGTTACATGCGCAACAATCGGCCGAGTACGCCAGAGTGTTGGCAAAAGACTTGTTAGACGAACAAGATAGTGAAGTCGCCTATTTTGTCACGCTATTAAATCAAGTGGGAAAAATGATTATATTTAGGTTAATGATAGATGCGTTTAAAGTAGTCGATCCCAATACTCCCCCAAATTCACGAGCATTAAAAGATTTGATGCATAAAAAGTCATATGAACTAACGTTAGCCTGTGCTGAATTTTGGCAGTTACCTGAAGAGGTGGTTCGTGAATTCCCTAACCAACAAAAAACCTTGATTAGCCCATTTAGTATTAGTGCCTGTGTTGCACAAGCGATAGATATCAGCAGGGTCATTAAGTTAGTTGAAGGGCAATTTATTCAAGCAAGAGAGGGACTTGTATATGCAAAAGAACATTTGCTGTGTGATGAGGCTGAAAACTTATTAATTAAAGAAATCAGCCCGCTAATTGAAGCAACAAAAGCCTAGGGCCTGTTAGCCTTGACCTGTGCCACCAACAACCAATTCATCCAATTTTAACGTAGGTTGACCAACCCCAACAGGCACGCTTTGGCCATCTTTGCCACAAACCCCGACACCTAAATCAAGCGCAAGGTCATTACCGACCATAGATACTTTTTGCATGGCTTCAGGACCATTGCCAATTAACGTGGCACCTTTTATCGGTGCGGTAATTTTACCATTTTCAATTAGATAAGCCTCTGAACTAGAAAAAACAAATTTGCCTGAGGTAATATCTACTTGGCCACCACCAAAGTTAGGTGCGTAGATACCTTTTTTCACCGATGCAATAATTTCTTCAGGATCATGTTCACCTGCCAACATATAGGTATTAGTCATTCGTGGCATAGGTAAATGCGCATAACTTTCACGGCGGCCATTACCGGTTGGTGCTACCCCCATTAAACGCGCATTCATCTTGTCTTGCATATAACCTTTTAAGACACCTTTCTCGATTAAAACGTTGTAGCGCCCTTCAATACCTTCATCATCCACATTTAGAGAACCACGGCGATTTAACATGGTGCCATCATCAACTATCGTGCAATGTTCAGAAGCAACTTTTTGACCAATTTTACCAGCATAAGTTGACGAGCCTTTACGGTTAAAATCACCTTCTAAACCATGGCCTACAGCTTCATGCAATAAAACACCTGGCCAACCTGCGCCTAAGACTACTGGCATAGTTCCTGCTGGCGCTTCAATCGCTTCTAAATTTATCAGTGCTTGATTGACGGCTTTTTTTGCATATTGATGAAAACGAATATCGCCATCCACCAACTCAAAAAAGTAAGCATAATCGGAACGGCCACCACCACCGCCCGAGCCACTCTCTCTACGCCCATTTGCTTCAACTAATACAGTACAATTTAAACGCACTAGTGGGCGAATGTCTGTTGCCAAAGTACCATCACTCGCCGCAATTAACACTTCTTCATAAACAGCAGATAAACTAGCAATAACTTGTTTGACTCTAGGGTCTTGCGCACGCGCAACCTTTTCAACATCTTTTAATAAAGCTACTTTTTGCTCTGGTGTTAAACTCGAAAAAGGATTTGCACCACCGTAAGCTTGAATCGCCTTACTGCGTTTCAATACAGGCAATTTAAAACTATCCGATGCACGTGTAATGCCTCGAGCCGCAGTCGCAGCTTGAGTTAAGGCGGCTAAGTTAATTTCGTCGGAATAGGCAAAACCTGTTTTTTCACCTTCAACAGCACGCACACCAACACCACGTTCAATGTTAAAACTACCATCACGTACTATGCCATCTTCTAGTACCCAAGATTCATGTTGGCTAGTTTGAAAAAATAGATCAGCGTAATCCAACTTACGCTGATGCATAAAAGATAAGGTTTTTTCTAAATCACTAATATCTAATGAAGATTGAACTAAAATACTGTCTGATTGAATGCTCATTTAATCTACTTACAAAATTTTTCTATGTTGCAAATTAGGCATTTTGCGCCTAACTTGATTAACTCTGTCTAAATCGATAACACTTTGACGTAAGCCACTTTGTTCGCCATGTTGGTGAACTACTTCGCCCCAAGGGTCAACTACAATTGAATGCCCGTAGGTTTCACGGCCATTTTGGTGAATTCCGGTTTGATTAGCCGCAACAATAAAACATTGATTTTCTATTGCACGAGCGCGCATTAATACATCCCAATGAGCTTTGCCTGTGACATGGGTAAAAGCACTTGGAATGACCATAATTTCTGCGCCTTTAGTCTGCATCAAACGATACAATTCAGGGAACCTAACATCGTAACAAACCGACATGCCGATATTGGCAAAAGGTGTATGTACAACAACAGGTTCAGTACCAGCAATTGTTGTGGCACTTTCTCGATAAACTGCGGTTTTATCGGCGACTTCTACGTCAAACAAATGAATTTTGTTGTAACGCGCTTGGCATTGTCCATCCGGTGAAAATAATAAACTGGCAGCACTAATCAAAGCTGTGTTTGGACACTTAATTGGCATACTGCCAGCGACTATCCACAAATTATATTTTTTCGCTTGATGAGCAATAAAATCTTGAATCGGTCCATTTCCATAGTCTTCAGCAACCATTTGTTGTGCCGATTCTCCACCACCAAAACAGGCAAAACACTCAGGTAAAACCACTAAGGTATATTCAGCTCGTTCAACTTTACTCAGTTGCTGCGCTAACCAAGTCAAGTTATCTTCGACTTTTGGCGAAGAGTGCATTTGAATTGTAACAACAGAAACATTCATAACAATACCTCTTTATGGCTGGCTCGACTTAGCTGGGCTAGCACCGGTTTTATTTGCTTTTCCTTTAGCTGCATTTAACTTAACAGCTTTGCTTTTACGGGCAGTTTCGACAATAACCGGCTTTTCTATCGTGCCACTTATATCAAATTCAATTTGTGATATTACATCTGCCGATTCTATAACTTGATCAATTGCTAACGCCGCTATGCCAGTAACAGGATTAACCATCCATGCGATCAAAATCGGTAAACTGCTGGTCACTTTAGGGCTAAATCGTACTTGATAATCAAGCTCTTGTGTCACCAAATTGGTTGAGCCTGTTACTTCCATATTACCAGCAACCCCATCCATATATGTGTTATCCGTGAATGCTACACCCTTGGTGAATTTAATATCACCCTTCATTGAATTGTAGAACAAGCCTTTGCTAAATACATCCCTAAAGTCCAATTTGAGCTTGCGCACCAATGAATCTAAACTCAAAACACTGAGTATACGCGCACCTTTATCGGATACTTCAGTTAAATAACCTTCACCCAATTTCCAATTCATACTGCCGTTTAAGTCAGCATAACCCAAATCTACTGGCGACTTATTCCAGTTTAATTGAAATTTAGCATCAATCGATGAATCTCTAATTGCCGACGTTAGTTGGTAATCACGTAACCACCAGCCAAAATCATTACTTGTTACAGCCCCTTGCAACTTAGTTAGGCTATTTAATTTATCGTCAATACGCCAAAGGCCAGTTGCATCAACTTTGTTGCCTCGATAGCGCATAGTAAAAGACTTTAACGCGATATCTTTTGGTGAGGTACGGGCGATTTCAGCATTAATTTCACCAAGCTGTTTTTGGTCTAACCGACACACTTTGCAGCTGAGTTTAATCGGTGGGATGGCATCAAAAATTTGTTTAATTTCCGCTTTGGTTAATGGGTTGTCAGCCTGCAAACCTTTGGTGGTTTCGATAACAAAGGTATCGGCAAAAATATCTATGCCTTTTTCTGATATATCGTCATGGATATTAATCAAACCGTTAAATTGTTGCGATTGAATTTGAGTTGACCATAAGCTGGCAGTTTTATTTAAATCAAATGAAAGATGACGCCAGTTAAGGGGTCCAACGGCTAACTCTTGAATGCCTCCGCGAATGCGCTGTGGCAAGCCTATGATACTGTCATCGCTCGACGGTAACTTACTAAAATCGCTCTGCACTAAAGTAATCAGCTCAATATATTCCTGCAAGTTAGCTTGAGGAAGGTGTACCGCGATGTTAAATCCAGTTGCTGGTGCAGACAAAACGTTTTGCCCTAACACTAAATATGCACGGCTAAACTTTTTATCTTGATGCGGTAGTACTGCGTTAAAGTGAATATTCTCGCCTGAAGCAAACTCAAATAAAGAGCTATCTTGATCACCAGATATGGTTAAGTTTGTGAGCTGTAAATGCTGTGCTTTTTTATCAAAAGGTTTAGGTAGCTGTAAACGCACACCGTGTAAATCAGTTGCTACGTCTAACCTATAATCAAATTTATCTTTAGCAAACGACATGGCTAAATGGCCATCAATATCCGCATTGCCTTTAACCCTGTCGGCTAAACTCAATAAACTTCGGTGCGCCAAAATAGCTTCCAGCGGCCATTTACCACGTAAATCAATATTTACTTGATAAGCGTCATCTTGCTGCGCACTGGCTAAGTCAATTTGATATGGTACAGGCCCCCAATCAAAAGTCATTTTTTTCGACGACAGTTTATCCATATCAAATTCTAACAAGCCATTGACGTGTTCGAATTGAAAACCAGTTGGATTAATCACCACTTGGTTACCATCAAATAACACTGAACCTCGGGCATTTAACGATTCGGGTTTAAGCAAAGGGATTTTTAATTCAAGATTGGTCGAGACTAAACCTTGCACTGACACTTCTTGTAATGTTTTGCCAACTGAATCGGCTAAACTGCCTTTCAGCATAACTTCTGTTGCAGCCTTGCCCGTTGCTGTGGCATCCGCATTAATAGATAACAACGCCTGTTTTGAGCCTAAATCGTCAATATAGGCTTGAAGCTTAGAAACACTTACATCTAACAAACGAGCTTGCTCACTTTGCATAAATAGCGCACTGTTTTTGAAATCTAGCTGTAATTGAGTTTCGGTTAAACTTGGCCAATCCGGCTGAAACGCGAAATTAACTTTATTGGTATGAACACGGGTATGAAATATGCCTTGAGCTTGTTTATACGGAAAGTCATTTAAATGCCCTTGGAATATCAATTGCCCACCTAAAACGTCACCACTCACCAGTGCTCTATCTAAATAGGCGTGGGTTTCTTCACCCAATAAACTAGCAGGTAACCAAGGTTTAACTTGGCTGATAGTCAACTTCGGAATATTCAAAAACACAGCTAACTCTGGTGATAAACCCGAGTGCATATTCAGCGAAAATTGTCCGCTGATTTGCTCGTTTTCTGTGTTAACCGCCACATTCGGTGCATAAAATTGCCAACTAGTCGGCTGATTAGCGAGTTTAATTTTATTCTTGTTCGCCACAGGGTAACGAATATAACTATGCATGTTGACTGACATCTGCGACAGCGTATTTGGGTACAAAGACGGCCATAAAATATCTTGTTTCGGCAGATGCCAATCCATTGTTATCAGTCCATTTTGTCCTTTAACTTTGGCTGATAAATTATTGAAATCGGGTAAATCACTAATGCCCTGCCAACTTAACTCTTCAACTTGTGCTGAAAATAACCAAGAGTCATCGGCATTTAACTTCAAATGCAGGTTATCTATATGCGGCTCAGTTATTAACGCATTAGCAAATTTATCAATTTGCTCAGAAAAAGACGTCAGCGCCAGCAAAGGTTTTAACGGTGCTAAGTTAATTTCACGTGCATAGATTCGCCAACTGCCTTGGCGTTGTTCGCCTTGTACATTTAAGCCGCCCCACAGC
This sequence comes from Catenovulum sp. SX2, assembly GCF_052056295.1. Classification (NCBI taxonomy): domain Bacteria; kingdom Pseudomonadati; phylum Pseudomonadota; class Gammaproteobacteria; order Alteromonadales; family Alteromonadaceae; genus Catenovulum; species Catenovulum sp. SX2. The sequence goes on from NZ_CP182493.1 coordinate 1,346,036, forward strand.
TTATCGCCTTGAGCAAAACTAAAGTCATATAAATAAAGTTGTGGCACATTTTGATCAAGTCGAGCTTGCAGTTGGCCACTGACCAATTCAAGTTTGTGTTTCTTTTTACCTAGATACCAAGTGAGTTCACTTGGGTCGATATTAAATAAAATAGAGTCAAAGTGGCTTTGTTGTATATCCACCCAGGCCTCAAAGCGTAATTTACTTTGTAAATTACGCGCACTTTTGGCTACGTACGGACGTAACCAAGACGCAAAATCGATACCATCAGCACTGACATAAAATTGTCCGTCGTACTTATCATCCCCAACATCTTTTAAGTCTAAAATAAATGCGAGTTTTTCTGCTTCTATCCCTTCGAGTGAAAATTTACCAACCCCTTGGTGATCAGATGCTTGGTTAAACCATTTGAGTTGATGGACTGTGATGTCATGACTATCCCCCTGTGGGGTAATAATAGTCACTAAGCTATTTTGCACATCAAAGCGCTGGAATTGTTTTAAAAAGATGGATTCAAATAACTCAACCACAGCAATTTCAGAGCCAGCCCGTTCAGCTGCACGCATTTGCGCGAGATCGATTTCTACTCGAACGCCATCTAATACAAAGTTTCGAACCACAGGTGATTGCTGCAACAAACTTTGCCAGAAGTCGAGTTCAAGGTTTACTTGGTCAATATTTACCACAACGGGCGCATTGGCGTCAGGTTCAATTAAAAATTCAAACCCTTGAAGCTGCACAACAGGGCCAGCGCCTTGCCAATCAGCAGATAAATCACGAATGGCAATTGCTTGATTAAATTGTTGTGTAAACCATTGAGTAATTTGTGGTTTAAAATGGCTAGCGTATGGCAGGCCAACCCGCACTGAACTAATAACCAGCGCAGACGCGACCAAAATAACCGCAAAACTAAACCAGAGTTTGCGGATAAAAGCGGATATCAATCCAGTTAATTTCACTAAATCATTACCACATCGTAATGCTCTTGCCCGTAGAGCGCCTCACCTTGTACTTTGATTTGTTTACCAATAAAGAGTTCAAGTTCAGCCAGAGCATGGGATTCTTCACTTAACATATATTCACATACGGCTGGAGAAGCGTAAATAACAAATTTGTCTGCGTCGTAAGCACGGTTGACACGAACAACTTCACGAAGAATCTCGTAACAAACAGTTTCTGCTGTCTTTAAGCTGCCACGACCTTGGCAACAAGGACAGGCATCTGACAATATATGTTCTAAACTTTCGCGAGTACGTTTACGGGTCATTTCCACTAAACCTAAAGCGGAAAAACCATGTACGTTACATTTGGTTCTATCACTGGCTAACGCAAGTTCCAAACTGTGTAACACCCGACGTTTGTGATCATCATTATTCATATCAATAAAATCTATGATAATGATGCCACCTAAGTTACGTAACCTCAGCTGACGCGCTATGGCTTGAGTTGCTTCTACATTGGTATTAAATATGGTGTCTTCTAGGTTTCTATGCCCAACAAAAGCGCCAGTGTTAATATCAATGGTTGTCATGGCTTCCGTTTGGTCGATTATTAAATAACCGCCGGATTTAAGCTGAACTTTGCGCTCTAAACCACGTTGAATTTCGTTTTCAACATCAAACAAGTCAAATATAGGTCTTTCACCTGGGTAATATTCCATTGCACGTTTAAGGTTTGGAATAAACTCAGTGACAAAATCTAGTAGCTGTTCGTATGCAAGTTTTGAATCCACTCGGATACGCTCAGGCTCCGTGCCAACTAAATCACGTAATATACGAAATGCTAGGGTTAGATCTTCATACAAACAACGAATTTTGCCACTTTGTTTTTGTCGTTTAAGAATTTTGTTCCAAACCCGGCGCAAAAATAGTGCGTCTTGTTCGAGCTCTTCAGTGTCTACACCTTCGGCTGCTGTGCGTACAATAAAACTGCCTTTCTCGTCAGTATATTGACCAACAATTTCTTTTAAGCGCTCGCGTTCAACTTCACTTTCAATTCGTTGTGATACACCAACATGCTCAGCGCCTGGCATAAAAACTAAATAACGTGATGGAATGGTAATGTCTGTGGTTAAACGCGCCCCTTTAGTACCAAGTGGATCTTTCACCACTTGCACAACTATGTTTTGCCCTTCTTTAACCAAATCTTTAATGTCACGTACAGGCAAAGGTTCGGTTATTGCATCTTCGTCGCGCACTTCGTCATGCACTGTGATGTCAGAAGCGTGCAAAAAAGCAGCTTTGTCTAAACCTATGTCAATAAAAGCAGCTTGCATGCCGGGTAATACCCGACTGACTTTGCCACAATATATGTTGCCGACAAGGCCTTTTTTACCTTGTCTTTCAATATGTACTTCTTGCAGGCTACCATTCTCAACAACAGCAACCCGAGTTTCAGTAGGGGTAACGTTAATTAATAATTCCGCACTCATAGCTGCTTTAAAACCTTTTGAATTAACTGTTTTGTCTCATATAAAGGTAGGCCAACTATGGCTGAATAACTACCCTGTATTGATTTAACAAACTGGCCGCCAATACCTTGTATAGCATAACTACCGGCTTTGTCTTGTGGCTCACCGGTTTGCCAATAGGCTAAGATCTCTTGCTCATCCAGTTGTGCAAATTCAACATCACTCGAAACCACAACAGTTTCAATGTTATCTTGCCATTTTATCGCAACAGCTGTAATGACTTGGTGTTGATTGCCCGACAATAAGCTTAAAGTGTTTAATCCATCTTGCTCATTTGCCGGTTTGCCCAACAGCTGGTTTTGATAGACCACTATAGTATCTGAGCCTAACACTGGCATAGTTTTATCGCAGTTTTGCCAACCTTGTTGTGCTTTTTCGCAAGCAAGTCGAATCACATAATCGATTGCGCTTTCATCCAGCAACTGACTTTCATCAATTTCACCATCAACGAGTTGATATTGAATATTTAGTTGTGCGAGCAACTCACGACGACGAGGAGAGCGTGAAGCCAAATAAATTTGAGCCATGATTTTATCTATCTTATTCTAAGTTTGCGGCGATATTTGCGTAACAGCAGAAATGCCCACGGCCAAATTAACGCATTGGTTACTGTTGGCCATAATAATTCAGGTAAAAAATATACTGTGGTTAAAAAATGTTGGATCCAATAATCGACCAAGTGATAAAAGGCTGTGACCATAGCCACAATTAAAGCCTGCTGCCAAATGGATAAATTGCGTATGGTTAAATGATTAACCGCAGCTATATACACAACTAAAGACAACAACAAAGCGTTGAGACCAAGTACATTACCTAGCAATATGTCGTAAAGCACACCGACAATAAAGGCACTGCCAACATTCACTCTATGTGGCAAAGCAATTGCCCAATAAAACAATACAATTAACACCCAGTCAGGACGAAATGCTTCAACATAATTAGGTAAAGGTGCCATCGCCAAAATAAGGGTTAAAAATAAACTAAAAGCGATTAGCGTGCGTGAACCTATCACTGAATAAGCTCCTTGGTTTCACGTTTTATTTCTTTTAGGCTAGATTTAGCCGGCTGCGAAGGTGCGTTGGGTGGCCACAGTAGCAATAAATAACGGATCCTATCAAGCTGGGCAATAGGTTTAGTTTCAATTTGCGCAAATGGTAGGCTTTCATTACTGATCACCCGAGAAACCTCGGCAACTGGATAACCCTCAGGGTATTTCTGCCCTAAACCAGAACTAATTAATAAGTCACCTGCACGAATATCTGCTGAATGTGGCACATAATTTAAATCCAGACGACTCATAGAGCCTGTGCCCGCAGCAATACTGCGCACTGAATTACGCGCAACACGCACAGGAATTGCGTGAGTAATATCAGTAATTAACAATACGCGGCTGGTTGTTGGTGCCACATCAACCACTTGGCCAACAATACCGTTTTCGTCTAACACGGCTTGCCCTTCGTACACACCATTAAGTGAACCACGGTTCAGCAAAACTTGATGGCTATTTGGGTTGCTGGTTACAGACATAACTTCGGCAACCATCTTTTGAATTTCTTGGCGAACCGGTGACTCTAACAAAGCGCGTAGACGGTCGTTTTCTCGCTGCAAAAATTGCATACGTAATACACTTTCTTGCAACATTAAGTTGGTTTCACGTAGTTTAGCGTTTTCGTCTAACAAGGAACTACGAGAAGATAATGATTCAGCAGACCAATCTAACATGCTCTGTGGCAGGTTAGCCGCATACAAAATAGGACTAACCAGCGAATTTAAGTAAACTCGAATAGAGTCAAAACCTTTGAGGCGATGATCAACAAACATCAGCACAAGAGACAGCACCACAGCAATCAAGATGCGTATTTGTAGTGCGGGTCCATTGGCGAACAGCGGCGTCATATGCGTCTACTTAATCGTAGGCAAATAAATCGCCACCATGCATATCAATCATATCAATGGCTTTACCACCACCACGAGCTACGCAAGTGAGTGGGTCATCAGCAATCACAACTGGAATGCCGGTTTCTTCCATTAATAATCTATCTAAATCTTTTAATAAGGCACCACCACCTGTTAATACCATACCGCGCTCACTGATATCTGATGCAAGCTCTGGTGGTGATTGTTCAAGCGCAACCATAACAGCACTAACTATGCCTTGCAGTGGCTCTTGTAGTGCTTCTAAGATTTCATTACTGTTTAAGGTAAAGCTTCTTGGTACACCTTCAGCAACGTTGCGGCCACGAACTTCGATTTCACGAACTTCGTCACCCGGATAAGCTGAACCAATTTCGTGTTTAATCCGCTCGGCAGTTGCCTCACCAATTAAACTACCAAAGTTACGACGCACGTAAGAAATGATAGCTTCGTCAAACTTATCACCACCAATACGCACTGATGATGAATAAACAATACCGTTCAAAGAGATAATCGCAACTTCGGTTGTACCACCACCTATATCAACCACCATAGAGCCGGTTGGTTCAGAAACTGGTAAATCAGCACCAATTGCTGCAGCCATTGGTTCTTCAATTAAATACACTTCGCGTGCACCCGCCCCTAAAGCTGATTCTTTAATTGCTCTTTGTTCAACTTGGGTTGCACCACAAGGTACACAAATTAACACACGTGGACTTGGACGTAATAAATTGTTGTTATGTACTTGTTTAATAAAATACTGCAACATTTTTTCGGTTACGTAGAAATCTGCAATTACGCCGTCTTTCATTGGACGAATCGCTTTAATGTTACCCGGTGTACGACCTAACATTTGTTTAGCTGCAGCACCTACTGCTGCAACACTGCGTTGACCACCCGCTCTTTCTTGGCGAATGGCAACAACCGAAGGCTCATTTAAAACAATACCTTGGTCTTTTACATAAATAAGTGTGTTAGCTGTCCCTAAATCTATAGACAGATCGTTGGAAAAAACTCCACGTAGTTTTTTTAAAAACATTGGGTGGGATCCCTTAGCAATACTGAACGGCAAAATTGGCCTAACTTTACCAATGAGCCAGTCAATCGGCAAGTAAAGCTAGAAAAAATAACCTCATATTCGTATATCAAGCTAGATCAATTTTGTTTAACTACTTTTTTATTTACAATCTGAGCAAAAATATCTTTAGGTTGTGCATTAAATAACTCATAGACCTGCTGATAAGCCAAAACCGCTTTGACATATTCACGGGTTTCTTTGTATGGAATAGTTTCAATCCAGATATCTAATGGCACAGCTTCTTCTTCTGGTAACCACTTAAGCACTCTATGGTAACCGGCATTATACGAAGCAATCGCCAATGGAATTTGTCCATTCATGCGCTCGGTTAACTGAGCTAAATATTCAGTGCCCAATTCAACATTGGTTTCTGCGGTAAATAAACGATATGGATTAAATTTTCGCCCAGCTAAAGTTTTGGCCGTTGCAGGCATAATTTGCATTAAACCCCGTGCGCCAGCCGATGAGTTAGCATCAACCATAAATGAACTCTCGCGACGACTGACAGCCATAGCCAAGGTTAAATCAATACCTGCTTGTTGACTGTATTTTTGATACAAATCTTCGTAAGCTTTTGGAAAGCGCAAACTAACTTCATCGTGATATCCAGCTTGTGATATACCTCGCAAAGCTTGGTCATACCAATGCCATTGGTATGCAAGGTAAGCCGCATTCGCTTGTTCAACTTTGTCTAAGCCCTTTTTAAATTGATACCACTCTCGGCGCGCTTGCGTAAAACGCTCCAACATAAAAAATTCGTATGCTCGTTTGGCACTAGGAGCATTTTTTAAACGGCTCATGATATCTAAATCAATTTCAACACCTTGATGATTTAACTGATATCTATTGCTGGTGCGCGCAGCAGCTAAAAAACCATAATAATGGCGAGTTTGCGCTAACTCTTGTAATACAGTGTCTGATTGAGTTTCCCCCAGTTGAGCTTGCGCTCTGGCATACCAATATTTATTTGCCGACAAAGATTGCAGCTCCTCAGGCAAAGATTGATATAACTCAACCACTTTTTGCCATTGGTTGTTGCGTAAATAAGTGGCTAGATGCCAATGAACTATTTTGCTGTCTTTTAAATGACGTGGTATGCGCTTTAGCCACACCTCTGCTTGCTCATGCCCTTTGCTGGCAAGCGCTAATGCAAAAGTGTAGTGAATTTCATCTAATGCTTGTGCTGAAATAGTAAAACGGTTAAGCATTTGTTGGTAATGTTCAATTGCATCATCCGGCTCTCGCCAAATTAACCTTTGGATGCCATAAACCTGAATGGCGGCGTAATCAGGCGTGCTTTTAAAACTCGACAAACGAGTGATACGTGCAGGATCGCGCCGAACTCTATGCCACAACTTAGCCCAGGCTTGCTCACTCTCTGGTAACAGCTTAGTTAAATAAGGAATTAAGGTGTGTGCGCCACCGTCTGCGGCTAATACAATACGGCGTTTAACCATATCATCTGTACGTAATCCAGCATCCGCCCATTTATCAAACAAGGGATCACAGGCTTTGGGCTGTGAATTGCCAACAACCCATAACGGCGCTATGTCATCCGCTAAATCTTTCAGCTGACCGCCAATTTGTAGTTGAAACCTAAGCTTGTGGCAATTGAGCTCTGCATCTGAGGTAGGTTTAAAATCATTTAAAAATAAGATGGCTTGATTTTTCTTAGCTAAATAATCTAACCATGGATGACGTAACGACCATTCTAACGCCGTACCTTCGTACAAATGCAAAAATTCGCGAATAGCTTGTTTATTGCTCAAATAAGGGTGGTTACGTAAATACGCTAGCTCAACATAAGGAAACAAGGGATAGTCGCCGTGCGTTTTCCGCCATTGATTAATTTGTCGCATCGACGCTTTTTTGGCTTTTTGTTCATGTTCAACAAACCACACTCTTTGTTGGGTTAATTGCTCATTGGGCGATTCTACTTGGCTGCTAGCTGAACTGGATAGGCTTGCCAACATCAGCATGCTTGCAGTCAAAGTTTTGTGAATTAGGGGCGAAGAAAAATACATAAATTGGCACTTAAAAATAAAATTCACGGGTTAATAGAAAAATTCAAACAACCGTTTGAATTTTACAAAATACTGGTTACACTCTAATCAGATAACAAGTTTTAACATTATCTTAAAAAGTGAATGAACAAGATTATCTTAAACAAGTGAACGAACAAGTGTAAGTAAAGTTGCGAAATAATTTAGAACATTCCGGACTTTATCTATCCCAAAATAAACTATCTATGGGAGTAACTGCATGTTATATCAAAGTGACAATATTCAGCTTGTCGAGTTAGATAACCAAATTGCTGAGCTAAAGCTTAATGCCCAAGGCTCGGTTAACAAGTTTGACAAACAGACCCTAGAAGCGTTCCGCTGTGCCATTGAAATCGCTAGAGATAGTAATTTAAGGGCATTGATACTAACTAGTACCAAAGCAGCATTTATTGTTGGTGCTGATATCACAGAATTTTTAGCCAAATTCGCCCTGCCACAAGAAGAACTTCTCGGCTGGATTAAATACGCCACAGATATATTCGATTCACTTGAAGATTTACCCTTCCCAACTGTTAGTGCCATTAATGGTTACGCTTTAGGTGGCGGCTGTGAAACTATACTTGCAACTGACTTTCGCATTGCTGACACACAAGCACGCATAGGTTTACCCGAGGTCAAACTGGGTATTATGCCCGGCTTTGGTGGTACTGTGCGTATGTCGCGTTTACTTGGTGCTGACAATGCGATGGAGCTAATTACCACAGGCAAAGAATTAAAAGCAGCACAAGCGTTAAAACTTGGGCTTGTTGATGCTGTGGTTGAACCCGAACAATTGCGCGAAGCAGCGATTGATTGTGCCGAGCAAGCCGCCAATAACGTTTTTAATTGGCAACAGCGTCGTGCACGAAAACTCAATCCACTGACATTAAACAAAACAGAAACTGCCATGAGTTTTGCATTAGCTAAATCTATGGTAATGCAACAAGCAGGTAAACATTACCCTGCACCAATTAAAGCAGTTGAAACCATAGAACAAGGTGCTGCGCATGGCCGCAAAGAGGCAATGCGCATTGAAAATGAAAACTTTGTTGAGTTAACCCAAACACCACAAGCACAAGCATTAGTTGGATTATTTTTAGCCGATCAACATGTAAAAGGTTTGGTTAAGTCGGCGAAAAAACTAGCAACACCAGTCAACACAGCCGCGGTGTTAGGCGCTGGTATTATGGGTGGTGGTATTGCCTATCAAGCGGCTAGTCGCGGGCATAATGTGGTGTTAAAAGATATTAATGACAAAGCGCTTGATTTAGGTATGCAAGAAGCGGCTAAGCTACTGAATAAAGCTGCCTCTTATGGCAAAATATCTGCTGATCAAGCAGCACAATCCCTTATTCGTATAAGACCAACTCTAGAGCAAGCCGCAGTCAAACACGTTGATATAGTGGTTGAAGCCGTAGTTGAAAACCCTAAAGTCAAAGCCAGCGTATTAGCAGAAACTGAACAAACCATCTCTGACAGCGCAATTTTGGCGACTAATACTTCAACGATCTCAATTGATTTACTCGCACAAAACCTGCAACGAGCCGAGAATTTCTGTGGCATGCACTTTTTTAATCCTGTACACAAAATGCCGTTAGTGGAAGTGATCCGCGGTGCCAAAACTTCAGATGCAACTATTGCAACTGTAGTTGAGTTTGCCAAAAATATGGGCAAAACACCGATAGTGGTCAACGACTGTCCGGGCTTTTTTGTAAACCGCGTATTATTCCCATACCTAGCTGCGTTTAATCAATTAATGTTCGATGGCGCTGATTTAGTTCAGGTCGATAAAATAATGGAAAAACAATTCGGCTGGCCTATGGGGCCCGCTTATTTATTGGATGTTATAGGCTTAGATACAGCGTTTCATGCGCAATCAGTTATGGCTGAAGGTTTCCCTGAGCGCATGCCAATGCCAACCAACAACTTACTAAAAGTCTTGGCGGATGCTAAACGTTTAGGGCAAAAATCCGGCAGTGGTTTTTATCAATATCAGTTAGATAAAAAAGGCAAGTTACAAAAACAGCCGGATGATTTTGTTCAACAACACTTAGCTAGTGAAGGTGTTAGAGCACAAACATTTAGCGACCAACAAATAATCGACCGTTTAATGATGCCAATGATCAACGAGTGCATTTTATGTTTAGATGAAGGCATAGTCGCCAGCGCCGAAGAAGCAGATATGGCACTGATTTATGGTTTAGGTTTCCCACCATTTAGAGGTGGTGTATTTAGGTATTTACAACAACTTGGGCTTAAAACTTATATCACCCGAGCAAAAAGTTATGAAGATTTAGGCGCTGCTTATCAATTAAGCTCAAGCTTGCTGAATAAAGCCAAAGCCAACCAACAATTTTTAGCGACTAAATAGCGGAGCAAATATTATGAATACTAAAATTCAAGATGTGGTCATTATTGATGCTATTCGCACCCCTATGGGTCGCTCAAAAGGTGGCATATTCCGCAACGTACGTGCCGAAGATTTATCCGCGCACGTCATGGGTAGCTTGTTAACACGCAATCCTGAAGTAAACCCTAAAGAAATTGAAGATGTAATTTGGGGTTGTGTGATGCAAACCTTAGAGCAAGGTTTTAACGTAGCGCGTAATGCAGCCTTGTTAGCAGGTTTACCCAAAACAGTTGCAGGCGTAACAGTTAATCGTTTGTGTGGCTCGTCAATGCAAGCTTTGCATGATGCCGCCCGCGCTATTATGACCGGCATGGGTGATATTTTTATTGTCGGTGGTGTTGAACATATGGGTCATATCCCTATGACTCATGGCGTGGATTTTCACCCAGGTTTGGCGAAAAACGCGGCCAAAGGTGCAGGCTCTATGGGCTTAACCGCAGAAATGCTTGCGCGAGTGCATAAAATTGGCCGCGAGCGCCAAGATGAATTTGCTTGTCGTAGCCACCACAGAGCACACCAAGCCAGTGAAAGTGGCGCTTTTGCCGATGAAATAGTGCCAACCTATGGCCATGATGCAACTGGCAAACTAATTTTAGCCGACAAAGATGAAGTTATTCGCCCCGAAACCAATATGCAAGGTTTAGCCAATTTACGCCCTGTATTTGATCCGGTGACAGGCTCGGTAACTGCTGGCAATGCATCTGCGTTATCTGATGGTGCTTCTGGTTTGTTGGTCATGTCGGCAAATAAAGCCAAACAACTAGGGTTAACGCCAATTGCCAAAGTTAAATCTATGGCAGTCGCTGGTTGCGATCCATCGATTATGGGTTATGGCCCTGTGCCGGCAACACTAAAAGCGTTAAAACGCGCTGATTTAAGTGTTGAAGATATAGATTTATTTGAGCTGAACGAAGCTTTTGCGGCACAGTCTTTACCTGTTATTGATGATTTGGGTTTAACCGATGTGATGGATCAAAAAGTTAATTTACACGGTGGTGCAATTGCTCTGGGTCATCCACTTGGTTGTTCTGGTGCACGTATTAGCACAACCTTATTGAACTTAATGCAGCAAAAAGATGCTAGATATGGCGTAGCCACTATGTGTATAGGGTTAGGCCAAGGTATAGCCACTGTATTTGAACGTGGTGAATAAATTAGCTTAAAGCAATAACCCCACCTAAAATCAAGCTAGAGTTAATACTTGCCACTCTGAACAAGTGTTAACTCAATCGCTTTTTTGCCAATTTCCTACAATTGTCAAAAAGTCTTACTGGTAAATTAGTTACAATCCAATACAATTAAAACAAAGCGCGATTTTGAGCACTGCGCTTCACTTTTACCCCATTTATAAAGAAAAAGGGATCAACAATGAAAACACAGAACAAATTCAAACTAGCACTTTTGGCTTCGTGTTTAACTGCAGCTACCAGCGCTCACGCTGATATGATTTTAGGTGTGTACGCGGGTGCACAATATTGGAATATTGAGCCAGAAGGTAAATTTGGTACTGAAAAAGACGACCAAGAAACTTTCAACTTTGATTCAGCAAGTAATGCATCTTTTTACGTAGCATTAGAGCATCCAGTACCACTGGTACCAAATATTAAAGTTCGCCATAACCAAATGGAAGATTTAACTGGTAATGGTCAAATCGATGGCGAATTCGACTTCGCAGGTAAAACTTACGCTACCAATACAGATGTTGATGTAAATGCCGATTTAACCAACACTGACTTTATTTTATATTATGAAATTTTTGACAATGGCTTAGTTAGTTTCGATTTTGGTTTAAATGTTAAACACATTGACGCCTATATTAAAGCCACAGGCACAACCTCTTCAGGTAACGGTCAACAAACTGATAGCAGTGAAGAAGACTTCAGCGGTTACGTACCTATGGGTTATGTAGCAGGTGCTGTTGGTTTACCGTTCACTGGTTTATCTGTTTATGGCGATATGAGTTTATTGGCTATTGGCGACCACAGCTTAAGTGATTACCAAGTTGGTATTGCTTATGAGTTTATTGATAACTTAGCGGTAGATATGGAAGTACAATTAGGTTACCGCAGCTTTGCACTTAAATTAGACGACCTTGAAGGCATCTACACTGACTTAGATTTCAAAGGTGTGTACGCTGGTTTACAAGTGCACTTCTAAGTTCTGCTCCAGCAAAACTTAACCAGAAACGCCCACTTTGGGCGTTTTTTGTATTTGAACCTTTACTTGCTCTAAACAAACAACAAGCTATCTTCCGCTTGGTTATTGTGCAGCAGTCCCTGCACTTTCAGCGACAGCTTGCGCCAAGGTAATGTCTGTTTGTTGCCAGTTACTTTCTAACTCATCAGCATCCACAGCTTTTACTCGGTAACAATATTTGTTGCCAGCTAGCACATCCGTATCCGAATGTTTTTGTTGGCTTGCGGTTACTACGGCCAATTGACGCCAGCCAGAGCAATTATCTTTCGCTTTCTCAACAACATAATTGCTGATGTCTGATTCACTATTCGCAGTCCAAGATAATTCAACTAAACCACTAGCCTCTGAAGCCATTAACCCATTAGGTTGTGCAGGCACAGGCTTAGTGTTTGCAGCAATAATGCGTGTACGGCCACCTTCTGCATCAAAGGTGTTATATGAAGATATGGCGTATTGATATTCTTGGCCATCAGCTAACTTGCTAAATAAAGAGCCATCATCAATATAGGTATTTATCTTAATATCTTTAATGGTTTTAATCCGCTCCATTTTACCATCTTCGTTTTTACGATAAATATAATAACCAGCAACATCTTTATCGCTGATCGCTTGCCAGGTCAGTTGAACTTGTTTAACTAACCCAGATTGAACTGCAAAAGCTGATGGTGGCGCCGGCAATGCCTTGGTTTTAGCTACAACAGGCATTGATGCTGGTGTTTCGACAAAGCCGTCTATCGCGCTAATTTGGTATTCATACTCGGTTTGGTCATCAAGTTTTTTATTGTCTAAATATTCATTGGTTAACGGGCTGTCAATTTGTACTAACTTATTCCAGTCTTGGGTATCTTTTTTTCGCCGATAAATTTGGTAACCGGTAATGTTTTGTTGCACATTCCACTCAAGTTGAACTTGGCGTAACATATTGTCTTGTTTTACGCTTAACAACAAAGTGGCAGGGTTTGTGACTGTATCCGACAATACTTCAGCACTTTGTAAACCTGCTTTATCTTGGGTAACTAATTTATATTGAGTGTCAGCATAAGGTTTCAAATCTTTGTCTAAAAAGCCGGTTGCCTCTGCTGGTAATACCGCAATTTGTTGCCAGTTTTGTTCATTCCATTTTCGAGACAAAATGTAATTAGCTAAATCGGCCGATTCAGACACAGGCCAACTTATTTGAATATCTTGTTGATTAACTACCACAGCGAGTTGCCCAACACTTTTAGGTAAAGTTTTAGTGGAAGCGCTTGCAACATAACTCAAATCACCACGTGCACCAAACTTATTAACCGCAGCGATGGCATAATGGTATTGCACGCCATCTTTGAGTTTATCTGCCCCATCGCCATCAACAAATTCCTTGGTTTGAAAGCCTGGAATTTCGTAGACCAAACTCAGCTGGTCTCCTTGCTGAAAACCATTACCGTCATCTTCCATTCTATATAACTTGTAGCCAATAATGTCTGGGTCTTCGATAGCATTCCAAGTCAACTTAACCGCTTTAACTAAGCCACTCTGTGCTTGTAAATTGTCTGGTCTAGCTGGCAAACCTTTAGTTTTTGCCGAAACTATATTTGATGGGTCAGACTCTCGGCCATTATTGACTAAGCTGACATAATATTCATATTCAGCCCCATCTAATAAACCTTGGCGATCGATAAAACGGCGGACATCCGCTTGATTAACATCACCAACCCGCTGCCATATTGTTGTGCCTAACACGCGACGATAGATATAAAAACCGCCTTTACTATTTTCAACTTGCCAATCGAGCTCTACTTGGCGCAACAAGCCATCTTGATGGACTGATAAATTAGGTGTGCCAGCAGAAAATACCACTTCAGTACCGCTAAGTGGGCTTTCATACCCTTTAGCATTTACCGCTGATACCGAATAACTGTATTGTTCACCATCTTCAACATTGTTTTTATCGGTAAACGAATAACTTAATTTAGGTTCATCTGAATTTAAGGTTAATGTACCCACATGTAACCAATTTCCACCGGATGCACGTTTACGATAAATTTTATATTTACGAATAACGTGGCCTTTAATTGGGTTATCTAAATTAGGCACAAAAGTGATGGTTGACTGCTTAACCCCAGTATCAACCGATAAGATAGTTGGCGACAAAGGACGCAGTTTGATAGCTTTATCAATATAAGTAACCTGCTGAATTGAAACGTCTTCAGCTTGTTCACCTGTGGATTTTTCAACGACAGCTAACTTGTAAAAATAGCTGGTGCCACTTTCCACTTGAGAATCTAGATAGCTATTTGCTTGCAAGCTGGCAATTTGAATATATGGGCCTTGTTCTGCTTCACCACGATAAAGATTAAAAATTTCAATGCTATCTGGCTCAAGTGCAGTCCAACTAATTTCAACCCCACCTTGCACTGCTTGGCTTACAAACTCAGATAAATATTGTTTTTTTATCGCCGCTTGCGCAGCTTCTGCAGCCTGGGCAATTTTAGCTTCTGCTTTTGCATCAATTAAACTTTGCGCCATAGCTTTAATTAACGTATTGGCCAAAGCAGGGCCTTTTTCATTGATATCGTTGCGGCCACTAAAAGATATTTTCCACTCTTTAGCTAAACGCTCATGCACAATATCGAGCATTTTTATTTCGGTTGCTATGCCATTATCCGACATTTGCACACTACCAAAAATGACAAACTCCACACCAAGCGCTTTACCTATATGAATAGCATCTTGGTTGGAGCTGCCCATAGAAAGACCTTGACGAAACAGCTCAGATTCCATATCGCGACGTGACATCATTTGCACTTCACTACGCTTGTCTAAATTAGAGCGCAATGCAAATTGAATATCACCATCAAAACCAATGGAATCTATATCGAGCGGTTTTAAATTCAGCAAAGCTGTATTGTATGCCGCCCAAAGTGGCGTTGTGCTTAAACAGATAAACAACAACACAACACTTTTTAGCTGTTTAATCATGAGTCACTTCCTACTTAGAACTTATAGTTCTTAAACACGTTCTCAATGTACTGCAACGATTTATTACTGATAGGTGAGTTAACTGATTTAACTTTTTCATCAAATACAGCATCAGTAAATTTCTCAACAGCTGGGATAAATTCTTTACGGCGGTTTAACAGCTCTTCACCCTGTTGGAAGTATTCTTTTTCCAAATTCATTAAAGGTTTTAATACTTCACGAGCTAATTGGTCAACCACATCACTGGTCATAGATTGAAGAATTTCTGTATCCGTTGGTACTTCCATTGGGTCAAATTGAATGCCTGCATCATCTATACCTGCATTCGCACTATCTTCTTCAACTTTTTTACGCTCTAAAGTTTCAACGCTAGTATTCACCCCAGTTGCAACATCAACAATTCGATAAGATATTTGGATAAAACCAACTTTCTTTTTGTTTTGTACTTCGTAATCTTTCACCGCAAATTTTGGTGCTTTAATTTTCGCCACTGGTGCTGTACGTAATTCTTCTTTACTCGGGTTCGGGTTACGAGTTTTCCAGTTCAAGTACTCAATGTTATCTTCGATGACTTCACCGATTTGATAACGTGCAGTTTTGTTTGAAGTAGAAGCAGTTTCATCTACCTTAAACAACAATACACTACCCATAATCGCAATATCGATGCCATAAATACGACCCATTTCTTTAGCCGTATTTTCAGAAACCACACCAATTTGGCCTAGTTTCATTTCTTCTAAAATAGACTTTAAGTTTTCACGTTCTAGGATATTGATATCTTTCGATGCGTTGTTAAACAAGTACGAGATCAAATTATTCGCAATCATGATACCCGCATCGTCATTATTTGACGGGCTTCTAAAGTCAAACACAGCTATTGATTTGCGCACTCGGGTATAAATCGCATCTTCAACTTTTTGCTTTTTACTGAACAAATCTTCGAATTGAGGATTTACTTCTTGTAATTTGTTATACCAATAATAAGCAGAGCCATATCTATCGTCATCGATAAATCGCTCAACTTCTTGGTTAATTTTCGCAGACAAAAACGCTTGTAACGCTTTTTGCTGAACATTATTGTCAGCAAACGAATATTCTTGTGCTTGTTTAAAACTTTCAACCGCTTTAAACAAGTAACCTTGTGAAATGTAAGCATTTGCTTGATTGATTAACTGTAATTCCTTGTTTACACGTACACTTTTAAGTTTACGGACCAAAACAGAATCAAATTGGTCGAAGTCCAATGCTTTTAAATAGTAATTTTCAGCTGCAACCCAATCATTATCAACTTCAGCTTTATTGGCTTTGTTTAAATAATAATCTTTGTTGTTATTTTGCTCGGCTAACTTAAGCAAATTGGTAGCTTGGCTCAAAGAAGGATTTAAATCTAATGCACCTTTTAACAAAGCAACCGCACTAGCAATATTATCAGCTTTTAATTCAGCTGTGCCTTGTTGCAGTAAAGAGTTTGCGCCTTCGCTACGAGCTGTAGTCAACATTTGCATTGTTTGCTCATAGTTAGGATAAATAGTTTGCACATCTTTCAACACAGCGTTGGCTTTGACCCAATCTTTGTTAGATGCGTGTTCAACACCTTGCTGATATTTTGCCGAGACCAAAGCTAAAAAGTCAGTTTTTACGCTAGCTAATTTGCTCGTCAAAGTTCCCGCTTTGCTCGCATCATATTTTTTAACCAAAGCAATTTTTTCTTCAGCTTCGTCCAACACAGCGATAGTCAGAGGCTGAGTGGCTAACAAAGTATCAGCTTCGCTTACCAATTGGCCGACTAATTTGCTGGTGATGTCTTTAAGCTTGTTTTGATATTGTGCATTGTCAGGCTCTTTTTTTAGAGCTTGTTGCATATATTGGATAGCTTGTTGGTATTTTTGAGCTTGGCTTAATTTTAAGCCTATGTCGTACTCTTGCTGACCACTGGCTCCACAGCCAGCTAAAATCAGTGCAGATAAGACTAGCGCCGCCTTTTTCATCTTGAGCTCCTGAATTTACTGAATTTTTATAGTTAATTGATTGCCAGCTAAACTGACGACTTTAGTTTGAAAATGCCTTTGAGAAAAAACAGCTGATTTAAATTCATCTGCCAACTGCTCTGGCCATCCTCGGTATTGTAACTGGTACTCTGTTTTTGCAGATTCAAATTGAACCAACTCAATATCTTTAACACCAGCTAATGTGCTTTTGATTGATTTAACAACTGATTGAGCTTGATCTAATGAGTCTAAATCAACAATATTCAGTTGAATATTACGCGCTGCATATTGTTCGTTTTCCCAAGATACAGTAAGCTTTTTACGTAAATCCTGCCAAATTTCCTTAACGATTATTTTTGCAGCTCGTTTACTGGCTTTTGAACTACTTGCGCCTGGTAAAGTTTTGATACCTGAGGCTGTCGCCATAATTTTACTGTCGTCTGCACGGGTTAAACGGGCGTTAATGGCTAACTCGTTTGCAGTAAGCTTCATACCTTGGTAGTCACTTTCACTTTGCTCTTTTGCAACATTTAAGTGAATAACAAAACCACCACGTAGCTCAGTATCATTGGTTAAATCATAAACTGGAAACTTGTCATCTGAGAGGTGCTCAATTAAATAGTTACGAACTTGTTCTGCCGACACGGCACTATTTTCAACACTAAAACCGTCAATCACTACAGTCACACGCGGCTTTTTCTGCCATTTTAGTGCTTTTTGGAATTGATCAACTTGGTTAATTAATTCGTCAACGTCAGCTTCTGCCTGAATAGTAACTTGGTAAAGGCCATCATCGGTTTTACCTTCTTCTAACACCCGATAAGTTTTTAAACGGCCGCTAGCTGAGGTCATGACTTGATCGCTGACCATTTGAAAATTTTCAACCAAGGTTCTTGACTCAATAATTGTACCAACCGCTTGTTCAATTGCCGCTCGTTTAGCATTTTCTAATGCAACTTTGTAGGCTTGTGCAACTTGGCCGGGTTGAATATCGGCAACACCTTTTGCAACCACTACTTTACCAGCATAAACATTTGCTGATACAACAAATAGTAAACTTGCACATAATGCAATGAATTTGCCTAGATATTTTGAATTGATCATCCTGATATCTAACTCCGCTTAATTACTTGGTTCACTGGTATAAAGTCTATCATCTATCAAATTATTATGTAGAGGAAAGTTAACCTTTTGTTCACTAGTACCCTTTAATAACCAATGATTATCCAAGGTGTACATTAATTTTCGTGACGAAATTAGCGTATATTCAACCTCGTCCATAATACGCGGTAAGTCGCTTAACGCCAGCTCTGCCTGTTGCAGGGCTGATTCACCTCGCTGTGCCGCACTTTCAACCTGATTTAACGCTTGAATTATCGGACTTTCAAGCCTTGTAGAAGTCTGGCCTAACTGCTCTGTTAACAATTCAATTTGCCGTAAACTCTGATCAAATTGTTTGATTGCTTGCGGTAACACCTGTGCTGATTGCTGCAGGCTGGCTGTTAGCTGATCGGTTTGCTGCAAACTTGCCGCTATATGCTGCTGATTCTTTTCTATAGTTTGAGTAATAGCTGCCAAGCTATCGACAATTGAAGTCAATTGACCAGCAATTTTTTCAACTTGCCATTGTTCGATTAATTCTTCAAACGACGTCGGCTCAACAACTTTAACTAAACTTTTATTTCCCAACAAGTTATTTGTATTTTGACTAGGTATAAATGTTAAACCACTGCCTGAGATCACTGTGCTTAAACCAAGCTTAGAATCAATTTGAATAAGGCTGTCTTTACGATAAAAATTACGATAACTGCCATCCAGCTGCATACGAATTTCAACTTGACCACTTGGCGTTAATTCAACACTTGCGACCTTACCTATTAACACACCAGACAAAGTGACAGGTGAGTCTTCGACAATACCGTAAGTTTGTTTAACATGCGCCCTGAGCTCAAACTTCATACTGTGTTGCGGTGCACTGACTCGGTTTAAGTAAATTGCATAAATAACCAAAGCAAGTGCGCTTAAAACAACAATACCTAATATTTTGTCTTGTAGACTTGTTTCAAATGCTTTTGGCTTTGCGAAACTCATTTCTATTCCAATACAATTTTTTTATCTTCAATACGGTAAACCCGCTGAGCTATGCTATGGCTGTCGCCTGCGGTTGTTGTCATTAATAAGCTGGCGCCAGTTTCATCACAGTATTGTTTGAGTATAGCTAATATTTTCTCACGCATAACTGGCGACATACCTGACTGCAGCTCATCAGCTAACAAGAGTTTAGGCCGAATAACCAGCGCTCTAGCTAAATTAACCAAACGTAGTTGCACATCATTGAGTTGATGAACATCGTATTCAAGAATATCTGTTATTTCGAGTTGCTCGGCGACAAATTGAATTCGCTTAACAATAAATTCATTGTCGAAGTTTCTATGATATTTCAAAGGTAAGGCAATATTATTATAGACAGTAAATAAACTAACCAAACCTCCACTTTCGTAACAATAAGATACTTTTCTAAATATTTGATCGGCTGATAATTGGTCAATATCTTCACCATCTACTAGTAAAGTCCCACGTTGAAAAGGGACAATGCCAGCACAAGCTTTCAAAAAGCTAGTCCCGCCGTCCAAAACACCTGTCGCTAAACAGACAATTTCGCCAGCGGCTAATTGTAAAGATGCATCTTCAAATAAGCTTAACTCGCCAAAACCTAGATGAAAATTTTCAACTTTAAGGCTCATAATCTGTATGCCATTAAACTCAATGCCACATTTAAAGTAAAGAAGGTAATAAGTTGGGCTGTTGTCGAGCTGGATATAGCACGGCTAATATCGGTAAAACGCCCTGCCACTCGCCCACAAAAATGTAAACTAATTAACCCAATAAGACTACCGCCAATCAAAGCCTTAGCTAAGGTAATCACAACTTCCAAGCCAGTAACTTTGGCTAAAATCGCACTTAAAAATACGGTAAATGACAAAGTAGGGTCATCCAATAAAATCACCAAATAAGCGGATGAGATACTGACGGCATTAAAAAAAATAAACATCAGCAATAACGACAATGGAAAAGCGAAAAATACAGGCAGCAGAAAAATAAATACTGGACTCATTTGTTGTGCTTTTAATACTTCAAATTCATTGTATAACTTTAGATGGCCTAATTCAGCTGTAATAGCGGTTGCTGAACGTGCGATTAAGATCACACCGGAGATTACAGGGCCTAACTCTCGAATGACGACAATCACAAAAAAGTTCGCATAAAACTCAACCATGCTTTTGCCTGGCGGCAAAACTGCATATAACCTAGCCATCATCAAGGAGCCAATGATTAACGCGATAGCAGTATTGATTCCAATCGCCCGTACGCCTGTATTATACAACTGACGTTTGAACATCATCCAAAATATATTGCGCCGAGCCGGATGCAACAAGTGGCGAGATTCTCTGATAGTGAGCGCCAACAAGGCAGCAATATCTAGAAAATAACAGAAAAGTCCGCGTATATATGCGCCCAAAGCCCCAATCATAAATGTGCCTGAAGATGCTGACTAAACCATAACTGCATGGATTCAACTAAATGAGGGGCATTAACTTTAGCACTGGTTTGCGCGAGCGAAAAATACCAAGCGCTCAGCTTATAATCACCTTGCTTGTAATGTAATTTGCTCAATAAAAACAGGCTATCCGTTACTAGCTGCAGCGTTTTATGTTGTTGGGCGAATTTTAATGCTGTGCTAACCTGTACAATGTTTGCCTGAGCGTAACCCAGTTGATAATACAAATAAGCAGCATCCGCTGGATAATGTTTTGCCGTCTGTGTAAGCTGCTGCGCTAAGTTTGATAAGTCGTTGTTATATAAATACCAATAAGCAAGCTGGCGTGAGTTTAATTTGCTCACATCAAGCAATTCTAGTAACTGGCTATTTTGTGTCTGGCGAAATTCTAACAGGTAACAATCAGCGAGATGGTGTTCATATAATTCTACACTGGCCAACTGTTTGCATTGGGCAACAAGTTGTTCAGCTTGCTCAATGTGGCCATTTGCATAGAGTAAATCCGCCAGCAATAAATTGCTCTTAATGACATACTCTACATCAGCAAATACGGCGAAGCTTTGTTGTGCTTTTTGAAGTTTTTCGATACGCAACTCAGCTGATTGTTGCAACGAAAGACTGTTAAAATCACTGCGGGCTGTTTGCAAGTCAGGATGAATCTGCTCAGTTGTGCTAGAACAAGCAGTCAGGGTAAAAACTAACAGCAAACACAATTTTTTTGCCGAGCTAACTTTCCTCTGCCATACGTTTCGCATCACTTTTTAGCATCCTAACAAATGTTTCCAAATGGTCTGGTCGGTTTACATATTCTTCTAGGATTGCAATCGACTCTTCAAGAGTTTTGTGTCTGAGCATAAACGCCATACTCTCTCTCAAAGGTTTAAGTTCATTTGAAGATAATTGAATCTCTAACAAGTCGGCAAAATCATCAAAGTCGTTGGCCAAAAACAATTTTTTACTATGGCTGCGAAAACGCCATCTAGCCACTTTAGCGCCGATTGAATTTAATGTTGTACCTAACCAGATGCCGATTACCAATACAATAAAGTCACCGATTTTATCCCGCGCTACTGACTTCCATTCCTGCGACAATACACTTTCAGATAATTCTGAGGTGGTACGGATTTCCTCTATGTATTTTTTCGCAACTGTATTCAGCGGATTTAAATTCAATGCTTGCATAAATCTAGCTTCTGCTGGGCCAAACTTTTTCGCTAAATATAATGCTTCACCTTGCAAAGCATAAATCATGTCGTTGTCTGCATAACGCTTTAATGCTTGAGAGGTCAATAGTTCGGCTTTGTCAAACTCCCCTGCTTCAATAAATTTTTGTGCTTGAACCACTACTCTAGTTTCTGATTTTAAATACTTATCAAAAGATTCAACATCTTGCGCGAATAACTGTAAGCTTAAAACCGCGAGCAAGATAACAAAACTTTGTTTAACCATTAATCAGCCACTACAACCATTACGCCAGCGTTATGCATCACTTGGTAAATGGTTTTATTGTTCTGCAAAATCTTTGCATCCATATCGCTAATCACTAAATCAGACTTACGCAATTTGTAGGTATTTTTAGCTTTAACTATCATTGGCTTGATTGCTACACGAGTGTTTCGAATCGCATCATCAACATCAAAATCATACGAGACAGGGCGTTTTTTAACTAAGTCGTCATATGATGTGTCGTCATTTGGATAAACAATATCACCACTTTCACTACGAATAGTTGGCACGGCTGCAATCTTAAAATCTACAACACTGCTCGCATCAATCAGCAATCCAGTAAAGTTAGCGGTATTTTCAAAATCTTTGATAAAAGCGTCTAGCTGTTGTGCCGCTTTATCCGCACCTTGCACTTGCAACCATACAGCCATACGTTTGGTAAATTCAGCTTCTTCAGCTGTTGTGATAACAAAAGGTTGTGCGGCTGCATGTGCTTTAGTAATAAAATTTAGATCTAGGCTTTGTTTGAAAGCGAACCAACTTGAATTAAATTGCGCTTGATAGAGTTCAAAACCAGTTAAACCATTTGCTGTTGAAGTTAAGCCACTCTGTTGCGTTTTACTTTTTGGAATAAAAGTTTCCATCAAGTTACCCGCCATTGGAATTTCCATTGTGACTGACGCAACATCATTTTGATAATGGTCTTTCGTCATAATGGCGCCTTTGATCACAGCTTCAACTTGGGTTCGTACTGTATCACTCGCCAAGGTCATATCTTGCACTAAGGTTTGCGAGTTCACTCTTACGCCGTTGACAATTTCAGCTAGATTTCGATAAGCATCTAATTGTGCAGCCCGGCGCGCCAACAAACGTGCTTTTGAACTGCCAAGTTGATTTTGTGGCGCTACGCCGTAACCATGCGCGAATATACTGCCCTTAGTCCAATTAACACCGCCGTTGGCAGTTTGTTTAATCACTTCGTCTGCTAAAGCTGTTGGAGTACTGAGCATACTCACACTCAAAAGCACTGCCGTAACAATTTTTTTAATAAGAGTCATACGCACCTTTACCTCTATACCTCGTCCCACTTAGCGTAACGTTTTTTAGCTTTTGTAACTTTATCTAAATAACGCCGAGTTTCTAACGCTGGTAAATTTACAGATAGGTATTGATATACTTGTTCTGCAGTCTGTTTATTTATTATTTTAGCTGCTTTATTGAAATTTTTACTGTTTCCAGTAAATGTTTTTGCCACATTACCTACGCCAGTATTGTACGAAGCTACGGCACAATAAAAACGTGCAAGCGGGTCGTCTACTTTACGCAAATAACGGGTTGTTAATAAATCGAAATAAGCAACACCTAACTCAATATTCTGTTCACTGTCGTACAAATATTCAGGTTCAACAACACGTTTTTCACCGTATACATGCCTATACGCATCTATACCCGCAGTTCGCGGAACAAGCTGCATCAATCCAAAGGCTGGAACAGGTGAAGTCGCTCTAGGATTAAAACTGGATTCAGTTTCAATGATTGCTAACACCAAAGACACTGGCACCTGATATTTTTTGGAATAACGCTTAATCACAGAGAAGTTGCGTTCTATAAGCTCATTTTGATAACCGGACAAAAATGGAATTTTGATTTTAAGCACTTTTACCGGTTTATTAGCAACTGTCACTTGACGAGTTTCAGTTACCGCTTGGCTATCGGGTGTTTGATTTGGTTCGAATTCAGCCTGAGCTTCTAAAACCTCTAATTCTTTTAATACTTGGGCAATTTGTTCGTTAGAAACCAAATCCTGCAATACAGGTTTATCTTTTACTGCCGGTACTTGGTTGTTCGATTGACTAGTTGAAGTTGTCGCTTGAGAATTTGAATCTTCGCCTAATTCTTTTTTTATTGCTTGGCTAAGTTGATCTTTTTCTTCCAACACGGCTTGGGTATCCGTTTGCGCGGCTATTAATGCATTTTTTAGGCGTTGAATAACTTGTTGTGGCGATTGGTCGGGTTGAATTATGGTTTCAATCGACAATTGCCCAGCTTCAAAATCCATCATGCGACGGGTTTGCATGTCTGGGGCATAATCAACCCATTCATGTGCCGAAGGCAATTTTAACTCTTCAGCTCCCCAATTAATTTCAATTTTATTCGACAGGCCTTTGAGCGCTCTTTCAACAGCTTGTTCTACCGCGTTAAAACGTCGCTCTAAAATAACGTCCGTGCCGGCAAATTGTTTATCAAGCAATGCATCAATTTCAGCAAAATCATCATCAACATCTGCAAAACCATCGTTGGCAGCTAGATGCACAGGTAACATTAGAGATATAGAGATTGCACCTATACCTATGAATTTGTGTACTCGTCGCACATCCACCTCCCAATCTGTGAACAATCGTCAATCATACCTGTGATTTATTTAGACAAAATCACCAAGATACCGTCCATTGAATGGCGTTCAACATTTGCAAGAATCGCAGCAGCATCTTCGTTTGACACAACCAAATCACTACCATTAATCGTTCTTTCAACTTTAACTTTTACCGGTAAAAAGCTATCAAATTCACTTGGGTCTTGGCTCCAAACAACAGATTTAGTTGGATGTTGCTCAAAGTCTTTCGACGACAATACTAGTTTTCCGTCATTGGTGAAAACTTGAGTGACCAAAGATGCGGTATAAGCTTGCGAGCTTGCATCTAGTATAAAGGCAGAGTGAACTTGACTTGGTTTAGTTGCAGCAGGTGGAACATAAGCTGGGGCTGCCGGAGCATCAGTTTTGGCAGGTAATGCATCAACCAGCGCTTGTTTTAAGTTTTGTTTGTTACGACATTGAGTAGACTGAGCGTTAATACACACACCAACGGTTACTTCCGCAACATAAGTTCCGTCTTCTTGAGATAACTTAGAGTCAACAATAAAAGCGCCTTCCAATGTGCCTTTAACTCGAGTGGCAATTACATCTGACGTGACTTCGTAATCTTCAACCGTAGTACCCGCAGTTAATCTTATGCCCCTAATTTGCTCTGCTAAATTTCGTTGTGCGTCTACTTGAGCTGCACGTTTTGCCATAAATCTAGCTTGGACTTTGTTGGCAACTTTACTCATATCAACAGTGCCAAAGCCTGTTGCTTGCATAATCCCACTCTGAAACGCTTGGTTATCCGCCTGAGCGGTAAAACTTAGCGAGGTTAAGCTTACCAATAAAGCTGCAAAAACCGATTTCATACCAAATTCCTTGTTAAAAATGTTGACCTACCCTAAGTGTAAATCAATTAAAGCTGTGATACAGCTTAGATCATCAAAAAGGCAATAAAACAATGAACTAAATCACAATCTTCAGTGTCGGCGCATTTATGTTATCTTGTGCCGTAAACCACCATGGTTTTACCATGTGCTTCAATTAGCCCTTGCTCTTCAAGGTTCTTCAGCACTCGTCCGACCATTTCACGTGAACAACCAACAATGCGGCCTAACTCTTGACGGGTAATTTTAATTTGCATGCCGTCTGGGTGAGTCATAGCATCAGGCTGTTTACACAAATCTAATAAAGCAGCCGCAACACGGCCTGTGACGTCTAAAAATGCTAAATCGACTACTTTTCTTGAAGTGTCACGTAACCTAAGTGCTAGTTGACCAGAAACCCGGAATAAAATTTCTGGATGCGATTTACACAAATCCTTAAATTTATCATAGGTAATTTCAGCGACTTCACATTCTGTACGAGCTTTAACCGTAGCACTGCGCTCTTGACCATCGAACAGTCCCATCTCACCATAAAACTCCCCAGGGTTTAGGTAAGCAAGTATTAACTCTCGACCTTCATCACTTTCAATACTAACGGCAACCGAACCGTCCAATAATAACGACAATGTTTCAGGCTTATCCCCTGCACAAATCATTGTACTTTTTGCTGGATAACGTTTGCGATTACAGTGTCTTATAAAGTTTTGTAACTCTTCATCGTTGGCTACATGGTATGGCATACTCATGGTTTCGCTCTCTTATTCTAATTGTGAACTTGTAGACATTTTCCCGATACTTTTTATATCATACAGTTAAATGAAGAAAAATCACTCACAACTCATAATTAATCTGTCATACAATGGAATTGCTCTCGTTGTACACTATATCGTATGTAAAAGGATTAACTTTAAATCTAGCCCAATACCATTCATAAAAGTGTGAGCACAGCCCGAATTCGTCCATTTCTAAACTAAACAGGAGCATGTTATGGAACAAGTCTTAGACTGGTACAATAACAACCAAACACAAATAAACGATTATTTAATCAACTTTGTTACCGCTGTATTAATTTTCTGGATTGGTGGCAAGATAGCTCGCTATGTTGCGTCACTTAGCAAAAAAATGCTTGAAGCGAGAGGCATAGATAAAGCCGTAGCAAGCTTTGTCGCCAGCTTAGCCAATGCGGTTATTTTTGCTGCGGTTATAATTGCGGCACTCAGCCAAGTTGGTATAGAAACAGCAACATTTGTCGCCATCTTAGGTGCGGCTGGTTTGGCAATTGGTTTGTCTTTACAAGGGTCGTTATCAAACTTCGCTTCTGGTATTTTAATTACCGTATTTCGCCCCTTTAAAGCGGGTGACTTTGTTGAAGCAGGTGGTGTTTCTGGTGTGGTAAAAGAGATTCAAATATTTTCAACCATATTAACAACCCCTGATAATAAATACGTGGTTTTACCAAACGCACAAGTAACAGGTGGCGCTATCACTAACTTCTCTCGCCATGATACTAGAAGACTCGATTTAGTTATTGGAGTGTCGTACAAAGCAGATTTATTGAAAACAGAACAAGTACTAAAAGATGTGTTAGCGAAACACGAATTGGTTTTGCCAGAACCTACTAGCTTGGTGGCGGTTTCAGCATTGGCAGATTCGTCAGTTAACTTTAACGTGCGTGTTTGGGTTAAAACAACTGATTATTGGGCTGTTTTTTACGACTTAAACAAAAATATAAAAATTGCACTAGACGATAACGGCATCGAAATCCCATTCCCACAAATGGATGTACATTTACACAAAGAAAGCGTTTAAGCTTAGGAGATTTTATGAAGCGCATTTTTCAACTGACCACACTTACAATTGCATTAGCGTCTGGCTCTGCTATCGCACAAGCGCCAGCAGAAGGTGAGTTTGAGTTAGGTATTATTGTTACTTCTGGTAATACAGAAACTACTTCTTTAAAAGGTAAAATTGCTTATAAACATGAGTTAGAAAGCTGGAGCAATCAATACCAATTAGATGCTTTGTACAAAAAAGATGAAATTGGTGAAGGTGATGAAAAAGTATCACAAACGACTGCTCAGAAGTATTTTTTGTCTGGCCAAGGCGACTATAAACTGAATGATAAAAATTCTGCCCTATTTGTTTTCGCTTCATACGAAGACGATAAATTTAGTGGTTTTGAATATCAAAGCACAGTGGCAGCAGGTTATTCGGACCAGCTATTTAAAACTGAGCAGTCGTACTTCAAGTACAACGTTGGTCCTGGTTATACCTTCAATAAAGTCGACGGTGGTGAAAAAGACGAGAGCGCAGTACTACGTTTAGCAGCTGAATACCAATACAAATTTAGTGATCATGCTAAATTTACTCAGAAGCTAAGTACTGAAGCCGCACTTGAAAGTGGTAAAAATACTAAGACTAAATCGGAATCAGCCGTATCAGCTAATCTGATGGGCAGTTTAAGTATGAAAGCCGCCTATACTATAACTCATAACAGCGAAGTACCTGCAGACAAAGAAAACACAGATACTACTACCAGTATCACTTTTGTTTATTTGTTTTAAGTTTATCTGCAAACAAAAACACAAAAGGCGCTCTTCAGCGCCTTTTCTTTTACGTGAGAATTTAGCTCTAGATGCTCGAATCAGGTTCGATTAACAATATTTGTTTGCGTACCACCAAATAAGAGCCAGACAAACCTAACCCCATACTAATCAACAATAAATTAACCATCTCAGCAACAGACAAACCAGATAATCTAAAATCTGATTGATACAAATCAGCAATCCGCACGATTGAACCGGATAAATAATAAAGCATAATTTCTATGCTCAGCCATGCGATTAAACCACCAAAAAAACCATACCATAGGCCAGTAAACAAAAATGGCCGCTGAATAAAACCATCGGTTGCGCCAACCAGCTTAAGTACTTCAATTTCTTCTTTACGGTTAATAATTGACAAACGAATGGTATTACCCACTATTAACACAACAGATACACACAACAACAAACCTAAGCTGCCCATAGTATCTTTAATTAGGGATAAAACTGCATTGAGCCGACGAAGCCATTCAATATCTAATTTACCAAATTCAACTTCGCGCATTTGCTCTAGTTCAGTTAACAAATCTGCCGCAGGAGAAGCCAACGCATATTCGGCAAGCGGAATGACAATTAACACATTCGGTAGCGGATTAGCCTCCAACAAACTTAAGGCGTCACCAAAGCCGGATAACTGCTCAAATTCGTCAAGCGCTTGTTCATTGCTGACAAAAGTTACTTTTTCAACTTTTGCATGTAATTGAACTTGTTTTACGAAAGTTTGAATTTGTTTGTCGGATAAATCTGTATGCAAAAATAGTGAAATTTCTGCGGCACTTTGCCAGTGCTGCTCAACACTTTGGGCATTTTTAGCCACCACATACATAATGGAAGGTAAAGTTAAACTCACGCCCAATACAGCGACTGTTAAAATGGATGGAATTGGATCGCGCCAAATATCACCCAAAGCGACTAACCAATGACGAATATTACCAACAAAAAAGGCGATGATTTTTGCGACCATGCCCAATTTTCTTTGATTGGCACCGGCTGAATTGCGCTGTTTAAACAACAAACTCATAACTCAGCTCCTTGGTTCTCTTCCGCTTGTAAACCATCTTGTACCATGCGCCCTTTGGTCAAAGTTAAAGTTCGGTATTTCATCCGAGCAATTAAACCAAGGTCATGGGTTGCAATCAGCACACTTGTCCCAACACTGTTAAATTCTTCAAACAAGCGCATAATTTCTAACGAGAGTTTTGGGTCTAAATTACCTGTTGGTTCGTCAGCTAATAAAATAGGCGGTGTGTTAACCACAGCTCTGGCAATACCAACCCTTTGCTGCTCGCCACCGGAGAGCATATTTGGATAATAGCGAGCTTTGTCGAGTAAACCAACTTTGTCTAAAGCTGTGTCGACACGTTTGCGAATTTCTTTTAAACCATAACCTTCAATAATCAGCGGCAGAGCAATATTGTCAAATATGGTATTGTCACGCAGCAGCCTGTGATTTTGGAAAATCATGCCGATATCGCGACGAACATAAGGGATTTGTTTACGCGATATTTTGCTTAGATCGTGGCCGTTAATAAAGACATGACCAGCGGAAGGTCGCTCCATTATCGAGATCAATTTGAGCAGCGTACTTTTGCCTGCGCCTGAATGACCAGTTAAAAAGGCCATTTCACCAGGTTGGATGTGAAAGCTAATTTTTTGTAACGCTTGCACACCACCTGAGTAGGATTTAGATACTTGCTCAAATCGAATCATACTATCCCCTGTAAATTATTTTTTAGTTATTATTTTATGCTTGCTCACTTTCTTCTTGAGCAAATAGTGCTTCAATAAAATCATTGGCAGCAAACGGGCGTAAATCGTCTATACCTTCACCTACACCTATATAGCGAATTGGTACTTTAAATTTGTCGGCTATTGCAAAAATAACCCCACCTTTGGCTGTGCCATCCAGTTTAGTTAAACTAATACCAGTTAAACCAACCGCTTCACCAAATAACTTAGCTTGGCTAATCGCATTTTGCCCTGTGGTCGCATCAACCACCAGCATAACTTCATGTGGTGCATCTGCATCAATTTTTTTCATCACACGAACAATTTTTTTCAATTCTTCCATCAAGTGTGATTTGTTTTGTAATCGACCTGCCGTATCCGCAATCAATACATCCACATTTTTAGATTTAGCTGATTCGTAGGCATCGTAAATAACTGAAGCACTATCTGCGCCAGTATGTTGTGCGACAACAGCAATATCATTACGTTGTCCCCATACTTGCAATTGCTCAACAGCTGCAGCTCTGAATGTATCCCCTGCAGCCAACATTACTGACTTGCCTTGCTGTTGATATTGTTTGGCTAATTTACCTATAGTCGTGGTTTTACCAACACCGTTAACCCCAACCATCAGCATAACAAACGGACCTTTGGACTTTTCAAGCTCTAGCGGTTGCTCAACCTCTTGTAAAATTTGCTGCATTTGATCTTTAACAACCGAATACAAACCTTCCGCTTCTTTAAGTTGTTTTTTCTCTGCCGCTTCTGTTACCTGGTCGATAATTTTCATAGTGGTATCAATACCTACATCCGCCATCAACAGCTGCGTTTCTAGGTCTTCATACAACTCATCATCGATTTTCTTGCCTTTGAATAGTGAAAATAATCCACTACCAATTGACGCTTTGGTACGAGTTAAACTTGCTTTTAGCCGAGCGAATAAACCTTGTTTAGGTTTTTGTTGTGGCTCTGGTTGCTGCTCTGGCTGAATCTCTGGTTGGACTGCAAGCGGTTGCTCAACTTCTTCAACTTTTGCTTCGACCTCAAGCGACGGCTCATCATCAACTTGCTCTATAACCTCTGCTTGTGTGGTCTCGACAACATCAGTTGTTTCAACTTGTACTGTGGTAACTTGCTCAGACGAAACTTCAGCGGATGATTGCACTACTTCCGGTTCAACATTTTGTTGTTCGGTTACTTTTTCATCTTGCTTTTGTTCGGACTTACGGCCAAACCATCCAAATAAACCTTTTTTCTGACTCATTTTGGCTAACTTACTCTTTAAAAATCGCGTTAAATATGATGGAAACTGGCTCTAACACCCAGCTTTGAGGTAAAATATCATTTTTATATTAAATCTAGACGCCAATGGTATCACGCCCAGCCCGTAGACAAAATAAAGCAAATGCTAAAGCAAGCAAGAATCCAGGAAGTGTACGTATTATTTCTGGTTTATTTAAAGGAAAAAAGCTTGCCGTGATGGATATAGATGGTTTGCGCCCGACCACTGACAGAGTTAAAGAAACTGTATTTAACTGGTTGATGTTTGATGTTGCAGGCAGTACCACGCTTGATTGTTTTGCTGGCTCTGGTTCACTCGCTTTTGAAGCGCTCTCGCGCGGCGCTTCTGACGTTACACTTATAGAAAAATCACCGGCAGCGGCAAAACAACTGGAAAAAAATTTAAGCAGTTTAAAGTTAGCAGCAGATACAAATACCCAAGTTATCACAACTGATAGCCTGCAATATTTGGCAACTTCAGCAAACAAACAATTTGATTTAGTCTTTATCGACCCTCCTTTTAGACAAAATTTAGTCAGCCAATCTTGTCATTTACTGGTAGATAAGGGTTGGTTAGCGCCTGATGCGTTAATTTACCTTGAATATGAAAAAGAACTTAATTTTGTAGATTTACCAAGTACTTGGCGCTTATTAAAAAGCCAAACTGCCGGCCAATCTAGCTTTCATTTATATCAACACACAGCTTAGCTGAGGTTAGTAACTGTTGCCGATAAAAAATTTTCATAAAAATTTAAAATATTGAGCGACATTTAACCAATTTAGCTGCTACAATGAATTCTGCGGTTTTTCGCAACTGAAAAGTTGTCAGATCCTGTGGCAACTTAGTTTTATTTTGTAAGAGAAGAAAATGTCAAATCAAGTTATCGGTACAGTAAAGTGGTTCAATGATGAAAAGGGTTTTGGATTTATTGAGCAAGAAGGCGGCAAGGACGTATTTGTTCACTACAGCGCAATCCAAACAGCTGGTGGACGTAGAACCCTAGCTGAAGGCCAACAAGTAACTATGACTGTTACCCAAGGTCAAAAAGGCCCTCAAGCAGAGAACGTTGTACCGGCTTAATTTTCCAGTCAACTAATTCGTAAGTTAAAAAGCCGACATCTGTCGGCTTTTTTATTGCCGTCATAAAATACTTCAAGGGCCGAGAGCTTGTTAATCTTGCATCTTCAAGTAGCTTGGGTATATTAACGCCAGTTTATTTGTAAGCTTCAAGGAGCATGCTTTGGAAAAGCAGTTAGAAAGATTGTTGTACGCCACGCGTTGGTTGTTAGCCCCTATTTATATTGGTTTGAGCTTAGCACTCGTTGCGCTATCTATTAAATTCTTTCAAGAGATGTTTCATCTTTTACCACATATACTTGAAACCAAAGAAACAGATTTGATTTTAGTCACCTTATCTTTAATTGATATGGTGCTCGTCGGCGGTTTGTTGGTTATGGTAATGTTTTCTGGCTACGAAAACTTTGTCAGCAAAATTGATATTGATGAAGGTAGCGAAAAACTAGGTTGGTTAGGTAAAGTTGATTCAGGTACTTTAAAAAATAAAGTGGCCGCATCTATTGTTGCCATATCGTCGATTCATTTACTTAAAGTGTTTATGAATGCTGACAATATTGAAAGTGAAAAAATGTTTTGGTATGTCATCATCCACTTAACATTTGTAGTTTCAGCATTTGCTATGGGTTATTTAGATAAAATTACCCGAGGCAGCCACTAAACAGCTAAAACAAACTCGGCGTTAGTCTCGCAGTACTAACGCCTAGCTATAAGTTAAAAGTAACCTAAAGCTTTCAACTTAAGTATTGCCGCTACACTAATTGCATCGTGAATTTTTCCAGCCATTACCAACTCATATACCTCAGCTAACGGCATTTTTACCAATTGTAATTGTTCTGTTTCTTCAGGCTCAGCTTGCCCCTCAGTAATACCTGTGGCCAGATAAACTATCGCTTTATCATCAGTCGAACTATTTGACAGTGATAACTCCATAAACGGCAATAACTTTTCTGCGCTTAACCCAGCTTCTTCTTTCAATTCGCGCAGTGCACAATCGGCTGGCTGTTCACCTTTAGGGCAGCCGCCTTCAATGATTTCCCAACTGTACGCTTCTAACGGGTAGCGCCACTGACCAACCAACCAAGTATTGCCATGTTCATCAATTGGTACTATACCAACCGCTAAGTTTTGAAACTCAACCACACTATAAATACCTTGCGTATTCGCAGGTGTTGTTACTTGATCTTCACGCACTCTGATCCACGCATTGCTGTATATTTCTTTGCTAGAATGTACTAACCAAGGATTAGCTTCATCTGTTAATTCAATTGCCATGTTTTGTCCTTACCCAAAAATTAATCACTTACACAATTTCGGCCAGCTTTTTTCGCTCTATATAAAGCTTCATCCGCTACTTTTAAACTCGCGTCAAAACCACCATGCGATTTGTTGCTGATACAATAGCCTAAACTTATCGTTACGTTTACTACTTGTTTGCTCGATTTCAGATTGGCTTGACGATCTTTTTTACTTTGGCTCGAACGTGTTTTATCACGCACAACCATGTCATAGTCTGCAATGTTTTGTCGTAATTTTTCTAACTCAGCGACTACTTTTGTCTGTTTGTGGCCTTTAAACACAAGCGTAAATTCTTCACCACCATAGCGAAAAACACGCCCTCCTTGACCAACTTGACTTAATCGACTGGCGACAAGTTTAAGAACCTGATCACCCACATCGTGGCCATAGGTATCATTAAATTTTTTAAAGTGATCAACATCAGACATAACGACAATATAGTTTCGCCCTAACGACGACGCATATTGATTTAACGCACGACGTGAAGGTAAACCGGTCAACTCATCGTAATATGCCAAGCGATAAGCATGCTGCGCGACAAAAATAATTGCGGTACCAGCGACGGCTAAATAACTCAAAACAACCAATTGCACATTATCTG
Organism: Catenovulum sp. SX2; assembly: GCF_052056295.1. Taxonomy (NCBI): domain Bacteria; kingdom Pseudomonadati; phylum Pseudomonadota; class Gammaproteobacteria; order Alteromonadales; family Alteromonadaceae; genus Catenovulum; species Catenovulum sp. SX2. The sequence goes on from NZ_CP182493.1 coordinate 1,379,933, forward strand.
CCAACTGGGTGGATAACCATGCAGCACACACTAAACCAATAAACACACCTTCTTGCGCCTGTTTGTAGCGCCAACAAGCTAATAAACTCAGTAACACAGCGGATAAACAGCTAATCACCACTGTGTATGAGTACAAGGGCTCAGGTAAGCTTGGTTGGTTTAACCAGACAAATAGTGAGCTCAGCTTTGCAGGAAAAAGCTGCCAACCAATAAAACTCAACAGCAAAGGACTTAAACCAATTAACAATAACAACCAGCCAAACCAATGGCGTAGACTCTTATTTGGTATGCATAAACAAATTAATGCAGCAGCAGATACTGTGCATAACTTAGCGGCATTTTGTAAAGACGGTGCCAACTGTGCAGGCTCCATCCAAACATCAAATTGTGGCAATAACAAAGTTGCGAGTAAACAAGCAAGCGCAACACGCAACTGGTTGTATTGTACAGCAAGGCCTAAAGCCAATAACAAACAAGCTTGCGGCAACCAATCCAACGCTCTATGCCAAGCACCAAATTGATACAAATATTCGACGTGCGCAAGATAACTTGCGATAACTAGGGCAACAGGAACAATAAGAGCTTTTAATAACATCTGGTTAAATCAGTTCGAAACGCTGTTTTTTGCCAGCAGTATACTGAGTTCCCTTAGAAAAAACACGTTTAACCAAGACTCTTAAGTATAGATCCGCTATAGTTAACTGGTCATACCATTTAACTAACCTGAACTTGTTATCTAGAGTTCAGGTTAACTATATGCCAGTTTCGGAGGAAAAATGAGTGCCGTGTTAGACGAATTAATAGGTTTAATGTCGTTAGAGCAAATCGAGCAAGGGATATACAGAGGACAGTCGCAAGATTTAGGTTTCGGTGCAGTATTTGGTGGACAAGTACTTGGTCAAGCTTTGTCTGCTGCACAACAAACAGTACAAGCCGAACGCGATGTGCATTCATTTCACTCTTATTTTTTACGTCCAGGCGATGTTAAACACCCTATTGTTTATAAAGTGGATGTCATTCGTGACGGCAAAGGATTTAGTACCCGTAGAGTTGAAGCAATTCAACATGGCAAAACCATATTTTATTTAACTGCGTCTTTTCAAATCGAAGAACAAGGTGTTGACCATCAAGCACAAATGCCTGATGTTGTCGGTCCTGAGCAGCTTGTCAGTGAGCTTGAGTTTGCTAGGGCAAATCAAGATTTAATTCCAGCTTCGATTCGCGAAAAATTTACCTGCGACAAACCTATTGAAATTCGGCCTGTTGAGTTAATTAATCCACTTAAGCCAGAAGTATTGCCGCCGCACCGCCATATTTGGCTCAAAGCCAATGGCAAGGTGCCAGATAATCTCGCTACACATAAATTTTTATTGGCATATGCGTCTGACTTTAACTTTCTCACCACAGCACTTCAACCACATGGGCGCTCATTTATGGATCCCAGCATGAAAGTGGCCACTATTGATCACTCTATCTGGTTTCACCGCCCGTTTAAATTTGATGATTGGCTGCTTTACCAAATAGATAGCCCGTCAGCCTCTGGCGCTCGTGGTTTAGTACGAGGGCAACTATTTAACCGTGACGGCCAACTGGTTGCCTCATGTGTACAAGAAGGTGTCTTACGGTTTAAGTAATTAACTGGCCGCTTGGGTTTGATATCGTAATTCTGGGCGGACATAACCAGGTATTTTATCTAAATCGACTTCATCAATTTGTTCTGGATTGAGGAATTCTTTAGCAAATACTTTGTAAATACCTGAGTCGACAAACACATCAAATAAATCGGGATCTATATGATTGTCTTTTTTCATAAAACCGAGAATTTTTAAACATTGGCTTAACGACTTTGCAGGTTTATACGGTCGGTCAGCTGCTGTTAACGCTTCAAATATGTCTGCTATGGCCATCATACGCGCTGGCACAGACATCTGCTCACGAGTTAATTGGCGAGGATAACCAGTTCCATCCATTTTTTCGTGATGTCCACCTGCGTATTCTGGCACTCGGCGTAGATGTTTTGGAAACGGCAAGGCTTCCAGCATATCTATGGTAATTTCGATATGGCGATTGATAATTGCGCGCTCTTCATTGTTTAACGTACCACGAGCAATTTTTAGGTTATAAATTTCATCGTCAGTTAATAACGGTGTAGTTTTACCGTTTATGTTTAGCTCAGCTTGATGGCCGATTTGTTCAACCCTTTGCTGATCGTCCGGTGCCATAAACTCACCGCCAATATTCGCTTTGCGTAAAAATTCAAAATCGTCTTCTAGTTGCGCTAGTTTTTGCTTAAGTTCATCTTCATAACTAGCAACTACAGCAGCTTGATTTGTTTTATATGCATCAATTATTTTTTGCTGATAACTTAATTGAATATCTCGCTTAACAATTTCAAAACGGCTCTCAACTAAATGAATTCTGTCAGCAATAGTTTCCAATTTAGTTGCTTTATCCATCACATATTCAGGCGTACCGACTTTACCACAATCGTGCAACCAAGCAGCAATATTCAGCTCGTACATGTCTTTTTCTGTCATTGAAAAATCTGACAAAGGACCATAATCAACTTGGTTAACGGCTTGCGCGAGCAACATGGTAATTTCAGGTACCCTGCGGCAATGACCACCAGTGTAAGGCGATTTTTCATCTATAGCTTGTGCAATCAATTTAGTAAATGATTGGAAAAGCGTTTGCATGTCGTCAATAAGCTGTCTGTTTGTCAGCGCCACTGCGGCTTGTGAAGCGAGCGAATCAACTAAACGTTGGATTTCTGGTGAAAACGGAATGATCTCGGTTTCACCATTAACCAATATTTTTTGCGCATTGATTAATTGTAATACGCCATTTAGCTCACCTTCATGGTTTTTCATTGGTATGGTTAAAACTGACTGAGTTCGATAGCCAATTTTTTTATCCATTTCCCGTGCAGCTGTCATATCAAAGCCATCAAAAGGTTGATAAGCATCAGGAATATTAACGACTAAATCTTTATTTGCGGCAAAAGCGACCAAGGCATTTAAATTAGATTTCCCTTCGATTTCTAAAGGGATGTTGGGAAATGGTATGGGCTGTCCGCTAGTACCACCCATATACATGTCTAATGTGTGATTTATCAGAGTTTCAAATTTGAGTTGGTTGTCGTCGGTAACTGAATAAATAGTACCGCCGTCCGCATGGGTAAGCTGTTGTGCGGCAAATAATATTTGTTCGAGTAACTTGGTGGTATCTTTTTCAGACGACAGCGCGACGCCTACTTTAATTAGGTGATCAACTTGCTCATGCAAGTCTTGCTGAACTATCTCTGAAATAGTTTCCGAAATACTCTCACTCATTAACTGCTCACTTACTTATTCACATTAAACATCCATGCGCCTCTTATATTATTTACTCGTATGGGTAAAACTTCCATCCCAATTTTCAATAAAGTCTTGCTCTCGCAATTCTTCAATACGTTCAAGGTAGATTTTATATAACATTCTAGCCGGATACTGGTCTGATAACTGACTAAAAACTTCTTCTGCCTGTTGCCACTCTTGTGATAAATACCAATCGTAAGCTTGTAAATGTAGCGACAATTCGTCTTTGATATCTTCAGTTAATTCTGAAAACAAACAAATTGGCTCTACTATTGCCACCGCTTGATTTTTGCCTTTAACTTTAACTCTGTCAATTGGTCGATAAACATAGCTGGTCGCGAGCTCTTGTGTTGATTCACTTACCAATAGCTTAACACCATAAAACTTAGTTAACCCTTCTAAACGACTGCCTAAGTTTACCGCATCACCTAACACAGTATAGGCTCGTCTAAATTCAGAGCCCATGTCACCTACATTCATCTCGCCGGTGTTAATACCAATGCCAATCGCAATTTCAGGGAAACCTTGTTGTGCAAAAGAAACATTTAATTCTTCAGTAATTTTTAACATAGCAAAAGCTGCAGTTATTGCATTGTCTGCATGCTCTGGGTCGTCTAATGGAGCGCCCCAGAATGCCATAACCATATCGCCTACATACTTATCTATCGTACCTTTGTGATCTAATATGCTCTTGGTGATAGGTGAAAAATACTGATTAAGCAGTTGTTTCAACTCAGTTGCCGACAACCTTTCTGAAATTGTCGTAAAACTGCGAATGTCTGAAAACAGTACACTCATGACCTTTCTTTCACCATCAAAAGACACGCTGCTTGGGTCGCTTAACATTTTGTCGATATGCGCTGGCGGCACATACTGGTCAAAGAAACCCTTGATCACTTTTTTCTGGTTCGACTCTGCTGCATAGCCAATAGCAACATTCACAGCCGTTATTGTAACCAGCAAAGCGATGACGGTAAACAATGGTAATACAATACTAAAAAAATGCCACTGAACCAGGTTAAACACTATACTTATTGCGATTAAAGTTGCGCCAGTCAGCGCCATTTTGATCGAACCTAGCTTAGGCATTAACCAACTGCTAAAAGCACCGATTAAACACAGCATTACCACAACCCACTCGTTAGCAACATCAGGTTGAAATTTTAATACTTCCGGATGTAATAGCGCTTCAGCAACATTTGCATGCACCTCAACCCCTGGGTATTGAATACCAACTGGGGTTTCTCGTAAATCGGCTAAACCTACAGAAGATGTGCCAATAAACGCTATTGCGCCCGCGAGCTTTTCATCACCAACTCGGCCTTCAATAACATCTGTCGCTGAAATGTATTCAAAACTGCGCTTACCGCCTCTGTATGGCACCAACACATGCCCATGCTGATCGGTTGGTATAATTTGCTTGTTTAGCTCTACAGATACAATATTGTGTTGACCGCCGTAGGATTTAGTATTCACCTTTATTGTTTCTTCGAATAAGTATGCTCGAACCGCTTCGAGCGCCAGCGAAGAATAAAGTTTGTCTTGATGACGAATAATCAATGCAGCACGGCGAATTGAACCATCTTCATCAGGCATTGAATTCATAAAACCTTGAGAAACAGTAAAACCGCTCTGTTGTGCAGCTTGATACAAGGTATCAACAACACCGACAAATGCAGGTTTTGCAACAGCTTTTGTTCTAGTAACATCAACTTGTGTATCTATGACAATTGGGCTATCCGGCAAGTGCCCTGACATAGCGACTAGTTGATCTTCAAATAATGTCCCAAGAATCACATCACCTTGGCTAATACTTGCCGCCAATTGAGTATCGGGATCGAGCTGCTGCCGATACTTGGATAAATGCTGCTCAACCGCATCTGACTTTGGAGTATTGGACAAAATAAAGTCAACCGGATTAACTTCTTCTTCTGAAAACATGACGTCGAATGCGATAACAACGGCACCTGCATTAAACAATTGATCAACCATTTTTGCCGTTTTTACTCGGCTCCACGGAAAGCGACCTTGTTCGCGTATGCTTTTTTCGTCAATATCTATAACGACAATATTATTGTCTGAATATTGATTACGATAAGGTAATAAAAAATTGAAACGTAAATCGTAGAGCAAACCATCTAAGCGATTTAATCCGGCGCGAGTGTCTGAGTTGACTGGCGATAACTGCAGTAAAATAAAAGTTAGTGTTAATAATAACCCACAGAAAACAGCTAATCTGTGGGAGGTAATTTTAATCATCTATTGGAGCTGCATCATCAGCGAGTTGGATCACCATACCTTCGTATGCAGCAAATATATGGGTTTTCGATTTTCTGCGCTCTAACATAGCTTGTATGTGTGCTACTTGATGTTCAATATCTTCATCTGTACGTGTGTAGTCATGGCTATATAAAGCACACTGTTTTACTTTGGCAGTAACGGCTAATTCTACGGCTTGGTCAACTAAACTGTGGCCCCATCCATGTTTATGTGGCATATCTTTGTCAATGTATTGTGCATCGTGAATTAATAAATCGGCTTCACTAATAAATTCAACCCATTCTTCAAAGGTAGTGGATATTTGATATGGTGGATATAATTCATTGTCTGTCACATAAGCGAGTTTATAGCCGTTTTCTTCAATCAAGTATGCTGAGCCACCACCTGGATGATTAAGCGATTTACGTCGAACAGTTGCACTGCCCACTTGCCAACTATCTAAACCTTCATACGGTGTTAATTCAATATCAGCTCTTAGTTCATCCGATTTTATTGGAAACCAAGTGCCTGACATTTGCTGCAATACGGCATCGTCTTCTCTAGGTGTGGTTAACCCAGGCGTTAATACGATTTTGCGTTTAATTTGGTATGCAGGGGTAAAAAACGGAAACCCTTGAATATGATCCCAATGATTGTGCGTTAACATTAAATGAATTGGTTTACCCTTTGCGAGTAACTCATCACCCAATTTCACAATACCTGTACCAGCATCAAGTATGATATCAGTGCCATCTTCAAGCTCTACATGAACACATGCAGTGTTGCCGCCATATTTTGCAAACTCTGCGCCTGCTGCTGGCATACTGCCTCTTACCCCAAAAAACTTAACCCACATGCTTTACTACCTTTTTGTATCCATGTATCTAAAGATCTGTTGCAGCTTCATCAACTGGTGTTGGCGATGCGCTTTCACCCAAAGTAAAAATGCCACCAGCTGTAACACTTTCATCTTCTTGCTCTTTTAATTCAACAGAGCCAGAAATCGTATCCGCTTCAATAAATTTAGCGTCTATTGTGCCTTCTGCCAAGTTATCTCCATACGAAGCATAATTTACTCCTATATCTAACTCGGCATCACGAATTGCGCCATTAAAGCGCGCAAGCCATTCGCCACCTTCATCGGTAAAAGATAAGAAACCTTCCTCTACTGTTTGTGTATCAAAATCAATTTGCATACTCATACTTGCATCAGTGACGTTTGGACCAAAGCCGTGACTAGTTAAATCAAAGGAGGTTATACCTGTACGACCAAGTATCGGGTTAATTCCTAGATTGTCTTGCAATTCTTGTTCAGAAGGATCTATAACTTCTGGATCAAATTCGGTTGTATCAACAATTATCTCAATCTTATCTGTAGCATTTAGCTCTGTGGTTTCTGTCTCTAGATCTTCGTTAGTCGCCACTTCAACTTGCAAGTCAGCACTACTTCCCTGATTGTTTGTTGCTGCATTTGACTGAGCCTGTTCAGAGTTATTCTGAGTTGTGCCGCTCCCGCTATTACTTGAGGCATTATCGTCATTATCTTCAGAGTCTTCGCCTGACTGCTGCGTTTCATCATCATTTTGAGTGGGATCTGCGCTATGACCAGAGTCAAAAACTTCAGGGACAGTCAATAACCCCGTCACTTGACCATTAGATTGAATTTTACCGAAGTTAAAATTTTCATTTGCACCGAATGAGACTAATTCGACACCGCCACCGACATCAACATTTACGTCAATTGCACCGTCCCAAACGGCAATAAACATTTCTCCATCGACCAGCTCTATTTCAAAGTGAGTTCCTCGAATACCTATACTGCCAACCGGTGTTTTTAGCTGATATTCACCATTATCATTTTTGATCTTGCCACTTATAGTACGAATGCCACCTGAGAGCAAATTCATCACGGCAGAGCCAGTGTCTGTTTCAGCATCATACTCATAAGTTGAAATAATTAGCTGTGTATTCTCTTTAATTGCGAGCAAACCACCGTCAGTCATTTTGAACTGAGCTTTACTTTTAGGGCCCGTTGTTACTGTGTCTATATTATACACTGGTGAGCGTCTTTTTAACGGACGTGTATCATCTCCTACAGCTTCGACCTCACCCAGTGCGACTAATGTTCGTCCGGCTATATCCGCAGCTTTGACAGGCAAGGCTAATGCGACTATTGCTAGGATATTTATGACTTTTGTTGCGTGATGCCATTTCATAATTCACCTCCGCATTAAAATAAATAACGCACGCCGCTATTAACGACATTGCGATCAAAACTATATAAAAATTGGTTACTATTTTTGCGACTTATCCGCGCTTGCGTTTGCCACAACCAACTAGAACTGAAGGCGTAATCAAACCCAACCAAATAAATAATATTGTGGTCTTTGCGTTTTTCATCAAAAAGAACAGTCACACCATCGCTTTGGGTCAAGGTTTCATTGAGATATTGGTGATTGGCCTCTTGGTACTGCCAAGATAGGCGCAACGTTCCCCATGATTGCAACTTTTGTATCCAATTAACTGAAAGCCCAGAAACATTGCGTTCATATTGCTTAGACTGCAAATTGAAATTTTTAACATTTTCATCTCGGAACGAGGTGCCCAAACTCAATCGTGCACTATCTAGTTGTTTGATATATTCAAGACGTATTTGCGCACTTCCGCTATCTAAATTGTCGTTTTTTTCGTTATCAATTAAAGTGTAGTTCCCTGACAATTGGATACTGGCACTGTCGTCAAAAGCAAAGTTAGCCGAAGCCATCAAAGCAGCTAGATTGTGATACTTTTCTTCACCATACCAGAAACCTTGGGCAAACACGCTAGTGCGCAGTTGCAAAGCGCCCATTCTATGGGTATATCCAGCCATCACATCTAAATTGGATTTATTGTATTGTGCAGCCGATTGATGATCTGTATGTGAAACGGTGGCACTGGCAAACCAAGCATTGTATTTAGCTGTTGGATAGCGATAGGCCAAGTTAGCATTTACGCGATAAAATTGATCTGACTCAACAGGAAATTGCGAATCATCTGATATTGCCAAACCTAAAATCGAAATAGAATATTTGTCATCTCCCAAACCTGAGCTGACATTTGAGTCATAACCCAGAGATAAACCGGCAAATCCAGACCAAACAGGATCGAGTTTAACACTTTGTTTGTCGATTAATTGCAGATAGCGCTCGGCTTGCTCAGTAATCTTTACTGAAGGTTTTAATTTAACTAAGTTGTTAAACTCGCGTTTTGAAGCAGCAAAATTATCAACTTCGTAATAAGCAACTGCAAGTGCATAACGTGCATTCAAATTATTCGGCCGATTAATGACCACTCGCTCAAAAGCAAATATTGCTTCTTGATGCATACCTGTTTGCCGTGCAGCTAAACCGTATAAATAGTCAAAATCAGCATCACCGGCGTATTGGTCGAATAAAGATTCAGCTAACTCAAAAGCATCTTGGTATAAACCAGCTTCAACAAGTTTTATCAGATATTTACGATCATCCGTTTGCGCACTTGCAGTGTGGGCAGCCAACAATAAGCCCAAATATACAATTTTTTTTAGATTTTTCGCTGTCGAAAACATTGAATGTATCCCTAGTGGATAGTCTAGTATGTTCGGCAATCGAGTGATTGCTGGATTTCCCGATAATTACTATTAAACTAACAGTATAAGTGTAGGCAATCCAAATAGACAATTATAGAGCTAAGTATTTGTTAATCTAGCTCATAAGTAAACCCAAAGGCTGATAGTTGCGTCACATTCTTTTTATTATATTCGGATTATTAATTTGCTACTCGCAAGCTGTAAGTAGCAAACAATTAGTATTTGAAAAAATTAAACAAGGCCAACAAACACAATTTAACTATGTTTGGTTAAATCACCAACAGCAGCAATTGCAACTTAATTTCAGCTTACACAACAAACAACTATTTGGTTTATTTAGAAAATTTAAACTTTACCAGCCACATTTAGCGCAAAGATATGTTTACGTAAGCATGCAAAAAGCGCTGGCAAAGTGGCCAAACAAAAAACAGAGGGTTCAACTAATTTCACGACCAAACGACATAAAAATTGTCGCCTATGGTAACCAAGATGAACAACCACACGAACTTATGCAGCATTTGCTGCAAATTCAATATCAAGCGCAACAAACTTACCTTGAACAAAATACCTATAGCCAAATGACCAATGCGTTTGGTAGCAATGTAGTTAAGCCTGATCATATGCGCATTGCCAAGGAGTCGTTGGAATTTGTCGCCCCTATTGTCGCGCAAATCCCTCAGGAGTTATCAGGTTACATCACCCGAGATTCAATCAATTATTTATTGTCTTGGTTACAAAGTATTCCGTATTCAGCACTTGAGAGTCGCAGCGAATCTATGGGTATGGGTTTTAACCCACCAAACAAACTGCTATTTGAAAACCAAGGTGACTGCGACAGCAAAAGCACTTTATTTGCGGCGATCATGCGTGCATTTGTGCCAAATTTAGGCATAGTGATAGTTTACCTACCCAACCATGCGCTGGTTGGTTTACAGATTCCGTATTCACAAGCGGATGAATATATTGAATTAGACGGCAACTATTATGTATTAGCCGAGCCAACCGGCCCTGCAGTATTACCACTTGCCGAAATAGGTGCTGAATCAAAAAGGGCAATCGACTCAGGCTCTTTTAGCGCTGAATCTATGCCATAATCAATCAAGGTTATTCAATTAACCAAGGTTGTGATAACCAATAAAAGCGCCCAGCTTGTTTCGTTTGCATAGTACAGTTGTAGCGCGAGCGCCCTGTTGCCAATTTTTGTTTTGCGCTGATTTTATATTCATTAGCTGATAATTTTTGTAAATCCATTTCTGCTTTGCCACCAATAAAACAATTCAATGAATTAACCAGCGCGGTTAATAATTTAATCTGAAAACTTGGTGGATTAGCTGAGTCACTGACAATAGGTGACGGCAATAAGTTATAATCTACCGGCAAAGCTTTAGTTAACAACTTAGTGGTTAAGGTTTTTTCATCAGCGTAAATGCCAGACGCTGGGTAACGTGGTAAAGCAGTAAAATCAGAAAACTGCGCAACTGCACCACTTTGCTGGCCAAAGGTAATTAGCTTCTGCTGTTTAAGCCAAGTTTGGATCCAACTGTCGTATTCACCATAGGGGTAAGCAACTAATTTTTTACTATAACCAATATGCTGCTCAATCGCTTGTTCGGTCTTGGTTATCGACTGCTTAATTTTTTGTTGCCAATTCATATTGGTTGCCGCGTTATCACGCACCCAATAGTCATGCTCCCAGCCATGATTCGCTATGGTCATTTTATGTTTTGACCAATATTTCAATTCATCCCAAGTTAGATAAAAACTTGGACTTTTTGCGAGCAATCCAGGATTAACAAAAATAGTCGCTGGCCAGCCGCGCTTTTTCAGTTCAGGTAAAGCTTGTTTCGCAATATTTTTATAACCATCATCAAAACTAATTGCGACACTTTTATCCGGCAAAACTTCACCCGCTCTAACTTTGTCTATTGCCTCAGCTAAATCAACCACAGTGAAACCGAGTTTTTCAATTAACTGTAAATGCTGAATAAATTTCTCATTGCTCAGGCTAGTGACATCCGGCGTATTTTCGTCAACATGATGGTATTGCAAAATAACAAATCCATTATCGACCAGACTTAGGTCTATAGCTGCGTAGGCAAGTTTGCTAAACTGCAGGCCAACTAATGCCAATAACAGCAAACAACTACGCTGAAATAATTTAACCATGCAACTTTCCCCTTCATTAACCGCTTATTTGGCACTTGCTCTGCCTATGATAGTGTCGAATATTACCACACCTTTATTGGGCATTGTCGACACCAGTATTTTAGGCCATTTACCCCACGCCTATTTATTAGCCGGCGTCGCGCTTGCAAATACTATTATTACAGCTGTTGTTTGGCTGTTTGGTTTTTTGCGTATGTCGACAACCGGCTTAACCGCGCAAGCTCTTGGTAAACAAAATCCTCAGCTGACCAGCCAACTATTGGTACAAGGTTTATCTATAGCGATTGTTGTTAGTCTTGTACTACTTATTTTACAACCTTGGATTTTGCAAAGTGCGTTATGGTTGGCCGAAGCTGATCCCCAAGTAAACCAAGCCGCCAGCGAATACTTTTTCATACGTTTTCAAGCCCTACCCGCTAGCTTAATCAACTTAGTTTTAGTCGGCTGGTTACTCGCTCATGGTAAAACCAAGGCGATCATGTTGACACAAATAGTAATTAATTTAGTCAACGTGCTTTTAGATTTAATCTTAGTATTTGTATTTGATTTAGCGGTCAAAGGTGTAGCTTGGGCAAGCTTAGCAGCTGAATACACAGGTTTAGTCATATACCTATTTATAGCCTATAGAATGATAGTAAAAACTCACTTACTTAAAACAATTCAGCAGTCACTTACACAAATGCATGAGATAAACTTCCGCCAATTTCTCGCAGTTAATCGTGATATTTTAATTCGCACTCTAGTGCTAGAGTGTGCTTTAGTCTTTTTAACCTTTCAGGGCGCTAGAATTGGCGTAGACGTGTTGGCAGCCAACGCTTTGTTAATGAACTTTTTATTATTAATCTCACTTGGATTAGATGGCATTGCTTATGCGGCTGAAGTGCAAATAGGTAAAACATTTGGCGCGAATGACAAAAGCCAGCTCAAACAAAATATACGTGTTGGTATGAATTTAAGTTTAGCTTTAGCCGCAGTATACAGCTTAGTATTTTTATTGTTTGACCAGCAGATAATCGGCCTAATGACTGATATAGATTCAATTAAAACCACTGCACTCACATTTAGTTTTTACATAATTATTTTGCCCCTCACAGCAGTTTGGTGCTTTTTATTGGATGGGGTATTTATTGGTTTAGCTGACAGCAAAAGCATGCGCAATAGCATGTTAGTGTCTGTTGTTGGCGTATTTTTTCCGGTGTGGTTTGTTTTTAATCAACTCGCGCTAACACAAGGGATTAACCCAAATCATGCTTTGTGGATTGCGCTGCACGCTATGATGTTGGCTAGAGGTATTACTCTCGCTCGGAAAATAGCTGCTTATATTTAGCTTTGTGAAAACGTAAATTCGCCACTCGTGTTGCAAATATACCAAGATAGCCATAAACAGCTAAGGTAAATGCCGCAAGTAATAAAAAAACCAATGGGTATAATAACGAAGTGGCAATATTCGGGATAAAAATAAGTGCACTGGCGCACAACCAAAAAAAAGCTAAACCTGTCAAAAACAAACGCCAACTGCGTTTGGGGTTTTGGCTGAGTTTGTCGCTCCAGTGCATTATTATCTTCTAAATGCGGTTAGTAATATGAGTGGTCGCCAGATTTGTGCTCTGTAACATCACGTACGCCGGTCAACTCACCTGCAAACTTTTCTAACAATTGTTTTTCGATACCTTCTTTCAAGGTAACATCAACCATAGAACAACCGTTACAACCGCCGCCGAATTGCAAGATTGCAACACCATCGTCTGTGATTTCCATAATATCAACTTTACCACCATGGTTGGCCAATTGTGGATTCACTTCACTAACTAATACATACTCGACACGTTCAATTAAGCTTGCGCCTTCACTGACTTTGCGCATTTTGGCATTTGGTGCTTTTAAGGTTAATTGTGAACCCATTTGATCCGCAACAAAGTCAATTTCAGCTTCTTCGAGATATGGCGCTGAATCAGGGTCAACTACAGCATCAAAACCTTGATAGCTGTATTTTAAGTCTTTGTCTTCAACCGCATCAGGTGGACAATACGAAACACCACATTCGGCATTTGGCGTACCAGGATTAACAACAAAAATACGAATTTGTGTGCCTTCAGCCTGATTTTCTAACAAGCGGGCGAAATGAGATTGGGCAGATTCAGAAATAGAAACTAATAGCGTTGAGTCGCTCATAAAGTACCTGACTATTTTACTCAAGAAATATTCATATCATACCGCAAAAATTGAATATTGGCTAAGAAACTGTATAGTTTGGCTAACTAAGTTGAATTGTTGCGCCGGAGCCCTACTTTGAGCCGCTTGAGCCGTTTTTTTGTCGTTTTTTTAGCCAGCTTTTTCAGCGTTACTATTTTGGCAAATGTAACCAGTCCTGAACAATATTTACCAAACTACAAAGCAGACAAACATTTACGTTTTAGCCAAATTGCTGATTACCTCAATCATATTGATAAAAATAGTGCGAACAGCAAGTTAATGCAGTTTGGCTGGAGTGAAGAAGGACGCCCACTTTATCTATTAGCCGTATCTTCCAAACAAAATATTCAGAATTTGGATGAAATTCGTATTCGCCACGAACAGTTGAGCAACCCATACGCAACTAGGCTCAATAGCAAAAATTTACCAGCAATTGTTTGGTTAAGTTTCGCAGCTCATGGTGACGAGCCTAGCGGCCCACATGCGGCCATTAAAATCATTCATTATTTAATTAGTAATCAACAACAAGAGGTGCAGTCTTGGTTAAATAACAGCGTATTGTTATTTGAAGTGATTGCAAACCCAGACGGTTTTGACCGCTACGCGACATGGGCAAATGCATTTTATAGCCAATACCCAAGCAGCCATGCGGAACATGCAAAAAATACTCAAGAATGGCCAAATGCACGCGGTAACCATTATTGGTTTGATTTAAACCGCGACTGGCTACCACAAACCCAAGTAGAAAGCCGTGCTCGCCTGATTGAATACCATAAATGGAAACCGAATGTATTGGCGGATTTTCACGAAATGCAGTCAAATCAAAGCTACTTCTTTCAACCTGGTGTGCAAGCGCGTATTAATCCATTAACACCCGATGAAAACATCAGCTTAACCAAAGCTTTATCTGACTACACTGCGCGAGCTTTTGACCAACAAAATAAGCTGTTTTATAGCGAAGAAAACTTTGATGATTTTTATATTGGCAAAGGCTCAACCTATCCAGACTTGCAAGGTGGCCTAGGCATATTACTCGAACAAGCACAAAGCCAAGGACAGCAAATTGATACCAATAATGGCCTATTAAGTTTTGAACAAACGGTCGAGAATCAAATGACTGGGATTATTTCCATGATCCGCGCGGCCAATGCTAAACGTCAGGCACTCATTGATTTTCAGCAAGACTTTTTCCGCGACAATATTAAACAAGCGCAAAAAGACAAAGTTTCAGGTTACTTAGTCCAAGCGCAATACGACCAACATAGTCTTGACGAATTTTTACGTTTAATGGCAGCTCATCAGATAAAAGTTTACCCACTAGCAGAAGACTACAAAGCTAACGAGCAAACTATTTTTTATCAAAAAACCAGCTTTTGGATCCCTGTACAACAAGCACAATATCGTTTAATAAAAAGTATTTTCAGCGAACAAACCGAATTTAATGATCATACTTTTTACGACGTGACTAACTGGAATATCGCATTAGCTTACGGTTTAGAGCACCACACAGTTGAAGGAAGATTTTTTGGTGTAAAAGCACACAAGCAGCCATGGGACATAAATCGCCAACAAAAACAGCTTAACCAAATACAAGACTTTAAAAACGATGCTATTGGATATCTGATAGATTGGCGCAACGGCAACAACCAAAATGTATTAGCTGAATTGCTCAGGCAGCAAGTGCAAATTCGAGTCGCCAAAGCGGCCTTTAAAGGCGTAACCCCAACTGGTAGCCAACATTTTCCTGCGGGTAGTTTATTAGTTTTACAAGCGGATAACACACAAGAATCGCTGCAAAATTTTAAACAGCTAATTAGCCAATACAATTTAACCGTCACTAATTTAACCACAGCTCACACACCTGAAGGCCCAGATTTAGGCAGTGACAAAATGCAGCTCATCAAACTACCTAAAGTGGCAACATTAGCTGCGCCTTGGTTACAACAAACCGAAGTAGGTGAATTTTGGTTTTGGTTAGATAAAAAACTTAAACTGCCACTTATGATGTTGAACGGGGCCGCGGATAAAAAGTGGCCACTAAATGACTTTAGCCATTTATATTTAGCCGATGGGCAATATCAAAACTTAACAACAAGCCAAAGCGAACAAATTAAACTATGGGTTGAACAAGGTGGCACTTTAATTACCACTAAACGCGCAACTGTGTGGGCCAGCCAAAATCAATTGATTAAAAATGAATATTTATCTGAGCGCGATTTAATCTCGCCCTTTAAACAAACTTATGACTATGTTGATAAAGAATCATTTTATAGCGAAATGCGCATTTCTGGCACTGTATTTAGTGGCAAGATAGATATCACACATCCACTTGGTTTTGGCCGCAACAATCGCGAATTAAGTTTATTCCGTAACGACAGAGTAGTTTTATTGGAGTCGAACTCAGCGTTTGCAGACGTTGCTCAATATACTGAAAGCCCGTTAATTGCAGGTTATGTCAGCCCAGAAAATATCAGCCACATTCGTAACAGTGTCGCTTTGACACATGCTAAATATGGCAAAGGCCGTGTGATTGCCTTTAGTGACAATCCAATCTTTCGCGGTTATTGGTTTGAAACAGCCAAAATGCTGACAAATAGTCTGTTTTTTGCTGAATTAATTGATTAACAAACCTGAACTCTGGATAAAAAATAAATGAGCGGGTTACTTAACGTATTCAATCGAATTGATATACCAAGTAACCACGCCTGCCTCAGTTTTTACCACAGCTTCGTCGTCTACTTGTTTTTTTAATAAAGCGCGTGCCATAGGTGCATCAATCGAAATGTAATCTTTACGGCCAAATATTTCATCATAACCTACGATGCGAAACTTAAGGGTTTGGCCGTCGTCGTTTTCCACTTCAACCCAAGCACCAAAAAATACTTTGCCTTCTTGCTGCGGACTATAATCGACTATTTTTAAGTTATCTAAACATTTGCGTAAATAGCGAACTCTGCGATCAATTTCGCGTAACTTCTTCTTATTGTATTGATAATCAGCGTTCTCGCTACGGTCTCCTAGGCTTGCTGCCCATGTTACTTTTTTAGTGGTTTCGGGACGTTCAACTCGCCAAAGATGGTCTAACTCAGCTTGTAACTTTTCATAACCTTGACGGGTAATCAGTTGAGTACGCAAATTGACCTCCAATAATAGCTAGCACTAGGGATAAATAACCAAACGCGCAGGGTACTATAACCAACCTTTTTGTCTAGCAATTCGTGCCGCATCTATTCGGTTTGTTGCGTTTAATTTAGCGATAGCTTCGGATAAATAATTGCGCACTGTACCTTCCGACAAAAATAAAGTTGCCGCTATTTCTGCGGTTTTTTTGCCTTCTCCAGCTAAACGTAAGGATTTTCGCTCTTTATCTGACAGTGGATCAACATCGTCTAAGGCTTGAATGGCCAGCTCTGGATCTATCACTTTTTTGCCTTGCATGATTTGCCTAAGTGCATCGGCCAGTTGCTCAGACGGACAGTCTTTTAACAAAAAACCGCGCACACCTGCAACTAATGCACGTTTGATATAACCCGCGCGGGCAAAGGTGGTGATCACTACAGTTTTGATATCAGGCTGAATTTTTTTAGCTTGTTCAATTAATTCCAACCCTGTCATATATGGCATTTCGATATCTGTTAGTAGCACATCCACTTGATGTTGCTGCAACAGCTCAACCGCTTCTTGACCATTTGCCGCTTGAGCAACCACTTCAATATCAAATTCTAAATTAAGCAGTGCAACTAATGCACCACGCACTAAAGCTTGGTCTTCCGCTAACAATACTCGGATCATGATTGAAATATTCCTTGGTTAAATTCTAACGAAATCGCAAAACCCTTATCTTGCTTAATATTAACTTGCCCACCCAATTCAGCCACCCGCTCTTGAATACCAGTTAAGCCATTGCCAAAACTTGTTGGGTTGGTTTGGCCGTCGTTCATAATTTCAATATTCAATTTATTGTCTTGCTGTATACAATCGAAATAGACGTTTTTGCCTTGGCTATGTTTGATAATATTTGTGGTGGCTTCTTTAATAATGAGTAGTAGCGCAGATTCGGCCTTGGCAGTTAAACCCGACAAACTTATGCTGCCATCAACGCTAAAACCTTTATCCGTTAATAAGCTTTTAATTTTGATTAGCTCAGCATTGATGTTTTTAGTTTTGTAACCAGAAACCGCCGCGCGCACTTCAGACAAGGTGGTACGGCTAATTTGCGCAACTTGTTCTATTTCATCTAAAGCTGAATCGACTTTACCAGCTTTGCCCAATTTACTCGCAAGCTCAGCTTTTAATACAATTGACGACAGGGTGTGGCCTAATAAATCGTGTAAATCACGCGCAATTCTTTCACGCTCTGCAATTGTCGCAAGCTGTTCATTGTGCAATTGGCTTTGCTCTTTCTCATGCTCTTGCTGCAATTTAGCGCGTGTCATCACCCCAAAAAAGTAATTAGGTATGGTTGCAATATAACTTGGCAATAAAAAATACAACTCAATTAAATTAAATGCCCAAGCACTAAAACCAATACCTACAAGTATTAATAGTAGCCATGGAAAGCCACGTTTATACGAATAATAATAACCAACCAAAAACGCCACATAAGGGAATAAGGCACAGGTTCCAGGATTAATTGCTGTGGCAGCCACGCTGATAGCAGTTAACCCTAGTATGTAATAGCGAATAGTCTGTTGGGTACATTTTTGCGCCCAAATATAACCAGCAATAAACGCAAAATAGGCGATAAAACTAACAATAATTTCTAACGAGGATAAATGTGGCCAGATCATACTGAGAGGAAAAAAATAGAAGCCAGTAAACAGCAGTGGTATCCATAAATAGAAGTTGTTATAACCAGTAAATAAAGGTGCAACTTGGTAGCTTTGATTCATAATATGCTCAATTAATTCTTGTTGTTTATCAATGAAAATGGCGCAACCAACACACCATTTTCACCCTAACTGCCATTTTGTTGTTTACAGCGATGTACTGTTTTGTGCGATTAATCCCTTCGCCCAATTGCTATTTGGGTTAATTTCAACGGCTCGATTAAAATCTGCCAAGGCTCCTTGGGTGTCACCCCGCTCTACTTTGGCTAAACCTCGCCAAATGTAGGCTTCGTCATAACCCCAGTGATAACCAGAGTTTACATCGTCCGGGTAGTTGTTTATCGCCTGATTAAACAAAGCCACTGCCACTTGTTTATTGCCACCATATACGACAGGCGTATGGTATTTAATTATGCCATGCACCAGTTGTAACCTTGGGTTGTTTGGTGCGAGTTGGTTAGCTTTAGTCAGCAACTCTTGCATTTTCGGCCCAAGTTCTTGAGCTTTGTCATGCGCAAATCCAATGTGCAAACTATATACCTGCACAAGTAAAACCATGCTTTCGGCATCATCTGAGTTAATGGTTAGTTGTTGCTCTAAAATAGCCGCAGATACAGTTAGATGCTCTTGCAGCTTGTCATAGTTCTGTTTAACCATGTAAGCAACAGCTAATTTATACTGAGCAAAAGCCTGATCATAACCACTGCTTTGCGCTGCCAAATTGGCTAGATTTTCCATCTGCATATTGTTGGCCGCTAGGGTAATGCTGTCTATGGTATTTTGCTCTGCAAAAACATTTAAGCTCATAGAAAGTGCTACTGCAAATATAACTTTTTTCATCTTCATATCCTTAACAAGTGTTTGGTTAAATTTGAGACTTGTTGTCTCGAGTTCATGTTAAGTATGCCAATGGACGATTTTTTTCTTAGAGATGTTTGTCACTAGTTAATATGACAAATGTCATCAGCTAAATTGTTATCTATTGAAAAAAACAGCGCTACCGACTAAGTACAAGGTCGCCCACTGAAAGCATAATTTTCCAAAAACGCTGTACACCTTCCTTGGTCGCTCCCAAATGTCATCCATGACATTTGAAGTTTTGCAAAATCAGCATTTCAGTCGGCTCTATCGGGCCAGTTTGTCGCTGAGAAAAAATCATGCAGCGACTAGCTTCAGGAAAGTGCTAGAGCGATAACTTAGAGCAAAATCTCTTTTTCAGGGATGAAAAGCGAAGCTTACAAGGACGTACTTGCAGCGTTTTTGTGAAAGTTATGGTCTAGTAATTTCCCTATGTTGCACATAACTCACAGCGCTGTTGAAAAATACATCCCAACCAGCTTGTTCTTCCATGCCGCCAAATTAGCAGCACATAACAGCAAACGTGAAATTTTCGGTTTTCAATTAGGGGAGTGCTGGTATCAGGGGGCAAGTTCGCTCACTGAAAGCATTTTTATTGTGTAGAAAATTAATGCCGAAAAAATATTCAATTTTTTGCTAAAGAAATTGAATTTGCTGCCGATAGCGATCGTGAGGGTAATACTGCTCTCAATTAAACCTTAACCAACGATGTTTTTGGAGGTACGTATGGACGTAAGTTCAACGGGCGTAAATCAATCTTCGGTTGCCCAACAGGCTGGTGACGCTGAATTGCGCGGCGCTAAATTAGCAAAGTCGCAGCAAGAAGCGGAAGGCAAAGCAGCAATGGATTTGCTTCAATCTGCAGAAGTTTCCCCTCCTCGCTCCGCAGATCCGGCGATTGGTCAAAACATCAACATCAAGGTTTAACTTGGTGCTGAGCCAGACCGGAGAAATAGAAATTCTATTTTGAAGGTTCTGGCAACCCCTCGTTTATCCCCTATTTTGGGGTTAAATAAGAACTACGGGGCTTTTACTCATAAGCCCCGCCTCTTCTCTCACCCATTTAGGCACCAAAAAGCCAGGCAATTCTGCCAATAAACCTTGTTGTAAAGGTTTGACTTGCTGGTCACTCAAATAAAAATGTGCAGCCCCTGCTACTTTATCAAATAAATGAATGTAGTAAGGCAATATCCCCACAGCAAACAAACGCTCACTGAGCTGCACCAAAGTATCAACAGTGTCGTTTATCCCTTTAAGTAACACAGCTTGATTCAACAAGGTAATATTGGGGTGTTTAAACTTAGCTAAGTGCTCAGTTAACAACGCATCAATTTCGTTGGCATGGTTGATATGCAAAACCATAATGACTTTTAAACTGCTATTTTTGAGTATGTTGGCTAACTCAGACGTCATCCTTTGCGGAATAACCACAGGCAAACGCGTATGAATACGCAGCCGAGTTAGATGCTCGATTGGTTCAAGTTGCGAGATTAATGAAGCAATATGATGATCTTGCGCCATTAAAGGATCGCCACCACTCAACACCACTTCATTGATTTCAGGATGGGATTGAATATAACTGACAATCTGTGCAATTTTATCTTGGTTCAACGCGTTGTCTTGATAGGGAAAATGACGGCGAAAACAATAACGACAGTTAATAGCACAACCACCACGCAATAAAATCAGTACTCGGCTTTTGTATTTGTGCAACAGTCCAGGTAGCGCAGCATCTTGCTCTTGTAGCGGATCTTGAGTAAAACCAGCTACTTGCTCAAACTCTTGTGGCTGAGTCATCACTTGTAAAAAAAGTGGGTCGTTGACGTCACCTTTTTTCATTTTGGCGACAAAAGGTCTAGGCGCGCGCAGCGGGAATAACTGTCGCGCGGCAAACCCTGCAACAAAGCTTTGTTGATCTATATCTAGTTCAGCTAGTAGCTGCTCCGGGTCGGTAATGGTTTGGGCTAATTCTTTTCGCCAACAAGATTCAAACTGCAATGAACACAACTCATTAAATTAAAGTAAGCGCCATTTTAACGGATTAGCGCTAAACGCCAAACAGATTCAACTCACTTTCTTTTACATTTGATTACAATCTGCTTGACTAATTTTCAACCAAGGACTAAGTTACTAAAAATGTGAACGAGCGCACATTATGTGTTCACTGCTGTTGTAGTAACAAGATTAATAATAACTACCCTGATTATACGGAGATAAGTGCAAAGATGGACAATCAAGATTTTTTGAACTGGCTGGTATATCGTTACCCGCACCTTTCTGAATACACTGACAATTTTTGCATCAGCTTAATCCGTCAAGCTAAAAACAATACCAGATTGTTACGTGCATTAATTGGCGTAATGTTCGTTTTAACCTCTACACTATTTTTATTCCTGTCTGCTAGTCAATGCGAAATGCAAATTCTAACCGGTTATCAAGGTTTAACTTTGGCTCTAATTGTCTGCAGTATAATTCAACAAGTTACTAAACCTTTAAGTAGCTATGTAATTAAAAATGAATTGTCTGCGATGATAGTGCGACAAAAAGTATAATGCGCCCTGCTAAAAAATCGGGTAAAATTCGGCGGTTTTTTATCGAATAGACTATATATGCCCCCGATATTCGGAGTAAGCTCCATTTGTGACGGGGATATAAATTAATAGGGGTTATCATGGCAACTGTCAGCACCAATGAATTTCGCGGTGGCTTAAAAATCATGTTAGATGGCGAACCATGCGCTATCATCGAAAACGAATTTGTTAAACCAGGTAAAGGCCAAGCTTTTAACCGAGTAAAAATCCGTAAATTGATCTCTGGTAAAGTTTTAGAAAAAACTTTTAAATCAGGTGAATCTGTTGAAAAAGCAGAAATTATGGATTCAGAATTAGCTTATTTATACAACGATGGCGAATTCTGGCACTTTATGAACAACGAAACCTTCGAGCAAATTGCTGCAGACGCAAAAGCAATTGGCGACAATCAAAAATGGTTAGTTGAACAAGACACTTGTATAATCACTTTATGGGATGGCAATCCAATTGCAGTTACGCCACCTAACTTTGTTGAGTTAGAAGTAACTGAAACAGATCCTGGCCTTAAGGGTGATACAGCAGGTACTGGCGGCAAACCAGCTACGTTAAGCACTGGTGCTGTGGTACGTGTACCTCTATTCATTCAAATTGGTGAAATTATTAAAGTAGATACTCGCTCTGGCGAATATGTATCTCGCGTAAAATAATTGACCATTTACTTGGCTCTAATTTTCTTTTGAGCCAAGTTATTTATCTCTGTTCCCTTCCAAACTCAACAACAAATGACAACTCAATCGCATTCAGCAAACGCTTGGCAACCAACTGCAAACATTGAAACTCTCAAGCAACGCGCTCAAATCATTCAGCAAATTCGGCAATTTTTCTTCAGTCGCAAAGTACTTGAAGTTGAAACCCCCAGTTTATCGCAACATGGTGTGACGGATTTGCACTTAGAAAATTTGACCGCACATTATCGTGGCCCTGGCTTTGCGTCTGGTGTTGATTTGTATTTGCAAACCTCACCTGAATTTGCAATGAAGCGTTTATTAGCCGCAGGGGCTGGCTGTATATTCCAATTAGCCAAAGCGTTTAGAGATGATGAGTTTGGTAGGCAGCATAACCCTGAGTTCACTATGCTTGAGTGGTATAGAGTCGGTTTTGATCGCGCCCAGTTAATGGATGAAGTTGCTGACTTGGTCAAAGCTGTATTAAATGTACCACGTTGCGACGCTTATACATACCAACAATTGTTTTTGAAGCACCTACAACTTGATGTCTTGACTTGTAGTTTTGCAGATTTAACTAACAAACTGCAACAAATTGAACGTGCTGATATTATTGGTTTAGCCGATGACAAAACCGGCTTGTTGCAAATGATGTTCGCAGAGTTAATTGAACCCAATATTGCTAAAGATGTGCCTTGTTTTGTTTATCATTTTCCGGCAGAGCAAGCGAGCTTAGCAAGATTAAACAAAGAAGACCCTAGAGTAGCCGAGCGTTTTGAGCTGTACTTTAAAGGCATAGAGTTAGCCAATGGTTTTGATGAGCTGACTAATGCTGATGAGCAACTTAAACGTTTTGAACACGATAATGTTTTGCGGATGAATAATGGCAAAGCCGCAAAATCGATTGATATGCGTTTAATTGCTGCATTAAATGCGGGGTTGCCCCAATGTTCCGGTGTTGCTTTGGGAATGGATAGGTTAATAATGTTAGCGTTAGGGGCTTCAAGCATAGAGGAAGTAATTGCCTTTCCATTGACTAGGTGTTAAACAATTTAAACACCTCACAGCGCGAAATACACAGTGCAAGTTAGCCCACTGAAAGCATAATTTTGCAAAAGCGCTGCTTACCTTACATGGTCACTCCCAAATGTCATCCATGACATTTGAAGTTTTGCAAAATCAGCATTTCAGTCGGCTCTATCCAGCTAATTGATTGCGGCGAAACATCCATGCAGCACCGAAGATGTCAAAAGATGGTTGGGAGTGTGTTTTTCAAAACTTCACAAGATAGGGATATCTTGTGCGAGCGAGCTATGGACAGCCTTGAAGCGTTTTTGAAAAATACATTCCAACCAGCTTGAACTTCTCTGCCACAAACTCACGGCGCGAAATAAACTGCGCAAGTTCGCCCACTGCAAGCATAATTTTGCAAAAACGCGGTTCTGAATCTAAGCCAATCTTGAGTCGACTATTCATCCATGAAGGGCAGGCCCTGTCGCCTTCCTTGGCTCCACCTCATCAGACTGCGAAGCGGTGCTTCGGTTCTGATTCGCCCATGAAAAAGAGATTTTGCTCTAAGTTATTGCCCTAGCACTTTCCAACGAAAGGCATGGCTTCAACTTGGTGTATGTGACTTCAACTACAGTCTCCCAATATAACCTCAGGAACACTTGGCACGTCCATCATATACAACTAACATAAAAGCATACTCATAAAAACAAGCTGTCTATGCGCATTCTAAAAAGTAAAATATTCTCAATCGGCATACTTATGGTAGCACTAGCCACAGGTGTGACTTCAGCTTGGTTGTTATTTAATAAAATAAATCAAAGCCAGACGTCAATTACCACTCAAGCCATCTATCAACAAAAATTTACCAGTAATACGGGGCATAATAGTTTGGCTGGGATCACGCAAGATTATTTAGTGCTAGATTTTTGGGCGAGTTGGTGTGGCCCTTGTATTGAGTCTTTACCTTATTACCAAAAGCTATTTAACACCTTTGAGCAACAGCAGTTTACTTGGGTTGCAGTTAATCAAGATGCCAGCAAAACAAATGCAGATAATTTCTTAACCGAGCACAATTTACAACAATTACCTGTGTGGTTTGATCAACAAGCAGCGCTGTCACGCCATTATGGTGTGAGTGGATTGCCAACTTTGTTACTGCTGAACAAACACAGACAAGTTATTTATCGGATTGTCGGTTTTAAACAATCAGAAAAACAAAATATCAAACAAAAATTGCTTCAAGCGATGGAATTGGACAAGAGTGAACAAAGTTAGGTTAGTGTTTAATCACCAACCTAACTGAAAAGATTTTATACTGAGAAGCTAGCACCACAACCACAAGTGGTGGTTGCATTTGGGTTTTTAACAAAAAAGCGTGAGCCTTCTAAACCAGAGGTATAGTCTACTTCGCCACCCATTAAATACTGCAAGCTCATAGGATCAACCACTAAGTTAACCCCTTCTTTTTCAATTAACATGTCACCTTCATTAACGTTTTCGTCGAAAGTGAAACCATATTGAAAACCAGAACAGCCGCCACCAGTAATATAAACCCTAAACTTTAAGTTTGGATTTTCTTCTTCTTCAATCAACAGCTTTACTTGTTTCGCAGCTGTTTCTGTGAAATTAAGTGGAATCTGATCCATTTAATACAACCTCATAATATAGCAATGTGGCTATTATCTAATACCTGACTAAACCATTCAACTATTATTCTCGATGAACCACCTGAGGTGACCAATCATAATCTAAGTCGGTGCGGCTGTAGCTTTGACCACTTCGCCTTGGTAATACCACAGCTAAATTCACTCGCTCTGGAGTAAAGCGTTCAGGCAGTACAAAATTGCCTTCTAAAATTTGAAAGTAGCGAAAGCTAAATGATGTATCATTGTCATCGACAGCTAATTGCTTAAAGTCGATAGATAAATTTTTGTCATTTTGAATGCCATGCAAACTCAAACTAATATAGCCTTTGGCGAAACGCTTTTGTTTGCTGGTTTGCACTAATATCACTTTATATCTAAATTGATTTTCAATCAGCGTCGGCTCAATTAATAATTCATCAACCATAACACCATCAGCGGTTAATTCAGGCGCCATAACACTCTGATAGAAAGTCAGCTTTTCTTTTAATAGCGTGTTATCTTGCTGAACGCGTTTCAGTTCAGCTTGCAACTTTTGCAAACTCATATTGTTCACTTCAAGCTCCACGCGAATAAAATTAAGCTTTTGCTCTAACTGAAATAAAGTTTGGTTTTTATCGTCAATCGTCTGATTAAGCGCCTCAACCTCTTTAATGTCTGACTGCAAAATTTTGTACGCAATTGCAACACCAATAGTCGCAGCAGTTATCAATAACAACATGCCAAACAATGTGGCAAAAAACTTTTTGTTTATTGCCCAAATAATCTCGAAATTTTTTACAACTTGTTTTTTCAAAAGGTTAAACTCGTCTACATATTATGAAGTCTGTGTTACACTCAAAACACGGCACGGAAACGCAATAATTAGCGCACTTTTCTAACACAAATGGCGTTCGAAAAACACTTAAAACATCTTAGAGAACAATTAGCATACCCTAAAATTTCAATACAGTTGAGTGTGTTGGGTTTATTAGCGGGTTTAAGTGCATCTATTTGTATCGTTGCTTTTCAATGGTGCTTAGAAACTATTCAACTTATTTACCTAGATGAACCAGATAACTTTCAGTCACTCAATGGTGCAGAACGTTTTTTATTACCTTTAGTAGGTGCGGGCTTAATTGCACTAGTTGGGGTTTTCACCCAATTTAAACACTTTAGGTTAGGTATTCCATTTGTTATTTATCGCCTAAAAGCTTTTTACGGCATGATGCCTATTCGAAATACCATCAATCAGTTTTTTGGCGGTATTATCGCTATGTCGAGTGGATTTTCGGTTGGGCGAGAAGGCCCAGCTGTACATCTCGGTGCTGGTGCCTCAAGTTATTTAGGCTCTTGGCTCAAACTGCCATATAACTCAGTGAGAACTTTATCAGCATGCGGTATGGCCGCGGCTATTGCTGCATCATTTAACACGCCACTTGCAGCTGTTATCTTTGTAATGGAAGTGGTGCTGCGCGAATACAAAACACATATCTTCGTACCTGTTATGCTGGCTTCTATGGTTGGTGCAACCGCGAATAGATTTGTATTTGGCCATGAACATGATTTAAGTGGTTTAAATATCGAGCTACTGGATATTAATCACTATCCCTATTTAGTGTTTATGGGCATTTTGGTTGGATGTTTCGCTTTTGCCTTTAATCGCCAACTTATCGAAATAATCCGTTCATTTAAATCAGTAAACATGTTGCCACGTTTGTTGCTAGCGGGTTTTATCACAGCAATTATTGGGTATTTAGTGCCGCAAGCACTTGGCACTGGCTTAGGTGCAATTACCATAGCACAGGAGCAAACAGGCAATGCTCAGTTGTTAATGACTGTATTTATCAGTAAGTCATTACTTACTTTATTCGCTATTGGTTTAGGTATACCTGGTGGTGTTATCGGCCCAATTTTAGGTTTAGGCATGATGTTAGGTACTTTGCTGGCGTTAATGGCGTCAATTTTCATCGGCAATATCAGTGGCTATTCAGATATCTATGGTGTGTTAGGCCTAGCTGCACTTATGGCCGCCTGTTTAAACGCGCCACTTGCAGCCTTAGTAACTGCACTGGAACTCACCTACAACCCAGATATTGTTGTACCTGCGATGCTGGTAATTGTATCTGCACACGTAATATCTAGCCAAATATTCAAAAACCGTTCTTTGTTTATCTTGCAGTTAGAGATGCAAAAGCTCGACTATCAAACCCCACCTACCTACGACATATTACAAAAAACCGGTGTACTCGCGGCTATGGAACGCAGCTTTATTTTAGTTAAACGCAAAGACGATATGGTGTTGCGCCGTGCACTCGATCGCGCGGGGAAACGACCAGTTATTTTACGTGAAGAAGTAGACGGTGGTTTTGTTTTCAAGCAAGTCAGTTATAACGTGTCACTTGATCATCAACCTGCTTCACCATTTAATTTTGACGAGTTACAAGGTGTTGAATCACGCTATACCCTAGCTGAGCCTTACGAAATTTTGCAACACAAGCGCAGCGGCTCAGTGTATATTTTTGAAGAAGAATTTGAAAATATAGTAGGTGTAGTGACTTGGGAGCAGCTGAGATTAAGGTTAACTAAAGGTTCGTTTCAGGTAGCAGAATGATGATTTTATGGATTAAAGCTTTCCACATTATATTTATGGTCGCTTGGTTTGCTGGTATTTTTTATTTTCCGCGGTTGTTAGTTTACCATGCAGAATCAACTGAATTAGCCGTCCAGCAACAATTAAAAATAATGGAAAGACGCCTGCTATTTTTTGTTACCCCCTTTGCGATTTTGACTGGAGTATTCGGCGTATGGCTTATTTATCTGTACGGTTTAGACTGGTTTAAAGTAAGCGGCTGGTTACATACCAAGTTATTACTAATTACGCTGTTGTACGGTTACCACATTTATTGTTTTAAATTACTAAAAACCTTCCAACAAGATTTGAATCGCCGCAGTGGCCGTTTTTATCGTTTTATCAACGAAATGCCAGTGTTAATTTTATTTGCCGCGGTTATTTTAGCTGTAGTCAAACCTTATTGACCTCAACTCTGAATAACAAGCTATAGTGATTCTTTAAGCTACCAAATGGCTAATTTGGTAGCTTGATAGTGCAGATCAAACGATAAGTTAATACAACAAGCTATAGAGTTTGCGTCTAACTTTAGTTGCAGCAACATCACCTTTAGGCATGGTTGCCAAAATATCCATCAAGGTTTTTTTCATTTCGCCATCTTGTGCATTTAGATCTTTGACTAAGACAACCATTAACAAATCAAGTGCTTCTTCATTTTGCTGCGCTTGATGTAATTGCACAGCCAAACTAATACGTACAGCATGATCTTCTTGATTATTTTCAAGTTGAGCACGTAACCCCTGTATTTCAGGCGTTTCTGCAGCTTGTTTATTTAATTCTAGCTGTGATAACAACGACTGGTAATAGTCGTCTTGATCAACCATTGTAATACTAGCAAGTAAAGCTTCTGCTTCTTGATTCTGTCCAGTCCCAAGCAACACATGAATTAACGCTTTTTTAATGTCAGCTCTGCTCTCATCAAGCGCTACAGCTTGTTTTGCTAACGGCAAAGCATCGTTAAAATTCTGCGCGTTAATCAATTCATTCACTTGGTTGAGTAAATCATCTTCTGGTTTAGGTAAATGCTCAGCAAAAAGTTGCTCTAATTCAGCTACCTCTTTGTCTCCGGCAAAACCGCTGATACCTTGGCCATCTTTAAATAAAATAACAGTGGGTATTGCCTGTACACCAAATTGCATGGCCAAAGCTTGCATTTGCTGATCTTCACAATTAACTCTAGCTAAAGTAATAGCATCAGGATACGCCGACAACAGCTTAGTTAATTTTTCAGATAACGAGATACTCTCAGGGCTTTGCTGGGCATAAAAATCAATGACCACTAACTTTTGTTGCGAGCCCTGCAATATTACTTGCTGAAAATTTTCTGCGTTAATTTCTACAATATTGTCAGCCGTTACTTGACCAAATGGATCCACTTTTTCTACTCACTCAATATATTTCTAAATTATAAAAGCTAACATGGGTGCAACTTTGCCATTTATCAATGGTTATTTGATAGCACCAGGGCGTGATAATAATTTCACGAGTGCCGGGCCTATATGTTGCAGTGGCAACAAATCATCAGTCGCGCCAACTTTAAATGCTGCGCCCGGCATGCCCCACACCACACTGGTTTTTTCATCTTGAGCTAAGGTTATTTGCCCTGCTAAACGCATGTTTAATAACGCTTGTGCGCCATCTGCGCCCATGCCAGTTAACATCACACCTATTGCTTTGTTTGTACCTAGCTGCGCAATTGAGTTAAATAACACTTCAACCGAAGGTTTATGCCGATTAACCGGCTCTGTATTATGCAAACGACAAAAATACTCACCTGCTTTGCTTTCAACCGACATATGCAAATCACCTGGTGCAAGATAAATACAGCCGTTTTCGATTTTTTGCCTATCGTGTGCTTCATACACTGTCATGGCACATATCGAATCTAAACGCTTAGCAAAAGAGGTAGCAAACATTGCCGGAATATGCTGGGTTATCACAATAGGTGGCATATTGGCTGGTAAATCACAAACTACTCGTTTAATTGCTTCTGTCCCACCTGTTGATGCACCAATTGCGATGATATGACCGGCTTTAAACAGATGATTAGTCTGAGGCTTTTGTTTAATCGGCGTTGCTTGCTGCTTATCATTGGCAATTAACCTCAACATTGCCTCTTTACTTTTGGCTGCATTTAATACTTTTTGGCAAACTTCGTTTGCATAGTGAGTTAATTGCGACATGTCTGTTGTTGCTGGTTTAGCAATATAATCCAGCGCCCCCAGTTCAAGTGCAGTTAAAGTGGCCGGTGCACCTTTTTCGGTTAGGGTGGAAATCATCACCACTGGCATAGGGCGTAAACGCATCAAGTTGCGCAAAAAAGCAATGCCATTCATTTTTGGCATTTCAATATCTAGAGTCAGAACATCTGGGTTAAGCTGTTTTACTTTTTCTCGTGCTTGATACGGGTCTTCTGCACACCCAACCACCTCTAGCTCTTCATGCAACGCTAAAACTTGTTGTAAAAAATGTCGCATCAATTCTGAGTCATCTACTATCAATACTCGGTATTTTCGCACTTTTGCCACCCTTTAGAACAATTCTATATCCGAACTATCATCTTGCTCGGCAATATCATTAAAGTAAGCTGTTTCACGTTGCTCAATTGTATCATTATGCAGTGCTTTTAACCTTTTAACTTTAGCCACACCACTATTCGGGTGAAAAAGCACTTTTCTTGGCCATGGCCCACCCACATCATGTGATACCACGGGAATTTCTTCGTTACGCAAATAATGACGAATAAAATCTATATTGCCTAATCCAACGTCCGACATTCGCGCAACAATTTTTCCACCACCAAATACTTTAGCGAGCAGATTACTTCGTATACCACCATTTTTTATAATTTCATTGATTAAAAATTCCATTGCCCAATGGCCATAACGACATGAATAACTCATTTCATTGCTCCAGTCGTCTGGCATATGGTGCAACCCTTTTACTGGCAACATAAAGTGGTTCATACCACCAATTCCTAATTTTTCATCCCATATGCAAGCGGAAATACACGAACCTAATACAGTTGACACCAGCTCATTCTCGCGCGTCACATACAATTCACCGGGTAAAATTTTAGCAACAACAATATGACGACTTTTATCAACATAACGTTTGATTGAATCGAACCCTTTAATAGCGGGTCTAACTTCTAACATAACTATCCTTGCTTCTGATATATAGTTTGACCCAAAGGTTTAAACTCAGTGACATCGCGGCTCATAGTTTCTGAGTGCCCCATAAATAAATAACCATTCGGTTTTAAGTATTGTGCATAACGGCGAATTAATTGATTTTTGGTTGCAAGATCAAAATAAATCACTACGTTGCGGCAAAAAATAACATCAAACAATCCTTTCATCGGCCAGGATGGTTGTAATAAATTTAAGCGCTTAATATGGACTAACTGGCGTACTGAATTATTCACCGACAGTAATGAGCCTTCATCGTTTTTTTCAAAATATTTTAACCCAAGTGGTATTTGGCTAGTTTCTAACTTTCGTCGATCGTATTGGGCATTTTTTGCGGTATTTAATACGTTTGAATCTAAGTCGGTTGCAAGAATTTTGCAGTCCCACTGTTTTAGATTAATGCTGTCAGTTAGTGTCATCGCAATTGAATAGGGTTCTTCACCCGTTGAACAGCCTGCCGACCAAATACGAATTTTTCGGTTCATATTTTTGTCATGTTGCCACTGTGTTTGCGCTAGTTTTTTTAAAAACTCAAAATGGTGATTTTCTCGAAAAAACGAAGTTAAATTGGTAGTTAGCGCGTTGACAAAGCTTGAGAGTTCTTGCTCTGAGTGGTTTTCAAGATAGTCGCAATACTGTTTAAAGTTAACTAGTTTTAATTGGCGAATACGCCGCGATAGTCGCGAGTAGACCATTTCTTTTTTGTGTTCACCTAGCACTATGCCCGCATGGGTATAAAGCTGCTTTTTTATATAATCAAAATCAGCAGCTGTCATATCAAATTCATGTTGATGCAAGGGCTTCTTTCCTTTGAATTTTAGATAGTTGTTTACCTTAAACTAAGCATAGAAGCCTTTTGCTAATGCGACAAACTGCTGAGCTAAATTATTTTAGCCGCCGGTCACAGGTGGAAAGAATGCGACTTCATCTCCCGATTGAATTTGTGTTTTATCCTGCGCCATATTTTGGTTAACCGCCACTAACAAGCGCTTTTGCTGCAAAGCAGTTTTCCACTCAGGATTATGTGAAATCAATAAATCTTTCAATTGTTCAACAGTGCTTGATTGCAGCTCAACTTCAACACTTTCTCGACCTAAATTTTCACGTAACTGAGCAAAAAATAGAACTTTTATCATAATTAACTCTCTTGCTCATTGTCTGTCTGCGCTAGTTGCCAACCACCAGACTTACCACCAGATTTGGCTAGAACTTTGGTGTCAACTATCTGCATATGCTTATCTACCGCTTTGCACATATCATATATGGTTAATGCAGCAACCGATGCCGCAGTTAACGCTTCCATTTCCACACCCGTTTGCCCTGTTAATTTACACATGGTCAGTACTTTAATACTGCAGTTGCTTTGCTCGATTTCAAAATCAACTTGTACTTTAGACAACATTAGCGGATGGCACAAAGGGATTAAATCTGCGCATTTTTTTGCAGCCTGAATACCAGCGATTCGTGCAATAGCAAATACGTCGCCTTTTTTATGTTTACCTTGTGTCAGCAAATCGAAAGCTTCAGCTGACATTTTAATCACAGCTTGAGCATGGGCTTGACGTACACTAGGTATTTTTTCACTAACATCAACCATGTTAGCTTCACCACGTTCATTTAAATGGGTTAACGCCATTTTATACCTCTATTATTGTCGAGATGGGCAAGGGCCAATATTGACTGCTTTTAGTTGGCCTACAAAGTTGCAAGGTTTGTGTGAAGCATCTAGTTGGCTGCGAATAATGCCATCCCAACCAGTCCGGCACGCGCCTGTAGAGCCAGGCAAACAAAATATCGCCACTCCATTGGCTAATCCAGCGACTGCGCGTGATTGAATGGTAGAAGTGCCAATGTCTTGATAAGAAATTTGTCTGAATAACTCACCAAAACCTTCAACTTCTTTGTCAAATAATGGTTTAACCGCCTCAGGTGTAGAGTCGCGCCCAGTAAAACCTGTGCCTCCAGTACAAATAACAGCTTGTACGTCGCTTGATGCAATCCATTCAGATAATACAGCGCGGATTTGGTAAATATCATCTTTAACAATTTTGCGACCGACCACTTTATGGCCAGTTTCTTCAGCAGCCTGCTGCAAGTATTCTCCAGACGTATCAGTGGTAAAATCTCGTGTATCAGAAATCGTTAATACTGCAATATTTAAAGGTTCAAAAGGACGTGATACTTTTGCCATGATTAATTCCTATTCGCTAAATAAGTTTGCCATTGTTCTGGGGTATTAAGATTAATCAGACGGCTTAATTGTCCGCCCTTTATTTCAACACTCGCCGCTGACATTTGATTTAATAAGTTTCGAAACGATCTTTCTTTTGCAGGCCTTAGCATAAGCTGATTTAGCAATGCCTGTAATTGCGCTAGATCATAAAAAACCACAGGTAAAAAGTGTTGTGCGAAGTAACATGCACTACTTTGCTGGTTAGAATATTTTATTAGCTGCTGCAAGTCGGTTACCTCTAACGCTGGCATATCTATAGGTAACACTAATAATTGGGTATTTGGCTTGTTATCAAAGTGCGAAACTTGCGGTAAACAGGCCTGTATACCTGCAAGCGGCCCTTGGTATTCCATTGGATCGTAGATGACTTTTGCTTGAGCTCTATTAGATACAAGCATCTCAGCTAAGGTTAAATCGTTTGTTTGCTGCTGATAAGGCCGCGAGATATACACCTGCTCAGCGGCTAATTCAGCCACTAGCGCCAGCATATGTTTCAGTAGGGTTTGATGTTTATCTATGCTTAACTGTGCCTTGTCTTGACCCATGCGGCTAGAACGGCCACCAGCCAAAATTAATACATGCAGCGACATTTATTCCAATTCCTTTAGCCACCTAACATAGCTAGATGCTGAGTTCCGCCGGTTATGCCTTGCTGTAAATAATGACTCGGCGCTTTATCGCCCAAGTAGCTTTGCAATAACTGCATTAATTCCGGCTGTTGCTGTTCGTCCTGCAGATACTGTCGAATATCTATACCTGCTTCGGAAAACAAACATAAATGGAGTTTGCCCAAAGCACTAATACGCAGCCTATTGCAAGTTGCACAAAAGTCTTTGCTATAGGGCATAATTAAACCAACACGCCCTTGATAGTCTGGGTGGTAGAATTCCTCGGCGGGGCCAGCTGATTTATCACGAATAACCGGAGACCAAGCTTGCTGTAACAAACTTTGTTTAATGTCAGTGCCACTGATGTGATTCTGTTTAAAAAATTGCAGATTATCGCCAGTTTGCATTAACTCGATAAATCTTAAGGTGTAAGGCTTATCTTTTAACCAATCAATGTAAGTTTGCACGTCATTGCCGTTATATTGGCGCATCAGTACAGCGTTAATCTTGATTTTTTTCAGCCCAAGTTGTTGTGCTTTGTCTAAGCCGGCCAAAATACTTTTTAACTTATCGTGGCCAGTGATCGCGTTAAACATATTAGGGTCTAAACTATCAATAGATACATTAAGCGAAGTTAAACCCGCCTTAACCCATTTAGCAATATTGCGTTCTAAGTTGAATCCATTTGTGGTTAAAGCAACATCTGTGATACCAGCTTGTTCTCGGCACAGCTTAATGATTTGCGGTAAATCTTTGCGCAGAGCGGGTTCTCCACCTGTAATGCGGATTTTGCTGGTGCCGAGTTTGGCAAAAGTACTGACTAAATTGCCAATTTCTGCTGTGGACAGAAAGTCACGAGGTGTATCGCACTGATAACCATCAGGCAAACAATAGGTGCACTTGAAGTTGCACACATCTGTGATCGACAGGCGAAGGTAATGAAATTTTCGCCCCATTTTATCTTGTAACATAAACACCTTTCCAAATGCGGGAGGCTAGAATATTTCTACGCTAACCCTGGCAAAATTTTGAGTTTGATTAACAAACCCTCATTTGCGGCCTAATTTGCATATCTGCGGACTTAGCTTATTAGGCTTCGGAGTTTTAAAATTAATTTGTACCAACCAAGTTGGATAAAAGCATTATGCCACTTTGTTGCCAACAAAGCAGCAAACAAACTCAACACAAGTTTGCGCTAAAACAAATTTTGTTCATTTATGTTGGCAGAACAGCGCCACTGCAGTAATCATAAACATACAAATTGCAAGACGAAACAGCGTTTAGCCTAAAAAACGTCCAAATAAATAGGCAAATTAGCGAATGAGTTCACAAAGTCTTGGTTAAGTAAAAATTTAGTTATGAATTTTTCAAGTCGGACTTGTGTAATTGGAATTTGTATTCTAATGTAAAGTTAATGCCAGACCGGGGTCAATTAGGTGGCCAAATGGACTCGGCAGTAAACCAGGACTTTATATATCGGAGATTTAAAAATGAAACGAAGCAGTAATAAAGGTTTCACCCTAATAGAATTAATGATCGTTGTAGCGATTATCGGTATTTTGGCTGCAGTAGCTGTACCAGCTTATAATGATTATTTTGAATCGGCTAAAAAAGGCGAAGGTGATAAGGCAGCAGAAGCTCTAGTTCCTTTCGTAGCAGCATGTTTGACCACTCAAATAGCATCAGGCCAAACTGAAGCTAATGCTCTAGGTGCTTGCGATGCCGGTGGCAACAACATTCCTGATGCAGTGTCGGCAGTTACTACAACAGGTAACACCCGAGTAAAATGTTCTACTGTAGTAGATGGTGTGATCCGCATAAAAATGGATCTTGACCAAAATGATACAGCTGATCTTTTAATCACGAACACTCCTGATTATACAGCTAATAACAATATTACTTGGACTCGAGCAGAAGCTAGTACAACTGACAACGATTGTACCGCAGCTTAAATAATCAAGTAAGAATACTGACAAATAAAGCGAGCCTTGCTCGCTTTATTTTTATCCTACCACTTCTCCACGCACAAATTGCTATGTTAGTATTTAAGCTATAGATATTTGAGGTTTAGCATGGCAGCACTAGATTTTCGACTTTTCGCAACTGGAATTTTAGACCTTCACCAACAAGAAGAACTAAAACAAAAAAACGTAAAAACTTATATAGAAGCAGCACAGTTTATTCGCGAACAAGGCTGGTACACAGAAAATGAATTAGCCAGTGAAGTTTCCCAGCGCTACCACACACCTTATTTCGATTTAAGTTACTTTGATGTTGCATCAATTAAAGAAGACCTGCTGAAAGAAAAACTTTCGGAAAAACACCAAGTATTACCTATTTTTTTACGTGGCCGCACGTTATTTTTAGCGACAGTTAACCCGTCAAATGTTAGTGCACAAGAAGATTTTCAATTTAGTACAGGCTACAACGTTGAATATTTATGTGTTGAAGCGTCAAAATTACACAAA
Source organism: Catenovulum sp. SX2 (assembly GCF_052056295.1). Lineage (NCBI taxonomy): Bacteria > Pseudomonadati > Pseudomonadota > Gammaproteobacteria > Alteromonadales > Alteromonadaceae > Catenovulum > Catenovulum sp. SX2. The sequence goes on from NZ_CP182493.1 coordinate 1,416,222, forward strand.
GCGCTCGAAACAGCTTATGCTTCAGAAGAGGGTCAACTTAATCTAGATGATTTTGACGAACAAGAATTATCCGGCATAGAAGTAGGCGAAGATAAAACTGAAGATACAGCAGAAACAGCCAGTAATGATGATGCGCCTATCATTGTTTACATTAATAAGATATTACTCGATGCTATCCGCCGCGGTGCCTCTGATTTGCATTTTGAGCCATACGAAAAAAGTTACCGTATTCGCTTTCGTATCGATGGTATCTTGCATGAAGTGGCCGCACCGCCCGTCAATTTGTCTACCCGTTTAGCAGCCCGTCTAAAAGTAATGTCACGGTTAGATATTGCAGAAAAACGTAAACCGCAAGATGGGCGGATAAAATTAAAAATATCAGCAAATAAATCAATTGATTTTCGTGTATCTACCCTGCCAACTCTGTGGGGTGAAAAAATCGTAATGCGTATTCTAGACTCAAGCAGTGCTATGCTTGGGATAGATGTATTGGGTTACGAAAAAGCACAAAAACAGCTGTATTTGGATGCCCTAAACAAACCACAAGGTATGATTCTAGTGACAGGCCCAACAGGTAGTGGTAAAACTGTTTCTCTGTATACTGGTTTGAATATTCTGAATACACCTGAACGTAATATTTCTACTGCCGAAGACCCAGTTGAAATAAATTTAGAGGGCATCAATCAAGTACAAATGAACCCCAGAGCAGGTTTAACTTTCTCTGAAGCCTTACGTTCGTTTTTACGTCAAGATCCAGATATTGTAATGGTTGGTGAAATTCGTGATTTAGAAACTGCTGAAATCGCGATAAAAGCGGCGCAAACAGGTCACTTGGTATTGTCAACTTTACATACTAACTCAGCAGCTGAAACTTTAACACGTCTGCTCAATATGGGTGTACCTAGCTTTAATATTGCCAGCTCTGTCAGTTTAATTATCGCGCAGCGCTTAGCACGGCGTTTATGCAAACACTGTAAATCGCCGTTGGAAACATTACCAACGGATAAAGAACTTATTGATTTTGGTTTTACCCAAGAACAACTAACTGACTTAACCTTGTATGAACCAGTAGGTTGTGAATTGTGTTCGGCTGGTTTTAAGGGGCGTGTAGGTATATATGAAGTTATGCCAATAAGCCAAGATATGGCATCGATTATTATGCGTGAAGGTAACTCGCTTGAAATTGCCGCCCAAGCGCAAAAAGAACGAGTACCTAATTTACGTCAATCAGGTATTCAAAAAGCGGTCGCAGGATTAACCAGTTTAGGTGAAGTTAGTCGAGTAACCAGTTATTAATTGTTATATTGATATGCTCCAAAGCCGTTAGATACCTACGAGCTTTGGCTGCCAATAGGGAAGCAGTAGGAATTATTTATGGCTGTCACAAAAAAGAAGTCAACTAAAAAACCTAAGGTTGTTGAACAAGATATCTTTATTTGGCAAGGGGTCAATCGCCGCGGTTTAAAAGTAAATGGTGAATTACCCGCGGAAAATATCAAAGCAGCCAAAGAAACACTAAAACAGCAAGGGGTTAATCCAACTAAGTTAAAAAAGAAACCCAAACCTTTATTTGGTGGCGGTGCAAAAAAAATCACTTCCAAAGATATCGCCGTAGTCACCCGCCAACTCGCGACTATGTTGAGTGCTGGTGTTCCGCTTGTTCAATCAGTTGACTTAATTTCCAAAGGCAATGAAAACGCCAATATGCGCCAATTATTATCTGAGGTTGGTTTAGGTATACAGTCGGGTACACCATTAAATGAAGTATTGCGTGAACACCCTAAATACTTTGACGATTTGTATTGTGATCTTGTGATGGCAGGCGAACAATCAGGTGCGCTTGAAGGTATTTATGACAGAATCGCTACCTATAAAGAAAAATCAGAAGCGCTTAAATCTAAAATCAAAAAAGCTATGACTTACCCTGCAGCTGTTTTAATTATCGCTTCAATTGTTACGATTATTCTATTAGTTTTTGTTGTACCACAATTTGAACAAATATTTTCAAGCTTTGGTGCGGAATTGCCTGCTTTTACCTTAATGGTCATTGGCATGTCTAACACTCTGCAACTGCATGGCCCCAAATTGGCGATCGCTTTAGCCATAGGAGCATTTTTATTTGCACGTAGTTACAAAAACAGTCGAAAGCTGCGCGATAAAGTTGATGCATACCTACTCAAGATGCCTGTATTTGGCATGATTTTAAATAAAGCATCATTAGCCCGTTTTTCAAGAACACTCGCCACAACCTTTGCTGCAGGCGTGCCTTTAATTGAAGCGCTAGATTCAGCTGCTGGTGCATCTGGTAACGCTGTGTATAGAAATGCCATAATGAATATAAAAGGAGAAGTGTCTGCGGGTATGCAAATGAATATTGCTATGCGTAATACTAAGTTATTCCCCGACATGGTTATTCAAATGGTTCAAATAGGTGAAGAATCTGGCGCAATAGACGATATGCTTAACAAGGTTGCGTCTGTCTATGAACAAGAAGTAGATGACGCAGTAGATGGGTTATCTGCATTAATCGAGCCTATGATAATGGCATTTTTAGGGGTAGTTATTGGTGGCTTAATTGTCGCTATGTATTTACCAATCTTCCAAATGGGTAAAATTGTTGGATAATGAATGGAACTATTTTTTGGCTATTTTGAACACTATCCAGTTGCCTGGATCATTTTTGTTGGCTTGTTTAGTTTGTTGGTTGGCAGCTTCTTAAACGTAGTGATATACAGATTGCCTATTATGTTAGAACGAGATTGGAAACGTGAGTGCCAATTATTGTTTGAGGATGAAGGGGTGAAACTGCCGATTGATATCCCTACAGATAGGTTTAATTTAGTTTTTCCACATTCACATTGCCCGAGTTGCAAAAGCCCAGTCAAACCTTGGCAAAACATACCTGTTTTGTCTTATCTAGTGCAAAAAGGTAAATGTAATAACTGTCAGACTTCTATTTCCTTCCGTTATCCATTTATAGAAGTGTTAACTGCCATAGCGGGTATGGTCGCAGCTATTCAGTTTGGCTTTAGTGAACAAACGCTATGGGCGTTACTTTTTAGTTATTTACTCATAAGCATGTGTTTTATTGACTTTGATACCATGTTGCTGCCCGACCAGCTTACGCTCAGTATGCTTTGGTTAGGTTTACTTGCTAATTTATCAGCGACCTTTGTACCACTCGAAGATGCGGTAATAGGTGCTGTAGCTGGTTATATGATTTTATGGACGATCTTTCAAAGCTTTAAACTATTAACCGGCAAAGAGGGTATGGGTTTTGGCGATTTCAAATTGCTCGCGGCATTAGGTGCTTGGATGGGTTGGCAAGCACTGTTACTCATAGTGTTGATTTCTTCTGTGGTTGGTGCAATCGCAGGGATTATGATTATGCGCTTACAAGACAAAGATCAGCAACAAGCAATCCCGTTTGGCCCTTATTTGGCCGTTGCAGGCTGGATCGCCTTTTATTGGCAAGAACAAATTGTTGAGTTTTATATGAATACTTGGGTTCGTTAATGAGCCAGCTTATTATTGGAGTAACTGGTGGTATTGGCTCTGGCAAAACCACAGTTGCCAATATATTTGCGGACTTTGGTATCGACCTTGTTGACGCCGATATAATTGCGCGAGAACTAGTTGCTGCAAACAGCCCTGCCCTTAAACAAATTAGCCAGTACTTTGGGGATGATATTCTTGATGAGAATGGTGAACTCAATAGAACAAAACTACGCCAAATTGTTTTCACTAAACCGGCAGCTAAAGCATGGTTAGATAATTTGCTTCATCCACTTATTCGCGAAAAAATGCAGCAAAATTGTCAGCAAGCTCAATCACCCTATTGTTTGTTAATTGTGCCGTTATTACTTGAAAACAACTTACAGGCTATGACAGATAGAGTTTTAGTAACAGATTGTTTACCACAAACTCAATTGAGTCGAGCTGTAACAAGAGATAATAATTCACCACAACTTATTTTAAGTATTATGGATAAACAAATATCCCGCGCCAAGCGCCTATCTTTGGCAAATGATGTGATAAATACAGAGTTGCCTATCAGCCAAATTAAACAAGATTGCTTATCATTACATCAAAAGTATTTAGAATTGGCTAAATTGAAAGCTTTAAGTTAAGCTATTGGATAAATTATAACAATTTCTGGTTGAATCAGGGATAGATACTGTTTGTCACTATGACTGAAATACTCTACGAATTTCCTCTCAATGAAAAAATACGCACATACTTGCGTATTGAACATCTATTGAATCGGCTCGACCATCAATGTGGTCATGGTGAGCAGTGGGCTATTCTTGACTTTTTCAGTGCGCTTTTCGCTATTTTAGATATTATCGAACGTGGTGATTTAAAATCAGATTTGTTGAAAGATTTAGAGAAACACGAAAAGCAGTTAGTTGCTTGGGCACAACACCCGAGCGTAAATAACGACGCGCTTCAGCAGTTATTAAGTTCAGTAGTTGAAATGTCCAGCCGCTTGATGTCAAGCAATAAGCTTGGTCAAAGCTTACGCGACGATAAATTTTTATCATCCATTAAACAAAGATTCTCAATTCCTGGTGGCAGTTGCTGTTTTGACTTACCACACATGCACCAATGGTTAAATCAATCTATTGATACCATACAACAGAATCAACAAGCTTGGTTGAATGAACTCGACATTTTACAAACTGTTATTGAATTAGATTTGCGCATGGTACGCGAAAAGGCTAACTTCGCTAATTGCCAAGCTGAAGCTGGTTTGTATCAAGATACTGTTGAAAACGTCGAACTGCTGCGCATTAAGCTTCCAACCGACAGCCCTTATTATCCAACGGTAAGTGGCCACAAAAACCGTTTTGCCATTCGATTTATGCAAAATGATCGACAACAAAATAAATCTGCTTGCCAACATGCGCTTAAATTTAGTTTGGCGACCTGTTAAAATCTAACTTATTAATCATGAGTGTTAGAGCCAATTATGCCAAGCAAAGTCGCCTGTCCAACCTGCCAAACCCAAGTAGAATGGGTTTCTGATAACCAATTTAGACCTTTTTGCAGTGAACGCTGCAAGTTAATTGATTTAGGTGAATGGGCAAGCGAAAGCCACAAAATTGCTGGTGAAGCAGTTGATGCCTTGAACCCACAAATGGATGAATTTGAAATAGAAGCTCAGTTGCATAAAAATAATGATTTTTTTCGATAATCGATTAACTTATCTGACACTTGGGCTAAGTGCTACATATTCGGTCTGAGCTAAAATTTCTAACGCAGACACGCCGTAAACACATCTCTATGGGCTCGAAACAAATCATCCAAGATTTGTACGGTCTGCTTTTAGAAACCTCAGCTCAGTCCTCAGAGTTGAGGCATCAATAATTTACAGCTCTATCTGCAAGTAAAAATAAAGTTGATAAGATAAATGGAATCTCAGCCGCAAAACCTCACAAAGCTTGGAGCCGTTAAATATACGAAAAAACCAATCCAAACAAAATCAATAACCCCACATAATGATTCTGTTTAAACGCGGCAAAACACGCATCACGCTCACGCTTCTTAATACTAACTTGGTGCGCAATAAACAGCCCTAAACTTAAACCTAAAGTCATAAAATAAACGGGTTGTAGTGACAACATAATGCCAGCTTGAAAACAGCAGGCCAGCATCAATAACTGTAATACAAATACAATTAATTTATCAAATCGACCAAATAAAATAGCAGTTGATTTAACCCCTATCTTTAAATCATCATCCCTATCAACCATGGCATACAAGGTATCGTAGGCAACTGTCCACAACAAATTTGCGCTAAATAACCACCAGGCAACAGCCGGAATAGTCTCTAATGTGGCCATAAAGGCCATAGGTATTGCCCAACTAAAAGCTGCGCCTAAAAATACCTGAGGTAAATGTGTGTAGCGCTTCATAAAGGGATACAAAGTTGCAAGGAATAGCGCGACAAACGACAAAAGTATGGTTTGGTAATTTAAAAATAGCACCAATACCAATGCAACTAACAACAAAACAAAAAAAGCTGCTAGCGCTTGTTTTTCAGTCAAAGAGCCATCAACTAAGGGCCGCGAGTTTGTCCGCTTAACATGCCCGTCCACTTTGCGATCGGCATAATCATTGATCACACAACCTGCGCTGCGCATCACTATCACACCTAAAGAAAAAATTACTAATAGTGACCAGTCTGGTATGCCTTGTGCGGCAGCAATTAACGCCCACAGAGTTGGCCATAGAAGTAAGTAGGTGCCGATGGGCTTATCTAAACGGGTTAAACGTATATAGGCATTTAATTGATTCATAAATACAATGGACTGTCCGGTAAAAATATTTCGCTGACATATATAGGTAGTTGATTCACCAAAAAAGTAGAACGGCGGCCAAACAACTTTTGGGGCATTGCCGACGTTTTGTTGCTACGCCTAGCTTCGGCAAAAAGCCACACATTCTGCTCACATGTATATTCAGCAAATTCAATGGCAGCTCGGCTTAAACCTTGTTGCTGAAAAATGGCTTCACCCAAAGGCTTGTTTTCTAGCTGGGTCAAAAATTGATTTTGCGCAGATAAACTGCTTTTAGGAATACGTGTATGCGCATAAACCCAAGCAACCCCAGAACAATTCAGTAACACCTCTCTGGCTAAATAACTGTCGCTGCTTTGTTGGCTCTGTTGCCAGCCTTGGCCTAACAAGGTTAAAGAAAAGTTTGCATTATAAGATTTAAGCTTTGCCGTTAGTGAAGACTCATCAGTTAACCACGACCACACAGAGCTGTTACAGTTAACCTTTTTCAACCAATTTGTTTCGTCTCCTAGTGGAAAGCTATAAAGCACTCAGTTCCCCTTACCTATAAAGTTTAAATTCGCGTGCAATATGATACCAGTTATAAAAGGTTTAACTAGAGTCAAACAAATAAACTGGTATAGAATAACCTTGAGCTGCATTGGAAAGTAAACACTTTTACTAAGCTTTCAGCTATACTAGTCAACAGATAACTTTTGTAAAAATGGCGAATTGATACATGCGATTAAAACACCTTAGCTGGGTTCCATTACTGGCTTTGTTATTTATGCACAAAGCAACTTTTGCTCAGGAAGACAAATACGCTTATTTTGGGTTTGAGCCGGACATCATCACAAATTACATTACAACTAAAAAGAAACCAGGTTACGTCAGGATCACGGTAGAATTAATGCTGATTGACGCCTCATACTTGGATGTTGTGGAACACCACTCCCCTCTACTCAGAGACGCTATTGTAGAGATTTTAGGTCAAGAGCCCGAAGAAAAGATTAAATCTTTGACAGGTAGAGAAGAAGTGCGCAAACTCTGTGCAAGCAAAGTAAAAAGTTTATTGCAAAAAGAAACAGGGCAAGAGTTGATTAAAGACGTGTTATTTACCAATTATTTATATCACTAAACTGGCTTTGTGGGCTTTTCAAACCAAGCCCACGCGACACCAGCCAACATACCACCTAAGTGTGCCCAATTAGCCATTGGAATAGGTAGTACACCAGCAAAACCAATCACCAACCACAACAGCATCATAATAAATACGCCGTCAGGAATATACAGTTTAAGTTTACCCAATTTTCCGGCGATCCAAGCATAGCCTAACAAGCCATACACGACCCCTGATAGACCAAGAAACGAAGCATTTTCGATACTAAATTGGCACAAATGAGCCGCCAAAGCAGAAGCTAGAAATAGATTAACGATAAAAGCACCGCCTTTTTCTAATTCGAGTTTGCCACCTAACCATATCCACCAAAAAACATTAAACAGCAAGTGAACTAGGCTGCCGTGCATTAAAGCTGGTGTAATCAACCTATATATTTCGATAAAATCTAGGCTAGCTAAAGTAACAGGGAAACCTAAATATTGGTAAATCCAAGGATGAAAGCCGACCATTTGCAGTGTAAAAATTCCAATCACCATAAGCGCAACTAAACGGGTCATGATCCCTGTGCCTCGCAATATTTGTCGTGTCAGTTTGTTTTGTTTGGTCGATTTTGGATATACCTGCGCATTTTGGCTACGGATCCAAGAAGCATCTAGATATTTTTGATCATAAGGGTTATTTAAAAAGGCTTCTAATTCTTGTTGTGCTTGCTCAAGCTGAGCATCATCAAGAATAAATAACGACCAGCCCTTTTCATCAGGGCTGATGTCATTTTTTATTTGTTGAGTTTGTAAATAGTCAGCAACCGCCTTAGCAGTCCGTAAGTCGGCGAATGTAGCTAGATGTCTCAAACAGATTCTCGTTTATTCAGCAGACTGAACAAAAGGTAGTTCTTTACGCCAAGCTTCGAAACCACCGTCCATACTATAAACGTCTTCGAAGCCTTGCTGTGCGATATACTGCGCCGCCCCTTGGCTAGAAACGCCATGGTAACAAACAACAATAACCGGCTGGTCAAAGTCTGCTTCCGCCATAAAGGCGTTTAATGTGCCATTGGTTAAATGATACGCGCCTTCAATATGCGCTGAGTTAAATGAAGCTTCATCACGAATGTCGACTATTTTAATATCATCAGTCTCTTGAAGTTCAGCTACTTGCTGACAACTAATATGTTTAAATTCAGACATATAAATTACTCAGCGGCAAAAACTAAATTAAAACTAACAGGTACAGAATAAGTAATAGATGGTAATCCTGCTAATTCTTGCAGTTTATTAATACCTTCTATCAATGAAAAATCTGCGGCATTAATAATCACAGAGCCAAGACTATTGACAAATAATTGGCCGTTATTGCCTTTAATTACAGAGACAGCTAGGGATAAATCCTGTTTATGACCATGAAGCTCTAGCTGAGCAACTAACTCTAATGTTTTTGGCTCGCCAACAGCTAAATTAGTTAACACACTGCTATCAACTTTTGCACTAATTGTCGCATTGGCAAATTTGTCTGTTTCAAACAAATATTTTTGCATACGTTCGTTACGAATTGGAATATTCGTTTCAACCGAGCTTAAATCAATAGTCAATTCAACTTGACCATTATCAGCGACTTTACCCGAAACTTTTTTGAAAGAATGCTGTTCAATAATTTGTGCTTTTTTAGTCGATAAAAAATTCAATTGAGAAGTTTGTTCATCTAATTTCCAGCCGGCAAAAGCTTGGTTTGCAAAAGCTAAACCAAGTGCTGCTGAAATTAAAAGTGCGCGCAATTTCATTGTTATAATGTCCTTTGAGTCTTGTGAGGAATGATTACTTTTTTCCAATCTACTTTTCTGTCACCAATCACGATAAAATCTGGGTTGGCTAAAGTTTCACGTTGGTTATAGCTTAACGCATTAAATTCGCTATCTAAAATGTTACCACCGGCTTCACGCAAAATACAGTGGCTCGCCCCGGTGTCCCACTCACCCGTAGGGCCTACACGCAAATAAAAATCTGCACCACCTTCAGCTATCATACAGCTTTTTAGCGAACAGCTACCAAGTGCGACTTTTTGGTGTTGCTCAGCGTCAACCAAATATTGGCCAACCGTATTAGACTTCTGTACTCGCGATACAGCTAGACGCAAATCAGCCGTGGTGAAGTCTTTACGCGAATATTTAGTCACATGAATTGATTCTATATTTTGACCAACCTGCTTAAATGCACCTTGTTGTTTAATGGCATAATACCAAGTGCCTTGAGTTGGCCAATAAATAACCCCAAGCACAGGTTCACCTTCTACAACTAGAGCTATATTCACCGCAAAGTCACCACTGCGTGATACAAACTCTTGCGTCCCGTCCATAGGGTCTAATAACCAATAAGCCTGCCAGGTTTTCCTTTCTGTAAAAGAAAATTCACATGACTCTTCTGACAAAATAGGGATACTTGGTGTGAGCTTTTGCAAACCTTCAGTCAATACTTCATTGGCTGCATAGTCAGCAGAAGTGACTGGTGATTCGTCGTCTTTTTGATAAAGATCAAAATCACCTTCGTTGTATATAGCCATAATGGCTTCGCCTGCTTGATAGGCGATTGTTTTTACGTCGTCCAATAACTCGGCTGGATCAGGTCTCATTGGTTGTCTTAAAATATTTTCTCGCTAAAAATAGAGCGGCAACACTTCGGGCTTCGGTAAAGTCTTCGCGCGCCAGCAGTTCATCTATATTATGGACTGACCAAGGCACAATATCCAAGGGTTCTGGCTCATCTCCCTCAAGTTTTTGCGGATAAAGTGATTTTGCTAACAAAATATGCATGCTAGAACGGAAATATCCTGGTGCCATAGTTAAACTTTTCAGCGAAACTGTTTCTTTACAGCCCATACCTATCTCTTCTTGTAACTCGCGGTCAGCCGCTTGCTCAGGTGTTTCACCTTGGTCAATTAAACCTTTTGGGAAACCTAGCTGATAATCGTGTGTACCAGCTGCGTATTCGCGCACCAAAATAAAGGTTTCATCATCCAACATAGGCACCATCATCACAGCACCACTGCCTTTGCGATTTCCACGTAATCTTTCGTATTCGCGCTCTTCGCCATTACTAAATTTTAGCTGTAAGGTTTCTATACGAAACAGTCGGCTTTGCGCGACAACTTCTGAGTCTAAAATTTCCGGCAATATTTTTTCTTCGAGTCCTTTTTTCATTGCTTTGATATACTCATGTAAATTTTGTTTGAAAGTATAACATTAATTATGACGCTGCAATGGCAAGATATCGACACTGTGTTGTTAGATATGGACGGCACCCTACTCGATTTACATTTTGACAATTATTTTTGGTTACAACATCTACCCAAACGCTACGCACAAATTTTTAATGTGGATGTACTCAGCATTGAAAACCGCTTACACCAAATGTATGCAGAAATGCAGGGGAAATTGCAGTGGTATTGTTTTGACTGGTGGGCACAGCAGTTACAAGTGGATATTGTTGAACTTAAACAGGAGATCACCCATTTAATTGAAATTCGCCCAAGTGTGACTGAGTTTTTGCAAAGTCTACAACAATCACATTGCCGGGTGATTTTATTAACCAATTCACACCCTGCAGGCATGCAGCTTAAATTTGATAAAACCGGTATTGATCGATATTTTGATGAGATTGTGAGCAGCCATGATTATGGTTTTTGCAAAGAGCAGCAAGAATTTTGGCAAGCCGCTGAACGTCATTTAAAGTTTGATAAGCGCCGTTGTTTATTTATTGACGATAGTTTGCCAGTATTAACCGCGGCAAAGAAATTTGGCATCGCTTTTAATATAGCGGTTGAAAACCCGGATAGTAAAAAGCCTGCTAACTCATTTAGTGATTTTGAAAGTGTCAGTGATTTTGAGCAGTTGACTAGGAAGCTGTCTGATATTGCGTCTAGACCGAACACTTTCTAATAGTAGTGCTATACAGCAACACCCTTGAGTTGATCGCTTAAAATTAGGTGCACAGGCGCTTGGAAGTTGCAGTCACTTCGCCAAACGCTTCAAGCCATCCGTGGTCGCTCGCCAATTACCTCCATGTAATTGGAGGTTGGCTCACTGTCTCCAACTCCCAAACACCAGAATAACCAACTTCATCGCTGTATTTGATTGTACGCAATTCTTAAGTCGAAAATTTAAATTCAGCCACATTACATTGGTAGAAGCAAGTATCGAAAAGCGACATCAATGTTACGAAAGATGGTTGGGAGTGTTTTTTGCAAAACTTCCAATCGGTAGGGATACCGTTTGAGAGCGGGCCATGGATGGCCTTGCAGCGCTTTTGCAAAAAAATGCTCTAACCAGCTTGAGCTTGAAGATTCACCGGATAACCAGCGATTAAAAAAAGGGGAAGGGACATAAATGTTGCGATAGATGGTTGGGATGTTTTTTTGCAAAACTTCCAATCTGCAGCATCTCCAGTTTCCAAAAGGTAAGTGGGCGTGTTGCGAACAAAACTTCACAAGATAAGGATATCTTGTGGGAGCGGCACATGGATGTGCTTGAAGCGGTTTTGTGAGCAAGACCCCATTGACCTTGAATTTAGTTGCACTATTCCGCAGCAACTAAAAAGCGAAACAAAAACTAAGCTAAATAGCCCTTAGCACGCAAATGCTCCAAAACTAAATCAGCACAGCCTTCAATAGTTAACTCAGCCGTTTTAACAACAATCTCAGGGCTTTCCGGTGCTTCATATGGCGAATCAATACCAGTAAATTGTTTAATTTCACCGCTACGAGCTTTTTTATATAAACCTTTAGGATCGCGCTGCTCACACACCTCAATCGGCGTATCAATAAACACTTCGATAAACTCACCGTCACCAACCAAATCACGCACCATTTGGCGATCAGCTCTGAAAGGAGAAATAAATGCCGTTAATACAATTAAACCAGAATCAACAAACAACTTACTGATTTCACCAATGCGACGAATGTTCTCAATGCGATCATCATCACTAAAAGTTAAATCTTTATTGATACCGTGGCGCACATTGTCACCATCCAACAAATACGAATGCACATTCGCTTCAAATAACTTGCTTTCAACAGCATTTGCAACAGTTGATTTACCCGAGCCACTTAAACCAGTGAACCACAAAATACACGGCTTTTGATTTTTCTGTTGAGCACGCTGTGCTTTTTCTACTTGTGTTGGGTGCCAAACAATATTTTCATTCATGATTAGACCTTAAAACGGAAAAAAGTAAGGTACGAGTATGGCGGTCAGTGTGACATAAACAAGCGTAACCGGAAAACCATAACGTACAAAATCTGTAAATTTATACCCACCTGTATTAAATACAAGCAAGTTAGTTTGATAACCATAAGGGCTTAAAAAGCTCGCACTGGCACCAAAGGCAATTGCCATCACAAAAGTGAGTGGACTCGCAGAAAAACTTTCAGCTAAACCAATGGCAATCGGAAACATTAGAGCCGCAGCTGCGTTATTAGTAATTAACTCAGTTAATACCACTGTTGCCACCAAGATACCGATAAACGCAACCCACACTGAATATTGGCTAAACACAGTATGTATGCCATCCGCTAAAGTCTGACTTAAACCGGTTTGCTGCATGGCTTCAGCCAAGGTTAATGCCGCTGTGATAATCAACCATAAATCGAACGGGAATAGCCTTTTTAATTCTGCTGCTTTCACAACCTTGCCAGCCAAAGTGGCGGCTATAAAAAACACCAAACCTTGCAGTAATGGGACTATTTCAAACACAGCTAATGCCATCACAGCCATAAAACCAAAGATCACCATGTTATTGGTTTTAATTGATAATGGCTGCTCAACATTTACATCTGATACCAAAATGAAATGTTTATCGATATTTTTTCTGCTTTTAAAGTCGCGCCCTGCCGCCAAAAGCAAATTATCACCTTCTTGCAGAGTCACTTCACCGAGTTTACCCGGTACACTTAAACCGTTACGTTTTAGGCCAACAACAGCCGCATCAAACATAGCTCTAAAGCCAACCGATTTAAGCGTTTTACCGACTATATTTGAGCCACTGGTCAGCACGACTTCAACTAGGTTATCACTCATTAACCCAGTGTGCTCGGCAAAAAACTTAACCCCAGGCAAGGTTTGTAATTCTTCTATATGGCTAATTTCGCCAGAAAAAACTAACCTATCTTCAGCCTCTATCATATGGCTTGGGCGAACAGGTGCAATTGATTGACCACGGCGAATAATTTCGACCAAAAAGAAGCTGTTTAAGTTACGTAAATGGTTGTCATGAATAGTATGACCAACCAGTGGGGAATCTGCTTTTACTTTAATATCAACAAAGTATTGTTTTTGTTCTTCTTTTACATGATTGTTCGGTAGCACTTTTTTGCGCAATAGCATAACCAGCAAACCGGCACCAACCAGTGCTATGCCTACGGGGAAAAATTCAAAAAAGCCTAAACTTGGGTGCCCTGCATCCATCCAAAAACTATTCACCACCATATTAGTAGAAGTGCCAACTAAAGTAGTTGTACCACCTAAAATGGCCGCATAACTCAGAGGTATCAGTAATTTAGATGCAGCTATCTTATTTTGATTTTTAATCGGTCGTAATAACGCCGCAACCACGGCCGTGTTGTTTAAAAATGAAGAGGCAAATGCAGATAAAGTGGTTAACTTAATCAGTGTTTTATTTTCATTTTGTTCAAGCGCATTACGGGCAAATAATTTGAGTAAACTTGTCCGTTCTAATGCTCGCGATGCCAACATCAAAGCTAGTAAAGTGACTACGCCAGGATTGACTGCCTTTTCGAGTGTTGTTTCTATGGTAACAAGTTGACAGGCAAATAGCGCCAATACCGCAGCGCTAAATATATTAGACGCGCGCCAGTGTGAGAAAACCAGCGCGGCTATGGTTCCAACAAAGATGGCTGCAGTTGCAGCCTGTTCCATTAGCATATAAATCTATTTGATTATTTAAGTAAATCACGCAGATCAACTGCTTGCCAATGTGGGAAGTGTTTACGAACTAATTGATTTAACTCTAATTCAAACTCAGAGAATTGTTGTTTAGTTTGTTTACCTTCCGCTGCTTGAATAATCATGCCCGCACCAACAGTTACGTTAGTTAAACGGTCAATCACAATAAAGCTACCTAAAGCACGGTTGTTTTCGTATCGTTCAATAACAACAGGCGCATTTAATTGCACTTCACACACACCAATTTCATTCAAAGCAAGTGCTTGAGTATCTTCATGTGCTAATGTGTTTACATTAATACGGTAATCAACTTGGTTTACTTGACCACTTGTGGTTTTTGAACCTAGTTTGAAATCGTACATTTTGCCTGGTTGCATTGCGTCTTCAGCCATCCACACGATATGTGCAGATACAGCTTGTGAAACTTCTGGCAATGACGCCGATGCGGAAATTACATCACCACGGCTAATATCAATTTCATCTTCTAAAGTTAAGGTCACTGACATAGGTGCAAATGCTTCTGCAATTTCACCGTCAAAAGTATCAATGGTTTTAACTTTTGAAGTTTTACCAGAAGGCATAGCGGTAATTTCGTCACCAACACGCACAATACCTGATGCTATGGTACCAGCAAAACCACGGTAGTTTAGATGTGGACGATTTACATACTGTACTGGCATGCGGAATTCAGCCAAATTGCGATCTGCAGCAATTTGTACACTTTCCAACATTTGCATCAAGGTTTCGCCTTCGTACCAAGGCATAGTTTCGCTCTTGTTTACAACATTGTCGCCTTTAAGCGCCGACATAGGTGCAAAACGAATATCTGTGATATTAAGCTCTTGAGCGAAATCTAAATAATCTTCTTTAATTTTGTTGTAGGTTTCTTCACTGTAATCAACTAAGTCCATCTTGTTTACAGCAACAACAACGTGTTTGATACCTAACAAATCAACAATAAAGCTATGACGTTTAGTTTGGGTTTTAACACCAGCACGCGCATCAATTAAGATGATGGCTAAATCACAGGTTGATGCACCTGTTGCCATGTTACGCGTGTATTGCTCATGCCCTGGGGTATCAGCAATAATGAATTTACGCTTTGAAGTTGAAAAATAACGGTAAGCAACATCAATTGTAATACCTTGCTCACGCTCTGATTGCAAACCATCAACCAATAAAGCCAAATCAACTTCTTCACCTGTGGTACCTGACTTTTTACTATCTTTGGTGATTGCAGCTAATTGGTCTTCATAAATCATTTTTGAGTCATGAAGCAAACGACCGATTAAAGTACTTTTACCATCGTCTACGCTTCCGCATGTTAAAAAGCGCAATAATTCTTTATTTTCATGCTCTTTTAGATAAGCCAATATATCTTTTTCGATCAAGTCAGATTGATGCGACATAAAGCATTCCTCTTAAACTGTGTATTGCTGATCAAATTCAGCGATAAATCTGGATAATTCTGATTCGGGTAACTCATTGATGCCTGCCGCTGCTTTGCGGCCACCGCCGGTTGCAAACTTCATGCATAATTCGTCGGCACCAAAGGCGTTTTCTTTCGGCGCACGTACTGACACTAAATACCCACCTTGTGGTAATTCAGTTAATACTGCGTGTGCATCTGCTGGTGTGCGGTTGGCTAAATCATTGCCCCATACACCAGATACTCGGCGAGCCCATGCTTGATTAGGCAATACAAATATTTTGCCTACTGCACTTTGATGCAACAATTTTGCTTGTTCAGCTTGTTGCATATCCGCTTCGTAGTTAGCTATCAGCTTGGTATAAATGTCCGCTTGTTCACTAATCATCTCAAGCGGATCAGCATAAGCTAACAATAAACGAAACAACTCATCTGGTGCGTAGTGTAAATCTGCCACTGTCGCACCATAACCATTGTAATTAATCGCGATACCTAAAGCTTTTAATTGCGCTTTTTGCTCAGAGCTTAGACCTTGCTCATCAGCAAGTTGTTCTGCAGCAACCAGCATGTTGTCACCATATGCGGCGGCAATTGCCCAATTAACAAATTGACCATTGAGGTATTGGTTAATCAACAAGCTAGTACAAGTATCAGCTGCGGTATCAATTAAACTTTTAAGTCGCTCATTCTGTGGAATATCTCCAGCAAAATGATGGTCACAATAAAACACCTCAACTTTTTGCTCTAATAGAGCCAAAAGTGGTGTTTTATTTTTGTCCATTGAAATATCAAGTACAGTGACTTTGTCGCCTGCCTGCGCTTGTACTTTTTCAAGTAATTTAATATCACGTTTAACGCCAGTAACAAGCGTGCTGTCTTGCGGCTCTGCTAAACGCAATTGCAACAAGGCACAAATACCGTCGGCATCACCATTAAAAACATCAATGTAGTTTTGCATTGTCATTCCGTTTTAGAAGTAACCTTCAATTTTCTTCTTCTCCATAGAACCAGAAGAATCGCTATCTATCACACGACCTTGGCGCTCTGAAGTTGAGGTTAACAACATTTCTTGAATGATTTCAGGCAAAGTAGCTGCTGTTGAATTCACTGCACCTGTTAATGGGTAACAACCTAAAGTACGGAAACGAACCATTTCCATTTTAGGTGTTTCACCTGGTTCTAATGGCATACGGTCATCATCAACCATAATTTTCACGCCATCACGCTCTACAACAGGACGCTCTTTAGCAAAATATAAAGATGGGATATCAATATTTTCTAGGAAAATATATTGCCAAATATCTAATTCAGTCCAGTTAGATAATGGGAATACACGAATGCTTTCACCTTTATCAATTTTACTGTTGTAAATGTTCCACAACTCTGGACGTTGATTTTTCGGATCCCATCTATGATTTTTATCACGGAATGAATATACACGCTCTTTTGCACGAGACTTTTCTTCATCACGACGTGCGCCACCAAATGCAGCATCAAAACCATATTTATTTAAAGCTTGTTTTAAGCTTTGCGTTTTCATGATGTCAGTGTGTTTTGCACTACCGTGAGTAAATGGCCCAACATTCATATCCACACCTTCTTGGTTGATATGAACTAACAAGTCAAAGCCGTACTCTTTGGCAATGCGATCACGGAACTCAACCATTTCGCGGAATTTCCACGTTGTATCAACGTGCAATAAAGGAAATGGAATTTTTGCAGGGAAAAATGCCTTACGTGCTAAATGCAATAACACGGATGAGTCTTTACCGATTGAATACAACATAACCGGATTTTCAAACTCAGCGACAACTTCACGAATAATATGTATAGATTCAGCTTCTAGCTGTTTCAAATGAGTCAATCTATGTTCAGACATGGTATGCGCTTCTTCTGTCATAAAGGGTTCATAAAATTATATGCTTAGAATAATGGATTCTAAGCAGAATTAATAATCAAATTTGTTATTTGATATGTTCATTTTGCAGATTGCTGCTCAATTCTAGTGTATCTGTCACTAATTTGAGTAACTGATTGGAATCAATAGGTTTAGCAATAAATCCTTCAACATCAAATTGCTCAATGTTTTTATCATTAACTAAATCACTATATCCTGTCATTAATATTACCGGCAGTTCAGGCCAATGCTGCTTAAGTCGACTTGCCAGCTCTATCCCGTTTACTTCAGGCATGGTTTGGTCGGTAATCAATAAGTCACACACATCAATATTTTCAGACAAGCTGTTTAGCGCTTTTACACTATCAGTAAATGTACAACAATCAAAGCCATGCATAGTTAATTTTTCAGCTAAATAACTCGCAATGGCTGCTTCATCGTCAACAATACAAATTTTAGATTTGCCCTGATGTGGTGTAATCATTTGCGCGGCTGGTTGTTCTTTCTCTTCTTCTGCGTGGTAAACCACAGGCAAATAGATTTCGAATTGTGTGCCTTTGCCGAGCTGACTATCAACACGAATATGCCCACCGAGCTGGTGAATAATACCATGCACAATTGACAAGCCCATGCCCGAGCCCTCACCAAGTCCTTTAGTGGTAAAATACGGGTCAAATATTCTTTTCAAAGTTTCTTCGTCAATCCCCTTACCATTGTCTTTGACACGAATGCATACCATTAATCCCTCAAATGGATTGTGGCAGGAAGAACAAACACGCACACCGGCGGTGACGAATTCGGTTTCAACGATAATAAAGCCTCGCGCCGACATGGCATCTCGCGCATTAATTGCCAAATTCATAATAATTTGTTGTAGCTGTATTGGGTTAGCTAATACTCTACAGTCGGCATCTATGTTTACTTGGGTTTCAATAGAGCTAGGCAATAGAGGTCTCACCATAGCCAATGTATCTTTTAATACTTTATTTAAACTAATGGCTTCAGTTGACTGAGTGTCATTACGGCTAAATACCATCATTTGCCGAATTAAATCGCGAGCACGCTCACCAGAGGTTACTATTTGTTCTACATAGTCAGGCAGTTTGGCTGTTTGCTCAAGCTCGATACAATCTTGAATCAACTCTGCATAACCTAAGACTGAAGCGAGAATATTGTTGAAGTCATGCGCTATGCCACCGGTTAATTGACCGATAGCCTCCATTTTTTGCGAATGACGTAATTGTTCTTCTAAAACCAGTTTTTCTTGTTCAGCAGATTTGATTTTAGAAATGTCAGAAATAGTTCCCGACATATAAATAAACTTGCCCTGCTCTCTAATAGCTTGGCCACGCGCCCGCAACCAAATTGTATCACCTTGACGCTTACAGGCTCTAAATTCACAATCAAAGTTTTGGTTATGAACTAAATGTGCTTGAATCTGGGTAATTAGATTATCTAAATCTTGGTGGTAGACAGTTTCATGCCAAAAATGTGCGGAATCGGCTAAGCGTAAGGCTTCTGCATAAGGGTAATCTAGAATTTCCCAGTATCTTGCATTCCAATGCAATTTATTATCCAGCATATTCCAATCAAAGGTTGCATCTGATGTGCCTTCAATGACCCGTCGGAACCTTTGTTCTCTTTCTTTTAATTCACTTTCAAATTTGAGTTGCTCAGAAATATCACGGAATAAATAAACAGATCCAACCGCTTCATCATTGCGGATAATTGGATTAACTCGACAATCAGCAGGAAAGGTCGAGCCGTCTTTGCGCCTAAACCAATAAGTCCCCATTATCGGTTGCTGCTGTTCGCACGCCATGGTGCAAGGCGCACTGCCTGACATAGATAAACCCGATGGTTTATCTATAAATTGATATAAACGTTTTAACTGTAATTCTCGTTTACTATAACCCAGCATAGTTTCACTGGCTGAATTTGATAGCGATATTTGTCCGGTAATATCAACACTGACGATGCCATCATGCGCACTTTGTAAGATTAAGTCTCGGTATTCAATTTCGGCTTGCAAGGCTTCTTTTTGTTTGAGCTTCTGTTCGGTAATATCCGTGATCAGAATTAAAATACTCGCATGCTGGTTCGGGTTGCCTTTAAGATAAAATTTGGCTAAGAAAAATGTGGTCTCACCTTGTTTATCTTTAAAATGAATTTCACATTCAGTGGTTTGTTGCTCGCGTTGAACTTTGTCAATTTGCCCAGCGATTAAACCACGCTGACTCGGATGAAGTTGCTTGTAAAGAACCTTGGGATCTGTGCTATCAATCGACAATAAATCATTGATAAATTCAAAACCACTGTACCAATCTATTTCGTTAGTTTTACTATCAAGCTCAATACAGGCGACATGAGCTAAGTCTTGCACATGTAACAAGCGCTGCTGGTGACGTAATATCGAATCTTGTTTTGCTCTCAGTTTTTCACGGCTGACGTTGACCACAAATATAAGTACAAGCATCACGATAAAGGCAAAAAACACTAAGATTAAAATGCCAACCTGTATTTTCTTCAAGGCTTGGTCGACAATTTCCCGCGGTAAGCTGAGTAAAATGCCAAAGTTTCTAGCTTCCATCCAACCATGGGCATACAAAAAGTCTTTAGTTTGTTCAGAACGGGTTTTTACCGACGAAAAGTCAGCAATCTCAGCCCTAGCTTCAACTTTGTCAATAACATAGTTGTCTTCTAGTTTGCTACTGCCCTGCTTATCACTTAACAATACCTCACCTGAGTTAGCATACAGGTAAACGCGACCTTGGCCTGACATTCGCGCGGCACTTAAAATAGTTGACATTCGATGCGCATGGTTGAGTTCGAGCGCTAAAATGGCGATCACTTTACTTTCTTCAACCACAGGGACAGCAAATAAAATTGGAAAAAATAAGTTAGCGACTGATTTATCCGTCAAAAATAACGCTGCAGGGCGGCCTAAATTAAGTTGTTGCAGCCAATAATGTCTATGACTAAGAGGGATTGATAATGGGGCTATGCTAGTTTCCGCTTGCCAAACTTGTTCACCATCCGGGGTAAAAATATAAGTATTGTGGTAATTAACATCTGACAATACGCCGTTTTCAATCAGCAAGGCCAAATAATCCATTTCCCGTAAGCTAGGTAAAGTAGCTTGCTGATTATTAATAGCCAGCTGTTGTTTGGCAAACTCCACAACTAAAGGGTGTTCAGTCCAAACTGCCAGCTCTGCTAGTTCCAAGTTGATTAACTCTTGCACTTGTGAATATGCTAGCTCAACCTGCGCGGTCAAATTCTGTTGTTTTTCAGCCTGAAAATATTTAACTAGATGGGATTGAATAATAAAGGCCAAAACCAACAAACCGGTCGCCCCAATTACAAAACTAATGAAAAACCAGCGTCCCGATTTATTCATGATTATGTTAATCTAACCAAATAATTGATTTGTACAAACTGCTTATTTAACATGCAAACACCTTCCCTCGCTAGCCAATTGTTAAAAAAAATATTATCCGATGAGATTGATCATTCATTTTTATTTGTTGATCCGATAGATAACACTGATTTATCTGACCCTTGTTTTGCTAACTCTGACGTTTGGGTTTTCCGAGATATGCAAATTCCCAATCTAACCTCATTTTTGTGGCCACAACAACCAAACAAACCTTATAAAAATGTAGTGCTGTTTTTCCCTAAGTCAAAAGAAAAAGCAATTTGGCT
Source organism: Catenovulum sp. SX2 (assembly GCF_052056295.1). NCBI lineage: Bacteria > Pseudomonadati > Pseudomonadota > Gammaproteobacteria > Alteromonadales > Alteromonadaceae > Catenovulum > Catenovulum sp. SX2. The sequence continues at coordinate 1,437,603 of NZ_CP182493.1, forward strand.
AATTGACCTATTAAAATCAATTTTACCACCAAAAACAACTATCTATTTTGTCGGTGAGAATAAGGGAGGAATAAAAAGCAGTGCAAAACTGTTGGCAGGTCAGCTCGACAACATAGTTAAAATAGCCTCTGGCAAGCATTGTGTATTGATGCGTGGTGTTTTAAATCACAACCAAGCTTCGACAATTAACTTCCAACAGTCAGATTATCAAATAAATGACAACAACATCGCCGTAGCAAGTTTACCAGGTGTCTTTAGTTTCAAAGAGTTAGATCATGGGACCAAACTCTTGTTAGAAAATTTACCGGTTAACATTTCAGGGAAAGTACTCGATTTTGCATGTGGCTGTGGTGTGATTGGCAGTTATATTAAAAAGTACTATCCTGACAGCCAAATTGACATGTGTGACATTGACTCATTAGCAATTGAAAGTTCAAAACAAACTTTATCTATCAATCAACTGGTTGGATCTGTGGTCATTTCGGACGGTTTAACTAAAATTTCATCAAACTATCAGTGGATTTTTAGCAATCCCCCCTTCCACACTGGAATAAAAATAGACTACCATATAACTGAGTGCTTTATAAAAGATTGCAAAAATGTATTAACCACAAATGGTCGTTTATATATTGTTGCTAATCGATTTTTAAAGTATGCTCAGATTTTGCAAGACCACTTCAACAATGTTGATGTGGTAGCTGAGGACAATAAATTTAAAGTTTATTGTGCTTTCAATCGTTAACCTCAATAGAGACTTAATGTCCCATAGTTGGGTGTGACTTGTTCACTGACGTGTGTTCGGTTAGCGGTTTTACATGTATCCGGAGCATGTGGTGGACAGCGGAATATCCAAGTATTGGATTTGAGTCTACAGAACATTACAAGGCACGACTATGGCAGGGATCTTATCGATGATTTTGGCTGGTGGCGCGGGCACACGGTTATTCCCATTAACCGAAACGCGTACAAAACCGGCTGTACCTTTTGCGGGTCAATATCGCTTAGTTGACTTCGTTTTAAACAACTTTGTTAATTCTGATTTATTAAAAATCTATGTGTTAACTCAATTCAAATCTCAATCACTCAACATTCATCTTCGGCAAGCTTGGCATTTTTCAGGACTTACAGATCATTTTATCGATCCAATTCCTGCACAAATGCGTATGGGCAAAAGATGGTACGAAGGCACTGCGGATGCGATTTATCAAAACCTTAGATTAATCGAAATTCACGATCCTGATTTAGTTGTTATTTTCGGTAGTGATCACATCTACAAAATGAACGTTCGTCAGATGACGGATTTTCATAAAAACAAACAAGCCGATTTAACCGTTGCAGCCATCCGAGTACCAATTGAAGAAGCACACCAATTTGGTGTAATGGAAATAGACGAAGAAGGTCGCTTAATTGGTTTTGAAGAAAAGCCAGCTAAGCCTAAGTCGTTACCAGGTAACCCTGACGTTGCACTAATTTCTATGGGTAACTATGTATTTGACCCAGACGTTTTATACAAACAATTAAAAGAAGATGCGCAAGATCCAAATTCTTCGCATGACTTTGGTAAAAATATCATCCCTAATTTGATGACCGAAGGAAACGTATATGTATACGACTTCGCCAACAATAAGATCCCAGGTGAGCGTGGTGACCCTTTCTATTGGCGTGATGTAGGTACAATTGATTCGTACTGGCAGGCATCAATGGATTTATTAGATGCTGATAGTGCACTAGATTTATATAATCCAAAATGGCCAATGCGTACCTACCACCCTACAGTCCCAGCTGCACAAATTTATAGCTGTAAAAATGGTGAAGCTAACCAGATTACTGACAGTTCAATCGCATCAGGCTGTATTGTGCAAGGTGCAACAGTTAAAAAGTCAGTATTAGGTTTTGAAGTTATTGTTGATCCAAATTCAGCAATCACTGAAAGTGTAATTATGGGTAACAACGTTATCGGTGAAGGTTGTACAATTCATCGAGCTATCTTAGATAAGAACGTTGAAGTTGCACCTGGTACCAGCATAGGCGTAGACCACGATTTGGATGAAAAACGTGGATTTACTATCTCAGCTGGCGGCATAGTTACCGTCCCTAAAGGCACAAAAGTAGGGTTCGACGACTAACCTATGAATATATTATTTGTATCATCGGAAGTTGAAGACCTTGCCAAAACAGGTGGGCTAGCAGATGTTGCTAAAGCTCTACCTGTGTCCTTTAAAAAAGTCGGCCATGATGTACGAATTGTCACCCCCTTGTATAAAATAAGTGCGAACGTTGAAAACGCTCGCACCGTTTTACAAGATGTGGAGCTGCATGCTGGCGACTTAACTTACACCTACAGCGTTAAGCAAATTGAATTACATGGTGTTGTTGTCTATTTAGTCGATTATCCAACCTACTTTGACCGTAAAGGTATTTATAGTGATGGTTATGAAGCCTACGACGACAATGGAGAGCGTTATGCCTTTTTTAGCATGGCAGCTTTACACCTAGCACAATTGTTAGAATTTAAAACAGATGTGATCCATTGCAATGACTGGCACACTGGATTAATTCCATTTTATTTACATAAACACTGGTCAAACAATCCATTTTTGGCTAATGCTAAAACCGTTTTGTCTGTACATAATGGTGCTTTCCAAGGTCAGTTTCATATAGATAGCGTGCCAGTTTTAGCAAAAAGTGGTGTCAATCACGAAGACCTAAATCACGGCCATGTTAACTACTTAAAAATGGGTGTGCGCTACGCTAGCAAGATAGTTGCCGTTAGCCCGAGTTATGCTCAAGAATTACAAACTGATTTAGGCTCCCATCATATGGGTGACTATTTCAGAGCTAGATCACATGATATGGCAGGTATCATCAATGGCTGCGACTATAGCCAATGGGATCCTGCAACAGACCCACTTATTCCTTCCAACTACACAGTGGAGAACATGAGTGGCAAGGCCTTCTGTAAAGCAAGCTTACAGCAAATGAGCCACCTTCCCGTTGATGGAGATATTCCATTAATAGGCATGGTTTGCCGTATTACTGATCAAAAAGGCTTTGGTTATTTAATCCCAGTGTTAGAAAACATTCTGCATCATAACGTTCAGTTTGTCATGATAGGCACAGGTGACCCGCATTTAGTTAGCCAAATTCAGGCAATTAGTGATAAACATAGAAATAAATTCTACTTTATGCATGACTTTAGTTTGAGTTTTTCTCACCTAATTACTGCTGGTAGTGACTTTTTTATGATGCCTTCACTATTTGAACCTTGTGGGCTCAATCAAATGTACTCACTAGCCTATGGTACATTGCCAATTGTTCGTGCTGTTGGTGGATTAAAAGACACTGTTATCGACTTAGAAGCAGATCCTGCAAACGCCAATGGTTTTGTATTTAACCGTCCGGATAGTGAAGAACTGTTAAACTGTGTGCGTAAAGCTTTATTGTTTTACCATGAGTACAAACAAACTTTTGATTTTATCCGTAAACGCGCTATGCAAACTCGATTTAACTGGCACGAATCTGCAATGGAGTACGAAGCTCTGTATCAGAGTCTAGTCAATTAAATTGGAACAATAGTAGATGAAACACGTAGTTAAACAACTATGCTTAATTGCGTTTTCATCAACTGTTTTATTGTTATCAACAAACGCATCTGCACACGAGCCTTGTGTAAAACTCCGCCAACAAACTTGTCCACACAAAATCATTCGTAGCGTCAAATCAAACCAAGCAGAATTTAATAATAAAGCACTATGTGTCTGTGTTGCCGATTTCACAAAGCTAATCAACCAACAACTTAGTGAAGAAGAGCAACAACAGCTGTTTAACCAGGTTAAACAAAATTATGGAATGACAGAGCAAACTTTTCTTAAGTTATTGTTGGGTCGTTAAAGCTCTATGGTTTTGTGCACGTATCACTTTATCACTAAAACGACCTATAAATTCTTCTTGCACGCCGACCATTAACGCAGGGACTAAATATAACTTATCATCAGCAACCCAATACAAAGCGTTTTGTTTGTGATGCTTTGCTAATCTAATCGCCATATTTTTGTCTGTCGCAATAGCCCAGCTCTTTTCCATATGACTTTTGGCAGCATCACAACCAAATAAACTACGATAAGGCACGCCAAGCTCTGCAATATCTTGTTGTAGTACCCTATCTAACAAAGCGTTTTGCCCTGCACTACAGACCTGACCTAGCGGATTGTGCGCGGTAATAATTGCAAAATCTAAGTTAGGACTTAACAGCTGACCAAACTCAAAAACAACATTTTTATATATCTGCCATATAGCTTGCATACTGGTATAGTTTTTTGTGCAATTTATTTCAACTAACTCTAATCTAAATTGGCCAATTTTCAATCATTTCATCAAAAATTCATGCTGCTGTTTATGATTCGCTGACATCTAAAGTGAAATAATGAGTGATATGTCTCAACTCAACTTGTGCAATTTCAACTTTGTTCATACACTAAATTCAAGTCAGCTAAAAAACATGCGGGCATGGCAGAGTCAAAATCATTAAATAAAACCAGCTCAATTTCCTCCATAAAATCCAACATCATTAATATGGTGCTGTTTATTTCGGTTGTGGCACTACTGCTAGCTTTTGTCAGTAATGGCTACTTTGAGTTTAAACAACAAAAAAGCACACTTGCGAGCCAAGCTGTTTCGTACAGCGATATTATTGGTTTTAGTGCAACTTCGAATTTAATCTTTAATGACCCAAGTGCAGAGAATGCGCGTTTATCGAATTTAAATTTGGTCGACAATATCGACAATATCCATATCTATCGTTTTGACAAAACCAGCGAACAAATTGAATTTTTTGCCAGCTACAATAAAAAAAATGTCCCGCCGATCCCAACAAAAATAAATCAACTAGGTGAATTACTTGAACCAGAGTTTTCCGACAAACATTTAGAAATCGTCAGAAATATACAATTTGAAGAGCAACAGCTTGGTTTTATTTATGCCAGATTTACCTTAGATAAGCAGTATCAACAATTGTGGAATAGCTTGTACCTAAAATTTACTGTGCTGGTGTTGTCATTATTAACCGCTTGGGTGTTAGCTTTGCGTTTACAAAAAAGTATTACAGATCCCATTAGTGAGCTGGTCAAACTGTTTAAGTTTGCTTCAAAAGAAAAAGACTATTCGGTGCGTGCACCAAAACAAAGTTTAATTGAACTCAATGGCTTAAGTTCATCATTTAATACCTTGTTAGATAGATTCCAGTCCTATATGGATAAACAAGCCCAATCTGAATTAGAAATTCGCAAACTCAATCAAAACCTAGAAGACAAAGTAAATCAAAGAACCGACGCGTTAAAAGATGCCAACAATGAGTTGCTCACCACATTAGAAACGCTGCATAAATACCAGAACCAATTAGTTGAAAATGAAAAAATGGCATCACTCGGTGATATGGTTGCCGGCATCGCCCATGAAGTTAATACACCAATTGGCTTGGGAGTAACAGCATCAACCTTAATGAACGATAGATTACACGAAGTAAAACACGCGTTAGATAATAAAAAGTTGACCGCCAAACAACTAGAGAAATTTTTAACTGAAGGCGAAGAGAACCTCAATATCATCTACCGTAACCTGAATAGAGCGGCGGAATTGATTAGCAGCTTTAAACAAGTTGCGGTTGACCAAAGCAACGAAAATTCACGTTCATTCAAAGTATTAGATTTTCTCAATGACGTTTTGTTGTCACTCAGGCCAAAAATTAAAGCTACGCCGCACACAATCAACCTTAGTTGTGATGAGAACCTAGTGATTGAAAGCAAACCTGGTCCACTTAATCAAATATTGATTAATTTGATCATGAACTCAATTATTCATGCTTTTCCACAAGGGCGAGTTGGTACTATAGATATTAGTGTTGCGGTTAGCTCAGGTTATCTAAAACTGACCTTTAAAGATGACGGCATAGGTGTAGATGACAATATGAAAAAACGCATATTTGACCCATTTGTCACCACCAAACGCGGCGAAGGCGGCAGTGGTTTAGGTATGCATTTAGTCTACAATTTAGTGACTCAAGCACTTAATGGCAGCATCCATATTGAGAGTGAAGAAGACAAAGGCGTACTATTCAAAATAGAAATACCGGTAAATGTTAAAAAAAGCCCAAAATAGTATATTAAATCTACAGTTATAGATTGAGACTTATCAAACGGTTAACTATAATCGTAAGTGATAAAAAATAATTTATTAATACCATTTTTTACTTAACAGAAGAATCCTAACGCCAATGCAAACACATAATATATTAATCGTTGAAGATGAAGCCGTCACTCGTAATACTCTTACAAGCCTTTTTGAGGCTGAAGGGTATAACGTATTCTCTGCGGAGAATGGCGAAGAGATGCACACGGTTTTAAAAACTACTGACATCAATTTAGTTGTCATGGACATTAACCTACCAGGTAAAAATGGCCTAATGTTGGCACGTGAATTACGTGAAAACAAAAATATGGGTTTAATTTTCTTAACTGGTCGTGATAACGATGTAGATCGTATCTTAGGTTTAGAAATTGGTGCCGACGACTATTTAGTTAAACCATTTAATCCACGTGAATTGACTATACGTGCACGTAACTTGATGAACAGAACTAAAACAGCACCTGTTGAATCAACTGAAAGTGTTACTGAATACAGATTTAACGGTTGGGTTTTAGATTGTGATAGCCGCTCTTTGGTATCACCTTCTGAAGAAGCAATTCGTTTACCAAAAAGCGAATACCGTGCATTAAAATTATTGCTAGATAACCCAGGTAAAATTTTAACACGTGAACAATTAATCAAAGAAATGACAGGTCGTGAACTTAAGCCAAATGACCGTACTGTTGACGTTACTATCCGTCGTTTACGTAAGCACTTTGAAGAGATCCCTGATACACCTGAAATTATTTCAACTATCCATGGCGAAGGTTATCGCTTTTGTGGTGAAGTAGAGGCGTAATAGACGATTTCTGTTAGGTTTTATCTCAGCAGCCTATTGGCTGCTGGATAATTTCCTAGTTTCTTTTGCAAACCTTATAAACTCGCCATCCACTGTTTTAGCACTTGTAGATCGTGCTCACAGGCATGTTTAAGCTGTTCAACTCTATCATCCAAATTTTCCCACCAAGCTGGTGAATCAGTAATTTGAATTAAATTAGCTATTTTCTGAATATGATTTAACCCCATAGAAGCAGCGGCACCTTTAATTTTATGTGCTTGTTTGCCAATTTCATCTTGGTCTTTCGCACACAGAACTGTATCTAAAATCTGCATATATTCTGCAATCAGCTTTTCAAACAATTCAAGGTTTTGCTCTAATTGGTCATAACCAATTGTATCTAACATTTGCTCTAAAAAGTCGACATCCAGTACCGCATAATCTTGATTGCTGTCTGTACGTACTGCTGTTGCTTCAATAACCTGACCTTGCTGCTCGGCAAACAAACGGTTAAATACTTTATGCACATTTTCTATTTTAATTGGTTTAGCAATAACGTCTGCCATACCTTTTTCTAAGTATTCTTCTTTGGTTTTAATCACGTTGGCGGTTAATGCCACCACAGGCGGTAAATCAGCGCCTATATCCTGCCAATGCTGCAGTACATCAAAACCTGTCATATCTGGCAATTGGATATCCAATAACACAACATCAAACTTACCCACACCAAAAGCATCAATTGCCTGCTGTCCTGTTCTGGCAACAACCACACTATGGCCGAGTTTCTTCAAAATAGAGTTAGCGACTACAATATTAAGCTCAACGTCTTCGACTAACAAAATAGACAAACCATTAACTGAAGACTCAGGTGTCGCCGATTCTGGCGCCTCAATCAAATCAAGTTTAAGCGAAACAGAGAAAGTACTACCTTCATTCATTTCACTATAAACTTCAATTTGCCCACCCATTTCATCGACTAAAATTTTTGAAATAGCTAAACCTATACCAGTACCCGTACCTGCACGAACTTCTTTGCGATCAACCTGATAGTACATAGTAAAAATGTTTTCAAGTTCTTGTTCGGGTATGCCAATGCCACTATCTATGATTTCAAAATCAACCCAAGCGAAGGTATTACGAATATGACATTCAACATTAAACTGCACATCACCTTTTAAGGTGAATTTAACCGCGTTAGCCAGCAAGTTCCACAAAACTTGGCGTAAACGAGTAGTATCGGCTTGCACCCAAGTACCTTCAGGCACATTAGAGTTAAAACTAAACTCTAAGTGTTTTTGCTCCGCCATTAAGCTGGCAACACTATTCAATTCGAATACAAAACCCGATAATTCGACCGGCTCGTAGTTAATCGCCAGTTTTTTCCGTTCAATTTTATCTAAATCTATAATATCGTTGAAAATATTACCTAGAGTGACAGCACAGGCGAATATAGTATTAACATAGTTGTGCTGTTCTTTAGTCAATTTAGAATCTTTTAAGATACGGCTAATGCCAACAATACCATTAAGTGGCGTCCTCAGTTCATGGCTGATAGTTGAAATAAAGGCGGTTTTATCGCGACTGGCTTTTTCTAACGCTTCTTGCGCTTTTTGTTTCTCCATAATGTCGCGGCCAAAACCCAATAAGCCGATGCGTTTGCCTTCATTATTAAAGAAAGGTACTTTTTTAATTAGGAAAGGTTTTTTACTGCCATCAGGGTAAGTTAACCACATGTCGTACGACAAGCTCGCATTGGTTGCGAGTACTTCCCTATCAGACGCTACTACTTTTTCAGCTATTTCTTCTGAATAAACATCCCATGGGCTCAGACCTATCATTTCTTTTTCTGTTTTGCCGGTCAACTCTTCAAACGAACGGTTACAGCCAGAAAAACGACCATTTTCGTCGCGGTAATAAATAATGTCAGGGGAGCAATCAAAACAAGAGCGCAACAAAATAGACTGTTCAATTAAGTTCTGTTGGGTTTTTTGTCTTTCTTCTATCTGTTGTTTAAGCAAACGAATGGCTTCTTCTCTTTGCAGCTCAGCACGTTTTCTTTCTTCTATCTCGTAATTTAACTGCTGGATATTGTGGCGTAAATTTAGCGCCGATGCTTTGTCTTGTTTACGTAAAGCTTCAAGCTGCTCGATAACTTGGGTTAGATGCTCGCGTGAGCGCTCTAAACGACGAATCAACTCTGAGATAAAATATAGAACCCAAGGCATGGTCAACAAAGTTAACAATACAGGATCTAGATAGGATTTAGCTTCAACTTCGCCATATAAAAAATAATTGAGCACAGTAACTTCAACAAAAGTAATACCGAGTGCCAACATAAAAAAGAATAAGCTAACTCTGAGTGTACCGAATCGATTGACAACTTTTGCGACCCGCTCAGGCCAAGATAATTTTGTGGTTTTTTTAAGCATGGATAGAAGTATATTTAATCGAGAATAGAAAGAGCTAACTGTATATCACAAGCCAGCTAGATATACAAAAAAGGCGCCGAAAGGCGCCTTTTAAATTAACAGCAACTGTTAATTAAGCGATGATTTTAGCTACAACGCCAGCACCAACGGTACGACCACCTTCACGGATTGCGAAGCGTAAACCTTCGTCCATCGCGATTGGTGAAATCAATTCTACTACCATTTGGATGTTGTCGCCTGGCATTACCATTTCTACGCCTTCTGGTAACTCAACTGCACCAGTTACGTCAGTTGTACGGAAGTAGAACTGTGGACGGTAACCTTTGAAGAATGGAGTATGACGACCACCTTCTTCTTTTGACAATACGTATACTTCAGACTCAAACTTAGTGTGAGGAGTGATTGAACCTGGCTTACATAATACTTGGCCACGCTCTACGTCATCACGCTTAGTACCACGTAATAATGCACCAATGTTCTCACCTGCACGACCTTCGTCTAACAATTTACGGAACATTTCTACACCAGTACAGGTAGTTTTTTGTGTATCACGGATACCTACGATTTCAATCTCGTCACCAACATTGATGATACCTGACTCAACACGGCCTGTTACTACAGTACCACGACCTGAGATTGAGAATACGTCTTCTACTGGCATCAAGAATGGCTTGTCGATGTCACGCTCTGGCTCTGGGATGTATGAATCTAAAGCTTCACCTAATTCAACAATTTTCGCTTCCCAATCAGCTTCACCTTGTAATGCTTTTAATGCAGAACCTTGGATTAATGGTAAGTCGTCACCTGGGAAATCGTATTCTGAAAGTAATTCACGTACTTCCATTTCTACTAATTCTAATAACTCTTCGTCATCTACCATGTCACATTTGTTCATGAATACGATGATGTAAGGTACACCTACCTGACGTGATAACAAGATGTGTTCACGTGTTTGTGGCATAGGGCCATCTGCAGCACTTACTACTAAGATTGCGCCGTCCATCTGTGCAGCACCAGTGATCATGTTTTTAACATAATCCGCGTGTCCAGGACAGTCTACGTGCGCGTAGTGACGTGTTGGTGTGTCATATTCAACGTGTGAAGTATTGATTGTAATACCACGCTCACGCTCTTCTGGTGCATTGTCGATTGACGCGAAGTCTTTTGCTTCACCACCGTGTACTTTAGCTAATACTGTTGTAATAGCTGCAGTTAGAGTTGTTTTACCATGGTCAACGTGTCCGATTGTACCTACGTTAACATGCGGTTTAGTACGTTCAAATTTTGCTTTAGCCACTTTCAATTACCTTTTTATTTGAGACTTCTGTAGAAGTCCTTCCTAACAATTAAAAATTACGTGATTCAATGATTTGATCAGTTACATTTTTCGGAGCTTCACTGTAATTCAGGAACTCCATCGAGTAAGACGCTCGACCTTGAGTTTGTGAACGCAAATCAGTCGCGTAACCAAACATCTCAGCCAATGGAACCTTAGCTCGAACAATTTTAATACCGCCAGGGCCGTCTTCCATACCGTCAATCATACCGCGACGACGATTAAGGTCACCCACAACATCTCCCATAAAATCTTCAGGAGTGGTTACTTCAACTTTCATAGTCGGTTCAAGTAACACTGGGTTTGCCTCTGCGGCACCTTTTTTAAAGCCCATAGACCCAGCAATTTTAAACGCCATTTCGTTAGAGTCAACATCATGATACGAACCATCGAATAATGTAACTTTAACGTCAAGAACAGGATAACCAGCTAATACACCAGATTTCATTTGTTCTTCTATGCCTTTACCAACTGCAGGTATATATTCTTTCGGAATAACACCACCGACGATAGCGTTTTCGAATGTGTATCCAGCGCCTTCTTCATTCGGTTCAATCTTCAACCAAACATGACCATATTGACCACGACCACCTGATTGGCGAACGAATTTACCTTCAACTTCAACTGCGGAACGGATAGTTTCACGATAAGCAACCTGAGGTTTACCTACGTTTGCTTCAACTTTGAACTCGCGTCTCATACGATCAACGATAATGTCTAAGTGAAGTTCACCCATACCAGAGATGATAGTTTGACCAGATTCTTCGTCTGTTTCAACACGGAATGAAGGATCTTCTGCTGCAAGTTTGCCTAAAGCTATGCCCATTTTTTCTTGGTCAGCTTTTGTTTTCGGCTCAACTGCTACAGCAATAACCGGCTCTGGGAATTCCATACGCTCTAACGTAATAACGTGATCTGAGTCACACAAAGTATCACCCGTTGTCACGTCTTTCAGACCAATCGCAGCTGCAATATCACCAGCACGAACTTCTTTAATTTCTTCACGCTTATTAGAGTGCATTTGAACTATACGTCCAAAACGCTCTTTTTTCGCTTTAACTGGGTTATACACGGCATCGCCAGAGTTAACCACACCAGAATAAACACGGAAGAAAGTTAAAGTCCCAACAAATGGGTCGGTTGCGATTTTAAATGCTAATGCAGCGAATGGCTCGTCATCACAAGAATGTCGTTCACCCTCGGATTCGTCTTCATTAATACCTTTAATAGCAGGCACATCAGTTGGTGAAGGCATAAATTCAATCACTGCATCTAATACAGCTTGAACACCTTTGTTTTTAAACGCAGAGCCACAAGTACATAAAACAATTTCATTGTTTAACGTACGTTTACGCAACGCTTGTTTAATTTCACCTTCTGATAACGGCTCACCTTCAAGGTATTTGTCCATCAACTCTTCCGAAGCTTCAGCGGCTGCTTCTACCATTTTTTCGCGATATTCTTCTGCTTCATCTAACATGTCTGCAGGAATATCTTCATAGGCAAAAGTCATACCTTGGTCAGCTTCATTCCAATTGATGTATTTCATCTTGATTAGATCGATAACCCCAGTGAAGTGATCTTCAGCACCAACAGGTAACTGAATAGGCACTGGCACTGCGTTTAATCTATCTTCAATTTGATTTACAACGGCAAGGAAATCTGCACCTGCACGGTCCATCTTATTAACAAAGACCATACGTGGAACATGATATTTATTCGCTTGACGCCATACTGTTTCCGACTGAGGTTGAACACCAGATGAAGCACAAAATACCACCACAGCACCATCTAATACACGTAAAGAACGTTCAACTTCAATGGTGAAGTCAACGTGTCCAGGGGTATCAATAATGTTTACGCGGTGTTCTTCGAACTGTGCATCCATACCACGCCAAAACGTGGTAGTGGCTGCAGAGGTGATAGTAATACCACGCTCTTGTTCTTGCTCCATCCAGTCCATAGTTGCGGCACCATCGTGCACCTCACCTATTTTGTGAGATAAACCAGTATAAAATAACACACGTTCAGTGGTTGTTGTTTTACCAGCATCTACGTGAGCACAGATACCGATATTACGATAACGCTCAATAGGAGTTTTGCGAGCCACAATATATATCCTCTTAGATTGGACTGATTACCAACGATAATGAGCGAATGCTTTGTTGGCTTCTGCCATGCGATGAACGTCTTCACGCTTCTTAACGGCAGTACCTTTGTTTTCTGCTGCGTCTACAATTTCTGCGGCTAGACGCTGTGCCATAGATTTTTCACCACGCTTACGAGCAGCTTCTACTAACCAACGCATACCTAATGTATTACGACGAACTGGACGTACTTCTACTGGAACTTGGTAGGTTGAACCACCAACACGACGAGATTTAACCTCTACAGAAGGACGAACGTTATCTAACGCAGCTTCAAATACATCTAAATGCTCTTTAGTTGATTTGTCAGCAGCGATGTCTAATGCACCGTATACGATTTTTTCTGCGATTGATTTTTTGCCGTCTAACATAACGACATTAACGAATTTTGCTAATAGTTCACTATGGAACTTAGGATCTGGTAGGATTTTACGTTGACCTACGACTCTTCTTCTTGGCATTGTATTGCTCCAATTTTTCAGGGATAACCCAAAACTAATTAATTTACTTGCTTGGCCTTACTCTTATCGGAGAACCGTTAAGCCTTAGGTCTCTTAGCACCGTACTTAGAACGGCCTTGGCGACGTTTAGTAACACCTGCACAGTCCAAAGAACCGCGAACAGTGTGATAACGCACACCTGGTAAATCTTTAACACGACCACCACGAATAAGAACAACACTATGCTCTTGTAAGTTATGGCCTTCACCACCGATGTATGAAGTTACTTCAAAACCGTTGGTTAAACGAACACGACATACTTTACGTAATGCTGAGTTTGGTTTTTTAGGTGTAGTCGTGTAAACACGAGTACATACACCACGACGCTGTGGGCAAGCTTCTAAAGCAGGAACGTTACTTTTAACGATCTGTTTTACACGAGGCTTACGCACGAGCTGGTTAATAGTTGCCATTAACTGCTCCTAACAATAAATAAGCGTTTAAAAATGAAAAATCCGCGCCCCTATTTCTAGAGGCCGCGGAATTTTAATGTTCAAGGAATGAACTGTCAATGAAAACCCGAAATCTTGCCGACATTTAACGGCATTCGGGTTAAATCACTAAACTTTATTCTGCATCATTGTTGAAATCAGCGTTAAGTGCATCGGTTAATGCACGTTCTGCTTCATCAGCCGTTACTGAAGTATCAACAACTGGCTCTAACGCATTGTTACGTTTAGCTTGACGTTTTTGGTGATACGCAAAACCAGTACCAGCTGGAATTAAGCGACCAACAATTACGTTTTCTTTCAAGCCACGTAAGTCATCGTTTTTACCACTTACTGCTGCTTCAGTTAATACACGTGTCGTTTCTTGGAACGACGCTGCTGAAATAAATGATTCAGTTGAAAGTGATGCTTTAGTGATACCCAATAATTGGTATTCGTACTTAGCACCTTCTTTGCCTTGTTCAACCATTTCACGGTTAGCGATATTTACCACAGCTACTTCAGCTGTTTCACCAGCTAAGAACTGAGTATCACCGCTTTGAGTGATTTCGCACTTACGTAACATTTGACGGACGATAACTTCGATGTGTTTATCGTTAATTTTTACACCTTGTAAACGATAAACTTCTTGTACTTCGTTAACGATATAGTTACATACGTCTTGAATACCACGTAAACGTAAAATGTCGTGTGGAGATTCCGGACCGTCGGCAATAACCTCACCACGTTCAACTTGTTCACCTTCAAACACGTTTAATTGACGCCATTTAGGGATCATCTCTTCGTGTTGAACACCAGCTTCAGCCGTGATAATTAATCGACGTTTACCTTTAGTTTCTTTACCGAAAGAAACTGTACCTGAAATTTCCGCAAGAATTGCTGGATCTTTAGGTTTACGTGCTTCAAACAAGTCAGCTACGCGTGGTAGACCACCCGTGATATCACGAGTTTTTGAGCTCTCTTGAGGAATACGCGCTAACGCATCACCCGAGTGAACCATAGCGCCGTCTTCAAGGTTAATTAACGCACTACCAGGTAAGAAGTATTGAGCTGGCATATCAGTACCGCTCATGTTAACCGCTTGACCTTTCTCATCGACTAAACGAATCGCTGGACGCATTTCTTTACCCGCACCGGTACGATCTTTAGGATCAATAACCACTATGCTAGATAGACCAGTTAATTCGTCTGTTTGACGAGTAATAGTTACACCATCAACCATGTCAGCAAACTGAACTTTACCCACTACCTCAGTGATAATTGGGTGAGTATGCGGGTCCCAGTTAGCGATTGTTTCGCCTGCTGTAACTGCATCACCGTCAGCTTTATTTAATACGGCACCGTAAGGAATTTTATAGCGTTCTTTTTGGCGACCTTGTTCGTCAATTACGGTTAATTCACTTGAACGTGAAGTAATAACAATGTTGCCATCAGCATTGGTTACAAATTTAGCTTTTGCTAATTTGATTGAACCATCAGTTTTTACTTGAACGCTGTTTTCAGCCGATGCTCTAGATGCCGCACCACCGATGTGGAAGGTACGCATGGTTAACTGAGTACCAGGCTCACCGATTGACTGTGCTGCAATAACACCAACCGCTTCACCTTGGTTAATAATATGACCACGTGCTAAGTCACGGCCATAACAGTTACTACAAACACCATAGTCATTGTTACAAGTAATTACTGAACGAACTTTTACTTCGTCAACCGAATTAACTTCTAATAAGTCACACAAGCCTTCGTCGATCATCACATTACGTGCAATCAATACTTCGCCATCAGGACCAATTACGTCTTCAGCTACAACACGACCCAATACACGCTCACGAAGTGGTTCAACAACGTCACCACCTTCGATTAACGGACGCATCCAAGTACCATTTTCAGTACCACAGTCTACACCCATTACCACCATGTCTTGTGCAACGTCAACTAAACGACGCGTCAAGTAACCTGAGTTAGCGGTTTTAAGTGCCGTATCGGCCAAACCTTTACGCGCACCATGCGTTGAAATAAAGTACTGTAGTACGTTTAGACCTTCGCGGAAGTTCGCGATAATTGGTGTTTCGATGATTGAACCGTCCGGTTTTGCCATCAAACCACGCATACCAGCTAACTGACGAATCTGCGCCGGGCTACCACGAGCACCAGAGTCAGCCATCATATAGATAGAGTTAAAGCTAGCTTGCTCTTCTTCTTCGCCTTTAGCATTGATAACTGTATCTTTAGATAAGTTATCCATCATTGACTTAGCTACACGTTCGTTAGCAGAAGACCAAATATCGATGATTTTGTTATATTTCTCACCAGCTGTTACAAGACCTGTTTGGAACTGCTCTTGAATTTCACTTACTTCAGCTTCAGCTTCATCAACAATTGCTTTTTTCGCTTCAGGGATAACCATGTCATCAATACCAACAGAAGCACCTGAAAGCATTGCGTAATGGAAACCTGTATACATAATTTGGTCAGCAAAAATGACAGTGTCTTTCAAACCTAACTGACGGTATGAAGTATTCAACAAACGTGAAATCTGCTTCTTACCCATAGCTTGGTTAATAATGTCGAACGGCATACCTTTAGGTAAAATTAACGACAAAATTGCACGGCCTGCTGTAGTATCAATGATTGAAGTTGTAGTTACTTCTTCGCCATTGTCATCGAATAAAGTTTGCGTTAAACGAACTTTACAACGAGTGTGTAATTCAACAGCACCAGTACGGTATGCTTTTTCAGCTTCTTTTGCGTCTTTAAATACAGTACCTTCACCTTTACCGTTGATCTTGTCGCGCGTCATATAGTACAAACCTAATACAACGTCTTGCGAAGGAACGATAATCGGCTCACCATTCGCAGGTGATAAAATGTTGTTGGTAGACATCATTAACGCACGCGCTTCTAATTGCGCTTCTAACGTTAATGGTACGTGTACCGCCATTTGGTCACCGTCGAAGTCAGCGTTGTACGCAGCACAAACTAACGGGTGTAAATGGATTGCTTTACCTTCAATTAATACAGGTTCAAATGCTTGAATACCTAATCTGTGAAGTGTTGGTGCACGGTTTAATAATACTGGATGTTCACGAATTACTTCGTCTAATACGTCCCAAACCTCTGGTGCTTCGCGCTCTACTAATTTCTTAGCAGCTTTAATAGTTGTAGCTAAACCACGAAGTTCTAATTTACCGTAGATGAAAGGCTTGAATAATTCCAATGCCATTTTTTTCGGTAAACCACATTGATGTAAACGCAAAGTAGGACCAACTGTAATTACAGAACGGCCTGAGTAGTCAACACGTTTACCCAATAAGTTTTGACGGAAACGACCTTGTTTACCTTTGATCATGTCTGCCAAAGATTTTAACGGACGTTTGTTAGAACCTGTAATAGCACGACCACGACGACCATTATCTAATAATGCGTCTACTGCTTCTTGTAACATACGTTTTTCATTACGTACGATAATGTCAGGTGCAGCTAGGTCTAATAAACGTTTCAAACGGTTATTACGGTTAATAACACGACGATATAAATCGTTTAGATCTGAAGTTGCGAAACGACCACCGTCCAAAGGTACTAATGGGCGTAAATCTGGTGGAAGAACTGGTAACACAGTCATGATCATCCAAATCGGATCATTGCCAGACTGATGGAAAGCTTCCATTAACTTCAAACGTTTAGTGATTTTTTTACGTTTAGTTTCAGAGTTAGTTTCTGGTAACTCTTCACGCATTTCTTTGATTTGTTGAGCTAAATCGATATGGCGTAATAAATCTAAGATAGCCTCAGCACCCATCTTAGCTTCAAACTCATCACCGTACTCTTCTAATGCGTCTAAATAATCTTCTTCATTTAATAACTGGCTGCGCTCTAACGAAGTCATGCCAGGCTCAGTTACTACGAATGATTCAAAGTACAATACACGCTCAATATCACGTAATGTCATATCTAACATTAAACCGATACGAGACGGTAAAGATTTTAAGAACCAAATATGTGCAACTGGGCTTGCTAATTCAATGTGACCCATGCGCTCACGACGCACTTTAGTTAACGTAACTTCAACGCCACATTTTTCACAAATAACACCACGGTGCTTAAGACGTTTGTATTTACCACACAAACATTCGTAATCTTTTACAGGACCAAAAATACGCGCACAGAACAAACCGTCTCTTTCAGGTTTGAAAGTACGGTAGTTGATAGTTTCTGGTTTTTTAACTTCACCAAAAGACCATGAACGGATCATGTCTGGTGACGCTAAACCAATCTTGATACTGTCAAATTCTTCAGTTTTATTCTGCTGCTTGAGAAACTTCAGTAAGTCTTTCACGCTGATTCTCCACTCGGAGTTAAAATCCTAAGCAGCGGTTTACACCGCTGCTCTCGCCTTAGCCGTCGAAGTTTATTCTTCTTCCAACTCTATATTGATACCCAATGAACGGATTTCTTTCAACAATACGTTGAACGACTCAGGCATGCCTGGTTCCATTTTATGGTTACCATCTACGATGTTCTTATACATCTTAGTACGACCGTTAACGTCATCCGACTTAACCGTCAACATTTCTTGTAACGTGTAAGATGCACCGTAAGCTTCTAATGCCCACACTTCCATCTCACCGAAACGCTGACCACCGAATTGAGCTTTACCACCCAATGGTTGTTGCGTAACAAGACTATAAGAACCAGTTGAACGTGCATGCATTTTGTCATCAACCAAGTGATTCAATTTCAGCATGTACATGTAACCAACAGTTACTTTACGCTCAAATGGGTTGCCAGTACGGCCATCGTATAACTGAATTTGACCACTTGTTGGTAATCCAGCTAAAGTAAGAAGTTGTTTAATTTCAGCCTCTTTCGCACCATCAAATACAGGTGTTGCAACTGGTAAACCAGCTTTCAAGTGGCTAGCTAAACGACGAACTTCTTCATCGCTAAAGCTTGCGATGTCAACAACTTGTTGTCCACCACCAACGTTATAAACTTCTTGTAAATAATTACGTAACTCGTGCAATTCACGTTGCTCAGCTAAAAGCTCATTGATCTTGCGACCAATACCACGTGCAGCCGCACCTAAGTGAGTTTCTAAGATCTGCCCCACGTTCATACGTGATGGTACACCCAATGGGTTAAGTACTATGTCAACAGCTTCACCATTTTCATCGTACGGCATATCTTCAATTGGAAGAATTGTCGAGATAACACCTTTGTTACCGTGACGACCCGCCATTTTATCACCAGGTTGAATTTGACGCTTAACCGCAAGGTATACTTTAACAATTTTAAGTACGCCAGGCGCTAGGTCATCACCTTGAGTGATCTTGCGACGTTTTTCTTCTAATTTCTTATCAAATTCAGCGCGAGTCTCTTCGTATTGCTCAGCAATTTGCTCAAGCTCTTCTTGAAGTTCTTCTTCTGCTAAACTTTGTTTGAACCACTTAGCTCTGTCTAATGAATCTAATACAGATTCTGCGATGCCTGCTCTTAGTAATAAAGCACGCGCACGAGCGAAGATGTCATCTTCTAAAATCTTCATTTCAGTTGAAAGGTCTTTCTTAACCTCAGCAACTTGCATCTGTTCAATTTCTTTCGCACGTTGGTCTTTTTCAACACCGTCACGCGTGAATACTTGAACATCAATTACTGTGCCACTAACACTGTTTGGTACACGTAATGAGCTATCCTTAACATCTGATGCTTTTTCACCGAAGATAGCTCTTAGGAGCTTCTCTTCTGGGGTTAATTGGGTTTCACCTTTAGGTGTTACTTTACCTACAAGGATGTCACCACCTTTAACTTCGGCACCGATATAAACAACACCAGATTCATCAAGCTTAGATAAAGCAGATTCACCAACATTAGGAATATCAGAAGTAATTTCTTCTGGACCTAATTTAGTATCACGTGCGATACAGCTTAATTCTTGAATATGGATTGTGGTAAATCTGTCTTCGTCAACAACACGCTCAGAAACTAGGATTGAATCCTCAAAGTTATAACCATTCCAAGGCATGAAGGCGATACGCATGTTTTGACCTAACGCCAACTCACCTAAGTCAGTTGAAGGACCATCAGCTAATACGTCGCCACGCACTACAGGCACACCCATTTCTACAGTTGGGCGTTGGTTAATACAAGTATTCTGGTTAGAACGTGTGTATTTAGTTAAGTTGTAGATATCAATACCAGCTTCACCCGGTACAGTTTCAGATTCGTTAACTTTAACTACGATACGGCCAGCATCAACATAGTCGATTACACCACCACGTTTAGCAACAACAGTTACACCAGAATCGATTGCTACTGTTTTTTCAACACCAGTACCAACTAACGGCTTATCAGCACGTAATGTAGGTACAGCTTGACGTTGCATGTTCGAACCCATTAATGCACGGTTAGCATCATCGTGTTCTAAGAACGGAATCAATGACGCAGCAACAGATACGATTTGTTGTGGTGACACGTCCATATAACGAACGTCTTCAGAATTCATTAAAGTAAATTCGTTTTTGTAACGACAGTTTACCAATTCATCGGTTAAACGACCGTTTTCATCCGTCGCAGCACTCGCCTGCGCGATTACGTGGTTGCCTTCTTCAATAGCTGACAAGTATTCAATCTCGTCAGTTACTTGACCATCAACAACTTTACGGTAAGGCGTCTCTAAGAAACCAAAATCATTAGTACGCGCATAGCTTGCTAATGAGTTGATCAAACCGATGTTTGGACCCTCAGGCGTTTCGATTGGACATAAACGACCGTAGTGAGTTGGATGTACGTCACGTACTTCAAAGCCAGCGCGCTCACGGGTTAAACCACCTGGACCTAATGCAGAAATACGACGTTTATGCGTAACTTCTGACAATGGGTTATTTTGGTCCATAAATTGTGATAATTGGCTAGAACCGAAATATTCTTTAACCGCTGCAGAAATTGGCTTAGCGTTGATTAAATCTTGTGGTGTTAAGTTTTCTAAATCACCTAAGCTTAAACGCTCTTTCACTGCACGTTCAACACGAACTAAACCAACACGGAATTGGTTTTCAGCCATTTCACCAACACTACGGATACGACGGTTACCTAAGTGGTCGATATCATCCACTTCGCCTTTACCATCACGAATGTCGATCAAGGTTTTCATTACATCAGTAATGTCTTGATTTGAAAGTGTACCTTCACCAACTAATTCTTCGCGTTGAACACGACGGTTAAACTTCATACGACCTACGCTTGATAAGTCATAACGCTCGTCGTTGAAGAATAAGTTTTCGAATAATGCTTCAGCAGCTTCGCGTGTTGGTGGCTCACCAGGACGCATCATGCGGTAAATTTCAACTAATGCTTCTAAGCGATTCGTTGTTGAGTCTACACGTAAGGTTTCTGAAATATAAGAACCGTGATCTAAATCGTTAATATAAAGCGTTTCTAATGATTTATGACCTGCTTTACTTAACTCAGCTAAAAGCTCTAAAGTTAATTCAGAGTTTGCTTCTGCGATCACTTCGCCAGTTGACTCATCAATGTAAGATTTTTTCAAAATCTTACCGATTAAATATTCAACCGGAACTTCTAATTCGGTAATGTCAGCTTTAGCGAGTTGACGAATGTGGCGCGCAGTAATGCGGCGACCTTTTTCAACTAATACTTCGCTGTCTGCACCTACAATATCAAACGCAGCCGTTTCACCTAATAAACGCTCAGGTACTAATTGCATTAAACAGCTAGCGTCTTTAATTTCGAAAGTTACAGATTCGAAGAATAAATCTAAGATTTGTTCTGCGCTGTAATCTAATGCACGTAAAATGATAGTCGCAGGTAATTTACGACGACGGTCAATACGCACAAATAAGTTATCTTTTGGATCGAATTCAAAATCCAACCATGAACCACGGTAAGGAATAACACGTGCGTTATATAACACTTTACCTGAAGAGTGTGTTTTACCTTTATCGTGGTCAAAGAATACACCTGGCGATCTGTGTAATTGAGATACGATTACCCGCTCTGTACCATTGATAACGAAAGTACCGTTATCTGTCATCAGAGGGATTTCACCCATATATACTTCTTGTTCTTTGATGTCTTTAATCGTACCAGCCGGTGCTTCTTTATCGTATAAAACAAGTCTGAGTTTTACGCGTAATGGCGCAGAGTAGGTGACACCTCTGACTTGACATTCTTTAACATCAAATACGGGTTCGCCCAAGTGGTAACTAACATACTGTAATTCAGCGCTACCAGAATAACTAACGATAGGGAATACAGAGCGGAAAGCAGCTTCCAGACCGTATTGACCATCTGGGTCTGCATCTATAAATTTTCGGAAAGAGTCTAACTGGATGGAAAGTAAGTACGGTACATCCAGAACCTGTGGACGCTTACCAAAATCCTTACGAATGCGTTTCTTTTCGGTATAAGAATAAGCCATGGGGTTCCTCAGCTTGCTGATTCGATGATTTAACAGTTATACGGACTGTTAAAACCTATAATCAAAATCGACTTTTGGTGAGCTTATTTAGCGCAAAGCTCTATAGCGCAAAAAGGCCGGTGCTTTTAAAGCACCAGCCCTTGCCTGTTAAGGCGAATAAACTGTTAGAAAACAGCTTATTTAACTTCAACTTCAGCACCAGCTTCTTCAAGTGCTTTCTTAAGTTCTTCAGCTTCTTCTTTAGAAGCAGCTTCTTTGATTGGAGCAGGAGCGCCGTCAACCAAACCTTTAGCTTCTTTAAGACCTAAGCCAGTCGCGCCACGTACTGCTTTGATAACAGCAACTTTGTTAGCACCAGCAGCTTTAAGAATAACGTCAAATTCAGTTTTCTCTTCAGCAGCTTCACCAGCGCCAGCAGGACCAGCAACTACAGCTGCAGCTGCAGATACGCCGAATTTTTCTTCCATTGCAGAAACTAATTCTACAACATCCATTACAGACATTTCTGCAATAGCTTCAATGATTTGGTCTTTAGTGATAGACATAATCTCTAATCCTAATAAATAATTTTTAAACTAATGTAAATTCAAGCCGCACTTAAAATTAAGCAGCTTGTTCTTTCTGATCGCGAATAGCTGCAATTGTACGAACAAGTTTGCCAGCCGCTGCTTCTTTCATACAGCTCATCAACTTCGCCAAACCTTCTTCGTAAGTTGGCAATGATGCTAAAACTTCTACGTCAGCAACTGCACCTTCAAACGCAGCACCTTTGATTTCGAACGCTTTGTTCGATTTAGCAAACTCTTTCAAGATACGAGCTGCCGCACCTGGGTGCTCGTTTGAGAATGCAATCAAAGTTGGACCTACGAATAGTTCAGTTAAACATTCGTAGTCAGTGCCTTCTACCGCGCGACGTGCTAATGTATTACGAACAACTTGAAGTTGAACGCCTGCTTCACGAGCTTGCTTACGCAAAGTCGTCATAGCATCTACTGTAACACCACGAGAGTCAGCAACAACTGCAGAAAGTGCACCTTTGGCAGCTTCGTTGACTTGAGCGACAATTTCTTTTTTGCCTGCGAGTCCTAATGCCATTAGTGTAACTCCTGGATATCCTAGATATAATCTAGATTAAAATAACCCCAAAACAACAATGCCTTGGGCGTGATTTACGGATTAGGTCCAGAAGAGGATTAAATCTTCGAGGTTCCTTCACCGTCTACGTAGGATAATTAAGTAATTCAGATATTTATCTGAATTG
Organism: Catenovulum sp. SX2; assembly: GCF_052056295.1. Classification (NCBI taxonomy): domain Bacteria; kingdom Pseudomonadati; phylum Pseudomonadota; class Gammaproteobacteria; order Alteromonadales; family Alteromonadaceae; genus Catenovulum; species Catenovulum sp. SX2. The sequence goes on from NZ_CP182493.1 coordinate 1,461,120, forward strand.
CCCCTACGGTCTTGGACGTGAGCCTTACGGCACGACCTTAAATTTGGCCGCGAAGTTTAACCAAACTTCGCGGCCAAGTAAAGCTTTTAGTGCAACTATTAAGCAGTTACAGTTGTCAAGCTAGCTTGATCAACTTGTAAACCAGCGCCCATAGTAGTAGATAAGCTAACTTTAGCTATGTACTGACCTTTAGCTTGTGCTGGTTTAGCTTTTTTCAATGCGATGATTAAAGCTTCTAAGTTTTCTTTCAACTGAGCTTCGCTGAAATCAGCTTTACCTATAGTTGAATGAACGATACCGTTCTTGTCGTTGCGGTAACGAACCTGACCAGCTTTAGCATTTTTAACAGCGTCAGCAACGTTAGGTGTTACAGTACCAGTTTTAGGGTTAGGCATTAAACCACGTGGACCTAAGATAGTACCTAATTGACCAACAACACGCATTGCATCAGGAGAAGCAACAACAACGTCAAAGTCTAATTCACCTTTTTTAACTTGCTCAGCTAAATCTTCCATACCAACGATGTCAGCACCAGCTTCTTTAGCAGCTTCTGCATTTGCACCTTGAGTGAATACAGCAACACGTACTGTACGACCAGTACCGTGTGGTAATACTGTAGCACCACGTACGTTTTGATCAGATTTACGAGCGTCAATACCAAGGTTTACAGCAACGTCTACGCTTTCAACGAATTTTGCAGTCGCGAATTCTTTTAATAAAGCAACAGCTTCGTTGATTTCATATTGTTTGGTAACGTCTACTTTTTCGCGGATAGCGCGAGCTTTTTTACTTAATTTAGCCATTGATTAGCCCTCCACCACTAAGCCCATGCTGCGCGCAGAGCCAGCAATTGTATTTACAGCTGCGTCTAAGTCAGCAGCAGTTAAGTCAGGCTCTTTAGCTTTTGCGATTTCTTCTAATTGAGCACGGGTAACTTTACCAACTTTGTCAACGTGCGGCTTAGCAGAACCACTCTTGATGCCTGCAGCTTTTTTCAATAAGAAAGAAGCAGGTGGAGTTTTAGTTTCGAACGTAAAAGAACGATCGTTATAAACTGTAATAACAACAGGAACTGGAGAGCCTTTTTCTAAGCTTTCTGTTTTTGCGTTAAACGCTTTACAGAATTCCATGATGTTTACACCTTGTGCACCCAAAGCTGGGCCCACTGGTGGACTCGGGTTAGCCATACCAGCTGCAACTTGCAACTTAACTAGGGCTTGTACTTTTTTAGCCATTTTAATTACCTCAATAGTAGGGTCAAACGCCTTGTAAATGCGAGGACATTTACTTCACGGCTTCCCAATCAAAAATCAGGGCGCGGATTATAGGTTAATCCTTAGCCTTTTTCAACCTGTGAGAATTCTAGTTCAACTGGTGTTGAACGACCGAATATCAATACAGAAACTTTTAAGCGGCTCTTTTCGTAATCCACTTCTTCAACAACACCGTTGAAGTCGGCGAATGGGCCTTCAGTAACACGAACAACTTCACCCGGCTCGAACAATGTTTTCGGACGCGGCTTGTCGTGTGACTCTTGTAATCTATTTAAAATTGCTTGCGCTTCTTTATCAGAAATAGGTGCAGGGCGATCACTTGTACCACCAATGAAACCTAATACACGCGGGGTATTTTTAACTAAATGCCATGACTCATCGTTCATGATCATTTGTACTAATACATAACCTGGGAAGAATTTGCGCTCACTTTTACGCTTTTGGCCAGCACGCATTTCGACAACTTCTTCAGTTGGCACTAATATTTCGCCAAAGAACTCTTCCATTTGGTTTAATGCAATATGCTCTTTTAAAGTTGTTGCAACACGGCCTTCATATCCAGAAAAGGCTTGAACTACATACCAACGTAATTTAGGTTCTGCCATAGTTTATAACCCCAATCCAGTTAAAAATGATACAGCACGTACCATAATGCCATCTAAGCCCCACAAGATAAGTGCCATGATGACAGTTGCAACTAATACAATTGCAGTTGTACGCCATGCTTCATCACGTGTTGGCCAAATCACTTTACGAACTTCAGTGCGTGACTCTTTTGCAAAATCAATTGCATCACGACCTTTGCCCGTTTGTGCGGCAATTAAACCAGCTACCACTACAGCACCAACTACAGCAATAGCACGCCACAACACTGAAACTTGTTCAGTGTATAAATAGTTACCGACAACAGCGGCACTTAGGATTGCAAAAGTTAAGATCCACTTAACAGGGTCTAAACGAGATCCTTGATTTTCTGCTTCAACGCTCATACGTAAAAACCTTTTCCGGGTTTACAGACAAAAACGCCCCGCATAGCGAGGTACTAAAAATATTGGCAGGGGCGGAGGGACTCGAACCCCCAACCATCGGTTTTGGAGACCGCTGTTCTACCAATTGGAACTACACCCCTAAACAATTTTTTCAAAACACAAAAGCCCCTTAGCGGGGCTTTTGGTCAAAACTATCAATTATCTTAAGCGATAATTTTAGCTACAACGCCAGCACCAACGGTACGACCACCTTCACGGATTGCGAAGCGTAAACCTTCGTCCATCGCGATTGGTGAAATCAATTCTACTACCATTTGGATGTTGTCGCCTGGCATTACCATTTCTACGCCTTCTGGTAACTCTACTGCACCAGTTACGTCAGTTGTACGGAAGTAGAACTGTGGACGGTAACCTTTGAAGAATGGAGTATGACGACCACCTTCTTCTTTTGACAATACGTATACTTCAGACTCAAACTTAGTGTGAGGCGTGATTGAACCTGGCTTACATAATACTTGACCACGCTCTACGTCGTCACGCTTAGTACCACGTAATAATGCACCAATGTTCTCACCTGCACGACCTTCGTCTAACAATTTACGGAACATTTCTACACCAGTACAGGTAGTTTTTTGCGTATCACGGATACCTACGATTTCAATCTCGTCACCAACATTGATGATACCTGACTCAACACGACCTGTTACTACTGTACCACGACCTGAGATTGAGAATACGTCTTCTACTGGCATCAAGAATGGCTTGTCGATGTCACGCTCTGGCTCTGGGATGTATGAATCTAAAGCTTCGCCTAATTCAACAATTTTCGCTTCCCAATCAGCTTCACCTTGTAATGCTTTTAATGCAGAACCTTGGATTAATGGTAAGTCGTCACCTGGGAAATCGTATTCTGAAAGTAATTCACGTACTTCCATTTCTACTAATTCTAATAACTCTTCGTCATCTACCATGTCACATTTGTTCATGAATACGATGATGTAAGGTACACCTACCTGACGTGATAACAAGATGTGCTCACGTGTTTGTGGCATTGGACCATCTGCAGCACTTACTACTAAGATTGCGCCGTCCATCTGTGCAGCACCTGTGATCATGTTTTTAACATAATCCGCGTGTCCAGGACAGTCTACGTGTGCGTAGTGACGAGTTGGTGTGTCATATTCAACGTGTGAAGTATTGATTGTAATACCACGCTCACGCTCTTCTGGTGCATTGTCGATTGACGCGAAGTCTTTTGCTTCACCACCGTGTACTTTAGCTAATACTGTTGTAATAGCTGCAGTTAGAGTTGTTTTACCATGGTCAACGTGTCCGATTGTACCTACGTTAACATGCGGTTTAGTACGTTCAAATTTTGCTTTAGCCACTTTCCAGACCTCAACTTAGTTCTGACTCTGTCAGATAAATTTAATTGATGCCACGGTCGGAGGCTAAAATCAGATGGTGCTGATACCCAGATTTGAACTGGGGACCTCACCCTTACCAAGGGTGCGCTCTACCAACTGAGCTATATCAGCAAAACTTGGAGCGGGCAGCGGGAATCGAACCCGCATCATCAGCTTGGAAGGCTGAGGTAATAGCCATTATACGATGCCCGCGCTCTGAGCTTTAGACCTCAAACTGTGATTCGTGGTGGAGGGGGCTGGATTCGAACCAGCGAAGGCAGAGCCGTCAGATTTACAGTCTGATCCCTTTGGCCACTCGGGAACCCCTCCGAATTCTATATTTTTGATGGTGCCGGCTGCCGGAATCGAACTGGCGACCTACTGATTACAAGTCAGTTGCTCTACCAACTGAGCTAAGCCGGCCCTGTCAAAAGTGGAGCGCAGTTTATTGAAACCAGCTGGGCGTTGCAAGCCCTTTTTTAAGAAATAATCTATTTTTTTAGTTATTCGTGCATAATTCCATCAATTATGCAGATTTAGCGTAAATTTCAACCAGATGTTCAACTGAATGCCAGTAATTAACAGGCATTCAATGGCTTACTATTTTTATAAACGCCTTTACCAAACTTTTCCTAGCCATTGACTTTTACATTTTAAATACGTCATATTAACATCAATAATAATCATAAACGAGCAACTGCATGAATTTGCCACTATTACGTACTTTTAGCATCCCCATCCGCTTATGGATACTTTTGCTGCTCTTTACCGCCAGTTTTGCACTTATTCTGAGTTTAAGTTTCAATCAACTAAACCAAGCCCTCACCCAATCTAAAGCAAACAATACGCGTATGTTAGTTGAAACTGCATACTCAATTGTCGATAAACATTACCTAAGTTATAAAAGAGGCTTAGTAACAGAGAGCCAAGCAAAACAAGCAGCCATCGAAGCCATCAAAGTACTGAGATACGATGACGGCAATTATTTTTGGATAAACGATATGCATCCAAATATGATAATGCATCCAACTAAACCTAGTCTAGATGGCAAAGACATCTCAAATACACAAGATCCAAACGGCAAACGATTATTCAGCGAAATGGTTAAAGTAGTTGAACAAAAAGGCGAAGGGCTTGTGCCTTATATGTGGCCTTTTCCAGGGAGCAATGAGCCGGTTGATAAAATTTCGTATGTTAAAGGATTTACTCCTTGGGGCTGGGTTATTGGCTCAGGCGTTTATTTACAAGATATTGAAGCCGCTTATTTAACCGCTGTTTCCGAGCAAATTGGCCTGTGCTTGATCATAATCATTATTGTTGGTGTAGTCGCAGGGTTAATTATTCGCTCTATCACACTACCGCTCGACCAAGTTGTTAAAGCACTGAAAGACATTGCCAGCGGCAATAAAGATTTAACTAAACGCCTACCAGTACAGGGCAAAGATGAAGTCACCCAATTGGCTTATGAATTTAATCAATTTGCTCAACAAATAGAAGGCATACTTAATCAAGTAAATAGTGCAACCACTCAGCTCAACCAATCCACCGAATTATTAACTGCAACCATGGCGCAAAATGAGCAGAGCATTTCAGTACAACAAGCGCAGTCGAACAGCGTGTTAGAGTCTGTCACTAACCTAACCCAATCTGTTGAAAAAATATCAGACCGCGCAAGCGACGCCATTACCTCAGCTAGCGATACACAAAAAACCGCCAAGCAGGGGCAAAGCTTAGTTATTCAAGCAAAAGACTCAGTTACCACAACCGCAACTAAAGTACGCACCGCAAATGAAGTAATTGCAGACTTGGCCACAAATAGCCAAAAAATTTCAAGTGTATTGGATGTGATTCGTGGAATTGCCGAACAAACCAATTTACTTGCATTAAATGCTGCGATTGAAGCAGCTCGTGCCGGTGAACAAGGCCGCGGTTTTGCCGTGGTTGCCGACGAAGTTCGCGCATTGGCGGCCAAAACACAACTTTCGACCGAAGAAATTCGCAGTATGATAGATGCACTGCAATCTGGTAGTGCTTTGGCGGTAGAAGCAATTAATGGCGGCGAACAAAGCACCTTGATCACAGTGGAAAAAGCCGATACAGCCACACACTCATTGCAACAAATTGTGACTGCCATTAATGGTATTACAGAATTGAACTCGGATATTTCCTCTGAAGTACAAGCTCAATACGCGATATCGGAAGAAGTCACAGAAGCAATTAAACAAATTACTGAATCCATTAGCGACTCATACCAATCGATTCAATCAACTGCGCAATCTTGCCAAGAATTAACCGATATGAGCAAACGCTTAGCTGCGCTTGTCCAACAATTTACCCTTAGTCACAGTCCAAGTTAGTTTTATACCCAAGCCACTTGAAGATGCATGTTTCAGAGCTATCAAGTAGCTTGGGTATGTATAAAACGCTTTAAACCGTGAAAAACTAAATAAGGTTCAACAATTATATTTGCAGGGTTGCTTGCGAGTAACTCAGCATAAATCTTAGCATCCCCGCCAGTGACAAAAACATTCAGTTCAGTAGCTTGGCAATTAAGTTGGCCGCACAGCTGATTGATTAGCTTTTCAATTAAGGCTAATTGACTGGCATACAGAGCGTTATACACACAAGTTTCCGTTGAATTACCAAGCTGTGTATTCACTTCAGTAATCATATCTAATTTAATTTTACCTGTGCGCCCAGCCAGCGCCTGCGCACTAAAAGTACTACTAGGCAAAATCCAACCGCCTAAATGCTGAGCTGACTTATCAACAACATCTATCGTGATAGCTGTACCTGCATCAATCACAATACAAGCACCAGTAGACAAATTCAGTGCACCTAACATAGCTAACCAGCGATCAACCCCTAAACGACTGTAATCTTTATAAGCATTGGTCAGTTCAAAAGCTTGGCTTTGCGTAGCGACTTGAGTTATAGAACAACTAAACTCTGTCGCTAAAACTTGAATAATTGATTGCTCGGGCGCTTTTACACTGGCGAAGATAATCTTGTTAATACTGCTTTTGTCGATATCGGTCAGTTCTACTTTTTGCAAACTATTGCCTGCATCGCTTGCAATAACAAACTTCGCAGCCGTATTACCTTCGTCAACTAATAGTATGCTCATGCTGGCCTCAAGGATACTTCACCGCCAGTAATGGCTTTGATACTGTCGGGCTGTTGCAACAATAGATTCCCGCGTTCGTCTACACCTATATTCGTGCCTTGCTCTACTCGCTCGCCGCTGACGATATTGACCGGTTGGTTTAAATAGACATCAAAATGTGGCCATAATTTGGCAAATGGCGCAAAACCTTGTTGGCAAAATAGCTCAACTTGCTGATTAATTTCGGTAACTAAATCAATTAATACTTGGGTGCGTGGCCAATTGTTGCCTGAGTGCAGCGCTAAACTATTCCAAGCTTGATCGATATTTTGCGCACTTTCTACCATATTAACGTTTAAGCCAACACCTATTACTACTGAATAAGGCGGCTCAAAGTTACCTTCTAGCTCAATTAAAATGCCACCGAGCTTTTTGCCTGATAAATACACATCATTCGGCCATTTTAGCTGAGGATTTAATTGATGAGCTTGTAAAGCTTTAGCCACAGCAATACCAACCACTAAACTCAAACCAGATAACTCAGCCATAGGTAAATTAATTTGTATACCCAAACTAAAATACAGGTTTTGCGCAAACGGTGAAATCCACTCGCGGCCGCGTCGCCCTCGGCCTTGTGTTTGTTTATCAGTTGCCGACAATACTATTGTTTCAGCTGCTAATTTTTTTTGTTTAAATAGCTGTTTAACTTCTTCATTGGTAGAGTTAGTTTCACGCGACAACAAATAATGAAAGTTTGCTGGTAACCCAGCTTGCAACTGCTGGAAATTAAGTGGTTGCATATGCGCTGGTAATAAATAGCCGCGTCCTGGCACTGAATGAATATCTATACCTGAGTCGCGAATTTGCCCGATCCAATTTGAGATAGTTGCACGGCTGACATCAAATTGCGCGGCTAAATCTTCACCTGAGTGGTAATTATTGTCACATAGCACCTCTAATAACGACATATGTTGCATTAGTTGCTTTCCACCAATCCTGTTAAATATTCCACAGCGTCTACTTCAGCAAACTCATGAATAAAGCGCACCTCAGGTTGCAGCTTAATTTGATAATATGCCTCAACTTTTTCGCATACTCTTTTTGCCAGCTCAGCGATATCTGAACCTTTTGCCTGTGCACAATTTACCAGCACTAAAGCTTGTAGTTCATGCACCTTTGCACCTTTGTGCTCTAAACCTTTTAAATCCGCTTTATCTATTAAAAAACCTGCGGCCAATTTAACTAAATTGTCCGAATAGCGGTAGATTGGCATATTGGCGCAATGGACATTTTGTTGTTGTAGCTGCTGTGCATGGTGTTTTTCAACAATAGGATTTTTAAAAAAGCTACCAGCGTTGGGTAAAACTTTCGGATCAGGTAATTTGCTTTGGCGAATGCGGCAAACTTCGTCAAACACTGAAACCGCACAAGGCAATGTTCCATGAATTTGTTGATAGGTCGCTGCAAACTGCTTAAGTGGACCATATTCAGTCACTACTTGGACGTTTTTAGCAAATTTAAGCCAGACGGTTTCGATAATAAAACGGCTCTTGCCTTGATAAGTTTGATGTTTAAAGACTGAATCGCGATATGCAAACCGGCACTCTTCGGCTGTCAGTTTGACTCTTTGTTCTAATTGAATGTCATAAGCTTCGACCGCAACAACAAACTGGGATATCTCAACCCCATAAGCACCAATATTTTGCACAGGTGCAGCGCCTACAGTGCCTGGAATTAATGCGAGATTTTCTGCGCCTTGAATACCCTGCTCAAGTAATTGAACTAGAGTTTGATGCCAATTAAGGCCGCCACCTAGTTCAACTATATAAGCATCTTGAGTTTGACTTACAACAAACTGGTTATTGGATACTTGGATCAGCTGGCCATGAAAAAATTCTTGTAACAACAGAATATTTGAACCTTCGCCAACCACCAGATACGACTGATTTTTATCAAATTGATTTTGCTGCTCTGGCCATGCAATAGAGCTATCAGCAATACATTTAAGCGCAAAAGTATTCGGAATTAGTTTTTGCTTATTCATGAAAACTCTTCTGCTGCTTAAATTCCATGCGATAAACCAATACATCGTTTAAATTATTGGTGTCTACATAATGGAACTGCATTTTATTATGTAAAGTTGCTAATGCAGCACCAACACTATTTACTGACTTACCGCCAGTGATATCAATTAACATATCTTCTTCTGCTAATTTGTATTGATGCTGCCATTTACGCGCAGTTTTTAAATATGCATTGTAATATGCTTCAATATCATTGGGTGGAATCGGTATTGGGTATGGCTCAAACTTAATTTGGCTAAACTCAGGGTATAACTGCAACACCTTCAAGGCATTTTTTATTTGAGGATAAGTACCTGGGGCAACTCGTTCAACCAAACCTTCGCGGTTTTTAATACTGCAGTCTTGTGTGCCTAACAATACTGCATGGCTTAATTTACTATTGATATGATTCGCTTGGCTGCGCAATATACGTAAAATCAATTCCCACTGAATTTTTAGTGGTTCAAGATTAATTAAGTCTTGGTCTAAATCGCCGGTTAACTCAACTTCAGTTGCTTTGGTAGAAGTGTTTTGGTCAATTTGCTTTTGTTTAATAAAAAACCACTTGTTATCTCTTTGCTCAAAGCGATAACCGGTCGACAAAGTTAAAACTATTGCCGCATAAGCTCTATCTGGGTCTTGCCTTTTAACATCACGCAATGGCACCCAATTGGCCGCTTGGTGGCGTAAACCAATGGATGCGGTGAAAAAGATAATCAAACCAGCAAACATTTCGATTAACCAATAAATGGTAAAGTACTGTTCAAACCAAGCTTTGTCTTTGCCAAACCAATAAACAAGATGATTTTTAAATAGCTCAACACCAGTGACTGCATCAGCAAATATGCCAATACCTGTAGCTGTCATCAAAGCATAAAAAGCTAAACGTAAATCAGCGATGCGGTAATGACGAAGTTTGTCTAACTGCCTATTTAAACCTGCAGCTAATTTTTTGACAAAAGCTTGATAAATACTTGTTAGTACACCTTTTTGCTGTGGGCGAATATCAAAACTGGTGATTTTAGGCTGGGCAGTTAAAAATTGCTCGTAGGTACCGTTTAATAAAGAATTTGGCTGACAGCTCAGACTAAAATACTGCGCCCCTTTCTCGACAACTTGAGCGGCTTCTTCTATCGTTAAAATGCCATAAACCTGATCTCCAGCGTCAACTAAGCTTAAATCAAGTTGCTCGTAAAAAGCTTCGATATTTTCAACGTTTTTGTACAACCATTTACGCGCACCTGCGTATGGCACAATAGCGATTTTTTTCATTTAGAATCCGCGCTTTTTCCAAAAGCCAATTTCGCCATCTAATTCTGGCAAATTAACATCAAAAGTTTTACTGGCAATTTCATTACCATCAATTTCGATAGTCATGCGCCATTCACCAACTTTGTCTTCTATTGGCAACCAAATTGTGTCCCCCAAATAAAAGTCCCAATTATTGTTGCGAATATATTCTTCGCCATCAAAAGGTGGCATCACATTGCCTTTTTTATCTGGGATATCAGGGTGGTAAATACAGTAGCGAATTTTTTGCCCTTTGGCTTTTTTAATATTAATAACAAAACCAAATTCGATATCTACTTTAGCTGGCACTTGGGTAGTGAATTTTTGTACCTTAGGCAACTTTTTATCATCTTTGTCCCATTGGTCATAAATTCCAAAACTTTTTATTTCTACCTGAGCTTTCGCTTTTGCCATATCAAACAACCACAGTGTTAAATCAAACGGTTAATGATCACGCCTTTAAGGTGAAAATTCAACATTTGCAGTTAATTTGATCTAAATCAGCTGAATTTTGGAGAAAAACTTGTCATTTACGTCTTTGCTTAATTACAATATAGCCAGTTTTTTGAATTGATAATTTTCAATCGTTCGATTGAACACAAGTTAAGTTGGAATTGAGATGGAAAATTTACTAAGTGCGTTAGAAGTAAATGCTATGTTATTAGCACTTGCCATGTTTATCACTTTTGTGGTTTTAGGTGCAATTGAACGCAAAGAAGACCGCGACCAATTAGTTATGGCACGCATTGAATATGCATTTTTTGGCATCAGCAGCTTGGTTGCCTTTTTGGTATTCTGGTTAATTTAAACCTCAGCCAAAAAATTTAGTTTGAAAACAACAACGCCCAGCAATGCTGGGCGTTTTTGTTGGTATTAATCAAGCTAATACAGCAATACTAACTAACAGTTCTTAATGGGTACGGTAACAAAGCGTATTTAATTTGTTTTTCAGCAACCATTTTATTTAATGCATCTTTAACCATGTTAGAGAAGACTGCTTCAAATCCTTTTTGTGGTGTATTTCCCATCATAGGAATAAACCAAATTCCAATCCAAGTCGTCATTTCATCATTATTTTCCAAAGTAGTTAACGACTGCTTATTTTGGAATACTTCTGCCTGTAACGTATATTTATCTGTTGCTGCGGCAGGAATAACGCCAAATGTAAAACCAGATAAGAAGCCCATGACTGCAGCTGCACCTTGATCACCGTGATTATATAAGTGCAATTTAATAACATAATCAGCATCAGCTTGTGCAAATGAATCATAACTTACATCGGCAAACAACTGGGCGTCATCTATTACTTTAGAAGTTATACGTTGCAATTCTGGTTGAGCTTGTGCGATTTCTATCGCATTTTCAGTACCAGGTTTGCCAGAAAATAACTTTAGATCAATTACTACTTTCGGTTTTTGCTTGTAACTGCTTACATCTGGTAATGATTCAACTTTCGCTAGCTTTTCGCCAGGAAAAGAAGCACAGCCAGATATGACTAGCGCGGTAATTATTATTATTAACCTTGTTAACATTTTTATGTCCTATTTGAAGTCAAAATTTATTATTGTTGTCTTCCGATGAAACATCGAAAGCAATTTTCTGTCCAGTTCAAGATCTACATTAGAAGCCTTGATAATTGGACACGCGATATAATAAACGATAAAAAACAAATAAAACATCAAATAAACACATCATTATTACAAAAAATACTTTTTTATAACCAACAAGTTATTTGCTCTCTAGCACTTGCCACAAATGAACCCGGCTAACTTAAATATATTAGCTAGACGTTAGACTTGTAAATTAGAGAGTCATTCAGGTTTAGATCCGGTTGCGTAATCAAATTGCTGCATTTTATTTACAAACTTAGATCAACCATGGCAGTTTTTTTAAGGATAAATGTGCTGCGATATCTTGACATTTAAAAATTTTAAATTGTTTAAAAAATAAGCTTTCCAAGGCGATAAAAAATCCGTACACTAGCCGCCCTTTTTCAGGTGGTCGTGTTTTAACCAAGTTAGTTTATGTTGAAAATTGGTCCTTACACTATAGATAACCCAGTATTTTTAGCGCCAATGGCTGGGGTGACGGATCAACCATTTCGCCATATATGCCAAGCCATGGGGGCTGGACTAACAACAGGTGAGATGCAGTCAAGCAACCCAGAAGTCTGGGATACTGACAAGTCAAAATCACGCATGGATTTAACCAACGAACGTGGAATACGTTCTGTGCAAATAGCAGGTTGTGAACCTGAATTATTAGCACAAGCTGCGCAGTTTAATGTCGAAAATGGCGCGCAAATTATCGACATTAACATGGGCTGCCCAGCTAAAAAGGTGAACAAAAAACTAGCAGGCTCTGCATTATTGCAAGATCCAGAATTAGTCCAGCGCATATTGCGCACTGTGGTTAATTCGGTGGATGTACCTGTTACGTTAAAAATTAGAACCGGTTGGTCGCCTGAAAATAGAAATGGAATTGAAATTGCTAAAATTGCTGAAGGTGAAGGCATTCAAGCGTTGGCTATTCATGGCCGTACACGCGAATGTTTATTTAAAGGCGAAGCTGAATACGCCACCATAGCGGCAATAAAACAAAACGTTAGTATTCCTATTATTGCTAATGGTGACATCACCACAGCAGCAAAGGCACTAACAGTAAAAGATTTTACCGGCGCCGATGCCATTATGGTTGGCCGCGGTGCTCAGGGCAATCCTTGGTTAATTCAAGAAATTGTCCATTTATTAAGATATGGCAAGACGCCAGCAGGTCCACAACTAGCTGAAATTGCAGACACTGTGATTCAGCATGTTAAAGACATTCATATTTTTTACGGTGACCAGAAAGGATATCGCCTCGCCCGCAAACATGTGAGCTGGTACTTAAATCATATCCCAGATAGTAAAAGCTATCGCCGTGCATTTAATGCTATCGAAGGTGCTACTGGGCAAATTGACAGCCTAGTTGAATTTTTTGACAAACTTTTAAAAGAGAAGAGTAGTTAATATGTTCGAACAAAATGTTTCTCCTGAATTAGTGACTGGTACAGTAACCGCAACTCAAGAACAAACTCAAAAGCCATTACGCGCATCTGTTAAGCAAGCTGTGACCAACTACTTGTCTCAACTTAACGGACAAGATATCGACAACTTTTACGATATCGTTTTATCTGAGGTTGAAGCGCCTTTATTAGAAGAAGTTATGTTGTACACACGTGGCAACCAAACACGTGCTGCAAACATGTTAGGTATCAACCGTGGTACTTTACGTAAAAAATTAAAAAAATACGGCATGAACTAAGCCATATTTTTGTTGAATGAAAAAGCACCTAAGGGTGCTTTTTCCATTTTGATACTAGACTAATCTCACTATTAATTTTTTCAAGGTTATACAAATAATGGATCAGCCTCGCCCAATTAAGCGCGCGCTTATTAGCGTTTCAGACAAAACTGGTATTGTAGAATTTGCTCAAGCATTATCTGCAGCTGGTGTTGAAATTCTATCTACTGGTGGTACGTTTAAATTGTTGCAAAACAACAATGTTCCTGCCGTTGAAGTTTCTGACTACACAGGTTTCCCAGAAATGATGGACGGCCGTGTAAAAACATTACACCCTAAAGTGCATGGTGGTATTTTAGGCCGTCGTGGTCAAGACGATGCAGTTATGGCAGAGCATGGCATTCAAGGTATAGATATGGTTGTAGTAAACCTATATCCATTTGCCAACACTGTTGCTAAGCCTGATTGCACATTAGAAGATGCAATTGAGAACATTGATATCGGTGGTCCAACTATGGTTCGCTCTGCAGCGAAAAACCATAAAGACGTGACTATTGTGGTTAACGCGTCTGATTACGACCGCGTTTTAGCTGAAATGAATGGCAATGCAAATTCATTAAGTTACCAAACTCGTTTTGACTTAGCGATTGCTGCGTTTGAACACACTGCAGCATACGATGGCATGATTGCAAACTACTTTGGTAAATTAGTACCTGATTACCACGGCGAAAAAGCTGAAGATAGCCAATTCCCACGTACTTTCAACAGCCAATTTATTAAAAAGCAAGATTTGCGTTATGGTGAAAACAGCCATCAACAAGCGGCTTTTTATGTTGAAAAGAACCTTGAAGAAGCGTCTGTTTCAAGCGCAACCCAAATTCAAGGTAAAGCACTTTCTTACAATAACATCGCAGATACAGATGCCGCGCTTGAGTGTGTAAAAGAATTCACTCAACCAGCGTGTGTTATTGTTAAACACGCAAACCCTTGTGGTGTTGCTTTAGGTGCAAACCTATTAGAAGCATACGACAAAGCGTATCAAACAGATCCAACTTCTGCTTTTGGTGGCATTATTGCATTCAACCAAGAATTAGACGCAGAAACTGCACAAGCAATTATCGACCGTCAATTTGTTGAAGTGATTATTGCTCCTAAAGTTTCTGAAGCAGCAATCGAAGTTGTTTCTGCAAAACAAAACGTACGTTTATTAGTATGTGGTGAGTGGTCTGCCCAAACTACAGGTTACGACTACAAGCGCGTAAACGGTGGTTTATTAGTACAAGATCGCGACCAAGGCATGGTTGAACAAGCAGATCTTAAAGTAGTTTCTAAGCGCCAACCAACTGAAGCTGAATTAACTGATTTATTATTCTGCTGGAAAGTAGCTAAGTACGTTAAATCTAACGCTATTGTTTACTGTAAAGGCAACCAAACTATTGGTGTTGGCGCAGGCCAAATGAGCCGTGTATACAGTGCAAAAATTGCTGGTATTAAAGCAGCCGACGAAAACCTAGAAGTTGCTGGTTCTGTTATGGCATCTGATGCATTCTTCCCATTCCGTGACGGTATTGACGCAGCGGCAGCAGCAGGTATCACTGCAGTTATTCAGCCAGGCGGTTCAATGCGTGATGAAGAAGTTATTGCAGCAGCTGACGAACATGGCATGGCTATGGTCTTCACTGGTATGCGTCATTTCAGACACTAAGCACAAAGGAATATTTAAATGAAAGTATTAGTAATTGGTGGCGGCGGCCGCGAACATGCACTAGCGTGGAAAGCTGCACAATCTCCTAAAGTTGAACAAGTTTTTGTTGCTCCTGGTAATGCAGGTACTGAGTTAGAGCCAAAATTAACCAATGTTTCAATTACGGTTGAAGACATCAAAGCTTTAGTCGCTTTTGCGCAAGATAATGACGTTGAGTTAACTATTGTTGGCCCTGAAGCACCATTAGTTATTGGTGTAGTAGATGCGTTCCGTGAAGCCGGCTTAAAAGTATTTGGCCCAACTGAAAAAGCAGCTCAGTTAGAAGGCTCCAAATCTTTCACTAAAGACTTTTTAGCACGCCACAATATTCCTACAGCTGAATATCAAACTTTCACTGATATGGAACAAGCGTTAGCTTATTTAGATAAAGTTGGTGCGCCAATTGTTATCAAAGCAGACGGCTTGTGTGCGGGTAAAGGTGTAATTGTTGCTATGGAGCTTGAAGAAGCTAAAGCAGCAGTTAAAGATATGCTTGCGGGTAATGCTTTTGGTGATGCGGGTAACCGTGTGGTTATCGAAGAGTTTTTAACTGGTGAAGAAGCTAGCTTTATTGTTATGGTTGACGGCAAAAATGTGTTACCTATGGCAACGAGCCAAGATCACAAACGTGCATTAAACGGTGACAAAGGTCCAAACACTGGTGGTATGGGTGCATACTCTCCGGCGCCAGTTGTAACGGATGAAGTTTTCCAACGCATTATGGATCAAGTTATTTTGCCAACTGTTGAAGGTATGGCAAAAGAAGATAACGAGTACACTGGTTTCTTATACGCAGGTTTAATGATCACTGAAGATGGTCAACCTAAAGTGATTGAATATAACTGTCGTTTCGGCGATCCAGAAACTCAACCTATTATGTTGCGTATGCAGTCTGATTTAGTTGAGTTATGTATTGCTGGTGCTGAAGGTAAATTAGACCAAGCAACTGCTGAATTTGACCCGCGCGCTTCTGTTGGTGTGGTATTAGCCGCTGGCGGTTACCCTGCTAAATACAACAAAGGTGATGTAATTTCTGGTTTACCAAAAGAAGAAATTGCGGGCGAGAAAGTATTCCACGCGGGTACTGAAATGCAAAATGGTAAAGTTGTAACTAACGGTGGCCGCGTATTATGTGCAACTGCGTTAGGTAACAGCGTAACTGAAGCACAACAACGTGCATATGCATTAGTTAAACAAATTCAGTGGCAAGATGTTCAATACCGTGATGATATTGCTTATCGTGCAATTGAGCGTGAACAAGCTAAGTAATTAATTTTTAGTTATTTAATGCTGCAAAAGCCGAATCGAAAGATTCGGCTTTTTTGTTTGTGCACAACAACGCACTAAGCAAAGTAACAGAGCGCTTCAGCAATCTGCAATCAAGCCAACTCGAAGCATAATTTTCTAAAAACGCGGTAAATCCATCCTTGGACGCTCCCAAACGTTATCCAAGACGTTTGAAATTTTAGAAAATCAGCATTCGAGTCAGCTCTATCAAACGCTTATATTGCTGCTGAAACCGTCGTCGACATAGATGACCGTTTGGTGTGTATTCACAAGATATCGAGCAAAGTGCTAGAGCGATAACTTAGAGCAAAATGTACTTTTCATGGGCGATTGAAGACCGAAGCACCGCTTCGCAGCTGAAAGAGGTGGAGTCAGGGATGACGACAGGACTTCTCCTTCAAGGATGAACAGGCGACTTTTATTTGTAAAATAAGAACAACGTTTTTGCGAAAGTTATGCTCTAGTGATTTGCGTGTATAGTGCAGTGAACTTAAAACACCGTAGAAATTTACAAACAATAACGCTTTAATGGTCGTCATAATGCCCGCCTATGGCGAAAATATAGATATACTCGTCGTCAAATTTATAAATCAGTCGATCTTTTTGCGAGATGCGTTTAGACCACAAGCCAGATAAGTTGTGTTTTAAAGGTTCAGGTTTACCTAGCCCAGTGGCGGGATCTGATCTGAGCATTTCTTTTAATACTTTACACAAAGACTTGTGTAATTTTTTGTCTTTTTCTCTCAATTGCTCATAAACCAACCAAGTCTTGCCTTCAAAGATTAGTGATCTCATCTAATTGCTCTTGAGTTGGTTTATAACCTTGTTTATTGCTGTGTGTTTGCAGTGACTCGGCTATTTGCTGCATTAAACTGCTACTTTGCAGCACGTGTAAAGTTTCTTGCTCTCGCTCCCAATCGTCTGCACTCATTACAACAAAGTCATCACCAGCACGCCTTGTAACTCGCAAAGGCTCATGCTCACTAACGGTTTTATCAACACAAGATTTTAAGTTATCTCTAAACTGATTAACGCTTATGCTATTCATAACCAACCCAATATTTCGTACGGAACTGTCGTACAGTTTAGTACAAAAGATATGGCAAAGCTATCAAGGAGTGGGAGCTCAAGCGAATAAATTGTATATATTTCGAACATTGTTGTTGACACCCACAAACATAAAAACTACACTTGTAGTTATTAACTCAAGATAAATAAATTTTAACTGGAACAAAAATGAAATTAAGTGATTTCGAATTAGATGTAATGAAATTTTTTTGGCAGCAAGGCGAATGCTCCGCCAAACAAATCCATCAGTGGATCTGCCAAGATAAAGACGTAGCTTACAACACAGTTAAAACCATAATTGATCGCCTCGAAGAAAAACAAGCAATTAAACGTACGGGTAAACAAGGGCGGGCTTTGGTATTCGAAGCAGCTGTAACACAAGAGTCTTTAACGTCTTCAGTTTTACCTAATTTTATTAAACGCTTCTTTGCAGGCAAAACCGGCAACTTAATCACACACCTAATTGAAGATGACAAATTGTCGGCTGAAGACATCGAATATTTACAGCAGTATTTAAATGAGAAGAAGGCTAAATTGGATAAAAAATAATGGACTATTTAATCACCAATTCGATTATCAGTATCTTGCTATTACTAACAGCTAAGCTACTAACGCAATCTCCAGCTAAATTACGCCTAGCTGTACTGATGACCGCTTTACTAAGTTGGTTTATCCCATGGAATTTAATTGAATTACCACTGCAACAACCGTTATTAGCAGTGCCTGAACCACTGAATATCTATAACTATTTACCGGTCGATAATTCAACTAGCAGCGCTAATCCGCAATTATCACACACAGTTCAAAGCGATGGCTGGCAACTCGTCAATATTATCAATCTTGAGCTGATACTAATAATTCTATTCACCCTTGGGGTTGTATTATTTGTACTTGATCTGATTAATTATCGTAATTATTTGAACAAACTAAGTTACGGCGCGCACAACGCAGATGAACTATTAACCCTACATAACTTTACATCAACTAGTTTCAGTCGCAGAGAGATCAAACTATCGGTGAGCCCGGATGCCCCGGTAGGGATGACAACAGGCGTTATACAGCCAGTTATTTGGTTAAATGAAAAATCCGTTCAGTCAGAACAAATTCATAGCATCTTACTACACGAGCTGACGCACATACGCCATTTTGATCCAGCAAAGAAATGGGCTTGTGCATTTAGTGCAAGATTATTTTTCTGGAACCCGTTAGTACAACTGCTGGTACAACAAATCACATTACTCATTGAGTTCAGCTGCGATGAAGCCTGCTACAAAATAAAAAACGAAAGATACAGCTCAGATTTAGCCCAAATCATGTTAGTGCAATCTTCACCAGCAAACTCGAACACTAGCTTGAACTACATTTCAACAATTGAAAGCAACCGCAGTAACAACATTCAGCGGCTAAAGTCGCTTAACAAGGAGAAGACCATGAAAGTGAAATATTTAGGTATTGCATCAGCCAGTATATTTGTCTGTTCGCTGGCAAGTGCGCATATAAATAGTACAACTGCTGAGTCTAGTTACCAAGCACTGCAGCAACTCGCTATCCAATTAAAAGCGCAAAAACAACCGAATCAATTAATGTCTATTTATTTGGAAGATGTTGCGGAAAACAGGGCTTACAATCAGCAATTAAAAGCGTTAGTTGAACTAAGCAAAAATTCGCTTAATCCCGATGTTAGCCAACTTGACCAAACTTACAGAGATATCGAAACATGGCTAAGCACTCGACCTAGTTTATCACCTTCACAAGAACGCAGACTCTTGATGCAAGTGACTTCAATCCAGCACTTTTTATTGCAGCAACAAGGCAAAAATCAACAGATAGTCGAGTTGATTTCTAATCGATACGGTACAGATATTAATGTGATTCCATTATTTTATCGTCATCATTTAGCGACGGCTAATTTAAAATTAGACAATCCAGAGAAAGCACTTGAAATAGCCAAAATGTTTGATTTAACCTCCCCTCGTTCCAAGCTAGGGACCTTACAACTTGTCGCTTTGGTATATGCAGAAAACCATCAGTCTGAACAAGCGCTACAAATAGTGGAAGCCCGCTTGTCTTTAAACAAAGCAGATGAACGACAAAATCTATTAAACATGCAACATGCACTGTTAATCAATTTAGGTAATACCGAATCAGCTGATGAAGTGGCTCAAAAGTTATTAAATATCTATGCACAAGAGCAGCCAGCAATGGTTTTAGCATCGGCACAACAAACTATTGCTTGGTCGCCTATACTCGACCATATATAAAGTATGAAAAGTTATGCTCTAGTAGTTTGCATGTATAGGCACTGACTTAAAGCGCTTCAGCTATGTGCAATCAAGCTAACTCGAAGCATAATTTTCTAAAAACGCAGTAAATCCGTCCTGGACGCTCCCAAACGTCATCCAAGACGTTTGAAGTTTTAGAAAATCAGCATTCGAGTTAACTCTATCAAACACTTATATTGCTGCTAAAACCGTCGTCGACAAAGATGACTGCCTGGGTGTTTTTCACAAGATATCGAGCAAAGTGCTAGAGCGATAACTTAGAGCAAAATGTACTTTTCATGGATGAAAAGTCCAAGCTTACATGGATGTACTTGAAGCGTTTTTGCGAAAGTTATGCTCTAGTGATTTGCGTCTATAGTGCACTGAAACATTCGCATCCTTGCGATTCGTCTATATTACTAGTTACACACGCTAAATTGTGCTTTTTTGCCATCTGCTTTTTGAATAGCCAGGTTAGATACAGCTAAACCTAATTCACCAGCAGTTTGTAATTTCCATGCGGTTTTAACAGAGTTCACTTTGTCAGTACCCGCTAAACAACTTACATCAACTGATACATTAACCCAGTGGCCGACTTTTTGTTGGTTGATAAAATCAGTAACATCCAGTTCACTTGCACAGCCCATTTGTTCAGTCTGGCAGAATAACCCCATGGTCACTTCGGTAGAAGCGAACTTATCAATGCGCAAGTCAAAATTAAATACGCTGTCTTCTTCAACAAACTCACTCATATCTTGCTGGCCGTTGTAAGCTAATTTAGCCGCAGCGTCAGCGCCACCTGCCCATACAAACTTACGCGCATCTTCTTGGTAAGCTAAGTTGATGCCTTGAACTGTTAAGTTTTCACTATTTTCAGTGGTGCCAGCTGGGCCATTAACAATCACTGACCAATTTGTTTTGTCACCCAACCCCCAATTTAATTCAGGTGCTAATTGGCGGTAGAAAAGTGCATAACCCATATCAGTTGATTTTTGTGTTTTCACACGAGAGGTTTCATCCAATTTGGCTAATTCGACTTTGTCTTGATAGGTTAAACCAAAACCATAAGCAAACAGTGGATCATAGTTTTCATCATGTGGATTTAACACAACCTGGCTATCAAACTTAGGCCATGAGAATGAAAGTTTGCCTTTAAAGTCGTAATTAATCTCACCATTGGCTTTTGCCAAAATTACATCCGCTACACCTTGGCCTTCAGAGCCAGGCAACCAAGCCGCGACAAATGCATCAGACAAATTAATTTCTTTATTCATCCACAATGGACGACCGCTAATAAATACAGTCACAACAGGTATACCGTCGGCTTTAAGTTTTTTCAGTAAAGCTAAATCCGCTTTACCTTGTTTTTGGTATTCAATGTATTGGATATCACCAAACCATTCTGCATAGGGTGGCTCACCTATGACCACAACAGCTACATCTGGTTTAGTTTGGTAGTTACCTTTTTCTGCGAATTCAACTTTACCACCTGCGCTTTCAATACCGGTTTTTAACCCAGCATAAACAGTTGTTGCACCAGGGAAGTCTTCATTAGTATTGTCAGTACCTTGCCAAGATACACTCCAACCACCTGCTTGTTTTGCCATATTGTCGGCAGCATCCCCGGCGATTAAGATTTTTTGCTTAGGATTCAGAGGTAAAATTTGCTGATTGTTCTTTAATAAAACAAGCGATTCGCGTACCGCTTGGCGAGCTATTTCTCTGTGTGGTTTGGCACCAAAAACAGATAAATCATTCGCAAGAATGCGGGTAGATGGTTTAGCTTTTTCAAATAATCCCCAACGCACTTTTGCACGTAAAAAACGCGTAACCGCGTCATCAATACGCGCCATAGGAATTTCGCCGCTTTTCACTTGCGCGATAGTATTGTGGTAAAAAGCTTCGTAGTGCTCTGGTACCATAAGTACATCAACACCAGCGTTAATCGCGTTAGCGCATTGCTCTAAATCACAACCATCAACAAATTTGTGTCCGTTCCAGTCTGATACCACAAAACCGTCGAAACCCATTTGTTCTTTTAGTACGTCAGTTAATAAGTATTTATGTCCGTGCAGGCGCTTGCCTTTCCACGAGTTAAACGAAGCCATTACCGACTGCACACCAGCTTCAATTGCAGTGAAATAACCCGCTGCGTGAATATCGCGCATGCGCTCTTCGCTAGCAATAGTATCACCACGGTCGATGCCATTTAATGTACCGCCGTCACCCACAAAGTGTTTAGCAGTGGCAATTCGGCGATAACCTTGTAAAAAGTCGACACCTATTTCGCCTTGAATACCCTCAACCATAGCAGTCGCATAAGCTTTAACAATTTCTGGTTTTTCCGAGTAACTTTCGTAAGTACGTCCCCACCTATCATCTTGTACCACTGCCACTGTAGGTGCAAAACTCCACTCGATACCAGTTACAGATACCTCTTTAGCAGTCGCATCACCAATTTTACGAATGAGATCAGGGTTATTCATCGCCCCTAAACCTATGTTATGCGGGAACAAGGTGGTGCCGGATACATTACTATGCCCATGCATAGCATCTGTGCCCCAAATGGCTGGAATAGTGCTGCCATCTAATGAGTCATCGGTAGAAGCTTGATACATTTCGTCAGCGTATTTTAGCCACTCTTGCGGGGTCGCAGTTTTATTGCCATATGGCGCAGTATTACCACCATTTAAATACGAACCAAAACCATATTTACGCATTTGCTCTAGGGTTAAATAACCAATTTCTGGCTGAACCATTTGCGCAACTTTTTGCTCAAGCGTCATGCCAGCTAAAATTTGTGCAACTTGTTTTTCAACCGCAGGATCGCGTTTAAGTTTTGTATTGGCATGTGGCCAAGTTACTTTAGCAGCACTGGCATCTGAAAGCGCTTGCTTTTTAGCGCCAGTAGTCGCTGTGTCGCCATCATTCGCCGCTGAACAAGCACCCAGTAAACCAGCGGTTGTACTTATCGCCAATGCCTTGATTAAGTTCATCCTTAAAGCTACTTTTTGTTGATTTAAATTAAACATAGCCTCACCGTTTTGTATGTTTGATTGGAATATTTATATAGGATGGCACAAAATCGCAACCAATGTAAACGTTTTCTGCAAATGTTATCATAAGTTTGCTTATTTGCTGTGTCTGCAGCACCAACCAAATATTCAGTCATACTATATGAAATTAGCTTTCTATCTTTTTCAGATAGCTAACTCGACAATAGCTTGCAAAACAAGCAACTAACTAAAGTGTCAGACAAAACAGCATAAAATTAAAATAAATATCCATATATAAAAAATCTAAACACCTGTTTTTAGTGACCTTTATTCAACAGAGGTAAAATTCATTAACAAATAGAAGGTCTTACCAGCCAATACACCTACGTATTATGTGTTCTATTTTAAAAGAAAAGCGAGTAAACTCTGGCCAATCTGTATACAGGTTTGTAGACAAAAAGCTTAAAACACAGTTATTTTTTGAACCCTAAATAAAAATATTCAAAACAACAATATGACACACAGTATAAATTTAATGGCCGCTGAAATGGATAATGAAGAGCAGCTGCCCGAAAAATCAATGCCAAATATTTCGGTGGATAACCTGATATTTGCAATGCAAGATGGCAAGTTAAAAGTGCTATTGGTTAAATACAAACAAGGTTTAGCCGCAAATAAATGGGGTTTAATCGGCCATTGGGTGCATCAAGATGAAAATTTAGAGGATGCAGCATCTCGGGTGATCACAGCTACCACTGGTGTACAGCACTTTCATTTAGATCAGCTTGGTGCGTTTGGTAAAGTAAACCGTTACCCATTACGACGCATTATTACTGTTGTTTATTATGCTTTGGTTAGATTTGATGAAGCAAATATCCACCAAGGTGACAATACCCACGAAGTAGCCTGGTTTAATGTACATGATGTACCAGAATTGATTTTCGACCACAAAGAAATACTCGATAAGTGTTTAGAGCAACTGAAATATAAAGTTCGCCACGAGCCGATCGGTTTTAGTTTGCTGCCAGAAAAATTCACCCTATTGCAGCTGCAAGAAATTTACGAAGCAATTTTGGATAAAAAATTAGATAAACCAAACTTCCGCCGTAAAATTCAAAAAATGAACTTATTAATTAACTGCAAAGAGAAACAAACAGCTGTTGCACATAGAGCTGCGACCTTGTATCGCTTTGACGTGCACGTATACGAAAAACTTAAAGAGTTTGGTTTTAATTTCGAATACTAAGTTAGGGCCTGTTGAACTTTCGAGTACAATTTTGCAGCAGTTTGTTTGGTATTTATACAAGGCATAGCGATTGAAGTGTAGTGGGCTACATAAATGAGCTATAACGCAGTAGAAATGACAAACAAATGCTGCCTTTCAGGTTCGTCCTAAATGCTTTTTACTCTTTGTTGCAGCATTTTGACTTAATCCATTAGGCCTTCAATGCTGCGCCTTGATTAAAAAGCATTTAGTTAGAACAAAATTTGTCCACGAAAGCTCAACAGGCCCTAGTATTAATAAAGTAACTAGATATTCAAAAGGATGCGTTTGCATCCTTTTTTGTTTTTGAGAAGCACAAATGAAACTTGAACAGCTCAGCTGTATCTACAGCAACAACAAACACAACGCTTTTACTGATTTAGTCTTTTATCAAGACAAATTTTTCTGCTGTTTTCGCCAAGCGAGTAACCATGTCAGTGCCGATGGGCGCATTATTATTTTAAGCTCGAACGATTCGACAAACTGGCAAGTGTGCTGCACAGTTGCAGAATATTTAGCAGATTTACGCGATCCAAAGTTGTCCATTAATGCAAATGGGCAATTGCAATTACTTTACTATCGCAAACGTTTTCAACCACAAAATGGCCAACTGCGCAATATTGCCAATGAGAATTGCATCAGCGTCAGTCAAAACGGCCTGAGCTTCTCACAAGCCAAGGTGGTGGGCGAAAACAATTGGTGGTTGTGGCGCACAGTTACATCACCTGCAGCGCAAGTCACTAGTTTGGGCGTCGCTTATAATCGCAGAGCCAACCGGGTTAAGTTAATGGCTGGCGATAAAAATAACCATCACCAAATTTTATTAGATAACTTTTTCGGTTTAGCTAAATATGGCAAAGGTTACCCTAACGAAAGTGATATTTTATTTTTGGATGATGACACAGCTTATTGTTTGTTAAGACGCGATGCCGACAGTTTCACCGCGCAGTTAGGCATAGCTAAAGCCCCATACACTCAATGGCAATGGTTTGATTTAGGTGAGTATTTAGGTGGGCCGAAATTACAGCAATTGCCAGACGGTCGTATTATTGTTGCGGCCAGACGCTTTTTACCTTGGCGGAAAAAATACCGTTTAACCACTTGGTTATTTGAGCTAGGTAAAACGGCCCAAGGTTTTAAGCTCAAGCCGTTACTCGAATTACCCAGCGGTGGTGACAACAGCTACCCTGGCATGTGTTACCAACACGGTAAGCTGTTTGTTAGTTATTATTCACAACATCAGCACAGAGCGCATGTGCCGCGTTGTGATATATTTTTAGCACAAATTGCTATTGACTCACTTTGTCGAATTTAGTCGGCAACAACTAAAGGCAACATACGTGGTTTAATTGCTTTTTTGCGCACAGGCGCTTTTTCTAATAACACGAAAGAGCGGCTTTGCAGCAGATATAAACTACCGGCGTGATAACGCATGTTTTTTAACCTTCTGCTGATGTTGTCATAGGCGGTATCAAACACCACCCGCCAGCTATAGTCATTACCTAAACTATTTGGCATAGCAAACTCAATATCTTTATGATCAGCATTCAGCAGAACAACAAAATCTGTGTCTGTCAGCGGTTGGCCCTTTCCATCAACATCTTTTAATGCTTGGCCGTGCAAATGCAAACCTACATATTTGGTGTCTGGGTTCTGCCATTCTTCATCTGACATTTCTTCACCACTTTTGCCTAACCAAGTTATGTCTTTGGCTTCACTACCCCGTACTGCATGGCCTTGAAAAAAGTGTCTTTGATGAAATATAGGGTGTTTATCTCGTATTGTGAGTAACTGCTGGCAGAATTCAAACAACTGTTGTTTCTCTTGACTGGTGCGCCAATTAAACCAACTAATTTCATTATCTTGGCAATAAGCATTATTATTGCCTTGTTGGGTTCGCCCATATTCGTCCCCTGCCGTGAGCATAGGTACACCTTGTGACAACAACAAAGTCGCCATTAAGTTGCGTTTTTGTTTGCGCCTTAATGCATTTATTTTGTCACTGCGACTTATGCCCTCTTTGCCCATGTTCCAACTCAAGTTATGGTTGTCACCATCTTGGTTGTTTTCACCATTGGCAATATTGTGTTTGTCGTTATAACTAACTAAATCGTGTAGAGTGAAACCATCGTGCGCGGTAATAAAATTAATACTGGCGTAAGGTCTACGGCCATTGTGCTGATACAAATCACTTGAGCCGGTTAACCTATATGCCAGCTCACCGAGTTTGCCATCATCGCCTTTCCAAAAAGAACGCACACAATCACGATATTTACCATTCCACTCAGTCCAACCGACTGGAAAATTTCCTACTTGATAACCACCTTCGCCAACATCCCAAGGTTCGGCTATTAATTTAACTTGAGAGATCACAGGATCTTGATGAATGATGTCAAAAAACGCACCTAGCTTATCAACATCATGTAGTTCACGCGCTAGAGCGGATGCCAGATCAAACCTAAATCCATCTACATGCATTTCTTCAATCCAGTAGCGTAAGCTATCCATTACCAGCTGCAATACTTTTGGTGTCATCATATTTAAGGTATTGCCTGTGCCTGTGTAGTCCATGTAATACCTTGGCATACCATCCACTAGGCGATAATACGCTGCATTATCAATACCTTTAAACGACAACATAGGGCCTAAATGATTACCCTCAGCCGTATGGTTATACACAACATCTAAAATAACCTCTAACCCAGCGGCGTGCAGTGCTTGCACCATTTGTTTAAATTCTTTTACTGCATCTAGTTTGGCGTAACGCGGATCTGGGGCAAAATAGTTAATAGAGTTGTAACCCCAATAGTTAGTTAAACCGCGTTCAATTAAGTGGCGATCATTTAAAAAATAATGTACAGGTAGCAATTCAATTGCTGTAACACCGAGCTTTTTAAAATATTCAATAACCTGCGGCTGCGCCAACCCTAAATACGTGCCGCGTAAATGTTTTGGCAATAACGGATTAAGCTGAGTAAAACCTTTAACATGCAGTTCATAAATAACGGTTTTATGCCAATCTATATCTGGCTTTTGATCATCCGCCCAGTCAAAACCACTATCAATTACTTGGCTTTTCGGCATATAAGGTGCGCTGTCTTCAGTATTGGCAACTAAGTCTAACTGCGGATCACTTGGGTCACCCACTTGATACGGAAATATTGAATCATGCCATTTTAATTCGCCAGCAATAGAGCGCGCGTATGGGTCAATAAGCAGTTTGTTTGGGTTGAACCTTAAACCTTTTTCGGGTTTGTATGGCCCGTGTACGCGATAACCATACAGTTGCCCGGGTTTTAAATTAGGCAGGTAAATATGCCAAACTTGGTCTGTATGTTCGGTTAGAAAATAGTTTGCGGTGATTTTATGTGTTTTTGCATCAAACAAACACAGTTCTACTTGCTGTGCCGCTTGTGAAAATAGTGCAAAGTTGACTCCATTGCCATCCCAATTTGCACCGAGTGGATACGGTTTGCCGGGCAGTATTTTACCCGTGGTTCGCTTAAGCATATGAAGCCTCCTTGGTTCTCTGCTACAGCCTT
Source organism: Catenovulum sp. SX2 (assembly GCF_052056295.1). NCBI lineage: Bacteria > Pseudomonadati > Pseudomonadota > Gammaproteobacteria > Alteromonadales > Alteromonadaceae > Catenovulum > Catenovulum sp. SX2. The sequence continues at coordinate 1,488,692 of NZ_CP182493.1, forward strand.
AGTTATTTGTAACCAGTTATTGTGACAAGATCAATAAAAATGGATAAATTTTGCTCTATTAGTCTGAGAATGGAGTTTCGAGTTGTGCCACATGATGTGCAATATATCCAAGCTTGCAAATGGGGAGTTACTCACAAAAACGCTTCAAGTACATCCTTGTATCGCTCGCATAAGATATCCCTATCTTATGAAGTTTTGTTCGCAACCCACCCATTCGCGAGCTTTTACATATAAACCGCTGCTCGATCTTGGACAGCCTAGTACCACTCTAACTAACAGCAACAACCACCAGCAACTCCCTGGCGTAATAAAGAGCCGGTTCGAAAGCTAATTTTCTAAAACTTCAAAAGGTAGGGATATCTTTTGAGAGCGGCCAAGGATGGCGAACAGCGTTTTTAGAAAATTATGCTTCGAATGGGCTTGAATACCACCGGACCAGCAGCGACCTCCTCCGCCAGCAACACCCAAGCATAATCAAAAGCCAATTCGAATGCTAATTTTCTAAAACTTCAAAAGATAGGGCGAGCGAAGACCGAAGCACAGCTTCGCAGCTAAGCGAGGTGGAGTCACGGATGACGACAGGAATCAAGCTTCATGGATGAATTATGTCTTAAGATTAGCATTTATTTCGAAGCAGCGTTTTTAGAAAATTATGCTTCGAATGGGCTTGAATACCATAGGACTAGCAGCGACCGCCAGCAACACCCACGCATAACCAAAAGCCAATTCGAATAAGCTTAACTACACCTCACGAACAGCGACTAGATCAAAACGGTAGCATTGCTGATTAAAACCAGTAAAATGACTATTTTAAGTAAATAAGCCACGTACCTAAAAATATGCCAAATAACTTATTAGAACAGGCTCGCCTAGTTTGCCAAAAAAACGGCGCACGCTTTACCCCAGTCAGAGAACAGGTTTTTGGTTTATTGGCAGATGCACAAGGTTCAGTGGGCGCATACGACTTACTCACTCAACTGCAACAAACTGATGCCAAAGCCAAACCACCAACTATCTATCGCGCGCTCGAGTTTTTAATAGAGCAAGGTTTTGTGCATAAAGTTGAATCACAAAACGCCTATGTCTTGTGCAGCCATTTTGCTGAGCACCACAAAGCGCAATTACTTATTTGTGATGACTGTGGCTTAGTTGAAGAAATTGATAATGAAACAATATTCAGCGCGTTAAGTGAAGCTGCGCACAAATCAGGTTTTACCATTTTAAAACCAACCATTGAAGCACATGGTTTATGTGCTAAATGCGCAGAAAAGCAACCTTAAAAGCGAAAGGCGTGATAGCTAAATTAAATCACGCCGCAAAATTAAGCTATCAACAAACCTTACTGCCAATAAGGCTCCATACGTAAAGCCGACTGACGCGACTGCTCCATAATATTAACTAAATTGTTAATTTTCGCATCCGCCCAAATTTCAAGTTCAGGTTTGTTCTCTTCTGGATACAACTCAATACACAGCTTAAAACTAAACAAAGTTTTTAAATCTGCTATGCCTTGCATAATATCCAACCAAGGGGCGCGGAAATCTAGTCTCTCATCTTCAGCAAATAAATTGCCAACACACACACCTGTTAATAATGCTCGGCCAATTGAGCGTTCAAGTTGAATATAATCAATTGCCGAATAACTTGATTTAAGTGGCATTAAGCGCTGAATTTTAATCCAACTATTTTGGTTGAGCTGACGTGCTACGGTATAAATATTGGCTTGCAAAGCTTGTTCATCAATCTCAGAATAACAACGCCAACCGCGTTCAGTTAACCAACGCATCAATTTTAAAATCAACGCATTATAACGAGCACTGTAAAATAAATTTCGCGCGCGTGTAACACATTCATCAACTATTACTTGCTCTTCAAGGTAGCTCAGCAGCTTTTCATCATCCGCGACTTTTTTCCGAAACTGGCCTTTTTTCGAGGTTAACTGTTTAACATGCAAAGCGTTGTCTAACCAATCAAACTCTTTGCTTAACCACTTAAGCTCTTTGCGTAGTTCGGTTGAGGCTTTTTTCGGAATATAGTTTCTGAATAACCAAAAAGTATGACGCACCAACCAAACACCACGCTGCACATGGCGCACTGCTTTTAAATCAGACTGATTGGCAAACAATTCTTCATGGTACTGCCAATAAGCTAAACCATGTTGAATACTGTTAGAAAATGTCTGTTCCACATCCATATCAGCAGTTAGTTTTACCACACCTAAACTTGGCTTAATTTGATTGGTTTGGTTTAAAAACAATCTATAACCACGAGCGGCTTTACTGTCGTTGGATAAACGCAGCGGTAGTTTTTCTGTCAGTTTATGCGCTAATGAAAATAATTCGCGCATGTCGCCATCAATTAACTCAATTTCAATTTCATTAATCGCAACCTGGTTACCTTGCGCGCTCACCTCACCTAAATCGTATACAACTTCAATTTCACATTGTTCTATCTGTATACGCCATTTATGCCGAGTAAAATCTGTTGCAAATAAAGCAATTAATTTTGCTTGTGCATCTTGCCAGTCAAACTGCTCGGGCCATGCATCTGATGGGAATAAAGTTAAATCAGGCTGTTGTTGCTCAATTGCAATATTATATTCGGGGCGCTTATGCAAACCACCAACACTCATTCCAGCGGTTTTCAGAGTTTGTTCAGCTTGATCATCCACAGAGCGAATACGCAAACCACAGTCGAACGAACGGAGTTTTTGCTCAGGGGTATCAAAATAAATGTTAGATAATTTTTTTTGGCTATAACCTTGATTCTGTAACCAAGGTTCAACAAGGGTTTTAATTTGGGTGAGAACAGACTCACTATCATGCTCAGCTTGAGTATCTACAACAAACTTGAGCTCTATCTCAGTTTCCATAAATGGCGACACAATTCGCGATTAATTAATTGAAGAACGAAAATACCCGACCTAATGTTGGAGTTCAAGTATTCTTTAAGCTTTGTACAGCTCTGCCGATTCAAGTATAGTTGTAGGTATATTTTGCTATATCAGTTTTAATTAAGCGCAGGGATAAGAACTATATCCAGCCATATTGGAGTTATTAATGAAGTTACGCATACTCACAGTCTGCTTAATGTTGGTTTCAACTTGGTCAACAACCGCAAAAGCGGAACAATCAGCCTACGTTTCCGACCAACTTACCGTATTTGTTCATTCAGGCCCTACCCGTAATTACCGAATTGTTGGCACTATAGAAGCTGGCAGCGCAATCAAGTTAATTGAAAAATCTGAAGATGGTAGCTTCAGCCAAGTTGAATACGACAATAAAACAGGTTGGATTGAAAGCCAGTACGTTAGCAATGAACAAAGTTTGAAAGAAAAATTTAGCCAAAGCCAACAAGCGTTAGAAAAAGTCACCGCGGAATTAGCAGAGGTGACAAACAAACTGAATACGCAACAAAGTGAACAAATGTTGTTAGAAAGCCAGCTAGAGCGCCAACAACAAAACAATGGAAAACTTGAAAGCTCGTTACAGAATTACCAAATGCAGCTCGCTCAAATCCAACAAAGCGACGCTGAAACTCAAGAAAAGGTAAAAATGGACTGGATGGTTAAAGGTGGTGCGCTAGCGTTAGGCAGTTTAATTTTGGGTTATTTATTAGCCTTAATGCCGCGTCGTAAAAAACGCAACCCAGACTTTTTCTAAGCCTTAACTTAATATTTTATTTTGGCAGCTCCCAGCGGGGCTGCTTTTCCCTCCAGCCGCCAACTTTAGTGCTTAGGCATAAATCCAGCCAGCTCGCCATTTATGTTCTATTCTTAATCTACTGTCCACTCAATTAGACTTTAGACAAGACGATTATATGAATAGCATACTAGACAACTTGTTTCGTGGCGATTTTATGCCACACGGACACTGTTATCTATGGACTCCTGAAATTTTATGGCTAAACGTTTTGTCAGACGTTGTTATTAGCTTGGCCTACTTCACCATACCGCTGGCCATTTATCAGTTCGTAAAACAACGTAACGATATTCAATTTAAAGGGGTGTTCACCCTATTTTCTTTGTTTATTCTCTGCTGCGGTATTACTCACTTAATTAGCATTTGGGTGATTTGGCAAGGTTATTACGGTATCCATGGCATTAGCAAAGGTGCAACGGCTATAGTGTCGCTGGCAACTGTGATTTACATTTTAAAAGCCATGCCATTAGCCTTAAAGCTGCCAACACCAGCGCAATTGTTAGACGCTCAAGCAAGCGCCAACAAAGAAAAACTTGAACGAGTAAAATTAGAAAACATCAATAAACAAAGTTTTATAGTGCGTGAAACCATAGATGCATCGCATGTTGGTATGCTAGCGGTTGACGAACAAGGCATGATTCATTTGGCCAATCAAACTTTGTGCAACATGTTTGATTACACAAAAGACCAACTTGAAGGCAGCTCAGTTAATACTTTAGTTCCACAAGCCATACAAGGAAAACACAATAGTTTTGTTCGTAGGTTCTATCAAGAAAGCGACATGAACAAACCAATGGCACTTGGCCGGGTTGTTTATGGTATTGCGAAAAATGGCGACAATATTCCTATCGAAATTCATTTAATTCACCGTAAAGTCGGTGAACAAGACTTAGTCTTCGCGACAATTTTTGATGTGCGAGAAAAACTTGCAGCGGATGAAAAACAAAAACAAGCGCATAGACGTATCGAGCGTATCAGTAATGCGAGTAACGATGGTATTTGGGAGTGGGATACTAAAACCGACCAAATATGGTTGTCACAACAAGCTAAACAATTGTTGGGATTAAACACTGAAACTTCATTTATCAATAAATCACTTTGGCTCAACTTAATTGATGAATCCGAACGAACCAATGTTGAGCGTGTGTTATTTAGCAAAATTCATTTTCGAAGCGAACAACAAGTTGAATACAAAATAATCGACTCCAACGGCGAAGAAAAATGGTTGTCGTCTAAAGCTGGTACCTCTTTTGATAAAGAAATGCAGGCCGAATATGTTTCTGGCAACATCAATGATATCAGTGCGAAAAAACAGCTAGAACTCAATTTAATTCAACTGAAAGACCAAGCAGAACGAGCTTACAAAGCAAAAAGTCAGTTTTTATCCAATATGAGTCATGAAATTAGAACACCTATGAATGGTATTTTAGGTTTAGTGCAATTGGTTTTAAGAATGAAGCTTGGCCACAAACAACGTGAATATTTAAGCAAAGTCGAAAATGCTTCAAATAGTTTGTTGAATATTCTCAACGACATACTCGACTACTCAAAAATGGAAGCGGACAAAATAACCATAGCCGCCGAAAATTTTGATGTTGAACGAGTGCTATACAACACCATAGGTTTATTCAGTATTCAGGCTGAAAAAAAACAAATAGAGCTGGTTGTCGACATTCCTGAACGCATTCATAGATATTACTTGGGTGATGCTCACCGTTTAGGCCAAGTACTGCATAACTTAGTTGGCAACGCGATTAAATTTACCGAAACGGGTCGCGTCAAAATCTTAGTGACTGAAGAAGTAGAACCAGACGACAGTGGCAACGACCTAGTGCTGAGTTTTAATATCAGCGACACAGGTATTGGCATGAGCAACGAACAAATTACTAAACTGTTTTTACCATTTACCCAAGCAGATCCGTCCATTACCCGCAGTTTTGGCGGTACAGGTTTAGGCTTAAGCATTAGCCACAAACTGATCCAACTAATGGGTGGACAAATTGCTGTACTGAGTCAACCTGATGTCGGCACTACTTTCAGCTTCACCATACGGGTTAAACCAGGTGAACAAACACATGGAAGTTTGGCCGCGCCGAATAAAATGAAAGTATTGGTTGTAGATGACATTGAAGACAACCTAGTTATCATTGAGAACATTCTGCTCAATTGGAAATTTGACTATGAGCTTGTCAGCTCTGCTAAAGCCGCCATAGATGTTATCAATAACACAGAGCAGCCATTTGATATGCTATTGGTTGATTTCCAAATGCCGGAAATGAATGGCCTCGAATTGGTCGAGTACTTATATTCACATCCGCAATTTACCGATAAATTAGCAAATCTCCACGTGATTATGATGACCACATACGGCTTGGAATATGCTCATCAAATTGTCGAAGGACGTCATATAGAATTTATTTTAGAAAAACCCATTCTTGCATCCAAACTCCATCAGCTGATACAGAATATAAACGGGATAGGTACAGAGCCTGAGCAGCAAACACGCAAAAAACTAGAATTGGCTGATCACGAACAAAAAATGCTCTCCAGCGCCAACATATTGTTAGTTGAAGATAACTTAACCAATCAATTAGTCGCAGTGGAATTTTTAAAAGGGTTAAATGCCAATGTGGTCATTGCCAATACAGGGTTAGAAGCCGTCGAACTCTTTAATAAACGAGAGTTCGACATCATTCTGATGGACTTACAAATGCCTGTTATGGGCGGCGTAGAAGCAACCAAACAGATAAGAAACACCAACAAAGGCGAACATGTACCTATTTTAGCAATGTCAGCGGCAACCATGCCGGAAGATATTAAAGCCGCTAGAGAGGCAGGCGTGAATGATCACTTAGCCAAACCGATTGATTTTAACAAGCTCACTATGAGCATGTTAGATTGGCTCAAGCATACACAAGGTTACAAACAACGTGCTGTCGCTGTATTAAATGCAAATAATCAGGCTTTTACAATTGCAGGTTTAGCGTTAGATCAGGCTGTGATTAAACTTGGCAATAATTGGAATATCTTAGCCAAAGCCATTCAACAATTTGTCCATGATAGCCAAAACTTATTAAATGAACTAGATAGCGCCGCCAACAAATCAGACACTGTGCGCTGCTTACACATTCTACATACATTTAAAGGTATGTTAGCCACTGTGGGTGGTTATCAACTGGCAAAATTTGTTGAACAAACAGAAAACAAACTGCAGGCCAATCAATTTAGCGATTTTACTGAACTCAAACATAGATTTGAGCAATTGTTATTAACCATTGAACAAAGTGACTGGGCGGAAAAAGTTGTGCAACCACCAGTTACGCAGGCAGAAAAACACGCTCCTATGGCGACAATTCATCAATTGTTGGCTAAGTTTAAAGACGGTACTTTTGTCACAGCTGAAGAAATTACTATGTTAACCCCAAGCTTAATTGGAGTGGTAGAGCAGCCTCAGTTAGATAAGTTAACCGAGCTAGTTGACCGTTTAGATTATTTCGCTGCCAGCAAGCTATTATCGGCATATGTAGAGCAACCAACAGAGAGCTAAACATTGACAAACACTAATCTAACCACTTTAGCGCCGAGCGAATGTACAGTGTTAATAATAGATGATGACACTGTGATGTTACAAACTATGGCTCGAGCGCTCAAAGATGATTACAAGGTTAAAATTGCCACGGATGGACTAGCAGGCCTAAATATTATTGAAGCAGATGCAAATATTGATTTAATTATTCTCGACATTATTATGCCCGGATTAAAAGGCTTTGATGTGTGTAAACGGATAAAATCGAATCCAAACTTACATAAAATCCCAATCATATTTGTTACCGCCTTGAGCGATTTACCCGACAAAACTCAAGCATTTAATTTAGGTGCGGTAGATTTTGTGACAAAACCAATTGAACTGCCGGTATTAAAAGCCAGAGTGCGCACCCATGTAATGCTCAAACGCCAGTTTGATCATATGGAACAAATGGCCACCACAGATCCATTAACCCAAATTGCCAACCGGCGTAAATACGACGATATGCTCGCATTAGAATGGAAACGCGCCATTCGTAATCAAACCTCCATCGCCTTACTGATTTTAGATATAGATAACTTTAAAAACTTTAACGACCATTATGGTCATGGCGCAGGCGACGACTGTTTAACTATTTTTGCTCGGCTACTGAAACGATGTGCCAATCGCCCGACAGATTTAGCCGCCCGTTTAGGCGGCGAAGAATTTGCTGTGATATTGGCCGACAGCGACAAAAACGGCGCAACCACAGTTGCTGACCGCATACTTGAGCAATTACACACCCTACATATGGAGCACAAACATTCAGATTGTGCGACTTTTGTAACTTGCAGTATAGGTATAGCAGTAATGGCACCTGACTTTGAAACACAAGCCAATCTTATTTATGACCAAGCAGACGAAGCTTTATACAAAGCAAAACATTCAGGAAAAAATAGATACGTCGCCTATTAAAACTTAGTCACTTAAAACTTAATCATTAACTATACTGATAACAAACACTCGATTGTCGAGGTTGGTCATGCAACTCAATCAACAGATATTTTCCCAACATCTTCCAGATGTATGTGCCGATTTATACTCGTTGAAACAAGCTCTGTACCAATATCATTTAATTGATGACGATGAGTTGGTTGCACAACTTACTCAGCTATTAAACATCAGCTTTGACGACAAACCAATAAAACAGCGCCTGCAATCAAACCGCCAACATCTTAAAAAAAGCCAATTTGCGGCAGAATCATTTTTTTGCCAGTTAGACTTATTTTCTGTTGAAGGTAATGCGTTAATGCATCTTGCCGAAGCTTTTTTACGGATTAAAGACAAACAAAGTGCGATTTCACTGATTCAAGATAAACTCGACCACTGGCAAATTGCTCACGAAAATACCAGGGATACAACACAAGCAAATAACAACAAAATAGCTGTCGGCATACATAAATTATTGGAGTTAAGTCATTACCTATTAGGTGATTATGTCGATGAAAAACCACAGCAGCTGCACGACTTCCTACAACAAGGTCTGAAACAAGTTTCCGCTCCAGCAATTTATTTGGGCATGCGCGAAAGTATGCAGCAACTTGCACAACATTTTGTTTATGCCCAATCCAATAATAAAGCACTGCAACGTGCTCATCAGCAAGACGATTTGTGTAGCTTCGACTGTTTAGGTGAAGCGGCGGTTGGAGAAGAAGATGCAAAAAACTACTTTGATAGTTACCACAATTTAATTCATCAACTCAGCCAAGATACTGCTAAGCAGCAACATTCTGTGTCAATTAAATTGTCGGCACTACACGGCCGTTTTGGCGCAAAACAGTATGCGCGCATAAAACCCATCTTGCTTGAGCGTGTATTAACTTTAGCTTTGGCCGCTCACAAAGCGAATATTGGCCTGACTATAGATGCCGAAGAAGCAGATAAATTAATGATCAGCCTAGATATTTTTGCCAGTATTCGGTGCAACAAGCAACTAGAAAACTGGCATAAACTTGGTATTGCAGTGCAAGCCTATTCCAAACGTGCACTAATAACCCTGTTATGGCTCAATGCACTTGGCCGCCAATATAAAAGTTTTATTCCTGTGCGCTTAGTTAAAGGCGCTTATTGGGACAGTGAAATTAAACAGGCTCAACAGCTAGGGTTAAATAACTATCCAGTTTTTCGGCAAAAACAACACTCAGATTTGAGTTATTTAGTTTGTGCACGTTTTTTATTAAATGCCGGCAACACTTGGCTCAAACCTCAATTTGCTGGCCACAACATAATTACCATCAGCCAAATTGAGCAATTAATTAAACACGCAGGTAAAGTTGAACATGCGCTTGAATGGCAAAAGCTCTATGGTATGGGCAGTGAGTTTTTCAGCCAATTTGCAAAAACGAACAACTACCCTATTCGCCAATACGCGCCCGTTGGCAATCACAAAACAGTACTGCCCTATTTGATTAGACGCTTGTTAGAAAATGGCGCGAATCAATCTTTTGTTCATCAAATTGCCGATGAGTCTATCGCAATAGACTCTATGCTTAAAAACCTAAACCAACTGAGTGATTCTCACCTCAAAGTGAAAAATCCCTCTGATATTTTTCCAGATAGAATCAACTCAGCCGGAATTGATTTATCCGATTGTAAACAACAACATAATTTGGATAACGTTTTAAACCACCTGCCGAATGACAGTTTCTTCCAACCGGTAAAAGTGATGTTGGCAGAGCATAAAATTAATAGCGAACAATTGTTAACTTGCAGTCACACTTGGCTGCAATCTTTGTTATGTCATTACGCGAGTAATTTAGATAAAGAATACGATTATGCACAAATATTTACGGCCGCAGCACAAGCGCAGATTCAATGGCATAGTAGCGTAACGCAACGCATCAGCGTGATAAATAAATTCGCCCAGCAACTGGTTAAACATCAGCGTGATTTGTTGTTTTTATTGGTATATGAAGCGGGCAAAACAAGGCAAGACGCATTAAACGAGTGGCGCGAAGCGCTCGACTTTTGTTATTACTACACAGCACAAATTAAGCGATTTTCCGCGCAAGAATTGGCACATACAGCAGGCGAAAAAAACACATTAACTTACCAAGCGAAAGGCACCTTTGTATGTATTTCCCCGTGGAATTTCCCACTAGCGATATTTTTAGGCCAAGTTGTTGCTGCATTAATAACTGGCAATACAGTTATTGCTAAACCTGCATCAAGCACTGGGCTTATTAGTCGTTATTGTTTACAGTTATTTAGTCAAGCAGGTTTGCCCAAAGGGGTATTACAGTTGCTGACAGGGCCGAGTAAACAGATATCAAATAAGTTACTGAATTATCATCAAACTTATAGTGATAACCCCTGTTATTTGAGTGGTGTGTGTTTTACCGGCTCTAATTCTGCGAGCAAACATATTAGCCAGCAGTTATTAAGCCACCCGCATAATGTAAAGCTTATTGCCGAAACAGGTGGCATTAATATTATGTTGGCTGATGCCAGTGCTTTGGTAGAGCAAGTCGTGCGAGATGTAATTGAATCAGCTTTTGCAAGTGCCGGACAAAGGTGCTCTGCCACACGGATTTTGCTTGTTCATCAATCCATTTATGCTGAGATTAAAGATAAGCTGCAACAAGCTATGGCTGAATTAGTGGTTGGCGAAGCACAACAACAAACCACCGATGTAGCGGCTGTGATTAATCAGGATGCGAAAGACGCGGTCAATCATTACTTAAATTCAGAGTTTGTTCAGCCTAGAATTATCTATCAAACTAAAATTCCTTCTGAGCTTGCCGAGCAATTACACGAGCATAATTTTGTCCCTCCAACTTTGGTAGAAATTGAAGACATCCCCCAAGTTAAGCAAGAAATATTTGCCCCTGTGTTACATATTTGTCCCTATCAAGAGAGCCAAACAGTTTTAAAACAAATGCAAACTATGGGTTATGGTTTAACTATGGCGGTACATACGCGTAATCAGCATTTGTGGCAGCAAATTGCAATGGATGCGCAAGTTGGCAATATTTACATTAACCGCAATCAAGTTGGTGCTGTGGTTGGTTGCCAAGCCTTTGGTGGCATGAATTTATCTGGCACAGGGCCGAAAGCAGGCGGGCCAAATTATTTAGCGGCGTTTTTAAATGAAAAGCTGATTTGCGAAAATACCGCTGCCATTGGGGGAAGTTTGGATTTGTATGATTAAACATTGGTGAACTGAAACATAGTGAAATATAGTCGGCCTGCGCTTGCATTTCCCAAGCAGAAACGCTGCAAGTACGTCCATGTAAGCTCCGACTTGGCATCCATGCCAAGTAGGTTCTGTTTCGGAAAATCCAACCCCAGTCCTCGGTTATTAATTCCAGTTAGCGCTTAGAGTTTCTATGTTTCTTTTAAGAAAAAGGCTGGAAAGCTCAAAATGTCCAGTTCACTCAGAACCGAAGAAGGTTAATGGAAATGTTGTGAGCAAAACTTCAAAAGAGAGGGATATCTTTTGCGAGCGGCCCAGGGACGGGCTTGAAGCGTTTTTGCGAACAATATTCCATTAGCATTCTGATTTAATTAGCACAGTTTAAGCAGCTATTTATCAAACTGAAACTCAACTACAGTGCAAGATGGTTGGGAGTGTTTTTTGCCAAACCTCCAATCGGTAGGGATACCGTTTGAGAGCGGGCCATGGATGGCCTTGCAGCGATTTTGCAAAAAATATCCCAATCAGCTTGAACTTCGATGCCACAGAGCCCAAGCTTTTTTTGCGAACAATATTCCATTGACCTTCGATTTAGTAGCACATACCTAGCAGCGATTCAGTAAAAACTAAATATCAGCTATTTTAACCAACGGAAAATCGTAATCTAACTTAACACTACGTTTTTCAGGCGTAGAGCAATCAAAATCTTCTGAATAAATATCACCAAAATACAAAAAGCCGCCGACGACTGAATATAACGAATAACATTCACCATCGTTAAATTCGTCGGTTTGATCATATGTCCAATCAACCTCAACAGCTCGAACACCATCTTCCAATACAAGCGTATTTTTTAACGTATAAGTACCAGTAAAGACATCAGCATCTTGAGTTGTATCCAACTCCTTACATTCTTTATCGGTAAAATACTCAGTCGTATCTTGCCAATATCCACCATCTTGCATTGTGGTATATAACTCAGAGCCAAAACCCAATTCACTGCATGCTTGCCAAGTGCCAGCAACCAAGGTTTCCCAATCAACCTCTGCTGAGTCGTCATCTTCTTCGATCGATATTTGGCAGGCGCTCATCAATAAAACAGCTGGTATTAATGATAAAAACTTTTTCATCCGTAAATCCTCTCTCTTTTAACTTATGCTGAGTTAAATCTAACTAACCTAAACTCAAGATAACTAGATAAACACTAATTCGGCAAACAAATATCCGGTAATTTACCCGTTAACCCCATAGCCACTTTACTCATTTGGCTTTTCGCTGGTTTAATTTGATTTAACCCATTCATCACAGCTGCACGTAAGAATTTAACTGGGGCAATATCATTGGAGAAAGTGCGTTTAAACACCTCCATGGCAGCCAACCTTTCAAGCGCATCGGCCTGACGCCAACGCATGGTTTTTCTTAGTTCCACAGCTAACTTAGCATCATCATCCTGCCAATGAGTTTTAAGCGTTTGCGCAAAAGCAAAAGCATCTAATAAACCTAAGTTAGCGCCCTGCCCAGCTAATGGATGAATAGTATGCGCCGCATCACCAATTACGATACTTTGCCCTTGGATAAAGTTTTGTGCATAACGCGCCATTAACGGATAACTAACCTGCTCTGAGGCTAGCTCAATTAAACCTAAATGCGCATCAAACGCAGCGGTTAGTTTATGGTTAAACTCTGCATCATCAAGTGCCATTAAATTTTGCGCAGTTTCACGGTTTTGCGACCAAACAATTGAACATAGATTCGAGTCTTGCAAAGGTAATAAAGCTAATGGGCCTGTAGGGGTGAATATCTGCCGCGCTGTGTTGTTGTGTGGCTGCTCAACACGTACGTTGGCAACAATCGCATCTTGGCCATAATCAGAAAAACTAATAGGTAAATCTAACCATTGGCGAATTTTAGAATTTGCGCCATCGGCGGCAATTAAAAAGCGAGTTTGTAATAATTTATTATCGTCTAACTGCAACAGCGGATTATCTTGCGAGTTATCAATTTGGCTGACTTTCGCTGAATAAAACTGGCAGTTTTTCAGTTCAGCTAGTTGTTTTAACAAAGCCTGCTGCACTAATAAATTATTACAAATATACCCTAGCTGCTCAGTGCCAACATCACTGGCACTAAAGTGAATTTTGCCAACACTGTTTTTATCCCACACCAACATATCTTGATAAGCAGCAGCGGCAAAAGGCCATACACCCAAGCGACTAAATGCATTAATAGATGCTTGATTAAGTGCGCTATAACGTAATGAATTATTTATCTTTTCATCATCTAGTGAAATGTCGGTGGGTTGTGTTGGTAAATCTGGCGAGACAATAGCAACACTTAATCCGGCAAGGGCTAAGTCGAGCGCACAACTTGCGCCAACCATACCACTACCCACTATCACTACATCGTGCTTATTCAGCATAAATTAACTCTCAAGAATTGCGAAAACCCATAGCAAAATTTGCAAAATAACGTTTGGCTACAGGCAAATTTTCTAAGGCAACTAAACCAATATTACGCATTAACTGCAACGGCTGATATGTGTTAGAAAAGCTTCTCACTAAAAAGTCGGTTGCTGCTGTCATTTGTTGAATATCTTGCTGACGTTGCGCTAAATACCCAGACCAATGTTGATACTCACCAATATCTAACTGTGCTAGTGAAGCTTGTTGGATCACTTTAGCTGCAGCAACAATATCACGCACCCCCAAGTTAAACCCTTGCCCAGCCACTGGGTGCAAAGTATGGGATGCATTGGCTAAAAAGATCACTCTATGATGATGCAACTGCGGCATCACTAAACTAATAAGAGGATAACTGGCTCGCTTACCAATTTGTTCAATTTTGCCGGCTCTATAACCAAATTTTTGTTGCAGCGCACTGATAAACTCAGCATCGCTTGCAGCTAACATTTGCTGCGCTTTTTCAGCTGTTAAACACCAGACCAAACCATATTTATCAGCCGACATTGGCAACATAGCCAGTGGGCCTGTTTCTGTGAATCTTTCATAAGCGATAGATTCACTCGGGCGAGATAACTGCACATTGGTGGTGACAGCCACTTGCTGGTAATCAAATTGTTCAACTGGCAAATTGAGTTTTTGTCTAAGTGGACTATTGGCACCATCGCAGCTGGTTATCAATTTAGTGTTGAGCTTTTGTCCGTCATCTAAAGTTAACTCTACATGCGCTGTGTGCTGATGCATTTCAGCTATTTTATTCGGGCAAAACCAACTGATGTCTGCATCTTTTAAATACTTTTTTAAACCAACACCCAAAGCTTGTGCTTCTGCGACATAACCTAAAAATTGATGCTGGTTATCTGGATGAATATAACTAAAACCCGCACTCGATTGCTCTGATACTTCTATCTGTTTGATAGGGTGCGCATATGACTCAATTAACGGCCAAATTTGCCATTGTTTAAAACATTGTACTGAATGATAGGCTAGAGCAATCGCACGGTTATCAAAGCTCGGGTGGTAGTCGGCAGCTAAATCAATCGGCTGGGGTTCAATAATAGCAATTTTGATTAAGTTTTGTTTGTGCTGTTTTGCAAGCGCAACCAAAGCAGCAGCTAGGGTTAAACCCGCAAGACCACCACCGTTTATAACTAAATCAAAATTTAACTCTGTTTGCATAGATTAACCTTGCATCCAAGCTTCAATGTCTTCAATACTTTTTGGCGCTAATGTGGTTAATACTTTGTGACCAGATTCTGTGATCACTATATTGTCTTCTATACGAATGCCAATGCCTTTGTATTCATCTGGCACGTCAGCCTCTTTACTAATATAAATGCCAGGTTCGACTGTTAGCGCCATGCCTTTTTGTAATTGTCTATCTTGTTGGTCTACTTTGTATTGACCTACATCATGCACATCTAAACCTAACCAATGTCCTAATCCATGCATAAAAAATTGCCGGTAAGCGGGGGCTTGGCCCTCTTGCGCTTGAATATTATCCTCAAGGGAACCGTGCAAAATACCTAAATCAATTAACCCTTGGGTGATCACTTCAACCGCTCTGTCGGTTGCTTGCTTCAAAGTATTGCCCGGCACTAATAATTTCATCGATTCTAGCTGTGCATCTAACACAATTTGATAAACCGCTTTTTGTGCGGGTGAGAATTTACCATTAACAGGAAAAGTACGGGTGATATCAGCAGCATAACCTTGCAGTTCACAACCTGCGTCAATCAAAACTAAATCGCCGTCTTGCAGCTCTTCGCTATTTTCTGTGTAGTGCAAAATGTTAGCGTTATCACCACCAGCAACAATGCTGTTGTAAGCAACAAAACGTGCACCATTCATAGCAAATTCATGCTGAATTTCCGCCTCTAACTGATATTCAAACTTACCAGCTTTGCTAAAAGACATTGCGCGTTTATGTGCATTGGCACTAATGTCTGCCGCTTGTTGCATAATTTCAATTTCAGTCGCGCTTTTAAATAAACGCATTTCATGCACAATGCGCGATAAGTCGTTAAATTGATAAGGTGGACAACCTAATTTGCCTTTGCGGCGAATATCTTGTACTAAAGCCAACACAGTTTTCTCGAGTTTGTTTTGTCCGTGCGGCCAATACACAGCCTGGCAACCATCTAATACAGGCAAAATATGTTGATTAAACTCAGCTACAGCAAAGGTTTTATCGACAGCAAGTTCTGCTTGCGCAAGTTCTGGCCCCATGCGGCGACCATTCCAGATTTCAGCTAATTTATCTTTCGCGCGACAAAACACCCAAGATTCTTCCATATCTGCTTTTTTAACCAAAACCAAATAAGCATCCGGTTCGTTAAAACCAGTTAAATACCAAAAATCACTGTTTTGCCTAAATGGATATTCAGTATCGTTACTGCGCGTTTGTTCCTGCCCAGCTTCAATAATTGCGACACTGTTATCAACCATTTGTGCCAATACCGCTTGGCGGCGATTGTAAAATTCTACTTGCTCAATCATCTTTTAATCCTGTTGTGTGATTTTTGTTGCTAACCGTTTTTAACCTAACCAGAGCAAAGCACAAATGCTCAAGAAAATTTTAGAGCAATAATTTAGAGCAAAATCTCTTTTTCAGGGATGAAAAAGCGAAGCGTACAAGGACGTATTTACAGCGTTTTTGCGATAATTATGCTCTAAAGTTTTCATGCTCCGGCGTTGCTCAAGCTCTACTCGGCTGTTCGGCTAATGCAAGGTTGGCTTTGCCCCAGGCTCAGCGGCTTGTGCACCACTTTTATCCCCTAACTCACTAAAACACATAATAGTGGTCATGCGGATATATTCAGCCACTTCTTCAAAAGCAATTAAGTTTTCTTCAGATTCTTCCATCTCAGTATCCATCTGACTAATCGCAATTAAATCTTGATACGCTTCGCGCACTTCTTTGTCCACATTGGCAAAACGCTCACCGACAGTTGCGCCAAAAGATGAAATAAACGCAGCTAACCACTCTATTAACATCTGCGCCTGTTCTGCTAATGGAATATCTTCAGTGCGAGGAATATATACATCAAAAACAAAATCAGGATCTAATAGTTGTTCATAAGTCGCTTTGTAGATTTCTTGCATTTTGCTCGCGACTTCATCGGTCAACTCAGCTTCTTGCAAAGCAAACTCACTAACAAATTTACGCCATTGACCACTTTGAAAAGGCATGCCACCTGCTAAACAGCCGCAAATAATGCCGTGAATTTCCGCTGCGGTACACGGCAACTCGTTTTGATGCAGGAAAAAGTCAAAAGAATCGTAATCAGGTAAAATTGGCTCAGCCATTAGGATACTCTTTGTGTCAAACTAAACTGACGCTATGTTATCACCGCCCAACGATAGCAACAAACCAGATAGTCAAATAACCAATGATTATTTGGATGTGATTAATAATTATCAAAGCTTAGCTGGAAAAAGCGTCAGTCAAAACCTAAAATAGATACATTGGTGGTTGAGTGCTTGCAATAGCGAATAGGTCTGTTAAAGTGCGCGCCCTAAGCAAATAAAGCATAATTTGCTAAACAGTTTTGTTCCCCTGAGATGTTCGTTTTTGGGTTATATCCCAGAGCTGATAACTTTTATTAAGGGTGGCACCATCTGTACTATTGAGCAGGCTCGGCATGCACCGAGAAGCCTACGGTAGAGTGTTGTTACCCGCCTTGAGCTTCACAGTTCAAGGGTTGTACCCGAGGCGACTTTTTGGGGGACGCCCCGCCTAATTTTCACTCAATTGCAACAAACCCTTTTGCAAACCTGCATAAAATATTATCATACCGATAATTTATAGCGGTCAGAATAATAATTTGGATTCAAACTTATGTTGGAAAACAAGCGCACGGTTAACAAACGTAGTTTATATGGGCAGGTTGCGAACACTTTAGGTGAGCGTATTGTTGATGGGTATTACACACAAGGTGCTAATTTACCTCAAGAAGCTAAGATAATGGAAGAGTTTGAAATTTCGCGTACAGCCCTACGTGAAGCTTTTAAACTTTTGTCGGCAAAAGGTTTAATAGAATCCAAACCTAAAACGGGTACTAAAGTTTCATTAAAAAAATATTGGAACATGCTCGACCCTGACGTTTTAAACTGGTGTTTTGCCAGCGCCCAAAGCAAAAAAGTATTGGCTGACTTATTTCAATTACGCCAAGCAATTGAACCAAGAGCGGCTTTATTAGCAGCTAAAAATGGTACTGATGAGCAAATTGCAGCAATTGAAACTGCTTACAATAAAATGGAAGCAGCTGAGTATGGTACAGAGCAAACGCTCATTTCAGACGTTGAATTCCACCAATCTATTTTAGCCGCATCTGGCAATGGTTTAATGGATGCGTTTGGCACTATGTTAGCCGAAGCTTTATATCGTTCATTTGATATCACGACCCACAGGGGTGAAGAATATTGGCAAGCGTCATTACCTATGCACAAAGCTGTATTGGTCGGTATTCAAGCGCGTAATGCTGAGCGCGCACATTTTGAAATGTTAACGCTATTAAATGTTACCGACGAAGGTGCAAAACAAGCGGTTTAAATAGCTGCTGATATCGAACAAAGAGTCGCTGGGGTGCCAACCCTAGCGCACTGATAACTTGGCGTTAATTGCTTCTTTTTTTGCAGCATGGCGAATATTGGCTAACTGCACCAATCTATACTGCTTCATTATAAAACCAACTGCGATATGAAATATGGCAGGCAATACTGTAAAGAGCACCACAATACCCTCAATTGTATGTTGCGACGCTTGATGATGGCTTGGGTTGTAATCTAAATAAGATAACGACACACCAATAAATGCACCGGATATACCAATGGCCATTTTTTGACTCATAGATACGGCACAATAAGATAAACCGGCAACACGTTTGCCAAATTTGCGATTGCCATAATCCACTGCATCCGAGATAGACGCCCAAAAAACTGGGGCGTGTAGATCAACCACAAAACTTAATAAAAAGAATAACGCAAAAGCTAAACCAACTTGGCTTGGGTCTACTATTAAAAATAACGCCAAGCTTATCGCACCGGCTAACCACTGGCTTTTATAAAAGAGGCGAATTTTTGAATAACGTTTAGTGATCCAAGTTGATGCTAACATTGCCAAAATGGAAGCAGTTACATTGGTTGCTAAAAATAACGATTGTCCTTGTGCTGGTAACTCTAGGTAGTATTTTGCGTAATAAATCGCGAGCGCGCCACGTACCATAAAACCCATAGTACTGACCACACAAGAAGAGCATAACAATACAAGTAGTTGGTTTTTAAATATGAGTTTAACTTGCTCCAGCATAGGTATAGGCTGATGTTCATGGTGAATACGCTCTTTCACCCCAGCAAAACACACCAACAAAAATGCACTGGCTAGTAGCGCCATTACCAACATAGTGGTTTGATAACCACTTTGAATATCGCCATGCCAAAATTCCGCACCTGTAACTATAGGCACTAAAAATACTACGGCAAAAGCGGCTAATTTAGCCATAAGTAATCTGTATCCACTGGCTGAAAGGCGCTCTTTGCGGCAATCTGTCATAACCGACAATATAGAAATGTATGGAATAGTCACAGCGGTAAACATCAAGCTAAATAAACCATAACTCAAATACGCCCAAATCAACTTACCAGAATAAGCCCATTCAGGTGTTGAGAAAGTTAAGATGATTGATAAACCAAAAGGTATAGCTAGATAGAGTAGATATTGACGATAACGGCCATAACGACTGATATAAGAATCAGTTAAATAACCCATAATAGGCGTAAGCAATGCATCAAGTGTGCGCACGACCACAAACATGATACCGAGATCAGTTGGGTTTAAACCAAAAATATCGGTATAAAAGTAGGTAATTAATAACATCATAGACGCATAAGCAACATTAATTGCAAAGTCACCTGCGCCGTAAGCTACCTTTTCGGTCCGTGTTAAACCAGCTTGCGGCGTAATATTTATTGGATTCAAACAATTATCCCCACAAATACGCCTATAAGTTAAATTAATCTCTTATATGATAACCTAATTTTTACAATAGTAATACTATTTTACTATTGTTTTATTTGCTAGACATCAATCTGACACCGTAAATACCACCCGCAATTGAACCAGCTTTAGCAACAAACTTGATCTCTAGCTTGTCTTTTTTCGCCTTTAATAGCTCTGCTGGAATTGGGTAATCAACAGTGAAGAAGTCTGCACCTTTGTCACCTTTAAGCGCTACATCAGCAATTTTTTGCCCAGCTAGGTGAATTTCAAAGTTACGGCCATTATCTAAACCAAAATAAGTGATGCGAATGAATTTACCGGCATGACCAGTATTGTTTAACTGATAGCTAAACCAAGCATGGGCGTGACGCCAGTGTTTACCCATATGCACACCAGCTTCACTGCCTTCACCTTGGTAAAAGTGATCTGACTCTGGCTGCTGCTCACCTGGTGCCACTTTATCAACGGTTTTCGCTTCTAGTTCAGCTAATTTCGCAGCTTCAATTGCCGCTTTATTTCTAAAATCAGCCAATTCAGCTTTAGAGGTGTTAGGCCAATAAACTTGATAGCGTGTATCGTGCAACTTGTAAAAAGGTACCAATACAACAGGCTCAGCTAATGGGTTATCAATATTCTTGCTTGCAGTAAATGCCAGTGGTTGGCCAGCAACTGGTTTTAATCCTTTAACAAACTTTTCTGGATCGTCCAAAATAACAGGCAAGGCTTCTGGTGGACACATTTCACCACGGGCAATATGACCCATGCGGCTATCATCCGAGACAAAGTTAAGCTGCTCATTCGGGAAAGGATTTACTTTTGAAGCCATAACTAATGGCCCATGAACAACCGCATAATGGTTAGTATCACCCGGCAATGCTTCGGCTTTAGTTTGCATCGGCAGTTCAAATTCAACTAAATCGCCCGATTGCCATGAGTTGTTTAACACCACATAGCCATTTTCAATTTTGGCATGTTTTTGTTTGGAGCCATTCACCCAAACATCCATTTTGTCGCCTTTTAACCATGAAGGCTGACGCAACATCAACTTAAATTCGCCGCTACCTTGGACAATAATTTTTGAACTAGCTTGCTCTGGGAAACTTGTTTGCTGCTCAAGAGTCACACCGCGCTTTGGTAAATACAGTTTGGAGTTAACAAATAGGTTTACATAAATATTGTTGTTTTCGTCATGTGCGTATACCAGCTCGCCATATTTACCGTGATTTTCAATACCCGAGCCAACACAACACCACATGGCGTGATCAACATCTGAATACATGCGGTAATGTCCAGGACGCATAGAGGTAAAATAAACTAACCCACCATGCTCTGGATGTTGTGACGATAAAATATGGTTGTACATGCCACGTTCGTAAAAATCTAAATATTTACTGTCTTTGGTTGTTAGGTACAACATTTTCGACAATTTAAGCATGTTATAGGTATTGCAGGTTTCTGGCCCTTCAATATCCGTGATCATGGCTTCAAAATTATCTAACGAATGGAAATGTTCTTTGACGCTATTGCCACCAATAGCGGTTGATCTATGGTTAACCACGCGATCCCAAAAATACTCAGCCGCGGCTTGCCATTTTTTATCGCCAGCCACTTCAGCTACTCGGGCAAAACCAACCACTTTTGGAATTTGGGTATTGGCATGTAAACCGTTTAGTCTGTCTTGATTTTGCAGCAGTGGGTTTAAAATGCTTAATTGTGAGAAGTCACGCGCGAGTTTTAAGTAACTTTCATCGCCGCTCATGGCATACATGTCGGCAAATACTTCATTCATGCCACCATGTTCAGTAATCAACATGGTTTGAATTTGCTCGTGAGATAAGTTTTTAACTAACCACTTAGTCCACTCGCCGTATTTTAATAACATGTCTTTGGCTTTTGCTTGGCCACCAATTAGGTAAGCATCACGCAAACCAGCATACATTTTGTGGATGTTGTACCAAGGCACCCAGCGTTTATTCATAGAGAATAAATCTGCTTCTATTTTGCCACCAGCAACCTCTTGCCACATTGCAGGGCCTTTTGGTATACCGCCTAAATAACCAGTTTCACCGGCTTTTTGAATGATGACTAATTCGTCAATTGCGTACTGCAGGCGCTCTAATAAACGAGGGTCTTTGCTGGATGCATAACTTAAGCTTAATGCGGTTAGGTAGTGGCCGCCTATATGTCCGTCTAAGCCTGTGTTTTCCCAGTTGCCGTAACTTTCTTTTCTTGGCTCAAGGCCAGCTTCGCGGCGATATGGAGCAAGCAGTTTATCTGCGTCCAGTTGCAATAAATAGTCAATATTGGTTTGTTGTGCATGTAAAAATGCACTGTCTTTTAATTCAACTTGATCTAATGAGTAGAGCTGCAATTTAGCTGCGCTTGCGTGTGTGCTGGCCAGTGCTAATGCACCCATTACGACTGTTTGTTTAAACCATTTATTTAGCTGCTTGCGTACCATGTTCAAATCCAATTTATACTTAATATTGTATATTTCTCGGCCAGTGGCTGGAATCAAACACAAACACGCATAAACCCTTCCTTGGGGCTCTGCCGAGCCATCCATGGCTTAGAAGGTTTGTTTATTGCTCCCAGCCACCGGCCTATATTTGTCGTCTAAGGCAAAATAATTAACCTTGGATCATATCCTCAGCATCTGCTGCTGTACCAAATACAGGCACACCGTCTTGCCATTCAATTGATTTAACAAAAGTATGACGGTCAGGGTTCCACAACGGATCACCTTCAATTTCTGTGTAATTACGCGCGTGGAATACCAACATATCTTTGCTACCACACTCAGACTTAGTGAAACTGTTGTGACCTGGGCCAAACATTTTTGCTTCGTGCACAGTTCTGAAGATAGGTTGCTGTGCTTTAGTCCAATTGGCTGGTTCTAATAAATCAGCTTCTTGATCTATGCTTAATAAACCCATGCAGTAGTTTTCATCAGTTGCACTTGCTGAATAAGTAACGAAAATTTTCTCATCACTTTTTAACACAGCTGGCCCTTCGTTTACCCAAAAACCACGGATTTCCCAGTCGAATTCAGGTTTACTGATCATCACAGGTTTGCCACTGATTTTGGTTGGGTTTTCCATCGGCGCTATATATAGGTTTGAGTTACCTTGAATATGATTCTCTTTCTGCGCCCATAAGTAATATAGTATACCTTTGTGGGTAAAAACAGTTGCGTCTAAGCAGAAGGTATCTATACCTGTATCAACTTGGCCAATAAACTTCCACTCGCCTGTTAATGGGTTAGCATCGTCACACTGAATTACGTACATTCTGTGTTGGAATAAACCATCAACAATTTCGCGACTTGGTGCTGCAGCAAAATACACATACCAGCTGCCATCAACAAAATGAACTTCAGGCGCCCAAATAAGCTCTGAATATGGGCCTGTATCTGGCTTGTGCCAAACAGCAACTCCTTCAGCATTTTTTAACTCAGCAATGCTTTTTGCTCTGCGCAATTCAATGCAATCGTATGCTGGTACAGACGCGGTGAAATAATAATAACCGTCTGTGTGTTTAAAGATAAAAGGATCAGCACGTTGCTCGATCAATGGTTTAATCAAACTCATAAAAACTCCAATAAATTACAACTTGGATTTTGTTAATTCTTACACACCCCGCCATCAGATAATTGAAGCAAATAGGCCGGATAATTTAGAGCAAAATCTCTTTTTCATGGGCGAATCAGAACCGAAGCATAGCTTCGCAGTCTGATGAGGTGGAGTCATGGATGGCGACAGGGCCTCTCCTTCAGGGAGGAATTGTCGACTCCGCACCACACTTATTTACCCACTCTAGCGTTTTTGCGAAAATTACCGGGCTATTGCGCCTCCGATGTCGAGATAAACTAAATTCAATCGATTATCTAACTTCTACTTGTAATGACCCTTTCATATCATTGTAGTATTCGTCAGTAATAACATATTTGTACATAATCGCGCCGACCAAACTATGGAAGAAACCCGGGATAATGCACAACATCATAGCGATACCAAATAAAGCTTCGCTTGATTGTTCTTGGTCGGCGACATAACCATAATGCGCCAACAAAATACCTACCATCCAACCAGCGATACCCATGCCCGCTTTTTGGAAGAAGGTGATACCGCCATAAGCAATACCTGAAACTCGGCTTTTGTTTTTCGCTTCACCATAGTCAACTGCTTCTGCGATAGCTGACCAGAATACAGGTGCGTGTAAATCAACAACAAACGACAACAAGAAATATAAAACCAATGCCAACATCATGTCGCCCGGTTGTACCAAAACAAACATAGCAACACTGATCACACCAACGGCGATTTGGCTAATGCGGAATAATTGAACTTTGCAGTATTTTTTGGTGATCCAGGTAGAAGCAACCATAGCTA
This sequence comes from Catenovulum sp. SX2, assembly GCF_052056295.1. Taxonomy (NCBI): domain Bacteria; kingdom Pseudomonadati; phylum Pseudomonadota; class Gammaproteobacteria; order Alteromonadales; family Alteromonadaceae; genus Catenovulum; species Catenovulum sp. SX2. Next base: position 1,512,944 of record NZ_CP182493.1, read on the forward strand.
AAATAGCCGCACCAACAGATACAGATAAAAACAGTGATTGGAAACCAGCGTCGCCGCCTAAGTAATACTTGGCGTAATATAAGGCAACAGCTGAACGCACGGCATAACCAATAGTGCCTAATAAACAAACTGAAGCTAAAATTACCCATTGGTCGTTGCGGAATAATACACCTAGCTGTTCAAATAAACTGCGTGAGTCTACTTTATGCTCAATGCGCTCTTTAGTTGTCGCGAAACAGAACAACAACAACAAAGTACCAATAATAGCCATTAAGCCCATAGCAGCTTGATAACCAGCTGCCGTGTTACCATCCCACATTTCGTGGTTAGCTAATAAAGGTACAATAATGGTGACTAAAAACGCTGCCACTTTTGCACAGAACAAGCGGTAACCATTAGCAGATAAACGCTCTTTCGGATTGTCTGTAATCACACCAATTAATGAGATATACGGAATGGTAACGCCAGTAAACATCAGGGTGACAAATATATAAGTTGAATACGCCCACACAAGTTTTGAGTTGTAGTCAAAATCTGGTGTGCTAAAGGTTAAAAATACTGAAATACCAAAAGGTATAGATAAGAAGAGTAAAAACGGACGATAACGGCCCCAACGGGTTTTGCAGTTATCGGTAATAATACCCATTAATGGGTCGGTAATACCGTCTAACAAACGTACAACTAAAAACATAGTTGCTAAGTCTTCGGGTTTGAGCCCAAAAATATCTGTATAGAAGAAAGTCATGATCAAGAACATCGAAGAAATTACGACGTTGACCGACATGTCTCCCGCACCAAAACCTATTTTTTCTAATTTTGAAAGTTGATGTGAACTCATAAACCGTACCTAAAAATACTGCAAGTGATTGACCAATTTAGCCTTTAACTAACCATAACCCCAATTAAAAGTTAGTTAAACTAGTTTTAACATCCTAGTAATAAGCAAAGATAACACAACAATTGCAAAATATAAACATATAGTAATACTATTTAAAAAATATTTTAGATAAATACTACTGTAAACCAATGGATATGGCCTATGGGTCGAATTTCGAACTATTGGCTAGGTAATAAATAAGTGGGCTACTGCAGTAAATAAAAAGCAAAATAATATTTACAAATTAAAATAAATATATAGTATTACTATTTAACAATATTCAAACAACTTAGTAAGGTGCCAACATGAAATTTGTTAAACGCACATTAGCTGCTGCGGCAACTGCACTATTATGTAGTCAAGCAGTTGCGAAAAACCCTTTATTCGACAACGTATTTACTGCAGACCCTGCTGCTATGGTTCACGATGGCAAAGTGTATTTGTATACAGGTCACGACGAGTCACCTAGCAACAATGTATTTTTCCAAATGCATGACTGGTTAGTGTTCACTTCAGAAGACATGGTTAACTGGACACAACACGGCCCAATTATGAAAGCGACTGACTTTAAATGGGCAAAAGGTGATGCTTGGGCTGCACACATGATTGAGCGTGATGGCACATTCTACTTCTACACAACAGTTCGCCATAAAGATGACAAACCAGGTTTTGCAGTTGGTGTTGCAACTTCAAAAAGTCCATTTGGTCCATTTGTTGATGCCCGTGGCAGTGCGTTAATTACTGATGACATGACCAAACACACTCCAAATGATTGGGACGATATCGACCCTGCAATTTGGGTAGAAGAAAACGGCGACACTTACATGTTTTTTGGTAACTTAATGCCAAAATACGTTAAGTTAAAAGACAATTTAATTGAGCTAGACGGCGAAATTAAAACACTAGACCTACCTACCTTCACTGAAGCACTTTGGGTACATAAGAAAAATGAATATTATTATGTAACTTATGCGTGTGAATTCCCTGAGAAAATTTGTTACTCAATGAGTAAGAGCATTCATGGTCCTTGGGAATTTAAAGGTGTGTTAAATGAGTTAGCTGGTAACAGTGAAACAAATCACCAATCTGTTATTACTTTCAAAGGTAAAGATTACTTCTTCTATCACACAGGTAGTTTACCGCCTAAACCAGGTCAAGAAAGTGGTGGCCGTTTCCGTCGCTCAGTAGCGGTTGAAGAAATGCACTACAATGCTGACGGCACAATTCAGCGTATTCATATGACAACTGAAGGTGTGACTGAGCCAGCTAAATAACAGCGACTTATTACACTTTAGTTGAATAGAAGCCAGTCTTAACGCTGATTTTCTAAAACTTCTTTATCAGGGATGATAAAGCAGAGCCTATAGGGATATATTCACGGCGATTTTAGAAAATCATGCTTAATACTGGCTTTTTCCACCCAAACTAAGCAAATTTAAACCAAGTAGACTTCACATCCGCATATTGGCGCAAAGCCCAAATAGATTTATCTTTACCCATACCAGACTGCTTCACCCCGCCAAAAGGTGCGGTAGCATCATCTTCACCCCAAGAGTTTACATGTACACTACCCGCTTTAAGTTCACGAGCTACTCTATGCGCAGTGGAAAAATCATCAGTCCACACCCCAGCAGCCAAACCAAAAGGTGTATCGTTAGCTACTTGAATCGCCTGCGCTTCAGAATCAACAGTAATAACCGACAATACTGGGCCAAATATTTCTTCACGCGCAACCGACATATCATTGGTCACGTTAGTTAAAATAGTCGGCGCGTAATAAGCACCACCTGCAATGGGCTCAATGGCTTTACCACCGGCTATTAATTCAGCACCATTGGCGACCGCTTGATCAACCTGTTTTTGCACATTAGCTAAATGAGAATGACAGAATGAAGCACCAACTCGGCTTTCGATATTAAGTGGATCTTTAGGTTGATAAACTTTAGTTTGTTCAATCACCAAAGGTAAAAAGTCATTCAACATCGACTTATCAATAATTAACCGCGACGCTGCTGAACAAATTTGCCCTTGATTAAAAAAGATGTGGCGAGCTAAAGTTTGCGCGGCAAACTCAAGTTGTTTAGAGCTATCTAATAAAATAAACGGGCTTTTACCGCTGCACTCTAACGCAACCTTTTTTAAGTTCGATTGCGCAGCATATTGCATAATGAGTTTACCCACTCGAGTTGAACCAGTAAAAAATACCCCGTCAACATCCATATGCAATGCTAAAGCCGAACCTGCAACTTCATCACCCGGTAAGACGTTCAACACACCTTCAGGTATGCCCGCTTCTAAAGCTAACTTGCCCAACAAAATTGCCGAATAACAAGACTGCTCAGCAGGTTTTAAAATAACAGAGTTACCAACGGCTAATGCAGGGCCTATCTTCCACGCGGCCATAATCATAGGGTAATTCCACGGCACTATTGCCGAAACCACACCTAAAGGCTCGTGAGTAATAGTACCTAAAGCACCATCGCGCGGTGGCGCGCAATTGTCGTAAGCTTTGTCTAATGCTTCGGCAAACCAACGAATACTCGCCGCACCAACAGGAATGTCGTCAAAAACCAAGTTTTCGACTGATTTGCCCATTTCAAGAGCATCCATTAACGCCAGCTCTTGTGTATGCTGGTCAATTAAATCAGCAAATTTAAACAAAATGCTTTTGCGCTCGTTGATGCTTTTGCCGCGCCAACGTTTGTCGTTAAAAGCTTGGCGCGCGTTACTTACTGCAATGTCGACATCCAATTGGCTGCATAACAATACAGATTGTAAACTGCGATTATCCACAGGCGAAAACTTAGTTAATAAGTTGTCCGACTTTGGAGTATAAGCTTGTCCGTTAATAATTGAGTGTGTGTCAGGATTAAAGTCAGCTGCGAGCTGACGCCAGTCTATTTGATGCATAACTTACCCATATTAATGCTGGCTGTCCGTATAAAAGTTTAAGTCCGTTATTTATTATAGTTTTATAAGTATTAATAAGATTAGTAATTTTAACAGTTTTTTAAAATATTTCTGCAAATTTAGTAAAATAACCAAGGTTCAAAAGCTATCATATTATTAAAAGGTTAAAAAGCTTATGTTTATGAGGATTTTATAAATTAACTCAGTTATATTTGCCCTCATTGCTAAACACCAAAGCACTAGAAATAAAAATTTATAATAAGGAACAAGTAATGTTAAAAAAATTCTGCCTAGTAGCAGTATGCGCTGCCTTATCGGCTTGCGGGGAATCAAATAGCAACTCTAATGATAACGCTCAATACCAAGTTATATCCTCGTCTAGTACTTTCACGTTAAACAACTTTGCCGAAATCGCTAAATTATTAGACACAGGGGAAGTGCAACTATTTGCCTCAAATAGGCAAACCTACACAGACTATATTTATGACAGCAACCTAAACTTGACTGATAAAATTGAGTGGGATAGCGATAATCAGATTAGTCAACACACAGAAATAACAATTGTACGAGACAAAAATACTACGGCTATATCTAGTCATAACATGCACTTTTTCAACGGTAATTATTTCTCGGTAATTGAAACGACTGAAGAAACCCTTTGGAATAATGCCAAAAAGCGTAATGAAGTATCTACTTCAAATGCTATATACTACGATCACAACGGCGACGAAACCTTCAACTTTATCTCTGTTCGAAATTATAACTACAACGGTAACAATCAACTTAGTTCTATATATCGAACGGATGAACAAAACCCACAGGGTTACAAAGAATCAGAATATATTTATGCCAATCAAAAAGGCTTTTCATCACTAAATATATACACACCCGATGGTGAACAGCTTTACCGTATACAAAGAAACTGGGACAGTTATGGACGTGTTCAAACAGAAATCGCAAATAGATTACAGCAAGGGCCTACAGTCGACTTACACTTTTTCATCTACAATAATGATATCGATTCGGTAATTCACTTTTCTATTCCAGCGGAAGATTACAAACTAAGCCAAACGACCTTTCCAATAACAGTGCACTTAACACAATTTACTGACGTCGATAAATGTAGTGAATACGAGCTAGAAAAAATGCAATCGTTTCAAGGTATATACAGCGACTGCCGTATAAAACCTGAATCACCATCCACCGCTAGCCTACCAACAGCTGCCGAGCTAGGGCTCTAATTTATTAAGGGGGACTCTCCCCCTTTCCATTCTTAAAACCCAAAATGTAACAACCTATTTGACAATCAAACAAATTCGCAACAAAATGCCACCGGTAGCAAATAAAAATAACAACAGGGATATTTCAATGTTAAAACAGCTTATTACACTCGGCCTATTTACCACGTTAACTGCTTGTGGCGGTTCTTCTAGTAGCACCGACAACCAAACTGAAGCAAAAGACAATAATCAAGCTGAAGCTCCATCCAATAACAATGAATTAAATATAACAGGTGATACACACGCGACTATTGTTGCCTTAAGTAAAAATAATACAATTAGCGGAAAATTATCTAGCGGTAGTAACGCAACTTTTAATGTATTAACAAACGACTCTGGGCGTTTTGGTAAATTTTCCATAGATGCGAACGGTAGATGGACATACACAGCGCATCCTGCGAATTACAATCTATTAAAAACATACAACTTTGATAGCTTCAATGATGTATTTACTGTAACGACCAGTTATGGACAAACCCAAACTGTCACAATTACAGTGGAAGTCAAATACCAAAGGCTAGCGCGAATAACCAAAATAAGAGTGCCATACGAGGGTAACTCGGTAGACCTTTATGTGCTTTTAGACACACAGTCTGTTGAGCAAATGGTCGCAGAAAGTTATGAGTACACGGATTTAGAATACAAAACCGACAACAATTTAACACTTCGTACTGATTATAACTTCGAAGGTGATATTAGCTATCAATCAGAGTACATTTACAAAAAAGAAAACGGCAAAATAACGGGTTTCGACAGAAGTGTTAAATCATTTATAAATGGCGTAGGCAACATTTTTTACCAAAGGCTTAATTCAACATATCAATACAAGTTTTTTGATGACCTTAGTTACAGAATATCCAACTATAGTAGACAAACTAAATACTTTAACTCCTTGGGCGAGATACATAGCGAAATTAAAGTTGAAACGAGATATAAATACGCCAACTTTTATGGCAAAAAAACGGCTGTATACACAAGCTTCGACGGCGGAAATGAATATCAAAGTAGAGAATACCAATACATAAATAATGAATTGGAGTTAACCAAACAATACAGGTATCGGGAAGACGGTAGTGTGTATCGCGAATATAGCTACCACCATGATGCATATAACCGTCAAAGTGCCTACGTGTTAGAGAACTATTTAACTAATAAGACTACAGTTCAGTTCTACGCCTACCACCCACAGATAAATGCAATTGTTGCATTTGTAATAGAAAAAGATTCATACGAAACAAATACAGCCACAGCAACTACATTAGCAGCCCATGTTTATCAATATGATGATACAGCTGAATGTGGCAATGTAGATAGAGTCCAAAGCGCCGTTAATGTACTGGCGACAAGCCAATGTAGAATTAAAAATGGCTTACCGCCAACAGTAGCGCTGCCTACCGCTGAAGAACTTGGTCTAACAGCATTAAATTGATATAAAAAAACAACAAGGAACCCCATATGATAAAAAAACTTAGCACGCTTGCACTCATAACTAGCCTAGTCGCTTGTGGTGGCTCATCAGATGGTGATGGCAAAAACACGGCTAATAAAGTAACCGGTGATTTATCAGTCACCTTTGATGCTTACGATGACGATACTATTCAAGGCAAGTTAACATCAAATTCAACTGCAACTTTTGCCCCACAAAACAATCTAGCCGGTGAATTTGGTAGTTTTTCGATTGAAGCAAATGGTCAATGGGCTTACAAACCAAATAACTTCGACTTCGAGCAGGTAAAACAGCTTAACTCAGATTCAATAGAGGATAAATTTACCGTTACCACCAGCACAGGGGATCAACAACAAGTAACAGTATCAGCCCCAATTAAATATCAAAGGTTGGCTTATGCAAAAACAATGCAAGCGCCAATTAGTACAACGATTTATGACCCTGAGACAGATAGCGAGTATCAGGTAAGAGACATTTCAGCATTCCTGAACGCCGATATAGTGTTTCAAGCAACTACAAATAGCCAAGTGTATAGAGACTACGAGTACGAAAGTGATAACAATCTTACTAAATCAACACGCTACAACAGCAACAACGAAATAATGCAACAAATTGCATACAGCTATGTTAAAGACGGTGGCGAAGTGAACACTGTTGAAAGACATGTTAAAAATTACTCTACGTTTGACTCGGATTTCCTATACTTACGCGATGAAATTAAATACCTATATGTTTGGGATAACCAAAATGCTAGATACGCTAGTTCAACGATAGACTTTACCCGTAAAGATCAATTTGGCGACTTAGTAAGTCAAACAAGTAGCTCTGAGCGATTTGAATATAACAACGCTGGAAAACCCAGCAAAGAACTAACCACCTACCAAGGTGAGTCAGAGTACTTAGATACTGAATATAACTATTCGAATGGCTTACTATACAAACGTTACCGATATTTAAACAACGGTAGTATTGATTTTGAATATTCGTTGTTTTATGACGAGTTCAATCGGGCACAAGCATATTTGAGGCACGACATCAGCAGACCACATAGAGACAGTATCTACTTCTATATTTACCACGACGAGCTTCAAGCGGTTGTCTCATTTAGCGTATTAATAGATCAATTTATCCAAGGGCAGATTGTCTCAAATGTCGTAGCAACAGTTTATTTTTATGATGATGCTGCAACTTGTGGTGACATTGATAAAGCTCGTGCCAAACTGGCAACTGCGCCAATAACCAATTGCCGAATAAAAACTGAATTACCATCTACTAGCGACCTACCAACAACCTCGGAGCTCGGACTCTAATTTTTAAAGGGGAGCATAGGATCCCCTTTACCCCTGCTTTAACAACAAAAAATTAACAAGAAATTTGACAATTAAAATCACCTGAAACAAAATGCCACAATCAATCAAATAAAATCACCAATAATCAATAAAAACAGGGAACGTTAACATGTTAAAAATATTCTGCATATTTTTCTTGGCAATTTCCGTAGTAAGTTGCGGAGGATCTTCTACGGAAAGTAGTAAAGATCCTACAGAAAAACAACCAACCGATTTACCAAAGATTACAGGTGTTTCTCATGTTGCAGTCATACTTGAAGTGCCAGATGTGGTAGAAGCACAACTAAAGAGCAATATTGACGCTAACTTTACAGTTCAGTCAAATGTTGAAGGACAGTTTGGCACTTTCTCCATTCAGGCAAACGGGGTTTGGTCGTACCTACCGAACAAGTATAACTACCAATCTTTCAAAAAACTTAACGCAGATAAAATTGAAGATGTATTTGTAGTTTCAACAACACAAGGGCTACAGCAGGAGATAAAACTTACCTCTGATATTTATTACCAACGTCTAATCAGTAACAGCCGCATTAGACTCGAATATGATGGAGAAACGGGCCCCGTAGATATTTCTGCGATGCTTGATTATACCTGGGTCCTTGTTCAAGCAACAAATAGCGATGACTATTACACATACGAATATAAAGACTCCAACAATTTAACTAGCGTGACCAACTATACATCTGACTACCAAATAGCGAGTGAATTCGAAAACTTGTATCACAAGAACTCCGAAGAAAAAGTAATAGGTTTTGATCGAACCTCGAAAACTTATTCGCTCAGCACTAATGACTATTATTTGCGTAATCTACACGAATATTCATTTGATTGGGATCACGAAAATAACAGAGAAAGAGGTTCAAGTTATAGTGCCAAGACGTTCAACAGTATGGGAGAAACTATTAGTACCCAAATTCTTCACCATAGAAGACCCGTCTATAACAACGCAGGTCAATTATCTGAAGTGTATGAAAGCAACGCTAACAACCCCGAATACTTAATTGCTCACTACACCTACAAAGATAATGCGATACCATGGCAAGTACTTGGTTTTAACGGTGAGGATTCACATGTTCGGACAACAAACCTAGTTTTCGATGAACACGGTAGAACAATAGCTAGCATATTTAAAAACCTTGGCCAGCCAGAACTCAATAGAGTAACTCTGTTTATTTATTTAAATTCTGACACCTTAGTTACATTTTCGATTTCTGAAAATGAGTTTATTAGTCAGAAAATCACCTCTAGCGTCAATGCTCACGTGCTGCAGTACAAGTTCGACCAAAACTCTATTTGTGGTGATATCGACCGAGCGACCAGTTCAACTGCATTCAATCCAGCAACAACTTGTCGAATGCTAACGACTAACCTACCCAGTACAACTGCCTTACCCTCACCGGCGGATCTGGGTTATTAATATAAGCGTGAAACAACAAAGCACCTCAAATGATAGAGATAAACCAACCAACATAGTTATGAGTTATGGGTTTTGGCCTGTGCACCGTCTTATATTAATAGGCAAGAGTTCTAGCCCGAAGGCAGATTGGATAAACTCTAACAAGAAAATTTATTATGAAAAAACACTTATTAATATGCACAGGGTTAGCCACGCTATTTAGCTTAGCGCTAACTGGATGTTCAACGTTGACTAACCAAACCACCACAGAAGCTGATATGCAGGCTTATTTGCTGGTTTATTTTAAAGATGATGACCATAGTTTACACATGGCATTAAGCACGGATGGGTATTCATTTACTGACATAAACCAAGGTAAAGCTGTGATAAATGGTGGTGACATAGCCGAACAGCGCGGCATACGCGATCCACATATTTATCGTGGGCCAAATGGGCAATTTTATCTAGCTATGACCGATTTACACATTTTTGCTCAACGCGATGGTTTGCGCGACAGCCAATGGCAAAGACCAATAGATGATTATGGCTGGGGCAACAATCGTGGTTTTGTTTTGATGAAATCAGACGATTTAATCAATTGGTCCACCGCCAAAGTGCGCATTGATCTAACCTTCGATGGCTATAATGAAGTTGGCGCAGCTTGGGCACCACAAACAATTTACGATCAAGCTACTGGCAAAATGATGTTGTATTACACTATGCGTTTTGGCAATGGCCTTAACAAAATGTACTACTCATACGTAAACGATGAATTTAATCGTTTAACAACCGAGCCTAAATTAATATTTCAATACCAGAAAGAAGTCTCTTATATCGACGCGGACATCAGCAAAGTCGGTGATAGCTATCATATGTTTTATACACCACATGACGGCACACCTGGGATAAAACTCGCCAGCTCAACCAAAATCAACTCAGACTATAACTATGATCCTGCTTGGTACGACAGCGAAGCAACGACCAGTGAAGCCCCAAATGTTTGGCAACGCATTGGCGAAAATAAATGGGTATTGATGTACGACGTTTATGGCATTCAACCGCATAACTTTGCATTTAGAGAAACCACTGACTTTGTAACTTTTAAAGATTTAGGCCGTTTTAATGAAGGGGTAATGAAAGCAACTAACTTCAGCTCACCTAAACATGGAGCTGTTATTCATCTAACGGCAGCAGAAGCGAAAAGATTAGCTGAGCAATGGAAGTTCGATATTAAATTTTAGTAACAAGGTTTAAGTGGTGATTAGTGGCGGCTAACGAATAAAGGTGTTAGCTGCTCCAACATAGAATATTCAAGTCTTACCTAACCGCAACTTAGCACGGTCCCCTCATAAAAATAGTATTTCTACCAGTCGAAAAACAACTCTCGTTCAACTAGCTTTAGCTCCACTTTTGTTTATAAATTCAGCACAAATGTCAAAAAATAACATTAAATGTAAAAATTCCCCCTTGATTAATTAAATAATTAGATAGTATAGTATTATTTAATTGAAAGGAAAAATAAGCAGAATAAGGATGAGTACCCTCTTTAGAAGTGAGGCTGTCGAGCATCAACTTGACCGACTTCACGGTAACGTCATTGTTACTCCATCAATAAAAACTAGTTTAACCATAACATGCATACTTATATGGTTTGTAATAGTGGTTGCTTGGTTGTTTACCGCTAGTTATGCCCGTAAAGAAACAGTAACGGGCTGGTTAGAACCTTCCAATGGTGTGATAAGAATTTACCCAGAGCGAGCTTCGGGAAAAATATCCAATATTTTTGTTAGTGAAGGGCAAAAAGTCGAAAAAGGCGATCCACTCATTTTACTCAGAACAGATACAGGTTTGAGCTCAGGCTCAACACTAGAGCGAGAATTGGTCACCAGCTATCAAAGACAAAAGGGTTATGTCGAAATTAGAAGAACACAAATCCAGAATATTTTCGAAAGTGAACTACGTGGCGCAGAACAACAATTAAAACTGGCAATTGCAACTATTGAGCAAATTGACAAACAGATGGCAATTGCACAAGAGAAATTTGCTTTAATCGAACGTCGAGAGAAAAAATATCAAGAAATGCTCGAAGCAAATTATGTGAGTGTCGAGCAGCTAGAAAATTTAAATGAACAAAGGCTACTGGCACAGTCTGAAATTCAAGGTTTAGTCTCATCCAAGCTCAATCAGCAAAGCACAATCTCTGAACTCAAAAAACGCATCGAGGTGCTTCCACAACAGCATAAAAATGATATTCAAATGCTCAATTCAAGCTTAGCCGATATTGAGCTACAAATGGCACAAGTTAACGGTAGTAACGAACAAATGCTCTTTGCTCCAATTTCAGGGATAGCAACCAATATACAAGCACATATAGGTGATATAACCCAGCCAAGCACCTCATTATTATCGTTAGTGCCAGAAGGCGAATCTTTACGTGTTAAATTAGTTATGCCAGTCAGAACTGTTGGTTTTGTCGACAAAGAACAACAAATCAAAATTCGTTATGACGCCTTCCCGTATCAAAAATTCGGTGTGTACCAAGGTCGGGTAAAAAGTGTCTCTCAATCCGTGTTATTGCCGAATGAGATAAAAGATCAACCAATCAATGTGCGTGAGCCAGTTTACATAGTAGATGCAGAGTTAGATTCGAGCGAAATAATTGCTTACAACAAAAAATTCGATTTAAAAGCTGGCATGACACTATCCGCCGATATTCAACTTGATGAGCGGAACATAATTGAATGGCTTATGGAACCAATATTCACAGTAAAGGGTAAGTTGTAATGCTAAATCTTGCGTTAAATCCAGCTGAACTAATCAGATTTTCCGGAAAAAATAAACTTCCGGTAATACATCAGTCTGAAGCGGCTGAATGCGGCTTAGCTTGTTTAGCAATGATAGCGACTTACCACAAATACGAAACGTCGTTGACAGAACTAAGGCTAAAATATTCTATTTCTAATCATGGCTGCACCTTAAAAGATATTATTCAAATATCCAGCGATCTCAAATTGTCTTGTCGAGCAGTCAAATTAGAGCCAGAGTCGCTGCCAGAATTAGAGTTGCCTTGTATATTACATTGGGAAATGAAGCACTTTGTTGTACTAAGTAGCATCAAAAAAGGCAAATGCATTATTCACGATCCTGGGCAAGGTGAACGCATTCTCTCAATGGAAGAATTGGGTAAATACTTTACTGGGGTCGCTTTAGAAGTAATACCTTCACCAGATTTTCAACCAAAAAAAGATACCCACAAGCTAAAATTTTCCCACTTTTGGAGCCGTCTAATTGGCTTAAAAAGCAGCTTGTTGTCGATTATTACCCTGTCACTCATCTTACAAACACTGGCTTTGGCTTCGCCCTATTATTTACAAACCGTGGTAGATGACGTGCTATTGCGCAGCGATGAAAACTTGCTGACTGTTTTAGCCATTGGTTTTGTTCTCTTGTTGCTAATAGAAACTGCAATTTCATTTTTCCGAGAATACGTGATTATTGGCTTATCGAACAAATTAAACATTCAAATGGCCAACAATGTATTTAGCCATCTAATTCGTTTGCCAATGGACTATTTTAGTAAACGCCATATGGGTGACATAGTATCTAGATTTGGCTCACTGCATGACATCAGGGAACTCATTACAAATGGGGTGGTAACAGCCTTCCTCGACGGGGTAATGGCAATTATTACCTTAACTATGATGTTTTTCTACAGTGCACAATTATCCCTGTTAGTGCTGGCAGTGGCCTTTATCTATTTTTTAATTCGTATGTTCTTTTACCAGCCCTTGCGCAGATTAACTGAAGAGAGCTTAGCGACAGATGCACAAGAAAATTCGCATTTTATGGAGAGTATACGAGCCATTCAAACCATTAAATTATTCCAAAAAGAAAATGATCGTCAAAGCCAATGGTTAAACAAATTAGCTGACGCAATTAACCGCCGAATCGCGATTAACGTATGGAATGTCAAATTTCAAACCATCAACCAATTGTTATTCGGTCTTGAAAATATCACGATTATTTACTTTGCCGCAGACCTTGTTATGGAAAATGCTTTTACCGTTGGCATGCTGTACGCATTTCTTAGTTATAAAAATAGATTCACATCATCAGCTCAAAGCCTTATTGAAAAAGGCATTGATTTTAGAATGCTCGAAGTTCATTTCTCGCGGCTATCCGATATTGTATTTGAGCAAAAAGAGCAGTTTCATCAAGATGTGACAACAATTAACTCAGCAACATCCAACAAATCTAATGGCAAAGTACAAGGCGAAATAGAACTTAAAAATCTGACCTATTCATACAACAAAAATGCCTTTCCAGTACTTAACCACATCAGCTTTAAAATTGCTGCGGGTGAATGTGTTGCCATTGTTGGACCAAGTGGTTGCGGTAAATCCACCTTAGTAAAATGCTTAATGGGCCTGTTGTCACCGCAACATGGGCAAGTGTTGGTGGATGGTGTAGATATAGCGAACAACCGCGACTATCGGCAAAATATTTCAGGCGTCATGCAAGATGACAAATTGTTGAGTGGCTCATTGCTCGACAACATCAGTTGCTTTTCAAGCAACCCAGATCCGGAAAAAGTAAAACGCTGTGCTCAACTAGCATGTATAGACGATTTTATTCAATCTCTACCCATGCAATACAACACACTGGTTGGTGAAATGGGCTCAAGTTTAAGTGGCGGGCAACTGCAGCGAGTAGTAATGGCAAGAGCTTTATATCGCGAGCCGAAAATCCTTTTTATGGATGAAGCTACTAGCCACTTAGACCCATTTACCGAACAACAACTAAATCAACACATAAAAGAATTGGGGATAACCCGAGTCATAATTGCGCATAGAGACGCAACCATAAATATGGCAGATCGGGTGATTAATTTGCTGGATCTATGGGGAGAAAATGATGGACGTTGATTCGTTATCAAAACGAGAACTCGCAGTATTTAATTTAATTGCACAAGGTAAACCAAACAAAGAAGTAGCTGATGAGTTATTTATTAGCGAACGAACGGTCAAATTTCATTGTGCAAACATATATAAAAAATTACAGATAAAAAACAAGATGGAGCTGGTGTTTATGAGTAGAGCCTTAAGCCAATTTAACTGACTTTATTTTAAGTAATTATCAACAACACATTTCTATTTCACACACAAACTAAGGTTTTAATATGAGTAATATCGAGACTGTAGATTTTGGTGCACAACCGTATACTGGTACAACACTAATTTGGAGTGATCAAACACTCAACTCAAAATATTCAGCAAAACAACTAACTGAAATGTTTTCATGGAGAGTAGCTGACAACCCGCTCGATTTTAGTAAAGGTAAAATGGCAGCAGAATTTTATGGCGGCAACGGCACAGGAAGTAACGGCGGCGGAGTCCGTTGTGGCAACATTCATGGCTACCAAGTAAAAGGCACGGGCCAAAATATCCTAGTAGGCGCAGAAGAAGATCTTTGGCATTCGTACGGCGGATTAAGTGCGATAGACGCTATTTACGAAGCCATATATTCTCAGGTATTAAACGATGTACTCCCTATCGGCACTGTTGGTGTACACGCAGTGTTATTAACCGAACCACAAGGCGCATATGAACTCAGTGCGGTAGAAACAAAAAAAGGTTGGGGCGCACTGATGGTACGAGAATTATGCGAACGACCCGCGCATTTTCTAGGCTCACCTCGTTTCACGCCAAGAGAAGAATATAAAAAACAAGTAATAGGCAACATACACCGATTACGCAAAGTAAACCGTAAACTCTATCAACAATTTAATTCAAAAAATGACTTTATAAGATCTTTTGGTCGTTTTTTGTCAAATTGTGCCAATCAATTTGCCTTCGCTCAAACCTGCAGAGTTATGCATGGTTCAATTACCCCCTCAAACTTGGCGTTAGATGGTAGATGGTTAGATTTAACCAATTCTAACTTTATAAAAACGAATGAGAACAGTGCAGGATTTCTTGTTGGACTAAATTCATTTTATGAAGAGCCAAATGCGGTTGAAGGTGTGGTGACTGATTTTATTTACACTGTTATGAAATACAATAAAACCAACCTCAGTGCAGCGCCACTACTAGAATATTTTAACGATCAGTATGAAGCCTACAAATATCACCACTTTTCCTACATATTTGGTTTTGAGTCAGGCGCTTTTACAAAATATTCAGATAAAGTGTCAGTGGAAGCCTTATTTAAACCATGCCTAGAATTGAAAAAAGATTTTTTAACTATACGAGATCAATGGCCAGAAAGCTTCAATAAACAAGATAAAACACTATTGCTTATACGCAGTGCATATAATTACCTGCAAGATAAATCAAAAAACCAAGCTCCATTTACCTACAAAAGCTACCAGCAAAAAGAACACTTAGGTTTTCTGCAGAACTTCAGCAAAGTAACCAAGCTTATTTATGCAGGAATTCAAACAGATATAAGCTTTAGCAATTTTTGCCAAATTCATATGATGCAAGCACTCAAACGATTAATCATGCCGTCGTTTTACTATAAAGGCCGACTGGAGAAAGAGATTAAATCGATTTTGTGTACTGAAGATACCAACCGTATAGCTAGTTTTGTTAGTAACGCAGTCGAGATAAAAAACTGGTCTTTTAATCCAGTTAAATATGATAACTACACACTTTACCAATCGAATAACCTGCAAATACAACTCTCAGAAGAACAACATTGCGTAACTGTTACGACTGCAGAATCAACTACCCAACTTAACAACATGGGAGAATGTCACAAATGGCTGGAGATGAATAAACACAAACTACAACAATGCAATTTTGATTTTAGTTGGTATTTAACCAATGTATTTAACGCCGCATTTATGTTTAAGGAGGTTAGTTATGAAAATGCCAGCGCTTAGCCCAGAAGATAGGTTAAACCTAATGTTAAAAACCATAGAAACAACAGTAAGAGATTCCAAATTACTGCACCTTGATGATTACCACCAAATTAAACATAGTGTCGGCAACAACACTATTTATTACTTTGAAAATAATTTACTGAGAGAAGATGGTTATATTTGTTGGGCGAATATTTCTAAAGAATCGTATACACGGCTTGTAGAGTTTGGTTTACCACCACAAAGCCCTTATGAGTACCATGAAGGCCGAATTCTGTTTATTGGTCAAGTTTATTCATTTTCAAAACATATTGGCAATATGAAACGTGCGATAAGAGCTGTAGTCAAAGGTAAGCGTTTAGTCGCATTCAAAAAAGACAATGTAGTGAAATGTTACGTACGCAAGAAAGGTAAACTCACATTAATCAATAGAGTTGAATTTAAAGACAATAGGCATTAGCGATAAAAATACAACAAAAGAAGCCAAGGCAATAACCTTGGCTTCTCAGTTATCGGCACTCAACAGCCGTTGAGTTGACACCAATAATATTAAGCATAGTAACCATTGCCAAAATATTGCGGATACATCTGCATCAAGAAAGAGATCTCTGAAGAAGCTTCACCTTCAGCAATTAGCGCATTGATGTATGGTCTAGGGTCACCACCAGATACTTCAGCCACTTCTTCTACAGATAATTCTCTAATTTCATTTTTCATAATCTTTCCTTATTTTTATACACTTGTGAGTGTTGAATTAGTATTTTGCATTGTTGAATGCACTATAAAAATTACTGCATTTTCCAACTAGAAAAAACTGTACCTTGGCTCAGTTTTAACCCGAATATGAAAAATAAATTGGGAAATACTTAGCCGACATCTTGTATGCAAATTAAATAAACAAAACATCAAAAAAATGTAAATAAATAAGCAAAACTGTCCAAATTAAGCATAAAAGTATAGTAAAATGAGCGATGTTAAATAATACGATATAACTTAAAGGACTGAACTATAATGATTAAATCATCGATCAAATATGTTGTTGGCTTGTCTGTATTGATTATAGGGTTACTTAGTAGCCAAATAGCATCAGCACAGGTCACGGCTGAAAAATTTGCAGCTTTACCAGAAACTAACTTAATGGCGATATCTCCTGAAGGTAAAAAGCTTGCCTACAGAAAAACTTCAGACAGCCAAGATATAGTAGTTGTTTATTCATTAGAAACAAACAAAACTATTTCAGCAATTAACGTCGCGGATGTGAATCCACGATTTATTTACTTTATCAGCGAAGGTAATCTAATAATCAAAGCCCGTGACGTCGAAACCAACTGGTCAACTGCGTTTGTTATGGACGTTGGCAAAGGCAAAGTCAGGCAACTCCTGAAACCTAATCCCAACAACTATGCCAGTGATGATTCATTTTATCATACAGAATCTGCAGTAGTTGGCATTGATACAGAACGTGAACATGCGTTTATGCCAGTAGATACCAAAGAGTCAGTAATGGGTGAACTATACAAAAAACATCTGATGAAAGTTCCACTCAACTCAAGAAGATCTCCTCGAACAGTTGAAAGAGGTGATGAGCACACTATAGACTATTTACTCAACCTAAAGGGTGAAGTGATAGTTAAAGAAAAATATAATCAAATAACCAATCAACACACTATTATTTCGATAGATGGTGACAAAGAAGTTGAAATCTATTCTGAAATTAAACCACTTGAAAGATTAAGTGTAGTAGGCACAACCCCTGATGCTCAATATGTTGTTGTCGCAGGTATTAACAGCCAAACTAACCGTGAAAGTATGTTCAAACTGTCTTTAAAAGATGGTTCATTCGCTGGTGAATTACTGGCGAAAAAAGATAAAGATGTAGAATACGCATTAATGGACATCAACCGTGTAATATACGGTGTTCGCTATGCAGGTTTTGAACCTAGTTACCAGTTTATTGACGGCGAACTAAATAAACGTGTCAACACAGCTTTAAAACAATTACAAGGTTATTCTGTTGGTATCGAAAGTTGGACAGATGACTGGAGTAAGATTGTAATTTTAGCCGAGGGTAATAACTCACCAGGCGACTATTATCTGTTAGGTCAAACAGGTCAGCTCAGCTTTATTGCTAGCCAGCGCCCAAATATAAAACCAGAAGAAATAAACCCAGTAATTGAATATAGTTACAAAGCGCAAGATGGTTTAAACATTCCTGCATTATTAACAACACCTGTTAAACATGCACAAACCATGAAAAATATGCCGGCTATTGTCCTCCCGCATGGTGGCCCGCAGTCACACGATAAAAAAGGGTTCGATTGGCTTGCACAAGCACTTGCTAGTCAAGGATATGCGGTTATCCAACCTCAATACCGAGGCAGTGACGGCTTTGGTTATGACTTTGTTGAAGCTGGTTTTGGTCAGTGGGGACAAAAAATGGTAACGGATATCACCGACAGCATCGCACCTTTAGTTAAACAGCAAATAATTGATCCAGACAAAATTTGTATCGTAGGTGCAAGTTATGGCGGTTATGCCGCACTCGCGGCTGCGGCTAAATCAAGCTCACAATTTAAATGTGTTGTTTCAATAAATGGCGTAACTGACTTAAATTATTTGTTTTATATCGAAGTTAAGCATTATGGAAAGTACACAGCAAGTTTAGACTATTTAGAACGTTTAGTTGGTAAAAGTCGTAAAGACACCAATTACCTCGATTCTATTTCGCCTACGGGACTAGCCAAAGAATACACAATGCCAATATTGCTACTACATGGCCGTAACGATGACGTAGTTGAAGTAGAACATTCTCGAAGATTAAGAGATGCGTTGAATAAAGAAGACAAAAACGTCAAATATACCGAGCTTCTACGTGAAGACCATTATTTGTCACGCTACGAAAGCAGAATAGAAGCATTAGACAATGTTTTAAGCTTTATTAAGCAACACGTTCCAACTAAAATCTAACTTTCCTTCAAAGTTTAGTACGGGTCGCTCATTTAATCGGAGCGGCCTTTAAGTTTCTCCGCTACTACCGTCCCCCCTGCTTTTTCATTCACTACCTGCATTAGTCTACCAAACTCAATTTCACCATCAGTTTGGTGTACTAGCGCACGACTATCGTCTCTAAACAACACAAACATTTAATTTAGTCATTGAAGTCAGCAGGCCATTTAGATAAACCTCAGCATCGTATCTACACTCTTCGGTTAGGCTGGATTAGGCGACTGTTGCAATAGACTAAAATAAACTCAAACCGGCTTGTAGCGATAACTGGTGTTTTGATTAGATTGAACAAACTTATGAGGGGGCAAACAAGTGTCTAGTTCGCGAATAGGTTTCGGTTATAAACATTAGCGATTTACAAACAAAAATGCCGCTTATCCAAGAATAAGCGGCATTTTATTAGATTTGGAAGTTAGCTAAAGCTTATTCCATTGAATAACGCATACCTATAGAGAAGGTTCTTGCATACTTACCAGAACCATTGTTAAACAAAATCTGGTCCGAATAAGAACTGTGATAAATCTCTTGCATGATATTTACTGCATCAAAAGTTAATACAAGATTTTCATTTACATCATAACTAAACTGGAAATCCATAGTTTGCTCAGGTTCTGCAACTACTAAGCTCGGCATTGAACAACAGTTGTTTTGGCTCGCAGTGTAATCACTTCGATATACATATGAAAGACGTAATGAAAAATCTTCTTTTTCATACGCTAATATTGCACTGTATGAAGAATCAGATACACCAAAAACAGGTACGTTTTCGTAGCCAGTCAACACTGGTGCACCACCATCATCCGCCTCTGCAAACACTGGATTCTCAAGTTCTGAATCAATAAGAGTATAACTCGCCATTATACCGATACCATCCAACAACTCTGGCAAACCATCAGGAAAATATTGAAAACCAACTTCAATACCATCTAATTTACCTTTACCTGAGTTTTGTGGAGAGTTTAAGATATAACGACCATTCTCATCTTCATCTGGTCTATCTGTTAATACAACATTAGTACCTTGATTTAAGATACGACCTTCGATATCACGCTTAAATACAACACCATACAAACTGCTAGACTCAGCGAAATACCACTCTAATGAAAAGTCGTAGTTTTTAGAGCTTTCAGGTTTTAAGTCTTTATTACCACTGCTAGCTGTACCCCAATCTGATTCCGTCCAAGCAACAGGAGGATTAATCACTAACGACGGATTCAATAAATCAAATCCAGGTCGATTAATACTTTCACCATATGAAAAACGAGCGATTACATCTTCGGCAAGTTCATAACGCATCATTAAGTTTGGCAATAACACACTAGAGCTGGTTGATTGGTCGACAATGCCAACCTCACCAGTTACAGGGTCATTACCAAAAAACTCTAAATCATTGGTCGCTTTGATATAACGGAAACCAATTTCACCATCAAGCAAATTGCCACCTAAGTCAATCGCATATTTAGTTTGTGCATAGAAGGTTGTGGACAACTCTTCAACATTAAAACTTCTTGCTGGATCCGCACCAAGATTATCAATGCCATAAAGCTCATTCATCTTATCTTGGTTGTCTAACAGATAACGACCATCAACAACTAGGTATTGGCGTGGAATATAAGCAACACCGTCAAAGAAGTCACCATCATTAGCTGACAATACACCAGGTAACAAACCTTCTATATTGTTACAATCGATAGCACAACCACCGCCATAATCACCGTCTTCGTTAACAGCTGTGCGTTTATCAATACGCGCACCAAATGATACGGTTTCAAAAATACCGGCATCTAATATATATTCAGCATCTAAGGTCCAAGTTAACGCATCACCTTGGTCATGACCACCATTATCACCATAGTTAGATAAGCTATAGAAACTCGGATTAGTCAAATCCGACTCATCTACGTCCGCTGTATCTGGATTATCTAAATACTGCACATAAGGCATGCTCGATAATTCATAGTTAAAATCTATGATTGCTTGATAAAAGTTACCATTAGCTTGTTGGTAGTTAAATTCGTGGGTAAAAGTACTGTCTTGGTAAATTAACTCTGACTCAATAGTTAAGTCATTACCCACATGCCATTTACCGCCTAATGCGTATAAATAGCTATCGGTTTTACCTGTGCTACCATCACCACTACTAAAAAACGCAGGGTTATTGATATACATACGCTTCACTACGTTACTGTTGTCATACAGTTCGTAGTCTCTAAAGTTGTTGCCACTGTTAGAGTTAGCGAAGAAGAAAGCGTTATATCCTTCATTTCTGTAGCCATTGTAGAAAGCTTCAAAAATATACTCTGAGTCGTCATTTGGACGCCATTGAAGTGAAATATTCGCTGCAGGGCGCTCACGCTCACCGCGAATATCATTCCAGCCCATAGCGTCTCTTAACAATACATACTCATGGGTTTGCCCATTGTATTCAAGTGTAGAACCAGGGGCACTAGATAACTCTTGGCTTTTAAATGATTGATTAAACGCATCATGAGTATTGATATCATACGGATCTAATGAACCAACCCAAATAGTTTCGTCACGCCATCTAGTTTTAACCATAGATAAGTTGACAAGTGCACCAAACTCACCTAAGTCTGATTCCCAACGTGTACTGGCTAACAAACTTACATTTGGATCAATTTCACCCGATGTATCTTGATAAGTACCTTTAGCGGCAACTACTAATTTGTTACCTTCAAAGTTGAATGGACGATGTGTTTTTACGTCAATCAAACCGGCCAAACCACCTTCAAGCTCTTTAGCTGAACGGGTTTTATATACAGATACACTATTTAATAAACTTGCAGGAATATCTTGTAATGCAACACTACGGCCATTACCAGTGAATACTTGGCGACCATTTACTGTAGTTGCGATATCACCTAAACCACGAATGGTAATATTTGAGGTTTCACCGCCCCCACGACCAGTTACCTGAACACCCGTAACACGTTGTAGTGATTCAACTACGTTATTATCTGGGAATTTACCAATATCTTCCGAGATAATAGTATCAGTAATTTGTACATTGTCTCTTTTTAAGGCTAACGCCATTGAGTTAGAGGCACGAATACCGCTAACCTGAATTACTTCTACATCTTCTTCTGCGTTTTCTTCTGTTTCTACTTCAGCCGCAATCAAGTTTTGGCTTGATAATGCGATAGCTGTTGCTATTGCAGTATGTACTAATGAAGGTTTAAACATAATACTTGTCTCACATTCTTTAGGTATAAGCTAAAAGCTTACTACCGATTAATCTGTTTCGTATTGATGCGTGTGGCCTTAGCCACACGCCACCCATTATTCGCCTACGTTGAATAGCTCTTGTACTTTAGTTGCATCGATAGCTTCACTAAAGATTTTGAACTCATCAATCGCGCCATTAAATGGGATATCCCAATGGTTAACACCTAAGCCAAAGTAAGTTGTTTGCCCTAGACTAAACACATTTGGATAACCAGTGCCTTCGAAACGAACTTCACCATTAAGGTACAATGTCACATCACCATTGCTTACAGTAAATGCCACGTGAGTCCACTCGTCTTGAGCAATACGACCGCCTGGATCCGCGTCATACCATGCCGCACTTCCAGACCATAAGCGTGTCACTTGATCATCACCCCAAGATGGAACAAAGCTCACCCAACTTGCAGTATTTGAAGCACCAAAGAATGATGTAGTAAAGCCTGTAAAGGTTTCTGGTTTAATCCAGAACGAAACAGAGTAATCAAATGTTGTGATTAGGTTATCTGCAAAACGAACACCACTTGCACCGTCTAGATATACAGCTGAACCAACTACACCATCAACATAGCTAATTGTGCCACCAGTGTTGTCAATTCGGTTGCCTGTTACAGTTGCTGCGGCATAAGAATTACCAGCAGAAGTTAGATCACCTTCAAAGCTATATTCAGCAGGAGCCTTAGATTTAACTGTTACTTGAAACTCTTTAGTATCAGTAAACCCAGCATAGTTGATTGTAGCTGTTAGAGTTACTACAGCATCACCTTCTTTAGGACCGGGTTGAGTAACAACCGCGACACCATTAACAGGGTTCAATACTGAGGTATCACTAGATTCCCAGCTAATACCAGAAACAAATGGGCCTACGCGTGACAATTCGAAACTTTCACGTACGGCAGACAAATCTCCCAACTCTAAGCCCGCTTTAACATATGCAGGGAACGTAGACTCATCAGTTAAATTGTTAAGCGCAACCGCGTTAACATCTAGTGGCTGGAGTGCATAATCATAAATGATAAGCTCATCAATTTGTGCGTTTAATGGTGTATCCCAATAGTTGACACCCAAACCAAACACACCACCATCAGCACTAAATAAATCGAACATACCCGTAGCGCTTGCAGCAAGTGTGCCATTGATATAAAGACGTTGATCTCCTTCGTTTACGGTAACCGTAATGTGCGACCAATCTTCTAATGGAATACCTTGCCAAGAATCAACAAATACACCATCAGCGCCGCTTGCAGACCAGATCATAAAGTTGTCACCAACCCACCCCATAGGCATCACATTCATACGTTGTCCACCTGGATCAGCAGTTGCGCCACCATAGAACGAACTAGTGAAGTTTGTAAATGCATGAGGTTTAATCCAGAATGAAACTGTATATTCATAAGATTGAATTAAATCTTGTGGGAATAACAAACCATAAGTCGCATCAAAATCAACTGAAGCACCGTATGTGTCATCAGTGTAAACTAAAGTGCCGCCAGTGTTGTTCAGGAAGTTACCTGTTACCGTTGCGTCAGCTTTGGTTTGCAGAGAGTCCGTCAAATCATTCTCGAATGAATAATGAGCTACCGCATTTCTAAAACCATCTCTTGCTTTCAAAGTAACATCAAAAGATTTAGTCTCTGCTGTTTGACCATTTAACGAGATAGTTGCAGTCATAGTGATAACTTGATCACCACGATCTGGTGTTGGAATAAATACACTACCATCATTTTCAATATAGTAAGTATTACTACTTTCCCAACTGATTGCCGCACCATTTTTACCTATAGTAGGTAAGGTAAATTCGTCGAAAATAGTCACTTCAGTTTGAATTTCTAAAGATTCACGAACCGCAGTTAAAGTTGCAGCAGTTACGTTAGTCTCATCAATTTTACTACCCCAAACTGTTGCACCTGCACTAGACATAGCGCTGAAAGTAGGTACTAATTCACCACGTCCATTATCCCATTGCCACTTAGCAACACCAGTGTAAGAACCTGAGCTTAAATCAAGGCGAATGGTATTTTTATCTAGCATGTACCAATTACCAGTTGCACTACCAGATACTGTACGGTTTTCATTTAACCAAATTGCACCTGAAACGGCTGGAACTGTATTGGTTGCAAAACCGTGATCGACAAACTTGTAGTAACCAGCCATAGAGTTAACATCTAACGCATTATCACCGTCAATAGGTACATAACGTTGTGGTGATACAACTAACCAATCATCAGCAGTAACAAACATTTCGTGTGTGCGCACTGCATGAGCTTCTGAATTGCCAGGATAAGAGGTCGCACCTGCAGGGAAACGTGTATGCATAACCATTAAATGACGACCAGTGGCTTCATCATAAATGGTTGAGTGGTGACCAGGAGCAGCATAACCCCATGCAGGTGCTTCATCACCAACTTCTTGTGTTATCTCAAAACCACCGATTAATTTACCACCAATCTCATTAGTGCCTTTAATGGTAGAAATATCGTTTCCTTGAGGGTCTAAATAAGGGCCATCAGGTGTTTTAGAACGTGCAATACGCACGTTATAACCACCATCTCGATTAAAACCAGCGATTGACCACATTAAGTAGTAATAATCAGTCTCTGGGCTATACATTACGTATGAGCCTTCAATTGAGCGATAGTCACCGCCAACAAGGTGTTTACCATAACCTTGACCAGCAACTGGCATACCTGTTGTTGTGTCTAATTCAAGAATATAGATACCGCCAGAATATGAACCATATACCATCCATAACTTGCCTTCTTTATCAAAGAAAGCTGTTGGGTCAATGGCATTTGGATCAATCGCTGGGTTATACGTATCTTGGCCGTTATCTAATGGATATGTATCCATTTCAGGGAAAATAGTTTTGGTTAACACAATTGGATTGCCGTCAGCATCCAATACATTGTTACCGTCTGCGTCTTTTTGGAATTGCTGATTGCCATCCGCGTCAAGATCATCAACTACTTGACTACGATATCCAGTACGTAAAAACACACCTTTGTCAACAAATGGGCCTTCTGGTGAATCGGCTTCAGCCAAACCTAGATATGAACGATGCCAACAACCACCGCCAATACCTTTCTCATCTTTCGCTTCATCTTGCGCACAGTGATTGTAGTAGAACCAATATTTACCGTTTGGAGCTTGGATAACGTTGGCAGCCCAGTTACCTTCCCAACCATCGGTCCAAGCTATACCTTCAGATATTTCTGAGGTGTATGTATTAAATAACGGAGAGTCGTCGACAACTAGTTCATCACGGGTTTTATTCTCACCATCAATATTATGAGTTACAGTCGCGTTTCCTGGAGCAGAAATATAATCCCAATTAATTAAATCAGTAGATTTAGCTGCTGCTAAATGCGAACCATATATGTAATAGGTTTCAACACCGTCAACAACCGCTTTAATAACTGAAGGGTCGTGTACACCTATGTCTTCGAAATCAACTTTTCCTTCAACAAGTGTTACTGAACTGGATAAGCTAGGTTTAGCTTCATAAACCGGAAATTCTGGAACTTGGTTCTCTGGGTAACCGCTTTTGCCTTCATCTGAACCACAGCTTGCTAATGCAATTACGCTGCTAACAATGAGGGCGACTTTGGTCTTATTCATGTGTGTCCTCGCATTTAATACATTTAAATAAGTTTAGTGCCGAGTATAAATCCTGCATATCAACGTCTCTTCAACGCATATGGTATTTTAGTATTACTATTTAATAAATGTCAAAGAAAATTACAATTTTAACACTTATTTAAATATGCCTAGTTTTTGAACCATTTTTATATACTCAGTTTTTAACAATCGTTTCCAAGTATAGTAAAAATGGGGCTTTACGCTGGTTTTGTTAGTCAAAAAAGTGATATTTCAACTTGAAGATAAGATAGTTTTGGCAAGATTAATTTACATATATGATAAGATTATTTGATTTTTTACGTTAAAAAACAAAGAAAAACACACCAAAAATCAACACAACTCATTTACATTTTAGATAAAAAAAGGGCAACTACTAGAGTTGCCCTAATACACATGGGATTTTTAACAAAGAAATGTTAAAACTTATAAGCCATTTGCTAAGCCGAAATAAGCTGCATTTTGGCGTAATTCGTTTTTGAATTGACGGATGTTAGTAGAGCCGTCGATAACCACTAGCTCAACACCTGCCATTTCAGCGTAATCGTTAATCATATCTGTTGTAACTGCTTGGCTGTATGCCGTGTGGTGCGCGCCACCTGCATAAATCCATGCTGCTGCTGCAACTGATAAGTTTGGTTTTGGTTCCCAAAGCGCAGATGCTACTGGTAACTCTGGCGTATTTTCAGGTGCTGTTACTGCATCTACTTCGTTTACGATAATGCGGAAACGGTTGCCCATATCAATTGGTGATACGTTGATAGCAGGACCAGCTTTACCGCTGAATAATAAACGCGCAACGTCACACTTCATACCAATGGTATGGCGGTGTACTTCTAAACGTGGTTTAGCAGCTGCGATTGATGGACAGACTTCTAACATATGGGCACCTAATACTTGGTCGCGTGCGCCGAAGTTGTAGGTATAGTCTTCCATAAATGATGTACCACCAGAGCGGCCAACAGACATGGCTTTCATAATGCGAACCATAGCTGAAGTTTTCCAGTCGCCTTCACCGCCGTAACCAAAACCTTGCGCCATTAAGCGTTGCGTCGCTAAGCCTGGTAAACCTGTTAAACCTGTTAAGTTTTCAAAACAGTTGGTGAAACCACCAAAACCGCCGTCTTTTAAGAATTTAGCCATGCCTAATTCTAAACGCGCTTCGTTTTGCAACATTTTTAATTGGTATTCATCTTTGAAGATGGCATCTGCTACTTGGTAGTCTTGGGTGTATAAGTCTAATTGTGCTGCTACGTCTGCATCTGAAATCTCATTTACAACTGCAGATAAGTCGCCTAAACCGTATGCGTGTACTTCGTAACCAAATTGGATTTGTGCTGCAACTTTGTCGCCTTCTGTAACAGCAACTTGACGCATGTTGTCACCGAAACGCGCAATTTTTAAGTTTTGGCTTTCGTTCCAACCCACAGCTGCACGGCACCAGTCATCGATTTGTTCTTGAACTAAAGCATTTTGCCAGTGACCAACAACCACTTTACGCTCTTTACGCATACGTGTGCCGATGAAACCAAATTCACGACAACCGTGTGCACTTTGGTGCGTATTCATGTAGTTCATGTCAATTTCACCCCAAGGTAATGCTGCATTAAATTGGGTGTGAAGGTGCATAAATGGTTTACGTAATTCTGCTAAACCTGCAATCCACATTTTTGATGGAGAGAAGGTGTGCATCCACATGATTAAACCAACACAGTTTTTGTCTGCATTTGCTGCTTGGCAAACTGCATGAATTTCTGCTGGTGATTTTACCGTTGGCTTGCACACTATGTTCATGCCAATGCTTTCTGATGTGTTGAAACCTTCTACGATTAAAGCACTGTCTTTTGCAACTTGCTCTAATACTTTTGGCCCGTATAAGTGTTGTGAGCCAGTTACAAACCAAACTTCTTTTTGACCAAATACGCTCATAATTTTCTACCTTATAAAAACTGTTGAGTCGAATGCTGACTGCAACCGACTCTAATGTAATTCACAATGCTGCATAGGTTTTACCTTTATTGCAGCGTTTGGTGATGGCAAACCTATGCGGCATTGCTTTCACCAGCATTCGAAGTGAATGCAATAATTAAATCCCAAACGCTTTTCACAATCCCTTGTCGCTCACATAAAACAATCCCTGTTTTATGAAGTTCGGATTTCTTTATTCCATCCCCTTCTCTTAGACTTCAGAGTTGCCTACTACACGCAAACAACTCAAATTCAACTCACAATGCTGCATAGGTTTTACCTTTATTGCAGCGTTTGGTGATGGCAAGCCTATGCGGCATTGCTGGCACCAAACTTTAGTGTTAATTACTTCTGCCCGTAATAAGCGTTTTTACCGTTCTTACGTAAATAATGCTTATCTACCAACTCTTGTTTTAAGTCCCCAATTTGAGGTGACAAGGTTTTGGTTAAATAAGCCATTTTGGCGATTTCTTCTAACAATACTGCGTGGTAAACCGACTTAGCTGCATCTTTACCCCAAGTAAAAGGGGCATGGCCTGCAACTATTACCATAGGTGATTCATTCGGGTCACGGTCTTGAAACAGCTCAACAATTTGTGCGCCGGTTTCTTCTTCGTAATCACCTTGAATACGTTCGTTACTCATAACAGGTGCACATGGAATTGCGCCATATACGTAATCCGCTTGAGTGGTACCCAAACACGGAATATCAATTTGTGCTTGTGCCCATGCAGTTGCGTAAGTTGAATGTGTATGAGTTACACCACCAATATTGTCCCAAGTGCGATATAAATAGGTGTGGGTTTTAGTATCTGATGAAGGGTTTAACTTGCCTTCAACTATGTTGTTTTCTAAATCAACAACCACAATATCTTCAACTTTTAATGCTTCGTACGGTACACCGCTTGGTTTAATTGCAACCACACCTGCTGCACGGTCTATTTGTGACACATTACCAAAAGTGTAGGTGACTAATTTACGCGTATCCAACTCCATGTTGGCTTCAAATACTTCGCGTTTTAATTCTAAAAACTTGCTCATTTTTTGGGTTTCCTGACTAATCTTTTTGCTTACTTCGAGCTTTCTACGTAAGCACCCAGTGCCTGGTAGTTTTTATATAGCTCGTCAAATTTCGCGGCATTTTCTGCATTCGGTTGGTAGGTTTTACACACAGGGGATGCCATCACTTCTTGAGCAGCAGCAACACTTGGGTAAACGCCAGCTGCAACAGATGCAAAAATAGCAGCGCCTAATGCACAGCTTTGTTCACTTTCTAAAACATCAATTGGGCAGTTCCAAACATCCGCACAGGTTTGCATCACAAAGTCAGATTTTTTCGAGATACCACCTATAGTTACAACAGAATCAATTGCAACACCTTCAGATTTAAAACGCTCGATAATTGCACGTGCACCAAATGCAGTTGCTTCTACTAATGAACGATAAATTTGTGGTGCATGGCTACCCATTTTTAAACCTGTGATTGCCATAGCAACGGTTTGGTCTGCATCTGGGGTACGACGACCATTCACCCAATCCAGTGCAGTTACACCTGTGCTACCAATTGGTAACTTAGCGGCTTCTTCACCTAGTTTGAATAAAGTTTTATCTTCAATTTCTTGGGCTAATTTAGCTTTAGTTTCTGCATCTAATACATCTGACGCTTCAATATTTTTTAGTGGCCAGTTAATTAAGTTGCGGAACCATGCGTATAAATCACCAAAAGCAGATTGACCGGCTTCTAAACCAACCATACCAGGAACAACTGAGCCATCTACTTGACCACAAATACCTTTAATGCATTTATCGCCCATATCTTCGTATGAAGCTATCGCGATATCACAAGTCGAGGTACCCATAACTTTAGTCAATACGCCAGGTTTAACGTTTGCGCCTACAGCGCCCATATGGCAGTCGAACGCACTGAAAGTTACAACAGTACCAACTGGTAAACCTAATTTATCAGCCCATTCTTGCGTTAACTCACCGCATTTTTCTTCTGCTGTGAAAGTTTGAGCTGGTAAACGATCACGTAAACCGTCTAACAATGGGTCGATAGAAGTAAAGAATTCATTTGGTGGATAACCGCCCCAGCTTTCATGCCACATTTGTTTATGGCCTGCAGCACAACGACTCGCTCGGAATGCACTTGGGTGAGTTGTGCCAGTAATTAATGCTGACATCCAATCACAGTGCTCTACCCAGCTGTGTGCAGCATTGCGAACTGATTCATCTTCACGTAACACGTGTAAAGCTTTTGCCCAGAACCACTCAGAAGAATAGATACCACCTTCGTATTTAATGTAGTTTTCGTCTGACTTAGCTGACGCTTGGGTAATTTGTTGCGCTTCTAAAATTGCAGTATGGTCTTTCCACAAAACAAACATTGCATTTGGGTTTTCAGCAAACTCAGGTTTAAGCGCAAGCGCCACACCATTTTCATCAACTGCAACAGGCGTTGAACCTGTGGTATCAAAACTAATACCCACAACTTGCTCTGCCGCACCTGCGGGTGCTTGTGCCCATAAACCTTGAACAACTTGCTCTAAGCTTTCTACATAATCTAACGGATGTTGACGGAATTGGTCTTTTGCTGGTTCACAAAATAAACCTTGTTTCCATCTTGGGTAATAAACTACGTTTGTTGCAATTTCTTTACCATTGCTCGTATCAACCAATAATGCACGAACAGAA
This sequence comes from Catenovulum sp. SX2, assembly GCF_052056295.1. Lineage (NCBI taxonomy): Bacteria > Pseudomonadati > Pseudomonadota > Gammaproteobacteria > Alteromonadales > Alteromonadaceae > Catenovulum > Catenovulum sp. SX2. The sequence goes on from NZ_CP182493.1 coordinate 1,543,615, forward strand.
TCTGAACCGTAATCTAAACCAAGCGTGTAGCGTGTCATAAACTCACCATTAATAACAAAATAGGGTGTATCAAAACTATACGTTAATATAGTATTACTATTTAAATTTTACAATAAGGAAACAAAATATTTTTATTGTTTCCATAGTAAAAATATCCGTACTAAAGCTTATTCGAAAGTTAACTGCTTAAAGCCTCCCTGTCAGGGATGACAGGGCGGAGCGCCCAAGGATGGGTTTACCGCGTCTTTAAACAGTTCAACTTCGAGTAAGCTTTGATGTGCATACCCGCACTTAACATGTCGGCTTTTACACCAATCAATTAACCCAAAAGCAAAAAGGGAATAACACCTAGGCATTATTCCCTTCTACCAACATAATGTTAGTAAAAACCTACCACCAAACAGTATAGATGAAGGTCAAGATAATTACACAACCAATACCAGCAATGTTAAAGCCTTTACTGGTTTCAAAACTAATAGTGCTGATATCTGCACAAGTTGAATGCTGCTCTTCTTTGCTCATTAAAGATAAGCCAATTGCTAACGCAAAACATAACAACAATACAACACCCATACGATCCATAAACGGGAACTCAGGGAATAGTACTTTAATCGCTAATGAGAAGGCTGCTGAACCTACTGCCGCAGCTAACGCTGCAGTCGCAGTAGTGCGTTTCCAGAACATACCAGTTACAAAGATAACAACGATACCCGGCGTGAATAAGCCAGTAAATTCTTGAATATACTGGAACGCTTGGTCGAATTTACCTAACAACGGCTCAGCCATAATTAAACCGATACATAAAGAAACTAAAGATGTAATTCGACCAATATGTACATAATGACGTTGCGATTTACCTTTAACCATTTTGCTATATAAATCCATAGTAAATATGGTTGAGATACTGTTAGTCATTGAAGCTAGTGAAGAAACGATAGCTGCCACCAATGCCGCAAAAATCAAACCTTTAATACCAACAGGCATTAAGTCCATTAACGCAGGATAAGCTAAATCGTTTTTCGGAATTTCTGGGTATAAGATAACCGCAGCAATACCAGGCAATACAACGATAACTGGCATTAATAATTTTAAGTAAGCTGCAAACGCGATACCTTTTTGCGCTTCTTCAACACTACTTGCTGCCAATGCACGTTGAATTATGTATTGATTGAAACCCCAATATGCAATGTTAGTTACCCATAAACCACCTACTAGTACGGAAATACCAGGTAAGTTGATGTACTGAGGATTTTCAGGCGATAAGATCATGTCAAAGTGACCTGGTAATTCTTCAGTTAAGATACCAAAACCAGCTAAGAAACCTTGGCCATCAGCAACTGCGTCTAGCGCTAAGTAACTTAATAACAAACCACCAAATACTAATAAAACAACCTGAACTATATCTGTGTAAGCAACCGCTTTTAAACCGCCATATAAAGAGTAAGCAATTGAGAATACAGCTAAGAAGATCATACCGAACATAGCGTCAACCCCCGCTACACTCTCAAACGCAAGACCGCCTAACCATAAAACAGAAGTTAAGTTTACAAATACATATACCAACAACCAGAAAATCGCCATAACGGTTTTAACGCGTGAGTCAAACCTTTGCTCTAGGTATTGTGGCATTGTGTAAATGTTATTTTTAAGGAAGATAGGTAATAAATACTTACCCACTAAAATAAGCGTAATTGCCGCCATAAATTCGTATGACGCAATACCCATACCTAGGGCAAAACCTGAGCCAGACATACCGATAATCTGCTCGGCAGAAATATTAGATGCAATTAACGAGGCACCAATTGCCCACCAAGGCAAAGCTTTACTTGCTAAGAAGTAATCTTCGGTGTTGGCACCTTCTTTTTTATCATTGCGCGAGATCCACAATGCCAGAATTAATAAACCTACGGCATAAGCGATAAATACGCCGTAGTCTAGGGTTTGTAACTTCATTCAATCACTCCACTAACAGACTGTCACTGTAACAATACTGTTAACTAAAATTTACAATAAACTGGTTAATTTTACCGCTATGTTAATATAGTAATACTTTAAAAGCAAACCGAAAAAAAAGCCCGCATACGCGGGCAAACACATGGGCAAAACAAAGATGAAACTTTATTCAGCAACTCTGAAATAGAAATGTTGGCAATCTAAATCTTTCCAAACTAATTGCATCATGTTGTCGTCGTTTTTAACTGAACAACCTTCAACCATTAATGCTAGGCCATAGTGAGAAACCATTCTTAATGCACCGTTTGGTAAAAACTCGAAACGCCATAAGCTGTCTTTTTCACTACAAGCAGACTGAACCACGTTATCCGCAATTTCTACTTTGCCGTCAGTTACGCCATTCACTGCTAAACACATGTTAGCTGCATTGGTTGACTCAAAGTTGTAGAAACCGTTATCAACGTGTTTTGCTTGCCATTTTTGGCTCGCTAAGTCTTTGTATTCATATTGGCTAATATTTGTATCAGCAACTTTTGCACTGTCATCTACAGACACAACTTTACCGCTGTTCACATTGATAATTGCAAAACTGTCAACAGGCTCTAAACGCCAGTCAGTACATTGGCTGAATCTGTCGCCACCAACACTTGCAGTTGTACCAGCAGCCGCTTCACAGCCAGCAGCTTGTAAATGTGAAATTGATTGTGCATTTGCAAAACGTACCCAACCGTCACGTGAAGGATCAACCGACCAACGTTGACAGTTTGAACTCATCCAAGGTTTGCTTGCAACCGCAACGCTGCTTGGGTCAGCACAGTTTTGATGACCAACAAATGTACCTAAGTCAGCGTTATTGATACGGTAAAAACCGTCATTCGCTGGGTCAACAATCCAATCAGTATTTTCGCCACTACATTGGTCTACTTTAGTTTGACCATTTGCATTCGCGCTTAAACAAAGGTTAGTTAAACGGTTAACTAATTTATAGCGTACACCTTCAACACGAGTAGTAATTGGACCTTGTTCACCACTTGGTACAGGCGTTTGTTGTTTGTCCATTAATGGCTCGCCAAACTCAGGTAAACCCTCTTCATTCCAAACAAATTTTTGTGCACGTGATGAACGTGTACCACTACAACCATCAGTTGGTGAAGAGTTACCGTGGTAAATCAACCATTCTTCAGTGCCGTCTGGAGAGATGAAGAAACCGTGGTGACCTGGGCCATATACACCGTTACCTTTTACAAAGAACGGCTCGTCAAATTTCTTCCAAGATTCTGTTTTAACTGGATCATCACCAACTAATTCAACTACTGCAATTTTGTAATCTTCAGTGTTACAGAAGCTAGATGAGTGAGTTAAGAATACACGACCATTGTGTTTTAAAATTTCTGGGCCTTCGTTAACTTTTAAGCCAGATTGTTCCCATTTGTATTCAGGGCGAGTTACAACATTGCGCTCACCAACTAAAGTCCATGGGTTAGACATTTCAGAAACTAAGTTAACTTGCTCGTCACCGTGCCACTCAGACCAAGTGAAGTACAATTTGCCATTGTGGTCGAAGTAGCTACCATCAATGTTCCAGTGATCTGGCATTGGTGTACCTTTGTATTGGTACGGACCCATAGGATCTGATCCTTCACTTTCCATAATGTGGTTGCGTTGACCGCCGAAGTGTTCTTTAACACCTGAGGTTAAAATAACATACCAACGCAAACCTTCTGGTCGTTCAATTGGGTGGAATTCAAATGCCCAAAAGTTAAATGCACGAGAAGGATCGTCACCAGACCAAATGTAATGAGCTGGCGCATCGGCTAAACCAGCGATAGTTGGTGATTTGCGCATCACCAGCTGAGAAGTCCATGTAGTCGTAGTTAAATAATAGTTGCCGTTGAAATAGTGCATCCAAGGATCAGCACCATTGCGCTTAATTGGATTTGCAAAAGTATCTCCAGCTATTTGTAACTCAGCATCCGTTGGAATGCTTGCTTTTTGCGTCATGCCACAGCCTGCTAGTAACATGCCTGCAAGTGCCGATGCACCAAACCATTTGGCACCTTGTTTTAGTGTCGAACGAATTTTCATACTCTCCCCTTTTACTTCAGGTTTTTAATTACCCTTATCATATGAGTAATTAAAAAGTTTAAATACGGTTTAGATAAAACGACTTAGGGTAAAACTACTTAATTAAGTTACTTTTGTATTTAACGATATCGTTTGGCTTAACAGTTGGCCAACCATCTTGTGACCACTGCACATCAACAATTTTAAGTTTAGGCCAGCCTTTTTCATTCGCGTCATAAGCGTGAAATACAATTTTAGTTTCATCACCTACGTGATAAATACTGTTGTGGCCTAAGCCATACCAGTTTTTATCACCTTGAATAACGATTGTGCCGCCACCTAAATGCATGGCTTTGCCTTCTTTATCTAAATAAGGACCTGTTACAGATTTAGAACGACCAACAACCACTTTGTAGGTACTTTCTTCAGCGCGGCAACAAAAATCCCAAGAAACAAATTGATAGTAGTATTCACCGTGTTTGAAAATAAATGGCGCTTCAATCGCACCTGGATAAGCTAGGTGATCTTCTACAAAAATTGAGCGTTCGCGTTTGGCAGTGCTATGCCAAATTTGCGGCTCTGCTGGTTTTAATAAATCTTCAGTTAACTTGAACATTTTAATACCAGACCAGAATGAGCCAAAAGACATCCAAGTATCGCCTTGTTCATCTTTAATAATCGCTGGGTCTATCGCATTCCATAAATCACGATGCGGGTACGAGCGCACTACAATGCCGTGATCTGTCCATTTATAATGCGGTGATGCTGGGTCTAAACTTTTAGTGGTCACCACACCAATAGCTGAAGTATTTTTGCCGAATGCAGAAACTGAGTAGTACAAATAGAAAGTATCATTGGCAAAATAGATGTCTGGTGCCCACATATGGCCGTCAAAGGTAGGGTTTACATCTTTAGTCCAAGCTGGAGATTCTTTAAACACTGAGCCGTGTGATTTCCAATTTTTTAAATCTGTAGATTCATAAAAACTAACGCCTAACCCCGTAGTGAATAGATAAAATTTGTCTTTCACTTGGATCATAACTGGATCATGCGCGATCACTTCTTGAGCATTTAAGTTTTTACCCAAGACTAGGCTAGACAAGAGCACCGAAAAACAATATAGCCAGATTCGCGTTTTCATAAACCACCTTCTAAAATATGAAATCAATAACACTAAAGTAAAGACCAATTCAGTGTTAATTCAAACTTAAATTCCAACTAACTTGGGTACAAATCAGTTTCGAAAAATAATAGCATACTTTTTCACAAATGCTATAGTATTACGATATGCTATTTAAAATTTTCTTAACAAAGGTGAAATGAGGTAGATATGAAAATGGCTAAAAGCTATGGTAAACAAATGCTTCAATCAGCACAGTTTGCACTGTTTGGTGTAGCAGGACTGTTAATAGGATGCAATATGAGTTTAAACGCAGCAGAAACCACAACAAATGCAGATGGTAAAATTGTTTACAACAATCCAATTGTAGAACAAAGAGCCGATCCTTGGATTTACAAAGACACAGACGGTACTTACTACTTTATTGGTAGCCACCCTGAGTACAATCAAATTGTTTTACGCTCGGCAAAAACCATTAATGGGTTAAAAGACGCAACCGAAAAAGTGTTGTGGCGTAAACACGCATCAGGCCCTATGAGTAAACATATTTGGGCACCTGAGCTACATAAAGTTGATGGCAAATGGTACATCCATTTTGCTGCTTCTCGCGCTGAAGATATTTGGCACATCAGCATGTATGCGTTAGTTAACGATAGTGCAAATCCAATGGAAGGTAGCTGGCGTGAAGCGGGTCAAGTTGAAAGTGGTTGGGAAAACTTTGCACTTGATGCAACTAGCTTTGAACACAAAGGCAAACGTTATTTAATTTGGGCTCAAGCGGATAAAGAACGTACTTACAACAGTGCGCTATGGATGGCTGAAATGACAGGACCTACTTCGATTGATACAGACAATGTTATCCAATTAACTAAACCAGAATTGCCCTGGGAAACTGTTACTTACAAAGTAAATGAAGGTGCTGCGGTATTAATTCGCAACGGTAAAGTATTTGTTACATATTCAGCCAGCGCAACTGACCATAACTACACTATGGGTTTATTATGGGCTGACGCAGATGCTGATTTAATGGATAAAAGTTCTTGGAACAAATCACAAGAGCCAGTATTTTCAACTAACGAAGCCGTTAAACGTTATGGCCCAGGTCACAACAGCTTTACAGTTGCAGAAGATGGCAAAACCGACGTGTTAATTTACCACGCTCGTACTTATAAAGAATTAATCGGTAACCCATTAACAGATCCTAACCGTGACGCACGCGCTCGCGTAATTACTTGGGACGAAAATGGCTTCCCGGTATTCGGTCAAGAATTAGCTGACTAATAGCCTAGCAGTTTATTAGTTTTAAGTGCCGCTCTGGCGGCATTTAAATTTTTGCCATAATACAAACTGCATAAAACAAAAACGCCGCACTCTAATAAAGAGTGCGGCGTTTTTTATTCTGCTGTCAGTGCCATATCAAATCCACTTAAAGCACCTGAAGGGCAAGACTACAATCTCGCATCTTCAAGTATCAAGCAGCTTGGGTATCTTTATTCGTCCGTAGCTTCTGCAGCAGCTTTATCTTCAACTGCGTTAGCTGCATCTTTTTTCGAAGGTAATAATAAGCGTTGACGTAAAATACCTTCAACTTCTTGTGCCATGTCTAAATTCTCTTGTAAGAATTTAATACAGTTAGCTTTACCTTGACCAATACGATTGCCATTGTAGCTGTACCAAGCACCTGATTTGTCGATTAAACCTTCTTTAACACCTAGGTCTAATAACTCACCTTCTTTAGAAATACCTTGGCCGTACATAATTTGGAAATCAGCTTGTCTAAATGGTGGAGCAACTTTGTTTTTAACCACTTTAACACGCGTTTCACTACCCGTTACTTCATCACCTTCTTTCACGGCACCAGTACGACGAATATCTAAACGCACAGAAGCATAGAATTTAAGTGCATTACCACCAGTTGTGGTTTCAGGGTTACCGAACATAACACCTATCTTCATACGAATTTGGTTAATGAAGATACAAAGGGTATTTGATTTCTTAATGTTCGCTGTTAATTTACGCAAAGCTTGCGACATTAAACGCGCTTGCAAACCAACGTGTGCATCACCCATTTCGCCTTCAATTTCAGCTTTTGGTGTTAATGCAGCTACCGAGTCAACTATGATTACATCTACTGCACTTGAGCGCACTAACATGTCAGCAATTTCTAATGCTTGCTCACCAGTATCAGGTTGAGAAACTAATAATTCGTCGATATTTACGCCAAGTTTTTCTGCGTATACTGGGTCAAGTGCATGCTCAGCATCGATAAAGGCACAAGTTTTACCTTTTTTCTGCGCTTCTGCGATTGTTTGTAACGTTAGTGTTGTTTTACCAGATGATTCAGGACCGAAGATTTCAACAACACGACCACATGGCAAACCACCTATACCTAGCGCAATATCTAAGCTTAGTGAACCAGTTGAAATACTTTCAATGTCCAATGCTGAGTTGTCACCCAACTTCATGATCGAACCTTTACCAAATTGGCGCTCGATTTGTCCTAATGCTGCACTAAGGGCTTTTTGTTTGCTGTCGCTCATTTAAGAAATCTCCGACTAGGTATTCGTTAAGTTGGGTTTAAGTATACTGGTTACTCATACAGTATCAAGTTTTTTGTTGGAAATTTTTTGCGGGGTGTTTGTTGATGGGTGCAATGGTCAGATGGAAACAATCGCTTTGTCGACATTTGCAACTAGGCACTAATAATATTCAGCGTGAAAACTATAAATTTCTTGCCGATAATGTCTGGGTTGTATCGCATGCCTAAGCCGAGTTTTGTAACCTATAGACCTTAAGTAGTTTGGAATATAACAATGTGACCACCACCCTTTACCGCTCAGGTCTAACCCTTTGATTGGGGATAAATCTATTTCACAGGCAGTCATACTACATTTCACATACAGAATATCTAAATGAGGACATGTACTCGCAACCCACTTTGATAAGTGTTTTGTTAATTGCATTGCTCGGTGATCTTCAAAGTTACCCTGAAAAAACAAACTGTCGTACCAAGCTCTTGGCACAGTTGGAAATTTCAAATATACAGGGCTGATAGGAAAATTAGTTGCAGAATAATCTTTGTTTGTAGGGGGGCGGTCTTTTAAACCAGGTACTTCTCGTAGCATAAATTCAGGGACGTCTTTAAGCCGGGCAAGAGCTTGTTCTAGCGGGACGTCAACAAGCTCTTTTGTCACCATTGCTTTATGGCGCTCTTGCTGTAAAAAGGCTTCAATACTCATGGCATCATCGTCAACGAATGCTTTTTCTTCCGTCGCTGGCTCATGCTGCTTATTCAAATGCTGGTTATGGTTAGCTTTGTGCTCAGTAGAAGCGTCTGTCGGATGTTTCGATTTCTCTTTTACTGGCGAGTTAGCAAGGGTTGTTTCAGTATTATTGACACTAAAATCGTGAATCAGAGGTTTGTTTATTGGTTCAGCATTAGGATAGAGGGCGACCAATAAACCAATGATACAAACTAGAACCACACACAATAGTGGTTTAAACACTGTCATTGATATTCCCTCTTAAACATTAATGATATTAAGACGCTACCGAGTATTCCCACCCAGCATAGTTTGGCAATTAACTTTAAAAGTTTTGAGCTCCAAAAACCAATTACTCAGCGATAACATTGGTAAAAAGTTCGTCAGCAATAACTTAGAGCAAAATTTCTTTTTCATGGATGAAAAAGCGAAGCGTACAGGGATTGTATTCACAGCGGTTTTGCGAAAGTTATGCTGTCGTGCTTTTGAGCATATTGCACATAACCACTCAGCGACTTGTTATCACTCGGTTTTATCCAACAAAACTTCAATTTTTTCCAATGCATATAAAATAGCCTGCTGCCGAACTGCCGCTCTATCACCATCAAATACTTTATGTTCACACAACGCACCTTGCCCTTTAATTTGCCAAGCAAAATGCACTAAACCTACAGGTTTAGTATCGGTTGCCCCACCCGGCCCAGCAATACCACTAGTGGTTACCGCAATATCAGCCCCAGAGTTTTGCAACACACCGGCAGCCATTTCCGCAACCACTTGCTCACTCACAGCACCATACTTTTCTAAAGTATCAGCGGCCACGCCTAGACAATTTTCTTTGGCTAAATTACTGTAAGTCACCCAACTTTGGGTAAAATAGGCAGAACTTCCGGCGATTTCGGTTAAAGCATAAGCAATCCCACCGCCAGTACATGATTCAGCGGTTGCAATGGTTAGCCCTTTCCGCGTTAAAATAGCGCCACAGTTTTCAGCGGCTTGAAGAATTTCAGTCCAATACATGCTCGGCAAATCTCAAATCAGGTAAAAATTACAAATGAGTACAGATATTTATTCAGAACAAAGTTTGAGTCAACACACACCTATGATGCAACAATACCTGAAAATAAAAGCAGAGTATAAAGACATCTTAGTGTTTTACCGTATGGGTGACTTTTACGAACTCTTCTTTGATGATGCAAAAAAAGCATCAGAATTAATAGATATCTCACTCACCCACAGAGGCAAAACCGCAGGTAAACCCATTCCAATGTCGGGTGTGCCTTATCATGCGGTTGATACCTATTTAGCTAAATTAGTTGCTTTGGGTGAATCAGTAGCTATATGTGAACAAATTGGCGATCCAGCCACCAGCAAAGGGCCTGTTGAACGCCAAGTTGTGCGGGTATTAACACCTGCAACTATTACCGAAGAATCCTTATTAGATGAGCGTCGCGATAATATTTTAATGGCCTTGTGTGAAGTGCAATCACCTTGGCAAAAACAATTGATGTTTGGTGTAGCCACTTTAGACATTACTTCAGGTCGTTTTGAAGTAGCTGAACTAGATTCATCAGAAGCGTTACAAGCTTTTTTACAGCAAACTCGCCCAGCAGAATTATTGTACCCAGATAACTTTGCCAACTTAACTTTGTTAGACGAAGTGACCGCGAGTAAACGCCGCCCAGAATGGGACTTTGAAGCAGACACAGCTTTTCGTCAGCTAACTAAACAATTCAATACCAAAGATTTATCCGGTTTTGGCATTAGCGATAAACACGCAGCTATAGGTGCGGCTGGCGCAATTTTGCAATATGTCAAAGACACGCAAAAAGCGGCAGTACCACATTTACGTGGCTTAAAGGTTATTCGCCTGACCGATAACTTATTTTTAGATGCAATTTCAATTCGTAATTTAGAGTTAAGCCAAAGCTTATCTGGCGCGCGTGGGCAAAGTTTATTGTCGGTACTCGACCAAACGGCCACACCTATGGCCAGCCGTTTATTACAACGCTGGATAGTTCACCCAATTCGCGATTTAACTCGCTTAAATCAACGCCAAGATGTGATTGAAAGCATTTTAAATTCGGGGATTTATACTGAGCTTAGACATCAACTCAAACAAGTGGGTGATATAGAGCGCATTATCTCGCGCATTGCTCTGCGCTCAGCACGTCCTCGCGATTTTTCACGTTTACGTAATGCACTAACAATAGTGCCTGATATTCAATTTTTATTAGCCGATTCTGGCGAAAACCGATTGCAAGAATACGGCAAACAAATACAGGCATTTGATGATTTATCTGAATTATTAAACCGCGCAATTGTTGAAAACCCACCTGTAGTTGTGCGTGACGGTGGCGTGTTAGCCGAAGGTTATAACGCTGAATTAGATGAGTTACGTAGATTAAGTGCTGGTGCACAAAGCATTTTAGAGCAAATTGAAATTCGTGAGCGTGAGCGCACCGGTTTAAATACGCTAAAAGTTGGTTATAACAAGGTTCACGGCTTTTTTATTGAGATTAGCCGAGCACAAGCAGCACAAGCACCGGTTGAATATACCCGTAGACAAACACTTAAAAACGCTGAACGTTTTATTACCCCAGAGCTAAAAGAGTTAGAAGACAAGGTATTAACCGCACAAAGCAAAGCACTTGCGCTTGAAAAACAATTGTACGAACAGTTGTTTGATATTTTTGCGCCGCAAGTCAGTGCACTGCAAAATACCTCTGATTTAATCGCTCGGTTAGATGTATTAAATAACTTAGCTGAGCGCGCAGAAACACTTAATTATTGTCGACCACAATTCAGTGACAAAGCGGGTATCCATATCAGTGGTGGCCGCCATCCAGTTGTTGAAGTTTTATCGTCAGAGCCTTTTATCGCTAACCCTGTTGAGTTAAACGAACAACGCCGAATGTTAGTCATTACTGGGCCAAACATGGGGGGTAAATCTACTTATATGCGCCAAACGGCATTAATTGCTTTGATGGCCTATATAGGTAGTTTTGTCCCTGCTGATCAAGTAGTTGTTGGACCAATTGATAGAATATTTACTCGTATTGGTGCTTCTGACGATCTTGCCAGTGGCCGCTCTACTTTTATGGTGGAAATGACAGAAACCGCCAATATCCTCAACAATGCCACTGAATACAGCTTGGTATTAATGGATGAAATAGGCCGTGGTACCAGCACATACGATGGTTTATCCCTTGCTTGGGCATGTGCCGATAACTTAGCGCGTAAACTAAAAGCTTTTACTTTATTCGCCACCCATTATTTTGAAATGACTCAATTAACCGAGCAATTACCGACAGTTGCTAATGTGCATTTAGATGCGATTGAACATGGTGATAGCATTACCTTTATGCATGCAGTGCAAGAAGGCGCGGCTAATCGCTCATTTGGATTACAGGTTGCATCACTTGCAGGTGTTCCAAAAAATGTGATTCAGCAAGCAAAAACTAAGCTGCATGAACTTGAAAACAAACCTGCTTTACAAGCTGGAACACAAGGTGCAGATACCAATACAGCGTCATCAACTAGCAACCAAGTGGATTGGTTAACCGCCAAACATCCATTGGCAGAAATGATGGCTGACTGCGACCCAGATAGTATGACACCAAGGCAAGCTTTAGACTTTTTATATTTGTTAAAACAACAAGCTGATTAATCTTAAATTTCATGCGACAATACGCGCAGATAAATAGACAGAGATAGGCAATCAATGACAGCGCAAATAATTGACGGTAAAAGTATCGCTTTAAACATACGAGCAGAAGTAAAAGAAGCAGTGGACGCTCGTATTGCCGCCGGTAAAAGAGCACCGGGTTTGGCAGTTATTTTAGTGGGTGCTGATCCGGCTTCACAAGTATACGTAGCAAACAAACGCAACGCTTGTGAACATGTTGGTTTTGTTAGTAAATCATACGACTTACCAGCAACCACCACTCAAGAAGAATTATTAGCTAAGGTTGATCAATTAAATCAAGATGATGAAATTGACGGCATTTTGGTGCAACTCCCTCTACCAGCAGGTTTAGATGCCACTCAAGTTATTGAGCGCATTGCACCTGAAAAAGACGTTGATGGTTTCCACCCATACAACATCGGCCGTTTAGCCCAACGCATCCCTGTTTTACGCCCTTGCACACCATTTGGTATCACCAAATTAATTGAAAGCACAGGCCAAGATGTAACTGGTATGGAAGCTGTAATTGTTGGTGCATCTAATATTGTTGGTCGCCCTATGGCATTAGAATTACTGCTGGCTGGTTGTACAACTACAATCACCCACAGATTCACTAAAGATTTAGAAAGCCATGTACGCCGCGCTGATTTATTAGTTGTTGCTGTTGGAAAACCTGAATTTATCCCAGGTGATTGGATTAAGCCAGGCGCCTTGGTGATAGATGTAGGTATTAACCGTTTAAGCACAGGTAAATTAGTCGGTGACGTTGAATATGCAGTTGCTGCAGATAAAGCAAGTTATATTACCCCTGTACCAGGTGGTGTTGGCCCTATGACAGTTGCTACGCTTATTTCTAATACGTTAGAAGCCTGTGAAGCACGCGAAGCCGCTACTGAATAAGTTTAATAATTTGCCCTAAACTGGGTAAATTTTTTAGTTTTATGGCGTTGTTGATTAAAAATCACAACGCCATTTTTATTTACCCTGATTCTGGGTTAATTATTAACTGCCAATTCTGAGCACTTAGTTTTAAATTATTAGGATTTTTTATGTCAGATACTTTGCCACCTTGCCCTAAGTGCGGCTCTGAATACACTTACCAAGATCAATCTTTATATATTTGCCCTGAATGCGCGAATGAATGGTCGGATTCTGATCCTGTTGCTGAGGAAGGTTTAGTGGTTAAAGATGTGCATGGCAATGTTTTGCAAGACGGCGACCAAGTTACTTTAATTAAAGATTTAAAAGTTAAAGGCTCGTCGTCTGTTGCGAAAATTGGCACTAAGGTGAAAATTAATCGTTTGGTTGATGGCGACCATAACATTGATTGTAAAATTGATGGCATAGGTCAGATGATGCTTAAATCTGAGTTTGTGAAAAAAGCTTAGGACGTCTAGATAAAGTAGTGCTTCAAGTGGTGCATCTGAATGGCCACTCGAAGCATAATTTTCTAAAAACGCTGTACACCGCCCATGGTCGCTCCCGTAAAACGTCCCTGTTTTACGAAGTTTTAGAAAATCAGCATTTGAGTAGCCATTCTCTAGCTTTGCAATGGCTGCTGAAACAATACAGCACGTACATTGTCTAGAAGGTATATGGGTGTGTTGCGAGCAAAACTTCAAAAGATAGGGATATCTTTTGCGAGCGACCCACGGACGGGCTTGAAGCGCTTTTGTGAGTAATTCCCCATATAACTTCCCTTCCATGCCACCGGATTAAATCGCGCTTTCGTATCTACTCATAATCCCTATAGTCCGTTAAGCCAAAAAACGAGGTGATTTTATCTAACATATGCACAGATGCCTGAGTAACCCGCTCATTATGCGACTCCTCATCCAACTGCTCTTTAACTGACTGAGTTTCAACTTCACGCGCAGCCAAAATAGACGAAATTTCCTCCGCCATAGCTGGCCTATCATGCAATACTTTTTGAAATGCATCGCGGAACAAGCGATAACACTTAACATCAGATACAGCCACCACAGTCGCACTGCGCGGCTCGCCCGTCATTAACCCCATTTCACCATAAAAGGTTGGAGCCGACATTTCAGTTACTTTGCGTTTGTGCCCACGAACACTCACCCAAACTTCCACCTCACCTTCAGTCATAATATACAACCAATGAGCTTTGTCATTTTGCACCATGATGTTTTCGCCTTTAGAGTACAACACCGGCTGTAAGCTCTTAGCAAGTTGCGCATATTCCTTGGCTGTTAATGCATTTAAAAACTCAACTTGTTTCAAGGCATCAATGCGGTTTTCCATTTCACTGCGCGCTTTGCGCTCGCGTCTTTCGTTATTGTCTTTCTCAACAAAAATTTGCGCAGCTGGGATCGCCATAGGAATTTTAGCGCGCTGCAACGCTGCATATAAACGTCGGCGTACTAAAGAATTGGTTGGGTCGTCTTCTTGTAAATCGGTTAACCAATAGCGAATAGCATAAATGGCGTAACTGTTGTGATGCTCTTTGGCAAAGTCATAACATATACAGTTAGGTTTGGGATAAGGCGACATGTTTGGAATAATAGGTGGCGCTTGAATGGCTTTTTCAACCGTCTCGATAACAAACGAAGGGTTAAACCGAAAATCGACAGCAAAATACACCCACATTCTATGCTGACGAGATTCCCCTTCACGTTTACCCAAAATCATAATATTCGCAGCCAATAATGATGAATTAGGCACAATTAGCGTATCCCAATCACGCGTTTCCAATACAGTGTGTCGCCAACGAATCTCTTGTACTCGCCCCTGTTTGCCATTTTCAAGTTGGATCCAATCACCAATACGAATTGATCTATCCAATTGCAGTGCCAAACCACCTATTACATTACCCAAAGTAGCTTGCAAACCTATCGCAAGAATTGCAGTAATTACCGCTGAAGTTGCTGCAATACTTGTAGTATCGACATCAAAATTTTTCAGCGTCACTATCAATAAGATGATGATAGATATGCCTAAAAAGAGCTCAGTCACCAACGAAGGTAAATTATGGCCGAGTTTGGGTAGGATAAGCTTAAAAACTAAAATTGAGAAAATTTCGACTATGGTTAACCAACCAAGTAAAAAACTAAGGTTCTCTGTTGTATCAACAGCAGTTGAGGTTTCAAGTTCAAGGCCAATCGCTAAATGATAACCTGCGACTGAGAATAGATAAGACAAACAGAAAAAAGCAACACGGCGGATTCGACTATTATTGCCAGGGGCAAGGTTACGCACCGAAGCTGCGCTTACTAGAAATAATAAGGTTAAAACTGTTGCACTAATCCAATTGGTAAAAATCATAAATACTTAAAATTATTATTCAGTAACTTTAAGCATAGACGATGATTTACATAAAAGTGTCACAAACCACTGCAATTTATATCAGTTAGCTGCTTGGCTTTGTTCCAATTCTTGTTGATATTGTTTGTCACGCTCGTCAACATAATCAACATAAACTTCAACTTGGTTAAAAGCTGGCATTTGTTCAAACCAAGCTTTGGCGGCCAGATAATCTTGATTGAATATTTTACCAATAAACTCATCTGCGACTTCGTTGGGTAAACGCTGAAACTCAGCTAGCTCAAGTATATTTGCGGTCGCTGATGCCGAGTTTAATTGGTATAAACCTAAAGCTAAATGAAGATCTAACTTTCTAACAAAGTCCGCAGGTAACAATTCACCTAGTAGCTGTACGTAGTGTTCAGGGTAAACTTTAACAACCCGATAAAGGATTTTTTGTTGAATTGAGCCGTCAGTAACCGCTTTTTTGCCCGCAAAGGCATATTTAAACAATTGCTGTGGATTAGCATCTAACCATTCGTCCGCGTAACGTTCGAATGGTTCATCTTGCTCTGCATCGTTTAAATGCAATAAACGCTGCCATGAATAGAGTTTCGGCATGCCCTCAGACAAACGCTCTTGGATATACATCAGCTTAGGGTCAACCTTTCCAGAAGGTGAGTTCGAAACTGTTTGCTCTTGCTGTTGTTTATCTTTTTTTTCTTTGTCTTTATCTTTGTTTTTTTCGAACAGCATAGGTTCGATTATTTTGTAACTAACAGCTAAAAACACCGCAAGAAATATCAAGGTATGGAGTTTTGGCACTTTTTTACCCTAAAAGAATAAACTTGTAGAATAACAATAGTTGAAAAAGCCAGTTAGATCAAAAGATTAATTAGTCTGTTTCACCTTTTGCCACAGGCTTTCCATTTGCTCTAATGTCAATTCTTCTACTGGCTGTTGAAATGTTTCTAATGCGAGTAATTCAACTTGGCGGAAACGCTTTTCAAACTTTTGATTGGCTTTACGCAAAGTTGTTTCAGGGTCGAGTTTTAATTGACGATTAACATTGACCAAAGCAAACATTAAATCACCGAGTTCTTCTGCCGCTTTTTCTTGTTGATTAGCGGCTATTTCAACTTCTAATTCAACAATTTCTTCTTTTACTTTGGCGATAGTTTGGGTTATTTCTGGCCAGTCAAACCCTACAGTTGCGCAACGTTTTTGCAGTTTGTTGGCGCGCGACAACGCAGGTAAGTTATTAGGAACATCATCTAATACACTGTTGTGGTTGCTTGATGATTTTTCTGCGCGCTCTTTGGCTTTTTCTTTTTCCCAGTTTGCTTTTATTTCAGCATCAGTTGCTAAATTAGCATCGCCAAATACATGCGGATGACGGCGAACTAACTTTTTACAGATGCCATCAACCACCTGCGGGAAATCAAACAAAGCTTGTTCTTTGCCAAGCTGGCTATAAAAGATCACCTGAAAGAGCAAATCACCTAATTCATATTTCAGCTCAGTAAAATCTTGCCGCTCAATTGTGTCAGCTACTTCGTACGCTTCTTCTAATGTGTGCGAGACAATAGATGCAAAAGTCTGTTTAAGATCCCACGGACAACCCGTTTCTGGCGTACGTAGTGCCTGCATAATGGCTTGCAGGTCTTCAATGTTGTAAAAGTCTTTGTGCATTAAGATTTTAACCGCGTTGCTTCAAATATACCCGGTAACTGGCTAATTTTAGATAGCAACTTAGTTAAGCTGTCGACATGCGGCACCGACATATCTATGTCTATTGCCGCTTCTTGTTTGCTTTCATCAGAATGACTGCGCACACCAAGTACATAAGCTTTCTCATTAGCCAAAATAGTAGTAATGTCGCGCAATAAACCTGACCTATCTTCAGCAATTACTCTTACTGTTACACGATAGCCTTGCGAGCCTGAGCCGCCCCACTCTACATCAACTGCACGTTCAGGATGTTGCTCCAACATTTGCGCAAGTTGGTCACAATCGCTTCTGTGTACCGACACACCTTTACCATGAGTGATATAACCTGAAACCACATCCCCTTTGACTGGTTCACAACATTTCGCCATATAAGTTAATAGGTTACCTACACCTTGGACTATTATGCCTTGTGCATTGGCTTCTTTTGGCGGCGTCGCTTCAAGTTTACTTAATAAGCGCTCATCAATGTCGTTTTTAGCTTTTTGCTGTTTGCTTTGAATAAAGTTAATGATTTGGCTAGGGTTAACATCACCTCCGCCCACTGCAGCTAACAAGTCGTCTAAGCTGTGCATATTAAAGCGGCTAATTGCAGGTTCGGCGTCCGCTAAGGTTAAACCTGAACGTTTTAATTCAGCTTCTAAGACCTCGCGACCTTCGTGTAAATTCTTCTCTTTATCTTGCTGTTTAAACCAATGATGTGCTTTAGCGCGTGCTCGGCTCGACTTGAGATAACCTAAACTTGGGTTTAGCCAATCGCGTTTAGGATTTGGCTCCTTGCCGGTGAGAATTTCAATTTGATCGCCATTTTGTAAAACATAACTAAATGGCACAATTCGACCGGATATTTTAGCGCCTATGCAACAATGGCCAACATTACTGTGAATGTAATAAGCAAAATCGAGTGGAGTACTACCCTGTGGTAAATCAACTACATCACCTTTAGGCGTGAACACATAAACCCTGTCTTCAAACACTTGGCTACGCAGCTCTTCGAGCATATCACCATTGCCATTAACGTCTTCTTGCCATTGCAATAATTTGCGCAACCAGTTTATTTTTTCTTGGTAACCGTCTTCTTTGCCATTGGCTGTGCCTTCTTTGTAGCGCCAGTGCGCTGCCACACCCAATTCTGATTCTTCATGCATTTGGTGGGTGCGAATTTGCACTTCAACAGGTTTACCTTTTGGACCGATAACAACTGTGTGGATAGACTGATAACCATTGGGTTTAGGTGCAGAGATATAATCGTCAAACTCTTTTGAAAGTGGACGCCATTTACTGTGCACTATGCCCATAGCTTGATAACAATCTAATTTGCTATCTAATAAAATACGTACAGCTCGAATATCAAATAAGCGTTCAAAAGATAAATCTTTGTTTTGCATCTTTTTATAGATGCTATAAATGTGTTTAGGTCGACCAAACACTTCGCCTTTAATATTGTGTTCAGCTAATGCTTCACGCACTTCACGAACAAATTGACGAATATAACTGGCTCTGTCTTTGCGTTTTTCGTCCAACATACTGGCAATTTTTTTATACATTTCAGGATGTTGGTAACGAAAACAATAATCTTCAATTTCCCATTTTATTTGACCTATGCCTAACCTGTTAGCTAGCGGTGCATAAATGGTTGCCGCTTCTTTCGCAGCTAATACACGAGTTTCTTCATCAGCGTTTTTGGCTAATCGCAATTCAATAATACATACGGCAAGTTTAATCACCACAGCGCGAACATCTTCAACCATAGCTAATAACATACGGCGAATGTTATCCACTTGGTCTGATGACAATTCACCGCGTTTTTGATGGTGTAAAATTCGAATAGCCGCCATTTGTTCAATACCGTGAACTAGGTCATAAACGGTTTTCGAGAAGGTGGAAACAATGGCTTGTTCGCTAATGAGTTTGCGTTGCCAGTATGGGTACAACATGGCCGCGACTAGTGTTTCGCTGTCCATATTTAAAGTAGAGAGTATTTCAACTAATTCACGTGAAATACTTAACATCAAAGGGCTAGGATCAAGCTCTTCTAACAACACATAACAAGTTTCAACCGCGTGTTTGCGCGTTTCTTCAGAAAACTCAATTGAGTCTATCCATTCTGAAAACGCTATAAATTTATTATCTTTATCGTGCGATTGCCGTACTGAAACCATAATAACTACCGTTAAACTCGTTTAAACAAAGCCATTGTTTCTACATGTGCTGTATGTGGAAACATATCCACCAGAGCTATTTTGTCTATTTGATAACCAGCATCATATAAAAATTGGCTGTCCCTCACCAGTGAATTTGCATCACAAGCAATATACAAAACTGAATCTGCTTGCCAGTTTTTTGCCTGTTGGCATGCTAATACTGCGCCATCTCTGGAAGGATCGAGCAGAATTTTATCATAGTCCCCCCAATTAATCTGTTTAAGCTCAGTTTCGTCGGCTAAATTTTTTGCGATAAACTGGCAATTATTGATTTGATTAGACTCAGCGTTTTGCTGTGCGCGCTCAACTGCAGATTCGCTGCCTTCGATGCCAGTAACAGATTGAGATAGTTTACTGATAGGTAAAGAGAAGTTGCCGCTACCACAGAATAAATCGAGTACCTTGTCTTGTGACTGCACGGATAACCAATTAATTGCTTGCTCGACCATTTGTTGATTCATTTGATGGTTAACTTGAATAAAATCAGCTAACTGAAAGTGCATCTTTAGACCCATAATTGGGTAACTAAGTTCCCTTGTTGCACCATCTAGTGGCAAGGCGGGCATAGAGCCAGTTTGCAAATAAAACACACAAGCATATTGCTGTGAAAATTGTTTTAATTGGTTTAAATCAGCTTGCGATAAAGGCTCGGCAATACGTAATAAGACAATAGACAAGTCATCTATTTGATGAAGTTCAACATGCTGAATCAGCTTTTTATCTGCCAGCGCATCAAGTTGGCCATGTAAAGCTGGTAGAATTTTTTCAAATGCTTTTGGTGCCAACAAACATTTATCCACAGCAACTAATTTTTTACTGCGCTTTTGCCGCAAGCCGATATGTAATTTGTCTTGTTTACCTTCATACCAAGCAGCTAGGCGCACTCTGTTGCGGTAATGCAAATCATCAGCTTGTAAGTTGCGCTGCCAAGGCAAATTGTGCAATTTAACTTTGCTAAATAAACCTTCAACAAATGTTTGTTTAGCTGCTATTTGAGCTTGTGGCTGCATATGTTGCAACTGGCAACCACCACAAGTTTCCGCCCACTGGCACGGCGGCGTTTGCCTAGCGGGAGATTCAGTTAAGCATTTAATGCCTTGCGCTTGGATAAAGTGTTTTTTATCTTCCAGCACTTTGGCTTTCCATGTTTCGCCTGGCAATGTACCTTCAACAAAACAGACTTTACCTTGGTGGCGTGCCACCCCATGCCCTTGATGGTTTATCCCATCAATAGTCACTTCAATAGCTTTGGGTTGTTTAGTGTTTTTTTTATTTGTCGCGGAGAAAAGTTTAACCATAAGAAATAAGCAGCAAACTGATATTGTTTTGTAACCGAGGAGCCATAAGTATACACCTAATTTACTCAACTAACCCCATTACAAATTCAATTACCACGCCTTGTTGTGGTTGATGCTGGTTGTAGGCGCGAATTTGCCCATGGTGAAACTGGCTGACCAATCTTGCAATATACAAACCCAAACCTAGGTGGGTTTGTTGGCTATCGCTGTCGCGCACAGATACCATAGAGTTAAATAAGTTAGCTGCCATTTGCTCTGGTAATAATGGCCCTTGGTTGAAAATAGTTAATACCAGCTGTTTTTTATCGCGGACTAATTTTATTTCTATTTCACTATCAGGCTTGGCAAAATCTATCGCATTGGCGAGTATTTTTTCGAGCATTTGTACAATTAAATCTGGACTACCTATAACTTGGTAATCACTCGGCATTTCAATTAACTTAAACTGCTGATTTGGGAAAGTTTGCTGATGTGCCATCACACAACCTTGCACTACAGCAGCAAAATCGAATGGTTCTTTTTGTGCTAAATAATGCGAATGCTGAATAGCTTGTTCAAGCCGAGTTGCTTCTGTCATAGCGGCCAACATGCTATTCAGCCTTTGCATACCTTGCTCTGCACGTTGGAAAAACTCATTGCCTTTAAGTTGAGTTTGTTCAACTTTTAACGCCTCTAAGCTAGAAGCAATAATAGCAATCGGCGTTTTAAATTCATGCGACATGCGTGAAGACATGCTCTCTAAATATCTATTGTATTGGCTAAGCCTTTCAACTAAATCACTGACCGAGCGCGACAAGTCACCTATTTCATCAAACTGATTTTCTGCTTTAACTTTAGCTAAAATGCGCCCTTGAGCATCCACAGCTAAACCCAGTTGTTTTTTAAGGTTTTGAATGCGCCCAGATATTCGCAGGGCGAACAATAAAAAGATGCAGCTGCCGACCAATAACAACAACACCATTTGATTAAATAAATTTTGTAAACTTTGATTACGTAAAGTACGTATGCCATGGGTGGTTTCTTCAATAACGACCGCCCCTAATACTTGGCCATCAATATAAATAGGGTGAGCTGCCGATAAAATCACCGCAGCTTTATCTGGGGTTAACCGCCAAGCTGTATCTGCTTTGCCAATGAGTGCGTGCTTAAGCGCTTGATCGTCAATTTTGACCGCATCTTTTAGCTGATCGATAAAGTTTTTTGATGGATGAGTTAACACAGCGTCGTATATAGGCTGCAACAGAGATTGCATCTGCTGCAAAAATTTAGCTGAGGTATTGCTGGTTTGGTAAGTAGAAGTTGCCTGTTGAATATCACCACTGCGTGCCAATACTCGACCGTGTTTATCTACCACCCAAATACGTGAGTTGTGATAACTTAGCCCTTTAATAATCGCGTCTATTTCAGGCGATGGCACTAATATAGTACCGAGTTCATCTGCATTACCTATAGCACCAACTAATTCTCGAGTGTGCACATCATCAACATCAAATATGGCAAAACCTACTTTTGCGCCAACCCAGCTAATAGGTAATCTCAATTCAAGATCATAACCTTGCACTGTATTGCGCCAATAACCTTGCACTTGTTTTTCTGGTAATTCAGCTCGGTTGTTTTCATCAACAGCAAAAGCATTGACCCATTGGCCTGTTTGCAGATTTTGTTGGCTAGTATTGTTCGCGGCAAAAATATATCTTTGTAAGCCTGTGTCGGGTTTAAAAATGGAGATTTGTAGATAGTCGTTTTTATCGACCGCATAACTGTTGTTTGGCCGGAGTACCACAGCATCATCTTTGACTGAGATAGCTAAATATAAATGTTGCTGATACTGCCCCACTTTTTGGCTAAAACTGAGTGATGAAGTTTGCGTGTCGGAAAATGCAGCTAATCTATGTGCGTGATTATAGTTTTGTTGATACTTATCTAAACTCGCCCATTCGTTCAATTGTCCGTCTAACTTTACCGGAACTGGCAAAGCATAAGCATATAAGTCTCGAGTTGGGATAACTTGTTGTTGGTAGGCGGCTGATTGATCAAACAATGCAGGACGCTCATGCAAAGCGGTTGCAACTGCTTTGGCAGTGCCAAGCATAGTTTGCTCTTGCCCAGCACGTAAAAAATGTTCCATTTCAGAGACGTATTGATATCCCAGCAATGGCAGCAACAACATACTGCTAGACAACAGTAGTAGTTTGCTTTTTAGCGAAAAGAGTTTTTTAAATAACCTCAACTTTAAAGTTTCCAACGGTAACCCATGCCATAGACGGTTTCTATATGTTGAAAGTGAGCATCGAGCTGTTCAAACTTACGCCGTATACGTTTGATATGCGAAGTTATGGTTGTATCGTCTACCACCATGTGTGCATCTTGCATCAATTGGCTGCGATTACGCACATGCCCTGGGTGTTTAACCAAACTATGTAACATCCAAAATTCAGTGACAGTGAGTTCAAGCATAGTGTTTTGCCAGCTGACTTGCATTTTATCCAAATCGATATTCAAGTCGCCTAACTCTATACCTTTGTTTTGCTGTTGTTCAAAAGATTGATTAAGCGCCTGCATACGTCTAAACAAAGCATTAATTCGCGCAGTTAAATGCACTAAACTTATATTTTTATTTAAATAATCATCAGCACCTATACGCAAACCTGTAATGGTGTCTATATCAGAATCACGCGCAGTTAAAAACATAATTGCCACTTGTTGCGAGCGACTACGCAACCATTGGCACAGGGTAAAACCACCTTCGTATTCGTCTTTTAGCCCTATATCAATAATGGCTAACTGAGGCATTTTGTCGGCCAAACCTTTTTCAGCGGCAGGCCTGTCAGCATAACAATCCACTAAATAACCATGTTGGCGCAACAAGCTGGCGTAGTTGTCTCGCAGCGCTGCTTCATCCTCAATTATCGCAATATGTTTTTTAACTGACATGGTATGCCTTTAACTAGCTTTGTTTGTGATGTTTTAACAGCAATATACCCTATGCAATTGCTGAAACAAGCTCGCGTGCACAATTGCCATATTGTTGCCACAATTGTTCAGCAGATTGCCATTTGTGACCGACCAGAAAAACAGATTGTTTGTGTTTAATAGATTCCAGATACAGGAGAGCTTGGTTCCTGTGTTTTAGCTTTTAATTTAATGATTCTGGAGAAACACAATGAAATTTTTTAAACCTTCTATTTTAGCTTTATCTTTAATTACAGTTACTTCGACCGCTGCTGCCAACGACACTTTCGAACAATGGCAAAGTCAATTTAAACAAAAAGTAGAACATGCGCAGGAGAAAATGGCTGAGCCGGAAAACATTGGTTTGTTGTCGGGCGGTAGCTTAGGGTTAATGACAGGTGGGCCGCTTGGCGCTGTTGTCGGCGCAGTTATCGGCGGTTTAATTGGTCATAGCCATGAGCAACAAACAGAGATAGAGCAAGTGAGTTTAGCCAGTGCAGAACATCAACAAAAAGCAGCGCAATTGAGCCAACACCTGCAGCAACAGCAGCGCCAGCAGCAAATTCAGTTACAACAGGTATCACAACAAATTGATATGTTGGCCACACCATTCACTCAAGGGCGCAGCTTAAATTTAACCATTTTATTTAAAACAGGTTCAAGTGAATTAACCGAAGATTATCGCCAGCAATTAGTGGGTATCAGCCGCTTGTTAACCGCTATGCCTGATTTACAAATTCAGCTAACTGGTTTTGCCGATCAAAGAGGTGGCGCAAATTATAATCGCCAGTTATCGAATAAACGCGCTGAAACTGTTGCTGTGTTTTTGCAAAAAATGGGCATAGACGAACAACGCATTAGTTTTTCAGCTCAGGGAGAACAAGCACATTTACAAGATGACTTGGAGAGTAACTTTTTTCAGCGAAAAGTGGATATCACCATCGCCAAAAGCCCAGCCCAAGTTGTTATGGTTCAGTAGTCGGGAGTTTTTTATGTAGGTTGCAGCTGTTGTGGTGGCGCTTCAAAATTGCGTCACCACAACGGCGTAGGTTTAAGTTTCCCACACAGAAACGCTGTAAACCCATCCCTGGGCGCTCTGACTTTTCATCCATGAAAAGTAGGTTCTGTGTCGGAAAACCCAAACCCAGTCCAAACATTTGTATCGCTTCATTATAATCCTGCAGACCACACCGACACGCAGGTTGAGATTTTCTCGCAATATCAATGCAAAACAAAAGTAGATGAGAATGCTGATTTTCTAAAACTTCACAAGATAGGGATATCTTGTGAGAGCGACCATGGACGGTGTACAGCGTTTTTAGAAAATTATGCTTCTCGGTTGCTTGTTAGCACTTACTCAAAGCGCCTAATTGCAACATATAGCAATAAACTTGTTGGAACCAACGCAGTGAATCCCAACAAATCAACATCCCCAATTTTCATTCACCCAACCTAATTTAATATACTTGTGAATACTCGAATAAGGCCAATCGGCTGGTGACGACACATAACCATGCTTTACCGGGTTGTTATGAATATATGCAACATGCTTTTGTAAATCGTCTTCATCACGAATTAAATGTTCCCAATAACGTCGTTGCCAAATACCACGTTCACCTTTTTTCATTCGGCTTTGGCTAATTGATTCTCCCTTTTCAATATACCGAGAGAAATTAACTTTAAGTTGACGCCACCTTTGAGCAAAGTCACTATCATCCGCAGGTAATTGCCATATCACATGCATGTGGTCGGGCAACACTACAGCTGCGATTGTTTTGACCGGTCTAGTAACAATCATTTTTCGATAGCTAGATCGCAATAATTGAATATTATCCGTTAACAAGGGTTTATCGCGTTCAGCTAAATTTACAGTGAAAAAATAGCACCCGCCTTGGACAAAATGTCGTCGATAATGCATTGTAAAATTCCTTTTTAATTTATCCATTGCATTGTTGGGATTCACTTCGTTCGTCCCAACCTACATAAAACGCCTCATAACCCAAGCAATATCAATGAACAATAAGAGTAGGCGAGAATGCTGATTTTCTAAAACTTCACAAGATAGGGATATCTTGTGTGAGCGACCATGGACGGTGTAAAGCGTTTTTAGAAAATTATGCTTCTCGGCTGCTTGATTGCACGAACTCCTAGCGCCCACTGCAACATACCCATGTTGGGATTCACTCCGTTCGTCCCAACCTACACACCTAAAATTCTAACTCTGTTTTTTGCCTAAAATACTGTACATCTAACAACCCCGGATGTGCAGACAATCCCATTAACATCACAGCCAACGCCCGCATATCTAAAGTATCACTTTGCCAACTAGCATCATCAACATCGTAACGCCACGGCACTTGAATACCACTCACCTGCGTATCCAAAATCGCTAAATTGTTGTCTTGCCAAGCCAAGACATCCGCCACTAATGAAGCATCCGCGCCGACAAAACCAGCAATCACACTCACATCGGCAATATTATTTGTATGACTGTCAATGCTCGAATCTAAACCGAAACCCCAAACATACGAAGGCTCAGCAAAGTTCTCATCCCAATAAGCTTTTTCCGCTTGAGCGTGCGATAAAAACAACTGGCGATAATTAGCCGAATTTAAGACATGATTAATTAAATAAAAGTTTAATTGGTGATTTAACGCAGGCACAGATTGACTGTTTTCATCGGCTGGCAACGCATTTCCATCAACATAAACAAGCGGGAATTGTTGACCGGTTTGATAATAACTTTGCCAAACTTGTTCAGCTAAACCATCATCCATATTCATCGCCATCCAAACCGCGAGCATTTGCGCTTGGTAAACACCCTGAGTGGATAAACTAACCCCATCGGCATCTTGTGTAATATTTAACTCACCCAAACTGGCGTTGCTCACCAAATCATCCCAAACAATAGTCTGAGCAATTGAATCAACAGCTGTAGTAATTGTGTCGCTAACAAAATGTTGTTGGGCAAACTTAATCCCAGCCATTAGTATCGCCGTATCTATTGCAGAATAATAACTCGATTCAGTCGCAACACTGCCGTCCTCATTCCAATATTGCGCAACCCAGCCATTCGCATTAACTATGGGCGCAACATTCTCATTTTCTCCGTTTAACGTTTGTAGCGTTTGTACGAGTTTAGCGGCGGCCGAGCTATCCCAATCCAGGCTATGCGCTATGCTCAGTGCAATTAAGCCTAAGCCAGTGGCTGCACCACTACGCAAACTATTGTCTGAGCCATCGGCGTTTAAAAATGGTCGATATAAACCATTCGCATCCCGAGCTGAGTCAATTAACTGATAAATATTCTGCGCTAAAGTATTGGTTTGACTAATTTGCTGTAAATCTACCACAGGCGAGTTGTCAGTATCCCAAATCAAACTAACGACATCGTAACTGGCGAGCTCAACTTGGGTATATTGCCCCTGCCAATTCACATCAACTTCGACTGTATTTGTGCTGTTATTCACCAAAACAACCACCACAGTATTGTCAGGGTTTTTATACGCTAGCGTAGACACATCTTGCGATCCCGAAATACTCGAAATCAATACAGCATCATCTTGTAAAAATTTACTAATATGGCCAAACGCATAATATTCAGCATTGGCTGTCATACTGCCGCTGCTATCTATAGTGACTAAACTGCGGCAATTGCTGCAGCCGTTTTGCACTGGGCCATTGTTAGTATCTAAAGCTAAACTGTCGTAAAAAATGGAAGATGCCCCAGCGTCAAATGTTGGGATCAACATATCCGACAAAGTATCCGTTAAATATTGGCCAAAACTTCGGCCATCATTTTCATTCCGACAACTGGTTAAATGCACTGGGCGAGAACGTGTTTGAGCCAATATTTGTGTAATGGCTTGAGTGTAATCTGTCGCACCGTTGGTTGCTTGGTAACATTGCAGCGCTATTGCATTGGTTCTGCCATAGATAAAATCGTCAGCTAGTGCATTAATTGCGAAATTGGCAATATCAGCATTTTGTTGGCTATCAAAATCTGTCCAATTGCCATCCCACAACCACAATTCAGGGCTAGGTCTGAATTGACCAACAACCGGATACCAGAAGTCTTCAAAAAATAATAAATAGTCGTCGCTTGTCCACAACATAGACGGGAAGTCATCAGCTAAATGCGGCTGGTTTTGTAAACTAATGCTAGTAAATTCAATACCGCGATTTTGATATGCCTGCATAAATGCTAACCAATAGTTGGCGTAACTTTGATAAAACTCAATACGTAGCGAACCACCCGCAAAACTCTCATTATCCTTCATCCAAGCAGGTGCGCTCCAACTAATCGCATGTAAACCTATCTCTGCTTGCACATTTTGAATATCTAAAACCAACGGGATTAAATAATCTTCGTCGTCATCTATGCTAAATTGGGTAAGTTCTGGGTCGGTTAGACCAGTCGACATATCGTTATAACTGCGAGGCGCACGCGCGATAAACTCGCCCATGCCTGACAAAGGCACACGTAAATGTTGCAGGCCGATGCCCGACTCGGTTGAGAATATTTGATTGATAATGCTGCTAGATTGCGCCGACTGATAAATTAAACTCGCGGCACTGTCGGTTAAGTTGGCACCTAATCCTGCAATTTTTTGTGCCGGTTGGCTATCACTCACGTCTATTTGAATTGAAGAAGTACCAACACCTGCACGCAAAATTTGTCCTGCACGCTTTGACAGTAATAAACTCGCATCGCCAGAAGTGCGCCAAACTTCAACTGAGTTGGTTAAGCTTGGGTTGACTGTATGCGTATATACACTTGAGTCTGTGGTTAAGTCACGGCTGGTGGTGCGAATAACAAACGAAGTTTGACCAACAGTGTCGCAAGCCATGGCAAAATTGTAATTATCCCCTTCAGTAAACGAGGCGATAACACTTGAAGCTTGTTGATTTAGCACTTCAATTTGTCTGGCATCCCCTTGTTCGTCATCCGCTAAACTAATCGAGTATCCGATTGATGATTCACCAACACTGCATTCAGATGATACGGTAGACGCTGTTGCTAATGTGTCCTGATGTATTTCCCCTACATCAAGAATTGCCGTTGTTTCTGCACTAGCTTCATTAACAAAACCTTGAATGATTAGGCTCTGTGTACCTCGATTGCGTGTACTGATACTGGCACATTGTTGGCTGTTTAACGAGACAGTTTGAAATGATTCATTGCTAAATTGATAGGCAGCTCTATAAGTTAATGCGTCACCGTCTGCATCAGTGCCGGTTAAACATAAAGTAACCTCTTGGCCGTCTCTAACCTGCTCACTAAATTCTTCTGGGTTTTGCAGCGCCAGCGACAAAGTCGGTTTGGCATTAAGCGTATTGCTGATCACGTGGCTATATACCAAAGAATATTGCACTTGGTTACGGCTAACTGTGCGGATCATAAAATCAACTGCATCAACCGCATCACACGACAAACTAAAAGTGCCTGAGGTAATTTGCCCAAGTGAAGCCAATACATCTAAGCTGATAGCATCCACTACATCTATGCTATAAGCATCCCCTTCAACATCTGCGCCGACTTGCACAGCAAATACACTCGCCGCATCGCCCGCACGGCAACTACCACTAGATGAAAAAGCCGTTTGCACTGAATCTAAATGAATAACACCTGCATTAATCGTATCGTTGCCCGTTGCTGTACCATCACTGACAAAACCTTCTATGGTTAAGTTCTGCCCGCCCCTGTCGGTTAAATCTATGCTGCCACACAAATTAGTTAAAGTTAGGCTTTGTTGAGTTTGGTTATCAAAGCGATAAAACACTTGTGTGTTTAATACTGTGTCTTCAGCATCAGCAACTGTTGCACACACCTCGATACTTTGTTGATCACGTAAATTACCGTTAAATCGCTCAGCATCTGCATTCAAAGTTAAATCTATTGTTGGTGCAGTATTGTTTTCGGCAGCAACCACGTGAGAATATTGAGTGGATAAACTAGATAAATCACGGCTGCTAGTGCGGATAACAAATGGAGTCACCCCATTCGCATTACAATTTAACGAAAAACTTGCCGGAGAACTCGAACCTAAATTAGCGATAAGCTGATTAGTAGTAGCGTGATAAACAGCTAATGCATAACTGTCGCCTTCAACATCATCAGCAACTTGCACAACATAAGTTCTATCATCATCACCTTGGCGACAATTTTGACTAGTTGTGTAAGCAAATTGCACTGTGTCTTGATGAATCGAGTAAGACTGCTCTGATGTTACCTGTTCAATGCCATCGCTCGCATAAGCGGTAAATACTAGAGTTTGATTGCCCAAAGCGTTAGTTGAAAAAGTTGTACAACCTGAGTTAAGGCTAAGATTTTGCGCGGCCGCACCATTTAAACTATAGGTTAAGCTTGTGGTTAAGTTGTCACCATCAGCATCATTACCGGCTACGCAGACGTTAAATTCATGGTTATCACGCAACTTGTCTAAATAAGTTTGCTGATTGTCTAACACTATCGCTACTGTTGGCGCAGTATTAACCGGTGCATTAACCGTATGGCGGTAAACTCGCGAATAAGTAGTTAAGTCACGGCTTTGATTACGAATATAAAAATTAGTTGAACCAGCCGTTTGGCAAGACAATGCAAAACTTGAGGTGCTGTTGATAGTGCCCAAATTAGCAATAACTTGATTATTGCTCGCATCAAATACAGTGAGCACAGTTGCATCACTTTCACTATCCGCAGGCAAACTAATGTTATAGGTTAATGAACCATCACCTTGGGTACAGCTATTGTCTTGCGAGCTAGCAACTTGAATAGTATCTAAATGGATTAGACCAATTGACTCAGCTAAATCAGTTGATACTTCGCCATCACTGGCGTTAGCCTGCACAGTTAAAGTTTGACCACCACGATCAAACAAAGAAATTGCCATGCATGAGTTATTGTCTAAGTTCAGATTTTGTACGAATTGATTGTTAAACGCATAATTGCCAGTTACAGTAACAGCCTGCCCTTCAGGATCACTTGTAGTAAAACATAGCGAACCAATTTGATTGTCACGAAAACTGCCAGCAAATTCAGCGGCGGTAAAAGTATAGTTTATGATTGGTGCTTGATTTGGTTGTTCTGTGACTGTGTGCTGGTAATCAATAGATTGCACAGTTAAACCGCGACTTTGTGTACGCAGATAAAAAGGCGTACTGCCGACATCGTCACAGGACAGCTCAAATTGACCTTGAGTAATAGAGCCGAGAGCAAATAAAGATAAACCAGTATTGGCATTTATTACATCAAGTGTATAAGCATCCCCTTCTGAATCACCTTCTATACTCACTGAGTAGGAAACAGCCTCATCACCTTGTGTACAATTTAAACTTTGTGAGGTAGCAAATTGAATAGTGTCTGCATGAATTTGCCCTACGTCTAAGCTTTGTTGGATTTGGGTCAAACCGTCATCTACTGTGGCAAAGAAAGTAAGTTTTTGCCCTCCACGCCCTTGAGTAGATACACTGGCGCAATTATCAGTTAGGGTTATATTTTGTTGTGTTTGGCTCGCCCAAGCATAAGCTAAACTAGTAGTTAAGCTGTCGTTATCAGCATCTGTTGGTTCTAAACAAACTTGTAAAGTTTGATTATCCCGATATAGCAACCCCACTCTATTACCAGTCACATCTATTGCCACCTGCGGTGCTTGATTAGACACTTGAGTAACAGAATGGCTATATATAACGCTACTTAGAACTTGACCACGGCTAGTCGATTGAATTTGATAACGAGTTAAACCAAGTTGATTACAGTCAAAGGTAATGCTGTTTTGTTGACGAATATTTAGCTGTTTTAATAGCTCATTCGAATCAGCATCTATCGCTTGTAAAATAACAGTATCAAACTCAGCATCCGAGCTAATATTAATATTAACCGTTTGTGCATTATCACCTACTAAACAACTGGAGTTTTGACTAGTGGCGATTGGAATAGTATCGCTGTGAATCAAACCTAAATTTAATTCAGCAGCCGTTGCATTAACCCCATCAGACACCTGTGTAAGCAGAGTAATTTGATTGCCACCTAAACCACTAGTATCTAATTCAGTACACAAATTATTCGCGGTTAAATCAATTAACTGGCTAGTGTTCGCAGAAGCATTGCTAATACGCGCTTGAAAACTGGCGGTCAGCACATCACCTTCAGCGTCAGAAGTAACTAAACAAACTGGTATTTGCTGATAGTCGCGTAATTGTGACGAAAAATAACGTACCGAATCAGCCAATGCAGTAAAAGCCACCACTGGTGCTTGATTGTCTTGTGGATTGGTTGCAAAAGAAATTTGTAACTGCCCAGGCGCGCTAGCCTTAGCGCCTAAACTATCAACACAAGCTGCAGCTAACACATCACCTTGTTTAACCGTGCTGGCCGCTAAATTAATTTTGGCATTGGATGCTTGCTCCAACCAATAGCGACCATTAATGGTTAACTCAACTTTAGTGGAATCACCATCAACATCTGTACAGCTAGGTAAATGAATTTGTTTTTTTTCAGCCGAAGAAAAATATAAAGTAGTTAATTCAGAAAAATCATTAGCACTGGCAATAGCAACTGAATTTTCCGCAATTGTATATGGATAGTTTTGGGTTAAGAATTCAGTTCCATTGGCGCTCATTTTACCGCGAATGAGCAAACTGCCGCTAAAAGCTTGTGGGTCTAAAACAAAATTAAGCTGGTTGTCTGTGGTTAAGTTAGTCCACGAATTGCCATTATCGTCAGAAACTTGACCAACAAAAGCAGCGCTACTGGCCGAACCTTGGGTAAGTTGAATGGAAAAAATAACTTGGCATTGGCTGAAAGGGCGAACACTTTGTGCGCTAAAGGCACATTGGCTTGGCAAATTATTGCCACTAATAACTAGCTGACTTGCCATTTGCGGCAAGGTTACATCAGTGTTTCCACCATCTGGGTTATTATTATCTGGCTCTGCTGGCTCTGAGCCACCACAGCTAACCAGTAGTAATACCCAGCAGAGTACAGCCAATTTGTGCAACAAACTTAACCTCGAAAACGTCAATCTTTTGTTAGTAAGATTAGAGTGCAGTCAAGGTTAATGCCAACTTTTCCTCTAGTTAGCAATTACGTGACTACAGTGGTATTTTCCGTGTTTCAGCTTGAACAGTTAACACAAATGCATCAGCCACAAAATCTTGCCAACTGCCTTGCTCAAGGCTAACAGGGATAGCTGCTTGCGAAATACTTTGTAAATAATCACCTTGAAATACTTTGGCACCATTAACAATTTTGCTGCTGGATATATCCGCATACAGCTCTGCTTGTAGTGAGACACTTGCCTCACAGGCATCAACAGCAGCGTTATTAATCAACAAAGCACCAGAAACAAATTTAGCTAAAAAGTTTTTATATACATAAGCTTGTTCAGATACTGCTTCACCAAACCTAAGCTGTTGAGTACCTTCGCATAAAACTTCACTATCTAATAAAGTTTGTTCACCTGCATCCAGCTGAATTTTTAAAAAGGTTTTTTCTACATATTCAATTTTGTCATTTGCTGTTGAAGCACAGCCGGATAACAAGCCAGCAGCAACAACAGCCCAAGCATAGCCAATCCATTTATTCATTTATAATGTCTCCAATAATTGTTCACACTGAGCTTTTTCAGCAAAATCTACACCTAACATCAAAGCCGCTTGTAATTCCATTTTAGCTTCACTCGCTCGACCTAATTTAACTAACACTGCACCTAGATGATAACGGATTGACGGATCTGAACTATTAATTGCAAACGCCTGACGGAATAAAGTTAACGCCTGTTCATGTTGACCAATTAAATATAATGCCCAACCTTTGGTATCTATCGCTGCAGCAAAAGTAGTGTGCTGCGCTAACGCTTTATCCACATACTCTATCGCGGCTTGTGGGTTATCCGGTAAATATAAATTAGCGATATTATTTAGAATTTGTGGGTTGTTGGCGTAATTTTTATCCAGTGTTGTCAACTGGCGATAGGCCGCCAATGCTTGGCTATTACTTTGTTGATTTAAATAATGATCGGCTAATAAATTAAGTAAAATCGGCTCTTGTGGATGTGCATGCACCGATTTTTCAAGTATTGACTCAGCTTCTGCAACAAAATGACCTTGTTTCGCCAATTGATACACTCGACTCGCGGCCATGGCGAAACCATCGTTAAGCTCAAGTGCTTTCTTATAATAACCAAAAGCTTTGTCCATTTGCCCTTGGGCTGCAACCAAGTCACCATTTAATACCAATACATTTGGATCTAGTTTAAACTGCAGTGCAGCTTGGGCCAACATGGCTTGCGCTTTATTGATTTGCAATTGACCAATATATAACTTGATCAGCTCATAATGTAACAAGGCTTGTTCTGGGGCTAAGCTAATAGCTTTTTTCAACGAGCGTTCAACTTTAAGTACATCTTTAAGCTGTTGCTGCAATTGACTTAATTGGAATAATTTCCGCGGTTGTTCTGCCCACATTCCAAATAAAATATCAGCTTGTTCACTCGCTTCAGCTGAGCGGCCTAACTGAGTTAATATTTGTGCACGCTGCCATAAATATTTTTCGTTCAGTCTATCTAGATCATTTAATCTATTCGTTTCTGACAAAGCACCTTCTAACCTACCTTGCCTAAGCAATACTTGCGCATATAACTCAGCTGCAAAAATATTTTGTCTTTCTAATACAGTAAGTTTTGCCAACATATCACTGGCTAATTGCAAATTACCCAATAAAAATTCGATTTCAGCTAACATCAAGGTCACTTGCCTATTGTCAGGTCGTTCAACAGTTAACTCAGCTAATAATTGTTGTGCTTGTTCTAACCGTCGTGATTTTTTATATACTTGAGCAAGGTTAAAACGTGCAGCAAAATGTTTTTGTTGCTGCAAGGTAATTTGCAATAAAACCACTTCTGCTTCAGTTAAACGATTTAATTTAACTAAACTTGCACCTTTAACAATTAAATAGTCCACTTGTTCAGGCTCAGTTTTTAATAAGTTTTCTGCACTGGCTAAAGCTTTGTCATAAGCGCCTGATTGCATAAATAATAAAGCTTGTGATAACTCCAATGCGGCGCCTTTTTGTTCACCGTCGGATAAACCACTTTTTTCAATCAGCTTAACCGCACTCTCGTGTTTGCCTCTAGCAATAAGCGCTTGGGCTGATAATAAGATAACTTGCTCACTTTCAGGGTGACGCGCTCTTAACTCATTGAGTAAAATATCCGCTCTGTAGTATTGACCGTCTTGCAAATACATATGTGCAAGCTTTAGCGCCAAAGCTAAATCGTTCAGCACATAGACTTCGTTTGACTGTAATAAATTAACTGCTTGTTCAAAATCACCTTGTTGATTATATAACTCCAATAACAGCTTCACTGCCTGTAAATCACCCGGAGCTTGTGCTATGTAAGAAGATAAATCACTGCGAGCTTGTTCATTGTTTCCTTGCGCAAAAGCAGTTAAGCCACGAATAAATAGTAAAGAAACTCTCTGTTTAAACTCCTCTTCTGGCACTAACGACATTCTCTCTAGCAAAGACTTTTGAACTTCACTAGCTTTGGTATTGTCATTCTGCTGGGCATAAATCCAGCTTTGTAATAACAAAGCTTCTGCATCAGTGGCACTCTGCTCTAGGATCTTTTCAACATAAGATTTGGCTTGCTCTAAGTCTCCTTGCTGGATATATACACCAGCAAGCGAGCGATAAATGACCACATCAGGGTTGACCGAAACTTTTAATGCCGTTTGGTATGCCGCCATAGCAGAATCTATATCTCGATCTATTTCAGCCAGTTTACCTTTAAGGTGCCAAGTCTTAGAATTAGCGCCATCCATTAACAAAGACTGCTGTATCAATTGTTTAGCAGCCACAAAGTCTTGTTGTTTAATTTTGTTCCAAGCCATACTGTTGAGGATGCGTGGATTATTCGGTTGCAATTGACGCGCTTTTTGGTAACTCAAATTTGCCGTGTCAAATTGCTTTAAATGCTCAAAAGCCACTGCTTGCAGCATTAACCAATCAAACATAGTATTATTGTTAAGCTTTTTCCCTTCACCTAAAGCAATCACCTCATAAAATTGACGATCTAATAATAATGCGGTCGACCAATCTTCAATAATTAAATTAATATCAGCCCCTGAATAGTAGGCCTTGTTGTACTCTTCAATCGCTTCTAAGTAATAGCCATTTTGCAACAATAACTTGGCATATAAAATTTTAGCTGGTAAGTGATTTTCATCTTGTTGCAGTGCATTTTTAATGTGAATGTATGCCGTATCAAAGTCTTGCTGATTAAACGACTGCAAAGCAGCTTCATAGTGATTATCTTCAGCTTCAACGATAAACGAGAGACAAGCGGTAAGTAACAAACAAACTCTTAGTTTCATAATAATAATTGGCGAGTTAAATTTCGGCTGATAAAACTATAACAAAAAAAAAGATGGCCTAAGCCATCTTTTTCAAGAATTTACAATGAATTTTAAATCGTAACTTTATGCGTTGCGTCTTCTACGAAGCATCAATCCAGCTATGCCCAATCCAAAAATAGCTAAACTAGCTGGCTCAGATACAGGTTGAGAAGGTCTTTGAGAAGGCGACGTACTTGCAGTTGCTTGCAAACCAGTTAGCTTAAATGCAGTATCGTCAGGACAATGACCACCGAATACACTTTGGTAAGCACCAACCAACCAGTATGTTGAAGTGGTTGCATTATTTAAAGAATAGTAACCATCAGAGCTAGAGATATCATAAACATTGCTATTGCCAGCGTTTATGAAATCAGTCCATACACCACCAGCCAGAGAAGGAGCAGATTCACCAAGAGATACTACAGTTACTTCAGCGCTATCACCATTTGTCCATCCCAAATCAATCGCAGATAAAGCAACAGATTCGCTAAATTCAACTAGCACAAAGTCATAATCAGTGCTCCAGCCATCATTATCGAATGCATGGCCAGGTCGGTCACTTGAACTCTCGTCATTATTAACCACACCCCAACCACTGCGACCCCATTTGTACAATTCACCTTGGGTTATTTCATCATCGTTAGTTACACCTGATTGGTTTTCAGAGGTATCCGCCCACGCAGTAAAAGTAGCTGTGATTTCTTTACCGCCTTGGCTATCACTAAAAGAAATCTCTGTGTATCCAACATCAGGGTTATATCGACCGCTACTACTAGTGTATTGGTCATCAATCATATCAAACGTATAAGTCTGTGTAGCAGCTTGCGCTGTA
The DNA here is from genome assembly GCF_052056295.1 of Catenovulum sp. SX2. Taxonomy (NCBI): domain Bacteria; kingdom Pseudomonadati; phylum Pseudomonadota; class Gammaproteobacteria; order Alteromonadales; family Alteromonadaceae; genus Catenovulum; species Catenovulum sp. SX2. The sequence continues at coordinate 1,580,380 of NZ_CP182493.1, forward strand.
GCAACACTAGATAAAGCTAAAACCGAACCTAAAATAAATTTTTTCATTGTAAAATTCCTACTGTCTTACGTCAGGATAAAACGGTGAATTATTCTTGCTCATGCAGATAAGCATACTGGTCAGACTACAAGCAATTAACAAGCCAATACAAAAAACACATTTAAAATCAAATGGTAAAAACATTTTATTCTTTAAGGTTATATTGCGATGTAAAAAATGCTGACATGCTTATAAGGCATCAATAGGGTTATTGTACCTAAACTGATAACCCATCGCTTTAATTTTATCCACCTTAATATACTTTGCATGTCCTTCAGGTGTAACTGGCGGCAGAACAATCGCATCAGAATTATTAAATTCAAAACTATGCGTAGCGGCATGTTCGACAGCGGCTTGATAAAACTCGGCTTTGGTTATTTTTTCAGGTGTCGATAAATTCACGACCTTGGCGGTGATTTGCTGAGAGATCAAGTACGCCAAACCGTGCACAGCATCATCTTGATGGAGCATATTGGCATAACTGCGGTTTGATACTGACTGCATATGTTTTACAAATCTTGCAGGGTGGCGATCTGCACCAAACAAACCACCAAAACGAGCAATCACATACTGTTTTGGAAATAAAGTGCGCACAACATGTTCAGCTGCGAGTATCTTTTCAGCTTTAGTACTCCAAGCGGATGCATCACTTTCTTGCATATCTTTGTCAATTTCAGGATAAACAGCCGTTGACGAGACTAAGATCACTTGTTTCACCTTAGGTGAAATATGTTCGCATATAGCTTTAATATGTGCAGGGTAATAATCACCACCGCCACTACGAAACCCAGGAGGGATAGTAATAACAACGACATCAGCTTGGCCTAACTCAGCTAAATTGGCCGTGTCTGATTTAGCCACAACACCTAGAGCTAACTTAACTTTTTTTGCATCAATGCCATGCAACAGCAAATCGGCTAATCCATCTTCTGAAGATTTACTCACTTGAACTAGGTGACCATTCGCTGTTAACAGCATAGTCAATGGCAATCCAACCCAACCTGCTCCAATAATACTTATATTCATAGGGACACACTAACCGATTAATTTGAATTACTAACAACTATACCAATGACGAACACTTTTGCTTATAACTGATGTTTGAGTTTTTTTACTAAACGTTAAATAGTGCTCACTTTCAACATGCTGCTGAAACGCCATTTCATCAACAAACTGTTCGTATAAGAAAAAGTGCGTTGGGTTGTCGTGGCTTTGGCTCACATCAAATTGCACACAACCTTCTTCTTGATGCAATGAGGTTTCTGCATTTTCCAACACAGCATCCATAAAAGTTAACATGTGGCCAGGGTCGATTACGTACTCAACAGTGATAATATACATACAATGTCCATTTATAATGACTTCTATTACTAGGTATAGCAGTTTACAGGAAATTTAGATATGCCATCAGCCAAAATTGTTTTTGCCGATGCCGACTCAGTTGGTGCCGTCAACTTTAGTTCATTGCAACAACAAGGACAAACCATATTAGCCGACAAACTCTCTTTCAACGCTCAAGTACAAGATTACATCAAAGATGCTGACGTAATTATTTCAAACAAAGTGCAAATCGGACAAAAATTACTTGAACAAGCGAAAAATCTAAAACTAGTTTGTGTTGCCGCAACGGGTTATAACAATGTTGATTTAGCCGCCTGCCAGGCAAAACAAATAGCTGTATGTAATGTAAAAGATTATTCAACCATGGCAGTTGCACAACATACATTTGCTATGCTGTTAACTTGGTTAAACAAAGTTCCGCAATACCATCAAGCATCAACTAATGGCAGTTGGGCGCAAAGCAAACACTTTTGTTTGTTAGATTATCCAATTGCCGATTTAGCCGGTAAAACATTCGGCATTATTGGTTATGGCAATATAGGCCGAGCCGTTGCCAATATAGCCAAAGCTTTCTCTATGAATGTACTAATTGCAGAAAGGCCAAATAGCTCAGTTAGAGATGGGCGCAGCGCTTTTGAGCAAGTTATCCAACAAGCTGATATTTTATCTTTGCATAGCCCATTGACTGAAGATAACCAAAAGATGATAGATAAAAACCAGCTCGGGAAAATGAAGTCATCAGCAATTTTAATCAACACAGCTCGAGGTGGTTTGATCGATGAAGAAGCTTTGCTAAATGCGCTTAAGCAAAAACAGATTCAAGCCGCTTTGTTAGACGGTTTAACCCTTGAGCCACCAGCTGATAATCATATTTTATTAAATGCCAATTTGCCGAATTTATTAGTTACGCCACATGTGGCTTGGGCCAGCATAGATTCAAGGCAAAAATTGATAGATGAAATAGCCTTGAATATTCAGGCATTTTTTAATGGTGAATTTCGGAATAGATTGGATTGAATTAAAGAAAGTGTGAATTACAAAATAGATTAAATTGAACTTTGGAAATTGTGCTAACAAGCTAGGTTGAAGCGTAATTTTTTAAAAACGCTGTGCACCATCCGTGGTCGCTCTGGAAAAACATCCCTGTTTTTCAAAGTTTTAAAAAATTAGCATTCAACCTAGCTTTAATCAGCGATGACGTTGCGACGTATAATGTTCAGAACAGGCCACTACAACATACCAACAAGGTAGATGGGTATGTTTCGAACAAAACTTCACAAGATAGGGATATCTTGTGCGTTATAAAACCGCAATGGCAGCTTGGTAATCAGGCTCGTCTGCTGTTTCAGCAACTTGCTCTGAATGCAACACAGTGCCGTCAGCATCCACAACTACAACACTACGAGAATACAAACCAGCCAATGGGCCGTTAGCAAAAGTTAAACCATAATCCTGGCCAAATGTAGAACGGAAACCCGAACCTACAACTACATTTTCAATACCTTCAGCACCACAAAAACGCGCCATCGCAAAAGGTAAATCCATAGCAACACATAAAACAACAGTGTCAGTAAAACTTGCAGCTTGCTCGTTAAATTTACGTACAGAAGTTGCACAAGTTGGTGTATCAATTGAAGGGAAAATATTTAGCACAACTTTTTTGCCCGCCAAACTCGCTAAAGTCACTTCAGACAAGTCAGCTTTAACTAAAGAAAACTCGCCAGCTTTGCTGCCAACAGCAGGTAAAGTGCCAACAGTCTCAAACGGGTTGCCTTTTAATGTAACAGTTGCCATTTTTTCATTCCTATAAATAGTTTAAGTGAAGAATTCTTTTGCATCATACAAGCAAAATACGCTTTGTAGAATATGTAATATAGACACATTTGAACTAAGATTTAGTGAAAATCTGTGTTTAAGGATCACTCAATGGAAAAATATATATTGGCGATAGACCAAGGAACAACCAGTTCACGCGCTTTGGTTGTAAACAGTTTAGGCCAAGTTATTAGTACTGCCCAACAAGAGTTCCAACAGATTTACCCACAAAATGGCTGGGTTGAACATTCGCCAACCGATATTTGGCAAACAAGCTTAACTTGCTGCCAACAAGCTTTGGCTCAAGCAGCAGTTAAAGTTTCGGCTATCTCGATTTGTAACCAAAGAGAAACAACTGTTATTTGGGATAAAACAACTGGAGAGCCTGTCTACAATGCTATTGTTTGGCAAGATAGACGAACCGCCAGTTACTGCGATGAACTAAAACACCAAGGTTATGAAACCCAAATACAGCACAAAACAGGTTTAGTGCTCGATCCTTATTTTTCTGCGAGTAAAATCAATTGGCTGTTAAGTCATGTTCCACAAGCCAAACAATTAGCAGACCAAGGAAAGCTTGCATTTGGCACTATAGATAGTTATTTAATCTGGCAATTAACTCAAGGGCAAAGCCATTGTACAGATGTAACCAATGCCAGCCGCACCTCACTGCTCAACATTCACAACCTAAATTGGGATCAAGAGCTCTTGAGTTTGTTCGGCGTGCCAGCTTCGATATTACCAGAGGTAAAACAAAGTGCTGATGATTTTGGCATCTGCAACTTATTTAATTATCCAATACCTATTAGCGGTGTACTTGGTGATCAGCAAGCCGCTTTAGTTGGTCAAAACTGTTTTGAACTAGGCGAAGCCAAAAGTACCTATGGCACAGGTTGTTTTTTAATGTTGAATACAGGTAACAAACCTATTCAATCGAGTAATCAACTATTATCAACAATCGCTTATCAGATAAATGGCCAAACTACCTATGCTTTGGAAGGCAGTTCATTTATAGCAGGCGCCGCAGTGCAATGGTTAAGGGACGGCATTAAGTGTATTTCATCTGCCAAAGAAACCGAAAAAATAGCCCAATCAATAGCATATGATCATGGTGTATTTATTGTTCCTTCATTTACAGGATTAGGTGCACCCTATTGGCAAGCAAATGCGCGTGGTGCAATATTTGGTTTAACCCGAGATTCAACCAATGCAAATTTAATTGCCGCTAGTTTGCAATCAATTGCTTATCAAACCAGAGATTTAGTAGAAGCCATGCAACAAGATGGCATTCAGCTAGACTCGATAAAAGTCGATGGTGGTATGGCCAACAACCATTGGGCGATGCAGTTTTTGGCTGAAATACTACAAGTGAGTTTAGTCAAACCAACAAATACCGAAACCAGCGCGGTTGGGGCGGCGTTTATGGCGATGTTGCAGCAAAATATCCATAGTGACTTTGCGCAAATTAGCGCTCTGTATCAAAGTTCAGCACACTTTACGCCAAGGATCACCAGAGTGGAAGCAAACAAACTTTACCAAAAATGGCAACAAGCGGTGCAAGCTACCCTGCTGTTTTCAGATTGCTGATATAAGCTTGCAAATTATCTTGCTGTTGTTGGGTAAAATATAAACCTAACTTAGTGCGACGCCACAAAATATCTTCAGCCGTTTGCGCCCATTCATCTTGCAGCAAATAATCGACTTCTTTTTGCAATAACCCGTGGCCAAAATCTTCGCCTAAATCCCTCAAGTTTTGTGCATTTTGCAAAAAATTAAAAGCTAACGAGCCGTAACTTCGACTATAGCGAGTCACTAAGTCAGTCGGCAGAAACGGGTAAGTTGTCGACAATTGTTGAAATAATTGTTGTCTTGAAGATATATCCCCACCGGGCAAAGGCAGCTTGTGTGTTTGGCTTGGTGGTAAATCTTCAAATGTACGAATTAAACAATCAACCGCTTGCTGCGCCAACTTTCGGTAAGTGGTCACTTTGCCACCATAAATAGATAATAACGGAGGCGTATTAATTTTTGCGTGAGAGAAAATAGCATAATCACGACTGAGATCTTGTGCACGATTATTTACAGACGATTGTTTTATTTCAAACAAGGGTCTTACGCCACTGTATGAGTGAATTATGTCTGCCGGTGACAACTGTTGTTTAAAATGGTCATTGACCACGTCTAACAGGTAGTGGATTTCATCGACCGAAATTTTTATATCTTCAAGCTGTGTTTGCTCAACATCTGTTGTACCAATCAAACTAAAGTTATCTTGAAACGGTAATACAAACACAATTCGTCGATCAGAATTCTGTAAAATATAAGCTTTATCTTGCTGATGAATACGCGGCACAACAATATGGCTACCTTTTATATAACGCACTTGATATGGCGAGCTTGCCGCAAACACTTGATCTAACACTTGGTTTACCCAAGGGCCAGCAGCATTGATGACAGCTTTACCAACAACACTAAAGCTTTCAGTTTGAGACTGAAGCATTAGCTGCCACATAGGCTCAGGATGTTTCGCCAACTGCATAACTTTGGCATTCAAACATTGAGTTCGGGTTAGGATAGTTGCACCGCAGGCTTGTGCCGCTAATGCATTGACTATAACCAACCTAGCGTCATCCACCCAAGCATCACTATATTCAAAGCCAGTAGCAAAACTATCTTGCAAAGGTGAAGCATTCGCAAAAACAACAGATTTGGATTTTTCAAAACTACTCTTGGCTAAGTGGTCATAAAAATATAAACCTAAGCGAATTAACCAAGGGCTGCGCAAATATTTCTGATGAGGCAAACAAAAACGCATGGGCCAGACGATATGTGGTGCAATATCTTTTAGCACCTCGCGCTCTAACAGCGCCTTTCTCACCAGCGAAAACTGGTACTGCTCAAGATAACGTAATCCACCATGAATTAATTTACTACTGGCAGACGAAGTGGCCCCAGCTAGATCGCCACTTTCACATAATAAAACACTTAATCCTCGCTGCGCTGCATCATAAGCAATACCGACACCATTGATGCCACCACCAATAATCACAAGATCAAATATTTTATGATTTACAGCCAACTAAGCAACTCCCCCGTCAGGTATATATTCAGCTTGGTTGAAAAAGTGAGCATTAGCAAAGTTTGTTGCATAAAAATACTTGAATAGACACAATACCAGCCATATATAACTCTACAGCATATAATTAGTCAAAATAACTATACATATAACCCACCAAAAAACATTTCTCTGACTAATATTTAATTAACACAACACAAACGTCTGTCTGCCTCTAGCAAAGGATATGCATTATGCTTAAAAATTTAACGTTCAAACAAAAACTGTTCGCGCTGATTTTCATCCCTGTTGTGGCGTTTTTGTATCTAGATGTCACGAGTATTCAAGCTGATATACAGGTCATGAATAATGCTCAAAGGCTAATTACCACAACTGAACTGACCAATATCAATTCAAAACTAGTGCACGAATTACAAAAAGAGCGAGGTTTAAGTGCATCGTATTTTGGCGCGAAAGCACAGAAGTTTGCCAATGAACTATCACAACAAAGAAGACTTACAGACAGTGCTATACAGTCTTTTCAGCAACATATTGAGGATAAGAGTCAATTTAGCACAGCCGCAACTGATGTACTGGCGCAAGCAACTCGTGAACTCACTCAGTTATCCCGTAAACGCCAAGAAGTAGACGATTTATCTATCCCACTAGCAAGTGCCTTAGGTTATTACACGGGTATAAATAAATTGTTATTATCAACCGCCGCACTACAAGCTCAATTTAGTGACGATGCAACTATTACCCAAATATCCTCAGCGTATTACAGTTTTTTACAAGGCAAAGAGCGCGCCGGTATAGAGCGTGCTGTACTGGCCAATACTTTTGCCAACAATCAATTTGCTAACGGTAATTTTCAAAAATTTATTAGTTTAGTTGCGGAACAAGAGGCATTTTTTAGCCAATTTTCAGCGCTTGCGCCTGAACAATTAATCGAGTCTTTTCTGCTCGCACAACGCAATGATGCCTTTAAACAAGTAGAACATATGCGCAAACAAGCAATGACTGCCGAAGTGGAAATGCTGCAAAGGTTAGATGCTGCAACTTGGTTTGGACAAGCGACTGTTCGTATCAATGAATTGAAAAAAATTGACGACTTAATCGCTAATACTTTGTTAGAGAGAAGCCAGAGTTCGTTGAATCAAGCGCAAAATCAAGTATACCAAAAAGCTTTTTGGAGCCTGGTTATTCTATGTCTGGTTAGCTGGTTAACTTGGGCTATTATGCGAGTTATTGGCGCTCAAGTGAATAATATCGACCATACAATGAGCCAAGTTAGAGATAAACAAACCTTGTTTGTTCGCACACAAATTTTGTCAAACGACGAGTTGGGCCATATCGCAGGTTCAATCAATTCTATGCTCGGCACTTTTGCGGATGCTTTAGGCAAAATACGAACAGCAGCAAGTGAGCTGTCCGTATCGGCGAATCAGTCGAAAGTATCTGTTGCCGATAGCCACAAAGTTATCCAAAACCAACAACTTTCAACCAATCAAATTGCCGCTGCAATTGAAGAAATGTCGACAGCAGTGCAACAAGTTGCACAAGATATAGTGATCACAGCTAACGAAGCACAGAACGCTTATCAACTTGGTTTAAGTGGGCAAAAAACCATGAGCCAGTCGTATAACTCAATTTATGCGTTAATTGATGAAGTCTCAACGCTAAACGTTGAAATATCCTCATTAAATGAAAAAAGCCATGATATCGCTAAGATGGTGGATATTATTAAAAACGTGTCCGAACAAACAAATTTACTCGCGCTCAATGCAGCTATTGAGGCCGCTCGAGCAGGCGAACACGGCAGAGGGTTTTCCGTGGTCGCGGACGAAGTAAGAACGCTGGCAATGCGCACTCAAGAGTCAACCTCTGAAATAGAGAGCATTATCTATCAGCTACAAACGGGTACTCAAAAATCATTTGATGTCATTAAACAGTGCCAAGAAAAAGCATCAACTGTCACCAACAGTGCAAAACAAGTGGATGAGTTTTTACACAAGATAAATACTGCCTTTAACAAAATATCTGAAATGACAGAACAAATTGCCACTGCTGCAGAGGAGCAAGTTGCCGTAGTAAATGATATCACTGTGCATATAAATGAAATTGACGGACAGAGTCACGACGTAGTACGCCACTCTAACGAAATAACTCAAGGGTCAGATATACAAGCCAAACTCGCATACGATTTAAATGAGTTAGTGAAAAAATTTAAGCTAGATAGCTAATTCAGCTGTAGAAAGTTAGACAAGCTTATAAAAATAAGTCTTGTCTAACATCCTCTTTGAGCTCTTGGTAATCGTCATCCGACAGGCACAAGGTTTCTAACACCGCCTCTTTAACATGCACCCAGTCATACGAAGCAACATAACGTTTTTCAGTATGCTGGATATTTTCTGCAACTTTTAAGATTGAGTAGGACAATTTATCTTCGTAAAAATTACCACCTTGCAAATAATCCAATTCGTGCTGGCGTAAAATAAGGTTGCAAATATTACGTGGCAAATGCCATGCATTAGCTAAATAATAACCGACCACTGCATGATTGGTTTGATATACTTTTTCTTCAAACTGGGTTAAACACACATCATAATTTTTATTGGCCGCAGCTAACACTTTAATATAGTTATTATATTTAACCGCCATAGCTGGAATACCACAACCGACAAACAAACCTAAAGTATGCAGGTTTTCCACTGGAATTTGCTCTTTATATCTTTGCCCAACATATAAAGCGATATTGGCAACTTCTGTACTGGTATCCCAAAAGCGTTCTAAACTAATACAACATGATTTCTGGTCAAATGCTTCTTTTAATTTTAACCCGCGAATTAAAGCCAAAATACCATCAGCACCAATAAACATAACAGCTTGTTTGATATCAGTGACAGAACGAGCCAAACCAAAAGCTGGGCTATTAATCACTTTTAATACGGATGCTGCAATGCCAATATCCTGTGCGACCGTATTAGCGATTTCACCAACATCAGGCTCTGGTTTATTTAACTCTTGCTCTAACTCAAACAAAATTGCTGGATGAGGGGGTATAATGAAGCTACGCTTAACATCTTCCAAAATAGCGTTATTTATTTCAAACATCTGCTGAAACACCACCTTTATTTGTTAGTCATAATCAGTATAGTCAAGCAAATCCAATAAAGTAGCGCCAAATCATGTTAATTTGGGCTGTTCAATAAAAAATGTACCCATATGCTTAAACCGTATCCCAATGCTATGACTGGCGTCCACTTTAGATGGCCAAAAAATGTGTAATAACCACGTGCTTGTCCCATTAAGGCTACGCCTGCAGCAGAGCCAATTGACAACATACTACCGCCAACACCAGCAGTTAAAGTTACCAGTAGCCATTGCATATGCGACATCTCTGGGTTCATAGTTAATACCGCAAACATCACAGGAATGTTATCTATTAGCGCCGACAAAACACCCACTAAAATGTTCGCTTGTGTCGCGCCCAATTCACCATACATAAAACTGGATATAGACGCCAAATAGCCGATAAAACCTAAACCACCAACCGACAAAATCACCCCATAAAAGAAAAACAAGGTATCCCACTCAGATCCAGCTATTTTTTTGAAGACATCAAATTGATACGGATTAGCATTGCCTGCTGGCGGATTATCAGTGTGTATTTCCCATTTTTTACATTTTTGGCTTAAACAATAAGCATACAATTTCAAATAGCCCAAACCTAACATCATGCCGAATACAGGTGGTATATGTAAAAAGCTATGGAAACTAACAGCAGTAACAATAGTTAATAAAAACAAAGCAACTATGGTTAAACCACCAGGTTTAAGCACATCAGCCCTAAGTTTAGCGCCTTTTGGTGTGCCCTCAGGTAAGGCAAATTGCATAATGGCCGCAGGCACTACAAAATTCACCACAGCTGGGGCAAATAAAACAAAAAACTCTGAGAATTCAACTATGCCTTTTTGCCACACCATTAGGGTTGTAATATCACCAAACGGGCTAAACGCGCCACCCGCGTTAGCGGCCACAACTATATTGATACAAGCTAAGCCAACAAATTTTGGTCTATCTTTGCCAACTGCTAATACTACTGCACACATAATTAATGCAGTGGTTAAGTTGTCCGCAATAGGAGAGATAAAAAAGGCCAGAAAGCCAGTTAACCAAAATAATGCTTTAAAACTAAAACCAGCCGCGACTAACCTATTGCGTAAATCTTCAAATACACCTCGCTCCAACATGGCGTTGATGTATGTCATCGCGACCAATAAGAAGAAAAATAACTCAGCATACTCTAAGAAATTATGCCGGATAGCGGATTCAACTTGATGGGAAAATCCTTGATTGCCGTAAACAATCGCAATCAAAATCCAAATAATACCAGCTGATAACATCACGGGTTTAGATTTTCTCAGGTGCAGCTTTTCTTCTAAAATAACAAAGAGATAAGCACATACAAAAACTAAAATCGACGTATAACCAAGCCAATGATTTATTAAACTAGGTACAACATCAGCAGTTGATGCGTAGGAATTAAAGGGTAGGGAGATCAATAACCAACTAACAAGTGCCAAAACAAGTTTGTGCATAGTTATCCTCATAAATTCAAAAATATAGAAGAGATTTATGCGTTAATTTGACATTGATAATACTTGAGTGCAATAACAAAAAGTTACAGTGTTGATGTATCGCAATATAAGAGGGAAACAAAAAGATTAATGGTGCCTAGGGACGGACTCGAACCGTCACGGGTTTAACCCCGGCGGATTTTGAATCCGCTGCGTCTACCAATTTCGCCACCCAGGCATAGGTGAGAACTCGTAAAGAGTGACGCGCATTATACAAAGCCAACAATTGCAAGCAAGTACTTTTTTATAAATCATTGTTTAAATGCTTAAATATCCAGCAAATACAAACAAAACAACAAATTTATCAGCAGTAACTAGCCATCAAACAAGCTTAATAGGTACAATGCTCACGCAATTTCTTAGCCGATAAATAAATTATGTCAGAACAAACTCCCGCAAACGCCCAATCACAAGTACAACGTGCCGGCCTTATTCGCCGTATCGGCGCATGGGTTTACGACGGGCTCATTATCATTGCCATTATGTTGTTAGCATCATCTGTTGGTTTAGCTATTATTAGTGGCTTCGAATCCGCCGGAATAATTGATCTTGGAGTTGATGGTGATATTTCTGAGTACGCGCGCAACAACCTTATTTATCAAATTTATTTAGCAGTTTGTTTTGTTGGCTTTTACGTCTGGTTTTGGCGTCGCGGCGGTCAAACCGCAGGAATGAAAACTTGGCGACTGCAGCTACGCAGCCTAAATGGCAAACAACTTACCCATGCCCAATGTTTAATTCGTTTGGCTTGTTCACTAGGTGGTTTAAGCAACCTATGGGTTATTTTACCTTGGAGCGGTAAACGCGCACTGCACGATATCGCCTCTAAAACCGAAGTTGTTGTGCTTTCCAAAGATCAAAACAAACACGTTAACTGGAAAGGTTATATGTAGCCTTTCCACATTCAGAATAACTCTGTGCATAAAGGGTGGAAAAGGGTTGAATAATTTCTGGATAAAACAGGGATAAAATAAAACTGTGGAAAAGTTTGTGAATAATCAGTTGAATTATTTTCGATAAGCTTGAATAAGTGGTGGACGCTACTGGACTTGAACCAGTGACCCTCGCCTTGTAAGGGCGATGCTCTCCCAACTGAGCTAAGCGTCCATCTAAAAAGACAACACACAAGAAGGATGGTGGACGCTACTGGACTTGAACCAGTGACCCTCGCCTTGTAAGGGCGATGCTCTCCCAACTGAGCTAAGCGTCCATCTTTTGCTTCATGGTTAACACCATGTCGCTGTGTGTGGTGCGCATTATAGGGATGCGCGCAAAACTGTCAACACTAAATCTGAAAAAAAATACGCTTTTGTTTCAAGCGAACAAAAATTCAGCGAAAAACGCAAAATATCAACAAATAAAGGCTCAACGATCGCAAATCCGATTAGGCAACTGCCTTTAGCATTGCTAAAATGCCCACCTTGATATTTGCTAACTTCAATTTTGTGGAAGACAAAAATGACGATTAAAACACGTTTTGCACCTAGCCCAACTGGTTATTTACATGTTGGTGGTGCTCGTACCGCCCTTTACTCTTGGTTATTTGCCAAAGCTAACCAAGGTGAATTTGTATTACGTATAGAAGATACAGATTTAGAACGTTCAACCCAACAAGCAATTGATGCCATTATGGATGGTATGAATTGGTTAGGTTTAGAGTGGAACGAAGGCCCATATTACCAAACCAAACGTTTTGACCGTTATAAAGCTTTAATTCAACAATTGTTAGAAGAAGGCAAAGCATACAAATGTTTCACCACGCCAGCGGAATTAGACGAAATGCGTGAAAAACAAATGGCGGCAGGTGAAAAACCAAGATACAACGGTTTATGGCGTGATAGAACTGATCACCCAACAGATCAACCATATGTTATTCGTTTCAAAAATCCACTTGAAGGTTGTGTGGTATTTGACGATAAAATTCGCGGTAAAATTGAAGTTGCCAATAAAGAATTAGACGACTTAGTTATTTTGCGCTCTGACGGCGCGCCGACTTATAACTTCTGTGTTGTGGTAGACGACTGGGATATGGGCATTACACATGTTGTTCGTGGTGAAGACCATATCAACAACACCCCACGCCAAATTAATATTTTACAAGCTTTAGGTGCACCTGTGCCTACTTATGCGCATGTTTCTATGATTTTGGGTGACGACGGTAAAAAACTATCTAAACGCCATGGTGCAGTTAGTGTTATGCAATACCGTGACGAAGGTTATTTACCTCAAGCTTTATTAAACTATTTAGTGCGTTTAGGTTGGTCTCATGGTGACCAAGAAATTTTCAGCTTAGAAGAAATGATTAATTTGTTCTCATTAGAAGCTATTAATAAAGCCGCTTCTGCTTTTAACACTGAAAAATTGATTTGGTTAAATCAACACTATATTAAAACCTCACCAGTTGAAGAAGTGATTGAACACTTACAATGGCACTTGCAAGAACAAAAATTAGATGTGTCGAACGGCCCATCTTTAGCTGATGTAATAAAGATTCAAGCCGACAGAGTAAAAACCTTAAAAGAGTTTGTCGAAATATCTCGCTACTTTTTTGAAGATTTTTCTGAATTTGAAGCAAATGCTGCGAAAAAACATTTACGCCCTGTTGCTAAAGAGCCACTACAATTAGTTAAACAAAAACTAGCAGACTTAACTGATTGGTCACCTGAATCAATCCAAGCAGCGATTAACCAAACGGCAGAAGATTTATCTGTTGGTATGGGTAAAGTAGGTATGCCACTGCGTGTTGCAGCAACAGGTGGTGGTAACTCACCTTCGCTAGATGTTACGTTAGCGTTAATAGATAGACAAAAAATAATCAATCGAATCGACTTGGCGCTCGAGTTTATAAATAATCGAGAAAATGCATAATTTTTTGTTGACATGATAGGTCGGGGTGCATAGAATGCGCCCCGCGTTGAAGGGAAAGCCTTTCTAACAAAGGATTACCTAAGCAAGAGGGGCTATAGCTCAGCTGGGAGAGCGCAACACTGGCAGTGTTGAGGTCAGCGGTTCGATCCCGCTTAGCTCCACCAAGTTTTTGCTTAACTTCAATGTAATGGCCTAACAACTTTTAGTTGTTCTGAAATACTCAGCGTCCCATTCGTCTAGAGGCCTAGGACACCGCCCTTTCACGGCGGTAACAGGGGTTCGAATCCCCTATGGGACGCCAATATTTTTGATTTGTAAGTTCCTAAGTGTCCCATTCGTCTAGAGGCCTAGGACACCGCCCTTTCACGGCGGTAACAGGGGTTCGAATCCCCTATGGGACGCCATTTACAATTTATAAATCACGCAAGTTCCTATGCGTCCCATTCGTCTAGAGGCCTAGGACACCGCCCTTTCACGGCGGTAACAGGGGTTCGAATCCCCTATGGGACGCCATTTCGCGTTAAACCAATCCTTTATATATTTCACCAACGGTTTCACACTTCTGTAATTGATAGTCGCTTTTCTGCCAATCTTTGCCATAATAAACAAATCATCATCGGTGCATTTAAGCAGGAGTACGGATGTCCTTTTTAACCATTCGCCAGTCTATTCAATATGGCTTTACCTTATTAGAGTTAATGATTACTTTGGCAATCGCGGGAATCGCCTTAACTTTAGGTGTGCCAACATTGTTAGAAATCATTGTCGAAAACCGCATCAACACAGTTGTCATGAATCTGAACAAAGATATAGTGTCAGCACGAAGTTATGCAGTTAACTATGAAACAACAATTACCCTTTGCCATTTAAACTCAAGCAATGAGTGTGACAACAACTGGCATTTAGGTTATACGGTTTTTGTCGATAACGATGGCAATGGCATATTTAGTATCAATACAGATCAAAAGTTATTTATTCGAGAAGCCGTCAGTTCTGGCGATAGTTTTATTTTTTCCGATGGCAATTCTTTGCAGTTTCAATTTGATGGTACACCTGTCACTAACTTTACCAATAACGAGCAAGGTATTTTTAGATACTGCCCTAGCGTTGACAACCCTCAACTATATTCTCGTGCGGTAATTATTGGTTTAAGTGGTCGACCGCGTGCTTCTGCAGATATAGATGGTGATGGTAAAGACGAAATTAACGACGCTAACGATCATATTAGTTGCAGCTAATTCAACAATTGCATACTATTTAACCTAATGGATTAAACGCAGCCCGAATTATGGAATGAGGGCTGTTTATTAGGGACAATTTTATGCACACGGACTGTCGTGGATTTACTCTGCTCGAATTATTAGTATCAATCGCTATCGCTGCAATCGTTTTGTTACTGGGCATACCTAGCCTCAAAGAAACATTAATTACCTCGCGTGTAGATAACCACCTGTATCAACTCCACCAAGATGTACTGCTATCACGTAATCATGCAATTCAATACAATTACCCTGTGGTGTTGTGTCCAACGGATAATCAAGGAAATTGCACTAACCTTTGGCACAGCGGCTACAAAGTATTTTTAGACAAAAACAATAATGCCCAATACGATGACAACATAGATAAAGCACTGCGCATTCGCGCAGCAATCAATACAGCTGACAGTTTTCTGTTTACTGGAGGTCGCTACTTGAGGTTTGGTGAAAACGGCCATTTAAAAGGGCTAGCTGGTACTTTTAAATACTGCCCAAATATTCAGAACAGTGAGTTTTATTCCCGAGCTTTAATTATCAGCTTAGGCGGTCGTCCAAGATTATCTAGAGACATAGACGGCGACGGAAAAGATGAATTAAATACCAATACAAGCCACATTAGCTGTAGCTAGTATGCTCAGTGACCAGAACGCTAATTCATTATCTAGGTGTTCGTTCGTCAGCTAAATTGGCCTTGTTATCAATAAAAGAGACATGCATTTTTTGGCATTCAACTACTTTTGCGACTTTCAACAGTTTTTGTCCATCTTCAGCATAAAAACCTTGAGTCAGCAATAATTGACTCGCTTGTGCTGTTGATTGCACATTAGAACCATCAACAAAAGCAATTTGATACGACTGGTTAGTCAACTGCACATAACATTTGTAGTCTTGAGTTGAGGCCATAAGGTTGTTATGTCCAACCAAAGACAGGAGCACAATTAAATATCTAAGTTTCATAATCTTAGTACCAACATGTTGAAGTAGAGTCATTGCCATTTGAATCAAGCGCAGATTTTTCACCTAAATGATTAATTGTTAAACTGGCACAAGATGGATCATTATTCTTCTGCGCTGTAACTGCTGTCGCTTTCAATTCAAATTCTTGAGTCAAATCCATATTTTCTGTTTCAACTACATCTATTGTATACATTGCATTTTCAACCACGTAGGGATCTGCCGCATAACCCAAATTAGTCATATTCGCGGTATAAGTCATTTGGTCAGAATAATAAGCCTCTTGCCTGTTTACGGCTTTGACCAATTCTCGCATAACATCGCTGCGATAACTTTGTGCGTAATAGTCGACATAAGCTGGATAGGCGACTGCCGCTAAAATCCCAACAATAGCGACAGAAATCATAAGTTCGATAAGGGTCATGCCCGAGTTTTTACACTTCATAATGATCATTTCTCTTCTACTTTTGTATGAAGTTTATAAGTTTTTAAGCCAAAGTCGACATCACAACTATTTGAATCAGCGCAAGATTGCCCAGGTTCACCAGTAGAACCTTTTGCCTCTATCACGCCAGTATTGTTTTCACCTTGGCCAACACCAATAAAGGACAACAAACTTTTGCCTGAATCATTCTCACCCGCAAAAGTTACTGGTGTATCTGGAATACGGTTACCTACCACCATTTCCGTACCCCAGTCGTATATTTGAGTGCCATAGCTTAAGTCCATTGCATATAAACGCCCAGTACCTGCTTTAATGGTACAACTATTGGCTAATACGCCTGAATCTGGCGGAGTGTATGAGGTAAAATAGGCTACACCACCTATGACTCGCGCCGCAGACAAAGATTTTTCACCCGTTCTGGGTAAATCTATATACCAGCCTTTTTTGGTCGATAAACCATCAACCAGCATAGATTCCAAGCTATTGTTTTCGATAGCCAGTTGAATGGGATCACCCGACATGTCGAATAAATCATCTTCAGTAATACCGGACCAAGATGGCGCAGTCGTAAATGAGTCAGTAATGATGTTTCTGTCTTGAATAACATATAATTTGTCATTAACTGTCGAAGAGTTTGGATGTGCTCTATCGCCACTACCAATCACTATACCTTCGTACGGCACTTCTTTCGAAACAACAACTGTCGATTCTTCATTACCTTGAATGCTCACACGCTTTTTAACATTGATAAAAGTACGAACAATAGTAGGTTCGTTGAAAAATTTCCGTTTGTCAGCCGCATCTATGCCAGATAAATCCGCTAGTTGATATGCTGTCCATTTCGTCGCATCACTGCCAAATAAATCCATCCGCCAAATATTGCCACCTAAATCGCCCGCATAAATTCGGTCTATGTAACCATCAAAATCTGAATCTAATGCTGCGACTTTAGCAGGGATAGCATCTTGGATATTTACTTGGGTATTGTTAGATAAATTCGCATCTGGGGTAAAACTCCAAATGCGTGCACCTGTATTCGCATTAACTATGTATACACCACGCCCGTCAGTTGTTGCTCCTGTAGAATCAGCATCATTAGAATAACCCGCACCAAAAATAATCACAGGGGTAGCTACATCTATCAATGATGATTTAATAAAACCAACAATAGGTTGTGACCAAGTTTGTCCTAAGGTTGGAAAGTCGCTACTCCCACCAGTAATAGTCCATTTTAGTGACGGTGAGTCTGGTGATGTCACATCAAAAGCAAAATACTGGTTACCACCACGGCGCATACCAGCAAATAACCACACTTTATCTCCATCAGCCGCATTCACTGTACCATCAGAGTCTTTTACATATGCTACTGGTGAACCATCCATACCATACACTTTAGCCGCGTTGGTAATGTTGTCACGTAAGGGGTCAAGATTAGGATATAAACTAGTTGGAATAAACGACCAAGATTCAGTTAAGCTTGAGTCATTGTCGTTAAACATATGTAAGAAACCAGCATTTGTGCCAACTACCACCCTTAAATCTTGCTCTTCAGCACTGCCACCATAATTAATCACTAAAGGTTTAGAATGTAACGGATCACCAAAAACATCAAAGCGCATTTCAGTAGTATTGTCATTATTGTTTTCATCATGCACATCTTGCCCGCGAGCCCAGTTGATTAACTCGGCCTCTTCACCACTAACCACACCTAACACACTGGCTAAATCACTGACTCCACTAGAAGCATTCGCAGCAGTAAAATATTGCAACGCACCACCCGCACCTATATTTGAGAAAATATTTCTGTCTGCCGGAGACTTGTTTGCCAAATATTCTGCAACCCCACCTCTGTCAACATCATTACCATCAGCACATACAGTGCCACTTTCACAGTCACTGGTTGCGCCCCAAAAAGTAAAAGCTGTGTTGGATATGTTGCCGTTAGAGTCAATTGCAGGCAATCCATTTGAATCAACAATTACATTGTCCGTCACCACAAGTTTTTTCAAATTGCCTGGCCAACGTGGGCCATCTTCTGGAAAAAACATTGAATAATATACATTGTCTAAACTACGGGTGCGGTCAAAGTTGTTCGAAGCAACCGAAGGTGAGGTAAATGAAGCACTTTGTTCTAATATACTAATTAAAGCTCGTTGCAGTGCCGAAGCTAATTCATCAGGATCTGTCGCTGCATAATAATCGCCACCGCCTTTTTGCGCCGCAGCTTGTAAAATAGGTTCAGCACTTAATGCGTCACTGCCAAAACCTATGGTATAGCTGACTACGTTTTGAATGCCATCCAAACTATTGTTGATGTCATGATTAAACATCCACTCGGTTAACACAGGTAAATAGTTACCTTGCACCCTAGAGCCAGCTATCGCACCGGGCAGGCTAGCAACAGCAGTATTAGCATCAGCATCAACGGTTGGATAACCATCTGTTATCAAGACAACATAAGCTTCATTACGGCAGTTGTTACCAAACGGCGATATATAATTCCCACCAGTTTCAGCATTTACATCTTTTCCTGGAAAAATAGTTACATCAGACTTCTCAGCCCAATAAGGTACTCGACTGCCATTTTCGTTACCGTATTGCACTGATAATCCGGCAAAATAACGGTAGGCTTCATACATAGTTTCACACAAAGGTGTATTTGTTTGAGCACGAATGCTATTAACTGTATTAAGTAAATCTTCCGTCTGGCTAGTTGTTCTAGTTTGAATTGTCGAAACGACTCTGCCACCGTCGTTGTCACCTTCATCTGGATAATTAATGTTAAATAACATTAAACCAAAGTCGACTGTCGAGGTTGCGTTTACCACTGAAGTAATAGCTTCTTTGGCTATATCTAAACGACTTCTTCTGGTTGTTCCCACGTCTTCATCATTTGCCGTTTTCCAATTTAAATAGTTACCTGTATACAAGGTAACCACATTAATATCGGCAAAAGTCGCTTTGGCACTTTGGTAAGTTGCATCGTTCTCAATGTTATCTGGATCCGCAACAAAATAGTGCGTATGTACAACACGGTTACTACCGTTACCCGTTACCATGCCATTGACAGGTAAACCAGCTGAAATAGGTTCGCCATTACCACTTTGAGCACCAAATTCACCTGGGTTGTTTTGATCAATTTCTAAAATATCTTTCAAACAATCCATAACGTCAGTTGCGTTCATACCATTGTTTTCACGTAAACTGCGCCAAGTGTTTTTATTTTGCCCAGAAGAATAGTATTCGCCAACACGGTCAACATAATAACCTTGGCCACCTTCAATTAAGGTGTAATCAGCATAATTTAAGCCTTGTTGCTCCAAAGCATAACCATTGATTTCTACCCCACTAGAGTTATGTTTCCATAAGCCATATAAAGGAATAAAAGACTGATGGCAGGCATTAATTGCTTCGTTAAAACGGCGCTCGTCATCAATGGGGTCGGGTAACTCAGCGACACCAGCGGCACCAACTGTGAAAAAAACTGCTCTATCATTCGCACCATTGGTATAATGCCCAGGATAACTCGCTGTAGGGTCATAGCTAGAGCGAACATCTTCACTTTGACGCATACTGCCAGAGTTATCAAAAATAATCATAACTTGTGGGGCTGTGCCCACCCTATCTGCGATATTACGTACGTATAATTCGATATCTTCAGCATTGCAGCTAAAGCTGCTAAACACTGCGACACTAGCGACTAAATACGCGGCACAACGTGAAATATTCATCCTTAACTCTCCCCGGGTATTTGACTTGCAACAGCGGTAACAACTTCAGTGTTACCTTGATTATTTTGCCCAAACTCATGCAATACTTTAATTTCAAAACGAGTACAGCGAATATACGAATCACTAGCTTCAGAGCGACTAAAATGTGGGCAATTTGTTGGATAATCGGTTAAGGCTTCGGCTTCGCCAGTTAAATCCGTCCCCGTTAGGTTAACACTTGCAACATCTGTATTGCCTGTCAGTGGGTTAGTGCCGGAAAACAACGCATCTTGGGTATGGGCTTTTTGAATAAACTCTTCGCTACCACCTAATGAAGCGTTTAGTGACGATTTTTTGGTAACAGTCGCATGGGTCATTTTAGTATCTAGTGAAGTGTTGTACATCAAAGTAACCGACAAGGTTGTCAGCACCAACATCAATACCAACGCAACAGCCAAGGCAGCGCCCTGCTGTTGCTTAGGCGATTTAATATAAGTTAGTTGCGCCATACTTCTTTCCCTGCATTAACAATGCGAATTGTGGTTGTAAACAAAGTGCGGCGATAGTTGTCATTAACTTGATAAGTATAACTACCAAGATCATAGATATTGGTATTATCCACCGATAGGTCTTGCTCTAACGCTCGTACTAACACATGCATACGAACGGATAAAATAGTCGCGCGTTCTTGTTCCCAATCCTCTCGGGTTAACTGCTCAGCTTTGGCATAATAATTAACCGTGCCGTCTTCGTCTGTATCAATTCCGTATAACAAGCCTAACCTTTCAACCCCTTCAACCAAGTTATAAGTTTTCAGTTGACCTTGGTTACCCGTACTATTGGTAGTTTTGTATAAATATTTGCGTTTGAGCACTGGAACTAACAAACCACCACGTGTTTCTTCTGCAATGTAATAGATATGATGGATGTATTCGTTAATAGCGGCACTTTCAATATCAGGCGTCGCATCAGAGCCTGCGTAAATCACACCTTGATTATCCGTTGATATTAAATAATAACGGGTATCTTTTTCAGTGCCTGCCACGCTGGTGCTGCCCAACACTCGCTTTATTTGTAGTACGTCTGTGCCAATAATGGCATCGGTAATACAAGCATTGAATATTTCATTAAAGCTGGTGTGGGTTCCCCAAATATAGCGAAAGAAAAAGTCACTATTTTCAACAAAAAACGAACCATTATTTTCGCCTTCCCCTAGGCAATCCGAGCCTTGCACAGCAACCTTGTTACCATTAACTTGGTTCAAACGTATAGCTCTAATGTCAGCACCTGCAGCTTCATGTATGTCCATGCCGGTAAAATTACCCCAGTAGCCAGCCATCATGATATCTTTAGACAACAGCGACATAGCTAAACGACCATTCTCTTGCATTTCACCACGTTGCACTGTGTCAGAAACTGTCTCATCAGAAGCGATCAATAAACCAATTACACCACTAAAAACAATTAATCCGACAGCCATAGCGACTAAAAGCTCAGCAAGTGAAAATCCGCCTTGTTGTGATTTTATCTGCGTCATTTTCATCTTTCTTCCTTAATAAACGTGCGCTGACAAGGTAACTTGGCGACGCTTATCACTGACGGTTCCACAGTTTTTTTCGAACGTAGAACCATTATCAGCCGCATCTTTGGTCGCTTGTCGTCCTAACCAACTGACAACAATAGTCACGTAACCATTGTTGTTTTCTACGCAGCCCGTTGGTTTAAGCAAACCACCAACTCTAGAACCTTCACTATTGATGACAGTGCGCCCTGCTAAGTTTAGGTGCCATTGAAAAGTATCGTATAAAGCCAGCTGTGCAGGCGTGCAATAATTATTGGCTGAGCAGTCAACCTGATTACTGACCGAAAAGCTGCCTGTTCCATAAGCAGTGCCTTGGTAAGCATCGATTTGAGTTTTGTTTAAGCGCATGCGCTCTAACATATCATGCGCGAAAAATACCGCGAGTGATCTTTGACTGGCGTCAACACCTGAACGCTTGGCGGTTGCTTGAGTTGCGACAGCGCCGACTATGCCAATTGCCATTACTGACATGGCAACGATTAATTCAACTAAAGAGAAACCAGATTGGTTTTTAACGTTACGCATAATGTCCCTATCGATAACTGCCTAAAAATGGATTTTTATGGCGCAGAAGAATGCAAGAAATTAACACAAAAGACAAGCTCGCAACATTTAACAAGCTCACACTTTTAGCTGGTATTGCGGCTATGCATTTGCATGCACAGGCAAATACAGTGATCAGGGATGTAACTGGTCTAAGACCAGCTTGCTGGAGAAGCAAAAACCTTGAGTACAACACAATCTCTCATCCTTTTGCTAGAACAAATTTTAATCTATCGGAATAAACTATAGATCAAAAGAGAGAGATTGCGAATAGAAAATTTTTTTATCTAAGCTCAATTGGTAAAGAAAACACTACATTTTCTTCGATACCAGGTTTTTCGTTAACCGACACACCACCCAATTGGTTAAGCTTTTCAACAACTTGCTTAACTAAAACTTCAGGCGCAGATGCACCAGCTGTCACCCCGACCGAGTTCACATTTTCAAGCATTTGTGGATTAATATCATCCGCAGTATCAATTAGAAATGCCTGACTGCCTACTTTTTCGGCTAACTCGCGTAAACGATTTGAGTTAGAACTGTTTTTAGCACCGACGACAAATACCACATCATTATCCGTTGCTAACTGACGCACAGCATCCTGACGATTTTGTGTTGCATAACAAATATCATCTTTACGTGGGCCACCTATTTCTGGAAACTTAGCACGTAATGCATCAATCACGTCCGCAGTATCATCTACCGACAAAGTGGTTTGTGAGCAGTAGTAAAGGTTGGTTGGGTCTTTTACTTCTAATTTGGCGACATCCTCTGCTGATTCAACCAAATAAATACCACCTTCAGGGTTTGAGTATTGCCCCATAGTCCCTTCTACTTCAGGGTGTCCTTGGTGGCCAATCAAAATACATTCAATACCTTTACGGCTAGCACGTGTTACTTCCATATGAACTTTAGTCACAAGTGGGCAAGTTGCGTCAAAGATTTTGAGTCCGCGATCTTTTGCTTGTTGTCTGACTGCTTGTGACACGCCATGCGCACTGAAAATCACTATGCTGTCGTCAGGAATTTCATCTAACTCATCTACAAACACAGCACCGCGTTCGCGTAAACCATCAACCACGTATTTGTTATGCACCACTTCATGGCGTACATAGATAGGTTTTTCAAATAACTCGAGCGCACGTTCAACTATGCTAATAGCTCGGTCTACACCTGCACAAAAGCCTCTAGGGTTTGCTAATTGTATTTGCATAATTCTGTTTACCTGTTGTTAAGCTTCAGGATTAATTACGTCGATAATTTCAACATCAAACTCAACGGTTAAACCAGCCAAAGGGTGATTAAAATCTACCGTAACAGATTGACCTTCTACTTCACGGATAATACCTGGTAGTTCGCTGCCATCAGGCTGAGTAAAGGCGATAATATTGCCTACTTCAGCTGGCGAATCAGCAGAAAATTTATTGCGATCTAAGTGATAGATGTTATCTGGGTTTGGTTGACCAAATGCATCTTCTGGCGCTAATTTAAATTTGTTTTTATCACCCGCTTTTAAACCTAATAAACATTGTTCAAAACTCGGTGTTAACGAACCATCACCTATAGTTAATTGCGCAGGTTTATTGTGCACTTTAGTACTTTCAGCCGCAGAGCCGTCTTCCAATACTATGGCAAAGTGAAAGGTAACTTGGCTATTTTGTTGAATAATTGCTGTCATAATCAATACTACTAAATTTTCTTTTCTTCAGAGCTTGTTTTTTTCTGATTAACAAAAGCGTCAATCAATACACAAGCCGCACCTATCACTATGCCCATGTCGGCGACATTAAATGCTGGCCAGCGGCCATACAGAGGAATGGTAAAATCTAAAAAATCAACCACATAACCGTAGGCAACTCTGTCGTATAAGTTACCCGCTGCGCCACCTAAAATCAGGTTAAAACCAATTACTAACCAAATTTGTTGTTTAGGTGTTTTTGCTAACCAAAAACTCAATAAACCGACAGCCACTATCGCAATAATGGTAAAAAACCAACGTTGCCAGCCGCCACTATCCGCCAAAAAGCTAAACGCCGCACCATAGTTACGTACATAAGTCAGGTTAAAAAATTCAGTAATTTTAACGCTATCGTATAGCTGAAAACTTTGTAGTACAGCTATTTTGGTTGCTTGGTCGACGATTAGCACTAAAAGTGCTAACCAAATCCAAGCTAAACCTGTTTGTTTGTATTGAGCAATCATTAGGCAAATTGTCGGCTTTCGCCTGCTCCGTCGATATTAGTTACACAACGGCCACATAAGCTTGGGTGCTCGGCAATTTGACCAACTTCTTCACGGTAATGCCAACAACGGTCACACTTTTTGCCTTGGCTCGGCTGAATGGCAATTTTTAATCCAGCAATTTCAGTGTCTGCTGCATCACCAGCTTGTTCAAGCGGTTGAATATCAGCTTTTGATGTAATTAATACAAAACGCAATTCGTCTTCCAATTTCGCTAATAATGTATATAAACTGTCATCTGCAAAAATTGAAACTTCCGCTTGCAAAGACGCACCAATAACTTCTTCACGGCGCGCCACTTCGATTAATCGATTCACTTCATCTTTCACTGCCATAACTTGTTGCCAGTCAGCATCAGATAATTTGGCACTTTCTGGTAGTGGCGCTAATTTATCGTACCAAGTTTGCGTGAAGATAAATTCATCGCGCTTGCCTGGTAATGCTGCCCAAATTTCTTGTGCAGTAAAACTTAATACAGGTGCCATCCAACGAGTCATAGCTTCGGCGATTAAATACAATGCAGTTTGGCAAGAACGACGCGCATGGCCATCTGCTTTCGCTGTGTATTGTCTGTCTTTAATCACATCTAAGTAGAAACTCCCCATATCAATTGAACAGAAATGCATTAATTTTTGCACAACTTGTAAAATTTGATACTCGTCGTAAGCTTTAGTGATCTCTTGTTGAACCTCATACGCTTTTGCCACTGCCCAACGGTCTAACTCAACCATTTCATCTAACGCAACCATATCAGTTGCTGGTTCAAAACCATTTAAGTTAGACAATAAGAAACGTGCAGTGTTACGAATACGACGATATGCATCAGCTGAACGTTTAAATATCTCATCAGATACTGTGATGTCTGCAGTGTAGTTAGCAGAAGCTATCCACAAACGTAGAATATCCGCACCAAACTTGCCGATAATTTGTTGTGGGCTAACTGTGTTACCGATTGATTTAGACATCTTGCGACCGTCTTTATCTACGGTAAAACCATGAGTTAATACTTGCTGATACGGTGCTGCATCTTTCAAGGCAATGCCAGTCATTAATGACGACATAAACCAACCACGGTGTTGGTCTGAACCTTCTAAATATAAATCAGCTTGTTTTTTAGTATAAGTATCACGTGCATCTACCACACAAGCGTGGGTTACACCTGAATCAAACCAAACATCTAAAGTATCAGGTACTTTTACATAAACTTTAGCATCTTCAGCTGACAATAAGTCAGTTGGCTCTATATCAAACCAAGCTTGAATGCCTTTTTCTTCAACTTGTTTAGCAACAGTTTCAATTAATGCTGGTGTGTCTGGGTGTAATTCGCCGCTTTCACTATGGACAAATAAAGCAATTGGCACGCCCCAAGTACGCTGACGTGAAATACACCAATCTGGACGGCCTTCAACCATGTTAGAAATACGGCCTTCACCCCAAGCTGGGATCCATTTAGTCTTTTTAATTTCAGCCAATGATTTTTCACGTAAACCCGCTTTATCCATAGAGATAAACCACTGTGGTGTTGCGCGGAAAATGATTGGTGTTTTATGACGCCAACAATGCGGATAACTGTGTGGATACGCATGGTGATGAACCAAAGCACCATTTTCACGTAACAAATCAACGATTGGTGTATTTGCTTTGCTAACGTGCTGACCTTCAAACAAAGGTGTACCCGGTAAATAAACACCATTTGCACCAACAGGGTTGGCTACTTCTAAATTGTATTTTGCACCAACTACGAAGTCGTCTTGACCATGGCCAGGAGCTGTATGAACACAACCAGTACCTGATTCAGTGGTAACGTGTTCGCCCAAAATCACAGGTACGGTAAAATCATAGAAAGGGTGTTGTGCTTGGGCATTTTCTAACGCTGCACCTTTGCAGAAACCAAGTGCATGATATTTTTCAAAACCAAAACGATCCATGGCCGATTTAACTAAATCAGAAGCAAGGATTAAACGCTCAGGATTCTCCCCTTCAACTTGGACTAAGGTGTAGTCAAGTTCAGGGTGAATTGCGACAGCTCGGTTCGCCGGTAAAGTCCAAGGTGTGGTGGTCCAAATAACCACAGAAATATCACCTTGACCACTATGCCCATCTGGATGATCAAACTTATCGGCAATCGACTCATCAATTAATTTAAAGCGTACATCAATTGCTGGTGACTCTTTGTCTTTATATTCAACTTCGGCTTCAGCCAACGCAGAGCCACAATCAGTACACCAATGAACAGGTTTAAAACCTTTTTCTAAATGGCCGTTTTCAACAATTTTGCCGAGTGAGCGAATAATATTGGCTTCAAATTGGAAATCCATGGTTAGGTATGGCTTGTCCCACTCACCTAAAACACCTAAACGCACAAAATCTGCTTTTTGCCCTTCAACCTGTTTGGCAGCATAAGCACGGCATTTTTCACGGAATTCAGCAGCTGAAACTTTATGGCCTGGTTTGCCAACTTTTTTCTCAACTTGTAATTCGATTGGTAAACCATGACAGTCCCAACCTGGTACATACGGCGCGTCAAATCCAGACAAAGTTTTGGATTTGATAATAATATCTTTCAGTACCTTATTTACTGCATGGCCTAAGTGAATATCACCATTCGCGTATGGAGGGCCATCGTGTAATACGAATTGCTCACAACCTTGGCGAGCTTGACGAATAGCCTGATATAAACCTTTTTGTTGCCATGCTTTTAACATACCTGGTTCGCGCTTAGCTAAATCGCCACGCATAGGGAAACCAGTTTCTGGTAGATTTAAGGTACTTTTATATTCACTCATTTTTTTGCCGTATTCCTGATAGTTATTCTGCTCTTTCAAGCGCAAAAAATTGTTTGGCGGTTTGACAGTCTAATACAATTTGCTGCTGCAATGCCGCTAAAGATTCAAATTTCTGTTCAGCACGAATTTTGTGCCTAAATATGACCTGCAAGCGCTGTTGATATAAGTCACCTGCAAAATCAAAAATATGTACTTCTAATTGGTTCTGTTTACCATTTAACGTTGGTCGGTAACCAACATTCGCTACAGCATCGTATAAACGTCCGTCTAATTTAACCTGTACGGCAAATACGCCAGAGACAGGTGAAACTTTGCGATGCATTAAAATATTCGCGGTTGGAAAACCTATGGTGCGACCATTTTTAGCACCATGTACCACAGTACCCCACACACTATAGGGCCGACCTAATAATCTTTGTGCGCCAACAAAATCATCGTTTGCTACTCGCTCGCGAATGGCTGTACTGCTCACACGTTCAGACTGCAAGATACAGCTTTGGGTATCTTCTACGCTAAAATGGTATTTTTTGGCTAAAACTTGCAACAGCGCAAAATCACCTTGGCGCTTACAACCAAATTTAAAATCATCACCAATAACTAGGTGTTTTACCCCTAACTTGTTGACCAATAAATCACTGACAAATTCCTCAGCAGGTAAATTGGCAAACGCTTGGTTGAAACGCACACACAAAAGTCGGTCAACATGCGGTTGTAATAATTGGTATTTATCGCGCCAGCGAATTAGCCTAGCAGGGGCGGCAGCTGGGTTAAATACTTCAACTGGCTGAGGTTCAAATGTCATCACAACTGAAGGTAATTGGTGTTTTTCGCTACTAGCCTTTAACTGCGATAACACAGACATATGGCCTAAATGCACACCATCAAAATTACCTATGGTCAAAACACAGCCTTTATGCTGCGGTTTGATGTTATGTATACCTCGGATTAACTCCATGCCAGCCCACTAACTATAAAATTCGGCGCGATTATAACTTAGCTAACAAAACTATGCAGCTTTCAAATGACAAAGTCTTAAACCAATTGCAAATAATGACAATAAATACACCACACCACCAATGCCAATTAAACCAGCCAACCAAAGTGAGCGCATCCAAGTATCCATTTCAAGCCATAATTGACGCTCTGGCATCAGATAATAAATTGCCAGTAACATAAACATGCTTGCAGCAATAACTCGAACCAGTGTCAAAACACTTTGTTTAGTTAGATGATAAACACCTTGTTTGTGTAAAAAATAATATAAACAGCCAGCATTAAACAAAGCAGATAAGCTGGTTGCCATGGCTAAACCAACATGTTTAAACGGATAAATCAGCATTAAATTAAATGCCATGTTTAACACCATGGCATAAATACCCACTTTGACCGGTGTTTTAGTATCTTGGCGCGAGAAAAAACCACTGGCTAAAACTTTAATCCACATAAAACAAATCAGTCCGGCTGCATAAGCCATTAAGCTCAAGCGGCTTTGTGCTGCGTCATATGCGCTAAATTCACCACGCATAAATAACACCATTAACATAGGTTCAGCGAGTAACATCAAACCAAAACCAGAAGGAATACCTAAAATACA
Source organism: Catenovulum sp. SX2 (assembly GCF_052056295.1). NCBI lineage: Bacteria > Pseudomonadati > Pseudomonadota > Gammaproteobacteria > Alteromonadales > Alteromonadaceae > Catenovulum > Catenovulum sp. SX2. The sequence continues at coordinate 1,609,249 of NZ_CP182493.1, forward strand.
TACCATGCGTATGCCCCAGTCCATAGTATTGGCAAAGTCTTGTTTGCCCGCATTAACATGCTCTTTTGACAACTGAGGTAGAATCACTGTCGCTATGGCTATACCAAATAAACCAAGCGGAAACTCCAACAAACGGTCTGAATAATATAACCAACTGATAGAGCCAAATTGAAGAAAGCTTGCAAGTACAGTGTCTAACAACAAATTGATTTGGCTGACGGATACGCCAAACAAAGCAGGTAACATTAATAAACGGATTTTTTTAACCCCAGGATCGCTCCACCCCCATTGTGGACGACAAATCAATCCTGCTTTGTGCAAAAAAGGCAGTTGGAAGACAAATTGGATTATACCGCCGAAAAATACCCCCCAAGCCAAAGCAAAAGCGGGTTGAGCAAAATTGTCAGCAAAAAATATTGCCGCAGTGATCATACTGATATTGAGCAACACAGGGGTAAAAGCAGCCGCGCCAAACTTGCCCCAAGTATTAAGCACAGCGCCAGCCAGCGCAGTGACTGCAATAAACATTAAATACGGAAAGGTGATTTTGAGCATTAAACTCGCAAGTAAATAGTTTTCTGTGCCCGGCCCACCATTTAAATAATCTAAAAACCAGCCTGTACCAAATAAAGCAATAACTACAGGAGAGCCTATTACCCCCAATATGGTTGTGATCATCACTATAGTGCCGAGCGTACCGGCAACTCGTGCAATGAGTAACTTAGTTTCATCTAAACTTTTATTTTCTTTGTATTCAGTTAATACAGGGACAAATGCCTGAGCAAAAGCGCCTTCAGCAAATAAACGGCGAAGAAAATTGGGAATTTTATTAGTTAGGATAAATACGTCAGCAGCAGCACCTGCACCGAGTAAATTTGCGATAATAACATCACGAACTAAACCCAACACACGTGATACTAATGTCATCGCGCTAAAAATAATGCCAGATCTTAATAAACCTTTCGCCAAAAGTGTTTTCCAATTTCATATTTTGCTGGCGCTGGAGTATACTAGACGGCGTTTATCATTCCTATGTTTGTTAGTAATTGTTCCGATAAATCGACTGAGATTTATTCAGGCAGGATCACCTAGACATAATGCGATGGAAATGAGATGGATAAAAGTGCATTTTTTGTCCGAAATTAATTGACATTTACCCTTTTTACAGGCATATTTCCGCGCCTTTATTAAGGGTATCCCTGTTTTCGATTTTTAGGAGTTTAGTTTTGGCTAACATCAAGTCTGCTAAAAAACGCGCGGTTCAAGCTGAGAAAAGTCGCCAGCATAATGCAAGCCGTCGTTCTATGATGCGTACATATTTGAAAAAAGTTGTTGCCGCTATTGCAGCTGGTGACAAAGAAGGCGCAACTGCTGCTTTCCAAACTGTTCAACCATTGTTGGATCGTTTCGCATCACGTGGTTTAATCCACAAAAATAAAGCTGCACGTCATAAGAGCCGTTTAGCTGCTCAGATTAAAGCTTTATAATTCGCAATTTTTTAAAATTGCAGAAAAACCAGAATCCGGTTAATACCGATTCTGGTTTTTTTATAGCTGATTTTCGCTTGCACTCACATTAGACAATTTTTCTACCAGCTGTTTGGCACTAATCGGCTTAGAAAAATAATAACCTTGGAAATGATCACAACCCATTTTGTCTAACGCTAAGTATTGTTCCTGCGTTTCCACCCCTTCCGCGACCACCCACAAGTTTAGATGTTTGGCAATTGAAACCATAGACTCAACTAAAGGTGCAGGTTTAACACCATCCACTTCATCGATAAATGCTTTATCTATTTTCAATTCGTCTAACGGCAACTCACGTAAATAAGATAACGAAGAATAGCCTGTGCCAAAGTCATCCAAAGCAATTTTAAACCCAAGCCGACGCAGCTCTGCTAACTTAGATTTAGCTTCATCAACATTCTGCAGTAAACCAGTTTCAGTCAACTCTAAGGTAATTTTATTCGCATCGATTTTAAGCTTTTCAACCAGTGAGATTAACTTTTTAGTAAAGTTATGGTCGGCAAATTGCCATGCCGATACATTAATAGATAAACGTTGGAAACCATCAAATTGAGCAAGCACAGTCAATTGTAATAAAGCTGATTCTAAAACCCAATCGCCAATCGCATGAATCAAGCCAGTTTCTTCGGCAAGTGGAATAAATTCCGCCGGTGAAACAAAACCATTTTGATCGCTGATCCAGCGAATTAATACTTCGGCACCATAAATTTGTTGCTCTGCATTGTACTGAGGTTGATACAAGAGTGAAAATTCCCGCTGCGCAATCGCTCGTTTGAGATCTTGTTCCAAAGATATGCGCTGCTCTACTTTTTGCTGTATGGCCGGATCAAACAAATAAAACTGTCCGCGGCCTAATTCTTTCGATTGCATTAGTGCTGTTTCAGCAAAGCGTAAAATCTCTAGCTTGTCGAAACTATGTAGCGGAAATAAACAAATACCCGCACTTGCTGCAATGTTAACTATGCGTTCACCAACTTGAATAGGTTGGCTAATGAGTTGAATAACTGAGTGAGCTAATCGTTGAGCGTATAGGGTAATATTATCAACCGATTGCGATTGGCAAATTATTACAAACTCATCACCACCATAACGTGCTACTACCGCCTCTTTTAATGATGCAAGCCTATGGCCGACAGTACGTAAAATCTCGTCAGCAACATCATTGCCTAAGGCATCATTGACAAATTTAAAGTTATCTAAATCAACCAATATCAAGGCGAAATGTTCATTGTATCGATTTAGGTAAGTAGACAGCTTAGCTAATAAGTTAGCTCTGTTCGGTAACTGAGTTAAGTAGTCATAATAAGCTAGGTTCCTGATCTCCTGTTCAGCGCGTTCCATTTGTAATTCAGAACTTGCCCTAGCAGCAAAAATATTCAGTATCTCTTGTCCTTGATAGCCTATGTCTAGCTCATTGATGCTCAACAAAGTTAATAAACCTATTGTGTTGCCTTCCGCATCTTTCAAAGCAACCCCCAGATAACCTTGAATGCCCATCTCAATCAGTAATGTGTCTTTGGGGTATTCTTGCTGCACCCCTTTAGGAAACCAACACATGCCACTTGATTTAGTTTGCTCGCAAGGCGTATGCTCTAACGCATACGAAAAGTTATCAACCAATTTACCTTGGTAGGCTACAGCAAGGGTTTTTGCTGTTGTTTCTTGCTGTTGCAGCTGCGCAATAAACACATAATCCACAGGGAAAATTTGGCTTAAGCTTTCAACCATAGACTGGTAAAAATGCTCTCCGCGCTCGCCGACTACACCTTGGGCAATTTTATTAATCGCTTGTTCGACGTATTTTTCTTGAGTGACATTTTTCATGCGAATACAAAAATGTGTCACTTGATTATTACGATCGTGCAGCGGAAAAATATACACTTTGAGCCATGCATTCGCATTGATTTTGTTGGCAATAGGCCAATAGGTCAAATCCACCTTATTCAATTGAATTTCGGGCAATTTGTTATTGTTTTTGTGCAGATTCAATACAAACTGGTGACTTTCAAAACTATGACGTAAAAACTCGACTAAATTAAATTTATTTTCAGCTAAATCACTTTGCCAAAATTGAACACTAGCAGAATTAACTTGTTCAACCTCACCAGCTAGATTAACCACGTGCGTCGCGATCGGATCTTCCGCTACCAGTTGAATTAACTTATCTCGTTCTTTTTCTATTTGCCCTCGTTTAAAGGCTTCTTCACGTAAAGCTTTAGTTCGTTGGCGCAACTTAATATCAGCCAGCTTAAATTCGTAGATAAGCGCAGCACACATCAAGCCGATAAAAATTAAAAAGCCAAAACCAGCTAACGGCAAATGCTGGTGGAAACCCCAGTTCGCCAAATATACATAGAAAGCGAGTAAACTTTGAATAACAAAATAAATCCCCAGTGCCAGTGCTACCGGTTTATGCCCAGCATGAAATAATTTTTTCGCAATAACCAATGCCAAGGCCATACCACTAAAAAAGTATAAAAACCAAGCGTGGCTCCACCAACTTGCTTCTCCTACCATGACGTAGTAGTTAACCTTATCAAATATGACTTGTTGCACATTGGGTTGGCTGGCAAATCGGGTTGTATAAGGCAGTAAATGATTGGCAAATAAAAATATGCAGCCAATTAACAGCGCGCCGAAAAATATCAATCGACTGGATTGGAATTTTTTATAACTGTACAAGAAATACAGCAAAACTGCAGGAAAGAGTATGACGAAAAAATTGCGCAATCGACGCAATTCAATTTGCTCTGTAACGTCGGCTGTAACAATGAGCTGTGCTGACAAATACTGAAAAGCAGCCACCATAATACAAATAATGGCGAGTGATAACATGCGGCCTTTGTATCGGCTAACAAGCGCCAACGCACACAACACAGTAGCGACTAAGCTGCTAACCCCAACAGAAAAATAATATGCTTGATGAATTAGTTCCATGCAATTAGCCTAGGTAGAGTAAAATACAACAGTGCGAACACTCCTATTATTAATATTTTCAGTTGTACGCTGATTATTGGCCTTTTTAATGCAATAATATTGAGCTTAGTTGAATTATAAATAATTAGTATTATTTCAATGCAAAATTTGTTGAAATCCAACACAGCTTGGATCACTTTAATCTTTACACTTACGTTAGTAAAATTTTGTTTTGCTGCCCAGCCAATACAAACGCTTGAACAAATAAAAAACCAAGCGCTTGCTGACGATTATGCTTACCACCAGATCGAAGCCCTGACCACTGAAATAGGTGCACGACCTTTGGGCAGTGCCAAAGAGCAAAAAGCTTTACTTTGGTTAGAGCAACAACTAACAGACTTGTCTGTCAGTCACTTAAGCAAACAAACCTTAAAAGTGCGCAATTGGCAAAGAAAAAGCGCAAGTGCACAAGTTGTTTCACCTTATATCCATGAATTAGTCATTGAATCACTCACTGGCAGTGTGTCCACTCAGATTGATGGCGTTACTGCAGAAGTTGTGAAAATTAACAATTTTGACCATCTAAAATCAGTTGAAGCTGACAAACTGGCGGGAAAAATAGTCTATATTTCACGAAAATTGGATGACCAAGCACCAGCTGAAGATTATTTAAAAACTCAGAGAGTACGCCAACTCGGTGTAACTATAGCTGCAAACAAAGGGGCTAAAGCCCTGATAATGCGTTCACAAACAACGGATAAAAGCCGTACTGCACACACAGGGTCAGTAAGATATGCAGCCAACACTCCATTGATTCCAGCGGCGGCCATTTCCCCAGCAGACGCAGATTTATTGGATAGATTGTTTGCACGTAATTTGCCAGTAGAATTGTCGTTAAACATTCAAAATAGTGAAGACAGTTGGATTGACACATATAATCTAATTGCCACCCTGAGCGCTGACTATGAAAAACCAAACAAAGATAAAGTTGTATTTATTGCTCACATTGATTCATCAGATCTCGGCACTGGCGCTCTAGACAATGCTGCAGGGGTCGGTATTGGCTTAGGTATTATTAAACAACTTGCTCCACACCAAGCCTTGTTACAACACGATATTGAAGTTGTGTTTGTGACAGCGAGTCAGTTTAACCAAAATGGCATCAAAACCTATCTTAATCACCTCCAAAACAAAAGCATTATAGTCGCAGCCGAAGCTGATTTAGGTGGAGAGTCTATTTTTAGGTTAGATACAAATATCAGTGAAGATAGCCTAAAACTTGCAGACAAAATACACACTTTAGTCGCAGATTTAGGGATAGAAAGAGGTCACAATGCGTCAGCTGGCGCAACCAATAGCCAATACTTTGTAGCTAAAGACTTGCCAATTTTTAATTGGGTACAAAAAACCGAGCAATATTTTAAATATTTGCATTCGGCTAACGATACCTTCGACAAAGTTAGTTTAGAATCTATTCAGCAAAACGTCGCAATTTATAGTATCTTTTTATTCAGTGTCGCCAATCAAGGCCTGATTTTCAACAATCAAGTGAACGAGCATGAACAGCCCACAGAAACAACAGCTACTGAATAGCGAAGACTTTCAGAAACAACTGAAACGCAAGCAACAAAAAGCAGCAATTGACAAACAACAGGCGCTGATTAAACAAAAAATGGCGCAAATTCAGGCGGCACAAGCAGCTGAAGCCGCGCCTGTTGCGAAAAAACCAAGCAAAGCTAAGTGGTATTTTCTGGCTTTAGTTGCAATTGTCGCTGCATTATTGCCTTACCCTAAAGTCATTACCTATGAAAAACTCGGTATAGTTGCTGAAAGCATCTATGTACCGAGTCGTTTTGGCAGCAAAGCTATACTGCTAGATACCAATGCAGACGTGCAATTAGACAGCCAGAACCGTTGGTTATATCTGTGTAATACATTACAAGGTGAACGCCATTGCAACAGATATGACGTGGTAGAGACCCAAGGTTTCTTTGCAGCTGTCAATAAATATCTAAATCAGTAATCTAATGTTCATTAAATAGTCAACTTTATTTAACTTGTGCTCTGCATATTTGCATCTACACCCAAGCCAATTAGGTTTTGAGCAATAGGGAAGCATATATGAAACACAAGAAAATGCAGTACCAAGCGATTTGGCTGTCGGATATCCACTTAGGTAGCAAAGATTGCAAAGCCCACTTTCTGTTGGATCTACTCGATCAAGTTGAAACAAAAACCATATATCTAGTCGGCGATATTATTGATATTTGGGCACTAGAAAAACGGGTTCATTGGCCTGCAAGCCACAATCAAGTAATAGATACCCTGATTGATAAGGCGCATAAAGGCACCCGGGTAGTTTACGTGCCGGGAAACCATGACGAAAAAGTCCGCCGCTATATAGGCATGACTTTCGCTGATATTGAAATTCACCGCGATATTATCCATACAACTCAATCAGGTCAGCAACTAATTGTCACCCATGGCGATGAGTTTGACGGCCAAGTTTGTTTAGGCGAATGGCAGTCTAAACTCGGTGATGTGCTGTACGACTTTTTATTGTTCTTAAATCGCTGCTGCAATGGATTCCGCAAACAATTGGGCTGGGGTTACTGGTCACTGGCGGGTTACATCAAGAGCCGAGTGAAAGGCGCTGGCGCTGCGATAGAGCGGTATAAAGATGCAGCAATCGCTCATGCCAAAAGCAAAAATGTCGATGGTATAGTCTGCGGACATATCCACCAACCAGACATGGAATATAAAAACGGTATTTTATATTGTAATGATGGTGACTGGATAGAAAACTGCACTATGCTGGCCGAACACGCAGATGGTCGCTTAGAGTTAATTTATTGGACTGAAACAGTGCAAAGTTTAACTCAGTTTGACTCAGCTCGTGCAGCTAGACCTGCGAGCCAGGCTGCGTAACCTATTCACCCTAGCAATTTTTGTTGCATACAAGATTATATCGCTCAAATAATCAGCAATAAAAGTGCAATAAAAATTGCATCCATTGTTCACACTACCTAGATAGAGTTCAGCTGTTTTCTATTAGGAGTTGAACCATGTTTACCGTTGATGAAGTCATAGAAAAAAACCTACCTCAACTACAAAAACACCCAGTGTTAAGTTCTTTAACCAAAAAAGTGTTGAAGAGATTATTGCATGAACAAGAATTTATCGAATTCGCTGAGCGTTATCCGCATTTACGCGGCTTAGATTTTGTTGAGCAATCATTAGAATATTTTGACTTCAGTTACACTATCTCGGCTCGAGATCTAGAGCGCATTCCCAGCCAAGGACGTTGCGTGATAATCGCGAATCACCCTATTGGTTCATTAGATGGACTTGCATTAATCAAGTTAGTTAGTGAAGTACGTAAAGATTTTAAAGTGGTTGCCAACGAATTATTAATGTCGTTAAAACCACTTAGACCAATGCTACTGCCAGTGAACAATATGGGCGGCGGCACAGCTCGCGAAAATATCCGAGGTATCCAGAATTATTTAAACAATAATGGTGCTGTGATTATTTTTCCGGCAGGCGAAGTTTCGCGACTAAAACCTGCAGGCATTCGTGACAACCGTTGGAACGGTGGTTTTCTAAAACTGGCGCAAGCAACACAATCACCTATTTTGCCAATTCATGTGCAAGGTAAAAACTCAAATTCCTTCTACCTATTATCTATGTTGTATAAACCACTCTCGACTCTGTTTTTGGTCAATGAGATGTTTAAGCAACAAGACAAAAACATGCCAGTACGAGTTGGTGAGCAGATCCCATATGATAGTTTCAAAGGCAGTCAGTTAACCAATAAAGAAAAAATTCGTTTATTCCAACGACATTTATATCGAATCGGCAAACAGAAAAAAGGCTGTTTTGTCACAGAATCCGCTATTGCTCGCCCTGAAAATCGTCAAGAGTTATATAAAGCAATCCAAGCATGTGAGTTGCTTGGACAAACAGCAGACAACAAAGATATTTATTTATACAAATTTGAAGATAGCTCGCCAATTATGCGCGAAATAGGCCGCTTGCGCGAGTTAGCCTTTCGAGCTGTAGGTGAAGGCTGTGGTAAAAAAAGGGATATTGATAAATATGATGCATATTACGAGCATTTAATTCTGTGGGATAAACAAGAGCAAGAAATTGTTGGTGCATATCGCTTAGGTCGCACGCTTGAAATTATCCAAAACCAAGGGCAAAAAGGCTTATATACAGACTCGCTGTTTAACTACGATCAACAAATGCAGAAATATTTTGAATATGGCTTAGAGTTAGGTCGTAGTTTTGTCCAACCTAAATATTGGGGCATGCGCAGTTTAGACTATCTTTGGTATGGCATAGGTGCATTTTTAAAGAAACACCCTGAGATAAAATACCTATTTGGCCCAGTGAGTATGAGCAATACAATGCCTAAAGCGGCGAAAGACTTGATGGTGTATTTTTATAAATTGTATTTTCAGCATCAAGAAGTGATTGCCAGTTCGAAACAACCTTATCAAATTCCAAATGATGTTATTTCAGTGCTCAAAACCGAATTTACCGGCGACAACTATAAACAAGACTTTGCGAAATTAAAGTCTATGCTGGCCAATATGGGCACCAGTGTGCCAACTTTATACAAACAATATAGTGAATTGTGTGAAGAGGATGGAGTGAAGTTTCTCGACTTTGGTGTTGATCCTGATTTTGCTGATTGTATAGATGGTTTAGTTTTAGTTGATATCACTAAGTTAAAAGCTAATAAAAAAGCAAGATATCTAGGTTAAAACAGCAGCAAAAAGAGAAAAAACAGCACTAGTGCAATTTTTTAGCCTCTAACCCTTGCAGCAAACAATTAAGTGGTGAGAAGATAGATTTTATTTAACACAGAAACAGGACGCATGTTAAATAGCAACTTTTTTCACCACAGCAAAAGCATATTCACTTTGCTGTTTGCTGCCGCTGTTTTGCCAGCCTGCTCGCTAACTGCCAATCAGTCAGCCAATTCTAGCGACAACAAACAGCTAACTGAGTTAAAAAACAGCTTTGAACAGCTGTGTAACCAACAAAATCAAAGTTTGAGTCAGCTCAGCAAACAGCAAAAACAGAGTGAACAAACACTCAATAAAATTTATCAACAACTGAGCAAAAGTTCGCAACAGCCAACAGCACAATGTGAAGAAAAAGCCAATAAGCTCGACGGCAAAATCATCATAGGTGAATTAGAGTGGATATACGTACCGTCGGTACAGCGCCATATCCAAGCTCGAATTGATTCAGGGGCAACCACATCGTCAATTAGCGCAAAAAACATTATGCGGTTTGAGCGTGACGGTGAAAACTGGGTTAAGTTCACGCTGACGCATACAGAAGCTAAACTAGACTACGATATGGAAGCTAAAGTCGTGCGTACGGCAAGAATTCGTCAAGCATCAACAACCAAACTTGAGCGCAGAACCGTAATTAAACTTGTGGTTAAACTTGGTAGTGACTTACAGCAAGAAGCAGAATTCACCTTGGCTGATAGAACAGATATGGACTTTCCAGTCTTGTTAGGCCGGGAGTTCCTGCAGGATGTTACCTTAATTGAGGTAGGCAAATCTTTTATCCATCCAAAAGTCAAATCATAAGGAATTGACCTATGCAGTCTGCTCGTTGGCCTTTTTATAGTTTGATCGGCATATTATTTTTCACCGGTTTAATTATGTCTATTTATCGACATATTAATTACCAAGTGCCCTTTTTACCCGGTGAAACTTTGACCACTTGGTCGGTCGAAGCTAGAGTCGAATTTACCGCGGATGATGGCCCGGTCAAAGTTAAACTTGCGCGTCCGTATAACCAACAAGGTTTTGCTCGTTTGGCAGAATCGAGTGCATCTTCAGGTTATGGCGTCGCTTATTTAGATGAAGAAAATATTTTAGAGTGGACTATTCGCCAAGCTCAAGGTGAACAAACGCTATTTTATCGGGTCGACTTTTTAGACGACCAAATGCAAAACAACCTAGAAACTGCAGCAGCACCTGTGCAACCAGTTAGCCTTGCTGAGCCATATTTAACTGCCGCACAACAGATTCACCAACAGTTATTAGCTATCTCAGCAGATTCAATCAGTTATGCGCAGCAATTGTTTAAGTTACTGACAACAGTAGACAATAGCCAACAAAACTTAGCTTTATTGCGAGATCAACAGCCAGATCAAGCCAAGCTCGCGGTTACGCTACTCAATCATGCAGGCATTGCAGCCAGTATTATTCATGCGGTCAAATTAGAAGATGGTAGAAGACGCCAAGCGCTAGTGCCTTTGATAAAAGTTTGGAATGAACAAGCAAGTTCAGCAATATTTAATCCAACTACAGGCAAACGCGGTAAACCACAAGATATGTTGCTGTGGCAACAAACTGACCAACCTATGTTTGAAGTCATGGGCGGTTATGATTCAACAGTCAGTTTTTCAATTATTCGCCACCAAGAAAGCATAGCATCAGCAATCAAAGCCCAACAAAACGTGCAACAGAGTTTAGTGAACTTTTCAATTCATAGTTTGCCGTTAGAAGAGCAAGCGCTATTTAAAACTATTCTGTTATTGCCTGTAGGTGCTCTTATGGTCTGCCTATTGCGTATTTTGGTCGGTTTGCGTACATCTGGCACTTTTATGCCAGTATTAATTGCGCTGGCATTTATCCAAACCTCTTTGTTTACTGGCCTAGTTGGCTTCACGCTAATCGTATTTACCGGTCTGCTGTTACGTAGTTACCTATCACATTTAAACTTATTGCTGGTCGCACGTATCTCAGCTGTCATCATCAGCGTTATCGCCATCATCACCTTATTCAGCTTGTTAAGTTATCAAATTGGTTTAAGCGAAGGTCTGAAAGTAACTTTCTTCCCTATGATCATTCTCTCGTGGACGATTGAGCGCATGTCAGTTTTATGGGAAGAAGAAGGTGCAAAAGAAGTGGTTATTCAAGGTGGTGGCAGCCTATTAACTGCGGTAATTGCTTATTTAGCCATGACTAACGAATTTATTCGCCATCTCACCTTTAACTTTTTAGGTGTACAACTCATTCTGTTGGCAGCGATTTTGGCCTTAGGCAACTATACTGGTTACCGTTTATTTGAATTGGCTCGCTTTAAATCATTGGTAGATAAATATGCTGGTAAATCCATTTAAACTTGCCCAAATGGGCATATTGGGTATGAACGAGCGGAATATTCGTTATATTTCGCGTTATAACCAGCGCAAATTATATCCTTTGGTCGACAACAAACTCGAAACCAAAAAATTACTAGAAAATTCAGATATACATGTACCAGAGTTGCTGGCAACCATTGAACACCAATCACAAATTAATAATTTGTCTGATCTCCTGCCTAAAACAGGCGGTTTTGTAATCAAACCAGCTAAAGGGAGTGGTGGCAAAGGCATATTAGTAGTTCAACAAAATAATTCGCCGCAGTTTCTTAAACCGAATGGAACTGAGCTAGAAGTTGAGCAACTGCAACATCATTGCAGCAACATACTCGCAGGTTTATACAGTTTAGGTGGTAAGTTAGATACAGCTATTATTGAACGCCTTATCAACTTTGATCAGCTATTTAACGATTATAGTTTTGAAGGTGTGCCGGACATTCGCATCATCATTTTTAAAGGTTATCCTGTGATGGCTATGATGCGCTTGTCGACCGAAGCATCTGACGGCAAAGCGAATTTACACCAAGGGGCAGTTGGAGTTGGGCTAGACATCAGCACAGGCAGAGCACTTAACGCAGTGCAGTTTGGTAAACCTATTAGCCATCACCCAGACACTCAACAACAGCTAGCCGAACTAAAAGTACCAAACTGGCAAGAAATGCTGATTCTGGCAGCTAAATGTTACGAAAAAACAGGTTTAGGTTATCTTGGTGCTGACATAGTATTAGATGTGGAAAAAGGCCCGTTATTATTAGAGCTAAATGCACGTCCAGGTTTATCTATTCAAATTGCCAATGGCTGTGGCCTCAAACCTAGACTTAAGCTGATAGAACAACAAAGAGAAGCGCGAAACGCTATAGAAAGAGTTGAGTTCAGCCAACAAAACTTTAATGAACAGGTTTCAACGTAAAAAGCTCATTCGCTTCGGCATAATAGGTAGTATGCTTCCTCGTACTTTTTTGCTTTTTTCTGGATACTGAGATTTTAGCAGAGCAACAATATTTAACGCGTGAATCGGTCGGCTAAAAAAGTATCCTTGTCCTTGATAACATCCAAGCTTGCCAACTAATACGTCGGCTTGCTCTGCCGTTTCAATTCCCTCAGCTATCACGTTTAAATTGCATTCGGTAGCCAGGTTAATCACAGTTTTGACAATCTGCACATCCACAACAGAATTAAACATGGATTGGACAAAAGATTTATCAATTTTTAAAGTATCTAAAGGCAGTTTGGATACCAAAGACAAAGATGAGTAACCTGTACCAAAATCGTCTAAAGCTATTTTACATCCCATCTCATGGATGCGCATCAAACCAGCCAAAGCCGTTTCATAATGCTTAATGGCTGCTGTTTCTGTGATTTCAAATTCAAAAGCGCTTGCTGGGTGTCCAGAATGAGAAACTAATGACTCGATTTCAGAGATAAAATAGCTAGATTCAATACAAGAAGCGGTTAAATTGATGTTGACTGTAAACTCGCTATTAATCACTCTAGCTTTATCTAGTAGAGCTATTGCATCAACCAGTACATACAAGGATAAAGATTGAATTACACCGGTAAATTCAGCTCGCTCAATAAAGTATTCCGGCGAAACTAGCCCAAGTTCAGGAGATGACCAGCGAATAAGTGCTTCTGCGCCTATGGTTTTTTCAGTTTTTAAATCTACTTTAGGTTGGTATAAAACATAAAGTTCGTCGTTCGACAATGCATCAACAATTAACTTGTCGATTCTAATTCTATTGTTCAAATAAGCTAAAGTATTTTCATCCAGATGAAAATGTGAATTCTCGTCAACCAATTGATCTACATAACCCAAAAACATAGCTAATTGATCTATCACTGCGTCCGGGTTATCTGCTTGCGCTAGTATTCCAGGTAAAAAAGCACTTAGCAATTTAGGCTTCACCTCAACCATACGGCCATTAGGCAAAAAAACTGGTTTCTCAAATGCGTGTTGCAAATTAGTAATGATCAAGTTTAAGTCGGCATCACAAACTTTTGGAATATAAGCGTTAATTTCCTTTAAACTTCGACCTAGTATAGCCTGTGCAGGCAGGTAACTTTTAAACACGTTAACCAAGTGAGCCAGCAAAAAGCTTATATTCTCCGCACTAAGAACACTTCTGAGCTTACAAACACAATCGTATTCTAAAGCAATAAACAGCGCCTGCTCCTTATTTGCCCTTCCCTGTAAATAAGAAGTTTTTAACTCTGCAAAAAAAGCGCTTCGGTTTAGAATGCCAAGTTCGAGATCTACCATCAGCTTTGCGCTCCACTTTGCCATTAACATTTAAACATATTAATCAAGTTACATGCCGTAATTATGACAATTTGAATAACAATGTAGAGTTGAGAGGCAGTGCGTGAAAAACCAACATTAAACAAACAAACTTAAAACACCTAAAAAACACTAGTGAGATTTTTTAAAAACAAATAAAGTAAAAGTCATACAGGAGGGATGAAAAAACAAACCAAAAACAATCATTTTCAATCACCAAATTTATAATTATTATCTGTTGGGTGAATTAACCTAAATGTGATTTCGGTATCGGCGAAACCTATCATTGCCCCAATGTGTAGCAAAGTGCTATGTTTTGGTTAGATAAATTTTTAAAATTGAGACTAATTTTTCTTCATCTATTGGTTTGGTCAAATAATCATCCATACCAACATTTTTTGCTGTCTCAAAATCTTGTTGTAAAGCATTCGCAGAGAGTCCAACTATCGGCAAGCTTGTTAACCCTCTTTCTCTAATACCTTTAGTCGCTTGGTAACCATCCATAACTGGCATCTGAACATCCATCAATACAAGTTCAAAAGCATTCTCATTATTAATCTTATCCAAGGCAATTTGGCCATTATCCGCCAGTTCCACATCAATCTGATATTTTTCTAACATGGCTTTGGCAACGAGTTGATTAATTTCGTTATCTTCAACTAACAAGATTTTGGCATTATCAAAACTAACCTTGTTGTTACTGCCAACCTTCGCTTGTTCAGAATCACTTTTGTCATCGATTGCGACTAGGTTAGTTGTTTTATCAAGCCACTCTCTCGGGCCAAAGGGTCGATACAAAATAAGCTGCTTAGCGATTTTAGCTAAATTTTCTAGCCAGCTTTTATGGGCTAAATCAGCAACGATTAAAAAATGATCTTTGGTGGCATCAAGCGATTCAAAGTAGTTGTCGGCATACAGTTGCGAAGTTAATACAATGACGGTTGGCTCGTTTGTTGGTTCAAACTTGCTGGTGTTGTCTAGCTCATGCTTTTGATAGAGTACATGGCTAGCCTTCAAATAACGCTCAAAACAAGCATCTTCGCCAAATAGCATTAACGAAGAGCCAGCAGATAAATCACTGTTTATCAATACATTGCGACTGTCATTTTCTAACATAACATTTAAGTTAAACTCGGCACCTTCTCCGCGAGCAGAGCGCGCGGATACGTCACCGCCCATTAAGTTGCATAACTCTTTGACAATTGCCAGCCCTAAACCTGTGCCTCCATATTTCCGGCGCAATGAGGAATCAGCTTGGGTAAAAGAATCAAAAATGCTCTCCAACTGATGTTCATCTAAACCAATACCTGAATCTTTAACCTGTACATACAATCTATAATTATTGCCGGCTAAATGCTCCCCCCACAATCGAATTTGTACCTGGCCACGCTCAGTAAATTTTAGCGCGTTATTGGTTAAATTCATGACGACTTGAGTTAAGCGCATACTGTCTCCAACTAGACAGTCAGGGATACTTGGGTCTGCATCCAATATAACTTGGACTTTTTTCGTGCTTTCTATCGTATGTATGTTAGTCAACAAACCATCGATAAAGTCATGGGTGGAAAAAGGCAAATGATCAACGTCCAGTTTGCCAGCTTCAATTTTAGAGAAATCTAATACATCACTGATAATATTGAGTAACAGCTTGCTTGAGTAGTCAGCTTTTTCTAAATAATCTCGTTGTTTTTTGCTCAGCTCTGTATCTAGTACCAAATTGACCAGGCCTAATATGCCATTGATAGGCGTGCGTATTTCATGGCTCATATTAGCTAAAAAGCGGCTTTTTGCTATAGTGGCTTCTTCAGCTTCGCGTTTAGATTCCGACAAGGCTAAATTAAGGCTTTGCGCCTGTAAGAGTAATTCTTTAGTTTGAATGATTTTCTGCTGAAAAACGTCGGCAGCCCGGGCCAATTCACCTACTTCATCAAATCTATGTTTGTGCGTTATCTCACCAACTGGTTTGTCATGTGATAATGCCCGAAATACATTGGTTATATCAATTATGGGACGAGAAATACGCTGAACAAAATAAACCCCAAGAATAATCGAAAATAACAGTCCAAAAACGGAAATGAATAAAGCTTGTTGGCGCTGAGATTCAACAACCTCAACAATTTGCTGATTTTTCTGTTGCAGCTGCTCTCTTTCAATTGCACTCAATTGTTTCGACAAAAATAAAATTTCATTGGCCGTACCCGCCATCACTACATTAACCAGAAAACTATAGCCGCGTGTGACATTGGCAACGTTATAAAAGTGCTCGTGTAATAATTTAAGTGGCTGATCAAACGGCTGTGCAATGTTTGCAGGCAAATCCAATAGCAAGTCTTGTATCTGGTTATGTGCGCGGCTAAATTCTTGAATATGCGTTGAATCTGGTTGTTCTAAATACTTGAGTAAAGCAATTTCACTATTTTGTAATTCAATTTTTATCTTCTGTAAAGCTGCAACAACATAATTAGAGGCTTGTGTGTGTTGGGCAATCAGTTGATGTAATTGGTTATTAGTATAGGCCAGTTCAGTGTGAACTATATTGCTGCGTAACGAACGATTTTCAATTACCGTATTAAAGTTACTCTTGTAATCGCGTAAATGCGACTGCATGCGCAGGCTATACTCACTAAATTTATCGTTGCGGCTTTCATCAGACAGCTTGGCTAAATTAAGCTTTATTTCTTGGTACAGCATATTAAAGCGTTTAATCGCTGATTGGCTGGCCGTTCTTTTGTAGATTAGTACATTGCGCTGTAGGTCGATAACATCTCTTTCAATAAATCGAACCGCATTTATTTCTTCAATTGAAAGTTGGTTTTGTTGCAAACTGGTTGATAATACTTCTTGAGTACGGAACAAAATGGATGCTACACCAACTAATAACACAGCAAATATCAGCCCTGCCGCAACAATTTGCACGGTTAAAGTTCGAGCTAATCGCAATATTGTATTGATGATTTCCATTTAAGCCTCAAGCACTAATAAACTCATACCACTTTTGCAAACTATATTCGTAAGTCGGCATCACAGTGTTCCAGACAACAACATTGCCCATACGTTTTTGGTAACTTCCGCCAGTGCGTATTTCACCTTTGCGCACACTTGTTTTACCATCAGGCCCCTGTAAATCAGCATCGGCCGCTTGTCCCATATACCAGTAATCCCACTCAGCTTGAGTTAAATAAGGTTTCGAACGCTGTGGGTTAGAAATGTAATAACCTTGCCGAGCAATAAAAGCGCCTGGCCAGCCTGATAACCACCAATTCATATATTCATAGGCAGTATCTTTGGCTACGCCTTGAGTTGCCGCCGATAAACACATCACGCCATGCCAACCTCTATAGCCTTCTTTTGGTGCAGCAAATACCACAGGAATATTGCGCCCATTCAAGGCTGATACCGCCGGCGAAAACATACTTTCAATAACAACTCTGCCGTTTGCCATAAATTCAACAGATTCAGGAACTGAATTCCAAAAACCATTAAAATGCCCGTCAAATTTGAGCCCGAGTAAAATATCAAATAGCTGATCTAACTCTTTTTTACTCATACTACCTATATCTTCGAAGCGCATTAACCCGGACGCTTGCGCGGCTAGAGCCATGTCAAATAGGCCAATTGTTGGTGTGTTTACAATACCAACTCTGCCACTATATTTTTTATCAAATAACCAGCCCCAACTTTCTGTGATATAAGGTACGCCCTTGGGAATGACATCTATGTTGTAGCCAAAAGAATCTACATTGTGCACGTATGGAAGATAACTGATAAACCCCGATTGCTGTTGTGACAAACGCCCATTTGACTGTGCATAAAGTAATTTGTAAGGGGCGTCGCCAGCGCCAATTTTACTTTGAGGAGTTAAACGACCCACTTTGGTTAAGCCGTTTATTTCATCCCAATAGTTTAGTCGTTTAATATCAATTGGTTGGATTGCTTTAGCAGCCCACAGCACATTAATACTGTCAGACCATTGTTCGTATAAATCAAAAGTACTAGGTTGAGTTGATGCTTTTTGCAACACAGCAGCACTGCCTTTTGGCTCAAAATACAGCTCTATCCCTAGGTCTTGCATTGCTTGCTGGCGCAAAGCTTCTTGCAAAGTGACATGTGTGCCTAATATGCGTAATGTTAGCTTCTTTTTACTCCAAACATAGGGGGCTGCACTTGCAAAAGACAACCCCAAAGAAGCTGTTAATATTGACTTTATATGTTGACGTCGAGTCTTATCAAAATTCTGCTGCAAAACGCCCAAGCTCCTGATTTGTTTCTTCCTATACAGTGTAGAACAATTGAACAAAGCCGCAGGTATTTTGTTAAGTTACATAGCGAAAAATGACTTACATCCTCCTGCAGCTGCATCTTTCGCTTTTCGCCAAACATTGGATAGTGGACTAGTAACTGCACCACTAGTGGTATTAAACAATACTTTCTTAACTTCGCTAAATTTGCCATCTAAAGTTTGTTGGATACTTGGGCAGTCTTTGTCGTCCAATATCGCAAACCTAAACTTTTCGAATGCCTGTTTGTTTAAATTTACATTGCCGATAAAACCTAAACTGTTTTCAGCGGTTTTTAATTTGGCTTTATCTAATCTGATTAAATTATTTTGCACATGAGCATCTGCTTCAATCGATTTAATTTGGCTTTTACCTTTAAACTGAGCTGCACCTGCAGTTAACTCAACAAATTGCATGGCCATCATGCCAACTGGCCCTGCAACTAAAAATGAGCCAACATCCAACAGTGAGGTTTCTTGGCTAGCTTTAAAACCATTTATAAGTTTATCCATGGCGATACCCTCAACCGCAAACGGACCAGACTTTATTTGCACTTGACCTTGTTGCATCAACCATTTTTCTTCTGGTTTAAATTCTAAATCCGCATCTAGATTAGCGTCTAATAAACCTTTAGGTTTAAACGCTGAATCAGCTAAAAAGGGTTCTAACGCGGCTAAATCGAAACGATAAATATCTGTCTGCAAGTTAACCAACGCAGATTTTTCACCTATACGGCGTTTATCAAAC
This sequence comes from Catenovulum sp. SX2, assembly GCF_052056295.1. Lineage (NCBI taxonomy): Bacteria > Pseudomonadati > Pseudomonadota > Gammaproteobacteria > Alteromonadales > Alteromonadaceae > Catenovulum > Catenovulum sp. SX2. The sequence continues at coordinate 1,628,173 of NZ_CP182493.1, forward strand.
ACATTACCTTGAGTTTGCACTCGCCCCTCTTTAGTACTAAGCCCTGTATCTGTTATCGCCAAACCTGCATCAGTTTGTTGAAGATTTAAACTCAGCTGCTTAAATTGGCTATCTAGGTAAGTTAATTGATTTGCCGCTAATTTAACTTTTGCGCCATTATTCAGTGTAATGAGATCAACTATTTTGTGCTCTTGTACAGCGGCAACATCACTCAGCGCAAAATTAAATTTATTAAGTGCAAACCAAGCTGCTTGTTCACTTGATTGATACGCTGTTGCTGGATCTATCAACTCAGTAGTTAAATTTGTGATATTGATTTGCTCAAGATAAAGATTTGCAACCTGCTCAATGTGCTGACTTTTTTGTTCTTCTTTTGTTTGTGCTTGCTTCTGTTCGCCTGCATCCGCGGCATTTTCAGTTTGTTCTGCTGGTTGAGCCAAGTAATGCTGTAGATTTAAGTTCGTTAAATTAAGCTGTTTTAAACGCAGCTCTAACGGTAGGGTTAAGTTTGATTGAGCCTGCAATTGAGTTTGACCGCCAAAAGCATTAAAACTTAACTTTTCTAGTTCCAGCTGCTCTTCTGCCATTTGGCTAACAAGTGCTAATTTTTCCACAACATAGTTATTGTTATGCGTTTGTTGTGGTAACACCAGTTCAAGGCGTTCAACATCGGTTTTCAACTTCGCCTTAGCGGTTTGCCAGTTAAATAACTCAAGACGCGCTGTATCGTTCAACCACTGCGCAACAAAACCACCACTTACGGCTAGGTGTTTAATTGACGATTCAAAATTCGGCTGCTTAAAAACAATATTATCAATGCTTAAGTCAGTGTGATTAACCTGCAATTTAGGTGCTAATTCAAGCGCAAAATCTAACTGGTCTAATTTTACATTTTGCTGTTGCTGGTTATCGACAAACGCAAAATTATCCAGTGCTAGATTTAACTCAAAAGATAAATTAACGGGATCAAATTCGAGCAGTTGGTTTAATTCTAATTTACTCAAACTCACATTGGCTTGTTGTAAATTAACTTGCTGATGTTCAGTTGCAAAGGCGATTTCCACTTGAGTTAAAGCAAACGCATCTAGTATAAGTTTATTGGGTAAATATTCATTGATGTCGGTTTGTTCGGCATCGTCTTGTTCGGGTTGCTCAGTAGCATTTGCCTGCAATTCATGCTGTAGTTGCTGCAAACCTTGTTCAGATGCGTTAAATCTGACACCTTCAATTGTTATTTGGTTAATATCCAGAGTATTGTTTAACAAAGCTCGCCAATTGAATTTCAGTACTAAATTATCAATAGCAACAGAGTCACCAAACTTATCTTGCCAGTGTACCCCTTGTAATTGCAGTTCACCCAGCTGGGTTATCCTATGATTAACTTTGTCTATGCGCATGTTCATTGGGGTGGCAGCCAAAGCATTATCCAATTGCTGGTTAACTATATTCGTCCGGTCAAATAAATAATCTGCAGTCACTAATAAACAGAGCAACCCAATTAAACCAATAAAAATATTTCGCACCCAGCGCATAAACATGTCCTTAAATTATTTGTTGAGATTATTTGTATCGTCTTTACGCTGCCACTCACCTTCAATCACAGTACCGCCAGCATCATTTTGCTGGTAATTTTGATGATGGTTTGTTTGACCAGCATAAACATGGCTGCGCGCAACTATATGCTGATCAAATTCTTTAATGATCAATTTTGCTAGCGGCTTGCGTGTTAATGGTATGGTTAAACATAGGCCAATTGCATCGGTAATGAAACCAGGAGTGACCAACAATACACCCGCAACTAAAATCATCAGACCTTCAGTAATTGACTCTGCAGGTAAAATGCCTTGTTGTGATTTCTGCTGAATTTCTGCTAGCGCAGCCATACCTTGCGCTCTAACTAAATGCGCACCCGCCACCGCAGTGACAATCACAATAAAAAAAGTTGTCCAGCCACCTATTAGATCACCGACATGCAACAACAAAGCTATCTCAGCTATTGGCATAACAACAAACAAAAACAATAATTTGAAAAACATGATTTAACTCTCTTACATTAAGGTCTTGTGACCCGCTGAACAATTGAAATGGCATCAACCTAATTAAAAACAAGGTATATGCAGACAATGGACAGTTTTATTCTACAATGTTGTGACCTATTAAACAGTTTATACGTTCAAAATTAATGAAATGTTTAACCCCAATACAAATTACTGTCGCTTGCTCCAATAAAGATGAAGCAATTAACATATCAAGGCAATTGCTTGAACAAAATCTTGCAGCCTGCTGCCAGATTACAGAAAACCTACTTTCGATATATAAATGGCAAGGCAAAGTTGAACAAGCCAATGAATGTATGTTAGTTATAAAAAGTGTTAGGAGTTGTTTTGAGCAAATATCACAACAAGTAAAACGTATTCATAGTTATCAAGTTGCGGAAATTATCGCGCTGGAGATTCAAGAAATTGAGCCAGCATACGAACAATGGCTGCTAGAACAAATAAATTCAAAAACCACGCCAACTTCGTCGAAAAACCGATAACTTGAGAGGTTCGACCATTTTTTTGAAAATTACCGTTTTAAATTGGCTAATAATCTTCTATAGTTAAGCACAATTTATATTTCGCTAACTTTTCACCGAAATTAGTGGCTAAATTACCAACAAAGACCACATTTATGCCGAAAAAGACTTTTAAAATATTACTATTGAATGGGCCAAACCTAAATATGTTAGGCAAACGCGAGCCTGAGATTTATGGTAGTACCACTTTGGCACAAATTGTTCAGCAGTTAACCGAAGAAGCCAGCAAGTTATCTATAGAATTAACGCATTTACAGTCAAATGCTGAATTTGAGTTAATTGATAAAATTCATCAAGCTTTTGAGCAAGTTGATTTTATTATTATCAACCCAGCTGCATTCACACATACAAGCGTGGCACTGCGCGATGCTATTTTGGCGGTTAACATTCCTTTTATCGAAGTACATTTATCTAATGTACACAAACGTGAAAAGTTTAGACACCATTCATATTTCTCTGATGTTGCCCATGCAGTTATCTGCGGTTTAGGCAGTCAGGGATATTTTTATGCGCTAGATGCGGCACACCGCATTTTAAATTCAGAATCAACCAAATAAAGAGAGTAACAACCATGGCTATGGATATTCGTAAAGTTAAAAAACTAATTGAATTAGTTGAAGAGTCTGGCATTTCAGAATTAGAAATCACCGAAGGTGAAGAGTCAGTACGTATCAGCCGTGGAGCGCCTGCAGTAAACTATGCAGCTCCTCAACCTGTGTATGCCCCAGCACCTCAAGCTGCAGCCCCTGCTCCTGCCGCGCCAGCAGCTGAAGCAGCGCCTGCCGCGGCAGCAAAACCAGCAGGTCACGAAGTTAAATCACCTATGGTGGGTACTTTCTATTCATCTCCTAAGCCAGGTGCACCAGTATTTGCTTCAGTAGGCGACACAGTAAACGTTGGTGATACTTTATGTATTATCGAAGCAATGAAGATGATGAATGAAATTACTGCTGATAAAGCAGGTACAATTAAATCTGTATTAGCGGAAAATGGCGACGTAATTGAATTTGATCAACCATTATTCATCATAGGTTAAGGAGTTTCCCACTGTGATTGATAAGGTTCTAATTGCAAACCGGGGCGAAATTGCATTGCGTATTTTACGCGCATGTAAAGAGCTCGGTATAAAAACTGTCGCTGTGCATTCAACTGCCGACCGCGAACTTAAACACGTGTTGTTAGCCGATGAAACCATTTGTATCGGTAAAGCACCTGCAACTGAAAGTTACTTAAATGTGCCGCGTATTATCGCAGCAGCAGAAGCTTCAGGCGCAGTAGCTATTCACCCAGGTTACGGATTTTTATCTGAAAACGCTGATTTTGCTGAGCGTGTTGAACAAAGTGGTTTTATTTTTATCGGTCCAACTGCTGACTCTATCCGCATTATGGGTGATAAAGTTGCTGCTATCAGCGCGATGAAAAAAGCCGGTGTACCTTGTGTACCAGGTTCTGATGGTCCATTAAGCGACGACGAACAAAAGAATATCCAAATCGCTAAGCGCATTGGTTATCCTGTGATCATTAAAGCTGCCGGTGGCGGTGGTGGTCGTGGTATGCGTGTTGTGCGTAGTGAAAAAGAGTTAATTAAATCAATTGAATTAACTAAATCTGAAGCTGGAGCTGCATTTAACAACGACGTTGTTTACATGGAAAAATTCCTTGAAAACCCTCGTCATGTTGAAGTTCAAGTATTATCAGACGGCCAAGGCAATGCTATTCACTTAGGTGAGCGTGACTGTTCTATGCAACGTCGCCACCAAAAAGTAGTAGAAGAAGCACCAGCTCCGGGCATTACTGAAGAAATGCGTAAGTTCATTGGTGATCGTTGTCGTCGCGCTTGTATCGAAATTGGTTATCGTGGTGCAGGTACTTTCGAATTTTTATTCGAAAACGGTGAATTCTACTTTATCGAAATGAATACGCGTATTCAGGTAGAACATCCAGTAACTGAGATGATCACTGGTGTTGACTTGATTAAAGAGCAGTTAAAAATTGCTGCGGGTCAACCTTTATCTATCACGCAAGATGAGATCAAAATTCGCGGCCATGCGGTTGAATGTCGTATTAACGCGGAAGATCCAGATACCTTTATGCCTTGTCCTGGCAAAATTAACCGTTTCCACTCACCAGGTGGTTTAGGTGTTCGTTGGGATTCGCATATTTACGCAGGTTACGCTGTGCCACCTAATTATGATTCTATGATAGGTAAGTTAATTACTTATGGTGAGAATCGTGGTATTGCAATTGCGCGTATGCAAAATGCTTTGAGTGAACTTGTGGTTGAAGGTATTAAAACCAACGTAAGTTTGCAAAAAACCATTATGGAAGATGAGAATTTCCAAAATGGTGGTACTAATATCCACTATTTAGAGAAGAAACTGGGTATTGCTAAGTAGCCAGTACAGGCAATAAAGCATAATTATCGCAAAAACGCTGTGAATACGTCCTTGTACGCTCGCAAACGCCATCCATGGCGATTGAAGTTTTGCTCCTAATTATTGCTTTATTACGTATAGTGAACTTACGCCCTGTGATTTCTAAATACACTAAGCCGAATTTCGATTCGGCTTTTTTATTTCTACCAATAGTTAGCTAACTTGTTATCCCGAGTTCAGGTTAGGTAGAATACCCCCAACTAATCAAAATAATTTATTGAGACCTTTATGCCTTGGCTCCAGCTTAGATATACCACTGACAAACAAAGTGCCGATTTAATTTCTGATGAAATGATGGAGTGCGGTGCATTTTCCGTTACTTTTTTGGATGCACAAGACACGCCAATTTACGAACCTAAACCAGGTGACTTTATGTTGTGGGAAGAGACCATAGCTATTGGTTTGTACGATGCTGAAGCAGATATGGATGCCATTGTTGAGCATTTACAACAGTTCCCGTTTGGGCAAAAAGGTTCGTACAAAATTGAACAGTTAGAAGATAAAGATTGGATCCGTGAGTGGATGGATAGCTTTAAGCCGATTCAATTTGGTGACAGATTATGGGTTTGTCCAAGTTGGTGTGATATTCCAGATCCAGCTGCGGTTAATATCATTCTTGATCCGGGTTTAGCTTTTGGCACAGGCACGCACCCAACCACGTCTTTGTGTTTACAATGGCTAGACAAACATATCCAAGCTGAACATACCATAGTCGATTTTGGTTGTGGCTCTGGGATTTTGGCTGTGGCAGGGTTAAAACTCGGCGCGAAAAAAGCAATAGGCATTGATATTGATCCACAAGCGATTGAAGCTTCCACCGCCAATGCTGAGCGTAACCATGTTTTAGATAAACTAGAGCTGTATTTGCCTGATGCGCAGCCAAAAATGCAAGCCGATATAGTAGTTGCCAATATCTTAGCTGGGCCATTACGAGAACTAGCACAAGTGATTAGCGACTATGTTAAGCCTGGGGGTAAACTTGCGCTATCTGGTATTTTAGACAGCCAAGCGGAAGAAATTTGCCAAATATACAGCCAGTGGTTTGACCTAGAGCCAGTTGCTCAGCAAGAAGATTGGTGTCGTGTAGCTGGTACTAAGAAGCTATAAGCCAGCCGACTGCTATTTTAAAGTAAGTCTTTGACCGCTTCATATAGTTTGATTGCTTCTTGCTCGGTTAAACCAACCGAGCTAGCAGCTTTGCCTAAACTGCTCGTTACTCGCACAGAATCATTAGCCGCTTCATTATTTTGTGTAGATTCTGCTTGTTGCTGACGCGCTACAGATAACTCGCCACTTTTTTGAATAAGTTGCGCCTGCGGTGAAATGGTGACACTGGTATTACTGGTTTGGTTACCAACAGTGTTTACGCCAGTGTTGTTATTATTGGCAGACGACTGCCCAACCAACTGCCCTTGCTGATGCAGCTGGTTTTGTAGCCCTGAATTAATAAAAGCAACGTCTGTCATCTTCCACCTTTCGGCGCGTTTTAACCGTTAACCTAAGTATAGAACATCTGTTTATTTTTTAAACAGAACTATTCTTCTGCAGACACGATTGTTTGTTGAAATTTGCTCTGAGTGGCAAATATTTTTTCCAGTTTGACCACTATCTTGGCCAACTCTTGCGGATTAATTTGCTGTTGCTGTACTTCAGACAGTTGGGTAAAAGGATAAAAATCAGCAGCAATTTCTTCTACATAGGGCATAAAACGGGTTGCTTTAGTAGTAAAACCCTCGGCAAAAATTGCGCTAAATTTGCCTTGACCATTTTGTTGGAGCTGCTCAATAAACTGATCACACTCTTGTGCTTTTTGGTAAGCAACAGCTAAATTTTGGCGGATATTCTCAATAATACTCAACATATTAGGGACTTCTCTTGGGTAAATTTTGTCGCAGTTAAAACAAATTAACTTCTTCTTCAGTTAAATAACGCCACTCACCAGGCTCGAGGGATTCATCTAGTTCTAATGCACCTATCTGACATCTATGTAGAAAGGTTACTTTATTACCAATAGCGGCAAACATACGTTTAACCTGATGGTAGCGACCTTCGGTAATGGTTAACTCTGCGTAATCATCGGCTAAAAACTTAAGTTTGGCAGGTTCAGTTGGTTTATCTTCACCATTAAGCATTATGCCTTGAGCAAAAGTATCTATGGCTTGCTGCTGTTGCTCTGGTGTCATTTCTTCGGCGAGCTCAGCTAAATAGGTTTTCTCACAAATGTGTTTAGGGCTAGCAATACGGTGCGACCATTGGCCATCGTCGGTAATTAAAATTAACCCTGTGGTATCAGCATCTAGGCGGCCTGCTATGTGTAATCTGTCAATTTTATCAACTTCCAATAACGACAAAACAGATGGATATACTTCGTTATCGGCATTGCTACACAAGGTATCTTCCGGTTTATTCATCATAATGTAGCGCACACCAATTAAGGATAAGGTTTGCTCTTGGTATTGCACAACAGAGGATTCAGCAACATGGGTGGCGGGATTTTTACAGGGTTCACCATCTATGCTGATTTCACCCGTTTTGATGATTTTTTTCGCCCAAGCCCGGGTTACATCCATGGCTTCACATAAATATTTATCTAGTCTCATTCATTACTCAAATTTGTAATCTGTGTTTTTATTCGCTGAGTATTGTACTAAATAACCTGAAATCTGGGTAACAACTTACTATTTGTAAGTTATTTTTGCCTGATTTTTTCCATGTTCTTTAATGTAATAAAGATTATTATCCGCATGCTTAAAGCATTTCTCATAGGCCAGCTCTGCACTTTTTGCATTAATACAAATCCCCCCAGCACTGACAGTTGTACCATGCTCTAAGTTATCCGCGCATGCATCAATCACTTTATCTATTAATCTTTGAATATTTTGCTGGTTGTTATCAGACAAAATTACCACAAACTCTTCACCACCCGCCCGTGCGATATAATCTAGCGGCCGTTGAAACGAGGCTTTGAGCAGTTCAGCAAATTGCACTAAAACAATATCACCAACATCATGCCCATAACTGTCATTGATTTGTTTAAAATTATCTATGTCAAAAATCGCTAAGCATAAATATTGGTTGTTGCGTCGAGCAGATTTATATAAACGAGCATATTCTTCGGCTAGACCTCGTCTATTCCTAAGTTGGGTGAGTGGATCTTTGGTTGCAAGTTCCATCAACTCTTGCTGAACATTTTTAAGGCGCGAAATATCCATGCCACTAAAGAGTAAATAATGCTTGTCACCGACTTGGGCATAACAACAATCAAATTCGAACGGTATGGCTTGGCCTTCTGAATTGATCAACTCAGTTTCATATTTGTAGTGGTCGGTTTTTTTTACTGTTTCAACAAATACATACCAATCATCAGTGCTGCTAAATTGTTTAGATATGTGAAAATAGGATTTGCTTTTGATATGTTCGCTTGGCAGCTTTAAAAAGCGATTTAATGCAAGGTTAAAGGTGATAAATAAACTGGTTTCAGGATCACACACCATGTTTAGGTTAGGCGTGTTGTCCATAACAGCTCTGAGTAATGTCAGTTCTGCGTTGGCGTTATGATGCTCTCTTTCAATGTGTTTTTTCGCAATCACATTACTAACAACTGCGGTCAAACGACTTTGACTGATATCATTTTTGGAAAGGTAGTCGTCTACACCAGATTTAAACGCGGTTGCTGCGACTTTTTCGTCGCCAACACCTGTTATCATGACAACACCAGTGTAAGGTGAAACTTCATGAATGGTTGCTATGTGCTGAATGCTAGTTTCGCCAGCCAAGTTGAAATCCAGGATAACACAATCGACTTGCACCATTTTCAATATGCTGGCCAAGGTGCTTGGATCTGCATAAGAGATCACTTCAAAGTTTTGATGAGCTTGAGTTAAATAGCGCTCAAAGATCAGCCTATCCGTTTCCGAATCATCTACCACTAGCACTGTACTACGCATAAAGAGCGACCTCCATCCAAAACTTTGTTGTAGTTAACAAAGTTTCTGCGAACTCATCATATCTTTCATGCTTAACTATGTAAGCATTTGCTCCTGCACTATATGATTTCTCTATATCAGTATTATGAGTTGATGAAGATAATGCAACTAAAATCGTATTGGCATTAGCAAACTTGCGCAGGCATTCAATTAATTTGTGCCCTGACATATTAGGTAAATTTATATCGATAAAAAATAATTGTTTACCAATAAGGTTTTTGACAGGTACAGCTTGCATATATTCCAGACACTCTTCAGCTGAAGCAAACCTATGAATTTCATATTTTTGTGTCAAACCAGCTTTTTTATAAATACGCTGGACTGACCAAAAATCGATATCATTGTCTTCTACAAATATTATTTTGTTCACAGCAACACCTTAGGGTCTGTTGACCTAGTCTTGTCTATCTAACGTAAAATATACTTGAGTCCCTTGCCCCTCGGCCGATTCCATCCAAACTCTGCCATCATGCAGTTCAACCAAACGTTTAACTATATTTAAACCTATACCTTCACCTTCACCTACTTTGTTTAGGCGTTTAAAGATGATAAAAGCAAGTTCACAGCTTTCTTTCGACATTCCTACGCCGTTGTCTTTAACCCAAATAGTGCCCTTGTCTTCACCTATTTCTACCTCAACAAGCGTTCGCTGGCTATATTTTAAAGCGTTAGATAACAAGTTTTGTAGGATCTCAAATACAGATAATCGGTCTGCAAACAATTTTGCATTGCTAAAGTTACGGGTAACTTTGAAATTTTTATGGCTGCGCGTTTGTTGCAATAATTCATCAACCAATACATTCATATCTATGTACTCTCGATTGATTTCGCGTCTACCAGTACGTGAAAATTTTAATAAGCTTTCAATTAAACCGAACATTCTTTCTGCGGCAGAGCGAATATGGACTATGTATTTTTGTCCATCTTCATCCAATTTAGCGGCATAATCTTCATATAAAAATTGCGCTATATGCATTATGCCTCTACTTGGTTCTTTTAAATCATGAGAGGCTGCATATACAAACTGGTCGAGCTCCTCATTTTTACGTTTAAGCTCAGCTAAAGCATTATGTATCGTTTGCTCCGCATGTTTTCTAGCCGAGATATCCCGAATCAAACACATAATTCCGGTGACATCTCCCAAGTTATCTTTAACCGCCCAAGCACAAACAGATACAGCAACTTTATCACCTTGTTTAGTCAGAAATACTTTTTCATACTCTTCACAAAACCCTTCAGGGATAATCTGCTCGTTAAGAATTTTTTTATCGAAGCCATGCAGGTTAGTTGGAGTCAATTCGAACAAACTTTTTGTCAACAGCTGCGCAGTTTCATATCCCAATAGATTAGCAAAAGTTTTATTTGCTTCTAGTATGGTTAGTTCAACGTCTGTATATACTAAAGCGTCAACGGCCGAAGCCTGCAAAGCACTGAGTTTTTGCCCAACTAGCCACAGCTCTTCTTCAATTTGTTTACGGTTGGTTATATCTGTTTCAATCCCGACCAAACGTATAGGTTTGCCTTTCACATCCCATTCAACCACACGCCCTCGCGTTAACATCCAACGCTTTTTCCCTAACACATCTACTGGATATTCTGCATAGAAAAAGGCTACTTCACCGTTTAAATGTTGTTGTAAGGCTTGTTCAATTTTTGATAAATGTTCCGGCTCAACTCTTTCAGCCCAACTTTGATACAACCACTCTTGTTGCTCTGACAAGCCGTGCATTTGTTTTAATTTACCACTGACAGTAATCACATCTGTGGTTAAGTCCCAGTCATACACACCATCATTGATAGCGTTGATCGCCATTTCGTATTTTTTCTGGATCTCTTCTAGCTCTACCGAATCAGTAATATCAACTGCCATACCAACCACAAAAGCCAGTTCACCCACTTCATTGTGGACAGGCTTACCCTGTTCCCGAATATGGCAAATTTCACCAGATGGCTTGCGCAATCGATAACGCACATCCCAACCTTCATGTTGGGCAGCTCTTTGTTTTAGAATTTCTCTGTCTTCTGGGTGAACACGAGACACGTATGAGATTGGATTTTCATACAAGCTTTCACAGCTTGCCTGCCATAGTTTTTCGTAGGCCGGATTTACATACAATATCTTATTCAGTTTAGGCGTAGCCAACCACAAAACTGCATCAACCGAATTGGCTATGGTTTTAAATTTAAGTTCGGACTGGTTTAACTTAGTTAATAAATCATTGGTGACAGTGACGTCCATAATAGTTGCCAAACAATAATTTTTGCCGGCATGAGTATATGGTTGTAACTCAATATTGAGTGTTTTCGCCATTTTTGTGGGTGTGCGGTATCTGACCATACGCCCTTTCGCCATGGCTTTGACATTTGGTGATGCAAAAAATGATTTCACCCAATTATGGTGCTGCGATTTAACTTCACCATCTACAAAGTCTGAAACATTTTTTGTCAGTAGTTCGTCTTTAAGCTCAAATATGCCAACGGCTTTTTCGTTATAACGAACAATTTTGCCTGTTTCGTCAACTAATAATAGTCCATAAGCAGCTGAGTCTAATATGCGGTTGAGGTTGTCTTCGGCTTCTTCACGTCGTGCTATTTCACTATTGAGCTCTTCCGTTCTTTCGCTTATTTTTTCTTCTAAATACTCACGGATCTCAAGTAATTCATAATCACTAAATTTAAAACCGTCAGCTTCAACCCGGCGCTTTAAGGTGTTTAATTCCAATAAACTCGGTGCATTTAACCATTCAGGTAACAAGCGCCAAATTAACACGGCTGTGGCAAAAGACACCAAAGCAGTGAAAACTTTAATCACCCCATGCAAATAGTAGTAACCATTCCAAACGTTTATCACTGCCATAATATGGGTTATACCACAGGCAAAAATAAACATGGAGAACATAATTAACGTACTGCGATAAGGCATAGGCTTTTGTCGCCCATACACAACTAAAGCTGCAGGAATGGCAAAATAAGATAAAGTGATCAGTAAATCTGAAGCCACATTCATTATCAGCAAGTCTGGCTTCCAGAGTAAACAGTGACCATGTGGCATATAGTCGCCATTCATTAATTGACGCAAGAACTCCATATTCCCTCACATGCAAGTTAAAATTGAGCAATCATTTGCTGGGTTGTAACATCTCAGTATAATGTTCCCTTTATCATAGAGCCTAGCACAAGAGTGTATAATTTGTGCTGCGACTTATCTGTAAATTAAAGCCTGACAGTTACGAGGCAAAATTTTTTCATATGCTTGAATATTTAAACCAACTTAGTCAGTCAAAACTTATTTTATCCGCAGGTGTGTTACTGCTGTTGTTAATTGTCCGCCGCTCGTTAACCGCAAGCGCGCATAAACGTTTTAAGAATGACAGCGAACGCAAACGCCGTTGGAATAGTGGTATTAAAAATATCTCAAGCTTGTTGATGTTGATTGGCCTAGCGTCGGTCTGGTTTGATGAAATTCAAAATTTTGCAATTTCTATAGCTGCATTTATCGTTGCTATAGTGTTGGCGACTCGTGAGTATATTCAATGTATTTTGGCGTCGCTATATCAAACAACCGCGCGACAGTATCGTGTGGGTGACTGGGTTGAAGTTGATGGCACAGCGGGGGAAGTTGCTAATACCGACTGGATCACCACATCTATGTATGAACTCAGTATTAAATGCGGCAAATACCAGTACACAGGTAGAACCTTAATCATACCGAATAATTTATTTATCACCCGCTCATTTACCAACTTAAATTATATGCGCAGGTACGTGAACCATAGTTTTTATCTGATCAGTGATAAAGGGGAAAATCCTTTAGAGATGCAAATTTATTTGCAACAAAAGTTAGACGAAAATTGTGCAGAATTCCAAGAAACGGCTGACAGATACCGCAGTGTTATCGAACGAAAACTAGAAATTAGCATTCCAGGTGAAAAAAATAGAGTACAAATTACCACTACAGATTTAGGCCATGTTCAGTACAATTTCAGCCTGTTTTGTCCAACCCAACAAGCAAAAGAAATAGAACAGGCCGTTACCCTAGAGTTTTTTATCTACCGACAAACACTCTTACCAGTCGAACAAGCGCTGTAACCAAGTTGATTTTGGTTTAACCCAATCTTTAGAGCCGTCACACGCTTGCGCTGGCGGCAATTGCGCCACAATAGCAGGTAACAAGATTAAATCTTGGCAGCCTGGCAAACTATGTAAACCTGTTTGTTTATCAAAATATTTCAGTTCAATGCCGCTGGGCATATTCAATATTAAGTTTTCGCCATTATGTGCTTGTTGATACTGGATAAAAGTTTGCAAAGCGCCAGCCGAGCCGGTTAATGAGATAGCTTGATTATCGTCTCTACCTAACCAGACCAATGCCAGCTCATTATGATCATAACCAACAAACCAGCTGTCACGCCCATCATTAGTTGTGCCGGTTTTTCCGGCGAATTTACGTTTAGGCAATTTATTTGTTATAGCTTTAGCTGTGCCCTCGCGAGTAACCTTGTGCAAAGCATAATTAACCAAATAACTATGGCTAGCGTCTACCACTTGTTGGTTAGTTTGAGCTGGCCGCCACACCAATTGATTATCGTTTGAATAAACAGAACGAATGGCATGTAACTCTATATAAACACCTTTATTGGCCAATACCTGATACATTTGTGCCACTTCAAACGGCGACAAAGTAACTGAGCCGAGCAATAACGATGGATAGACAGGTATGTCACGTTTAATACCAAAATCGTGCATGCGCTCGACTACTTCGTGTAAGCCAGTTTGCATGCCCAAGTTAACCGCAGGCACATTGCGTGAACGCACTAATGCGTCAACTAAACGTATATCACCTTCATATTCATTGTCGTAATTTTTGGGTGACCATTTATTGCCAAGTGAACTGGTTAAAGTAATAGCTTCATCTTTCACTATACTGGCTAAATTTAAGCTAGGCTCTTGTTCAAACGCACTAATATACACAAAAGGTTTAACCAGCGAGCCAATATTACGCTGTGCATTTAACGCGCGATTAAACCCAGCGTAATGAGGTTTTTTATCACCCACCAGCGCCTTAACACCACCTTGTTGGCTATCAACAACCACCATAGCGCCTTGCAAACCTTCAATCGCTCGGCGTCCTTCAATCGACTCAACACTGGTGGATAAACTAGTTTGTGCTCTGTATTGAGCTAGTGGATCAAAATGAGTATATATTTTTAAGCCACTGAATAATTGATCATCGCGTGTCACTACTTTTTTCAGTTCTTCACGAACTTGGTCAACATATGCTGGGTATTTTTTACGCGCAATTACCGATAAATCTTGTACAACTAACTTACGGCTCACTTCCACTTGGTAGTCGTCAGGGGTTAATAAGCCGTGTTCTGTCATCAAACGTAAAATTAAATCACGTCTTTCTTTCGCTCGTTCAGGATATTTGCGCGGATTGTAATAAGAAGCCCCTTTGATCATGCCGACTAACAAAGCGATTTCATTCGCCGATAATTCGTTTAATGGTTTGGCAAAATAAAACTGGCTGGCTAAACCTAAACCATGCACACCTCTTTGGTGATTTTGCCCAACATAAACTTCGTTGATATAGGCCTGCAATATTTCATGTTTGTCGTAACGCGCATCCAACAATAAAGCTAAATAAGCTTCTTTTAATTTGCGCACTAAACTGCGTTCATTGGTCAGAAACATATTTTTGACCAATTGCTGCGTCAGCGTACTGCCGCCTTGAACTGTGCGACCAGCTTGAATGTTAACCCACAAGGCACGTAGTATCGCCAATGGCGAAACACCATGGTGCTCGTAAAAACTTCGGTCTTCTACCAATAACAAGGTTTGAATAACTATGTCTGGAACATCGGCTAACGACACCAGAATTCTGTCTTCTAAATTGTTGGCTTGTAATCGAGCCAACAAATAGGGTTCTAGAGTAAAAGTGGATGCTGTTTTTTGTAAACCTGCGTCCCAGATACTTTTAATTCGTCGTCCTTGAAAGCTAATTTTTAAACGTTTGGCTGGGTAGTGATTTTCTGCCAAGCTATATTCGCGTCGCACTAACTCAACTGAATCTGCATATACTTTGTATTCTCCTGGCAAAGACAAAGTTCGAACTTTACGGTAATCCAATAAATTAAGATGGCGAATTAAATCATCTTTGTATAAAGCATCAGTTTGAAAATACTCATGCTCCATGCCATATACAAGCGCTGGTAACTGCCATTTGTTGCCACTAAATTTTTGTTTAATTTGCGCATCAAGATAAACACCATAAGCAATAATGACCACCAAGAGCACAAAGACGAGTTTTACACACAATTTAATTGCACGAATAAACCAAGATGGTTTGTTCTCGCTCATAGTTATTACCTAGTTGATTATTTAATCTAGCGAATTGGCGTAAGGGCTATTCTTTTTACGTTCGATCATTTCGAGGTAGAGGGCTTCAACTTTATCACGTGCCCATTGAGTTTTACGTAAAAACTTTAAGCTTGATTTAATTGAAGGGTCTTTGGTGAAACAATTAATTTGAATAGTTTCACCTAAGGTTTGCCAGCCATAATATTCAACAAGTTCTGTCACTATGGTTTCAAGTTTTATCCCATGCAGTGGGTTGTTTGGTTGATGTTGCATATTGTGGAATTTGAATTAGCGCATTAATGGCTAAAGCATACCGATAAATCCGGCCTATGGCTAGATTTGCGCTTTTCTCGGCGAATAAAGTTAGCTTAATGCGCCACTAATTCGGTAGGTCTGAAATACACTCGCTTTCATTGCATGCGTCCAACCATGTTCTGGCCAACCAGCTTTGTATTTTAACGCTTGTAAAAAATCTTCAGCTTTTGGGTATTGAGCCCACATACAAGGCAAAAATACCGCGGTTGCTTGCCCATATTGAATAATCAAGCCGTCTCTTTGTGGAATAAGTTGCTGCAGCAATTGATCTTCACTGTCGACTTGTAGTGGCAATGGCATAGACATAATGGACACAACACAAGTTAAATCAGCAAAATCTTTGGCGGGTATAGGATCAAACCTAGGATCGTGAAACGCAGCCTCGTGTGCGTACCAAACAATATTATTATCAAGTCGGCCGTTTGCGACTGTTGTGCCAACACAACCGCGTAAACCACTATGGTCATTTAAACTAACAAAACAAGCTAACGAGTTTGCTAATACAGGGTGTGGATTAATCAGGTGTTCAGGTAAACGTTGATGATTATGTTGATAGGCATAATCCAACGCATCACGCACAAGCTGAATAATGTGCTGGGCTATTTCAGGTTGTTCGAATTCAGATTGGACAAAACTTGAAACTGCAAGCATAAACAAACCTCCAAATAGACTTAAATGAACTTGGGTCTATTTGAGTATAGCAAAAAGCTTATTGTTCAAAAGTGAATGTTTAACTTTGAAACAATTAAAGCTTTTTGCCAACCTGCAAAAGGACAGTTTAATCGTCGTCAGTGTCGATTGAATCGCCTAAATCATCATTAAGCTCAATATCGTTATCTGAGTCGTCATCATCCGCTACAACTTGCTTCTTGTTGCCATACAGGCTACCAAGTTTTGGACGATTCAGTCTAGATTGATACTTCAACCAAGCCCTTTCGTTTACGTTTTCAGGCTGCGTTTCACCACGCATCACACTCATAATGTGTTGATCTTCTAAATCGCTTGGCTCAATTTCACCTTTATATAAAGCATTAAATAAATGCCCATATTTAGCGAGTGAATCAGCTTCACCGATAGAAAAGTCACCTGAGCGACGGAAACCATAAGGGTAGTTTTTTGGATCATCGTAGATTCGAGATAACAATTGCTGCTTATTTCTTGCCATGTAGGACCTCTCAAATAAGAAAAGTATTCAGGCATTCAAACAATTGAATGCGGATTGACTTTTAACGGTAAAATGCACTTCTGTCAAAACATTATTGATGAAATTTTTATTTATCTTTCCACCGTACAAAATGCTTGCAGTATTTGTACATTTTCACTGTAAAAAATGCTGCGTTTTTTTACATTTTGCAGCATAGTCCTGTTCAGCCAATTCCGCTAGTTTGAAAAATGATTTTTTAGAAATCCTGCCAATTAGAGCTAAATCAATATAAATTGCGAGTATCAGAGCCATCACAGACAGTTCAATTCAAGGCGTATCATTGCAGGAATGTAGGCACCTTTCAAAATGATACAACACAGAAGTGGGCTGTCTGTGAGGCTCCTGAAAGGCTGGGCTAAAAGCCATTTATTCTGCGTTAAGTTGGCTTGATATAGAACCACTATGACTGTGCCAACTTGCCTTGCCTAAATGGCTTTTATCTCCAGCTGACTATCGCTATTTATATTGATTTAGCTCTATCATCGTCGTCAAAAGTAAGCTTGGCGGGAGCTTTGCGGCCTGTGGTTGGTTTGTTCTGCTGCAAACGCAACGGCGCGGCTGACTGAATTTTCCCAGAGCCGATATTAAAAAATGCTAATAAATCTCGCATACTGCTGGCTGTTTGCGACATAGTCTCACCTGCAGCACTGGCTTGCTCGACTAACGCCGCATTCTGTTGGGTCATTTCATCCATTTGTGTGATGGTTTTATTGACCTGTTGAATGCCAGTGCTTTGTTCACTAGATGCAACCGAAATATCAGCAACCATACGATTTACCTTTTCAACCGCAGCCATTATTTGTTGTAAAGTTGCACCGGACTGATTAACCAGTACAGAACCATCTTCAACTTTCGCCACACTGTCTTGAATTAAACCTTTTATTTCCCGTGCCGCTTCGGCGCTACGTTGTGCAAGACTGCGAACTTCGCCGGCAACCACAGCAAAACCGCGCCCTTGTTCACCCGCTCTTGCAGCTTCAACCGCAGCGTTTAACGCTAATAAATTGGTTTGAAAGGCAATTTCGTCAATCACACCTATGATGTCAGCTATTTTTTTACTCGCATCATTTATTTGTGCCATGCTCGCGACTGCATTTTCAACTACCCGCTGGCCTTCAACAGCCTTGCTCTTTGCTTCGGTCGCCAAGTTATCTGCTACAGAGGCATTTTCAGCATTTTGCGTTACTGTGCTAGTCATTTGCTCCATGCTAGCTGCGGTTTCTTCCAAAGAAGACGCTTGCTCTTCGGTTCTTTGACTTAAATCAGCGTTGCCACGGGCTATTTCATCCGCGCCAGTTGCAACTGTATCCGCAGCTTGGCGAATGCGCGCTATTATCTCAGTTAGTTTTTCCGAGGTTTGGTTGGCATCTTGTTTAAGTTTGGCAAAACTGCCCGAAAAATCACCATCAATACGTTTGGTTAAATCACCATGCGACATGGCATCTAATATACTCACGGTTTGCTGAATAATGGCTTCACACGAGCCGTTCAAACAATTGAGTCCTTGAGCTAACATTAGAAAGAAACCTTGTTTGCCTTTTTCATCAATTCGCCCGGATAAGTCACCCGCAACAGCAGCTTTAACTAGAGCTGCGACTTCACGCTCAGCATTAACTTCATCCGTTCTATCATCCCACTCAACTACGGTGCCAATTCTTTGTTTATTAGCTGCCACTATTGGATTAGCAGTTAACTTAAACACTTTGGTGCCAACTGTTATTTGGGTTGCATACGTAGTGGTTAAACTATCAATTAAACCTTGTTGATGGCGCGGATTTTTATGGAAAGTATCCATATTTTGCCCCATTAATGCAGACGCATTAAACTGAGGCAATACTTTACGAATTTCCCCTTCCGCATTTTGCATCATTTGTTTGATAGCTGCATTCATATAAATAATTGAATTGTGCTCGTCCGCTATCATAGTATTGGTTGAAACATTATCCAAAGCTTGACGCACTCGCGCATTTTCATTCGCCACTTTGAGTTCTTGTTCAGCTTTAGCAAGCTGTTCAGTTACATCTTCCCACTCGACGACTGTACCTAACCTTTCTTTATCTTCACTGAAGACTGGTGTTGCAATTAAATTAAAAGTTAAATCAGAGACCTTGATTTGTGTTTTGTAAACGTCAGCTAAGTTTTTCAACAAACTTCTTTGATGGCTTGGTGTTTTATGGAAAGAATCTATCGAGCGACCGATCAGCCCTTCAACCTTAAAACTAGCAATTGATTGGCGAATTTTTGCTTCATTTTTTGCTAACATGTTTTTGACCGACTCATTCAAATACACAATGTTTAAATTATTGTCTGCCATCATCACATTCGCTTGGCACTTGTCTAAGGCGGTTTTATCTCGTAGCGCTAACAACCTTGCCTCTTCCGCTTGCTGTTGTGCTAGCAGCGCGGTTTGCTGCGCTTGTTTTGCATCTTCTGCAGCTTGTTGCGCTTGTTGTGCTTGCATTTGTGCAGCTTGTTTGGCTTTGTCAGCTTGTGTTGAGCTATCTTCAATAATTTCTACCGCTTGATTTACTTGATTACATAAGTCTAATAAATCACCTTTAGCTTGAGTATGTGCTCGTTGCCCTGCATGCCCTTGGCTGGTTGCAGCCAAAGTTTGTGACACGCTTTGGAAACTTGCCTGCAGACTGGTCAACAAACTATTCAGCGAACTTGCTATCTCCCCCACTTCATTGCGGCTTTGATATTGGCTACGAATAGTTAAACGGCCAGTTTGTGCAATCTCTATAATTAACTTGGATAACTGCTGGATTGGTTTAGCAATATTGTTTGCTATCAGCAAACCAAATAACACAATAATCACCAACACGGCTATGGCGATAAAAACACTGGTATAAACTAAAGAGTCAACCGCAGAAAATGCTTCGGATGTGTCCATTTGTGCAACAATAAACCAAGTTAAATCGGGCAAATCTAACTTATCGTAAGACGATAAAACTTGCTGACCCTTTACGCCACTATCTAATACATATCCGACTTCGCCGTTTATCGCTTTTTGATGAGCCAAACCAGTTAATTGCGCTTTTTCAGGATGTTTAAACGCATAAACAAGTGAGCGACTTTCTATATTTAAGCTAGAGTCACTTCTTGGCAACGCATCGGCACCAAATAAATAAACATCACCAGTCTCACCCAAACCGGTTCTGCTGCCCATAATTGCTTGTACTGGATCATAAGGTAATTGAAATATTAGTACTGCTGTCAATTGCCCCTTGTTGAGTATAGGAGTGCCAACAAATGAAGCTGGGGCATGGTATGAAGGTAAATAGCTTTGATAGTCAGTGACGACAGTGCGCTTTTCAAGCAAGACTTTGCGAAATGTACCGGCAAAATTGGTATTTTTGTACGGGCCAGTAAGCAGAGAGGTTGCAAAATCCAACTCTTTAAATACCGAATAAACAATATGTCCTTTAACTGGCTCGACAATAAAAATATCGTAATAACCAAAACGATTGAGCACATTATTAAATACTGCATGATGTTGCGCATGTACTGCGGCATAATCAGAACCATCAAGCAAATTATGTAAATTATTTTTACTGCCCAAAGGATGCGGGTTTTTCCAGATATACTGATATTGCAGCGCAATTGCGAGGTCGCTTAACGCTAGCATAGGCTTAACATCAATTTGCTTTTGATTGTTCTGCTGATAGGTCGGAGTAAATTCTTGCGTGTAATACTGTGCAAGGTTATTTTTAACTTGTGTTATGTCACCTTCGCTATTTGGTAACTGATAATTAAAAAAACTATCGGTAAAGGCAACTGCCGACTCAAGCACTTGCGGGTGTTCTGCCAAATTTTCAATCTGGTTTACTGCACTTTTAAAATAAGATTCAACTGCTATTTTTTTATCGAATTTAACCGTTCTAAGCTGTCTAGACGCAGCGTCGGTTAAACTCTCACTGGCGAGGTTTACCGCTATAAAACCCAAAAAAATCATCGGAGCCAAACCAAAAAAAACCAGGGCGGCAACAATTCTTTGTTTAAGGTTTAGATTGTTTAGAAATGACATATTGCACTCCCTCTAGCAAGCCAATGTTAAGACGACATAGTTAGTGCAACACAAACAGCAGCATAGGCAATTATGCTGCTGTTAAGTTGTCACTGAATAAAGTTATTAAAACTCTTCCCAATCTTCGTCTTCGTCAAATGACAAGCCTGCAATGCCATTTTTAGCGGGTTTGTTTGCTACACGTTTTGCCGGTTGACGGGATTCAAGTTGCGCAGCCGGCATGCGGGCTTTATTTGGCAACCCCATACCCAGCTGGTCTAAGGTAAAGAACGACAGTATTTGGCTCATGCTAGCTGCTTGTTCTGCCATAGATTCACCTGCGGCAGATGCTTCTTCAACTAAAGCAGCATTTTGTTGGGTCATTTCATCCATTTGGGTAATGGCTTTATTCACCTGTTCTATCCCTGAACTTTGTTCTTTCGAAGCAATTGAAATATCCGCAATCATACGACTCACTTTTTCAACTGCCTCAACAATTTCGCTTAAGGTTTCACCTGATTGATTAACTAACGCAGAACCATCTTCCACTTTAGCCACACTGTCACGAATCAAGTTCTTAATTTCTTTGGCCGCTTCGGCACTGCGCTGCGCTAGGTTTCTAACTTCACCCGCAACCACTGCAAAACCTCGCCCTTGTTCACCTGCACGAGCAGCTTCAACCGCAGCATTCAGGGCTAACAAATTGGTTTGGAAGGCTATTTCATCAATCACACCTATAATGTCGGCGATTTTCTTACTCGCATCATTAATCTGTGCCATGCTAGTCACAGCGTTTTCAACCACTTGACCACCTTCAACCGCTTTTTTACGTGCTTGTTCAGCTAAATCAT
This sequence comes from Catenovulum sp. SX2, assembly GCF_052056295.1. Taxonomy (NCBI): domain Bacteria; kingdom Pseudomonadati; phylum Pseudomonadota; class Gammaproteobacteria; order Alteromonadales; family Alteromonadaceae; genus Catenovulum; species Catenovulum sp. SX2. The sequence goes on from NZ_CP182493.1 coordinate 1,649,911, forward strand.
CGGCTAGTGCGGCGTTGTCGGCATTTTGTTTGACCGTACTGGTCATTTCTTCCATGCTCGCGGCTGTTTCTTCTAGTGATGATGCTTGCTCTTCGGTACGTTGGCTTAAATCAGCATTGCCTTGAGCAATCTCATCTGCGCCCGATGAAACAGTTGCAGCCGATTGATTAACCTTAGTAATAATTTCTGTTAGTTTATCTAAGGTCGTATTTGCGTCATCGCGCAGCTTAGCAAAAGTACCTTCGTAATCGCCGTCAATACGCTTAGTTAAGTTGCCGTGCGCCATAGCATCTAATACTTCAACTGTACTGGTAATCACACTATCGCATGAATCAATTAAAGAGTTTAAGCCTTCAGCTAAGCTCTTGAAGAAGCCGGTTTTACTTTCAACCTCTAGACGTGGAGATAGGTTGCCATGCGAAGCTTGTTTAACTAAATCAGCAACTTCCCTTTCAACTTGCACTTCTAATGTTCTATCTAACCACTCTACTACTGTGCCAATACGTTCGTTTTCTTCATTGATAATAGGATTAGCAACTAACGCAAATGTACGACCGCCAACATTAATTTCAGTTTTGTAGGTAGTAGTTAAACGCGCTAATAAATTTTGTTGATGCGCAGGATTTTTATGGAAGACATCAATATTTTGTCCCATTAAATTATTAGCATTAAAATTCGGCAATGCGGTTTTTATGTCTGCTTCCGCTGCTGCCATCATGCCTTCGATAGCTTCATTCATATAAACAATCACATTGTTTTTGTCTGCTATCATGGCGTTAGTAGATACGCTATCTAATGCTTGGCGAACACGCAGGTTTTCTTCTGCCATTTGATTTAGTTTAGCTTCAGTGGCTAACTTTTCAGTAACATCCTGCCACTCGACTACTGTACCAATGCGATTTTTATCATCATCAATAATTGGATTCGCGACTAAATCAAATACACGTTTACCAACATTAATCCGTGCTTTGTAGGTGTCTGTAAGCTTGCCAAGCAAGTTGCGTTGATGTGCAGGATTTTTATGGAAGACATCAATATTTTTCCCCATCAAATTACGCGCATCAAAGTTAGGTAAAACCTCTTGAATATCTCGCTCCGCCGTTTGCAGCATATGCTCAATTGCTGAGTTCATGTAGATAATTTCGTAATCTGCGTTGGCAATCATAGTATTGGTGCTGACACTATCTAATGCTTGTTTTACCCTTTCGTTATTGCGAGCTAATTCTTCAGCTTGTTGTTGGCGAGCAACTTCATCTGTAACATCATCCCACTCAACCACAGTGCCTAAACGTTCACCTGCATCATTTTTCCAAGGGGTAGCAATGAGATCGAACTTTAGTTCACCTACCGTCAAACGGGTAAAATAAGGCTCAGTTAACTGTGCAAGCATTTGCCTTTGATGACTCGGCTGTTTATGGAAAATATCAACACAAGTGCCAACTAATTTATCCGCATCAAAGTTAGGTAAAACCTGGCGAATTTGCGCTTGGCGTTTACGTAACATGCTAAGGTTTTCATCATTAACATAAACAATGTTTAAGTCGTTATCTGCCATCATGACATTAGCTTGACAGATTTTCAGTGCGTTGGCTAAATTTGCTAACTCGGCGCTTTTTATTTCGTCAGCTTTAATTTTGCTAATATCTGAGGCAAATTTTACCACTTTGTATGGTTTACCAGATGCATCTAGAATCGGGTTATAAGTAGCTTGGATCCATATCTCCCTTCCACCTTTACCATAACGTAAATACTGATCGGAAAAATATTCTCCGTTTGCCAGCCTTTGCCAAAATCTTTGATATTCACTGCTACTAACAAACTCTGAACCAACAAACATAGAGTGATGACGACCAACGATTTCGTTCTTGGCATAACCCATAGCCGCAAGAAAATTGTCATTCGCATCTAAAATAGTTCCGTCTGGGGTAAATTCAATCACAGCTTGCGAACGGTCTATCGCCGCCAACTTACCTTGATATTCGGATAATTGTTGTTTTAAATCGGCTAACTCTTGTTTACTGCCTTGTCCAAAAAGTGTCGATAACATGTTTGTCTCCTGGCTAAATTTTTTAGCTTAAATTGCTAATAGCGTATCTGGGTCAAGTAAAATTAATGCACCACTTTTGGCACTTCCTAAACCTTTAACAAAACTGGAATTTACATTAGTGCTTAGATCGGGCGCTTGCTGAATATCGTCAGGGGATATACTGTGCACATCAGCCACTGCGTCTACAACTACGCCGCTGATTTTTTCAATCCCATCTTGGGTAATAAACTTAAGTACAATCACAACTGTGAGTGGGTTATATGCTTGCTCGACTAAACCCAAACGTAAGCGTAAATCCATTACTGGCACTATGGTGCCTCGTAAGTTCATAACCCCTTTTACACTAACCGGTGAATTGGGAATGACAGTTGCGCCTTCCCAACACCTGATTTCTTGCACGCGCAAAATATCTACTGCGTATTCTTCTTCATCTAAAAAAAATGATAGAAACTGCTCTACGTTTGCATTTTCAACACCTTCTAGCAGTTCAAGTTTTTGGTTAATTTCATCCACGTTATTGTCTGCTACCATGCTATGCTCCTTCAGCATCAATATCGGATGGCATTATGTTGTGGCTAGAAATACTTTTCACCCCAGCCATACGCACCAAACTAACTATATCTATAATCAATGACACTGTGCCATCACCTAGGATAGTTGCACCCGAGATACCTTCAACTTTGTTGTAATTCGCTTCTAAACTTTTAATAACGACTTGCTGTTGCGCCAATAAGTCATCAACAAAAATCCCTACTTTGCCACCGTCTACTTCAACCACCACAAGTAAACCGTCAGTTAAAGTGTGGGCATCAGCTTTATGTAAAAATACGTCAGCTAAACAAATTATCGGTACGTATTCGCCACGCAAATGCAGCACATCGTATTCACCACCAATGCGGCTAACATCTTTTTGATTGATTTGCAGCGACTCAATAATATTAACCAAAGGAATAATATAAGTGTGCTGGCCAATGCGAATAAGTTGTCCATCTAAAATGGCTAGAGTAAGTGGTAAACGAATACGAAAGGTTGTGCCTTTACCAACCACGGATTCAACATCAACCGAACCGTTAAGTGCTTGAATGTTGCTTTTAACTACATCCATACCAACACCGCGCCCGGATAAATCAGACACGGTATCAGCGGTAGAGAAACCCGCTTCAAATATTAATAAATTGATTTGCTCTTCTGACAACTCGTCATTCGGACCAATTAGACCATTCGCTACGGCTTTGTTTTTGATTTTAACTGGGTCAAGTCCTTTGCCGTCGTCAATAATTTCAATAACAACATTACCACCTTGATGATAGGCATTTAAGGTTACTTTTCCGCTTTCTGGTTTTCCCGCAGCCAAACGTTGCTCGGGCAATTCTAATCCGTGATCCATGGCATTTCTAACAAGATGAACTAGCGGATCTGAAATTTTCTCCATGACAGTTTTATCAAGTTCAGTGCTTTCACCTTGTAATACCAGCTCTATTTTTTTGCCTATTTTCTGCCCAGTGTCTCGCACTAAACGAGGAAAACGGCTAAAGACAAAACTAATTGGTAACATGCGAATACGCATAACACTTTCTTGTAAATCTCGGGTATTGTGCTCAAGTTGCGCTAAGCCCTCTTTCATACGAGTAAGAGACTGCGCCGTCATTTCGCCTTCAAATAATTGGCTTAACATTGCCTGGGTAATCACCAACTCACCAACCATATTGATTAACGAATCTACTTTATCAATACCTACTCGTATTGAATTGGCGTCGGCTTGTTTAGCCTTGACTGCAGGTTTAGCGACAGCGGCTTTTGCATCTGCACTTTTAGTTGCAGCAGGTGCCGATGGTTTCACTTCTTTTACTGCTACTGCGGCTTCTGCACTTGCCTCAATTTCTGGCGGTGAAGTTGGCACAGTTGCAGAAGTTTGGATTGGCTCTGCGGCTGCCAGCTTTTCGATTTTGATTTCGCTCTCGTCGGCAACCCACTCAAAAACTTCGTTTATCTGTTGCTCAGTGCAATCACAGTATAACTTTACTATCCAACGTAAATAACAAAATTCGGGTTTTAACTCAGACCATGATGGAATTTTTTCAGTAACAAGCTCAACCTCATGATCACCTAATTCAGTTAGCTCCTGAATTAGGTATAAAGGCTCGTTACCCGTCATCAATATATCTTCACTAGGGATAAAAGTGACTTTCCACCCAGGTGTATTTTCATGCGTTTCGGTGGCTGTTGTCGCACTATCAGCAATTATTTGCTCAGCTTCTAAAGCACTCTGTTCACCTTCATTGGCAACTTCATCATTTAAAATGGCTTCAAAGGCCGCTTTCAATTGGGCGGTTGATTCAGGCACACTATCATCACCTGAACTCAAAGCATTTATCATCTCGCGTAAACAATCAATTGATTGTAAAAACAAATCTATATGCTGGCTGGTGATATCTCTTTGCCCATCACGGATTTGGTCGAGCAAAGTTTCTAGTACATGAGTGAACCCAGCAATACTATCAAAACCAAATGTACCACTGCCTCCTTTTATCGAGTGCGCTGCTCGAAAGATAGTGTTAATTGATTCATCATCTTGGGTGCCTTCGCTGTAGCGTAAAAGCTCAGCTTCCATTGCATCCAAACCTTCAAGGCTTTCATCAAAAAAAACCTGATAGAATTGACTAAGATCCACTGTCATAGAATTTATCTCAATACTTTTCCTAAAGTAGCAATTAATTGGTCTGGATTAAACGGCTTAACTATCCAACCTGTCGCCCCGGCTTGTTTACCTTCTGTTTTTTTCTCAAGCCCAGACTCTGTAGTTAACATAAGCAAGGGTACAAATTTATACTCAGGTAAAGCCCTAAGCTCACGGATAAGTGATATACCGTCCATATTTGGCATATTGACGTCAGATAAAACTAAATCAAAAGTTTCGTTTTTGGCAATTCCTAGCGCTTCGACCCCATCTTTCGCTTCTGTTACTTTGTAGCCAGCCCGCTGGAGCGTAAAACTGACCATTTGGCGCATTGATGCCGAGTCGTCAACTGCGAGAATCTTCTTCATCTTGAGTTACCTTATAGCTGCTTCCGTTGATAAAACTGTGTTAGTTGGTTGGGTTTAGAGGATATCCCAATATTCGACAGGCGTTTTTAAACACATCACTGCATTGACCGTAACAAAACTCTTTACCCGCTTTATCCAAGGTTTGCTCAAATGCAATTAATAGCTGAATAAATGCAGTATCAATACGTTCAACTTTGCTCGCATCAATTTCAACGTCTTGTTGTTGAGTGCAAAAAGCGTTTAGTTCTTGGTAATAAGGTTCTACCTCCACTACAGTGCATAATTCGGGTAATTGAAAAACCTTGTGCATAAAAAGCCCTTTAACATTTCCTATGTACTTTTTATATTAGAAGGGCTTTACAAAAAAACAAATTTGCGAAGAGATTTTTTTTAATTTTTTATTAAAGTATCAATAACTTTGACAATTTGTGGGAAGTCTATTTGGGCGGGTTTTGCGCTAAAGTCAGGTTTGATAATGGCTTGTAATTCCCCAGCAGGATTGACTAAAGAGAGTGAAGCAGAGTGGTTAACTAGATAATCATTCTGCTTTGAATCCGACACAGCATAAACCAAATTTAATGCGCGGCTAAATGGAAAAAGTTCAGCATGTTCGGCTCTAACAGCTGTAAACTCAGAGTTAAAAAATCCAATATACTCCTTGAGTCGTTCACTACTGTCACGCGCAGGATCTGCAGTAATCAACACCACTTGAACCGGCTGACTGAGTTGCTGCAATTGCGGATATATCCGATTTAAATCCATCAAGGTAGTAGGGCATATGTCAGGGCAATATGTGTAACCAATAAAAAATAATGTCCACTTGCCTTGCAGTTGGCTGTTACCAAATTCATCGCCAAATTGGTCAGTCAATTTAAACTCAGGTAACAGCTTTGTTTTTGGATATATCAATACATTGTCAAATTCTTGTACCGATTGTTGTTGCTGTGGAGAGCAAGCCAATACGGTAACACAAACCATAATTAATGCTAAATAACGCACTTATATTCCAACTCTTCTGTATCAGTTAATACAGGCAATATACCGACATAAGCACAAAACTAAAAGATAAAGTGATCAACCAACATAGCAACAAACACCCATAATAAGTGCCATATCGAAAATTTAAACATGGCAAAGGCGGTATCGTCAGTTGCATGGTATTTAAGTTTATACGCGTATTGGATAAACCTAATATTGAGTCCTGTTACTACAGCCAGATAGAAGTAACTAAAAGTACCAGCCAGCCAAGGCAATATACATACTGCGGTTAATAACAGGGTATATAACAACACCATAGTTTTGGTGAACTCAATGCCATGGGTAACCGGCAACATAGGGATATTGGCTTTGGCATAGTCATTTTTTCTGTGAATTGCCAGCGCCCAAAAATGTGGTGGCGTCCAAGTGAATATTATGAGTACCAATAATAATGCACCTGGTGCTATGTTATTGGTTACAGAAGTCCAGCCGAGTAGCGGCGGCATAGCGCCAGCTAAGCCACCAATCACAATATTTTGTGGTGTAGCACGCTTTAAAAACAGTGTGTAAACAACTGCATATCCAACTAAACTCGCGAGGGTTAAATAAGCTGTTAATGGATTTATGCCCGCATACAAAACCACAAAACCTATCACACCAATTAGTGCAGCAAAAGCAAGTGCTTGCATATGGCTAACACGCCCGCGAACGATTGGGCGACAGTGAGTACGCGCCATAATGGCATCAACTTTAGCATCGACTACATGATTAATGGCCGCAGCAGAGCCAGACAATAAACCAATGCCAATTAAAGATAACAATAATACAGACACACTTGGCAGTTGTTCACTGGCGACTAACATACCAACCACAGCGGTTAATAAAATCAGAGCTACCACTTTAGGTTTGGTTAACTCAAAAAAATCGCGCCAGTGGTGGATACAGAATTTAGCTTGAATTCGCGCTTGGTCAAAACCACCAATTACTTTGTCATTCATGATAACTCCTTAACCGGCAATAATATTTGTGGAGACTGTTTTTGTTGTACTTGTACCTTGCTGATTAAACTAACTTTGTGCCAAGTAATAATTAAACTCGACAACAGCAAGAGCGCAACAGCATTGTGTGCTACTGCCACAGCCAGCGGCAAACTCATCACCACATTGCTGATGCCTAAACTAATTTGCATAAATAACAGGAAATTTATACTGATAAGCTGCTTAGTAAATATTTTCGCCCGCCACAATAAAACGCAGTAAAACAGTAAAGCTAAGGTCACGATAATAGCGCCTACTCTGTGGGTTACATGAATGGTCATACGTGCAGCATAATCTAAAACACCATATTGGTAGGTTTCAGCATGCGGTGTTGGTGAAAAGGCCTGGGCAAAGTCGAGCTTATTTTGCCAATCACCTTCACAAATAGGTAATTGAGTACAGGTTAATGCAGCATAGTTGGCAGCAGTCCAACCGCCCAAAGCAATTTGTATAATCAACAAACCTGATACAGCTGCGGTTGCTAGCATCAACTTGTTAACCTGTACCTCACTGCTATGCTCGGCACTATCGGCATTTTGTTTAACTAAGCGTCTTTCTAATAAAACCAATAAAACAAATATGCTAAAACCGCCCAATAAATGCCCCATAACTATAATAGGTTTTAAGTCCATAGTGACGGTTAACATGCCTAAAATAGCTTGAAATATCACCAGTAATAACAACGCAGATGTGTGGGTTGAAATAGCCACGAAGCTAAATATTTTTTCTTCGCGCTGTTGCGATGTACGAACACCACCTATTGCCAATGCCAAAATGACTAAACCTAAGGTTCCGGCAAAATACCTATGGATCATTTCATTCCAAGCTTTTTGCGCTTCAACTGGTTGTTCAGGGAATCGCGCATGTGCTGTATCAATTTGTTCAGCTGTGGGGACAGTTAAAAAGCCATAACAGCCCGGCCAATCAGGACAACCTAAGCCAGCTTCAGTTAAACGGGTAAAAGCGCCTAAAACTACAACGACAAAAGCCAATACAATTGCAAAACGGCTTAACCAGAGCATAAGCACTCCTTATCCGATTTTAGAAAGTTTTAATAGTTTGCGAAGGTCTGCCAATATGGCTTTGCCAAGAATTTTGTCTTGCTCAAGAACTGTCGCAGCCGACGAAGGCGTTTGCTCTAAACTGTATTGCAAGATAATCTGCCCGAGTGGGTCGATAATATAAAAATGCCCTGCTGCTAACTGAGTAACTTCAGTTGAATTAAGTTTTATCTGTGCAAGCTCAGTCTGCTTAATCAATGACTCAGAGCTAATCAAAGCTATTTCGCTGCGAGCTTGTTCTTTACCAAGTGCAGCTCTGACTTGATTAAGCAAATACTCAGCATTATCACATTGACTGCAATTGGCATCGGCAAAGAAACTAATCACCCATTTATTTTGCAGTTTCTGTGGAAGTTGTTGGTTATTGAGCACAATCGCAGGCTGCAATAACTGGCCTTGATTAGTGACAGCTAAATTAAACCAATTGGCTTTAAGTGCCCACCAGGCAAATATCGCTGGTGCGATAAATACCACCACGAGTAACCATTTACTGATTGAGTTGTTAGCTTGATTTAACTGAAGATCGGCTGTTTTTTCCATGAGACTGCCTTTATTAATATTATTAGGTTTAGCGCAATTGCAAGTAAAAACCACTGTGCTGCATAAGCTGTATGTTTTTCTGGCGGCATATTGATTAATGGCCGTTCAACCAGTAAAGCAAACGGTGATTTTTCATCCAATATACCCAGTATAGGCAATACTTGAGTTTTTGCCTGTTTTTCAATTAACTGAGATGAAATTTGTCCAACAAACTGCCAGCCATCACGCTGTTCAACTAGGTTTGATTTAAAAACATTGTGCTGTAATGGTGTGACAAAGAGCGTCAGTTCAACTTGCTGTGATTGCTGGTGAACTTGAGCAAGATTGGCTCGCCAACTTTGCCAATCTTGCTGATTAGGCAAGCGCTGTGCGTTATAGCTAATCCAACCAAAATCAATAAATAACTTTGTTGTAATACCTTGCTCTTCAACAACAAATGGCATGATTAAATTACCACCTAATACATGATTGTTAACTTGGTTATCAAGCACCCATAAATTTTGCGGATCAAAACGACCACGCAGTTTGATTTGATGCGGATAAAAAGATTTTGTTGTGAGATGATTAAGATAGCTTGAATCGACCAACCCTAGACTAGGTTGACTGTTGAGGTTTTGTAAAATAAGCTCTTTTTCATTGGCGCGCGACAATTGCCATAAACCTAGGCTGATTAAAATACCAGTTGAGACTAGCCAAATTAATAGCGCTGTAGGGCGAATATGAAGATGTAAATTTGCCGCTATCTTCATTAAAACCTCGTTAGGGACAAAATATGCTTAAAGTGATTATTGTTGTTTTTTTATTCATTTCTATTTTTAGTTTATTCCGCGCGTTAATGGCTATGAGTAGAGACGACAAAAACCAACAGATGACACGTAATTTAGGTCGCCGCGTAATGTTTTCAGCCCTCACCTTAGTCTTAATTGTTTTAGCGTTATCCATGGGCTGGATTGAACCAAACCCGCGCCCTTATTAACCGGCCAAAGTTTCTTTACTAAACAACGCAAGTCTTGAAGCATAATTTTCGCAAAACCGCTGTAAATATATCCCTATACGCTTCGCTTTTTCATCCATGAAAAAGAAATTTTGCTCTAAATTATCGCTTCAATACTTGCTCCGAGTTAACTTCAGATACGTTTAACTATGCTAAGCGTTTTGGAACAAAGATTAGGAGCAAAACTTCAATCGCCATGGCCGAATCAGAACCCTAAAGCACATATACAAAAACAAACAAACACAACCAAACTACATCAACAAAATGCCAATACCAACTCGCAGCTTGAAAAGCAAAGTGGTTGTCTGGAGTAAAATGCCCTTCCAACACCCTAAACCACATCACAATCAAAAACAGTGTGCCTAAAGTTACGTGCATACCGTGAAAGCCGGTTAATAAGAAAAAGGTATTGCCATAAACGCCAGAGTCGAGCTTGAGCCCTAAATCTCTATATGCATGAATATATTCTTCAACTTGCAGGAATAAAAATATGCATCCAAGCATGATAGTCAGAGTCAGCATGCCAAATAACTGTTTGCGCTTATTTTGTTCAAGGCCCACATGAGCAAAATGCACTGTTACAGACGATACAACCAAAATAATGGTATTGATTAGAGGTAAACCCATAGGCCCCATAGCTTGGGTAGTTGTGCCATCAGGTGTTGTTGTTAATGGCCACATAGCTTGGAAACTAGGCCATAACACCACATTGGTCATTTCATTGTTGCCAGCACCACCAAGCCATGGAACCGAGATCATGCGTGCATAAAACAAAGCGCCAAAAAAAGCGGCAAAAAACATCACTTCGGAGAAAATAAACCAACTCATGCCTTGGCGGTAAGAAACACCAAGTTGCTGACTATGTAGACCAGTGCGCGATTCAATCACTTGGTCTCTAAACCAGCCTATCATCATTAATAACACGGCAATAATGCCGAAAATCAGCACCCATTTACCCCAGCCTGCTTCACCTGTTTTGCCCGACTGCGCAACTAAAGTACCTGCGCCAACAGCAATTAAAAACAAAGCAATTGCCCCTAATATTGGCCAAGGGCTTTGTGCTGGTACGTAATATTCCGTGTGTTCAGTTTGTGACATGGTTAAGCCTCCTAATACAAGGTATAAGCTAAAGTCATTTGCAATACATCTTTGGGCATATCTGTGTCCAAATAAAATTGCATAACAAATTCGCTTTGTTGATTCGCTGCAATAAGCTGTTGTTCAAAACAAAAACACGCAGTTTTATGTAAATACAAACCAGCTTGCCCGGGTGATATCGAAGGAATAGCTTGCACATATTTAGCTTGTTTCGACACATTAGTGATACGAAATCTAGCTTCAGCCATTTGCCCAGGATGCACCCGCAAAACTTTATCAATAGGTTCAAATAAAATGGCACCACCAGCTTGGCTGATGGTCATCATTTCTAATTTGATTGAGCGGGATAAATCAGTGTTGTTTTGTTCAGCTTGAGTCAACGGCGCTACCAAATTTTGCCCTTCAATTCCTTGAGCTTTTTCTGGGCTTGTTTGATAAATACGGCCATTAATTCCTGTGATATCACAAAACACGTCGTACAGTGGCACCAGTGCAAAACCAAAACCAAACATTAATACAGTCGCTAGCAACAAGCGTTTAACCAAGCGGCTATTTGCTTGTTGCATTTGCTGTTTTGCTGTGGATGACATTGGCTCTGACATTTAATCCACCTGCTTAATCTTGAATTTTCGGTGGTGTGCTAAAGGTGTGGTAAGGCGCTGGTGATGCAACCGTCCACTCTAAACCTTCAGCGCCATCCCATACTTGATTATCCACTGGCTCACCTTGTTTTTTACTGGCTTTAATCAACACAGCTAAGAAAATAAGTTGTGATAAACCAAAGGCAAAGCCACCTAAACTGATAATTTGGTTCCAATCAGCAAATTGAATTGAATAGTCGGGAATACGTCTTGGCATGCCGGCCAAACCAACAAAATGCATTGGGAAAAACAGCACATTGACGGAAATAAGTGAGCACCAGAAATGTAACTTGGCTAAACCAACGTCATACATAACGCCTGTCCATTTTGGCAACCAATAATAAGCAGCTGCAATGAGCGAGAATATAGCGCCAGTTACCAATACATAATGGAAATGGGCGACAACAAAATAAGTGTCGTGGTACTGGAAATCAACCGGGGTAATCGCCAACATCAAACCTGAGAAGCCACCAAAAGTGAATAACACAATAAAGGCCAGAGAAAACAACATGGGCACTTCGTAAGAAATGGCACCGCGCCACATAGTCGCAACCCAGTTAAACACCTTAACGCCGGTCGGCACGGATATCAGCATGGTGCAATACATAAAAAACAATTCAGCGTAAACCGGCATACCTGTGGTAAACATATGGTGTGCCCACACCACAAAACTTAAACCAGCTATAGATACTGTGGCATAGACCATAGAGGTATAACCAAAAAGCTTTTTACGGCTGAAGGTTGGCACTATGGTGGAGATAATGCCAAATGCCGGCAAAATCATTATATAAACTTCAGGGTGACCAAAAAACCAAAAGATGTGCTGGAACATTACAGGGTCGCCACCACCTGCAGCGTCAAAAAACGAGGTGCCAAAAAACTTATCGGTTAACACCATAGTCACTGCACCAGCCAATACAGGCATAACTGCTATTAATAAAAATGCGGTAATCAACCAAGTCCAAACGAATAATGGCATTTTTAACCAAGTCATGCCTGGTGCGCGCATATTCCAAATGGTCACTATTACGTTAATTGCGCCCATAATCGACGAAATCCCCATAATATGCACAGAAAATACAAACAAAGCAGTACTATCGCCACTATAAGTAGTAGATAAAGGCGCATAAAAAGTCCAACCAAATGCAGGGCCACCACCTTCAACAAATAAACTCGCGAGTAGAATTAAAAAAGCAAAAGGCAAAATCCAAAAACTTAAGTTATTCATCCGAGGTAAAGCCATATCTGGCGCACCTATCATCATAGGTATCATCCAGTTCGCTAAACCGGTAAATGCAGGCATAACAGCACCAAATACCATAATCAAACCATGCACTGTGGTCATTTGATTAAAAAAGTGTGGCTCAACTATTTGCAACCCAGGTTGAAATAATTCGGCGCGTATCACCATAGCCATAGCGCCACCGGTTAAAAACATAATAAAGGCAAACCATAAATATAAGGTGCCAATATCTTTGTGATTAGTTGTATACAACCAGCGTTTTATCCCTTTAGCAGGACCGTGGTGTGCATGGTGCGAATCATGTCCGTGGTCAGATTCGTGCGCAGCAGTGTCTTGAGTGCTAGTCACTGAATTCATACATTAATCTCCCTTATTCGCCCTGATTTATAAATTGATGAACATCTTTTGGTTGGACTAAATCGCCGGAGTTCATACCCCAAGCGTTGCGCTCGTAGGTAACAACTGCCGCTATTTGTTTTAAACTCATCTGTTTAGCAAAAGCTTGCATGGCCGTACCTTTTTTACCATTAACCACTATATCAATATGGCCGTTTACATCACCCAAGGTTATTGGGCTGTTAATTAATGATGGAAATACCCCAGGTAACCCAGCGCCATTGGCTTGATGACAAGCCGCACAATAACCCATGTATGCCGCTTCACCTTCTTTCATCAACTCTTCAAAGCTCATGTTCATTGCCAATAATCTAGCTTCTTCTGCGGCAGCAGCAGCTTTAAGCGCTTTTTGCTGAGCCATCCACTCATCAAACTCTTCTGGTGGCAAAGCTTTGACCACTACAGGCATAAAACCATGATCTTTACCGCATAATTCAGCACATTGACCTCGGTAAATGCCGGGCTCGTTTACGCGAGTCCAAGCTTCATTAATAAAACCAGGGTTTGCATCTTTTTTCACAGCAAAATCAGGCACCCACCAGCTATGAATTACATCATCTGAAGTCATTAAAAAACGGACTTTGCGGTTGGTTGGAATGACTAAAGGTTTATCCACCTCAAGTAAATAGGTATCACCTTTTACCCATTTATTCTGGATTTGTTCCATTGGGGTCGACATCAAACTATAAAACTCAATGTCATCATCTAGGTATTTGTAATGCCATTTCCACTGTGAGCCTGTCACGACAATGCTAATGTCAGACTCGGAAGCGTCTTCCATTTCAAACAAGGTTTTTGTAGCTGGGATTGCCATACCAATCAAAATGAAAAAGGGTACTATAGTCCATGCCACTTCCACTTTTAGGCTTTCATGAAAATTGGCCGCTTTCACCCCTCTTGATTTACGGTGAAATACCATAGCCCACAGCATTGCACCAAAAACCACAACCCCAATGGCGATACAGATATAAAATATCGTCATATGTAAGTCATAAACTTTTTGGCTTATGTCTGTTACCCCAACCGGCAAGTTTAGATCACTCCGCTCGTTTGAAGCTAAACATACAAAAGATAAGCTAGACGCTATAACAGCGAAGATAAATGCAACAACTCTTTTGACCACAGCTAAAACTCCTTGTTTTTTGCTGATCAATTGGCGTGTAGAAGTTAGATTGTTAGCGCAACGATTCCCACATCAATTAATACAACATTAGTTTTATTTTATTACTGCGTATACAAACATGCGTTTGCATAGGTTATGAATAAAAAATAGACAATGATTTGCATTAGATCCAATAACAAACAAAAATATTTTTATTTTTTAACAATTAAGCGAGGGAATTTATTAGATATTAGTTGAAAGGAAAAAACAGCAAGCGGCAAGATCATAGCAATAAAGGCGAGTGCAAGGTAAATAACCACTTAACACTCTTCTTTATTACACAAAGGAGAAAAAGGAAAAATAAAACTTAGAAGCCACCTGTACTTCTAACAACACCAACAGCTAAACCTTCAATTGCAAAAGGTGTAGTGGTTAAATCAACTTCTATTGGTGCAAAATCAGCATTTTCGGCAATTAGAATAACTTTATGGCCTTTTTGTTGATAACGTTTAACAGTTACGTCATCTTCGACCCGAGCTACCACAACTTGACCATTTTGTGCAGTTTGAGTTTTATGTACAGCCAATAGGTCACCATCTAAAATACCAACATCTATCATACTGTCGCCGTGTACACGCAGTAAAAAATCTGCATTTGGTCGAAACAATGCAGGGTCAACTTTATAGTGTTGTTCAACGTGTTCAGTTGCTAATATTGGGTTACCAGCCGCTACACGGCCAATTAGCGGTAAACCTTCCTCTTCAACTAAGTCACCATCTTGGGCAACTAAGCGAATACCACGTGAGGTACCGGCCATAATCTCAATCACACCTTTTTTCGCTAACGCTTTTAAGTGTTCTTCCGCAGCATTGGGTGATTTAAAACCTAAAATTTTCGCTATTTCAGCACGCGTTGGTGGCATGCCAGTTTCTTGAATATTGTCTTTTATCAGCTGTAATATTTCGCTTTGTCTTGGCGTGAGTGGGCGCATAACAATGTTTATCCATACAGTACAAAGTACTGTTAGTATATACAGGCTAGATAAAAACACAAGCTCAAGCTGAATTTAATCCAACATTTGCAAAATCCGAAGCTAACCAAATAATAAGTTGCCGTGCTACAATAACGGCAAATTTTTTTCTACTTGTTATTAGATGACTGACTACAAAAAGCTATTCAGCTATTTAATTGAATACCCCACACGCTTGTTAACAAAGTCAAAATTGGTATTAGGCCAGTTTGATAAGCTCACACAAGACTGTGGTACACAGCCAATATTTTATGTATTAAAACACGATTCGATAACCGATTTATTGGTGTTAAAACGAGCCTGTAGTAAAGCAGGTTTACCTAGCCCATTTAAGCCGGTAAAAATTGGTGAGCAGCTGTTTCGCCGCTACGTGTGTTTAGATAAATTACAACCTGTGTTACAAAAATCGTCTGGTGAAACCGACGCGAAAGCACAAATACAAACCGTATTGGATTTACATACAGTCAACACAGATTTAGACGCCAAACTTGTGCCTTGTTTTGTCGCTTGGGGGCGCTCACCGGGTGTTGAAACCAATAACATAAAAACCTTGTTCAACGACCAAAGAAAACCTAGCTGGTTGAAAAAGTTCTTTATAGTGTTGTTTTCCGGCCGAGATAACTTCATTTCAATTAATGAACCGCTATCCATTCGTCATGTTGTTGAAAACTATGGTTCAGATGATGAAATCAGCCACAAATTGTTACGTGTTGCGCGTTTTCACTTCCAGCGCCAACGTCTTGCTATGGCAGGGCCGCGTTTATGGCAACGCGATAATTTAATTACCTCGTTATTAGCGTCCCCTGTTATAAAAAAAGCGATTGAAGACGAAGCGAAAAGTAAAAATATTCCAATCGAAAAAGCCCGTCAAACAGCAAAATCCTATTTGGACGAAATGTCTGCCGATTATCGTGAAAGCCACATTAGACTGCTTGATCGTATTATGACTTGGGTTTGGAACAAACTCTATTCTGGTCTTGAAGTGAAAAATGGCGATGCTGTACGTAAACTTGCACAAGATGGTCATGAGCTTATCTATGTACCTTGTCATCGTAGCCATATGGATTACCTACTGCTCACTTATGTAATTTATTACCAAGGTTTAGTACCACCACATATCGCAGCAGGGGTTAATTTAAACTTTTGGCCTATGGGCCCAATATTCCGTCGCGCCGGTGCATTTTTTATCCGTCGTTCATTCCGCGGCAATAAACTTTATTCAGAGACATTTCGTGAATATTTAGCCCAGCTCATTAGCAAAGGTTATGCAATCAAGTTTTATCCTGAGTCGGGCCGTTCGCGCACAGGGCGTTTGTTAAAACCGAAAACCGGCATGTTGGCTATGACAGTGCAAACCATGCTGAGAAACCTTGAGCGTCCTGTCACCTTAGTTCCTGTATATATAGGTTACGAGCACGTCATGGAAGTAAAAACTTATTTGCGTGAATTAAAAGGTGAAAAGAAGAAAAAAGAGTCATGGTTACATTTATTTTCTATCTTAAAAAATTTACGTCACTTCGGTAGAGGTTATGTAAATTTCGGTCAGCCAATTAAACTGAATAAAGATATGACTGAATATCAAGCTGATTGGAAAAAAGATTGTGATCCCTATTACCCACCTAAACCAGCTTGGTTAAATGGTTACATCACGAATTTAAGCGAAAAAATAATGCGCAATATCAACCATGCAGCTGCTTTAAATGGCGTAACCTTAACCGCAATGACATTGGCTCTTGCCAACAAACAAACGCTGTTCAGAGACGATTTAGAGTCGCAATTAGCTTTACTGATAGATTTACACAAAAACGATTCTCCATTTAACAATATGACTTTGCCTCCTGAAGACAATGTTGTTGAGCTGGTCAATAATGCCTTAAAAATGGAAAAGTTTGTTGAAGAAAAAGGTGAACAAACCACAGTTAGCATAGCGGCCGAACAAGTTGTTGAAATGAGTTATTACCGAAATAACATCATTCACTTATACGTTATTCCCTCTATCATTGCGGCTATCTTGTTGGAAAATGCGACTGTGGATAAACAAAAAATCTACCAAGTTGTTCAACAGATATCACCTATACTCGGCAACGAATACTTCTTTAGTGTTGATGAAACAGCATTAAATCAGCACATAGACCATTGTTTGCAAACTATGCAAAATTACCTAGTGATCGAGCTGCAAGGTGAGAAAGTGTCTGCTGTAGACCATGCTCAGCCGCCATATTTACAGCTACATTTACTTAGTTTGATTGCCCAAGAAACCTTGCAAAGATACGCTATTGTATTGCAAACCTTAGAAGCTCACCCGAATGGGTTAAGCCGCTCTGAGCTTGAGCGCACAGCGCAAGAAGCCGCTAAATACCTAGCGAAAATGCATGATATTAAAGGGCCAGAATTTACTGATAAATCTATCTTGACTCAATTTGTTGGAGAGTTAAAAGACAGAGAGCTGATTGTCATTAAAGAAGAAGGACGTTTTATTGCGTCGCCTGCATTGGCTCAACTAGCGGAAGTGATCTTCGATTTAATTGATGGTGATGTGTTTAATACCATACGCCATGCTTCTGCCGATAAAGGTGAATAATCCCCATTATCGCGAATCAGAACTGAGGACAGTAAATAGCTGTCCTCATTTTCCCGCCACATCCCCTTTACTAGCGCAATAACCAATCTGTCGGGGTTATTTTTTTACCTTTACGCTTCATTAAGTCTTCAATTAGCGGCGTAATAATTAACTCCATAGCCAAGCCCATTTTACCACCGGGCACAACCATAGTATTCACTCTCGACATAAAAGCGCCATCAATCATATTTAAGTAATATGGAAAATCGACGCCTTTAGTTCCACGAAAACGGATCACAACAAAACTTTCATCTAAGCTTGGAATATCTTTGGCCGAAAATGGGTTAGAGGTATCAACTGTAGGTACACGCTGAAAGTTAATGTGGGTGCGGCTAAACTGCGGCGTAATATAATTTATATAGTCGTCCATACTACGTACAATAGACGCCATCACAGCTTCATGGCTATGACCTCTGTCAGTTGTGTCGCGAATAATTTTTTGAATCCATTCCAAGTTAACAATAGGCACCATGCCTATCAGCAAATCAACTTGCTCAGCGACATTTACCTCATCATTCACCACACCACCGTGTAAACCTTCATAGAACAGCAAGTCAGATTCAGGTAGTTCCTGCCAAGGGGTAAAAGTACCCGGCATTTGATTATACGGCACGGCTTCATCAAACGAGTGTAGATAACGACGTAGACGACCACTGCCACTATCGCCGTAAGTTTTAAACAGCTCTTCTAGCAAAGCAAAATCATTTGCTTCAGGGCCAAAATAGCTAATATGACGACCTTGCTCTTCAGCTTTACGGATTTCAACTTCCATTTCAGCACGGGTAAATCGATGGAAGCTGTCACCTTCCACCTCTGCGGCTTTAATATCGAAACTACGAAATATATGGCGAAACGCCTTAGTTGTAGTTGACGTGCCTGCGCCCGACGAGCCAGTAATCGCAATAATAGGATGCTTTGCTGACATACACTGGTTACTCAAGACATAAATTAAGATGCCTAATTTAACCACAGTCGGCATAGAAAAAGCGACACTAAATCGAAATTTCCACGTTAACTACAACAATTAAATAGAGCTAAATTATAGCTGGGCCAATATTGCTCGCTGCTCACTGTCACTCAGTTC
Source organism: Catenovulum sp. SX2 (assembly GCF_052056295.1). NCBI lineage: Bacteria > Pseudomonadati > Pseudomonadota > Gammaproteobacteria > Alteromonadales > Alteromonadaceae > Catenovulum > Catenovulum sp. SX2. The sequence continues at coordinate 1,668,827 of NZ_CP182493.1, forward strand.
AGAAAATTGACTAATCAGGGCGCGAATGAGCTTAGACTTATTGGTCTGATGTGTTTCAGCTAATAAGTTTAGCTCTGCAATACAATCAATATTCAACGAAAATGTCGCATTTTTACGCACAGATAGCTCACTCATCCCTTTGTCATTTTTACCATCTACCACAGTCAATTGTGGTGGAAAGATAAAACTTTGCCGTCCGTGGGTATAGTTATCTACATCATCAATAAAATCGTCAACGTCAAATTCAGCTAGCTTATACGGCTTTGAGCAAGTTTTCTTCAGATCGGCCATGCCCATAATCATCTACCTCAATTGGCAAGTTCATCACTTCTTGAATAATCGAACGAATTTCTTCAGCGGCTTTTCCTTGCGGATCTTGTTCAATCACTGAAGAGCCTTGTTCTTCGCTATCGTCATAAACATTACGGCTAAAAGTCACTGAATTGAGTACATTTAAACCATAACTTTTACAGACGTCTTTAGCTTCAAGAATTCGATTTGCTTGATTAGGCAATGACGGACATTGAGTCATAACCACAGCTTCACGCATAGTTGGATTAATCATTTTACATGTATTGATCAACTCCTCCACGTGCGGGACAGTTTTTAAATCACGACGTTTTGGACGCATTGGAATTAAAACGTGTGTTGCTACCGAAAGTGCGGAACGTAAAGTTGCACTGTCTCGGCCACCACAGTCAATAATGACGTAATCGTAATTACGCTCAAATCCTTGCAGTTCATAACGAACTTTACCAAACAATTGCACACAGCTTATCCATTCAAGTTCAGGGCTGCTATGGCGGGTTTGGATCCAATCTGATGTGGTTTTTTGCGGGTCGCAGTCAACTAACATAACGTTAGCGCCTTGTTCTTTGGCTAAATAAACTGCGATATTTTGGGCTAGGCAACTTTTACCACTGCCGCCTTTTTCTCCACCGACTAACAAAATCATAACTACTATCCTCTTGGTACAAGCAGCGAAGACCACTTCGCTACCAATGAATATATGAACAACAAACCATTTGTTGCATATACAGTGTAGCCATAGTTTGTTTCTTTTGTTAGATCATTTTGGAACTAAGATAGCTTATTTTATAACCGGCTCACAAAATCGAAACTTTTTGCTCTGGGGTAGCAGCTAAACTAACGGGATAAATGCAGGATTATAAATAGCCCAGCTAATATGCTTGGGCTATTTTTGAGGCATTACTTCAGAAAATATAACTTAGCCAGTTTGCTGTGTACATGTGCCAGTTCTATTTGAATATCATCCATAAATTTGTGTAGCTCTCCATTTTTCAATTTGCGCACATTTGCATGCGTTAGCTTTTTATTTGCTTGTTCAAATATACTGTTTAATTGCTCGGAATTAGGTACAGGTTTAATCACCTCCGCCAATTCATTTAAACAATATAATACTGAACGCGGAAATACCTCGCTATGCAACATAAACTCAAGGACATCTTCGCGTCTGACGCGTATGCCCATTTGTTGGCGATACATTTGGTAGGCGCTAAAAGAGCGTAATACGCTGATCCACTGAATATTTTCAAATGGGCGATTAACATCCGATTCAATTAAGCTAGCTGAACGCACATCTAAAATACGTGTAGTCATATCCGCCCGTTCTAAAATTGAACCAAAGCGGATAAAACGATAACCGATATCATGGTTTATGGTTGCATCCAAAGCACCAAAAATTAAGTGCGCTTGTTCAATTACATATTTTAAATAACCAAAACGACCGCGCTTACCAATACCTTCGTTTTGGTTCTCTTTAACGTAATGATATAAAGAGTTAATGCCTTCCCACACGGCACGCGGAATAACATCGCGCACTGTGCGAGCGTTTTCTCGCGCTAACCACATTGAATTTAAAATTGATGATGGATTTTGCCCGCCCACTAATAAAAACTTAATTGCGCTTCTGTCATTACACTCTTTGTGGTTTTGATAAAAAGCGTCTTTTGCGCCAATAATGTCGATAATGGGTTCCCAGCCGGTTGATATACCTTTAGGTAAATCCATCAGCAATAGGTTATTTACATTAACCAAGCGCGCAACGTTTTCTGCTCGTTCAACATAACGCGCAGTCCAGTATAGAGTTTCAACCACTCTTGATAACATGTTATTGACCCTCCGTATCGACTATCCAAGTATCTTTACTGCCACCACCTTGTGATGAATTAACCACTAGCGAACCTTTAACCAAAGCCACACGGGTTAAGCCACCTGTCGTTACTTGGATATCATCGCCGCTAGACAATATAAATGGGCGTAAATCAACATGGCGACCTTCTACATGGTCATCTACTAAAGTTGGCACTGTCGATAAACTCAAAGTTGGCTGCGCGATATAATTGCGCGGATCAGCTTTAATGCGTTTAATACACTCTTGATGCTCTTTTTTAGTCGCTTTTGGCCCTATCATCAAACCATAACCACCAGACTCATTGGCAGGTTTGACCACCAGCTCATCAATATGCTCAATCACATAAGCCAGTTCATCTTTATTCATGCACTTGTAAGTTGGCACGTTCGGCAACTTAATTTCTTCATCCAAATAATATTTGATGATTTCTGGTACAAACGAATACACTACTTTGTCGTCAGCAACCCCAGCACCTGGCGCATTCACCAAAGCGACGTTGCCTTTTTTCCATGCGCGCAATAAACCAGCAACACCTAACATTGAATCAGGGTTAAAAGCTTCTGGGTCTAAGAATAAATCGTCAATGCGGCGGTAAATAACATCGACACGCTTCAAGCCATAAATGGTGCGCATATATACGCAATCGTCATCTTTTACCAGTAAATCGCGGCCTTCAACTAACTCGCAGCCCATTTCTTGCGCTAAATAACAATGTTCAAAATAGGCGGAGTTATAGATACCAGGCGTTAACACCACCACTTCTGGCGTGTCGCCGCTGCGCGGTGACATATTGGCTAGCATATCAAACAACTGGGATGGGTAATCATGCACAGGGGCAATTTCTAATTGCTCAAATATTTCAGGAAAAACCCGCTTCATCACTGAGCGGTTTTCAATCATATAAGACACACCTGAAGGTACACGCAAGTTGTCTTCAAGCACGTACATTTGCCCTTTGCCATCACGTACTAAGTCTGAGCCACAAATGTGCGCCCAAATGCCTTTTGGTGGATTAATGCCAACACATTGTTTGCGAAAGTTGACTGATTTGGATAACAACTCAGCGGGAAAAATGCCGTCTTTAATGATTTGTTGTTTATGATATAAATCGTCGATAAACAAATTGAGCGCATGCACACGTTGTTTTAAGCCAGCTTCAACTTGTTGCCACTCTTTTTTGCAAATCACCCTAGGTACTATATCCATAGGCCAAGACCTGTCGATATTCGAACCTTCGCTATACACAGTAAAACTAATGCCCATTTCTTTGATAGCAAAGTCTGCTGCAGCTTTAGCTGTGTTTAACTCATCTTTTTTTAGCTTGGCTAGATAGTCCGCTAATATTTCACACTGTTTTCTTGCTCTACCATCAGAACCAATTAACTCATCATAAAATGGTTTGGTTTGATATTTTTGCCACTCAATTGCCATGGCGAACTCCTTCTATGCCGCTATGCTTTGAACTAAAACCCTACTCGTGTCGTTTCATATCTACTGCAACTGCTAATTGGTGCATACCGCCACCAAAAACTATACCTTTAAGTGGAGTAACATCTGCAAAATCCCGACCAACTGCTAATGTTATATGTTGATCATTGGGTAAAACATTATTGGTTGGATCAAAATCTACCCAACCAACATCCGGCACATACAATGCAAACCAAGCGTGAGTTGCATCTGCGCCTTCTAACTTTTCTTGACCTTCTGGTGGAAAAGTTTCTATATAACCACTGACATATCGACCCGCCAAACCAATACTGCGCAAACAGGCGAGCGCAAAGTGTGCAAAGTCCTGACAAACGCCCTTTTTCGAGGCAAAAACTTCAGCAAGTGGTGTACTAATTGTAGTAGCACCAGACTCATACTGAAAGTCGCTAAAAATTCGCGCCATTAAATCTTCGCACGCTTCGACAATAGGTCGGTTTGGCGTGAATGACTGCAAAGCATAATCTTTCATTTCAGCTTGGTAGCGAGTAAAAGCCGAGACCAAAGTAAACTCGGCTGCTTTTAACGTTTGTGGGGTAATAGGATTCGCCAACGCCTGTACCACAGACTCCCAAGGCATTTGCCAGCCGAGCATATTAATTTGCTGACGATTATAAATTTCCACTTCGCTAATAGCGGTAACTTGCAGCACTTCGTGTTGGGTTGGAATATCAAATACAGACACTCGATTGCCAAAATAGTCGATAAAACTTTGCAAATAATCCACAGTGGGAGATGTGACTATTTCTGTGGTTAAACACTGCTGATACTGATTGCTTATAGGTGTTAAGCGCGCATGGTTTTGACATAAATTTACCGGCTCACTGTAACTATATGTCGTTGTGTGTTTGATTGTATATTTCACGATTTATCTATACTCCCAAACATAGAGTTGAGCGGAGTTGCAGTTTTAGTATGTGAGAAATATTGTAATAACAGCATATCGCCAAATCGTTCTAAACTCACTTTGACCGACTGCATTAATTCAATTAGCTCAATGCGTTGCCCTTCTGTTGCAAGGGCTAAAGTTTCTCTATCGGCTAAGTGACATTGAGTTTGCATTTTTAATAACAATTTAGCATGCGCTGGTAACATGCCGCGCACGCTATTGTCGGGTAAAAATTTGCACAACTGTGCTAGCTGTTCAACTTGATAAAGCAAACTACGTGGATAATCACCATCTAAGATCAACAGCTCCAAGCCAGTTTCTGTGCTTTGATACATGCGATAACGGCGCTTATGCGTAATCAAGCTAACTTGGGTCGACAACACAGCTTCTAACATGCTTAGCTGCTCAATTTCCGATAATGACTGACCTAACAAATGTTCACAGACACTGGCAATTTGTGTTGAGCGTTCGACCCTGCGGCCAATATCCAACATAAACCAGCCATTGCTATTGGCCATACTGTCAGAGGTTGAACCATTAAACGCCATTAAAAAGCCTATGATGCGGTCAATGGTGGCTTGCATCACACGTGTAGAAGCTGAAGCGGGCGATTTAGCGATGCGACGAATTTCATCGTTAATATCATCAATAATGCGCCAACTATCTAGTGACAATAATTCACGTACCTGCAAAGCACTGTTTTTCAGCGCTTTTAATGTATTAATTAAACTGCCGCTGAATTCTTGATCGGCAAATAACTGAATGGCGATTTCACGTGGAATGTACGACTGAGTTTCACTTTGACTGATATTTTGTTCCGCATATGGAAACACCACAGCTTGATTAACCACAGCTTCAACGAGTCGGCTGACAATAGCTTTATTGTTGCTGTCTGGGTATATGGCAAATTCGGTGAATCTGTCAATGAGCACCCTGAGCATACGTACTGTGTTTTCACCACGCTCTAAATAACGGCCTAACCAATATAAATTTTCGGCTGTGCGCGATGGTATTACCCCATCTAACAGAGCTAAATCTGACATCTCTTTAGTTAATTTAGGCAAATTGCGAATGCTGGTTTGTGGGGTATTGCTGCGGATCCAAGTGTCTTTAATCCAACCAGCTGTTGGTGTTGATTTAATCCCAGTGGCAGAAAAACATAATGCAGATGGTAATACCTCAATGTTATTGCCAGAAACCAAAGTAAAGCAGCGCATAACAATAGGTTGGGCGACTAAATTGTGATCATCCCAAAATGGCGCACTGCTATATTTAGCTTTTTTCAAATAATAATAATCTGCCATTTGTTCGCTAGATAAACCATCAAACAAAGACATAATATTTTCAGCTTGGCCTTCGCCGTCCAGCATAAATTCAGCTTGGGAAAAGCGACCTATTTGGTAATCGGCTAAATTAGGTAATAAATTATCTAAGTCAGCGGCAGTCAGTGGGCTAGGTTGCGCTTCAGGTAAGATTAGTGATTGGCGATTAAAATACTGTGAAATTTGCTCAAGTTTACTTTTAACTTGAGGTATTTCGAGTATGCCACAACCAACCGGGTTGACTATATGCACACTGCCTTCGCGAATAGCTTGGAATAGCCCAGGGATACCATCAATTGAATAATCAGTTTGTTCAAGTGAGTCGAGCACATTGTCGGCTAACCAGCGCACAATTACATCAACTTTGCGTAACCCCTTCAGCGATTTTAACCAAACTTTGCCTTTGCGCACTGTTAAGTCGGCACTGTTGACTAGCGTGTAACCCATGTATGAAGATAGAAACGCGTGTTCAGAATAATAGGGATCATCTGGACCTCGGCTTAAAATAACCACCCGTGGATCGCGCAAGCCAGTCGTTAAATCATTAATATTTTGCTGAAATTTACCGAAAAAGTTGGCAATGCGCTGCACATTACATTCAGCAAATTCGTCGCCCATGACTCGACGAGCAATAATGCGGTTTTCTAATAATAAGCCGAGACCTTGTGGGCTTTGTAGATGGTCTGATTTAACTTTAAATAAACCATCTGCATCGCGGTAAATGTCGAATGCTGCAATAAAGATTGGGTTGGCGTTTGCCGCAAAACTGTTTTTTTCACGAATATATAAAGGTGATGCTTGTATAGCTCGTGCATCTAAAATGCCGTTAAGCATGAGCTGTTGTGAGCCATAAATATCTTGCGCTGTGCGGATCAATAACTGAGTGCGCTGCTTAACCCCATCTTGGATAATTTGCCAATCACCTTCGGACAACATCAACGGCATGGGATCAAGCCGCCAACTAGATTGGGCGCCTGTATGGGTCACGCCGCTGTCTTGCAACAAGCGTTTAATTTCGTTGCTGCGCAGGTGTATGTCTTTTTCGGATAAATTGGCTAAGCGCGCAAATAGAACATCCCAATGCGTGGTGTCACCACCGCAGTGGTGCTCCACTTCATCATGGACATGTGAGCCATTTAAATAGCTGGCGAGCCAGCTAGGCATTTCTAACATTGTGTGAGATTCGCTGTAGTACAAGTGCTGTCTCTCTAGTATATACCTAGTTTGCCCAAACCGAGCTAAATTAGATAAACGTTAGTCATTTATGGCTAGCGCACAGGTCTGCGCAGATCCAGCGTATGCGGATAATCTTTATTAAAAGACTCTTCCGCCGGTACAATAAAATCTGCAATTGCTTCGTGTGCTTCCACTCTATATTGCATTTGGCTTGGATGCCAAACTGGCGCATCTTCTTGCCACTCCACATAAGTATTTGGCGTATGTCCATGTTGCCAGAAGCGCGCTAACCTGCGCCCTTCCGCCTCGAATGCATTCACCGGGAAAGTTGCAAAACTGCGACCACCCGGGTGTGATACATGGTAGGTAAAACCACCAATTGAACGGCCAGTCCAGTTGTCATAAACATCAAATACCAAAGGTGCGTGCACACCAATAGTTGGGTGCAATGCATTTGGTGGCTGCCAAGCCCTAAAGCGAATTCCGGCAACCATAGCGCCTTTATCTGTCGTTTGTTTCATCGGTAAACGGCGGCCATTACAAGTCACTATATATCTATCACCGACTAAACCTTTTACTTTTAACTGCACACGTTCAAGTGACGAATCCACACTACGTGCTGTACCTGTGGAGGTCGATTCTTCACCCAATACATGCCAAGGTTCAATTGCGGTGCGCAATTCCAATTGCACTTGGTCAATTTCGCGTTTACCACAAACCGGGAAGCGGAATTCTAAGAAAGGCTCAAACCAAGCCAAATGCATATTAAAACCAGCAGTTTGCAAGTCACGACAAATTTGCGCTATGTCTTGTTTTACATATTCGGGCAATAAAAACTTATCGTGCAACTCTGTGCCCCAGCGCACTAAAGGTTTGTGATATGGCGTTTGCCAGAACCAGACCAAAAGTGTTCTTAACAACAGCATTTGCATCAAACTCATACGCTCGTGCGGCGGCATTTCAAAACCACGGAACTCAACTATGCCTAAACGACCTGTCGCTGAATCTGGCGAGTAAAGTTTGTCGATACAAAATTCGGCTCTGTGGGTATTACCAGTTAAATCCACTAATAAATGACGTAATAAACGGTCAACCAACCAAGGCTGCGGTACTTCGCCTTGTGGCATGTGGGCAAAGGCTATTTCTAGTTCGTACAATAATTCGTCACGTGCTTCATCTACCCTTGGTGCTTGGCTAGTTGGGCCAATAAATAAACCTGAGAATAAATAAGACAACCCAGGATGATGCTGCCAATAGGTTATAAAGCTGCGTAGCACATCTGGCCTGCGTAAAAACGGGCTATTGAGTGGTGTAGATGCGCCCATAGTCACATGGTTGCCACCACCTGTACCTGTATGGCGACCATCGACCATAAACTTATCTGTGCCTAATCGACTTTGTTTGGCCAATTTGTACAAGGTTTGTGTACGCTCTACCAACTGCAACCAACTGGTAGATGGATGAATGTTGACCTCAATCACACCTGGATCTGGTGTAACAGCAAATTTTTCAATGCGGCTGTCATGCGGTGGTGTATAACCTTCTAACACCACAGGGATCGCCAGTTTATCTGCAACTGTTTCTATCGCATTAACTAGTTTTAAATAATGTTCCACATGAGTGAGTGGCGGCATAAATATGCACAACTGACCATCTCGCGCTTCAATTGCCAAAGCAGTTTTCAGTAATTGACTGCCTAAATAACCTGCTTGTTTTTGTGTATAAGCTTGACCAAGTTCATGGTCAAAACTAGCAGGTATACTAGTTGGGTCACGTTCAATAAACTCGGCGGCTGCGCCTAAACTATTTAGCGGTAAACGATAACCAATAGGTGAGTCACCCGGCAATAAAAAACAATGTTCGCGTTTAAAAGTCCACCTACAAGTCTGCCAACAATTCTGGCCAAAATCCCACTGAATAGGCATAACAAAACCAGCTGCTTTGTCTAAACCTTTTTCCATTTTGGCTAAAAAGCCTTTACGGCTCATAGCATCTAATAATTCAGGTTGTTTCGGGCTTGGGTCTTGCGGTAAACAGCCTTCTTGCCACAAGTGATAAAGCACATCTTCATAAGCTGTGGTGATAGCTTGTGCCGGTAAACCTAATTGCTCAGCCAGCGCTGAGCTAAACTGCTGCGCTTGTTGTTCGGTTATTTGATAATCTTTATGCACATCGGCCAATAATTCAGGTTTGTGCCAAATTGGCTCGCCGTCTTTGCGCCAATAACTGGCGTATTGCCAACGCGGCAAAGGTTCACCCGGATACCACTTTCCTTGACCAAAGTGGCTAAACGCACCTTTGGTAAAAGTTTGCTGCATTTTGACAAAAAGTTTGTGCGCTAAAATACGTTTTTCTACACCATCGGCTGCGGTATTCCATTGGGCGCTTTCCATATCGTCAACAGAAATAAAAGTGGGTTCACCGCCCATGGTTAATTCAATACCCTGTTGTTGCATCAACTGGTCAACTTTAGTCCCTAGCTGATTCATCTCTGCCCACTGCGCTTCTGAATAAGGTTTAGTTACCCGTGGCATTTCCACCAGACGTTTTACCTTATTCGAGTAACTAAATTCACTTTCACACATTTCCAGTGCGCCCGAGACAGGTGCCGCAGAGGTTGGCTCTGGAGTACAAGCAAGTGGGATATGCCCTTCGCTAGCAAATAAACCAGAAGTTGGATCTAACCCAATCCAACCTGCGCCTGGAATATACACTTCAGCCCATGCGTGTAAATCGGTAAAGTCTTCTTCTGGGCCACTTGGGCCATCGAGTGATTTTTCATCCGGCGTTAGTTGAATTAGATAACCCGAAACAAAACGTGTAGCTAAACCTAAATTGCGCAGCAATTGCACTAATAACCATGCGGAATCGCGGCACGAGCCTGATTTTTTCTCTAAGGTTTCGTCAACTGTTTGTACACCCGGTTCTAAGCGAATGCCATATTTAACCATTTCATATATATGGCGATTGGCATTGACCACAAAGTCGACAATTGCGACTTCGTCGCCTTTAGTATATTTGCTTTTGACTTCGGCAATTAATTCGGCAAATTGTTTGCTGACCGTTAGACATTCAAGATAAGGGGCTAAATCTTTTTTGGTTTGTTCTGGGTAAGCAAATGGATAATGCTGCGCATAAGTTTCAACAAAAAAGTCGAACGGGTTAATCACAGTCATATCCGCGACTACATCTACGGTGAAATAAAACTTGTCAGTTTTTTCAGGGAAGACGACGCGGGCTAAATAGTTACCAAAAGGGTCTTGTTGCCAGTTGATAAAATGATTTTCGGGATAGATTTTTAAAGAATAACTAACAATAGGAGTGCGACTGTGTGGTGCAGGACGTAAACGAAATATATGCGGCTCTAATTGAATGGCGCGGTCGTAGTTATATTCCGTATGGTGGGTGACCCCAACCCGTATGGTCATAATTAATTCCTCTTTTGGCAACAAATGCCCATGCAGTTAATTTCCCAGTAAATGATTTAAACTGCAAGAGGTATTGATTAAATTTTAATAAATTTTTCAACCTAGTCTTTTTGTTTTAGCTCGTTTCAAATAACAGCAACCAATTGAACTGACTTGAAGAAAATCGCATATGTTTTATATTTCTCGCCGCAAAAATTAGGACTTCAAACCATTTAAATAAATTCTTCTTTCGAAAGTTAAGGACGAAAATGAAATTCAACTATCTCCCACTCGTCGGCCTATTATTAACCGGCAGCGCATTGGCAAATGAACATAAACAGTTTAATTATGTTGAACTAAGCGCTGGTTTTGTCAGCGACTATGACTTTGGCAATTTATACGGCCATGGTGTGGCAGGCCAATATAGTCTAATTGAAAACTTGTATTTTGCTGGCGCATTGGAATATTGGACTGAAGAAGATTTTGATTATTACATTTCTGACATTGGTATAGGTACTAAGTTTGAAATAATGCAATATGTCATTCCTTTTGTCCAAGCCAACTTTAGATATGGGCACACAGAAGACAATAGATGGGATGACTCTTATCACGGAAAAACCTATATTCTAAATTACGGTGTAGCCGGTAATATCAGCCGAGTGCACTACAAACTGGGTATTAATCGATATTTTCATGAAGGCTGGTCACAAAATGACAACTATGAATTTGCTGAAGTGTTTGTTTCTATCACAGATTGGTTATCGGTTGGTGCTAAGTTAGAGAACACGCCAGATGAAACTATCCAAGTGGGTGTTCGTTATAATTTTTAATACATATAGAAGCTTGGGTATACAAAGGGCACAATGCCCTTTGTATTGTTTAGCTCGCTGGCAAAACCTACAGCGAACGTAAAAACGCTAACACAGCTTCTTTATCTGCTTGTGATAAAGCCTCATAAGCATTTTTACTATTTTCCGCTTCACCACCATGCCAGCGAATCGCTTCGTCTATTGTACGAGCGCGACCGTCGTGTAGATAACCGATACGATTCTGGTTTGCGGCACGCTCTTGGGCATTGACGATAGATATTTGATCGTTCCCTTTGAGATCGCCCAACATCACCTCTTCAGTATGGCCCAAACCCCAAAGTGGTGCGGTACGCCATTCGCTGCCCGTCGCACTGCCTTCACCTAGACTATCGGCTAAACCCGGTCCCATATCGTGCAATAACATATCTGTATATGGACGAATAGTTTGGTTGCGCAATTCAGCTAAAGGATGATAAGCACTGGTTTGCATTTCAGCGCGGTGACAGCCACCACAACCTAGGTTGTTAAACAAACTTTCACCTTGCAGTGTTTGTGTATTGTCTAAATCACGACGTGCTGGCACACCTAACAAACTAATGTATTTAACTAAGTCATCTAAATCTTCATCGGCTAATTCAGAACCTTGAGTATTGCCACAAGTCGTTTGTTGACTGCCACAGTCTGGCGTTGGCAATACAGAAGTCATTACCCCCATATCTGTATTAAAGGCGGCTGCTACTTGATGTTTAACATCTGCAGTTGCTGCTTTATAACCAAAACGACCTAAACGTGTTGCGCCTGTTACTGGATCTGTCACTATCGAAGCTTTACCAGAAATACCATCGGCTGAACTTGTGTCATCAGGATCTGCCCAAGCTAATATCGTTTCTTCTGCAACGGCTTCTAATAAACCTAATCCAACTAAGTTTGGCGCAATACGCGCAGAAAAGGTCGCAGGTGTCCCATTGCTAAATACATAGTTAGGTTGGCGTAAACCATTGCCCAGTTCAGTCCAGTTACCTAGGGTCACATCACCTTCACTAGTTACATTACCAATTTGCTGTGGTTGCAACACTCGGCCGATAAATGGATCTGGGTAACCTTGAGCATCACCCACTTTAAATACCCATTTATCTAATGGTTGACCAACATCTGCAACAAATGCACGACCATTGCGTACGTGACAGCCAGAACAAGACTCTTGGATATAATGTGTGCCGACTTTGCCTACTTGCTCAGGCCATTGACCATTTTCGAAACGTTCATCATGAATACCATCTTCAAAATTAGTGTGGTGTACACGACGACCTTCAACAAATGCTTGACCATTTACATGGCTCAAATTAGTCGCCATTTGCATAAAACGACCCGCTGGCTCGTTGGTGTAGTTGTAACCTAATGTAGTATCCCCGCCTAATAAACCTGCTGGTTCAATCGGATAACCATCATCGTATGAATTGACGTCCCATTTAAAAGGTTTTAAGCCACCTTCACCCACTATGTACAAGTAAGTTGTACCATAATAATTTAGGCGCGAACCTTCTGGCGGTTGAGTTAAAAATTGGCTTAATTCAAATTCCATACGTTGGCCTGCTGCCAGTGGAATTTGTTGTTGTCCACCTTGTAGCCATTTGTTTTGAATAGAAACTGTGTATTTCCATTGATGACCTTGGTCACTGACTTTAACAAAGTTGTTGTCCCAAGTACCGCTGCCATGGTTCACGACATCTTGTTCCATATTGTGGTGGAACTGACCTGTTGCTGTTACACCCCAGAACCATGCACGGAATTCATAGACACTGAGTTCCCATTCAGTAATAAAGGTTACTTCAATAGTCGAACCGCCTTTAGCCACATAGTCCTCTAACTGAATACGCGCAGTGCGGAAGTGCCAATAATGCGCTAAATAATGATCATAATGGTCATTTTGCGTTGAGTCTTTGGCGTGGCGATCACGACCGCGATCTGCCAAACGCGTGATTATTGCATCACCGCGATCATATACAGTTGCTGGCTCTAACGGCGTATTCGCATCAAATAATGGTTGGATCTGCCCAATATTTATAGTGCAACCTTGTGCATTAACTGAATCGCCTGGCGGAGTATTTGGGCATTGGTCTTGACTGTCTGCAACGCCATCACCGTCTGCATCAAGCGTGGTATTAACCGGACAGCCATTGGCATCAACTTGCGTGCCGGCAGGAGTGTTTGCACACTGATCTTGCGCATCTGGCACACCGTCGTTATCGCTGTCAGTTGGTGTTGGTTCTGGATCAGGATCGGGTTGTGGATCTGGATTTGGGTTAGATGCCCCAGCAAAAGTATAAGTTTGTGCATCTGTGTCTTTTGCTAAACCATTGTCTTCATGAGTAAAGAAATACCAGAGTGAATCACCCGGATTGATGTTGTCCACTGTATACAACATTTGGCTGCCGTTTGAACTCATCATTACATTTAACTGGCCACCATTATTAATGCGGTAATGTAAATCAGCCCACTGAGCATTACAGTAAAAAGTTAAGCTGGTATCCGTTGCCGCTTGAATACCACAAGCACCAGAAGTTGGAAACTCACAGCCGTTAGTGTCTACCGAGGCACCAGCTGGTGTTGCTGGACATTGGTCTATATCATCAGTGACACCGTCACTATCACTATCCATACAAGACAAAGATTGGCAGCCGACAATTGGCTGGAATTCTATCCAATTAATGTTGGCTAAGCCTTGCTCAATTTGAATACGTACTGTGTAGTCGCCATCAGCAGGGATAGTGATTGTGCCTAAATCTGTGGTCACAAATGTTTGCCAACCGCCTGTTGCGTCAACCTGTGCTGTCGCTGAATTTTGTCCAGCAACGGATAGGTAAAATTGGCCGCCTCCTACTTGCGAAGCAACTCTAGCTGTTAGTTGATAGTCGCCCGCGGCAAACTCGGCACTGTACTCTAACCACTCGCCACTTTCAGTCCAACCGACATTATATCCGCCACCTGTGTCTGTGGTAATTTCAATATCCACATCGTCAGTGCGGTATTGTCCACCTGCGTTGCCTGCTGATGTATCAAAATAATTGATATAGTCTTCAGCTTCGAATTTAACCACTTGCGGGGTTAAACCATTGCTTGTGCCACCGCTCCAAACAATATCATCAATGGCAAATTCAAAAGGTGCGGTCGGTAATTGGCTGTCGCTATTGGCAATGTAAAACATACCTTTCATCGCTTGCAGGGCAATTAATTCACCACGCATATCACTCATGGGAATGCTAACTTGTGTCCACTCGCCATCGCGGATCATGCCATATTGATTTTGGTGTGCTGGAAAGTCTATCCAGTTTTGGTTGGTGTAGGCATCGGCAATACCCACTTTAAACGCAACGTCAGCTGGTATTTTGATTTTGAAATCGAGCGAGCCATTGGCAAAATTGCTCATGTTTGGTACACCACGCGCTTGCACTCCGCCACCAAACCACTCGTTGCTAGAAGTGTATTGCCATGCAATCACATTTGCACCTTCGTATGCGGGTGTCGAGCCAGCGCTTACACTATTGGTGTTCCAGATATAAATATCAGAACTCACCTCTGCTTCTAGCTTGTTATTGGTTGTGGTGGTATCGGTAAATACCCCAAAAGTCCCTTCTTCAGCTGGCGGTAGCGGAGGTGCGCCTTGCCACACTTGTCCTTGACCATCTAATTCATATACACGCACATAATCTATGTACATTTTCGCCGGTAAAGGTGCGGTTACTTGCTCTGATGATAAAGCGTCGGTAAAGTTGCCACCCACAGCCAAATTAAGCAGCAAATAGAAAGGTGCACGAATTTCATCTGCTTCTTCAGTTAACTGCACTGGTGAGTCGTACAAATCGTATTCGACACCGTTATCAATTACAGTGAAGCGAATTTCTTGCTCTGTCCAATAAGTGCGATAAGTAACAAATCTATTGGTTAACGGGGTTGAAGAAATATGGGCGTTGTCGGTTTGCCATGCGCTCATAGCCGCACAAGTCGGATTACCTTCAACACAAGCAGCATCTGCATAAAAAATCACGTTAGAGCCAACAAAACTATTAATATCAGCCCCTGGGCTAATTTCGTCGATTGCCGAACGCTTATGGCCCATTTCCATCATGTCTATTTCGCCTTTGCGCGGCCAAGCATCTGGGCTAGTGCCAAGCAACCAAGCGGCAGGCCATAAACCAATACCAACATCTGGTACCTGCATACGTACTTCTATCATGCCGTATTGAATAGAAATGTTGTTTTGTGAATCAACTTTACCGGAAGTGAAAGCGCTACCATTTTCAGGCACATTGCGCGCCTCTAAAACTAAATTGCCGTTCTCGATATAAACATTATTTTGTGAATAAGATTGTAGCTCTTGGTTACCCCAGCCACATAAATCTGGCCCATATTGGCAACCATTGCCTTCTACTACATTCCATACATTGGTATTTAGGGTGTCAAACTCGTCTTGCCAAATAAGTTGACCAACAGCGCTGCTGCTGACGTCAGCTTGTGCTGGTGCTACTGCACAAGTGGCGAGTACGGCTAAACCCAAGTGTTTGAGATTAAACATAGTGTTTACCTATTTTATGCCCGTGTTAGTGTGTAAATGTGAAGTCACATTTGTGTGTGGTTGATTTATTAATCGACCCATCATCAGCATATAGGCAGGTAAAACAAATTCGTCAGCATTAACAAAAAAGTTACAAAATAAAAAAGACACTTTTATAAGCTACTGTTATTTATATAAATAAACTTACACCAAAAGCGATCATGACCAACAGTCACAAACAAAAAGACACAAATGTGACCTCTAGTCACTTTTGATGTATTGTTTTCTAAACTCGGTTGGAGACATTTCAACAAAGCGATTAAAAAACCTGTGGAAAGATGATTTATTGTTAAAGCCTGATTCCATCAAAACTTCCAAAATAGTCAGATGTGAATATTGGTTGTCCGCCAATATTGTTTTGGCATGTTCAACTCGATAAAAATTAATCAGTTCATAAAAACTGGTTTGCATAAGTTGGTTTATACAAGCTGAAACTTGTTTGCTTGGTTGCGCAATAAATTGCGCTAGCTGATCTATAGTTAAATTAGCATTGAGGTAAATTTGATCTTTCTGCAACGCATAGTTGATTAATTTTTGAATCTGAATTAATTGCTGCTCTTCGTTGTTATCACCGGGCTCATCCAACTCAAAATCAGCAACTTGGGTCATCTGATGGGTGTAATTTAAGCTGAATAAAATCAATACGTTAATTAAACTAAAGATTAAATAATTAAAGGCAGTGCCTATTCGGTCACCAACTAGACTCCCAAAGAGATCATCCGATAACACAGTAACTAATGACCAAGCCCAAGCCAGCATAAAACTGCTGGTTAACACCCGTAACCAAATAAATTGAGCACTAGAAAAAGTAGAGTATTGGGTGTACAGCTTAGTTTGATAACGGTTTACTAAGATAAGTGCATAAGTTGCATATGCGATAGAAATTAGAATAGTGCAGTACCAAATAAGCCGGGCGGCAAGCTGTTGTTGATAGCTGCCATTGGCAAACTTAAAATTGTCGAGCGACACGTCAAACACAGCAAACAAAGCAATAGCGATAAAAGCCCAAACAAAGTGCAGAAAATGTTTGTATTGAATGATTAATTTTTCTTGGGTTAACGACAATACATATAATAAAAACAACGGCCCACGCCATAATTCAGCACAGGTGTAAGCGTACAGCAAAACTTGTTGGCCAAAATAAGATTGGCTGGCTAATTCAGGGTTCCAGATAAGAATTAAACAAAAACAATCTATGGCGATCACCAACATAAACAGGGATAAAAAATAGCCATCTAAACTGCGCTTTAATGGTATCGCCAGCCTATAAACAGCTAACAATAAACACTCAAACACTGTGGTGAACAAAAATACATCATGCAAATTAAAAATGCGCGCATCTAAATTGGCGCCATTTTCAACTAAGTTGTTGGTTACATATAACAGCATAATTTCGGCCTATTTATCCGCGCGCAGTTGCGGCACTACATATTGACTGAGCAACTCTTTGCTTTGAGCATGGTACAGCGGCCAGTCGAGATAGTTGCCTTGAAAAATAACCACAACAGCCGCAAGCTCGGGCAGAATAATTAAGTATTGGCCGCCGTCGCCTTCCATTACCCAAGCAGGTTCACCCGCATATTCTCGCAGCCAAATAAAATAGCCATAATCACCCGCCTCTGTAGCTTGTTGCGGTTGTGTCATATGTTTCAGCCAGTTCGCGCTGACAATTTGTTGCCCAGCATATTTGCCTTGGTTTAATATCAATTGACCTATTTTGGCTAAATCTCGCGCTTGCATATGCATGCGCGCAGAGCCTTCAACCACCCCATTTGGTTGTTGCACCCATAGATAGTTTTTAATCTTGAGCGGCTGAAAAAATTCTTTATCTAAGTAGGTTTGAATGCTGATTTGTTGCTGCTGGCGTAGCTTGTTGTCGAACAGGTTTAATAAAAAGTTGGGAATTGCACTGTTGTATTGCCAACTAAGGGTACTTTTACAAGGTTTAGATAATAAATATTGATTAAAGTCAGTTTGTTGCCATAAGTTTATTAAATCATCACCTTGCCATTCATCCCATTGCCATGGGCTTTGCATTGAGAGTAAATGGGCAAATGTTAGTTGTTGCAGTACCGGGCAAGTAGCTAATTGCTGTGGGCTAAATTGGTAGTGTTGGCTAATTAGGCTATCCGCACTCAGCGAAAACTCTTCTAACAAGATCCCGATAAAAATCGCCGTTAAGCTTTTATTGACCGAGGCTATATAGTGTAAGTCGTCATATTGCCACTGTTTTATCCGGCTCGATTTAACCCGCTTTATGCCTTGTTCAAAGTTGATATAGTCTTGATTGCCTTTGTAGTATTGCTCGTACAATAACTGCTCGTTTCGGTATATCAGCAGTGCATGAAGCTCTTGGTAACTTTGTTGCCCATTTAAGCCATTAGTTTTTTGATAGAGATGGGGAAAGTTCTGTTGCCAGCGTTCAAGTCCGGCAAGCACTTGCATATCTTGCTTGAGCAGATACACCAGTACAATCGCTAGCATTAGAGGGACGAGTAGCAGGTATTTTGCCTTGCTGATTTTGCCTGTTGATTTTGTTATTAAATACATAAAAGTATACTTGCTAGCTCCAA
This sequence comes from Catenovulum sp. SX2, assembly GCF_052056295.1. NCBI lineage: Bacteria > Pseudomonadati > Pseudomonadota > Gammaproteobacteria > Alteromonadales > Alteromonadaceae > Catenovulum > Catenovulum sp. SX2. The sequence continues at coordinate 1,687,255 of NZ_CP182493.1, forward strand.
CCATTGAGTTTTGTGGGCACAACTGGCCATAATTTTCGCAAAAACGCTGTAAATACTTCCATGTAAGCTTGGACTTATCATCCCTGATAAGTACATTTTGCTCTAAATTATTGCCCAGTTATCCCCACTTCAGACATAGTGCACACCGCCTGAGTGTTTCAAATTAACCATGTGATTCACTGCGGTTTTGCGATATTTAATACTCTACATACCCCTACTCTAAACCTCATACAAACACTGAACCCGCGAAAGTACATTTTGCTCTAAATCATAGCCCAGTTATTCCCACATCAAGCATAGTGCACACCATTTAAAGTAAGCGCTTTCAATTATTCTACAAAAAATCGATAACCTGTTACCGATTTAATCTATTTAACACTATGCCACGTAAGCGCCGAATAATATCAGCTGTCATTTTTCCAACCGAGGCTTGGCAATGTTCAGGAATATGTGCAGCGGCGCGTTCTCTGTCGCTAAACACATAATAATCAAACATATTCTTCCAAGCTTGTTTTTGCGCTTCGGGCAAGTCGCGAATGGTCATTTGTGCATAGGTTAGTGCGCCAGCGGGTGTTTCCATAAAGTTTGGTGATTGCCGCCACCAATAATTCACCAGTACGTTAAAGCCAGTTAAACTTTCAACATGGTGCCACCACATAGAGGGAACAAATACAGCATCACCGGGCTCTAATTCCGCGACCCAAGCATTTTCCATTGCCGTTTTAAACTCAGGGAAACGGGCAAAATCAGGTTGGTGAAAATCGACTAAACTGATCGCCTGACCTGCAGGGTTAAACTCCAACGGGCCAACATATAAGTTTTCTAGCTGATCAGGTGGAAACAAAGTAAAACGACGTTTGCCAACCGCATTCACAGCTATATTGTCAGGCAAATCAAAATGCGCAGAAATGCGCGAGCGGTTGCTTATCCAAACACTCACTAAAGGTTTATTAGGCGTAGCTAGCTGCAAATCATTTGTTTGACGGAAACCCGGTAAACACATATCTACCGAAGTTGAACCAACATAAACAGACGGTGATTGTGGCATTGGGTAATACTGTTGAATTTTATCTAATACTTGAGTTAAGTTGGCGCGAGTATTTTGATAGTTAAAACCCGTCATATCTTGGTTATAACCAAAACGGCCTTTTATTTCAGGCTGGCCAACAAATGCTCCAACTTGCTCACCTTGATAAAACTGCCGAATATATTTATCCGCCTCAGCGGCTGAATTTAATCCAGCTTTAACCAAAGGCCAATCAGCCGCCAAGCCTTTTAAAATAAACGGCTCTGTTGCGGTTAATAAATGTTTGGGGATGTCATTACTTGTACATCCCTCGATTGTTTTAACGGCTTGCCCAAATGCTTGCATGCAACTCTGTCACTCTACTTGTTTAACAAAGTTTGGTTTTTGCGTTCAATTAAGTCGCGAATAGAACTCATTGACGCTAATACCATATAGATACTTTGCAAAAAACCTTCTTTGTGTAAGTCAGCTAGCGCCTCTGCAGCTAGTGCGTTCACTTTTTCTTCATGGATAGTGTAAAAACCAATTAATTGATTTTGTGTGCCATCGTTTAGTTCAACTTCAAGCGTGAAAGATTCTAACAGCTCATACTCAACTAACTTTTGCACAAAAGCTTTGCCGTGATCTTGTCCCGCATGAATGGCTTGCAGCATAGAACTGATTTTTTCTAAATATGGCGTTTGCCCACCGTGTTCCAAAAATACCGCCTCGCCTTCTTCGCTGCTTACGCGTGGACTATCCATATTGATGTGGATAACAGGTTTCTTTTCACCTGTTTCTCTGTCTTGCTGAAAACCAATTAAAAACGGGTCTCTGTCCATCACTAATGGGATATAACCCGCATCCCACTTATCATCTTTTAAAAACAAGTTTTCTTTTTGCTCAAAACCAAACATAGCCACAGGCATAAACTCACCGGTTTGAGCATCTTTACGGAAAAAAATTGGGTAATCATGCTGAACACTGCGAAACTCAACCGGAAAGGTCATGCAAAACATAACTTGGTCGCCCATATCGGCATTGCGTTTACGGCTAATTTTTAGGTCTTTGTGATCCACATTGTTTAATAATGCATGGTTGCTCATGTGTATTGCCTCTATTGGTTTATCTGTGCTTTTATCTTGATAGATTGTTTATATTTTTTGAAATCCATATTGATGGATTTTTAAATTTAGCTCGCGATTAGTCGGTAACTGACTAACCACTTGGTTGCTCTTACGCGATGTTTCAGCGAATAGCCTTTCAGCTTCTTGCATGAGTTTAGCTTGGCTTTGGGTTTTATGCGTTCGTTTCAGCGTTTCGAACCCCATTCCGTACAAAACATATTGATAACTGGCCGACGAAAACAAACTTTCAGTATGAGTTGCATCAAAATGCCACGGCGATTGATAGCGCCATAAATTGAGGTTGTCTTGTAAACTTTGTGGAATAGTCGAATCGTCGCGGTTATCTAACCAATAAGCTGAATCGTTCCTTTTGCTCAATACATAATGCACTTTTAAAAAGTCGACGATTTGTTGCCAACGCTCGCTAAATTTGTCGTTAAAACGCGCTGCAACTATATCCATAACTTGGCGATTTTGCGGTAGCTGTTCGCTGATCATTTGTGCCGATAATTCGACTAAAACTAAAGCAGATGCTTCTAATGGTTCGATAAAACCAGCGGCCATACCAACAGCAACACAGTTGTTATGCCAAAACTTTTGTTTGTGTCCAGGGTTAAACTTAATCTGTTTCAGTTCAGCTTGTTTGGCGTACTCTGCGCTGCTGGCTTGTGCGACATAACTGCGAATAACTTGTTCTGCGTCATCTAAACTAGTATGCGCATCACTAAATACATAACCACAACCACGACGGCTTGGTAATGCTATATCCCAAGTCCAACCAGAACTTTGCCCTGTAGATAAGGTATGCGAGGGAAAATTTTCTTGCTCATTGTTATATGGCACATGCACAGCCAATGCAGTATTGTTAAACAAATAATGCTGCAAATTAATGTTATTAATGCCCAGATGTTCACCCAATAAACGTGAACGGCTGCCGCTGCAATCGATAAATAAATCACCGGCAATTTCACCAGCAACATCTGTGATTAAACTGGCGATGTCACCATTTGTGTGTGATTTAACCTCTAACACATTTGCTTGAACATGCTTTACCCCAAGTTTTTCGCTGCAATGCTGAGTTAAGAATTGCGCAAATTTACCTGCATCTAAGTGGTAACCATAATTGGCAACAAAAGCATATTCAGGAGTGGCAATTTGTTTTGGGGCTAAACCGCGATCACAAATATGACTTTGAAAAGAAACAGCATGGTCAAATCTAACTTGTTCGCGATACTGTTGCCACGCCATAGCTAAATTGTGCTGAGAGAATTCAGCAGGCAACGAAAACGGGTGATAATAAGCATCTTCAACATTATTTGTATGCCAAGCGGCAAACTTAGAGCCTTGTTTAAAAGCTGCGTCGCAGCAACGAATAAAGTCGGTTTCACTCACACCCATTTTTTGTAATGTGGTGCGCATAGAAGGCCAAGTGCCCTCACCAACCCCAACAGTTTTAATATCAGGTGATTCAACTAAAGTAACTTGAATACCATTGGCATCATTCGCCATATGCTCAGCTGCTAACACACCAGCGGTTAACCAACCGGCACTACCACCACCTAAAATGACTATATGTTTAACCTGCTGGTTCATTAATCTTGTACCTACAAACCACTGCGATAGATTTATAACAACATGCTAACCTAAAACGTTTTCATAGTCACATATTTACAACAAGTCATCTACTGCTTTTTTGTAAAAACTATAATGCTGTTTCAAGTGCACGACTGTCTGTTAATAAAATAGTTACTTGCCCGCTGGCTGTGTCAACTGGCTGGACAATTAATGCTTGCTCTGACGAAAAAGCATTAACGCTTTGTAACGACTGATAAATATTTGCCGTTACTGCGTCTACATCCTCTACAGCGACACTCAGCTTGAAAGCACATTGGCTGGTGCGGCATTCAATTTCATCTAATGCTTGCCCAGCCAAAAACTCATTCTGTTGCCAGATATTAGTTAATTTCTGTTGCTGTTGTTCAGCCCATTCAGCATTGACGCTTTCGTTATTAAAGTTTGCCGCCAAATTAGCGTGTAAAGTACCAATGGGGGTTTGTTCTATTTTGGCAAAGAGCTTGGACTGCTCAAGCAACTGCTGTGATTGCTCAATTGAGATAACTTCAAATTGTGTAACTTCTGCTGGTGTAGGTTTGTCTGTAATGGATTGTGGAGCTGCTTTAATATTTTCTACTCTGGCATTTTGTCTAGTTGCCTGTTTTTCATCAAGCTGTTGCAATACCTCTGCTGCAAGCTTAGTGGTACTCACTTCAATTAACTCAGCTTGCAATTGCGCGATAGTATCTTGCTGAGTTTCAATGGATAAGAGTAAAAATCGGCAATAAGCAAACATAGCCAAACAAGCCAATGCAAGAATTGCTGAGATCACTTTCATAAATTTATCCTGAATATTTACCCTAAAAAATAAGTAAGAAGGTTGCCCTTCTTACTTAAACCATCAAACCAATTTATTTAGTTATTTTAGTGATATCACATTGAGTATCACCTAAGCCAGTGCCAGTAGTTGTAACATTAAAACCAGTTTTACCGCTAATCTGACACGAATAACCAGGACTGCTGTAACTCCACGGGTAACCAACAGTTTTGGTTGCAACTACACCATGGTAGAAACATTTAAAGTCGTAATAATCGTAGCCGTAGTAGCCTTGTTTTTGTACCCAGCTACACTGGTCACCTGGATATACAGGGATTTCAGGTGCTTTTTTGTAAACATCAGCGGAACAACTGCCGGTCGTATCGACTATATATTTCGATGAATCTGCACTTTGTACATAGCAAGAGCGACCTCTTTGGTGGAGTACATCCACTGCTGTCGCATAAGTCTCACCTTGACAACTAAGATGCTTCACCTTTGTTGTAACTCCTGTGTAGGGAACATAATTCCAATTTCCCCATGAGCAACCGCTAGCAGCACTCTGTGTTGACCCGAGCACATCTATACTTCCAACCCAAGTATCAGCTGCCGAAGCAATTGCTGAAAAACCAACTAAAGTGCTTGCGAGTGCTAATTTTTTTAATACATTCATGTATAAGCTCCTAATTTATTTAAATATCAATCCCTTGTTGCCACCTATCCAAAATGACAATACAAGTGTGTGTTGTGTGTGAGGCGACGCCTCGGCGAAAGTATCCATTCCTTCAAAATAAGTTCCGAATAAGTTTAAGAAAAGAAGGTGTTAAGCTTGGGCTTAACACCTTGGTTTTGATTAAGCGCGAACGCTTAGAAAGTGTAACGTGCACCTATGTTGTATCTTGGCGCTTGTTGCGTCACATTCATCACCATATTTTGATGGCGACTGTGTTGGCGAGTGTATTCATCAGTAATATTTATGCCTTCTACAAAAACAGTTAAGTTTTCGTTTACGTCATAACTTACATTTAAATCCCACTGGCCGTAGGCTTCTGTATAAATTGGGTTTTTCTGATCACCGGTGAAAGTATTAACCAAGAATTTGTCGCGCCAGTTGTAGGCTAAACGCACCTGTAAACCGTCTTTTTCGTAGAAACCTACGAAGTTGGCAGAATCACTCAAACCTAACAATACAAATTGGTTTTCAACTGGAATCGAATTACCTTCTTCATCCACGAGCTCAACACCATTCTCATCAACTTGATTACCTTTGTTGGTGTTGTAGTTGTCATACACTACGTCACCATCTACTGTGGTAAAGTTGATTTGGGTACCAAAACCGCTGTCACCAAATAAATGTTGGATAGCGACCTCAAAACCATCAATAGATGCTTCTTTTGCATTTGAAGGCGCTGTGAATACAAAGCTTGCACGCTCATAACCATCAGTTGGATCTGTTAGTTTACCTACTGCGTCAATCCAGCCTTGGTCTAAGTAATACTGGCGTAAATCACCCGCATTAGGACCAGCTTCTTCAGCTGATAAGTTAAGCGCAGCTAGCGCTTCTGCGGCATTTGGGCCAGAAAACGGGTGTACTACATCAAACGGGGTATCTGTAATGCTACCGTTGCCGATAAAGTTTTTAACGTCTTTTGCATAGTAGCCAATAGACATATAACTACCTTCGTCGTAATACCACTCTGCTGATAAATCGAAGTTAGTCGACTCAAATGGCAATAAATTAGGGTTACCACTACTACCAGTACCACCATTGATTCGGCCTAACTGATCTACTGTGCGACCGCCTTGGATATCAGAGTAACTCGGACGGGTAATAGATTTGCCTATTGCTGTACGTAGAATTAAGTCATCGATAATTTCAATGTCAAAATCAAGCGCTGGCAATACATTGTCGTATGAGCCAGATTGTGCAGAGTTAATCGGCTCACCAGCAGCAGCTAATGAAAATTCATTCGCCCCAGTCCAACTAACAGAAGTGTAATTAGGTACAACAGCTGGTGACGTTACGTCTGTCTCTTCATAGCGAACACCAACAGATAAATTAGCCGGGCGCTCGATAACATCAAAAACAAAGTTTGCTTGAACAAACGCGGATTGCTGTTTCTCAACTACGCGTCTGTCTGTTGAATAGCTGGTTGGTGCACATAATTTTGGACCACAATCACCCAAAGACTCATCATTGGCGATAGCAATAGCTTCTACTTGATCGATAACTTCTAAGAAATCCGCCTTATAGATATATTTTTCCATTCTAGGATTATCACTGCCTGGGATATCAGAAAACTTATCTGGCACTGTATCTAGGGTGAAGATGTCATCATCATATGAGTCTTGCATTTGGTAATCTGGATCATAGTCTGGGCTAGTTTCATCCATCTTGGAAGCTATGCCATAACCACCCCAAGTAGAGTCGCGCTGCGAGTTACCAAATGCAGATCTATTTTTCGCTTCCATCGAAGCAATACCAAAATCTATGCTGTGAACAAGACCATCATCAAAAGTGTATTTACCTTTTAATTGGTACTGATCAATTTCAGATTTCATGTATGCATTGCGGAAGCTAGTACCCGCACTCATCATACGTGACGCATCACGCTCTTCCGCGCCATTTGCATAAACAATATCAAGCACAGGGAAGTCTTTGCTATAGTCAACTGTTGCGCCAATTCTATCGTTTTGAGTTAAACCAATAATATTGTTAGAACCGCGCCAATCAGCTGGGCCAGCTTCAGCTTCAGATGAATGAATATCTAACACGAGTTTTAAATTTTCGTTTGGAGTGAACTCTAAATTAAAACCAAGTGATTTGTTTTCGTTATAGGTACCAAAGCTAGCAACGCCAGAAGCAGCATCTGCACCACTTAAATCAGTGTAAATAACAGGTGCAACAACAGAACCAACAGCATCTGTTCCTTCTGTCATCACTATGTTACCTGGGGTAGTTGTGTCGTATGCGTTGTTAAACCAAGCTGAAATATTTGTGCTGTTTGTTTCTACTTCATTTTTTGCGTAGGTATAATCAAGTGTCGCTAAAATAGAATCTACAGGTCTAAATTGAAGTGTTAATTGGCCGTTGACGCGCTCACGTTCAACATTGTTAAACTCATAAGATAAGTTACGTGGTACTGAATAAACCTCGTCTACCGTTGGACGATTGATTACCGCAACTTGTTCTTTAACTAAAATTCCATTGTCGTCATATTCGTCTAACGGCAAAGTTCCCCAGTCAGCATCGTGACCTTTGATTGTGTACCAACCATTGCCAGTTACTGCAGAATTGTAAGCACTCTTTCTTTGTTGGTATGAACCAACTAAAGAGATACCAACTTTGTCATCAAAGAAACTATTACTGACAATTGCCGACAATTCAGGAGTAATAGTATTGCCTTCAAGTGATTGATCCATTACACCTTTAGCACCAACACTGAGTTTAAAGCCTGGTGAATTTAAAGGTCGATGAGTTTCTAAGTTGATAACAGAACCAATACCACCTGTGGTGTATTCAGCTCGTGAAGTTTTATAAATTTGCACCCCAGAAACGCCTTCAGAGGCTAAATTGGCAAAATCAAATGATCGAGTGGATGCAGCAGTCGTCGCTTCTAAATTAGCAGCAGGCATTTGACGGCCATTTAACGTAACTACGTTAAAGTCTGGGCCAAAACCACGTACTGTTACTTTACTACCTTCACCATTGGTACGGTCGATAGACACACCAGTAATACGTTGTAGCGATTCAGCTAAGTTGGTGTCTGGGAATTTACCCATATCTTCAGCGTTAATCGCGTCAACAATACCTGTACTTTCACGCTTAGTATCCATAGCGCGCATAATCGAACCGCGAATACCTGTAACTGTAATGGTTTCGTCGACGGTTTCTTCTGCATTTGCATAACTTGCATGGCCTGCCATAAGGCTTGCTAGCATGGCGGTTGATACCGCACTTAGTTTAAAAGTTTTGTGTCCCATGTGTTTGCCCTTAGTGTTAGTTTTACACAACATAATCGCGCAAAGGTAAGCGGTTTCATTATTATTGTGATACTGCGCAACTTTATGAAACCAAACCAACCATATGAAAGCGCTTTCTAGAAATTAGAGTATTCAACCATTTTCATAAAGTCAATAATTATTTAACAATATGGAAAAGAATACCTGTAGATTGTGTACGTCCTTGTACACTTATCGGTACTGCTACAGCTTAAAACTTAGCTTAGTAACCCCACAATCTAGTTTCGTAGATTGAGTATCCCCATTGGTTGCCAGTACTTTTGTTTTGCAACTCAAGTCTGATGTACTGATAGGTACCCGACAGCTCTATCACATCACTGCGAGCGCCAAATTGTCCGTCTTGCAGTTGGCCAATAGCTTGCCAAGTTACGCCGTCGTTTGAACCTAGCACTTGGTAACTGCCCGCATTGGCAGCTTCCCAGTCTATTTCAAGCTTTGACACTTGCTTAGCGGCAGGCAAGGTAAAATCTATTTGCACTGTGTTGTCGGCGTGAATACTTTCCCAACGTGTCGCACTGTCGCCATCTAACATATTTTGCGCGCTTTGCAGCTCGCTTGTGCTTGTTATAGTCAGCTGGCTGGTTAAATCTAACTCGGCTGCACCAGTTAAACTGCCCATTACCTTTATTTCATAAATTGAGTAGCCCCACATATTGCCACTGCTACGCGCTGTACCAAGTATTTGTAAATATTGATACTGACCTTGCAGCGTGTGCTGGTCGCTACGAGCACCAAATGCTCCACCTGTGTGTTCTGCAATTTGTTGCCAAGATTGACCATCAACCGAAGCTAAAATTTGGTAATCCGCCGCATTGGCAGCTTCCCAATCAATTTCAATTGAAGCTAAATCAACCATTTGATTAAAGTTAAGTGTGATGCTGGTTGGGTCAACATTATGTGCCGATTCCCAACGTGAGCCTGCATCCCCATCAATTGCATATTGTGCACTAGTTAGTTCACTGCTGGCCGTCGCCGTGGCATATTGGCTTAAATTAACCACTTGGCTAGCGCCACCACCAAAAGCAACTGCAATTGTGTGATCACTGTCTATGTTAGTGAAGGTGTATTTCTCAATAGCGCCATACGAAACCCCATCAATAATCACATTACTGACACTGCTACCCGCATCGGCATTAAAGTAATAAGTCGCCGAGTCTGTATTGCTGCGGTTGTAGCGAATTGTGCCTGCAGGTGAAATACTGCCACCTTGGTCGAGTGTCATGCTATAAATACGGTGTGGCATATGATCAATTGCTAACAATTGCACGTCGGTCACTTCGACTAATTCACCAGCCGGTGGTCTGAAGAAGAACTTGAAGTTTTGCTCACTAACAGGCGGTTGATTAACAAAAGTATCAAACTGCTCGTAGCTACCTTCAGTTGTACTATCAGTCCAATCAATTAAGCTTGTGCCATTGGCAAACTCAGCTTTAAATTGCGCTAAGCTGCGCTCTGGTGAATTATCACCTGCTACTTGAATGGCTTTAATTTCATAATGAGGGTCGATTTGTACTGACACATCTAAATCTAAACCTTCAGCTTGGCCATCGTTACCACTGGCTTTAGTGCCTAACGAACCGTCGACTGCACGTTGGGCAACACCCCACCACTCGTTTTCCCAGCCAGCACTTGCACCGCTGAAGTTTGATGGATTAATTGCAGGTACTAATGGCTCACCTGTGCCTATATATGCAACTTCTTGAATAACAACATCGTCAATGCTTACCCCAGCTGTACCTAACTCACCAAATAGGAAAGCTAACCGACCCGTATTACCTGCTTGGGTGTAGTCAATTTCAAACTGATAATCTGTCATTGCCGTGGTTAATTGCAGCGTTTGATACAAATGTGTACCAGTTTGTGTTGGGTTTAAATCATTGTCTGATAAACGCACTATCATTTGTCTTGAAGTATCAGCCGCGGCGCTAAACTGCACTCGGTATTTGTAATTGCTCTTTAAACCAAAACCAGAGGTATGCAGTTGCACTGAGCCATAGTTGGCACCGTCATCAGTTAAACTGAGTTGTGCTTGCGCATTACTAAAATCAAACTGACTGTCGGCACCATCAAAAGCTTCGGTTGTCCAGTCAGCTGAACCTTGGCTAAAGTCACCATTGGTTAACATGTTGACACTTCTGTCTGGTAATACTGTGCCAGCTGGTTTTGGATACATATTTGCCACGTCTTCAAAGGCTTTAAATTCCAATAACCACACAGGGTTGGCTTTATCAATTCGGCCTTTAGTCACAAGTTTTACATAACGGTAAGTTTTGTTGATATCAAAGGTGTGAGTTGCCCAACCTGTGTTTTCTTGCTCAGAATTTAGGATAAATTCCCAGTCACCATCCGTGCTTTTACCATAGATATCGTAAGCTTTAGGTAAATTCCACGCCCACTCAATCCAGAAATAATTGATGTTTTTGTCTGAGCCATAATCTATCTCGACCCAGTGTAATTCATCATCATTTGGTGTTGCCCATTTAGAGCCAACATAACCGTCGGCGGCATTGTCTGGGCCATTGTCTCTGTGGTCATTGTCGTAACCCGGTTGGTCGTAATCATCCGCTGTTACCGCTACAGGTGCTAACCAACCACGTAAATTGTAGAAACCTTTAGTATTGCCAGTTTCACGGAAGAAACTGTATTTAGAATCATCGACATATTTTTGTGTTGGTTCAGATGCAGGCAATGGCCAATGTGCGACATAATCTACCAAAAAGTCAGTACCTTCACGCCCTATGTTTGCCCCCATGGCTTGTGTGTCTAAATACTCGTATTGACGTACTCCATTTTCGTCGACATAACTATATCCGGTGCGATTCGCGACATTTTCATCTGGGGTAAACTTGTTGTAGTTGCCAACATCTGGCCACTCAGTATGGGTGATGGCGTGGTTTAAGATCATACGCATAGGCGTCACGTATGGCCAAGGTTGATCATCCCCTTGGTTTTCGCGCGAGAAAGTTTGTGTGAGCTCGCCGTTTACATACCATTCTACTTTGTCAGGTGTTTTTATTACGCCATAGGTATTGTATGTATTGGTTGCATCGTTAATACCCAAAGCTTGATAGGATAAACTGGTGCCACCGTGCACAGCATAGGGCGCTGTCCAATAAGTTTGTGGCAATTTGTCGGCGTTGGCACCTGTCCATTCAACTATGTCTAACTCTTGGCAAGCAGTCCAGCCCACATCAGGGTAATTACCTAATAACCACCATGCTGGGAATTCAGCATTGCGCGCAGGTGGCATTTTAATTCGCGCTTCAAATTTACCGTAAGTGAAGGTTGTATCATCGGTAATTTGGCTTTCAATACGGCCGGCACGAATAAATAGTGGTTTGCCTGGGTTTTGCGCATCACCACCATAATAATCTTGAATTTCACCATCCATATAACGCGCTTTTAAGTTTAGCGCCTTACCGTCTAGTGCGTCTGTGTCTGGTTGGCCGGTGCGAATGGTCCAGTCGGCTTGTGGATATTCAACATCTTGGTAATCAATGTCTTCACCGTTTACGAAGATATTCTGTTCAACTTTCCAAGCTTGACGGTTAATTTGTTCCGCGTCGAAATGGTCAACAAATGACGAGTTTACATTTGGGTCGTTCCAATACGGGTCGTTGTAGTCTGCCGCTAATGCACTGGCAGAAAAACAGCCAGTGACTAACGCAATTGTGTGTGTAATTTTATTCAATTTTTGCATGTTTGCCTCATGTGTTTGCCCTTAGTTAGGGATTAACATCCAACAAATACTCAGTGATGGGCGCTTAATATTTGTTAGATGCACACATCCTATTGATACATTTTTTTAACATCAATATAGATTCGGCAAGTGGGAATTTTTTGCGATAAGTGGGAATGTTTCGCGCTATTTAGCTCTAACTTGGCGACTAGTTATCCGCCAAGTTAGGATAGTTTTGTGCATAACTGCGACTCATGCGAATTTGGCTTGCGTCGGCCAAATTTAAGTTAAAGTCTCCTTTGCCTAAAGCTTGCACACTTTGCACATAGTTAACATTGACTAAAGTACTGCGATGTACTCGAATAAAGTCTTGTTCTGGCAGAATTTTTTGTAAACCTTTTAAGGTACAGCGCATAACATGCGTGTCGGTTTGAGTGTGAATGCACATGTAATCGCCAGCCGCATCTACCCACATAATGTCACTGCTTGGCAATTGAGTTTGGTTATCAATATTCAACAAGGTTTGCTGAATTTCGCTTGAGGCGGCAAGATACTTTTGTTTGCTGTTGGCTTGTTGCTGAGCTAACTTTTGTTCAGCTTTATCTATGGCTTGTGCGAGTCGTTCACTGCTGATTGGCTTTAACAAATAATCAACAGCTGCCAGTTCAAAGGCTTTAACCGCAAAGTTGTCGTAGGCAGTGACAAATATGATTTCAGGCAGTACATCCGCTTGTAATTTGCTAACCACTTCTAAGCCGCTTAAACCCGGCATCATAATATCTAAAAATACCAACTGTGGATTATGTGTTTGTATAGCTTTAACCGCGGCAACACCATTGGTGCATTTTGCAACTATATCTATTTGACTGTGCTGCTGTAATTTAGCGCTGAGCTCTTCCAACAATAAAGGTTCGTCTTCTGCGATAACTGCAGTTATAGATGGCATTGTTAACTCCTAGTACTGAGTGGAAGTGTTAAACAAACTAGATAACCTTGGTTTTGCGCCTCGGCACTAAAGCTATAATTGTCTTGGTAAAAGCCAGTTAAGCGCATGCGCGTATTGTTATGGCCAATACCAAGGCGTTGATTTGCCGATACTTGTTGTGCATCTTCTGCTGGATCCTTTAGTTTATCTTCAACCCTAATCAGCACTTTGTTATCAATTAATTGGGTAGAGATACAAATACTTGCGCCTGAGATACTTGGGGCAACCGCATATTTAATTGCGTTTTCGACAAAAGGTTGCAACAACATGCTCGGTACTTGCACTTGTTTACTCGCTGGATCTATCTGAATTTTCATCTGCAATCGCTCGCCAAAACGAATGCGCTCTATCGCCAGATAATTATGAATAATATCTATTTCTTCACCCAAACAAGCGCTTTTCAGCGGATCAGTTTCTAATGAATAACGCAAAAAGTCGCTGAGTTTTTGCGTCATATCCGCTGCTTTGTCATTGGCATTTTGGTTAACCAGCGCGCGTACACTCGCCAAAGTATTAAATAAAAAATGTGGATTTAATTGATAACGCAACATACGCAGTTGTGCTTCTTTCGCTTCGTTTTCGGCGCTGAGCAAAGCTGATTTATTTTCATGGTATGAACTGCGATATTTATACGCACAATATATAGCAGACCACCCGCCCAATACAGTTAACGAGTTAGGCAGCCATTCAAAAATAATTCCAACAAATTCTTTTTCAAATGGGTTTTCAAATAAATACAAAAACAGAATAACTTTCAGCGTAGTCCAGACAAAAGAGCCAATAATCACAGCTGCCGAACCAAGCAAAATGCATTCAACCAATGAACGCCGCCAAGTTACCCGAAATATCTGCCGCAGCGACAAGGTAATAAAAATACCGAGTACAGCTTCGTAAAGGTAATAAACCAGTACATCAACCCAAGAGTCGTAGCGCTGCACATGGTAAGCCATATATACAAACAACATATAAAACAACCAACCGGAGATTTGCAGCAACCAGAAATTAGGCTCAGGCCAGTTTTTATGGATATTTGTTGGATTAGTTAACATATATGGCGCTCTAAATGTGTTTTGTGTAAGCGATTACAGACTTAGAAGGTATGCGAGGTGGAGGGAGATGTCAAATACCACTCGCTCAAGTCGACTGCAGGGTGCAATGGTCAACTTCCATTAACGGCCATCTACCAACCCACTACTATGAAACATGCTTTTAACCAAAAAAAACAAATAAGCCGACAAAATTCAACTTGTCACACATCACATAACAAGGTTATATTTCCGCGATCTAATAAAAACACAACAGGGACAAACCATGCAAAAAATCAGCTTAATAGTATTCCTTTCACTACTAATCAGTGCCTGTGGAGGGGGAAGCAGCAGTAATAAACTAAACATAGAACAAGACTCGATTGAATTTAAAGGTCAAATTGGAAAATCAACTCCGCGTTCAAAAACAGTCCGAGGATCCGTATCCGACGTAAAAGAGGGTGTGCATATACGAGTGGATATAGGTAACTCAGAACTAGTAGCCGACGCTAGAGCTTACTTTACAGGTGGGTACAGTGCAGAGTTAGAAATCACCCCTAAATCTACAGCGCTTTTAGAAGAAGGTGTCTATCGTGAGAATATTACTATTTCTGTTTGTTATGACACAGCTTGCCGAAAACACATTAGCGGAAGCCCTAAAAAGGTAGAAATAGTATATTTGGTCGAGGATAATCGCATGCAAGTCAGTTCAACAGAACTTGCCAATGGTTCAATTCTAGAGACTAAATCAGCTTACCACTGTGATTCAACATGCACTGAAAAAGTCACCAGCTCAGACAATTTAGTAGAGTTTATCGCGCTTCCCAATCCAGGATATGAATTAAATAGCTGGTCAGGTGCTTGCACAGGCTCCGACAACTGCCAAGTAACCAACCAAGAAAAGACTCATATTGAATTGAACGCAACTTTTACAAAATCTGTGAAAACGTTTGAAACGTGCCCAATACAAACATTAGTTAATTCAACACAGCTAGAAAACAACGAGGAAGAACCAGAGGTAAATATAATTACTTCTGGCAGCGACCATTTTTGGGTTTCAAATAACACTGAGAGTGTCCATTTTACGCAAATCATACCCTTATGCGGGGGATTAGTCTTAGGGCTTGATGTTAATTTAGATCAAATTTTCATCCGTGATGTTGTCCAAAAAAATACCATTGATATTTTTTCTTTCGATACAAACATACATAAAATGGCTTATGACAGTGCCAACTCTTTGTTATATATATCCCACATCAATAGTCCCGATCTTACTCGCTTGGACTTAGTTTCCAAACAAAGAGCAACTATCGAACTTCCGAACAATATAAACGATTTAATAGTCACGACCGACAATTTGCTATTCGTTGATCATCAAGATTATTCTAAAGGGGCATTGTCAATTTTTGATTCGAAAACTTTAGAATTGAAATATCAACAGCACCTTGGTGATGAAATAAGGTTGATGTCATTTGATCCAGTAAAAAGCCGCTTGTACATATCCAATGGTACAAGATTAAAAGCATACAGTTATAACCGTTCGATCAATACTCTTTCATTAAGTCATTATGTTGCTACAGACAATGTACAAGGCAATTGTAAAGAAATAATGATATCAAATGATGGTGAACATATAGCCATACCCTGTGGTGGAGGAAACGGAGTCGATTATTCTGTTTTTGATTTTAAGGCCGATGGCACAAACGAAAAATTAGGTGAATGGGAAACAGGGGCATACCCAACAAGCGGCCAATTCACAGCTTCTGGAGAAACTGTTCTCCTTTCAGATAACAACTCGTTTCAGCTATACAACATCCTAGATCACAACTTGATCTATTCGTTTACTCCGCAGCCTGTTGGCTGTTATAGCAGTATGACGAGAGTCAAACTATCAACTGATGGCAGCCTGATACTGGGCCTATATAATTGCGGTAGTCACTCTTCGGTCGCCTGGCATAAATACGATACAAGTAATTGATAAATAGACAAAAACCTCAAGGCAGCAATTCCAATTTGCTGCCTTGAAAGCTTTATCAAACTATCTTTCATTTGAAGCAATTAGCCAAGTACTATGCTTCAGCTGTTCCCGATGTAACTCGTGCTTGTTGAACCAAAGTGCGATTTAAGCCATTAATCAAAGCTTGAATTGCCGCTACCGTAATATTGCTGTGTTGTGCAACACCGAAGTGGGTGTTGCGCCCAGCAATTTTAAGCTCAATATAACAAATCGCTTTGACATTAGAGCCTGTGCCAATTGAGTGTTCATGGTAGTCAATCACCTCTATTGGCAAATCGTAATATTGGCTTAGTGCTTGTGCAGCGGCATCTATCGGCCCATTGCCTAAACCTATTACATCAACCGTTTTACCTTGATGTTCAAAGCTAATTTCCACTTGTTGCTGACTATCTGAATAACCAGTGACATGGCTTGTTTGGTAGTGAATAGGCGCTGATTTTGCCAAATATTCTTGGGTGAATAACTCAACAATTTCACTGGCGGTAATTTCTTTGCCGCGGCTGTCATTTACTTGCTGGACTATTTTACTGAACTCAATTTGCAACTTACGCGGCAATTGAATACCCGCTTGTTGCTCAAGTAAAAAGCTAACGCCACCTTTGCCCGATTGGCTGTTTACTCGAACCACAGCATCGTAACTGCGATTTAAATCGGCCGGATCTATTGGTAAATAAGGTACTTGCCATAATTCACCTTGCTGTTGTATCGCCAAACCTTTTTTAATTGCATCCTGATGTGAACCAGAAAACGCAGTAAACACCAATTCGCCCGCATAAGGGTGGCGAGGATGTACTGGAATTTGGTTACACTCTTCTACCAACTTACGCACTTTGTCGATATCAGAAAAATCTAAACCTGGGTGGACACCTTGTGAGTACAAGTTAAGTGCAAGCGTGACTAAATCAACATTACCAGTGCGCTCACCGTTACCAAACAAACAACCTTCAACTCGGTCTGCACCTGCCATTACTGCTAATTCAGCGGCGGCCACAGCTGTGCCTCTGTCGTTATGCGGATGCACACTTAATATAATAGCTTCACGGTTATTTAAGTTTCTGTGCATCCATTCAATTTGGTCAGCATAAGTATTTGGTGTATTCATTTCGACCGTTGCTGGTAAATTGATGATCATTTTGTTGTCGGCCGTTGGTTGCCAAACATCATTCACCGCATCACACACTTCTTTAGCAAATTCTATTTCGGTACTGGAAAAAACCTCAGGTGAATATTGATAGGTCCAGTTCACTTCAGGTGCGTTGGCAGTTAACTGTTTAACCCATTGTGTGCCTTGAATCGCAATATTTTTCACACCTTCTTTGTCAGTGCGATAAACAATCTCGCGAAATGCAGGAGCAAGTGGGTTGTACATATGCAATATAGCTTGTTTAGCACCGCGCAAACTTTCGACTGTGCGTTCAATTAAGTCAAAACGCGCTTGCACAAGTACTTCTATGGTTACGTCGTCCGGAATATGATTTTCTTCAATTAACAAGCGGGTAAAATCAAAATCGATTTGTGATGCCGACGGAAAACCAATTTCAATTTCTTTAAAACCCATAGCAACCAATTCTTTAAAAAAGCGTAATTTGGTTTCAATTGACATAGGATCAATCAAAGCTTGGTTGCCATCACGCAAATCTGTACTCATCCAAATTGGCGGCTTTTCAA
Source organism: Catenovulum sp. SX2 (assembly GCF_052056295.1). Taxonomy (NCBI): domain Bacteria; kingdom Pseudomonadati; phylum Pseudomonadota; class Gammaproteobacteria; order Alteromonadales; family Alteromonadaceae; genus Catenovulum; species Catenovulum sp. SX2. The sequence goes on from NZ_CP182493.1 coordinate 1,705,156, forward strand.
TAAAATTATTTGGCCATTGGCGATCAGGCAAACTGACCCCAACAAATCTTTGATATTTACTAGCTGGGTTGTTAATCATATTCGGCTCCACACTGCACTTGCTTTTAATGCTTATTATATTAACGACTTCAACAAGTGAATGATTGCTAAGATCAGGTTAATTTGCACCTGCAGCGCAATAAAATTTCACATATAATCACTTTATTGAAATAAAATTTCACAGAAGCAAATTATGCAACTAGATAAATACGACAAACTGATTTTACAAACAATCCAAAAACAAGGCAGAATTTCAAACCAAGAACTGGCTGATGCGATTAATTTATCACCCTCCCCTTGTTTACGCCGTGTTCGAGCGCTAGAAGATGCGGGTTTGATAGACGGTTATGTTGCGCTGGTAAATGCGCGCCAGTTGGGTTTAACCTTAATGTCGTTTATTCAGATTAGCATGGATAAACACACGCCCGAAAGGTTTCAAGTATTTGAAAAGACCATAGCCGATTTGCCCCAAGTATTAGAATGTCATTTAATTACTGGCCAAAGTGCTGACTATCTAGTGAAAATTATTGTCAAAGATATGGATGATTTTCAGGATTTTTTATTGAATAAACTAACTAGAATTGAAGGGGTAACAGGAGTGCACTCCTCTTTTGTATTAAAGTCACCGGTAAATAACACTGCGCTGCCAATTTACTAACTAAATTGAATAGCCCTTTAAGCAGCAAATCCGTTTACTGCTTAATTAACCACTAAGTATTACTGTCCTGTGCTTACTGTCATTTGCCCTGCTGGAGCTTGTACCGTCACACCATCAGAAAAAGTGACTTGGCGCTGGGTGTCATCCATATTGTAAACCACATATTGTTTAGTGCCGTTTTTGCTAAAGACCACAGCTAGCGGGTAATCGGCGTGTACTTCTGGCGCTATATTACCAAGTGCTTTAAACGCGTGTATCCATTGATAAGTATGCGCTTTACTCTCGCCCGCTTCAGCGTTGTAATCGCCATAACTTAGGTAGTCGCTAACTGCATCATCCGCATCCACCATAGCGGATAAATTCCACCATATATCGCGCCATCTATCTTCTGGTAAACCAGATGGTTTGCCGTTAGCGGCTTCGGTTAAACCAACTTGCACATAATCAGCCATATAGTCTGCATACAAACCAACATGCAGGTTTAACGTATTAGTTGGCAAACCTTGAATACCTAAAATATGTGCTGGTGCACCACTAAACCAAGTTGAGAAGCTGGCACCATCCCCCCAAATAATTGAAGTGGTGATTTGCTCGTAACCTGCAGGGAAATTATCTTCATCTGTATTTGGTGAATAATAGCCGTCTAAGTTATTCCAATATTCCCAATAACTTGCAGTGGTTGAAGCATGTAAATAAATACCATGTTCGGCAATGTCGTTTTGACCCGTGATTAAACCGTATAACACAATTGCGCCATATGCATTAGCTGCTTCTGAGGTTGATTCGTTGTTGTTACCACGGGCGAAATTCACTTTGCCTGATGCCCAAGAAAAACCATTGGCAGGGTCGAAATTACGTGTGTACGGGAACATATCATCGTCACGCATTGCCGCATAATCACGAATTAGTAATTCAACCATTGGACCGTATTGTTGATCACTACACCAATCGCGTTCTACCCGACAAATCTCTGCAGCTGCACGTACAAAATAACCATAGTGGAAGTGGTGGTCGTTTAGCTGTTGATGCGATGCAAACGACTCTTCTAACGCCAACAAAGTGCTCCATTTTTCATCATAAACAAAGTATTTATTGATATCTAAACTGCCGCTGCTATCTGCTGTAAACCAATCGGCCAATTCGTCTTTAAGCCACTGGCGCATAATGCCAGCTTCTGTCGACATATTAATAGACTCTGCAATCGCTATAAGCTCAGCCACTTTAGCGTAGTTTTTTCCCGCCCAATAAGTGTCTGTGGCTGTGTTCCAAGTAGCCTGCCCTGCCGATACAAAATCGTTAACCAAAGTGGTTAATTGGGTAATATCCGTAGTGTCAGTCATAGTTGGTAAATACGGTAAAACTCCAACATATGGCAGTTGATAATCAAAGCTGGCACTTGGCATAAATTTAATCACACCACGTGCACTGCGAGTTTGATAATTGCTGCTAACGTTAGTGTTATTTTTCCACTGCAATGGCTGTAAACCCGCAAGTGTTTGCACTTGTGCACCTGCCGCATCTAAATATTGGTGCTGCACAGTCACTGAGTAGTCACTAGGGTCTACTTGGTAATCTATTTGCAATGCCGCAACTTTGTTACGCGCAAGGCTTGCAAATGCGTTGATCATATCTGCATTTGGTTCTGCGCCATTTGCAGGTAAATAGGCCACAGTAAATGAATTAGTCGCGGCGTTTATGCCAATTAAGTTTGAGCTGATATTGCTAAAACTCGTACTGTCGTCACCAACAATTAAAAAGTGATTGGTATTACCAGCAACCGAGGTTTTTACCCCAAGTTGATTAGCTGCTTGGTGGAAAATACTTTTTTCACCACCGTCTTCACGCAAGGTTTTAACTTGTGCATTACCCGCCAATACCTCGATAAAGACATATGGAGAGCCATAAACAAAGGTTGCTTGCATCACATCCGTATCTGCCGATTGCCATAGCACAGTTACCGAGCCATCACTGTAGTCTTTTAATACTGCATTTAGGTTGTCGTATTGGTCGTTGGCTATTGCTATGCCATCAAATACTTCACTGAATGGATCTGGAATTGGATACAAATATTGGGTATTGGCCGACTGCAAACCAGACGGTATACCCATCATACGAAAACCTTTGTTGGTAATACGTGCTGTAATTGGATCTGGCGTGATATACGCCGCTTGGTTTGGATCACCTATTTGCATTTCGCCCATAAAAGCAACTGAGCCCCACCAGCGATGGCTTGGCGTTGGAGCGGTAAATGAATCGGCTAATTGTGGATATAACTTAGTTGGTGTGCCTGTTGGTATTTGTGTAGAGGCGTCGCACGCTGCAATAGCTGGCTCGACTATACCTGCGTTATATATCCAGTTGCCATGGTCAACCACACAGCGATAACTATCCGGGTTAATTCTATCTGAGATATTACCAGCACCGTATTGAGTAAATTTAGCCGCGGTTGGATCCGTACCTTGGGTTGGTAAATCTTCGCCATCAGCTAAACCAGTAAAACGAATATTATCTAACTGAAATACAGTGTCAGTTGTCGACGTCGCCCAAATGACAATACCTGTATCAACTTGGCGTAAATCTAGTGTATTAGTAAATGTAGACATAGCTAATTTAACACTTTGCCAGCCTACTCCACCTAAATCACCAAAAGAAATATCACCTGAGGTACAAGGATAAATACAGTCTAGTTTGCCGGTAAATTGGCTATCACCTGAGACAACTTTAATATCAAATTCTAAAAAGCCGTTAGCAAAACCAGATAAGTCTAACGCTTGAGTTGTGCCAATAAAAAATCCAGCAAAATCGCCTGTGCTGCTGTGGCTAATTTGTAAAACTTGTCCTCTGTCTACTTCATCAATTATCTGCCAAGCTATGCTAGGGCAAGCGGCACCATCATCATTTTGACATTCACCCCAACCGATAGCCTCATCAAATGCACGTAAACCTTTATCCCACAAAACATTCACCTGCCCATCAACAAAAACAGCTAGCTCATCAGCCGGAGATGGTGTTGGTGTTGGTGTTGGTGTTGGTGTTGGTGTTGGTGTTGGCGTCGGTGTTGGCGTCGGTGTTGGCGTCGGTGTTGGCGTCGGCGTTGGCGTTGGCGTTGGCGTTGGCGTTGGCGTTGGCGTTGGCGTTGGCGTTGGCGTTGGCGTTGGCGTTGGCGTTGGATTATCAGTAGAAATATCTAGCTGACAAGCACTTACACTCATAGCAAGTAATAAACTGCTGAGTATTTTTGTTTTGTTGTACTTATTGTTGAACATTTGCATGTCGTTTTTTCCATTTGTTGTGCGTTGAAGTTTGTTTATTTTTTTCTTTAATTATTTGAATCAGAGTTAACTGAACAAACAGTCAACTCGATTGCAGAGATGTGGAGGGATAATTTAGAGCAAAATTTCTTTTTCATGGATGAAAAAGCGAAGCGTACAAGGACGTATTCACAGCGGTTTTGCGATAATTATTCCTCTACAACTCTGCGGCTTTCGGCTCAGAAACGATTATTCAGACCACCCATATGGCGCTTTATCCCACTGGTATATACGTATCCAATCGTATTGAGTGACCATAGGATATTTATTGCGTTTTTTATTGCCGCCAAAGACATCTTGGATTTGGTCATTGGGGATCCAAAAATTCATCATCAACTGGGTAAAGTTGTCGGGAATTGGTGTTGGCTTTACTTGAGGGGCAACACATTCAGGCTGGCAATCAATATCTGCAGCACTGAGTGTTTTAACTAACTTACCATCAACAAACCATTTGATGGCATTGGGGGTCCATTCAAAAGCAAAAACACGCCATTCATCTACAGGGCCAACAACAATTTTGTCTTCCCACGCGCCCCATTGACGGGTTGACCACCAATCTGGTGAATTGAGCCCATAAATTAAATTGGCTTGAAATTTATCCGGTCGGCCACCTTCAAGTTCGATATCTATTTCTTCCCATTCTCTTGGCTCACCACCTTGCATATAGGTAAATAACGACGAGATATAACCTGATGCAGTTTGGCGATTTGGCGCTTTCATCCGAGTTTCGAATCGGCCATATTTAATTGGTTTATCCGCCGCTGTGCGCAACTCGCCACAGGTGTAGTTGTAAGCATTTTTTTGCTGTTGGTGATCTTCAGACCAACCGGCCGCAACCGCTTGCTGGCGTATAGTTAAATTTAATACTCCCTGCTTAACCTCAACGCCTTGTGGTTGAAAGCGACAGATAGATTCGCTGCCTACAGCACCATCACCTTTCGCCCACAAGTTTGGATTAAATTGGTTGAACCTTTCATCTACCACTAAAGTAAAATCTGTGTATTCACCTGTATAACCTGGGTAGGTGATAAGATTGTCAGCCGAAGGTGCAGCCTCTACTAAGCTAATTTTAGGCAATAGCATAGCCGCCACAATTAACATGGATTTTTTCATAACAGTACCAATTAGAAAAAAAGCGTGGCAGCCAATGGGACACATATAACTGCCGCCACGCTATTATTGGGAGTCTTACAGTTTGATGCGCGCACCAACTATGTATCTTGGGCCATATTGGCGAGCAAATAAGAATTGCTCTTCAAAACGGCCATAACCTTGTTCGGTTTCATTGTTGAGGTTAACCCCATCAAAAAACACAGTTAGGTTGTCAGTAACATCATAGTTAATACTCATATCCCATTGAGCGAAGGATTTAGCAAACTGCGGCGGCGCTTCAGCCGAACCTTGTGATTGACCTTGGCCAATTAAATATGCATCCCGCCACGCGTAAGTTGCTTTAACTGATAAACCGTCTTTCTCGTAGAACATTTGGAAGTTGGCAGAATCACTAATGCCAGGAAGGACGGATTGAACTTTAAGCTCGTACGGATCATATTCAACGTCACCATCCACTAAAGTAAAGTTGAGTGATGTACCAAAACCACTGTCGCCAAATACGTGTTGTACAGCAAATTCAGCACCGTGAACGTTACGTTCTTCAACGTTTAACGGTGTGCTTAATGACCACTCCAACAAAGGATCTGTTGCTGGGTCTGCTGCGATAGCACCATTTTCATCACCGTAACCTTCAGCAATTAACCAGTCGTAAATTGCACTGGTATCCGCTTGTTGGCCATCCGCTTCGATTGCAGTGACAGCTGCGTTGTATCTTTGGCCTTTATATACATCATGTACACCTTCTAATGTGACACTGGTGACAGAGCCTTCAATCCAGTCTTCAACTTTCTTGGCAAATAAACCAAGCGATAAATAACTGTCTTCTTGGTAATAATATTCGAACGATAAATCCAAGTTAGTTGACTGGTAAGGTTTAAGGTTAGTATTACCACCACTGGCGGTACGCGCGCCTATTTTGGGGCTGCCGCTATAACCCGTGCCACCTAATAAATAACCTAATTCAGGTCGGGCCATGCTTTTACCGAAAGATAAACGCGTGACCAAGTCATCGGTTAACTCTAGTTTTAAATCAATCATAGGCAAGACTATGTCGTAGCCACCAGAATTAGAGACTAATTGAGCATCACCTTGATAACGCGTGATCCATTCAGAGCCTGATGCCCACACCACTTCATCAACTAATTTACTTTCAGATGGGCTGATTACATCTGTTGACTCATAACGCACACCAGCATTCATTTCTAACAGATAATCGCCGAGTTCAAATTCCCATTGGCTTTGCACATAAACCGCTGTGGTTTCTTCTTCAACTAAGCTGGTTGAAAATGTGCCATTTGCGTCGTAAGGGTCGGTTGAAAATGCATTCGCATCACCCACTGCCGCAGCTGTTACGTAGGCGCTATGCAAACCAACTACTTTGTCTAAATCAAAGGTGTAATAATAATTTGGCGATAGCTCGTCGCCACCACCGGCAAACTGGTCTAAGAAACTACCTGTGCCATGTTTGGTAAATAACTCATCTGCAAATATCTGGGTGAAGCTAGGATTAAAACCTGGGCCACCACGCAAACCACTCCAAGCATTAGAACCAGACAATTCTTGTTTAGTAAAAGATGCACCACCTTTTAATTGAATCAGTGCGCCGTTTCCTTCGTTTGTCCATGTCACATCTAGTTGTGCTTGCTGCACTGTGGCTTTGCCTGGGCTGTGGATAAATTGGCCAAAGTTAGAATCTATCTCACTGGTATTGAGTGTTTGGCTGCCATTTTCCCAATTAATCCAATAATGTGGAATCTCCCCTGTACGGTAGTCATATACTTTATTGATCAACTGGTCTGAGCCCATGATCATCTGCACTGTGCCACCAATGCCTTTATCCGCACCATTATCTACTTTGGTTTGCGAATCGTGCACATCTAACTCCAGATGTATGCTATCGGTTAACTGCCAATCAAGGTTTAAACCAATTGAATCAGATTCTACTTCTGTGGTTGAACGGCTAATTGCAAACGAGCCATCATCCCCAGCGATATCCGCATAAATTGCCGTACCATTAGCGTCTAATTCGTAGCCATTGATGTTGCCACCAAAGTTATTCCAAATGCCCCAACCCACACTTTCAACTGCTGTGGTAGCACGTGTACCTGTATAGTCAGCGGTAATAACCATGTTGTCGGTTGGTTTGAACTGAAGCGCTACTTGGCCATTAATGCGTTCACGCTGCACATCGGCATAACCATAGTTCATATCTTTTGGGAAAAAATGTGCGGCAGAAGCAAAAGGTTCGCCTGTGTCTTTATCATAATCAGTAAAGACTTTAACTGGTTCACCATTTTCATCGACTGCGCGATTGTCAATCACCTCACCACTTGGGCTTGATGGCAAATCTGCATTTGCATGCCAACCTTGAATGTTAGCGCCCTGCTGCTGGAAATCACGGCGGTTATACGAGAAGTTTGCTGCCACCCCAAAGGTATCATCCATAAAAGTGTCGCTGTATAAACCAGCAAATTCAGGGGTAATATCATCGCCTGCTACATTTGAACTATCATGAATCGCTTTGACCATTAAACTGACAGTGCGTTCTTTCGATTGCAACGGCTTAGGTGTGACTATATTGACGGTTGCGCCTAAACCACCAGTTGGCGTTTCTGCTCGTGAGGTTTTAACCACTTCTAAACTAGATACACCCTCAGACGATAAGTTTTCAAAATTAAATGAGCGAGTAAAACCCGTGCCCGGCATTTGTCGGCCATTTAGCGTAACCAAGTTAAAGTGCGGACCAAAACCACGCACAGTAATTTCACTACCTTCACCGTTGGAACGGCTGATGGTTACACCTGTAATGCGCTGCAGTGATTCAGCTAAGTTAGTGTCGGGGAATTTACCCATTTCTTCAGCTGAAATAGCATCCATAATGCCTGAGCTATCGCGTTTTAAATCCATTGAACGCATTAAACTGCCGCGAATACCGCGTACTGTAATGGTTTCGTCTACTTGCTCGTCGGCACCTTGTTGAGCGTAAACCATCTGAGGTGCTGAAGCAGCAGCGAGTGCAACTGATAAAGTTGCTGCAAGTTTATTTAATTTAAAGCTATTGGTATTCATAACTTTCCTACTTAATTCTGTACTAAAAATTCTTAGCTAATAACCTGGGAACAAAGTAGAGCTGCCATCTGTGAGGAAGCTCTACCATTTGGTAATTACTTCATCACCACAGTGACATCATCAATTGATACAACACCTATTTCAGCGCCCATATCAAACAGCACTCGGCTGTTGTCGTCACCAAAACCATCGGCAACTATGTCGTAAGTAAATGTTTGCCAATCTGTAGTTAGCGATACAGTTTCTGTTATGTTGGTCCATGGATCATGGTTTAAACCTAAACCTACAAGCATAGTGCGAGCACGGTCTGATTTTGCTTGGAATGACACTGTATAAGTCGCACCAGGAGTAATAGTCATAACTTGGCTAATGTTGACATCCCAAGGGTTACCCGCCGCAGTTACATCAACTTGGTAGAAAGAGTTTGCACCTTCTGTCACTATATTGACGTCAAAAATTGAGTTTAACCAATGGTCGACTGAATCAAATGTGCCGTTGCAGATAGGGACAGCACAGACTGCAGCATTGTCATCACTTGTATCATCACCAGAGTTGTCATTGCCAGTGTCGTCACCAGCAGCCGGTACACTGCCTGCGCCATTGTATATTTTGGCATTGTCAATTCGATAAACAGCGCCGTTGCCTTTGCCCCAATCAGGGAAAACCATTACAACGTCAATTGCCGAGGTATCTAAGCCTAAGTTAGCTAATTCAGACAAGGTAAAGGTATAGGTTTGCCATTGACCAACCACTGGTGCTGCACCTTCAACAGAGTCTGTTAACGCTACTTGTACCGCTTCCGATGCTGAATTACTTTCAATCTTGAATTGCCATGTTGCACTAGCATCCGTCGGCGCACTGGTGACTTTCATATCAAATTGAACGACACCTGTATCTTCAATTGACGCAGCATTAAATGAGATACCGCTACCTGTAGCTGGCTTAAAGCCCATAACAGTTTCTGTCGCACCTATGCTGAATTCAATTGCTGTGTTGTGCTCAGCGTCATCTGTGACTTCAAGCGGTGTTGAACCACCACAACAATCCCAAGGAGCCCATTCAAGGTTGGCGCCATCAGTAAATAACACTAATTCAGGAGACTCTGCACCATCACCGACAACAAAGTTATCAACTCGGTACACTGCACCTTCACCTTGGCCCCAAGCTGGGAAGATCATAAATACATCGATAGCAGAAGAGTCTAAACCTGCATCTTCTAACTGTTTTATAGTAAATGTGTAGTGTTGCCATTGACCCACTGGCGGTGTTACGCCTTCAAGGCTGTCTGCAAAACTGATTGTCGCAGCTGTGCTGTTATTGTCACTTTCAACTTTTAACAACCAATCAACCACACCTGCATTTGGCGCAGATAAAAGTTTTAAGTCAAACTCAACTGTGCCATTTTCCGATTTTGAACTGGCGTTATATGGTTGCGGCGCAGCGGCATTACGTGTAATAAAGCCCATTACAGTTGGAGTAGCACCTATCGCGAATTCAGCAGTCGCGCCATAGGTTGCGTCGGCATCTGTTTCCACCATAGGTGTGGTGCCACCACAACAATCCCACAATGGCCAAGTTGGATTTTCACCATCGGCAAATACCACTAAATCAGCTGCTGGTGTATCGTCTACATTAATTTTTGGTGGTGTTGGTGCCATACCCTCAACTAGTGTGTCACCGCCAAAATATTCAGGAGTGAAAGTACCACATCCTTTACCTGTTGATGGACTCACCGAGCATTGATATACACGTACGTAATCAACAATTAGTGGATTACCTTCAGCAAACGCAGATGGGTCAACCCCTTTTTCATCTGTATGTGGGTTTTTATATGAATCTTTAATTCCATCAACCCAGTCACCACCCACTGCATTATTCAGCAATAAATGGAAATCTTGATCAAATGGTGCTGATGTATAGTTGTCTTTGATCTGACCATACGGATCATAATCTTCTGTGTACCAACCTTTATGCGCTAAAGCTGGGTTACCATCACTTTTGTAGCGAATTTCAGATTTACGCTGAGTTGCGTACAAAATATCATCAACATACCAACGAATTTCACCTTCTTCCCATTCAATTGCATACGTATGAAATTCATCTGCAGGGTTAGCGTCAGTGTCAATTGATGTACCTGAGTGATGGTGACCAAAAGTAACAGCTTTATCATGTTGGTGCGCGCCATCTACCACTGCCGCCATACGCGCATAGTGAATGGTGCCATGTATTGTGCTGTCTATACTGTCATCTGCTTTAACCGCTTTGGTGTTGACCCCTTCAAAAATGTCAATTTCACCAGAGTTTGGCCAACCGCCATACACATTGTCAGTTGGTAACATCCAACCAGCGGGGAAAGTCCCTTGACCAGCAGGTAATTTGGCGCGAATTTCAAAACGGCCATAAGTCCAGTCACCTTTATCTTTGGTATTTAGGCGTGCGGATGTGTAGCCTTTTTCATTATCTAAGCCTTCTTCAGCCATTGCCACTAGGTACAATAAACCGTCTTGTACATAAGAGTTTTTGGCATCGTCGGTATAACATTGCTGCTCGTTATTACCACCACCACTACAATTAACTTCATGTGTCCATTTAGTGCTGTCTATTTCGGTACCGTCGAATTCGTCTGCCCAAACTAGCTGCCAGTTTGAATTTTTTTCTGTTATATCTGGAGCGGTAAAGTCAGATTCAGTTGTTACGTCTTGCGTACAACCTAGTATTAAAGTGCTCGATGTGACAGCCAAACCATATTTGACTAACCGAGCTAACTTATTTCGGTTAGGTAATTGTGTTGCCATAGGTATCCCCATAATTATTGTTGATGATTATTCAATCATTAAAAACAATTGTAATCGCTTACAAACCTCATTTAGTGCTGTTACAATCAATTAAAGCACCAAAACAATTAATACTTTTTTAACACACCATTTTCTTTTATACATACAAAATGAGACAAAATGGGATAAACGCAAGTTAAAATGGATAATTAACTGAGCAACGGATGTACTCGCTTACATTTATTTTTAGCTAATTTGCAACTAAGTTTTATTTAGTTGATTGATAGAGGGTCTACCACTAGTGTCGCAAGCAAATACGATAATTCAGGCAATGGAACAAAGTGAGCAGGTAAAAGCTGTTGATGTCAGCCAGCTTATTCAACATAAACTCGGCAACGCACCTGCCGTTTTATTTCGCTATTGCCAAGTCGGTTTTTGGGTATTTAGCTGCTTTATTAGCTACACCACGCTAACCCTTTGGTATGGTCAATACGACATAGCGCATTTCTCACATATTATTGTTCAAGCTGTTTTTGGTTTAGCTTTGAGCTTGTTGTTACAAAAAGCCTTTTTATGGAGCTGGCACAAAGGCAATTGGTTTAGGCTGGCTTATTCATTTGTACTTGTGGTCATTGTTTCTTTGCTGTGGACTGTTGTGCGTATGCTGGCGTTTATGCACATGACTGACGAGCCTGATATTTGGTGGAATTTTGGTGGTTGGTATTTCACCGGTATTTTTATTTTTTCTTGTTGGAGTGCAATGTTTTATGGCGTGGTTTATTACCAGTTGTTGCAAGTAGAGCACAAAATATTATTAGAAACTGAAGCTAAATCGAAAGCAGAACATTTAAAGCGTGTTGAAGCACAAAACATAGCGCGAGAAGCCCAATTAAAAATGCTGCGCTATCAACTAAACCCACATTTTTTATCTAACAGCTTAAATGCAATTAACTCGTTAATTGAAGCGCAAGAAAACAATAAAGCACAAAAAATGGTGGTCAATTTAAGCCGTTTTTTGCGTTATTCGTTGGACAATGATCCTGATGCTAAAGTCAGTTTAGCGCAAGAAATAGACACACTAAAACTCTATCTACAAATTGAAAAAGTGCGTTTTGGCGACAGGTTGGAATTTGATTTCAACATAGATGAAGAGGCTAACCGAGCCTTGATCCCAAGTTTGATTTTACAACCTATAGTCGAAAATTCGATGAAACATGCAATCGCCAAAAATGAAGATGGCGGCACAATTAATTTAACCGCTAAGGTTAAAGACAATTGCCTTTTACTGCAGTTGTCTGATACAGGCTCGGGCTTAGCAGAAGCTGTGGACCAATCCGCTTTTGATCAACCTAGAGGTGTAGGTTTACGCAATATTAAACAGCGTTTAGCAACACTTTACCCTGAAGATTACACATTTGAATTAAAACAATTAGATACCGGCGGTTTGCTCGCGCAAATTAGCGTGCCATATCAAATTTAATCGAGGCAAATATGCATAATATTAAAACCATTATTGTTGACGATGAACCACTCGCGTTAAGTTTGATTAAAGCTAAGTTGTCTAAACATCCACAAATTAATATTGTTGCCGAATGTCAAAATGGCCGTAAAGCGCTGGAGAAAATTCAGCAACATGCGCCCGATTTAGTTTTTTTAGACATTGAAATGCCCGGGCTAAATGGCTTTGATGTGATTCAAAAAATTCAAAATGACCTGATGCCGCTAATTGTATTTACCACGGCTTACGATCAATACGCGTTAAATGCCTTTGATGTAAATGCAGTCGATTATATTTTAAAACCCATTGATGAAGAGCACATTCAACGCGCCGTTGAGCGTGCCACGAGCCGTTTGCAAAACGTGGAAGATGATAATCAGCAAAAATCGAAAATCATAGGGGCGTTACAGTCGATTAAAGCCTCTGGCGAACACAAAATAGTCATTAAAGATGGTGATGAAATTACTTTAGTCAACCAACAGCAAATAGAATGGATTGACGCAGCGGGCGACTATTGTTGTATTCACGCTCAAGGCAAAACTCATATCAAGCGTTCAACTATATCGGCTATGTTAGATGAATTAGATCCGAGCATTTTTAAACGCGTACACAGATCGACCATAATCAATTTAACTTGTATCGATAAAGTCACCCCACTGCCCAAAGGTGAATTTTATGTGCATATAGGCGACAACGAACAAGTAAAAGTCAGCCGCACTTATAAAGATGTGGTGAAGGATTATTTGCAGTAGTTTATTTCCCAAGCCCAATAAAGTATTATCATACAACAATAAATTTAAGGGTAAGGAATGCAAATGTTTAAATTGATTCAATTATCAACCATTGCAGGAAAAGGAATATTAGCCGGATTTGGCTTAGGTTCAATCAGTTATGTAGTATTTTTTATGTCGCTAAATACCAACAATCAGCAAGCCTTTAACACAGCTGCTTATGTTGCCCTATTAGCGGGCGGGCTGTGTTTATTTATTGCGTTAAAAAAGCGCCTATAGAAACCCACGTCTATAGGCGCAAAGGGAGTTGTTACCAAACACAGTAACAAATGCATCCTTGCTACACAGTTAAACAACCATAAAGGTACTGCTCTTTATTGGCATGAGATGTTTGATTCACCTTCTGGTTTAGCCAACAATTTAACCGCAGCAAAACTTAGCTGCAATGGTTGGTCTGTTGCTAAACTAAAGGGGGTAAACACCTTGCCAAAATCGGTTCCTGCTTTTGCAAAACAAGCCAAATCTATTCGTAATGTCTGCCACTGGCCTTGAGTATAGTTAGCTAAAGTTGGTGCTATATTCAGTTTGCCATCACACTCGCCGGCACAATTCATTGCTAACCAAACGTTTGCTGGTATTTGGCTATCAACTCGAATATCCAACTGCATTACCCCATTTGCTTCAGTGTAGGCACGTAAATCATCTGGGAATGGAGCACCTAAAGACACATCAGCCTGTCCGCCAGTCCAAGTTACTTGGCGAGCGTCTTCTTGCACATATTTGTCTATGCTTCTAATTTGAATTTTATCTAAACTCACAATTTTAGAATCAACCGCTTTGCGCTCCGTTGCTGTACCTATGGTTAAAGCCCATGGCGCTTGTGCACTGCGCTCAAAAATCGCGTATTCAGCTAATTTGCTATCAGGGTTGCTGCCCGCAACTTCTGACAAATCACTTGCCAGTACATTTTTATCAGCATAAGTTAAACCGAAACCATACGGCAGCAAAGGTTGGTAATCTTCATCACCGACATTAACAGGGCCTTGATCTGCGAACGCTGGCCATGAGTATGACAACTTACCAGTAAAGTCGTAACGTACGTTAGCGCTTTCATCAGTAAATAAAACATCGGCAACACCAGCACCTTCAGAGCCTGGCAACCAAGCTGCTACAAATGCATCAGATGCATTCAGTTCTGGGTTTACCCACATAGGTCGACCACTAATAAATACGGATACCACAGGTATGCCTTGTGCTTTTAGTTTACGCAACAAAGCTAAATCAGTTTTGTTGCCACGCTGATATTCAAGGTTACTGACATCACCATTGCCTTCGGCATATGGCTCTTCACCAAATACCACAATAGCGACATCAGGTTTATGGCTGAAACTACCATCTACACTTAAGTTAGCTTTACCACCAGCGGCTTTAACCGTTTGTTCAATACCATCCCAAATTGAGCTGCCACCAGGGAAGTCTTCATTAGAATTACCTGTACCTTGCCAGCTAATGGTCCAACCGCCTGATTGTTTGCCAATATTGTCGGCACCATCACCAGCCACTAATACGTTCATAGTAGGTTTCAACGGCAAGATATTTTGTTGGTTTTTTAATAACACTAAACTTTGACGTACAGCTTTACGCGCAACTTCTCTGTGCTCTGGTGCACCAATCAACTCTGATTTACCTGCTAATGGGCGATTAGCCGGAGATGGTTTGTCGAATAAACCTGCGCGTACTTTTACGCGCAAAATACGCGTAACTGCATCATCTAAACGCTGTTGGCTAATCACACCTGCTTTTACTTGAGCCACTACATTGTCGTACAAAACTTTCCATTCATTTGGCGCCATGTATACATCTAAACCGGCATTCATAGCATCTGGGCAGTTGTCATTCGTACAGCCTTTAATTTGCCCATGACCACTCCAGTCACCCACAACAAATCCATCAAAACCCATTTTGTCTTTTAGAACATCGGTTAAGAAATATTTGTTGCCGTGCATTTTAACGCCGTGCCAGCTATTGAATGAAGCCATAACCGACTGTGCACCAGCAGCTATGCCAGACACATAACCTTGGGCATGTAGATCAAATAAAGCTTGTTCGCTGTCGATGTTATTGCCTTGGTCATCACCATCAACCGTGCCGCCGTCACCTAAAAAGTGTTTAACAGTAGAGATGACTCGACGTTCACTTAAAAAGTCAGCGTTGGCTGGCCCTTGTAAACCTTCAACGATTGAGCGCGCATAGTCGTGAACAATTTTAGGATCTTCCGAATAACCTTCATAAGTGCGCCCCCATCTATCATCACGCACTACAGCAACAGTTGGTGCAAAGACCCAATCTATGCCAGTAGCCATTACCTCTTTTGCTGTAGCTTCGGCAATTTCTCGAATCAATTCAGGATCATGTGCCGCACCTAAACCTATGTTATGAGGAAATAAAGTCGCGCCAATCACATTATTGTGACCGTGCACTGCGTCTGTGCCCCACATGGTTGGAATACTTGAACCGTCAATTGAGTCATCAACTGATGCTTGATATAAATCTTCTGCAAGTTTTATCCAATCAGCTGGGGTTGCATGTTTATTCGCACCAGGGAAAGAGCCACCACCATTTAGGTATGAACCAAACCCATATTTGCGCATATCTTCAACACTAATAGAGCCAATTTCAGGCTGAATGGTTTGCGCGACCTTTTGTTCAATGGTCATGCCAGCTAAAATTTTCGCGACTTGCGCTTCAACTTGTGGGTCTTGTTTCACGGCAATATCTAATTTTGGCCAAATAGACAAATCGCCTTGGCGTGGATCTATAGGTTTATCAACCTGTGATGATTGCGTGTTTTGACAGCCCGCTATGGTTAATAATCCGACACTACTCATAAGAGCAATCCCCAATTTAATTTTGCGACTAACAGTCGATAGTTCGATAACTTTCATAACCTCTTTACCCTAGCTCAGATAAGAATTGTGTTTTTAAACATATTTGCAACAATATAGTGTAAGCGCTTTCAAACCGCAAGCAAAAGGTTATAAATATTGATCAAAAAAATATCGACCATTTTTTAACCAAACTCTTGCAATAATATTATTAGCCTGTATAGTGCGCGTCTCCCAGCCCATGGCTTTTTCCTAACAAGCACTCGAGCTTGTTCTTGTCGGCGGTTTAATCTGCCCATGTAAAAGTCGCGCTGGTTTAGTAGAGGTAGTCGCGCTGCCAGTGTGAAAGGTATATTCCACCTAAAATTGAGCAATTGTGTGTTAAGCAAATATGTAATGCTTAATCAAAACACATCACTCCACAGAGTTTTGAACAGCTGTGTTTAGTCCAGTGTCCTGCGCCTTATACCCAAGCAAAATTTGGGTTATTACCTCATCGACAATTTGATGATGAAACTAGAGTAGTTATATGCAAAAAAATGAATCTACAGTTCTATTTAACGAACTGGGTTTGCCTGCACCTGTATTGCAAGCAATTGAAGAATTAGGCTTTTCTCAACCAACCCCTATCCAAGCACAGTCAATTCCTGCGTTATTAGAAGGTAACGACATTCTAGGTGAGGCGCAAACGGGTACTGGTAAAACCGCAGCATTCGGTTTACCACTCTTAAGCAAAATTGATGCAAATGTACGTGAAACACAAATGTTAGTTGTGTGCCCTACACGTGAACTTGCAATTCAGGTTGCTGAAGCGGTTACAGATTTTGCTAAACACATGCGCGGCGTACGTGTAGCAACTGTTTATGGTGGTCAGTCATACACGCCACAAATTCGTGATTTAAAAGCAGGCCCACAAATTGTTGTTGGTACACCTGGTCGTTTAATGGATCACATTGATAAAGGTCGTTTAAAATTAGACGGTTTACGCGCTTGTGTATTAGATGAAGCAGACGAAATGTTAAACATGGGTTTCTTGGAAGATATCCAATGGATCCTTGAGCACGTGCCAGACAATACCCAAATGGCATTTTTCTCAGCAACTATGCCACCAGCGATCAAAAAAGTAACTCAACAGTTCTTAAAAGATCCTGTACACGTAAAAATTGCTGCAGTAAAACAAGCAAAAGCAAATATCAGCCAACGTGCATGGCGCGTTAGCAAAATTGGCAAAACAGCTGGTTTAGAGCGTTTAGCTGAAACTTTAGAATATGATGCAATGATAGTATTCGTGCGTACACGTAACGATACTTTAACTTTAGCTGAGCACTTAATCGGTAAAGGTTTCCCTGCGGCTGCATTAAATGGTGACATGAACCAAAGCGACCGTGAGCGTATTGTTGACCAACTTAAAAATGGTCGTGTATCTATTTTAATTGCAACTGACGTTGTTGCACGTGGTCTTGACGTTCCACGTATTACTCACGTTATCAACTACGATTTACCAGCAGATTCAGAATCATACGTTCACCGTATTGGTCGTACTGGTCGTGCTGGTCGTAGCGGTGAAGCTATCTTATTCGCCAATGGTCGTGAAATGCGTACCTTGTTCCGTTTAGAGCGCGCAACTGAAGGCAAGATTGAAGACTTCAACATGCCTGATGCAAACCAACTTGGTGAAGTACGTATGAAGCGTATGCAAACTGGTTTGTCAGAAGTGATTGAAAAAACCGATTTAGGTAACTTCAGCCATGTTGTTAAGCGTTTTATCGAAGAAAACGAGTGGACAGCAGAACAACTAGCTGCAGCTTTGTTGTTTAAACAACAATTAAATCAACCATTGTTCCCACCTAAAGATCCTGTTGGCCGTGAAATGCGTGGCGACAGAAATGGCGGACGTGACGGTGGTCGCGATGGTCGTCGTGAATCACGTGGTCGTGATCGTGGTGACAGAGCTGAACGCGGTGAAAGAGGCGGTCGTGATGGTCGTCGTGAATCTCGCGGTCGTGGTGAACGCGGTGAACGTCGTAGCCAGCAAGATTTTGATACTTTCAGATTTGAAGTTGGCCGTGAGCACGGTGTAGGCCCTGGTGATATCGTTGGCGCAGTAGCAAACGAAATTAACTTAGACAGCAGCCATATTGGTCACATTAAGTTACACGATCAATACTCATACGTAGACCTACCAAAAGGCATGCCTAAAGCTGTGTTTGGTAAATTACAACGTGTAATGATCCGTAACCAAAAAATATCACCAACTATTGCAACTGAGCAAGATGTTGCGTCTGATTACACCCCACGTCGCAGAAACGAAGGTGGTGATAAAGGTGGTTTCAAACGTCGTGAGCGTCGCGCGTTTAACTAATCTTTAAATAATTCAGCTTACTGAATTATTTAAAAGCCCAGTCTATTGAAGTCACTTCAATTGATTGGGCTTTTTTGTTTCTGTTGTCTCGCCTTGGAATGTGTTAACAAACTCGTTAGCCATTCGTTCTGGCTACTAAAAATATGATGTAATCACTTTGATTTAATATTGATAGGCTAGGTGTGCGGGTTATTGCAGGTCAAACGAAAGAGTTTAGAGAAGAGGGTGAAAAAGACAGCTTGTAAGCCGGGTTCTGTATTTTACCTAAGTAAAATGGCAATCATTCGTCTAGGCCTTACATTGCTATAAGGCTCAAGCAATCTACCCGGTTCCAACGCGGGCCGCGCCAATGGAACCCTATTTGATCTTGCTCCGAGTGGAGTTTACCGTGCCACGAACTGTTACCAGCCGCGCGGTGCGCTCTTACCGCACCCTTTCACCCTTACCTGTGCTGCAAGCAGCCATCGGCGGTATACTCTCTGTTGCACTGGTCGTCGGCTCTCGCCGCCCAGACGTTATCTGGCACTCTGCCCTATGGAGCCCGGACTTTCCTCCCCCTCAAAAAATGAGGCAGCGATTGCCCAGCTGTCTTTTTCGGGCGTTATTCTACTCGAAAACAAATAAATTATCTAAGAAATTGTGATGGATGATACAAAAGGAAACATAACTCTTGTTGACAGCAAATATGATGCTGCTTACCATCCGAGTAACTCAGATTGGACAGGAAAGGAATTTCATGAAAACCTCCAGCATTTTAGCTATTTGCGCCATCGCGACTATCCTTACAAGCGGATGTGCAACTCAGCAAACCCATAAAAGCGTCAAGATTGAAAAAGTTGAAAGCCACAGTACACCTTACTATGGACCTAAATCGACCCTAGTGGTTGGCAATTTTGATAATCGCTCAACGTACATGCAAGGCATGTTTACGCAAAACTCAACGCAATTAACCAATCAGTCAAAAACCATTTTAAAAGCACATTTAACCCAAACAAATCGTTTCAAAATGGTTGATAGAGAAAATCTAGCTCAATTGAAAGAAGAAGCATCACTGATGGGGCAAAGCCTGCAATTAAAAGGTGCTAGATATATGATTACTGGCGCTGTAACAGAGTTTGGCCGTAAAAATGTTGGTGACAAACAACTATTTGGCATTTTGGGTTCAGGAAAAAGCCAGGTTGCTTACGCAAAAGTAACTTTGAACATTTTAGATGTAGTAACTTCTGAAGTTATTTATTCAACCCAAGGTGCCGGTGAGTACTCCTTAAGTGAACGAGAAGTTTTGGGTTTCGGTTCTACCGCGGGCTACGACGCAACTTTGAATGGCAAAGTATTAGACTTTGCCATTAAAGAGTGTGTAAATAGCATGGTAAAAGATCTAGAAAGTGGTGTTTTAAATGTTAGTGAATAAAACCCAAGTAAAAAACACTTTGCTAGCCTTTGTGGCTTTGCTATCGGTTGGTTGTGCAACTAAAGATAATCGCCAGTACTACTGGGGAAACTATGAAACCATTATCTACGGCCACCACCTAAAACAAGAAGATTTTCCGGCTCAAGTGCAAATTCAGCAGCTAACCAAAGACATTGAAAAAGCGCAAACGATAGGAAAACCAGTGGCTCCTGGCGTATATGCACATCTAGGAATGTTGTACGCAAATATCGGTGACCGAGACTTAGCCTTAGCAGCATTAACGAAAGAAAAAGAATTATATCCAGATTCAACCTTGTTAATTGATGGCTTAGTCACTCGGCTGAAACAACATACACAACAAACACAATAATGGATGTGACAATGAAAATTACAAAAACGATAACAGCAGTATGTATAGCCTGCCTTACCCTCTTCGTCACAGGCTGCCAAACAACAATGGCTCCTGCATACGATTACACTGCACTAAACAGTGAGAAACCTAAATCTATTTTAGTTTTACCGCCTACTAACAACACAGTAGATGTTACAGCCACCTATTCGTACCTTTCAACGGTAAGCCAACCTATTGCAGAAAAAGGATATTATGTCTTTCCTGTTTCAGTAATTGATTCTTTTTTAAAAGAGAATGGCCTGCCAACCCCGGCAGAAATGAACGCTATCCCGCTGGATAAAATTAGCGAACATATTGGTGCTGATGCGGTTCTATACGTAAATATCACAGACTGGGGACAAAAATACGTCCTATTGTCATCTAAAACCGTTGCACGCGGCCAATTACAATTAGTTTCGACTAAAACAGGTAACCTACTTTGGGATGCGCCATTTAGTTTTGAGCAAGCTTCTGATAGTGGTGGTAACGGTTTAGTCGGCGCGCTAGTAAATGCAGTGGTAACCCAAATTATTGGTTCAATTAACGACCAAACACCTCAAATTGCACGGGTAGCTAATAACATAGCCTTTAACCAAAAAAATCGCGGATTATTACCTGGACCTTATTATGTTGCACCAGTGAAGAAATAACTTGTACTTTTAAGCAGGCAGCTCTAGTGGCTTGCCTGCTTTAAAAGTAATACGCTAGTCCCAATTTAGCATCAACAAAACTCACATCTTCGATTCTTTTATATTCAAACGCATAACGAAATTGCATAGCACGGCTAAGATTAAACGCTTGACTAAACTCTAACTTGTGCTGATTTTCCAACCAGTCTTGGTCACCTCTCAGATACTTATACTGCAACACCCAACTCTGATTTTCCCCTTGATAAAAATAATTAACTTCAGGACCTGCAGCCAAATAGTATCCCTTGGGAAGTCTTGAATGCACATAAGTTTCAACGCCCGCCAAAAAACTAATACTGCCAACCAACACCTCATATGTCTGACCATAAGCGTAAGTTAAATAAGGTGAAAACGTATCATTTAGTTTTGAAAAACGTTTCCAGCCAAAATCAACTTGCCACGAATTAGACGTAAATAATCCAGTAGATGGCGACAAAGAGCGAATCCCAATTAACTTAAGTTGCTCAAACCTTAGCTGACTATCATTATCCAAGTTCAATTTAAAACTAAACATTTCAAGCTGAGAATGTGGCATATACCCAGCGGCAGGGTCTAACAAGTCATGGTAAGCCGGTCGGTATTCAATTTCTAAATAACTTTCACCGTCAAATAAGCCAATACTCGTTAATAATCGCTGAGTTGCATGCCCTTCATCATCTCTGTGTTTTGGTGAGGGTACAGAGGTAAAATTTTGCTGTACTTGCAACTTACTTCTATCTGACAACAATTGAATTGAACGCTTGCCTAAATGCGCTAGTGATGATTTTTTCTTTGCCGCAAGGTATCGGCTATAGTGATAAGCCAATTCAAGCAATTTGGCTTGTTGGCTATTAGAATAACTTTGCAAGCCAGTAATATTGTATTCTGCTTGTTCAACAATAGCCTTAGCTAACTGCAAATCATGCTCGGATATACCTGCTTGTAAATAACGCATCTGCGACAGTATAGACGGTCGATATTCCACTGACTTGACATAATCATTCTCGACTAATGCCCGAATGGTATCTGTTGGTATACTTCTATACCGAAACGAACCAAGTAAAGATATTCTCTCAGAGCTTGCATCAACCATACTCAACAATTGATAAGCACAATTTTCACTGAAAAAATAATAATCCATGTAAATATCACGCACTTCCCATATATGCCGAACAAACTGAAGTACCTCTTCCTCTGTTAAATCTAGTTCATATTCCCATATATCACGGCTTTCTAACGAGCCGTACTCAGTGACTTTTTCGTAATAAGGCATAATAGAAAATACACCCGGGTACATTCCTGCTAAGCCTTTATAACTAAATACCAATTGATTGTCATTTGGATCAGGATTTGCCGCATAGTTCACCGCATAATCCAAAAGTGCATTGTCACTAGACGTTTTTTTGATACGCAACAAGGTGTGACCATACATAGAGGATGGACTGTTCAAATATGCAGCAGGAAAAACCAAATAGATTTTTTCTGGTGATAAGGTATCACGCCATTCGCTAAATTCAGGGCAAGCTGTTTGATAATTTTTAAGTTCAGGTAGCTGCTTACTCAGCCAGTGATAACGGGCAGGAAATAAACACTGTGTTTTAACTGTTTTATTTGTTGCTAAATCCCCTTTAAAGGCAGCAACAGTAGCAACTAACTCAGCATAAGCATCGGTTTTTCCTGATGGTGAAAGAAAAAAAGCTGCGGAATCAATTTGACTTTGATTTGGTGCAATAAAACCTGCTTGATGGAAGTGTAATAAATCTAACCAATATCGTTGTTTAGCTAAATTAATAAGTTGGTCTGCGAGCGAATTAAACGAAAAGAAAAATGATAAACAAACTATCAAGCGTACAGAATATTTATGCAGCACCAGTAAATTCCATATTAAGGGCGATTGCAATCAATCGCCCTGCATTAAACAACCTTGTCCTAAGCTAAATATTTAGCTAATACTTGGTCTTGTTCCATTACAGCGACAATAGATTGATAAGCAGTAGAAGCATTGACCTGCTCTGATGCAAATACTTTATCAAAATTAGTTTGTAACGTTTGATTAAACAAAGCTTTATCTTCTGCTTTAATTTCCATTAAGTTGGCAAGCGCGTCTAATGTTTCACCTTGACCTTTTGCCACATCAACAGCTAATGGCTCCAAGTTGTTGTTTAAAAACATAGCTAAACCTTTTTTCAAAGGACCATTAGCAGCTTCACACCCTAAAGTACCCGAAGTCATACCAAAAGTTTGATTGCCAGATGTACCGTTAGTTGTTGCAGCTAACACATGCTCATGAAATTCATTTGCATTTTGGAATACAACTGCTGTCCCTAAACCACAGCCCGCAGGACCATTTGCCAAAACACCAAATGAAGCGCCAGATAACACAACTGTTAAAAGTAGTTTTTTCATATTCAATCCTTAGTTTATAAGCGAATGTCGCACTAACATTATAAGTGGCATCTAGCGACAATGTACAAGTGTTTTCGGTGGTTATTTTGGCTATTATAGATTTCAATTTAATTAAAAATGATAATCTAACCCGACAGTAAACCTGACTTCAGCACTTTGAGAAAATTGCTTAGCAGCACTCAGGTTTAAATTATATTTTTGATTCATGTAATGGCTGATTTCGATTTTAACTTGCTCCAGCGGTTTCAATGCTCGCTTATTTTCCCACTGATAACTTGCTAGCAGTTTAGAATCGTAAATTAAATCGACAATGCTACCAAGTTCAAAACTAAGAAACCCACCACAATCACTGCCGCATACATCGATCCCTCCGCCAATAAGGCTGTAAAACTCCACATCAGGCAAAAGTAAGGTAGCCCAACCATATGCACCCGACAATTCTATCGCGCCTTTAACATCATTACCGATATACTTATGTTTGTAACCCAAATAAAACTTCCCTGCATCGTGCCACACATCTTCAGCTGTTGTCGGTATAGATATCACGTCATAGGCAGAAAATTCGTATAAAGATAGCTGCTCATTTGATACATCTAGCAGAGTAGAAACAGAAAATATTTTCAATTGCGATTCGGTGAAAAATTGCTCATTATCAGAACGCAAATAACGAGCTGCTGGAACAAAACTAAAAAGCAGCTGTCCTGCATGATTTATCTGCACTGATACGATAGAATCCTGTGGCGTTTTAGTTGGTTTTTTATACTCACTCAAATCAACCTGGAACTCATCAATTTTTTTATTTAACGCGCGCATAAAACTATCATCAGGCTTTTGGGTATATTCTTTGGGAGAGACTAATTGCGTTTTAGCTTGCAAATATAACAAAGCCTTAGGATCTTCAATATAGCCCAATACAGTTTTGTACTGGCCACTTTCAACATAATTATCGATCATGTTCCTTTGCGATCTATCAATCTCCATACCGTACATAGCTGTAGCCCAAGTGTCGGATAAAATAACATTGGTTTTATTTATTAAGTGATTAGATTCAACACTTTTAATCACATCTACAGGGGATACAAACAACAATTCATCCATTTTTAAGCTAGGCTCGGCAACAGCTAATACATATAATGCTAGTGTGGAGCAGTTATAATCCTGAAATAAATAATTTATATGCTTGTCTTTTAGTTCCCAAATATGGAATTTTATTAGCTCTCGCTGATAATCACTAAACCGTAATTGATATTCCCATAAGTTTCGTTTTTCCTCGTTTAAATATCTAACCTTATCTTGTTGATATGGCCTCACAATAAAAAAACCTGGCATCCCCACAATTAAACTTTCATATAAAAGTTTAAATGGATTTAAAGTTTTGATTTCACTAAGAAATGCAATGCTATGCTCAACCGGCGTTCCTTTATGATTTATGCCTGAGGCTTTGAAAAACACATGCCCCATCATGCTTGTTGTTGAAGATAATACTTCCGAAGCGTAAACCAAAGTTAATGAGTCGTAAGGTACAAAATCACTATATTTGTTTAAATCACTACATGAGGAAAAGTCGAATTGTCTTTTCCCCTTATAAAATTCAGTTTGTAAAAACGTCATGCGGGCTGGGAATTTACATCTAAATTCCGATTCAGTTTCTACGCGCTTCAATGTTTCTAATAACTCATTGTAGGGCGAGAAGTCGTCAATAGTTAGGATAAAATTTTTATCTAATATGCGCGGTTTTAGTTTTTGATCTAACTGTAGTAAAGCATGCCAACGAGGTGAATTAGCTAATGATAACAGATGTTTATCATGAGGAGTTTGACTCTGTGAACAGTTAGCTTTGCAGCTGAACAGAGATAAAACAAAAAAGGTTGGTAAAAACCAGCCTTTTTTAAAAACGTTATAAAATGTGATTAACCAGCACACTTAACTTGTACGTCGTCAGCATAGTTCCACATTTTACCAGTCAATCCATCGGTAGTTGAACCTAGCAAACCACCAAGGACGATGTTGCCAAAAAAGACTGGAGTAATAGATTTTTTAATTGGGGTGGTTGCATCACAACCTTCACCTGAAGTTTTCACCACTTTATCTTTACCATCACGTAAAACCGTTACCATGCCCGGAGCTGTAATTGTTTTGTCATCAACGGTAACTTCAACTTGCTGAGAATTACTAGTAGTAACATTTATAGTTTGTTGTTCTGCCGTCATCACACTAGCACAACCAGACGCTAATAAAGTAAGTCCTAACACAAGGCCTAATTTTTTCATTATTATTTCCTTTTTCCTATTGTTTATTATTTAGTCTCAGTTTTTGAGCGACGCTCATTTTACATAAAACCTTAAGCATTGGAAGATGCCCAAAAATAATATTGTATTTAATCTAACGTGAGTCCAGCCTCATATACAGCTTTTTTCTTTACCCCAAAAGTATCAGCGACAATACCAGCAGCCGCTTTTAACGGCATATATTCAACTAAGCTTTTTAGCAGTTTAAGGCACTTTTCATCCACTTCGGCCTGAGCCGAGCTACCTTCGAGCACAAGTACAAACTCGCCTTTTAGTTGATTTGAATCTTCAGCCATAATTTGCAAAATTTCACTGACAGGTGCTGAGATAAAAGTTTCAAAAGTTTTGGTCAGTTCGCGGGCAATCACCACATGTTTGTCTGTACCTAATACAGCTTGAATATCCCCTAAACAGGCAACAATTCTATGCGTTGATTCGTAAAAAACACTAGTTGCCGTGGTTTGCTCCGTTGTGGCAATCGCAGCTTGGCGCGCTTGTTTTTTTGCTGGTAAAAATCCACCAAAAAAGAATTGGTCAGTTGCAACCCCAGCCGCAGAAAGCGCAGTGATAATCGCACAAGCGCCAGGAATAGGCACAACTTTGATATTGGCTTCACGACAGGCTTTAACAATGCGGTAACCTGGGTCATTAATTAGCGGTGTACCCGCGTCTGAAATTAAGCCTATATTAGCACCTGCTAATAATTGTTTAACTAGAGATTGTGCTTGTTGAGTTTCGTTATGATCATGATAAGCAATACATTTTTTATCTATCGAAAAATGCTGGAGTAACTTATATGCATTGCGCGTGTCTTCAGCGGCTATCACATCCACCAAGTTTAAAGTATCAATCGCTCTTTGGGTAAAATCCGCTAAGTTGCCAATTGGTGTTGCGACTACGTATAAAATGCCGCTTGTTTGCGCAGTGTGATCTTGCATATAGTTTACCTATATCATGTTATTTATTTTCTTGGCGTAGTAATATACCCGCCATGCGATTGAGATAATACAGTTATTCAGGAAAGAATGGACAAAGGTTTAAAAAAAGCGCTAATTGTTACCTGTCTTTTGGCTTTAACCGCCTGTGGCAGCACGCCAAAAGAAACAGCACAACCAATAGAAAGCAAACCTGAAGTTAGCCAGCCGGTCGCTGCACGTATTACTGCAGGCGCTTATTTATTGCGTGCGCAACAAGCCCAAGATCAATACCAAGCAAGTATTTGGTATGTGCGTGCAGCAGATGCTTACCTTGAAGAACAACAAGCAACTAAAGCGCTCGCATTATTGAGTGAACTAGACGACCAATATTTAAGTGAATACATTCTAAAACAAAAGAAGCTGTTTCAAGCAGAAGGTTTAATTCATTTTCAACAATATCAACAAGCTTATAGCTTAATTGAGCAGTTTGAACAATTACAAGGTTTTGAAAAACGCCTCTTGCAGGCAAAAGCTATATCAGCGCAAAAGAGCAAACATTATTTAGTCGCGGCAAAAAACCAAATCGCACTAAAAAGTTATGTTATTGCAGAAGAAAAACCGGCAATCAACGAACAAATTTGGGCTGACATCAATCAGCTAGCAGCGACAGCGGTTAAACATTTTCAAGAACCGAGCCAGCCAGAACTAAGCGGCTGGTTAAAACTGCTACAAATTACCCGCGCACATGCAAATGCACCCGCAACCATGCTGTTAAACATACGTAACTGGCAAGCACAATACCCAAATCATCCGGCAGCCAATCAATTGCCACAAGCTTTGTTAACAGCATTAGAAGTAAAAGCCTATCAACCAAAAAATATCGCAGTTTTGTTACCACTAACAGGCAAGTTTCAAAAACAAGGTCAGTATATTCAACAAGGTATAGTTGCGGCTTATTACGAAAAACAGCGTTCCCATGCACCTAGCATTGAATTTTTAGATACAAATACGCTGAATTTTGAAGCGTTTTTGCAAAACCAGCAAGAACAGGCTAACTACGATTTTATTATTGGCCCACTGCTTAAAAATAATGTTGAGCAAGTTAAATTAGCTAACTTATTAACCCCAACCTTGTTTTTAAATGACTTAGCCGAAGGGCAGATAAGCGAAGCACAGCAATTTCATTTTGCCCTAGCGCCAGAAATTGAAGCAGAGCAAGCAGCAAGACACATACTTGCCCAAGGATATAAAAAACCTATTGTCCTTGCTGCAAATGATGCCTACGGCAAACGCATGAGCCAAGCCTTTAGCAAAATTTTCAGCGAAGAAACAGAACATCAAGTGGCGATTGGTTTTTTCAGCAATACAGATGAAATGGAAGCTAATGTAGAGAAGTTACTAGAAACCGCACAAAGTAAAGACAGAGTAAAAACCATAAAACAGCTGTTAGGCAACCCACAAGGTTTTGAAGCTGATGCGCGTAATCGCCAAGATATAGATGTAATTTATATTGTTGGAGACCCAACACAAACCCGTATATTAAAACCTTATATCGACGTAAATACCGCACCTTTTGCCGAATTAATTCCTATTTTTGCAAGCTCGATAAGTTTTAGCAGTGCGTTAAACAATGCCGATTTACGCGATTTAGACGAAATTATTTTTAGTGATATGCCATGGATATTACCTGGGCAAGCAAACCGAAGTAAACTTGCATACCAAATGCAATTAGTTTGGGACAACCCAACGGATGCACTTTCGCGCTTTTTTGCATTTGGTTTTGATGCATACCAACTTATCGAGAACTTAGCGCAGATGAGAGTATTTCCGGGTTACACAATTGCCGGCATGACAGGTAAATTAACAGTCGAAAACAACGGGAAATTACACAGGGAACTTAAGTGGGCAAAGTTTAACAACGGCCGAGTTGTAAACCTTGTTATGAAATAATATGAATAAAAGGCAAATAGGTGAACAATACGAACAAGCAGCAGCTAACTTACTCGCAAAACAAGGCATAATCTGTATTGCGCGTAACTTTAACTGCAAAATGGGCGAAATAGACCTTATTTGTCGTGATAATAACTGCTTTGTATTTGTTGAAGTGCGTTTTCGCCAGCAAAATAATTATGGTAGCGCCGCTGCCACTGTTAGCTATGCGAAACAGCGCAAAGTACAAAAAGCAGCCATGTTCTTTTTAAAACAACAAGGGCTCAACATACATCATACTGAAATGCGTTTTGACGTCGTTAGTTTTGATTTTGATGTATCACAACCCAACTGGATAAAATCAGCATTTTAATACGCCATGCAAGAATTAATTAAACAAAGTTTTACTGAAAGTATTCACACCAAAATTGCAGCTCTAGATGTGTTAGCACCTATAGTGGAAAAAGCCGCTGAAACCATGCTACAAGCCTTATTAGCTGAAAAGAAGATATTAACCTGTGGTGATGGCCTCGCCCATGCAACAGCAGGCATATTGGCAAATGCGCTCAACTATAAATTAGAACACGAGCGTCCGAGTTTACCTGCCTATGCATTAGCCGCTGATGCAATGGCAACCTCGTTATTAAGTGACGACAATCAAGCTTATCAACAATTTGCCGGGCAATTACGTGCGATTGCCCAATCAGGTGACGTATTAGTAGTGGTCAGCAGCAATTTAAACTCACCTGTGTGTTTACGCGCAATTGAAGCGGCACTTTCTAAGGACATGTTGGTCATAGCCTTAACTGGCGCTGATGGCGGTGAAATTGCCGGTTTATTGGGGCCAAATGATGTTGAGATTAGAGTGCCATCCGACAGCCCAGTAAGAACCCACGAAGTACATCAACTGGTTGTTCACAGCATTGTTGATGCCATCGAAAAAACTTTATTCCCAGGTATGTAATATGAAATCTATTGTAAATATTCTTTTTGTTTTACTGCTAGCAAGCCAAACAACAGGCTGTGCAATTGCCCTATTTAGTGGAGCAGCAGCAACCACAGCTGCAGTTTCAGCGGATAGACGTGATTTAGATACGCAAGTGCTTGATCACGAAATAGAACAAAAAATCGCCCGCGCAATTGACAATGAACCAAGTTTATTTGAGCAAGCACATGTTAATGTAGTCAGTTACAACCGCAACGTGCTGTTAGTTGGTCAAGCCACCAGCGAATTTGTGCGCAATAAAGTATTAGACATTGCAGGGCAAAATACCGACTTAAGAGACATTTACAACGAAATTGTCATTACCCAGCCAACATCGGCTGCACAACGCGCTAAAGATGCTTGGTTAACCACTAAGGTCAAAACACGCATGTTAGCAGACAAGGAGCTAGATGGTCATCAAGTTAAAGTGTATACCGAAAATCAACAAGTATTTTTGATGGGGTTATTAACTAAACGCGAGAAAAAAATTGCCGTTACCATAGCGCGTAATATGGATGGTGTGGAAAAAGTAATAGATGTAATTGAAACTAATGAGCAATTTGCCAGTGAAGGATAACTATATAATCGCCGTGGATGGTGGCGGCTCGAAATGTCATGTGCGTTTGTTTGAACAAACACAGCAAAATGCCATTGCCGAATATACCGGAGGCTCATGCAATTTTGCTTCAGACTTTAACCAAGCCATTGTCAATTTAGTGCAAAGCATAGAGAAATTATTACTCAAAGCTGACTTAGCGGAAAATGTGATAAAAAATTGCACTGTGGCGGGAGGGTTTGCAGGGCTAAATTTGCCAAAAGTTTGTCAGCAGTTGTCTAATTGGCAACATCCTTTCAAAAAATTTCTGTTTACCACTGATTTACATTTAGCCTGTTACGCAGCTAATCAATCTTGCAATGGCAAAGCCATTATTACTGGAACAGGTAGTTGTGCAATTGCGACAAATGACAGCACAGAAGTAATATTAGGCGGTTATGGTTTTCAAATTGGCGACCAAGCCTCAGGTGCTTGGTTAGGTCGACAAGCGATAGAACAAACTTTATTAGTTTTAGATAATTTAGCCGCTCATAACCAGTTAAGTACGCTAGTGACAGAGCATGCAAATACTACAGATGCGCCCCAACTGAGCCAGCTTTGGTATCAAGCGAGCCCCAGTCAATTCGCGGAATTAGCCCCTTTAGTTACAGGCTTAGCACACGAGAATGATCCAAGCGCTTTATCTATAGCCAACACGGCTATACTGTATCTCTCCAAGCTAATTGAGCAATTGAACCAAGTTCAATCAGGCTCAACTTATCTATTAGGTGGATTAGCCAGTTTTTATTATCCAATGCTGAAAGAGCAATTCAGTGTTAAGTTATCCGACCATCAACCAATCGCTGGCGCTATGGTTTTAATTGATAATCCGCAATTAAGTTTAAATGAAACATATGTATAACAAACTAAGCCTTGGCTATATATATGGAATAAATTGGTATAAAAAAGCGGTTTTAAGCCACGTATAACCTGCTAAAGTTGCGCTATCAAGCTGCGCAAATCTATAAAAGATACCACAACAATACAATGTCAAATTCACTGCTTACACAAGAAGCACTCGAAACACCTGAGCGTGTTGCAGAGCAATTAGAAGAAAACGAACACGCGATAGAAAAACTCGGTTCCCACCTAAAAATTATGCAACCAAGGTTCATTTATATGGTTGGCCGAGGCTCTTCGGATCATGCAACGGGTTTTGCCAAATACTTATTTGAAACAGAGACAGGCGTGCCTGTAGTGGGTGCTGCCCCCTCGGTCACCAGCATCTACGGGCAAAAACTTAACTTAGAAAAGTCCCTTGTTTTGGTTGTTTCACAAAGTGGCCGAAGTCCAGATATTATTGAACAAGCCAAAATGGCGCGCGAAGCTGGCGCTTTTGTGGTAGCTATAGTCAATGATGAAGACTCACCACTCGCCGACGAAATTGACGTGATCTTGCCGTTAAAAGCGGGCGAACAACAAGCAGTAGGTGCGACAAAAACCTACTTAGCAACTTTGTCAGCTTTACTACAACTTGCCGCCACTTGGTCACATAACAAAGAACTGAAAAAACAAATACTGCAATTACCCGACTATTTGCGCAAAGCAATTGATCAGCCCGCATTGTTAATGCCTGAAGATTTTGACCATGTTGAACATTGTGCCATTTTAGGCCGAGGTTTTGGTTTTGCCGTCGCTAAAGAGATAGCGCTAAAATTAAAAGGTTTATGCGGTATTCATGCAGAACCCTTTAGCACAGCAGAATTTATGCACAGCGCAGCTGGGTTAACCGAACATAATCTCAAAGTATTTAATACAGTTATCACGGATGAATCGTATAAAACGCATATGCAGCAAATTAGACGTTTTGCCGATAATGATCTGCCGATCCGCAATATCCAGAGTCAACTAAAAGATATTCCGGCGAGACTGCAGCCGCTAACTTTGTTGCAAAGGTTTTATCTAGATTTAACACCTATCGCAGCATCGCGTGGTATTGATATAAACTGTCCGCCAGGTTTACAGAAAATAACAAAAACCGTTTAAACAAAATTGCGCTTTTGCCACGACACCTCTACTATTTGTTTATGGTTACAAATGGATAAGGCAAAAGTGCACAAGTTTCCTGCAAAGTTACAAGGTTTTATATTGTTATGTAGCTTTCTACTTCCGCATAGCATAGCGAATACCGACATGCTTAACCGGCTGAACAAACAGTACAAACAAATATTGATTGATAGTCATATCGGTGTATTGTTTCAATTAAGCCAGCAAACACAAACGCTTGAGTTACTAAAACAAAGAAATAACCAGCCTTTGTCGCTCGCGCAAATAATTGAAATTGACAAAAATTGGCCCAAGGATAAAAACCGCCAACTACAAATAACCCAAAACCCACTTGCTAAACATCTTTCAAGCTTAATCGATTCGCACCACTATAGCTTTGCGGAGATAATGTTAGTTGATGCGAATGGTGCTTTAGTCGCAGCTTACCCACTCACCAGCGACTTTTGGCAGGGTGACGAAGACAAGTTTACCGTCTCTATCGAAACGAAAAACTATAGCGTCACCCCTGCTCAATGGGATGAAAGTACTCAAAGATATTCATTTTTTATGACTGTACCTATCACAGCAGATACACAAACAATAGGCGCTTTGATCGCAGGTCTAAAAGTAACACCTGAATATATGCAAAGCTTAGAAAAAGCCTCAAAGCAATAACGAATCAAGCGGCTGGTTTACTTGAACTAAGCCGTTTGGCGTACGCAGCACATATGTGTTTGCAAGCTTAAAAATCTGTACGACAAAAGCTTGTTTTTGTCCTGCAAACCAAAAACTCACCACAACATCTGGATATTGTTTTGTCTCATTAGGCATCACATCAATAGGTTGAACCTGTAGTTGTTGCCATTGCTCAACTACTGCTTGTAATTGCTCTGCTGAATAGTTTGATTCTGGCATGGTCCGCCAACTACGGCCAATGCGCTCAAGTGAATAGTTGGGGAAATCTATAGTTAAAATCATTTCGTCGGCGGGAAGTAGACTATGTTGTTGTACCGGCTTGCCATCACTTGAAAACATTTTGAGGTGTAAACCGTTAAACAAGAAGATCATAATCAAGCTGGTGAATATCAATACATTATTCCAACCAGATCGTGACAACCTAACCATAAAGACACTCCATTCATCAGCATTTGGGTATAGCCTAACGAAATTTAGGCATAAAAAAACCCGGCAAGCCGGGTTTTTTACACAAAATCAGTAAAGATGCTTATTTAATTTTAGCTTCTTTAAAAACAACGTGTTTACGAACAACTGGATCAAATTTTTTGATTTCAAACTTGCCAGGCATGTTCTTTTTGTTTTTGTCGGTCGTGTAAAAGAAACCCGTACCGGCACTAGATACTAATCTAATTTTATCGCGCATTACAGAATTCCTTAAACTTTAACACCGCTAGAGCGGATGTCTGCTAAAACGGCATCGATACCTTTTTTGTCGATGATACGCATACCTTTAGTGGATACACGCAGTTTGACAAAACGGTTCTCACTTGCAACCCAAAAACGGTGCGATTGTAAGTTTGGTAAAAAGCGACGCTTGGTAGCATTTAACGCGTGTGAGCGATTGTTACCAACCATAGGACCTTTACCAGTCACTTGGCATACTTTAGACATTGCTGTGTCTCCAATACTGAGTTTCAAAGTTGCTGCTTCGAAACAAAATAAGTTGCGTACCCTTGATTCAAGAGGGCGCATTTTATACATGACAGGGGCTATTTAGTCAATCTATTTTATTAAAATTGTCGAAAATTAAAGCAAACCACGCTCGGCAAATGAAACTGGCTCACCATCACCAATAATAAAATGATCAAGTACCCGAATATCCACTAACGCCAGCGCCTGCTGCAATCTATTAGTAATTTGAATATCCGCATGACTTGGCTCCGCCACACCAGATGGATGATTATGGCTAAATATTACAGCTGCGGCTTTATGTTGTAGCGCTTGCTCAACGACCACTCGCGGATAAACACTCGCACCATCAATAGTGCCATAGAACAAAACATCAAAACGAATAACTTTGTGTTGGTTATCTAAAAACAACACGGCAAATACTTCGTTATGTTTAGCCTGCAACTGGGCTTTTAGGTAACTTTTAACCGCATCAACCGAAGTTAATGCATCCCCTCTTTGCAAATTTTCCGCTAAAAAGCGTTTGGTCATTTCCACACTGGCTTGCAGTTGGCAAAATTTGGCTGCACCTAAACCTTTAGCTGCACTAAAATCATCTAAAGAAGCGCCTAGCAGTGAGCGTAAGCTACCGAAATGGTCAAGCAGTTGTCTGGCTAGGTCAACAGCTGAAATGCCAGCCACACCCGTTCTAAGAAATATTGCGAGTAATTCAGCGTCTGACAAAACATCAGCGCCATGTGCTAGAAGTTTTACCCTCGGCTGCGACTCCGCCGGCCAATCCTTTATACTCATCTTTTATCCTTATCCTTGATTCGTATGTTTTGGCAGTATACAAGTTTTTGTCGTCAATAAAACCCAGCAGCGACGACTAAATAAAGCGCTGCCAGATTTATGCACTATGCCCAGAAGATGAATGGCGAATTTCTCGCAAAAACGCTTCAAGCCCATCCATGGGCCGCTCACACAAGGCTTCCCTTCCTTGTGAAGTTTTGCTCCAAACATCCCCATCCACCTTCTTCACAAATTTAATTGCTATTAACTTGCACTAGATCTTCGACACGCAAGCAGCAACCACGAAGGTCAAATAAAAGCAGATCCGATGGCTAATTTTCTAAAACTTAAAACGATATGGATATCTTTTGTGAGCGGCCATGGATGGCGCACAGCGTTTTTAGAAAATTATGTCTCGGGGCTGCTTTGTTAACTCGTAAACTAAAAGCGCTACCAGAACTATCCTCTATCCCCAAACGGCCATATATAACAACACATTGCCATATACCGTCTTTTAAGAGTATAGTTAGTACCAATTAACATAACAAAAAGAGCTTGGTTGTGAGTATATTAACCAACAAAAACATCCTACTTGGCATCAGTGGTGGAATTGCCGCGTATAAATGCGCCGAACTTACCCGCAGGTTAAAAGATCAGGGTGCAAATGTCCGCGTAGTTATGACAGAAGGTGCAAAAGCCTTTATAACCCCACTGACCATGCAAGCCGTCTCAGGTAACCCAGTTTCAGACAGCTTACTCGACCCTGCAGCCGAAGCCGCTATGGGGCATATAGAATTGGCCAAATGGGCTGATGTAATATTAATCGCTCCTGCCAGTGCAGATATAATGGCTAAACTGGCGCACGGCTTAGCGGATAACTTATTACCTACCCTATGTTTAGCCAGCAAAGCACCAGTGGCAATAGCACCTGCAATGAATCAACAAATGTGGGCAGCGCCAGCTACCCAGCGTAATTTATCTATTTTGCAGCACGACGGTCGTTTTATCTTTGGCCCAGGCACAGGCGAGCAAGCCTGTGGAGATGTGGGTGCTGGTCGTATGTTGGAGCCACATCAAATCATTCAATTGTTGCCAAGCTTATTTATGCCACAAGTATTACAGGGAAGACGAGTATTAATCACAGCAGGGCCAACTCAGGAAGCAATTGATCCGGTACGTTACATCAGCAATCATAGCTCAGGAAAAATGGGTTATGCACTTGCAGAAGCTGCGGCCAATATGGGTGCGCAGGTGACATTAGTTTCAGGGCCAACTAACTTAGCAGAGCCTATGTGGACTAAACGCATATCCGTCACGTCAGCGCAGCAAATGTTACAAGCAGTTGAGCAAGCCAGTGTTGAAAACGACATATTTATTAGCTGCGCCGCAGTTGCTGACTATAAAGTTAAAGAGGTTGCCGCCGAAAAAATTAAAAAGTCATCGCACCAAATGAGCATTCAACTAGAACGCAATCCTGATATCTTAGCGACTATTGCTCAGCAAGTTGAAAAACCATTTTGTGTTGGTTTTGCCGCTGAAACCAACAATGTTATTGAGTACGCCACCGGCAAAATGCAGCGCAAAAATTTGAATATGATAATAGCCAACGATGTATCCGACAGTAGCATAGGGTTTAACAGCAACCAAAATGCAGTCACTGTGCTGTGGCCCGATGGACAACAAGCTTTTGCCCAAATGGATAAAAGCGAACTTGCACAGCAACTCATTCAGCTAATCGCTAAACAATTTGAACAAACTAGAAGTAATTAACCATGAATACAAAACGCGGCAATCGCAAACAAGAAATATTACAAGCATTAGCCAATATGCTCGAAACCAACCCGGGTGAGCGCATAACCACTGCAAAATTAGCCGAAGCAGTAGGGGTAACTGAAGCTGCCTTATATAGGCATTTTCCAAGTAAAGCGCGTATGTTTGAAGGTCTGCTAGACTTTGTAGAAGATACTTTGTTTACTCGCATCAATAAAATTTTAGAAGAAGATAAACAAGCACTCGGTCGCTGCTTAAAAATTTGTCAGTTGGTGTTGTTGTTCACTGAAAAAAACCCAGGTATTTCCCGTTTATTAACTGGAGATGCACTTATGGGTGAACAACAAAGATTACGAGTAAGAGTTAACGCTTTGTTTGAGCGCATTGAAACCCAGTTCAAACAAGTATTACGCGAAAGATCCATGCGTGAAGGTAAGGAACTACCAACTAACGAAACCGTTATAGCAAACTTATTTAGTAGCTGGTTAGAAGGGCAAATTCGCCAGTTTGTACGCAGCGAATTTAAACATCTGCCATCTAAACATTTGGCGGCACAATGGCAACTTATTCAAAAATCTATCTTTGCTTAAGTTTAGTTTTCAGTTTTTGCTCTAGCTGGTTGTTGACTGGCTGCGAGCAAAAGCCAACTGAAGAATTAGCTTTAGTACAAACTGACAATGGCGCGTTTGCTGCCGATTTATCTATTGCCGGTGTCTATTCAGTCATCAGCACCCAAACAGGGGTGCAACTGTGGGATGTTGAAAAACAGCTGCCAACTTTTGTTTGGCAACATCAGCCTAACCAACCCAATCTAATTCATACAGTAAAAATATCTGAGAATAATAAATTCGTGTTAACCGCAGAAGACACAGTTTTTGCCGTGTGGAACATGCAAACCGGTGCGAATAAAGGTTATTACCAAATAGATAAATCAGAAATTGTTGCAGCGGCAATTTCGAAAAGCGGTCAAAAGGTTTGTTTAGGTTTAATGGACGGGCGCATCTTGTTTATCGAATTGGACACAGGCCGCCGTTTAGAATTTTTAGGCCATAGTGAGCGCATCAGTCAATTAGTCATGTCGGCCAATGGTCAATATGTATTAAGTGGTGGTTACGATGGCAAAGCTTTATTGTGGAATAGTCAAAACGCGCAAGTTGTTTATGATTTTGCCCACACAGGTCGTATTACCCAAGTAGCCTTAGATGCCAAAGCGCGTTTTGCGTTTACCGCCAACAGTACCAATCAATCTTATATTTGGGATTTAACCACGGGGCAGAAAGTAAGTAGGCTTAATTACACTGCGCGCCAACAGATATTTACCAGTGTGGTTTTTTCGCATGACGGGAAATGGCTCGCAACCGGCGCGCCCAAACAACAAGTAAAACTCTGGCAAGTTGAATCAGGTGATTTAATTGCCAAATGGCCAATTCAAGCAGATAACTTTGCAGCAACCGTATTAGATTTTGCGTTTAATTTACAGGACGATGTTTTATACGCCAATACCAGTTTTGGTTTAGTGCAAGCTTGGTCGCTAGAAGCCTATAAAAACTGACGTAGAAAGTCGATAGATGGTGCGAAAAACGCAGCGCCCGTTTCTGCTTTTGTATATTCCAACAGCTTATCGTGTTGGCCGCGATCATCACCTTCAATCATGCTACGCAACATAATTTCAAATGGCTTGGGGCTGTGGCAAATGGATATAAAAAACAGCCCCTGAATTTTCATCGTGCCGTATGGCATACTCTGGCGCAAAATTTCAATTGAGTTGCCATTTTCATCTTTTAAGCCAGTGCGCTTAACATGAGAAAAAGCCATTTTTTTCTCTGTCGAATATTCAATATTATCCGCTTTAGTTCGACCAATAATATTTTCTTGAACCTTAGTCGGTAACTCGTTCCATTGTTCCATTGCATGACGATAGCGCTGAATATGCACATAACTACCACCAGCAAAAGTCGCATCTTGTGCTTCATCCACTAACGCTACTTTGCGCCTATGTGCACCATGCGGATTTTCCGTACCATCAACAAAGCCGGTTAAGTCACGACCATCTAAATATCGAAATCCTTTAACCTGCTCTTGCAAATGCACGGCATCACCAAATAACTCAACTACATGTGAGCCAACTAGGTGGTTTACATCCGTTCTGTCAGAGCGAATATGGATAAATAAATCATAAGGTGTATGCGGTGCTTTGCGATTGTCTTTACTCATTTGCGGAAAGTCACACAATTCAGCAGGACGGGCGTCAGGGTATAGTTGATCCCAATAACCAGCGCCTACGGCAACAAATGCAGACAGTTCAGCTTCAGAATAATCTTCTGCAAATTGATTAATCAAAGCTTGAAAACAAGCTAGATGCTGACGGATTTCGCGCTCAAAACCATCTCTGGCATTAAACATTAAATACAAACTATGTAAATTAGCTTCGGCGATTAACCCACGCTGAAATCGCATCTAAATACCTCAATAATGAAACTGAGCGGCTGTCACTCAAGTAATACTTATGAAATATATTACTGAATCGGTAAAAAATACAGCGACTTGGCATTTTAAACAGTCAATTACTATAATTTAATCAGATAACTCATCAAACCACTTAAAATTTATTAAAACTGACACTGTTTTGTCGTCAACTATTGTTTATAATTTAAGACAAATAGCTGTATTACAATCCAAAAATAAATAGAAGGCTTTAGCCCTATGTCGTTCAAACACCTATTTGCAGCAAAAGCTATTGCAATATCTAGCTTGGCTGTAAGTGGTGCAGTACATGGAATTGGTTGGCACCACGGTATCAGCATTGGTTTAGCTTCAGAGCAATCTGAACTGACTCTAACATCAAACGCGCAAACACTGGCTGAATTAGATAATTTATCCAGCAAATTCGCAGACAACTACTCCATTCAGGGTTATTCCATCAGTCCGAATTGGGCAATTAGCTACCAATTGGATAAAAACGAAACCGAATTAACCGACATCTCGAGCAAATACCAACAGCAAAATTTGCAGTTTGATATAGGCATGAGTGTTTTTAGCTTAGATAGAGGGTTAAACCTCTATCCACTTATTGGTATCAGACACACTTCAGTTGATATCTTAAGCAATGAATTTTCTAGCACTCAAGGTTACGCAGGATTTAGGCTAGATATTCCTGTTTTCAAACGATTATATTTGCACGCCAAAGCAGACACGAATTTAACCAAGGATAAAGCGACAAACATAAGCGCTGCTGTTAATTATCGTTACATGCGTAATCACAGCATCATGCTGGAATGGCAAGGTAAAAGCCTTGAACTGGCAGACCAAGAAAACAACACAGAATATTTACTTGAACGAGATTCATCCCAGCTAGCGCTGCGCTGGTATCTAGTTTGGTAAATCGGCGAGCCAAGTAGAAAACTGAAGAAGATCCAACTCACCCTGTTTACGCGCAATAACTTGAGCATTTTTTATTGCAACTAAAGCAGGGGGAGCTATCACCTTCCATTCATTTAACTTAGCCTGTTTCTGTGCATCTACATCTGTTAGATCAAGTTGATAATATTGGTACCCAGCTTCCCTATTTGTTGGCTGATAAAGTGAAAATACATCCCGTTCCATTTGTTTACAACTGGCGCACCAATCGGCATAAAGATCAACAATAACAATCTGCTGGTCGGCAGCGTGCTCGAGCTGCTTGGACAAAGCCCGCACTGAATCAAAACGACTAAATAGCCTAGAGCTTGTATGTTCAGTTTGGTTTTGTTGGACTTCGGCTGCAATCATTACTGCGGGCTGGTTAATAACCGAGACTAAATACAAAAATAACGCTGATACAAAATAAGCATGTACTTTAGTTTGGCTAAATTTATTTGCTAAGCCATACAGTTGAATTGCTAGCCAAATAAAAAATACTGACCACAAGTACACGGAAAAAGTACTATCGAGTAATCGAGCAAGTAACCAAACGGCCATTGCAAGCATAGAGGCAGCAAAAAAATACTTCACGTAAATCATCCAGCCACCAGCTTTAGGTAATACATTTCCCATACCAGCACCAAGTAACAATAAGGGCAAACTCATACCTAAACTCAATACAAACAAAGACAGTCCTCCTAATACAGCATCCCCAGTCGCAGCAATATAAACTAATAAGCTTGCCATCGGAGCTGTAACACAAGGAGATAAAGCCAAACTGGCAATACCACCAGTTAGGTATGTAGTTAAATATCCGCTACTGGCCTGCTGATTTGCCCCCAACCAACTTTCTAACTTTTGCGGCATTTTTAGCGTAAAAACGTCAATCATAGTTAACGCAAAAAATATAAAAACAATAGCAAATACAATGCTTACAATCGGAGTTTGCATCCACAACTGTAAATTAAATTTTGCCCCTAACAACGCGATTAAAATACCACTGATACTATAAAAACTAGCCATCCCAAACACATAAGCAATAGATAAAAACAAACCATCCCATTTCTTGTTGGGTTGTTTTTTAGCTGTGATGATACTTGAAAGAATAGGCGCCATTGGCAATACACAAGGAGTAAACGACAAGCCCACTCCAATAGCAAAAAAGCTAATTAAAGTGACGATTAACCCTTGATTCGCTAGGTTTGTTTGCTCAATCACTTCATTTAATTCGTCCTCTTGAACCAACAAATTCTCAACAGAATCATGAGATGACAAGAGCAAAGTTTTGTTTTGTGGTGGATAACACAACCCAGCTTTGGCGCATCCTTGATATTGCAATTGAATTTGAGCCGCAGAAGTAGAGAATTCAATTGAAAAATCCTCTTCAAATACAGCCACCTCACCAAAAAACTCATCTTGTTTTATTATTGGCGAAATTGAAAAATGCGGAGTGAGCTTTTCGCCGTTGGCTTTGATGCTTAACCTATTCTGGTAAAGGTAGTAGCCATGTTCGACGTCAAACTGGATAACAACTCGCTCACCTTGCTGCTGGTAACTATATTGAAAAGCTTTGTCTACAGGCAAAAATTCACTTTCTGCCGACAAAGCCAGATTCGCAGAAGCGAAAAAACAAACAAACAGATAAATTGAACGAACAAAAAGAGTTTTCATAATGCTTCCGACAGATATTTTCTGCCAGAATACACATCAAAACTTAACGTAAGCTTAAAACTACACTGGCTTTTAACCCTTTACCATTTAAGTTGTCTGAAAATATCAGTTCAGCCTTAATAATCTCTGTAGCGCGCTGCACAATAGCTAAACCTAAGCCACTCCCTTGTTGCACACAAGTATTAGCACGATAAAACCTAGTGGTCGCTTGCGCTTTTTGCTGCTCAGTCATACCTTGGCCTTGGTCTAGTACATAAATTTCAACCGCCCCCTCTTGCATAACTGCCCCCAGCTCAATAGCACTACCCACTTGACTATATTTGTGTGCATTTTCAAGCAAGTTCCGCATAACAGTGAATAACAGTTGCCTATTTGATTGCACAACAACAGGCTCAGCTTGCAAGCTCACATCATAATTTTGCAAAACATTCACCGGTAATTCAGCAATAACTTGCCCTAACAATTCAGCCAAATTAACCTGCTCAGACAAATCATAACTACCTTGTTGTTCTAAACGATTTAACTGCAACAACTGTTCAATCGTGTTCGACATTCTATCTATGCTAGATAACAACAAATTGTGTGATTCTTCGGCTTGAGCTGACAATTTAATATCATGTTTTAAGTTGTGAGCATGCACTCTCATCGCGGCCAGTGGTGTGCGTAATTCATGTGCTGCATCTGCACTAAAG
The DNA here is from genome assembly GCF_052056295.1 of Catenovulum sp. SX2. Classification (NCBI taxonomy): domain Bacteria; kingdom Pseudomonadati; phylum Pseudomonadota; class Gammaproteobacteria; order Alteromonadales; family Alteromonadaceae; genus Catenovulum; species Catenovulum sp. SX2. The sequence goes on from NZ_CP182493.1 coordinate 1,747,122, forward strand.
GCTTTTTCTTGTGCAACATTTTTATGCACTTGTTCAACTAAGCTATTTACCGCATTTTCAATCGGCTGTAGCTCTTTTATATGACTGTCTGGCAAAGATTGAAATTGTAGAGGTTTTACTTCAGCTAGCGCTTTAGACAGCCGGCGTAACGGTTTAAGTCCTAAAGAAATAATCCCCATTAGCACTAATACAGTTAACATAGAAGCAAGCCACATCGGCCACAAATTATCCATAACGAGCTGGACGATAAGTTGCTGGCGAATATCGCTACGCTGAGCAGTATGCACCCACATATCTAACCTAGGCATATACAAAGTAAAAATACGCCAATCTATGTCCTGATACTGCACTGAGGTAAACCCTTGATTGTTTGCAGATAAAGGGTAAAGCGGTGCATTACGCGACATAATACGTAAATTACCTAAGTTGTCCCAAACCTGAAAAGCAATGCTGGCTTCTTTATTGTGTTGAGACGACAGTTCTAAAATTTGATCGGACGGTGACAACCTTTCTTGTGCAAAAACATCTTCACCATTATGTAAATGAGTGTGTCGAGAAATAATGACAGCAATAGTGCGGGCAAGTTGGGCTTGCTCTGCATCTAACAAATCTGCCAATTGTTTTTGGCTATGTAAATATACTAAAACACTGGTCAATACGTTGCTGATCAGTAATACCAATAAAGTCCATTTGATAACTAAAGAGCGAATCGAACTCAAAGCAAAGCATCCGTATTTAGCATGTACCCTACTCCACGTATAGTTTTAATCGCAGCGTTATTACCTAACTTTTTACGCAATTTATGCACATGTACTTCTAAAGCATTACTCTCTGGTTCTTCGTTTTCAGCATAAGCATGTTGCTCTAGCTGACAGCGGCTTAACACTCTATTTTTGTTTTCAAATAAATAAACCAACAAATCAAATTCCCGTTTAGACAAATCTATCAACTCATCCTTAACTTGCAAACGACGTTGCGCTAAATCTAAACACACATTTCCAACAACAATATTATTGTCAACTACACCTAGTTTACGCTTTAGCAACACACGAATGCGTGCTTCTAGCTCTGGCATATCAAAAGGCTTTGTTAAATAATCATCAGCACCTAAATTAAATCCTTTTAACTTGTCATCCAACATGTCACGCGCAGTTAAGATAATAACTGCCAAATCAGCATAATTTTTTCTGATGCGTTTTAACAAAGTTAAGCCGTCCATGTCCGGCAACCCCAAATCCAAAATAACTAAATTAGGTGTTTGCTGTTCAATGGCTAACTCACCTTGACGAGCAGTGGTACACCAATTCACTGAGTAACCAAAGTGTTCAAGTCCCGTTTTAACACCTGAACCTAGTAAATTATCATCTTCAATCAATATAATATTCATCAGCGACTACACCAAAATTTAACCTGCTGCGCTTGCAGAAAATCTTCACAATCAGCGCCATACAATAACCCTATAGTTGCCAAACAGCCGGCTTGGATACAATGGCCAGCCAGAACTGTTACTGAGCGCGGTGCGTTTACTACTGGCCAACCCGTTTGCGGATTTAAGATATGGCTATATCTAACACCATTTTTAAGCAGGTATTTATTGGTATCCCCACTAGTAGCGAGTGCACCACTCGTTAACTGTAATACTTGCTCAGCTTTACCAGTAACAGGATCTTCAATGCCAACATGCCAAGCTTGACCATTTTTTTTGGTTTGGCTAACCTGAATATCACCACCAAAATTCACCAATACCGAATTATTTGGTGCATGTGCTAAACATAACTGAGCTACGCGACTTACTGCGTATTCTTTACCTATTCCGCCAAAATCTAATTGCATATCCGGCTGAAGGCGAATGCAGTTGTGTTCAAACTTCACTTTATCCCAACCAACATACTGCATGCAGCTTTCTATTTGCTGTTGGTTGGGTAAGTTATCGCTACAATCAAAGTGCCAGGCTTTGCGTAGCACACCTGAAGTGATATCAAATAAATGTTCAGACAATTGATAACATTGTTCAGCAAAAGTGAGTAATTGAAAAACCTCGTGATCAATTTCAACTACTTGACCATTGGATGAGTTAATCTTCGCTACTATGTTGTCAGCAACATAGCGGCTAAATTTATGTTCGATGCGTTTAGTTTCCGCATAAGCGAGTTTGGCTAACAGCTCAACGAGTTCAGGCTCTAAAGTATCAACTAACAACTCACAAGGACTAGCCATAGCATTAAAGTGGATAGAAGCATGCTCATCTTTTAATTGCCAATGGTAGCCTTGTTGTGTTTGTAGCAAAATAACTTAGCCTATTATTTAAAATTTATAACCTAGTTGAAATATAACCGCACTGACAGATGGATACAAATCTACATCGGCTAATTGCCCTGGACTGTTAAATCCCGAATTTTCAGGCGTTTGCTGATAGTATTCCAACCGCATGCTCAACTCGTCACCATCAGATAATTTCTGGGTATATTTTAAGCCTAGAGTGTAGGCTGTCATTTGGCCAATTCGATAGTCTGCTGACATATATTCAGCAAGATCCCCTTGCACAAATGGACGATAAAAGTCTGCGGCTGACTGTTGATAATAACGCACATGCGGCGTGATCCAAGCTGAATCGGAAAGCGGAATATATAACCTAGATTCTAAGGTGTGAGAATCAATTCCCCAGTCATCCGATGCTAATCGATACGACATATCCCAAATCAAACTATCAAAGTGATACTTTGACTGAGCAAAAATCGAATGTTTACTGCGAGAGTCTGGTCTCGACTCGTAATAATGACCAAGCGCACTCCCTGTATCATCAACCAAGCTCACGACTTTAAACGGGTCGGTTAAATAACCATCCACTTGTGAATAGCCATAATTAAATTGCACCAACCAACGTCGATTAATAACTTGGCTTAAACCAAATATAACATCAAGCGTATCTTTGTTTTCACTCTCTCCAATTCGAGTATCATCAAAACCAGCTTTAAATGCGTCTTCATTGGCAAAGTCACTGCGGATAGCCATTTTCGACAACGCCAGAGGTATGCCGCCTTCAGGACTATATTCGTCTGCCGCATAGGATGCGGCAACTGAGACAGTAGTATTTTTACGATTAAAATCAAGTGCATAATTGGCATTTAATGCCACAGATAAATAATCATATTCATTAGAAATATGTAAACCAGCACCGACTTTTTGGTTAGCACCCCAAGGTTGATTCCACGCCAAATTTAATTGCACACGCGTATCTCTAAAAGTATCGTCTAACGGTGTATCGCCAGCTTCAATTGTGTACTCACCATTACCTGATGGGCGCGTAAAAGTTTGTGCACTTGTTTGCGCAACAGCCCCATTTGCCGAAGCACCGGTTAAAGTGTCTAATACCAATTTTGTGCTAAAAACGTGTTCATCACCAAAATCTTTAGTTGCACTAACAACACCTTCAACCGCTTGCACACGGTCAGGTTCGCCGTAATACATAATTGCAGTATCAAATTGCCAGTCATTTGACTTTTCGTCCGCTTGCGCGTTAGATACGCCCGCCAGCAAGGTGCAAGTAGCAGCAGCTAAAGCGCCATTAATATTAGAAAATTTTGTTAATTGCATCCACAACCTCCACCAGCAAAACTACGGCCACCGCTGGTCGCTTCTTTACTAAAATAAATATGATCATCTAATGCCATATCAGTACTTTCAGCAGCTAATTGCATTTGCGGTTTGGCAAGTAAATCACGCTCCCAAGGGTTAACCCCCAAGTTTGCACAACCAGATAAAGCTAAGGACATCAAAGACAGAGCCAACAATTGTTTTTTCATAACCAACTCCTAATTAGCAGCGGAGGAATGTTTAAGCAAACTTTCAATTTCGCTTTGATAGTCTGCAATTTTGTTTTCAAAAAATCCTGTGTGGCTATAAGCAATTTCACCTTGTTTATTAATAATAAAACTACTTGGCATGCCTAATAGATCAAACTTGGCCGCGATCTCACCCTTAGGGTCATAAACTATCGGAAAGTTTGCTGGTACTTGCTGCAAAAATATTTCAGCTAAGTCTATATCTGAATCTACGTTTACCGCCAACATGACAAACTCATCACCTGAATACTTTTGCTGCAGTTGGTTCATCCAAGGAAAAGATTTACGACACGGCTGACACCAAGATGCCCAAAAATCTACGTAAACAACCTTACCTTTAAGCTGCGACAACTGCTTTGGCAAAGTTGGATTATTTAAGGAAAAGTCTGGGGCTTGCTGAGCACTAAGCGGCGCTGCAAGAAAAATCAATAAACAGATTATTTTTTTCAACATGGAGGTCTCCACAAATATCAACTAAAGTGAAGAATAGAAAACAAAGCTTAAAGAAACCTTAACACTTGTATAATTTTATAATGTTTAATACGACTATTCGTTTGATATTTGCTAGCACAATTGAGTATCATCAAAGCTCACCTTTATTGCGGGGGTGCTGTTACAACAATAATAAGGACAGCGTGCATGTTGTTAGATAGCAAGTCAAAACCAGGTAGTGTTGCTTATCAGCAAGATAAACTGAGCAAAATACCGTCAATGGCGAGTGGTATCTCAAAAAAGATTGCCAAATTTCGTCAAGATTACAATCAATTAGTCAGTAATGCAGAAAAATTCTTTGTAGATTTCCCCGCGCAAGCAGAGCGCAAACAAAAATTAATAAGCAACATAGAAGCCTACCAGCAACAAATTGATGTAATTGAAAACTATGTCAAAGAACATGGAAAATTACCAAAAATCAAAAATGAGCCATCTAGCGAGTTTTACTTAAAAAAGCTCAATAGGCTACAAACCCAAGCTAAAACTGAAAAAGCTCAATTAGATAAAGAACTCAATACCAACCAAATTCATAGATATGAAATGCTTGACCACTTGGTAGATCAAATGCTTGATTTGCTTAATGGCCATAGAATTTTTAGCCAATTTTTAGGCACTATTGCTTTATCCGTTCCCGCGCCAGAAGAAAAAGTACGCCATGTTCGTAACGACAAGAACAAACCTATCTATATCGCAGCTTTGACCATAGCGCTATTTGAATCGCACCGAATGGCCGGTTATAAACATATCCCTTTTCTACAAGCTAAGTTAGATAGATTATTCCCAACCGAAGAACACCAAACTTTAAGTTTACTGGCTGAAGCACATGAAGTTTCACCTGATTTTGTGCCAACGTCCCACTTAAAACCTATGCCGCTAGATTTAAAAGCTATCTATCGTGAAGAAGTACTTAAACCACTGGCTAAAGCAGCTTTGGTACAGTCTATTGGAAGCCATAGCCAAGAATGCAAAGATATTTTAGGTGAAGACAAATACAGAATTTTAGCTAATGACGAGCGGGAGAAATTGGTTCATGCAATTCGAGTTAAATCTGTCGAATTTATTCAAAAAGGCATAGGTATTCCGCCGAAACGTTTTAATACCAAACAAGAGCAAGCTGAGTATGTTAAAGAGCATACAACTTTGCTTAAATTTATGATTAAAATGCAACAAAGCCTGCAAAAACCACTCGACCCACTTGGCGATTTAGTTCGAATACCTATGGTTTATTCATCGATTATTTTATCGACTAAACCTGAGTTTGATTACACACAAATTTATGAGGCATACGACATACTCGCGCAAGGCGCAAATCAAAAACAATATAGAGAAGATTATACTAATGTGTTTTTGTCTATGGTGGGTCGCTTTCCCCTAGGTTCAGGTGTATACATGATCCAACAACAAACTGGAGAAGTTGAACGAGCGATTGTCTCATCGCTATTCCCATTAAAACCGGACGAGCCAATTGTTAAACAAATTACCCGTCGCCAGTTACAGTTTTTAAGCCATATGGAATTACTGGTGCATCCCAAAAGTAATATGTATTTTGACAATACGCGCCGCGAGTGTCATGTAAACCGTGAATATATGGCGATGCGCTTTAAAGGTGAATTTGTTTGGAACGCAGCTGAATTGTGGGAAGTGCAAATACCAGCATTAACCTTTTGGAAAAAAGACGGTACACGCAAATATAACGACATCTATGAACCACCGGATATTCTCTAACCCCAAGTCGCCTCAATTAACACAACATTTTTTGATATATAAAACTTAATTTTAATTCAAAATTGAAAATGCTATTGTTTAACCAGACTAACTTGTAATACCCTAGCCCATTTACTGTACTCGGGTATGTGTAGTTAGCCGCATTGCCCTGCAGCGATAAAACCTTAGTGGATAAAATCAATATAAATAAGGATAAAATTATGCCACCAGAGTTTAAAATTAAGCTAAATCCAATCAAATGGTTGATCCCAGTGTTATCTATCTGGGCTATTATTTTTGCGCAATCCTACTACTTAAGTACTATCGATTTAAATGAGTCACTTGGCTGGGCGATTGGTGTTTTTTTAGTTATGAGTTTTATCACAGGTGTATTGCAACACCACTTAGCCATTCTTGGCCATGACGGCGCACACTACTTAGTATGTAAAAATAAAACCTTAAATGATGTATTAACCATGTTATTAAGCTTTGGGCCAGCTTTTGTAAACATGAAAAATTATCGTAAATTTCATGGTGATCATCACAAATATGTCGGAACCGACAAAGACACAGAAATACCGATTAAAAAAATTGGCCACAAACAATATAGCTCTCCACAAAGCGGTGTTAACTATGTTGGTTATTTTTTCAAAGACTTATTTCTGCTTGGTGGTTTACGCGAAATGTCGAGTTTCATTCTATTGATAATAAAAGGAAATATTTTATCAACTGTATTAACTTGGTCTGCATCTTTTTCGATATTAGTCGCGATTAATTATTTGATAACAGGTACTGTGATACCTTTTATTTTACTTTGGTATTTTAGCTTGGTATTCAGTTTCTGGGCGAGTTTTAGACTGAGAGTATATTTTGAGCACTCAGGATTAGATACATTTTCACAATCAGGTTATCAAGAGCAACATACCCAATGTATCGAATTTACACCTCAACTAGCTTGGTTTCGCTTTTTAAGCTGTTGGTGGGGGGTTTACCATATCTACCATCATATGAATCAAGATATACCACTGCATCAAATGAAAGAGTATAAAAAATACTTGCAAGATACAGGTCAAGCACCAACAAGTCATGTGATCAGTAACCCACTGAGATACTTGGCGCAACTCGGCGTTAAAGGTCAAAACCCAACGGAAGTGCAAGACGATAGTTGTGATGACAGTGCAAATTTAGTTTCGACAAACAAATAATCTCTCGATAATAATTTACCAAACCACTGAATAACTGCTGAGTGAATTCAGCAGCTATTCAGTTGATGCGCTACATAGTAACAAATTCCTCAGCACTGGTCGGGTGTATTGCCACTGTATTATCAAAATCAGCTTTGGTTGCACCCATTTTTAATGCGACAGCAAAACCTTGTAACAATTCATCTGAGCCAAAGCCTATACTGTGAATACCAAGAATTTTTTCTTCGTCACCTAAACAGACCAATTTCATTCTAGTCGGTTGTCTATGCTGAGTCATAGCTTGATATAAAGCAGTAAACTGGCTGGTATACACCTTGATATTATCTTCGCCAAATTGAGCTTTTGCTTGTACTTCGGTTAAACCAACTGTACCTATGGGTGGATGGCTAAATACCACAGTCGCAACATTGTCATAATCAAGTTTCAATTCGGTTTTGCCATTAAATAAACGTTCGCATAACCGCCTCCCTGCAGCAACTGCAACTGGGGTTAATGCTAAACGGCCAGTATTGTCACCTACAGCATAAATACCAGGCACACTGGTGTTTTGGTATTCATCGGTAACAATAAAGCCTTTGTCGTCCAGTTGCACATCCGTTGCCGCTAAATTGATATTATCCGTTGCTGGCTCGCGGCCAATTGCCATAATAATGCATTCAACTGGCGGTAACTTTTGCCCTGTTTCGCTGGTTAGTTGCAACAATCCATCTGGTAATTTATCAATTTTGGCTGGAGTAAAGTGAGTGTGCAGTGTCGGCCCTTCGCTCGCCATCACTTCAACTAAAGTATTTGACATCAGTTCATCAAAATCGCGCAATGGTTTATCTTTACGCACAGTTAAATGAGTGTCACTGCCAAGTGCATGCATAACACCAGCAATTTCAACTGCGATATAACCCGCCCCCACTACAGCAACACTTTTTGGCTGATGATTTAACTGAAAAAAACCATCCGAAGTAATCGCATGTTCAATGCCTGGAATATTTGGCAAACTCGGTCGACCACCTGTGGCAATCACAATATGATCTGCCGTATAAATCTCGCCGTTTACTTCAACACTGTGATTATCGACAAATTTGGCAAACCCATTGATTAAGGTCACACCGTTATTGGCAAATCCACGACTGTAGGATGCATGTATACGCTCAATATAAGCTTGACGACTTTCAACCAGTTTTGCCCAGTCTAGTTTATTCACAGATAAGTCAAAGCCATAATCTGGCGCATATCTAAATGCATCAGCTATCTGCCCTGCATACCACATGGCTTTTTTTGGCACACACCCTACGTTTACACAGGTGCCACCGACATGTTTGGCTTCTATCACAGCGGCTTTTTTACCTAGTTTTGCTGCGCGATTGGCACTGGCGATCCCACCACTGCCGCCACCTATGGCGATAAAATCAAAATGTTGTGACATAGCTTTTCCTATTTATTTGTTCTGTATTTAGTCTATGATGAGACAGATAAAAACCATTTTAGCATTCATCATATTGTTGTGTTGTTTGTGCCAAGATTCAAGGAGCCTATATGTCACAAGAAACAATCTTTACCAAAATAATTAATAAAGAAATTCCCGCAGACATTGTTTATGAAGACGATTTAGCACTGGCGTTTAAAGATATAAACCCACAAGCCCCTTTTCATTGTTTGATTATTCCCAAAAAAGCTATCGCAACCATTAATGACATAACCGAAAGCGACCGCGAACTGGTTGGCCATTTATATTTAGTAGCCGCTAAACTCGCGAAAGAAAATGGTTTTGCTGATGATGGTTACCGAGTTGTTATGAACTGCAATGACAATGGTGGACAAACGGTTTATCACATCCACTTACATATGTTGGCGGGTAAAGCCATGGGTTGGCCACCATACACGGATAAAATAAAAGCTGGGCTGTAATTTATTTTCCTTGTTATCGGTCTATTCTAATTCAAGTAGACCGATAACAATTGGAAATGTACTTATGCCGCTATTCCGCACTGTAAACAGTAAAATGATGCTGGGTTATTTATTAATTGGGCTTATTGGCTTGTTAACCGCCATTTTACTCGAGTTTAGTTATCAACAAGTACTGAATAAAAAAGAAGAACTGATTAAACAAACCCTACCGGCTTACCAACAAACAGCTAGTCTAAACAACGCATACAACCAATTGCTGATTAATGCCTATGCTTTGTATGGAACAACCATAAACTCTAAAACTTTTAGTCAAAACAATCGTCCATACTTGGAGATTATTAACTCGAATGCACTGCAGCAAACTGACGAGTTTGTGCAACAATTGAATCGACTGAACACAACTATGTCGGCCAATTCAGTGGATTGGGATCAAGCTCGTAACGTTTTGACCCAACTAGATTTAAGCAAGCAGCAAATAAAACAACAACTAGAAGAAAATGCACAGCAAATATCAAATCATATGTCGGCGAATATTGATGAACTAGCTAGCTCATTAACTAACAGCCAAACAGCAATTTATACCCAGTTTGCACTAATCGTTTTAGTATCTGTAACAGCCTATTTGCTCGCAAACAAACTAATCTCAACACCTGTACGTGACACCTCTAGCAATATCAAAAACATTGCCGAACAGCACGACTTAACCAAACAGCTGACCATCCGCAGTAATGATGAAATTGGCGACATATCTCACCAACTAACCCATCTACTTGCGGTTTTCAGACAAAGTTTACAAAAAGTCTCAACCGCGGTAAGTGATATTACCGAAGCAACAAGCTCTTTGGAGCATAACGGCCAACAGTCACAGCAAATCAACCGAGAATTGGCAGACGCGCTTAGCTATTTAGCAGGGCAAATTGATAATTTAAATGCGCATATGGACAACAGCGTAAACTGTTCATCTGAAGCGGCGAACCAGGCTGAACAAGGTGCAAACGCAATTACCTCATTGCAACAGCAAGTACAAACCACCTCTGACAATATTCAAGTACTGGCAACTGACATCAAACAAACAGCAGACATACTGACACAATTACAACTGGCAGGCGATAATGTTTCAAGCGTAGTTGGCACAATAGCTGACATCGCTGCACAAACAAATTTGCTAGCTCTCAACGCTGCAATTGAAGCTGCACGGGCGGGTGAGTCAGGCCGTGGATTTGCAGTGGTTGCAGATGAAGTTAGAACACTGGCGACACGCACCCATCAATCCACTGTAGAAATTAATCAAATATTAGCCACTGTGGTCGAATCAATAGGTTCAGCACAAAGTACTATGGATTCTAATCAACAGAAAGTGCAAGTTTCAGTTGAACAAGCAAGTCAACTGGTTGATGAGCTAGAAGTTACTCGTGGTGTAATGCTGGCACTCAACAGCAGCAGCGAACAATCAGCGCAGTTTGCTCGAAGTGCCCAACATGACGTTGAACAACTCAACAACAAAATAGCCTCGTTTAAACAAATTGGCGATACAGTCACACAAGTAAGCAAGCGTACACAAACCACAGCACAAGATTTATCCGAGCTTGCTGAGCATTTAACTCAGCAAGTTAATGTGTTTAAGCTTTAATATTTTTGGTTTAAATTAGTCATAAAGTAACACTTTTTAACAATTTTAGTATTCTAGTTAAGCCCGCTTTGAATTAATATAATTTTTTAGTTCACAGTCGGCTTAAGTAGCCACAAACTAGATAATTAAAAGGACTTGTTATGACAGCTAAAACTTTCTCCCTTATTATATTTTTTTGCCAAATTATCCTGCTGGGATGCCAAACTGACTCTTTGGATACTACAGATAACTCTCAGATTTCAGGGCAAACTGAAACTGTCGTTGAAAAAACAGAACAAACTAATAACCCTCAACAACAGCAAAATGAATTAGACAGCAATCACCAATTATGGAAACAACACGCACTCACAGATTATTCTTTTACCGTGCGCCAGAGTTGTTTTTGTCTGCTGCCTGTATCAGAAGCTAATGTCACAGTGGTTGATGGCGAAATTACTCAGATTAGTGATAAAAAAACAGGCGAGATACTATCAGACAATTATTGGGTAACAAATATTGATCAATGGTTTGAATTTACACAATCGATATTAACTGATGGTAATTTGAACGAGGCAAACTATCATCCAGAGTTCGGCTTCCCACAAACCATCCGCTATGGGTATTATGAAGGCGTCGAAGATGCTGGTATAACTATTTCGATAACAGATTTCGAAGTATCAAGCAAACAGAAACCTCAACAGCAATTAGATGAGAATTTAGCTAAATGGCAGCACCAAGCGCTCAGCGATTATAACTACACTATACAAACTAAATGTTTTTGTATTTTAAAGTGGTCGGAAGTTGTAGTGACTGTTCGTTCGAATGTAATTGTGGATGCTTATGACAAAAGTACCGGCATTCAACTTGATGACGACGACAAACTCCAATTACATACGTTAGATAAATTATTTGAACTCACTCAAAAAGCTATCGATTCAGAAATTTTGGATGAAGTAATTTACAACGCGGACTATGGTTTCCCCGAATTATTGCGCTATGGCTACAATCAACAAGCAACGGATGCTGGAATAAGCTATAGAGTTTCCGACTTTGAGTAAAAAATGATAATAGGCCAAATAGTATTTTTATTCGGCCTATTAACGACAAGATAGATTAATCTTTCGCTGGAATATTTTCTTTTAAATATTGGAAGATTTGTCGTGCCGATTTAGGCGGTTTGTTTTGTTCAGCTTCTTTTTTCGCTTGGCGCGCTAATTGACGTAATTTAGAACGCTCCATTGAAGGGTGGTCAACCAACAATTGATTAATTGCATCATCCCCTTTGGCAATAATATCATCACGTAATCTTTCTAAATTATGAAAGTATTGATTGGCAATTAGGTGCTGATTTTCAATTTTAGCAATAGCTATATTAATTGGTTCTAAATCACGAAAACGTAATAGTTTGCCTACATAGTTTAACTGCCGACTAAATGCCCCATGTTTATTACGAATTTTCACAGCTAGGTGCACAGCTTCATGCAATTGAGCATCCATAGGAATTTTTTCTAAATTAGCCGGAGACAGATTTACCAGCTTCTGACCTAATTCGTGATGCATAATCGCATCTCGTTTTAATTCAGATTTGCTAACATAAATTATTTCTTCGTCTGGATCGACTTCATTTTGCCATTCGTCGTTCATGCCACTCACTTAAACATATTCTTACTACTGTAAACTATAGCGTATGTTACACTAAGTTATATGCTTTGTATTATCTGAATAAAAATATGATTCAAGAAATAGATTCCGTAAAAGTAGCAGTTGCCGACGCTTTAGCCCTAGCAAAAAAACTAGGTGCAACCAGCGCAGAAGTTTCAATCTCAAAACAGCAAGGTTTATCAGTTAGTTGCCGCATGCAAGAACTTGAGACCGTTGAATACGACTACGGTGGCGCTTTAGGTATTGCAGTATGGTTTGGTCAGAAAAAAGGTAGTGCATCTACGTCAGATTTATCTGCCGAAGCGCTCAAACAAACAGTTGAAGCAGCTTGCAACATAGCGAAATACACATCGGAAGACCCTTTTTCGGGTATTGCAGATCCAGCATTAATGCTAAAAGCCGAAGATTTACGCGATTTAGATTTATACCACCCGTCAGATATTTCAACTGAAGACGCAATTGAGTTAACGCTCGCTTGTGAAAAAGCAGGTTTAGCAGCGAATAAATTGATCAGCAACAGTGATGGCGCATCATTTTCATCACATCAAGGGTTTAAGGTATACGGTAATTCAACCGGATTAATTGCCAGTTACCCAAGCTCACGTCATAGCTTAAGCTGTTCATTGATTGCCAATTCAGAAAATGACATGCAACGAGACTATGCATACACAGTTTCGCGTTTAATGAGTAAATTGGACAGTGCTGAATTTGTTGGACAAAAAGCTGCGAAAGAAGTGGTATCACGTTTAAACGCGCAAAAGGTCAAAACCTGTAAAGTGCCAGTTATGTTTAACAGTGAAATTGCCAGCAGTTTGTTTGGTCACTTTATTGGCGCAATTAGTGGTGGCAACCTTTATCGCAAGGCAACCTTCTTATTAGACGCCAAAGGCACACAAGTATTCCCTGAATGGCTAAGCATTAATGAAGATCCGTTTATTTTACAAGGCCTGTCTAGCCGCATGTTCGACTCAGAAGGTGTTGCAACCAAACAACGCCAAATAGTCACCAATGGTGTCCTAAATACTTGGTTACTTAGCAGCTACGCAGCGCGCAAATTAGGCGAGCCAACCACAGGCCATGCTGGCGGCATTCATAACTGGTTAGTTAGTGCTGGCGGTGGTTCATTTGAACAAATGTTGCAAAAACTTGGTACAGGTTTGTTAGTAACTGAAATGATGGGCCAAGGTGTTAACTTAGTGAATGGTGATTATTCTCGTGGTGCTGCTGGATTCTGGGTGGAGAATGGCCAAATTAAATATCCAGTAACAGAAATTACCATAGCAGGTAAATTGCAGGATATGTTTAAAAACATAGTTGCGATTGGCGACGATATCGACCCTAAAGGCTCAATTCAAACCGGCTCGGTAATTGTTGAACAAATGACAGTCGCGGGCAATTAACAGGAAATCTGTTAAGCTCTCTTATATACTCTACAAATGATCCATCTGTGAGTGCTGTTGTGACTAAACAAATCAAAACCACACTGTTAGTGCTGTCGATGCTATGCAGCACTATGGCATATGCGCTTGATACTGTTTATGTACCACAACCACGCTCACACCTAGATATTGGTCACCATTATCATGTTTCTTTGCTAGAAAAAGCCCTAGAACATGGTGCAAATGGCCGAGCCGTGCCACGTATTGTAACCTCTTTGCATATGGCTGAAGCACGCGCTTTTCACGAGTTAACCAAAGGTGAAAAAATCGATGTGTACTGGTTTGGTACAGATGCGACTAAGGAGCAGTCTTTACGAGCGATAAAAATACCCACCAGCCGAGGCCTAATCGGCTATCGAACTTTTATTATTCATAAAGACTTAGCTGTTCAATTTGAACAGGTTGTTAATTTAGCTCAGCTTAGAAATTACACTGCCTGCCAAGGCGCACATTGGCCAGATGTACAAATTTTAAAAGCGGCTAAATTACCAGTGGTCGCTAATGCTATGTACGAGAACATTTTTAAACGTGTGCATGCAAAACGCTGTGATTATTTCCCACGCCCTTATCACGATGGTTACAACGAAGTTAGGGTTAGAAATTCGCAATACCCTGATCTGCGTCACTATCAAAAAATTATTCTGCATTATCCGTTTGCAGTGTATTTTTTTACACCTAAACATAAACCTGAGTTGGCCCAGTGGATTGAAGATGGGCTAGAAAAAATGATTGATAATGGTGAGTTGATCAGCCATATGCAAAATCATTTATTAACAGGACACATTTTCCCATTGCGGGTAGAGCCAGGTACTCGCTATATCTTGATAGATAATCCGATATTACCTGCGGACACCGACTGGAAGAACACCCGCTATTGGTTTCAACCCAGTGAATTTGGCTTTGATCGGTAAGCGCTCTAACATTGGGCATTCAATACTTATCGCTTGAAGTTCAGAGTAAATAGCCTAGAAACTCCGAATAACTCAGCAAACGCTGCAAGCTGTCCCTAGGCGCTCTCGAATTGCATCCATGCAATTCAAGGTTGCTTCGTTTATTCGCAATTCCCAGCCTAACTAAGCATTTTAATTGCTGAATCAAAAACAGCGATAAATATGCTCTCAAAGAGTTCATTCGAATGCTGATTTTCTAAAACGTCAAAAGATAGGGCGAGCGAAGACCGAAGCACCGCTTCGCAGCTAAGCGAGGTGGAGTCACGGATGACGACAGGGACCAAGCTTCATGGATGAATTACCCCATGAATAAAGCATAAATAACAAAGCGTTTTAGAAAATTATGCTTCGAATGGGCTCGTGTGCACCGCCCCAGCAGCGGCACTAAACCTGCTTCTCAAACTGCGCCTGAATAGCCGTCAACGCTATGGTATAAACAATATCCTCCACCAATGCCCCACGGCTTAAATCATTTACCGGCTTACGTAGACCTTGCAACATAGGGCCTATGCTCACTACATTGGCAGAACGTTGCACAGCTTTATACGTAGTATTACCCGTATTCAAATCAGGGAAAACAAACACAGTTGCCTGCCCTGCCACTTTACTATTCGGCGCTTTACTTTTAGCAACAGAAGCAACACTTGCAGCATCATATTGCAACGGGCCATCAATTAATAAATCAGGGCGTTTGGCTTTCGCAAGCTCAGTCGCAAGTTTAACCTTTTCAACATCTTGGCCATGCCCACTGGTGCCAGTGCTATAACTAATCATGGCAATTTTGGGTTCAATACCAAAAGCAAGCGCAGAATCACCCGCTTGGCAGGCAATTTCCGCTAACTGCTCAGCAGTTGGGTCTGGGTTGATTGCACAGTCGCCATAAATTAAAACTTGATCTGGCAGACACATAAAAAAGATTGAAGAAACAATACTACTAGCAGGTTTAGTTTTAATCAGCTGTAACGCTGGGCGCACTGTATTAGCAGTAGTATTTACCGCACCAGAAACCAAACCATCTACTTGATTAAGTGCCAACATCATAGTGCCAATCACCACAGGATCTTCCAACATTTCTGCCGCTTGCAATTCTGTCATGCCCTTGTGTTTACGCATTTCCATCAAAGGTGCAATATATTCAGCACTAATGCTAGTTGGGTTAACCACAGTTACCCCATCAGGGAGCGCCAATGACAAACTATTGGCGACCATAGCGACTTTTTCAGGATCGGCCAATAAAATACACTCGGCAATGCCTTTTTGCGCACAAATAATTGCCGCTTCAACGGTGCGAATTTCATCCCCTTCAGGTAAAACAATGCGTTGCTTCTGTTTAGCCGCTTTGCTAATTAAACTATGGCGGAAAGCTGCCGGTGATAAACGAATATGTCTTGCTACATCAATTTTGTTGGCTAGTTTTGCAACATCAATATGCTCAGCAACATACTGCATCACCAACTCCATTCGATACAAATCGTCAACTGGCACGTGCGGGTTTAACTGATTGAGCGAGATTGCCGTGTTAAAAGTATTATCTTCCACCAGCATGACAGGTAAACCTGTTGCTAAAGCGTTTTGGCACATAGTCATTAGCTTAGCTGCAGGCTGATAGCCACCGGTTAATAAAATACCCGCTAGTGGAATACCACTTAACGCCGCGCTACAACAAGCTAAGAAAATATCATCTCTATCCCCAGGGGTGACAATTAATGCGCCCGCTTTAAGCGAGTCGACCATATTCACTACAGTGCGCGCACAAATACTGACATTGCTAATACGACGATTTAAATCAGCAGCATCATTTAAAACTTGGCAATTTAAATGCTGCACTACATCACACAAACGTGGTGCAATCAGTTGATGTGAATACGGCACAGCACCTAGACAAGCCAAGTTTACTTGGCTTTCGAAATCATCCAAATTTAGGCTAGGCGCAACTAACTGATTACCTGTCACTTCAACTGGCAATGCACTTTTGCTTTGTTGTTTAGTTGCGCCAACTTTATTTAATACAAAACCCAGTACATTTGTTTCTTTGCTATGTCCATACACTTTAGCAGTTACTTTTAACTGATTAACCCAAGCTTGCGCTTGCTCAGCGCCATTGGCAGCACCTTCGGCGGCGACTAAAATCACTTGGCTATCTAATGAGTTGGCAATGCTGGTATTAATTTTATGGATAAACGGCGAATCATCTTGCGGTACTAAACCTTCAATAATAATTACATCGGAATCTTCACCAGCTTGGTCAACTTTTTCGACCACCAATTCCATTAAATCATCAGATTTTCCTTGCGCCATTAACTGCACAGCTTGCTGCAAAGCAATTGGATTAGGCACAGCTAACTTTTTTATTTCGCGAATAAAACTAACTGAAGGTTCAACACCTTTAGCTTTGCCGCTGCCCTGCGCTATAGGTTTACAAAAGGCAACCTTGATACCTTGTTTATCCAGCGCATGAAACAAACCTAAACAGATAGAAGTTACACCAGTTTCGTAACCTGTTGGGGCAATTAAAATGGTTTGTTTCATACTGTTGCCTCCGCATTATTAGCAACCAACTGCTGAACACTTTGCGCTATCATCCATTCTTCGTTAGTGGCGATAACTGCAAGCTGCACTAAAGATGAATCATGGTGAATTGCATTGAACTGGTTATAAGACTGAGCATTTTTATGTTCGTCTAACAGACAATGTAAAACTTTTAGATGCGCGATAGTTTTGCTGCGAATAACTGCGGCGTGTTCACCAATACCACCAGTAAAGATAATTGCATCTAATTTCGGCAAAGCGGCAGTGCTAGCACAAATATGTTTGGCTAAACGGTAACAAAACATATCAATTGCGAGGTTAGCGCCCTCGTGTCCTTTTTCAGCTTGTTCAAGCAAAGTGCGCATGTCATTGCTTAATTGAGAAATGCCTAACAAACCACTTTTTTTGTTTAAGATATTGGTTAGCTCGCCAGTTGATAAATTAAGTTTGTCGCATAAATAATTAAACACTCCAGGGTCGAGTTCACCACATCGAGTGCCCATAACTAAGCCGTCTAACGGCGTTAACCCCATTGAAGTTTCAACTGATTTACCGTTAAACACGGCACAAACACTCGCACCATTACCTAAATGTGCAACCACCAATCCATGATCATCTTTAGCTAAATTCAGCAGTTCAACCGCTTGTTGACTAACGTATTGATGTGAAGTGCCGTGAAAGCCATATTTACGAACCTGCAAATCAGCGTAATATTGGTACGGCAGCGCGTACATAAATTTTTCTTGGCTAATGCTTTGGTGAAACGCAGTATCAAACACAGCCACTTGCGGCAAGTTAGGCTGCATTTGTGCAATTAATTTAATCGCGATTAAATTGGCTGGATTGTGTAAAGGTGCAAGGTTATTGCAACTGGCAATTTTTTCAATTACCTCATCGTTTATCAATACTGGAGTTGAGAAGTGCTCACCACCATGCACAACTCTGTGCCCTACTGCAACTACGTTTAAATTTGGCAATTGCTCAGCTAAGTAGTCAAACAAAGCAATTAACACAGCTTTGTGGTCTTGCCCTTTTACTATAATTGGATATTTATTGCCTTGGTATTTAACTACACAAGTTATTTGTTCGCTAAACAAACATTCGGCTAAGCCAGTTAAAATGGGCTGTGGTGATTGAAAATCAAAAAATGAAAATTTGATTGATGAGCTGCCAGCGTTGACAACTAAATAACCGTCGATATGCAAAACCTTTCTCCCCGATTGCATCTTTTTACAGAAGCAGTATAGAAAGAAAGGGATTTACATAAGTTGTGCTAGATCAAATTGGCTGTTAACAAGGTTGTATGATTTACTGTCACAAAAAATTATTTTTAAATTGGTTAATTTTTATACTAGACATTAGCCAAAGTTGCTGTACACTGCGCGGCATAGCTTGAAGAAGCAATAAAATTTATCTACATTTCGCTGTTTTATTCGTAATAAATACCTCGTTCTGCAGTTTTAAGTTCATGTCTCCACAAGCTAAGTCCGCCGATATACGGCATCATTTTTTTAGAACTAGGGTATAGTTTATGTCTAATAAAGTTAAAGGAACCGTTAAGTGGTTCAACGAAGAGAAAGGTTTTGGTTTTATCGCTCAAGAGTCTGGTGCTGACGTATTTGCTCACTTCAGTGCAATTGCTGGTGAAGGCTTCAAAACTTTAGCTGAAGGTCAAGCTGTTGAGTTCACTGTAACTCAAGGCGCTAAAGGCCCACAAGCTGAGAACATTGTTGCTATCTAATTAATAGCCAATAAATGTTTAAAGAGAGGCAAGCCAGCGGCTTGCCTTTTTTGTATCTACTTTTTGTTCGCGTTGGCAAACGCCCGAGTTTATAGAACAAACATGGGCATTGCAGACTTGAACATCTAGGTTTTTATCTACTAACTAAAACGCAACTTTTACACCTAGGTTAACTGTGGTGCCGATTCCTTTTACATTAAATGCAGTATAGGTCAGCGCTTGAGCGCGAGCAGGGAAATAGTCTTGGTTAAATAGATTTTCAACACCCGCAAAAATTGACACGTCACCAAAATCATAGCTACCACTCAAATTAACCACGTCATATCCTTTAACATTCCCTTCATCTCCTGTGAAGTTACCCTCGTCATTTCGTTCAAAACGTTCGCGATCTTCAACATGCAAATAACTTACTGACAACGCAGCTTGCTCTGTAGGTCGCCAGTTTGCAACAAACGTAGCCTTTGGAGCACCAATTTGGCGACCTCCAATATACAGGTCTGATTCAGTATGTTTACCTTCAACATAACCAAACGTCGCAGCAAAATTCAACGTGTCATCCACTCGATAATTTACCACCCCTTCGTAACCCCAAACTTTTTGTGGTGCCCTTTGAGTGATATAAATGCCAGTGTCAGGGTTTAATACACTCCTAGATCCTAAATCCGATTCGCTTCGATACGCGGTAAATTCTAGTCGCCATTGTTCTATGTTACTAACAAAACCAACTTCGTAGTTTTTAACAATTGCCGCTTCGGTTTGGATTAAAGATATATCATTAACAGTGGCTGAACGTAATAGCACACCTATATCCGGTACATCAGCCCCCTCCGAATAACTTAAATAAGGATTAAACGCGTCGAAGGCATTATAACGAAAACCGATATTGTAAGTGGTTGCCTCAAAGTCAATATCTCCACCAGCGACAGACATTGGGGTAGAGCACACTGTCGGACTTGTACACAACTTTAAGGTGTCATAGTCGTCCACTGAAATATTAATATCTTCCTGACGTATACCCGCTTTTAAAATATAGTCATCAGCAATTATCCATTTACTTTGAATAAAACCAGCTAGATTACCCATATCCATTTCGGGCACCCACATACGACCGTCAACCAAAGGCTGAGAAGTCACATCATTCAGTGCGTCAAGACCATAAATTAAATTCAGTTCAACTTGATCAAAGTCGAAATAGCTATTGAATGTGGCTCGTAATCCTTTCTTTTCAGATCGGATCATAGATTGGCCACCGTCAACTCCGAGATCTGGATTACCCAAGCGAGTCGAATAGAAAAACACATTCTCTATCTTCTGCATGTAGGCATCTATAGCTAGTTGTGTGTTTTTGAATACAGCGTTGTCTTGGTATTTTAGTTGTAAATTGTGATTACCACGAGGCCCTTGCGGCTCTGCTGTCGGTGGTTTACCTGAAGGGTCGTAAATAGCATAGGTTTTTTCTCCTTTGCTGATATTCCCCACTACATCGACCCAATCTGAATCTTGTTGTGATTCATAATAGTTGTAGGTAATAGCTAAATTTTTCTCAGTAGAAAATTCATAAGCTAGCTTAGTAAAGTAGTTTTTTGAAACACCTTCAGACAAACCGTATTGCGTTCCTAAAGCATCACCGTCTGCATCTCGTAATACACCATTTTCTTCATGACTCAAACTGGCAACATAGCTAAACGCATCAACTGAACCGTAAACAGAAGCAGCTACTTTTCCACCGACTGAATCTTCTAACTTAACAGCACTAAAACGTGTTGAAAGATCTATATTTCCTGAAATTGCTTTATCACCACCTGGCTTTTTGGTGATGTAATTAATAATACCGCCAGCCGCTCCATTGCCATAGATAGACGTTGCGCCTTGAATAATTTCTATTCGTTCAATCACATTTGGGTCTAGTGTTTTTATACCTAAGGCCCCGTTTCTCAATGGCGTTGATTGAGGTACCCCATCTATCATAACTAAAGCAGCTCGACCCCGTAGGGTTTGGCCGAAGTTACTTGAAGTCCCAGTACCTGAACTAATACCAGGTACATACATAGCCAACAAGTTTTGGATGTCTGGAGATACTTTCATTTGCTGTTGTAAGTCTTGATTACTGATCACTGTGACTGATACAGGCACTTCATCAATGCTTTCAACAATACGGCTTCCCGTAACTAATACAGTTTCCATTTCATTTTGTTTTGCTTGTAGCGATGCTGAAATAGCCAAACTCACTACAGCAACTGAGAATAATTTCATATAGCTTCCTAACTGTCCCATCAGAATAAAACAACACAATATAGCAAATGATAATTATTTTCACTAAGGTTTACAAAAAAGGATGTATAGAGATTATTCAGCAAATTTCTGCCATCGAGGTTAAGAAGCTTTAAGCAGTATACTCTTGTAAAAAAACGCCCGAGTTTACAAGGTAAACTCGGGCGCGTAATACTTTAAAATGATGTTTTTTAACTAAATTACTTCTTCTTAGCTTTAGCAAAAGCCTCTGCAAAAGCATTATTCATTAAACCACCGCCTGCATTGCCACCAAATGAACTTTGTTGACCACGGCCTTTATTGCGGTTGCCGCCGTTATTAGTTTTGTTGCGCTCAGAAGGTTTTTGACTACCGCCAGATTTAGTCGGCGCAGCATGCACTTCATCATTTAAACGCATAGTTAAACCTATACGTTTACGCGGTGCGTCTACTTCAATCACCTTAACTTTGACTATGTCACCGGCTTTTACCACTTTGCGCGGATCATCAATAAAAGTTTCTGACATTGCAGAAATATGCACTAAACCGTCTTGATGCACACCAATATCAACAAAGGCACCAAAGTTAGTTACATTGGTTACTACACCTTCTAACTTCATACCCTCTTTAAGGTCTGCTATGGTTTCAACACCCTCTTTAAAAGTTGCAGTTTTAAACTCAGGACGAGGGTCACGGCCAGGCTTTTCTAGCTCTTTGATGATGTCTTGTACTGTTGGTAAACCAAAAGTGTCGTCCGTGTAGTCAGCTGCTTTTAATTTGCGTAACTTGTCGCTATTAGCGATTAAGTTAGTTACAACTTCATCATTTGCTGCAACTATTTTTTCGACCACAGGATATGCTTCAGGGTGAACAGCTGATGCATCAAGTGGGTTGTCACCACCCACTATTTTTAAGAAACCAGCACATTGTTCAAATGCTTTTGGCCCTAAACGTGCAACTTTTTTCAATTGGTTGCGGTTGGTAAAACCACCGTTTTCATTTCTGAATTCAACCACATTTTGCGCCATGGTTTTGGTTAGACCTGACACTTTTGACAATAGCGGTACAGATGCTGTGTTTAAATCAACACCCACTGCGTTTACACAGTCTTCAATCACTGAATCTAGTGATTTACTTAACGAACTTTGATTCACATCGTGCTGATATTGGCCTACACCAATTGATTTCGGCTCTATTTTCACCAGCTCAGCTAATGGATCTTGTAGACGACGGGCAATAGAAACAGCACCACGTAAACTTACATCTAAATCAGGGAATTCATTTGCGGCAGTTTCAGAAGCTGAATAAACCGAAGCACCCGCTTCGCTGACCATAATCTTGTTTAGCTTAACTTCTGCTGCTTCTTTTAAAATTTCCGCCGCTAACTTATCAGTTTCACGCGAAGCTGTGCCATTACCAATACTAATAAGCTCAACTTGATGTTTTTTAATTAAGTTGATTAAAGTGCGTTTACTTTTATCCCAAGCATTTTGAGGTGGATGTGGGAATACAGTTGCTGTGTCTAACAACTTACCAGTTTGATCAACAATCGCCACTTTAACCCCAGTACGAATACCCGGATCTAGCCCCATAGTCACTTTAGCACCAGCAGGCGCAGCCATTAATAAATCTTTTAAGTTAGACGCAAATACTGAAATTGCCCCAGCTTCGGCACGTTCACGCACATCCGCAAACAACTCAGTTTCCATATGAGTTAATACTTTAACTTTCCACGTCCAGCTAATCACTTGTTTTAAGAAAGTTTCACCTGCACGGCCTTGCCATTCAATATTTAAATAATCTGCAATCATGCCTTCAACAATAGAACCAGTTTGATTGTCGTCTTTTTCAGGATCAGCATTTAACGCTAAAGTTAAAAAGCCTTCGTTACGCCCGCGGAAAATCGCTAATGCACGGTGTGATGGAATAGTTTTAATGCTTTCGCTAAATTCAAAGTAATCTGAAAACTTAGCTGCTTCTTTTTCTTTACCATCAATTAACTTAGCTTCAATGGTCGCATTATCAGTTAAATGTTGGCGAATGCGTTTTAATAATGGCGCTTCTACTGCGAACCTTTCCATTAAAATATAGCGCGCACCTTCTAATGCCGCTTTGGTGTCTTCAATGCCTTTATCAGCACTGATATAAGCTTGGGCTAATTGCTCAGGATCTTGCGCTAAATCAGCCATAATTGCATCGGCTAGTGGCTCTAAACCTGCTTCAATCGCAATTTGACCTTTAGTACGGCGTTTAGGTTTGTAAGGTAAGTAAAGTTCTTCTAAATCGGTTTTACTTTGTGCTTGTTCAATTGACTTAGCAAGCTCTGGCGTTAGTTTGCCTTGTTCTTCAATATTCTTGAGAATTACTTGGCGACGCTCAGTTAATTCACGTAAATAACCCAAACGATTTTCTAAGTTGCGCAATTGGGTGTCATCTAATCCACCTGTTACTTCTTTACGGTAACGTGCAATAAAAGGTACGGTTGCGCCTTCATCTAATAATTTAACCGCAGAAATTACCTGAGTTGGCTGTACCGCTAACTCGCCAGCGATAATCTTTAAAATATCTGTCATTTGTTGTCCTGTGTGCACACATTAATGTTACTGCGTGTTTTTAGCTCTCTACCCGCTGAATTTTCCGATGTAAACACTAAACGGCGGGCTCTTCAAAATATGCGTGATTTTATAGCAGACCAAATTAATCACCACAAGCAAAGTACGCAAATAGAATGAAGTTTGTTCGGTTGCAAAAGAATATTGAAGGTTTTGAAATTGAAACAAGTGGTAAAGAAATAGATTAATTACACCAATCCATAGGATCTAGCGGCTGACCTTGATAGCGCACTTCAAAATACAAGCTTGGTTTAGTTTGTCCGCCTGATTGGCCAACCAAAGCGATAGGCTCACCGGACTGAACAATTTCACCCACATCTTTTAGTAGCGCTTGGTTGTGGCCATATAAGGTCATATAACCGTTACCATGTTCAACCACTATGACTAAACCATAACCTTTTAACCAGTCTGAGAAAATCACTTGGCCAGCATGGACATTGTGTACTGTTGCGCCCGAATCAGCGTCAATTTTAATGCCTTTCCAGCGCAATTGGCCTGATTTACGTTTGCCATAGATATTTTGTATTTTGCCTTTAGCTGGCCACAAGAGTCGGCCTTTAATATCTTGCAAACCATTCAGTTCAACTTGCTGAGGTAATTCGTCAATTGCTTCAGCCAAAGCTTCTAATGCTTGAGCAAGCGCAGCTTCGTTATCACGTAAACGCTGAATTTCGGCTGATTCAGATTTTATCAATTGCGCCAATGCATCAATTTGCTGTTGTTGCTGCGCTTTTAATTTAACTAATTCTTGTTGTTTCTGTGCTTCAATTTCGACTAGCTCAACTAATCTAAGTTGTTTTTGATTAAGCATTTCAGTCGTTTGTGCTAATTCAGCTAGTGTAGTTTTTAAATCTTCAATCGCTTGGGTGCGTGCTTTGTTTAAATATTGGTAATAGCTGATCACCCGCTCTAATTTGGCGGGTGAATCTTGGTTTAACAATACTTTTAAATAATCGTGTTGGCCTATGTGGTAAGCACTATTCAGTTGTTTTTCTAATACTTTTAGCTGTTGCTGCTTGAGTTGTTCTAATTCTTGTTGGCGTGCAGTGAGCTTTTTCAGCTCTTTTTCTGTTGCGGTTAATTCTTGTTTGGTTTGGCGTAAAACCCGTGCTGCTTGACCAATTTGTTTATCTGTTTGCGCTAGTTTGTTTTGAGTTTGTTTTAGTTCTGAGTGGCTTTTATCTAACTTATTTTGTTTATCAATAATTTGCTGCTGAACTTTTTCTAGTTTGCGTTGTGTTTGTTCAGTATCTGATTCAGCAAATGCTTTGGTAGATAAGATTGTTTGCAGGAAAAAAAACACAACAAGGCAAACAAATTTAATGTTTGCCCCGTTGATATTTTGTATTGGTTTAGCAATCCTTAGCAGATTCAACTTAAACCAATTTAAAGATAGATTGACCTGTCATTTCTGCAGGTTGTTCCATACCCATTAAGTGAAGCATTGTAGGCGCTACGTCACTTAATACACCATTAGCTTTAGCTAATTCAGCTTTACGGCCAAAATAGATAAATGGTACTGGCTCGCTGGTATGTGCTGTATGTGCTTGTCCCGTAATTGGGTCAACCATTTGCTCTGCATTACCATGGTCAGCAGTGATTAAACACTCACCACCTACTTTTGCTAAAGCTTCAGTAACACGGCCAATTGCAGCGTCTACCGCTTCACAGGCTTTAACAGCGGCTTCAAATACACCTGTATGACCAACCATGTCACCGTTTGGATAGTTACAAATAATTGCATCAAATTCTTGGCTTTCAATCGCTTCAACTAATTTATCGGTTAATAACACTGAGTTCATTTCAGGTTGAAGATCATAAGTTGCCACTTGTGGAGACGGAATTAATACGCGTTTTTCGCCTTGGAATTCGTCTTCACGGCCACCGCTGTAGAAGAAAGTAACATGCGCATATTTTTCAGTTTCAGAAATACGTAACTGAGTTTTGCCATGTTTTTCTAACCACTCCCCCATTACATTAACAAGGTCTGATGGTGGATAAGCACAGCTTGCTTGAATGTCAGCTGCGTATTGAGTCAACATAACAAAATCACTATATGCTGGTACTTTTGCACGGGCAAAACCGTCAAAATCAGTGTCGACAAATGCACGAGTAATTTCACGCGCACGGTCAGCACGGAAGTTCATAAAAATAATCGCGTCGCCATCATTGATGGTTGCAGCTTGGCCATTTGCATCAACAATTGCAGTTGCTTTTACAAACTCATCATTTTCGTCACGCTCGTAAGCAGCTTTTAAACCGTCAACGGCAGAAGTTGCTGTGTATTCTGCTTTGCCTTCAGTTAATAACTCATAACAAGCTTGTACACGATCCCAACGCTTATCACGATCTAACGCAAAATAACGACCAATAATGCTCGCCACACGGCCTTTACCTGTTGCAGCTAATTGTGCCTCTAACTCTGCTAATGGGTTTTCAGCACTACGTGGTGGTGTATCACGACCATCTAAAAATGCGTGAACATAAACTTGCTCCGCACCACGAGCAACCGCCATATCTACCATAGCTTTAATGTGATCGTTATGGCTATGTACACCGCCTGGTGAAGCTAAGCCCATAATGTGCACAGCTTTACCAGCGTCTTTAGCACTGTCTACTGCTTTAACTAAAGCAGCATTGTTTTGGAATTCGCCATCGGCAATATCTTTGGTGATACGAGTGAAATCTTGATAAACAATACGGCCAGCACCTAAGTTTACGTGACCTACTTCACTGTTACCCATTTGTCCGTCAGGTAAACCTACGTCCATGCCTGAGCCAGAAATTAATGTGCTTGGATACTCTTTCCACAATTTATCTAAATTTGGCGTGTTCGCGGCCATAATCGCGTTGTCTTTAGGGTTTTCGCTGTAACCCCAACCATCCATAATGATTAACACTAATGGTTTTTTCGCAGTAGTCATGCTGTTTACCTGTAGTCGTATTAGTATTTGTGCAAATTTTACTAAGAATTGCTCTACAAACCAATGACAATCCGATTAAATCATACAGTTCTGGTTTATATCGCGGATAATTAGTTGTTATTGTCGCATATCTAGGCTGCTGCAAACAAATATAACGCAATGCAAGGTATAATGACTGCCTTGAGCCTAGTCTCATAGCTTTAGATTACCCAAATTAGATAATTCCGCTAATTGCAAAAAGCGATTGTATTGGTTTAGTTAAGCGATAAGGCTATAATCTGCCGCAGTAAAAACATTCATAGGTCTTTTTAATGCAAGAATACATTCAATTTTTTGCCAATCACCCAATTATGACAGGTGCTTGGTTCGTATTATTTTTCGCGGTTGTTTACACTTTAGTTCAAGCTAAATTTGCACCTTATGCCCGCGTGAATACTCAACAGCTTACCTTATTGGTCAACCGCGAAGACGCAGCTATAGTGGATATTCGTCCGGCTGCTGAATTTAGCAAAGGCCATATCGCCGGCGCATTGAACATTACCAGTGATAAAATTGACGGTGGTAACAATCCAGCCCTTGAAAAAAACAAAGATAAACCCATTATTGTTGTTTGTACCGCAGGTTTGAGTGCGGCAAAAGTTGCAACTCAACTATGCCAAGCAGGTTATCCAAAAGTAAACTTACTTGAAGGTGGTATGAATGCTTGGTTAAATGCGAACTTACCTGTCGCAAAAGGTTAATTTAAAATGGCTACAGTAACCGTATATAGCAAAAGTTGGTGTCCGTTTTGTAGAAGAGCCAAAATGCTCCTGACACAAAAAGGCGTTGCGTTTAATGAAATTGACATAGATCAACAACCTGAAAAACGCGATGAAATGATCCAACTGAGCGGACGCTCAACTGTGCCACAGATTTTTATAAATGAGCATCATGTCGGTGGATGCGACGATTTATTCGACGCAGAATACGACGGTGAACTAGATAATTTGCTCAACGCATAATTTAAAACAAAGGTATTGTCATGTCAGAACAAACTCCAGAAAACAACCAACAAGCTGCAGGTGAAAACGCACCGCAATTCGCAATTCAACGTATTTTTGCGAAAAACATTTCATTTGAAACACCAAATTCACCTGAAATTTTCACTATTCAGTGGAAACCAGATGTACAAATGGACATAGATACAAAAAGTAAAAAGCTTGACGGTGACACTTACGAAGTTGTTTTATCAATTACAGTAACAGCTAAAATTGAAGACAAAACTGCGTTTCTAGTAGAAGTTGAACAAGCGGGTATTTTCGCTATTGCTAACTTACCACCACAACAAATGGCGCACACTATTGGTTCTATGTGTCCGGGTATTTTATTCCCTTATGCACGTGAAGCAATTTCAAACTTAGTTAACCGTGGTACTTTCCCTCCGCTTAACTTAGCACCTGTAAACTTTGATGCTTTATTTGCTAGCTACATGCAGCAAGTTGCGCAACAAGCTCAAGAAAACCAAGAGTCAAACCAAAAACTAGATTCTTAATATGAGCGAACCTTTATTTGATATTGGTGTAATCGGTGCTGGCTCGTACGGCACTGCATTAGCCATTTGTATAGCACGTAATGGCCATAAAACAGCCCTGTGGGGTCGTGATGAAGCACAAATTACCGCTATGCAACAAAGCAGGGAAAACAGCCGATATTTACCCGGTTTGCCATTACCACAAGCTTTAACCCCACAGGCAGATTTAGCTCATGTGGTGCAAAACAGCCGTAATATTTTATTGGTAGTGCCAAGCCATGCTTTTGGCGAAGCGCTCGCACAAATAAAACCGCATTTGCGCAGCGACAGTTCTATTGCTTGGGCGACTAAAGGTTTAGAGCCAGAAACAGGCCGATTATTGCAAGATGTTGCGCGTGAACAGTTAGGCGAATCTCGT
Organism: Catenovulum sp. SX2; assembly: GCF_052056295.1. NCBI lineage: Bacteria > Pseudomonadati > Pseudomonadota > Gammaproteobacteria > Alteromonadales > Alteromonadaceae > Catenovulum > Catenovulum sp. SX2. The sequence continues at coordinate 1,775,911 of NZ_CP182493.1, forward strand.
ACCTTAGCTGTTGTCAGCGGCCCAACCTTTGCCAAAGAAATGGCAGCCGGTATGCCAACTGCAATTTCAGTATCATCAACCGATGCTGATTTTATTCAAACCTTGTCTGATTTAATGCACTGTGAAAAACGTTTTCGAGTGTATAAAAATAACGACTTTATTGGTGTACAACTAGGCGGTGCGGTTAAAAACGTAATTGCTATCGGCGCCGGTATGGCGGATGGTATTGGTTTTGGCGCAAATGCACGTACTGCATTAATTACCCGTGGTTTAACTGAGTTGTGTCGTTTAGGTGAAGCACTAGGCGCAAAACCAGAAACCTTTATGGGTATGGCAGGTTTAGGCGACTTAGTATTAACCTGTACTGATAACCAATCGCGCAACCGTCGTTTTGGTTTAGCGTTAGGTCAAGGCAAATCGGTTGAACAAGCCATGTCAGATATTGGTCAAGTGGTTGAAGGCTATCGCAACACCAAAGAAGTGTATATGTTAGCGCAACGTATGCAGGTTGAAATGCCAATTGTTGATCAAATTTATCAAGTGTTATACCAAGGCAAAGCGCCAAAAGAAGGTGCATTAGCTTTGTTAGGGCGCGAACAGAAGTTTGAGTAACTTAGGTTTCAACAAAGCACTAGAGCATAATTTATAGTACGACAGAGACTATTCATCCTTGAAGTTTAAGCCCTGTCGTCTTCCTTGACTCCACCTCATCAGACTGCGAAGCGGTGCTTCGTTTCTGATTCGCCCCTGAAAGAGAGACTTTGCTCTAAATTATCGCTCTAGTACTGTAAATCAATCATTACTTACTGCCTAACAGCGACTTCTCCAACTCAGTCAAATACGCCACATGTGGTGGTAGCGTTAAACTATTAGGTCTAAGTGCTTTAATTGCCACACTTGCGTCCGCTAATGACCAACCTCGTTCTAACAGTATTTGTGCTGATACTAAACCAGTGCGGCCTGTGCCACCTTTGCAATGCACAGCAATTTTTTTGTTGTCGTCTAATAACTTATGCACAGTTTCTCTTGCTTGCTTCCAAGCAGATTGAAATGCCTCTTCTGGAGCTTGGTCATCGTGAATTGGCAGGTGAAACCACAAAATATCGTGTTGCTCACACAAATCTTTAATTGCAGTGACATCATTTTTTTCTAATTCGTATTGCTGCATAAAAGTTAATACAGCACTGGCGCCTTCGGCTTTTAATTGCGCGATTGATTCAGCCAGTGGCAAACCTTTAGTACCTGGGCATGGGGTGATAATAATAGCTGCGCCTTGCTCATTTAGAGCGAGTGGAAAAGTAGGATGTGTCATAATTCAATTAGTCCTTACACAAAATATTGCGCTAAATTAACCAGCCTGCGAGGTTAAAGTCAAATTAGGCTGAATAGCATTTTTTTGTTTTAACCAAACATAGGCCAACAAACACAACAAAGCAGAGAATATCGCAACAGTTGCTGCTAAATTGGCATTTCTAAAGGTATAAAACTGGCCGATAAAACCAGTTAGAGTTGACCCCAACATCATGCCAACTTTTATTGCATTGGAGTAAAACGCTGAGGTAAAACCAATGCGCTGTGGTAGTTCTTCTTGCAATAACGTTAACGATAGACCAGCAAACAAACCATAAAAAATAGCATTAATAAATTGCAAACCTATGAATTGCCAAACGTGCTCGGCAAAATAAACACCGATGTAAAAGGTCATTGCAAATAGATAAGCAATCGCAATCAGGCGGGTTTTACCAATAGATTTAGCTAACTTACTTGAATAGAGCATCACTGGAATTTCTAAACAAGCAACTAAACCCATAAACACCCCAGGGGTATATTCAGCAAAGCCTAACTCTCGAATAACATATAAAGGCATAGACGACGAATAGAGGATGTTTGCAACCGATCCTAAAGTGACTGAAATACCGAGCAACCAAAAAGCCAATCCTACAGCTTGTGGTTTTTCAACTTCATTATTTTGATTGGATTTAGAGATATCTGGAATAAATTTGTACGCAAAAATAGCTGCGACAACAGCACAAATAGCCGCCATATAAAATGATGCAAAAAAACCAAACGCCGAGGCCAAAGCAAAACCAATTGCAGGGCCTGCAATCCAAGCAAAGGAAATAGCCGCGCGCAAATTCGCGTTAAATTGTCCCACGTCCACTTTATCAGCTTGATTTGCCCACTGGCGCGATATGGTTAACATTTGTGGAATAGCTGCATTACCAACGGCGACAAAAGCAACACCAGCCAACAACACTAACCAAAAAGAAGACACATTAGCATAAATAGCTAAACCAATCGCCATAGCCAATACTGCAAAAATATACATTTTACGCGCACTTAAACCAGCATCAGCTTTTTGCCCTAACCACTGGCTAATTGCTAAACCCGACAAAGTAACACTGACAGTATACAAACCAATATAGATAGGCTGAGCATTTAAATCTTGTACTAAAAACAAGCTCATTAGCGGATTAACAAATGAACCAACTAGACCGGTTAATATACTTAAAACAATAAATAACCGAGGGGACGTTTTAACAGCAGGTAACAACTAACTACACCTTAAAAGAATAACCACAACAAACTAAGCAGCTTGCAACTGCTCAAAAAAGAGGCGGTATTATAAGGATTAAAAACTAGCTTACAAGTGTATTAACCTTAGCTATGCATAAGCAGAGTTGAAGTAAATTTATGCGCAGTGATACTTACTCGTTTATCTTTACGGTCCAATACGGATAGTTTTTCATCTATCAAGGCATTTTTATGTATCTAATAGCTGGCTATTAGTAGTAAAAATAACGCAGAGAGATGGAAAAATAGACATATTGGGCAATTTTGATTATGCGTAGCTGAGGTTAATCAGTATTACTATTTTGATATTGGACAACTTGATTTCGACCGTTGCCTTTAGCTGCATATAAAGCTTCGTCAGCTTGTTTTAGTGCAACAGACAAAGTTTGTTTATCAACCTCAACTAAACCAATACTAGTGGTGACATTGAGCACTTGAGTTAATACTTTAAATTCAAAACTTTCGAAGTGATGGCATAAAAATTCAAAGCGCCCAAGTGCTTCATCAATCGACGTTTCCGGCAATAATACACAGAACTCCTCACCACCCAATCGAGCAACTATGCCATCTTTAAAATGTGCCATCATACGTTGTGCGGCTTGAACCAAAACAATATCACCGGCTTCATGTCCATAAGTATCATTAATCGCTTTAAAATGGTCTAAATCAAGTAAAGCTAAAGCGCTCGGTTTACTCGCTGTTTTTAACGCTTGGTTGGATAATTCAAAAAAACACCTGCGGTTCTTTATCTTGGTCAAAAAATCATGATTAGCAGCAAATTCAATTTCTTCTACTTGCTCTATGTATTCTAAGTTTCTGAAAATTCGTGTATAAAATTCTTCTGCATCAAAAGGCTTATTCAACGCATCATTAGCACCATTTTTTAAGAAGCGCGCGGTTAACATCGCATTGTTACTGCTGGAAATAGCTAAAATGGCTATCTTCTCGTGTGGGTTTTTCCGTCTAATTTTTGATGTAAGTTCCACGCCCGACATCTTCGGCATTTCGTAATCAGTGATCACGACTTTAATTTGAGGATGTGCTTTTAACCGCTCTAACGCATCTTCGCCGTCTACTGCTTCTATTACAGTAAAGTTTTGTCGCTCTAATAAGGTACGTAGATATTTACGTACAGATAGTGAGTCATCAACCACTAATATACTCACCTGCATATTACGTTTTAATCGTGTAAGTAATTTTCCAACGTAATCAAACGAGTGCACGGTTTCTTTTAAGATAAAATCGACAACCGCTTTCGCCATTACCTTTTTACGTACTTGTTCGTCTAATCGACCGGTTAAAACAAAGGTTGGAATTTTTGCCGCAACCGTTTGATCAATCGCTTCGCCGTTATGAGCGTCAGGTAAATGGAAATCAACACAGGCACAAAAGTAGTCTTTAAATTCAACAAGCGCTGCTGTTAGCTCGGCCATACTGTGCATAACATCTACTTCAAAACCAAGCTTTTGCGCAATTTTGGTTAAAATATCAGCTGTCGTTCTATGATCTTCAACTATTAAAACTCTATTGTTCATGCTGAATCCTATTTACGCATGCGCTGCTGAATATATGGTTAATCGGTTGCGGCCCTCTTCTTTGCTCTGATAAAGCGCTTCATCGGCAAATTGGATCATTTGATCTATCGAATGTTGGCCTGAAATGTAACCAATACTAATAGTGTAATGTGTCTCAGCATCCCCACATGCTACAGCATGTTCACTAATCTCTTCTCGAAAGGCGTTTAATAAATGGCTATGGGTTTGCTGATTACCATCTTTAAACAAGATAACAAACTCTTCTCCTCCCATGCGGCATAGGGTTTCTTGCGCAAATTCTTCTCGCAAAGTATGCGCCAGATCTTTAATAACTTGGTCACCCATATCATGACCCAACTCATCATTAACACGTTTGAAGTGATCTATATCTAAAATTGCCACAGCATATTCATTATCACCTTGGCTAACTAGCTGTTGATTTGCTTGGGTGAAAAAAGCATAGCGGTTAAATAATCCCGTCATCGAGTCTAAGTCAGCTAACTGCTTAAGTTTTACCATATGCTCCAAATGTTCAATGCTTTGGTGAATACGGCAATAAAACTCCTCTAAACAGAAGGGTTTTTGTAAAAAATCGTTTGCGCCATTTTGAATAAATCGCGCAGACAAGGAAGATGCACCACCACCCGACAAGCCAATAATACACACTGCTTCTTTAGGTTTGCTTTTGCGCACTTCACTAACAAAACGCACACCATTCATGATCGGCATTTCATAGTCAGTAATAATTAATTTAATGTCAGGGTGTTGTGCTAGTTGTTCAAGCCCTTGCTGCCCATCGGCCGCTTCAACCACATCAAATAAATTGCGTTCAAGCAAACTCCGAATATAACTGCGGGTTGCCTCTGAATCATCAACCACTAACACTTTAAAATTGGGGTTGTGTTTAAAACGATTTAATTGTTTAGACAAATAAGAAAATGCTTCGGAGCTTTCTTTGGGGATATAATCGGAAACGGCTTTGCTGAGGATATGATCGCGAATTTCGCTATCTAAGTGGCCCGTCATCACAATGGCTGGAATACCATTTTTTATAACTTCATCTATTGCTTCGCCGTCAGGCCCGTCTGGTAAGCTGTAATCCACCGAAGCTAAATAGAAATTGTCTTCTTGCGCTAACGCTTGTTGGCACTCAGCGAGCGTTTCAACGATAACAGTTTGATATCCAGCTTCTTTGGCGACATATTCGACCAATGTTGATATTGGCCGACTATCCTCAACGATTAACAGCTTATACTGTTCCAACTTTTACCTCAGATAATTTCTAAGCGCGCAAAAGCCACCACCAACCATTTACTGCCTACTTGGTCGAAGTTCACTTGTACCCGACTATTTTGTCCACTGCCTTCGTAATTAAGAATAGTCCCTTCTCCGAATTTTGCATGCATAACTCTTTGACCTAATTGCAATCCGGTTTGGCTAAAACTATCTTCAACTACGCTGGCGCTAAACCTGCCAACTGCCGCTGGGCGACTTATTTGGTTGTTTAACCTAATTTCACTGACACAATCTGCCGGTATTTCCCGAATAAAACGGCTTGGTGCATGATATTGGTCTTTACCATATATTCGGCGCGATTCTGCATAAGTTAAATATAGCTGCTGTTTTGCCCTTGTCATGCCGACATAACATAATCTTCGTTCTTCTTCCATGCGGCCTGATTCTTCTGTGGTTTGTAAACTTGGAAACATGCCTTCTTCCACGCCACCAATAAACACCAGTGGAAACTCCAACCCCTTAGCACTGTGCAAGGTCATCATTTGCACTGCATCTTGATTACGCTCAGCTTGGTTTTCGCCTGATTCTAGCGCTGCGTGCGATAAAAACGCGCTTAAATCTGATAACTCAGGCTCGGTATTTTCAAACTGGCGGCAAGCCGTAACTAACTCCTCTAAGTTTTCGATACGTGCTTGCGCTTTTTCGCCTTTTTCTGATTGATACATAAAATGTAAACCAGAAGATTTAATCACTACATCACACTGACGATACAAAACTAAGTCTTCAATTTCATGCTCTAGTTCATTTATTTTATTCACAAAACTACTAACTGAATTGGCCGCGCGACCTGTCAGTAACTTTGCCGACACCAAATTTTCAGACGCTTGCCACATAGTTTGTTGGTGTTCACGCGCATATTGACGAATTTGTTGTAGAGATTTTTCACCTATACCACGCGTTGGTGTGTTGATAATACGCTCAAACGCTGCATCATCTTGGCGATTGTTTAACAAACGCATATATGCCAACGCATCTTTAATTTCTTGGCGCTCGAAGAAACGTAAACCGCCATAAATTCGGTACGGTATATTTTCAACAATCAACGCTTCTTCTAACACTCGCGATTGCGCATTACTACGGTATAAAATGGCACTGTCTTTTAACGCATTGCCTTGCTCTAACCACTCTTTGATACGGCCAACAATAAAACGAGCTTCATCGAGTTCGTTAAAAGCAGAATAAAGTTTGATTGCTTCGCCATCACCTGCTTGAGTCCACAAGTTTTTGCCTAAACGACCAGAATTGTGGGCAATAACCGCATTGGCGGCTTTCAAAATTGTCCCGCTGGAACGATAGTTTTGTTCTAGGCGGATCATATGTGCATCGGGAAAATCGTCTAAAAAGCGTTGGATGTTTTCAACTTTAGCACCACGCCAACCGTAGATAGATTGGTCATCATCACCGACTATACTGATAAAGTTGTCGGCGTCGGCCAATAAACGTAACCAGGCATATTGAATGCTGTTGGTATCTTGAAATTCGTCAACTAAAACGTGTTTAAATCTTTGTTGATAGTGACGCAATAAATGCGGATGTTTTAGCCATAATTCGTGTGCACGTAGTAATAGCTCAGCAAAATCGACTAGGCCAGATCGGTCACAGGTTTCTTGATAAGCTTGGTAAATGCGTTTCCAGACTTCGTCTTGTTGGTTGCCCCAAGTTTCTATGTGGTGTGGACGCAAACCTTCGTCTTTTTGCCCATTGATGTACCACATGGCTTGTTTTGGTGGCCATTTTTTTTCGTCTAAATCGAGTGCACGTACTACGCGTTTTATCAGGCGCAATTGGTCGTCGGCATCGAGTATTTGAAAACCTTCTGGCAAACCAGCATCGGCATAATGCAATCGCAACATACGGTGAGCTAATCCATGAAATGTGCCTATCCACATGCTTTGCACTGAGGTTTGCAATAAATCTTCTACCCTGTGGCGCATTTCTGCCGCCGCTTTGTTGGTAAAAGTTACCGCTAAAATTGAATGGGGGGAGATGTTTTCTGCTTGTATCAACCAAGCGATACGTTGCACCAGCACACGTGTTTTACCACTACCAGCACCTGCAAGTAACAGCATTGATTGTTGTGGCGCGGCAACTGCCTCGCGCTGTTTGTCATTTAACCCATCAATTAAACCATGAATATCCATGCATTCGACCTTCGCATTTTTTATAACTGCGCGCAGTATACTGGATAAACGGACAGTTCCCAAGTTTGGATTCGTTGGCGCTGGTAGCATGGTGCACTATATTCAAGCGAGCAAATGGGGAGTTACTCACAAAAACGCTTCAAGCACATCCTTGTGTCGCTCGCATAAGATATCCCTATCTTATGAAGTTTTGTTCGCAACCCACCCATTCACTAGCTTTAACATCGAAGTCGCTCGGCGTTCAAACCTTGTCTGGTGACGTCGAATATTTTGCGAAAAATGGAGAACTGAACTTTTTGAAAAGCATCCTTCAAATTAGATTTAATACCACCAAACGGCGACACATCCACCAGCAACTCACCTGCCCAATCAAAAGCCAATTCGAATGGGCTTGAATACACCAAACAAGCAGCGGCAACCCCAACAGCACCACCGATGTCAGACTAAAGCCTGTTTGAATGCTGGTTTTCAAAAACTTCTTTATCAGGGATGATAAAGCAGAGCGCCCATGGATGGGTTTACCGCGTTTTTTGAAAATCATGCTTGAAACGGGCTTTTTTACCACAAATCTAGCAGCGATAAATCCGACAGCAACTCATAAGCACGGTCGAAAGCCGATTCGAATGCTAATTTTATAAAACTTCAATAGATAGGGATATCTTTTGGGAGCGGCCATGAATTGGCGAACAGCGTTTTTATAAATTTATGCTTCGAGTGGGCTTGATTACCACAGACGACCGAGCTGCGATAAATGCACCAGCAACTCACAAGTTCAATCAAAAGCTGATTCGAATGCTAATTTTATAAAACTTCAAAAGATAGGGATATCTTTTGGGAGCGGCCATGGACTGGCGAACAGCGTTTTTATAAAATTATGCTTCGAATGGGCTTGAATGCCACCAAATGTGCAGCGATTAACACCCAAACTCAAATAACATTCGCTATTTTCGCTGCTTGATAAATCGCTCTTTCGGCATCTAACTCCGCCGCTTTGGCCGCACCACCAATAAAATGTACTTTCTGTTTTAACTGCACAATCCATGACGGAATAACCGACTCCTGGCCGCTACAAATCACAATATTATTCACCTCAAGCAACCTAGTTTGCCCATCATGTTCGATGACTAAACCTTGCTGATTAATTTCTTGATAACTAACACCCGACAACATATGCACCTTATGCTGCTGCAAATGCGCTTTATGGATCCACCCTGTGGTTTTCGCTAAGTTTTTACCAATAGCTTCAGCTTTGCGCTGCAATAAATAAATATCTGAATTTGCACTAACATGAGGTTTCCTTAAACCAGCTTGATGTTCAAGGGTAAGATCTATGCCCCATTGCTGACAATAAAGCTCGGCATCACTCTTGCCGCTGTTATCCTCCAAACTCAGCTGCTCAGTTAAAAACACCGCCATATCTACACCAATGCCACCAGCGCCGATAATTGCAGTAGCTCCCATTAGGCTCACATTGCCGGATAACACTTGCTGATAGTCAAATACTTTAGTGCCAATAAAATCATCTAAGCCAGCAATATTTGGATATCTAGGTTGCACACCAGAGGCAACTATCACTTCATCAAAGTTGGCTAAATCGTCGGACTCAACTTCAATATTCAGACGAATGTCCACTGCATGTTTAGCCAACATGGTTTTAAAATATCGCAGCAGTTGTGCGAATTCACTTTTGCCCGGAATATTTTTCGCAAAGTTAACCTGACCACCAATTTCACTGCGCTTTTCAAATAAGCTCACTTGATGTCCACGCATCGCACAATACACTGCCGCCGCCATACCAGCGACACCCGCGCCAATCACAGCAATATTCTTAACAACAGCGGCTGGGTTAAATTTAAGTTCAGTTTCACGGCAAGCAACAGGGTTAACTAAACAGCTGGCGGTTTGGCCTAAAAATACTTTGTCTAAACAAGCTTGGTTACAGGCAATGCAGGTATTAATTTCATCCACTTTGCCACTTTGCGCTTTTTTCACCCAAGCACTGTCGGCTAAAAAGGGGCGCGCCATTGAGATTAAATCAGCATGGCCGTCTTGCAGTATTTGTTCTGCCGTATCGGGCATATTAATGCGGTTAACCGCTACCACGGGAATATCTACTTGCTGTTTAATTAACTGGCTCGCTTGGCTAAAAACGGCATTTGGCACCATAGCGGCTATGGTTGGCACTCGCGCTTCATGCCAACCTATGCCAGTGTTAATAATATCCACTCCGGCATCTTCCAACCATTTAGCCAGTTGTAAAACTTCCGTTTTATCACTACCCTGCTCAACTAAATCAAGCACAGACAATCTGAACAAAATTAAAAATTTATCACCTAACTTAGCGCGGATACCTTGAACAATTTTAAGCGCAAAGCGACAACGATTTTCAAGGCTACCGCCCCAAGTATCCGACCTATGGTTGGTACGCTTGGCAATAAACTGATTAATTAAATAACCTTCCGAGCCCATAATTTCGACACCGTCATAACCCGCTTGGTCAGCCAACACAGCAGCGTTAATAAAATCAGTAATCTGTTGTTCAATTTCTGTATCTGTCAGTTCTTTAGGTTTAAATGGACTAATCGGCGCTTGAATAGCAGAGGGAGCAACTACGTCAGGATGAAAACCATAACGCCCCGCATGTAATAATTGCATGCAAATTTTGCCACCTGCATTGTGCACAACTTGGGTAATTTGTTTGTGCTGCTCAACATCCGCTTGGCTTGTCATCATCGCTTGTTTTGGTGCTAATACCCCAGAGGCGTTAGGTGATATACCGCCAGTAACAATAAGTGCGACGTCATTTTCCACCCTATGCCGATAAAACTCAGCTAATGCTGCAAAACCCTGTGGCGACTCTTCCAAATTAGTGTGCATTGAGCCCATAATAATGCGGTTTTTTAACCTGTGGTGTTTAAGCGTGAGTGGCTGAAATAATTGCGGAAACTGAGTCATAATAAGCGCCTAGTTGTTATTTTTAGCTTGGGTATAGTTATAGCACAAGCAAGTGTGTTATGTTGCCTTCGAGCTGTTGTTCTTTTCCGTATACACTTTGTTTAGAGAATTTCCATGGAAGAAACCCCGTCAATTTTTGGCACGTTAAAAGCTTTTATTATTCGATATTTAAAAAAATGCCAGCAAGATGAAGTCAGTATTATTTCCGGTAATTTAGCTTTTGTGACCCTGTTGAGTTTTGTGCCTTTTGTCACTGTGATCATGAGTGTAATGAGCACCTTTGGTATTTTTGAACAGGCGCAAACCAGTATTGAAAGTTATTTACTCCATCATTTTGTGCCAGAAGCCAGCGCCGAGGTCCAAAAACACCTAGTTAAATTTATCGGCAATTTAGGCAATGCAACGGGGTTAAGCACAGCTGCGCTTTTTGTTATTGCAGTTATGCTACTGAAAAATATAGATAAAGAGCTTAACCGCATATTTGTTACCAATAAAAAACGTCCGTTCTGGCAAGATTTAATTATTTATTTAATGGTGATTATTTTAGGCCCAGTGTTAATAGGCATAAGTTTACTCGCCACCAGCGCCTTTTTAGCCAATGAATGGATCCAACAAGTTGCTAGTTGGTTTCCGGGCAATATGCTCAACGCGGGTATTCCGCTGGTTTTCTCATTTTTATATTTTTTATTGTTATACCGTTTAGTGCCAGCCAAAGCACCCAGTAGCCAAGTTGCTATGGTAGGCGCAGGTATTACTGCGATATTATTTGAAATATGTAAGTACATCTTCAGTTGGTATATCAGCGCCTTTCCAACCTACCAGTTTATTTATGGCTCATTGGCAGCCATTCCAATATTTTGTGTTTGGGTGTACTTTAACTGGCTAGTGGTATTGCTCGGTGCTGAATTTACTTGCGTGTTAGATGAATTTAGAAGCGCCTAATATTGAATCAATTAACAGGATAACTGACCCATGCTTTACCCAGATATTCAGCCAAATCAAACTTACCAATTAGACACAGGTGATGGCCATAATATTTATGTGGAAGAATCGGGCAATCCGAGAGGTTACCCTGTGCTCTATTGTCATGGTGGGCCGGGCGGTAGCAGTAGTGCGTTTTTCCGACGTTTTTTCGACCCTAACTTTTACCGCATTATCTTATTTGATCAACGCGGATGTGGCCAATCGACCCCAAGTTTGTCGTTAGAAAACAATACCACAGCACATTTGTTATCCGACATTGAGTTGATATGCCAACAACTGGAAATCAAAAAAATGGTGTTAGCAGGCGGTAGTTGGGGCACAACTTTGGCTTTGCTCTACGCCCAAAAACACCCAGAACAAATCAGCGCTATGTTATTGCGTGGAATATTTTTAGCGCGTGAACAAGATTTACAATGGTTGTACGAACCAACAGGCGCTGCGCGTTTATTTCCGGATTATAATCAAGAGTTTATTCGCGCAGCCAATTTAGCAGATGATGAACAGATAACTCACCAACAATTAGCGGCAAGTTATTTGGCGCAGCTTACGAGCAACAATCAATTTAGCCAAATAGCCGCAGCTAAACATTGGTGTAATTGGGAAAACAGGATATCTGTCTTACATCATTTGGAATCGCGCGAAAATACCGATGATATTCACGCCAATATGACAATGGCGCTGATGGAGTGCCATTATTTTACCCAAGCCAGTTTTATTGCAGAGAATCAAATTCTCAACAACATAGATAAATTACAAGATATCCCAGTGACTATCATTCATGGTAGATACGATGCGGTTTGTGATGTCAGCCAAGCTTGGCAATTAGCTGAAAAATGGCAAAATAGCCGCCTATATATAGTGCCAAACTCAGGTCACTCTTTAGGTGAACCTTTTATGGCCGAAGCATTTTTAAACGCTGCAAATAAAATTGCACGTTTTTTACAAGAAAACACTAACTAAGATAGTTCCAACGACAAAAATACCTGACAGTGTTGGTGTGATAATTTAGAGCAAAGTCTCTTTTTCAGGGATGAAAAAGCGAAGCGTACAAGGATGTATTTACAGCGTCTTTGTGAAAATTATCAGTCCAACGCTGTCGCAATACATGAGTTAACCCCAAATGATCGCATTATTACAAAGAGTTAGCCAAGCTAGCGTAACAGTTAACAACCAAATTATATCCAACATCAACCAAGGTATTTTAGTATTACTTGGCGTTGAAAAAGGCGATGACGAAACCAAAGCTAAACGCTTAGCTGAGCGTGTTGCTGGTTATCGAATATTTGAAGATGAAAATGGTAAAACCAATTTAAGTGTTAAAGATGTCGGCGGCGAAATTTTAGTAGTATCACAATTTACCCTAGCGGCAGATACCAAAAAAGGCATGCGCCCAAGCTTTTCCAATGCAGCAACACCAGAATTAGCCAATCAGTTGTATTTGTATTTTGCGAGCCAAGTTGAGGCTCAAGGGATAAAGGTGCAAACAGGGCAATTTCAGGCTGACATGAAAGTCAGCCTAATAAATGATGGGCCTATGACCTTTAGGCTAGAAATTTAGGCTGGTGATTTAGCCGTGAGGACAGCTTGCAACCATTTTGAAATAGCACCAATTTGTTCAGCACAGACATTGTGCTGCATTGGGTAGTCTTGCCATTCAACGTTAAAACCGGCTTGTTTAACCATATCGGCAGACTGTCTACCCAGCTGTACTGGAATAATTTCATCCTGTAAGCCATGCATAGCCAACACAGGTGCGGCTTTGGCAGCATCAGTTGCTTCACAGGCTAACTTATCCGCACGAGACAAATAAGCAGACAAAGATAAAATGCCAGCAGGCGCAGCAGGCTGGCGACAACCTAGTTGGTAAGCCATGACACCACCCTGAGAAAAACCAGCAATCACTAAGTTTTCATGGGTTAAATCATTTTTGCTTAACTCAGCGTCTATTAGTGCCTGCAATTGTGCAGCCGATTCTAATACACCTTTTTCATCCGCTCTGTTATTCATATCAAACGAAACTATGTCGTACCAACCACGCATAGGCAGGCCATTGTTGATGGTAATTGGTCTAACGGGTGCGTGTGGAAATACAAAACGTATGCCTAATTCTGCAGGAAGTTTTAACTCAGGCACTAGTGGGGCAAATCCATGACCCGAGTCACCTAATCCATGCATCCATACAACTAATGATTTAACTTCCCCTTGTGGGTTTACATCAATGTACGAGAGCTGCTCAGTCATAAAATCTCCGTTGTCTTTCTCGTTTGGCAAAAGTGGCTGGGCTATTTTCTAACATTATTTTGTTCAATAAACCAGCAATTTAGCTTTTAAAAGTTACTTTTGTGCCAGCTTGTTTCGCAACGGCTTCTTCAATAAAGTGCCAAAACTCATCACCAAAACGTTCATCAATCCATTTACCGTCTTGATAGCTAAAATGGTAACCATTAAATTTAGTCGCAACCCACAACTGCAATAGTGGTTCTTGTTTGTTTAAGATAATTTTGCTGCGATCAGCAAATTCAATATCTAACTTGCCACCAAAATTTTCATAATCTATGTCTAAATCGTCTTCTATTTCTTCGAGCTTTTGCTCAATTTGCAGTAAAATGTCGTCAACAAGTTGGTGATATTGGGTTTCAGTTAATTGGCTCATGTCTTTACACTTGATTTTCTAACAATGAATGCGATTATACCCGCATTCAAACAAAAGAGTTTAACAATTGTCATGAGATTTAAAACTTTGTCTGCGCTGATAAGCTGCAGCTTGTTAATTTGTGCCTGTGGTCAACGTGGGCCATTAACTATGCCAAAACCAACAGAGCAAAATACTCAGACACAAGCGCACAACAATACAGTGCAGCAAAACACTTTAGAACAAACAACAAATCAATAGGTTGAATTAGCGTGGATTTTTTTAATTACAAACAAGATCAGTTATTTGCAGAAAACGTCAGCGTGGCAGAAATTGCCGCTGAATTTAACACACCTGCATATATTTATTCGCGCGCGGCAATTGAGCGCCATTGGCAAGCATTTGATACAGCAGCCGGTGAACATCCACATTTAGTTTGTTATGCAGTTAAAGCCAATTCAAACTTAGGTGTGTTAAATGTAATGGCGCGTTTAGGTTCAGGTTTTGACATAGTGTCAGGTGGTGAACTTGCGCGTGTTATCGAAGCCGGTGGTGATCCAGCAAAAGTAGTATTTTCTGGTGTTGGTAAAACCGAAGCTGAAATTGAATATGCGTTAGAAGCCGGTATTTATTGTTTTAACGTTGAATCTGAACCTGAGCTTGATCGCATCAACAAAGTTGCCGCTGAGCTTGATAAAAAAGCTCCAATTTCAATTCGTGTTAACCCAGATGTTGACGCAAAAACGCATCCATACATTTCGACGGGTTTAAAAGCGAATAAATTTGGTATTGAGCGCGAACGTGCGCTAGAAGTATACAAATACGCAGCATCGTTATCACACTTAGATATTCAAGGTATTGACTGTCATATAGGTTCACAGCTAACTGAAATTCAACCTTTTATCGATGCACTAGACAAAGTATTGGTTTTAATTGATGAATTAGCGGCAGCTGGCATCCAAATTAGTCACCTAGACGTAGGTGGTGGTTTAGGCGTAACTTACGCGGATGAAAAGCCACCAGCAACTGAAGAATATGTTGCGGCATTAAAAGCAAAATTAGCCGACCGCACCCATTTAAAACTTATATTTGAGCCGGGCCGTTCTATCATGGCTAACGCAGGTGTGTTGATCACCAAAGTTGAATTTATCAAAAGCGGTGAAGAGAAAAACTTTGCGATTGTTGATGCAGCTATGAACGACTTAATTCGTCCAAGTTTATATTCAGCATGGCAAAACATTGTGCCAGTTAACGCAGCATTAAGCCGAGACAAAGCAGTTTACGACGTGGTTGGCCCTATCTGTGAAACAGGTGATTTTTTAGGTAAAGATCGCGAACTCGCCATAAAATCAGGCGATTTGCTTGCTGTTCGTTCTAGTGGTGCATACGGTTTTACTATGGCGTCTAACTACAACTCACGTGTGCGTGCAGTTGAGATTATGGTTGATGGCGACAAACCTTATGTTGTACGCGAACGTGAACAACTAGTCGATTTATGGAAAGGCGAACAGTTATTGCCATAATCTAAACTACAAATAGGCTGAAGTTGGCAAAGATGCAACTTCAGCCATTCACCCCAGCATAACCCCCTAATAAATTCAGCTAATTTTCTAGCTAAACGCCTGTAAAACATTGCAGTGTTAGCTATACTCAAAACATCAAAAACAAAACCAACAACGCCTGTTAAACAAATGCCAAAATTATTATTTAGTTTAATTACTGTTGTTTTGTGCGCTCTGCCGAGTCACGCAGACGAGCTCATTATTGGACTAGATGCCGATTTATCTGCAGTAGCAGTAGAAGGTGGTATCGCCATTCAACGCGGCGCGCAACTAGCAATTGATGAAATAAATCAAGCAGGAGGCTTACTGGGTAAACAACTAAAATTAGTTAGTAAAGACCATAGAGGCAATCCGGCTCGCGGCCAACGCAACATAGAACAATTTGCCCAACAGCAAAACTTAGTTGCTGTACTTGGAGGTATTCACACACCAGTAGCTATGTCTGAATTACCTTTGATTCATAAACATAAACTGATTTATTTAGGCCCTTGGGCCGCAGGCACACAATTGGTCAACAATGGTTATACACCCAATTACGTTTTTAGAGTGTCATTGCGTGACCAAGACGCAGGTGTCGTTTTACTCAAACACGCCAAACAAAACAATTTAACTCAAGTGGCGCTGATGTTAGAACATACAAGCTGGGGACGTTCGAACAAACAATCGCTCGAACAAGCGGCCTTACAGCTTGGCCTCAATATTACTCACCTTGAATGGTTCAATTGGCGTGATTCAGAAATGACCAATAAAGTAACGCGCGTTTTGGCGACTCAACCTCAGGCCATCATATTGGTTGCGAATGCACCCGAAGGTGCACAAATTGTCAAAGCTATGCATAAATTGCCAACAAATATGCAAAAGCCGATTATCTCCCACTGGGGTATCACCTCTGGCAATTTTGTTGAACAAGTTGGCTTAGATATTATTCGCCAATCAGACATTCGAGTTATACAAACTTTCTCGTTTTTTACCGCAGAAAATATGCAAAAATCAACCAGCGTACTGCAAGCATATAACCAAAAATTTCAGACAAATTACACCGAGCAGACAGTTCCGTCTGCCGTTGGTATTGCGCATGCCTACGATTTAGTTCACATGTTGGCACAAGCAATCCGTCAGGCAAAAACGACTGAAAGTTCAGCCGTCCATAATGCATTGGAAAATTTGCCTGAGTATCAAGGTTTAGTCAAAACCTATAAACGTGCATTTAGCGCCAACAAACACGATGCGCTTGAGCCTGATGATTACCATGTATTCGCCTTTGACAACTTTGGTTATCTCTCTAACATTCCAAGCGTTACTCGCGCGGCAAAAATAATTCAATAAGGTTAACAAGCAAGGCATGGACGAACAAAACAAACCAACGCTTCACCAACATATCACCCGCAAAACACTGCCAAAAGTGCTAACTATGCTGGTAATTGTTGGTTTTTTAATTGTCGTTTATGTACAAAGACTCGTTGAACATGAAATAGTTGAACAACAACAAGAAATTGCCGAACAATTTAACCATGTTCTCAATAAAACCCAAACTGCACTGCAATCTGAAGTTGAAAACTTAGCCCTGAATGATTTAGTGGTAAACAGTTTAGTTGACCTTGAAGGACGGCAACAATATATCAATTTACTGTTTAATTCGTTTGTGTTTGCAGGCATAAAAGATAGCCAAATTAGTCTGCTTGATTTTGAAGGGCAAGTAGTCACCAGCAACCAAAGTAAACATCAAATCATTGATAAAAAACTCTGGTTTAATCCAGTATTACAACAAGGGCAAAGCTACTATCACTTATCAGAAAAAGGCTGGTTGTTTATTGCGCCTATAAAGTACGGAGCAGCGCCAGAAGGCGCTATTTACGCGCATATTCCACGGCAACAAGTTCAGCCACTGCTGACACTCAACTTATTAAAAACCGATATTGTTTACGTAGATAAACACAACAATATCCTGTTCCAATCAAACCTTGAGCTGGCGACTGAAACGCTGCAACTGAAAACAGCGCAACTGCAAGAGTTTAAATATTATGTCGAGAGTTTAGCCGACGGCAGTAAAATTTATGTTTTACAAAAAGCTGAATACGCATATCAACAAGTGATCATTTTTATTATAGTTTTAATTGTGATCTTAATCGGTTTAATCATAGTTACCACCTACAGCATAAGCTTAGCGGCTAATTTCGCCTCGCAGACCTTACATCAATTTGTCAACGCTATTGAAAACCAAGATAAACAGGATTTCGACCAAACAGCCGACTACCAAAGCATAGAGTTGCATGAAATGGCGCAACTGCGAAAACAATTCGACGGCTTACTCGAAGAGTTGTTTGCAACTAACGTGTCTAAAGAGCAATTTCAAAGTGTTATTAACTCAATTTCAGAGTCACTTGCAGTGTTTGATTTAAATGGCCGCTGTTTGTTGCACAATAATGCTTTTGACGAGTTTCAATCTCAGGTGTTAACTGAAGGGGTTGCCTCGATCAATTTGATCGACAGTCAACATAGAGCAGCGGTATTTAATGTAAAAAATGAGTTGTACGAATTTGAAAGCATGTACAACTTAAAAGATCAAAATAATAACTACAAACAAGTTTTTATCCATTGGCACAGAACTTTATATTTAACCTCAGATGGACGGCTCGCCGGTATAGTCTTGGTGGGTATAGATGTAACTATGCAAAAAAGCATAGACAGAGAGCTACTGATTCGCGACCGAGCGATAGAAACAGCACCATGTGGCATCCTTATAGTGGATGCTAGCGTCCAGTCTCAACCAATAGTGTATGTCAACCCAGCGTTTGAAGCGATAACAGGTTACGACAGAACTGAAGTACTCGGGAAAAACTGTCGTTTTTTACAAGGGAAAAATTCAGATCCTCAAATTGTTGAACAAATTCGCCAAGCAATTCATTTACAACAAGCTATTACCACCACAATTATCAATTACACCAAACAAGGCAAGGAGTTTTACAATCAGTTATCTATTACCCCAGTTTTTGACAGCCATAACCATTTAACCCACTTCCTTGGCATTCAAAATGATGTCACTGAACGTATAACGGCAGAAAATCAGCTAAAAACCGCGATACTAGAACGAGAGCAAGCGCTAGAAAAAGCCCAAGAATCAGCCAAATTAAAATCAGCCTTTTTGGCCAGTATGTCGCATGAAATCCGCACACCGATGAATGGGGTTTTAGGCATGCTCAATATCTTACAAAATACAGATATGAGTTCGCGCCAGCACCACTATACTAAGCTTGCACAACACAGTGCCAATTCACTGCTGGTGTTAATTAACGATATTTTGGATTTCTCGAAAATAGAGGCTGGCAAAATTGATATAGAGAAAGTCGCAACAAATGTACAAGATTTGATAGAAAATGTCGGCCAAACCTATTCAATAAAAGCGTTTGAAAAAGGTTTGCAACTACTAGTAGACGCAACCGAGTTACAACACCATCACTTAGTTACAGACCCAACCCGGTATCGACAAATTTTAACCAACTTGGTTGGCAACGCCATCAAATTCACCGAACAGGGTTCGGTGACCATCAAAGCGCATAGTCAACTATTAACTGAGCAAAACTTAGTACGCCTGCAAGTTGAAGTTATCGATACTGGCATAGGTATTGAACCAAATAAATTTTCCGCACTGTTTTCGGCATTTACTCAAGTAGATGCATCTACTACCAGAAAATTTGGTGGCACAGGTTTAGGTTTAGCTATTAGCCAACAATTGGCAAGTTTGTTAGATGGTGATATTCAAGTACAAAGCCAACACGGCCAAGGGAGTAACTTCACCATAGTTATAGATTGCGAAATTGCTCAAGTTGAAGATAAAACCACTCGATACACTTATAATTCGGGTCAGCAAAAAGTTGTGTTGGTAGGAGAACAAACTCAATACAAAACATTATTAACCAAACAGTTCCAACAAATTATCCAGCATACACAAAGTTTTGAATTGGCTGAGCAGCTTGCTGCTACCGAGTTAACTAACAGCATAGCCTGTTTTACCGATTTACTCACAGGTGCGCTGACAACAAGCCAATTAATTCAACAAATTGAAACACACGCGCAAGACATAACTTGTTTAGTGATTCATCCGGTAAATTATCCAAATGAAGCGCTACGGGAATTGGTTGCGGACAATATTAAGCTACTGTCTTACCCGATAACCACCCAAGAACTCGTGAGCGTATTAAATAGCTTAAGTGATAATGCTCAGCAAAAAAACAAGCACAAAGCGGATATAACACAGTCACCAACAAATAAGTTCAAACGTATATTATTAGTTGAGGATAATGAAATAAATCAGCTGGTTGCACAAACCATGTTAGAGGCGTACGCGGAAAAAATTGATATTGCTAATCATGGATTAGAGGCAATTGAAGTTTTGGTCGCTAGCCAGCAGATAGGCCAAACATACGATTTAATTTTAATGGATTGCCAAATGCCACAACTAGATGGCTATCAAACAACCATCAAAATTCGCCAAGGTGAATGTGGTGACTGGTGTAAAAACATCCCAATTATTGCGATGACAGCCAATGCCATGGTTGGCGACAAAGAAAAGTGTTTAGATGCTGGTATGGATGACTACATAGTCAAACCAATAAATAAACAGGTTGTCGCCGAAGTTTTAGCCCATTGGCAACAAAAACATCAACAAAGTGCATTACTCAATTGAAGTTAACCAACAAATTTATGCAACTCGGCGTAGAGCTCAGCCTGCGCTAGCGGTTTACCAAGATAACCATCAAAACCTGCTAATTTATACTCTTTGATATCATCCGACATGACATTGGCAGTTAGCGCAATAATAGGTAAATTGGGGTAAGTTTTTTTAAGCTGTTTGCACGCCATAATACCGTCCATTTCCGGCATTTGAATGTCCATCAATACAAGGTCGAGTTTATCCTCATCTATTGTTTGTGCCGCCAGAGCTATAGCTTGTTTGCCATTGGCAGCGATTAATACGCTCGCTTGAGTTTTCTCCAACATAGCTTGCACTATAGCTTGATTTATCTCATTGTCTTCGGCTAATAAAATAGTCCGGTTCGCAAGCTCTAGTTTGTCAATTGTGACTTTTTCTTCTCTTGCAATTGCTTCTTCTTCAACCTGCTGCAATGGAAGATTAACAGTAAAAGTCGTGCCCTCTCCAACCTTGCTGCTAACATTTATACGACCGCCCATTAAAGCGACCAAAGACTGAGTGATAGACATGCCTAAACCCGTACCGCCAAAACGCCGAGTTGTCGACACATCAGCCTGTTCAAAACGGGCGAAAATACGAGCGATTGCATCATCACTCATACCTATGCCAGTATCTGTGACGATAAAACTAAATTGATTGGAAGCTGTATGGTAAATACAAGTTAGGATAACCGAACCTATATCGGTAAATTTAATTGCATTGGAGAGTATATTAAGCAAAATTTGCCGCAATCTGACTGGATCGCCAATAAAGTCATCCTGCTCTACATCACACACTAGCATGAAATCAATCCCTTTTTCTTTGGCTTTAACCCCCATGTCAGACACAATATTTTCCATTAATTGCGAAAGTTTAAAATGAACTTGTTCGACTTGCAGTTTGCCCGCTTCAATTTTGGAAAAATCCAAAATATCGTTAACTATCGTCATCAGCGCTTTGGTAGAATATAAAGCTTTGTCGACCAAATCGTACGCGGATTCAGGCAACGCCATATCGTTTAACAGTTGTAAATTGCCATATACGCCATTCATTGGAGTTCTGATTTCATGGCTAGTATTTGCTAAAAATGTGCTCTTGGCTACATTAGCCGCTTCAGCTTGTTGTTTAGTGAGCTCTAATTGCCTTTCATGTTCTTTGCGCTCAGTTACATCACGAATAACCCCAGCAAAGTGCCGCTCACCATCTAAATACACTTCGTTGATCACTAACTCTATTGGGAATTTATCACCATTCGATTTCACTGCAATTAAATCACGGCTTTTCCCCACCACAGAAGAGCCGCCAACTGACTTATAATCCTGCATATATTGGTGGTGATTTGCCGCAAATCCAGCATCCATTAAAATGGTAATGTTCTTCCCTTCTACTTGCTCAGCTGAATAATAAAACATACGTTCAGCACTGCTTGAAAAGAACTTAATTTGCCCTTTGCCATCACATAAAACAATTGCGTCAGTTAAGCAGGCAAAAACGGCTAGACGTTGCGACTCACTGGTGCTCAGCTGTTGTTGTGCATCAGATAGAGCAACAAGAGTTTCATCAACTTCACTAGTTAATTTTTCTTTTGTGCGTTTAATTTGCTCAAAAATGTATTGCTCATTTTCCAATGCAAACCACAAAGCCACGCCATAGGCAAGCAAACGCAATAAATGCCAGCCCCACCAAGAAACATCCCACAACACAGATTGTTGAAACATCACAGCTGCAAAACCAAACATACTTGCATGCAATACAAATAAGAGATCATCTGTTTTGCGCAACTGCTTATAGACAAAAATTAATCGCAGCGCCGCCAGTAATAAACCCGCGCCACCTACTTTATTGAGCATCACAGCAGTAAAGGTGAAGCCCTGTTCATCCGCCATAACCGGAATAAGCTCAGCAAAAAGTAGCGAACAAACAATAAATATCAGGGTAAAAATAGCGGTCAAGACAATTATTCGGCTTGTCAGCTTCTGTTGTAGGCGCATTGGCAAGCATACGCACGCGAATAAAATTCCACCAACAAAAGTCGCACAAGAGTGCAGCCAAACAAATAATTTGCCAGGTTCAACCAAAGCATGGGCAATATCCAACAACCCCATAGCACACAAAGCACTAGCAATGACTATATTAAAACTAGTCCCTCGGCCATTTTTAGCTAAATTCAGTAATAAATAACAAACGAATAACGCTATTACACCACCAAAAACTTCAACCGCACTATGGAAGGGTATCTGTTGCCAGCGTAAATCGGCTAATACAGTTTTGGCCAAAACGAGTGTAGATATATGTACTATCACACTAGCAACAATAGCAATGCTAATGGCGCGAATTTTAGAAAATTTAATAGGTTCCATCCGAAAGTCTATATTGACAGCAATCTAACTAAAATATAGCTGAGATAGAGAAAAATTTGCCGAATAAATAACAAAACTTGCAATTAATCAAACGCCCAGCTTAATATACTGTTAATTTCACCAGTATATTGCTTCACATGTCGTTATCGCGCTTAGCTTCACAATCTGTCACTACACTTACTGGCGTTGGTGCCAAAGTTGCGCAAAAGTTGGCGCAAATACATATTCAGTCAGTTGAAGATCTACTTTTTCACTTTCCGTTGCGCTACCAAGACAGAACTCGTATTTATGCAATTAACGACCTATTACCTGAAATAACTGCCACTGTAATTGGCGAAGTTACTGCAAGCCAAATTGTATTTGGGCGTAAACGCATGCTGATATGCAAAATTAGCGATGGACAACAAAGTTTAACCTTACGCTTTTTTAATTTTTCCGCGGCGCAAAAAAATCAGTTTGCGATAGGTAAACACGTCAAAGCTTTTGGCGAAGTAAAACGTGGTAAACAAGGTTACGAAATCATCCACCCAGAATACAAAGTGGGAGACTTTGATAGTTTGCAACATGTTGAAGAAGCGTTTACGCCAATCTACCCAACAACTGAAGGTTTAAAACAAAACACGCTACGTAATTTAACCGACCAAGCGCTCGCTAGATTAAAAACAGCAGAAATCGCCGAACTTATCCCAATAGCGGATGTAGCAACACAATATACGTTAACCCAAGCAATTCAGATGTTACATAGGCCTACGCCAGATGTATCACTTGCAGAACTAGAAGCGGGTACACACCCAGCGCAACAACGTTTAGCTTTTGAAGAATTGGTCGCGCATAATCTCAGTATGCAAAAACTGCGGCAGCAAACTCAGCAACATCCATCTGTCGCCATAACACCAGCACAAAAGTTATTAAGCGACTTTATTAATACTTTGCCATTTCAGCCAACATCAGCCCAGAGTCGTGTGGTCGCTGAAATTCAACAAGATATGCAGCAGCCCCACCCTATGTTGCGTTTAGTGCAAGGAGACGTTGGTTCAGGCAAAACCTTAGTTGCGGCGCTAGCCGCGTTATCGGCACTGCAACAAGGTTACCAAGTTGCATTAATGGCACCAACCGAGATCCTCGCTGAACAACACGCAATTAATTTCGCCAACTGGTTAACGCCGCTCGGCTTTAAAGTTGATTGGTTAGCCGGCAAACTCACAGCCAAACAAAAACGCGAAGCTCAAGCTAGAATTGCCAGCGGCGAAAGCCAAATGGTCGTCGGAACTCACGCGTTATTTCAGCAAGATGTCGAATTTGCCAAGTTAGCTTTGGTCGTTATAGATGAACAACATAGATTTGGTGTCCATCAGCGCATGAGTTTACGCGACAAAGGGATTAACAGTGGCTTGTACCCACACCAGTTAATCATGACAGCGACGCCAATACCAAGAACACTTGCAATGACAGCTTATGCCGACTTAACCACCTCGGTTATTGATGAACTGCCACCTGGGCGCACACCTGTCACCACTGTGGTATTGCCCGACAGCCGCCGCGAAGAAGTGATCAAACGAGTATATCAAGCGTGCAAACAAGAAAAACGCCAAGCTTATTGGGTATGTACGCTAATTGAAGAATCAGAAGTTTTACAATGCCAAGCAGCAGAAGATACAGCAGAACAATTGCAACAAGCTTTACCTGATTTAAGCATAGGTTTAGTCCATGGGCGGATGAAAGCGGGTGAAAAACAGCAAGTAATGCAAGGATTTAAACAAGGTGAAACAGATTTATTAGTTGCCACAACAGTCATTGAGGTTGGTGTCGATGTACCCAACGCCAGTTTGATGATAATTGAAAATCCTGAACGTTTAGGTTTAGCTCAATTACACCAATTGCGAGGTCGAGTTGGCCGTGGCGCAGTGGCTAGCCATTGTTTATTAATGTACAAATCACCATTATCACAAACAGGGCAAAAACGCCTTGCTGTGATGCGTGAAAGCACTGACGGTTTTTATATTGCGCAAAAAGATTTAGAAATACGTGGGCCGGGGGAATTATTAGGTACTAAACAAACTGGTGAAATGTCGTTTAAAGTGGCAGATTTATTACGCGATAGCCAACTGATTAGCCCAGCACGAAAATGTGCGCGCAAAATATTGCAGCAAAATGATATAGCCGAGTTATTGATTGCCCGTTGGTTAGGTGACAGAGATAAATATTCTCAGGCCTAAACAAACTAACAAATTAGACCATTTGTCTAATTTTCTTAATAACCAAAAGTATGCTAACTATAGCATCTTGTTTTAGCTTATTAATTGACCAAGTGTAAATTAGGGTTCTACAATGAAATCAATTGAGTTGTTAAAAATTATCACTCTAGATGACGAGCAGTCATTCCCAAGGAAAGGAGTTACCCATGATCAAATCTGCTAAACGTGCCCGCTCAGCTGAAGACAAGTCACTGAAACGCGATCTCATTTTACAAACTGCAGCTGAATTATTCGACGACAGTCCAGACGCTTTACCAACAGCGGCGGCCATCGCCAACCAATCAGGCATAGCTAAAGGTACAGTTTATTTGTATTTTAAAAGCAAAGAAGAAATTTTCTTAGCTTTGCTCGAAAAACACTATGTTGCATGGTTTAGCGACATTCGCAGCGCAATCGGTGCAGAAAAACCAGATGCAGATGAAATTATCAATGCACTCTGCCATTACATAGAAACTCAACCACAGTTTTTCCAATTAGCCAGTTTAAGCAGTTCTATTATCGAACAGAATGTCGATTTTAAAATTTTGCTCGACTTTAAAAACCGCTTGTTAGAAACGCTAACATCAACAGCCAAAGACCTAGCCAGCCGCTTACAATTAGACGAACACGAAACCTGCGCACAGTTATTAATGCGCAGTTATGCAATGTTGTTAGGGTTATGGCAAATTAGTCATCCACCAGAAAAGCTAGCAACATCGGTTGAACAATCACGCCTTGCGTTATTACAACCTGAATTTGGTTTAGAAGCACGCGATGCATTAGCTCAGTTATGGCATGGTTATGTTGACCAAAAAGGCAACAAATCCAGTGGTCGTTTCTGGAAAATAGGCAACTTATTCGCTAAAGCTGACTAACCTGCCAAAACTCAAGATTATCTAAATAAACATCACAGCTTCAAGCTGTGGTGTTTATTCTCAAATACATATTTGTAAATAATTCCAGCCATCACCTAAACTTAGAGCTAAATCAATATAAATAGCAATAATCAGCTGGAGATAAAAGCCATTTAGACAAGGCAAGTTGGCACAGGCATAGTGGTTCTATGCCAAGCCAACTTAACGCAGAATAAATGGCTTTTAGTCCAGCCTTTCAGGAGCCTCACAGACAGCTCACTTCTGTGTTGTATCATTTTGAAAGGTGCCTACATTCCTGCAATGATACGCCTTGAATTGAACTGTCTGTGACGGCTCTGATACTCGCAATTTATATTGATTTAGCTCTAAGTTACGTATAAACAGTTAAGGTAAAGACATGCTCAAACCTGTGCTCAATGGTTTAATTATTTGTTTATTAACCGTCTTTAACCCAACATTTGTCCAATTACATGCCAACCAAGTATTGATTTACCCCAAACCGCGCCACGACAGGGATATGCGTGATGATTACCCGATAGAATTGCTAAAACTCGCACTCAAACTATCTAATCAAAAAGTGAATATAGTCACGGCCAATACACCAATGCAGCAACAAAGAGCCCTTTGGGCGGTTGAAAATGGTTTAGTTGATATTATGTGGACTATGATGGATCAAACACGTGAAACTTATCCATATTCAATTCCGTTTGATCTTTACCAAGGCATATTTGGCAATCGCTTGATCCTACTGCATAAAAACAAACTCGAAGAATTCAGCAAAATTAAACACCCATGCGACTTTTTTAAATACACAGCAATCATGGGGCATGACTGGCCAGATACCCGCTTTTATTTACACCACGGTTTACCTATCACCACGTCTTCTAGCTATGAATCATTGTTTAACATGTTACGTAAAGGGCATGGAGACTATTTTCCACGTTCTGTCTCTGAAATTTTTATCGAGTTAGAACACCACACAGACGAACCTTTTGTCGTTGAACCAAACTGGATGATAGTCTACAAAGCGGAAATGCGTTTTATTTTAAGTAAACAAGCTTATGATACCTACGGCCAAACAATATTAGGCGGTTTAAATCAAACCGTTGCCGATGGTAGTTTTAATAAATTATTTGAAAAATATCATGGGAATATCCTAAAAAAAGCCCAGTTAAACAAACGTAAATGGCTCAACCTAGATATGAATTATCAAATGCACTGCGATTTGGTGGATAAGCAAGAGCGTTAAGTCTAAAATAGCCGCTTTTGTCGTGCCCTAACAAGGAGCTTGGTTTGCGTTTTATCCACACCTCAGATTGGCATTTAGGCCAGAATTTTTATGGCAAAAATCGCGCAGCTGAGCACCAAGCCTTTTTTGATTGGTTAATTAGCACAATCCAAGCTGAACAAGTTGAGCTATTAATCGTCTCTGGAGACATTTTTGATACAGCAGCACCACCAAGTTATGCACGCACCTTATTAAATCAATTTGTTATTCAACTCAATCAACTCGGTTGCCAGTTGTTATTATTAGGCGGCAACCACGACTCTGTTGCTGTATTAAACGAAAATAAAAATCTCTACCAAGCTTTGAATACCAGCTTGATTAGCCAAGCGGCAAATAAACAAGACTCAGTAAATTATCAGCAACAAGTGCAGTTAATTACCGATAAAGATGGACAAGCCAGCGCGATAGTAGTCGCAGTGCCTTATTTGCGCCCACGCGATTTATTGAGCTTAGAAACAACAGATTCAGAAGATCCAACCGACAAAAACACAACACAAAATCGATTATTGCCAGCAATTCAACAGCACTACCAACAGCTCTACCAAATTGCATTAGCGCAACAGCAACAAGTCGCGACTGAAACCAACAAAACCATTCCAATTATAGGCACAGCACACTTAACCATAGTGAATGCTAAAGTAACAGATTCAGTGCGTGATATTTATATTGGAAGTTTAGAAGCAGTCCCAGTTGAAGCTTTACCTGAGTTCGATTATTTGGCTATGGGGCATATTCACCAGCCACAAGTTATCGCTAAAAAACAACATATACGTTATTCAGGCTCACCAATTGCGATGAGTTTTGACGAAGCAAAACAACAAAAATCCGTAGTTTTAGTTGATACTAACAAATACTCAACTGCTGGCGACCAACAAGCTGAGTTACAAATTAAAACCTTAGATATCCCATGCACTCAGCAAATGCGTCAGCTCAAAGGTGATATACAGCAGGTTGAACACCAACTAGCAGAATTGGTCGAGTTACAACAAAACATCTGGTTAGATATAGAAATTAGCAGCGACCAATATCACAGCGACTTGCAGCAAAAACTATTAAGTTTAACCGCTGAATCTCAGTTAGAAATATTACGTGTGCGCCGCAGTAAAAAAGTGGTGCAACAAAAGCTCAGTGAAAAAAGTGTCAGTTTAGACGAACTCTCACCACTCGATGTATTTAATCAGCGAGTTAATAATTTAGACTTGCCATCAGAACAATTACAAGCATTAACTCAACTGTTTAACTTGAGCCATCAACAAAGTTTGATCCCAGATAATGAAAATTCTTAGCCTACGTTTAAAAAACCTCAATGCGCTCAAAGGCGATTGGAAAATTGATTTCACCCAAGAGCCGTTTGCAAGTAATGGCTTATTTGTTATCACAGGCGCAACTGGTGCAGGCAAAAGCACACTGTTAGATGCAATTTGTTTAGCTTTGTATCATCAAACTCCTAGATTAAAAGTATCGGCGAACAACAATCAAATTATGACCCGGCACACAGCTGAGTGTTTAGCTGAAGTTGAATTTGCCATTAAAGGAAATAGCTATAGAGCTTGCTGGTTTCAAAGGCGCGCTCGTGGTGATGCAGAAGGTAATTTACAGCCCCCCAGAGCAGAGCTATATCACTTAGAAGAACAAAAACTCATCGCCGACAAGTTGCCCGAAGTCAAAACCCAAGTAGAACAACTGAGTGGCTTAAATTTTGCCCGTTTCACTAAATCTATCTTGTTATCACAAGGACGATTTGCCGAATTTCTTAATGCCGACAGTAATGATAAAGCTGAGTTATTAGAAGAGCTTACTGGCACAGAAGTTTATAGCCAAATATCTAAACAAGTTTTTGCCAACCATAAAACCAGCCAGCAAGAGTTGCAGCGCTTAACCGACCAACAGAACAATCTTAATTTAATGTCGGATGAACAAATAACAGCCTTAGCTGAACAACTGCAGCAGATCCAACAACAGGCAGATCAACAAAAAACCACTTTAGATTTATACCGACATAAACAACACTGGCTGCAGCAACAACAGACGCTGCAACAACAAATCGTTCAGACAAATAATGAGCTGCAACAAGCGGAACAAATAAAAGCCCAGTCCAGTTCACTCAAAGATAAAATTGAGCAAGCCAAAGCCGCACAAGCGTGCCAACCAAGCATTGAAAAACTGCTAGAGCTGCAGCAACAAGTTGCAGGAATTAAACAGCAAATTGACAGCAGCGACAAACAAGTTAAACAAACACAAACTGAAGTAATCCAACAACAAGAACATAGCGCAAGTGCACAAACTCAAGTTGACCAAGCAAAAAAGAATCAACAGCAAACCCTAGAGTCGTTAGAACAAAACGTCCGTCCGCTCGACCAACAAATAGCTCAAACCCAGCAGCAACACCAGCAATTACAGCAAGCGGCGCTGCTGCAACAACAAAAACTCGCTCAGGCCGAACAAGCTCAACAGAAGTTGCAACAACAAACCACTGAGTTACAAACTCAGTTGGCTGGTTGCGAAAACTGGTTGCAACAACACCAAGGTTTAAAAGATTTAAATCAACAAACTTTGCAACATTGGCAAAACCAATTACACAACATCAATGAATTGCTCTATGAATTAGATAAACAAGGGCAAAAACAACAAAACATTGCTGAGCAGCAACAAAATTTAACCAATGCAATCGAGCAGAAAAACACACAACAGCAAGAGTTAACAGAAAAGCTGCAACAACAGCAAACCCAGTTGCAAGATTTAACCGCAACGCAAGATACAAACTTACAGAAGTTAACGAGCGAACAAAAACAACTAGAATTACAGCAAGGGCAAACTAGCTTAAATCAGCTGGCGCAAATAGATAATTTGCAACAACAGCTAATTGTACAGCAGCAAAAAATAACCGCATCCGAGCAAAAAATAGCAACTGCCCAGCAACAAATTGAACAATTGACGCCAAAGTTAGCCGACTTACGTAATCAATATAAAAACAATAAACAACAGCTAAACGACGTGACGACTATTATTGAGCAGCACAAAACTATAATGTCGTTAGCAGCGCATAGACACAATTTGCAAGATAATGCCCCCTGCCCTTTGTGCGGAGCTTTAGAACATCCATACGCCAATGATTTGACCGAGGTAGATCAAACCCTACAAACACAGCTGCAGCGCCAACAAAGTTTAACGGCTGAATTGGCCGAGTTAGAGAATACCGGCAATGAATTAAAATCACAGTTAGAAAAACAACAACATCAACAAAGCTGGTTGCAACAACAATTTAGTGCTGAGCAGCAAGAGTACCAACAAGTCGCACAAAAATTATCGCAGACTTGCCAAAGATTACAGCTGCCCAACCTGCTTGAGCTACCAAGTTTATTACAACTAGATTTTGCCGACTGGCCGAGTGATGCGCCACAACAGTTATTATGTTTAACCGAGCAATTACAAAGCAGGTTAGACAAACTCAACGCCAGTTTAATAGTCGATCAACAAATCGCCCAGTTACAGCATCAAATTCAATTATTAACTCAGCAACAGCAAAGTTTAACCGCCGAGTTGCATTCGTTGACTAACCAACAACAGGATTTGGCAAAACAGTTAACTGAAGTGACAGAAAGTTATCAGGCTAAGCAGCAAAAACAGCATAATTTGCTTGAACAATTAAACCAACAGCTAGCACAAGCAAAACTGATTTCGCAGCAGCTATCTTCAGAGCAAGGGATTGAACAAATCGCCGGACAATTTGCCGAGGTGATCGCTGGTGCTAGTCAGCAAATAAACCATTACCAACAACAGCAAAGATTGTTGCAAAGCTTGCAACAGCAGCAACAAAAATGCGCCCGTGACTTAGATTATCAAACTCAAATAGTCAGTGAAGCGACTAAACTTTATCAACAACAACAAACAGAACTGAGCCAGTTAGCCGGCAATTTGCAAGATTTACAACAACAAAGAGCAAGTTGGTTTAACGGTGCTTCTATCAGCCAAGTACAGCAGCAAGTTGCATTAGAGCTTGAGACAGCTCAACAAAACCTTCAACAGCAAAACCAACAACTAAACCAATTACAAATTAACTTATCACAAGTGCAGACACAGCTTACGCACCAACAACAAACACTCGCGCAAACCGAACAACAGCGCCACCAACAACAAAATGTCTGCCAGCAAAAACTGGCGCAATTGGGCTTTGCTGACCAACAGGCGTGGCAACAAGCAATATTAACCGCAGATGCTTTAACAAGCCTAGTTGAGCAGTTACAACAAATTGAACAAAATGTGCAGAAGTATCAAAACCAACTCGCCAGCTTAAATGCGCAGCAGCAACAATTATTGCAGCAAGGCATTGCCCAAGCGCTGACACAATTTAATCAAGACGATAGCTTGACGCAACTCAGCCAAGCACTAACCGAATTGGAAAGCAATTACCAAAATTTATTGCAACAGCTAGGTGAAGTTAAACAACAACACCAATATGCCCACAAACTCAAACAAGATTTTGCAGAATTAACACAGCAAATTGACCAAGCACAGCAGCAACACCAAAATTGGGCGCTGCTCAACGATTTAATCGGCTCTGCCGACGGAAATAACTTTAGAAAATTTGCCCAAGGTTTAACTCTGCAACAGCTGGTTTATTTGGCGAATCAACAGCTACAACATTTGCACGACAGATATCAGCTGGTGCGTAAATCACATGATGGTTTAGATTTAGCCATATTAGATACTTGGCAAAATGACGTTGAGCGTGATACCCAAACCCTCTCAGGTGGCGAAAGCTTTTTAGTTAGCTTAGCACTGGCACTGGCCTTGTCTGATTTAGTTAGCCACAAAACCAACATTGAATCGCTGTTTTTAGACGAAGGTTTTGGCACACTTGATTCAGATACACTCGATATCGCGTTAGACGCACTCGATAGGCTCAACGCCAGTGGCAAAATGATCGGCATTATCAGCCATATAGAAAGTTTAAAAGAACGGATTCCAGTGCAAATACGCGTTAACAAACACAGTGGTTTAGGTTATAGCCAACTAGAAAAACAGTTTATTGCGAGCTAGATTAAAAGGCGCTAATGCATTTCTTTTGATTTATTCGGCTGAGTGCTTGGTGTAAGCACTGGCTGCTGTTGGCGTTTTTTGCTTGCTTGTTTACGTTTGCGTTTATCTTGGTACATGCGCTGATCGGCCAAATTGACCAATTGCGTACTGGTTTCACCATCCACTGGGAAAGAAGAAAGACCAATGCTGACCCCCAGCTTAATTGGATATTGGCGGTACTGGTTTATATTGCTAATCGAATTGCTAATACGGCTTATCAGCGGAGTGATATCTTTATGGTTTTTACGGTTCTCCAATAAAATAATAAATTCGTCGCCACCGAGTCTAGCAACTGTGTCTCCTTCACGTGTTGTTTGTAACAACTTATTGGCCACTTGTTTTAAAATAAAGTCACCAGCGTCGTGACCAATAGTATCGTTAATTGCTTTAAAACCATCTAAATCTAAATACAACAAATACAAAATCGTATCTTGATGGCGGCTAGCCAAATTAAGTGAATGGCTCAAAGTATTAAAAAAGTAGTTGCGGTTGGCGAGTTGAGTGACAGAGTCAAAGTTAGCGAGTTGATATAGTTTTTGTGCTTGCTGATGGCGCTCTTTTTCGTTTTTATACTGGTTGAAAAACATCAAACTAAACAACACCAATAGCAGGATAAAAAACAAGGTTAAAATCAACAACACTAAGCTATCTGTATATGTGAGTTCGGCTTGATGACTAAACTCAAAAGTAACATGTCGGTTGGCTAAATTCAGTTGCTCATAATATTTAAACTTAGGTAAGGGTAAATATTCATTAATAAAAAAGCGACTTTGTTCACTATGCTGTTTTGCAACTAGTAAATTGCTCTCAGTGTTGTGATGACCCAAATAAATATTGATATCAAATGGGTGCTGCAGATACAAACTTTCATTCAATAAGATATTGGTATCTATTATCAAAAAGGCAAAATAAATTTGTTGGTTGGCTAAAGCACCGGGCGATTGCTGCAACATAACCACCACTTGATTACCTTCAAAACTTTCAAATGGCGTGCTTAAAGTAGTCGCGTTTTCCAAAGCTAAACTTTGTTCTATGACTTCATAAATAAATGGGATGGATTGCAGATCTAAGCCTATTTGACTGAAAGCCAATTTGTCTCTAGACGCGGTAAAAGTGATCGGTATATATAAGTTCTGCGCTTCGCTAATTTCAACTATGCCGGTCGACATATCAAACTTGGTTAATTTAAAAGCAACATTTTGCTGCTGATAAGAAGAAACAACTTGTTGTGACGCTTGTTGTGGAAACAGATGGGCAAACTGAATTTGATAAACTTCTGGGTGGCGTTTAAGAATTTTATCTGAGTAGATTTTGAGTTCAGATAAATTAGGCTCGGTTGTTAAATCTAAATACGCACTTAAACCATCTAATAATGCGATTTGTTTCTGCAAAGTCGCAACCGTATGCAAATAATGCGCGTGCGAGGTTTCTTTGAAATCTTGTTCAGCACTATCAAACGACTTACTGACAAATATCGACACAGCGACATAGTAGGTGGAAAAGCACAACAATATCAGCGTTAAATAAACAACTATCAAATATTTAAGCTGGGTTTTTAATGGTTTGAGCTTCATGCGCACTCTCACTAAGAACTGTCTAAAGAGTTTAGACGCATATTGGTAGATTTCTAGTCGACTTGACTCGCTAGCCAAGCTTCATCCGTCATCTGCATTTGTTGCCACCACAATTCATCTGCTTCAATTTCGCCTAACTCATTAATTAATGGGTAAGGTAGACCTTTACGTCGGCAAGCTTCGGCAAAAATTGGATGACCACGCTCAAACAACAACCTTTGTTGTTCAGCAATTGGCAACTTACATTCGCCACCATACATACCGGCAGCTAATCTTTGTTGTTGTGCTTGATAGAGAATTAACGCCCCGGCAACGGAAACATTTAGCGATTGCACCATGCCCAACATAGGCACAACCACATGATGATCAGCTGCAGCTAACGCGCGTTCTGAGATCCCGTACTTTTCTTGCCCTAAAATCAGCGCTGTCGGTTTGGTATAGTCAATTTCAGTGTAACTGACAGCTCTATCGGACAAGTTAGTTGCAACAATTTGCATTCCCTGCTGTTTGAATACAGCTAAGGCCTCATCCAGATCGTCATGCGCATGTACATTGACCCAATTTTGCGTACCTTTAGCTGTACCTGTGCGCAAACGCGTTTTTAACGGATTATCTATATGCATAATCGCATGTACATCATGAATGCCAACTGCGTCAGCTGTGCGTACAACTGCGGATAAATTATGGGTTTTGTGCACATTTTCCATACAAACAGTCAAGTCTGGTTGACGGTTGCTGAACATGCTTTGAATGCGGGCAAGTCTTTCTGGGGTCATAGTTATTGCAGGATTTATAGCTGGTAAATTTAGCCAGTAGCATAAAAACTACTGGCTTAGATAGATTAATTTGTGCTTGGAAGTTCCAATACACCATCAATCTCAATTTGTGCACCTTTTGGTAGCTGGGCAATGCCAATTGCTGCACGCGCTGGATATGGCTTAGAGAAATATTGCGCCATAATTTCATTTACTTGAGCAAAGTTCGCTAAATCTAATAAGAAGATGTTTACTTTAACCATGTCGTTTAAACAACCACCAGCCGCTTCACACACTGCTGCTAGGTTTTTAAATACTTGGTGTGCTTCGTCAGCAAAACCTGTGTCAATCATCTCCATGCTTTCTGGTACCAAAGGAATTTGCCCAGATAAATAAACAGTTGTACCAACTTTTACTGCTTGGCTATAGGTACCAATTGCTGAAGGTGCTTTGTCTGTACTAATAATTTGTTTTGACATTATTCTTTCTCTTTAAAGGTCTAATTGTAAGTTATCTTTTGTAACGTTCGACTTTTTGTACATCTTCAATTAAGCGTACTTTTTTAATCACTTGCGCTAAATGAATGCGATCCGTTACTGTTAAAACTAAATCTACGTTATAAATGTAATCGTCTTTTTCTTCAGAATATAAACTCTGAATATTCGAACCCATTTTCGAAATAGCCGTTGTTACCCGTGCCAAAGCCCCATGAACATTGTGTAATTCTAAACGTAAAGCACAGGCAAACTCTTCGTTCGGTGAGTTGTCCCAGCTGACATCAAAATATTTAGAAGGCTCGGTAACTGCATCACGCACGTTATGGCAATTGTCTATATGCACCACTATGCCTTTACCTGGGCTGACATGACCAATAATGCTATCGCCCGGTATAGGTCGACAACACTTGGCAAAGGTCACCAACATACCTTCAGCACCACGGATAGAAATTTTCTTATCCAAATAAGATTCACCATGGCTAGCAACTGAGTCATCACGTTTTAATAATTTACGTGCAACCACTATGCTCATTAAGTTGCCTAAGCCAATTTCAGCTAATAACTGATGAACGGTTTGCAACTTAGTTTCGTCTAAGACCGCTGCAATGTTTTCTTCCGGAATATCGTTGAGTTCAACATCACCTAAAGCAACTTTTAATAAACGTTTACCTAAATCAACCGACTCTTCACCTTTAAGGTTTTTTAAGTAGTTACGAATGCGCAAACGTGCCCGAGGTGTAATGACAAAGTTCAACCAGTTGGCATTTGGCCTCGCACCTTTTGAGGTTACTATATAGACAGTTTGGCCACTTTCTAATGGCTGATTGAGCGGCATAGGTTTGTTGTTAACCGTAGCGCCTACACAGGTAAAACCTATATCTGTATGCAAAGCAAAAGCAAAGTCTACCGGTGTTGCCCCTTTTGGCAATTCAATGATGCGCCCTTTAGGGGTAAACAAATAAATTTCTTCTGGGAATAAATCTGATTTAACGTTTTCAATAAATTCAAACGAGTTGCCGGCACTTTGTTGTAGTTCAACTAAACTATTCATCCAACGCTGCGCGCGTACTTGTGCAGTTGTGCTGCCATCACCAGCTTTAAACGACCAAGTTTCTTTTTCTTTGTCGACTGGCGTGTTTTCTGCGTCTTTATTAACTTTCGGGTTAATTTTGACAACTTTTTTCTGTTCTTTGGCTAGCTCTTTAGCCGATTTTTCCGTAGCTTCTTCGTCGTCTTCAGGCGCTTTATACACCCAATGTGCGGCTATGCCTTTGTCGGCAGCTAGCTCCATATCATGGGTGCGAATTTGAATTTCGAGTGGAATACCATGCGGGCCAATTAACGAAGTATGTAATGATTGATAACCATTAATACGTGGAATAGCGATATAATCTTTAAATCGCCCTTCAATTGGCTTAAACAAGTTATGCATAATGCCGAAGGTGCGGTAACAAGTATCCACATCTTCAACTATGATACGAAATGCATAAATATCCATCACATCGTTAAACATCAGCTCCTTGTTTTTCATCTTTTTATAGATGCTATACAAGTGCTTTTCACGACCTTTAACTATGCATTGAATGTCACTTTCGCCAATGCGTTTGCGAATTTCATTACCAATTTTTTCGATAACGTCTTTTCTATGCCCACGAGCAGATTTAACCGCTGCGCCCAAAGCACGATAGCGCATTGGATACATGGCTTTAAAACCAAGGTTTTCTAGCTCATTTTTGATATCGTGAATACCTAATCTATGCGCAATAGGTGCATAAATTTCTAAGGTTTCAGTGGCAATACGACGGCGTTTGTCAGGACGCAATGAATCAAGCGTGCGCATATTGTGGGTACGATCAGCAAGTTTAATCAAGATAACTCGAATATCTTGCACCATAGCCATAATCATTTTACGGAAGTTTTCCGCTTGCGCTTCTTGTTTGGTATTGAAGTGGATTTTGTCGAGTTTACTGACACCTTCAACTAAATCGGCAATGATAGAACCAAAAGTTTCGGCCAAATCATCTTTAGTTAATGGGGTATCTTCAATCACGTCATGTAATAAGGCTGCACATAAAGTTTCATAGTCTAAGTGCATATGCGCAAGAATGCGTGTTACCGCTACTGGGTGGGTAATATAAGGCTCGCCGCTTGATCTAAATTGACCTTCGTGGGCATCGCGAGCAACCACAAAAGCTTTTGCTACTAAATCAGCTTCATCTGGTGATAAATAACTTTGAACTAACTCACCTAAGTCTTGATATAAATCCACCTAACCTTCCCACAAAAAAGTTCTTAACAAAACACCCAAGTTACTTGAAGAAAAACGCATTAAATTTGATTAAGACGAACTTTAAGTTTAGCCACAAATTTGAACGACGGACACGTCAATGGCAAGTTATTTTTTTGAAGCCATTCCCATTTATTGCAAGGCGGCAATAAATGGGATGGTTATACCCAAAAGGCTTGGGTATGCGAGATTATTCTCTGTTTTGAGCAAATGCAGCTACAGCTGCAATTTCAGCGGCTTCTTGCTCTTGAGTTTCTCGACGCTCTTGCGCGTCCATAATCTCTGAGCTAATTAAACCTTCTTCAATTTCACGCAAAGCAATAACTGTTGCTTTGTCGTTATCAGGATCAACTAAAGGATCTTTGCCTTCTGAGGCAATTTGGCGTGCGCGACGCGCTGCAACCAAAATTAAATCAAAGCGATTACCAACTTGTTCAACCGCATCTTCAACCGTTACGCGAGCCATAGTTACTCCGCTATCTATGCTAATTATTTAAAAAAAGGCTAAACAGTTTACTTTATGATCAAGCTTAAGCCAAGAGATCACTAAATAAAGCCTGATGTTTTTTCGCTTGTTTTTGCTGAGTACAGCGTTGAGCACGTAAAATCGCAGTTAAATCAGCCAATGCTTGCTCAAAATCGTCATTGACGACAATAAAATCAAACTCATTGTAATGTGAGATTTCACTTTGTGCTTCTTGCATGCGTTTAGCAATTACTTCGTCACTGTCCTGCCCACGTTTTTGTAAACGAGATAACAACTCAGTTTGTGAAGGTGGGGCAATAAAGATAGTTTTGGCGGACGGCTGCAGTTTTTTAATTTGACGAGCACCTTGCCAATCAATGTCTAAAAATACATCAAAACCTTGCTCAAGCTGCTGCTGGATTGCCGCTTTTGAGGTGCCATAATAATTACCAAACACTTCTGCCCATTCAAAAAATGCATCGTCGCTAATCAATTTTTCAAACTCTGCATGATTTACAAAATGATAATGCACAGCATTTTCTTCACCCGGGCGCGGCGCACGTGTTGTGTGCGACACTGAAACACTGGCATTTTGATTGTGGTTTGCCAAATAAGCTTTAATTAAACTTGATTTACCTGCACCACTCGGCGCAGAGACCACATATAAAGTTCCTAAATCTGCCATAATTTTAGCCCCAAGAAAAAACCTCAAGTTTACAATTAAATTGCCAAGGAAAAAATATAAAAGCAGCCTTTTATCCGCTATGCTATGAAGAATAGTTATTTAACCTGCATTTAGTACAATTATTAGGTATAGAACAAATGAATGAAACACACCAAGCGTTATTAGAATTTGCCAACAAAGTTAAAGACTCTCAAACTTTATGGGGCTTAACAGCTGACGCTGCTGAAGAAGATTGGGTTGTTGTAGACTCACAAGAATTTGAAAACACCGAAGTGCTATTAGTGTGGAGCAGCGAACAAGCCGCGCAAGCCACTTGTACCGAAGAATGGGCCGACTACAAACCAACTAGCATTCCAGTGGCTGAGTATTTTGATTTTTGGTTGGAAGAACTAGGCAGTGATGGTGTGCGTATAGGTATAGATTGGCAAGACGAGCAAAAAAATACCGAAGCTGAAATGGTTGAACTTGCCCGTGTATTTGTTGAATCTGGCGTATACCAAGACCAATAATATCCAACTGACCACTTGGACATACAGCGGTCATATTTGCAGTTTAAACTGACTCTCTTTAAGCCAAGTCGATACAGATAGGTTTGATTGATGAGTCACCAGCAAGATAATATTATCAAACACGACAAGCGCCTGCTGTGGTTTGGCGGCGTTGTTGCTGTTGTGACTATTGTTTTACTTATGTGGTTTTTCTCAGCACCAAGCGTTGAGCAAATCATTCACCCTGAACCGCCACAAAATCAAACACTGTCAACTGACAAAACACCTTCAGCCAGCCACCAAAACCTTAACAGCCCAACAAACGCAATAACCACCAGTGATGGCAAAGTTTTGTTTCGACTTGCGGGCTCAAATACTATAGGTGAAAAACTCGCACCTAATTTGGTTGAACACTTTATCAAATCGCAAGGTGGTTATAATTTAGCTTGGGCAAAAAACCCAGCAACACTTAGCCAAATCCTCAAATTTCAAGTTCGACAAAGCCATTACCAAATTATTATTGAATCGCATGGTTCGACTACTGGTTTTAACGCCTTGCAACAGCATGACGCTGAGATAGTGATGTCATCTCGGCGGATAAAAAAACAAGAACTGCTCGATTTATTCAATCCTCACGGCAATTTAAGTAAAGTAGGGAACGAGCATATAATTGCGCTGGATGGTTTAGCTATTATCGTTAATCAAAACAACAATATAAACAGTTTAAGCATAGAGCAAGTTGCCAAAATATTTTCAGGACAAATAACCAATTGGCATCAAGTTGGTGGTGCCAACCAAAACATTGAGGTATATGCACGCGACACACATTCAGGCACTAGAGACACTTTTGATCATCTTGTATTAGATAAATATGCAGCCGAGCTAGCAGCAAATGCGATTCAATTGGAGTCTAGCTCGGAGCTTTCACAAAAAGTTGCGCGCAATGAAGCCGCAGTCGGTTTTATTGGTATTAATTATATATCGCATAATAAAGCGCTAGCCATATATGAAAATCAGCATACCAATGCGCTTTATCCAACATTATTTACCATCAGCAGTGAAGATTATGCATTAACACGGCGTTTATATCTGTACACGCCAACATCAAGTCCAACTATAGTTAAAGATTTTGCCGCATTTGCCATTAGCGACGCAGGCCAAAACATAGTCGAAAACACAGGTTTAGTTTCACAAAACATTAGTTTAGAAGAAACATATGCAGTGACGGGCGCACCAGCCAACTACAACAAATATGCGGGTAAAGCACAAAGATTGTCTGTGACTTTGCGCTTTGACTACACAGAAGAAAATTTGGATAACAAAGGCAAACGTGATCTGCTGCGTTTACTTAACTATTTTGAACGACACCCAAACAAACGGGTTGTTTTGATGGGTTTTTCGGACAATCAAGGTGAAGCAACAACAAAGCTAAACAATTCGCTCAAACAAGCAAAAATAGTTGCGCAAGCTTTATCGTCTCGGGGCATAAGTGTGGTTGATAGCTTAGGATTTGGTAGCATATTACCGATTGCCAGCAACGACAGTATTCAAGGGCAAGAGCGCAATCGTCGTGTAGAAGTCTGGGTGTATTAAAGTTATAATTTTTGCATCTATGATTTTTAAATAACCTAGTTTTGCCACAATCTCAAATCCAACTTGGTTGCGCTATGTGGACACATCCACAATGGCAACACAATTTTTTTCCAAGCAAAACCGCACAAACACAACATCTAGGTTTTTATAGCCAGATATATTCAACTGTCGAAGGCAATACCAGTTTTTATGCATTGCCAAATCAACAAACGGTTGAACGTTGGCGTGAACAAGTCAGTGACAAGTTTAAGTTTTGTTTCAAAGTGCCACAAAGTATTAGTCATCAGTTGATGTTAAAACATGCAGATTCCGAGATGGCAGAGTTTATTACACGCTTTGAACCACTAATAAACAACAATCAAATCGGCCAAATTTTATTGCAACTACCGCCGTTTTTTAGTGCACAGCAGTTAAATGATCTTGCGCAATTTTTAACAGCTTACTCTGAGTTGCCATTTGCCGTTGAAGTGCGCCACCCTGATTTTTTTAATAAACAACAAAGCGAAAAAGAATTTAATCAATTATTGATTGAATACAAAGCCAATCGGGTATTAATGGACTCTCGCCCTGTGCACAGCCAAATACCCAACACAGAAGCAATCATTGACGCACAAAAGAAAAAACCTAAAGTGCCAGTACATTTAATTGCCACAGCTGATAAACCTATGGTGCGTTTTATCGGCTGCACTATACTTGAAGACAATTTGCCCTTTATTCAGCCTTGGTTAAAACACTTCAAAACTTGGTTAGAGCAAGGTAAAACACCTTACCTATTTATTCACACCGCCGACAATGCACAAGTGCATCAATTAGCCCAACTTTGGTTAGACGAGTTAAAAAAGCATTTGGGCTACGATGTCTATCCAGATAAACTAATGCAAACAATTGTGCACAACCAAAGTCAGCAATCGAGTTTGTTTTAAGCTGGCCGGGATCTAATAAATGTCAGATGATTTTTCTTTTAGCAGCTTAACCCCAGACTTAATTTTAGACGCTATTGAGTCGCTGGCGATTTATCCACAATCGGGTTTAATTGCACTGAATAGCTACGAAAATCGCGTTTACCAATTTGTTGCTGACGACAATAAAAGATATGTGGTTAAGTTTTACCGCCCACAACGCTGGACTGAACAACAAATTATCGAAGAACATGAATTTGCTCAACAGCTCGCAGATGCTGAAGTGCCTATGGTTGCGCCTATGCTGATTGATGGCAAAAGTTTGCATCACTTCGGCGGCTATCGTTTTACCCTATACCCAAGTGTTGGTGGTCGTTCATTCGAAAATGACAATTTGGATCATTTAGAATGGATGGGGCGTTTTATCGGCCGCATACACCAAGTTGGTCAACAACAAAAGTTTCAATACAGACCACAAATTAGCTGCCAACAATATTTATTTGATGCGCAAAAAATTTTACTCAACAGTGAATTAATGCCAAGCAGCATTGAGCTACCATTTAAAACCATAGTTGAACAACTGGTTGCGCGCTGCGCGAGCGAATATCAAGCGCAAAACTATCACAATATCCGTTTACATGGTGACTGCCACGCTGGCAATATTTTATGGCGAGACGGGCCATTTTTTGTTGATTTAGACGATGCACGCTCAGGCCCAGCAGTACAAGATATTTGGATGATGTTATCAGGCGATCGCAATCAACAAATGTTGCAACTAGAAACCATGTTAGAAGGTTACGAAGAGTTCTGCGAATTTGTTCCTGCACAGCTTAAACTTATCGAACCTTTACGCGCAATGCGTATGCTTCACTACATGGGTTGGATAGCCAAACGCTGGTTAGATCCAGCTTTTCAGCATAGTTTTAGCTGGTTTGCCGAACAAAGATATTGGGAACAACAAATTTTGGCCTTCAAAGAGCAGCTTGCAGCGCTTGATGAGGAACCTTTACGCTTGATGTCTGGTCTATGATACGGTAATTTTAGCGACATTAAATTTAAGCACTACACAAAGTAAGTCGAACCAAATTAGGAATTTATAATGAAAAAACTGACATCTTTATTATTTGCCTTGGCGCTATTACCTTTAGCCGCTTGTGCACAGCAGTTTAAGGAAGGTACTCACTATACAGTTTTAGCCAAAGCGGCAACTGCCAAGCCAGAAGTAAAAGAATTTTTCTCATTCTACTGTCCGCACTGTTACGCATTTGAACCAATTGTCGACAAAATCAAAAAAGATTTACCAGCAGACGCAGAGTTCAAAAAAAGCCATGTCGATTTTATGCCACGCAATAACAAAGATGTAGCCCAAGGTTTAGGCAAAAGCTTAGCCGCGCTTGAATTATTAAAAGCTGAAGATGCAGGTATTGCTGCAATATTTGGCCATTTACACAAAGACAAAAAACGTTTTTCTAGCATGGCTGAAGTACGTGATATTGTGGTTTCAAAAGCAGGTGTAGAGCCAGCTAAATACGATTCAGCTTACAATAGTTTTATGGCATCAGGCCGTGCTAACCAAATGCAGTCAGAGCAAAAAAGTTTCAACATTCGCAGCGTGCCTACTTTTATCGTGAATGGTAAATACCAAATCGAATTAGGTAGTGTTAAATCAGAAGAAGAATACGTAGAGTTGGTGAAGTTTTTACTTGCTAAACAATAAGTGCGTTTTTCACTCTATTCATTAGTCCTTCTTTTCTCAACTAGCTTGGGCGCACAAACGCTCAAGCTCAGTTTGCCTCAAGCAATAGATCTAGCGCTTGAAAATAACATCACACTAAAAAACCAATACCTTAGCCGCATTGCCAACAAACTCGATTTACAATTAGCCGAAGATGAGTTTGCCGTACAATATAATGCTGGTGCTCAGAGCAGATATAACTCAAGTTACAATGAACAAAGATATGATAGTGTGCAAAACACCCTATCAACTGGCGCAAGTTGGCGTAATCAATATGGCGGCGAAGTGAGTTTGTCGCTAAATCAAAACAAATACCAAGCAGAGCAACAAGCTGACCAATACCAAAACTCTATCGGTTTGAGTTATTCACAACCTTTATTAAAAGGTGCAGGTAAAAAAGCCGCAACGGCCAATTTAACTCAAGCCCGCCAACAAGAAATACTCAACCAATTGTCGATGCGACGCAATTTAAGCAACTTAATTAGCCGAGTTATTTTTTCGTACCGCAATTTATTATTAGCGCAACAGAGTTTAAAAATTGTTGAGTTGTCGTTGGCAAGAGCAAACGAAAAAGCCAGTAATAACCAAGCTTTATTAGCCGCTGGGCGTATCTCCAATTCTGTGTTGGTTGAAAGTTTAACCGACCAAGCTAACCAAAAACTGAGCTTTCAGCGCAGCCAATATCAATATGAGCGCAGTAAACTCGACTTTCTGCAATTGCTCAGGTTAGATAAACAAGCGGATGCACGCCTTGAATTAGATGCTGATTTAACCACAGTCGAACCAGCACTTAATTTAGTTGAATTACTCAATTTAGCTTTTGCTAATCGACCAGACTATCAACAAGCCAAAATTGATTTAGAGCTGGCCAAACTAGATTTATATCAAGCAAAAGACCAAGCCGATTGGCGACTTGATTTAGACATGAGCTACAACAAGTTGGTCAGTGGAGAGCGCTTTGAACATTATTCAGGTTTAGACCAAGGTGATTACCAAGTTGCCCTTAAACTCGAAATTCCAATTGATGATATGAGCAGTGACAATCGAGTATACAAAGCACAAATATCTCTTTATCAAAGCGCCAATCAGCTCAAAGAATTAGAGCGTAATATTGAATTAGATGTTGCC
This sequence comes from Catenovulum sp. SX2, assembly GCF_052056295.1. Classification (NCBI taxonomy): domain Bacteria; kingdom Pseudomonadati; phylum Pseudomonadota; class Gammaproteobacteria; order Alteromonadales; family Alteromonadaceae; genus Catenovulum; species Catenovulum sp. SX2. Next base: position 1,820,223 of record NZ_CP182493.1, read on the forward strand.
GAACAAAAGAAAAAAATAGAAATGAGCTGGCAAGAGTTACTGCTATCTGAACAATATTTAACTTACACTCAATTACAGTTAGAAACAGAACAAGAGAAAGTCCAATCTGGGCTGTCATCCAACTTTCAGTTGGTCAGTTATCAAAATCAGCTAGTTTCAGCCCAACGCGACTATTTATCCGCGAAAATAAACTATCTCAACTTATTAACCGAATTAGATAACTTAGTCGGCCAAGACATTACCAAATGGCAAGTAGATTTAAGCCGCAGCCAAAATGCCAATATAAAACAAATTAGGGATTATAAAATTGCAGATTAATAGCAATCAAAACCACCTAGCAGATTTATTCACCAATACTATGGTGCAAGTATCTGAATATATGAATGCGCAGCGTGCTACTTTGTTTTTAGCCGATGAACAAACTAATGAGTTATGGTCGGGTGTTGCTTCTGGTGCACAAGTGGATGAAATTCGTTTTGCCGATCATTTAGGTATTGCTGGCGAAGTGTTTCAAACTGGCAAAATAATTAATATAAAAGATGCTTACCAAGACAGCAGATTTAATCAGGCGATTGACAAAAAAACTGGTTTTAAAACCAACACAATTTTATGTGCCGCGGTAGTAAACCATCAAAACAAACGCATAGGTGTTATTCAGGTTTTAAACAAAAACAGCGGCACGTTTAATCAAGACGACCAAAAACTGCTAGTCGCGTTAGCCAGCATTGCCGCTGTTGCCATTGAAAATGCGCTGCTGCGCCAAAAGGAACTCAACCTAACGGAACAACTGGCACAAAAACATAAAGAGTTACAACAAGCCTATATCAGTGTTGAAAACGACAATAGCGACTTAAAACAGCAGTCAAAACTCAACCGCATGAGTAAAGGTGCAATTATTTCGCTTGCCACTGTAATAGCCAGTATTGTTGCCATTTTTAGTTATTCATCTGCAAGTATTTCGCTCAGTCAGCATGTGCCTAAACTTAACCAGCCAAAACAAGATAAAGCTCAATTTGTCAGCCTAGAGCATACAACTGTCAGTGACTTTATGTATTTAGATGGCAAAGTTGAACCAAAACAATGGTTAAATATAACAGCGCCGACACAAGCTAAAGTTGACGCTGTGCATTTCACTTTTGGCGACTATGTAAAAAAAGGCCAAGTATTAATTAGTTTGCAAAGTGGTTTGTCTGACCTCGCTTTGCGCCAAGCAACGTCAGATTATTATCAAGCGCTTAAAGCCTACGAACAATTAGCCGATTGGCAAAACAGTTTTGAAGTTAAACAAGCACAGCGCCAAGTTGAACGTGCGCAACAAACCTTAGATAAAACTAAGAGGAACGCACTTCATAATCAAAGTTTGTATGAAAAAGGTATTATTTCGCAGCTGGATGTCGAATTTGGCCAAACTGCCTTACTCAACGCTCAAGACCAATTAGATGCTGCCAACCACCAGCTAAATAAAATAGTCGAACAAGGCAGTGAAATTAAAGTTAATTTAGCCAAACTAACCTTAGACAATGCAACAAAACGCAAAACCCAACTTGAGCAGCAACTCAATCAATCTAAGCTCGTTAGCCCAACTGAAGGGCACATTTTCCCAGCGGATAAAAAGGCCGATGTTAGTTTTCACCCAGGTGCGATATTACAAGCAAATCAGCAACTCTTTACCATAGCGGAAATGACCGGCATTAGTGTGCAAGGCAAAGTAAGCGAAACTGAATTATCAAAAATCAGTTTGGGACAAATAGCCCAAGTGACAATTCCAGCAGCTGATTATTTATCTTTTACCGGGACAATTCGTTATATCAGTTCACGTGCCGAACAATCAGATATGGGCAATAGTTTTGCCATTCGCATTGAAGTTGACAACTTAACTGAACAGCACAAACAAGATATTCGTTTGGGCATGACAGCAGAAAGCGAAATTCTCACTTATCTCAACGAATCCGCAATTGTAGTGCCATTTAGCGCAATAGAATTGGATAAAGGCGACAAAGTGGTTTGGCTTAACCACAATGGCAAGTTAGAACAAAGAGTGATTGAAAGCCGCACTGTGTTGGCCGATGGCCTTGAAGTCATAGATGGTTTATCCGCGGGTGAGCAACTCTTGGTTAATGTTAAAGATAGCCGGACCAGCAAATGATCGAGCTTAAAAACATAACTAAGCACTACCAAATTGGTCCATCCAGTTTAACTGTATTAAACCAGCTAAACTTAAGCATTAAAAAACAAGATATGCTGGCGATTATTGGTGAGTCTGGCAGTGGTAAATCAACCTTGTTAAACATTTTAGGTTTATTAGACCAAAACTATTTAGGCCACTATCAATTAAACGGCCAAATTCTCAAACAGCAGTCTGACCAAGAATTATCCCAGTTACGCAATCAACATATAGGTTTTATCTTCCAATCTTTTAACTTGCTCGAACGTATGTCTGTATTGGACAACATAGTTTTGCCACTAACCTACAGGCGGCAATCGAACAAACAAAACTATGCTGCGGCGACTAAAGCGCTTGAGCAAGTTGGTTTAGCCGACAAAGCGCATGTATCACCTAGCACTTTATCTGGTGGACAAAAGCAGCGTATAGCGATTGCCCGCGCCATTGTCACTCAACCGAGTATTTTATTGGCCGACGAACCAACTGGCGCGTTAGATCCTAAAGTTGCCGCAGGCATAATGCAGCTGTTTAAACAGTTAAATGAAGCTGGCCTAACCATAATTATGATCACTCATGATCACGAACTGGCCAAACATTGTAAACAAACGCAAATACTCAGAGATGGGAGTTTGCATAACTTATGATCTATTTACTAAAACAAGCCTGTAGCAGCTTATGGAGCGAAAAACAGCGCAGCTTAATGGCGATTGTCAGTATTGTATTTGGCGTCGCTGCGTTAATCAGTTTAGTCTCTATCGGGCAAATGGTTGCCAAAGAAGCAAATAAACAATTTGTCGCTTTAGGAACCAATGTAATCACCTTAGGTTTATACGATAACTCACCGCGGCAAGTGCAACTGCTCGATAGCCAACTGACAGCCAATCTTGCTAAGCAATTAGAATGTATCGATTTAGCCGTGCCTTTTTCGTCTGAATCAGCTGTCATTAACAATCAAGGCAACCGAGCTAAACTACTTGGGGTAAACCACAACTTTTTTAATTTAGGTTCGTTTGAACTGCAAGCTGGGCGCTTTTTAAGCCAATTTGATCAAGGCTCTGCTCATGTTGTGTTAGGGGCAAATACAATCCGTGAAATGGGCTTAGATCATATGCAACCCGCAAAATATTGGGTTGGCAAATGGCTAAAAATTCAGAATAAAAAAGCTCTGGTTGTTGGCATACTCGCGCCACATGAACCTATAGCCTCAATTAACTTAGAACCGAACGATGCTATTTTTAGCCCTTATCAATTTGTTCAGCATTTTGAAAAAAATGCGCTCATTTCGACCGTATTGTTACAAGCCAACTCAAGTGTGTCGTTAGAAGCTTGTGTACAGCAGCTTGAAAGCCATTTTGCAATTTATACCCGTAACCTTGATCTTGATATCTCAACACCAGAGCGTTTAATTGCACAAATGCAGCAACAAACTGAATTGCTCGACGTCTTTTTAGCTATAGTTGCCATTATCACTTTGTTGATGGGCGGCGTTGGTATCATGAACATAATGTTAAGCAATGTAGCCAACCGCCAGATGGAAGTGGGTCTATGCCGGGCTTTAGGTGCAACACAAAATGACATACTCAAACAGTTTTTATCTGAAAGTATTTTATTGTCGTTAATTGGTGGCCTAATAGGTTGTATTTTAGGAATTTGGGCCAGCCAAGTAGCCGCGGAATATTATCAGTGGCAGGCGATTTTATCTTGGCAGATTGTTGTGACTGGTATGGTAACTGCGTTATTGGTTGGTGTAGGTTTTGGCATTTTGCCCGCCTATCAAGCGAGCAAAATGGACCCAATTGAAGCTTTAAAGAAGTAGCTTAAATATTAAAACCAGTTAATTTCACATCTATGGTTTTGCCGTCGGCACCAGATATTTCGACCGAAGATTTACAAGTGTCTGAGCTGGTGCGGCTGATGACTTTATTGCGCGCAGTATTAGATTTGTAATGAATTGTAATGTAGCAACTACTCCAATAGGTTGATTCTTTCTTACGCACTGAAAATTTAAAAGAGCGATCAAAAAATGCGTTATCACAACCGTCAGGGCCACAACCTACAGTTACAGTTTCTTTTAAATCATTAAATTTAAATCTGTCGCTCTCATTTACAGATAATTTCTTTTCACGATCGTGATATTTACCTTTTTGAATATTTACAACCACCACTTCACCAGTTTTATTATAAACCTTTAAATGTTGATCAAATTTTACATTGCCTTTATCTGCCATCGCTGGCGCGCTCAATATAAGTGTGAATAAGCCACCTAGTAGAAATTTTTTCATTTTGTTGCCTTCTGAATATTATGTGTAAATAGAGTCTGTTTGTTGGCGGGCATTATAGAAAGAGTCAAACAGCGCTCAAGTCGACATCTTAAAAAGTGAGACATGTGTCGGTATTAATCGAGTCGAACCAAAGGATACTAAATTAGTAAAGTGAACCAATGCACATTAATAACTATGTAGCATCGAAATTCTTGGAGAAGAGTTAAAAACAAATAGGAAAGGCTAGCGCCTAACAGCAACAAACCATTAGGCACTAATTTAGCTTAGTAACTTAGAATTTAGGCACTAATTGTTGGATCAGATTTTCTTCAGGTGCTTGTTCAATCCACACCTTAGGTAAGTTCAAATCGCTAAAGTCGATAAAAAAGTTGTAGTGTGCAGTTACACTCGGGGTAAATTTAAACGGCTCAAACTTAGCATTGCAGTTTGCGCTGGATTTTTTACCTATAATCACTTGCTGATCGGCTTTATCGTAATAACCACAGTTTGCACCTAAGCTCCAATTTTCATCGGCAAACTTAAATTCGTATGGTTGGCCATCAGCGATTAATTCAACTTTAGCTTTGTAAACTTGTCCTTCAACTCGCTCAACTTTGGCATGTTCTTCAATATCCCACCAAGTAAAATTGCCGCGCAAATATAAATATTCGGAGCGGTCATCCACTTTAACCTGATCAGGATATGGGGTAATGCTACAGCTGGCCAATAAAGTGATGCCAGCAACAGCCAAACATTTTGCGATAATATTCATAGTTCTATCCGTTTACCACTGTTATCGTGCTGCAATTATTTTTGCAGCACAGAGATATCAGCAACCTGTAAAAATAAGTCTCTTAGTTGTGACAATAATAACAAACGATTTAATTTAGTTTGTTCATCTTCTGCCATAACCATCACAGAATCGAAAAATGCATCAACAGCTTCACGTAAAGTCGCCAGCGCAGCTAAGGCTTGGCTATATTGACGCTGTGCAAATACAGGTGCCAGTTCTGTTTGTTTGGCAGCAACTAACTTATAAAGTTCCTGCTCTTGGCTTTCAACCAATAATGCAGAGTCGATTTGTGCAGGTAAATCCGCCGGGTTTTTCGCTAAGATATTGCTTACACGTTTATTCGCAGCAGCTAATGCTTCTGCCGCTTCAAGCTGTTTAAATTCAGATACAGCTTTAACTCGTAAATCAAAATCTAACGGCTGAGTTGGACGCTGTTCTAACACAGCTTGAATAATTTCAACTTCATAACCTTGGTCTTGATACCAAGCACGGAAACGACCGAAGATAAATTCAACTACATCATTTTGCGCTGAATCACTAGTTAGTTTGTCACCGTACAAGCTAATCGCATGAGCAGTAATTTCAGCAATATCTAAGTCTAGTTGGTTTTCAACGATAATACGTAATGCACCAATAGCTGCACGACGTAAAGCAAATGGGTCTTTATCACCTTTTGGTAATAAACCTATACCGAAAATACCAGCTAAAGTGTCGAATTTATCACCCAAAGCAACCGCACAACTAACTGGCGCTTTTGGTAACTCATCACCAGCAAAACGTGGTTGGTATTGCTCGTTTAACGCATTAGCAACAGCTGCATCTTCGCCATCATGGTTAGCATAGTGCATACCCATAACACCCTGAACTTCAGGGAATTCCATAACCATATTGGTCATTAAATCGGTTTTAGCTAATAAACCCGCGCGTTCAGCTAGTTTTGCATCGGCACCAATTTTTTCGCCAATAAAGGCTGCAAGCTTAGATATACGCTCAGACTTATCAAACAGCGTACCCAATTTTTGTTGAAAAAGAACGGTTTTTAAGCTGTCTAAACGACTTTCAAGCGATACTTTTTTGTCGGTATTGAAGAAGAATTCGGCATCCGCTAAACGTGGGCGTACAACTTTTTCGTTACCTGCGATAACTTTGCTTGGATCTTTACTTTCAATGTTTGAAATGAAAATAAAGTTATTCATTAAACGACCATCTTTGTTTAATACAGGGAAGTATTTTTGGTCGCCTTTCATTGTATAAATCAAAGCTTCATCAGGCACAGCTAGAAATTTTTCTTCAAAGGATGCAACTAACAATACAGGCCATTCAACCAGACCTGTTACTTCGTCTAGTAAGTCTTCATCGATGTCAGCAACACCGCCTAATTCTGCAGCTTTCGCTTCCACTTGTTGTTTAATTTGTGTTTTACGCGCTTCAAAATCAGCAATTACAAATGCTTTTTCTAATACAGCTTCGTATTCGTCAGCATGGCTAATTTGTACACGGCCTTTAGAGTGGAATCTATGACCTTGTAACTCTAAGCCAGTTTTAACACCTAATAATTCAGCATCAATTGACTGACCACCAAACAAGATAGTCGCAGTGTGTACCGGGCGAATAAATTGCACATCAGAATCACCCCAACGCATTGGTTTAGGGATAGGCAACTTAGCTAAAGCTTTAGCAGCGATATCTGGAATTAACTCAGCAACGGCTTGGCCTTTAACTTCGGCGTTATATACAAGCCAAGCGCCTTTATCAGTTTCTAAACGGCCAGCTTGCTCAAGCTCAATACCATTCCCACGCGCCCAACCTAAAGCAGCTTTGGTTGGGTTGCCGTCTTTATCAAATGCGGCTTGTACAGCAGGGCCACGTTTTTCAACAACTTTGTCTTGTTGTTGGCTCGCCAGTGCCGTTACTTTCACCGCTAAACGACGAGGAGATGCTAACCATTTAACTTGTTCGTAAGCTAAATCCGCACTGTCTAAACCTGCTTGAACATTTTCTGCAAAAGCTTCTGCCAACTTACGTAAAGATTTTGGTGGCAGCTCTTCTGTACCTAATTCGATTAATAAATTTTCAGTTGCCATGTTAAACCTTCTTTAATAATGGGAAGCCTAATTCTTCACGTGCTGCGTAATACGCTTCAGCACATGCTTTTGCCAAAGTACGTACACGTAAAATGTAACGCTGACGCTCGGTTACTGAAATTGCATGGCGTGCATCTAATAAGTTAAATGCGTGTGATGCTTTCATAACCTGCTCGTAAGCTGGCAACGGCAAACCTTTTTCAATTAGCTTGGCACTTTCTTTTTCACATTGGTCGAATTGAGCAAACAATGCATCAACGTCTGCGTGTTCAAAGTTGTAAGCTGATTGCTCAACTTCATTTTGTAAGAACACATCACCGTAGGTCACTGTACCCATAGGGCCATCTGCCCAAACTAGGTCGTAAATGCTGTCGACACCTTGAATGTACATAGCAAGACGTTCTAAACCGTAAGTAATTTCACCCGATACAGGTTTACACTCTAAACCACCTACTTGTTGGAAGTAGGTAAACTGAGTGACTTCCATACCGTTTAACCAAACTTCCCAACCAAGACCCCAAGCACCTAATGTTGGTGATTCCCAGTTGTCTTCAACAAAACGAATATCATGGGTTTGCGTATCAAAACCTAATAGCTCTAATGAACCTAAGTACAATTCTTGAATATTGCTTGGAGATGGTTTCAAAATAACTTGGAACTGGTAGTAGTGCTGCAAGCGATTTGGGTTTTCACCGTAACGGCCATCCGCTGGGCGACGGCACGGTTGCACGTATGCACAGTTATGCGGCTCTGGACCTAATGAGCGTAAGAATGTCATTGGGTGGAATGTACCTGCACCCACTTCCATATCCAAAGGTTGTACTATTACGCAGCCTTGCTGCGCCCAATAATCTTGTAATGCCAGGATTAATCCCTGGAAGGTTTTGATATCGTACTTAGCCATATAGTTTGAATATCTTGTTGTTAGTTAGGGGCAAATTGCCCGAATTTCGCGCGAAAAATGGCGGCAATTATAACTTACCGTAAGCTTGGCAACCAGTGTTTATGTGGATTCATTTTTCGCCGAAACCTGTTCTAGCCATAGAAATCGAAGGTAAATGGAATCGCTTTAGAAAGAACAGCGATAAAAATGCTAGCTAAAAGTCTATTTGCATGCTGCATGGATATTCCGAACAACTCACCAAATGATCAGGGTATTCTTCAAATAAGGTATATGGGGTATTACGAGCAAAATCGCTTTAAACTCATCCCTGAGCCGCTCACACAAGGCTTCCCTTCCTTGTGAAGTTTTGCTCGCAACACACCCACATACCTTATTCACATCTGAGTTGCTGTGAGTTAATGAATTGGGTGTACAGCAAAAAACATAGCGATAAAAATGCCAGATAAAAGTCTATTGGAAAGCTAATTTTCTAAAACTTCAAAAGGCATGGATGCCTTTTGCGAGCGGCCAAGGATTGGCGAAAAGCGTTTTTAGAAAATTATGCTTCCAATAGGCTTGATTGCCACTGGAGTAGCAGCAGTGATTAATCCACTGCTACAAGCATGTACAAAAGTCGCATGGAAATTCCACACAACACACCAATCGCCCTGCAAACAAATGACCCATTTACTGATATAATGGTTGAGTTCACATTAACCAATGCATGTAATTCCAATGAGTTTTATCGTAAAAAATCCGCTCGACAAACTACCCGACATCCTAAAAAAAGATCTCGACAGCAATTTATGCGTCTGTAACGAGGTAAACAAAATGGAAATTATCGAGACCATAGCGGATGGCGCAGACACAGTTGAAGCAGTCAGACGCAAAACTTATGCAACCGATGGTTCAGGCTGCTGCAAACGCGATGTATCTAGGCTGATAGAATGTATACATGAAATAGACCTAGGTTTGTAAAAAAACGTAATTGCCAAACAAGCAAAAATCTCCCATTCTTTGACCGCATAGAGGAAATAAAAACAACAAGGTCAATAGGATGAAACTCAAACACACTATTATCACCGCAGGCGCGAGCATACTTCTCGTGTCAGCATGCTCGTCGACAAAACAACAAACATCCCCTGAATCTTTCACAAACGCACATCTAGCTCAGTACAAATTAAACAAGCCTGAGGCTATTGCAGAATATGAGTTTTCAGCCAAACACGCACAAAAATATACAGATTTGATAACCGAAATTACTGAGCAAGGTAAAAAAGTTAATTGGCCAACACATTACCTAACCAAGCAAGTGGGCAGTGAATTGACCGAAATCCTCGACAAGTATAGTGAGAAAAATCAACAGAAAGAGTTTACCGCCGAGCTGTTAGAATTAACCCCTAGCACGGCTTTCGACCAAGCTTACATCGAACACATTTTAGGTAAGTTGTACGCCCAACAAAGCGACTATCCAACAGCCCTACACTATTTAGAAAAGTCGACTCAAAGTTTTATATTAGGCCAAAAGACCTATGTTGATGTATTAAAAAACATAGCCACTTTATACCTAGCGACGCAAAACTTTGAGCAGGCGCAGCGATATTATTACCAATATATTCGCTATCAAGGCTTTGCCGAGCCAATGGTCTACGATCAATTAGCCTTCATTCATTATCAACAAAATGAATTTATCTTAGCGGCTATGGCCGCACAAAGAGCTATGGAGCCTAAATCGTCAAATAATAGCCAACTCATAATGCAACTGTCAGCTTGGCAACAACTCGGCATGCACTACAACAGCTTGTTAGCAGCTCATCAACAACAAGAGTATGCCCCAAAAAGTGCACTCTACCTTAACAATTTAGCCAACCTGTACGACCTAGTAGACGACTACAGCAACATCATAAAGTATCGATTACTCAGCTATGAATATGGCCAGAGAAAAACTAACGGAAACCAAAAACAATTGTCGACTGCTTATAGTTTCAGTGGACAACACGAGTTGGCGCTCAGTACATTTTTGGAGTGTAAAAAACAAAAGATTTGTAAAGAGAGCAGCAAAAACTCGGCGCACTTGGCATTTTTGCATATGCAGGCCGGAAATATAGCAACGGCAGAACAAGAGTATCAATTGTTATTTGCTACTACTCAGGATTATCAATACCTAAATGATATTGCAGCTATGTACCTGCGATCAGAAAACTTAACCAAAACTAAAGTTATTATTGAGCAAGCATTGCAAAATCCAACCAGTAATGAAACTAAACACTTGAGTTATAAAATATTGGCGCAGCTGCACGCTTTACAAAAAAATTATCAGTCGGCAAATGCCGCTTTACAACAAATACCAACCAGTTCACCTTACTTTGAGCAAACCAAGCACATTGTAGATGGAATAGAAGCAAGCACGATCAAAAAAGAAGGTAACCCAATATAATCAACAGCTTAAATATCATTTTCAGTAAGTAAAAATGGCATTTATATGTGAACCAGTACTCAATTTATTTTAACGTAAAAGTTTTTTCGGAATAAACCACACAGCCCAATCGTTACCTTAGTGAATCTGATGCACAACCACATCAATGTTTAAAAACGAGTTCACTAGGAGAACGATTATGTTTAACTTAAAAAAATCTGCAATCTTAACTATCTGTGCTTTAACTTCTGCAACTGCGGCTGCTAACACTCACATTGATGCTGATGTGCAGTTTGAGCAATCTACCTCTGCTAGCTACTCAGCAAATATGCAAAACTCAGCTGATGCACAAAACTCAGCACAAGCTGAAGCATCAGCAGAACAATCAACTCAAGCTGATGCAAATGTAAACGCCCAAACTGATGCCTCAACAGAACAACAAGTTGAAGGTTCAAATGAAACAGCAGCTGTAAGTGACTCAGAAACTGAAGCTGAAACAGAGACAGAAGCGTCATCTTCTGAATCAAGCGAAACAGCCAGTACCAATAATCAAGCTGAATCGAATACAACAACTGAGTCAAACACTCAAGCAAATACCCAAGGTTCAGTAACAGCCAAAAACGATACAGAAGCAACTGAGCAAGCGGCAAGCGATTCTCAAGCTAAAATCAGCAAACAATTAACCGCAGGTTTAAACAAAAGCTTCGAATATAGCCAAGGTGCGGCAGCCAATATTGCACTAGCAGTTGACGGCAGTGTGCAACAAGCCACTGATATTGCAGGTGAAGTTAACAACAGCGTCAATGCCAGCATTGATGGCGCAGTAAACACAGTAGTTGAAGCACAATTGCTTGAAACTGTCGGTTCAACTGTCAGTAACAGCGTTGAACAAAGTATTGATACAGCGGTAAATGCTAATGTGGTTGGCAGTGTATCAGAAAGCGTTTCAGGCGCTATTGATTCAACAATTAATGGGGCTGTGTCAGGCGTAGTCACTGGTGCAATTGAAAACAGTGTAGATAGTGCATTAACGCAATCACTCGACTTCGACCAACAAATTAGCGATTCAATTAACAACTCAGTTGAATCAACAGCAGAAGCGACTGCCGAGCAATCAGCAGAGCAAAGCGTTGAAAGCGAAATTGCGTCTAACATAGACCAACAAGTCGACAACGCATTAGAGCTAGCGGCTGAAAACAGCTTAAATGCTTTAGCTGACCTATAAGCTCAATTTAATCTCCTCGAGTAGTGGCAAGGACGCCACATTTTCTTTGTTGATAGTTTTTTAGTAGAGGTTTTGTTATGAACACATTCCGCATTAAATCAGCCGTTTTACCAGTAACCTGCGCAATTTTTGCGTTCACATCAAACCATTTAGTTGCTGAAAACCGCGTACAGTTTTCCACCGAAGCGGGTGTTATCCATGACAGCCAATTAACCATTGCCGAGTTAGATGGCACAGCTTCCAACCAAAGTGATCAAGCATTAAGTTTAAAAGCTAAATTAAAAGGTCAATTTGATTTGTCTGAAAGCAGCCAAGTCGCAGCTGGCTTACAATGGAGCAAAAAAGATTACCAATCCACTTCTAGCTACGACACTGAACTTAAACAATTTAACCTAGCTGGAAAATGGTCGTTAGAGGAAATCCGTCTAGGCGCACGCTACGATTTTGCCGATGTCGAACTAGCAGGCAACCCATTGTTAGATATGCAGATGCTGACACTCGACATAGGTTCAATGTTAGGCAAACAAGCCTACTTAAGATTATCCAGCACGTTAAAAAACAAAGATTTTTCAAAATTGAATGAGCGTAATGCAAATTCACTCGCATTTGGTTTAGACGGTTTTTATTTTATTAATTTAAACCATCATTTGGCTTTGAGCTTAAATCAAGAAACTGAAACAGCTAACAATCAAACATTTGATTTTAGCCAAAATAAAATCCGCAGTAGTTATACCTACAAGTTTGCTAGCTTTGGTGAAACTGCACAGCTGCAGTTACATTATCAATGGTTGGGTAAGAATTATGACCACTATCCAATTAATAATGAACAAGGACAAAACATTGCGGTGCGTAACGATCGTAACCAAGCGATTGGTCTTGAATGGCAGCAACCTATCGCTGGCTATTTGACCATTATCAGCAATATTGAATATAAAGATAATCGGTCTAATTTAGCCAGCGCAGATTACTCTGAAACCTTGGCAGAAATGACTATGAGGCTAAGCTTTTAGCCTCGCTTGCTTAAGCTTTCAAGCTGTACGTTTAATGCATAACCACTGATATAAATTTCTACAAAACAAATAATCAAGGAAATAATTAAGGTAACTATGCTTGCAGCAAATAACGCTCCACCAACAAATTGATACTCGGCCATATTACACAACATAGAAATGCAGCAAAGCATAAAAGCAATAACACCCCATAGTTGTTTATGGCGAATCAGTTTGATACGCAAACGCAGATGCTCAATTTGTGCATACATAGAGTCGTCATGCGTTTCTTTGTATTTCTCGTATAAAGAGCGGGTTAACCCTGCTATAACGATAAACCTATTGGTATAAGCGAGCAGCAACAAAGAAATAGCCGGAAAGAGTAAAAGAGGGCTGGTGACATCTATATCTGACATAAGATCATCCTATCTAAAAATGTCTCAATAGGGCTAGTAAAACAACTATAAATACTAGGCACAAGCTCAATCTTATTGCTTTAGTAAATAACTAGTATTCAACTAAATGTATTTGCTCAGATTGAGCTTAGTAGAAACTAAAAATACTTATGAATATCCGGCGGAAAGATATCAAAACTATCCACTTGCTCATTGGGTGAAACCCACTCAGCTTTTGAAGCCACCTGCACATTGGCGATAGGTTCAATGTGGTGTTCTGTGGTCACACAAGCTAAAGCGACACTCATATAGTCACTGCCCGCTCGTGCATAATTCATTAACCTAGAACCACAACAGCTGCAAAAGGCGCGGATGCCATTATCACTTGATGCATATTCAGTTAATAAAGTTTCGCCTTGAATAAACTTAAGACTGCTCTTTTTGGAAATAAGCTGAGTCGCATAATCAGCACCATGCGCACGCCGACACAATGAGCAGTAACAACTCATCGCCACACCTTTATCTGCAGTAAAATCAAATTCAATTTGACCGCATAAACACTTAGCTTTCATCCGTGACTCCTTTCTCGTTAGCAGAAATTACAACTATAGGTAAGTAAATAACAGGGTACAAGTACCCTGCTTAAATCAATGCCACTTTAACTAATTTGCTCAAGTTCAGCGACTTCCTCTTGCAGCAAATTATCTCGAATATTTTTCTGCACTGTCACAGCGGCAAATAAACTCAAAACAAAACTCATGGCGAAAAAGCCTTTTTCACTGAGTGCTAGTGGTGCATTAAACAATCCTATCGTCATTAATAACAGTACTATTGCTACCGAAGCCCAACAGATAATGTTGTACACTTTTGAAACTGGAATGCCTTCTATTCTATCGCGTACTGATTTTTGAACAGACACGAAGGCGAATAATCCGTACAACAAAATAATCAAAAAATAGCCTTTTTCATTTAGCTGTAAATCAGCATTAATTAAACCAATTGAATAACTAACACTGCCCAACAACAAGGCAACAATTGAAGCTAATTTATACGCTGATGTAGGTTTAGTAACTTGAGTAGTTGAATTTGTCATAATTGATATCCTTTAAATTAATTAAACCTCGTTGAGGTGGCTTAAAGGTAATTCAACCAACAAAATAATAAACTAAAATAGCAATAGTTTTGTTTTACACGACTTAAAGTCTACCTTTTTAATACCTTATCGGCGCAGCTTAGCAAATTGAGGTAACTCCCATGGCCGCATTGCCATTAATAGACCTATGTGTTTGCGTTGTGATAAAGGCAATTGCGCATCTTCTTGATTAAGTAACGCCACCTCTTTGGTCACTTGGTTAAGTTTGCGTTGAATGGTCACAATTGAAGCATCCGAATAACTGCCTCGTAGATAAAAACGAAAACAATCTTCACCTTCAAAGTTAGTTTGCATAAATTGAGTTAAAACTTGCTGTTGCATAAAACGCTCTAACGGCCCTTTTTTACGCCAACGAAAATCTTGTGCAATTAACAATTTATATTGGTTGTTTGGCAATAGTTGGATCATTTTCAGCTTGTCTAACTTGGCCATCAATCGAGTACATTCAAATCGGTCGATTTGGTAATGCTCGATAATTTCAGCGTAACTCCAACCATCTCGCACACACACCGCCACAAGCAATAACTTTAAATCATCCACCAATTGTTGCTCTTGCTCTTCGGTTAATTCAGTCAGCTGGTCTTGTTGTTTCTCAGCCAGCAGAAATAGATCGGATAGATTGATGTTCATTACATGGCAAACTTGTTCAAGCCTTTCCAAAGTGAAAGTTTGTGTAGAGAAAACCCGTTTTACATTGGCTTCGCTCATATCCAACTGTTTAGCCAATTCTTTGTAGGTAATTTTATGCTGTTTTAATAAAGCTTTAAGTGTATTGGTGATGTGCTTAATTTGGCTCATTATTATTTATAGTCCCTTAGCTGAGCGATAAGGTATTAAATTAATAGACCAAAAGTAGCTCATTTCTACACATTAAGCAAAGGTGTTTACCATTTTGCTACACAAGACTAATTTCTCTTCGTCGCCACACATATTGTTGGCCAAACCGAAGAGGATTTTCACAATGTTAAAGTTAAACAAATTTATTCAAACAAGCTTAGTTGCAACATCTCTATTATTTGCCGGCCAAGCCGCTGCACTTGGTTCGCAACAAGGCCCGTCACAACATACTAGCCAAGCGAGTAAACACAGTGCACAAGCTGTTGGTCATTCAACTGTCGCTGGCATGCAAGTGGTTAGTGCCGCTGTTGCAGTACCTGTAGTAGCAGTTGGTGCATCTGTTGTTGTGACCGCCATTACCACTGAAGCTGTAGTTAAAGAAATTACCACTGACGTTTCCAAGGCTATGTCGGATGAAATGGGTTTGCATATCAGTGACAAAGTAGTCACTCAACATGGCAAGGTCGCTAAAAATGAGCAGCCACCAGCACCGAAAAAAGCAATGCAACAAACAACAACTAATTAATCCCAGAGCTGAATAAATAGTCACAAGCTGCCCTAGTCGTTTACAGAGCAGCTACAAGCACAAAATCAAAGGAAAAAATTATGAAACAGTTTAAAAAATTACTTCGTCAGTTAGCTTTATTCACGACTATAGCTACCACCTTATTAATCAGTGGTTTTAGTTTTGCAGGCAGCACACAAACAGGTGAAGCTCAGTTTAAGCCTGAAGAAATCAGCGAGTTTGCAAAGTCCGTTGAAAAATACGCTGCGGCGAAAAATGCGCGTGCATTTATTATTGCTCGAGTTGGCCAACCACCGGAAGATTTGCCAAAAGGCATAGAGTTTACCCACACTGCCGTGGCGATTTATTCACAAATCACCTTGGAAGATGGCGAAGTTGCTTATGGGTATGCGATCCACAACCTTTATCAAAACGCAGATGACGCAGACAGCAGCCAATTAGTGGTTGATTACCCAACCGACTTTTTCTGGCAAGTGCATCAACTTAAAGCAGGCATTTTAATTCCAACACCAGAGTTACAACAAAAATTAATTGAGCTGGTTGCACGCAATGATCATGCAAAATTGCACAATCCCAAATACTCGTTAATTGCTAACCCGTTCAACTCAAAATATCAAAACTGTACAGAATTTACTTTGGACATGATTAACAGTGCGATTTACCAAACAACTGATGTAGCTGAGCTAAAAGCTGCCAGCCTAGCGCATTTTACTCCGCAGCCAGTGCAACACAGCCGCTTTAAATTATGGTTAGGCCGAGCATTTGTCGATGGTGTTCATTTAAGCGACCACAAAGGCAAAGCAAAAACAGCTACCTATGGCCGCATAAAAACATACTTAGAAGAAAACGCCTTGTTAGAGCATGCAATTAGCTACCAGCTGTAACAAAAGCCCTGTTATTTAACCCTTGATATTCAATCACAGATGCCGCCATTAATACGCCTACATAACCGTGTGAATATTGTTTTGTTTGGCTACGCGGCACTTCAATTGGTTTAACCGCTACATAAGCCGCGTAATCAAGTTTGCTACTCATACCAGGTGCAACCGAGGTAATTTGTGGGCCACCGTCACTATAAGTTTTGATATAATCTTGCATTGAAACCCAAGCTTTTTGCGCAATTAGTGCATATTCATCGGCTAACAATTGCAACTGCACACCTTTAGTTAACGCATAAACAATCATACCGCTGCCACTAATTTCAGGATAATTATCCGGCTGTTCTGCTTGGTCTAATACTTGATACCACAAGCCACTTTTTGGATGTTGGGCGTTTTTCAGCCCAAGAGCTAAGCGCTGAAATATATGCGCTACTTTGTTGTATTCAGGATGTGATTTAGGCAAGTACTCCAATATATCCACCAAAGCCATTGCAAACCAACCGGACGCGCGTGACCAATGTTGAGTCGCTTGACCGGTTATAGGATCTGCCCACTCACGTGTGCCTGTTGCATCCCATGCATGAAAAGCCAGATTAGTTCGGATATTAAAAGAGCGCTGTGCCAGTTTTAGTACCTGCTCAACCGATGCGTCCACCAATTCAGCTTGGTCAAACATAAGTCCATAACGCACTAAGAATGGGTCTTTCATATACAAACCGTCAACTGATGCAACATCTTGGTATTTAGCATTGTTTTTGTGCCAAAAAATGCCGTCTTGGGTTTTATTAAACTGAGACTTTTGTCCGTTCTTGCCAAGCAAATGGTCGCGCATTGTTGTTGCAGCTTTTTGGTATTTTTTATCACCTGTTTGTTGATACAAAAACAAACACAAGACTGCTGGGTGCATGCCATCTAATGTGGTTAATAAACCATTAATACTGCCGTCGGCATTAATATAGTCATCGGCATATTTTTGCACATAAGCTAAATAGTTCGGGTTGTTGGTTTGTAGATACACCTTAGCCATAGCATGCATGACTATGCTGTTGGAGTGATCCCAACCATGGTGAGTTAATACATCTATAGTTGGTTGATAACGCTGAATAATTGAATCAGACAACCATTCAGCAACTTTTTGTTGGGCGTGGGCAAACTGCAGCGCAGCGCCAATGAATAATAGACTAGCGATTAAAACTTGCTTGCGGTATTTGTGTAGACGATTTTCCATAATATTTTTGTTGTTTAATTTTTATATGAGGGGCATAGCTTAAATCAATCAACAAAAGGGTAAACAGGAAAATTACAAACACAACGTTTCCATTTTGGAAACCATCATTAAAAATCTTGCGACAACATAAAGTCGATAAAACACTGTGTTTTTTGCGCTATATGTTGCCTATGCGGGTAAATTAAATAAATGTCTAATACTTTGCTTTGGTAATCGCTCAAAAGCTCAATCAATTCACCTGACTGCAATTCAGCGGCAACCGACTGACGCGCGGCTAAGCCAATACCACCACCGGCTTTAATCATATTAACCACAGCTTGTGGATTGTTCGAGGCTAATACCCCATTCACCGCAACTGTGATATCACCACCATCTTTGCAGCCAAATAACCAGTTTGTATTGTCGTCTAAATGCTTGTCCAATACACATTGATGTTCAGCCAACTGTTGTGGGGTTATTGGCAAAGTTTTATCCGCTAGGTATTTAGCGGATGCACAAACAATCAGAGGCCATTTACACACAGGCCTAGCTATCATATTCGAATCACTGACTTTGCCACTTTTTATCCGAATATCTATGCCATCTTTTAGCATATCTACCGGCTGATTTTGCAAAATAAGTTCTAACTTTATTTGTGGGTATAACTGGCTAAATTTAGGTAGTAGTCGTGTCATTACATGTTCACCAAATGCAATGGGTGAACTAATGCGCAGCTTGCCACTTGGGGTATTTTGTTGAGTAACGACGCTATCGAGCATTTGTTCGTAATACTCAAGTAATTTGCGCGCATGCTGGTAGTAATTCGCGCCCGCATCGGTTAACGAAATTTTGCGCGAGTTGCGATTAAACAATCGTATATTATGTGCCGCTTCAATTTGGCTAACTTGTTTACTCACCAAACCTTTTGAAATACCAAGTTTGTCGGCCGCTATGGTAAAAGATGAATTTTCGACAACAGCAACTACAGTTCGAACCCCAGCTAAAGTATCCATTATTTATCCAAAGCAACTAGAGATTTAGCCGCCAACGCAAAGTTTTTACGCGATTTTTCTGATTTCATCATTTGTTTTAAATGTGTCGTCACTTGTTGTTTTTGTTGAGTTTGCTTAGCAAG
Organism: Catenovulum sp. SX2; assembly: GCF_052056295.1. Classification (NCBI taxonomy): domain Bacteria; kingdom Pseudomonadati; phylum Pseudomonadota; class Gammaproteobacteria; order Alteromonadales; family Alteromonadaceae; genus Catenovulum; species Catenovulum sp. SX2. The sequence continues at coordinate 1,839,172 of NZ_CP182493.1, forward strand.
TGCTTTAATGGCCGCGGCGCGGGTTTGTTCACTGCTACTATTGACCGCCAACTCACTGACTTTATCAATTTCTGCACTATTCATTGAAAAGTTGCCTAGCGCCGAAAACAGCGCTTTGTGCACTCTATCTGAGCTTTCGGCTTGTAACATGCCAGAAAGCAAATTATGTGCTTTTTCACCACCAATTTGCCCTAACGAAAACGCTGCATTAGCACGCACATGATCACTTTGTACTTGAGTGTATTTGGCTAATGTGTCTGTATGTTTTTCATTAGCTGTATTGCCTAAACTAGCCACCAGTGCCGCTTGTTTGCGGCTATTGGTTTCACCAGCAAGTTTATTGGTTAATGCAGTTTCTAATATTTGACTATGTTCATTATTTTGCCTGCGAGCAACTAAAGCGCCGAGCGTCATAATAGTTGCACCATGCATAGCTTCACTGCCAGCAAAATCTTGTTCACCTAGCAGCACAACTAATCTCTCAGTAATGTCTGCGGTTAAAGCTTTTTGACCTTGAGATAATGCGCGCAAAGCGCGGAATCTATTATTTTCTGAGAATAAATCCATTTCAATTATGCCGATTAATAACGCTTGGCTATTCACCGAGTCTAACAAGCCTAAAGCATTGAACAAACGCATATTCGCAGCGTCGGAAAATTTTTGCTCCATTATCAATTGGTGCAAACTGTCTAATACAGGATCAAACTGTAACAACCAGTTGGCTAAGTCAGCAGTATCGATTTGAGAAAGATCTAGATACTCTAACTGACTCAACATTTGTTTACGCAATTTAGCTAATTCATCCGTAGTCAGGTGTTTTTCTGGCTCAACTAATTTTGGCCATGTATTAATATCTGCAGTTAAAAAGAATAAATCTGCGTTGGTTAGTTTTTCTAATTTAAACAAACGATATGTTTGCTGAGTTTGCATCGACAACTGTTTATTTTTGCCGGTTGCTAACAAAGTTTCACTGCCCAAAATGCGTTCTACTAAACAGTCATCCGGCGTAATTTGATGTTTAGACTTAATCACCTCAAATTTTTCAATTGGCTGACTGACAGTACTGGCGTTGGCTAAGTTGATATAGGCCTGTTTGCGCTTAATCAAAACTGGCGCTTGCCAACTATACTCAGCCGTCAACTCACCTATAGTATCCACTTCTTGCACACTGAGCTGTTGTTGCGATTTTTTGTCGGTGAACTGCAAATAAAAAGCTAAACCTTTTAACCTGTCTTGCTGCTCTTTAGTTAAATTTTGTGAGAACTGAAATTGGTCTATTTGTCCCGAATGCGTGCGATGAAACTTAAACGGCAAAGATAAAATAGGCTCTTGTTGCAAAATTTGATTATCTAACTTTTGCTCAACCTCGGTTAACTGTAAGCCGAACCAACTACCAGTGTCACTTGCAGCAAATTGTTTTAATGCCATATTCGCGCGCAAAATATGATAACTACGATTGCTTTGCCCAAAGCTAAATTGGGTATGTGTTTTTATCTCTAACGAGTAACTTTGTTTACATTGCTGTGAAGCTGCTGAAGCGCCGAAACTACCAACAATTAGTAAACAACAGCCAACAACAGTACGACTAGCAGATAAAAACGACATGATATATTCCATTAGAGAGGCGTAGAACATGAGCTGACAAAAGCCAGCTCCAATAAAATATAGATTTAGCTCTAGATACTGATGCTACCTTCTTTGCTATATAGAGTCCAAGCTTTGTTAAACACACTTGGTGTTTGGTATAACCATAAATAATAGGTAGTGGTTTTTGAGCCACAAGGGTATGGTATGCCCCATTTTTTACACCACTTAATGCCTTTAACATCAGCGTATAAACCAAATTTACCACTGATAATGTCTATCTCATCTGTCAGGGCAAAAGCATATTCAATACGCGGATTAACTTGACCATCGTCCAATAAGGCTAAGTTCGCTTCACTGTCTAAATTCAACACATTATCCAACAAGGTAATTACAATAGTCACACCTGCCGAAGCTAAACCTAAGCTGACACCACCATTAGCAAAACCACCAAAGTTAGTGCTAAAAATATCACCACCCGCAGTTAATTTACTTGCGTAAGCTATGGTAAATTCAAAACCAACCGAACCGTCTAAACCCGCTTCAATCTTAATTGGAATTGGCCCAACGGTAAAAGTTGTACTGGCTAATACGCGTCTTTCTTCCCAAGATTTTTCAAAAGTTTTAGAGAACTGAGCTACATAGTTTTCATCTTCAAAGACTGTGGTATTGAAGATAATCATTTCTGATTCATAACCTGTATTTAAACCTGAGGTATAAGCTTGGCCATTAAAACTAATGCCAAAAATGGTGTTTTGTGCATTAAAAATCCACATATCTACTGAGCCACCGGCTTCGGCTACTGCACCTTGGCCGGTACCAACACCGAGTAAATCTAAAGTTAGACTACCGGCTAAATCAACCGCGACTTTAAACTTGCTCGCATCACCGTATCCCTTGTTATACGAACCATCAATAATGAGTTGATTGCCTGTATTGGTAAAACGTCGCGCTGTGCCTTCACTCGCTGTTTTTGCTGCAACTGTGTCGTTTTCAAAGAAAAACAGCGGTAAATCTAGCTGATAAACATTATTGCTATCATCGTGCTCAGGCAGGCTTGAATCGGTTAAGTCCTCTAAGGTAAATCTAAGTGATAAGGTATTATCTGCATCCGCTTGATAAACAGAATATAAATTCTGCAATTGTTCATCGGTTAAGGCTAAATCAAAACCAAAAAAGTGTTCATCACCATTGTAGGCAAAATCAATTTGTGTAGAAGTTTGGTAACTTGCTTGGGCGTTGTCCCACTGCGACACAACTTGATAACTGCCATTAATTAAAGCTTCAACCGTTAGTTTGGCAGATGCAGCTTCTGCACCATGGTAGATGGCGTCTATATGACCTATGATGTCTGCATGATGATCACCGACACCTTCATGGTGATCTGGCGAATCTAACACCACTAAATCACCATCCACTACAACTTGTTCAAACAGAAATTCGTGCTCTGGGTGAACTTCAATATCTAATTCATACGCGGGGAAATTGCCAACTAAATGGTCTTCATTATCAATATTTGGGTGATTATCGTCTTCGTTGTCTTCTTCAACTTCATTAAAAGGGTCAACTTGCGCGACTAACCAGTATTTACCGCTTTCTGTTACATCAGCCGGAATTTGTGCGTTTATTGAATAAGTGAAATGACCTTCACTTAACATATCGTGTGACAGGCTAGCTAAATGATGTGCCGCTTCAATTTCAACTTCGACAGCATCATCGTTCGAACCGTCAGATTCAGCATGTACTAGATAAAAGTCGACTAATACATCAACATCTTCTAAATCATCTACCACTAATGTGTAATCAAAATGCAGTTGGTCACTGGCTGTGTAAATTTGATCTGTTGCGATATTTATTTCGGTAATGGTTAGATTGGGTCTGTCATTACTAATTTCTATCTCAACTTGGTTACAAGCAGACAGAATCAAGGCGGATAAACCCACAAGCAAGTTGTGAGCGTACAATTTAAAGCGGTTGAGTTTCATGGTGATATCCCTAATTTTTTGCGGCTATTATCTATGAAATTAGCCGAACCTAAATGATTATAGGCGAAAGTTGCCAAACCGCTCTCAATTTATCCAGCCATAACCAAAAATTACATCCTTACCTGGCTCACCTAAATCAATTGCTTGGTTGCGCAGCATTAATTTGGCTTCTAAACCCAAAGTGGGTTTGTTATTAATTAAACAGGCTATATGTGCTGCCACAATTGGTGCAGCGAACGAAGTACCACTTTGGCGAATAACTTGTTGTTTATCGGCCAGTACCGGCATATCTACCCCCAGTGCAGCATAATCAACTTGTTGACCACGCACTGCCCAGCGATATATTTTTTGATTGGCTTGCACTGCGGTTACGCCGATAACCTCTGGGTAAGCAGCAGGATATAAAGGTGCTGACGCTGGTCCGGCATTACCAACCGCAGCAACTATCACCACAGGTTTAGCCGCTACTTTTTTAATTGCCCGTAGCAATAACGCATTATCCGGCCCAGTTAGGCTCATATTAATCACACGCACATCTTGCTCAGCCAACCAATTTAACCCACGAATTAAACTTAACATGGTCGCGCCTTGGCTGCCGTCCGGCCTTTGATAAAACACAGATGCATTGACCACCTGCGCATTTGGCAACTGTGCATACGCATAATCTTGGCTCAACCAAATACCCGCCACACCTGTGCCATGTGCCATTGCTGGGGTTAAACCTGCTTCAAGAAAATCTTGTTGGGTTATTTGATTCACTGGTAATTGTGGGTGATTCAGCTCGATTGCTGAATCTAATATGCCTAATTTTAACGGCTGCTTACAGACTAGTTTATTGGGTGAGTGCTTAGCTTTAGCGGTCGATGGATTATCCTCAGCTTGCAACTGGTAGATAAAATTACGCTCTAGGGTCAGCTGCTGTATAACATCGACAGGCATATTAAGTAATTGTGCTAAAAATGCCTGCTGCTCGGCAAGACTTGCATCATTGTGCAATTGTTTAGTTGCCGCTGGTGTAGTACGCAAGCGGATAATTTGCATATCGAGCGCAGCTAAATGTTCAATCGAAAACTGCTCTATGGCGGTTAGCTTGTCTGCCTGTTGCAGCTGTTGTTGCCATTTAACTTGTACTTGCTCAGTATCAAGCTGAATCAACCATTCGTTTGCCACTGCCAATTGCTGCGGTGGGTATACAGCTTCATCAAAAACCTTTCTGCCTCGTGCATCAACAATAGTAAAAGTTTGCTGAAGATTATTGCTAATACCTGCCAATAAAATATTTTCTGATTCAGCGGCGAGTTCAATAGGGTCGAGCAAAGGTTGAATTTTATCTTGCAGCTGTGTAGGCAATTCAACCAGTTTGTCTGCATTTTCATCAGCTTGCTGTAACACCTGCTCTAGCCGCTGCTCAGCAGTTTCTGTGCTTTGTTCAACAACATCTGTTACTTGCTCCAACACATCTGCGGCTGCCGATTGAGTGGTCAAACTCAGTATAAGCAGTACTACAGTATTTAACCGAAAAAATTTAACCATTTCACACTCTCGTTGATGACAAGCCTTCTATTATTAAACTAACGTTTAAAAGGCGCTATTTATTCCCATATATTTACCTCGCAAAAAATAAAACTAAAAAAATTTAATTTTTTCGGAATAAATTTTTCGCTGACACGTTATCTAAGTAACAGTTTAACAAAAACGAGGCATAAGCCAGTATGCAACAACAGATTATTAGAATTGTGCCACAACTTAGGCGATTTGCATTTGCTCTAACAGGCAACCATGCCGACGCCGACGATTTGTTGCAAAACACCATTGAAAAGTTATTGCGCCAAGCCCCTGAAGGTGACGAGCAAGATTTAACTAAATGGGCGTTTAGAGTATGCAAAAACTTATGGATTGATGAATATCGCTCGCGCAAAGTACGCAGCCAAGCGACGACTCAACCTGAGTTAACAGACAATCAAACAGTGGATGGCGAACACGCCATTCAGAGCGAAATTGCATTGAATCAAGTAAATCTGGCGATGGATAAATTACCGGACGATCAGCGCAGTTTAATTGCATTAATTGCGCTTGAAGGCAAATCGTACAAAGAAGCCGCTGCAGCATTAGATTTACCAATTGGCACAGTGATGAGCCGTTTAGCCCGCGCCCGCAGCGCATTAGCTGAATATTTAAAAGTGACTCCACAGGAGGCAAACGCATGAAGATCACAGATGAAAAACTTTCAGCCTTTTTAGATGCTGAACTAGCTGAAAATGAAATGGCGGAAATTCGTCAGCAAATAGCCGACGACGAACAAATTGCCATGCGTTTAGCCGAACTGAGTATGGTGGATGAACAAATTAGAGCCACCTATAGCCAAATTGATGAGCAACCATTGCCACAAGGGTTAAATGATTTATTGGCACAGCCAAGTGCTGCAAGCCAAACTGAGTCGAATGTAGTTGAAATGGCTAGCTGGAAAAAACCTGTTAAGCAGTTGAGTCAGTTTTTATCTGAACATGCTGCACAAGCTGCCAGTGTTGCGTTAGTTGCGGGTGTGATGTTAGGCGTATTTAGCCAAACTCAAACGTCATTACCAACGGCAACTGATAATTGGCAACAACAAGCGGCGGTTTTAGAAAACAGCCTATCGGGTAATGCTTTTAGTTTGGATGACGGCAGCACACTGACGCCTGAGTTAACTTTTATTAACTACAGTCAACAAGTTTGCCGCCAATATAAAGTTTCATCCTCTGCTGGTGATATTAGTAAACATATAGCCTGTAAGGGTGGTGATAACTGGCAGAAAGTTGCGAGTTTTTACCCTGAAACAGCGAATAATGAATATCAAACTGCTTCGGGTACAGCATCATCAAACAACGTAAATGCCGAGCAGTTAATGCAACAAAGTATTGATGCGATGATCAGCAGCGACTTTTTAATGCCGCAGCAGGAGCAATCGCTTAAACAAAATCAATGGCAAGTGAAGTAACCCATTCCCGAGTGGAGAATAGGTCTTCATATGTCGATAAATGTATAGGAGCAATAATTTAGAGCAAAATTTCTTTTTCATGGATGAAAAAGCGAAGCGTACAAGGATGTATTCACAGCGGTTTTGCGAAAATTATGCTCCTGTACATGTAGACAGCATAACTTGATGTTTATATTAAAGAGGTACATATTATGAACAGCTTAAACAAACTAGTATTAACTTTAATCAGTGTTATTTTAATTTCGGCGTGTGCCAGCCAACCGGCATATCGTCCGGCAAAAGATAATGGCTTTGGCTATAAAGAAGTCAAACTAACCGAAGACAAATACCGCGTGCATTTTAAACACCGCAGCGACGACAGAGCTCAGGCGATGAACTTTGCGTTATTACGCGCAGCTGAGCTAACTAAACTAAACGATTATGACTGGTTTGTCGTAACCAACCGCGAAACCATTATCGACAAAGAAAGAGTAGGTCCTCAAAGTGGAGTGTCGGTCGGCCATAGCCATGGTGTACATAGAGATTGTGGTTTATTTGGTTGCCGCACCAGCAGTTCTCCCCGCACCAGTGTTGGTTTAAATTTGAGTTTTGGTGATAGAGACAAAAGTGAAATTGAAAGCATACTCGAAATTAAATTAGGCAAAGGCGAGTTACCAGATAACGACCAAGCTTATTTAGCCAGCGAGTTATACAATAACTTAATGCCGTTAACCAAAGACGAATAAAACCAGTTAATCTGCCAAGATAACCCGCCAAGTGCGGGTTATGTTTTTTGAGAAAAGCCATGATAAGTTGCAGCGACTACGACTATATAGAAATAGTCTGTTTATTTAACTACCCAATCCAACTCACGCTAAAAAACGGTAACACCATCACTGCCATAGCGCTAGATACCGCCCGCAATGACGCCCGTGAAGAATGCATAAAAATAAATATTAGAGGCAAAGACACGTTAGTTATCTTGGACTCGATAGCTAAGTTACGCATAACAGTTGATAACCCACATTTTGTTGAGGTGGTGTTTTAAACTCACTGGATATTTGGGCAACAAACAAAATTAAAAACCAACTCTAAACATCACCACCCGCTTGCGCTTTATGTTGTGATTTCAATTGATACATACGGCTGTCGGCAATAGATAAACAATGCGATGCAGATTTACCTTCGTCGCTAGTCGCTATGCCATAACTAACTCCAGATAACGGCCAGCGCTGTTTTACTTGAGCATTTAAATCAGCCAGTATTTGTTCAATCTTTATGGTTAAATTCGTTAGGTTATTTGCTGGCGCCACTTCGCATAACCAAATAAATTCATCACCTCCGGTGCGAAATACTAAGCCTAAATTGCCGATTTGTTGCTGCATTAAGCTAGCGACATTAATTAAAAATTTATCGCCTTGGGCATGGCCTAGCTGGTCGTTTAATTCTTTGATACTGTCGCAATCGATAAACACCACCAAATATTGATTTTGTAATTCTGCTAGCTTTTCATTTAATAATAAACGATTACCCACCCCAGTTAACGCGTCGAACCTAGACTCATGCATAACATGGTTAAACTCTTGCTGTTTTAACCTCAGCCATTCGGATAAAGACAATAAAATACACACACAATCGACCGACAATGCCAACATTACAACCAGCTCAGGTGAAGGGCCGTCAAAGGCACTGAAATGCGATAACATGTAGTAAACCAATGACAAGCTATACAGCAGGTTACCGGTGAAAAAATACTTTGCTCTAAAGTCTTGCAAGCTAAGCATTTTATAGCCAATAAATAAACTCACCCACACCCAAATACTTGCAAGTAAATGCGATAAATAAAACACCCAAGTAAAAGGTAACAATAGCATCACTACACCCAACAAGAATGCGGCATTGGCGTAATAAACTAATAGTCGGTTTTTTAGCTGTTTAAAGCGATCAAAATTAAATAAGTAATAAGCAAAATAACTAGCACAACCAATAGCAAAGGGAAATAAGTACATACCCGCATAACTAGTATTAATCGGTGACATAGGATAAATAATTTGCCCAAGGCCAGCCGCAGCAGCCCAGCCTAATCCATGTAAACCAAGGTAACCGAAACAAAAAGCCGCGACTTGATAACGCGTTTTTACAAACAAAATCAGCGCCATTATTGCCAACATCAACATAACGGTAATGGTGACGATAGACAGCGAGTTAACAACAAACGAGCTAGCAATAAACTGGCTTTCTGACACAACAGATATATGCACTGGTGTTGGATAATGTTTAGCCTGTAGATAAATCCACAATGTACCTGTGGTCGCTTTTTCTAACCTGAGTTTAAATGCTTGCCCATGCATCAAGATCACAGACTGTGCTTGCTGAAACTGCGAGAAATCGGCAACCTGTTGAATATTGCCCGACTCGTCTTGCCAATAAGCTTGGCCTTGGTCTACAAAATTTGCCACCGGCATTACATACCAAGTACCCGCGTGTTTTACCTGTATTGGTACTTTCGCCAAAACCGCACCCTTTTGCCCCAATAAGGATGTGGTAGTCGCGGATGATTGTGGGAATTGTTTAATGAGAGTTGGAACATCAACTAGCTCATCTGCTTGCAACAAGTACCATAATGATTGGTCTTGTAGCGTCAATTTATTCTCTGTTAACAAATTAGCTTTAACTGGCATAGTTGCGAATAAACAACTGAATAACAGTAAGATAAATTTTAGGAAAATGCTCTGCATATACTATTTATTCTCTTGAATTCAATATGAGTATAGGCCAACTCATTTAAGCTGTGACCACTCACCGGCAAACAGTGCAATATTTTGTTCTAATACCTGCTGCAAATACTTACGACATACTTGAATTCTCGCGGTATGACGTAAATCAACATGGTTTAAAATCCATATGCCCCAGTTAGATCTTGGTAACGGGTTTGGCAAACGTTCAATATCATTATTGTGCATTACATCCGGCATAAAACACGGCATTCTCGCAAGCCCAAAACCAGCAGCAACCGCAGTATACATTGACTGCAAATCATCTACCTGCATCACCACCTCAGGTGCGGGCAATTGCGCAGCCCAATGTGGAATGCCTTTATCACGCTGCCAAACAATTAACGGTGTGCGCTCTTGTATATTTAAGTCTTTATGTTTATAAAAAGCGTGTTGCATAGTGGTGACGCAAGTGCCAATTAAATACTCAGGTGGGGTTTCGGTAAAACGCACGGCTAAATCAGCCTCGCGATTTGCCATATTGCGCAAGCCTTTTGACACCTGCAAATTCAATCGAATATCTGGGTAATTAAGCGTGAATTGGCGTAAAGGTTTTGCCAATACATGGTCAAATAATTCATGTGGCATGGTTAAGTTAATTTCACCGGCTAAACGTGCATCTTGCCCAAGTAAGATACGCGATGCAGCAACATTGGCTTGCTGCATTTTTTCGGCTAATTCAAATACAGAAGCGCCCGCTTCAGTCATTTGATAACCCATTTGTGTGCGCTCTAATAACTTGACCCCATGCGCAGCTTCTAACGCTTGTATACGCCTAGATACAGTTGAGTGATTAACACCTAATTTGGCAGCCGCTTGCGAAAAACCGCCGCTTTCAACCACATGTAAAAAGTATCTAAAGTCATCCCAACTGTGCATATTTGCAAACCCGTTGTGCATTTTCTGTGAATTTATCAACAAAGCACCGCTATGTACACTGCAAAACAAATGACTACGGGAGTTAAACAATGGATGAAACTCAACAGACGATTAAACAAGTATTGCAGCAATATTTTGATGCTTTGTACCACAGTGATGTCAGCTTGTTGAAACAGGTGTTTCACCCACAGGCAAAGTACATTACAGCTAGCTCAGGCGAGTTGGTTAATTTATCCATGCCAGACTATTTTGCCATAGTAGAACAACGCATTTCCCCTGCAAGTAAACAACAAATACGTACAGATCAAATTTTACAGCTAGATGTTATTAGCGACTGCACAGCGTTAGCCAAAGTTAAATGCAGTATTCCACCCAAACACTTTGTCGATTTGCTCAGCTTAATCAAGCTTGATGGACGTTGGCAAATTATCAGCAAAGTATTCCACTACCAAATAGATAAGGAGTCATGATGCCAATTGTCACCATTCAAGTCACAGACGAAGGCGTAAGCAAAGCTCAAAAAGCCGAACTGATTAAACGTTCAACTGAAATGCTCAGCCTAGTTTTAGATAAAGATCCACAAACCACCTTTGTTGTCATTGAAGAAGTTAACTTAGACAACTGGGGCGTCGCTGGTTTACCCGTTATGCAATTTAGACAACAACACCTTTTGGAGAAATAACATGTACACCTTATACACTATGCCCGGCACTTGCTCGACCGCCATTCATATTTTGCTCAATCAGTTAGAGCAACCCGTTGAGATTATCCCTTTTGACCAAGTGGATAATTACCAACAAATAGCCCCCACCAAACAAGTACCTGCACTGCAAGACGGTGATAAAATTTTAACTGAAGGCGCAGCTATTGTTTTGTATTTATTAGAAAAACACGGCGTCGCTTTGGACACTATAAGCAACAAACAGCAATTCCACTATTGGCTAATGTTTTGTTATGCCACGCTTCATCCTGCATACAGTAAGCTATTTGCAACTATGACTAAAATGCCAGATTCACAAGCAAGAAATGACTTTTATCAAAATATGGCTGAACGTATTTCCGAGTTATGGCAAATAGTTGATAAGCAGCTTGCGAACAATGCCTATTTAGTTGGCGATAAACTTTCAGTCATGGATTATTTAATTGCGATATATGCGAGTTGGGGCAATGTATTCCCGCAGCTAACAATTAAGTTAGGCGATAATGTGATTAAACATGTGGAAAAAATAGCTCAATTACCTGAATTTAAGTTGGCGTACGAGCGCGAAGGCGCAACTCACGCAATACCGGCTAATTCATAAAAATCACCAAAAACACAAAAAGTCGCCTAAGCGACTTTTTGTAGTTTAAGCTAACAGAGCTTACTTTAATTAAAAGTTATATTGCACACCTAAGTTAACCGTTGTGCCTAACCCTTTAACATTGTAGCCACCATAAGTGTATGACTGCGCTCGTGCTGAGAAGTAGTCTTTGTTAAACAAATTCTCTACACCCATAAAGGCTGATAAGTTATTGCTAACTTGATATTGAGTTGATAGATGGGTTACTTGATAGCTTTCTACCGGACGTTGATCAACCGTGTAGTTGCCGTCGGTGTTTGCAGCAAATCTATCTCTATCACCCACATATAAATGGTTCAAAGTGACAGATAAAGCATCAGTTGGACGCCAGTTTAAACTCAAAGTACCTTTTGGTGGTGAAATCGCTTGGCTACCTAAATACACATCCGCTTCGGTATTTTTACCTTCTACATAACTATAAGTTGCGACCAACTGCAAAGTTTCATGTAGCTGCGCATCCACCAAAGCTTCGTAACCCCAAATGCGTTGTGGTGCACGTACCGGCATATAAATACCCGTTTTTTCATCATAACTATTGGTTGTACCCAATTCAGAAGTACTGCGGTAAGCCGCAACTTCAAATCTTAAAGCTGAATTAATGTTTGAAGTAAAACCAACTTCATAGTTATCGATAATTGAAGCTTCGGTGCGGATATCTGCGATGTCAGTTACAGTTGCGCTGCGTAACAAACGGCCGATATCAGAAATATCTGCACCTTGTGAATAACTAAAGAAAGGTTGGAAATAAGGTGTGTATTTAACCTTCACACCCGCATTGTAGGTTGTTGCGTTATATTTTAGCGTATCACCTTTTACTTCAAATTCTTCAGAACAAGCATTACGACATAACACTAGGGTTTTATAATCATCTACAGCTAAATCAATGTTGTCTTGGCGCACACCGAGTTTAAAGATAATAGCATCGTCCACTACCCATTTAGATTGAACAAAACCAGCTAGGTTTTTCATATCCATTTCAGGCACCCAAATACGGCCGTCAACAAGTGGTTGTGAAGTCACGTCTCTTAATGCATCCACACCATAAATTAATGTTACGTCAGCAAAAGCTAAATCAAACATAGAATTGAAGGTTGCGCGCGCACCAGTTTTGTCTGATTTGATTACCGACTGGCCACCATCATAACCTTCAGCAGGGTTGGCTAATGAGGTTGAGAAGAAAAAGACGTTTTCAATATTTTGTTTATAAAAATCAACTGTTAGTTGGGTATTTTGAAAAACGTTGTTGTCGGTATATTTTAAAGTGAAGTTAGTATTCCCTTCTGGCCCTTGAGGTTTACCACGTTTTTGCAACTCTTTTGGTACATGGATAGCGTAGGTTTTTTCACCTTGATTTATGTCACCAACCACATCACCTAAATCAGTTTTTTGCTGTGAACTATAAAAGTTGTAGCTCATCTGCAAGGATTTATCTTGGTCAAATTGATAAGCTAAACGGGTAAAATAGTTTTGTGTAACAGAATCTGACATACCATATTGAAGGCCAAGAATGTCACCTTCTGCATCTCGCTGTACGCCATTTTCTTCGTAGCTTGCTGTAACTAAATAACTGAATTTATCTAATGTACCGTGCAAAGCACCTTCAATACGGCCACCGGCACTTTCTTCTAGTTTAACCGCGCTAAAACGGCTTGATAAACTTACCTGTCCGGCAACTTGTTCTTTGCTGGCCTTTTTAGTGATGTAGTTGATGATACCGCCAGCTGCACCATTACCAAATATTGAAGTTGCACCTTTAATAATTTCGATGCGTTCAATTGCACTTGGATCAAGTGTTTTCACCCCCAAAGAACCGTTACGCAGTGGGGTTGATTGTGGTACACCGTCAATCATCACTAATGGTTTACGTCCACGTAATGTTTGGCCAGTATTGCTTGAGCTGCCTGTATCAGGTGCCATACCTGGCACATACATAGACAATAAACTCTGTATTTCTGGTGATACTTTTAAGTGTTGTTGAATTTTTTCTGAGCTGATTACTGTGATTGAAGCCGGAACTTCATCAATGCTTTCGATTACACGACTTCCTGTCACTATGATGTTTTCCATACTGTCTTGTTCGTCATTAGCCCAAGCTAAGTTTGGTAAACTAACAGCTGTGGCAACAGCTAAACTAACAAGTGAAAGTGGTGTATTTTTCATATATGCGCTCCTGTAAAAAGTGCGCGCAGTCTAGGGTAAATGACCACAATTATCAAATGATAATTATTCTTATTTTTAAAACCACTTTCTTTTTAAATAAATGTAACCACCTGTTAACACAAACAATAATGGCGACAAGCCTAATACAAACCACAAAAACTGTACCAGTGATCCGGCAAAATTACCTATATGGAATGGATAACGGAAATTCCATACTTGGGTTGTAGTATTAGCGATACTAGCATCTTGCGTTTGTAAAACTTCGCCAGTGAACTGATCAAACCAAATATAGCTATACGGATGGAACTCACCCGGATTTTTCACCCGTAACATCACTACTTGCTCGTCTGGTTTAGCAAAATAGATGCGTTGTAATTGAGCATTTGGCATAACCTGCATTGCCTGCTGTAACATCTCTTGCCAGTTTGGCTGAGTATTAGATTCAGTTGAAGTTACCTGCGGGTTAGGAAAACGCCCTTCTATTTGCCCCCAAGTGACAAATTCAACCACGGCACTGGTTTGTTTCGACCAGTTAAAAGTTAAGCCACTAAAAGCAATTAACACCAGAGGGATAGTTAAATACACACCAATCACAGAATGTAATTGATAATAAAATATGCGTTTGTTTTTATGCGCTTTAATACGCAAACGTTTTAACCTTTTAGCCGGTTTAGCCCATAAATAAAAACCAACTAAACACAGCAGAATGAACAGAAGTACTGAGGTAGACACCCAGTTGCGTAATGGGTAAACATCAACTTGCTGCCATAACAACCATCTATGCAGATACAAAGTAAAACCGTACAAGGTATCTGTGTAATCATAAATAAGCACAACCTCACCCGAATACGGATTAAGATTGAAGTACTTACCGTCTAAATAGCGCCCTTGCCAAACTTTATTTTCATCCTGCTCTATGCTCAAAAAACTAACAGGTTGGGCATGCGCTTGTTGAGCTTTTTCCAATAGCTGATTGTAATCAATCTGCTGACCAGTCTGCGCGGGTTTAACCGACCAATATTGAGGATTCCACCAAGCCTGAATGTCTTTGGCATAAACTAATAATGCACCTGTTATAGACAAGATAACTAAGAAGATGCAAACACTTAAGGCTAGAACTAAATGAATTTGACGGAAAAAATTTTTATTTACCACAACAACAGCCAACTTGGGAAAAGTCGGCTTTATAGCAAATAATAATGATTATCACTAGTTTTTAAGAGAATTAGCCTAGATTAATTGTCACTTTCAGGCTCACAGCCCACCATCCAAGACACGCCGAATTTATCGGTTAATGAGCCAAACAGCGGCGACCAAAACGTCGGAGTTAATGGCATTTGTACCTCGCCCCCTTGTGCTAAACCATCAAACATTTTATGCGCTTGCTCTTGGCTATAACAGCTGATAGACAGTGAAACTCCACCAAATTGATTTTGCACATCAACACCGTCTGACATCATTACAATTGAATCGCCTACTTTGATACTCGCGTGCATAATCTTGTTGTCAAAATCATCAGGCAACATAGCCTCAGGCATTGGCTCTGGGCTTTCATTAAAACGCATTAACAGTTGCAGCTCTGCGTCTAGTGCTTCAATATAAAATTCGATGGCCTCTTCACATCGGCCCGCAAAAAATAAATAAGGTTGAACTTGTACGTTTGCCATAATTTTTCCTGTGTGTGCAGCTTTGCTCTTCATTGGTTTAACTCTAGCTCAAGCTTTTATTTCTTGCTAATCCAACAATTTTTTTGTACTGATTTTTACGCAAATTTTATTTAAAGTAGCAGCCCTAGTTCAGGCATTTTAAAAGGAATTAAACAGTGCAATCACAAGCTAAATTTTGGGACAAGATAGCCAATAGATATGCAAAACGGCCGATTGCTGACCTTGCAAGTTATCAGCACAAATGCGCTGTCACACAAAGTTATTTTACTTTAGACATGCAAGTGCTAGAGATAGGTTGCGGTTCAGGCACAACAGCCCTTGAACATGCCCCCTTTGTTGGCAACTACTTAGCAATAGATATAGCACAAAATATGCTAGATATTGCCAATGAAAAACTAGCTCAGCGTGAGGATTTACCACATTTAACTTTTGCCCAAGGCAGTTTAGAAAACTACCAGCAGCAAAAGTTTGATGCCATTTTAGCGCTGAATGTTTTGCACATATTGCCTAATGCAGAAGCGACTGTGCAGTTGGCCTCGACCATGCTCAAGCCCGGTGGATTATTTATTACCTCAACCACTTGTTTAAAAGGTCATATAAACTGTTTTAAGTTTCTTGCGCCAATCGGGCAATTTTTCAATTTAATGCCTAACGTCAACATGTTTAGTTTTGCCGAGTTAGAAAAAATGCATCTAAATGCCGGTTTTGAACTTGAATACATTTGGCAATCACCCAATAACACAACCAATTATTTTTTAGTTGCGCGTAAACTCACTAATTAAACTTGAATATTTATGATAAAAATAATCCAGACCGACTTATCCCAAACAACTCACCAGCAAGCATTAATTACAGCGTTAAATAGTTATGCGCTTGATCCTATGGGTGGTGCCGCGCCTCTATCCGATTATGCGCAGCAAAACTTAGTTAATAAGCTTAAGCAGCGCTCTGATTACTTAGGCTGGCTTGTTTTTGATGATGACAAAGTAATTGGTTTACTTAACGCATTTGAAGGCTTTTCGACTTTTTATGCTAAACCTTTGCTTAACATTCATGATATTGCGATTGATAAAAATTACCGCGGCCAAGGTTTAAGTAAACAATTACTCAAGGCGGCTGAAAAACACTGTCGAGAGCAAGATTATTGCAAACTAACTTTAGAGGTTTTACGCGAAAATGGCATTGCCAAAAACCTATATGAAAGTTTTGGTTTTCAGCCTTACCAATTAACTGTTGAAGGTGGTGCTGCAGAGTTTTGGCAAAAGATGCTGTAGCAGATATAATGCGACAAAATTTATTGTGAGTTTACCCATGTTTGACCTCCCAGAAGAAGACGAAACTAGCCAAATTTTGGCAGAAATGGCCGCTGAAGGTATAGACCTAACTCAGCCGATGCAAATTGATTTTTTTGCTGCGTTTGAATTTAAAGAACAAGCGGATAAAGCTTTGCCGCAAGTACAAAAACTAGCAGTTAAAAATGTAAGTTTTGCTCAAGTTAAAGTTCAAAAACCAGAAGCTGGCGGCGGGGTTGAATTAGTTGCATCAGTAACCTTAGTGCCAAATGCAGAAACTTTGGATGAATGGGATGAGGCTTTTACCGACTGTGTTGAAAAGCTCAAAGGCTATTCAGACGGCTGGGGCATAGCGCTTTAAGGTTTAATTATGTTACATATCGCTTTATTTGAACCACAAATCGCCCCAAACACGGGTAACATAATCCGCCTTGCTGCTAACAATGGTTTTAAACTACATTTAATTGAGCCACTTGGTTTTTCGCTAGATGAAAAACAAGTGCGCCGCGCCGGTTTGGATTATCACGACATTGCCAATTTAACCATTCATAAAAACTACGCTGATTTTGTTAAAGCTGTTGCAGGTAGCCGCATTATTGCCTGTACCACACGCGGTACTCGCAGCCACACTGATATTCAATATCAAGCTGGGGATGTATTGTTATTTGGTGCTGAAACACATGGATTATCAGAAGATGTCCACCAACAAATACCTGCTGAGCATAAAATCCGTATTCCTATGGTGAAAACGGATAATAACAGAAGCTTAAATTTGTCGAACTCAGTTGCAATCATCAGTTATGAAGCATGGCGACAACTTGATTTTCTAGGTGGAGAGTAGTTTTTAGATACTTCGGGTATTCCCGCCTTTCTAGCTCGATTACAAGGTCACTGCGAGTTTGGAGGAAACAGGCTGGAAATCCCGAATAACTCACCAAACGCTGCAAGTCATCCCTGAGCGCTCTCGAATTGCATCCATACAATTCAAGGTTGGTTCGCTTATTCGCAATTCCCATCCTCTACCAAACTCATTTATCGCTGCAAACACAACAGCAACAACATTGCCAGATTGAAGTCTGCTTGAACGCTAATTTTCTAAAACTTCAAAAGATAGGGATATCTTTTGTGAGCGGCCAGGGACTGGCGAAAAGCGTTTTTAGAAAATTATGCTTCAAGCGGGCTTAGTTGCACCCAATTAGAAGCACCTAAAACTATCACCCCTGCAAAAAATGCCGAATCTGGGTAATAACCTCAGAGCGAATATCATCCGATTCCATCAAAATCTCATGCCGAGCATTTTTAACCAAACGCTTAATTGCATTTTTATCAAACTCGCTGGCATATTCATGCCACTTGTCTTGTGCGGTTAAACTGACCACCACATCCTTTTCAGCTTGCAGCAACAAAACATCACAATTTAAAAAACGGCTTTGCGACGGTAAACGGTTAATCAAACGCAAAGCCTCTTTGAGCCAAGTAGTAGTTACACCACCCAACTTGTACTGAGCTTGAATATCCTGCCCATATTCAAAGCGCACTTTACTGCCGGTTAACACATTCTCTGCAAAATCAGGCCTATGATAAGGTACTTGCCCAAAAAAGTAGCCAGGTTCACTTCTAAATATACGATTAAGGCAGTCGACTACACTGGCTATGTAAAACGCCGTCTTTTGTGGTAACAACCCAGCATTAATGCCTAACATGGGTGCACATAACACAAGTTTCTTAATTTTAGGTTGATATAGGTGTAGCCAGTTGAGCGCTATTGCGCTGCCCATAGAATGCGCGACCACACAATTGGGTAAGTTATTGTCTAGAAAACGAGTGTAAGCGAGCGCTTTTTCCAGATCTTCCGCGTAATGATTAAAATGAGCAACAAAACCTTTTTCACTGTCTTTGAGTAATCTTTGAGATTGGCCCTGCCCTCTGTGGTCAATAACAAAAACGTTCGCTTGCGTATTAAACAAGTCGTAAATAACTTCTTGGTACTTTAAATAAGTTTCAACCCGACCGGGCAAAAGAATAATATTACGCTTTGCTTCAGGATGAAGGAAAGTAGCACAACTCTGAGTTAAACCATCCATAGTGGTTAACTCAATAGCTTGATGGTAACGCTGCCAAAATGGGGTAATTTCTTGGGCAATAAAACCTTGCCAGTTAACTTCTCGCTCGGTAAGGCCAATCGACATAGTTAGCTTCCATAAACGTTATTAAACTGCATTTATGAAAGGCTAACTTATCGTAACAGAATGTCAATTCGGGATTTTTAACCTAAATGTTTAATTCTTTCATTTTGCGCGTGATTGTATTTCGACCCCAGCCTAAACGACGGGCGGCTTCTTGTTTATGCCCCATAGTGTGGTGCAATGCGCGCTTAAGCATTATGGTTTCAAATGTAGCTAATGCATCGTCTAAAATATCATTTTTACCAGAGGATAATTGCTCATCAACCCAGCGGGTTAATAATGTTTGCCAATCACCAGCAACTTCAGTTACCGCTGCTGCGGTTGGCTCTGGTGCATCTAATAATTCTGGCGGTAAATCGGCAATTAATACCTCTTGGCCACTCGCCATAACTGTCAACCAGCGGCAAGTATTCTCTAACTGTCTAACATTACCAGGCCAATCTAAATGACTAATATATTCAGCAGCTTCAGGTGATAAACGTTTTTCTTCGACACTCATCTCTTTTGCGGCTTGTTTTAAAAACTGCGCAGCTAAACGAGGAATATCTTCTTTACGCTCACGTAACGGCGGTAAATGAATGCGAATAACGTTTAAACGATGGAATAAATCTTCACGGAATTTACCTTCGGCAACTAACTTTTCTAAATTTTGATGGGTTGCAGCAATAATACGTACATCGGCACTTAAAGGTTGACGACCACCCACTCGATAAAATTGACCGTCAGCTAAAACACGTAATAAACGCGTTTGCACTTGCAGTGGCATATCACCAATTTCATCTAAAAAGAGTGTGCCGCCATTTGCTTGTTCAAAACGACCTTCCCGTACCGCATTCGCACCCGTAAACGCGCCTTTTTCATGGCCAAATAATTCAGATTCGATTAAATCGTTTGGAATAGCCGCCATGTTCAACGCGATAAATGTGTTATCTCGGCGCGGACTGTGTTTGTGCAAAGCACGTGCAACCAGTTCTTTACCCGTACCAGACTGACCGTTAATCAACACACTAATGCTAGAACGTGATAAACGACCAATTGCGCGGAAAACTTCCTGCATAGCAGGTGCTTCACCTATGATATCGGTCGAGATTTGTTCTTCTTTTGGACGACTACGTTTTTTACGACTGTTCTCTTTAACATGGGTTAATGCACGCTGGGTTAAACTGACAGCATCGTCTATATCAAACGGTTTTGGTAAATATTCAAATGCACCACTTTGATAAGCATTAACCGCGGAGTCTAAGTCTGAATGCGCAGTCATGATAATGACTGGAATTTCCGCATCTTGTTGATGAATTTGTTCTAATAACTCCATGCCATCCATTTCTGGCATACGGATATCAGAAATAACCACGTCTGGACTTTCGTTTTTCAGCGCGTCTAACAACTCAAGTGGCGATTCAAACGATGTATTACTGATATCAGCTGCATCTAGGGCTTTTTGCATTACCCAGCGAATTGAGCTGTCATCATCAACAATCCAGACTTTAGTCGCGTTCATAACCTATTCTTTCCTATAACTCTATCGGTAAATATACGGTAAATTCGGTGTGGCCCGGCCAGCTTTCACAATGAATACGGCCACGGTGTTGATTAATCAAAGTTTGCGCTATTGATAAACCTAAACCTGTACCATCTGATTTAGTGGTAATCATTGGATAAAATAACGTATCACGAATATGCTCGGGTATACCTGGGCCATTGTCGATAATCTTGATAATCGCCGCCAACTTATGCCTTTGACCATGAATGGTTTCTTTGCTGGCGATCCTAGTTTGGAACGTTATTTTGCCTTGGCCTTGGCTTTGTAATGCTTGATACGCATTACGCACAATGTTTAATAAGGCCTGATGAATTTGCTCTTCATCAACCACAAATTCAGGAATACTTGGGTCGTAATCACGATAAAACTTTACTACATCAGAATCGGATTCGAGTTCTATCAACTGACGAATTTGTTCTAAAATTTTATGAATATTGGTTTGGCTACGTTTAGGTAAACGGTTTGGCCCAAGTAATCTGTCGACTAAATTTCGCAGTCGATCAGACTGATCCATGATAATTTGCGTGCACTCTTTCAGATCATTGTCATCCAACATTTTGTCTAATAATTGTGCAGCACCACGGATACCACCAAGCGGATTTTTAATTTCGTGGGCTAAACCCCGAATTAAATCGCGCGATGCTAACATTTGTGATTGAACAAAACTTTCTTGGCTGACTCGTTTTATTTGATCAATTGGATGAACTTCAATTAATAAATGAGTGTCTTTTTTTGACTTCACTGGGGTAAATGACATTTCGGCCATAGCATGATTTTCATCTATGGTAACTAATGACACCTCAGTATCAGTAAAACCTTGGTTGGTGGGGATAGCTTGCTGTACACGCTCTAAATCGAACGAGCTATAACGGAATAGCTGATCAAACGACAATTCTTTTAATCGACGCGCGCTTAGTTTAAAAAAGCTTTCGGCAGCCGGATTGGCATAGAGTATTTTTAACTCCACATCAGTTACTAAAATGCTGCTATTAATGTTATTAAGGATTAGCTCGCTAAACACTTTTGCCTCGTTGCATACAGCCCAACGCACCAATTTAAAACAGTGCACCAAAATGTAACACCAAGGCGAATAATTACCAATTAGAATTTTAACTAATTAGGCTTAATAACAGATGCCCGGTGCATATAAAAAGTTCTGGGTTTGGACGATGCAATAACCTTGCCGTTTACATCAAGCAATTCAACTTTTAATTGATGCTCACCGCGATAAACATCTTTAAGCATAAATACTGAACGATTTTGCGGCTGGATAACAGCTTCACCATTGAGTAAAACTCGTACCTGATGTTCGGCTTGATAAGTAGGAGATACTTGCACTGCGACGTACACTGAGCCAGTGTTGTCACGTATGGTTGCTTGGTCAATAGGTTGAACTAAACGGACTTGATAAGTTTCTGCTTGCTGCTGTTTGTCCGCTGTATTCGTCTGCCTAGTTGGCGTAACACTAGGTATAGATTCAATTTTACTTTTTGGGGATATTTCTTCGGCATCTGGGTGGGGTGTATCAGAGAATACCAACACGCCTTCTGCGTTGCGGTATACATAAACTTTGGCAGCAATGGCGTCCAATGCAAATAACAAAGTTAAACAAGTAATACAAATACGGCTATAGGTGCCGACTAATTTAACCACTGTGTAATTAATCCCTTTACTAACAACGAGTCCGTTACTCTACTCTGACTAGTTGCATTTATCCATAAAAAAAGTCCGCCAAGGCGGACTTTTTTAACATTTTCAAAACAAAATTTTGAAAATTATACGCTGTAGTACAATTCGAACTCAACAGGAACTGGAGTGATACGTACTTTGTTAGCTTCTTCAGTTTTCAACTCGATGTAAGCGTCGATCATCTCGTCGCTCATTACGCCACCAGCTGTTAAGAAAGCACGGTCAGCATCTAAACATGCTAATGCTTCTTCTAAAGATGAAGCAACTTTAGGAATTGCAGCGTCTTCTTCAGGTGGTAAGTTGTACAAGTCTTTATCCATTGACGGACCTGGATCGATCTTGTTGATGATACCGTCAAGGCCAGCCATTAACATAGCTGTGAAACCTAAGTAAGGGTTTTGCGTTGGATCAGGGAAACGACACTCGATACGACGTGCACGATCAGAAGTTACGTATGGAATACGGATAGAAGCTGAACGGTTACGTGCAGAGTAAGCTAACATTACTGGCGCTTCGAAGTGTGGTACTAAACGCTTGTAAGAGTTAGTTGATGCATTTGTGAACGCATTGATTGCTTTAGCATGCTTGATGATACCACCGATGTACCATAAAGCTTCTTGAGATAAACCAGCGTACTTGTCACCAGCGAATACGTTTTTGCCACCTTTAGAGATAGATTGGTGAACGTGCATACCAGAACCGTTGTCACCAACGATTGGCTTAGGCATGAAAGTAGCTGTTTTGCCGTAAGCGTGAGCAACGTTATGGATAACGTATTTTTTAACTTGAACTTCATCAGCTTTTTCAACTAAAGAGTTGAATTTAGTAGCGATTTCGTTTTGACCAGCTGTAGCAACTTCATGGTGATGCGCTTCAACAGTTTGACCCATTTCTTCAAGGATTAAACACATTGCTGCACGGATGTCAGAAGCTGAATCGACTGGAGGAACTGGGAAGTAACCACCTTTAACACCAGGACGGTGACCAGTGTTACCACCTTCGTAATCTTTACCTGAGTTCCATGCTGCTTCTTCTGCGTCTACGCTGTAGAAACCGCCACCCATTGATTGAGAGTATTTAACGTCATCAAACAAGAAGAACTCTGGCTCTGGACCGAAGTAAGCGTCGTCACCGATACCAGTAGATTTTAAGTATTCCATTGCACGCTTAGCGATTGAACGAGGATCGCGATCGTAACCTTGCATAGTAGCAGGCTCGATGATGTCACAACGAATGTTTAATTGAGCTTCTTCTGCAAATGGGTCTAAAATAGCAGTTGATGCGTCAGGCATTAAAATCATGTCAGATTCGTTGATGCCTTTCCAACCAGCGATTGAAGAACCGTCGAACATTTTACCTTCAACGAAGAAATCAGCAGTTACCTGGTGAGCAGGGATAGAAACGTGCTGTTCTTTACCTTTAGTATCAGTGAAACGTAAGTCAACGAACTTGATTTCACCTTCTTTTAACATATCTAGAATTTCTGCAGACATTGCAATCCTCCGGAAAATTATAATTTTAACAGCGCACAAAAACGCGTTGCCGATAACTAGCAATAATTGTACCACCTCATAGGCAGACAATTTTACTAGCCTTCAGGCTTGGTAATAATGCGTGACCAAACCAGCGCGCACCAAAAAGATGCATAAAAAGCACCAAAAAAGCGCAACCCCTTTATGTGCCTAAAGTGCGCTAACTTCGCTGCCATAAAATACAGTATTGTAAGAATTAATAGAATAGCTTTAGAAAAAATTTAGCGAGGTTTTAGAAGAATATTTAACTCTTTTACAAAATCACTACGGATAATTGGCAAAACAACTTTTGGTCAATTAAGATTATTTGTTAAGAAACGTAAACAAGTCCACTTATGGCAAAAAAAATTTATACCGCCCGACAGCCTATTTTTAATCGCAAACAAAATGTGGTTGCCTACGAACTATTGTTTCGTGACGGGCCTGAAAACATCTTTCCGGAAAATATTGACGCGACCCAAGCAACCTCGCGTCTGCTTGTTCGCACGCATTTTTCGCAAGGGTTAGAAACAATAACCAATAGTAAACCTGCTCTGATCAATTTTTCGGAAAAATGTTTGTTGAAAGAATTACCGTTATTGTTGCCGAAAAACAAGGTAGTGATTGAAGTATTAGAGTGTGTTGAACCCACTGGTAAAATTTTGGAGATGTTTAAAAAGCTCTACCAAGCAGGTTACCACATAGCTTTAGATGACTTTGTTTTTGATCCCGACTGGCAACCATTTTTTAAGTACGTAAAATTAGTTAAATTCGATATGCAAAATACTCGAATTGACACAGCTCAACAGCATATGGAGCAAATACGCCGCTATAGCAAAAACTGTCGTTTTTTGGCGGAAAAAATAGAAGATCATTTAATGTTTGAGCAAGCTGAAGCAGCGGGTTTCAACTTTTTTCAAGGTTATTTTTTCTGTAAACCAGAAATGTATGCCTCCAACGAAATTGAAAGCAACAAACGCATTTTAATTGCTTTATACAAAGAGCTGATGCGTGAAGAACTCGATTTCCTCAAAATTACTCAATACTTTGAGCAAGATTTAAATCTTTCGTACAAGCTACTGCGTTTTATTAATTCTGGGTTATTACCGATCACACAAAAAATGCAGTCAATTCGTAAAGCCATAGTGTATTTAGGCGAAAACGAAATGCGCAGACTCATAGCATTATTAACCACCAGCGTGTTGAGTTATGACAAACCTAGAGAGCTTATTCGCCTAGCGACCATTCGCGCGCGTTTTTGTGAACTCATGGTCAAACGGCACACACCTCAATTAAAAGAACATGCTTTTCTGGCTGGGTTATTTTCGCTATTAGATGCCATTTTGGATCAACCACTTGAAGAAATACTCGACACTCTGCCTCTGTCTGAAGAAATCGTCGAAGCCTTAACCACTTACCATCAAACGCCAATCAAAATTGCGTTAACGACTATCAAATTATACGAACAAGGTAGTTGGCACTTAACCACAATGGAAGCGATGAAACTTAGATTTAGTTACGATGATGTATGCAGCTGTTACAAACAAGCGATTGAGTGGATGCATAACTTCGAATCTTGTTAGTGCGCTATTCTGGGCAAAATTGTTAACAAATATTCTATATAGGTAATTGACTAAAATTCGCGTATAATGCGCGCAAATTTCACGAGGTTGCTCAAACATAGGGCTTGACCTCAGTTAAACCCTGTAAATATAGAAGTTAACCTGATGAACTTGAATAACTTACGCAACATCGCAATTATCGCGCACGTTGACCACGGTAAAACCACGCTAGTTGATAAACTATTGCAACAATCTGGTACGTTAGAAAGCCGCGGTGACGCGGAAGAGCGTGTAATGGACAGCAACGCGTTAGAGAAAGAACGTGGTATTACTATCTTAGCGAAAAATACCGCTATCGATTACCGTGAATTCCGTATCAACATTCTAGATACCCCTGGACACGCCGATTTTGGTGGTGAAGTAGAACGTGTACTTTCAATGGCTGACTCAGTGTTGTTGTTAGTTGACGCGCAAGAAGGCCCTATGCCACAAACGCGTTTCGTAACGCAAAAAGCTTTCGCACACGGTTTGCGTCCAATTGTTGTTATCAACAAAATTGACAAACCGGCAGCTCGCCCTGATTGGGTAATAGACCAAGTATTCGACTTATTCGTAAACTTAGGTGCAACTGACGAGCAATTAGACTTCCCTATCATTTATGCATCTGCTATTAACGGTTGGGCAAGTACTGAAGAAGACGTGCAAAAAGACGACATGAACGATTTGTTCGATGCGATTTTAGAGCACGTTGAACCGCCTGTAGCTGATCCTGAAGGTCCATTACAAATGCAAATTTCACAGTTAGATTATTCTAACTATGTAGGTGTAATTGGTATTGGTCGTATTAAACGTGGTACAGCTAAAGTAAACCAACAAGTTACTGTGATTGGTGCTGACGGTAAAAAACGCAATGGTAAAATCGGCCAAGTATTAGGTTATTTAGGTTTAGATAGATACGAAAAACAAGACGCAAATGCCGGTGACATTATTGCGGTAACTGGTTTAGGCGAGTTAAAAATCTCTGACACCATTTGTGATCAAAACGCTGTTGAAGCTTTACCAGCGCTAGTTGTTGATGAACCAACTGTTACCATGACTTTCCAAGTAAACAATTCTCCATTTGCTGGTAAAGAAGGTAAATTTGTTACTTCTCGTCAAATTTTAGAGCGTTTACAAAGCGAATTAGTCCACAATGTTGCTTTACGTGTTAAAGAAACTGAAGACCCAGATAAATTCCGTGTATCAGGCCGTGGTGAATTACACTTAGGTGTTTTAATTGAAAACATGCGTCGTGAAGGTTACGAGTTAGCAGTATCTCGTCCTGAAGTTATCTTGCGTGAAGTTGACGGTGAGTTACAAGAACCATTTGAAACTTTAACTGTAGATATCGAAGAAGAAAACCAAGGTACTATCATGGAAAAACTTGGCTTGCGTAAAGCTGAGATGACTGACATGGTGCCTGATGGTAAAGGCCGCATTCGTATCGACTTTATCGTACCTAGCCGTGGTTTAATTGGTTTCAAAAACGAATTTATGACGTTAACTTCTGGTACTGGTTTGATGTACCACTCATTTGACCACTACGCAGCACACAAAGGCGGCGAAATCGGTCAACGTTTGAATGGTGTACTTATTTCAAACGGTATGGGTAAAGCTGTTGCATACGCATTGTTTACGCTACAAGAACGTGGTCGTTTATTTGTTGAGCACGGTGTTGAAGTTTACGAAGGTATGGTTATTGGTATTCACAGCCGTGACAACGATTTAACTGTTAACCCATTAAAAGGTAAGCAGTTAACTAACGTTCGTGCAGCAGGTACTGACGAAGCGTTAACTTTAACGCCACCAATCAAGTACACACTTGAGCAAGCATTAGAATTTATTGATGATGACGAATTAGTTGAAGTAACGCCTAAGAGCATTCGTGTTCGTAAGAAGTTCTTAACTGAAAACGAGCGTCGTCGTGCATCACGTGAGAAGAAAGACTAATTATTAGCTTTCTTTGCTTGATGTAAAAAAAGGTTGCTGCGGCAACCTTTTTTGTTTGTGTATTAAACTCGTAAGCTAAACAGAATATTGCGAGCAGAGTAATGCTAGTCCTATGAATCCACTATTCAGTGATATCCGCCACAGATTGGCGTTCAACTAAATCAGCCATAAACAGATGGGTTTGTTTAGAATGTTTAGCTTCTTCTTTAGCTAACGACAAAGACAACTCAACTGCATATTTAGCCATTTCTTCAATTGGGTAATTCATTGTGGTCAGTTTTGGCAAACATGCTTTAGAAATTGGCAAGTCATCAAAACCAACTACAGATATTTCTTCCGGTACTTTAATACCCGCTTCGTATAATGCGTGCATCGCACCTATTGCCATTAAATCGTTATAAGCAATAATTGCCGTGACTTTTTTGCCACTGGCGAGCAGTTGTTTTGTAGCTTCTTCACCACCTTTAATATTGGCGGTTGATTCTATTACTCTATCGTCTGCTAGTTGAATTCCACGCATCATCATAGCTTGTTTAACTGCTAATAAACGTGCCATAGGATCGCCATTTTGATAAATACTGGTGATCACAGCAATATCTTTATGGCCTTTATCTAACACGTAATTTGTCGCCGTTTGCGCACTAGTGTTGTTGTCAAACCAGACACAGCGCTCTGAGATTTCTGGAATAAAACGGTTAATCAATACCAAACCGGGGATCTGTTTGCTTAGCTCGACTATCTTGTCTTTTTCAGAATATTCACTGTGTAGGATAATAGACTTACAGCCTTGGCGTACCAGTGAATTGATCGATTCTAACTCGGTTTGGCTTTCATACATTGAGTTGCACATCATTAAGTGCAAGCCTTTTTCACGTGCAGCTTCTTCAGCACCTGCTGCGAGTGAGCCAAAAAACGCCATGGAGATTTTTGGGGTTACTAATCCGACAATTGGTGCGTCTTTGATGATGTGTGGAGGCGTGTAGTTAGCGCGATAGCCTAACTCTTGGATTACTTTGGTCACACGTGCACGGCATTGTTCTCCAACTTTACCTTGTCCATTTACCACTCTGGATACGGTTGCGGTAGATACACCTGCTACTTTTGCTACATCTTTTATTGTGACCATGTCTTTCTTTTACCTACTTGTTGTTTTATTAGTTGCTTTGTTTATTTTTGGCAAAGTCAACCGATTATACCCAATGAATGTTTTTTTGCACATTTCAAAAATTCGCATAGTCGGCTGCGAATTCAGTGCTCTTAATCCATAAGGTAAATGGGATATTTTTCGTCAAAACGCTGTAAATACTTCCATGTACGCTCCCAAACAACATCCATGTTGTTTGAAGTTTGACTCAAAACATTCCCATCCACCTTATTAGCAATGTGCTCACTTCGAAAATAATCACCGCGACACAGTTGCCAAACAAAAGCATACTCGAGTGCTGATTTTCTAAAACTTCTTTATCAGGGATGATAAAGCAGAGCGTCCACGGATGGATTCACAGCGTTTTTAGAAAATTATGCCTCGAGTGGGCTTAATTGCACCCAACTCGCCGCCCGCCTAAACAATGCACAAAGCTAAATAGCGCACTATGCAAATTTTACGCAGCAACACGGCAGCCAGATAAAAGCATACTCGAGTGCTGATTTTCTAAAACTTCTTTATCATGGATGATAAAGCAGAGCGTCCACGGATGGATTCACAGCGTTTTTAGAAAATTATGCCTCGAGTGGGCTTAATTGCACCCAACTCGCAGCGACCTGATTGCACTACTTCGCATATAAGGCAATAAACTCAATTTCAATGCCGTGCCACTTATTCAACTCAGCGCTTGAATATTTACCCACATCAAACGCAATTTGAATGCCCTGCATTGCATTAATATCATCCTGCTGCCACTCAGAATTTGGCAATACATGCTCACGCTCTGCCGGCATAAACATAGGGTACGACTTAGTCAACATAGTGGTTACAGGCTGCAAACTCGCCAGTGGAATTAACTTATACTGCCACTGATCACCCACAGTCATAGTTGTGCCATAGGCTAAGCTGTCTTTATTTAACAAACCAAAGCGAACATGCTCTTGTTTATTGTGCGCGCGAATTTTCACTAACACATGCTGATGTTTATTCAGCTTTTTGCCCGCTAACATATTGTTTTCCGGCAAAGCTAAACGCACCAACCAGTTGCCATCTTCTTTAGATAAATTATCCATTCCCAACTGCAAAGCAATTGTTTGGCCAGTATCTGATAGAGCTTGATCCCACTTAGCACGACCTTCTTTTGGATAAATTTTTGCAGCAAAATCAGTATTGGCGTTAAACAACTCGATCATGCTGTGTTGTGGCAACAATTTAGACTGCCAATAATCTTGCTGAGCAACAAAATCCCACTCGTTTGGATGACCAACTGACTTACCCGGGAAAGTTAAAGTACCTTTTTCTGTAGTCACCGCAATTGCGTATTCGACCAAACCAGGTTTAGTCCAGCTTGATGGTAATTTAGCCGTAGCGGTTGCACCGTATAACTCCATTGGGTAGTGTTCAAAGTTGCGATATTCTTTGTAACGAATATACAAATCTGCACTTAACACTTTTTCAGGGCTACTTAACTCAGCGCTGAATTGAATATTATCACCAACATTAAACTGGCGAGTTGGCTGATGCCACAGCTCAGTTGTACTGGCAACCACACCTTGTGGTAAGTAATAATTCGCATCTACTGCGGCAATTTGTTTGTCCGATACTTTTTTATTGCTCACTAAATAAATACCCGGCTGAACCATTAATTCATCCGCTTTTACTTTAGTGCTCGTTTGGCTTGCTCGATGTACTTTACCTGCAGCATCCGCTTGGGTAATTGGCGTTAAATACACTGTTGATTTTAAGTTAGGTAAATCAATTTGCATTTTGTGTTTAGCGACAACCAATTGGGTTACTTTGCGTTTTAAACTACCAGGTCTGTGCGGGTCGTCTAACTTAACAACGTCAGGATAGACTTCTAGTAACCAAGTGCCATCTTCAATTTTTTCTAAGAAATACGCACCATTACCTGAATATTTAACCACAGGCGAGTCACCAACACCGGCAACCAATTTAAGTTTTTTCGCCGCTTTTGGTTTAGTATCTGTATTGTTACTGTAAACAAACTGCTCAGTTAAATTAGCCACTGTCAGGTTAGATTGATAGTTTATGCTAAAGTCTTCAAAGTTATTGTTTAGTGGATACTCTTTAGCTTGGTAGCCGCGCGGTAACGAACGGAATATATAACCCGCCGCCATTAAACCCATGGCTTTTTTCGGCGTATACATCAAGTTCATATAGTGAGTGTTGTATTCCGCATTTGAATCAGCCAAAACACCTGGATCGTAAGCAAATTGTGTCGCCCACTGAAAACCTCGCTCACGGAAACTGCGCGCCATAGCTGGATACATAACGTTGCGGGTAACATCTGCCGCATCAAACTCATAAATCATTTTTGCTTTGTTTTGGCATTCTTCAATACCAGCAAATGGGTCGTGATATTCATCAACATTAAACAATACATTGGTATTAACACGCGTACCTTTAATTAAGCCTGTTGGATACCATTGGTAAGCAACACCATCAATGTCCGACTTACACAAGTTTTGCGCAAACTCCTGCCAATCACCTTGCTCAGCTGTGTTATAAAACAATGGCTTATTCACACCCGCTTCACGTGATGTTTTAATCAGCGCATTTACGTATGCTGTGATTGCCACTGCATCTAAATGTTTGGGTTCGTTAAATAACTCAAAAGCGATGATGTTTTCATCCGTCGCTATTTTTTTGCCTGTATATCTATTTGTGTGGTTATAAAACTGACTTAGATACTTTTGGGTTTTGACTACAGCTTCTGGATTGCTATTCATGCCAGATTTGTCATATTGACTGGCAAAACCGTCGGTTGGTTGATCTGGCTCTGGGTAACCATTCCCCCACCACGCAACTGGTGTGATAATTGATTTAATGCCTTTTTCGGCAAGACGCATCATTAAGTAGTCAAATAGTTCTAAGTGAACGTTATCAACTAAATTACCGTCTTGGTCTGAAATTTCTCTATCCCAGATATGTACTCGGTAGGCATCAAGCCCTAGCCTTGCGATATGGTCTACATCCATATCAATTGCTTTTTTGTGATCAAGTCCTTTTGCTTTTATCGCACGGTAACCAAATGCAAATGGGGTGTTGTAGTTGACCCCAAAGCGTGTCATTTCTTGACCGGCTTGTTCGTAAACTACACCACCTTTAACAAATGCATCAGCCGCATTTGCGTTGTTGTATATAGCAGCACTGCCAATCAGTACGGCTAGGATGCTTAGTTTGTTTAATTTCATCTTTTTGCCCGTTTTGATCAAAAAGGGAGCTCATAATGGCTCCCTTTATTGTTATTTTTATAAACCTAATTTTGTGTGTGTTTTTGCAGCTACCGTGTTAAATCGGCTGCGAATTCCGTTTAATAAATCCATAAGGCGAATGGGACATTTTTCGTCAAAACGCTTTAAATCCGTCCTTGGACCGCTCGCAAAAGATATCCCTATCTTTTGAAGTTTGACTCAAAACGCTCCCATTCACCTTTTTAGCTTTTGCATTGCCTGCTGATTCGAAAAAAAACTTCGAATTCCACCTCGCAACACACGCGCCAACATTCTGCTCAACTCAAATAATGCACTTTGCCAAACTCGAGTAGCGCTGCCATTGCTAATCAAAAGTCTGCTCGAATGCTAAATTTCTAAAACCTCTTTATCATGGATGATAAAGCGGAGCGCCCATGGATGGGTTTACCGCGTTTTTAGAAATTTATGCTTCGAGCGGGCTTGCTTGCACCAAGTGCACAACAATCCGAAAGCTCTCGCCAACATTCTGCTCAACTCAAATAATGCACTTTGCCAAACTCGAGTAGCGCTACCATTGCCAATCAAAAGTCTGCTCGAATGCTAAATTTCTAAAACCTCTTTATCAGGGATGATAAAGCGGAGCGCCCATGGATGGGTTTACCGCGTTTTTAGAAATTTATGCTTCGAGCGGGCTTGCTTGCACAAAACATGCAGCGAGCTAAGCCCTCTCAATTCCAATAACTTACAAACTAACCTGAGCTTTAAAACCAGATTCAGTCGAAGCTGAAATCACCTTACCAGCGAATTGCTCACCCACTTTAACAACAGCAGTCGCAACACCTTTCTCAGTTAAAATGCTGTGCGGATTAGTCACAACTAAACCATCTGGCACAACAAAATTAACAGTTACACCATTGTCATAAGTCGGATTACCATTAGCATCCACCAACTGAGCACGAACAAAAATCACATCATTCGCAGCTACCGGCTTGCCTAATTCAGCAACAGACATTTCAATTGCAGCCGCTTTACCCGGTGTTGCCACCTTATGCTCTGCAACTAACTCATTGCCGATATAAGCTTTAGCGACTAACTCACCCGCAACAAATTTCTTCAAATTAAAGTGCATAGGTGGATGTTTTAAATTGCTCGATAAAGCTTCTTTTTTCGGCTTCTGGCTTTTAACCAACTTGCCGTTTAAGTGAATATCAACACGCTCAGCATTAGTAAATACACGCACGTTCGGATCTGAAAATTCATTCCAATCGCTGGCGATATGCACCATAGGGCCAGACTCATACGCATCAGACTTCACCTCAGGTGAACGCTGACTTTGGTAGAAGTAGTAGCTGTATTTAGGCATACGATAAATGCTTGAAATACCTGAAGACTCAAGGTCGTCTGCATAACCACGGTTATAATCAAACATTACCCAAAAACCGTCAGCGTGCGCTGGAGTTGATAAGTTATCGTTATGCGCTTCTTGAATATTGGTCGCTTGTTGCAACAAACGTTTTTCACCTGCAGTAATTAACTGACGGCTAGTACGTTCTTCAGCTTTTAAGTCGCCCCATGCATCTTGGTTTAAACCAGCGTTTTGTGCATAGTATTCCCAGTCGCCATACTCAGAAACATTGTATGGCTGTTTTGGCTCGTCATAATGCTGCATTCTATGTTGACGTGCTTGTAGGTAAATATCGTACTCTTTCTGCCAACCAGCTGACAAAGCACCTGGGTATTCAGCATCAACAATATCATCTAAGCCTTTGATAAAATCAGGCGGCATCCACGATTCATTTAACGAACACTCCCATGCTAAAACACTTGGGTGGTTGCGATCTCGACGCAATAAGTCGGTACATGTTTGATAAATCTGCTCTTTGAATTCAGGGAATGGCGAGTAGTACTGCCAACCTAAAATCGCATCAATCAAAACTAAACCTAATTCATCTGCCGCTTGCATAAAGGCTTTTGAATGCGGGTAATGTGACAAACGCACATAATCAAAACCTGCTGATTTAATTAAATACGCATCGCGATAATCAGCTTCTGGTGAAGTTGCATAACCAACATGTGGATATTCTTGGTGACGATTGACACCGCGTAAGAAGAAAGGTTCGCCGTTAATTAATAGCTGATGTTTATCATCAAACTTAAATTCGCGAATACCAATTTGGTTAGTTTGACTGTCAACCACTTGGTCGTTTTGTACAACTTCAGTGACTAACTTATACAAATGCGGATGATGTGGATGCCATAATTTAGGCTCTGTCACCGCAATACTTTGGCTAAATTGTTGCGCTTGCTCGGCAGCTAAGTCAACTTGGTCAACTTTAGATGCAACCAGTTGGCCATCAAACCACAAGGTTTGTTTCACGCTAAACGCCGCTGGATTTTTGTTTGCATTAATTACGTGAGTTTTAACTTGCACTTCAGCGCGCGCTTCACTCACAACAGGTGTGGTAATAAACAATCCGCCTGACGCTACTTCATTCACCTGCATTTCGTCAGAAATATGCAGCGCGTTTTTCACAATTAACTTAACGTCGCGGTATAAACCACCGTACGTATTAAAATCTAATAAATGCAAAGGTTTAGGGCCAGTTAACCAGTTATCTTGGTTATCAAGGCGTACCAATAAGTTTAAATTCTTTTTGCCTGCATATTTGGTTAAATCAAAAGTAAATGGCAAATAACCACCAACATGCTGACCCAAATATTCATCATTTAACCAAACATCGGCAACTTTCATTGCCCCTTCAAAACGCAAATAAACTGATTTACCGGCTTTGATGTTAGATAAATCTAAAGTCTTTTTATAAAAAGCGATACCTTGCCATTGGTCATTAACCACTAAAGGTTCTAATTTAGGCGTATGCGGTAAATTAACTTGCTGCCAGTCAGCTGACTCTGGCGCAGCGATTTTTGATTTGCCTTGAGTTCGTTGGAAAGACCAAGCTTGATTTAAAGAAATTTCGCCAATGATGTTATCTGTGACGATTTGCTCTGCAACCGCGTCGGATTGAGTTGAAGATTGTGTACAGCCAGCTAAAGCAAGCATTACCGCACACGGAACTAAAAGCTTACGCATGAAAAAAACCTCAAAAAATTAATGTGCTAGTAAAGAATAGTCGATTGCCCGAAAAACGGGCAATCTAAAGGGTGATTACATTGAGTAAGTGAAACCAACTAAGAAACGACGACCCCACTCAACATTTTGAGCTGGTTTTTCTTTGTCATTATCCCAGTAACTGACAGAAGCTTCATTGGTTAGGTTTTGACCTTGTAAAGTCACTTTCAAATTATCATTAACTTGATAACCAATAGTTGCATCAACAGTGGTTTCTGCTTCATTCAAGTTAACTTCAGTAGGTTTCCAACTGTTAATACCAGTGTATTCGCTGCGATAGTTAACTGACACACGTGCGTCAAAGCCATATTGGTCGTACCAAAGCGTTACGTTACCATTATGTTTAGACATACCACCTAATGTGTATGGATTTTCTACAGGTTTAAATTCATACACCTTACTATCAATGTAAGAGTAGTTACTGAAAATACCTAGACCATTAAACGGCTCAGGTAGATCATCAAATGAATGCTGGAACATCAACTCTAAACCAGAGATCTCTCCACCGTTGCCGTTTAAAGTACCAGTAAATTGGTAGGTGTTGCCGTCAAACTCAATCTCTCCGTCAGTTAAACCAACGTGAGATTTTAGATCTTTGTAGAATACCGCAACAGTTGCTGCTGATTTTTCACCCCAATAATATTCGTAACCTAAATCGACTTGATCAGCGATATAAGGGTTTAGTCTTGGGTTACCGCCACTTGCTGTTGGTGGTTGCCCGATAGGATCAACACTAAAGCCAGTTCTCATTTCAAGTAAAGGTGGTCGAGCCATTGTACGGGCTGCGCCAAAACGAATTTGTGAATCTTCAGTAATGTTGAATAATAAATTCACAGATGGAAGTACTTCGTCATACTCATGTGGAATTGCAACAGCCTCAATGCTTTCTGGTACTTCATACCAATTTCCGTCAGGATCTTCAAACCAACCACCTTGAACTTCATGACCACTCGATAAAACTTCTGTTTTAGCGTAGCGAACACCAAAATTACCGGTAAAAGGTATATCACCTAGGTCACCCGACATATCAAATTGAACGTAAGCTGCGGTAACTTTTTCATCTAACACCCAAGAAGCAGTTAAGTTTTTATCGCTGCGAGTGCTATCAGGATTGGTTGAACCACCAAAGGCTTCTTTTGCGACATAATCCCAATCCTTAAAGGTATAAATACCAGCAGTTACATAGTCCCCACCAATAGAGTATTCCATGCCAATATCGTCCATATCGCCCGATGCAGTACGAACCCAAGTATTAACCTCATCATTTTCTTTAGTTCTGTCTGTGTATTTACCGCCAAAACTTAATTTAGTTAACACGCCTATATCTAAATCGCGAGAAAAGTCTAGGTTAATATTAACCATTTCGTCAGTTAGGATACGGTCTTCCGCGCCTTCCATCGTTGCGTATACGTCACCAACTATTTCATACCAATTGACACCATCATCTGTAGCCCATTCACCAGTACCTTGCACCGCATGTAAAGCCCAATTTTCTGGATTAGCAACATCACCGACAGTCTCTATAATTTGCGCTGCGTTAGTGTCTTTTGTGTTAAAACCGAGGTCATAGCTTTCGCCATCATATATTGGGGTAATTCTAACCCAAGCAGATTCGATACTCGCTTTTGAGTAGCCGATATCAGCACTAATGGTCCATTCATCCCCAACATATTTAATGTTCGTACCTGTAGCAAGCATCTCATTTGTTTGGAACCAAGTTGGGATAGCCGATTCAATGCCTGAAGCCATGCTACCAGTAACTAATTGCTCAGAACCATCCGCTTTTTCAATAAAAACAGGTTCAACGCTTGACCCTTGATATAACCAAGAGTCATCACCTCGATAGTTACCTAAAGTACCAGCGCCAAATTGGTCATCTCTTTCTTTGATATCAAATTGAGAGTAGAAAACATCATGTTTAATTCTCAAAGCATCTGATGGCTGAAAATCTAGAATCAATAAAGCGCCAGTACGCTCATTGCTACCACGCTTAGATTTTGCCACTACACCCCAAGGTGCATGCTCTGGTATTCCATTACCGTTAATATCACCTCTGTCACCTGCATTATTATAATCCCAAGATTTAACACCTCGTTCTAGTGAAGGTTGATCTTGATAGGTTAAACCTAGTGCATAACCAAAAGAATCAGATAATTGGTCTACAATACTAAAATTAAGCTTTGAACCTTTACCGTCAGTATCAGGTAAATCGGATGCTAAGTCGTTATACATAGCCGTCGCGCCAAAATTAATTTTGCGACCATCTTTATCTAGCGGGCTAACAAATTTAAGGTTTACTAAACCAGAAATACCACCTTCATTGTTACTTGCTAACGGGCTTTTAAATACTTCAACAGCATCGATCAATTCAGCAGGAAACTGCTCGTAACGAACATCACGACTAGGCTCCGCAGATACAATCTCACGACCATTCATAGTCGCTACATTTAAGCGAGGGCCTAAACCACGAATAGAAATACGGCTGGCGTTACCACGGTCACGTGATGCAGCAATACCCGGTAAACGAACAAGCGAGTCTGTAATGGATACATCAGGTAAAACACCAATATCATCAGAAGAAATAATCTCTACTGTTGAACTAGCAAAACGCTTTTCGCGTAATGCTTTGCCTAAGCTGGCACCAAAACCACGGATTTGTATTGTTTCTATTTCTTCTTCCGCTGCTGAGTTTTGTGCTTCTTCCGCTTGAACATTATTGCTGATTAATAGAGCTTGGGTAATTGCCAATGCAATTGCGCTGTGTTTGATTCGTGTGTTCATGTTACATCGCTCTCCTTCGAGCAGTTACTTGTAATATGTTGCTAACAATTAAAGTTTATAAGGTTGCTTAATTTGCATTTTTTAACATTAAAATTACAAACAATGTGCAACTGGTTAATATTTATACCCATTAAACGAACAAAATTCAATTAAAACTTTCATTATTTTACCCAACAAAGGGTAATTATTTACCCAAAACCATCAACAAACAGCGTAAGCGACTGATAAATATAAAAATACCCAAAACCACCCTGTTTACCCTTAACCTTAAACAATGCCTACCTGTAATATCTATCCAGTTGTAGTGCACTAATTAACCAGTTAAATGTTTAAATTATCGGCTGATAACGACAGCTTTAGGGTAAACAGCTTGTTACCCTTGTTAGCAATATGAAAAAAATGCCACTATGAAACATGCAATTACCTTGCCTTAAATCAGGTAATTTTACCCACCCCATTGAAAAGCATTTCCCACAGGATAAAATATTAACCAAGCATTAACAAAACACACACAACAAATCGGGGTGAATAATGAAACTAACCTTTAAGCAAATAACTCAATCAATTGTTGCAGCTAGTTTGGTTGCAGCAGGCAGTGCCAATGCTTATTACAAGGGTGTTGATTTATCTTACGTCAATGAAATGGAAGACTGCGGCGCAACATATTATGAAAATGGTCAAGCAAAAGACCCATTCGAAATTTTTGCAGACCAAGGGGCAAACGTGGTTCGAGTGCGCGTGTGGCACGATCCAACTGCACGTTCAGCATTACCGAGCAGCTATTCTGGTTATCAAGATGTAGTAGCAACTATTCAACGCGCAAAAGCAGCTGGTATGCGCGTTATGTTGGATTTTCACTACTCAGATAACTGGACTGATCCAGGTGAACAAGTTATTCCAGCAGCATGGCATCATTTAATCAATGACACTGACGCACTGGCGGCTGAACTATACAACTATACTTATCAAACCCTAACCGACTTAAACAATATGGGCTTAATGCCAGAATTAGTGCAAGTAGGTAACGAAACCAACGGTAACATTTTAAGTGACGAAGGTGCCGACCTTTACCCAGTTGATTTTAATCGCCAAGCTCAGTTATTAAATGCAGGTTTACAAGCAGTAAACGATGCAGCGCAGCAGTCGAGCATAAAACCAAAAACCATTTTACATATTGCCGATCCGAACAATGGTGAGTGGTGGTACAGCGGTGTGCGTGATGGTGGTATTCAAGACTACGATATTATCGGCTTGTCTTTTTACCCTGAATGGCATGCTGGCACAGTTAGCCAAATTGGTGACATTGTTGCAAACTTAAAAAGCAATTACGGCAAAGAAGTAATGATTGTTGAAGTTGGTTCACCTTGGACCAGCGACAACAAAGATACTGCACCAAATATGATGACCATCTTACCACCAGGTTATGGTGCGCCCTCTATCGCCAACCAACGTGACTTTTTAGTCGATTTAGCCAATGAAGTTTATAACCGCGGTGGTTATGGCACACTTTATTGGGAGCCAGCTTGGGTGAGCACAGGTTGTCAAACTCAATGGGGTACAGGTTCACACTGGGATAATGCAACTTTCTTCGACTTTAATAACAATTTAATTCCGAACGGCGGTGTTGAATTTTTACAACAAACTTATGGTGATGGTTCATTGCCTGATACCGGCCACGGTGGTCAAACTGTTACTTTTAAAGTAGACATGAATAACAGCGGCACATCAGGTACACCTTATATTACCGGCAGCTTCTCAGGTGATTCGAGCTGGCAGATATTGGCAATGACAGACGAAGGCAACGGCATTTATAGTTACACCACCAGTATAGCTGCAGGTGAAACTGGCGGTTATTTCTTCTTGTCGGCGAATGATTGGGCAAGCCGTGAAACTGTACCAAGCGAATGTGCTTTGATGTGGGGTAACGACCGCCAATACACAGTGACAACCGGCGAAAATGTATTTGCCTATCAATGGGCGAGTTGTGATGAAATTAAAGATCCAACCGACCATTCAGATATTGGCAACGTAACTTTCCGCGTAGATATGAATGGTGCACCAGCAACTCCAGCTTATATCACTGGTCAACTTGGTAATGGTAACGATTGGCAAATCGTTTCTATGATGGATGAAGGCAACAACATCTATTCATTTACCACTAATCTTGCTGAAGGTACTGAAGGCGCATATTACTTCTTAAGTGGCAGCGACTGGGCCGATAGAGAATCTGTGCCAAGTGAATGTGCATTGATGTGGGGTGTAGATCGCCAATTTATCGTTGGCAGTGGCTACAATACTTTTGCCTTTAAGTGGGCAAGCTGTGAAGGTTTATAAACACCTTTATTAACCTTCACAAACCGAATTCAGGCGTGCCACACACATGGGCTAAAACGGGGAGCGCGCCTGAACACTTGGGTGAAAAGCCCGACTAACAATAACAATCCTCAAATGTTTGCGCAAAATGACAAAATGAGGAGTGTCCTCCCATTTATGAGTGACTCTGACCGCTATCAGGTCACTCTGTTTTTTTACATTTTCGATACTGGCCCGGCGCTAAACCCACAGATTTTTTGAAGCGTTTGGCAAAATTAAACACATCGGCATAACCCACTTGCTCGGCAATTTGTTCAATACTCCAGTTAGTATTTGCCAATAAATATTTGGCTCTTTGCATGCGCATTTCAATCAATTGTTGCAAAGGCGATCTTGCAAACTGTTGTTGAAACAATCTATGTAAATGCGGCGCTGAATAATTGGCGAGCTTCGCCATATCATCTACCGTCCACGGAAAATGCAATTTAGCTTCCATTTGATCTATCACTTGATTAAGCCGTTGCTCTTCTGCATTGATATGCTGTTTAACGTTTAACGACTGTTTTATATAACCATTGAGTTGTTTAATCAGAGGTTGCCTGAGTTCTGCTGATTTTTCGTAATACAACAAACTAAGTAAATGATAAAGCTGATGGGTTT
This sequence comes from Catenovulum sp. SX2, assembly GCF_052056295.1. Lineage (NCBI taxonomy): Bacteria > Pseudomonadati > Pseudomonadota > Gammaproteobacteria > Alteromonadales > Alteromonadaceae > Catenovulum > Catenovulum sp. SX2. The sequence goes on from NZ_CP182493.1 coordinate 1,879,532, forward strand.
GCCGACAATCTACAACTAGAGGCTGCTCAGCCAAACGTTTGCGCCACTTTGGAATATCATCTAGTTCAAACCATACTTTGCGCCATTGTGTCGTTTTAAGCTGCATTAAAAAAGGTTTACCGGCGGGGAAATAAATTAATTGGCCATGACCAACTTTGCATACACCCTGTTTTGTTGTTACTTCTATCTCTCCTGCTACGCTAAATAATAAAGCGTGATGCATAGGCGATTTACGCCCAACTTTGTAATAGTCTTGCAAAGTGGATACACCCGATACTCCAATGTTGAGTTCAGCTAACTCAGGCACGGCTTGTTGATCGATAAACCTTTCATCACATTCAGGGCTAATTTCTAATATTTCTTCAATATCACAGCCAATCATTTAACTGCCTCATTTTTCCACAATGATAGTTTTGGATAAAAACAAGATAGATTATTGCATAACAAAAATACAATAGCTGCGCGATAATTTTCCCCATCGAAGCAACAGAAATACGCAGGCCTCAAGCCTACGCAAACTGTGTTTATCCACTATAGACATAATTGCGAATCATTTGAGGCACACGAACCCAATAAACCTTTATATTTATTGGCTTAAACAACTTTTAAAACAGAGGAAACATTATGACAAATGTAGAAATTTTAGGTTTTGCATCTGCGTTTTTAACCACTTTTTCGTTTCTTCCACAAGCGATCCAAGTGATCAAAACTCGTGATACAACCTCACTTTCATTAGCTATGTATAGCATTTTTACTTTGGGTGTAGCTGGCTGGCTTGTTTATGGTTTAGCGCAACAAGATAAAGCAATGATAGTTGCAAACATGATCACCTTGTTATTATCGGCAACTATTTTGGCGATTAAAATTTACAATGAGTTTTTCTCACAACAAGCAAAAAGCCAAAAGTTAGACAAAAGCAATAATGCTTGTCGAGTTTAACATGCCAAATATTTAGACATTTACCTACAGCAATAGCTATTGAACAACAATCAGCCTTGATTTTGTTATAGTTTATTGCTGAAACAAGCTAACCCTCGCATCCACAATTGGCTGCCAGTCAAATTTCTGAACTAAATTCATTAAAAATAACTAAAAATTTTTTCAGCCAGTCTCTATCCCATCTTAAAGCTTTAAGCTTAAAACATTATTGAAACATTTGGTTTACAAATAAAAATAAGCTGATTATTATAAATTTGTTTTGCTACCGGTAGCACAATTGTTAAAAAAGCCATTTGAGCGATAAAAACCGTTAAATCAGTCGCTTGGCTTTGAAGATAACAACCGCGGCGGAACTACACACGACTCGCACATCAAACTGAAAATAACATTCAATTTTGGATGGTTATACGGAATTGAGGTTTGATACTGGCAGGTACTAAGGAACACAGCTGGTACCTGTGGACCACCCGCCAGGCGATGATGAACTATCAATCACAAGGTGGATTATATGAAAAATAATACTATTAGGCAATTGAGTAAAGCAGTTGCCTTTGCACTATCAGCAACCGCTGCTAGCCAAAGTTATGCAGCTATTGGTGGTTTCGCCGAGGAAAACGGTGGAACAACTGGGGGTCAAGGTGGTAGCGTAGTTTATGCAACCACAGGTACAGAAATTCACGCAGCTCTGTGTAACCGCCCTTCAAGCGACACGCCTATCATCATTCATGTTGAAGGTACAATTAACCACAGCAATACCTTTAAAGTTTCTGGCGACAGCTGTAACACAGCAGATGGCGTTATCGAACTGAAAGAAATCAGCAATGTATCACTAATAGGTGTTGGTAGTGGTGCGTTATTTGATGAATTAGGTATACATATTCGTGCGGCTTCTAACATTATCATCCAGAACGTGCATGTACGTAACGTTAAAAAATCTGGTTCTCCTACTTCAAATGGCGGTGACGCAATTGGTATGGAAAGTAACGTTTCTAATGTATGGGTTGACCATGTAACATTAGAAGCAAGCGGTGGCGAAAGTGACGGTTACGATGCTTTGTTTGATATGAAAGCAAACACTAAATACGTTACTTTGTCTTATAGTATTTTACGTAACTCTGGCCGCGGTGGTTTAGTTGGTTCAAGCGACAGCGACGATCAAAATGGTCCAGTTACTTTCCACCACAATGTGTACGAAAACATCACTTCGCGCACGCCATTATTACGCCACGCAACTGCTCATGCATATAATAACTACTACACAGGTTTGCAGTCGTCTGGTATGAATCCACGTATTGGTGGTGAGATGAAAGCAGAGAATAACTACTTTGCTGATTCAAAAGATCCACTTGGTACTTTCTATACCAATGATATGGGTTATTGGGAAGTGAGCGGTAATATTTGGGACAATATTACATGGTCAGCAGAAGAAGATAAAATTCACCCTGCAGGACCAAACCCAACTTCAACCACTAGTATCTCTATTCCTTACGATTATGATTTAGATAGTGCGAATTGTGTACCTAGCATTGTATTAGCAACAGCTGGTGCAAACACTGGTTTAGCAGTATCGGACGGCAGCTGTACAGTTACTCCGTCACCAACACCAACTCCTACTCCTACTCCGACGCCAACACCTACGCCGACTCCAACACCAACTCCAACGCCGACTCCAACTGGTGATGAAGTGTTAAACATTACAGAGTCTGGCACAACCAGCGACTTTTTTGATATCACAGGTAACTTGTCATCTTCAAAAGGCACTGTGGTTTATAACGGTTTAACTTTAACTCAAGCACTTAAAATTGAATCAAGCACATCTATCAACTTTACATCTACCTCTGACGGTGAGTTAGTACTCGTCTTTAATGACGGTGAAAGTGGTGATATCAGCATTGATGGTGCAAGTTATACTGTAAGCAATGGTGTCTTGGCAGTTGAATTGTCTGCAGGTAGTCATTCAATTTCCAAAATTGATACTATGAACTTGTTCTATATTAGCTTCGACGATTATAGTGAAGCGCCAACAGAGCCAGAACAACCAACCGAGCCTGAGCAACCGACAGAACCAGAAGAGCCAACTGAGCCGGAAGAACCTATTACACCAGCAGTTGGTATTACTATTGAAGAAAATGCTAATGGTTTCTGTTACGTTGAAGGTGCAGTAGAAAGTGATCACTCAGGTTATACAGGTGTTGGTTATGCAAATACCGACAATGTAGCTGGCGCGGGTATCCTATACGCAGTGCATGCGCCTGCAGCAGGTAGCTTCACTTTAGATGCAATTTATGCCAATGGTGCAAATGCGCGTCCTGCCGCTATTATCGTTAACGACAACTTAGTTGGTAGCTTTGCAATGGAGTCAACCGGTGCGTGGACTAACTATGCATCTGCAGGTGAAACAACTGTTACTTTAAGTGCTGGCCTTAACTTTATCCGTTTACATGCCAATGATGCTGCTGGTTTAGCGAATATTGATGCATTAATGGTAACGGGTGCAGATCAGTCAGCTGGTGATTGTAATGGCCAAATTGGTGATGGCGCTCCAGCACCTGAGCCTGAGCCGACTCCAGATCCTGAGCCAACGCCGGATCCAGAACCAACTCCAGATCCTGAGCCAACACCTGATCCAGAACCAGCACCAGAAGCTGACAGTGAAGTGCTAAATATTACAGAGTCTGGTACCTCTAGCGATTTCTTTAATATCTCTGGTAACTTGTCATCTTCAAAAGGCACAGTTAACTACCAAGGTTTAACTTTAACCCAAGCGTTAAAAATTGAATCTAGTACTTCTATCACATTCACTTCAGTGGCAGACGGTGAGTTAGTATTAGTCTTTAATGAAGGTGAAAGTGGCAGTATCAGTATTGATGGTTCTAGCTATTCAGTATCAAATGGTGTGCTGTCTGTACAATTATCAGCAGGTAGTCACTCAATTTCAAAAATTGACACTATGAACCTTTACTACATCAGCCTTGGTAACAATGGTGGTTCAGTTGAACAACCAACAGAGCCAGAAGAGCCAACTGATCCTGAAGAGCCGACAGATCCAACTACCCCTCCAACTTCTGGCGGCGGTACTGAAGTTGTATACCCTGACGCAAACTGTGCAGAGTTAATTAACAACGACAACATTAACTGGCGTGAATCTTCACTACAAACCGACCAAGAAATTGTTGAGTGTTTATCGGCTTCATTAGGTAAACCAGTTGGTTATGGTGAAAACGCAACAGGTGGTTTCGACCCAGCCGGTGCTAGCAAATTAGTGGTTATCACTAACGACAGACCTGAAGATCAAATCTTAGCAGCTATCTCATCAGCTGAGCATAACTGGATTGTATTTGATAAAAACGACTTCGCTAACGAAACTGCGTTAATGATGTATCGCCCATACTGTGCAGACCCAGCTTTACAATCAGCTTTAGGTGTTGATGAAGAAACTTGTCGCGACCCATACGCTTGGTGTTCAGCTAAAGGTGTTTCAAGCTCAGACTGTTTATTAACTTTCTTCAATGATGAGTTAAATGATAGCAGCTTACCAATTCGCAACTACTTGATTGATAGCAATACCACTATTGATGGTCGTGGCGCTAAAGCTACCTTTACTTTCAATGGCTTTAAAATTGGTGCAGACAGCAGTGGTGCATCTACTCATATGTCTGAAAACGTGATTATCACTAATAACAAATTTGTTGGTGTTGGTCATACTGAAGACCATAACTTAGACCCAGATATGATCCGCTCAACTGGTGAATCACACGATATCTGGATCCATCAAAACACTTTTGATACCACAGGTGACTCAGCATTCGACGTAAAAGTAGGTGCGTATAACATCACAGTATCATTCAACAAATTAGTGAACGTTAAACGCGCTGCATTACATGGTTCAAGTGATAGCCGTGCTATTAACTCACAAATTACCACAACGATTCACAATAACTTGTTTGTAACGACTGATGATAACTTTGCATCTAGCTCGTACAACACACTACGCCGTGTACCTTTATTACGTCGTGGTCAAACACATATGTTCAACAATGTATTTTATGGTTACAGAAAAGACATTATGAGCATTCGTGTTGGTGGTAGTGCCTTGGTTGAAGACAACTTGTTTATGAACCCACTTGATAACGCTAAAGGCGATGACTTAGCAGATTGGGCACTTAACTTGTTTGACGGAGCAGTACGTGACGGTAACTTAGAAGTTAGCAATAGTTATGTATTTGAATCAGGTTCATCTTGTACCACGTCTGGTGCTTCAGCATCATTAGACATGCAAGACGGTTCTGCGCCAAATATGTTTGCTGACTACAATGGTATTTCGCAAGATACTATTAACGCTAACCGCATGGCCGCTGACGCACAATTACGTAACTATGTAATGGCATCTGCTGGTAAAGGTGCAAAAGCGCCTTGGGTATCAGCATACTCAGAAGGTGTCAGTGCGCTAGTAGCAGCTGCACCTGCAAGCTGTCAATAAACATAAATTTGGCAATGCACTAGCGCTCAGCTAGTGCATACTAATAACAAGGCTCCAGCTTGTGGAGCCTTTTCTAATTATCTTGACCCCTAGTGTTTCAACCCACCTTAATATCTTGAAATATTTTTTAAATATAAATGAAACACAAATGATTATTTTTTGATCTTTTATTTGCATTTTTAACTTTTAGTATTATTATTTTACTTGTTGATGCCACCGGTAGCAGAAAACGTTATCTTAAAGTATCAACACTCAACACAACAGACAGCTGAAATTAACATCACACATCTATTTAGGTGTTAGGGCTTGGTAGGCGACACACAAACGCGATTACCCACTTCCTAGCAATACCCGAATAAATTGGATGGCTGGTACCCATCTAGTTAATTTCAGCACAAATGCCCACAAAAGGGCGCGAACTATCAATTAAATAGGAAACTCATATGTTTAATACTGTTAAACGTAAAATCGCATCTGGTGTAACTCTCGCATTATGTTCAATCCCTATGGCTGCAACAGCAGCTATCGGCGGTTATGCGGCACAAAATGGTGGAACAACGGGTGGTCAAGGTGGTCAAGTTGTTTACGCTTCAACAGGTACACAAATTCACGAAGCTTTGTGTAACCGTGCATCAAGCGATACACCAATTATTATTCGTGTAGAAGGCACAATTAATCACGGCAATACCTCTAAAGTATCAGGTGATAGCTGTAACACTGCCGAAGATGTAATTGAAATTAAAGAAGTTAGTAATATATCTATTATTGGTGTTGGCAGCGGCGCTTTGTTCGATCAATTAGGTATTCATATTCGTTCTGCTTCAAACATTATTATCCAAAACGTCCACGTGCGTAATGTTAAAAAATCAGGCTCACCTCTATCTAATGGTGGTGACGCTATTGGCATGGAAAGCAATGTATCAAACGTCTGGGTTGACCACGTAACCTTAGAAGCCAGCGGTGGTGAAAGCGAAGGTTATGATGCTTTATTTGATATGAAAGCAAATACCAAATACGTTACTTTGTCTTACAGTATTTTACGTAACTCAGGCCGTGGTGGCTTAGTTGGTTCAAGTGATAGTGACGACCAAAATGGCCCTGTTACTTTCCACCATAACTTATATCAAAACATTGAATCACGTACGCCATTATTGCGTCATGCAACTGCGCATGCTTATAACAACCATTACCAAAACTTAGGTTCGTCTGGTATGAACCCTCGTATTGGTGGTGAAATGAAAGCTGAGCACAATTATTTTGAAGATTCAAAAGATCCATTGGGGACTTTTTACACCAACGACATGGGTTATTGGCAAGTAAATGGCAATGTTTGGGATAACATTGATTGGAGCAACGACGGTGACAAAATGCATCCAGCAGGTCCAAACCCAACATCTACAACTTCAATTAGCATCCCTTACTCGTACACACTAGATAACGCGAGTTGTGTACCTAGCATAGTTGCAGCCACTGCTGGTGCGAACAAAGGTTTAGCTGTTTCAGATGGTAGCTGTGGTACTTCTACTCCATCACCGACGCCTACACCAACTCCGACACCAACGCCGACGCCGACTCCAACACCTTCTGGTGATAACCTAGCCTTGGGTGCAGGTGCAGACGGTAGCTCAAAAGCAAGTGGTACAAGTTATGGCAATGTAATTGATGGTGATTACAGCAGCTATTGGTCACCATCATCTTCAACTGGCACTATCAATGTAAAAAATATTGATGCGACAGTTAATGCAGTAAAAATTGTCGAAGTGGCTGGAACTGAAGGTCGTGTGACTTCTTGGTCTTTAGTTAATTACGACACAGGTACAACTTTAGCTAATGGTAACGCATTACCTGAGGTTATTAGCTTTAATGATGTAACTGTTAGTAAGTTAAGTTTTGTTATTCATTCATCTAGCTCTACACCACAAATTGCTGAATTTGAAGTTTATTATGGTGCTCCAGCAAGCAGTGGCGGTAGCAGTAGTGGTGGTTCATCACAAACCAACGGTACAGTAAATGGTACATATCGCATTACCCCATTACACAGTGGTATGGCGTTAGACGTAGCAGGTTGTAGCAATGCTAATGCAGCCAATATGCAACAATGGTCTTGGTTAAACAACGATTGTCAAAAATTCGTAATCAGCACAGTTGATGGCATTTGGCATCGAATTTCACCTGTAAACGCGCCATCTAAAGGTTTAGATGTCGACTCACTATCAACCAGCAATGGCGCAAATATCATGTTGTGGGATTACTGGGGTGGTGCGAACCAACAGTTCCGTTTCCAAAGTGCTGGTAGCGGTAAATGGCGTATTGTTAACCGCAATAGTGAATTATGCTTAGACGTTTCGGGTAACTCAGCAACAGATGGTGCTAACTTAATTCAATGGTCTTGTAGCGCTGGCGCTAACAACCAAATATTTGAATTAGTTCGTCAATAATATTGGCGCTAGTTTAAAATTAGTCAATCTAGGGCGGGATCACCGCCCTTTTTTGTTTTAAGCCTTTTTTAGTACCTTAGCCACCAGCATACCTAGCAGCATAGCAACAACAAACACCACTAAATCAGCACTTGCATAACTTAAAGATGCAATTGCAGGGCCTGGGCATAAACCAGCTAGTCCCCAACCTATGCCAAAAGTTGCACTACCAATAATCAGCGGTTTATCTAAAACTTGATTGTTTGGTACAGTAAAAGCATCGGCACAAACGGGTTGGCTCATCTTGTTTTTAACAAAGTAGCCTAAGCCGCTAACCAATAAAGCGCCCCCCATTACAAGCGCTAAGCTTGCATCCCAGCTACCCGTGATATCTAAAAAATCTAATACTTTTTTCGGATTGGTCATTTGTGCAATGGTTAAACCAATTCCAAACAATAGGCCTGTCGCTAAACCCACTACACCGCTTTTAATTGTTGAAGAATTCATTATTTTTTCCTTAGCGAGTTAACCAAACAGTGAGCATAGCCGTTGCCATAAATACACAGGTAGCAACAATAGAGCGCTTGGATAAACGGCTAATACCACAAACCCCATGGCCACTTGTGCAACCACTGCCATACACAGCACCAAAACCCACTAATAAGCCTGCTATTATCAAAGTAACGCTATTGCCAGTTGGTGCTTGTGGCGCTAATACATCAAACAAGTTCACTGCGACAATTGGCCCTAAAACTAAACCAATCACAAATAAAACTCGCCAAATATTTTGGCTAATCCAATCGTCCTGTTTGCTAAATAATTGGCTAACAATGCCGGAGATACCAGCGATACGGCCTAACAATAACAACAACAGCAAGGCCGCAAAACCAATTAACCCACCACCAATTAATGCCGACACCGGCGTAAAATTTTCCACCTAACTAAACCTCTTTTAATTCAAATATGACGAGCAAAACCGCCTGCTAAAGAATAAACGTTAGTAAACCCCATATTTTGCAAACTCAACGCAGCCAAAGCAGAACGCCCACCTGAGCGGCAATACAAAACAATTTCTTGCTCAGCCGACAGCTTACCTATTTCAGCCAAATAACTATGAATATTCATCTCTAATGTACCACGCGATATATGTTTAGCACCTTGCATTGCGCCTTGTTGGTATTCAGCGGCTTCGCGTACATCGATAATCACTAAAGACTGATTATTGTTATTAGCAATAGCCATTTTTTCAGCCAATTGTTCTGCTGAAATCTCATTAATTTGCGGTAACACCTGCGCTAAATAAGCTTGCGCAGTTTTTAGTTGTGACATATTGCCCTCGACTCTTGATATTAAAGTCCATTGATTAAAATAAAGCTGCCCAATAACAGTAAAAATACCGCGAAGCTTTTGCGCAATTTATCTTGTGGCCATTTGGCCGACCATTTTTGTCCCCAGACAGCACCAAGCCCACCTAACCCAGCTAACACGCCAATAATCACCCAGTCCAATTGATAACTTTGACTACTCAAGGTTTGGTACTGGATAAATCCCACACTGGCGTTAAAAGCTATTAACGCTAAGCTGGTTGCACGCGCTTGAAAAAAGTCTAATTTGGCAAGCAAGACTAAAGTCGGCACAAGTAGAAAACCACCTCCCACGCCTGAAAAGCCTGTTAATCCACCAACAAATAAACCTATAGGAAAAACCAACAGGTTACTTGCAGCTTGATGATTAACCGTATTCTTTGGAGAGCGCCACATAAAAACACTAGCAACTAACAACAAAACGGCAAATACCAATAACTGTAACCAAGCTTGGCTTAACTCTGCCAAATAAACGCCTGCGAATGAACCAACAAACCCAGAGCTTGCAAGCAAAAGTGCGATGTGCCAATTCACATTGCGCCAGCTTTTGCTGACTATCAGGGTAAACAAACTAATCCAAGCTACGATAAAAAGTGAATTTACTACCGCATCTTTTGCGGACATGCCAGCCAAATAAATCAGTACAGGCACAGCAATTACAGCACCACCAGAGCCAAAAATGCCTAAACTTAAACCTATACTAGAACCCGCTAAGGCCGCGATTTGCATAGTAAAACACCCACTTATTACATTTAGTTATTACATATAACATTTATGTTGTATGCTAGTTTTTTCTTTGCTAAAGTGCAAGCCGTTTTTAAAACAAATTAATTTTAAGGCCAGTTAAATTATGTCAATTGTCGTTAAGCCATTCTTCCATCAGCCGTCGTCAACTTTGTGCTATGTTATTTACTGCGTACACAGCAAACAAGCAGCGATTATTGATCCCGCTTATGACTTTGATTATGCATCTGGCACTGTGTCTACAGAGTTTAGCCAAAGCATTATTCAGTTTGTGCAAACAGAACAACTGCAAGTCGAATGGATTTTAGAAACACATGCACATGCCGAGCACTTAACTTCAGCACAATATTTACAAGCTCAATTAGGTGGCAAAATTGCCATTGGTAGTGGCATCACCAAAGTGCAATCAACCTTTAAAAACATTTTAAATTTGGCTGACTACCAAGATATTGAAGGATTAGATTTTGATCTGTTATTAACTGCGGATGAGCACATACAGCTAGGCAATTATCCGATTAAAGTGATTGCGTCTCCAGGTCACACCAACGACAGCATTAGCTACTTGATAGATGGTAACTTATTTGTCGGTGATACCTTGTTTATGCCCGACGCTGGTACAGCACGCTGTGATTTTCCGGGCGGCAGCGCAGCCAGATTGTTCGATACAGTACAGAAATTTTATCAATTACCCGATGAAACTAAAGTATGGGTTTGTCACGACTATCAACCCAATGGCCGTGAATTACGATATGTTGCAAACATAGCTGAGCATAAACAACACAATATTCATATTAATTCAGCAACCACTTTGGCTGAATTTGTAACAAAACGCGAAAGCCGAGATGCGACACTTGGTATGCCAAAATTGATTTACCCTAGCATTCAAATTAATATTCGTGCAGGTAAAATGCCTCCCGCGGAACAAAATGGGACTAGTTACATTAAAGTACCAATGAAATTAACCAATCAATAAGGATATAAACATGGACGTAGAAATTAGCGCGCCAATACAAGCTAAATACAACCCAAGAAAGTATAGTAAAAGCAAAAAAATTGCCGTATCGATTTTGTTTATATTAATAGCAGTAATGATAAACAGATGGCTGTTCAACACAGAACAATCTTGGTTGTTTCCTATGATATTGTGTGGGATTTTAACGTTTTTTACCAATCAGCTACGCAATGAAATGCCCGAAATTTCGGTTAAATTTGAAGATAATGAATTTGCGCTGAAGCAGCTTAATGCGACATTATGGTGGTTGCCTTACAACAAAATCAAAAGCTTTGAGTATCAAGCCGCACAATACCAATGGAAAATGCTAACAACCCCAGCACAAATATTGATTTTAACTGACACCGATAGTTATGTGATCCCGGCTAGTTCACAAGAATTTGCAGATAAAGTAATACAACAATTGAAACTAGTGGTGGCTGCCTGAAATGCAAAAAGGCCTAGTAGCAATAACTAGGCCTTTTTATAGCTTACCTTGTTAACCAGCGAAACTAATTGGCAGCAGCACTGGTAATTGGTGTTGCAACCACCTTCAAATCTATGACTTCATACAAACCATTTTCATCATCATCAATTTGCGCTGACAACTCACCATCCATAAATGTGCCACTGACAATAGTATAGATATCAGGTAAACCGGCTGCATCGGCAAGGTCTATCTGCAATTCGCCATTATCGGTGAACATCCACATAAAGCCTTCAATATCATTTGGATCACTATCCCACATTACTGAACCTGTACCATCATCCATAAATGAAAAATGACCTGTACCTTCATTATCACCATAACTAAATAAGATGTCGCCGAGTAAGCTTTGCGTTTGGGTATAGGTTACAACTATGTCATTGGCATATTCGAAATGACCATCTCCATCTTCATCCCACATTCCCATCAAATAACCCGAATTTAGGTTACCTGCTACTAAGGTGTAATGACCAATTGAGCCTAATTCAGTCTCAATTTCTAACTGATACATATCATTAATTTCCCAATCAAAATTTTCAACTTCATCGGGATCATCCATCCAATAAAAAGAGCCAGTACCATCCGAATTAAACGTAAATACATCGACAAATTCTAAATCTCCGCCCATGCCTGGGTTTGTATGGAAAACAATGCTTCCCATTACATCTGCATCCATCAGCATTTTCATGCTAAATACCGGCATCACACTGAAGGTTTCGCCTTCAGCAGTAATTTCAAGAGATCCATCCGCATTAACGACTACATTTTCTGTCGTTTCATCAATATTATCAGCATCATACATGCCTCCAGGGCCATCTAAATCAACATGCGGCGTATTTAAGGCAAAACCATTATCGTCAATAGTAAACGAGCCCCACTCAGAAGAAGCTGCAACAGCAGTCATGCCATCATAGGCTTCTTCATTCATAGTATGTGCAACTGAATATTCGCCACCACCAAACAGGGTAATCACGTGATACGAGTCCATGACTGGCATACCAGTGTCATCCATTTCTTGTAAAACCCAAGAGCCAGTCATTGAATCATTCGGGTCGAAGGCATTTTCTAATGTCATTACATTATAATCCCCCCAATTATTCATATCCGTATCCCACTGCCCATCACCTAAATCAGGTGCTTCACGCATTTTTAATTCAAGCTGTCCCATTTCATTGTATGAGAAAAATTGTTCGTTTGGTCGACCTTCATTTTCTAAACCACCATCACCATCTGAAGCTTCAATAACTTGCACAACATGAAATTGACCATGCTCATCTATTTCATATTTGGCAAACTCAACCGAACCGGCAACTTGATCATTACCTTCTTGATCATCCGTCTCGTGCGATAGAATATATCTATTACCTTCAATAAAAGTGAGTACATGGCGGCCAACATCATTACCTGCGTCATCAGTTTCAACAAATATCCAGCTACCATACAAACCTTTGTCCATGCCGTGCATAGGTGGGTAATAACCACCGTCAACAAAGTGGTCAATCGCATCTTGGGCATCGACCAAAGTAAGATTTAAATTGGCTAAACTTGCAGCAAAAGTGGTGTCAAAATCAGCAGCGGAAAAATCTAACACCGTACCGCTAAACTCGCCATGTGCCGCAGAATCTATATAAATACCATTATCAGGATCACCATCTGAATCTAAACTTTGCAAAAACTGCAACAAGTTCACTACAGTTTCATCATTCACATCTGTCGCAGACGGAACCAAATCCATCGGGGTGATTTCATACATTGCCATCACTTCAGGCAGTTCGACATCACCGACGCTAAAAGTTATGTATTCGCCGTCATAATAATAAAAACCACCATCTGAGTCTGTCATGCCTGATTGACTATCGGTTTCGTAGTAGAGACCTTCTACTGGACTATCAACAAATACACCATATTTAAGATGCATTTGTTGATCGTCATTATCTTCATCATTTACGTCAATCGATACATTACACGCGGCCAACGCGGCGGCAAGGGCAACAGCCATTGCACTCTGTTGGAATTTAAATTTCATAATAGATCCCTATTTATAGTTATTGCGAGATATTGATTTGAGGTCAAGTTTTAACCAGCATCTATAGTTGTAGGAAATTTTTCGGAGTTTGTCTACTTGACTAGATGAATTAGCTCACAAACCTATACGTTAAAGGTTATTTCTGGCACAGTCGCTAAACACCACAACTTTTGTGTGTTTATTCAATAAATAATTACCTTGATACTATTCCAACCAAGGCTCAACAATTTAAATATTAGGATATTCAAGCCATGACACAAGCCTATATAAAAGCCAAAGCAGCAGTTGCTTGGGGACCAAATCAACCACTTAAAATTGAAGAAGTAGAGGTAATGCCTCCGCAAAAAGGTGAAGTGCTAATTAAAGTAATCGCCTCTGGCGTATGCCATACCGACGCTTTCACTTTGTCAGGTGAAGATCCTGAAGGCATTTTCCCAGCCATTTTAGGCCATGAAGGTGGTGGTATAGTTGAAGCGGTTGGCGAAGGTGTAACAAGCGTTGCTGTGGGCGACCATGTTATTCCGTTATACACACCTGAGTGTGGCGAATGTAAATTTTGTTTATCCGGCAAAACCAACTTATGCCAAAAAATTCGAGCAACCCAAGGCAAAGGTTTAATGCCAGATGGCACCACACGTTTTTATAAAGACGGCCAGCCAATTTACCACTATATGGGCTGCTCAACTTTTGCCGAATACACTGTTTTACCAGAAATCTCACTTGCTAAAATAAACAAAGAAGCACCGCTTGAAGAAGTGTGTTTATTAGGCTGTGGTGTCACCACGGGCATGGGTGCAGTACTGAATACAGCTAAAGTGAAAGAAGGTGATACTGTTGCCGTATTTGGTTTAGGTGGTATAGGTTTATCTGCTGTTATTGGCGCAACTATGGCCAAAGCCAGCCGTATTATTGCGATTGACCTTAACGAGAAAAAATTCGATTTAGCCAAAAAGCTCGGCGCTACTGACGTAATTAATCCAAAAGATTACGACAAACCAATTCAAGATGTGATTGTTGAATTAACCGACGGTGGTGTGGATTTCTCTTTTGAATGTATTGGCAACGTAAACGTGATGCGCTCAGCACTAGAGTGCTGCCACAAAGGTTGGGGTGAATCAGTAATTATTGGGGTTGCTGGTGCAGGCCAAGAAATTTCTACGCGACCATTTCAATTAGTAACCGGCCGAGTATGGCGCGGAACTGCATTTGGTGGCGTTAAAGGGCGCAGTGAATTACCTGGCATAGTTGAACAATATTTAAATGGTGAATTTAAATTGGACGACTTTATCACCCACACCATGGGGCTTGAAGACATCAATAAAGCGTTCGATTTAATGCACGAAGGCGAAAGCATTCGCTCAGTTATTCACTTTGATAAATAGGCAAATCAATGTCATTAACTAAGTTAAGTGAAAACAAAGTAGCTGGTGGTTGGCATCAGCGCTTTAGCCACGTATCGGCGGTGAATAATTGTGAAATGACTTTCGCAATTTTTCTGCCACCACAGGCAGAACAAGGGCAAAAAGTACCTGTGCTTTATTGGTTGTCAGGTTTAACCTGCACAGATGAAAACTTTATGCAAAAAGCAGGGGCTTTTAAAAAAGCAGCTGAGCTTGGCATTTGTATAGTTGCGCCGGATACCAGCCCACGCGGCAAACAAGTAGCAGACGATAAAGACGGTGCATACGACTTTGGCCTAGGCGCAGGTTTTTATTTAAATGCCACACAAGCACCTTTTGCCCAACACTACCAAATGTATAGCTACATCACTCAAGAGTTACCGGAATTGATTGAAACTGAGTTTAATGTTTCAGATAAAAAATCAATTAGTGGTCATTCAATGGGCGGACATGGCGCATTAACTATAGGCCTTAAAAACCGACAAAGTTATCAGTCGATTTCTGCTTTTTCACCTATAGTAAACCCAACACAAGTTCCTTGGGGGCAAAAAGCTTTTAATGGATTTTTGGGTGAAGATAAGACAACTTGGGCTGAATACGACAGTTGTGAATTGCTAAAACAGGTAGATTCAATTCAACCAATAATGATTGAACAAGGTTTAGCTGATCAGTTTTTACAAAATCAACTAACACCACAAGCTTTGTTGGATGTCGCGGCTGAAAAAGGTTTTGAATTAAACTACACAGCGCATGAAGGTTACGACCACAGCTACTTTTTTATCAGCAGTTTTATTGATAAACATTTAGCGTTTCATGCTGAGCATTTGGCTTAATCGCAAGGATAAATGAGGCTTGCTCTAGTTAGACAAACGAAGCAAGCCTACCTTTTCTTAAGAACTTAAACGGCATACCTGCCAGTTAGCTAACTGATCAGAATACTCTTTACCTTGCTGCAAAATAAAACCACCAGCCGATGCAGGTTGGCGTAGCCTTGGCACCCAAGCTTTAAAGGTTTGATCTTCGCTATACCAACCAGTAATGCTAAATTTAACCACCTCTTCATTGGGTGATACTGACAATATTTTTGCCTGCAGCTGCACTTTGGTTTTGAATGAATTCATATAACCGTTAGCATCGGCAACTCGGTAAGTTGCATCTGACCATTTACAAATATGTTTATTCACTAATTGGCTATCTGATTGCTCAAACCCACCCGTCACTTTCTCAGCCGTTAATTTTGGCACACTTGCACGAACTAACTTATCTGGCACTTGTTGCTCAGGTAATTCAATATCAGCTAAAGGTGAATTGTCGGTTAACTCAATATTCTTTGTTTTAACTGCTGTTGTTGCTGGTAAATTTAACTGAATATCTGGTTGTGAAGCAGCTTGTTCTTCAGTACTTGCACAACCAGATAACAATGCAGCGACAATAATTACTTTTATGGTATTGTCCATTTATCCCTTTCCTTATTATTTTTTACGCATATCCAAAATAGGTAGGCTACCTTCACCCATAATAGTAGTCGGTAATTTTCCATCCCAATTTTGTGCTTCGGTCAAACTGACAATTAACGGATTATTTTGCAGCGCTTTGGCTTTTGCTTCAATTGCCGTCGCTTCAGCTTGCCCTTTTAGCACAATCGCTTTTGCCTCAGCTTCCGCGACTTTGATAATACCTTGCGCTTTAGCATCGGCAGTATTTACCTCACGCAAAGCTTCTAAACGTTGACGCTCAAGCTTATGCTCTTCTGCCGCGGCCAAGTTTTTCTCGGTTTGTTTAATTTCAATTGATTGAATATATTTTGCTGGCAGCTCTATATTTTCAATTTGGATATTATCAACTACCACAGGAAAGCTAGCCATTTCTTCAATCAAGCGCTGCTCTATACCTTGAATGGCTAACGCGCGATCTTGAATTAACTGCTCAGCTTCGTATCTTGGAATTGTATCTTTAGTTGCAGAGCGAAAACGTGGATCTAAAATACGTTGTTCAAACTGAACTAAGCCACCGTATTTTCTAAATAAATCTAATGCTGCGTCTTTATCTACAGTCCAGTTGACGCTGACCTCAATGGTGACTGGCATTTGCTCTTGCGTACTAGATGCCATTTTTTCAGCGTTTTTACGCGTACGCACTTCAATGGGTTCGACCGAGTCGATAAAAGGTAGCTTAAAATGTAATCCTGGGTTTTCTTGATATTTGGCTTCGCCAAAACGTTTAACAATGCCTACGTGACCTTCCTCAACCGTATACACACTACTAAAAACAATCGAGATAGCGACAATAGCAAAGACGATACCTGAGCCAAATTTAAGTTTGTTGGTAACTGTTTGATTAGATGATAATGCATTCAATGACATAACTTTCCCTCGTGATTAATTCGAATTGAACGAAAGACATATTATGTCAACAATTTTGTATTTGCAAATTTTTAACAACCAATTAAATTTTGGGAAACTAGGGGTTAATCTAACTCAGCGGGTGACAAAGACATTACATAGAACTTATTAAATTCAACATCATCAATTTGCTCGTTTATAACCAACAAATCAACAATACTTTTTGACTGTCCTATTAGTGATTCATATTCTTTTATCGACATCAAAATATGCGATGCTTTGCCGCGCTCTGTAATTAGCACAGGCTCATGCTTAGCAAATCTTTTTACTGTGCGGCAGGGCTTTGATTAAAAATCTGACTGGTTACTATTTGCATAAATTGATACCTACCCAACGCATGGTCAAAAGCATAATTCACTTATCCGAATATAACCGAAAAGCTTCTACATTGTTCAAGCAAATAGCTGTTAAGATTTAACTCTAATTTTTAATTGAGCTAAACATCTAACAATCTCAGGATTAGGGTCAGTTTGTACGTATTTCAGTTCAACATAGTCTCCTACATCTATGACACGATTCAACCACCCTTCCTCTCCTTGGCAGCCACTACCACCGCGATCAATATAGACAAACTTTCGGCTCCCAATTTCAAATAACCAACCTGCCCCCGCAGGGTTTAGTCGTTTTTCAAGGACACTACCTTCAACAAGCTCCACTTTATGACTGGAATTTACGTATTCCTTGTAACTACTATAGTGATAATTCATGCCATGCAAAGTTGACGTCACGTAAATTAAGCTTAACGCAAGAAACCCAAATAGAAGCAGTTTCGGCGCTTTGGTCTTATACATACCCCAAGTCGCCACTAACATAAACAAAACAACCACTATATCTAACCAAGTAAAACTTGGGTCTATTGGGGATATTTCAAATACTTGCTTCATTCTTAACCCTCGAAGAATGTTTTATTTAAAATTGCGTAGATATTTCGACCAATTGCCCCTATTTCAATACGCTCAAATCCTTTTATAGTTTCAGCATGCTTGGTGTGATAACCAATTTCTGCGGCAAGTGGAAACTTAGGCATTTGCCCTAGCGCCATCTTATCCAAAACATCATTTCCCCTTTCCATCCTCAAGTAGCATCTACACTATAACCTTCAAATTTAAACTCTGGTTGCCCATAGTCATTGAAAGTATAGCCCTGCTCAAGCGTCAAAGAGAAATCGGCGCCTTTCAATCTAGAAATTGTTCCAACGTTTTCCCCAGCGACTCGTTCAACATCATAGAGAGATATGCTACCGAGCACTGAGTCAGCACTCCCTGAGCCTAATTGATCAGAATTTGTGCCATCTGCTTTCACTACCTCTACAGAAAAAGTACCACTAAAATCACCAAATGAATGCAATTACCCAACGCATTGCCAAAAGCATACACTTGCCCGTCATAACGATTTTTCTGCATCCCACTTATATTCATTTAACCTTGAACAAAGCCTATTAATTAGGTATCAGTAGGCAAGTGCATCAAGACCTTTATGTGCCACTAAGTTCAACAGTTTCAATGACGTACCTTTAGGTTTTTTGCCACCTTGCTCCCACGAGCGAACTGTTGATGGGCTTGTATTTAAATATGCAGCAAATACCGCTTGGCTAACGCGTGCATTTTCTCGGATCGCTTTTATTTCAGCCGCATCATATTGCTCAACTGCAGGTAAACATAAAGCGTCGAATTCACGCATAGTTTGCACATCCATAACGCCAGCATCAGCAAGGCCTTTAGCTGTTTCATGCATCACATCTAAAATGTTGTTACTCATTTTGTTTTACCTCTATTAATTCACCTTTATTAACTGCAGTTAATATCATTTTCTCACTATAACTGAGCAATTCTTTGGCCATTAATCTCAACGTTTTTAATGCTTTTTTGTCGATATTATCTTGCTGATTCTTCGCAAAACCAAACATGAAAAAAGCTTTTTCATCAATTTTAAACGCCAACAAAGTCCGCACTCCTCCACTTTTACCTTGCCCGTTTAAACCCACCCGCTTTTTCACTACATGTCCACCAAGATCAGCGTCAATCAAGCCATCTTGCATTTCTTGGACTGCAATAGTCAAATCACTATTCTGCAATCCTTCCTTGTCAGCCCACTTACTGAACCACTTTGATTTATATATCCGCATTTATCCCTCTCCCTCTGAAAACTATAACACCAGGTGTCATAGTTTTCATCCCTTATTATTTAGAGTAGCGTCCCATACAAAAACACCATTCCATTTACTTTGCCAGCAACTACAGTTAACTTACCCAGCAAACCAACTATAAAAACTTAGTAAGCCGTGGCGCACAATCAGCAACCCAATAATTTATTTACAATTCTATTCAGTTTATTGGCTGTTATTGCTGCGCTGTTGTTTTTTTTATATCCCGAAGCTAACCAAACAGCGTCACAGCCAACTCTGGCACATAAAACACCTGTCACGCCCAATAAACAAATCCAAGAAGAGCTCGAATTAAAACCACTAAAAACTAACGATTCTAAGCCTGCCGAACAATTAGAGGTTATTAAACCCGAGCAGCAGGTGTTTGATGTTGGCCAATTGTTAGCCAACACTACCAGCATAAATAACTGCACAATCGAAAAAGATGAAGATTTGTATCAGCAAGTTATGTATATGCTTGAAGATACTTTCACCCAACATGACTACCGCTATGGCACACTGAAAATAAACGACACTTTGTCGGTGCAGGCTATTTACCCTATTGGCTTTAATGATGCGTTTTGGGCTTTGTATAAAAACCGATTGTTGGATGTGCTAAAAATTTATTCTGAAGAGCTGTCATTTAGTTTGATCAAACCAACAGAAATTGTGCTTTTTTTACTGCCCGAGCGCGAAGAATATATCAGTTTATTAGAGCAAATTTCTTTTGATGGCCAAGCCAGCATCGGCGTGTATTTTCCCTATACCAATTTGGCTTTTGTTAATTTAATCACTTTAGAACAAAGTATTGAAACTGCGGTGCACGAAAGCATTCATAGGCTTAACCAATACTTTTTTGGTTTTACCGCCAGGGTAATTAATGAAGGTTTAGCTGAGTATTTTGAAAGTACCGCAAACCAAGCATATAAAATAACTGATGAGTTAAAGAAGTTTGAACAACAGCATTATGTGCTAGAGCCACATGAGTTATTTACTGCTTATCCAACTTGGACGCCAGATGATTATGCTGCGTTATATTTTTCCGCCAAGCTACTCACCCACTATTTAATCAAACAAACACCAAAAGAGTTTTCCCAGTTAATGATTACAGAAGCTGAAGATAAATGTTCGCCACTGCCACTTGATGAGTACAGCCAACAAATTGAAAGTTTAATTATTGAACAAGAACAGAGTTATATTGAGTGGCGAAGTGAGCTTTAATTCGACTGTTTCATTTTGGCAAACAAAAAATAAATAAACAGCACAGATACCGTACCCAATATCCATACAACTGCATTTTTTACACCATAGTCTTGCCAAATAGCATACAAAGCCAACGCAAAAGCTTTGTTGTGGTGCCCCTCCCCAAGCTCCACAGCACAAGGGGCACAAGCAATGCCATACACCACAGATTTAAATAAGGCTGTTTCAGCAAAGCTGAACTTTTCTGCAAGTAAATAATGAAAGCTTATCGCAAATGGCAATACTATAACGAGTCCAAAAAAGTACACATACAATAAAGCCATTAGTTGCTCCCTAATTCAAAGTAGGAAAGCAAGACTAATGGCTTTTCGCATATAAAACAAAACCTTTGTTTTATATTTTGAGTGTTATTTAAAAATTACCTCTAACACCAAATATCACGCTGCGGCCTGGTTTAGGTGCAAGGTCTTTTAAGAATGAGCTATGCACACGTGCATCGGCGTCGGTTAAGTTGCGGCCTTTTACATAGAAAGTCCAATCAATGCCACCCGCTGGTAGGTAATAACTTGCAGTTGCATCTAACCAGTTGTAACCAGGAGTTGATGATTCGTGCTCTGCTACGTCATCTTGTTTAAAGTAACGAGTCCAGTTTACTTGCACGCTGTAGTTATCTTGTTGGAAGTCTAACTCAATGCCAGATTTCATTGGTGGTGTCAGTGGTAAGTTACTACCATCTTTTAAACGCGCTTTAACATAGTCGGCAAAAAAGCTCGCTTTAAGCGCATTATTTACCTGCCAAACAGTTTGGAGTTCAAATCCGTGCAACTTAGCTTGTTTATACTGTGTGTGGTACAGCGGTAACTCGTCTGCATGCACGTCTTCTTCATGCTCGCTTGCATGTTCAACTTCGTCAGC
The DNA here is from genome assembly GCF_052056295.1 of Catenovulum sp. SX2. Taxonomy (NCBI): domain Bacteria; kingdom Pseudomonadati; phylum Pseudomonadota; class Gammaproteobacteria; order Alteromonadales; family Alteromonadaceae; genus Catenovulum; species Catenovulum sp. SX2. Next base: position 1,901,043 of record NZ_CP182493.1, read on the forward strand.
ATGTTCGTCTTCATGGCCGTGCTCTTCATGGCTTACTTCGACAAAAAACTCAGTTGGAGTTTGGTAATAATAATTATCTATTTGGTTGTAGAAGGCATTAAATACAAAACCAAAATCGCCACTAAATTTACGCAAAGCAAAATCGATATTTTTTGAAGTTTCTACATCTAAATCATGCATTGAAGGTTCAAAAACAATTTCTTCACCTTCTTCATGCATTTCATAAATCGCACCAATTTCATAAGTGCCAGTTGCGATATGTGGACCAAAAGCAAATAATTCTGCTGCTGAAGGTGCACGTTGAGCACGAGAGTACGACAAACCAACATTGTATCCGTCAGCAAAATCCCAGACTAAACCAGCAGACCAACTAACAGGGGTAAAATCTAATTCGCGGGCTGCGTGTAATTCGTCATGTTCATCTTCGTCATGATGTTCTTCATGCGCTTCTTCGTGATGCTCTGCGTGCTCATCTTCATCGTGGTGATGAAGCTCGATGTCAGCGTGGTTTAATTCACCTACAGTGATATTCACTTTTTCAACTCGTGCACCTAACTGAATTAACACATCCCCTATATGGGTTTCTTCCATTAAGGCTAACGCGATTGCATCTGTGGTTGATGCTGGGGTAAAAGCTTCGTCACCTTGGGCAGCAAACTCTGAGCGTTTTGCATGTAGGCTAACCCCACCACGCCACTCGGCAAATGTTTGATGCAACAAATCTAAACGCACTTCGCTGGTTTCACTTTCAAATACAGTACCAACTTCATCACCTTCAATTTCAGCATGTTGATAGTCAGTTTGTGCAGCTTTTAATTTAACTGTGCGCAATAAATCATTTTCAAAGTTAATTTCACTAATAAGCTGGTAGCGGTTTTGTTTTAATGATGCAAAAACACTTTCTTCTGCGTGCTCATAATCTTCATCTTCGTGATGCTCGTCTTCATGCTCTTCACCTTCGAGCTCATCTTCGTCACCATGAGCATGACCAGGAATACCATATTCACGCTCTAAACGACCATAAGAAACACCAACAAAACCATCTTCAAATATGTAGCTGCTACCTAGTGTGTAACCATTTGATTGTTCGGCACTGTTTTCAACTGTGTCATGGCCATGTTCATCCGCTTGAGCAATTGTGTAATCGTCCGCTTGGCGATCAAAAGCATCAATATGGAATGCAAAATCACTAACACTGGTATTGGCATTAAATCCAAATAATTTTTGGTTGTTGTTTTGATTGTATTCAGCCAATAGCTCACCAAAGGTGTCTTTATTTCTAGGCACTCGGTTATCAACTACGTTAACCACACCACCAATTGCACCACTGCCATAAAATAAAGTTGCTGGGCCGCGGAAAATTTCAATTTGTTCAGCAGTTGAAACTTCAGAAGTGACTGAATGATCTGGGCCAACACGCGATACATCCCCCACGTCTAAACCATTTTGAGTAATTAATACACGCGGGCCAGACAAACCACGTACCACAGGTGTACTTGCAACATTGGCGTAAAAGTTAGTGTGGATCCCTAAAGAATGTTCTAACGTGTCACCCAAAGTTGCCGCTTGGCGACGGCGTAAAGTTTCACCCGCAACTACTTCTACTGGAATGGACGATTCAATAATAGATGCATGAAATGGGCTTGCTGTTACATCTATCACTTCGATAATGCTTTTTGCTAATGTAATAGCGACGTCGAATGTGTCTTGACCTTCCAATTCCACATGGGTATTGCTGTGCACATAACCTTTTGCTGAAACGTGCAGCTCAAAATGGTCTTGATTTAAATCTGAGAAGGTAAATTGACCTAGTTCATTAGTAGTGGTTTTTAATGCTGTACCCATAATGGAAACATCGGCATTTTCGACAGCTTCGCCTTTGTCATTAAAAATTTTACCTGTGATGTCTGCTGCCACAGCTGAATTCGCAGCCAAAACGGCCGCTGCTACTAGTGAATATTTTGCGCTTTTCATGCTAACCCTGATAAATTTGTTACGATATAACATTTTTCACAGTATGTTATACCATCACAATTTATACAGCAAGCTTGAGAATAATTCTTTTTCCATTTAGCACAATAGCACTTTTGTTAGATTCTCAGCATTTTTTAACATCAAAGCTGTTTAATATGCTGAAAATTAGATTACTATTACTAGAGTTAATAATTTGTTGTTTTTGGTAAGTGGTATGACACAAAAATACGAAAGGAAACTGGTACTTGATCCTAATCAGTGGTGGGAGCATTTATCTATGGCACAAAAATTTTCAGCTAACTCTTTGTTCCAATACGGATATCAATTGCAGTTTATTCGCCAAACAGACAAAGGAAAACTCGCAGTGTTGATGCGTGATGACGACATCATAACGTTAAATGAAGAAGGTGATATAGACAGTGATCCGGATATTGTCTTGCGTAACTAAACTATCTAAGGTTTACGATACAAATAAGCAGGAAAATAACGCTGAGTATATTTACTCAGAACACCGGGCACAGTCATCACATATACAAATAAACCAAACCAGCTCAGAATAGACATCACAAACAACCACAAATTTTTCTCTTGGCCTTTAGTGTTGTTGTTAGTTAAAACAAAAAATATCGGATATAAATATCCAACCAAATAAAGCATTGCGCTTAACAGTTGTACATCGCTCATAAACTACTCCAGCCTCAACTTAGCATACCCGAACTACGTGGATATATAGTCTATCGGCTAGAGCATTAGTAACTTGATGATTATTTTTTGTTCGTTTTGGACGGAGCGGCTGCAGCGGCTTGTTGTTGAATTTTTGCGGCGCGACGTTTGCTTTCTTCGGCAGCTTTTTTTTCAGCACGGCGCTGTTGTTCTTTCTTCTTTTCTTCTTCGGCTTGCACTGTCGAAATATAAACCAACCAACCTAACCACGACAAAAACAAAGTAGCCAACAACCACATATTTTTTGATTGACCAATTGCTCGCTTGTCACCAGCTACAAGCGCAATTGGCAACAAGAAAAAACAAATGCCAATTATGTATAAGAGTAAATCAGTTTCGGTAACACCCATGTTTGATACGCCGGAGAATTGTCTAAGATAAAAAAAGTATAGCAGCTATAAAATTATTCGTTAGCCATCAACTAATTCAAGCAACAGAGCGCATAAATGCATATATTGGCGAACATGCGTGCCAGCCCAAGCTTGTTTTATTGTATGTGATTGGTCGACAAAAAAGTTGTGCACTTGTTCTGCAGATAAGTCACTGCTGCGGCCTAAATTACGCTCAACCGCCTGTTTAACCGGCAAGTTTTTGTAAACCATATCCTGCACTATATAAGTACCATGGCCTAAAATCGCCTCAGCCACTTTAACTTCAAGCAATTCGCCACGGGTTTGTTTAACCAGTGCTAGTTTATCAACTTGATTTTTTTGAAATTCTTCAGCCAATAAAACAATCACTTCACTTTGGCTTTTATTATCATTCGAGATATTGTTGAGTTTTGTTTGGCATGCAACTAAGTCTTTGCGAACACCTTCTGTTTTTGTAGCAAAATAAAAAATCGCCAACAACAAAACTGCAAATGCAGCACCAATAAATATCACAACAACCACCTTTTCAACAACTAACCGAATTTATTTTATTAACTATTACATGACGCTAGATCAATTGAGCCTATGCTACCCGAATAATTCTACTTTTGGCAATTGCCTTTAAGCCAACAATGCGCATAATGTTGGGCTGATAAAAATTAAAGACTTAGAATTGCAAAGGGTTTGTATGCCAAGTTTACAGCGCATTGTATTAATAGATACCCACTTACCAGGCGTGGTAGAACTAAAACTAGACGGCCACACCAATATATGTGGTACCAACGCATCGGGTAAAACAACATTACAACGACTTATTCCAGTATTTTATGGTGAGTTTCCAAGCCGCGTAGTTCCAGCCACGCGTGACAGTTTTGAAAAATGGTATTTGCCACGTGAATCGAGTTTTATTATTTACGAATACAGCCGTGGTGATGGGCAGTTTTGCCAAACAGTCTTAGCCTCATCAGGCAATGGTGTGAACTATAGATTAATCGACAAAGCTTTTGTTTTGGAAGATTACTTACAAGCGCAACTTACTGGTGACTACAAACCTGTGACTATGGTTGAATTAGGCCGTAACTTAAAACGTGAAGGCATAAATGCCACTAGCCTATTAAACACCAGCCAATATAGAGCTATTATTCAAAACGACCGCAGTCAGTTAAACCAAAGTGCTAACGGCCGTGAATTATTAGCTTATGCACGCCAGTTCTGTTTATGTGAGAACGATGCCAATTTACGCCATATTGAAAAACTCGCCAAAGCAGTACATTCAAAAGAAGGCAAAATGGAAACCATTAAAGCTATGGTTTCAGCAATTTTAGAAGAAGATGGTGTTACCCCACCAAAAAGCAGCCTCAACATAACTAAAGTGGATGATTGGATAAGAGAATGCCAATTAATCCAAGGTTTTAATCAAATAAAACCTGAGTTTGAGCAGCTAGAGCAACAACACAAACAACTGCAACTGACTGAAAAACGTTTAGCCCAGTTAAAAAGCCATTTTAGTTTAGATCAATCCAAACTAAGCAAAGAGTTGATAGAGCTAGAAGATCAATTCAACCAAAGCCAAATCGAGCTAAAAAAACTCAATAGTGAATGGTCGTATCAGCAAGATAAACTCAACCAAACCTTATCGAGTGCACGTGCTGACGTCGCGCAATATGAAGCTGATTTAGAACAAGTTGAAAGTGATTATTTAGACTGGCAAGACAAAGATATCGACAGCCTACAACAAAAAGTAACCTTATTACCGCAGTGGCAAAGCCAGCTAGATACGCTTAATTCGCGTTATCAATTATTAACCGACAAACACTCAGATATTGAATCAGCTTACAACAAAAGGTTAGCTGAAATAACTGAGCTGCACGGCGAAGAAATTGAAGCTTACCGCGGCGAAAAAGATCAAGTAAAAGAGAAGCTTGCTGAGCAAAAAAGCCAAGAACAGCAACAGCTACAACAGCTTAAGCAAAATTACCAAAATCAACTGACGCGTATTGAAAGCGAGTTTAAAGACAACTTGCACGAGCTCATCAATCAACGCACTGAAATTAACAGCATAATGCAGCATGTTGCATTTACCGCACATGAACAAAGTGAGTTAGATTTATTAGACGCACAAATTAAAGAAGCGGTAAACGAAGAAGATCACAGTCGCAGCCAACTGGTACAAGTTGAGCAAAAACGCAGTTCAGTGGAGCAAAAACGCCAAAAAGCAGTAGATGCACTGAATGCCGCGCACAAAACTTTACAACACAAACAACAAGCGGCCGAAGCAATTGAAAAACTACTTTACCCTGGGCAAAACACTCTACTGGAGTTTTTACGCCGCGAACAAACAGGCTGGGAAGAAAACTTAGGTAAAATCATTCACCCAGAATTACTTAACCGCACCGACTTAAAACCTCAGTTAGCTAGTTTAAATGATAGTGACAACGCTGAACACGCATTTGGTGTGTTGCTTGATTTACTCTGTTTAGACACGCCCGAATATGCTGAAAGTGAACAAGCATTAAAAGCCAAACAAGCACAAGCAACTGATGCGGTAAAACAAGCCAAAGCTCAAGTTGACCAAGCAGAGCAAGCTTTAGCTGAGTGCAGCAACGAGCTACAACAGCTAGATAGTCAATTAAGCCAATTAAAAAGTGATGTTGAGCATAAAAGCCAGCAACGCCGCCGTTTCCAGCTGGATAAAGACAATTTACATCAACAATATCAACACAGTTTAAACGAGCGCAAATCGCGCTACACAGCTCAGCTTGAACACAACAAACAAGCACAGCTAAAACTGCACAATGAAAAACAAGCTTGTATCGACGAAATTGAAGAGCAGCGCGCCGAAGCCGAACTTGAGCATAAAGCGCATTGGCAACAACTGTTAGCAGACTTAACCAGCCGCATCAGCCAAGTTGAACAGCGCATCATGCAAGCGCAGAACAACTTCAAACAAGATAAACAAAAATGTGATTTGTGGTTAAAAGATGAGTTGTCACAACGTGGGGTTGATGTAGATGAAATCGGCCAAGTTAAAAAAGACATTCAACAACTGCAAAAAGATATTCGTTTTGTTGAGCAAAACCGCAACCTAGTCAACGACTATCAACATTGGTACCAAACCGTCTTTAATGGCCACAAAATTAAATGGCAACAAGCGCTAGCTGAAGCAAAACAATTGCAACTAGACACTGAACGCAGCTTAAATCAAGCGGCACAGAACTATCAGCAACAAAGACAAAAACTCAATGAGGTTAAAACTGATTCAGAACAAGCCTTGCGTGATGCCAAACAGCTAGAGCAAGAGCTACAACAGGTATTACGTGAGTTAACTAAATTAAAACTTGCACCAAGTGATCCAGTGCAAGAAAAAGCTAATCTGGCACAACGCATAAATGAAAGCCGTGAACAGTTAGCGGAACGTGAAGAGCTTAACCAAAACGTTAAACACAAATTAGGTCAATTCGACAGTTTAATTGCGGCACAAGCAGGCACAGGTTTAGCCGAATTGTGGGATAGATCACGCGAAGAATGTACCTTCACCGACAGCAAAGGTTTGCGTCAAGTTGATCATATTAAGTTAGTTGAAAAACTCTCTGAGCTAATCAATGTATTTGTCCCACAAAAACACCAAGGTTTATGTGAACAAGGCAAAATATTTGGCACAGGCTTAACCAGTTATTACCAAGTATTAGCTGATATCGACAAACGCATCGCCAGCCAAAGCAAACGTTTGAGTAAAGAAGTTGATGCCGAATTGTATTTAGATGGCATTTCAGATTCAGCAGTAACTATTCGCTCAAAAATTAGCGAACTTGAATTTTGGCCTGAGCTACAACAATTCCACCAATTGTATTTAGAATGGTTAGAGCAAGGCACACATCAATTGCCGTCGAGCGATTATGCTGGCAGCATGCGCCGTGTACTGGATATTTTAGGCCGAGCTGCGTTAACCGGTGGTATCAGCAAATTATTAGATATAGAACTGCGCATCAAAGAAGGTAATAGCGTACTGGTCATTCGTACCGACAGACAGCTAAACGAATCATCTAGTCATGGTATGGCATATTTGATTTTATGTAAGTTCTTGTTGGCCTTTACCCGTTTATTACGTGGTCAATCATCTGCTGTTATCCACTGGCCAATCGACGAACTTGGCACCTTACACTTAAATAATATTCAAAAAATATTTAAAGCGTGTGAGCAAAACAATATCTCTATTGTCGGCGCATTCCCGAATCCAGAATCAGAAATTTTATCATTATTCGACAACCGCTACTTAATTGATAAACAAACACGCAAATTGCAAATAGTGCAACCGCGTATTAGCCCGATATCACAACGCATTCAACAAGCTAAGCAAGCAGTTAAAACCACAGAGGAAACCAGCGCATGATGACTCAACAAGGCCAAGTGTTAGAAACCTTATTGTCTGGTGGATTTGTTTGCCGCATTAGCAACGAAGATATGTTTAACTTTTTGCAGCAGCCACAAACAGCGCAGCAAATTGAAACTCAGTTAAATATTTTAAACCGCACTTTAACTAAAGCGGCTGATGGCGAAGTATTTTTTGCTAGTTATTTGTCGCTAGCTGATAAAGAGCGTGCTGTGCTTGAACGTCAGTTTAAAGAAATCACTGCCAACTTATTGCCGTTAGTTGAATGGTTATTGTTAGTACAAGAAAGTACAGGGCAAGATATGCCATTAGCGCAAGGCAGCGCCATTCGTTTAAACGAGTTACAAAGCACAATTGAAGATACACCTGCATTACTTGAACAACTGGGTAAAATCTCGGCTTTCACCTTATTTGGTTCAACCAGTAAAACCGCAGATGGTCAGCTTAAACAAATATTTAAACGTTTAGGCGAACTTGGTTATTTAGTAAAACCCAACAGCGAAAAACAAATTTATATCGCCACCGGCAAGCTTGAATATCTATATGAAGTGATCCGCTTTATTGATGAAACAGAAGCTTTATCTCTGACCGAACAAGCAGAAGCCGCCATGCAGCAAGGTGTATTACTGTGAAGGATAATATAACTCAAGCTGGGCAAAAACTACTGCGCGCTATGGCGCGGCACAGCGATATTATTATGCAGGCTTATGTTAAAGGCGCTGTGGACGAAGGCCAGCATAGCCCACAAGTGTTAGATAACTTACAAAGTTTAGGTATTTTGTGGCGACCAGATATCGAATCTGACTTACGTTTACGCCGCATTGTCCGCGCTTTGTTAGAAGAAGGTTTAAGTGATGAACGCAACCGCCAAGTAGATGCCAATATAGGCTCAGCTTTGGCTAAAGTGACAACCTTGGTTGCTCATTATAAAGAAGCCTGTAACAAACATAGATTCGCCGAAGCTGAATCACATATGGCGGATTTAACCGAGTTAACTTACGCCATGATAGATTCACTAAAACAAGGTGTGCGTGGCTTATGGAGCCGTATTCATAAAGAGTTTGGTTATGTTGCCTCGATTGATGCAAAAATTCGTGAAAACCAACTAGCGCAACAACAAGTAACAGATATTCTAAGCCAGTTAGAAATGTTCCACTTTGATAAACTAGCGCAAGAAGCGGGCAGCAATCGTGATTTACGCCGTTTGTTAGTGGTTACATTACAATCTAACTTTGCAGCAGTAACGCAAGAGTTGAGCTTAGTGCAAGCTAGGTTAAATGAATTGCTCGGTCGTTTCCGCGAATTCCAAGGCCGTACCCGTTTGTTAAAAGGTTTTGTGCTGCATTTAGAGCAACAACCTGACTACAGCCCACAAAATTATGCAAAACATAGCCAAGTGCCAAATGTTTTTAATCAAGCACAAGCAATCATTGAACCTGCAGCTGTGGACGTACGCAATGCCAACCATGAAGCTGAATTAGCGCAAATAGTTGGCCGCATTAAAGCTATATTCCATTTGCGCAGCCAAACTCCACAAGCTGCCGCACAAACGGTCAAAGTGGAACAAAGTGAAGCTGTTGCGTTAGCAGAAAACAAAATCCGCAAATCAGTCGAAGATTATTTCTGTCATATTATTGATACCGGCGCGCGTTTATCTGCGCTGGATTATCATGTCGAACATAAACTTGAATTTGATCACGAAGCTTGGATTTATCAAGTAATAGGTGGATACGAAGCTTTACCAACAGGTGATAAAGCGTATTTTGGTTTAGAAAAATCACTGCGTGATCATCCGCAATTTACTGGCAATAAAATTATTGAAGACGTCGCTTTGTGGTTTAATTAGCTAAATTTTTTCGCTTAGTGCTTTCCTTGCCTATACTCAAAAGAATTAATCTTTTGTGTTTAGGAAGGAATAAAATTGGACAAAAGAACCCTTTTTCAGTTGGTATCAGCTATATCTGCGGCGGCAGAATATCGCGATGCTTATACCTCAATGCATCAAAGCCATGTCTCTAATCTAGCCAGATGTATAGCCCAAGAACTCGCCTTATCCAATGATGTGATAGAGTGTGTTCGTATTGCGTCCATTTTGCACGATATCGGAAAGCTCGGCGTACCACTTTCACTATTAACTAAAGTCGGCAAATTACGTGAAGAAGAATTTGCCTTAATTAAACTACACCCTGTTATTGGTTACGACATTCTCAAAGGGGTCGATTTTGACTACCCTGTAGCCTTGGCTGTGCGCCAACACCATGAAAGATTAAATGGCTCTGGTTATCCAGATGGCTTAACCTCTGATGCTATTTTAATTGAGGCTAAAATAATCGCAGTTGCGGATGTGGTGGAGTCTATGCAAGCATCTCGCCCTTACCGCAAAGCCTTAGGTATGAATGCTGCGCTGGAAGAAATAGCCCATAATAAAGGCATCTTGTATGACGCGGAAATTGTTGAAGCCTGTATTAAATTATGCGCAAAAATGGACGATGGTGTCTTTATATCTAAAATGGAAACACTCAACGAGCAATGTTAATTAAACAAACTGAAGCGAGGTTATTTTGAGTATTACCAATATAATGAGCGCCAAGGTTGTGTCGGTAGAAATGGATGACTCATTAGCCGAGGTAAAACGCATTTTTGATAATGCTCATTTTCATCACCTTGTGGTTATCGCCAACAATAAACTTGTTGGCGTAATATCAGATAGAGATCTATTCAAAGCGCTCAGTCCAAACATTAACAGTGCGGGTGCTACAGCAAAAGATTTAGCCTGCTTAAACAAAAAAGCCCATCAAATCATGTCGCGCGAACCGATAACCTTGCCAGAGTCAGCTAGCATCAAAAATGCAGTTGATACATTTAACAAGCACAAAATTTCTTGCATTCCAATTGTTGATGACAACAATCAATTAAAAGGAATCGTTAGTTGGCGCGACATCATGCGCAAACTCGGTGACGCATACAATAAATAACCAATTCACCTCAAGCTCACTGGTGAAATTCGCTAAAGTTAACTAGGCTTAATAACATCTAATTCGGTTACGGCTTATAACTTTATGTGGTTTCAAACTAATCAAACGCGCCAACAACTTGCGCAATTACAAACCTCGTTAAACGAAACCAATTGTGATTTAAATGCGATAAAAGCCAATGTCGCCTATATAGAGTTTACCCCCAAAGGTGTGGTGCTAAACGCCAACAAGTTATTTTGCCAAAGTATGAAAGTAGAACTTAGCCAAATACAAGGCAAACATCATAGCAACTTTTGTGATCCCAGCTATGTGAACTCAACTGAATACAAAAATTTTTGGCAAGATATAGCTGCTGGGCAATCAAAAGCAGGTGTCTTTTATCGAATAAATGGCCAAGGGCAAGGCGTTTGGTTGCGAGCTAGCTATTTCCCGGTAAAAAATGACCAAGGCCAAGTAGTCAAAGCGATAAAAATATCTGCCGAAGTAACCAAAGAAAAAACCAACCTAGACGAAATGTCTGCAATTTACAAAGCAGTTAATAAAAGCATGGCGATTATCAGTTTTACCCCAACAGGTGAGATCATTACCGCCAACCAGAACTTTTTATCCACAGTAGGTTATTCGTTAAAAGATATCCAAGGTAAACACCATAGAATGTTTTGTTTTGATGACTTTTACCAACAAAACCCCAATTTTTGGCCAGACCTTGCCAAAGGCAAATTTTTTGATGGTCAATTTAAACGCAAGCGTGGGGATGGTTCGACTATATACCTAGAAGCTACTTATAACCCTATTTTCGATAACAATGGCAAAGTAAACCATATCATTAAGTTTGCCTCTGATATTACCGCCAGAATAGAAATTGCCGAAGCAATTAAATATTCAGCGGTCAGCGCTGGTCAAACATCAACAGAAACGTCAAAAACGGTTGTGTCCGGACAGACAAAAATATCCAGCAGCATAGACTCATCACAACGTATGTCAGCGCAAGTTAATCAAACTCGCGAACTTTCACAAGAACTGTCAAAGCAGTCTAACGAGATTGGAGAGATAATAACCACAATCAATAGCATAGCTGACCAAACCAACTTACTTGCCCTAAATGCTGCGATAGAAGCTGCGCGAGCGGGTGAACACGGTAGAGGTTTTGCAGTAGTAGCAGACGAAGTGCGCAGCCTATCAAAACGCACCTCAGATTCAACTCAAGAGATTTCCGGCTTAATCAATAAAACTCAAAGTGTCGCAAATGACATGAACGCACTGATAGCACAAATTGAAGCACTATCAACTGAATCGCAAAACAATATCAAAGAAGTTGCAGACATTATGGACAACATTAAGCACGGCGCAGACCAAGTAGTTCAGCAAATATCTGAAGTTATCAAAAAGTACCAAGACAGCTAATTTAGGTTACTTACGCATCCACCCTAGTGCAGCAAAAACAGACATTGAATGATAGTCTTGCTCACGCAACAACTGTATGGTTTGGTTATCCATATTTACTGCGCGTAATAGCTCAAGAATATCGTCTTTTTCATCCATATTGGCACTTGCGAGCATTTTATATTGGGTGAACGCTTTAGCTTTAGCTATCAATTGCTGCAGTTCAAGCTGGTCACCATTGTCCTTGTCGAAAACTGGAATAGCTGGAATATAATTGCAATTTAACGCATCAATAATTTTATGTAACACAGGCTCAGCAAGTTGCATTAAGTTGGCAGTAATTTCACCGCTAGGTTGGTAACTTTCAATCGCTTTCACTCTAAAATCACTCAAGCGCTGTGACGCAGATTTTATACTATCCTGCTGTACCTCTTTAGCTAATGCTGATAGCAAGTTGAATAAAGTCAATTCAGCAAAAACACTCATATACCCAAGTAAAAACACTATGTGTAAATCTTTGCGCTGTTGTTGGCGCGCAATAAATAGCGCAGATAAAGCCGTCCAATAAGCAAAACAGCGAAATCTCGCCCAAGGTTCTTTTAGAAAATCTTTTTGCTGAGCGACAACTCGCTCAACATACAAAACCGGTATTAATGCGGTTGTCCCCTTTACGTTCAAAAAGTTAATCGCTTTTTTTACATCGGTAGAGTCTTGGTTTTTAAAATAAGATTTGCATTCAGTGGTGTTGGTAAAAAAAGTAATATGTTCGGCTAACCAGTTACACGGCGTTAATACTGAATCAAGCCCATTTACCGACAACCTTTCGTCACCTAATACAGAAAAAATCCGTTTGAAGTGGCCTAAATCTCGAGTGTCGGCAAAATATTTCAGCGGATAATTATTTAACACACCTTCTAATTGTTTCTCTAACATCAGATCTATACTGCGATGAACAGCGTTGATTTTTTCTTGTTGACTATTTTTATCTGACTGGCGTTTTTTAAGTGCTTCTATCTCAACTTCGAGTAATTGGCGATTTAATTCAGATTGATAGGCTTTTTGCTCTTCTTCTAAACGAGCTTGTAAGTTGCCTTGGGCTAAATAATGATAAAAAGTTTGTTCTGCAGACAATAAACGTGGTGATACAGCATTTCGTTCTTTGTAACTTAAGCGCACGTGCGCCTTTTTTTTAAGCTTAAGATCTTCGATAGGAGTAGAAACATCACCATCAAACGGAATATCATCTAAAAAAGACATACGACTCCTTTTGCCTTTGTATCGCAGCTAAATACACCAATATAGATTTATCACATTTTACGAACAAAAAATCAACAAATTAGTTATTTTTACTCAGTGCTGCTTGCGTTTTTATCGCTTGGCGACACACATCAGCTAAGTTTCTATCACTAAAAATAGGGTGATAAGGTTCATCTGGCTGATAACAATAATTTTCGATAAAACGACTAATAGATTGTTCACTTCGACTAATTTGTTTTAAGTGTTGTTGCTCAGATGGGGCGAACTGATCAAACCTATGGGTAAAGTGCTCATGCAAATCAGACGGTTTAATCATACTGTCCGATTTAGTTACTGAACCTGCCGATTGCCAAACATCACCGACAATGCGTTTTTTATACTTCTGAAATTCAGGTGTTTGCCATATGTGCATCGCCGCAGCAATTAGCACAATCCAAATCAACAACTTCTTAAACATACTTGATCCATAACATAAAAAGGCAAAAAACGTCGAATAATGGCTTAGTTTTACTTTAGTTAACCGCTATACTTAGTCGTTAACAAGCCAACGTGACATCAATAGAGCCTATCCTAAGCTATGACGGACAAAATTGATATAAAATCAGACACCACTCCGGTTAAAATTCAACCAGCCAAACGCTCTACTAAATCTAACAAATCAGCTCGCAATCGTATTTATGTACGTGCAGTGCAAGGTCTATTTCAAACTGTCCGACGCCGAATGGGATTTTTGTTTATGGCGGCCTTTATGCTGCTACCTTGGCTACAATACAATGGTAAACAAGCTATTTTGTTTGATTTACAAAATCAAGAGTTCAATATTTTCTCGCTAACCTTGTGGCCACAAGATCTTATGCTACTGGCATGGATATTTATTATTGCCGCTTTTGCACTGTTTTTTGTTACCACTTTTATCGGCCGAGTTTGGTGTGGTTATATGTGCCCACAAACAGTGTGGACTTTTATTTTTATTTGGTTTGAAGAAAAAATCGAAGGTAGCCGCCACCAAAGAATGAAGTTAGACGAACAGCCTATGTCTCAACCAAAGTTCTTTAAAAAAGCTCTGAAACACAGCTGTTGGGTATTATTCAGTTTGCATACTAGCTTAACTTTTGTTGGATATTTCACTGATATTGCCAGCTTGTATTTAGATTTTTTCACCTTTTCAGCCGGATTCTGGTTGAGTTTTTGGGTGTTATTTTTCACAGCTTGTACATATGGTAACGCAGGTTGGATGCGTGAAATTATGTGTACACATATTTGCCCATATGCGCGCTTTCAAGCAGCTATGTTTGATAAAGATACCTTTACTGTTTCTTACGATACCAACCGAGGTGAAAGCCGCGGGCCAAGATCACGCAAAGCTGATCCTGCTTCTCTCGGCTTAGGCGACTGTATTGACTGCAACTTATGTGTACAAGTATGCCCTACAGGAATAGATATTCGGAACGGTTTGCAATACGAATGTATCAACTGCGGTGCCTGTATTGATGCCTGCGATGGGGTTATGGACAAAATGGGCTACCAAAAAGGCCTAATTAGTTACACCACTGAGCGTATTTTAGAAGGCGGCAAATCACATATCTTACGCAGCAAACTCGTAGGTTATGGAATAGTATTAATTGTGATGATGTCACTATTTGCCAATGCATTGATTACCCGCAAGCCATTTGAATTGGATATCATTCGCGATCGTAATCAACTGTACCGTGAAAATTTTGATGGTCATATTGAAAATACTTTTACGCTAAAAATTCTGAACAAGTCACAACGAGACGTGATTTACCATTTATCCGCAGATGATTTGGCCGAAGATTACCAATGGCTAGGCGAACAAAAAGTATTAGTACACGCGGGCGACGTTGCCAGTGTGCCTGTCAGTTTAGTGGTTGCACCTGAATATTTGCACGAAAAGAAAACTGATTTTTATTTTGTAATCACTATGCGACCAGAGGACGGCGAACCAGTTACCTTGTATGAGGAAAGCCGATTTTTTAATCGCTTTAGATAATTATGAAAGCTTTAATTTATGTTTGCTTATGCGTTGTTAGTTTATCAGCACCACTTCAGCTATTAGCAGAGTCGCAGCGCAATCAATATTATGAGGCTGCGTTAACTGACTATCGCCAAGGTATGTTGGCTGAAGCTGTGATTAACCTTAAAAATAGTTTACAACAATCACCAAGTTATACCCCAGCGCGTATTTTGTTGGGGCAAATATATGTTGAACAAGAAGACTATATTTCAGCTAACAAAGAGCTGACAATTGCGCTGAGTGACAATGGTGACTGGCGCAAAATTTTACCTTTATTAGTGCAAAGCAAAATTCAGCTATCAGAAATTGATCAAGCAATTGAATTGATTGAATCCTTCCCATTTGAACGAGATGCAGACATAGTTATTTACCGCGCTCGATTGGCGATGCTCAAAGAGTCTTATTCAACAGCGGAAGAAGCTGTAGCGCAAGTTTTACAAAATATACCAACACATACCCAAGCTCAGCTTCTGCAAGCAGAGCTATTGCTCAAACAAAACGCGCTTGATTTAGCGATAAAACAAATAGAACAAACGCTTAACGCATCCCCCAATAATATAAAAGCGCTATTATTATTAGCTCAAAGCAAACAACAGCAACAAGATTACTCCCAAGCGCTCGCAGCATATGATCGTATATTATCTTTGCAACCTGAGCACACACTTGCCTTGTTTGGTAAAACCTCGTTATTACAAAAACTAGAGCGCACGGAAGAATCGTTAGCTTTGAGTTTGCGCCTGCGCGACAAATTGCCGAACAATCCTTTTGCCAAGTTACTTCACGCCGTTATCGCAGGTTCAAATCAAACAGACGAACGTGAAGTAAAAGAGATTTTAAATGATATCAACGCTCAGTTATCTGTCATTGACCAAGAGAAAGTACCGAGCAGTCAGATAAAACTAATGTCAGGTTATGTTAATTATTTAAGTAAAAACTACCAGTCAGCCAAACGAGATTTTCTAAATTACAAACTGAATAATCCCGACGATTCAGCAATTTACAAATTGCTTGCAGAAACTGAAATCAAATTAAACACCCCATCGCAAGCTTTGTTTTATTATCAAGAATATTTGCTACGCCAGCCTGACAACGAACTAGCGCTGGCGAGAATGCTGTCGCTGGCCAAAAACCTATGGTCGCTTGAAAAGTATGCCAAGCGACTTGCCCAAGCGCGCATACAGTTCCCTGAAAACATTTCTTTTCGCAATCACCAAGCGGCAGTTTTTATTGCACAGGGGCATAAAGAAAAAGCTCATGCCTTGTTAAAAACAGCGACTCAAAGCAATATTTTTCAGTTGGATTTACAGCTCAGTCAGTTGTTACTTGAAATCGAAGAATACAAACTTGGCGGTGAAATAATTTCCGCATTATTAACACAGCAACCACTGAATCCAATCAGCCATCAAACAGCAGCAGAACTCTATGTAAAAGTGGGTCAAATAGAGCGAGCAGAGCAATTCCTTCAGCAAGCCTTACAAATCCGTACCGATTATGCGCCGGCATTGTTATTACTTGCTAGCTTAGCGGTAAAGCAAAATGAACTCCCCCAAGCACACAATTATTTACAACAAATTGAACATAAAAATACCACCTGGTATCAACTGAGTGCTTCACTAGCCATGCAGCAAAATGACTATGTAACAGCACTTAATCACCTGCAGGCTTCACAAAAATTAGCAACTGAGCTATCAACCACCAAAGCCATAATTGAACTACAGCTGCGCTTACAGCAATACAATGATGCGAGTCAATTACTCAACCAAGCTCTAGAACAAACCAACTTAGATGCCGAGCTACTGCATTTGCAGATAAAACTGCAATTACTGACAAATCAACCAACCAACAACAAAACTTTCAATACCCTATTTGGTTTGTATTATGACGACGCTGAGCAACTTTTCGAGTTATATAGCTTGGCCGCGCGCGCCAACAACCAACAAATTCAGCAAAAGCTCATCCGTCGAATTGGCCAACTAGAGCATGACCACACTCGTTTGCTTTATGTACAGGCACAACAAGCAATCAATCAGACGGACATAAAAACAGCAAATCAATTACTGCAACAACTCAAATTTGCTGACAAACAAAACGTCTACAAAGTTGCTATTGCTGAACTAGAGTACAACTTAGCTTACCAACAAAAAAATTGGCCGTTAGCTCAACAAATTATCCGTGAGCTATTTGCAAACACCCGCAGCGCTCAGCACTTTAAAGCTTATGTTGGCGTGGTTTTACAACAACAGCAATTTAACCAAGCTGAACAGCTATTGGATGATTGGCTGAGCATTCACCCTAAAGATGTGACTGCAATAAATTTACAATCACAGGTATTACAACAACTCAATAAAACAGATAAGTTGTTGGATTTATTGACATTAGCCAATAAACAAATGGAAAACGCTGTCATTTTACATAAACTAGCGCATTTATTGACGGATACATCATTTTCACAAGCAATGCAGTATGCAAAACGAGCAGTTGAGTTAGCACCAAAAAACCCCGCATTTACCGACACATACGGCTGGTTATTATTTCAAGACCAACAATACGATAAAGCATTGGAATACTTGAGAATTTCAGAATCATCCTATGCTAAAAACCCTTATGTCCAGTACCATTTATCAGCGACCTTAATTGCACTAAAACGCAACAATGAAGCACTAGAAATTTTACAAAACTTGCTAAAACAACCACTTCCAGATGATATAAAGCTTAAAGTTGAGAATTTATATAAAAGCTTATAATTTTTTAAGCTGATCATTGAAATTGGACAAAAAATCACCTAAACTTGCCCGACCAGTGTTTAGTTGTTGTTGTTTTGGTGATAGTTAATGAAGTTTAAATCTCTTGCGCTAGTTTCTTTATTATTCTCAGCCCCTGCTTTAAGTTATGAAGTCAACCTTGGTGTTGCTGCTGACTACAACATTTTTGTGCAAAATGATTTTACCCATACAGGCTACGCCGACTCGCAAGGCAAAATAGCCGTTGGTGGTAATGCTTCACTCGACAATTACGATGTCGCGGTAAATTTTAGCTCGACAGAAGGCCGAGATGGTGTGCAATTTTGGCAAGGTGAAACTGGTTATGCTGACGTACTTGTCGTGCAAGGCGACCTCAGCACCAATCGAAACTCCAACCAAATTAAAGGTAACTTGGTTTTAGGCGGCGACCTATATAAACAAGATAACCTTGTCAACGACATAGATGCCCTGCCATCATGGGAAAATCCAGTAAACGGCGAAGTATTTAGCTACGATCATAATCCAATTAACTTTGATGCTGCGTTCGCAGAATTAAATAAGTTATCTGAAGACTTAGCTAATATGTCTAATACAGGCAGCTTGGTTGCAGAAGGCAATCAATGGTGGACCAGCACTTCTAGTTTTATTTTCACCCCAGATCAGGACTTGGTTGATGAAGCAGGTGCGTTTATCGCGACCATAGATGGCGAAACACTGAAAAACGCAGCTGATTTTAAGTCAGTCGATTTAGATCCAAATACGCCAATTATTATTAACGTCAGTGGTAAAAACATTAGCTTTGATTCAATCAACTACTATGACAGCTTAGCTCAATCGTATGCGGGTCCATATGACACTACTCGCGCTGACAAAAAATCACCTAGCAGTATTTTGTATAACTTCTATGAAGCAGAAACCATTGAATTCAGCGGTGGATTTATGGGCCATATCCTTGCACCAAAAGCTGATTTCAGCTATCTAGGTGGTGACTTAAGTGGTCAGCTAATTGCTAAAAGCATGACCAGCAACGCTCAAATGAACTTATGGCAAGGTTTATATGATGAACCAACAATTGGTGGCACACCTGTAGTATCAGAGCCAAAAACCATCGCCTTTTTCTTATTGCTGGCCGGTTATTTAGTATTTAATCGTAAAAAACGAGTTGTAACCCCAAAAGCAACTTTAGCCGCAGCTTAATCTAGTAGCCAATACCCCAAAGGTTATTGGCTAATTAAACTAAACGCTCACTGCATCTAATGCTTGGCTAACATCAGCGATAATATCGTCAATGTGCTCAATGCCTACAGAAATACGTACGAGTGATTGGCTGACTCCAGCACTTTGCAATTGTGCAGGGGTTAACTGCCTGTGTGTGGTTGAAGCTGGATGACAGGCTAGCGATTTAGCGTCACCAATATTGACTAATCTTAAAATCATTTTTAGTGCATCAATAAATTGCGCGCCAGCTTCGGCTCCGC
This sequence comes from Catenovulum sp. SX2, assembly GCF_052056295.1. Lineage (NCBI taxonomy): Bacteria > Pseudomonadati > Pseudomonadota > Gammaproteobacteria > Alteromonadales > Alteromonadaceae > Catenovulum > Catenovulum sp. SX2. The sequence continues at coordinate 1,920,370 of NZ_CP182493.1, forward strand.
CTTTAATATCAAAACTTAAAATTCCCGATGCCTTGCCGCCAACTATTTTTTGGCATGTTTGATAATAAGGGCTATCGGGTAAAGCGGAGTAATTCACCTTGTTCACTTTGTCATGTGATAATAAAAATGCGGCAAGTTTTTCAGCATTTTGACAATGCCGTTCAATTCTTATCCCAAGTGTTTCTAACCCTTGTAATATTTGAAACGCATTCATTGGCGCAATAGCAGCTCCAGTCACCCTAAGTGAAACCACTCGACAGCGAGTAATGTAGGCTAATTCGCCCAAAGCTTCGGCAAAATTTAAATTATGATAAGCAGGCTCTGGATCGTTTAACACTCTGAAACGTTGTTTATTGGCTGCCCAATCAAATCGACCAGAATCGACTATCATGCCACCTACTGCAGTGCCATGACCGCCAATGTATTTGGTTAGCGAATGAACAACAATATCTGCGCCAAATTCAAAAGGTTTGCATAAATATGGCGTTGCCACAGTGTTGTCTACAATTAGCGGCACACCATGCCTATGTGCAATATCTGCAAGCTGAGCAATATCAACAACATTACCTGCAGGGTTGCCAATAGACTCACAAAAAATCGCTTTGGTTTTATCGTCAATCGCAGCTTCAAAACCAGCAAAATCGTCGGCAGATACCATTTTCACATCCACACCCATACGCGGTAAAACTTGGGTAAACAAGGTATAACTGCCACCATATAACTGGCTAGTACTAACAATGTTGTCGCCCAACTCTGTTAATGATTGAATCGCGTAGGTTATCGCCGCCATGCCAGATGCCAAAGCAAGCCCAGCAACACCACCTTCCATTTGCGCAACACGTTTCTCCAACACTTCAGTGGTTGGATTCATGATCCGAGTATAAATATTGCCTTTCACTTTCATGTTGTTTAAGTCGGCTCCATGCTGAGTATCATCAAAGGTATAAGATGTGGTTTGATAGATAGGTACAGCTGCCGCTTTAGTTGTCGCCTCAGATTCATAACCATGGTGCAGCGCTAAAGTTTCTAATTTCACTTTATATAATTCCTGAATGGTACTTTCGGGTGACACGATATTTGATTGAATTATTAAAATCAAATCCTCATGCCGACTACAACTAAGCTAGATATAAACGAACAGACCTGATAGGAAAGGAAGTGGTTCGGATGGAAAAGTACATCAAAGTGATGTGTATTTGTTGCATACCCTGTGTACGCGCCCTCACGGCGCTGAATCGAGGTTAGTGTTACCAATTGCACACTTGGCAACACTATCGATTTTTAAAATGCCACTACAGGCAAAACCAGCAAAAATAATACCCAAACCATAACATCGTAGACAGCGTCTTTTACTTTTTGTGAAATATGCATTGTTAATCTCCCATATTGATGAAGACTTTCACACAGACAAACACTGCGACAACATAGAAAGTTTTTAGACCTTAAAGCTAACTAACCTGAACTAAACCAGCTTAAAGTGCTTCAATTTAAAACTCAGATGTAGATATTATCGGCGTTTTTTGTAGGTAAAGTGATTGGCTGAAACTGCAGATGAGAACTAAATCTCGAACAGGATAAATATAATAAATTTAATGCGACATTCGACACAAAAAAACGGCTGACTAATCCATTAGCCAGCCGCTTTGCACATACACAAGGGGATAAGTAACTCAGCTAAGAGCTAGAGCAATAATTTAGAGCAAAATCTCTTTTTCATGGATGAAAAAGCGAAGCTTACAAGGATGTACTTGCAGCGTTTTTGTGAAAATTATGCTCTAGTTCTAGCATGGTTACGCCTACAGACCTGATACGTCTGAAGTCGATACATCACAAGCTGCGGTATTCCACGCTTCACCATATTTAGTTGAAGAGCTGCCTTTTTGTACACCTTGATACTCTTCACAAACTGGTGGATTACCAGAGCCATAGTTTTTAATACGCAAGTTGCGGATAGTTGCTTTATCACCATAGTTGCGGTTTACACCGGCAATTGAACCAATAGTTGCATCAATATTTACATCGTAAACAATCAAATTACGCGGGCCACCATTGTCGGTACAGTTACCACATGAACGCCATAATTTGCCGTGGGTACCATAAGCGGTAAAGCCACCAGCAACTATAGTTGTACTGTTTTTCGAGTTGTGTTGGAAAATTTTATCTGGAGTGCCGCCGTAGCCAGAAGTTGAGTTATAAGCAGAGCCACCAACAATCGTCATAGTGCCGCCTTCTGATTTATTAGTTGCCGCATCTTCACAAATATCGTTCCAAGTAACGTCAGCTAAAGTACAGTTACCGCTAGAACAGTGAATACCATCAGCACCACCAGATGAGGATAATTTAACGTTGCGAATTGAAGAATTTTTTAAGGTTAATACAGCGCCTTGGCTTTCATCATCACCAACACAGCTTAAGCCTATGGTTTTACCACCACAGTCAACAAATCTATTGGTTAGAGTTGCACCTGCATAACATTCGCTTGAAGAGCCAACTTTTTGGAAAGTCCACAACTGGCCAGCGCCACCCCAATAAGAATATAAACGCGCGTCTGCCCCAGCAAACATGCTTACACCCCAAACATCAATGGCTTTGTTGCTGAATTTTGAAATAATTGAATAGTAACTGCTGCCGCGATCATCAATGTACCATCTTTGATTTTCGGCACCTGTGTAATCCCATTGACGAACTTCGGCACCGTCGCCAGCGTTCCAACCCCAAACGTCTAGCGATTTGCCACTGTGGACAGGGCGAATTGAATAACTGCCATCACCTAAATCAGTCACATCAAATTGCTGATTACTATAACCCAGGGTGAACCAAGTCATAACGTTAGCACCACCAGCGGTACTAAAACTATCAACATCTAACGCGTTACCATTTAGTTTTGAAACAATAACATATCGACCAGACGATAGTGCAGCGATACTGGTCGCAGAAAAGACCATTAAGGCCAATGCGATAATTAATCGACTCATATTTTTTCCTAATTTTGTGTGTAAAGTGTATAAAAGCCACTTAGCCACCGGTGGCATTTTAGTAACGGCTAAAAACTAAAAACGGTTGTGCAGTGGCAAGATTCATCGATTGGTTTGTGTCCCAATGCAAATGAACACTAAAAATACTAAAGTATTATTAAATTATTTGAAAGTATTTTGTTAAAAAAATTTAAATTTAATGATATTTGAAAACAAAAAAGGAGTTGCCAGCGAACCGACAACTCCAAAGACAGGGGGATTTGGAATAAAAACTAAAGCTTGCTAATGCGTGCAGTGTAACCGCCAGAAGGCGCTAACTTCATCACAAGCTTGTCGTTAGCTGTGACAGTTTTAACAATTTTCTTGTAATCTTCTGCCCAGCGTGCGGCGTTAATGCCATCTTGGAATATCTCAATCTGGTATTTTTGCCCTTTGTCTAAGAAAGACAAATCTAACGCTAATTCACGTGCATACTCATCATTTAACGTGCCGACAAACCAAGTATCACCATGTTGTCGAGCCAAAGATATATAGTCACCAATTTTGCCATGTAATACTTTTGTTTGGTCCCAAACAGTTGGTACTTTCGCCATAAATGCCGCACATTCATGCTCTCTGCGATAATTTGTTGGCGTGTCTGCCATCATTTGCAGCGGGCTTTCAAATACAGTTAACATCGCCATTTGATGCACACGTGTTGTTTGGCTCATTGGTCGCTCAAAACGAACGGTAAAATCTTTATGGTCAGCATCAACACCTTTGTAAGCCGCTGGGCCTTGGGCATTTGACATAGCACCAGGTGTATAGTCCATAGGACCGGCAACCATACGGATAAATGGTAAAATTGTATTGTGTTCTGGTGTGCTATCTTCACTCCACTTGTTCCACTCCAAACCTTTCACACCTTCTCGTGAAATTACATTTGGGTAAGTGCGGCGCAAACCAGCTGGTTTGTATGAACCATGGTAATCAACTAACAGTTTTCTTTTTGCTGCTTCATCGGCTATTTTCCAATAAAAATTAACCATTTGTTGATCATCACGCTGGAAGAAATCAGGCTTGATACCCACTGCGCCCAACTCGGCAAATCTGTCCATAGCTTGATCAAATTGGTCGCGCAAAGTTAACCAAGAGGTCCATAAAATAATGCCAACACCTTTTTCATTTGCATGGGCAATAATTGCAGGTACATCCATTTCCGGTACAGTCCCCATCAAGTCACCTAGTGGATACCAACCTTCATCTAAAATTACGTATTCAATACCGTATTCCGCAGCAAAATCTATGTAATATTTATAGGTTTGAGTGTTAACGCCCGCTTTAAAATCAACGCCGTATAAGTTGTTGGCGTTAAACCAATCCCAAGCGACTTTACCTGGTTTAATCCATGAAATGTCTTGTACTTTGTTTTCAGCCGCCAACTGATAAGTCAATTGATTGGTGATCAGTTCACCGTCGTTTTGCGCTATCGCTAATACACGCCACGGGTAGTTACGTTTACCCTGAGTACGGGCTAAATAATCAGCGCGTTTGGTAATAGGCTCATTGCGGTCAACCCAAGGTTTTAACGCTTGTTTCTCAAGTGGATAAGCCGGAAAAGTTGCAACTAAACCATTCGAACCTGTGCCTTTTAGCCACATACCCGCATAGTCGTGTAAGTCAGTTTCTGTCACCAATACTTTAATTTGGTTCGATTCAACAAACGCTGGTGTGCTGGCTAAAGTCGTCGCTGCAACATCTGCTACTTTTTGATAGATGTAACTTCTTTCGTTGTGCGAATAAAAACCTTCTTCTTCCGGTAAATACACGTCGGCTTGTTTAGCAAAGTTGAACTGTGCAATTTCATCTAACACAGTAACCTTGTTGTCTAAATCAGTGATAAAGCGGTAAGCCACACCATTGTCAAACGCTCTAAACTGTACCTTGTAGCCATTGCTAAAAGTGACCGTCAGCTGATTGTAGTGATCATGGATCTTAGCTGATTTTACTTTTACTTCAGGGGTAAGCCACTGGTTAACTGTATCGCTCTGGCTGTCAGTTATGCGAACTTGCTCAGATAAGTTTTTATAACCCGCCAATTTTAAATCAATCATTGAAGGTAAAATGACTGATTTACCCGCGACATTGACAGAATATTTTAATGTTTGCGCGTGCTCTAACTTAACCTCAATTTTATTGTCCGGCGAATTTAGCGTGAGCGTATTTGCCCATGCAGGCGCTAGCGCACTGACTGCCGTTGCTGATATGACCAGCCCATGTAAGCAGGCTTTTTTAAGTTGCATGAATTTCATGAATACATCCTCGTTTGTCGATAAATGTTCAAACAGTAGCTTAAACGTTTAACCTAAGATAATGGATCTTTTTTAAACAAACAAGAAACCTTTTATAAATATTTTACAACATTTAATTTTTATATATAAAAATCAATTACTTAAACTGTCACTTTTTTAACCTATGCCAAGAAGCAGCGCTGACCTTTCACACCGCCTCACCACAACAAAAATAACCACATGATATATAAAGACTTTATTTTAAATTAAATATTTTCACCCCGCACTTTGCCGACTAATTTTCTTGTTAATCATGCAGTTAATTTAAAAATACCAGTGTTAAAACACAACATGGTTAACATTAATTAAACATTTTTCATTGACAATAAAATAAATCTGCCTATTATTTATTCTTAATCGTTACAGAAGATTTTAAACAGAGGTATTTTTGTAACGTTTACCCTGATACAAACAACAATAGTCAGGAAGCAAAATTAAACCAATCTACTAGACTCTAGAGGTTGCGATTTAAGTTGAAACGAATATTGAAATGCTAATTGAGGAGCACAATACTGATGTCCCATTCAAACTTAAACAAAAGTAAAATAAGCCTAGCAATTGCTGCAACCTTGGGCTTGAGCATGCCAGCTATCGCTCAAGACCAAGCTGAAGAAAATAATAAAAAGAACGACTCTTTTGAAACTATCGTAGTGACAGGTTCACCCGGTGGTCGTACTCAAATTGAGTCAGCGGTTGCGGTAACCAGTGTTGACGCTGAAATGATTAAAGATTTCCAGCCAAGCTCTGAAGCTGAAGTGTTCCGTATGATCCCAGGTATCCAAGTAGCTGGTACATCAGGCCCAGGTGGCAACTCAAATATTGCAGTGCGTGGTTTACCGGTTGCAACCGGTGGTTCACCTTTTGTCCAAATACAAGAAGATGGTTTACCAACCGTATTATTTGGTGATATTCAATTCGGTAACAACGACTATTGGACTCGTTTTGATGCTTCGGTCGACAGAGTTGAAGGTGTACGTGGTGGTACAGCCGGCACTTTTACCTCACAAGCACCGGGCGCTATTATCAACTACATCAGCAACTATGGTGAAATTGAAGGCGGTTTTGTTAAATTAACTACAGGTCTTGGTTACGACGAAAACCGCGTTGACTTTCGCTACGGCGGCCCAGCTGGCAACACAGTCAATTTCCACCTAGGTGGATACATGAAAAGTGGTAAAGGCCCACTAGATGCTGGTTACAATGTTAGCGAAAGTTTCCAGCTAAAAGGTAACTTAACTAAATTTTTAGCCGACGATGTCAGCTATATTCGTTTCTTATTTAAAGTAGCAGATACTCAAGAGCCAAACTATACAGGTGCGCCAGCGCTAGCTAGCTATAGTGGTAACAAAATAGACAATGTTAAACCATTCCCAGGTTTTGATGGCCGCTCTCAATCAAACTACTCAATTCACAACCAAGAGTTTTTAATTGTTAGTCGCCAAGGTGATTTAGAAAGAGTCAAAATGTCAGGCATTACCACTCAAGCTTTATCGCTTGGTAATGAATTACACTTTGAATTTGCCGACGGCATAGTTTTAGACAATAAACTCCGTTGGACGGATATGAGTGGCGGTTTCACAGCTCCATTTTTAAATGCAACACCAACTTCAGGCGTGATTGGCTCTGAAGTGAATGGCGCAACAGTTGCGGAAATTCGTTACGCCAATGGTCCACAAGCAGGCGACGTTTATAACAAAGAATTTTTAAATAACAACACCAATGTAAGAACTAACATTCGTGATATTGGTAGCTTTGTAAATGACTTAACTTTGTCAAAAGAATTCGACTTTGCCGGTGACATTTTCACTGTCCGCGCAGGTTATTTCTTTATGAATCAAGACATAGCAATGGACTGGCACACTAACCGCACATTCTCAGAGTTAAGTGGTGACGATCCAGCAATGTTAGATTTGTTTGACGATGCTGGTAACCAGTTAACCGCCAATGGTATCGCAGGTTTTAACGATAACTGGGGTTCGTGTTGTGCACGTGATTATGACCTTTCTTATACCAATACAGCGCCATACGTATCATTAGATTACGACACAGAATTAATGACGTTAGATGCAAGTATACGTCGCGAAACCGTTGATGCGTCAGGTTGGACTTACGCAGGCGGCGCTAGTTTTATGACGGATATTGACGGTATTAGCATCCCGACTATGATTGGCAACGGCAGCAGTGAAAAATTAAACTACTCAGTTAGTTACGACTCTTGGACCGTTGGTGGTTTATACAAGCTAAATGAAAATAATAGCTTGTTTGCACGTACATCACGAGGTGGCCGTTTTAATGGTGATAGACAAACCGTTAGTGGCAAAATTGAAGCAGATGGATCGTTAAACCAAGTAGGCCAAACGGCCGCAGTCGACTTTGTGAATCAGTCTGAAATTGGTATTAAACACAGAGGTGATGTATTAGGTGGTTATTACACCTTTGAGCTGACCTTACTACAAGGTGATTTCAAACAAAGTACCTTTGAATTATCAGCCACTCGTTGTCCAGGTGGTGCAGGCGGTTGTGTCATTGATGCTAAATACGAATCAACTGGTGCTGAAGTATTAGGTTCATTGCGAGTGGGTGACTTCAGTTTAGTTGGTAACGCAACCTTTACTGATGCACAAAAACAAGCAGCAGGTTCAACCGACTGGGTTAGAGCAGATGGTATCCCAGATTTAATTTATACAGTTTCTTCAAGCTATGACGTAACTGAACAAGTTAGAGTGGGTTTAAACGTGACTGGTCAATCAGATTCAATTGATGGCGCAGGTAATGAATACCCAGCATCTATGACTTTCGGTGGTCACATTGCTTATAGCCCAACCGAAAACTTAGAGTTTACCATCCAAGGTTACAACTTAACCGATGAGTTTGATTTACGTGGTAATGGTGGCTTAGTTCAAAGCTCTAGCTCACAAACAGTAATTTCGGGTGCGCCAGCGATTGGCCGTACTATGAAAGCATCTGTGAGTGTTAAATTTTAAGGCACACACTCCCCCTGATGTGCCAGGCCGCTTGTTTACAAGCGGCCGATTTAATAAGCTCTGCTACACTTAAATAGATTAGTATTTAAGGCAAATATATGAGTCCACTTAGCCCGCTTCAGCTTGCCCAGCAACAATTAAACAATGGTAAAGCAGCTGCTGCCGTTGTTACTTTGCAACAATACTTAACCAGCAACAAACACGATCAAACTGCTTGGCAACTATTGGGTTACAGCCAGCAAATGCAGCAGGACTTACCCAATGCAATTGAAGCTTTCACTCAGGCGTTAGCACTGGATGGCAATGATCAAGACACAGTGATAGCTCGCGCCAATAGTTACTTATTAGCCGGAATGAACGCAATTGATGCGTTTCAACATGCATTACAACTCGCACCAAACAATTTGCATGTATTAAGAGGTTACATCAAAGCTATAGAAGCACAGGGACAAATAGCCCAAGCAGAATCTTTGTTAAGCAACTTTGTTAACAAGCACCCAGCTTGGTTAGCCGGCCACAAACAACTCACCAGTTTGCGTATTATTCAAGGCCATGACAAAGATTACGATCAAAACTATCAGCAAGCGCTAGCTAAACAACCCAACAACTTAGCTTTATGGTTGGATTGGTACAAAATTCACATCCAACAGAAAAATTGGCCCAAAGCACTAGATATAATTCAGCAAGCCACAGAGTATTTCCCCAATCAAGCTGAGTTGAAAATAGCCGAGCTGGTAATTGCGTGTGAAAACAATCAAGCGCAATCTGCACACAGCCTCTATCAGCAAACCCAAACAATAACAGATGTAAATAAAGATATGGCTTGGCTGCGCTTTAGCTTAAAACAAGGTGATTATGCCGCAGCGGAAAAGATCGCCAATACTTGGTTAGGTACAGCGGCAGAAAAATTATTTTGGCCGTATTTATCACTGATTTGGCGCTTAACTGACAACCCCAAGTGTCACTGGTTAGACGGCCAGCCACTTTATTTACAATGTCAGCATTTAGATTTAAACGAGCGAGAATTATCGCAATTAGTGCCATTGATTCGTTCGTTGCATCAAGCCAAAGCACCGTATGCGGAGCAATCGGTTAGAGGCGGTACACAAACAGACCAGCACCTTTTGTTAAGGCACGAACCAGCAATTCAACAACTCAAACTAAAAATAGATCAGGCAGTGCAAAAATATGTTGCGCAGTTACCCGAAGCTGATCCAAAACATCCACTGTTAAAAGTAAAAAAGCAAGAATACGCGCAAGAAAAAGTTATTTATAGTGGCAGTTGGTCGACTCGTTTGTCTGCTCAAGGATACAACGTCAACCATACTCACCCAGAAGGTTGGATAAGTTCCGCTTTGTATTTAAGTTTACCAGATACCCAAGCGCTCGGCCCAGCACCCAATGGTTGGCTGCAGTTTGGCGAACCACCAAGCGAGTTGAACTTACCCCTTGCCGCAGAACAAACTATAGAACCCAAAGTAGCCCGCCTAGTGTTATTTCCGTCTACCATGTGGCACGGCACTGTACCTTTTGACGACGGGGAACGATTAACTTTAGCTTTTGATGTAAAAGCCCCCTACTAACAACAAGGCAAACCTATGCAAGAAAAGGCCATTAAACAAATTTTAATATTAGGCGGCGGCACCGCAGGCTGGATGACAGCCGCTGCGCTAGCGAATGCATTGCAGAAAAACTGCCAAATTACCTTAATAGAATCAGAACAAATTGGCACTGTTGGTGTCGGTGAAGCAACAATTCCACCCATCAGAACTTTTAACCAATCGCTTGGCATTAATGAAGCTGAATTTGTCAAAGCAACTCAAGGTACCTTTAAGTTAGGTATTGAATTTATTAACTGGGGCAAACAGCAACACAGCTATTTTCATCCATTTGGCAGTTACGGGCGCGCGTTCGACACAGTCAATTTACACCACTATTGGTTAGATGCTTTTAAACAAGGTAAAGCAAGCCGGTTAGACGACTATTGCATGGCTTGGGCCGCAGCGAAAAACAATAAGTTTGCCCCACCTATCAACGATGCGCGCAATGTTTTATCTACCTACGAATATGCCTATCATTTTGACGCTGGCTTGTACGCGCAGTTTTTGCGCCAATACGCACAGCAGCGCGGTGTAAAGCGTATAGAGGGCAAAGTAGAGTCTGTTAAACAAAACCCAGCTAATGAACATATTCAAGCCGTTACTTTAACCAATGGCCAAAGTTACAACGCCGAGCTATTTATCGACTGTTCAGGCTTTCGTGGAATTTTAATTGAACAAACATTAAAAACTGGCTACCTAAATTGGCAACACTGGTTACCATGTGACAGTGCTTGGGCTGTGCCATCAGAGTCAGCAGAGTTGACCCCTTATACTAAATCGATCGCCCATGCAGCAGGCTGGCAATGGCGTATCCCCTTGCAACATAGAACTGGCAATGGTCATGTATTTTGCAGCCAATATATGTCAGATCAACAAGCACAAGATATTCTAATGGAAAACCTGCCAGGCCAAGCACTAGCTGAGCCTAGGTTATTAAAATTTACTACAGGCAGAAGAAACTTATTTTGGAACAAAAATGTTATTGCGATAGGTTTATCCAGTGGCTTTTTAGAACCGCTCGAATCGACCAGTATACATTTAATTCAAGCCGGCATTGCTAAGCTACTTGCGCTCTTTCCAGACAAAGATTTTGCTCAGCCAGTTATTGATGAATACAACCGGATTGCGATTGCAGAAATAGAAAACATTCGCGATTTTTTAATACTGCACTACAAGTTAACCGAGCGCGACGACAGCGAATTGTGGCGCTACTGTAAAAACATGCAAATACCGCAAAGTTTGCAATATAAAATTGACCACTTTAAAAACTACGGACGCATTATTAAAGGAGAAATGGATTTATTTGCCCACGCTAGTTGGCTAGCCGTGCATATAGGTCAAGGAAACTTGCCACAACAAACAGATCCACTGATGCAATATCGGCAAGTAAATCATGTGGAGTGGTTACAAAAGCTAAAATTAGCAATGGACAGCGCGGCAGCTAAACTGCCGAGCCAACAAAGTTTTATCGACAGAAATTGCCGCGCAAACTATTAGTGAGTAATCGCACCTACATGGCGAATAACACTTTGAGCAACGCTTGCTGCATCAGTAATTGCATCATCAATACTGGTTTTTTGCATGCGCGCAGCTAAATATGTGCCAGCGAATGAGTCACCTGCAGCCGTGGTGTCTATGCATGGTGCATCTTCAACAACCGGAGTGAAATAATCAGTTTGTGGTGCAAAAGCATAAATACCAGTAGAGCTTTTCACCACAACTTCTTTACAGCCTAATTCGAACACATAATTCTTAACTTCTTGATGCGTTCTGTGGCCATAGACGTTTTGGTGATCGGTTAAACCAGGTAATGCGATATCAGTTAATTGATAAGCTTTTTCAAACCACTCTTTTGCTTGTTCAGGTGATTGCCACAACTTAGCGCGATAATTAGGATCAAACGCAATTAAACTGCCGCGTTCACGCAATTGTGCGATCAACTCAAGTAATTTGCTTTTATCTTCGTCAGCTAAAATACCTAAGCTGATACCAGTAAAATAAACCACATCAAAATGGCGTAATTGCTCAACACCACCTTTTTCTGCGTATAACTTCATTAATTGAGTGGCAGCAGACTCTTTACGCCAGTAGTTTACACAGCGTTTGCCGTGCGCATCACGAGTAATTGAATACAAACCAATTTGCGCATCATCACTGCGGTAGACATAGTCGGTATTTAAACCTTCACCTTTCCACTGCGCCAACATTTCTTCGCTTAAGCTGTCAGTGCCTAGCGCCGACATATAATAAACAGATAACTCTGGTGCCCAACGCTGTGCATATACCGCGGTATTATAGGTATCGCCAGCAAATGCTCGTTTAAAATTGATAGGGTTGATGGCGTTTAATTCCATCATACATTCGCCAATTGAAAGCAATTTAGTCATAGAGTGCTCTGCCTGTTTATGTTGAGTACGGGTCAATAGAACTGCTGAATATTCAAACATATTACTGTGCGATTTTATAAATAACCATATAAGTGATATTTATTAGATAAACAACCAACATACATATAGAAAATACCCAAATTGGCACGCAGCTAAACTGCACTTTGCCAACACTTGGGTATATACTGATCCATGCTTAGCAAAAATAGAACAACAAGGAAATTGCATGAAGTTAGAATTAACCGCAGAACAAATTCGAGTGTTAGGTGTCATGTTAGAAAAACAAGTAACCACACCTGATCAATATCCAATGTCAATAAACGGCATAACCACAGCTTGTAATCAAAAAAGTAATAGAGAACCTGTGGTCGAATATTCAGAAGTTGAAGTGCAAAACATTGTTGATGAGCTTATCCAACAAAGATTGTTAGCCGATGCTGGCCCAAGCGGACGGGTAAATAAATATCGGCATAGATTCTACGGCAGTGAATTTTCCGCGTTTAATTTTAACTCAGCACAAGCGGCTATTTTGTGTTTGTTATTTGTGCGCGGGCCACAAACACCAGGCGAACTGAGAACCCGTAGCCAAAGATTGTACCCGTTTAACGATGTAACCCAAGTTGAAAACTGCTTAAATGATTTAGCCAACGCCGAAGATGGCCCATTTGTAGTAAAACTCGCAAGAGAGCCAGGCAAACGCGAACACAGATTTGGCCATTTATTTAGTGGCGAGATTACCGAAAGCCCAGCGACTAACCATCTTGCTAGTACTTCAGCGATCGATAATACGGGCGTTTCAGCCGAAGAATTTGCCGAGCTAAAAGCTCAGGTAGCGCAATTGACGGCCGAGCTTGCCGAGTTAAAAAACCAATTAGGCGTAGATTAACTGCCAATAAACTCAACACAAGCGGCATTTAGCCGCTTGTTTTCAATTGAAATAAGATACTAAGATTAAGCCATATCTAACAAGTTGTAACGTGCTTGCAGCTCGTTATATAAATCAGTTTGGTAGCTGTCAGATTTAACATCTAGTTTTGCCATAATTTCAACTAAGTGTTCGTTGTCTTCTCTGCCGCTCCAAATTTTTACGTAAGAGCCTTCTTTATAACCATTGTCTTGGCGGAAGAAATTTAATACGTTTTTGCTAACATACTGGGCGTATAAATCGTCCCAACTCATTTGGCAGTCAGCTAAAAGTGCCGAGAACAAACCTAAGCTATAACGTTTTGCCGCTGCTAAACCTATTGTCAGTTCTAACTTTTCCAACAAGTTTAATGATGCATAACTAATTTGTTGGCCATCAAAAGTTACGCTTGTGCTACCTAACTCAGCAAACACATCATCCAACGCTGGTTGCTGTGCACCTTCATGTTTAATTAAAATCGCTGACAAAACAAAGTGCCAAATATCCACCAACTCCATTTGCAACTGTTCTAAATCACACTCTTGTTTTTTCCACCACTTCCACCCGTGGTGCTCAATTGCTTCAGCAGCTTCAATTACTACTGCGCGTAAAAATGGTGATTTAACTGCGATCCAATCTGGGTTTACTTTCGCATTCATTTTGTCTTGTAGTGCCAACATAGTTGCAGCTTGGTTCGTCGAAAGCATGTTTGTTCCTCGTATCTGTTCAAATATTTTGCCAGCAGTTTAGCTTGCTTGGGTTGGATATTCTAGCTAGTAATAACTGAGCTCTTGCACTTTACCCCAAAATACTCGGTACGAATAAAAGGTGTAACAGAGTATGGTTGGCACCACAACCAGCGCGCCCCATAACATAAAACCAAGGCTTTCAGGTGCAGAAGCAGCGCTGAAAATATCGAGTTTACCCGGCACTATCTCAGGGAAAAAGCTAAACGCAAACGCATTAAAACAGATGAAAAAGATCATCACAGCTGCAACAAAAGGGATCCAACAACTGACATCATCTTTAAACGGCATGCGTTTTAATAATCTATCCACCACTAAAAACAATACAAAACAGAATAATGGCAGCGGCAGTAACAATATCGCATTGGGTAAACTAAACCAGCGTTCAAACACCGCAGGATTAATCAGCGGATTTACAATTGATACAGTCACTACGCCTAAAAAGGTAAAACGCCCTGCTTTACGTGCCCATATGGTTGCTTGTTTTTGTAACTGGTTTTGCGTTTTCATTACCAACCAACAAGCACCTATATAAGCGTACGCAGCCAACACACCTAACGCACTTAAACCAGCAAATAAATAAGCGGTCAAGCTAGACTCAAAACCCATCACATACATGCCAAGCATATAACCTTGGCTGAGTGCAGCTAATATCGAGCCAAATTTGAATAATAAATCCCATTTGGGTCTGTGGCTCATCGCGGCTTTTACTCTAAAGTCGAAAGCCACTCCACGTAATATCAAAGCGATAAGTAAAATCACCACAGGAATATACAAAGCTTCAAGAATGACATTATGCGCCGCCGGAAACGCAATGAGTATCAAACCAACCGCCAATACCAACCAAGTTTCGTTAGCATCCCAAAATGGGCCGATTGAAGCAATCATGGTAGAGGCAGTTTGGTTATCATTGGTTGGCATGAGTATGCCGACACCTAAATCGTAACCATCTAAAATGGCGTACAACAAAACCGCTAAGCCAGTTAATCCAGCAAAAATTATGGCTAAACTGTCGGCAGATAAATAGTTATGCATGTTGCACCTCCACAGCGTTATCTACTGCTGTTGTGTTAATTTCTTCAATATCCACTGCGCGGCGCGCCATTAAAAACACAGTATGGATATAAGCTACTAACAAACCGCTATACACCAAAATATACAAGAGCAAACTAAAACCAACATTCTCAGGGGCTATTGGCGTAACAGCTTGTTCAACAGTTAAAATGCCTGAAACTAAATAGGGCTGACGGCCAATTTCAGTCACATACCAACCAGCAAGTGTTGCCACCCAACCAGAGAAAGTCATTGCGATTAAAACCTTGCTAAGCAAAGGCGAGGTTTGTTGTTTACTAAATATTTGCCAACGTGCTATCCAAGCCACCAGCAACATTAACATGCCCAGCGCAACCATAATTCTGAACGCATAAAACACAGGCGCAACCGGTGGATGTTTATCGAATTCGTTTAAACCTTTGATTTCGCCTTGCCAGTCGTGGGTTAAAATAAAACTGGCTAGATTAGGTATTTCAATCGCCCATAAATTCTGCTGTGTTTTTTCATCAGGCACAGCAAACAATATCAAAGGTGCACCTTGCTCTGTATGCCAAACCCCTTCTATTGCCGCCACCTTTTGTGGTTGATGTTCTAGCGTATTCAACCCATGCATATCGCCTAAAAATATTTGAGTTGGAGCTAACAGCGCAGCTATGGTTAACGCGGTTTTTAATGTTTGTCTTGGCGCGCGTTTTTCATCCCCGCGGTATATTCGATAAGCACTTAAACCGATAATAAAAAACGATGCAGTTAAACCAGACGCCAGCAGCATATGGCTAAGACGGTATGGGAAAGATGGGTTAAAAATAACTTCAAACCAGTCGGTTACATGCGCAACACCATCAATCATTTCAAAGCCAGTTGGCGTTTGCATCCAAGAGTTGAGCGACAATATCCAAAAAGCTGACATGCTAGTACCAAAAGCTACGATAAAACTCGCAAGCGTATGTACCCAAGGTTTTACCCTATTCATGCCAAACAGCATAATGCCGAGGAAAGTTGCTTCTAAAAAGAATGCGGTGAGCACTTCGTAACCCAATAAAGGCCCAGCAATATTACCGACGGTTTGCATAAACCCCGGCCAGTTGGTGCCAAATTGAAACGACATAGTAATGCCACTAACCACACCTAACGCAAAGGTGAGTGCGAATATTTTTACCCAAAAGCGATAAGCGCGCATCCACACTTCGTCTTGAGTGAAGTGCAGTTTTATTTTGAAGTAAAAAAGATACCAAGCCAAAGCGATTGTGATGGTTGGAAATAAAATATGAAAACTGATGTTGAGTGCAAATTGTATGCGAGACAACACAAGCGTATCGAGCCCTAAAAATAGCTCCATAACCTGCCTCCTGAGAGAATTGTAAATTTACCTGAACTCTGTGATAACTAAGCTGTTGTCCAGAGCTTAGGTAAATTGGCTATTTATCCAGAAGATTGTTTATTTATCTGTTCCTGAATTTAAAAATTTGTCTTTCATATCCAGTACCTTGCCAACACCTGCGCCTAAACGCATCAAGGTATTAAGCTTCTCCGGCCCCATTTTTGGCAACTCAGCTGCCCAATGGGTGATGGTTTCCAGCAAGTCATGAATTTGCTGCATTTGCTGTAATGCATATTCTTCAGCATCATTGCCAGGTTCGGTTAATAGGTTGTCGCGCAATAGAGATAAAGTTGGGTCTACTTCGCGTTTGCGTCTTTCTTCAAATACTCGCAAAGCTAATGTCCAGATATCACCTGCAGGTGCGTAATATTCTTTGCGATCACCCGGAATATGCTGCACTTGAATTAAACGCCACGCCTGCAATTCTTTAATGCCCATACTGACATTACCGCGGGAGATGTTAAGAGCATCGGAGATTTCGTTAGCGGTGAGTGGATTTTTTGAGATTAAAATTAAGCCGCACATTTGCCCAATAGTACGGTTAAAACCCCAACGGCTACCCATTTCACCACAGTGCATTACGAAGGCTTCTAGTTTTGAATTCATGGTTAACTACCAAAGTTTCAGAAATTACTGAAACTTTAAAACAAACATTTTTTGATTTCAATCAAAATTTATGCAGATTTTTTTTGGTGCTGCTCGCTTTGGTGCCATGAAGTAGATTGGAATTGCGAACAAATGAACCAACCTTGAATTGCATGGATGCAACTCAGTACCGAGGATAGGGTTTATATTTTCTGAAGCGAAACCTACTTTTCAGGGATGAAAAGTAGGAGCGCACAAGGATGTGTTTACAGCGTTTTCGCTTGGGAAATGTAAACTTTAGCCGACTATAGTGCACTCTCACTTCAGTTAACTTTAGCCACGAAGTTAATTTGATAAAACCACCCACATAAGCTAAATTTGCCGCAAAAGATCGACAGGAAAAAACCATGAACCCAATTATCCAGTTACTCAAAGAACAAAACATCTCAGACCAAAAAATCGGCGAGTTATTCCAAGAACTCACGCAAAACCCATTGGCAGCAATGGCAACCATACAAACACTTGGTATTCCGCAAGAAAAACTACAGCCATTAATTATGTTAGTAATGAGCCAACCAAACTTAATTAAAGAAGCAGTTGAAGAACTAGGACTAGATTTTTCAAAAGTAGAAGAAGCAAAAGCAAAGTTAAATAACTAATCAGCAAAAAGCGGTGCTAGTACAGAAACCTAGCACCGAAAGGCACATTTTAATGAGCACTGCTTTGTTATAAAACTCGACAAGCTTGCTGCGGCTTGCCGAGTTTAGTTTTTAAACATTAGAATTTAAAATTAACCCCTAAGTAGAAAGTAGAACCGAACTCAGTGGTGTTATATAAACGATCATCCGAGTCACTGTACTGCTCTTCTCTTTGGTTGGTTAAATTAATCGCTTCAAAGGTAAATTTGGTTGTGTCATTCAACTGATAGAAAGCCGAGAAATCAACATAAGTTGTACCGTGGAAGCCAGTTTCATCTTGCTCATGGTTGCCCGGGGTTTCTATATGGGTAATGTATTCACTGCGATAAGCCGTTGAAATACGTGCACCCCAAGTGTCAGTTTCGTAATAAAGCGTTGCATTGGCTGAATGCTCAGATAAACCAGGAAAAGCTTTAGTGGCAAACAACTCGCCTGCGTCGTAATAACCCATGTCACCATCAGCAAATGTGTAGTTAGCAATCACACCTAAGTTATCAAATGGTGCTGGCAAAAAGGTGAAATCAAACTGACCGCCTAACTCCAAACCTTGAATGCTAGTGTCTTCACCATTCACTTTGGTGTAATAGGTAAACATAGTATCGGCGTTTTGTCCGGCGGCTAATAAATCGGTTGAGAAACCAGTTTGACCATACGGCATTTCAATTGCTTTGCTGATAACAAAGTTTTTAATTTCTTTATAAAAAAGACCAGCCGAGATAAATCCACTTTCTGCTAAATACCACTCTAACGCAGTTTCATAGTTGGTTGATTTAAATGGCGATAAACTAGGGTTGCCTGAGCTTAACTCTTGACGGTCGGTACTAACACTGCCCGCAATACCCAAATCAGCTAACGCTGGGCGGGTTAAGTTTTTGCTAACACTCGCGCGCAACTGCATATCGTCACTAACATGCCATACCAAGTTTAATGCAGGTAAAACGTCAGAATACACTTGTGGAACTTGGATTAATGACGGGTCATCATCACCTTCTTTTCGAATATAACCAGCAGATTCAACTTGAGTTTCTACGTAACGAACACCAAAATTACCCGACAGTACGTCGTTGCGCCATTGGTATTCCATCCAAGCTGCATTAGTGGTTTCAGATAAATCGTACACACTATTAATATCTAAATCATCTGCAGTTAAGTCAGCATCAACATTATAAAATGCTAATGTTTTAGCTACATCACCAGCTGCCCAATCAGCTTTGTCGTGCGCAGTAAATACTTCGAAATAACTTTCATCTAAACTGTTATCAATACCACCTTCTTGAAACTCACCTTTTAGTGCATCTTTAACTTGATAGTTGTAACCGTCTGACACGAATTTCTTGTGTAAAACACCATAATTCAACTCAGCTGAATCGCTGACAAAAGTATTAAACGACAATTTAATTGAATCGAATTTAGTGTTTTGCACACTCTCATCCAAATCGAATTCATGCATTTTCCAACTGTTGATAGACGCAATATCAAAGTCATAACTGTGCTCTGCGTAGAATCTATCTTTAGTGTAATCAGACGTGATGCCACCAAAAGCTTCGTAATAAATTTTATCGCTCACTGGGATCACAAACTCGTTTTCAGAGTGACCAAGCAATAATTTAGCCACGGTAGAATCTGTTATTTGCCACTCAGTTAACAATGAAATTTGGCTAAATGACGTATCCATTTGTTGTTTACGGCTTTCAGTTGCCAAAGTTGCATTGCCAATATTGGTGTAAACAGCTTCACCGTTTTGGTTGTATTGCAATTCATTAATAATTGCACCACCCAGTGTTTGACCGCCTGCCTCTTGTGTTCCACCTAACGCAGTTGAACCAGCACCACGTGTCGCAATATGGTGTTCGTCTTTTTCATTATTAAGCTCTGCATACAAAATATCTAAATCAAACGACAAGTTATCCGTGGCGTTGTATTGAAACGCTGCTGTTAAACCTAAACGCTCTTGATTGTTTTCCCATACTGAATAACGGTTACCGCGGGCGAATCTAAGTTCTTTGTTATTAATTTTATCTTGAGTAGCTTGGTCTAACTTGCTGATGTCTGAGCCAGAAGCATCTAACGGACGCCATCTATAAGTATTAGTACCTTGCTCAACAGTATCTCGTTGACTGTAAGCGACTGAAAATAAAGCACCGAAGTTATCCCAACGGTTAGAAACAAGCGCAGCAAATCTTGGGCTAGTACTATCGCTCATAGAATTAGAACCAGCTTGCGCAGATACCGCAGCTTGAAAACCTTCATAGTCAAAAGGTTTAGCAGGACGC
The DNA here is from genome assembly GCF_052056295.1 of Catenovulum sp. SX2. NCBI lineage: Bacteria > Pseudomonadati > Pseudomonadota > Gammaproteobacteria > Alteromonadales > Alteromonadaceae > Catenovulum > Catenovulum sp. SX2. The sequence goes on from NZ_CP182493.1 coordinate 1,940,287, forward strand.
AACGCAACCGTGCCCCCTATACCACCTTCTTCCATGCTGGCAGAAAAGGCTTTTTTAACATCAATTTGGCTAAATAATTCAGAGGCAAATACGTTAAAGTCAAACCCGCGTGAGCGATTACTTTGACCACGGCTGTCCATACTAGAACCACTGGTTGCTAATACATCTAAACCATTTAATTCAACCCTAGTAAAATCAGGGCCTAAACCACGTAAAGAAATTTGGCGGCCTTCACCACCTTCGCGGGTAATAGTTACACCCGGTACACGTTGCAGGGATTCAGCCAAGTTTAAATCAGGAAAATCGGCAATATCTTCAGCCACTATGCTGTCTTGTGCGATTAATGCATCGCGTTTTACATCGCGATTTTTTAATAAACTTTGGCGAAAACCTTTAACGGTAATTTCTTCCATGTGCGCTTGTTGCTCTGCGGTTTGTTCCGCAAAACTATTGTGTGAATAACCGGCTAGCGCTGCGAGTACCGCAACACGAATAAGCTGTTTTGAACCTTGCATTTTCATACTATCTCCAAGTTGAATAACATTTATATTTTTTAAAAGTTGCATTGATTAACACCGAGTTCCGGCAAACAACGAACAAATGGCAAAACTGTTTGCTTCAGTGTTTGCTGTGGTTGAAGTTCTGGCATTAACAAATGAAAACTGACTGCTGGTGCTTTGATCGGCTGTTGCATTGCACCTAGATAAAAATCGCTCGAAATAATTTGTGCACCGCTGTTAATTGCCGCAAGAGCGCGCTGATTGGGTGATTGTTTGGCATTAAATTCATCGGCGCGGGTACGTACGATAAAACCTTGTGCAACGGCGTGTTTAATTTGCACGGCTTGCTGCTGTGGATTGTTGTAGAGCAAAATTGCTGCTTGGTGATGCTCAATAGCAAATGCGCCAAAAATAACTGTGTCACCCGCTTGTTCAAACAAATTCAGTTGCTGCGGATTACCGTCAAAAATAAAAATAAATTTACCGCGTACTTGCTCAATGTCCGGCCAACCAAATTGTTTAACCGACTGTGCCAACGACAAGTTTTGTTGCTGCACTAAGCTTGGGGTTAATAGCTTGTCTAACCCCAATTGTTCAACAATCAATTGGTTTAGTTGATGGTATTGTTGTGCCGTGAATTGCTCAGGTTTGACCCCGTTAATTTTGCTCCAATGGCTTTCTTTTACGTTAAACATCACATACACAGGCAAGTGATTTGGGTTGTTGAGCGACCAAGCTTTTAGCTCAGCTAAGCAATCAGCAAATTGAATACAATGGCTCGCAATATCCACATCTGGAAGGTGTAAAACTTTAAAACCCGGCTCGGCAAGTTGCTGTTTTTCAGTTGCTGAAAATAAAGCTTTGTTTGTCCATTGCTGCGCCAGCGGCTGTTGATATAAACCACCTTGGCTGTCGGCTAACACATCAATTTCTAATTGACGCAGCCCCATATCAAGCTGACGAGTTAAACTAGGATGCGCATAGGAAATTTTGTCAGCAAAACCCGCGTGTATCTTATTTAGCTGTTTTGCGACATCTGGCTCTAAAGCTTTTTTATAACTGTTGTGGCTACCAATAACCTGCAACTGATTCAGCGGTAAAGCCTGCACTGAAGCTACAGTTAATAAAATTAGATAGATGGCAATACGTAAAATCATTTGTCTCATTTCCTAAAAATCGCGGTGAATAGCGCGTTCGTAGATAAATGAGACTTGTCAGGTCAAAACGGGGACAAAAAATTTTATGACGTTTTTGTGAAGGGTTTTGGCGACTAACTCAAAAGTAATACTTAACTAAACAGTAATTTAGTTGTCACAATGTTCTGCCAGCATGTTCAGCGTTTTGGTAAACAAATATCGGCAGCTGGCTGTGAATAACAACAATAGCGACTATTCAATAACATCAGAATTATTAAAAGAAGAATCAAAACTGAAAGGTGTGATCCGAAAATGGGTTGCCGAGCAGCATGATCAAGCCGATGTTTATCAAGAAACCCTCACCACAGTGATTGAACAACACCAACAATCACCAATAAAAAACCCAATTGCTTATGCGATAACAGTTGCACGCCATTTTGCTTGGAAACTTGGCAATCGTAGCTTTGAAGTGTATGACGAAAGCAGCGATTTACGCGAAAGCCACAGTGCCGAAGACAGTTTGTTACAAAATGAACAAATTGAAAAAATTCAGCAAGTACTCAACGCCATGCCACCAATGCGCCAACAAGTATTTATTCGCCGCCGTTTGCACAACCAATCACGCGAACAAATCGCGCAAGAATTGGAGTTAAGCGAAGAAGCAGTGAAAAAGCATATCAGCCGCGCATTAGCGCAAATTGCTATGCATGTGGATTAGCCCCCAAACAAATTCGGTTACACTGCAATCAAACCTTCATAATTTTTCCTGTCACCTTTTGTTGCACCAATCACTCATTGCTAATGAGTTCTGTTAAAACCCAACAAAGGAAAATTAAATGAAAACTATCTATCTTGTTAGCAAACTAATAGCGCTCAGCGCATTATTTATTAGTCAATTCGCCAATGCTGCGCCACCACCAAAAATTTTGGAGTATGCAACCAACGCAGCCCATGAATGGTCACCTCGTTTTGATTACGACAGTGATGGTTGTTATCCATCTGTTGGCATTGGTCGTGACGGTAATGTAAACGGTGGTTTAAAACCAACAGGCGACATTTCAGGTGGTTGCCATGATGTGTCGGATTTACACAACTCCAATACCAATCACAGAGGTATTTGCCAAACTGTAAACGGCAATAACTATTGCGCACACATGTACGCCCTCTATTTTGAAAAAGACCAAGCTATTGACGGAGCTTGGTTTGACGATGCATTTAGCCACAGACACGACTGGGAATTTGTGATTGTGTGGTTAACCAATAACCAAATGACCCACGTAAGTTATTCTGAACATAGAGATGTAGTAACCCGCGCCGCAAATACTTATGTATATGACGATACAGCGCAAAAACACGTGCGCATTGTTTACCATAAAGATGGCGCGTCTACCCATGTATTTCGTGCAGCAGACCCAGGTGAAGTCGCGGAAAATGACACTGGCTATTGGCACAAACCAACTTTAGTTTCGTGGAGTGCTATGGTCGGAAACTCAGGTGTAACCAATTCAGATCTTCAATATCTGTTTAACACCACCAGCTATGACAAAGCCAACACACCATTTAACGATGGTAACTTTGTAAACAAACTCAACGCGGGTTTACCGTCTGGCTATGCGAGCTTTTAATTTTAGCGGCGACCAAATCGAGTTTTGGTCGCTTTGATTGCTGTTTTTAATCCACAAGCTTGTTATATTGCTAAAAAATCACTTTATTATTGCAAACTTATGTCAGCAAAAATTCTGATAGTCGAAGACGAACCTAGCATTGCAGATAACTTAATTTACGTTTTAAAAAGCGAAAGTTTTGCGGTTGAATGGCTAAGTTTAGGCCAGCAGGCAATAGATTTAGCAGCGCAACAACAGTTAGATCTTATCGTATTAGATGTTGGATTACCGGATATCAGTGGTTTTGAAGTATGCAAACAAATTCGCAAATTCTCTGATGTGCCTATTTTATTTTTAACCGCCAGAGGGGATGAAATAGACAGAGTTGTCGGTTTAGAAATAGGCGGCGATGATTATGTGGTTAAACCTTTTAGCCCTCGCGAAGTCACTGCACGGATTAAAGTGATTGTGCGCAGAAATCGTCTTGAACAAACACCCAATGACAACGCTCCAGAGCCAGTGCAACCCAACTGCCTATTTCAGCTAAACAGTGATAAACGGCAAATTAAGTATCAAAACAACTTACTCGATTTAACCTTTTACGAATACGGCATTTTAGCCTTATTAATTGAACACCCAGAACGTGTATTTAGTCGCGAACAGCTAATGCAGGCAGTTTGGAATACCCCAGAAGACAGTTACGATAGAGCTGTTGATACTCATATAAAAACCATTCGCGCTAAAATTAGAGCAATTAATCCAAACGACAATTCACTGGTCACTCATCGTGGAATTGGCTATAGCCTCAATGTAAAAGGACAAACAATTGAGTCTTAACTTTCGCATATTCTCAGCGTATTTTGTGGTGCTGGCACTCGCCATTTATTTGCTGTTTAACGCTTTTATGTCGGAAATAAAACCCGGCTACCGCCAATCAACTGAAGAAGCTTTAGTCGATATGGCAAACTTAGTTGCCGAGTTAATAACCGAAGATTTTATCGGTAATAATCAGCACAGTATTAGCCCGAATATCCAAGATTCAATTCGTCGATTAGGCCAACGCGCCTACCAAGCCGATATATTTAATACGCAAAAGAGTTATAGTAAGTTGCGAATTTATATAACCGACAAACAAGGTATTGTCAGATACGATTCATCCGGCAAAGATATTGGCGCAGACTATTCACAGTGGAATGATGTTTATCTAACCTTGCGTGGCCAATACGGCGCACGTAGCACCAAAGCCGATCCGAACGATGATTTAAGCTCGGTTATGCACGTAGCAGCGCCCATTTATCATCAACAACAAATCATTGGTGTCGTCACAGTTGCGAAACCAAATATAGCAGTGCAACCTTTTATCGATAAAGTAAGAGCCAAACTGAAAAACCAAGGTATTTGGTTAATCGTGATATCATTTGTCTTAGCTTTAGCCCTCGCTTATGGCTTAACCCATTCAATTCGAAAACTAGTCAACTATGCAAACAATGTAGCGCAAGGCAAACGTTTATCACCACCTAAACTTGCGGAGAAAGAACTGTCGAAATTGGCGGACGCAATGGAAAATATGCGCCAACAACTCGAAGGTAAAGAGTATGTAGAGCAGTACATACATACCCTAACCCACGAGTTAAAAAGCCCAATATCCGCAATTAAAGGTGCTAGCGAAATTATCTCGGCGGATATGCAAAGTGCCGATTTAACCCGCTTTATCCAAAATATTCAAAGCGAAACTAACCGCATCAATCATCTAGTCAATAAGTTGTTGGAATTAGCTTCGCTGGAAAAACAACAGAGCTTGACCCAGCTGTCAAAAATCAACTTAAATCAGTTGTTAGATAAAGTAGTTGAGAGCAAACAATATGCACTTGAAAGCAAATCTATCTCAATCCAAACCACCTATTCACAGCCAACTGAAATTCAAGCAGATAAACTGTTAATCAGCCAAGCTGTCGATAATTTACTGCAAAACGCGATAGATTTTAGCCCTGAACAATCAAGGATTAAGCTGCGACTTTCACACATAAACGACAAACAAATATCAATTCAAGTAGAAGACCAAGGTTCCGGCATTCCGCACTACGCATTGGATAAGATATTTAACCGATTTTATTCCTTGCCTCGCCCTGCCACAGGGCAAAAAAGTTCAGGTTTAGGTTTGTGTTTTGTCCAGCAAATAGCTGAGCTTCACCAAGGGAAATTTGTTATTAACAACACACAAAACCAAGGTGTTAGCGCAAAGCTAATACTGCCAACACAACAAAATTAACGACAAACACATAAAGCACACACAAAACACATAATTCGCCCATTTAAGCTCACTAGTCTATCGACAATAACAATTGATGGAGCGAATTATGAAACCAATACCTAAAACTCTTACGAGCAAAATAGCTTTTATCGTCTTTATTAGTTTAGTGCTGCTTATTCCGCTAACTATGATAGATGAACAAATTAAAGACAGACAAAGATATTTAGCTGAAGCAAGCCAAGCTGTAGCGCACAGCTGGACTAGTCAACAAAAAGTGACAGGGCCAATTTTAGTTATGCCTTACGAAGTTGTTGGCACTAAACTGGTCTACGACACTTCCGCAGAAAAAACCGTTGAAAAGCCTTACCGCTACACAGATAAATATTTTATTAAACCGACGGATACACAAATTAGCGTAGAAACGCTCGACGATGTTAGACATAAAGGCATTTATGCAATTCCAGTTTACACATCAAAGATTCAAATTAAGGGTAAGCTTCCACAGCAACTAATTGAAGAAAAATTAGCAGCCAAAAACCTTTCAGAAAAACATGAGATCACCTTTTTTCCAGCATACATATCTATGATGATTTCAGATCCACGTGGTATTAATACAGTGCCCAAATTCAATTTAGCCAATAAAAGTTTCGATTTTGTTCCAGGCAGCCGAATTAATCAGCATAACAATGGTTTACACGCGCCAATTGGTGAGTTAAGTAAAATAGATTTAAACAACTTAACATTTAACTTAGAAATTTCGCTACGCGGTATGCAGCAACTGTCATTTGTGCCAATAGGGAATAATGTTGCTATCACAGCACAATCAAACTGGCCACATCCACAATTTACCGGGCAGTTTTTACCAACAAAGCTAAATATTTCGGGTGCGGGATATCAAGCTCAATGGCAAGTTACCTCGTTTGCCAGCAATATTCAAAACAAGCTGGATGCCTGTGAAAATGGTAAATGTGATGAGCTGTTAGACAGTGCATTAGGGATCAAACATATTGAGGCGGTAGATGTATATTTGCAGTCTGAGCGTTCAACCAAATATGGTATTCTGTTTATTGGCTTAACTTTTATCGCATTTTTTGTGTTTGAGGTAATGAAACAACTAAGAATACACCCAATTCAATACACCTTAGTTGGCCTGAGCATTTCAATCTTTTACCTGCTGCTTTTATCTTTATCCGAACATATCGCCTTTATCAGCGCCTATGCAATCGCAAGTATTGCTTGCGTCTGTTTACTAATTTTTTATTTGTCTTTTGTCCTTAAAAGTTTTGTTCGAGCGAGTGCCTTTGCCACAGCCATCGCCAGTTTATATGCGGTGTTGTATGTGATTATTAGCGCAGAAGACTTTGCTTTGGTGATGGGGGCGTCATTAGTATTTATTGTGCTGGCCATCATAATGGTTGCGACACGTAATATTGATTGGTATCAAGTCAGCGATAACTTATCGAGTACAAGTAACAAGCCAGCAGAAAATACTGAGTTCAACAATGTGGACTAAAAGCATCTGCATCGCATTTATTTGCTTCATTGTTTGGGTGATTGCCGCCGCAAACAGTGGAGCAAACTTAATCTTGTTTCAGTTAGTAGCAGGTTTACCCTATGGCGATAAACTGGGTCACTTTGTGATATTTCTGCTCATCACAATATGTGCCGAGTTGCTACTCAAGAGTAGACGCTGGAACTTCGGCAGAATGCAAATATCAGCACCAAGTATCTTGGTAGCATCATTTGTGATTTTAGAAGAGTTCAGCCAACTCTTTATCGACAACCGAACATTTGATTGGCTTGATTTAATCGCCAGCTTAGTAGGTGTGATTATCGCGAGTTGGTTAACTCACAAACGAACTATGGAAACACGACATCTATAACAACTCAGAATTTAGCAAATAAGCTTTATCCTGCTCGTACATGCCCGGAGCTAAATTGCTGTTTTCTATTTTAAATACACGGCGTTTGTGCAACTCAAACGCCTGTAATTCTTTGGAAAAAAAGCGTTTTAATAACATCAGTAGCTCACCACTGCTATGCAATTTCAACAAGCCAGTTTCAATTCGTTTTGCCAGTCTTGGTGTTGTTTCAGAGACATAATAATAGTCTGGCAGGTAAAAGAATAATACGAGATGCTGGTCATAGGTTAGGTTGGGATATTTGGGTTTAAACTCAGTCAGTTCTGAATGTACTTCGTGAATACCGCGATTGAAGGTGTCAAAATGTCCTCGCGATAACATTTTAAACAGTGATTCATATTGAGTTTCATAAACCACATTAAAACCTTGCTCAGCTAATACTTTGGTGGTGGTCCATTGGTTATGGCTGCCAGCTCTGACTTTCTTTAGTTGCTCTAAGCTGGTGATATCTTTGAGTACATCTTTGTTTTCTTCCCTGACTAAAAAAATTCTGGAGCTGGCAAGACCCATTTTTATTGGAAATGGCACTCGAATCCCTAAGCTGTTGTATTCCTCTTTATACGGTGAGGCGAGTACATTGATCAACCTACCTTTGGTTAGCTCAGCGAATTGCCTATTTCGAGTCATAGGCAATAATGTTCTATCAAATTTATAATCACCAAATTCGTCAACTGTAACAGCTAATGCTCGTTTTAATAGCTCGAAATTGTAGCTGTGTGAAAGTGTGTTGCCACTAACGTTTTTTAACATCAACACAGAGTCAATTTCCGCGGCAACACTGTCTGCCAATAGCATAGTTGCAAACAAAGATAACTTGAAAAAAGAGCTAAACTTCCACGCTAATAAGGACATTGCAAACTTTATCGGCTCGACCATAAAACCAAGTATAGGTTAGATTTAGTTATTGTGAAAAATTGTTCATTGACGATTTACTCTCATTCACCTCTTGCTCTCCATCACCGAAAAACAGCCGTTCAGCACCTAATTAGACATAACCTACAACAGTATTGTTAAGATTTGCGGCACAGTTCAGTTACACCAGATAGATTGAGGAAATAGAAATGATTAAAGCCTTGTTAATGTTGTTTAGCTGCAGTTTATTAATAAGTTGTGCAAGCAAAGCGCAAACCCCTAACAATTATGAAGAAGTTTTAGCAAAATATTTTTCTAAAGACGGACCGGGCGTGGTGGCCGCGGTTTATCAAAATGGCCAACCTGTGATTAAACAAGCTTATGGCATGGCCAATGTTGATAAACAAATACCACTAACAACTGACGGGCAATTTCGTATTGGCTCGCTAACCAAACAATTTACAGCTGCCGCAATTATGTTGTTGCAGGAGCAAGGCAAGTTATCAGTCAAAGACCCTATTAATCAATACTTAGGCAAATATCAGAATCCACTGTGGCAAGGTATCAGTATTGAACATTTGTTAACTCATAGCTCAGGTATCACTGAGTATCTTAGGCTAGTACACAAATCACAATGGAATAATGAAAATGCGAGTCTTGACGATTTAATTGGCTATTTTTCGCAACAGCCTTTGCAGTTCGAACCCGGTAGTCAAACTTCTTACAGTAATTCTGGTTTTATCTTGCTTGGCGCTATTATTGAACAGGTATCTAACATCAGTTACACAAATTTTATGCAGCAGCATATCTTCCAACCGCTTGAAATGAAGCATAGTTTTATTTGCCAATGCACGGACAATAGCTTAGGTGATGTGGTTGGTACACAAGGGTCAATTGGCAGCCCAGAAAATTTAAATGGTGCTGTCGCTTTTTCCGCTGGCGCTATGGTATCAACGCTAGATGATTTTGCTAAATGGTCACATGCAATTAGTCAAAATAGCTTATTGTCTCAACAAAGTTGGCAGGCTATTTTCACGCCACTCAAACTTAAATCTGGTGTCACAACTCAATTCGGTTATGGCTGGGGAATAGGCCAATTTAACCAATCGGTTGCTTATACTCACACTGGTGCTTTACCGGGTTTTTCGAGTTATATTATTGTACTACCAACAGAAAATATCACAGCTATTGTCTTATCAAATCAGTACGATATGGGGTGGCTATCAATGGTAAAATGGTACTTGTTTGACCAACGCCCAGAAGAAAAATTAATAAATATGAGTCATGAACTGTTAACCGTCAGCCTTAATTAACTATGCATTTTGCCCATTCCAAACTTTTGCCATTTATACCTGTGAATAAACTATTCTGGTTTATTCACAGTGCGTTTTTACTTATTTATATATCACCGCAACTGGCGCAGTTTTTGTTAACGAATTGGCACTTGGCCAACTACGACCTACTTGAAAAATGTGTTAAAGCTGGGTTAATTACCTTGCTAGTGCTCAGTTTTAGGTGGTTTTATCTAAAAGGTGCTTGGGTTAAGTTTACCATTGGTAAACAGCTTTTAATCAGCTTGTTGTTTGCAGTACTTGCGGCTTTTTTATTGGCCGTGATTCTGTCAGTGATTATGTACCCAATATATTGGTTTGATTTGTTTAACAGCCAAGCCGTGAGTATTTACGACATCTCCATACAGCGCGAACATAACAGCGAAGGTGTGTACTTCACCTTGGTTACTGATGGGTACGCTCGCAATGCATATACAGAGTATTTTTCTCTAGGTTTGTTGTCTATTTCCACTTCAAGCAGAGACGCAATGATGTTTTTGTTATGGGTTTGTCCTTACATAACTCAAGCAATTAATAGTTCAAACCATCAACAGCAAATAAATGCGCTAAAATTACAGAACCAAGTAAAACAAGCCCAACTTGCAACACTGGCGACCCAACTGAACCCGCATTTTTTGTTTAACAGTTTAAACAATATACGTTTTACTTATCAGCTTGATCCAGAAAAAGCCGATGATGCAATAACCTCATTATCAGAGGTATTGCGGTATGCACTTGTTTATGGGAAGCAAGATAAGGTAGCACTTCAACAAGAAATTGAAGTGATTGAAGCTTATATCGCAGTCAATAAACTACATTTAGAAGAAAGACTAAATTTTCAATTAGCTGTAACCGCCTCTACACAAGTGCTAATTCCACCTATGATGCTGCAACTATTGGTCGAAAATGCGATTAAACATGCGGTCGAACAACTAAGTGATACTTCAACTTTATCAGTTGAAATTAAAGAAAAGTCCGAGCAATTGCATATTGAAGTTACTAACCCAATTGTACCGGAATCAACAACTACACACACAAGCTCAACCGGAACTGGGCTGGAGAATATCAAGCAGCGACTTGAGCTGATGTATGCTCAAGCAGCAAAGTTTGAAACAACTATCGACAATGGCTTGTTTAAAGCGACTGTCATTTTACCTGTTGAGCATATCTAGGACAAAAACAAAACATGAAAGCTATTGTTATTGAAGATTCTAGGCCGGCACGTGAAGGACTCATTCGTATGTTAGCCGAATATCCAAATATTGAGGTGATTGGCGAAGCGGCGAATGTGGCAACGGCTTTAACTTTGATTAGACAACATCAGCCACAAGTGCTGTTTTTAGATATTCATTTACCACAACAAAACGGCTTTGATTTACTGGAACAACTGCAGTACCAGCCACAAATTATCTTTACGACCGCCTATTCAGAGTATGCAGTAAAGTCGTTTGACTACAATACGGTTGATTACCTGCTTAAACCGATTAAACAACAAAGGTTAACGAAAGCCATTAACAAACTTAGCGAGCCACCTCGCTTCGAACTCAAAGACCAAATACTGGTTACACATCAAGATGAGCAGGTATTAGTCACGCTCAGTGCAATTGAGCTAATTGAAAGCTGTAAAAACTATGCAATGATTTTTTGGCGGAAAACTGGCTCACCAACACTTAATAAATCCTTTATCAAATCGAGTCTAAATCAAGTAGAGCAAAAATTGCCTCAACAAACTTTTTTCCGCTGTAACCGCCAGTTTATCGTGAATACTCGCTCTATTGACAGTTTAGACAATCACCCACAGGTAGGATGCAGTGCACAATTAAAAAATGGTCGTGTTATTAGTATTTCAAGGCGAAATATCGCTCAACTTAAACAATTATTAAGATTGTAACAAGGAGGCACTGATACTAGGCCAAACCTAGCATCATAGCCCCGACACAAATTTAGCTGCTTGAAATTAAAATTTTCTCACCGTCAAATTTAGTCAAATTTAATACGAACGGATCTTTAGGGTAACCCGCTGCTTGGTCTTGTAAAATACCAATGGCAATTTCTTCACCTAGTTTGACGCTGTCATAATAATCACTGTAATAATGCACGCCAGCCATGTTGCGACCGATAGAAATATTGGCTGCTAACTTATTCAACTCCCCTGCTAAAGTTAAAGCCTGCTCACTCTCGACTATCTTTAGCTTACTAGGATAATCGCCTGCTTCAGTCACAATCTTAACATTAGTGCCTGCCCCAGCTTTAGCAAAACCCACTTTTCCGTCAACCTCTTGCAATACCGTATCTGTATCAAAAAATGCTTTTAAAATAGTGACACAAGCACCAGCAACTGTTGCATGACCAGCACCATACGCAGGGTGCATTGGAGAGCCTTCAGTAAATGCCATTGGCAACAAGCCTTTACACTCATAATTTTCAGACACTAATAGAATACTTTCCCTTAATTCTTCATACATTTTAGTGAAATGCTCAGCAGCTTTCACACCAACAGCTTGCTTAAACGCTTCATCTGTTGACTTAGCGACTCGTGCCGCAAGTACTTCAGGGCGTAGGCGTCTGTGAAGACCAAATTTTTGATATCTAACGGCTTTTAATGCTCTTGTCGCAACTTCTGTCACTAGAGACAAAATGTGTGGCCCACCAAACAAAGCAAATCCTCCAGCATAAGCGCCTTCAAATTCCCCAGAAAGGCGTTTGAACATAGGATCAAATGGTGCAAAGTCGGCAGGACTTTTCTCTACATTTTTTTGGCTCAGTAGAATTAAACATGCGTTTAGGTAAGCCTGATATAAAGCGTCGAAGTGAACATAGGTCGCCAGATCACGAGGGGTATTAATAAAACGCGTTTTCAATTTATCGCAGTCATCACCAGTCGTTTCATACAAACCATTTTTTAAACTTGGCGCATGATCCTTAGCTGGCTTATAACCATTTTGTATTGCAACCCATTCATCAAACGAAGTCATAAAGTCTTGCCCACGATTTGCTATAGGAACTTTTTGATCTATCGTTTGCACGCCGTAATTAATCTTCCCTTCTTCAACACTATTTCGTTCGATTCCGCCGCCCATTAGCATAAAACAAGACAGGTAAGGCCCAACTTTGTCACCGTCAGAAAAACCTCTAAATACCGTTTGCGGAGTTAGTTTGTTATTCGCATCTGTAGCTCGATCTCTGTTAGCAAATTTGCCTTGGGCGTACGGCATGTCATTTAAACGACTACAACTGGCCTCTGTTTCATCTGATGCGCTTTGTTGTTCAAACTCTGAAAACTTGCAGTCTCTTAATATTGCCAGCTCATATACTTCAGCCATCTCAAAAGTCAGTTCGTCAGAACCCAATTTAGGCGCCGCTTGCATGGTTGCAGCCTGTGCATCTGGCCCTTGTGGATCAAATACATGACCCGCGGTAGGGGCTTCCCATTTTCTGCGTACTTGCGTTGGATCGCTAGGAACATCTAGGCTGTGAAAAGGCTCAATATAACCATTATCGATCGCGGTTCTAAACGCTTCAAAATGGGCTGGATTTTCGATTAATCCAGTATGTTGATCATGAGCTAAACCTTTAGTGAAACTCATTGGATAACGTTGCGAATATTCTGTTTCGTCGCCGTTTGCTTTGTGCTCAACAGGGCTATCAAGTTGTGCTTGTAAGTTAGACTCAGCAAGGTCAACTCGATAATTGTAAGATTTTTTTGCTCGTGTATCGGAAGTAGTCATTTCAAACTCCTAATGTGTTAGTACTCTAGCTATTCAATTAATACAATTCACTGAGCGTCAAATTCCGATTGGGTTTGACTAATACAATAGGATATTTTGTTCATAGCATTACAGCAGCCACCAAAAGGTAACAGAATATGTACAACTCCCAACTACATTTGCATGTTTTTGCTCGTTTACCATCCAATTAACACACAAATAATAACCATTTGCAAGTGCACTTTCATTTACAACATTAACACCCAACGTAGATAAAACTGCCTGCCAGTTTCGGTTGTATTGTATAAGTGTTGATGTTTACCTGCGTATTCGCGGTAGTATTGATTACTCAAGTTTTGCACACCAAAATTTATCTCTAACTCGCGGTTAACCTTATAAAAAGCAGCAGCATTAATTCGTGCATACGCTAAATAGCCGGATTCAATTTGGTCTTGCGCTGTGCGTTCAAACTTTATTTGATCAACATAACCACTACGATAATTGGCCGCTAAGCGCACACCCCAATTTTTCTGTTGGTAGTCTAACGTGAGGCTAAGGATATGCTTGGATAACCCCTCTAATGGCGCGGCATACTCGGTAATATCGGCAAATTTATGTGTGCGCTGCGCATCGGCAAAACTATAAGAAATTTGACTGCTTAATTGAGCTGACCACAGCTGCCGCCAACTGATATCCACACCGGTTAACCAAGCATGTTCAGCATTAACACTTTGATATAATGCTTTGTCCGCATAAACCCCAATTTGTCGATAATTGATTAGGTTATCTAAGCGTTTGTTATATATAGCAGCTGATAAATAAGCATTATCCACGGTAACATTAGATTGCAGCGCAACTTGGTTAGATTTATACGGGGTTAGTTGGCTATTACCAACTAAATAACCATCAATCCCTGCTATAAACGAAGCTGTCGGTGCATAATATTTGGTCTGCACTGGTGTATAGTTTTGACTAGCAATTAAACGCAGTTGCCAATTTTCTTGCAGTTGATATAAGGCATTTGCCGACAGTAATACTAAGTTGTGTTTTTCAGGTGTATTCGCCTTGTTGTCGGCATCAGTAATTTGAGTGGTTAACTGTTCGTAACGCGCGGCTATATTTACCGTTAACTCATCTTGCTGATGCTGATATGCTAACCAGCTTGCAACTTGTTCGCGCTTTAACTTGTAGCTTTGTGTTTGGTTTAAATCCTTATCTGTCAAAACATGCTCAGCTAATAAATTAGCTTTAATCTCAGCACTGTTTACCCCTGCCCATGCAAGCTGTTTGTGCTGATTGGCAATTCGGTAATATGCCTCAGTTAATTGATTATCTATCAGCCCCTGTGCAAATTCGCTTTTAAATAAGTCGTCTTGCTGATAAATATGCCTGTCGTCGACAAAATTTTTAAGCTGGGTGGCAAACGTCCATTTATGCTCTTGTTGTTGATAATCTAGCGCGAGCTTAACTTGCTGTTGGGTCAATTTATACCAACTTGATTGAAGATCAATTTCATCTAACTGCCACAACTGCGGTTGAGTTAAATCAGCAAAATAAGTATTGCGCGGATAATCTGTGTTATAGCGATAGTCGCTGACTAAATCGGCATAAGTTTTTAAATAAACTTTCTCATCGTGCGGTATTTTAAGGGTATTTTGTGCAGTCCCCGCCAACCAGTGAAAGGTTAATTGTCGCTTGGGCTGCCACTCACCGGCCCAAGTCAGCTGATTAAAACGGCTGTCTTTTTTCAGCTGACGACTCTCACTAGCAAGCTGCGCATGTGCAACCCTAGCGTATTCAACAAAGTTAAATTCATCTAACTGCAAGTCCAACAATGTAGAAGCTTGTTGATTTGTCTCATCCACTCTAGCTAAAGCTGTGCTGCCAATACCTCGAGTGGCTATATGCTCTTCTGATTTTTGATTCGACAATTGGCTTATCACCAAATCAAATTTATGCTGCAGTTGCGGCGATAAATAATGCAGCGCTGCAGTGAGCCCTGCTTGTTCAATTTGGTTATGCCAAACTGAATATCTGTTACCTCGCGGAAAATACACTTGTTGCTGTTGTAATAACTGCTGAGGCGCGATTGGCAGCTGGCTGATATCTGTATCAGCTATATTGATATTGCGCCACCTATAAGTATTAAAACCCTGCTCTTGAGTGTGTTTTTGTTTATAACTTGCCGACAGCGCATAAAACCAATTGCTAAATTTAGCTTGCCAATCAAATGCTAAACTTGTGCCTGTTTTGTCAGCCAATTGATGGTAGTTGTTTTCAATAAAAGCATTAAATTGCCAACCATCGGCCAAGACTTCATCGCTAATGCTCGACAACAAATTGATGTTAGCAGCAATGCCTCCACTGTCTTGAATCACTGCATAATCCCGGCTAATGTTTATTTGTTCAAACAACTCAGTTGGCAATAAATTAAAGTCGAACGCGAGTGCTCGTTCATTTTGTTCACGCGAATCTAAGCTTGAGCCATGCACAGCTAAAGTTTGCATACCATTAAGTGAAATATGGACAAAATCGCCACCCAAACCACGTAATGCAATTTGCCGTCCTTCCCCCCCATCAAAACTCGCAGCAATACCAGGCACAGTTAATAACGACTCAGCTAAATTATTAACCGGATAACTCGCCGCATTCATAACATTTAAACTTTCGACCCGTACACCTTGGTTAGATGCCGCATTGTCATAACTTTGATAACCCCTGTTGATTCGCGTTTGTAACGCTGGGGCACTCACTATCACTTCTTCGGCTATTTGCTTATTATTGGTTGGCTTAACGGCAGGTTTTTCGATTGTTGGAGAGTCGGACGAAAGTGGAGTTTCCGCTATATTTGCAACTAAAATAGAACCTTCAATAAGCTCAACTTTAACTTGGTAAGTTTTTGCAAGTTGCGCCACAACTGTGGTTAAACTTAGTGCTAAGTTGTCATCAGCTACAAAGCTAAATTCACCCGCAACATTGGTGACATCAGGGCTAAAAAAAATCGGAATTTGGCTGTGCTGAGATACTAGCCTTAAGCTAGCAAATAAGTTGTCTGCGGTAACCTTGCTCGCCGCCCAACTAAAATTAATGCCAGCACAAAACAACAGAATACAGCAAAGCCGCAAGTAAAATGGATTAAGCTTTACCACAAAGCGCATAATAATTAATTACGACGGATAAGAATATGACCCGGATATTCAGCAAGACGCAAATTGCTAGCCAAAGCCAACATTTTTAACGTCTGTTTGGGTTGATTTAAATTAAAACGGCCATTGATTGGCATAGCCATTAAATTTGGATCTTCTAAACTAATTTGTTCGGTTAACTTTCTATCTAACTTGGCGATAACAGCCCCCAAACTCATCTGTTGTGCATCTAACCAATTGGCTTGTAAATGATGATTAAAAGCTGCTG
Organism: Catenovulum sp. SX2; assembly: GCF_052056295.1. Taxonomy (NCBI): domain Bacteria; kingdom Pseudomonadati; phylum Pseudomonadota; class Gammaproteobacteria; order Alteromonadales; family Alteromonadaceae; genus Catenovulum; species Catenovulum sp. SX2. The sequence goes on from NZ_CP182493.1 coordinate 1,957,004, forward strand.
GATAAATAATTTTATCGGCCATCTTGCCTTTAATCACTTCAACACTTTGCCCTGCGGTTAACACAAGTTGCTGCTTGTTTGCACTGACCACCACACTACCTTCAACCACAATAATTTGCGTTGAGTAGTCGTTTTTATCCACCGAAAAAGTTGTACCTGTTACCTGTACCTGCACATCACCAGCATGTACATAAAAAGGTTGGTCATCGGCAATATGCTCAACCGCAAATAAAGATTCGCCTTTATTCAAGGTAACGCTGCGCACCTTCTTTTGCTGATTAAAAGTCAGTTGCGTTTCACCGGCCAATGTCATCACTGAGCCATCTGGCAAATTAATTTGTTGAGTTTGATTGTGCTCATCTGTTGGTGTGGCAGCGACGATAGGCGCCATTTCAGGACTATTTTTTAAAGTAAAAATACTGGCACACAAAGCAAATAGGGCGAAACAACAGCTACCCAGTAAGTGCTTTTTTGTAAAAGTTAAGCTTGCTTTATCAGCTTGTTTTTTTGTGTTTTGATTCGGCAAACTTTGCAGCGCATCGGCCAATTCATCGGACTGCCAAATAGCCATACATTTATCGTAAGCATGCTGATGTGCAGGATCAGCCGCTAACCACAACTGCAGCTGTTGTTGCTGTTGCTCAGTTAACTCATCTGCGATTTCCGCCCACTCGGCAGCTTGTTCAAATATGGCTTGCTGGTTTTTCATAGTCACTGCACATGCTGAAGAAGCGGCATTAATAGCACGTTAATATGACAGTTTAAAGTCGCCAAACACCTACTGTAAGCAAAGTGTTAAAAGCATGTTTCTGTACTGATGAAAACATTGTCAGACTATTTTACAGCAAATAACCAGCGCTCATTAAAACCCTAACCAGAACAACAACTTAAACAATGGCTTACTTCTTGCTTTTAGCCTTAACAATAAAAACTTTAATAATTCCAATTGGATAAAACCGTTATGAAATGGACAACCGCAATATCTGTTGTTTTATTAACTGCGCTGCATACATATTCAGTTTCGGCTTCAACTGTCGATACTTACAACCTGATTCTGAAAAATGATCTATCCACTTCAAGTGATATTGAAGGGAAAATCTTTATTGGTGGTGACATTAATATGCCCGGCCGCTCTTTAGACGTTGGTAGCAAACTTGCAACCGATCCAAAAGTAGATGCTGTAACTGTTGTTGGTGACATTAGCGCGAATGACGTCAAAGCAGAAAACGGTCACAACATAGTTTATGGCGGCAATATTGGCAGCACCAATTTAATCAATAACGGTTCTGGTGGCACATCAACACAGCAAAACCAAGCCGCTTTACAATCTGAATTTGATGCCTTGTACGATAAAGTAATTGCACAAAGTCAGTATTACCAATCGTTAGCTGCGAATAGTACGTTTGATACCTCAGATTTTAACCAAAAGAAATTTGTCTCAGGCGCTAGCGCGACAGACGAGTTGTCAGTGTATAACATCAGCAGCAGCGATATTTTATCTGGTGGATTTGATTTTAGCTCAACCCCTACAATCCCGGTTGTGATCAACGTTGCGGGTACAGGCTCGCTCAATATTTCCTCTAAAGCTCAAGGTAATTTCACCAAAGAACTCGCATCTATGGTTTTATGGAACTTTTACGAAGCGACAGAATTAACTTTTAGTGGCGACGGTTGGAATGGTTCTATTCTTGCGCCTTACGCAGATATCTCTGGTTCAACTGGTTCTATTGACGGCGGTGTAGCTGCATTGTCTTATTCTGGTTCAGTAGAAATACACAACAAACTTTTCGCCTATACACCACCAGAACCGGCTCAAGAAGTACCAGAACCTCCAATGATAACCCTGTTACTTATTGCTCTTGGTTTGTTGATGGCACGCAAACGCCTACAAAAGGCTTAAACCATTCAATTATTTGAATTTAAGCAAAAATTTATAATATATTAAGGCGGTTTTTACCGCCTTTTTATTTTATGCGCTCACAAAAAAGAAATTCAGGAACTTCATATATGTGGCTGAAATCCCTTGCACTTGTTGCCCTTATTTTGCCTTATTGCACTTTTGCCCAAACCAGCATTCAACTCAGCTACGAAAAAGCGCGTTCAGCCTACCAACAAAAAAATTACGATGAATCAATCATTCATATTAAAAATGTTCTACAGCAAGACTCAACAAATTTGCCCGCACAAACATTAATGGCGCAAGTCTTAACCCAAATAGGCGAATACCAAGCGGCCAATAGCTACTTTGAGCAAATAATTAACAGTGGCGTCGACTTCAGTTTGTATATTGATAGCTGGGCACAAGTATTAACTAGGCTCAAGCAATACCAACAAATTGTCGAATTTAAACCACCATCTTCGCTAAGCCATAAACAACAAGTGGATTGGCAATATGTGCGCGTAAATGCGTGTTTAAAACTGCCAGACTATGATTGTGCCAAACAGAGTTATTTACAGTTAACTAAGCTAACAAATAACCCAGTAGAGCAGCTTAACGGCTTAGCCAATATCGCCTATTTGCAACAAGACTATGCCAAAGCAGGTGAATATCTAACGCAAGCACTCGAAAAAGCGCCGAACAATGTAGCGACACTGCATTTGATGGCTTTACTCAACAAACAAGCAGGTTTACACGAAAAAGCGCTTGAGCAACTACTAGTGGCAAAATCTATCGCCCCAAAGCAACTAAGCTTGTTAAAAACTTTAGCTGATGTTTATTTAGCAAAAAATGATACCAACAATGCTAGTTTAGTTATTGAGCAAATTTTACAACTATCACCGCAAGATCCTTTCGCTATTTTAGTTAATAGCCAACTAACGCATGCGTCTGCTGAAAAATCACAGCAAGCTTTGGAGCAATTACAACAACTGGCAGAGCATGTATATGTATTGCCGGATGAAATAATAGATGAAGAGCCAACCTTATTATTGTTACGCGGTTTATTGTCTTTTACCCAAAATAAGTATCAGCAAGCCTTACGCGATTTCAGAGTACTGACAGAGCAAAAACCACAAGATATGCAAGCTGTTATGCTGCTAGCCCGCACACAACTTGCATTGAAACAACACAAAGATGCTGTCGACTTAATGGAATTGCATCAAAAAGCCTTGTTACAGTATCCAAGTTTTATTGTATTGCTTGGTGAACAATATCTAAATTCAGGCAAAACCTTTAAAGCATTAGTTCTGCTGGAAGATTTACAACAACATCACCCAGAGCAGATAGATGTGCAACTGCTGGAAATTAAAATATTACTCGCTCGCCAACAAACCGAGTTGGCGTTATCCATGTTAGATACATTAGTCGAGAAACACACCAATAGTCATTTGTTGTTTATTCACAGTGTATTGAATTTACAAGCAAAACGTTTGGACGTAGCACTTAAAAGCATCAACCAATTATTGGTACACGCGAGCAATAATGAAGATTATTTAACAACTAAAGCAGCGATACTGATACAACAAAGAGCGCTAGTTGAAGCAACTCAAATAACCCAACACACTTTAACTTTGAACGCTGAATCAATTAGTGCACGCTTTAATCTGGCGAGCATTTATTATCAGCAAAATAAATTTGAGCAGGCATTAAAAGAACTCCAGCGTATTCACCAACAGCAACCTTTGCATCAACCAACTTTAACTCTACTCGCAGAAATTGATGTAAAAGCAGGTAATTACCAACAAGCTATTGAACGTTATTTGGCCGTGTTAACGCTAGAGCCAGAAAACATTAGCGCACTTGATGGTATGTTCGGAATTTATCTGGCACAGAAGCAACTGAATGACGCAATAAAAACACTCGATAAACTGGTTTCTATTACCGCCGCAGAGCCTAAATATTTATTACAGCGAGCTTACCTATATTTAGCCGTCGGCAATCAAAAAAGTAGCGCTTTGGATAGCAAAATGCTCGCTACTAGCGCGAATGACGACCCAATTTTATTGTTAGCACTAAGCCAGTTGTATTTATCACAACAAGATATAGTCGCAGCTGAGAACAGCTTACGCAGAATTCTCGAACTGCAACCGAATCATGCAAAAGTGACTAATCAACTTATTGAACTCTTGCTCAATGACAATCAAACCGCCAAAGCAGAAACTGAGATCAACAAACAATTAAAGCTAAATGCAAACTCGGCCAGTTTATATATTTTAGCTGGCAGAATGTATGAACAAAAAGGCGAAATTGTCAATGCGGCTTTCAGCTACAAAAGAGCCTTATCATTAGACGATACATTAGAGCTCGCTTTAGCTAAGTTATACAACTTAACTCGTTTCGGTTTAGACGAAAAAATATTTACCCAACAAGTCCAGCAACTAATTGAGCAACACCCACAGCGTTATTTCCCTATTAACTTGTTAGCGCAATATTATTACTACAATCAACATTGGTCGTTAGCGGCACAGCAGTATGAAAAATTATTGCAACATCCAACTAACCCAAATAGAGCAGCTTTGTTAAATCGCCTAGCGAATATTTATATGCAGCTTGATATAGATAAAAGTCAGCTCTATATACAACAAGCTATAGAGTTGGATAAGCAAGATCAGCATATCCAAAAAACCTATGGTGTGTTGTTAGCACAGACAGGGCAAAGTACTGAAGCACTTGGCTACTTACGTAAAGCTTTTGTGAAAATGCCGAATGACCTAGATTTACGCTACCACATAGCAAAATGTTTAGCCGACTTAGGTTTAGTCAGCGAAGCGAAAGATGAATTAGGTTTTATTTTATCGCAGCAACAATCTGAACACTCAAACAAAGCACAGCTATTGTTAGATAGTATTAATAGCAATTTATAAATGAGACTTTTTAAAAGCCGTCTGCGAGTTTAGTTAATGGTTATTGGTAAGCATTAGTTCAATACTTTGCGCTGTATTGAATAAAACCAATAATCATTAGGCACACAGATGAAATTAAAACTCACTTTACTTGCAGGTGCATGCGCACTTACATTAGTTAATGCTTGCTCAAGTAACCAAACAAACACCACAGAAAATTCAACCACCAGCTTATACGGCACCTTAGAACCTTTTGCTCAAGAAGCAGTATATTTTGCGTTAACCGACCGTTTTGTTGATGGTGATAAAACGAATAACTTTCCTCAACAAGGTAAAGATTGGGGTGACGGCAGTTGGGGCACATTTAACCGCGAATTGCCCGGACCAAATGGCCAAACAGCCAATGTGGGTTATTTAGGTGGCGACTTAAAAGGTGTATTAAATAACGCGCAATACATAGCCGATTTAGGTTTTACCTCAGTGTGGCTAACGCCGATTTGGGATAACCCTGATTATGCTTTTAACGGTGGCGAAACCATCACTTTTGATGGTGGTTATAAAGATGGTGGCAAAACCGGTTATCACGGTTATTGGGCGCATAATTTTTACCAAGCAGATGAACATTTAGTTTCGCAAGATTTATCTTTCAAACAGTTTTCTGCTGGGCTTAAACAGCACAATTTAAAGTTTGTATTAGATATAGTGGGTAACCATGGTTCGCCCGCCTACTCAATGGTTGAAGAAATGCCGCAGTTTGGCAAAATTTACGATAAAAATGGCAAACTGGTTGCCGATCATCAAAACATCCACCCAAGCAAATTAGATAAAACCAATCCATTACATCAGTTTTATAATACTCACACAGGGCTCGCTCAGCTATCTGATATTGATGAAAATAACCAAGCGGCTTTTGAATATTTAACCGATGCATATTTGTATTGGATTGAGCAAGGTGTAGATGCAATTCGCATAGATACCATTCGAGAAATGCCACATCATTTTTGGTATCGCGTCAGTAATAAAATTCGCCAACGTTACCCGGATATGTTTATGTTTGGCGAAAGTTATAATTATGATGCTAACTTTATCGCCCAACATACTCGTCCTGAAAATGGCGGGGTTAGCGTATTAGATTTCCCTGGCCGTGCGGCTATCACTCAAGTTTTTGAAAATAAAGACGCAAGTTACGCAGATATTCTAAGTTACTTACATTTAACTGACGGCATTTACCAAAACCCATACGAGTTGATGACCTTTTACGACAACCATGACATGGCGCGAATGAATGCTGACGACAATGGTTTTATTGACGCAAACAACTGGTTATTCACCAGCCGCGGTATTCCGGTTATTTATTACGGCTCAGAAATTAACTTTATGACAGGTAAAGCCGAACACCAAGGCAACCGTAATTATCTCGGCCAACAAAATATAGAAAAAGCAAAAACTCACCCTATCGTACAACAATTAAAAACAATTGCACATGTGCGTAAAAATTCAATTGCGTTGCAACGGGGCTTGCAGCTGAATTTACAATTTAACCAAGACACAGCTGCGTTTTATCGAATTTATCAACACCAAGGTAAAAACCAAACTGCGTTAGTATTGCTAAATAAAAGTGATGCCAGCAAACAAATTAAATTAGATGAATTGCACAACTTAGCCACTTGGCAAAACGCTTTTACTGGCATCAAGATTGATTTATCCAAACAAGCAAACTGGCAATTTGAATTAACGCCGCATAGTGTGCAAGTGCTTTTATTGGATAGCCAATTGAGCAATCCAGAGTTAATCGAACAAGCAAAGAGATTGCAGTTGTAAGGCTGTAGATGGTCTAGCTTTTTGCTTTCTAGGGGCTGTTTATTCTTATAACTGGCTGAATTCGCCTTACTCTAAGAATAAACTACTCCCTAGAAAGGACTCTAGCTTGTTATCCCGAATTTAGCTTATATACTGAAACAGCACGGAAAAATCCCAATGCATAACCAACCTAATGGAGCTAGATATGATTGCACTCATCTCTCGATGGAAACTAAAAAACGGCTGTAGCGACGAGCTTATTCAAGCGTTAAAAGAATTAACCATTCAAGTTGAATTGAACGAACCCAACACGCTTTCTTACAATGTTCATATAAGGGCAAAACCGCCATTGGATAGTGACAACCAGCCATTAAATCCACCAGCGAAAAATATACCCAACGACTTGCAAAACGAAGTCATTTTTTACGAAAGATATGCCAGCGCCGAAGCATTTTCAGCGCATGTAACAGGTGAAATATTTAACGAATTTAGGCAAAAATATATTCACCACTTCTATCAAAGCCCTGATAAAGCCGGTTGGCCACAAACCGACAATACTTATTTAGAGCTTGAATCTGACTTCACTCGATAGATTTTTATTGATTAACAAAAGTCGTGCTTGTTGGTGTGTAGTGATAAAGTGATAAAAGCTTACTTTGCCAATAACTTTTCTTTCGCCAACAGCTGACTTTTTCGTGTTAAACCCCAGCGGTATCCAGACAAACTCCCATCTCCGCGAATAACTCTATGACATGGAATAACTACGGCGAGTTTATTGGTTGCACAAGCGCGAGCGACAGCCCTTGCTGCAGTTGGCGAGGAAATCTGCTTAGCAATTTCAGCATAACTCATTGTTTGACCAACTGGTATTTGCTGTAAAAATTGCCAAACCTGAGTTTGAAATTGAGTGCCGCGAATATCTAGTGCTAAGGTGAAATCTATTTGCGGATTATTGATAAAGGCTACAACTTTTGCTGCAACAACAGATACAGACTCATCAGCCTGCAATTGAGCCTTTGGGAAGTTAGCAGACAAGTCAGCTAATAGTTGGGCTGATTCATCACCAATAGCAATTGCACAAATGCCTTTATCTGTACTCGCCACTAATACTTGGCCCAAAAAACACTCACCGAAAGCAAATTTAATAATGCTCATAAGACTGCTCATGCAGAAAAGTTAAGAGTTAACCATTGTGCTAACTCTTAACTCAAACACAAGTGGAAAGTTATTTTTCTTTCCACCTAGCATTCTCCGGCAATGATTTTTGCGGAACTTTCACTTGAATAAGTGAAGGGCTGTTGGCATTTTCTAACGCACCTAACACAGCGGTTTCTAACTCGGCGTAGGTATTGGCTACCCAAGCTTTACAACCAAACACTTCTGCTAATTTGGCGTAATCCCATCTATGTAATACACAAGAATCGAAAAACTCTCGCTCGCTCGAAAATACTTCAGCATCGTACAGCCACTGTTCAACACCATAAACACCGTTATCCACTACAAAAATAATCGGATTTAAACCAAAACGAGTTTGGGTTGATAAACATTGTGGACTCATTTGAAAACCACCGTCACCGGAAAATACCATCACTCTTTGATGGTCTTGTTTAGCTAAGCTCATGCCGGTTGCGGCTGGGCCTATATAACCAATTGCCGAATAAGTTGGTTGTGCCAAAAAGCCTCTTGGTGCACCCACTTTAAGCAAAATGCTGCCAAAATAATTTAAGCTTGCATCACTGCCAACTAAAGTTGAATCAGTAATATATTGTTTGCTTTGAATAAATTCATACAAACCTTGATAACTTATCGCATCAGTTGGGTTTAAGGCAGCTGGAGCTTCATCCGTTGGCAAACAGTCTGGCGTAGCACAGCTTATTGCTTGATTGTTCACTTCATCAATAAACTGCCCCAACGAAACTTGAGGTACAAAATAAGTACCGTATTTAACAGTATCACCAGCCACTAGCGCCATTTTGTCGTAGTCTATAGTGCCACCTAATGAATTAATATCAGATAACCACACGCCCAAAGCTAAAATAAAATCAGATTCTGCGACTAATTTTTGCGTTGCGGCTGATGATGCTTGACCATCGTATACACCAGCAAATAACGCATCGTTTTCAGACAATAGCGCTTTGCTAATTAATTCGGTGACATAAGGCAATTTTAACTTTTTAATCAGTTGTTCAGCTTGCACATGCAAACCCATACGGTCTACTTCAGCACCTACCCAAATAATTGGCTTTTGTGCACTTTCAAGTTTTTGTTTGATGGTTTGCACTGATGCTAACAAACCAGCAGGATCAGACATAACTCTAGCTGGCTGCAATTTTCCGACTGGCGCATTGCAAGTTTGATCAACCATGTCATCCAGCAATTCAATATAAATTGGACGCTTTTCAGTAATACATTGAGTAAGCGCATAATCGATTAAATTAGGTGCTAAATCAGGATTATCAATTTTAACTGCGGCGGCTGTGATATTTTTATAAATGTTCAAATCAGTTTCGCCATTAATCATATGGTGCGAAACAAAACCTGTTTTTTGAAAGGTTAGTCGTTGTTTGATGTTAGGTGAACCGTTTATCAGCACCACAGGCGCGCGTTCAACATAAGCTCCAGCAACCGCATTTACCGCACTTAAAGTACCGGCAGAATAGGTAAAACACATAGCAGCTATGCCTTTATATCTTGCGTATGCATCAGCGGCATAACCAGCGTTTAATTCGTTAACTTCTTCAATTAACTCAATTGAGCTAGGCTCAATATAATTGTTAATCCAGTTAATTGTGTAGTCACCGGCGATAGAAAATAAATGACCTAAACCCAACTGCTCTAATCTATCTGCTAAATATTGGCCTACTGTGTATTGAGCATTCATAATTTAATCCCTCACTATTAATATTCTGGTGCGCCGTCAAACAAACGCGGAATGTAGATATCAAAAATCGCTGGGCATTCACGTTCAGGAAAACGCTGTAACATAAATTGTTTATAGGCGTCGTCTTTTAAACCATCATCTATTGCTAACTTAGCTGCGGTAAGATACTTAACATTGGCGGTAACTTCTTTTTTGTCGGCTGGAAAACCATGCCCAGGCAAGAAAATCTCATAATCTGAGGTCAGCATGTTTTCGAGTATCGCAACCCAGTGATCAATATATTTAGTTACATACAAGTGCGTGCCGCTATAAATTAAATCTTGCACTATATACACACCATAATCCGGCAGCTTCAGGGTAATTGCATAGTCAATTTCGGTATCAACTACTCGTTCAACTACATATTTAACCCCGTCGATTACATCAATGCCCGCTTTAGCAACATGCTCAGGAATAACCACTTGGGTTGGGGCTAAATCAGCACCTATTTTGGCAATATGATCTTCGCGCGATGCTTCGCCATGTTGTTTAAGAAACTCTATAGTTTCGATTGGCGCATAAATATCAACATCACTAAAAGCATCACCCAAACCAAACCAATGATCAGGATGGCGATGTGATAAATAAACTCTATCAATTGGCTTTTTCAAACTGTCGGCATATTCACGAAACTTCTTAGCGTAAGGACGTAAAAACTGCCCGTCGATTACCACTAAAGTATTGGCACTTTCAATAATATGTGTTGCATTGGCAATATTGTTGCCTTCATACGATGAAATAAAGGTATGAATACATACGTCACCTTGGCGTTTAACAACTATTTTAAATGGGTTAGTAATTGGAATCGTCATATTGGTACTCTCCGTCCATAAATGAGTGGCTTGATTAGAAAAGCTATAGCTGTAGATAAGAAAAAGGCATCCGCAGATGCCTTATTCAATTAGCTAAAAATTGAGTTCGTTACGTAAATCAATGCTGATAGCAACCGATACATAACTCCAAGTTAAATCAACCGCGCTAGTCATATAACCGTCGTACCGGCTAAATTGCTCTGAAAGCGATACATCTTCACCAGCATGAATTTGCACTCGGCGTAAATAGGCATCACCTAAAGCTTTTACCCCTTGGATAATTGTTTTAAACGCTTTGGTTTTGTTGCTAAAACTATCCCCAACATTCAACACTAATTTTGTGTCAATCAGCGCAACCGCTAAGTTAAGCTGATTAACATTGTATTGAGTAATTTGAATCGATTTCTGTGCAGCAAATAAAGCAGCCGCTTTATAACTTGTACCACTTAAACAAGCCGTGCATAAAAACCATGGATTGCCTTGGCTTAACGGCCCGCTGCCTGTGTATTTGTCTTCTGGGTAACGACCAATGCCAGGAGCAACTGGCTCGCCGCTTGCGGTTTGTTCAATTGCATTGATTGGATATAAAGGGTCAAACGCTTGATGCAGCGCATACGCAGTAGCTAAAATTTTGTCGTCATTCGGACTTAAAAACGGATGTGTTTTTGACATTGCTTGGAAAGTACCAAGCATTACCGCTACGTCTAAATCAGAATATTTATAATCTAAACCACCAACGCGGTTCAGCGTTGCCATAAAGTAACCTTTGTCTTCACTCCAAAAATCACTCATAGCATTTTCAATTAATTCAGCTTGCTGGTTATAAAAGTCAGCAGCACCTTGGTCGTTAAGCAAACTCGCTAAATCAGCACCTTCGCGTAAAGCAGTGCGCTGCAACATTCGCGTATAAAAATGGCTGCCGTCTACCTCTTCCCACAAATCAAAACAGCTGTCTTGCCAATGGTTAGCGACAAAATCTAAATCGGCTTTAATCAAACTAAATGAAGGTTCCTGACCATCGTATAGAATGCCAGTCACATATTGCTGCTCACCATTGGCTAAAAGTATGTTTGCCCAACGGGTTAGTGTTAACGCTCTTTGTGCGGGGCTATCATTTTGTGGTCGACCCCAAGGGCCACTAAAAGCTTGACCTGTTACATAAAATTTAGGTTCACCTAAACTATTACTGACCGTTGGTGTAGTCTGATTAATCTTTGAAAACTCAACGTAATCGACCATGAGTTGGTAATATTGGTCTTTGAAATTAGTTTTATCTAAGCCATTTAGCTTAGCGATTTCACTCATAGTCCGAGCGGCATCTCGTACCCAATGGTAATAATAATTTGGATTATTTCTCGAAGGTGAAGCCAAAACAGCACCACGCTCACCGTCGGCTGGTGAAATATTGGCGATCATTTTTTCTAAAACAAATTGTCTAGCTGATACAGTCCATTGATCTAAAGATTGAGCCACAATTGGGCTTGCATACTCGGTTTCCATCTTAAGCATAGTGTTGGTTTGTATAGACATAATATTTCCAAGAGAGATGAATAAATCATCAAGTTAAGATTAAGTTCTCGGAATGTCATGGTGTAAGCAGGCAGACAAGAATTATCGGTTAATCTGCCGTGCGCCTCGCAGTAACAATCCGTTGTAAGTGCGCCGAAACGCAATTGAAAGTATATACACAGATTTGACTTTTGCTGGCGCACATTGCCACTGAATAAAATATTTCATGTTAAGCCCCTGATTTAGATAGCTTTAAAAATTAAAATAAAATTTTGTTCGTAAAATTCATCAATTTCACCTTTGCTTTTAAAATTTGCTGCTACACTGAGGGTGAACAAAAAACGTTCACAAGCTTGTTAATGGAATCTATGCCTGAGTTGCTTGGGCATATAACTAAAAGGCTTTCTCATGACGCATTCAACCAGAACGATCAAACAAATCACACCAGACCAAGCTATAGAAAAATCCGCCAGTGGTGAATACCACGCTGTGATTATAGGTTCGGGGATCAGTGGCGCAATTGCAGCTAAACAACTCACAGCCAAAGGGCTAAATGTATTGGTTTTAGAGGCAGCACCAGCGAAAGATTTAACTTATAGCGGCTTTAAACAATACCTCAGTAATTATTACAGCAACGCCTCCAAAGACAACAACGCTCCTTACCCTGAAAATCCCAATGCCCCAATGCCAAGATCAACCACAATTAGTAAATTAATACCTGGCCAAACTGATGCTAAAGGTTACATGGTACAGAATGGACCTCTGGCATTAGACAGTACTTACACCCGTGTAACTGGTGGTACTACCATGCATTGGGAAGCAAAAATTTTACGCATGTTACCGGAAGATTTTTCGATAAAAAGTACCTATGGCGTGGGTTTAGATTGGCCGATTAGTTACGACGACTTAATGCCGTATTATCGAATGGCCGAGCGCGAAATAGGGGTTTCTGCTAACGTCGAAGAACAAGGTTTTTATGGGATTAAATACGAACAAGATTATGTTTATCCCATGTATGGTTTGCCGCCATCTTACCTAGACCAAGTTGTTGCCAAAGGTATTGATGGTGCTGAATTTGAGCTGTCTGGTGAAACCCATACAGTTAAAGTTCGCCCCTTTCCACAAGGGCGTAATGGCATTCCAAATCCCAATTACAATCACGGTTCAGGTTTTAAACCTGTTGGTGCTGTGAGCGCTCACCAAGTTGAACAAGGCGGCCGTTGCCAAGGCAATAACAACTGTGTACCTATTTGCCCAGTACAAGCCAAATACGATGCGCGTAAAACTTTAATGGACGCTGCCAGAACAGGTTTGATGGACTTTTTACCACAAGCAGTTGCCAGCAAAGTTGTCGTGAGTAAAGACGACAACCGCATTCGCCACATCGAATTTAAACATTACAAAACCACTCAAAGCCCCGAATACACTGAAGGAAAAGTCAGTGGTAAATTGTTTATTTTAGCGACTAACGCCATTGAAAACGCGCGTTTAATGCTTGCGTCAGGCTTACCAAGTTCCAGCGGTTTAGTTGGCAAAAATTTAATGGATCATACTTACCTGCTTACTTGGGGTTTATTACCAGAAGCAGCCGGAACTATGCGCGGCACTAAATGTACTTCAGGTATTGCCGATTTTCGACACGGTAAAAGTCGCAGCAAACAAGCAGCTTTTGGTGTGGATATTCATAACGACGGTTGGGGCTGGGCGACTGGTTCACCATTTTCAGATATTGAATATTTGGTAGATGAACAAAACAAATTTGGCCGAGATTTACGTCAAGGCGTAATCAACCGAGTGTCGAATCAATTGCTGTTTGCCTTTATGGTTGAACAAGTGGCCGACGAAAGCAACCGAGTAACTGTCGACCCTCAGTACAAAGATGCGCTCGGCAACATGCGGCCAATAGTTAATTACAATGTCTCAGATTATTCTAAAGCTGGAATTGCCTTTAGTAGCCAAGCCTCAAAAGTTTTTTATCAGCGCTTAGGCGCTGAAGACCATTCAAATTATTCGCCGCTCGATTATGGCTATTTTAATTACCAAGGTGAAGATTATTACTTCAGAGGTGGCAACCACTTTTCTGGTACTCACATCATGGGCACTAGCGCAGAAAACTCTGTAGTTAATGAAAATCAGCAATCTTGGGATCATGCCAATTTATATCTAATAGGTTCTGGCAGCATGCCAACCATAGGCACTTCCAACACCACTCTCACGCTGGCGGCGCTAGTGTTTAAAACCACTGAAGATATTATAAATAAGTTGAGCCATTATCGAATTGATTTAGGTAATGAAAGTAATACCAACACAGCCAAGGAAGCCTGCCATGAATAATCGTATAATCAATAACATAGACGACTTATATCAAATGCTGGATGCGGCCATTCAATTAGAACATGCAACCATTCCACCATACTTAACCGCCTTGTATAGCATTCATCCAGAAACCAACATAGAAGCAACTCAGGTTATTCGCGCTGTGCTGGTTGAAGAGATGTTACACATGACCTTATCAGCCAATGTACTGAACGCTTTAGGCAAACACCCAGACTTAACCGCCGAAGGTTTTGTGCCTGACTTCCCAACTTATTTGCCCGACGGCGAAAAAGACTTTCAAGTTTCAATTGATAAATTTTCGCCTGATACCTTAGATACATTTTTAAATATCGAACGTCCTTCGAAACAACCACCCGATTGTGGCTGCACCGAATTAAAAGGCTGTATTGTTCGCAGCAATCACCATAAATTTCAATTAAAAGCAGTTAAACCCCTTAAATCCGCCACTTATAGTTTTTATAGCATTGGTGATTTTTACGATGCAATTATCGAAGGCATAGAGTATTTAGAAGAACAAGCGCAGCAACAAGGTAAAACCATATTTATTGGAGATGTTAAGTTCCAAGTTTCCAACAAATATTATTATTCGGGTGGCGGCAATGTAGTTGTGGTAACAGATAAAGATTCGGCAATACAAGCGTTAGATTTAATCAAAGACCAAGGTGAGGGTCATTGCCAGCAAATCTTCGATCCACAAGGAGAAATTGCCCATTACTACCGTTTTGAACAATTGAAACTTGGCCAGTTTTATCAACTAGGAGATGAACCCGGTAAACCAACTGGCGAAAAGTTTGCAGTAGATTACAAAGCGGTTTATCCGGTTAAACAAAATCCTAAAATGAAAGATTTCCCCCAAGAATCATTGTTATATCAAGCAGCACAAAAATTTAACTACAGCTACTTTGGATTTTTAGGTTTAGTTAACCAAGCTTTTCGAGGTCAGCAAGATCTTTTGCTTGGCGCTGTTTGTGACATGTTCAGATTAAAAGAACATGCAACCCAGCTTATTCGCAACCCTATTCCGAATGACCCCAACCATAATGGTGGGCCGACTTTTGAAATGTTTTATGCAACCCAAGCAAAAACACAAAACAAAACAACTGAAGCGGAGGCCGTCTGATGGAACAGCAAGCAGATCAAATTAAACACTTTATTGAGTTATCTGGTGCGTTAACCGACTTTAACGAATTTGCCCTAAACGGCACAGGCCAAGTTGCAGCCTATTATCAAACTTTAGTTGATATTGTTGGCCAAGAATTAGTTGACAACTTGCTGTCAACTTATTGTTCTATCTATGAAATATCAATTAATGAACAAATGTTTTTAGATGGTTTAAGAAAACAAATACTCGGCGATTTAAAACTAGGGCCAGTGGCACGCAACATTATCAAACTCTGGTACACAGGCACTTGGTATCAATTACCCAACACATGGCGCCAAGCTTATGGCAAAAGTGAAAACGACATCACCTTTTTTGTCAGCTCAGCTTCCTACATGGAAGGTTTACTCTGGCACGCAATTGATGCCAACCCTTCCGGTGCCAAAGGCCCAGGTTATGGCTCTTGGAGCCAACCACCAAACATCAACTTCGATAACGCTTGGCAATTTAAAGCCAATTATCAATAACCCCCAACAAACAGGAAGTTTCTCATGAACAAACAAACTATGTTTCCAACCGGCACAATTCAATTTGGTATCACGCCGACAGGCTGGGTAAATGATGACTTTCCCGATATCGATATTGGTATTCCATTTGGGCAAATTGTCAGTGAAATGGCACTTGCAGGATTTGCTGGCTGTAGCCGCGGGCATAAATACCCAACCGACACAGCTGAACTAAAACGCGAACTCGACATGCGCGATTTAAAAATGTCTGAGCCTTGGGTGAGTACCTACTTCACCATTAACGATATGTACGAAGAAACCCTAGCAAACTTTGAAAAAGAAATTAAGTTTTTACAAGAAATGCAAAGCGGTGATTTAGTACTTGCCGAATTGGGTGGTTCGTCGCACCAACAACCTATTGCACTTGTACCAAACGCACCAAAGTTTAATGACGACCAATGGAAGCGTTTAGCCAATGGACTAAATGAACTCGGCCATAAAGCCAACTGCCAAGGCATAAAAATGTGTTACCACCACCATATGGGCACAGGTGTTATGACCACAGACGAAATTGCGCGTTTGGCAGAAATGACTGATCCAGACTGCGTATGTATGTGTTTAGACACAGGCCACCTACATTTTGCTGGCGGCAACTGTTTAGACTTTATCGAATCGTACAGCGACCGAATCAAACATGTGCATTTAAAAAATATTCGCCAAGATGTAATGGACTACAGCTTAGCCAACAACCTATCGTTTAAAGAGTCTATTTTACAAGGGGTGTTCACTGTACCGGGCGATCCAGACGGTTGTTTAGACTTTAAAGAAATTCTAGAAGCATTAGCCAACAAAAATTATGCAGGTTGGTTAGTGGTTGAAGCCGAACAAGACCCAGCAAAAGCCACGCCTTTATTGTATGCGCAAATGGCACGCAAATACCTTAAAGAGATAACTGGCTTATAAATTCCAACGGATAGGAGTAACAACAGATGCAACAGCATACTGAACTCTATTTTAGTTTTTTTATGTTTGGCTCCAATTTTTCGATTGAAGACCAAAACTTTTTAGACCAATCCATGGAGCATATTCAAAAGCTAGTTGATATGGGTTATACAGGTTTTGAGTTTCATCCCGGTCGAGAAGACACCACAGCATATGCTTTTCCAACATATGCAGATGAACTCAACGCTTATATCGCCTTTCGACAACGCATGGATGATGCAGGTTTTGCCAACATCAAGGTTGCAACCAATGTAGGTGCAACACCTGATTGTGATCCAAGCTCATCCAACCCAGCAATACGTGCAGCAGGCATTGAATACCTAAAATCCCGCATAGATATCACTGCCGCTTTAGGTGGTGAAATAATGATGGGGCCTATGGTTATTCCGTACGGCGGGTATGTATTTAGCGCACCCAATGGTCAGCCAGTTTGGAGCGACAAACTACAAGACGAACTAGAGCTGAGATACGCCAATGCCCAAGCTTGTTTTGTTGAACTTGGAAAATACGCGCAAACCAAAGGGGTGAAACTGGCAATTGAACCCATAAGCCATTGGGAAACACCAGGGCCAAACAAACTTGCACAACTCATATCATTTTTAAATGGTATTGAAGACCCAACTGTTGGTGTTGTATTAGACAGTGCGCAAGAAACCTTAGACGGTGACGGCCCTGAACTATATAAACAACAAATTAAACATATAGCCGACCAAGGCCGTTTGCATTATGCCCAAGCCTCACCACCGGATAGAGGTGAACTAGTCAATAGCTGGTTACCTTGGGAAGGCATATTCACCCCAATATTAGAAAGATTCAACGGCCCATTTGCAGTAGAGATATTTAACGCAGTTGGCGCTTTTGATAATGGCCTGCGTCTAACTCGGCGCAAATATTGGATACCAGGTGTGGATGAGCCAAACGAATACCCAGACGCCTACCAAGTCGCCCAACAAGCTTATGAAATAACCCAATGTAAGTTAAATAACATTAGGTTGGCTGTTGGGGATAAGGTTAAAAACTGATTACCGATTGAAGGGGCTTTGCCCCTTTTACACACTTGGAAGTGAGTTGATACACCAATAATTCGTATAACCCACAACAAATGAGACTTTTTAAAAGCTATCTGCGAATTTATCTTATGTCTAATAAACTGCAAAAGTTTAATACTTAAATCATTCTAATCTGCGGCAGTAACACAGCCATTGTTTACGGAAAGACCTTTAGATAAAACAAATCCGACTATACTGACTAGATAGTCAATTAATAACCAGTTACAGCACTTAGGTGATTTATGCACAAGTACCTTTTAATTTTACTGCTAGCTTTAACCAGCCACAGTGTCGTCAGCAAAGAATACATGCTCTTCTTTTTGGGGGGCCAATCAAATATGGATGGCTACGGCTACAATTCAGAGCTGCCAAACGAGCTAGTGAAAGAACAAAATGTGATGATTTTTCATGGTAATGGCGTTTTGGACAATCAAAAAAATGGTGGTATCGGGTTATGGACAAAAATGAAACCAGGTCACGGTACTGGTTTTAAAAATGATGGAAACAAGAATTTTTATACAGATAGATTTGGCGCTGAGCTCACTTTCGCCGCCCAGTTAACAGCCGCATTTCCAAACAAAAATATAGCTATTATCAAGTATTCAGTTGGAGGCACAGGGATACACATCAACACAGGTTTTGGCAACTGGTCGCCTGACTTTAGACAAGGCCAAGGGCTTAACCAATACGATTTTGCGTTAAACACTATTAACAATGCTTATAGTGACCGCGATATTGATAATGATGGTAAACCAGATAGATTAATTCCCGCTGGTATCATTTGGATGCAAGGCGAAGCAGATGCACACACAAGCTCAGAGTCAGCTAAAGCGTATCTACATAATTTAACAAGATTAATGTCACTATTAAGAGCGGCATTGCGAAAAGACGATATTCCCATCGTCATAGGAAAAATTACCGATTCTCAATTAGGTGAAGAGGACATAATGCCTTATATCAAGATTGTTCATCAAGCCCAACAAGCTTTTGTTGAACAAGACATTTGTGCTGCATATATGACCAACACCCAAAACTATGCATATAGCGCAAAAGACCCTTGGCATTACCTAACTCCAGGTTATATCGCTATGGGCAAAGACTTTGCCAATTCGTATATCTCGCTTAGTAAAAAATGTAACTAGTGGGCAATACACGAATAGGCTTTAATTTTCCACCAGCCCCCTATACTGGCTCGGTGATACTTTCATCCATTGTTTAAAACGAGTGGAAAAATTAAACGGGTTGTCGTAACCAACTAAATCAGCAATTTGTTGAATTGATAACTGGGTGGTTTTTAATAACAACCCAGCTTTTTGCATGCGTATTTGGGTTATTTTTTGTAGTGGTGAACAAGCAAAAGTTTGCTGGCATAATCTAAATAAATGCGCGCGCGAATAATTACACTGCTGGCACATGCGCTCTACAGTCCACTTTTGTTCAGGTTGCAACGCCACTTGCCTAAACAAAGCTTGTACACGTTTTACGTTTAAATCGACCACTTCGTCTAATTGCTGCAACTGACGCTTTAATAAAATATAAATTTGCTGCGCATAAGTTTGATGCATTTGTTGCGACAGCACATCATCGGCAAAACGCTCCTGCAACATGCCTTGCAAAATTTTCACGCATTGCTGACCTACATCGTCGTAAATTGCAGTTGATGAGCGAATTAACTTAATTTGCTGAGGGAATGATTGCCAAAAACCACCTGCGGGTAAAATAAACCAGACAGTTTGCCAGCCTTGATGCAAACAAGCTTTAAAATTGAACGGGCTACCAGCAGGGATAAACAAAGCGTCACCTGTGTTTATATAGTCAAATTCGGGATAGTCTGCATGCCATACCCCACGGCCTTTCACAGTAAATACAACCAAATGCTGTTGTGGCAAAGTGCGCGCTACATGGTAGTCGCCTTCCAATACTGACAAACCGCCCATATAAATTTGCCAGCTTTTTAACGCAGCAAATTCATCGTCCGCTAAATAATGTTCTACGCAGCGCTGACCAAGCTGAATAATATCGCCATTTTGCATCTAACCATTCCCACTTTGTTGTGTAGAAAGAATGATACCAATTCAAAGGCATTAGATAACTAACAAGATGGGCTGCTGCATTCGTATTCAATAACATAGTTGCAACATATAAAAGTAGAATTGTATGTCCAAACTGGAAAACACCTTATGCACGCAACCATATTTAGCAATCAACAAGGCGAACGTTTTGTATTTCGCCAACTACATCAACAGGACACTGTTGAGCTAGCGCATTTTTTTGCCGGCTTGTCTGATGCAACGCGCAGTCGTTATGCACCACATCCAATGACTGCGGCGTATGCACATACTTTATGCTCTGACGAAAAGTTGATATCCACTCGATATGTAATCTGTACAGCCAAACATAACAAAATTATTGGTTATCTGATTTTGGATAATTATTCAGCCGAGTCTTATCCAGAAGACGCAGCTCGCTACCAAAATTACCAACTCACCTTAAGCGCCAACAGCAAGGTATTTGCCCCTTGCATTACGGACGATTATCAAAGCAAAAACATCGCCAGTGCGGTTATGCCAGCACTTATTCAGCAAGCTCAATTGTTAGGTACAGATCAGATAATTTTAATGGGCGGAACACAAAAAACTAACGTTCAAGCCGTACGTTTTTACCAAAAAGCGGGTTTTCTTGAGCTCGGTCAATTCACCACTTTAGACAAAAATCAGCAGCCACTGGACAACCTTGATATGGCATTAACCTTAGCGGTAAGAGACTAATTTTTCATGTATCAAAAACTAATAAAAACAATCACTTTAATCTTAGCTGCTGGCGTGTTTAGTACATCAGCTATTGCCAATACAATCAGCATCCCAAACTTGTCTGAGCAAATAGTATTGGACGGTCAATTAAACGAAAGTGTTTGGCAACAAGCCGCCGTGTTTCAACTAAATTATGTAACTTTTCCGTACGACAATACGCAAGCGCCAGTAACAACCACAGCATATGTATTTCATGATGCACATTATTTATATGTGGGTTTTAAAGCCAATGATCCCAACCCAGCACAAATTCGTTCGCATTTAAAAGACAGAGATCTTGTTTGGGATGACGATTTAGTTGGATTTAAACTCGATACCTACAACAATGCTAAATTTGCTTATCAGTTTTTTGTTAACCCAGATTCAGTGCAAATTGATTCATTAGAAAACGAATTTGATAAATCAACAGCAGATGACTGGAATGCTATTTGGCAAGCAAAAACCCAGCTAACAGAGTTAGGATATAGCGCAGAATTTAAAATCCCATTTGATCAGCTGAGTTTTGCCGACAGCAAGCAACTGAAAAACTGGCAAATAGAGTTTATTCGTAAATACCCGCGCAACGTTCACTATCAAATATCCAATGTTAAAAAAGACAAAAACCAAGAATGTGTATTGTGCCAAATGCAAAGTATCAGCGGTTTTGAACAAGCAACCACTGCCAGCCAATTTTTATTTACCCCAACTCTTTCGGCGATCAGCCAAAAGCAGCGCCAACGCTTCGACCCAGAGCAATGGCAGTCAGACGATCAAGTAGAAATTGGCGCAGATTTAAACTGGCAAATTAGCTCGAACAGCAGATTAACCGCGACGATTAATCCAGATTTTTCACAAGTGGAAGCAGACAGCGCGCAGCTAGATATCAACAGTACATACGCCTTGTATTTTGATGAAAAACGCCGTTTTTTTGTTGAAAACAGCGACCAATTCGGCAGCTTATTTAATTTATTGCATACACGTAACATTGCCAAACCAGAAGCTGGGGTTAAGTTTGTCAGCCGCAGTCAACAACATAGTTTTGCCACACTGTTAACTAACGACGAATCAACTTTGGTTCAGCTACCCGGCACCTTGGGTTCAAGCATTGTTGAATACCAACAAAAAAGCACTAACGCCGCGGCTCGTTATCGCTTTGATAGCAGCGAAGATTTTAGCATAGGTGCATTTGCAACCTCACGACAAAGCGATGATTACCATAACCACGTAGTAGCGCTAGACAGCAAATATAGCTTAACCGACAGCACCACAATTGAAGGGCAATTTGTTTGGTCTGACACTCAGTATCCAGATGTTTTTGAGCAAACCTCACCGGGCAGTGGCGAAGCTTGGCAAATCAAGCTTAATCATAATCAGCGCAACTTTTGGTTTAATGCAGAGTACCAACAAGTCGCAGAAGATTTTCGTGCCGATTTAGGCCAAGTAAACAGTGTTAATCGTAAATATCAAAAAGTACGAGCGGGTTACGTTGAGTATTTTGCCAACTCAGCTTGGAGCCAGTTTGAATTTTGGGCGGGCGGCGAAAAGAAAAGCACGCTCGATAACCAGCCAATTGAAGACAATGTTGAAATTCAATTTAACTTTAAAGGCCCTAAACAATCGCGCATTAGCACAGGTGCGGGCATTCAACACAAAGTCGGGCGATATTTAGACCAAGGTATGTTTAATACCAATTTTGCCTTCTTTTATGGCGAAATGAACCTAACCCCAAGTGTATTTAGCAGCGTACTTTTGCTGCGAGCCAATGCAGTCGACTATTTTAATAATCGCCAAGGCGACAAATGGCAAGTACAGCCAATTGTGAAGTGGAATGTAAACAAACACCTCAACATTCAACTCACTCATACATACGAAAATATGGACTCTGGCAGTAACGACTTATACCTAGTGAACTTGTCGGATTTACGCGTTAGCTACCAATATAACCACAGCCATAAAAGCAAACTGTCGGTGGTTTACAACAACCTCAAACAAAATATTCAGCAACAAGAGTTCAATTATCTACAGCACAATCAATCAGTGTCAGCTAAATTTATTCATAGCTGGAGATTTGATGCATTTACCGCAGCGCACTTTGGTTTTTCAATCAATATGCTGGATGACTCTGTATTACAAGGTTTTACCACCCAGCAAAAAGCTGCATTTTTTAAAGTGAGTTACACTTTTTAGGATTTAACCCATGCCCTTAATCAATAAAAACAGACTAACAACCTTAAGCATAACAAGTTTGTTAACTCTAACTTGCAGCAGTTTTGCCAACGAACAACTTGGGCCATTGCATGTGCCCTCACCTGACTGGCGTGAACAAGTGATCTATTTTTTGATGATTGACAGATTTAACGACGGTAACCCAACAAACAATGATCAAGGCGTTGGTGTTTATCAACCGGGGGCTGCAAGTAAATACAACGGTGGTGATATTCAAGGTATTACTCAGCAACTCGATTATTTACAAAACTTAGGCATAACCGCCGTGTGGACAACCCCACATGTTGCCAACCAATGGTACGACCCAATTGCGCAGTACTGGGGTTATCACGGTTATTGGGCGCGCGACTTTGATAAAGTCGACGAACACTATGGTACTTTGACCGATTACCAAAATTTATCACGTAGTTTGCACAAACGTGGCATGTACTTAATTCAAGATATTGTGGTTAATCACACAGGTAATTTCTTTACTTATCAAGGTGAATACAACCCAAATAACCCACAACAAAACTTTGTGCTTAATCAACAATCTATTCCTACGGCTAAACCTGAACAGTTCCCGTTTAATTTGAATAACGCATTACTCGATAGTGAATTTAAGCAAAACATTTACCATTGGACACCGGCTATTAGCTCGGTGAACGACCCCTACCAAGTTAAACATTATCAGTCTGCCGATTTAGACGACTTAAATACCCAAAACCCACATGTGCGTCACGCACTAAAACAAAGTTATGGTGACTGGGTAAAAAATGCAGGCGTTGATGCTTTTAGAATAGACACAGCCAAATATGTAGACGCCGAATTTTATAACGACTTTATTCACGCTGATGACGGAGTAAAAGCCATTGCCAAAACCACAGGGCGCGATGATTTTTTTACCTTTGGCGAAATATTTAATACGTCACTGCCCTACCAAGATGATGGTGAACAAACAATCAAAAAATACTTAAGCGACGACACAACAAAACGTATCGACGCACCAATTAACTTTCCACTCTACAAAGAAATTGAAAACATTTTTGCCGGAGGTAAACCAACCGCGCAACTCAGTTACCGTTTAGCGCTTGCGCAAAAAGTTTATGCAGACACTGGCAAGTTAGTGAATTTTATCGACAATCATGACGTAGTGCGTTTTTTACAAGCTGGTAATATCGACGGATTTAAACAAGCTTATGTTTTATTGTTTACCACGCCGGGTATTCCAGTTATTTACCAAGGTGATGAACAAGCACACGTGCTTGCGCGCCAAACCATGTTTGCTGGTGGCTATGGCTCAGAAGTCAGCCAATTTAATCCCAACTCTGAAATGTATAAACACATTCAAACTTTGGCAAAATTACGTAATCAGTCGAAAGTATTTACCCATGGCAAGTTGAACATATTAGCTGATAGCGAATTTGGTGCGGGTGTATTTGCTTACCAACAAAGTTATCAAGGTCAATCGGCTTATGTGTTGATGAATACTGCCAATGAGCCAGTATTACTCAGCCAAATCAATACCTCGTTAAACCCTCAAACACAGGCAAAACTGCTGTTTAGTTTAAATTTAACCAAAGCCGAATCTTTAACTAATAGTCAAGGTTTTACCGGAGTATTACCAGCGCGCTCGGTCGCTGTTTTTTACGCAGAAAAAGGCGTAACAGCCAATAAACAGACTAAACAAAACAAGCAGAATAATTGGATAACAAGCAACAAAATTGCCAAAGAGTTTGTTAATCAAAACCAAGCTAGCATCAGTGGTCAAGTGAGCCAAGCGAATGCAAAATTGTTGCGCGTAATAGACGGCCGTTTAAGTAATGCCAAAGCATTTACCGCAGATAAAAATGGAGCTTGGCAAGTTGACCTACCAGTGAATGATTTAGGCAGTTACCCACATTCTGTTGAAATATATTCACCAGAATTGAATATCAGCAGCGAAAAGCAGTTATATAAGGTTAGTTATCAACAAGGCAAACAAATCACCCAACAAGATCCAACTGGGGATGACAAAGGGTCAGCCAATCAATACCAATTAGCCGGTTATCAACAAAATGCCTGTTATCTGGATATTCAATCGGCCAGCGCTAAATACGCAGGTAAGAACTTACAACTAACACTCACTATGTGTGATATCTCGACTGATTGGGCGCCACCAAATGGTATGGATCACCTAGCCTTAACTGTGTTTATTGATTTAGCTAATAAAACAGGCGCTACCGCACTACCCAAATTAAATGCAACTATGCCAGCCGGATTAAATTGGAATTTAGCTAATAGTCTATTCGGTTGGGGCAATTATATTTTTACCAATACAGGTTCGTCGGCAGAGCAAGATGGTGAAAAGTTTAGTTACGCGCCAGACATTCAAGTAGATAAACAAGCAAAAACCATTACCTTAACCTATCGCGGCGAGTTTTTAGATGTTGAGCAATGGCAAGGTAGTCGCATTTATGTAACTACTTGGGATAAAGATGAAAAAGGCGAATATCGCCAAGTATCAAATCAAGCTTCTGAGTGGAGTTTTAGCCTAAAAACAGCTTCAGAAGTTAAAAGCAAAATAGCCGACGATATATTGCTTAAGTTGTAATTTTATCGTGATTTAGCTCTACAAGCATAACAAGTGCTACACTTTGCTCAGAACGCAAATTGAAGGACTTATTATGCTTGAGCATGTTGGTGTGCAAATACTGCTATTTGTTAGTGTTACTTTATTGGTTGGTGTCAGTTTGCGCCATTTGCTTAAACAAGTAGCACTGCCTTACACAGTCGCACTTTTGTTAGTAGGTATTTTATTTGGCTTAATCTACCGCTTCGACCAAGCAGACATGCCCGACGTGTATAACCATACTGTGCAATTAGTTGCGGATATAGACCCACATTTAATTCTGTTTTTATTTTTACCCACACTGATATTTGAATCCGCCCACTCAATTCAAACGCATTTATTTAAACGTGCTTTTAGCCAAATAGCACTGCTGGCAGTGCCGGGTTTAATTATCTGCACCGTATTAACCGCAGCTTTTGTTAAATATCTATTCCCGTGGGACTGGAGCTGGCCAACCTGTTTAATGTTTGGTGCGCTGATAAGCGCCACCGACCCAGTTGCAGTAGTTGCCTTACTCAAAGAACTCAGTTCACGTAAACGTTTAGAAACCCTAATTGAAGGTGAATCACTGTTAAACGACGGTACAGCCATAGTATTATTTACCCTGTTTTATAGCATGTTAACTGCAAGCCATAGCGCCGCAGTAAGCCCCTTGCATGTAATTGGCGATTTCACTTGGGTAGTCAGCTTTGGTTTTGTAATAGGTTTAGCTGGCGGTTGGTTAATGATTTTATGGCTAGGTCGAATATTTAACGATCCACTAATCGAAATAACCTCATCTATCGCCACCGCCTATTTAGTTTTTTATCTGGCCGAAGGGGTATTTCATGTATCCGGTGTGGTTGCGGTTGTTACGTTAGGCATATTGCTCGCAGCACAAGGTCGCACGCGCATTTCCGCTGAAGTTAAACACTTCTTACATCAATTTTGGGAGTTAATGGCCTACCTAGCCAATACTCTTATTTTTGTATTGGTTGGCATTATAGTCGCGGTAAAAATTCGTTTAGACGATCTGCAAGCATGGTTAATGTTGGCCGTTTTATATTTGGCGATATTGGTTATACGTGGTTTCTCAATTGTTGCTTTATCGCCCTTGTTAAAACATATGGGCCTAGGTTTAAGCAACGACAAATCAATTGTGCTGATTTGGGGTGGACTGCGCGGCGCAGTTGCGTTAGCGCTAGCATTATCTGTGGTGCAAAGTGAACATATTCCCAAAGCAGTTGGTGAACAAATTCTGTTTTTAACCGCAGGCATAGTGGTATTAACCATAGTCATTAATGGTGGCACCATTCGTTTATTATTAGAAAAACTTGGCCTAAATAAATTACCCGAAGCCAAACAAAAAACCGTAGATAAAGCCGAGCTACATATTCAACTTAGCCTACAAAAAGAAATAGAAAAACTGCGTAAAGATGAAAATTTTGAAGCAGCAGATTGGTCAGTTATTTTGCAGCATGAGCACATTAATAAACTGATAACCGAAGAAGAAATAGACCATTTAACCAATGACGAACACGAACTGATTGTTGCATATAAACGACGTATTTTAGAGTCAGAAAAACGCTTTTACTGGCAACAGTTCGACCAAGGCATGTTAAGTATAAAAGCTGTGCAAATGCTCAATGACGCAGTTGAGCAAGCGCTGGATGGTGAACCGAAAATTTATCCTAGAAAAGAAATTTATATAGAACCAATAGACGGCAGTAATTTCGAACTGACTTTTTATATTGCGCATAGTTTTATTCAAGCACAAAAAACCAACTGGCGACATTTAAGCGACTTAGAAACACCCAAACATATCTACCATGTAATAGCGCAAGAGCTTGAGCAAAACATACAACAAATGCAGCATTATTTGCACGCGATTAATCAGTTTGAACCAGAACGAGTACAACAAATTCAAACCCTGCTCGCCACCCGCGTGTTATTAAATAAACGCCGGCATAAAATTGAAGACTTAGCCGAACAAGGTGTACTAGAACCCGCTGAATCAGAAAAGTTATTGGCGGATATAGACGAGCAAATTCATAAGCTGGTGTTGGGGTGATTAGTGCTCAAGCAACTGCAGAAATTTATAAAAAATAAGGATACAAATGAAACTGGAATTCCGCCCCGTTAATTTAGAAAAAAACCTACAGCACAGCATAAAATTTAGACAAGATACTTGGCTAGTCAGCTATGGCAACTTAGATGGGTACTCTGAAAAAGACACAATCAACTGGTTTGAAAAACTAGCTGCAAGTAACCCCTTTGGGTTTATTCATATTTGGCTGGACGATGCGTTAATTGGCCAATTGGAATTTAACTGCCAATTGCTAGATGATAAACAAAAGCCTTTTGTTTATATAAACCTTTTCTACCTAATTGATGCATACAGAGGCAAAAACGCAGCGAATGTGATTCACGAATACGTCATGCAGCAAGCCGCCACCAATCAATGTGAATATGCACTATTGCGTTATATTCCCGGCAATATTCGCGCAGAGAAATTCTATCTAAAACATGCTTGGAACAAGGTTGGAG
Organism: Catenovulum sp. SX2; assembly: GCF_052056295.1. Lineage (NCBI taxonomy): Bacteria > Pseudomonadati > Pseudomonadota > Gammaproteobacteria > Alteromonadales > Alteromonadaceae > Catenovulum > Catenovulum sp. SX2. Next base: position 1,984,951 of record NZ_CP182493.1, read on the forward strand.
AAGTAGACCCGATGCGCGGTCAATTAATGCGCAGAGAGTTACCCCCCTCATTTTCTTGAATATTGGTGAAAGACGGAATAGCAAAAAGAACCATTTGATTTGGGTTACCCCTTCAGCAACAGGTAATTTATTAAGTGCAATATAAGTGAATCGTGTTAAACCGTAATCCTTGGTATTTCAGCAGCTTGCGCCTTTAAGTACTGAGATTTTTCTAATATGTGTTTAGCCAATCTATCAAAGTGTTGAATACCAATGGTTTCATCGCCATACATGACATTGAGTTGATAGGCTGAAGGTTGATCTTTAGAAACCACGGCTACACCCATTCACTTTCAGTAGTTATTGAATGAGCCGTTTCTGTTCGCGAGTCAGAGTTAATTAACATGTTAGTGGTTAATTTAATGCCCAAACCATTTAATACAGAGAACATGGCCGCCAATGTGCAATTGGCGTTACCATTTTCAAGACGAGATAATGTGTTAATGCCAATACCACACAAAGCAGCACAGTCAGCCATTTTTATGCCTAGTTTTGTACGTTTAGCTTTGATCAATTGACCCAATACTTCCGCATTATTAATAAACTCCGTATTAGGTAGGTCAGAAACAGTAACCTTCTTTGCCATATTTGCTTACCTATAAAAACAAGAGAGATGAATAATTAATCACCAGATATAGTGATTATAGATGCAACGAAGCATTATTCAATTAAATTAACCGATAACGGTGAATTAATTAGGTGAGTTGTGTATTCGACATTTATTCACCGACAAAGGTGAATAATGGATATTCAACCTAAAAAGGCTGTACTTTCCTAATCCACTCTTACACATCGGTTAAGCGCAACGCTGCGTAATAACATCATAGTGATCACAGTTTCCTTAATTGTGTAGTTCACGCTAACCACCAAAACAATCTGCAGGCTGTATTTGTAAATAACAACTTACAGGTTGTTATTTATATTTTATTCTTGCCGCCTACCATCTCAACGGCAAATCCACATCAAACAAAAACAGCTTAACCGACTGTTCTACAACCAGCGACAATTGTGCGGAATATTATTAAATACTGACTCAATTATAGTGGCATCAAGCTTACCTGAATATTTGCAAAAATCGCGACGAAAACCTTCAACCAAATCAAAATATGGGATATTAATCCCAAAATACCCGTTAAAATAGGAACATAGCACCACATTTTACGTGTTAGAGTTGGTCGAACTTCAAAGTTGGACTATATTCCCATTAATGACTTAATAATGGGAATATAGTCCCTTTGGTTGGTGATATGGCTAAGCGTGATTTACACAATGTACTATTTCCAAAACAGCGCAAAATCCTGACTCTTTTTGGTGAAGACTTGCTGTTGGCGATGAAGCGACGTGGTTTTACAAAAAAGCTGCTGTGTGAACGTACTGGCTTTGATCATAAAACTGTGAACAAAGTCTTCGCAGGTGATCCAGGCGTTGCTATAGGCACTTACTTAAAAGTTATGCCCGTACTTGGCATGGAAAGCAACTTTGCAGAAATGGCCGCTCATGATGAAGTTGGTATCAAGCTGCAAAATATAAAATTGCTGGCAGGTTCAAGATGAGCCGTGAAATCGTCGAAGTCTATGCCGACAGGCAGTCAATCAAAGCGCCTTTGCTAATAGGGCTGCTTTCTTACAGCGATTCAAGCCGAGGTGGTGTGTTTAGTTTTGCCTTCGATAAAGCATTTTTAACGATAACCATGATGTGGGGGCGTGGGTGGTGGTCTGTTATGAATTGGCTCTGTCGGCAGGCGTTAATATGTTTCCAAGTGAAATTAGGCGGTTTTCCTCTGGGCATCATACCTTTTTAACAAAACGATTTGACCGCGAAGGCGAAAAGCGGCTGTATTTTTCATCGGCCATGACACAGCTGCGCTATTTTGGAAACGAAAAGTATGATGGTGAAGAATCTCAAGGTGCCAGCTACCTAGAGATTGCTGAATTTATTTCCAATTGTGGTGCACAAACCGAAGTAGATTTAGCACAGCTATGGCGTCGTATCGTATTTAATATTGCAGTGTCGAACACGGATGATCACCTGCGTAACCATGGCTTTTTATTAACGAAGAATGGTTGGAAGTTATCACCCGCTTATGATTTAAACCCGATAGTGGTTTTGAATCGGAAACACTATGGCTATCTCAAGCTGTGATGGCTGAACTTTACGATAAAGATGTGCGTACTATTAATGAGCATTTAATCAACATCTATAATGAGGGTGAATTTGCACAAAATGCAACTATCCGGAAATTCCGGATAGTTCGATTAGAACTTTAAATTTTCACCTAAATGACATCATTTGAGGTTGCACAAATAACAACATAACAAACTTTGGCGTTTATAGTTCTAGCTAATACTAAAGGCTATAAATCACTGTAGCGTGTGTATTGGCTTGTGTTAGTGATTGCAAGCACAATAATCTGGTTTTGTACTTCATCAACTTTAAAATACGCGCAATAGTGTGTATGTTCTGGAAAAACAAATTTTCTGATATATCTTTTGTAAACAGGGTGTTTGAAAGGGAAATTTGGCAATGAGCCTGTTAAGGTATGAAATAAATCCAATACAAAATTATCAGCGATTACTAAACTCTGGCTATCTTCATAAATATAATTTTGTATATCAATTAAATCTTGTTTTGCTTCAAGCGCAAAAATAACTTTGTACTGAGGCATTAATTAGATGTTTTAATACGTGTTCTAGCTTCAGCTAAAACGTCACTGATAAGATTATCATCAGCTTCAAAATATTGCCCTTGTTTAACTTGTTCTTCAGCGCGTGCTAATTTGCGATCAAGTACCCTTTCAAAAACAGCCGTTTGAATTAATTGCTCTGCTTCTACTTCAGAAGAGACAGATCCAGTTTTAATTTGATCATCAATAAATGTATTTAATGACTGTGTTAATGCACTCATAATAAAACCTTAAAAATTAACACTTCTATTCTATTAGTTTATCCTAAAAGTCAATAGATTAAAACTTGAACAAATTAAATGTATGTTTTTTGAGCTAAATACGCGACAGAATTAAAGTAAACTTATTTAATTTGAGCTTTATTTAACACCCTTCCTTGAATCACAAGATGATTACCAGATAACCCACTTTTCCTTCACGAATAATTTTCGTCAAAGAGGAGTCACTAATTTTTACTTTTATATCGAAACCTTACATTAAGAATGATGGCAGATTTTTCAAAAATGGCAGTTGACTAAAATATAGCCTAAATCTGCCATCAATTTGTTCGAATACTATGGTGTTTGATGGATGATCGTGAAACAGTGATTTTTATACCCCTATGATTTATTTAAAAATTAAAACTTCCTGAAACATCACTCAATATTTTGTATTTGTTCCCTCATCTGCTCAATCAACACCTTAACCTCAACCGCGGCATTGGTTACTTCGGTATTAATTGACTTCGATGCTAACGTATTCGCTTCGCGGTTAAATTCTTGCATCATAAAATCTAAGCGGCGGCCGCAGGCGCCACCTTTTTTCAGTATTTTGTCGCGGCTTTCTTTAATGTGCGAGTCTAAACGGTCAAGTTCTTCGGCTACATCTACACGCTGCGCAAGCATAATCAATTCTTGCTCTACGCGGCTTTCGTCAACTTGCTCTTTTAATTCCGCTAAACGTGTGGTTAAACGCTCGCGTTGCCAAATTAATACTTGTGGCATTTGCTCGCGCACTATTGCAACTTGGCTTGCAATACCTTCTAAACGCTGCTCGATTAATGCTTTTAAGTTTTCGCCTTCGCTGGCTCGCGCGGCTAAAAAGTCTTTAATGGTTAAATCGAACTCAGCTAGCAATTGGGCTTGTTGCTCATCTAAGTCTTGCTCTTCAGCTTGCATCACTCCCGGCCAACGCATTAGGTCTACTGGGTTAATCACAGCATTGTTGAGCTGAGCTTGTATTTTTAGTGCATGGTGACAAAGCTGCTCAACTAAGTTTTGATTAATGGTTAGGTTGCCCGTGCTTTTGTCTGTGTCGGTTATGCGTAAGTTTATTTCAACTTTACCGCGCTGCATGGCTTTGCGAATTTTTTCACGCAGTACCGACTCTAATCCTCTAAATTGTTCTGGCAATCGAAAATAGGTTTCTAAGTATCTTTGGTTTACTGAGCGGATTTCCCATGCAAATGTGCCCCACTCTGTTTTTTGCTCGCGACGAGCAAAAGCCGTCATACTGTGAATTGCCATTGAGGTTAGATCTCCAAAAAAGATAAAAATTGAATAATAGCTAAGGCGTTTACTATAGCATATTCAATGTCTTCTACATGTAGTTGTTTTTGATCGCAAATCAACCTACAGCGTAAAATTGTCATTCTTTACATACCTGCTATGATTCGCGGTAATTTTCAATTCAAATTCGAGATAACAAATGCAAGTTACCAAAGATACAGTGGTGCAATTTCACTACAGCTTAACTGATGAAAGTGGCAAACAATTAGAATCAAACATGAATGCCGATCCTATTGCTTATTTGCATGGCCATAACAACATGATGAAAGGTGTTGAAGCAGCTTTAGAAGGCAAAGCGGTTGGTGAAGAATTTTCAGTAACTTTACCAGCTAGCGAAACTTATGGTGAACGCAATGAGTCAGAACAAGCGATTCAACGTGTGCCGGCTAAACATTTAATGGGCGCTAAAGTTTGGAAACCAGGCATGATTGCTGTTGTGAATACTGAGCAGGGTCAACGCCAAGTCACTGTGGTTAAAGCTGGTCGTTTTATGGTGACGGTTGATACAAATCATCCACTAGCTGGTAAAACTTTAACTTTTGATTTAAAAATAACAGATGTTCGTGCAGCTACTGCAGAAGAGTTAGCACACGGTCATGCACACGGTGTTGGTGGACATCACCACTAATTGCTAATTTGCAAAGTTGGCTTAAGCCAGCTTTGCAAACCAAAGTTTATTTAAATATTCAAATACCTGAATATATCGCAACAACAAGGCTTGGTTAATACTACTTTGACTATGCTTTTGGTATTCATCTACTAGCTGTTTTTGCTCAGTAACATTTAATTGATTTATACAAATGCTCGCAGCTAAATCATATTCAGCGCTTGCCATACGGGCATATTCCCAATCAACCAAATAAGTTTTATCACGCGTTTTTAATATATTGTCGCGCGATATATCACCATGGCAAAACACTTGGTTTGTGCATTCATTATCTAGCAGCTGCGCAAGTTCTAGTAGAGTTTTATCCAGTTTGTCGGCTGGGGCTAGCGCTTGAATATCCGCAGCAAGCCGCTGCGGGATAATATTTTGTTGGAGGCTTTGCACCAGTTGGCTATCAATGCTGTGGGTAAGTGCTAGGTGGGTATGTGCTAAAAGCAAGGCGATATCTTGAATACATGCTTGCTTATCCGCTTGCACATATTCAATCACCAACAATTTTTGCTGAGCATTTTGCAATAAACACTTAGGCGTTAACATCGCTTTTTCGGCAATGCATCTTGCATGTTGTTCATGCTGAATATGCGCAACATCTTTATTGTTTAGTGATTTAACAAACAAGCTTTGTTGCTGATTACTGCTGTTTAACACCAGCAGCTTAAAACATTGATTGCTATAACCTTTGTTTATTGACTCAATATTTAGTATTGAACCAAAGTTTTGTTGGATAAGCAGTTGCTGAGTGCGTGATAACATAACCTACAATAAATCTAACTAACTTGCTGTTCTAGGTAACCTGCTTGCTGCTGTTGTTGGTAAAGCGTGCGCCATTGCCAATACGCCCAAGCAGCTAATACTGTGTAGCCAGCAAACAATAACATGGTTAAATTAAGTGATTTTTCGCTGTATATGTACAAACCAGCAATATCAATCACCACCCAGTACAGCCAAGTTTCAAGCAGTCGAATAGCAATTAGGTAGGTTGCGTATACACTAAATACAGTGGTGAATGTGTCTAAATAGGCAAAATCAGCTTGGGTGTAATTTTCCATTACGTAACCCAAAACCAAAGACACAAGCGACAGAGCGCTTATCATCTTCAAATGACGAAATAACGGCCACGACACTATAGGCGCAACATCATTAGGATGTTCATCTTGTATAACCGGTGTACCTTCATCGTCATCCAATGAAATAGCGATTTGCCGCCATTGCAACCAACCATACACAGCCATTGCTATGTAATAAACTTGCAAGGCGCTGTCCATAAATAGGTTTACATTTAAAAAGATATAACAATATAAACCACTGGCAATAAAAGCCGCAGGCCAACACCAAATGTTGCTTTTTCCGGCTAATATCACATAGGCTAAACTGGCTATCACTGCAATCAGTTCTAGCCAGTTCATTGCTAATATTTCATTGGTTATTGAGCTGATTATCTCACTCATCAATATGCGACCTGTCGCCCATTATGTATTTACACACAAATACCGCTTTACCAATTTCTTGATAAACACGTTCCATTTCAAGGGTTAAACAGTTCATCACTTGGTGATATTCACCAAATACTTGCGAACTCATACCATTGGTTTTTATCCGAATATCTGGGTATTGACGAATACGTTTAATAAAATCCCAAATTTGCTCTTCGTACTCTTGCTGGGCAAGTGGGTACAAACTAATTTCAACTGATAATTCCATTAGGCTTTTCCTTAAAACGATAATTCAGCAGTTACACCAAAACGACGCGGCTCAGCATATTGATACCAATTTTTAGCTGTATATTCGTCACGCGGATCATTACCAAAATAGAAACCTTGAATTGGATAAGTTTTGTCTAATAAGTTTCGTGCCCATAATTTAAATAACCAATCGCCTGCTTGGTAGTTTATGGCAGCATTCACCACATGGGTTTTATCCGAGCGAGTTTCGGTATCGTCTGAAAAATAAAAGTCGTCTTTGCCTTCAACTTCGGCACTGAACCACAAATCACTTGATACTGTATGCACAAAGCCTGCTAAATAGGTATAGCTTGGTGCTTGCGATAATTCACGCGTATCAATAACAATTTCAGATTCATCGTCATTCAAACGCTGGCGCTCAAAGGTTGCTTTTAACCAACCAAAACTTGCATAAATGCTCGTATCGTCTGTTATTAAATAATCTAATTCAAATTCGATACCTTGTGAATAACCAGTGTCCGCGTTAGAAATTAACGGGGTAAAACCATCACCAGCATCATTGCGTTCGTCCACTATATAGCGCGTAAGCTGTACATCTTTTCTATCCATATAAAAAGCCGTTACCGCATACGACAAACCATCTAATTGATATTTATAGCCAAGCTCATAGTTAGTTAAATATTCTGGTTTAAAAAAGCGCTGCTCTTCAGGGAAATCACCATCTATATTACCACCACCAGCCATATAGCCACGATTTACAGACGCATAATAATAGGCTGAATCACTAGGTTTGTATCCAACTACGAATTTACCACCAAACATATTATAGGTTTTACTTACGTCGACACCGACATTATTTGCATAACTAAAATCATGCGCTTCGTATCTAGCACCAAGGCTAAGTTGCCAGTTTTCACCAATACGGCTGTCTAACTGAGCGAATATTGCTCGCTTATTGTTGTCAAACTCTGAAGTGAAATTTTCAGCTAACCATGTTGATTCACGGATCAAATCGTCCGATGCGTTTTGCGCATATATACCGGCAACCCATTCAGTCGAGTTACTAAAAATACGGCCTTGATCATTTGAGTTTAATCTCAATTCAATTGATTGATTAGATTTGTCATGTAAATAATTATCTGTTGATGAATATTCCCAACCTGGTGCAATTCCAACATAAGACCAGTCTTCATCGTAACCATAAGCCGTATCACTTTCGACCAAACTTGCTATGGCACTAAGTTTAATACCTGTGGTTAATTGATAACCCAAGTTACTACTAATGCTAGAAGATTTTTGTGTATCTCGGCCAGGCTGGTCAGATAAAGTATTACGATTATTGTCTAAGCTAAACGCATCGTAACCATTGTCGATATCAATGTGTGACAGAGTTAAATCCCATAACACGTCATCCTGATTATCATAGCGTAATTTACCGCGTAAACTCAGTTCGTTACGATCATTGGTATCACGTCTATCTAAATAGACATTTTCCATAAAACCATCGGAGAAATGACGGTAAGCCGCAACTCTATATAACCAATTGTTAGTTAATCCATTCGAATAGGCTATGCCGATATCTTGGCTATTATAATTGGCCATTCCAAGTTTAAGTTGACCTGATTGATAAGTCGTTGGTTCATTAGATTTTATGTATATCAAACCAGCTAGTGCGTTTGCACCAAAGCGTGTACCTTGTGGACCTCGGTAAATTTCAACTTGTTTAGTATCAAACAAAGTGGCAGCGCCGCCCATAGGACTATAGTCGACATCATCAAGATATAAACCAACAGGGAAGTTAGTTGGAGCGTCATATTCCGAGCTTGCACCTAAACCACGAATTTGTACAAAGCGTGCACGGTTGCTACCACCATTAAAATTAATATTAGGAGCAACATTTAATATTTCTTCCAAGTGGTTTGCCGCTCGTTGCTCAATGGTTTCGCCGCCCATTACCGAGACAGATACAGGAGATGTGTGCAGGCTCGCAGTACGAAAACCGCCTTGGATCTGTATAACTTCTATTTCTTGTTCTTGCTCTGTTTGTTGAGCGTGTAAAGATGGTATTTGGCTAGCAACTAAACCAGTAGTAATAAATGCTTTGGCTAGTGGAGAAAATGTAAATTTCATTTAATTCTCAAATATTGATGCAAGTGAAGATACGCACGTAAGCCAATAAGAGAATAGCAGTCCTTTCACCATCCCTATTCAGCATTACCTGCACAGGTTCTAAGGGTTTTTCTCAGTTGAAGTTTAAAAACCTCAACACCCCTTGGTTGCGGCGCAGTTTAACAAACATTCATTAAACAATCATACAAACTTGACTATACTCAAAGCTAAATTTTGCAAAATTGTAGGGATGCTTATGTTTTCTATACCTTTTACCGTTGAAAAATCAATTGAGATCAACAAACCGGTCAAGCAAGTTTTTAATTTTGTCGCTGATTTTGCCAATTGGAGCTGTTGGTCCCCATGGTTAATTCAAGAGCCAGATTGCCCAATAACACGCCAAGGAGAAGCGGCAAGCCTTGGTCATGCACAAGCTTGGGATGGTAAACAAATTGGTAAAGGGGAAATTAAAATATCTGCACTGCAACAAGATGCATATTTAAATTACGACTTAACTTTTTATGCCCCGTGGAAAAGCCAGTCAACCACACAATTTGTTTTTGAACCGATTACCTTAGCCTCAGGCGAAGCTGGCTGCAAACTAACTTGGCTGATGCAAGGCAGTTTGCCGATATTTATGTTTTTCTGGAAAAAACTAATGTCGGCATTAGTTGGCAGTGACTACGAGCGTGGTTTAAAAATGCTCAAAGAACAGCTAGAAACAGGCGCTGTTAGCTCTAAAGTATCAATCGACGGTATACAGCAACAACAAGCTTTTTATAGTTATGGTTATCGGGTGAAAGGCTCAACTGAAACCGTATCTGCCGATGTAGGCCCTGTTTTTCAAAAACTCTGTAGTGCGGGTTTTCCACAAGCTGATTTAGTGATCACCCAAGTTGAAAAGTTTGATTTTGTTAAGAAACACAGCCAGCTAATTGTCGCTATGGCCTACCACAACAAACCCGACTTTAATTTTCCAGCTGATGTAGTTGAAACCTATATCCCAGAGCATAATGCATTGGCAGTTACCCATACAGGCAGTTATTTGCACCTCGCCAATGGTTGGGCAACTTTAATGGGCTATTTGCAAAACCGTAGCAACAAGCTCAAAGCGAACAAAAAAATTCCTGAATACGAAGTGTATTTAAACTCACCCGCAGAGGTTGCTGAAAGTGAGCTTAAAACCGTGATTTATGCGCCGGTGAAGTAACCACAGTTAGCGCAAATTATAGCTAAAGAGCTAACTTTAAATACGGTACTACATCGCTCATTTCGCTAGAACATGGCATATTAACCAAGCTGTTTTTGTTTCTGTCTTGCAGCAAAACAGCTTGTTTATTGGCACATTGCTGCTGTGCATACTGATATGCTTGTATGCCGTCTGCATATATATCTATGCCCGCAATAAAGCGAATTTCCATTGTTTGCTGAAACTGCTGGCAACCTCGAATTGGCAAAGATTCAATATAGTCATTGTAGGTGCTATAACTGACACTGCCGTTACAATGCATTCGCATCAAATTCGCGATTGATTTCGCGCCCCAATATTTGCGTGTTGCGTCAGGGTAATCGCTTGATACCAGCGCGTTAACCTTAGTTTGCCTAAACAACTCAATAACAGCTTGTTGATTGCCCAAGTTTGGCTGTTGGCTAAATACGCGCAATTTCGCTGCCAAATTGTCCGAGCCAGTTAGCTGAGTTAACACCTCAAAATAGTCTTCGTGGTTGTATGTTTTATCTGCGAGGTTTTTATTGAATATGCCGCGCCATAAGTCAAACAGAGATAGTTGGTTGTCGTGTGCTTGAAGCGCCAAATGACTCGCAAAAGCCATAACAGCACCACAAGAATAATAATTTCGATACAAACCCAATTCACTAGATTGCACTAAGGCTTCAGCACCTTTTTTTAATAAACACTCATTGGCATCATCTTCAAACAGCTGTCTAACTTGCTCTGAAGTTAACAAAGCAAAATGTTCCATCGCCAAATACGCAAAAGCATCAGCCCCACCTTCATGCATCCAAGCATGTTGGTGATCTGCAAACTTAAACATTTGCCCATTCCAAAAATGCGCAGCTTCATGGGCTAAAAACTCAAATAAAGCGTTGTACAAATCGTTATTTTCATCTTGCCAATTTTTACCAGTCAATGATAACTGCACTAAACCTTCGAGCGTACCACCACTGTAGTTAGCATAGTCACCTTGAGTTTGATCATAGTTAAAATAAACAATAGGTTTAAAGTTGAGTTTTTGGCCGGTTTTATCCGTGTAAAAATTAAATAATTTGGGGAAATTTTGTTGTGTTTGTTGCCACACCCAGTCAGGCATACCAGGGTCGACAATAGCTAACATATATTGGTTTTCAATGGGTTTAAGGCTGCCAACATAAATATAAGTGCCATCTTGCAGATTAGAATGCCAGACAGCTTGCTCAAAGTACGTTTTGCCTAAAAAAGTGATGTTTTGGTTCGCCGCATCAAAATGGAATACACTTTGCTGATCTGACGCCAAGCTTAGATGGTCTGTGTACAACATTACACTGCCATCTGTGTATTTAATGTTTTGCGTGTAGTCTTTTAGAATAAATTTGTAGTGCGATTTAAAAGTTAACTTGAGTGAATCAAACTTGCTACCGTCGACACGACGAATACCTAATACAGCCCCTTCTTTTTGCCAAACAAACTTAGCTTGATCGATTTGGTAAATTTGACTGCGATCAAAGTTACTGCGTCGCCTAAACTCAATAGATTCAACTGCAGATGGCAATTGATACTCAACTTGCCAACTATCAGCTTCTTGTAAATAAGTGATGTGAATGTGCAATTGCTGTTGTATTGTCGAAGCAAAAACCGCTTGCATCATAGTCAATAAATATAAGCCAAACAGCAACTTTAGCAGTCTGATTCCCTTCATTATTTTTAACCCTTGTATTAGTTTATTTGGTAATTAAAGCTTGTTTTATTAGCTGATTCACATCGGTTATTTGGTATTGCTGTTGGCCGATTTTTTGTTGCAACCACTCGGGCATAATCAAAATTGCCCCTTGGTTGGCATCATCGGTTATACGGCCGTGGCTGCCATTAACTAAACTTGCATCAAGTGGAATAACATCCATCAACATTCTAAAACCGAGCTTTTTCTTAAGGATGCGTTTAGCAACGGCCAATAGTGGAAATTTGATTTTTGGATCTATATACATTTCTACTGGGTCGTAGCCAGGTTTACGGTGAATATCGACAGTACGCGCATAATCTGGCGCTTTGTTATCATCTAACCAGAAGTAATAACTAAACCAAGCATTAGCTTGGCTAATAACAACCAAATCACCGCTGCGCTCATGCGCTAAGCCCATTTCGGCCTGTTGCTGTTTATCTAACACTTGTTCTATACCGTCAGTTTGTTCAAGCAAACTTTTAACTTCAGCGAGTAGGTTTTTGTCGTTTAGATAAACATGCGCACATTGGTGATCACTTACTGCAAATACTTGGCTCGCGCCGCAGTCGAGGTTTTCTTGCCCCGCGGTTTCGCGTACTTTTATCCAACCTTGTTTGCGCAATAAACGGTTAATGTGGACAACTTTGTCTACCTGAGTTATGCCGTATTCTGAAACAATTAAATAGTTGGGATTAAACTCAGCTAAACCCGCCATTAATTCGCCAATCACTTGGTCAATAGCCGCTATTTCTTTTTTAATGTCAGGATGATTAGGCCCCAATTTCTGTAAGCAATAATCTAAGTGCGGTAAATAGACGAGCTGTAAGTTAGGTTTATTCAGTTTAAATTCTTCCACTGCCGCTTGTGCTATCCAACGACTGGCACCTATGCCGGCTTTTGGCCCCCAAAAGTTAAAAAATGGGAATGTGCCTATGTTGCTTTCGATTTGTTGATGTAACCCTGTAGGCGTTGAATAACAGTCGAATATTTTGCCACCATCAGCTAAATAATGTGGGCGCGGGGTAATACTAGCATCCACATTGGCGTACATGTTGTACCACCAAAATAGTTTAGAAATTTTAAAGTTGGGCTGCTGAACTTTAAGTTGGTCGTACACTTTGTCGCCTTGGACTAATTGATTGGCTTGTTTCCAAAACATTACTTCGGCTAAGTCTTTAAAATACCAGCCATTGCCAACTATGCCATGCTCGCTTGGTTGTTTGCCGGTTAACATACAAGCTTGTGAGGTTGTAGTCACGGCTGGAAATTGCACATGCAGTGGCTGTGCTGCGTAGCCTTGTTTTAGTAGCTTGTTTAGGTTCGGTGTATGTTCGCCCAACATATATGGGCTTAGGGCGACTACGTTTAATACAATTAGTGGGGCTGTCATGTATGTTTTTTCCAATTTATTTATCTATTTATCAACCCATTGGTTCGTGCTTTACAAAAGACTCAGGGCACTAACTACACCCAGACTCGCCGTAAATATATCCCTATAGGCTCCGCGATAGCATCCATGCTATCGAGGGTCTGCTTAGTAGTTAGAACCCTAAGTCTAAGATCTTGCGTCGTGAGCCGTGAGCCGTGAGCCGTGAGCAAAAATGCTAGATCAATAATCCAGCTTATTTTAATAAACCAAGCCGCTGCATTTGTTGTTGTAAAAACTCCAGCTCTTGAGTTAAACCTACAATTAAATCACCGCTCGACAATGTGTTGTCTTCAACAAAATTCAGCCAAGTGTAGGTTTCAACCTCTAATTTAGGTTTAAGCTGCGGGTGTGTTTGTAAAAAATTTAATGTTGCTATAATCGCCTGCTGGGTTGTAGCTATTTCAATGGTTTCCGACAGCGCTATTGTTTGCAGATGAATCGGCACATGGTAGTGAATGCGACATTCTAGTTTAGCTGCTGTATTTAAATGATCCGCTTGCGCTTGTTTAAGTGCAGCCAAAGACAAATCATCTATCACCGATAACTCGCCGTCAGCTTGTTTAACTTTGCATTGATGCAAAAACTTCTTATCGGCAAAAACGCTTATGAGTTTTTCAGCCATGCCTTCCACTGATAAATCCGCACTAATCGCATTAGATACTTGCACTTTAACCAGTTGAATACCCGCTTGGGTAATTTGTGTCAGCGAGCTTTGAATATCCTCAAACAATACAGCTTGATGGCAAGTGTCGTAACAACAGCCCAAATAACGTAATACAGTTTCAGCAGCAATATTTTGCAGCTTAGCTAGCGGTAATAATTGTTCGGTGAAAAACTCAACGAGATCAGATGTTTTTTCAAATACACAGTCTGGTTCCATTTCCAAACCAATTTGAATGCACTTACCAGTTTGTTGTTCAAGCTTTTGCAGCATACAAACCAAACGCAATAAGTTCTGCATGGCTAAATAATTCAGCCCATCATTCCACTCTGCTTTATATGCCAAAGGCAGGGTTGAAATAGCACCAACTTGTTCTGTTTCAGGTAAACACTCAGCCAAAATACAGGCTAGTTTATAGGTATAATCAAGTCTTTGTTCACTCGCCCAAGTGGGTTGATAAACAGATTGTTTCACAACAGCTTGATGAAAATCGCCAAACGGAAAACCATTTAAACTGGTTAACTGTAATTGCTGCTCAGCTAATGTGCGTTTAAATTCAGCTAGCTTTTGCGGATTTATAATCAGCTCATCAGCGGCTTTAGCGGATAACCATAAACCACTACTGATAACCGGCCAACCAAGTTGCTCGCGCACTTGGCTAATATAGTTTTCAATATTAGTTTGCACCTGCGCGGCAGTCTCGCCCGGATGCACATTACTGCAATAGGCGAGATCGCTGGCTCGCCAGCTGGCTTGGGTGAATGACATTATTTAACTGCTCGAGTTATTTGTTGAGATCTTGCTCAACCACAGGCTCTTGCCCGCGAGTTACCCTGTTGTCATTAAAAGTTTTGGTTTGATCTATCGCAGTTTTGCGCACCATATCTAATGAAATACGCCCACTTTGTGCAAAAAAGTTAATTGGATTTTTAAAAGTAACTAACTCAACTTCAGTCTCAGAAAAACCAGACTCCAACATAGCTTGCGCTGTTTTTGGTACTTTAAGTGGATCACTAATGCCCCAGTCTGCTGCGCTGTTTACTATCATTTTATCTAGGCCATATTGTTGCAACAAAGCAACCATACGCGGCTCTGACATTTTAGTATTTGGGTAAATACTGTGTCCGCGCCAGCAACCGGTTTCTAATACTAAAGGTAAAGTTTGTTCGTTTAAGTGGTCAACCAATACCATTTCTTCGTTAATGCCACTTTCTTTAATCACATCTAACGTGCGTTTGGTACCGTTTACTTTGTCGCGGTGCGGGGTATGAATTAACACAGGTAAATTAAGCGACTTAGCTAACTCTAGCTGTTCAGATAAAAATCTATCTTCTTCTGGCGTCATATCGTCGTAACCAATTTCGCCTACACCCACAACATTATCTTTTTGGCAGTAACGCGGTAATAACTTCATTACCCCTTCGGCGAGTTCAACGTCATTCGCTTCTTTCGGATTTAACCCCATAGTACAAAAATGCATGATGCCAAATTGCGACGCTCGAAAATGCTCCCAGCCAATTAGCGTATCAAAATAATCCACAAACGAGCCTAACTGAGTGCGCGGTTGACCTAACCAAAACGCAGGCTCAATTACGCCAACAATACCTGCAGCAGCCATATTTTGATAATCGTCAGTTGTACGTGAAAGCATATGAATGTGTGGGTCAAAATACTGCATTTGTTATCCTTTAATTTGCGCGAGTAACTCGGGTTTATGTTTAGCGAGTAATTGTGTTATTTGTTGTTTATGCCCTGCGTCTTTTTGGTAAAAATGCTGGGTATAACGTTCTAATTCAACTTGATGCTGGTCATTCAAATTATGCAATTGGATGGCTAACCAAATGGACGCTGGTGGCGTCCTATCTGCCAACGCCTGCTCAATCACATAAGCAAAACACATATTAGATAATTCGGCATTTTGCCTTGTGTTTAGATTAGTTGCTGAACTGATATCCAAGCCCATAAATAAGGCTTTTAGAACCATTTGATTAAAGTTTAGTTCCGGAAAAAATTCGGCTGGATACGGGTTTTGCAGTGCAAGCGCGCTAAATTCGACAGTCGCATTACAACGGCCTGCTTTGATTGCAGTTGCCAAGGCTTGGCCATTTGGGTCAATAAAATTTAAGCCTTTGAGCAAAGCTGTTTTTTCGCTTTGGTCACCAAACTGGTAATAGCTCTTAACTAAATAAGCAATGTCAGGGCAAGTTTGCGCAACTTGTACTAATAACAACAAACGTATGGTTTCAGCAAAATCGAAATGAGCAAATCGAGCGACTAACTCGTCTGTTCCATTAAAAGACTGATCTGGCACTGAGCGCTTAACCCCAGCCGATATAGTTAATAATTCATCAATTTGTTTTTGTGGATCAGCCTCAACTAATTTTTGTTTAGCAGATAATAACCAATCAATTTGTGCTGTCGATAAATGTTGGTCAACCCATTGTTGCAGTTGGACAATTTGTTGTGATTGCATGTTAACCACCCATTAGGTCATATAAAGTTTTTGCGCTAAAAAGCGGCATGGCAACAGTAAAACCAGCAACATAAGTGCAATTGCATAATGCCCTGCCATAGCTACAAGCATAGCATCAAATGGGATGACTGCGATTATCATCCATTTAATCGTCAATTGAATTTGTTTGGGCGTAAAGTTAGTGGTTAACAAGACAAAACGCTGCAATAAAAATAACGCTGCAACTGTTAATAACAACCATGAAACTAAGCTTGACCAACCGGATAATTGAAATACCGACCAGTGTAAATAAACCAGTGGCAAATAGGCTAAAGCCAATAATAGCTCAACCACCAGCAAGGTGTTTTTATTGCTTGCATGGGTTTCTTGTTTACTTAAAAAAGTCACAGCGCTGATATAAAAGAAGATGGGGCTAGCAATTAACAGCGCAAAGAAAATATCAAGTTGCGCAGTGGTAACAGTGACAAAACTTGCTCCCAACAACCAGTTAAACAAACGGCAACTGGCCATAGTAAAGGCCCCTAACAACCCTTGTTTAAATACGCCGTTATATAAAACTATGCTTAAAGTTAAACACACGCCTAACACTAAACTGGTTAAATTGTTTGGGTTAAATAAATAACAAGCGCCTAGCGCTATACAAAACAATACGGCCACCAGCATTTGCGCTGAGGCTAAGCTAATTTGCCCACTTGGCAGCGGGCGAAACGGTCGCTCTTGCGCGTCTTCTGAAAAATCTAAACAATCGTTTAGCGCCATGCCCGCATAATAAAAACACATGCTAGCAATAACCAAATACAACAATTGCCAAGTCAACTGCCCACCACTAACAATAGCAGCCGCCGCAACAATATTTGTTATCGCAGTGATGCCATTTGGCGCACGAATTAACTGTAAATATGCTTTCAAATTATGCGACTTCCGTCCAATTTAGGTATTCTTGCAACTGCAACGCCTGAATCGCATCTTGCATCACAGCAATATCAATTTCTCTAGCTTCAAAACCACAACCAATTTGTGATAACAAAGTAATACACAAGCGGCCACCTAAATGCTCTTTAAACTCATTTAATGCTTGTTTTACATCGAGTTGATAAATAGCTGGGTGAGTTAATTCAAACCCGAGCGTTTCTAACAGAATTAAAATTTGTGCAAGTTCGTTTTGTTGAATATAACCCATCAAGTGTGAATAAATACTATCCAGCGCGATACCTATAGCGACGGCTTCACCATGGCGTAAACTGTTGTTGGAAATTTCTTCTAATTTATGCGCTGACCAATGGCCAAAATCAAGTGGACGCGCCGAGCCAAATTCAAATGCATCACCACTGGTCGCGATATGGTGCAAATGCCACTGAGCACCTTTATAAATCATGCTTTCCATCGCAGTTTGCTCAAATTTAGCCAGAGCATCTTTGTCGCTATATAACTCGTAGAAAAAGGCGCGATCTTTAATCAAAGCAACTTTAATCGCTTCAGCTATGCCAGCACGTTTGTCGCGTGCTTCTAAGGTATCAAGCAAATCATGATCGTTAATCACAGCAAATGGCGGGACAAATGTGCCTAAATAATTTTTGCGTTTGTGGTAGTTAATGGCGTTTTTAACGCCAACTGCTGCATCGTTTTGTGCAAGCACTGTGGTTGGCATTCTAATTAAACGAATACCGCGATGCGCTGTTGCAGCTGCATAACCAACCGCGTCGATTACTGCACCACCACCAATAACTAAAATGTATGAATGTCGATCGATGGCAAATTTTTCGACCGCAGAATAAATTGTATCTAAAACTTGCGTATCGTTTTTACAAGCTTCACCACCAGCAATTTGAATGGCAGGTAAACAATTTAACCCGTGCTGCTGCATGTAGCTGTATATTTGTGAGATAAGTTGTGGTTGTTTCGCCACCACTTGGCCATCGATAACAGGGAGTATTTTCGGCTGCTCGTCTTGATTATCAATCAGCTCAGCTAATGCTGAATTATCCAATGCAAAACTATTGCGTAAAAACATCACTGGATATTGATACTGCACAGTAAAACTCTGCTGAATTATTTTATGCTGTGTTGGGTACAAATCTGCCATACAGACCCCGCTATCTAGTTTGTGGAACAATTTTGTGTGTGCAAGCGCGCCAAACAAATGTTAACGCAAGGTTAACTATACGGCTTTTTAGCTTGGATTAAAAACTTGTCAATGCTCTGCAACTTATGAATACGTATTCATAAAATTAGACTAATGAATACGTATGCAAAGAAAATTAGCGCATAAAACAACAATTTACACACAGACAACAACAAATCATATCCTTTTGATTTTAAAAGAAATAAAAACAAAAATATCGACATATGTCAATCGTAATAGCAAATTGACCACCTCAAAAAGCAAATTTCATACACGCTATTCAGCCAAGCCATAGAGTGCCAAAAAACGCCTTTTTCAGCCAAGTGTATATTCCAGTTGGACAATTCACTTAAACAAAAAAGATACATTTAGTTATAAATTTGATTTAGCAAAACGAGCAAGAACACGAACAAAATACGATTTAACTTAATGATTTATATAAAAATAACTCAATTCCAACACAACAGCTGTATACAGTTCAAAAAGACAGAACACACATAAGAGTAAATAAATTCACTTTGTCAACATGTAAACAACAGGTTAACCAGAACCCCAGTTCGAAGCTTTTTGTTACACTCTGGTTACATAGATCCAACTATTTTGCTGTGTTAATTTTTGTGATGAACAGTGCGCCTATTTGAACAAAAAGACGCTTTGTTCAGCTACGGACACCCACGGAAGATCCGAAGTCACGGCCCTAATACAAGGGAACTTACACATAAAATGAGGTGGATATATGCACACAACAAAGGATACTGGGCGAGTTAAACACGCCTTGCATTACTATCTGTTGCCAGTGTTAAGTGTTTCAGTTATGAGTTGTACACTCAGTTTTGAAACCCAAGCCGCGGTAACAGAAACATCCATTTGTTATGATAATAACAATGGTTACAACAACCCTAAAATTTATATGTGGAATTCAGCCCCAGCTGGAGCAATCGTAAATACTAACTGGCCAGGTCAAGATATGACCCAAGAGGGCAGTTTTTATTGTTACGATCCAGGCGTGGCGGTTAATTCACTAAACGTAATTTTTAATGACAACGGCAACCCACAAACTGCCGATTTAAACATGCCTGGCGCCACAACTTGTTATCAAAACAACCAATGGCAAACACTGGCCGATTGTGGATTGATTTCAGTTAATCAGCCACCGGTAGCCAATGCAGGCGCAGATGTTACGGTAAATTTAGGTGATTCAGTCATTTTAGATGGCAGTAACTCGAGTGACGCTGACGGGAATATTGTTAGTTACCAATGGGACAATGGTTCAACCGGTGTGTCTCCAACAACCACGTTTAACAGCGAAGGTACTTTTACTATCACCCTAACAGTAACGGATGATCAAGGTGCAACAGCCACCGACTCTGTGGTTGTGACTGTAATTGATACCAGCAACGCACCTACAGTCACGGCAAGTACCATCTGTTATGACAATGCCGCAAACTTTACCAATCCAACCGTATATTTATGGAATGGACAACCACAAGGTGCATTTGCCAATTTAGACTGGCCAGGCGAAGCATTAACAGCCACAGGTAATGTTTATTGTTACGACACAGAAGCTGATTTAACTTCAATCAGTGTTATTTTTAACGACAATGGTGCAAACCAAACGGCTGATTTAGCCGCAACTTGGCCAAATGTTTGTTATCAAAACAATCAATGGACTACATTGCAATCTTGTGGATTAAATGTCGGTACAGGGCCAGGGCCAGATCCTGTCTATAATTATCCACAAGGCAAAGCAATTTATTACATCAATAATAATAACTTTGCCGCACCAACCGCGCATACTTGGGATTTTGTGCCTGCTGCAAGTTGGCCAAATTCAAACTGGCCAGGTCATGCATTAGCAGAATTCGGTGGATTTAACGCATGGTTTTTAGATATTCCTGAAGATGTTGTTTCAGGCAAAGTTATCTTTACTGACAATGGCGCAAACCAAACAGCCGATTTAGATTTTACTGGCGATAACCTGTGTTACAACAATGGTGTTTGGATGACAGCGACAGCTTGTGGTATTCCAACTCAAGCATCAGCTGATGCAGGACCTGATAGAAAAGCCAATCAAAACAGCCAAATAGCTTTAACTGTGGTTGCTGGCAATGGCGATTTAGCCGCAACAACTTGGCAAAGTGATGCTTGGTCTGGTTCATTAATGGGCGAGTCTGTGGTCACACCTGAACTAACAGTTCAAGGTACATACACTGTGACTATGACTCTAGCTAGCGGTGAAACAGATACCTTTGCATTAGAAGTAGTTGCAGCAACTCAAGCATTGCCTGAGCGTCCACAATTACTTAAACCGCTTAACTTCCCACTGTCGGGCAGTGTTTCATCTGGTAACTATACCTATGAATCAGCATTCCCTGCATTAGATGGCTATTTTGCATCACCTGTGCATGTAACCAATGACGGGGTAAATGATCTTATCTACGTAGTAGACAAAAAAGGTACATTATCCGTTTTTGCCAATGACCCTAACGTAACGCAAGCACAAGTTACCACCCTATTGGATATCACAGGCGAAGTGCGCAACTACCACGAACAGGGTTTGTTATCAGTCGCTTTCCATCCAAATTTCGCGACAAACGGTTACGCCTATATTTTCTACATTGAAGGCGACAACGATAACGAAAGTGATAATGGCGTATTTGGCGATGCAGTGCTTGAGCGTATCACCTTAAACGATACAACCTTGCCAACAGCAGCCAGCGATAGAGTAGAAATTTTACGTATCCCTCAACCAGGGCCAGATCATAAAGGCGGTATGATGCAGTTTCATCCGTCGACTGGTGAATTTTTCTTAAGTATTGGTGACGGTGCTTATGGCGATACGGCGATCACGCCAACTCAGCCAGATCCGCGTACCAACAATAGCTCACAAGAAACGGATAACCTGCGCGGTTCATTTATCCGCATCATAATGCGTGATACACCAAATGCACAAGGCTTGTACTACGACATTCCAGCTGACAACCCATTTGTCAATGACCCGAATGTACGAGATGAAATTTGGTCTTACGGCCATCGTAACCCTTGGCGTTGGGCCTTTGATACTGTATTGCCTTACACCTTATGGGAAACTGAGATCGGCCAACAAGGTTTTGAAGAAGTAAACATTATTCAAGCGGGCAACAACTATGGTTGGCCTATCTGTGAAGGTAATACCCACAGAGGCAACGACGGTGGTGATGCTAACTTCAGCCGCGACTGTACTAATGATTTAACCGGCCCAACAGGTGGTTATGATCACAATACAGGTTCAGTTGCTATTATCGGTGGTTTTGTTTACCGCGGTAGCCAATTGCCGGGTTTAACCGGTCGCTTTATTTACGGCGATTATGTCAGTAAAAAAATCTGGTCTGCGACCGAAGGCGACACAGACGTATTAGTCAGTAATGCTTTCCCAAGTAATATTTCGTCATTCGGCACAGATGTTAGCGGTGAAGAAGTATTTATCAGCTCACATGGTGAAGAATACGGCGGTTTATCTTCTATCTACCGCATGGTTGATAGTGATGTGCAAGCGGCAGTTATTCCTGCAACCTTATCTGCAACAGGTTTATTTGCTGACTTAACAAACTTAACACCTGTACATGGTGTGATTGAGTACGATGTTAATTCTGACGGTTGGTTTGACGGTTTAATCACACGCCACTTTATTGCTGTACCAAATGGCGAAACCATTAACTTTGATGCCAATAACGTGTGGGATTTACCTGCAGGTTCAGTATTAGTTAAACACTTAGCACGCCCTATTAATGCGACTGATTCTGTGCCTTATCAAACCTCAGTATTGTTCCGCCAAAACTCTGGCAACTGGGCTGCGGCAAACTATTACTGGAATGCTCAAGCGACAGATGCTGATTTGGTCAACCAAGCATTTGAAGAAACGGTTGAACAATTCTACGACCAAGCGCCAAGCTTAGTCCAACACAGAGTGCGCTCTGGCGCTGAATGTTCGTCTTGTCACACAGGTACAGGTAGTAAAGATCCTATTTCAATTGATACAAAACAATTGAACAAAGATTTTGATTACCAAGGTGTAGTAGCTAATCAGCTAGACAGCTTTAATCAAGTCGGTATCTTTGATCAAAACATTGGTTTTGCAGCTAACTTAGCTGAATTACCAGATCCAACAGACACCAATAAATCGGTTGATGAGCGTGCTCGTGCATACTTAGATACTAACTGTTCTCACTGTCATGGTGGTGGTTTTATGGATATGAACTATGAAACTGACCTAAAAGATATGGAGATTATGAACATCAAGCGTGGTGCGGTTTACCGCATGTTACCGTTCGATCATTCAGCCAGTATTATCTACAACTACCAAACCGACGATGCTAACCGTATGCCGAAAGGCAGTTTAATTACTAATCCTTTAGCAAGCAAATTAATTGCAGATTGGATTGACGGTGTTGGCGCAAGCCAAACGGCAATGCAAGTAACAGCGACAAATAGCTCTGTAGGCATTGGCGCAAGTACAAGTGTTTCAGCCATGGCTTTATACGACAATGGTTTTGAAGTGGCACCAACTGCAGGTGTAACTTGGTCAAGCAGTGATACTTCGGTTGTGACTGTTTCTGGAACAAGCGGCCAAGCGACTGTACAAGGTGTGAACAGTGGCTCTGCGACTATTACGGCCAGCAGTGGTGGTTACAGTGGCAATATTGTTATTACTGTAGCAACAGGTCCTGATGCACCAACTGATTTAACCGCAGTAGCAGCATCAGACACTAGCATCAGCTTAAGCTGGACAGATGTCGCAACTGATGAAGTGAATTACCAAGTTAGCCGTGCAACCTCAGCAACAGGTCCTTTCACGCTAGTGTCAACGCTCGCTGCGAATACAACAGGCATGACAGACTCAGGTTTAGCACCTTCAACTTTATATTATTACCAAGTTGTGGCTAAAGGTGCATCGGTTGACTCTGCCGCTGCTAGTGCCAGCGCACAAACGCAAGATCCTGCACCAATTGATGGTTTAACTATAGTTGCACCAGCAACTGTGCAGTTAATTAGCGGCGAATCACGCCAATTAGTTGCAGTAGCAACAGCGGGTGACGAAACAGTTTCGGCAACATTAAGCTCAAGCTGGACAAGCGCAAATAGCAATATTGTATCTGTTTCTAACTCAGGTTTATTAAGTGCGGGTTCTACGGCGGGCGTTACTACTATCACAGTAACCAACCAAGGTATCAGCACAAATATTCAAGTTGAAAACTTAGGTGTTGCTCAATACATCTACTTCAATACACCTGCCAATTGGGCTAACCCAACAGCGTATATTTGGAACAATGAAATAACCACACGCCCAGCTGCTTGGCCTGGCTCTGCAATTACGCAAACTGCGGACAATTTAGGTGGAAAATGGCGTAAGGTTTTAGTGCCAGTTAACTGGGCAAATAGCAATGGGGATATCAATATTATCTTTAACAATGCAGGTGCAAACAAAACTGCAGACTTAACAGTAAATATTGCCAACCCAAGCTATTACGACCAAGGCTGGTTAGCACAAGCGCCAACAGGTGACGGTAGCGAAGCTGGTACGCAAATCCAAATTGGTAATGGTGTTATTACCTTATCAGGCAGTGCCGATTTAACTGGCAAATTATTCCCTGTTGGAACTGTTCTAGATGTAACAGCAAACCCTGCTGGTACAGGCTTAGAGTTTAAACAGTGGGAAGGCTCAGGTGCAGCATACTTAGTCGATGCTAAAGCTGAAAATACTCAAATTGTTATCGCTGATGCACTGTCCTTTACCCTACTTGCGGTATTTGGCCCTGCAACGGATGAACATTTAGTTGGCCGTAATTATTACAACAACCAAGGCTGTACTGGTTGTCATGGTGCAGATGGTACAGGTTCACCACAGCTGTTAGGTTTAAGCAGTCAATATACGTTAGCAGAATTGACCAGTTACATTGAAACTAATATGCCAATTGGTAATGCAAGCTTATGTACTGGTGAATGTGCAAGTTCTACAGCCGCTATGATTTTAGACGAAGCTTTCACTGCGCCATCGAATACTTGTAATTTGGATGATTTGGACGACGTAGTGCCACAAGACAGAAGTTATCGTTTATTGTCTACCTTGGAATACAACAACTCGGTACGTGACTTACTAGGTTTAACAACAGATATTGATGTAACCTCAGGTAATGTTCCGGCAGATATTCCAGCAAATGGCTTTAAAACCAATGCCAACACTGTCTTTACTAATGATTACGCTAAAGGTTATGTCTTAGCAGCTGAAGCAGCAGCGTCTATGGTGGCAGATATGTACAGCCTAACTTCTGGCTGTAACAATATTAGCTGTTTCTTAGATGATTTTGCTAAACGAGCATTTAGACGTCCATTAACTGCAACGGAAAAAACTTCATTGACGGGTGTGTACAACGACCAAGGTCAATTAGCGCTGTTAAGCACTATTTTATCATCACCTGCTATGTTGTATCGCTCGGAAGTAGGTGAAGTAAATACCGACGGTTATTTCGAACTAACTGATTACGAAGTCGCGACTTTACTAGCATATACCTACTGGGCAACCACGCCTGATAGTTGGTTGATGAGTAAAGCAGATAACGGCGAACTGAGCACTTCAACTCAAATTGCGTCAACCCTAGCAATCATGCTGCAAGACGCTAAAGCTGAAATAGCCTTTGAACGCTTTATTGCAGGTTGGTTGAACTTGGATAGAGAAATAAAAACCTCAGATTTATCTGCTAGCTTAAAAGCCGATATGCGCCAAGAAACCATTGAGTTTGTTAAACGCATCGTCTTTGGTGGTGGTGAATACTCTGAGCTTTTAACTGCTAAATACAGCTATATGACAGAACAACTTGCTACGCACTACGGCTTCACATGGCCGGGTGGTACCGGTTGGCAACGCGTCGATTACGACCCAGCTGAAAGCAACGGCGAACGCGCTGGTGTTATGGGTCATGCAGGTATCTTAGCGATTCAATCTGCGTCAGAAAAAACCCATCCAGTTAAACGTGGTTTATTCGTGCGTAAAAACTTAATGTGTCAGGACTTCCCACCGCCACCAATTGGTGCCGAGTTAAAACCTCAAGAAGATCCAACACTAACAGTACGTGAACGTTTTGAACATGCTCATTTACAAGACGGTTGTGAGTCGTGTCACCAATTTATCGACGGCATAGGTTTTGGTTTAGAAAACTTTAATGCCTACGGTCAATACGTGACAACAGAAACAACCGATGCTGGTGAAATTAAACCCATTAACGCAGCGGGTTATATTGGTAGCTTGACCTCAGCTGAAACCTTCTTGTCCGCAAGTGAGCCAGTGGTTAACTATCAAGGTATGGACGAGTTAGCTCAGTTAGTGGTAGATAGCGACCACGGCAAATCGTGTTATGCACGTCAATGGTTTAGATATTCACGTGGTTTACACGAAGACTCTAACGATAACTGTACTTTACAAGCCTACGGCGACAACTTTAAGTCGTCTAGCAGTGCAAACTTGTTAGATTTAATGGTTGAATTTACTCAAACCAAAAACTTCACTCTGCGTAAATAATTGAGGTAGATGAATATGAATATCTTAAAAAACAAAATGCAACGCCGTGATTTTTTACGCACTATGGCAAAAGCTGGTCTTACGACCGCTTTTGCAAGCCAATTTGCTTTTTCATCCAAAGCCTTCGCGGCTGCGGGTGACGCTAAGCGTTTTATCATGGTGTTTTATCCAAATGGCTGTGTGCGAGATAAGTGGCATAGTTATACTACTGGGCCGCTGAATGCTAATAGCTTTGATACCAGCCCGCTGGCGCCTCTTGGCAAACATTGGGACAAAATGTTACCCATTAAAAACTTAACCTTAGCTGGCCATGGTGGTAGCACTGGCCACCCAGAAGCTTGTAAAGGTGTATTTTCAGGTGGTATGCAAGGTGCAACCACCTTTGACGTCAGCATTGGAGAAAGTTTAGGTGGTCAACTAACCAATAATATGCACGTTGGCTGTTTTTCTTCGAAAGTTCTTGGGGTCGATTACATGCCGTTTACTGATAAAAATGGCACCAAGATCAACGTTGGCGATAATCCACAGTTAATTTACGACAACTTATTAGCAGATGTTGTAACAGGCGATCCTGACGATGTGCCACCAGAAACTTTGCGCCGTCGTCGTGTATTAGAGTCATTGCATGAAAACTTAGACTTGCTTCAAGCAAACAACTTGAATGTGAAACAGCAAGGTAAATTAATGCAGCACGAAGAAGCATTAAATTATTACCAAAACTTGCTCAATAATAGTTTGAATGTAGGCAATGGTACGTACTCTCGTCCAAACATAGGTATGACAGGTAACGATGCGGATGCTGAATTAATTGCTCAAGCACAAATGCGTAATATAGCTATGGCGTTTGAAGCAAATGTAACCCGTACTGCGACCTTCCAGTTTATGGGGGCTCAGGATGAATCGGTAAAAATTAATTTTGAATCGATTAGGCATTTAATGGGCGAATACGGCATCGAGCCAAAACTTACGTGGGATCACACTCGAAGTCATGTAAGTTCACATAATGAGTCTGATTTATTTAATACTCAAACCTTGTGGTTCAACTTGATGGTAAGCCAACTGATGGACGAACTTGCAGCACGCCCTGACAACGCTTATGGCGGCACCTTACTCGACAATACGTTAATTTTAGTCATGTCTGAAGTGGGTGGTGGCAATCACCAAATGGAAAACCCAGGTATTTATGTTGCTGGCGGCGCAGGCGGTGCTATTCGCACTGGCAATGCAATTGATGCTGGCGGCGCGGGTATGTCGAATTTGTATTGGGATATATCTAACGCCTTTGGTTTAGGTTGGGGGAATTATGGCAATAGCTTTGGGGGTATAAACGGCTTCCAAGTTTAGTTCATTCTTGCGCAGAGCTAAGCTGAGTGAAAACTCAGCATAGTTTGTTTTTTAAAGCCGCCTATTGAAAAATAAGCGGCTTTTTTTGTTTTGATAGCTAGTACCTAGTCGATGATGAATTTGAGACTTCAATCGCTTCACTCCAAACGGTCACTTAAACATAAGGTGAATGGGGTAATTCTCACAAAAACGCTTTAAACTCATCCTTGAGCCGCTCGCAGAAGATATCCCTATCTTCTGAAGTTTTGCTCGAATCACGCCCCTTCACCTTATTAACATTTTTATCGCGGTAGGAAGATTAGCGATACAAATGCTAGATTAAAGCCTACTTGAATGCACACTCGCCAAGCACCAACTCACTTTAACTTCGGGGCAAACAGGCTGGTAATCCCCAATCAAACTCATTTATCGCTATAAAAACAGCAGCGACTACATTGCCTGATTGAAGCCTGTTTGAATGCTGATTTTCTAAAACTTCAAAAGATATGGGCGAATCAAAACCGAAGCACCGCTTCGCAGTTTGATGAGGTGGAGCCACGGAAGGCGACAGGGCCTGACCTTCATGGATGAATAGCCTACTCAAGATTTGCATGTATTTCGAAAAAGCGTTTTTAGAAAATTACGCTTCAAATCTGAGCGATCCCCAGAAATTTAAAGCAGCTCATAACCAACACCGTCACTACAAATTTGAAGTTGCCGGATAGCAAGCAGGCAACTTCTAATTTTAAAAACAAATCGCTGATCGGCTGCTACTCTTCGGCCAATAAAAGCCAGAGATAAGACAGTGTCACTTTTTATAGAATTAGCTTGGTATTGCCGGTGCTTATTTTCGAGTTTTGCCATCATTCCAAAAATCATCAATACCCAGTGCGCCAGCGTGGTTAGAAAGATTAGAATGGATAACCTTTTTAGGTGAGTCGTTTTATTGTATTCAAAACCCAATCCAAAACGTCGACTTTTCATATCCCTAAATCCCTCTTCAATTTGCATCCGCATTCTGTATATTTTTACCACCCGCTTGGCTAATTGATTACCTTGAGGTAACGAAGTTGCTAGTACCCAAGGCTCTCTCGCTGAGCGGCGATTATTCATTGCGGTTGTGGTTCTTAGCAGTTGACCTCGACGATTGTACGAGTGTCGGCCTTTATTATCTTGTTTATAAACGACAAGCTGGCAGTGTAGTGGGTCATACCTAGGCATTTGCACTGAAAATGATTTAGGACAAGATGTTGCTTTTGCATGCAATGTGCTGACACATTGCCAGTTATCAACACCTGTTGCATACAAATTAGGAATACGAGCTCGCCCAACGAAATCCCATCCCATTGTGAGCACACTACGAAACCATGGCGCTTTAAACCCAGCATCAGTAACGATTATTGGTTTGCAATCTAGGGGCAGTAGTTCAGCCAATTTAAATAAAAACTTGGTGTGGGTGTTACGCTTTTCTTTAGTTTTCGCGTCATGAACTTCTTCATAAACACATAACCCTCTGCCATGCGAAGCAAGTGTGGCACGTATTAAAAAATGTCGGCGATATTCGTCTAAATCAGACCAATCAACTAAGATAATTGGTCTCTTGCAATTACCGACGGTAAAATTGGCTAAAGCTTGATACACAGAAAACGTCTCAGTGTGTAAGGTTTTGTTTGATAGTAATCGGTCTGCACGCTTTATCTTGTGTTTTTCTTTAGAGTTAGATGCTAAACCTCGACCAAGTGAAGTTACCGTTGCCGCAGAGCCTGAAATTAAACTTTGCACCGCTACAACTAAGGCATTTCTTCTATGTCCGTGCATATTTGGCGTGACAAGAGTCAATGTTTTATTCAAAATAGATTTTGCTTTCATGGTGCTCAATGATTTGTGATTTTTCGCAATTGATCAGATCACCAAGCACTATGAAAGTTCCCCAAATAACTCTCATTCCTTTGTTTTATATAAATAATTTCTGGGGATAGCTCAGGCTTCAAATAGGCTTGATTGCACAAACTCCAAGCACCAGCTCACTTTAACTTCAAAGCAAGCAGGCTACAAAAATGACAACGACGACATTGCCAGATTGGAGCCTGTTTGAATGCTGATTTTCTAAAACTTCAAAAGATATGGATATCTTTTGTGAGCGGCCAGGGACTGGCGAACAGCGTTTTTAGAAAATTATGCTTCAAATGGGCTTAGTTGCACTGCGCTGACAGCTATTTAACTCTATCCGTTAGCCACTCAGGTAAATAGACAATACAAATATTTAAGCTGCGATTATCTTCCGACAACATAGCCGACTGAATTTGAATTTTTTTGCTGTCGGCACTAAAAGTAGGATGCACATGGTCACGCGCTGTGGTTTTATGCCCAGAAGTTAACAACATCTGCTCGCCAGTTTTGCGGTCATACAAATACAAATCACGTGCAAAATCATCACCTACAGCCCAACGACCATTCGGTGAACCATGCACATGCCAAACACCACTGCCCTGTTTCGGTTGGCCAACAATATGCATTTCATTAGTGCGCAAATTAACAATGCCTAAACCCGTTGGTTTTTCGCGAGTGCCAGAAGGCCCCCAACCGTCATTAGTACCAACGTCTCTATGCCCCATCAACGCAAATGCAACTTCATCTTTGGTAATAATGGCTTCGTGAGTTACCCAGTCATAATCTGCTTCTGGGAATAAAGGGCGCGCCTCTTCACCCACTTTAACTGTCCACATACGTTGTGGTGATTTACCGCCGGTTTCCCAACTAAAAACTAACTCGCGTGAAACCCAAGGGTTAGTTTGAATATGCCCAGCTTGAAATGGCACTACTGTGACAATATCAATTTCACCGGTTTTAACATTCATACTGGCAATACCTGTTGGCCCAGCGCCCATATTGCGCAGACCAAAAGTATCACTCACTTTAGTGCCTGCAGGTAAATGTTTGGCAGCTTCTTCGCGGCCAATGCGAAAATAAATTAAATCCTCTTTTGCATCTAACGCCATGTCACCACCCGCGCCCATACTCGCAGGTACAGTGCCGACAATGCGCTGATAAACACTTTCGTTTTTTACTTGCTGTTTATTCACATCGGCAAACAACTTAGCTAAATCTACTTCAACAATTTGTTTATCAGCATCATTATTGCCATATCTCGGCTGTTTATTCGCAGCAGATGTAGCATCACGCATCACATATAACTTCATAGCCTGACGGGCATTGACTAACATACCAAAATAACCACCTTGGGTAATTTGTACTATGCGGCCATCTTGCTCATTCACCGCCATAGCTTCGCCAGCAACACGGCCAGAGCGAAATACCAACCAATTGCCATCAGCAGTCCACTGTGGATGAGTTGGATAAATTTTCGAATCACCCTTTGCTTGGGTGGTTAAAAAAGCCAGTTTGACGCCTGTTACTGGATCTGTAATCACCTTCTTTTCAGACGGAAATACTTGGCCGATTTCGGCCTGAACAACAAAACTAGCCAACAAACTAATAGTTACAAAAAATATACGAACAAATTGCATACGCTTCACACAAAACCATTTATAATCACATTCAATCAATTTACATCATTTAATATCTAAACAAAAGATCAATAGGTAAATTATTAATTTGATACTCGTGGTAAAATGCTGTTATTTCCAGCAAACAAGAATTGGCGAATGCAAAAAATTAATACCTTATTATTCGACTTGGATGGTACTTTAGTCGATAGTGCCCCCGACCTAGCCGCGGCAGTAAACAAAACGCTCGCAGTATTACAACGCGACACTTTTGACGAACAACAAATTCGCACTTGGGTTGGCAATGGCGCAAAAGTATTAATTGAACGCGCCTTATCCGGCAGCCAACAAATAGATCCAGAATTAGACAGTGCGCTTGCAAACGATGCATTGGGCTTGTTCTTAAAACATTATCAACAAGACGTTTGTGTGTATTCAAAGTTGTATGCTGGCGTTGCTGAAACGCTTCAGCTACTTAAAGAAGCTGGTTTTACTCTAGCTATTGTCACCAATAAACCAGAAAAGTTTATTCAGCCAATTTTAGACAAATTACAAATTGCCGAGTTCTTTTGTGCAAGCCTAGGTGGTGATAGTTTGCCGGAGAAAAAACCCTCACCGCAACCACTATTGTATATGTGCCAGCAGCTCAATGTTGCAGTGGCAAACACTTTAATGATTGGCGATTCACACAATGATATTCTGGCTGCGAAAGCAGCTAATATGCAGAGTATTGGTCTGACCTATGGGTATAACTATGGTGAAGATATTAATAAACACCAACCAGATTGGGTGTTTGATGATTTTGCCGATATTGCGAAGCTGCTGATAAACAACAAATAAGTTGATATCACTTATATCACTAACCAGAACCCAAGATAACGAATGAGATTAGCTCGCAAAAGTGCGAGCTAATTTGATCTTGGTTTAGCTAAACATTGTCACTGCGACACAAGGCCATCAATACGCGGATAAAATCTTTCACTGAAGATATAGACGCGGTTTCTTCCATGGTGTGATAACCAGTTGTTGGGATTTGGATAGTCGTGCCGGTTACCTTGCCGTTTGACGCACTGATAATACGTCCAAGCTCAGTACTACCATAGGATTGCTGCTCACCACCCACTTGCGCCGCTTCTTCGTTTTTCAAACGCACGTATTCGTCTTTAAAAATAACGCTAATGCCCAGCTCACTACAAATAGTTGCAACTCTTTCAGTTGCGCCTTTGGCAAATTCAGCGTTGGCATCTTTATTCCGTAAAACCAGTTGTTGTTCATCTGCTGTGGTTCTATCTGGAAATGGCGAAGTATCAACCACATATAACTGATTATTCTGCGCGCCGAAACGACGGAACCACTCAAGCAAATAGCGCCAACTTTTACCTGCTTCTTCTTGCGCAGTAAAAAATACCGTACCTTGAAAACCTAAGCTGAATAAATGCACCAATACAGCTGCGGAAATAACGTTATCTAGCTGAGCAGATAGGTAGTTTTCATTAATTGCTAATTTGTCTGAAAACGCCACAGGTGTACCGGCAACTAAGTGCTCTAATCCTTCAACTTCAAAAATTAAGTTATTTCTGTGTTCGCAAGTATAACTGCCTTTGATCACCCCAGCGCCGCGGTACGCGCCTGACCAAGGTTCATATGCATACACAGGTGTTTGGGTAAAACGCCCAGCAACTTTTTTAACTAAAGCTTCAGATACTGAGTTGCCTAACAAGTCTGAACGACTGCCAGCGACAAAGGCGGCAAATTGGAACTCATTTGGACCTGTACACACCAAACCATGACGGTCGATATGCGCAGAAAAGTAACCGGATTGCGGCTTATTGCCTTGTGCAACTAACAAGCCTTCGTACCAAGTTACTTTGGCACCACGGCTTTCTAATTCGCGTTGTAAAACGCGGTAAAACGCATGTTCAGAACCGACCACACAAGGTTCGCGAACAAGTATCTTTAACAGGTCAATAAAATCGGCAAAATGTAGGTTCATATGGGCAACCTCGGCAGTCAAAAGTTAACTGCCTTATACGCTTTTTAGCTGTAATTACAATTGTTTTTTCAGCTTAGCCTAAGTTTATTGCAACAGCATGCGTAGGCTAATAAAAATCAATAAAACTGCAAAAGCGCGCTTCAATTGTGCAGAGCTAAGCTTACCACCCAATTTCGCTCCTATAGGGGCAAATATAATCGTCAGTGGGATCAAGAGCAAAAACGCAGGTAGACTAATTAAGCCTATGTTGCCAATAGGCGCATCTGCAGGTGTTACCCCTAAACTAGCCAGAGTAACAACCCCAGGAAGGGCAATGAGCAAACCAAAAACAGCAGCCGTGCCAACCGCTTTGTGCGCTTGTACGTTAAACAAAGTTAACAAAGGCACACCTATGGTTCCGCCGCCGATACCTATCATTACCGAAAAACCACCGACCACACTGGCTAATATTGACTGAATAAAACGATTAGGCAAAGTTGGAAAAGGTGCTGGGGCATTAGCGCGCAGTAGCATGTTGAGTGCAACAGCTAAAGCGATACAAGCAAACATCACAGTTAAAATTTGCCCTTGAGTGTAACTTGCCAACACACTGCCAACAATGGCAAAAACCACAATAAAACCAGACCACAATTTTAAGATCTGCACATCTATATTGCCCTTTTTGTAATGTGCTCGAATTGATGAAATAGACGTTGGTACTATAGTCGCCAGCGACGTCGCCATAGCAATGGCCATAGCTGAGTCGGTGCCAACATCAAAGCCTTGCAATAAAAAATACAAAATCGGCACTATGATGATACCGCCACCAACACCAAACAATCCGGCCAACAAGCCGGCAAAAACACCAGTGGCGATTAAAGCCAATAAAATATCGAGTGATTGCATTAACTCGCTCATTTAAATTTCCTGTAGATATTCCAATAAATAATTAAACTTGTTTACTTAGAGCCAAACCGTCACTTCGTGGATCTGTCGCAGCCAACACAGCGGCTTGATCAGCAAATGCTACTATTGCGCCGGCATGACCCATCATTTCGTTATTTTCACTCACAGCTTGCCAATCGTGTTTGCGCTCAGATAAACCATCAGCCAATTGAGCGGCCAAGGGTTGTTCTATTTTAAGATTGCTAGATTGTTCGCCCCAAGTTCTGCCTAATAACCATCTAGGTTGGCTGATTGCATCCGCTAAGTTACAGCCACGCCAAGCATAGCGGCTGAATATCGCGGCTTGAGTTTGTGGTTGGCCTTCTCCGCCCATGCTGCCGTATACCATGCGGCGTCCATCGGCAAACTTTGCTAAAGCTGGATTTAATGTGTGCGCTGGTTTTTTATTTGGCTGCAAACAATTGATGTGCTGAGGATCTAAATTAAAACTACAACCACGATTGTTCCAAACAAAGCCGGCATCTGAAATGGCCACACCACTGCCAAATTCCCAATAAATACTTTGGATAAAACTGACCATTTGCCCTTGTGCATCTGTTGCGCCCATCCACACAGTATCACCAGGCTCACATACAAATGGCCAAGATTGAGCTTGGTGTAAAGCAATATTCTGTGCCATCTGGTTAATCAGCTGATTAGATAAAGCCTGCTGATATATTTGAGCCAATTCACTCGGGTCTGCCCAAATCTTGTCTCTAAAATTAAAACTCTGTTTACTTGCTTCAACAATCGCATGCAGCCAATCTAACTCACTGTGCAATTGCTCTTGTAACTGTTCAACTACAGCCAAAATTTGTAACGAATGCACGCCTTGGGTCGGTGCGGGTAAATTAAATAATCGAGCAATTTTTAACTCAACAGACAAAGGGTTAACCAAAGTAGCTTGGGTGTGCTGCATGTCTTTTAGCGTTAATGGGCTACCAGCAGCCTGTAAGCTTTTAACTATACATTCCGCCAACTCACCTTGATAAAAACAATCTAATCCGTGTTTTGCCATCAAAGTGAAGGCATCAGCCAACTGCGGATTTTTAAAGCTTTGACCAAGCTGTAATAGACGGCCATCCGCTTCGTATAAATTTTTAAAAGATTGATTTCGCTCTGGCACTTGCGAGAGCTTTAATGCCGCGGCCTGCAAACTTTCAGTTACGCTAAAACCTTTGTTGGCCCAATCTATCGCCCGCGCTAAAATTCGGCTAAGCGGAAGTTTTGCCGATTTATCTTGCTTAAGTGCTAACGCCCAACCTCTAACAGTAGCAGCTTGAGTTAAAACACTTTTGCCACCTCGCTGCGCTATGCTGGTATCCGAGCTGATCGCTGCTAAATTGCCTGCGCTTTTACCGCAAGCATCAATGCCTATGGGTTGGCCGGCAAGAGGATCATCAATCAACCAAAAACCATCACCACCAAGTGAATTCATATGCGGATAGACAACAGAGATAACAGCTGCCGCCGCCACCATAGCTTCAACTGCAGTTCCGCCTAA
This sequence comes from Catenovulum sp. SX2, assembly GCF_052056295.1. Lineage (NCBI taxonomy): Bacteria > Pseudomonadati > Pseudomonadota > Gammaproteobacteria > Alteromonadales > Alteromonadaceae > Catenovulum > Catenovulum sp. SX2. The sequence goes on from NZ_CP182493.1 coordinate 2,020,101, forward strand.
TTCGAGTATTTCCATACCCGCTTCGGTCGCAGCCCAGTGCGGCGCAGTGAAGGCAATATTTTTAACCTTGGATTTCATACTAATACTGCTCCCACTGCATACTTGCGCTAATACTTTCAACCAAATTTAGCAAAGTTAAGTCATGGCCATGACCCATCAGTAGCGAAAAGCCATAAGGAATAAATTTGCCTTGATGACTTGGCTGGCGAACATTTAACGGTAGGTGAACTTGGCAACTGCCGCTAAGACCTGCAAGACAAGTCAGCTTTAGTGTTTGCGCCCGAACTTTTTCATCATTTGTGCCAATTTTAGGCGCATAGGTCGGGGACGTGGGTAAATACAAAGCTTGGCGACCGCTTTTAAGCTGCGGGGCTAAATATTTGCGCAGTCCTTGTTGAACATGCCGCGCTAAGCTTTCATCTTCTGCCGTGTAGCTGCTTGCTAATTCAAGTCTGTGCTGAATGTTAGCGGCAAAACTAGGTTTGCTTGAGTCAATCCAAGCTTGGTGCTCTTTAACTATTGCTCTGCCTTGTAAAACTCTGAAGGCATTGGCAGCTTGCTCAATTATATTTTTTGGCAACTCCAGCGGCACAACCTTAGCGAAGTGCGCAGTTACCTGCTGCAAATTATCAATTAAATGCGATTTAAATTGCTCATCGACCAAATTGATTAGTTCATAACAAACTAACAGTGTATCCACCTGCTGAATAGGTCGCTTGGGCAACAAGACTTCACCGACCTTTTTCAACAAGCTAGCCTGATTACACAGCCAACCGACAGTATCAAATTCTGGTGCTAAACCAATCAAACCTTGGCGTGAGACTAAATTATGCGAAGTCCTGATGCCATAAAGCCCGCAGTAACTGGCAGGAATGCGAATTGAGCCACCTGTGTCTGTGCCTAACCCAATATCAGCCAGTTGCCGAGCAACAGCTGCTGCACTGCCCATGCTTGAACCACCACAAACATGCCCTGGTAATTTGGGATTATCCGCACAGCCATAATGAATATTGTTGCCCTCTAAGCTATAGGCAATTTCATCCGTATGAGTAAAACCAGAAAATACGCAGCCTGCTTGCATTAATTGTTCAAGCGCAGTGGCTGTTGTATTTGCCTCTTGGTGGCTTGTGTACCAAACCGGATTGCCGGCGGAGTTTTTATACCCCTCTAGCTTGAATAAATCTTTAACCGCTAAAGTGTTACCAGCTAAAACACCATTATTGGTGTATTGCCAATGTTTGGGCCCCTGCTGACAAAAAATTCCAATGTACTCTTGCTGTAACATTTATAGGCTCCCATTACTGTACATAAGTGAGTTTGCACTCACCAGCACACCATTCTCATCGGCATAGAGCCAGTCACCCGGCTTAACCACAACATCTAACATTTCAACTGGGCGATCTAGTTCACCCAAACCGCGCTTGTTGGTTGAAGCTGGTACTTGCCCCAAAGCTAAAATACCCAGTGGCATATTTCGCAGCAGTTCAACATCACGTACACAGCCGTTAACAACTATGCCTTGCCAGTTATTTTTAATTGCCAACTCGGCCAGTTGGTCTCCCAAAAATGCAAATTTTTTCGAAGCAAAAGCGTTTATCAGTAAAACTTTGCCTAAACCCTCTTGCTCAAGTATCTTTAACACATAGGAATTGTCGTCAGGGCAATTTACAGTAGTCACTTGCCCAGCGAACATGCGTTTGTTGCCATAGTGCTGTAATCCATAACTCATTACTTTGACTATTTGCTGATTTTCATCAAATAGATCTGGTGTCGAGAAGTCTTTCATAAATACCCTCAATAGTTAACGGATAAATTGCTAGCAATATTGCTAGCACCAATTTGGTGATTTATCTAAGTGCAGTTTCCCCAAAACAAGGCAATACTTGCTAACAAAATTAGAAAACTGCTCTGTTGTTTTAGCAATTAACACGCTTGTTCTGTTCAAGCTTGATTAATACTTGGTTCGAGTATCCACTCGGCACTATCATTCCATACATCCATGCGCACAATTATGCCGTCTTTCACTTCAAATCTATCTAGATATCTATTGCCTGAAAAACTTCTCCCGTCTGGCCATTCACCGTATAAAGTACCATTAGAGTAAACGACAACTGCGTCACCAATATCAACACAGTGATATGATTCAATTGACTTTTTCACCCATTTATACCGAGATGAATTAAAACTAGTGATGGCTTGTGCATTGGCCATTTTGCGTTTGCCGGTAAAGGTAATTTTTACATCGTCGCTCATAAAAGTCGCCGCTAACACAGGATCAGGTTTCATTGAGGCGTCTAAGAAATCACTGACAATTTTTTCTGCTGTTTCGAGTTTATTCATCAAAAAATACTCCAATTTATTAAGTGTACTCATAATTGAGTTGCTCATTTTGCTAGCAAAATAAAAGCTTAAAACATGCCAAAAATAAAACAGGCACAAATAATGCTAGCACATTAAATCAGATTGCTAGCAATATTAAAATGTAAATTTTGCAGTGATCTGAGATAACAAGTGAAACTACCAACGGCGGTTACAACTACTGCAAGTCAACGAAGGCTGTGCAATTACTTCACGAGTTAATTTTATAGACACATTATTTTTGGAAGATAATTATGAAAAACAAACTCCTAGCAACAGCTATTGGTAGTGCTCTGTTATTTAGTACAAGTGCATTCGCAGAAATGAAATGGAGTAGCTACCGCTTAAGCTACATTCAAGCCGACAAATACCAGGTAGGCGACAATTCCCGTGAAGTGTTAACCGTTGAACACGCGAGTGGACACAATTGGGGAGATAATTTTTTCTTTAGCGATCACTTAATGTTTTCAGATGGCACTGTCAGTAACTACTTTGAACTATCTCCGCGCTTGAGCCTATCTTATCTATCCGGTGCAGACCTGAGTTTTGGGCCAGTTAAGGATGTTTACTTGACGTCAACTTGGGAGGGCGGCGATACCTTCGACAACTTCTTATACGGTGTCAGCATGGGCTTAAAAGTACCAGGCTTTAAATACTTTAACGTCAGTCTTTACAAAGCAAACAATGATAAATGGCAAGACGACGAGCAAGTTACTTTGACTTGGGCACTACCGAGCACAATTGCTGGCCAAGAATTTTTATGGGATGGCTTTTTAGACTACTCAACTTCGTCAGAAGGCCGCGAAGCAGAAATGAACTTTACCTCGCAATTAAAGTGGAACATTAGCCCTTTGTTGGGCATATCTAGCCAGTTATATGTCGGTATTGAATATGCGTATTGGACAAATAAATTCGGCAAAAAAGACGTTAATGAACGCAATCCCGGCTTATTGGTGAAATGGCACTTTTAATCCAGTTAAGTTAAATCACGTATTTACCGCTCAGCATGCATGGCACTATAGTTGCTTGATGAGCTAACAGAATATAAATTCATTGCTAGCAGATGGAGAACCAAATGCTTAAATTTTTTGTGAAAAAATCATTCAAAACAATTGCAACAGCCGTAACTTTTGGCGCACTTAGCTTTAGCGCCTGTGCACAAGAAACGATCAAAATAGGCTTAGTTGCTGCCTTATCTGGCCAATCAGCAAAATCTGGTGAAGCTATTACTCGTGGTATTTCCGTTGCAATAGACGAAATAAATGCCAACGGAGGGGTGTTAGGTCGACCGTTAGAATTAATTCGCCGTGACGACGAGAGCAATCCATCAAAAGGATTGCTAGCAGCTAGAGAATTAATTCAAAAAGAAAAAGTCGCCGCATTATTTGGTGGGTTAGACACACCTGTGTCACTGGCGATAGTGCCATTGGTCAACTCATTAAAAGTTCCTTTTATTGGAGCTTGGGCAGCTGGTACGCCAATTACTCGCAACGGTGCCAAAGACAATTATGTGTTTAGGGTTTCTGCGGTAGATGAGTTGGTAGATGAAGCCTTAGTTAACTACGCGATAAACAATTATCAAATGCGCAAACCTGGGATGATTTTAATTAATAATCCTTGGGGTGAGTCTAACGAAATTGGCTTTAAAAAAGCACTGAAAAAACGCGGTATTGCTTATACCGGTATTGAGCGCATCGAATCGAGTGATCTAGACGTTGTACCTCAATTAACTCGCTTAAAAAATCAGGGCACGGACGTATTGTTAATGGTGGCCAATGTTGCGCCGTCAGCCCAAGTGGTTAAGTCGCTTGATCGCATGGGATGGGATGTGCCAATTGTTTCGCATTGGGGTCCAGCTGGTGGGCGTTTTGGTGAACTTGCCGGTGCCAATGCACATAAAGTTCACTTCATTCAAACTTACACCTTTACCGATGAAAACTCACCTAAAGGGGAACAAGTCTGGAACGCACTGAAAAACAAATACCCTGAAATTAAAACCATTGCCGATGTAACCCCAGCAGTTGGTATCTCTAACGCCTATGATGCTATGCACTTAACTGCATTAGCGATAAGCAAAGCCGGTAGCACTAAAGGTAAAAAAGTGCGCAATGCGTTTTACCAAATCGACAACTATGAAGGGTTAATTAAAACCTACCAATTCCCTTTCACAAAAGATGAACATGATGCGCTTGGACCGAACGACTATGTGTTTACTCAGTTCGTTGATAACAAAATCGTTCCTATCAAGTAGTACTTGGTTTTAATAACTAAATCTTAGCTAATCCATTTTTGGATTAGCTTAGGAGTTAATTTTATGATTACAGCAGCGATCATCTCTGGCTTAGGCTTAGGCAGCATGTATGCTTTGCTAGCTCTAGGTTTTCAAATTACTTACACAGTGTCTAAAACCGTTAATTTTGCACAAGGCAGTGCAATGATGTTAGGCGCAGTCCTGTGTTACACATTTTCAATTACCTATGGTTTACATTGGTTTTTAGCTGTACTACTGAGCATCACTATCTGTGCTTTATACGGTTTGGCAATAGAAAGATTTCTCGTACGTCCTTTTCACCAAAGAGGCTCTGAAGCTTGGCTGATGGCAACTGTCGCAGGTGGCATTTTAGTCGATAATTTAGTGCTATTTACCTTTGGCAAAGAGCCCAGACAGTTTAGCTCAGAATTTGCGACGCAAAACTTAGAGTTTTTCGGCAGTGGCGTTTACACCCAACAGTTGATAATTCCGCTGGTTGGTTTGGCGATAGCTTTGGTGTTAGTTGCAATCAAAAAATACACTAAATTAGGCAAAATCCTCTCGGCAACTGTACAAAACCCAAATTCAGCACGCTTAATGGGCATACCTGTTTTGCATGTAGTTGCAATTGCCTACGCAATATCTGCCGTTTTAGCCTGTATCGCAGGTATGTTGATCGCCCCGCTGTTTAGTGTGCATTCTGATATGGGTACGCTCTTTGGTTTAAAAGCCTTTGCTGTAGCCATACTTGGTGGTATCACCAGTGCCAGTGGCGTATTTACCGCAGGTTTAATCTTTGGTGTAACCGAAGCATTAGTTACGGTTTATTTAGGTTCGGCATTTACCCAAATCGTCACCTTTTCTCTTGTCATTATCGCTTTAGCAATTAGACCAAACGGCCTATTTGAAAAAGCCACTCTTGTGAAGGTTTAAATATGCGCAACAATCCCCTTGTATATTCTATTATCAGCATACTCGCGCTTATTGGTTGTACTTTGTCATTTGCGCTAGACAGCTACTCTGTGTTGGTTTTCACCTTGTGTTTAAGTAGCGCCATAGTAGGTGTTGGCCTAAATATTTTAATGGGTCTGAGTGGACAAATTTCATTTGGGCATATCGCGTTTTACGCCATAGGCGCTTACGTTTCAGCCTTGTTATTAATAGCAGGTGTGCCTCTGAGCTTAAGCATTATTGTTGCTGGCTTGGCTTGTGCTGCTATCGGCGCTTTGTTGGCCATTCCAGCTATCCGAGTGAATGGCCCATATTTGGCTATGATCACCATCGCTTTTGCTTTTGTCGTTCATCATGGATTGATGGAATGGAAAGACCTAACCGGCGGGGCAAACGGCTTAATGGGCATACCTATGCCAGAAAGTGATACTATCAGTAGCGAAGTATTACTCGCGTTATTGTCTACTATTATCTTGACCGCCTGTTTAATTTTTTATCACTTATTACATTCAAGTGGTTGGGGTAAAGCAATTAGAGCGGTAAAAGCATCTGAAATTGCGGCTAAGTCTATTGGCTTTAATCCAGTGCAAACCAAAACACTCGCTTTTGCTTTGTCTGCGCTGTTAACTGGCTTAGCCGGTGCAATTATTCCACCACTTGTTATGTTTATCAGCCCAAGTACCTTTCCGTTTTTCCAGTCGATTTTATTTGTATTAACCGTAATTATTGGTGGAACAGCAACTTTATTCGGCCCGCTATTTGGTGCTGTTGTTGTGGTATTAACCCCAGAGTTTTTGTCACCATTAGCTGAATATCGCCTGCTGATATTTGCAGTCTTGTTGCTTTGTATCCTGTGGATAGCACCCAAAGGCATCTTAGGTTCAATTCAAAGTAAATTTCAAAAAACCAAAGTGTCGTTACCACCTAAATCAACTAATCGCCATTTATTGGCTAAATTTTTTGACCGCGTACAAAATGAGTTTTCACAACTCTCGGTTAATGATATTGGAATTCGTTTTGGTGGAGTTCAAGCGGCAAAAGACATCAGCTTTAACGCAAACTTAGGCGAAGTGACCAGCATAATAGGCCCGAATGGTGCAGGCAAAACCACAGTGTTGAATATGATCAGTGGTTTTTACACGCCAGATAGCGGCACAATTCAGTTGGCTGAAGCGCTTGAAGGTAAAAATGCATGGCAAATATCTAGAGCAGGTATTGCGCGTACTTATCAAACGACTCAATTGTTTGGTGATATGACTGTACTTGAGAATTTGTTGGCTGCTATGCAAAACGGTCATATCGGCCACCCACTGTTGTCACAAGATGGCAGTAATAGCGAATTGGCAATGAATCTACTGTCTTTTGTTGGCTTTAAAGGCAATGTCAATATTAAAGCTGAACAGCTAGCGCATGTGGATAAACGTTTAGTGGAAATAGCCCGCGCATTAGCAACTCGCCCTTGGGTTTTATTATTAGACGAGCCTGCTGCAGGTTTAAGCCGCCACGACACAGACAAAATGGCCGAGCTCATTCAACAAATTGCCAAGTTTGGCATTGCCGTTATTCTGGTAGAACATGACATGCCATTAGTCATGCATGTTTCCGATAAGATATTAGTGTTAGATGCTGGTAAACCTATTGCCTTAGACACGCCGGAAAAAATCCGTGTAAAACCCGAAGTTATTAACGCATATTTAGGCTGTACTGACTACCAAGCGCCCCCAAGAAGCATCCCCTGGGATGGCAGCCGTGATGCGACTCTTTTCGTAAAAAATTTAACTGTCGACTATGGTGCAGCGCCGGTACTTGAAGACGTCAACTTTGTCGTTAATCCTGGTGAACTTGTCGCTATTTTAGGGGCTAATGGCGCAGGTAAAAGCAGCATATTAACCTCGCTCGCTGGTTTGCACCCTTGCAGTAAAGGCGAAATTGTTTTTAACAATCAGAGCATAGAGCAATTAAATGCCAGTGATATCGCTAAACTTGGGTTAGCACTGGTGCCTGAAGGCCGACAATTATTTGCAGAGCTTTCGGTGCGTGACAACATACTATTGGGCGCCTACTCGCGCTTAGATACTGTTGATGAAGAACAGGAACTAGAAAGCATATTAGCCAGATTCCCGCGTTTGCGCGACCGAATAGATAGCCAAGCAGGTTTGCTATCGGGCGGCGAACAACAAATGGTTGCAGTCGGCAGAGGATTAATGGCAAAACCTAAAGTATTGTTGTTGGATGAACCTTCATTGGGTTTAGCCCCAGCTATGATAGCCGAACTCTATGATGCGTTGGCTGAACTGCGCGATGAAGGCGTGACCATTTTATTGGTTGACCAAATGGCAAATTTAGCCCTACAGGTAGCAGATAGAGCTTATATATTAGAAACCGGCCAGATCACCAAACAAGGTAAAGCAGCTGAGTTACTGGCAGATCCCGATTTGGAAGCGGCTTATTTAGGAGAAACTGCATGAGTAGACTGATCCTAAAAAACGCCAAACTACAAAACAGTCAGCAGGCAGTCGATTTATTTGTCGAGAATGGCTTTTTTGTTGAACAATTCCTGAATAACGAAGAACTCGCAGAAGTCATCGACCTTGAGGGTAAAATGGTTATTCCAGGTTTAATAGAAACTCACATTCACTTGGATAAAGCCTGCATTATGCAACGCTGCAACTTAACCCAAGGCACTTTGCACGAAGCGATAGAGTTAACCTCTCAGGCTAAAAGCCAGTTTAGTTATGATGATATCTATCAACGTGGAGCCAAGGTAATTGAGCAAGCAATCAAACGCGGTACATCTTATATGCGCACCCATGTTGAGCTCGACCCTCAAATTGGTTTAACTAGCTTTAATGCAATTAAACAACTCAAACAAGATTATGCTTGGGCCATAACCATTGAGATATGCGTATTTCCACAAGAAGGATTGTGTAATAACCCAGGTACGGAACAACTGCTGATTAACGCGTTGGAGCAAAATGCCGATGTATTAGGTGGTTGTCCTTACACTGATTCAGATCCAAAGCGGCAAATTCAGCGACTGTTTGAACTCGCACTCAGATTTGATGTCGACCTAGACTTTCATCTCGACTTTGATTTAGAGCCACAAGAGATGATGCTCCATCAAGTGATTCGCTATACTGAATTGTTCTCATGGCAACATCGCGTCACTGTTGGCCATGTCACTAAATTATCTGCGATACCGCCGGACGAATTAGTGAAAATAGGCCAGCGCTTGGCTGAAGCCGGTGTACAAGTAACTAGCTTGCCGAGTACAGATTTGTTTTTAACTGCACGGCATATTCAACACAATAAACCTAGAGGTGTTGCACCTTTACTGCCACTGCATCAGCAAGGTGTGACTTGCTCCATTTCAACCAACAACATATGTAATCCCTTTACCCCGTATGGTGATGCATCTCTTGTCCGCCAAGCCAATTTGTACGCCAACGTTCAGCAACTCGCAGCAAATTCGGAACTGCTGGATTGTTTAACTTGGATCACTACACAATCGGCCAAACTGCTTAGGTTGAAAAACTATGGCCTTACGCCCGGCTGTTATGCAGATTTTCTGGTCTTAAATGTGGATTCTGCTCAGCAAATAATTGCAGAAATACACGAGCCACTATTTGGCTATAAACGCGGTATAAAAACCTTTGAGAGGAATGAAACTCGCTTACTTAAAGCAGGGTAGTTGGCAAATACAGAGCTTGTCGGCAAGCCACGACCAGCTCTGTTTTATAATCCTTGGAAAATTTGTCTAAGGTCTAACTCTTCATCATCAGGTTCATCTAATACCAACTGAGCTTCTAATTCATCCAAATGCGCTAGCATTACACTAACAGCTGTGGCCTGATCCCCTTTTTTTAGTGCTTCCAATACTTGCTGGTGTTCATCTGATGCGCAAGAAGGCACATCGTTTCTTTGATAAAGCGCGACAATAAGTGAGCTTCGAACCATTAAGTTTTCGAAAATATCATGCAAAACTGAGTTTTGGCATATTTCCGATAACATTCTATGATACTCACTGAGTTCATGGACAATTAAACGCCTATCATTGCCCGAAGTTGCTTTGCGCTCAGCGCGCATGTGCGCATCAATTCGCTTTTTATTTTTTGCGATTATCTCAGGGGTAATATTTTCAATGATACCGCGCTCTATCACGCGGCGAGTGGCAAATATTTCTTTGGCTTCTTGCGCGCTAGGTTTGGCAACCATAGCGCCTTTGTTTGGTTCAATATCGACTATTTTTCGCAGGGCTAATCGCTGAATAGCTGCCTGTACGTGATTGCGATTCGCTTTTAAAGAATCAACAATCTGCGCTTCAACAAGGCGCTGACCTGGTTTTAACCTATGCTGAGCAATCGCTTTGGATATAGTATCCATAATGCGCTGAATTTCTTGTTGCTTTGTGCTCGCCGAAAGCTGAACCATCTATGTTTCCTTGCCCAATATTATTACAGTAACACCGACTAAATGGCTATTCTAGCAAAGCGAACCTAGTTATGAAAACTACCCTGCTCCTTAAAACTTTTCAATTGCAAAGATAATATTAGATCGCCGAATAGTGTCTGCTTGATTTTAACAAAATAAACTTGTCTTCAAGTTGAGTTAAACCTTTTTTACAAACTTAGCAGTGACAAACATGTCGGCCGCGCCGCTAATTTTACAATCTAGCTGATGATCAGCTTTATCATGAATACGGCGAATAACTGCTTTAGTGCCAATTTTCAGTACTTGTGAACTACCTTTTATTTTAAGGTCTTTAACAAAAGTGACTTTATCACCTTCAGCCAACACGGCACCATTGGCATCACAAATGTTCAACTCATTTGCCGCTGCTGCGTCTTCAGCATTCCACTCATGTGCACATTCGGGGCAGATAAATAAAGATTGGTCTTGATAAACAAATTCAGATTGGCAATGTGGGCAAGGAGGACAACTCATAATTACAATTTAGCTAGATTTAACAGTGATAAACACATTGTACAATAATTCCTTCTAAGTATGTCACATGCGCTTATTCTTAAACGCAACAGGATAACTGAGCAAAAAAGTCGCAAATTTGGTAAAAATTAAATACAGAGATACACTTAGGTGATATGTATATATTTTAGGCAATAACAAGTGACAAAAAAATTAACTATATTGGTTCGAGTTGAACCCGGTTGTTTAGGCCCAACAGGCAAAGATTATGTTGAAGACTTCTGCGCTTTTGCCAACCCTGTTTTCAGCCGCATTCGACAACAAGCGCTAGATTGGCAGCTAGTACCTAGGTACGACAAATCATTGGATGAAGTAGAGTTACAACTAGAGGGACGTAAGTTATCTAACGAACAAGCTGAAAAATATTTATCTTTGTTAGATACATCACTTTCTGAAATATCTGAGGATATTGGCAATAAACTAAGTATTTGTATTGACAAGTTTTTTGAGGCGAACTAGAAAGTTAAAAGCTGCCGCACTAGCAGCAGCTTTTAATATGCAGAACTTACTTCTTATATGCAGCCAATGCAGCTTTAACTTGTTCTTTCGACGTACCACCTTTAGCAACACGTTTTTCTAAACAAGCTTCAATTGTTAGATGTTGGTATACATCATCTTCAATTACATCACTGAAAGTTTTTAATTCAGCAATTGCTAAATCTTCTAATGGTTTATTAGCAGCAATTGCACCAACCACAGCACGGCCAACTATATGGTGCGCTTCGCGGAATGGTATGCCTTTGGCAACTAAGTAGTCAGCCAATTCGGTTGCATTTGAGTAACCTTGTTGCGCAGCTTGATAAGTGCGCTCTTTGTTTACTTTAATGCTTTCGATACACAAAATGGCCATTTTTAAACAAATGCTCCAAGTGTCTACTGTATCGAATAAACCTTCTTTGTCCTCTTGCATATCTTTGTTGTATGCCAAAGGTAAGGCTTTCATAGTAACCATCATGCCAGTTAATGAACCAACCACACGACCCGCTTTACCACGGATAAGCTCCATAGCATCTGGGTTTTTCTTTTGTGGCATTAACGATGAGCCAGAAGTTACTTCGTCGCCCATTTCTAAGAAACCAGCTTCACCTGTATTGTAGAAGATAATGTCTTCCGCCATACGAGATAAATGCACAGATGAAATAGACGCAACTGATAATAACTCTAATACATGGTCACGATCAGATACTGAATCTAAGCTGTTACGTGTTGCACGGGCAAAACCTAAATCTTGCGCTAAAGCTTCACGGTCAATTGCGTATGCAGTACCTGCTAATGCGCCACAACCTAATGGTGATGCATTCATTAGCTCTAAAGCATTGGTCAAACGCTGTTTGTCGCGCTCGAACATTTCTACATAAGCTAAACACCAGTGTGCAAAAGTCACTGGCTGTGCACGTTGTAAATGGGTATAACCCGGTAATACAGTGTCTTGCTCACGCTCTGCTAAAGTCACTAACGCGTCAATTAACGCAGCTAATAATTCAGCTAACTCTTCACCTTGTTTACGACACCAAAGTTTTAAGTCGGTTGCTACTTGGTCATTACGGCTACGACCTGTGTGCAATTTTTTACCTAAATCGCCAACAGCATCAATTAATTTGCCTTCAACCCAGCTGTGAATATCTTCAGCGTCAGACTGCAAAATAACTTTTGGATCAGCTTGTACTTCTGCTAATAATGCATTAAGTGCAGCTTCTAACTTTTGCTGTTCATCAGCAGTCAGTACGTTAACCGAAGCTAACGCACGTGACCAAGCGACCGAACCAATAATGTCTTGTTCAGCCATACGGTAATCTACTGGCAAAGAGTCGTTAAACTCTTTAAATAAATCACTTGTTTGACCGGTAAAACGGCCGCCCCAAAGTCCCATTATTTACCTGCCTTTTTCTCTAGTTCGTTTAACGCTTTAATACGGCTAGATAAGCTGAATAATCGGATGAAACCTTCTGCATCTTTTTGGTTGTAAACTTCGTCTTCACCAAAAGTTGAGAATTCTTCATTGTACAAGCTGTTTGGTGTACGACGTTGAATAACTGTTGCGTGACCTTTGTATAAACGCACAACGATATCACCAGTAATTTCTTCGGCAAAAGAAGCACCCGCAGCTAATAATGATTTAGCCAATTGAGTGAACCAACGGCCATCATAAATTACGTGAGAGAACTCTAAACCAACTTGCTCACGGAATTTAAGCGCGTTTTTATCTAAAATCATGCACTCAAGCGCTTTGTACGCTTTCATTAATACAGTACCGCCAGGTGTTTCGTAACAACCACGAGACTTCATACCAACTAAACGGTTTTCAACTATATCAATACGACCAACACCGTGTGCTGCTGCTTTTTTGTTTAAGTACATTAAAGCGTTATAAGGTGATAATTCTTGGCCATCTACAGCTACTAATTCACCTTTATCGAAAGAAAGTTGGACAGTTTCAGACTCGTCAGGTGCATCCATAGGATCAACTGTCATAGTCCAAATGCCTTTTGACGGCTCGTTCCATGGATCTTCAATTTCACCACCTTCGTGTGAAATGTGCCATGCGTTTGCGTCGCGGCTGTAGATTTTAGTTAATGAAGCTGAACACGGAATGTTGCGCTCTGCTAAGTAGTTTAATAGGTCTTCACGTGAACGCATAGACCACTCACGCCATGGCGCGATTACTTTTAAGTGTGGTGCTAATGCAGCAAAACAAGACTCAAAACGTACTTGGTCATTACCTTTACCAGTACAACCATGACATACAGCGTCAGCACCTACTTTTAACGCAACTTCAACGTGCGCTTTAGCAATTACTGGGCGCGCCATAGACGTACCTAATAAGTATTCACCTTCGTATACTGCACCAGTTTTAACGATTGGATATATGTATTCTTTTACAAATTCTTCTTTCAAATCAACTACGTGACACTCAGTTGCACCAGAAGCAATTGCTTTTTCTTGAATACCAACTAACTCTTCTTCGCCTTGTCCAACATCAGCACAGAAAGCAACAACTTCACAACCTGGGTAAGTTTCTTTTAACCATGGAATGATAGCCGAAGTATCTAAGCCACCGCTGTAGGCTAATACAACCTTTTTAATATCTGACATTTAAATATGCTCCTACTTGGACAATAGCGTCATTAAAACCGCATTTTGCGCATGCATACGGTTTTCTGCCTGCTGAATTAACAACGAACCTTCACCGTCAACCACTTCATCAGTTGCTTCGATACCTCGATAAACTGGTTGGCAGTGCATAAAGTATTTTGCACCTGTTTTTGCCATTAAAGCGGCATTTGTTTGGTAAGGTGCAAAGATTTTTTGTATATCTTCAAGCGACTTCGAGTCGCCCATAGAAATCCATGTATCATTGTAGATGGCTTCTACGCCATTGGCTAAATCAACGTCGTGGCTAATGCTAATTTTGCCACCGTTTTCTTCTGCCAACTTCTGCGCCAACTGAATGATATTAGCGTCTGCTGAGTAACCTAGTGGGGTGATCACTCGTACATCAACACCTAAAATAGCACCAGCTAACATAAGCGAATGCGCTACATTATTACCGTCACCAATATAAGCAATAGACGCACCTTCTAATGAACCGCCTCTTACTTCATATAAAGTTTGGTAATCCGCCATTGCTTGGCAAGGGTGATATAAATTACATAATGAGTTGATCACTGGAACATTGGCGTGTTTTGCCATTTCAACTAAAGTGCCGTGTTCAAATACACGTGCAACAATAGCATCCACCCAACAGGATAAGTTCAGTGCAAAATCTTTAACTGACTCACGTTTACCTAATTGACCGTTTTGTTGGTCTAAATAAACCGCGTGACCGCCCATTTTAGCTATACCTACGTCAAAACTGACACGTGTACGCAGTGACGGTTTTTCGTAAATAGTTGCAATGCTTTTACCCGCTAATACTTGGCTATACTTAGCTGGGTTTTGTTTAAAATCGACTGCTAGCTTAATAATTTCAAGCAATTGCTCTTTGCTATAGTCTTGTACGCTAAGAAAGTTTTGCAAGATCCTGCTCCGCTTCTAAATTTGTCTGACTGACGTTATTCAGGCTGCACTGTGGTACCACAAGACTGATCTTGTAGCCACTGGCCAATTAACGCTGGGTTGCGCCAGTTTAAAATACCTATAGGGGCAGCCAACTCGGTTGCTGTGTCTATTGCGGTATTCACTTTCACTATCATGCCATCGGTAATCACACCATCAGCAATCAATTGCTGGGCAAGTACCTTGGTCATTTGAGGAATTACTTGTTTGTCGCCATCTAAAATGCCATCGACATCCGACAACAATAATAATTGGCCACGTAACATTTTTGCGATTGCTTCTGCTGCTTGGTCGGCATTTACATTCAATAATTGGCCGTTTTCGTCACAGCCAATTGAGCTGACCAAAGGTAAATAACCTGCTTTAACTAAAGACTCGATTAAACCTGCATGACCACCACCAACTTGGCCCACACAGCCTAAATCAGCATCAGGAACAAAACAGTTGATTTCACCACCGTCGGCTAATGAAATGCCCACAGCTAAATCACCAACCGATTTGGCAGTTGCCACCATTTGTTTATTTGCACTACCAGCCAAACCACCTACTACATAAGGGATATGCTCAGCTGGGGTAATACGCAAACCGTTTTTCTTTTCGCTTTTTAACCCTAAATCAGTTAACAGTTTTTGCACTAAAGCGCCACCGCCATGAACCACAACCACAGGTTGAGTTTCACGAATGCGCTTTAGCTCAACAAAAAATGCTTTTAGGCACTCAGCGTCTTCTAATAACGCACCACCAACTTTAATTACTAAGGTTTTAGCCATTTAGATTAAACCTCGGCTTGAGTCGAAACCAAATCGAATATTGGCACATTGCACAGCTTGTGAAGATGCGCCTTTTAATACGTTATCAATAGCACTGACCACAATTAAATAACCAGTTTTTTCGTCTAACGCCCAATGTAAATCAACAAAAGGTGTGCCTTCGACATTTTGAATTGCAGGCCACGACTGACGTAAACGCACTAACTTTTTACCTTCGTAAGCATCGTTATACGCTTGGTTGATTTGTTGAATATTGGTGCCGTCTTTTAGTTTTAAGGTAATGGTTGCCAAAATACCGCGCTTAAAGTTACCCAAATGAGGCGTAAAAATAACTGGGTTAGATAAATGTTCAGCAATTTCTGGCTGATGGCGATGACCAAACACACCATATGGGTTGTAGCTTACTTCACAGAAACTGTTAGATAACTTAGCTGCACGGCCTGCACCAGACACACCACTAACAGCGTTAATATTTGGAATAACCGCGCTATCAATTAACTTAGCTTCTTGCAAAGGTTTTAATGCAGTTAACGACGCAGTTGGGTAACAACCAGGTACTGCAACTAGGTTAGCGTTACGGATATCCGCAGTATTCCATTCTGCTAAACCGTATACAGCTTGCGATAATAATTCTGGATAAGTATGCGCAAAACCATAGTAGTCTTTGATAACAGATAAATCAGATAAACGGTAAGCACCAGATAAATCAAAAACCACACCACCGGCTTCAACAATACGCGCCGCCATTTCAACACTGGCTTCGTGTGGTGTACATAAGAAAATTGCGTCACATTCTGGTACTAATTTAGCGATTTGACTTTCGCTAATTGGAATTAATGTACGGTCGATTTGATATGCATATTTACCATGTAGTGCCGAAAATGCTTTGTAAGCATCTGCACTATTTTCAGATACGTATAAACCTGCAATTTCAAATTCAGGATGTTTATGGATTAAGCCTGCTAACTCAGCACCAGCATAACCACTTGCTCCAACGATAGATACTCGAATCATATTCCCCACTCCCAGCGCAAAACCAAAGGCGTATTGTAGCAATCAACAACAAAAAATAAAGCGCACAGAGCGAACGATTTCTCGTTAACTCTGTGCGCGTCATAAAGTGTCTATATATTAACCAAACAAAAACCGAATAACAAGCAAGACTTGAATATATATTCACTTATTATTCATAAATACCCACAAACATAAAATTGTCGGTATTGTTGAGAAAACTAGTTAAAGGATAACTTAGTTTTGCTGGTTTTGCATGTGGCAAAAAATAAGCGAGCATATTGATTCACATTTTAGATTACCTACTCTCTTATATGTGACTATTTGCTATAGCTCGGCATAACTACAATGCCCTCAATACCTTTTTTTACTAACTCAAGAGGCTGATTATCTCTATTTCTAAAACTGAGCTGCACCTCAATTTTATCTGTATCCCTATCGGGTTTTGTATACTGCCAAGTTTTAATAGCACTCATAACTTCATCATCGAAGGTGCCAACAGGTTGAGATAAATTAATTTGAATATTTTCTGTCTGGCCATTTTTATTGATCGTGAATGAAGCTATCGCAAAACCTTCAATATCATTTGCAGCGGCTTGTGCGGGATAAGCTGGAAGTATTCGCATAATTGGCTTGACCAGATCAATGGTAAAATTTGCGAGCGTATTCACTGAAAACTGCGTAAAAACACTAATGAGAATTAGCAAAGTTAAAGAAGGCAGTAGGTAATTTTTGTTGAGCACAGACGGAGTTAGTATTTGCATAAGGCGACAGCTATAAAACCCCTGTTCAGAAAATGCTGCACTCATTGGAGAATTATAACCGTCGTTTGTTGGTGAAACTAACAGCGCTTTTGAATACTCCAGCTTCTGATGCTTAGTTTTATCAGATAAAACTCGCTCATCACAGGATACCTCCTGACACAAATAAAAATGTTTGAGTGCATACCAAACAAAAGGGTTAAACCAAAATACCGATTGGAATAGCATGACTAGCAAATTCCAATACAAATCACCGCGTTTAATGTGCTCCAGTTCATGCGCAATAATCATCTGCTGCTGCTCATAAGTGTAATGTGTTTTGAAAGATTTAGGCACCGCAATAAAAGGAGAGAAATACCCGGAACTAAATGGAGTAGATATCAGATTTGCACTATAGGCACCAACATTCTCCGGCAGATATTTCTTTAGATAAGGGCAAAGATCCAGCTTTAACTGCATAAAAAACAAACAATGTCGAACTAAATAACTTCCCAACACACAACCTAAGCCTATCAACCAAACTAGGAGTATAAGTGAATCGTTTTGTTGAACAGCTTGATTGTAAACAGCCAGCGCTTGCTGGTAGTCAAGTAACATTGGCTGGGTGTAGAAGTACCAAGCCAACTAATGTCAATACAACTTATAAGCAGAGTTAATGGGAACACTAACCAGCAAGAATAAACCTTACTAGCTCCGAGTTTTTTAAAACCGAGTCGCTGAAATAAAACAAAAAACAGTAACAAAGGGATCATTACTACACTTTGCTCTATGAGCCAGCTAATCATTCTTTTGCTCCCAATCAGAAATTATTTTCTTTAACTCGTTAATATCACTTTGGGTGAGTTTTTCAGACTTAGCAAAGCTGGCAACCAATGGCGATAGCTTGCCATCGAATAGTCTTTTTAAAAAGTTATCACTCTCTTTGATTATGTATTCTTCTTTGGCAATCAAAGGGGAATACAAATAATAACGGCTGGATTTTTCAAACTTAATCGCTCTTTTTTTAACCAATCGCCCGAGTAGAGTTTTGACTGTTTTTTCATGCCAAGAATCTTGCTCGTTGAGCCTATCAACAACATCTTTTGCGCTACAAGGGTAGTTTAACCATATAGCGTTTAATATTTCATACTCAGCTCTACTTACTTCCATCGGCTCCCCATAAAATTACATACGTAATCATTGACATCAAAATCACATATATCCCCAACAATGACAAGCTTTAATTAAATATTTGACATTATAGATTACATTTGTAATCTATAATGAGATTACAAATGTAATTCTTTGTACTGTCGGAACTAAAAAGTTGAAACAAAAGATTAAATAGTAACCCTTATTGACACTAACAAAGACCATTTCTTATTCAT
Organism: Catenovulum sp. SX2; assembly: GCF_052056295.1. NCBI lineage: Bacteria > Pseudomonadati > Pseudomonadota > Gammaproteobacteria > Alteromonadales > Alteromonadaceae > Catenovulum > Catenovulum sp. SX2. The sequence continues at coordinate 2,038,609 of NZ_CP182493.1, forward strand.
CATTATTAAGGATTAGAAAACATGAAGATACGCTTAAATAATTATAAAGATAGTTTCAATCGTATTTGGCGGCTTGCGCCTAGTGCAATTTTACTAATATTTAGCTCAATCGCTTTTCAAAGTGCAGGGGCCAATTCGGTTTCCCCTGAACATGTGGCGGTATCTGTGATTAAAAGAGCTTTGCCAACTTATCCACAGTACGCTGTAAAAAATGGTATCGAAGGGACTGTATTAGTAAGCTTCAGCATTGAAATAGATGGCAATGTATCTGATATTCAAGTGGCAGCGTCTGACCACGATGGACTTTTTGATGCCAGTGCAATATTAGGCGTTCAAAAGTGGGTCTATACCCGACCAGTAAAAAAAATCCGTAACAATTACGTTGCTATTGAATTTGCGCTGACAGATAAACCTGCTACATCATATTTTAGCAACGTTGAAAAAATTCAAGTTAGAGGAAATTAATCTGACTTTTCATTTAGGTGTGATTAGAGACCTCTGATAAACAAAACCTTGAGGTCTCTAATTCAACGAACAAGCTACAGCGCATCTAACGCTTGTTTTACATCGGCAACTAGTTCGCTGCTGTCTTCAATACCAACAGAAAAACGCACTAATGTTTGAGTAATACCAGCTTTTAATTGCGCGGCTTCATCCATAGCGGCGTGTGTCATGGTAGACGGGTGACAAACTAAACTTTCAGTACCACCTAACGACTCAGCTAGGCTGAAATGTTCTAACTTGTCGATAAAACGCGTGACTTCGTCAGTTGTGCCTTTTAATTCAAACGACAACATAGCACCAAAACCATGTTGTTGTTTTTTGGCAATTTCATGACCAGGGTGGCTTGGTAAACTTGGGTGATATACCTTATCTACCGCTGGGTGATCTTTTAATACATCAACTAAAGCCAATGAGTTTTCTTGGTGTTGCTTCATACGCGGAACTAAAGTGCGTACACCACGTAAAGTCATATAACTGTCAAATGCTGAACCAGTAATACCGATACAGTTTGCCCACCAAGCTAGCTCTTCACCTAACTCTTTGGTTTTAGTAACCACAACACCACCAACAACGTCGCTATGACCGTTGATGTATTTAGTGGTTGAATGTACAACAATATCCGCACCTAAAGTAAGTGGTTGTTGGAATACAGGTGATAAGAAAGTATTGTCTACTGCTACTAGAGTTTCAGTTTGTTTAGCGCGTGCACAAATATCGCTTAAGTCGCTGATGCGCAATAATGGGTTACTTGGTGTTTCTACCCAAATAACTTTTGGTTTAGCCGCGAAAGCCGCATCTAACTCTTGTTGATTAGTTTGATTGATAACTTGCAGTTTAAACGCACCACGTTGCGCCAAGTTAACAAATAATCGATAGCTGCCACCGTAACAGTCGTGTGGTACAACTAATAAATCGTCTGGACGCAATAATTGGCAAACTAAGTGAATAGCTGCTGTACCAGTTGCAGTAACTACACCATGTGCACCGTGCTCTAATTCGGCTAGTGTATTAGCTAAAATGTCGCGCGATGGGTTGCCACAACGGCTATAATCGTAAGGGCCTTTTTGGTTAAAACCTTCAAACGCATAGGTGCTTGATAAATAAATTGGTGGAACAACGGCGTTATATTGGCCATCCGATTCAATACCACCACGTACTGCGATGGTTGCTAAATTTTTTTTGCTCATAAATTCTGCTACTTTGGGTTTATTTTAGACGTCTATACGGCTAAAATGTATCGTTATGCATTATATGGGTCAAGTGATTTATCTTATTTGACCTGTATTGCGGAAATTTTTACATTATATACTTTATAACCAACTTACCCAATGACCATTTTGTTTGGGCATAATTTAAAATTTAGGTACGAATAACAATGACAAAACGTAACGGCCCAACAATTTGGGATGGAAACTATATTCACCCTTATGTCGAGCACGGCAAAAAGAGTGAAAAAGTTAAAAAGATCACTGTATCTATTCCTACCAATGTTTTGAAAGTTTTAACCGACGAGCGTACCCGCAGACAAATAAATAACCTTAAACATGCAACCAATAGTGAGTTATTGTGTGAAGCGTTTTTACACGCATTTACCGGCCAACCCCTGCCAACCGATGAAGACTTAGCCAAAGATGCAGTGCATCGTATTCCAGCCGAAGCTAGGCAGATAATGACAGAAATGGGCATTGAGTTTGAAGAGGAAGATGAGCTGGAGGATTAGTGGGCTTGTGGGCACAATCTAATTTTGAGTAGACTATTCATCCATGAAGGGCAGGCCCTGTCGCCTTCCGTAGCTCCACCTCAGCAAGCTGCGAAGCGGTGCTTCGGTCTAGCTTCGCCCATGAAAAAGAAATTTTGCTCTAGATTATTGCCCAAGCACATACAAATTTTAAGAGTCGTTAAACAACCAGGTGAAGGCTAACAACATTTTGCAAAACTGTGCACATGACTACATATTCCTCGTAGAAATATCAACTAAATACAATACTAATTCTTCGAATCAATTTATTGAACAGCCTTTTCCTGCTGCTCGATTAAATACCAGTTTTTATCTGGCATTTGAACTTGAGTGATCCATTGCCAATTGTCTGAGCTCAGTGGAATTTCTACCCCATTTGACAACAACATAGTGCTCGCGGTTATATTCGGCTGTTTATTCAACACAGCCAATACAGACTGATTACCAACCAAATGGCTGAACAATTGAGCGGTAAAAGTCACTTTGCCTGAGCTTGAGTTGTATAAGTTCTCAATATCACTTGGATATTGCGATTTTTGATATTGAGCTTGCCACTGCTCTGGCAGCTTATAGCCAAATTGTTGCTCAACATGCTGTTGCCAAACAGAAAAAGTACCAAGCCGTTCGTAAACAGAAGCCAGGTTAAGCAAATAAGTTTGCTGTACTGGCCAAAAATAATAAACCTCTTCCATCGGCATATTTGAGTAGCTAGTAAAGAGCTGGTTTGGATCAAAATGTCCCTTGTCGATTAAAGCTTGTAACACTTTATCCAAATTTGTCGTTTTCAATTTGATCATATCCAACAACAAAGGCAAACCCAATTCAGCTTCTCTGTCGGTTAACAGCGCTAGGTTATCTTTATTTGCCAAAAACGTATTTAAGCCTTCTAAGTCTGCATCCATAATTAATTGGCGCAGTTTTTTCTGCCCTTGGCTTAACCACAAATGTGGATCATCTACCGCAGCTTGTGGTTCAACACTGGTATTTTGTGCTGTTTTTACTTCAACCAAATGTTCATCTACCGGTTCAACTTTCCAACCAGCAAATAGCAACAGCATGACCAATACAAACACAGATACTGCCGCTGCAATTATTGCTGTCGACCAGTGCGAAGGTGATTTTTTACTTTTGCGGTTAGGTAAGGCTGAGTTAGCTGGTTTGCTAGTAGCTGCATTTGGTAGGCTTTTAATTTGTTCAGCCAACTGATACCAGCTTTTTTGCTGGGTGGCATATTCAAGACTATCAATCCACTGGCAGCTTGAAATATAAAATTCTAAATCTGCACTCGGTGCTATATCTTGCAAACGCAGCGGAATAATCTTTTTACCTTTACTAAAGGCTCGTTCAACCTCTTTTGCCACAGCACTAGAGTGATTCGAATGCTCAGTTAATACCAGTACCAGTACCTGGCTTTGTTCAATACCTTTAACAATTTCAGCGCCATAATGCGCCGAAGCTGGAATATTGCGCGGTGCTAACCAACACACTAGTTGCTGCTCTTCTAAAAACTCAACAAGCTCGGCGACTAGGTCATAGTCTCGACTAGCGTGGCTAATAAATGCATCAAACATGCGTCAGTCCTTTGTTAACCACCATGGGCTGCAGATAGCTCTTTTTGCTGAGTTGTCTGCGCCCAAATAAAGTGTTCCAGCGACAGCGCATGGCCAATTTCTAACAAAACTTTATTTGCATGACAGTCGTTCTCACAACCTGCGAGTATATCTACCGCTTGCTGGGTGAGTTTCGCGCTCGACTGGTACTGGGTTAATAACTCTTTAACTGAGTTATTATTTGCCATCATTTCCACCGCTGCGGCGGATAGCGGCAACAAGGCACTGGTAAATACCAGCCAATTTTTTACCTCAACCCCAGCCCATTCTTGAGTGGTTAAAAATTGATAACACACAGGAATAAATAACAAACATAACAGTCCAACAGGAATAAATATCGACAATTTGACCAACCATTCGCTGCATTTGTGCTGCTTTGTCAGTTTAGCGTGCGCAGCTTGGTAATAGGCCAATTGTTCATGCAACCAGATAGACTTTAAATCAGTTAAATTAATAGATTCACAGCCTGCACTACTACCGGCTAAACTCGCTTGCTTGAGCACTTTTTTCACAACTTGTTGTTTGGCTGAAAAATTTGCTGGGATGGAATTAGCAACCGACTGACTAGCATTGTCACCGATAAGCGCTCTTTGTTGCCAAAAAAATTCAATACGTAAGGCTTCAGCAATTGCCCGATACAAAGTGTAATTGGCTTTAATTTTGTTTGGATTGCGCCACTTATACCAAATAAACCCAAGTACAAAAGTGATGACATAAGCAGATAACACAATAAGCGATGGCAATATTTTGGCAAAAACCAGAAATAACAAGGAAATGAGCACGGTTAACCCAGCTACTGTGTAGTGAGCATGTTTAACTTGTTGCTGAGTAAAATTTGCCAAACGGTCAAAATGAGCAAAGTGCTCAGATATTCTATCTTGATCCGCGCTTGCACTTTCTTTGGCAGACAGTTTATTCAAAGGCAATAAACTGTTTTGTTCACTGGTCGCTAACGCCTTTGCTAATTTGCTCAATTGCGCGATTAAATCTACCAGCGTTTTTGGGATAGCTGGTTGTAAACTAATAGGTTTAATACTGGTTAAGTAGCCTTCAGCTTGCCCTTCAACCGGGATCACATAAGTTGGCACACTAGTATCTTGCGTCCATTGCACTGTTTTATGCGTTAGGTGATGCATTCGATACTGCGGCGAAAAAGCCATTTTTGTTGTAAAGGCTGTGCCACCTGGCGCATCACTATTTTGTAAATCCCACAGCGACAGCAGTATATCGCTTTTATTGGTTAAATAGCTTGAGAGGTTTTGGTAACACAGATCACGCTCAACTTGCGGGTTTAGATGAATAACACGCCCTTGTTGGTCTTTTATTTGTGTTAATAAAGTATCTAACAGCGCTTGCTCGCGTGGTGAAAAGTCTTGTTTATACATAGCCAGCGGCATAGGCAATACAGCAGTGGTTCGAATATTATAACCTTGCTGCTGCATTTCTAGCGCCACTTGGCTAACTAACCAATCAGCGCCAACGGCCATACCTGTTACTATGCGTAGTTGCAAAAAAGGGTACTGCTCGGTTATTGCCGTTAGATATTTTGTAACTTTCTGTTGTAACTCAACTTGCGAATTTTTCGGCAAATTGCGATGTCCAGTTACCCCTATTACTAGTTCTAATTCCATATTCCAATACTCTTGTAGCTAACCTACAAAAGTATAAGATATTGATGGTATTAATAAAACTATTTTTTATAAGTGCAAATACAATCCAACACCGAGGCAATCGGGGTGCGAAATATCTCATTTGTTATAGCTAGTGCTGTAAGTCCGTGCAATCAGCCCATTGGAAGCATAATTTTCTAAAAACGCTGCTAGTAAGATGCAATATATCCAAAAGAGCGAGAGCATAACTTTCGCAAAACCGCTGTGAATACATCCTTGTACGCTTCGCTTTTTCATCCATGAAAAAGAAATTTTGCTCTAAGTTATTGCTCTAGCTCTTTTTACCTATTGTGGCGCGGCTAAGTGTTTAGCCTAGTTCCTCAACATTCAAACAGCCATAAAAATGTAGAGGCTAGTGAATGGATGTGTTGTGAGCAAAACTTCACAAAACATGGAAGTTTTGTGCGAGCGAGTCACGGACGACCTTGAAGCGATTTTGCGAACAATACTCCATTTACCTGGTGATTTCCTTGCCCCCACCAAGCAGCGCAACAGAAGTAATTAAACGGGAAGTCTCTGCTACACAGCCCATTGGAAGCATAATTTTCTAAAAACGCTTTTCGCCAGTCCATGGCCGCTCGCAAAAGTTAAAAGCTAATGCAATGCCGCCCTAAAAGGCTGACGAGCGCAAATCTCAGCTTCAGCAATTAAAATTTCTTCTAAGCGAGTATCAACGGTTTCTTTATCAAAATATTCATAAGCCAATTCAACAAACAAGTTTTTGTGCGTTTTTTCAGAATCAGCAATTTGTTGATAAAAATCTTGCTCTGGTGAACCATCCGGTAAAGCTTGGGCAACTAACGAAAAACGTTCGTAACCACGGGCTTCAATCACAGCGCCTACCAACAAACGATCAATAAAAAACTCATCAGTGCCTTTGCGAAACAAAGCACGAATTTCGTGGATATAAGGGTCTTTTTGATCATTACCTAAAGTAGCACCACGACCGTATAAAATTTTAATCACTTCTTTAAAGTGGATCATTTCCTCAATGGCTAGATCAGCCATAGCGCGCACCAATTTTTCGCGGTCAGGGTAATGCGATAACATAGAAACAGCCATACCAGAGGCTTTTTTCTCAGCCGCAGCGTGATCTTGTAAAAAGGTATCAAAGTCAGCTAAAACAGCTTCAGTCCACTCAAAAGGCGTATCGTATTTCAATTCAAACATATTATTCGTCTTCTATTTTGAGCATTTGTATTTGCTCAAAACCTAATTTTTTAAAATATTCTTCGCGGTAATTTTTAACTGCTGCAGAGGTTTTACTGGTGGCAGCAACTTGCTGTTCCATGCGTAAAAAAGCAGTTAAATCAATATTTTCTGCCGCAGCAACTGCTTCATGCATATCTTTAAATTTGTCGTAGGCGAAACTAATTTGTTTCGGTTTTTTGTTGAAGATATAACAAATTTTTCGAACAGCCATAACTATCTCTAAGCCTTAGTTATCAGTTAAGAAGGCAAGTTTATCGACCTTACCCAACCTTGTCGACTCAACTTTGTTGGCATGGCGAATTTGTTGCCAGGCTGTCACCTTGCCTGCCATATTGATTGGCTGAAAACTCGCTTGCGCGATAGGGGGATCTGATTTTAACAAATGCTGCTGATGCAAAAAAGCAATGAGCTGTTGGTAACTACCTGAATTGGCAATATTTAAGCTCAATAACCGCTGCGGCTCGTGCGCAAAACAGGATTGTACTTGTTGTTGATGGTTCACATAACACTCACGCAAAAAGTCTAAATCATTAATATTTTCGAGCGTAAATGGTTGAAATATATCTTGATATACACGCTTTAAATGCGGATTAAATCCTCCATCTGGGCGCACGATATTTTTGTACATGCGCAATAATAGTTGCTGAATAGACGGCAACCAATTGTCGAGCTCTCGCTGTAAGTAGATAAATTTCGCGTCAGGATAAATACTGGCTAATTTGGCAAAATCGGTAAATACCGGCGCATCAGCTATTACTTGAGCCTGAGCAAATGCATCATCAGTAAAAGCTGTATGTGCGGTTTTAAAACCTAGCTCTAACATTGCCACGCACAGGCTAGTTGTTGCTGTGCGTGGTAAACCAATAACAAAAATTTTGTCCTGTGAATTAGAAACGGTAGACATAACCCAACGACAGAGATTTATCGCGCGATTCAAAATCTTTTGGTTTAGTGCGTGCGGTTGCAGAAAAACTATGCTGATTATAGTCGTAACTTAACTGCACATATGGGTAGTGAACCCAGCAGCTAAAATAAGCGTTAACCTCTACTTCTTTAATTCCACAAGTTAAGTGTTTAACTTTGCCATCACCATCTGTATCAGGATAATCCTTGTCCGAAACAAAGTTCATGGCAAATTCACTGTGCCAACCTAGCTTTGTTTGCAGTTTATCTGTCCACACATATTGCCAAGCGATATCCATATCCCCGCCCCAGACACCTGAATCTGCACCACCATATTTGTATGAACCTGGAATAGCCTTCTCTGGGGTGAATTCAAAATGGCCGCCAATCAATAAATTTTGCTTGTCGTTAATTCGGCTGTAATGAGTTAGGTCTAAATAAGCTTTCCAAAAATCAGCCTGCATTAAACTATCGTTACCAACCGGGCCAGTTAAGGTGCGAATTTCGCCACCATTCGTTTGTGCATTTTTGTTTTTAAATTTATCTTCGATTTGTGCTTGAGTTAGTCCACCAAATGCACCTTCTAGCGCTTTATTTACTTTGATGTTAACGTTAGTAAAAGCTACAGTGTCAAAGAGTTTGTATCTAAACGAGCTGGATAAACTGGCAGATAACATAACTATAGTTTCTTCTGTGTCTAACCATTTAAAACCGGCAAGCAAATCAGCATCGTCAAACTGACAGAAATTAACTGAATCTTGCGTGACAATTTGTCCAGTTGGACATTCATCTAGATTAACCACAGGAACAAATTCACTAAAGTTCACATGCTGAATTTGCTCATTAGACGTAGTTTTATGTTCAATACCCAATACATATTGGCTGTTTTGCCATAACTCTAATGGGTTCTCAATCGATAGCTTGAACAATCGACTTTGACCACCAATTTCAAAAACAGATGAATCAACTATATCATCCGACACTCGATAACGGATATCGGCCAATTGTGCACTGAGTCGCCCACCCTCGTCACCATACGGCATGACATATTTAGCGGTTAACGATGAGAAATTTGCAGTTTCACTCGGATCTATTGTTGCCCCCAACTGTAAATAATCGCCATTGCCAGTTGGATTAACAAACAAGCCACTTAAACCTAAACGTTTATCACCAGTTAAACGTGAAGCATTGTTATAAAGTGAAATAGCTTTGGTTGCTTGAATATCATCAATTTTAAGCACTAAATCCGTTTTACCAAAACCAACACTTTTTAGTTCCGGGGTAATACGCGCAGAGGGTAAAAAAGTTAAGCGTGATAAACGCTGTTTAAGCGTTGGTGCATGGATCACCTTACCGGTTAAATCGTTTAAATGGCGTAAGAAGAGTTTTTTGTCATATTCAAAACTATTTTCACCAATAATTTGAATTTGATTTAGGCGGTTTTCTTCAATTTGTAAAACCACCACACCATTATTTATTTGCTGTGCAGGCACAACACAGCGTGAAGTTGTGTAACCCATTTGGTGAAAAATCTGGGTGATTTGCTGGGCAATATTTTGCAAATCAGCCGAGGTAACCATTTTTCCGACATAAGGTTTAGCGATAGGAATAATTTGTTCGTTTTTTAGTAAAGTATTGCCCTTTACGCTTATGCTGTTGAGCTGAAATTTAACCGTTTGTGCTAATTGCGATTGGCCTTCACGCTGGATATTTTGGTCTATTTGAAGTTCTTGAATATCCGTTGGTTTATCTAAGTTGTCTTGATTTTGTTGAGAGTTTTCTTGCTGGTCTTGTTGTAATTTTTGAATGGTATTGGCATAAGCAGATAAAGATACAAAGCTAAAAAAAATTGCTGATACAACTGCAGTCAATTTAAACGCAGATTGGCGTAAATACATATGACTCCCTGATTATTGTTTTATGGTTAGCGCAAACGAAAGTAAAACATTTATTCAACAATTGCTCAATCGTGAGCTGAACAATTTTGTAGATTATTTAAGGTAATATTTTGAAAAGAAGGCACAAAGTCATTACCACCTTGTGCCATTAGCTATTTAGTCTTGGATAGATGCTGTTTTATGGCGCGGGACAGTTTTCTCCATAATTCGCATTTAAGTTTTGCAAAAACGATTCGCTCGGTGAAGCACTGTCCATAGCCGCACAAAACTCAGCTTTGGTAGCGAGCGGATAAATGCCCATATCTTGGTTGTCTGTGCCGCATAAGCCTAAGTCAAAATCAAAAGTACAACTTGCTAATAAACGCACATTGCCAAGGTCAAACCCAGATAAAAATTCTGCATTAGCACTTAAACTGACAAATACCGCCTGATTACCGGATACACCAGCATAAACAGCAGAATCTGCGTTGTAAGCTAACACTAATCCATCAAAAGATGCACCTGTAGCCGCCAAGGTAATTTGGTTAGTTGTCGCATTAAAAGTCATTTCAAAACCGGCAACTGAGTTGGTTATCAATTCACCTTCATTGCCTGGTACTGGCACTAATAAGAGTGAATTGATAAATGCAGTTTTACCACCTGATTGCTGCACTTGTTCAGCTAACTTTATTGATGTATTAATACCTTCAGCACTCGATTTTACTGTTGTAGCAGTAATTAATGTGGTCACTTGTTGTGTGGTGGTTGTAGTTCTGACACTGCTTTGAACCACTTTAATCACAGATTCGTACACGACTTTTTGCGTACTGCTGCCAAGTTTAGACGCGGCAATAGTCGCAGCGATTTGTTTAGCCGCTTCTTTGACCAAATCTTTGCTGTCGTTATCCAGTGTTAACGAATCTACTGCTGCAGCTAAAAAGTCACTGAGGCCAGTATCTGTCACTAAACTACCAGTATTTGAGCCAATAGCTTGTTTTAATAAATTTAGTGAGTTTTTGTTGCCTGCCGACACTTTTAAACCTTCTTTGGCAACAATAACTTCTTGCACCGCGGTCAACTTAGCTGAAGTTTTGGCAATAACATCTTTAATTGTGGTGGTTTCGCCGTTTAACTCAATGCTAGTTGTAGAGGCAGCTTTTACCCCTCGAGTTAAAGCTTCTTGTACCACTGCTTGTGGCAAACCGCCGATTCCATCAGCCGGAATGCCAGTTGCAGGAATCAGCGCAACTATCGGATTAGCAAACAAAGAAACTTGGCCTGTTGCAGGGTCTGCTTCTGGGACAAATTGCAATTCAAAACCAGCGTTGTAGGAAATGTCCGCTTCAGATAAATCGCCACTTTCATCAATATCTTGAAAAGTTAAAAAAGCGTCAGTGTCAGTATTGCGACTAGTAAATTCTACTGGGGCAACTGGCGTTACACCTTCAGCAAACTGATATTCTCCCGGCGAAATTTCAGTAGCTGTATTGCCTATACCATCAACCACAGATAAACCAATAATAACGGCATCTTCGGCAAGATATGTGTATTGATTTTTCACCTGATCTTTGGCTGATTCAGAGCTAGAGCAAGCAGCAAGTATCAGGCTAGCTAGTGCAAACGCGCCATATTTTATTGGCTGAAAAAGCTTTGAGCTTTGTTGCATAGTTTTACTCCATCTCAATTTGCTAATACAGATAGCTTTTTAAAATTACCTAAACTCATTAAGTGAGCAATAATCAATTTATATGCGCCCGAGTTAACTAACTGTAACTTTTGCTCGTCGGTTAATTGATTGAGTTTATCTTCGTTGATACGTTTAAAGCCCTGAATCTGATATTTTTTCCCACCTGAATTCATTTGCGCTTGTGCATCTTCCAACAAATCTAATTCATCCAGTTGAGCAATAATTTTTTCAGTTTTACGACAAGCTGATTCATATTGCTTCATAAAATTCATAACATTAAGGGTAAAATCGGTTGCTTTACCGTCATCGGTAAATAAAGCTTGCCCTTGTTGTTGACTTAAACTCGGTGAGCTTGCATCTAATGCGAGCATAAGTTGCTGCTGCTCTTGGACAAAGACAAATGGATAACGGCGAATAAACGCAGGTACATATTCTCCTGCACGCCACTGACCGTTTTCATCTAACAAGACATTTTGTTGTGGTTTTATCCCGAGCAGAGCAAAAGCGACAAACCTTTGTTGCTCGTTCTTTGTAAACAAAATAGGCAAAGATTTTGCGCATTCGAAAAACTCTTCTGCTGTCACGACACATTCGCGTAGATTTTGACTGAACTGATATCCCTCAAGCGGATTTACTTTTAAGTTGAAGTGCTGATCTTTATTTAAAATTTCGATTTTTTGATAAATGCCAAGTTCCATTATGCCTTCCTCTGTTTTTATTATGAGTGTTGAGGGGCAAGCTGCATGCCCCTCAAAGATGCGACGAGTGACCCTTTATTCAGAGTCTGAGTTACCAAATAATTTGCGGAAGAAATCTAAGAAGCCGTTACCTGTAGAAGTATCGTCTTGTATATCTTTCACATCTTGGCCTAATTCATCCAATGTTTCGTCACCAACTGTCGCGCTACCAGCATCAACAGCTTTTAACACTACACTACTAGATTGAACTTCTGCAACTGTAGTCGCTGCGGTGGTAGTATCGCCTTGGCCAACTCGGAAATCAGCTATTGCATCAGCTTTGGCATTTGCAAGATTCGCTGTAGATTGAGCATTAGCTGCTGCAGTAGCGTTGTTAGCGATTGCCGTGCTGTTGGCTGCAATATTTGTTGCATTGCTCGCCGCACTGCTTGCAATGTCAGTAACACTTGCAGATAAACTACCTGCACTACCGCCTGACGCTAAGCTCACATCATTGTTAATGCTAGTCGCAGTGATAACATCATCTTCGACAGTGAAGCTAGCTAATGCAGCTAGTTTCATGCTGTTATCTGCACCAGTTGCATCTGCCGCAGCAATCGCAGCTGCATTGGCAGCAATTGCTGTATCTGCGTCAGCTTCGTTTTGGTCAACATCTGCTTGCACTGCGGCAATTGCTGTATCTGCATCAGACTCGTTTTGATCAACATCTGCTTGTACTGCAGCAATCGCTGTATCTGCATCAGCTTCGTTTTGGTCAACATCTGCTTGTACTGCAGCAATCGCTGTATCGGCATCAGCTTCGTTTTGGTCAACATCTGCTTGTACTGCGGCAATCGCTGTATCGGCATCAGCTTCGTTTTGGTCAACATCGGCTTGTACTGCGGCAATTGCTGTATCTGCATCAGCTTCATTTTGGTCAACATCTGCTTGTACTGCAGCAATTGCGCTGTCTGCATCAGACTCGTTTTGATCTACATCGGCTTGCACTGCGGCAATCGCAGTATCTGCGTCAGCTTCGTTTTGATCAACATCTGCTTGTAACGCTGCAATTGCTGTATCTGCATCAGCTTCGTTTTGGTCAACGTCTGCTTGAACTGCAGCAATTGCTGTATCTGCATCAGCTTCGTTTTGGTCAACGTCTGCTTGAACTGCGGCAATTGCTGTATCAGCATCAGACTCGTTTTGGTCTACGTCTGCTTGCAATGCAGCAATTGCTGTATCTGCATCAGACTCGTTTTGGTCAACGTCTGCTTGCACTGCGGCAATTGCAGTGTCGGCATCTGCTTCGTTTTGGTCTACATCTGCTTGTACTGCAGCAATTGCTGTATCTGCATCTGACTCGTTTTGGTCAACGTCTGCTTGTACTGCTGCAATCGCTGTATCTGCATCAGACTCGTTTTGGTCTACATCTGCTTGCACTGCGGCAATTGCGCTGTCTGCATCAGACTCGTTTTGATCAACATCTGCTTGTACTGCGGCAATTGCCGAATCAGCGTCAGACTCGTTTTGGTCAACGTCTGACTGAATCGCAGCGATTTCATTTGCTAGCGTGTCTGAAGTTGAGTCGTTGTTTAAATCACCTGCTCGGACTGATGATTTAAGCACTGCATAATCTATGTCAGAGCCGTCAGCTGAGCTAGCAACTACATCATTGCTGGTATCCGAATCATCAGATACGTCTTCATAGAAAGTCGCGATGGAAGCAATTTGATTGCCTAACTTGGTGATAGTAGTGTACGAGCCATCTGTGCCATTAAAGAAGGCTGAAGCACTGATACCACCAGAAATTAAGTCACCATTAATATCAACAAATCCGTTGATGCCATCACTACCATTTACTAGGTATGAGATATAAGCGGCAACTGTTTGATTACTGCTAGAATCAAAACCTTCACCGAGTAATGCTTCTAACTGGTCAATACGATTATTGACAGAGTTAAAGGTATTGCGGTTAAAGTAGTTTAATTCTTGGAAGTTACCAGCTAATTGATCATTTGCCGCATCAACTAAATCTGGGTTAGATGTTGTATCTGTGGCATTTTCTGTGGTGAAACTAATATCAATTTCGCGGCTACCACCTAATAGATTGTTTTCGTCTTCAAGATCAAAACCTGTGATATCAATTGCTAATTCAACATCATCAAAGTCACTATTGTTGTTTGAATGGTCGCCATTATTATCAATATCTACCGCATCTAAATCACCTAAACTGATAGACAGGCGATTAACTGATGAAGCAGTCGACGCTTTCCAATCTACCGCGATTGCATTATCTCGTCCCATGTTACCATGAGCACTTAAAGCAAAAGCTTTAGCTTTAAGCAGAGCGTTACCATCTGAATCTAACTGGCGTTCGTTGCTGGTACCAGCATTTATGGTAATTTTACCTAGATATAAATCCGAGCTTCCATCTGTTCCTTTGATATCACCAGTTAATAGCAGCTCTGATTCTGCGCTACCTTGGGTTTCGCTAATGCTGACTGTGTAACTAGTTTCATCGTCAGTTGCAGAGCTGTCTGTGATGATAATGTCATTTATAGTTAAAGTGTCGTTGCTGTTCGCATTTGTGGTAATTGCAACATTACCTTGTGCAGCTGAGTCAGCCAACACATCTAAGTCAACAGAGTCTAAAGTAACTGAACCGGCAGCATCAAAGGCTAAAGTGCCGACAACCACATTGCCAGAATCTGTTAGGTCACCACCACTGGTCACATCTAAGCTACCAGCTGTGATCGCGCCTAAATCAAGTGCGGTTGTATCTTCAATTGTGACAGTACCTGTGCCAGCGTTAACAGCTACTGAACCCGCTAAGCTATTTGCACTATCATCTAATGTTACATCTGCATTGCCTGCTGATGTATCAACAGTTAAGTTGCCCGACAGAGTTAACGCGTCTGTGCTGGTAATTGCGCCGCCAGCTGTAACATCAAGTGTACTGGCAGTAATTGCCGCTAAACTGATGGCATCAGTTTCAGTAAGAGTAACTGCGCCTGTGCCCGCGTTTGCGGCAAAGCTTGCTAAACTATGGGTATTATTGCCTAAATCTATAGCACCGTTATTTGCTGAGGTGTCTATATCCACAGCTGTTGTAACTGTTAAGGCACCTGCGTCCGTTACAGAATCAGCATCGGTCACAGTCAGGTTGCTCATTGAACCTGCATTTAGGGTCAAATCACCAACTGAATCAATTGTTACATCAGCTGCGCTATCAACTTGTAAGGTTAATGCGTCTGCTTCATTGATATCTAGATTACCTGTGCCTGCTGCAACAGTTAAACTATCTAAGCTGTGAGTATTGTTGCTTAAATCTATATTGCCGTTAGCCGCAGAGGTGTTTAAGTTGCTCGCACCAGTTACAGTTAATGCGCCAGCATCAGTAATTGAGTTAGCGACTGTCACTGTTAAGCTGCTCATTGAACCAGCATTTAAGGTTAAATCGCCAACTGTATCAACAGTCACTGCACCTGCACTGTCCACTTGCATTGTTAATGCATCAGTTTCTGCAACATCAAGTGTACCGTTGCCAGCATTAACAATTAGGCTAGCTATGTTATGGGTATTGTTACTTAGTTCAATATTTCCATTAGCTGTTGAGGTATCAATATCTGCTGTGCTGGTGATACTTAACACACCTGCATCTGTTACAGAATCCGCATCCGTCACAGTTAAGTTAGTCATTGAACCTGCATTTAAGGTCAAATCACCAACTGAATCAACCGTCACATCACCTGCACCATCTACTTGTAGAGTTAATGCATCCGTTTCATCTATATCAACCGCACCATTGCCTGCGTCTACAACTAAAGTTGCTAGGCTGTGGGTATTGGTATTTAACGTGATATCTGCATTATTTGCAGAGGTATCAATGTCTGTTATGCCTGTGATGGATAAAGTACCTGAATCTGATACCGCACCACCGGCTGTTACTGTTAACGCTGACGCTGTGATGTTGCCTAGGTCTAAAGCATCTGTTTCATCAACTAATACTGTGCCTGCACCTGCGGCAACTGTGAAGATATTTAAGCTTTGAACATTATTGCTTAAATCAACATTACCCCCAGCAGCTGAAGTATCAATATCTGTTGTGCCTGTTACTGTTAGTGAACCTGCATCTGTTACTGATGTTGCGGCACTGACAGTTAAGTTACTCATTGAACCTGCATTTAAGGTTAATGCGCCAACTGAATCAACTGTCACATCTCCTGCGCTATCAACTTGTAGAGTTAACCCATCGGTTTCGTCTATATCCAGATTCCCCGAGCCAGCAGCAACTGTTAGGCTAGCTAAGTTATGGGTATTGTTATTGAGGTCAACATTACCGTCAGCACTTGAAGTATCTAAGTCGGTTGCACCAGTTACTGTTAATACGCCAGCATCTGTGATTGAGTTAGCTGCTGATACAGTTAAGCTGCTCATTGAACCTGTATTTAAGGTTAAGTCGCCAACCGAATCAAGTGTCACATCACCCGCACTATCCACTTGTAAAGTTAATGCATCTGTTTCAGCTATATCAAGATTCCCCGAGCCTGCAGCGACGGTTAAGCTAGCTAAACTATGGGTATTGTTGTTTAAATCTATATTACCGTTGGCTGCAGAGGTATCTAAGTCAGTTGCACCTGTTACTGTTAGTGCGCCAGCGTCTGTTACTGAGGTTGCAGCTGTTACGGTTAAGCTCGACATTGAACCTGCATTTAAGGTTAATGCACCGACTGTATCAACTGTCACAGCACCTGCATTATCTACTTGTAAAGTTAATGCGTCTGTTTCTGCTACATCTAATGTACCTGTGCCAGCATCAACGATTAAGGTGCCGATTGAATGTGTATTGTTATTTAAATCAACATTACCATTGGCTGTTGAGGTGTTTATGTCTGCTGTACTTGTGATACTTAATACACCAGCATCTGTGACTGAATTAGCATCTGTCACAGTTAAGTTGCTCATTGAGCCTGCGTTTAAGGTTAATGCACCTACTGAATCAACTGTTACATCACCCGCACCATCTACTTGTAGCGTTAATGCGTCTGTTTCGTTGATATCAAGATTACCTGTACCTGCATCAACCACTAAGGTATTTAAACTATGCGTATTGGTGTTTAAGGTCACCGCGCCATTGCCTGATGAGGTGTCTATATCCGTTGTGCCAGATACAGTTAATGTTCCTGAGTCTGATACTGCGCCGCCTGCTGTTATGGTTAATGCTGATGTGGTGACATCACCTAAATCAAGTGCGTCTGTTTCATCTATATCAATTGCACCTGTCCCTGCATCTGCTGTAAAGGTATTTAAACTATGTGTATTGTTGTTTAATACAATTGCACCATTGGCGGTTGAGGTGTCTAAATCGGTTGTTCCTGTGACGGTTAACGCGCCAGCATCTGTAATAGATGTAGCATCAGTCACTGTCAGGTTCGCCATTGAACCTGCATTTAGGGTTAATGCGCCAACTGAATCAACTGTCACATCACCCGCGCCATCTACTTGTAGAGTTAATGCGTCTGTTTCGTCTATATCAACCGCGCCAGTACCTGCATCTACCACTAAAGTTGCTAGGCTGTGGGTATTGGTATTTAAGGTGATATCTGCATTACCTGCTGAGGTATCAATATCTGTTGTGCCTGTAACGGTTAGTGTACCTGAGTCTGATACTGCGCCTCCGGCTGTTACTGTTAATGCTGACGCCATGATATTGCCTAAATCTAATGCGTCTGTTTCATCAATCATTACAGTGCCCGTGCCTGCAGCGACAGTGAACACATTTAAGCTTTGCGTATTATTGCTTAAATCAACATTGCCGTTGGCGGTTGAAGTATCAATATCTGTTGTGCCTGTGACTGTTAGTGAACCTGCATCTGTTACTGATGTTGCTGCACTGACAGTTAAGTTACTCATTGATCCTGCATTTAGGGTTAATGCACCTACTGAATCAACTGTCACATCACCTGCACTATCCACTTGTAAAGTTAATGCATCTGTTTCGTCTATATCAACATTACCTGTGCCTGACTCAACAATTAAGCTGTTTAAGCTATGGGTGTTGGTATTTAATGTGATAGCTGAGTTATTCGCAGATGTATCTATATCCGTTGTGCCAGATACAGTTAATGTACCTGTGTCTGATACCGCACCACCTGCTGATACAGTGAAGTTTGTCGCTGTGATATTGCCCAAGGCAATTGCATCTGTTTCATCGACATCAACTGAACCAGTGCCAGCATTAACCGCTAGGCTGTTTAGGCTATGCGTTGCATTGTCTAGATTTACATCACCATTGGCAGTTGATGTATCTAAATCAGTTGCACCTGTTACTGTTAGTGCACCAGCGTCTGTTACTGAGGTTGCAGCTGTTACCGTTAAGCTCGACATTGAACCTGCATTTAAGGTTAATGCACCGACTGTATCAACTGTCACTGCACCTGCATTATCCACTTGTAAAGTTAATGCGTCGGTTTCTGCTACATCAAGTGTACCTGTGCCTGCATCAACTATTAAGGTGCCGATTGAATGTGTATTGTTATTTAAATCAACATTACCATTGGCAGTTGAGGTGTTTATGTCTGCTGTACTTGTGATACTTAACACACCAGCATCTGTGACTGAATCAGCAGCTGTTACCGTTAAGCTCGACATTGAACCTGCGTTTAAGGTCAAATCACCAACTGAATCAATTGTTACATCACCCGCACCATCTACTTGTAGGGTTAATGCGTCTGTTTCGTTGATATCAAGATTACCTGTACCTGCATCAACCACTAAGGTATTTAAACTATGCGTATTGGTGTTTAAGGTCACCGCGCCATTGCCTGATGAGGTGTCTATATCTGTTGTGCCAGATACAGTTAATGTACCTGAGTCTGATACTGCGCCGCCTGCTGTTATGGTTAATGCCGATGTGGTTACATCACCTAAATCAAGTGCGTCTGTTTCGTCTATATTAATTGCACCAGCCCCTGCATCTGCTGTGAAGGTATTTAAACTATGTGTATTGTTGTTTAATACAATTGCGCCATTAGCGGTTGAGGTGTCTAAATCGGTTGTACCTGTAACTGTTAACGCGCCAGCATCTGTAATTGATGTAGCATCAGTCACTGTCAGATTCGCCATTGAACCTGCATTTAGGGTTAATGCGCCAACTGAATCAACTGTCACATCACCCGCGCCATCTACTTGCAGCGTTAATGCGTCTGTTTCGTCTATATCAACCGCGCCAGTGCCTGCATCTACCACTAAAGTTGCTAGGCTGTGGGTATTGTTGTTTAAATCTATATTGCCATTGGCAGCAGAGGTATCTATGTCAGTCGTACCAGTTATAGTTAAGACACCTGCATCCGTTACTGAGCTCGCTGTTGTAACGGTTAAGCTGCTCATAGCACCTGCATTTAACGTTAGATCACCGACTGAATCTAAGGTGACAGCACCGGCATTATCCACTTGTAAAGTTAATGCATCGGTTTCAGCAACATCTAATGTGCCAGTACCTGCATCAACAATCAAAGTTGCTAAATTATGCGTATTGTTATTTAAATCAACATTGCCATTGGCTGCTGAGCTATCAATATCTGTGGTGCCAGTTACACTAATCACACCTGCGTCTGTTACCGTACCATTAGCCGATAAAGTTAAGTTAGCTGCTGAGGTTGTACCTAAGGTAGTATTAGTTGTATTGGTTAGGGTTAGATCGCCTGTTACATCTGAGGTAACAGTGCCAGAAATGACGTTATTGCCAGATAAGTCTGCGTTGCCCGTAGTAGTTAGGTTTAACGCCGCAGCAGTAACCACAGCCGAACCACCATTGCTAATGCTAGCAGCTTCAATATCTAAGTCATCTGCGACATTCAATGCATTATCAATTGATACTGCACCTGCCGATAAAATATCAACACCTTGATGTGTAGTTGTGGTCGCTAAATCTGCGCCATCAATATCTACAGCACCACCTGTCGATTTACCAAAAGTGATCACACCTGTGCCAGCTTGTAATAAATCTAGTTCAGCTTGGCTAATGCTGACATCACCAGCACCACTGCCTAAACCTATGGTGTTGCTGTCGGATAAACCACGAATATCCATATCATTATTGTTGGATGTGACATTCGCATTTAACGCTAATCCGCCAGAACCAGCTTCAATTGTGATATCACCTGTTGAATCAGTATCACTGTCGGAAGTAACAGCCGCTAAGCTAACAGTGCCACCTTGTAAACTAACATGATCTGTTGCTGTTAATGCACCTGCAACCGTGAGTGTGCCAGAAGCAGATAAGGTTAAATCACCTGAAGTTACTGTGATTGCATCAGCGCCTGTGTTTAAGTCTGTTGCATTTTGTATATCTAAACCTGTCACAGTTAATACATCATCACCGCCACCAACAGCGTCAGTGAAAGTTACTGTATTCGTATTTGCATCAATGGTAATGGCAACACCATCAGATAAACTATTAAAGGTTGAACCACCAGAGGTATTTACATCAATATCAGCAGCGGCAGTTAAGGCAATTTCGCCAGCACTAGCTTGAATGGAAGTACTGTCGTTCGAAGTTATACCACCAGCAGTTGCAGTAATTGCAACAGCTGTAGTGTTAGCACTAGTGGTGACTATATTATTGAGTGCAATTGCATCATCTTCGGTAACACTGATGTCACCCGAGCCTGCGTTAATCGCGGCAGAATCAACTGCTGTAATTAAGGTTGCGCCAGTTGATGAAGTAACAGTTAAATCTGCACCTGATACTTTGGCTGTAGTGGTAACTGAGCTGTCATCTGTGTTAATACTCACATCACCTGTGCTCGTTAGAGCGGCATCAATAGTGACTGCACCTGTGGTTGTGCTGATACTAGTATCATTACCTGCGGTTAGTGCTTGGTTAGTATCAACAGCGCCGTCAGCTGTTATAGTTAGATCGTTGTTTGCATCTAAGGTGCCGTCTGTTGTAACTGTGCCATCTGAGTTGATTATGATGTCAGCTGCTGTAGAGGTGATAGAGCCAGTACCAGAAACAGCAAAGTTGCCGGTGGCATTAATATCAGTATTTGCCGATGTTGAAACAGCCGCATTTATATCCGCCGTACCAGCAGCATCTGCGTCTATGCTATTGGCTGTTACCGCTGCATCTATAGTTAAATTGCCTGAGTTAATATCTAAATCAACATTTGAGTTGTTTATTGCTGAGCTCACAGTAACAGCACCAGTGTTACTGTCGTCACCAATTTTAACAGTTCTACTCGAACTGCCCGCAGTTAAGTTAGTCACACTAGTCGAATCTAAATTTAGCGTGCCAGAGGTACTACCTAAATCTATATCCGCATTGTCAGTGACAGTATCTAGAGTCACTGTACCAGTGGAAATTGCCGCATTTAAATCAACATTATCCGCTGTAATATTCAACGTACCAGATGTACCAGACACAGCACCGTTAACTGTCACCACGCCAGTGGTATCAGCCGTGGTTAAACTTAAACTTGCGCTGCTAGCGACCGCGACTGCATTACCTAAAGTAATATCATCACCCGCGTTTTTGGTTGATATTGAGGTTGTGCCATTAATATTCGACACGCCTACAACCAAATCACCGTCGTTGCTAATAGTTAAACTACCAGCTTGAGTCATGTTCAGGTTATTCACATCCGTATCAAAACTACCTGAATTAGTTGTGCCAGTAATGACTAAGGTATCCGCAGTAAAATCACTTGCCGAAGTACCTTCACCAGTAATAGTACCAGTTGCATTTATGGTTAAAGTTTGGCCCGATACATCAATGGTGTCGGCAATGGTTAGATCATTTGATTTTATGGTTAAATCTGCTGCGTTGCTGACGGTTGGATCAAGGTCATCAACATCAACACCTTCAAAATCAAGGGTGATTTCTTGTCCAGCCGACTTATTTAAAGTTACAGTGCCGGTTTGGGTTAAGGTTGAAGTTGCGCCACTGGCTTCACTGATTTGAATATCACCAGATGAAGTTACATCACCCAAGTTTAAATCACCGTCTAAGGTGAAATATAAGTTACCAACTTTAGTACCCGAAGTTGTTAAAGTACCACTGGCAGAATTAATTTCAATGGCGTTACCACTGGTACCGATTTCTAAATTATTAGAAGCTGAATCAGACGCTGTGATCGTAATTGTGCCATCCGTGATCAAGTTTGCATCGTCGGAAAAACTGATATTTTGCCCTGTCTGTGAACCCGTAGTTGCTGTTATCGGGTTATTGATAATAACCGCCCCACCAGATAACGACTGCACACTGGTTAAGCTAATACTCGAACCTTCAATTTGACCAATTTCAAGTGTACCCGCAGACTGATTTACATTAACCGTACCAGTTGCATCAATATAAATAACGCCCGCTTTAACCGACTCAATATCAACATTGCCGCCCGCATTAATTGATATTTCACCATCTGCCGCAATTGCACCGGCTGAACCATCGACATTGCCATCGGCACTAATGGTTAAATAGTTTGCACCAAGTGTATCTGTACCTGTGCCTGAGTTACTGATGATAACGTCGTTTTCAGAAACGATATTGAGTTTCTTGTCATCATTAACCGTTGCTCGAATTGAATTGACAGTAATGTCAGCATTGTTGCCACTGTCAGTTAAAGTCAAACCAAAATCAGCAGCGTCTTGGTCATAACCAGACAAACTAGACACATCTTTGGTTGAGATCATCAGGTTACTATTTAATGCACCTGTGTTATTAAAATTCGAACCAACAGTCACACCATTTGGATTGACAAAAATAAGCGTTTCAACATTGCTGGTATTAACAGAACCATCCATCAAACTAGCATCATTACCTGTTACCCGATTTAAAAATACTGAATCTGTCGTACCGGTAAAATTAAGCGTTTCGTCGCTGGCTAAACCTAAAGTTTCCCAATCTATGATAGTATTTTGCGTATTTGCAGTAATATTAGCTGTTGTGGAACCATCGCCAACACCAGTAATAGTTGCGCCACCATCATTATTGACCGCACTATCATTTAGTGACGATGTAGTCGCAGCACCTGCTTGGGATGCCCATAAGGCAGTTGAAACAGCAATAGCGATGGAAGATTTTGCGATAGGTTGAGCGAGCGAATTTTTAGCTTGAGTACGTTTATTAGTATTTTTCATCTTTTGGATCCTTGGTCTGGCCAAATATGTTTTTAATCTCAGCGGACGGATGACTGATCAATAAATGAGCTTAGTACACAAGTACAATAAATCAACAAATAGACTACAAATAAATCAAAAAATGTTCATTAATTAACAAAGACTTGCCAAACAAAGATGTTCAAAAAACAAACAACCAATAATTTTACCCAAGCTTATATATTGAGCAAAACCAGCTTTGATAGGCAGGGACAGGGCATTATTGAACTTTGGCTCAAAACCAAAACAAATGTTGTTTGCATTCACTACACAGAGCAAAAAAATTTATTTTTTATTGAGCAAGAGTCACTTGAACAAGTTAAACAGCTACTCAATACGCAAAAAATAGCCGTTGAATATAAACAGCTTGAACATAAAAACTTTCAACGCCAGCCTGTTTGCTTGTTGCAATTTAACAACCTAGCTGCAGGGCAAAAAGCCAGTCGTATATTAACTAAAAACAACATTGTTTGTTTTGAAGATGATATTAGGTTGCACGATAGATATTTAATGCCACGTAACCTAAAAGGTGCGGTAAATATTGCAGCAAGCGGTTTGCAGCATAAGCAGCTGTACAAAGATATCCCGCTCAGTGCCAGCGAACAAATAGACATCAAACTCAGTTGCTGTTCACTAGATATTGAATGTAGTGAATACGGTGAGCTTTACTCTGTAGCTTTGCACATGCCACCTGTTGAGCTAGTGATTATGGTTGGCCCACAAACAAACGACACAACTGAGATCGACATCATTTGGGTAGCAAACGAAGCTGAATTATTACAACAACTGATAAAACAAATTAATTTGCTCGACCCTGACATCATAATTGGTTGGAACGTAATAAACTTTGATTTTAGGTTGCTGCTCAAACGTGCGGAAAAATACCGCATCAAACTCACCTTTGGCCGCAATCATTCAGAGATGCGCTGGCGCAATCATCCAACTGAAAAAAACCAGGGTTATGTAACTATTGCTGGCCGTATGGTGATTGATGGTATAGATGCTTTAAAAACCGCCACCTATCAATATGAAAGTTTTAGCCTTGAATATGTTGCACAAAAACTTTTAGGTAAAGGCAAACTAACCCATGATGTTGACAACCGCATGGCGCAAATCAACTATGATTTTGAGCATAATAAAATCGCGCTAGCAAAATACAATTTGCAAGACACCAAACTGGTTAGTGAAATATTTGCCCATACCAAACTCATCGACTTTTTAATGTTGCGCAGCCAACTGACCGGACTTGATTTGGACCGAGTGGGCGGTTCAGTCGCTGCATTCACTAATGTCTATTTGCCCAAACTACACAAAGCAGGTTATGTCGCACCTAATTTGCCAATGGGCGGTGGCTTAGCCAGCCCAGGTGGATACGTAATGGACTCCAAACCTGGCTTGTATTCCAACGTGTTAGTACTCGATTTTAAAAGCCTATATCCATCCATTATCCGCACTTTTAAAATAGATCCACTTGGGTTAATTGAAGGCTTGGCGCACCCCGACACAGCCATTGAAGGATTTAAAGGGGCAATGTTTTCGCGCGATAAACATTTTTTACCTGACATAATTACCCAGCTGTGGGCACAGAGAGACCAAGCCAAACAACAAAAAGATCAAGCACGCTCACAAGCAATTAAAATACTGATGAACTCATTTTATGGTGTGCTAGGTTCTGGTGGCTGTCGTTTTTACGACACCCGCTTGGCTAGCTCAATTACCATGCGCGGCCATCAAATAATGCAACAAACCGCCAAATGGATTGAGGAGCAAGGTTATTCGGTTATTTATGGTGATACCGACTCAACATTTGTCTGGTTAGAGCATATAAAGGATAGCGAACAAGCGCGTGAAGTTGGCCTGCAGCTGCAAGAACTAATTAATCAAAAATGGCAGCAATGGATAAGCCAAACCTATCAACTAGACAGCCATCTGGAAATAGAATTTGAAACCCTATTTAGTCGTTTTTTAATGCCAACCATTCGCGGCTCTGAAGCTGGCAGTAAAAAACGTTACGCAGGTGTGATTGCACAAGCAGATACCACAGAACCTAAGCTGGTTTTTAAAGGATTAGAAACCGTGCGCAGCGATTGGACAGATTTAGCCCGTGAATTCCAACAACAGCTGTATCTACTGGTGTTTACCGAAAAAGAGCCAAGCGAATATGTGCAAACTTTTGTTCAACAAACTCTAGCTGGCGAGCGTGATAGCCAGTTGGTCTATCGCAAACGTTTACGCAGAAATTTAGCTGACTATCAAAAGAACATCCCACCACAAGTGCGTGCCGCGCGTTTAGCTGATGAAGAAAACCAAAAACGCGGTAAAAGCCTGCAGTATCAAAATAAAGGCTGGATCCGATATGTATTAACCACAGCAGGGCCACAACCGGTTGAATATCAATTTAACCCCATTGACTACCAACACTATATCGAAAAACAGATTAAACCTATCGCCGATGGCATTTTGCCCTTTGTAGGTTTGAGTTTTGACAAAATAAGTTCACAACAATTGAGTTTGTTTTAATCCACTTTATTCATATCAACAAATAAAGAATTAACTAAATAGTCGATTTCTTGCATGCCGTTGTCAAAAATCGCTAAACCCTCTTCTAAGCTATCAGCCAAACTATGAATTTCACTGATAGACGCTTCATCCAAATCCAATTTAATCTCTAAAGAGGTTAACTCATTTTTTAACTCATCAACATTACTGCGTCCAGCTTCACGGGTTTGTGCTGAAACATGATCAATTTTAGTGAGAATTTGCTGCGCTTTTTCGCCAATACTCGCCAGCACTTGCTGATAACTTTGTTGCTGAATTTGCTGTGCGGTTAAATACTTAATGCAATGGTCACAACTGTCGAGAATCATAGCTAGGTGATCGCGCAGTCTGCCTTGTTTGTCTTCATCTGCAGGCAAGTTTTTGATCAAAATTGTTAGATGTTCTGTTGAAGCGATACAACGCAAACCTATAGTTACCAGTTTACTTTTTATACCTTGTTTACTGGTTAAGTCTTTTTCTAAGTTAGTCGGAATTTTTTCGTGAGTGGCAAAAAACTCCTGTTGTTGTTGATAACGAAAGCAAAACACAGCAGACAAGTCGTAAGACTCTAAACATCGAGCCAACATGCCCGCAAGCTCACGATACGATTTAGCTTGATATGTCGACTGAATAAATTGAATAACTTGCCCCAATTCACCGGCATTTACCATTGAGGTAAAAGCTATGTCTTGGGTACTTTTAAGCTCAGACTGCATTGAGTTGAGCTTATCAATTCGTTCTAAATTTGTGGTGATTTTGTACAAGATTTCTTCAGGATCAAAAGGTTTATGTAAATAATCATCACCACCTGCTTCAAAGCCTTTTAACCTATCAGCTAATTCGGTATAACCTGACAAAAACAATATTGGAATATCCGGACAAACTTTGCGAATTTCGCTGCATAATTGATAGCCATCCATGCCCGGCATTTGTACATCTAAAATAATCAAGTCAGCGAAATTATCTTGGGTTAGGTCGACTGTATCTAACAGGCTTTGCGCACTATTAAATAACCGAACTGGGTAAAATTCAGCTAACAAGCTTTCTAATATTGTTAAATTGATATCATCGTCATCTACACAAATGATCTTATATTGTTTTGACAAAACACAACCAACCTCTACTACTGACCCTAACTAAAGTTTAGAACAGATTTTTATTTTATCCTTATAAAGCTATACTAAGTGAAATTTCTTTGAATGCTGGATGCATAAATGCCCGTTAAAACATTCACTTACCTTGCTAGTTTTGTATTTATTGCGCTTGCCGCTCAGCCTGTATTTGCCGGAAGCTTTAAAAGTAAAATAAGCTACCAGTACAAGCACAAAAACAATGTAATGAATGCCTATAAACAATCGGAGCAGTTTGACGATCAACAGCATAGTCTGACTGCCAATACCAGCTATGCATGGCAGTTAGCTCAAGGAAAAAAACTCAATTTATCCGCGGCTGTCAGCCGTAATCAGCAGCAAACATATTCGATGTTGGACAATACCCAAGTTGATTTGGGTTTATGGTATGGCTGGCAAAATAACTTCTCTTACCTAGCGCCATATTACATAGCCAGTATTAATCTGAGCAAAATAAACAGTGAGAGTTACGCACGCGATGCTAATAAAGTTGATTTAACCTTTGTCTGGAACAAACGAGTAACCGATTTAACTCAAATTAGAGCCGGTTTATCGCATACTTACCAAGACGCAAAAAATCAGGTATTTGAGCAAAATATCAGCCAAACATTTGCACAATTGGAGTACCAATTAACCAATAATTGGCAACTACATGGGCGTTTTAATTATGCAGTTGGCGAGTTAATTGGCAGTAAATCAACTTCTTATTGTAAAGACGGAGAAGAAGTTTCAGCAGCAGATTACCAAGGAGATTATAATTACCAATGGTACGACTACGACATAAATCAAAATTTATGTGGCCATTGGTACAGCTACAATTACGACGGCCGATATTATGCAGGGCAACTAACAGCTCAATACCAACAAAACGCCCACAAACTGTCAGGCAAATTTAAACGCTCTTGGGTTCACGCAGATAACTCAAACACTTCGTACCAAAAAAACGAAGTGTCGTTAAGTTATACTTATAAATTTTAATGTTGCCACTCTGATTCAAGTAATTCAGCTTGGCCATTGGCATATTTAACTTCGAACTTAGCTTCTTTGCCCGCTTGGTCGACAGTATAAAATTCGTAAATGACTTCACCTGAGGTTTGTTCACTTTCGATTATTCTCTTAGGGTTAATTTGTGGATGAACATTAGTTAAAGCTTGCACCACTTCAGCAGGGCATTGAGCCAGCACTAAATCTCTTTGGATCTCCACTATTTGCCATTTGCCGTTTTGCTTCAGCATGTCAAATTCAATTTCATTGCCGTTTGTATCTAATCCCTCTACGTCTATATATACATGGCCATGCTTAAATTCCTTTTCAGCTTGCAGCAAAGAAAATCCTGGTCGAGCTTGCAAAATAACCTGCATCACCTCAGCAGGTATATCAGTTACTGCTATATCCTCTTTAAGATTTAAGCTAGAACCAACCTGTTTGCCTGCTGACATAACACTAAATGCACTGAGCAAGGACATAGATAAAACTAAACTTTTAAACATTATTGCCTCTGTTTGATTAAATATTCCAACCCAATCAAACTAGCAATGAATGTTAGACAATAAAATCTTTTATCAATTACATTTGTGTATTACATAAATAAACAAGAAATATAGTTCGAGTTATTGCATTCGAATTCATAGCGCTATTTTTTGCAGAATGAACAAGCTGATCCATACTCAATACTATTCCAAACAATAACAACTAGTGGCAGCTTACCTATGACTTTGCGAGAAAAGCCGTATTTAAACTTTTGGCAAATCTGGAATATGTGTTTTGGCTTTTTAGGCATCCAAATTGGGTTTGCCTTGCAAAACGCTAATACCAGTCGAATATTTCAAACCCTAGGTGCAGATTACAATAACCTTCCAATCCTCTGGCTTGCAGCACCAATAACTGGTTTAGTCATTCAACCAATAATTGGCCATATGAGTGATAAAACCTGGGGCAAACTCGGGCGTCGTAGACCTTATTTTTTATGGGGCGCTTTGCTTGCTTCCGCCGCACTGATAATTATGCCTAATTCACCAACATTATGGTTCGCCGCCAGTATGCTGTGGATTATGGATGCTTCCATTAATGTTTCTATGGAACCTTTTAGAGCATTTGTTGGCGACATGATGCCACAAAAACAACGGCCGAAAGGCTACGCGATGCAAACCTTTTTTATTGGTGTAGGTGCCGTTTCAGCTTCAATGCTGCCATGGATTATGACCAATTGGTTTGATGTGGCGAATACAGCGCCACCAGGCGAAATACCTGATAGTGTTAAATACGCATTTTACGTTGGTGGTATTAGCTTTTTCTTAGCGGTCGCTTGGACCGTCTTTACCACTAAAGAATACAGCCCAGAAGAAATGGCTGAGTTCGAAAAATTTGAAAAAATGCAGCGCGGCTTAGCTGAAGATCACCATGTTGTAACTGATAGATCTATTAATAAATTTGTTGCGCATGGCGTATTATGGTTTCTTGCTGGTTTAATCCTCACGGCATTTTTTGTCGGCTTCGCCCTTGATAAACAGCTATATATTTTATCTGGTGGTTGTATCGTTTTTGCCTGTGTGCAATGGGCTGTCGCTTTATTAAAATCGAAAAATTGCACCGAAAATGGTTTTGTTGAAGTAGTCGAAGATTTATTCGCCATGCCCGAAGCCATGCGCCAACTCGCAGTAGTACAGTTCTTTTCTTGGTTTGCGCTGTTTGCAATGTGGATTTATGGCACGGCAGCGGTTGCCGAACATCATTTTGGTAGTGGCGACCCAACCTCAGCCGCTTTTGCTGAAGGCGCTGATTGGTGGGGGGTATTATCCGCAGCTTACAATGGTTATGCTGCGATTGCCGCGATCATAATTCCAATTATAGTAGCTAAAGTTGGCGTAAAACTTGGCCATATGATCAACTTATGGATTGGTGCACTGGGCTTTTTATCTTTCCTCGTAGTTGAAGATCCAGCTTGGCTATTATTATCAACCGTAGGTGTTGGTTTTGCCTGGGCATCTATCTTGTCACTACCCTATAGTATGTTATCTAACGTTTTGCCATCGCATAAATTAGGTGTGTATATGGGTATATTCAATTTCTTTATTGTATTACCGCAAATACTCGCTGCAGCCGTGCTTGGTTTTATTATTACCGAGTTGTTGGACGCAAAACCAATATATGGTTTTGCAATAGGTGGCATTAGTTGGTTTATTGCTGGCTTTACCGTGTTGTTGGTTAAATTGCCAAATGAGGATTGAGCTTAACGCTCAATCCAACTCTAATTTGGCTAA
Source organism: Catenovulum sp. SX2 (assembly GCF_052056295.1). NCBI lineage: Bacteria > Pseudomonadati > Pseudomonadota > Gammaproteobacteria > Alteromonadales > Alteromonadaceae > Catenovulum > Catenovulum sp. SX2. The sequence goes on from NZ_CP182493.1 coordinate 2,068,572, forward strand.
TATCAGCAGAGGCTAGTCAGCAACACAAACTTTGCCAACAACTCATCTTCACTTTCAACTTTATTTGGATCTTTGCTTATGCAGTCTATCGGGCATACGTTAGTGCACTGCGGCTCGTCGTAATGACCAACACATTCAGTGCATTTTTCTGTGTCTATTTCGTATATATCAGCACCCATATAAATTGCTTGATTAGGACATTCAGGCTCGCACATATCACAATTGATGCAGTCGTCTTCAATTAAAAGTGCCATACATTGCTCCTTTCAAAAAATTAAAGAACTTGTTTAGTTTCTACTGTTTGATACGGGTCACGAGTATCCGCGCCTTCAGGCAAATTGCGTAGCAATACAGAAAAATCTGCTGAGATTAAATCAATATCATCAGGCAAAGTGATCCACACTTGATGGCCCGAACCTAAAGCACTAATAATCGGCAAACCGTTTTTGTCATTCAGCTCTTTGAGTTCAAAATTCACATTGCCTTGTGGTGTCATTAATTCGAGTGAATCACCTTGGCTGAATTTGTTTTTCACTTCAATTTTGAGCTTGCGCTGGCTGGCATCTAGTTCAATAACTTCACCCACTAACTGCTGCAAACTACTCACTGAGTTACCGGTTTGATAGTTTTGATAACTATCATGAGTGTGTCGACGCAAAAAACCTTCGGTGTAGCCACGATTGCTTAATTTATCTAATTCAAAGAATAAATTAGCATCGAACTTTTCACCTGACTTCGCCATATCAATTGCTCGACGGTACACTTGAGCGGTACGAGCAACATAATAAAAAGACTTAGTGCGGCCTTCTATTTTTAGCGAATCAACCCCAATCTCCACCAGCTTTTGTACATGCTCAACCGCGCGTAAATCTTTCGAGTTCATGATGTAAGTGCCGTGCTCATCTTCAAACGCAGGCATCAGTTGACCGGGCTTTTCTTTTTCTTCTAATAAAAAGATTTTATCTGTGGTGGTTTGTTCCGTTTCTTCACTAGGAACAAAATTACCAACACCATCTTCGCTAGCTTCATGCGCTTGATACGACCAACGGCAAGCATTGGTACAAGCACCTTGGTTAGGATCACGTTTATTCATGTAACCAGACAATAAACAACGGCCAGAATAGGCCATACACAAAGCGCCATGGACAAAGACTTCAATTTCTATATCTGGGCATTGCTGACGAATTTCAGCTATTTCATCAATCGACAATTCACGCGATAAAATCACTCGCTTAATGCCTTGCTGTTGCCAAAACTTCACTGTTGCCCAATTGACCGCATTTGCTTGTACTGACAAATGAATAACTTGCTCGGGGAAGTGCTCGCGCACCAGCATGATCAAACCAGGATCTGACATAATCAGCGCATCTGGCTTCATTGCCACCACAGGCTCAACATCTTTTAAAAAGGTTTTAAGTTTGCCGTTGTGCGGCGCTATGTTATTCACCACATAAAACTGCTTGTTGTTTTGATGGGCGATATTAATGCCCTGCTGGAGTTTTTCTAAATTAAACTCGTTGTTACGCACACGTAAGCTGTACCTAGGTTGGCCTGCGTAAACTGCATCTGCACCATAAGCAAATGCATAGTTAAGATGTTTTAAGCTGCCTGATGGCAAAAGTAATTCTGTAGACACTGCAAATCCTCGCACACCAAAGTACCCAAGCATGATTTTCGCAAAATCGCTGTAAATCCATCCTTGGACGCTCGCAAACGTCATCCCAGACGTTTGAAGTTTTGCTCTAAATCATTGCTCGGATACTTTTCATTCGGTGATTTTTATAAAGCGGAAAACTTTCGTTAGATTTGCCAGATTATATCAAACAGCTTAACTAGCCTTGTTGATCCCTATCAACAAAACAGTTCGATTGTTCAAGGCTAAAGCAGTCAATTTCTTCTGAATTAGTTTATTGATTTAAAACAATATTCCGCTTCCGCATCTTGTTAATTTAGCTGGCAGATAAGTTTATTTTTAAAAAAGTTTGGAGTAACAAGATGAACAAATTATTGTTAGCAGCAGCGTTATCTACAACATTAACAGCAGGGTTAACTGCACCTGCATTAGCAGGACAAGCAGGTGATTTTTTTGCACGTGTAGGTGTTGCCAATGTAGCACCAAATGAAAGCAGCGATGTTGTAGCCGACACGGCTGAATTATCAATTGCAGGTGATACCCAATTAGGTTTAACCCTAACCTACATGCTTACCGACAATTGGGCTGTTGAGTTGTTAGCAGCAACACCATTTACTCATGATGTATCTGTTGCAGGTTTAGGCCAAGTAGCAGAAGTAACACACCTACCACCAACTTTATTGGCACAATATTATTTTGGTGATGCATCTGCTGAATTCCGCCCTTACGTTGGCGCTGGCTTGAACTACACAGTGTTTTTTGAAGAAGAAGGTGTTGGTGCGTTAGATGGCACAGAAGTTAAAGTAGACAACTCTTTCGGTTATGCGTTGCAAGCGGGTTTTGATTATAAATTGAATGATCAATGGTCTGCCAATGCGGCTGTTTGGTACATTAATATTGAAACGGATGTACATACTGCGGTTGGAACAGTTGATACTAAAATCAATCCGACTGTGGCTATGCTTGGTTTGAAATATCAGTTTTAAAGGTTCTGTGCGCGTTTGATTATGTGCAGCCAAGCATACTCAAAGCATGATTTTCTAAAATCGCGGTAAATCCATCCTTGGACGCTCCCAAACGTCATCCCAGACGTTTGAAGTTTTAGACAATCAGCATTTGAGCATACTTGTATCAAACACCTGTATCGCTGCTATACAACCAGCAGCAACTCATGAGTCAAAAAGAGCTAGAGCAATAACTTAGAGCAAAATGTCTGAAAGAGCCCGTTTGAATGCTAATTTTCTAAAACTTCAAAAGATAGGGCGAATCAAAACCGAAGCGCAGCTTCGCAGTTTGATGAGGTGGAGCCAGGGAAGGCGACAGGGCCTGACCTTCATGGATGAATAGCCTACTCAAGATTTGCATGTATTTCAAAAAAGCGTTTTTAGAAAATTATGCTTCAAATGGGCTTATGTGCGCGAATTCACAGCGGTTTTGCGAAAGTTATGCTCTCGCTCTTTTGGGTATATTTACTTAATTTGATAGGTATAAACCCCATCCCAATTATCCGGCGGCGGTGACTGTTGGTAACCACTTATGCGCTGCATAAATAACTGATACAGCGCATCTGAAACCAATTGTTTATCCAATAAACTGCGTAAATGCCCGACTGCCTCAGACCAATTTTGCTGCCGATAAGCAGATAAAAACTCGCCAAACTCAGAAACAATCCCTTTTGCATAATCCCCTTTATTCGATGGTAAACACAATTGATAAATAGCCACAGCTTGTTGTTTGCCTTTAACCCGCACAGCATCAATTTCCCTGATCATCCAAGGGCTGCTCGCCACCAGCTCAAAAGTATGTTCACCAAGTAAAATCTCGCAGCCATACTGCTTAGTAAGCCCCTCTAAACGTGATGCCAAATTAACTTCATCACCAATCACTGTATAGGCCATTCTAAACTCAGAGCCCATATTGCCCACATGCATCAAACCCGTATTAATACCAATACCAGTTTGTAGTTGTGGCCAATTTTTGCTGGCAAAATCTTTATTAACTTTATCCAAGGCTTGCTGCATTTCCACCGCAGCAGAAACGGCTTCAAATGCATGATTAGGGTTATCCACCGGAGCACCCCAAAATGCCATAATCGCATCCCCCATATATTTATCTATGGTGCCATTGTGTTTATGAATAATACGGGTCATCACAGTTAAGTATTGATTCATCAGATCAGATAAATCATTGGCCGATAACTGCTCTGAAATACGGGTAAAATCACGAATATCAGTAAACAATACAGTCAACTGCTTTTGTTGACCCTGTAGCTGATATTTATCAGGCGATTTCGCCATATCCGCGACTAAACTTGGTGGCACATATTGACCAAAACGACGAACAATAAAGTCTTTTTGTCTATGTTCCATAATCAACTTATAGGCTATTAACAAAACTGAAGTTAAGAACCAATAACTGATTTGACTAGCCAGTGGCATATAGATTTTTTGCGACCACAAAACAAAACTGACCACAAACAAACCAACTAAAACAGACAAGGCGTAAACAATCTGCCAGCTTGGGTTATTAATGCGATACAACAAAATTAACAACAAAGACAATAACAAGAATAAACTAAGCTGCATCACCAACAGCTGTTGAATTGGCGCGACAATTTGCTCAGTTAATAAACCATGAATAATCGATGCATGCACCTCAACACCAGGAACAGTTTTAGCAAATGGCGTGGTTCGCAAATCTAATAAACCAGCGGAATCTGTGCCCATCAGCACTAACTTATCTTTTAGCTCCTCAACTGGAATTTGCTGGCGCAGGATATCCACAATCGAATAGTAAGCAAATTGATATGCCCCACCAGTGTATGGCACTAACACAGCTGCTTGTTTATCTACCGGAATGTCATATCCATTTAACTGAATATTTGTCAGCTGATTAACTTCTAATCCATCCTCTTGTATAACGGGTGCAAAGTTGGTGGTTATCTTTTGTTGTTTGGCCACTCTTGCCATTTCTAAAGCTAGCGATGGATAAACATACCCCTGAAATTGCTGCAGTAAGGGCACGCGCCTAAATACACCATCTTCATCTAACAATGGATTATCAAAAAAACCCGCGCCAGAAGCGGCTTGGTGAAATATTGGCAAATTAGCGATAAAAGACTGCGCAGCCACCAAACTAGAATTTTGTGTTTGCGCCAAAGGCAGAGGAAGATTGTTTTTATTCGCTTGTTTATTTTGGGTAAATACTAAACCTGCGACCACTTTATGCTCAGCCATTTGTTCAGAAAACATTTGGTCAAATTGCAGTTGCGGTTTAAAACTTTGATAAGCTTGTTGAAATAACGCTTGTTGCTGTAACTCGGTTTGATTAAGAATATCCAATACTTCAATTGCTGTTGTATCTGAACTTTCAGCAAATACGCTATCAAAACCAATTAGGTTAATTTGATAATGATTAAACAAGCTATCGAGCAACTGCGCCAATACATCACGCCGCCACGGCCATTGGCCTAATTCGGCTATGCTTTTTTCATCAATATTAGCGATCACCACTTGCGGCTTGCCTAAATCAGCTGCTTGATGAGTGATTTGCCAATCGTACAAAGCGTGTTCGAGTTTTGACAATAAACGTAATGACGCAAATTCACTAATATGGGTTAAATGGCCAAACAAACTCGCTAAAATACAAATCCAAAATAGCCATTTACGCATAACTAGGGTCTTTAGGTTGAGGGCTAAAATTTAAAGTCTAACATTAGTAGTTTAAATCAATATCCGAATAATCGTTTAACGCTGAAAAAGGGGTTGGTAAACCCAATATTGCATTAATTAGCATAATCTCGTCGTCACCATGATTGAGCATAGGCGCAGGTTGAATCAGCTGACCTTTTTCCCCATTGGCCAGGACAAACCGTGGTGAGTCGTGATGAGTTGTGCGGATCGCTTCAAAACTAGTTGCGTCTTCACTAGCGGTTAAATCGACTTTGCCGTAACAAGTGCAGACATAACTTTTATCAAGTTCTGATTCGGCATAAACCGCAGTGCCGCGTATGCCAATTGTTGCTGTAGTTGTTGTGGTTGTGTGTTTTTCGGCACCTTCGCGTTTACCAAACACAGACATCAATTTGCCTTTTAACAACTGAGCACCAGTTTCTAATTGTTGAGCGTCGGCCGATAATATCACTTCACTGTTTTCGCGCAGTAAATGTGCATCTTTACCGACAACAAATATCAATTCGCTATTTTCACTGGTTTCAATCACAGCATTGGCGGGCACTATGGTTTTTTCGCTTGCGAGTTCACCATTTACCCGCACCTTTCCTTTTAAGCGAAAGATAGACTCACCTTCACCCATAGGTTTAGGTACTTTACCCAAAGCATAAACAATTTGAGAAAATGCCATGTTGGATAAAGAGCCAACACCAGCGACCGCAATTAACTTTTTTAGTAATTGACGTCTAACCATCGACGTTTTATTGAATGAATCCATCCCTACCCCTTGTAAATCTCAGATGTTATTTTTAGATTAGACCAGATATACGCAAAATGTATTTCAAACTCACTGCGGCTGCAGACTTTGGTCAAAAAACAACCTAAAGTCAATTAAAACTTACTGGAAACCAAATGCAAATTACCAATAACTTAACTGACCAGTTACCAACTGCAAGTATAGCGATTTTAAGCCCAAATGGTGGCGGCAAACAAATGTTTGCTAAAACCCTCGTTGAACAACTACAGCAGCCAAACAAACAGGTTGGGTTAGTTTCGTTTGAAAGTCAGCAGCAAACTTATGAACATGAATTAAAAATAGATTTATCCGATATCACCAACGAAGTTGACCCTGGCACACTCGCGAAAGATTTTTTACCGGCAGATAAACTTGACCACCCGCTTATCAAAGCACTTCATTTAGAGCATAGACTCAACACAGGTTATCGCAGTTTAAGCTCGGGTGAAGGGCGCAAATTGTTACTGCTAAAAGAAATATTTGCAGGCAGCCAAGTGCTGATTTGTGACAACCCGTTTGATAGTTTAGATACAAACTCATGCGATGCCTTATCCAGCGCCCTAGAACAAGTTAGCCACGCTGGCGTGCAAGTTATATTAATGCTAAGCAACCTGGTTGATTTACCCGATTGGGTTGAACAATTAGCTTGGTTAAACCAACAGCAATTTGATGTATTAGGGGCAAACAACTCAAATAATCAACAAACCATTAAAAACCACTTTGCAGATTTGGTTAAACAAGATGGGCAGTGGCCACAAAACCATAAGCGCCTTGCTGATTATCCACATACTAATATTGCCGAGTTAATTGACTGCCAAGTCATATACGACGGCCAAGCTATATTCCCAGCACAAAGTTTAACCATTAAACCACTACAACATACCTTGATAACAGGTGCAAATGGCAGTGGAAAATCAACCTTATTACAACTGATAACGGGTGATTGCCCGCAGTGTTTTAGCAACAATGTAACTGTGTTTGGATTTAGGCGCGGCAAAGGCGAAACTATTTGGGACATTAAAAAGCACACTGGATTAGTAAGCGCTGACTTACACAGAAACTACCGAGTAAACTGCAATGTACTCACAGTGGTACTATCAGGTTTATTTGATTCTATTGGTGTGTATAAACAAGTTGAAGCCAGCCAAATTCAAATGGCAAAACAATGGTTGAACAAAGTAGGCTTAGCCGATAAAAGCCAAATATTATTCAACCAACTGAGTTTTGGTGAACAAAGGTTAGTATTAATTGCTCGCGCTTTAGTTAAAACACCACTTATGTTGGTTTTAGACGAACCCACATTAGGTTTAGACGAAAGTAACCGTTTGCGAATATTACAATTTTTACAAAGCATAGAGCAGCAACAATACTCAACCATACTTATGGTCAGCCATAGGCAAGATGAACATTTAGCTTTATTTAAACAAAGAATCCATTTGGCGGCTGATAGCTGAATTTGTTATTATCCGCGCTTGATTTTCTTCCAACCAATGCAGGAATAAATAAATGAGCTTAGCGGACTCTGTTTTAGCGGTAAACGACGATTTACCAATACGTACCGACAAACCCGTACACAGTGGTAAAGTGCGTTCGGTTTATTGGTTAACTGAAGCCGACTCAAAACGACTAATTGCCGAAAAAGGTTACGATGTGCGTGCAGATGCACCACTAGCCATTATGGTAATTAGTGATCGTATTTCAGCATTTGACTGCATTTGGCATGGCGAAGAAGGTTTGCAAGGTGTACCGGGCAAAGGCGCGGCGTTAAACGCAGTTTCAAACCATTGGTTTAAATTATTTAAAGAAAATGGCTTAGCCGATAGCCATATTTTAGATATTCCACACCCATTTGTCTGGATTGTGCAAAAAGCCAAACCAGTAAAAATTGAGGCAATTTGTCGCCAATACATAACAGGCTCTATGTGGCGCGCATACAGCAAAGGTGAACGCGATTTTTGTGGCATTCAATTACCAGAAGGTTTGCAAAAAGACCAAAAATTACCTGACTTGTTAATGACACCTTCTACCAAAGGCATTTTAACAGGCATTCCAAATGTGCCGGAACAAGACGACGTAAACATTACCCGCGAAGACATTACCAACAACTTTGCTGCGTTTAACTTCTCATCAATTGACGATGTTGCTTTGTACGAAAAATTACTCAAAGAAGGTTTTGGGGTCATTAGTGATGCACTTGCGGCCATTGACCAAATATTTGTTGATACCAAATTTGAATTTGGTTACGTAGAAGATGCCAGCGGCAATGAAAAACTGATTTATATGGATGAAGTAGGCACACCAGATTCATCACGAATTTGGGATGGCACAGCTTATCAAGCTGGCAAAATTGTTGAAAACTCAAAAGAAGGTTTCCGCCAATTATTGTTAAACCACTTCCCAGATCCTGACATCTTATTAAACAAAGACAGAATGGATGAGCGCAGTGCCTTAGCTACTGACAACGCACTACCGGTAGAAGTATTAATGCAAGTATCAAAAACTTACATTGATATTGCTGAGAAGATAACAGGCGAAAAAGTACATTTATCAGATAATCCAAAAGCTGAGATTATTCAGATATTACGCGAGCAATATGGTTTGGTGGACTAAGCAAAACTTACATCTAGCTCAACACGCTGAACTTGGAATTTTTCTAGCCAAGTTCAGCTTAAATATCTGACCAAAACTCATTTAAAATCAATTCTCTGCAATTTCTCTATCTCAACCTCATTTAGTTTCCGCAACAAAAGTTTAAATATTTTTACACATTTACCCTTGATCAATAATACTACTATAGTATGATAAAAAGGTTTTTAACATTTAAAACACATTTTGTTACAACTAAATTGCTTTCACTCACACACAAAATTTGGAGGCTTCATGCACTCAGCACGCAGTAAAATGTTAGGTTTAGCTTGTGGATTATTATCATTAGCAAGCTGGCAATCATATGCAATAGACAGCGGTGTTTATACAATAGCTTCAAAACATACAGGGCAGTTAGTAGAAGTAGGCGGCGCAAATGCAAGCGACGGCGCAAATATCAATCAATGGCCAAGCAATGGTCACGACACGCAAAAATGGTTAATTACCCCAACTGACGACGGCTATTACTCACTGATCAACTTAAGCAGTGGTAAAGCGATGGAAGTGTATAACTTTGATACCGAAAACGGCGGTAACATCACGCAATGGGAATACTGGGGCGGCGATACGCAAAAGTGGGAAGTTAACGACCTTGGCAACGGCGAATATTATTTAATTAACAAACACAGTGGTAAAGCACTCGATTTATTAGGTTTTAACACAGCCAATGGCGGTAATATCGGCCAGTGGTCTTATTCAGGCAACAATGCACAGCGTTGGGCTTTCACTAAAGTTGCTAACATCGAAAATGCACCTTGGGACCCATCTACTACTAATGGCGCAGCCAACCATTGGGCACTTAGCGGCAATTTAGTTACCCATGATCCAACAATAGGTTACGAAAACGGTACTTGGTGGATTTTCCAAACAGGCCCAGGTATTTATGGTAAATGGTCATCAGACGGTGTGAACTGGAATGGCGCTGCAGCTATTTTCCCGAACGGTTTAAGTTGGTGGCAACAATACGTACCAGAGCATGATGGTATGGATATTTGGGCACCTGAGCTAAAACACTACAATGGTCGTGCTTATTTATACTATTCAGTTTCTACCTTTGGTTCACGCGTTTCAGCTATTGGTTTAGCTTCAGCTTCTAGTGTTGCAGCAGGCGATTGGCAAGACGAAGGTGTAGTGGTTAATACTACTAACAGCAACGATTACAACGCAATTGACCCTGATTTAGTATTAGATAAAAACGGCGCACCTTGGTTAGTATTTGGTTCGTGGAACTCAGGTATTAAATTAAAGCGCATCAATCCAATTACTATGAAACCTTATGGCTCGTTATATTCGTTAGCTAGCCGCTCAGGTGGTATTGAAGCACCTACGGTAATTTATCGCCAAGGTTACTACTACTTATTTGTGTCAATTGGTAAATGTTGTGCAGGTGTAGACAGCACTTATCAAATTGCTTACGGCCGTGCAACTGACATCCGTGGCCCATACTTAGATAAAAATGGAGTGGATATGATGAATAGCGGTGGCTCTATTTTAGACGCAGGTAACAATGTTTGGGTTGGTCCAGGCGGACAAGATATCTTAAACACTGACGTTATTGTTCGTCACGCTTACGATGCAAATGACAACGGCACGCCTAAGTTATTAATCAGCACTTTGAACTGGGATTCAAACGGCTGGCCGCGTTACTAGTTTCTTGTTAGACGCAATTTTATGGGCGCTTTATGCGCCCTTTTTTGTATTGGCGGCTTATTCTAATCATAAATGGCAAAATTTTGATTAGATTAAGCGTAATAATCTCATCATAACTTGGCCAGTAGCTGTGCTAATTTATCCAAATGCTCCTTATCACCATTAAATAAATGTAAGCTGCTGATTTATTGTCTTGATCTAACTGTGATATTTGGCCTTGTAAAATTAGCTGAGATGCGTGTGCATTAATCAATAATTTTGTATAAGCATCCGTATTTACCTGGTGCTGATCACTATTTTATACAGCGCGACAAATGGATTAAATACAGGAAGCATAATGCTTTGGTAGAAAAATTTGCGAAATAACAATTCGAATTGCTGGGTTTATTGCCTTTAGAAAGCTTGCGTATGCGGGGAAACTCGCACGTACGGTTCTTGGGAGGGCGATGATCAGTAATGATCATCGCCTATCCGACAAACAACAACTCATTTTCAAAATAATTTACACAACTGAAGAGCCAACGCAAAGCACCAAACCTATTATAAAATGGAACAATCGAAACAACTTGTGTTTATCACTATTAGCATACAGTGGCTCAGCTATGTATAGAGTGTACATAGTTCTACTCAATAAAAATGGGTAAACCCACTGGTAACCCGCTAAGAATAACATGGTTGCCCAAAGCCAATCTTCAGATAACGGTCTTTCAGCAATTAATACTCCCCCACCTAAGAAAGCGGCAAAAGATGCTGCTACCAACAGTAATGTTTTCAACTTACTTATCCTTTTCTTCATCAACTACGACTTGGTACGATAAAATTATTAACGATATGTAACATATCTTACCGATCACACGTTATTCCTATACCGAACAAAAACCATAGTTAAAGCAGCTAACGCAAAGAAGCTGAATACATATCTAAAGCTGAGTTTGGTGTCGTACCAATAATCTTTTAGATATTTATTTATGTATCAATAAGTTAGTATCAACTAGCAGCTTAGTGTCAAAATCACATACTTCATGACCCAACTTAACCTTGTACTTGAATTCAATCGAAATGAAACACGCTTGATTCTAACTTTTCATTCAAAAGCTCATATTCAACAAACACATTAACCCCTGGCGTTAAGTAAACAGCTTCAGAGGTTAATTGACTATTTGATAGTATCAATGCCCCTTCACAAGCATCTTCAACATAAATCAAACGCCGCGTAATTTTTTCCTTCGAATCACAATAACTAACAATCCAATCAGAGCTTTCAAAATCGAACTTGGAATAAATAATCAATTTAGGAAGTCGCAAGTTCAAAGCGCTATGAATAATAAAACCGGAAACGCCCCCTAGCAGGAAAATCCATATAAACCTTTTTGCCATTTTAATCCTTATCCACTAACCATTTATTCCTGCATTTGCTACTTGTCGTAAAAATCTTTGAGCGAAAATAAAAGAATCAATCCTGTAATTAATATACTTCCCACAAATATAAGTAAAGTACCTAAAGCTAAGCTTGCAATAGTGATATCAGTTTCACCACGTAGATACTTAACAAAAGTCATACATGTGACTGCAATCACGAAGGAAGTAATAACATACTTAAAGCAAATTTTTGCATTAAACCACATTTTATCTTTGTTTATTTTCATATTATTTAAACGATCCACTTGAATCTGCGTACTTTATAAATACTTGGTAACTATCTATTTTTTGCTTTAGCTCTCAGATAAATCTAAAGCAGATTGCCAAGCAAACTACCAATTTTAATTCCTCTTTCCGATTCACTGAGCTGTTCAAAAGCCTGTTTATTTTTTACCACAAATGGGAAAACAAGGGCTGACACAATCAAAATCACTATCATGCCCACAGTAAACACAATTGCAAAAAGAACAAGTTTACTAAACAAAGTACTTTCATCGCCGGACAAAAACACACTGCCAGCAGTAAAAAGAGCAGTATAGATATATAGATCTGAAATTATTTTCTTTTGTGCATTTATTAAAACCTTGAGGTTTAAAATGTTGTTTTTTATATATGTTAATTTCGTCATAGTTAGCTTCACATCAGCATATTAAAAATATGTTTAATTGTGGTAGTCCTTATTCTAGTTTCAACAAGTCAAGTGTTGGCTTATTCACGTCCGCTAAACTTCGAAAACAATCAAACTCACCAACTTTAACAATTGCTATTGAGAGTATCGCTTGCTTAACGTCAAATGCGTCGTCATAAGGAAATGTCCAATATACTGGTGCGTTAACTCGGCCTGACTCGTCTGCCTCCAATATAGATATGTGTGAGGCTATCGAATCAAAATAACTTCGAGAAAATTGTTTGGTGTTTTGTTCTCGCAACATTAAACAACTTAAGTTGAAACCTTGGAGGTTGCCATCGGGTTTAAAGGCTGTCACGCCGCCATAAATGTACACACTGTTATTTTTAACTTTAAAGCTATCAATGGCAGCTTGAACCAAATATCCCTGATAGCTAGTTGATACTTGCTGCTTTATGTCACCACTGCGACAAGCTGCTAGTAAAACTGAAGTTAAAACAAATATTAGAGTAAAACTGAGTTTTTTTGCTTGTTCCATCATTAACTATTCCATTAATTTTCTTCGTTTTTTATCACCTTACTCATAATCATCTCGGCATAAATACATCAAAACAATCGTCCAAATTATCGTACCAGCAGGGTTAATTCTGCTTTACCAACTGCAGCACCTTATTGTCACCACCATCTCTTACCGCGATAAATATCTCTCCAGCAGGCGATACGGCAACATCACGAATGCGGCCTTGGTCTTTAACCAATAGTTCATCACTAATTACTTGTTGGTCTTTAACCACTAAACGGCGTAACTCTTGTTTCGCAAGGGAAGCTAATAACAAGTTGTTTTGCCATTTGGCGAAGGTTTTACCTTGGTAGAATTCCATACCTGCGGTGGCTATGGATGGTACGTAATAATGTTTAGGTTGTTGCATACCCTCTTGATGGGTTTTGTCTGAAATAGGTTGGCCGTTGTAGTTTATGCCGTAGGTAATTACTGGCCAGCCATAGTTTAAGCTAGGCTCTATTAGATTAATTTCATCACCACCACGCGGGCCGTGCTCACTTTCCCAAATTTCATTGGTCACTGGGTGTAAAGCTAAGCCTTGCGGATTTCTGTGGCCATAACTCCAAATAGTTGGCAGTGCATCTTTAGTATTAACAAAAGGGTTGTCGGCTGGAATTTTACCGTCTTCAGTTAAGCGGTGAATTTTCCCGTTAGCTTTAGATAAATCTTGCGCCATGTGCATACGGCCGCGATCACCTATTGAGAAATATACATAACCGTCGCGAATAACTATGCGCGAGCCAAAGTGAGCACCCGATGCTATGTGTAAATCATGCGGTGCACGGTAAACAACTTCTTGGTTTACCCATTTATTATTGATGATTTGTCCGCGCATCAGCGTAGTCATGCCTGCATCTTTACCGTCTTGTTTTGCGCCGGTGTTTTCAGCAAAGGTTAGGTAAATCCACAGTTTTTTCGGATATTCTGGATGAACCAATACATCCAACAAACCACCTTGGCCATTCAACCAAATTGTTGGTGTGTCAGCTATTTTGTATTTCTCGCCCGTACTTTTTAACAACCAGACATCACCGGCTTTTTCGGTAATTAAACTGTCGCCATTCGGCAAGAAACTCATACCCCATATTTCTTCGTCAAACTCAGCGACTGTTTTCAGCGAATAAGCATAATCTTGGCTTTGGAACACCTCGCCTTTTTGGGTCACTTGTTGTGGTTGTTGGTTACCTTTTTGCTCTTGAATATATACAGCTAAACCTTGAATCAATTCATCGGATAAAGCGTGTTTCCACGCTGGCATACCCATTTGTGGATTACCGTCGCTAATACTTTTAGCGATCTCAGTTGCTGAACTGCCGCCTTTCCATTCGTCATCAATTAAACTTGGCCCCATGCCACCTTGTAGTTTTTTGCCATGACAACTGGCACAGTTTTCTGCATATACATCTTCCACAGAAGTTGGTTTGGCTGCACACGCAGCTGAAAATGCAGCAACTGCAAGGGCTATTAACTTTAATTTCATGGGGTTCTCCAATGTTTTTTTACTTTATGTTTGGTTCGGAGTCGCTTAACACTCAAGGCTGTCAGCCCTCTTAAGCATGACTTTCGCATAATTAGCAGCTCTAAGTCATTGCTTCAGTGAGCTTACATCCTTTCGCTAGTTTCAGACACTATTCCTATATCGCAAAAAAAATGTCCGAACGCATGTACTAGAGCAATAATTAGGAGCAAAACTTCAATCGCCATGGATGGCGTTTGCGAGCTTACAAGGATGTACTTGCAGCGTTTTTGCGATAATTATGCTCTAGTGCATGTATACTCCGTGACCAGCTGCGCCTAATATTGATAACTCACTTGCGCAAATACCCTACTCGGCTGTCCAACAAAATACCTATCATTACCATAGGCAAAATCCGCACGCTCGGCATAGGCTTTATCAGTAATATTTAACCATTGCACAGCCAAACGCCAATTATCAGCCATGGCAAAACTCGCACGGATATTATGTAACAAATGGCCAGCATAACTATGCTGATTTTCAGCATCCGTGTAATAGTCTGACATATAAACAGACTCAAATTCTAACTTAATTCTATCCGCCCATGTATAGGCTAATTGTTGGCTAGCGATTAGCCTTGGCGCTGTATCTATATCATTGCCGATAAATTGTTTTTTGTATTTATGTCTAGCCCAAATAGCTTGTAGTGAATACTGCCAATTAGAGTTAAGTTGATAGGCCAAATTTCCTTCTAAACCTGCATGTTGCGTGCGCTCATCATTTACATACAAACGCTGTGAATTCTGTGCTATCACATTGTGTTTGTGCATATTAAACACAACTGCCGTTAACTTAAGCTTATCGGTTAAATACTCAATGCCCAGTTGAGTATTGTAGGCAGTTTCAGCGTCTATTGTTTGTTGCTCGGCATTTTGTAAACGGTACAACTCCATAATATGCGGTGCACGGTAAGCTTTATCAAACTTAATATGTGCGCTGATTTGTGCATTAAGCTGCCACACAGGCATTAAACTAAAACTCACATCGGCAAAACTATCATCTCGACTGGCAGGACGATAATAACGGCATGGTGCCATACTGCATGGCTCACCGTTTTGTTGATTATTGCCATCATCTAAATAGTTAGTGTATTGATAATTTATTTGCTCAAAACGAATGGCATTTTGCCAATAAAAATTATCCGACCAAAGCCAACTCCAATCGGCCGCTACCGACAGTGTTTGCATATCTACGGCAAAATCATACTGTTGCCCTTGCGGCAAAATCGAGTTTAAAAAAGCAGATCCGCTGTCTGTTGGCCAAGGTTGATATTGTTTCACTTCACCTTGAGTATTTTCTAACTGACTAGAGAAATCTATATGGTGATTACCCAACTCCATCTGCCAATGGCCTATCACACCTAAACTTGTATGTTGATTATTTTCAATTGGTGTACCCGGCAAATAATGCATTAAAAAGTCCATTTTATTGTTGCGCAGATAAGGGGATAGTTTAACCAAGCTGCCATCCGCCAACTGAGTTTGCGCATGTACAGTTAAGCGCTGACTTTGCGCTTTGCGATAGGCATTGTCCAAACTATTTTGTTTGGTCAGCTCTCTATCTAAATAAGCTTTGTCACCCGCTTGAATATATCCAGCTGTGATTTGATCTAAATCTTGCACTGATAAGCTGGTATCTAACCGCCAATCAGCTAGTTGACCACTGTGTTTAGCCAGTAATTTATATTGTTGATAACCCGAATTCTGTTGGTAGCCATTAGTATCAACCCAGTCACCAGCAAATAAAAAATCACCAATATTCGATTCTTGATTGTGTCTAAGCTGCAGTTTGGTTAATTGATTTGCCCCCAAACCGAGTTTTACTTGATTAGCTTGCTCAAATGGTTTTGGTGTAACTACATTAATCATGCCGTGAATTGCATTACTACCGTATCTTGCGGAATTTGCGCCGTTAACCACTTCTATTGTGCTTGCTAGTTCAAAAGCGGAATCAAATAACTGGTTAACATTACAAAAACCACTGGCACGCAGCGGTATGCCATCTTCTAAAGTTAAAAACTCACCACATGCGCCTGCGCCGGTAAATACAGGTGAGCGCATTGCCAATAAGGATTCTTGACCATTGCCACGGCTTAACCAAGTGCCGGCTGTGCGCGATAATACTTGGTTTAAATGTTGGGCTTGTAAAAGCTCTAAAGACTGTGAGTCAATTTGCTGATAATCCGCCAATTGCATAATCGATGCATTGCTTTTTGATGAAATAACTTGAATGCGTTCAATTGGTTTTTCTGTAGTTTTAGCTGTGACTTGCTGGCATAAGAGTAAACAGATTAAACAAGTTCTAAATATATTGAGCATGAACAAAGCGGTTTAGAAGAATTTGCGACATTTTGCCAGTTAAATGTCGATAAATGAAGGTGTGAGCAGTAAGGGATTAAGGCAGAATAGCATTCCGCCTTAGGCAAAACAAAAGTTACTTAGTACCCCACACAGAAACACCTGCGCTAGACAAGGCACTGAAGGTTGGTACTAATTGGCTAGTTGCCGCATTGTATTGCCAGCTCGCAACACCATTGAAAGTACCTAAACCATTTAAAGTAATTTGGAATTTATTACCACTTTGGATCCACCAAGTACCAGATTGAGAGCCAGACACTGTGCCATCCGCATTTAACTGGATGTTAACTGACTGCTTAGCTGTGGTGTTGATATCTTTCTCGTGATTAACAAATTTAAAGCTGCCAACCATGTCGTAGAAATCCACCTTGTTTGCGCCATTTAACTGCGCGTATCTTTGTGGCGCAACTACCGGCCAACCGTCCGCATTCATAAACATTTCATGCACACGAACTTGGTGGAATTCGCCAGAATTTGGAAAACGAGTATGGAATACTAAGAAGTATTGACCTGTATCTGAGTTATACACAGTTGATTGATGGCCTGGTGCTAAATAACCATATTCACCAGCAAACTCAAAACCACCCATTAATTTCATACCATATGGTGCAATTGAGTTGCGATCACCACGTACATTCGCCATGTTGTTGCCTTGCGCATCATAATATGGGCCGTCAGGCGAAGTTGCACGAGCAACACGTACGTTATAACCACCGTCTGATGCTAAACCACCAAACGAGCTAAACAAATAGTAGTAACCTGTTTCTGGGCTGTATTGAATAAATGCCGCTTCTATATGGCTGTGATCACCACCTAATAAGTGTTTACCATAACCTTGACCTGCATATGGTTTACCTGTTGCTGGGTTAGCTTCTAAAATAAAGATACCACCAGAATACGAACCATAAACTAACCACATTTTGCCGTCGTTGTCATAAAACGCGTGTGGATCTACTGCATTTGGATGAATAGTCGGGTCGTAAATTTCACCGGCATTTTCACTTTCTTGACCCCACATACCTGATTTTAAGATCAAGCCTGTGTTTGAATACGCACCTTCAACATTCCAGCTAGTCGCAACACCTGTGTAACCGCGTGGCTCTGTCATTAAACTTTGATTGTAATAATAAGCGTATTCACCTGTGCTAAGTTGTACAACATCCGCTGCCCACAAGGCTGTATTGTCGCCAGTCCAAGCAAAACCTTCAGCAAGTTCATTGGTGAGGTTATAGCCAAATAAAGGGTTGTTGTTATTCACGCCTTCAGATACTAAAGTCCAATTCATTAAATCGGTCGATTTAGCCGATGCTGCGAACGAGCCAAAAATGTAGTAAGTTTTTTGACCATTGACTGTGGTTTCAAAAATTGACGGATCGTGCACTGTAACATCAGTAAATTGCGAGCTAGCAAGGGTTGGGTTTGCATAAGTTGCATGGTCTAATGTCCACTGTTGTGGCGCACCCGCCCAATAAGTCCACTGGGCAATATTAGCGCTGTTAGCTGTTGAAAAATTATAAACTTCAGCCGCTTTACCTGAGTGTTGATTGATTAAACCGTAATTACCATTAGACAAGGCATCTAATGTCCACAACTGTGTAGGTCCCCCCCAGTAAGCCCACTGGACAATGTTGGCACCATCAGCTGAATCAAAGTTATATACTTCTAATGCTTTTTTGCTATGAACTGAAACAATCGAATAGTTACCATTTACATTGGTAACATCCCATAACTGGTTGTTGGCGTTGGTTTGAGTGTATTGAATAATGTTAGCGCCATCTGCTGTTGAACGACCCGAAACGTCCATAACCTTGCCACTATGCGCATTTTTTAATACGTAAGTACCGTTAGTTAAAGCCGCTGCGTTAAAAGCGCTGCCAGCACCAATAGCTAACAAGATACCCGCGGTTAAATTAGAGTATTTCATAGACCTACCTTTTGTTGTGTGTGAATAGTCGTAGTAGCAGTGAATTAAAATCTCACTTTATTATTACAGTAATACTATATTAATTTAACCATCAAATGAAACCTTTTTTTAACAATAAAACAAATAAAGTTAAAATAAAGTCTTAGAGCAATATTAATTCCAGGCAAGAATAAAAGATTGTCTAGCCACATCGACTGTGGAAAAATACCGCCGAAAAATTTGAAACAAAACAAGGATTTTTATGAAAAAGGCTCTAACGGTTGCAGCTATTGCAACTACTCTTGCCGCTTGTGGAAGCTCAGGCGATGACTCTTCAACTTCAATAAACGACTACCCTACAGTTACCATTACCGCTTCTAATTCAGACGAAATTGCAACCACCACTACATTGGCGGTTTTTGACGGCTTAGGTACTGGATTAGCTGATATGGTTGTTGGTGTTGATACAGTTGAACGAGTTAGTTACCACGATTTTGTTAATCTAGATAATATTTTAAGCATACTGAAGAAAACCACAGAGCTTGAGCAGAATGACAGTGTCACTGGTGTCAAACAGACCGAAAAGGTCAATTGTGATGTATCTGGCAGCATGACCTTAGTTGTCTCTCTTTCATCTCAGGATGAAATAAAATCGGGTGATTACATTAAAACCACTATGAACAACTGTGATCAGGGTTATGGAAAAGGCTCTGGCAGCATGACGATGACCTTTTTGCGCGACACACCAGAGGAAGTATTATTAGGCTTCGGAAATTTTGAAACAGAAATGCGCTTAGAGTTTAAAAATCTAACTGTGTCTGAAGGCTCTTATAATGCTGTAAGCAATGGTACCTTTACCTTACACATAGACAATTCTTACGATGGTTATGTTTCGTCGGTTTATTCTGATCAATTCAGTATGACAACCTCTAATAGCTATGAACAGATAATCGCCAACTTTGTTAATTCCACGACCTATAATGCCAATGCTGATATTATGATTATTTACAGCAAAGGTGAGGTTGCGGATTCGATTTTAGATGGCAAAGTGTCATTTGAAACTACTGAGCCGTTTGTTTTCAACAGCTCATGGGATGACTACCCAGTTTCAGGCGAGTTAACAATGACAGGGGTAAATTCTGTATTGCAGTTAACTGCATTGTCTGACACTGAAGTTCAGCTAGAGCTAGACGATAATGCCGATGGCACTATGGATACAAGCAAAAGTTTAAGTTGGTATGAGTTTTATTAAAGCCAAAACCTCCAATAAAAGAATCAAAGAGCTAACTTTTGTTAGCTCTTTTTTGTTCGTGATTGGCATAGTTAGCCCTGCCACTTTTGCTGCTAACAAACATTTTGTTGGCTTGAGTGTGTACCTAACGGACAACCATTTTTCAGAGAAAGACAATTCAAAAACGTTAAACACTGAGAATGGCCAAATGGATGGTTTTGCTTTATCAGCAGCAACAGAGCTTGATAGCAATTGGATGATCACAGGAGATGTGATCAAACAAAGCACTAACCTAAGTTATCAAGGTTTTAGCCAAAATGGCGTAGCGATAAATACCCAAACAAAATACCAGCAGCAAGAGTACGCGTTTGCGACACGTTATTTACACCAAGCTTTTTTCACTTCAATAGGTTTAAACCACAATCGAGATAAACGTTATATTCAAGGTATTGAACAAATATCAGGTTTAAACGAAAGTTATCAGTTTAACTTTGTCACTTTGGGAGCGGGTTGGCAGAAAAATATCAGTGAAAACATACAGCTAGAAGTTGCAGCCAACTTGGGCTACTCAGTAAAATCTAGCTTAACGGTAGATTTTTTAAATAAGTACGATACAAGTAGAGGTGATCTAAACAAAGTCACTCGCTATCAGCTTAGTGCACAACTAGGGTATACACTCACTCAATCGCAGCAGTTATTATTAACTGTGCAATACCAACAAACAAACATCAGTCAAAGTGAACAATTTAACTTAACTGAGCAAGGCAAACACAAAGGTTTTTTCTACCAACCTCAACGGCAACTAGAACAAAATAGCTTGGTATTGAGTTATCGATTTTTCATGAGATAGCCGCATAACGACCTAGGCATATAAAATACTATTTTTACTGTTTGTTTAAAGTATAATACCTGCTCTACTTTCACGTAGAAAAAGCGGCTCTCAATTATGAATAAGAGCAGTATTTACAAGGAAAAGGAACATTATGTTTAAAAAAGCAATTACAGCTGCAGCCCTATTCAGTATTTCATCTCTAGCTCAAGCTCAGTGGGTAGGTGGTTTTAACTACACTGCATTTCAAGAAGATTTAGGTGAAGACATTAGCATCAGCTCAATCAACGGGGAATTAGGCTACAAATATGCAAGCTCAAGTCAATTTTCTATTATTCCAACTGTGAGATTGGGTTTTGGCTTAGCTTCTGATGAAGTTGATACTTTTTGGGATACTATCGAGTTAGAAATAGACAACTACTTTATTTTCTCTGTCCGTGCTCAATACCAATTTGACAATGGTTTTTACCTATATGCAGTTCCAAGTTACGGGACATATAAAATATCAGCAAGTATGGGCGACATCAGTGGTAGCGACAGTAGCAGTGAATTCGGTGCTGGTGTCGGTGTTGGTAAATACATCACAGACTCAACTTCGATCGAGGCAAGTTTCGAATCTGTTGACGAAACAGATTTAATCAGTATCGGTTTAAAGTTTGATTTTTAAAAGTCCATTTTAACAAACAATTAAGTGCGACCAAGGGTCGCACTTTTATCGCGTATTAAGCCTCCAAAAAATTTTCCATTTTGACGCAACTTTTTATTTGTATTTTGCAAAAATTGCGATAAATTTCGCTTCGCTAACGTGTGCAAAATCAGCCCTTCTGCATTTCTCTGGCCCACCACTTTAGCTTCCAATTAACACTTTGTTTTTACTTACATTTTGGAGATTTAGCGGTTGAACGATTCAGTTGCTTTATTACAGCTGCGTGGGCTGGAAAAGTCTTACGCTGGGCACTCGATCCTGTCTGGCTTCGATTTAACTATTTTTGATGGTGAATTTTTTACTTTATTAGGCCCGTCTGGTTGTGGCAAAACCACAATTTTAAACATGATCGCCGGTATGGAAATGCCTGATGCGGGCAATATAGTATTGCTGGGTAATGATATCAGCCAACTACCAGCCGAAAAACGTCCAATCAATACTGTCTTCCAAAGTTACGCACTATTCCCACATATGACGGTATTCGACAATGTTGCATTCGGTTTGCGTATGCAAGGTGTGGATAAAAAACAAATTAAACCGCGTGTTGTTGAAGCACTAGAAATGGTGCAACTCGCCCATTTGGCAGATAGAAAACCTGCACAACTATCTGGCGGTCAGCAGCAACGTGTAGCTATTGCCCGTGCTGTGGTTAATCAACCTAAAGTATTGTTATTAGATGAGTCTTTATCTGCACTTGATTATAAATTGCGTCAACAAATGCAGTTAGAGCTTAAGCGTTTACAGCGCAAACTCGGCATTACTTTTATTTATGTAACACACGACCAAGAAGAAGCTTTATCTATGTCTGATCGCATTTTGGTTATGCATCAAGGCAAAGTGCAGCAACTTGGCACACCGAGACAAATTTACGAAAACCCAGCCAACCTGTTTGTCGCGCGCTTTATTGGTGAGATAAATCAACTCGACGGTGAAATTGTTAGTGTCGATGGTGATCATACTTACGATGTCAAAGTCGAAGGTTTGCAATGGACATTAAAAGCACAGCACAACTTCACAGCCGGTGATAAGGTGCATGTTTTGTTGCGCCCTGAAGATTTACGCGTTGAGTATATTGATGATTTTCATGCTAGCCAATACCTAGTCGGCACTGTGGTTGAACGTAATTACAAAGGCAAAACCTTAGATTCATTAATTCGCTTAGGCTCAGGTATAGAAGTACTTGCCAGTGAGTTTTTTAACGAAGATGATCCATCATTTGACTACAGGCCAAATCAAAAAGTCGCATTAAAATGGGTACCCGGCTGGGAAGTGGTTATGCCAGCTGAAAAAAGTGAAGCTGCAGCATGAAGCTGAATAACTTCACATTCAACTGCGGCATCTTTAAATGCCTTGCTATTGGTTTAGCCAGTTTATGGTTAACCCTGTTTGTGTTTTTTCCAAGTGTATTGGTGATGGTCACCAGTTTTTTAACCCGTGATCCACAAAACACAGTTGCATTGCCAGTTAATATCGCCAACTATCAAAAAGCATTTGATCCTCTGTATCTACAAGTGTTTCTCGACTCACTGACTATGTCGGTACTGGCGACTATCTGCTGTTTGTTAATAGCATATCCGTTTGCTTTAGCAATCAGTAAGTTAGATAAACGCTGGCAAGCAATTGCGTTATTTTTGATGATAGTGCCATTTTGGACCAATTCCCTAGTGCGCACCTATGCGATTCAATTTATTTTGGGTAAACAGGGATTAATCAACAAAGCTTTATTAGCGCTTGATGTGATTGATAAACCTTTACAACTTATGTACACCCAAGGCGCTGTGATAATTGGCCTATGTTATATCTTGCTGCCCTTTATGGTGTTGCCGCTGTTTTCATCTCTTGAAAAACTCGACAGCAAGTTAGAGTTGGCTGCTCAAGACTTAGGAGCAAATGCTTGGCAAAGGTTTTGGCACATTACTATTCCTCAGACTATGCCAGGCATAGTCGCAGGTTGTTTAATGGTGTTATTACCTTCTATGGGCATGTATTACATAGCTGATTTATTGGGTGGTGCGAAAAATTTATTGCTCGGCAATGTGATTAAAACCCAGTTTTTAAATACGCGTGATTGGCCATTCGGTTCTGCATTTAGCGTATTACTTATGTTGTTATTGGCCTTTATGTTGTGGCTGTATTTTAGAGCGGCGAAGTTTGCCAACAAACAAGGAGGTTTAGGTGATGCGAATTTTTAGTAAATTGTATATCGCGCTCATTTTAAGCCTAATTTATCTGCCTATGTTTGTGTTGGTGATTAACTCATTTAACCAATCTAAATACGGGGTTAAGTGGGGTGGCTTTACTACCAACTGGTATACAAAACTATTTAATAACGATGGGCTTATTCAAGCAGCGCTCAACTCGTTAACTGTGTCAGTTATTGCAGCGACAGCTGCAACTGTTATTGGCACATTAGCGGCGGTTGCTTTGCATAGATATCAATTTAAAGGCAAAGCTTTATTGTCGTCTATGGTGTTTGTTGCCATGTTGACGCCTGAAATTGTGATGGCGATTGCGCTGCTAATCGTCTTTATCAGCTTAGGTATCACTTTAGGATTTGTCTCTCTGGTTATCGCGCATATTACCTTCTGCCTACCTTTTGTCATTGTGGCTGTGTACGCGCGCCTCAAAGAATTTGATATGCGTATGCTCAATGCCGCCAAAGATTTAGGTGCAAGTGAGCTACGTATATTTATTGAAATTATCCTGCCATTAATTTTACCTGCGGTGATTTCTGGTTGGTTGCTAAGTTTTACCCTGTCGCTAGACGATGTGATAGTCAGCGCATTTGTCACAGGGCCGGGCTATGAAATATTGCCGTTAAAGGTGTATTCCATGGTAAAAGTGGGTGTTTCACCCGAAGTTAACGCCATTTCAACGCTACTGTTGGTGGTGTCACTGACTATTGTCATTATTTCTCAACTACTTATTCGTAAGGATAAAACCCAATGAAAAAATTACTTTCAGTGATGATGGCAGCAGTTATCGGTGCAACTGGTTGCTCTGAAAAACCGGCTTCTGAACAAACTGCAGCTGCTAAAGCTAAACCACAAGAAAAAGTGGTTATTTACAACTGGACTGAATACATTCCTGCAGACGTATTGGCTCAATTTACCGAGGAAACTGGTATTGAAGTTGAGTATGCAACATACGAAAGCAACGAAGCTATGTATGCCAAAATCAAGTTGTTAAAGGGTGAAGGTTACGACATCGCTGTGCCTTCTACTTTTTACGTGGAAAAAATGCGTAAAGAAGGTTTATTACAACCAATTCAAGCAGCTAAGTTAAGCAACTACGCTAACTTAGATGAAAACATGTTGAACAAAGATTATGACCCAAATAATCAATTCAGCATTCCTTATTTATGGGGCAGCACTGCTATCGCTGTAAACAGTGATGTTATTGATCCAGCGTTAATTACTAGTTGGCAAGATTTATGGCGCCCTGAAGTTGCTGGCGAATTAATGTTAATGGACGATGTACGTGACATCATGGGTGTTGGTTTAGCGGTTAAAGGTTTTGATGACAACACCACCAACGAAGCTGAAATTGAAGCTGCTTATATGGCATTACAGTCGTTGTGGTCAGGCGTGAAAATGATCAACTCTGATTCGCCAAAAACACCATTAATTCAAGGCAATGTAAATATTGGTGTGATGTGGAATGGTGAAGCTTATATGGCGCAGCAAGAAATGCCGAGCATTGAGTTTATTTACCCGTCTGAAGGTGCAATTGTTTGGGTAGACAGCTTTGTTATTCCTAAAGGTGCAGCGAATGTTGAAAACGCGCATAAATTTATAGACTTTATGTTACGTGCACAAAGCGCTAAAGCAGCAATTGAAGAGTTAGGTTATGCTGCGCCAAACAAAGCTGCTATGGAGTTGTTAGCACCTGAGTTACGTGACAATAAGATCATCTTCCCAGATGCGGAAGATATTCAAAAAGGTCGTATTCACAAAGATTTAGGTGAATCAATTTTAGTATTTGAAAAATACTGGGAAAAATTAAAAGCGGGTGTTTAATACTCGGTTTTCTACAAGGTGGTTGAGGGTTTAACCTTAGCCACCTTTTATTTTAGCGCTTCTACTGAGTGCTCTGTGGGTCGAAGCTAAATGGGGTATTACTCACAAAAACGCTTCAAGGCTCTCCCTAGCTCGCTCGCACAAGATATCCCTCTCTTGTGAAGTTTTGTTCGCAACACCCCCATTCACCTTCTCAGCCGTTGTGTCGCGGTATTTTTGTTTTGATTGATTTTTATGCTCGACCAGCGTAGCTTTATACCAAGTCTATTTCACCATTCGGAGTATCTGTGATGAATGTCGAACAATTGCACCCACACTACATAACTGATGCTGAAGGCCATAAAACTTCAGTGGTCATACCAATTGAACAATTTCAGGAATTAATGGAAGATATTCAAGATCTTGCCGCTGCGGCAGAGCGACGAGATGAAAGTTCAACTAGCCACGACGCTCTCATTGCTGAATTAAAAAACGATGGCTTGCTATAAAATTCAGTGGAAAAACTCGGCAAAAAAAGAGTTAAAAAAATTAGAGCGAAAATTCATACCTAACATAGTTAATGCTGTAACAGCCCTCGCAGAAAACCCTAGACCAACAAACTCCTAAAAGCTTGTTGGCAGTGAGCACACATATAGAATTCGCATTAATGACTACCGCGTAGTCTATTCAATAGAAGACGACATATTACTAATAGAAATCATCCGAGTTCGTCACCGCAAAGAAGTATATAAAAAACAATTGTAAATTATCTGTAAACCTCTACCCACGCTAATATGCAATGCACAATTTCAATGATATAAATCGCCCCAATAACCAAGCGCGATCACATCAATTCTGGTTAGATTTTTAGTACCACACAAATAGGTAAATCTAATGAAAAAAGTAATTTCTAGTTTAATCGTGTTAACCGCTTTATTTGGCCAAACAGCTTTTGCTGGTGAAAAAATTAGCAAAGAAGAACGTCAGGTTTTATCAAAAGAATGCCGTGCAGAACTAAAAGCGTCAGGTACAGATTTAACCGATAAAGAAGCAGTCAAAACTTTGGTTAAAGAATGTGTCAAAGGCAAGATTAAAGCGAAAAGCTAACAAATAACTAAACCAGATTTCTACAGTCAAATTGCATCAATGTAATTTGACTGTTTACTTAACATTCTCCAGCCAATTCGAAATTACAATTGAAACCTCCAACATCAGCCGACAAATTTGCTGCAAAAAGCAACTATTTCTTGTCTGAGGGCCGATTGTATGCTATTTATACGCCCCTAAATGCAAATCGTCTCTTTTGCAGGTATCGAATTAAGATGAATTTCCGAATTATGATTAAATTAGTCGTCGTCAGCGTGGTGGTGCTTCTCACTTCACCGCGGGGGTATGACTCGGTTTAATTATAATTAACCAGACTAACATAAACCCTCGCGTCGCAAGACTCGGGGGTTTTTTGTTTTAGTCGTTATTAAAAGATAAAGGGTAAGTTATGACCGGCGCTGAACTGGTTTTAAAAGTTTTACAACAACATGGCGTTAAGCACATTTTTGGTTACCCAGGTGGTGCCATCATGCCAATTTATGACGCTTTGTACGACTCAGACGTACAACACTTCTTATGTCGTCACGAACAAGGTGCGGCATTCTCAGCTATTGGTTATGCACGCTCTACCGGTAAAGTTGGTGTCTGTATGGCAACTTCAGGCCCAGGCGCAACTAACCTAGTAACAGGTTTAGCTGATGCTATGATGGACTCAGTCCCTGTTGTCGCTATTACAGGTCAGGTATTCAGCAGCCTGATCGGCACTGATGCGTTCCAAGAAATGGATGTTTTAGGCATGTCCTTGTCTATTACTAAACACAGCTTTTTAGTTCAAAGCTTAGATGAGCTAGCGGATGTATTACATCAGGCGTTTGAATTAGCTCAGTCTGGCCGTCCGGGTCCTGTGTTAGTTGATATCCCTAAAGACATTCAAATTGGCAGTGTTGATTTTGAACCTTACCCAATTAATGACAAACAGTTTCCAGCAATCGACCAAGATGCAGTCACTACTGCACGCGATTTAATTGGCGCGGCGAAAAAACCACTATTCTATATAGGTGGTGGTGTTGGTTTAGCTGATGCAATTGACGAGTTACAAGACGTTTTGGAATATAGCCAAATTCCGGCAATTTCAACCTTAAAAGCTTTGGGTACAGTACCGGGTGATTATGCTTACAACTTAGGTTTTGTTGGTATGCATGGTAACCAAGCTGCCAATTTAGCCGTACAAGAATGTGATTTGTTAATTTGTACTGGTGCGCGTTTTGATGACAGGGTAACAGGTAAGTTAGATACTTTTGCACCAAATGCTAAAGTTATTCACTTAGATATAGACCCAGCAGAAATCAGCAAATTGCGTACCGCTGATGTAGCGATTTTAGGTGATTTCAAACAAATTTTGCCGCAATTAAAAGTTGCGCCACATACACCTGAATGGTTAGAGCGCGTTGGCGGTTTAATCACTGAATTTGCTTGGCGTTACGACTACCCAGGCGAGAATATTTATGCGCCAAAATTGTTAAACCAATTAAGCAAAGCATTACCAGAAGATCACGTAGTCAGCTGTGACGTTGGTCAACACCAAATGTGGGTTGCACAACATATGTTATTTAGCTCACCACGCAATCATTTATCTAGTGGTGGCGCAGGTACTATGGGCTTTGGTTTGCCATCAGCAATTGGTGCACAAGTAGCACGCCCTGATGCAACTTCAGTTGTGGTATCAGGTGACGGTTCATTTATGATGAACGTACAAGAATTAGGTACAATTAAACGCTTTAGCTTGCCAGTTAAAATAGTTTTATTAGACAACCAGCGTTTAGGCATGGTGAAACAGTGGCAAGAATTATTTTTTGAAGAGCGTTACTCAGAAACAAATTTAAGCGATAATCCCGACTTTATTACGCTGGCAAAAGCTTTTGACATACCAGCCATTAGCATAAGCAAAGCAGATGAGATTGACCAAGCAGTTGAACAATTTGTTCAAAGCAAAGGGCCAATTTTACTACATGTACAAATTGACGATAAAGACAACGTTTGGCCGTTAGTTCCGCCAGGTAAAGCAAACCACGACATGATAGAGGGCAACTAAGAT
The DNA here is from genome assembly GCF_052056295.1 of Catenovulum sp. SX2. Lineage (NCBI taxonomy): Bacteria > Pseudomonadati > Pseudomonadota > Gammaproteobacteria > Alteromonadales > Alteromonadaceae > Catenovulum > Catenovulum sp. SX2. Next base: position 2,097,259 of record NZ_CP182493.1, read on the forward strand.
GACACATACCATTAATTTGATCGCACAATCTCGACCAGAAACAATGGAACGTGTATTGCGAGTCGTCCGCCACCGTGGTTTCGCACTAAACGCTGTTGAAATGAAAAATTGCGATAAAAACAATACAGTCAACATTCAATTAACTGTATCGGGCGAGCGACCTATCAGCAATTTAGAACATCAATTGAAAAAATTATACGATGTGACTGAGTTAGAATTAAACTCTGCACTTTCACAATCAGCCGTAGCAATGAATGCATAATTTTCAGGACATTAACAATGAGTAAATCTAATTATCCAGAACTAATTTGGTACAATGGCAAGGTTATTCCATGGCAAGAAGCAACAGTGCATATTGTTTGTCATGCAATTCATTACGGTTCATCAGTATTTGAAGGTGTACGTTGTTACGACACGCCAAAAGGTCCAGCTATTTTCCGCTTAAAAGAACATACACGTCGTTTGTTCGATTCAGCTAAAATCTACCGCTTTGAAATTCCTTTCACCCAAGAAGAAATTAACCAAGGCTGTAAAGACATTATCAAAGAAAACGGCTTAAAAAGTGCTTACTTACGTCCGTTTGCATTTATGGGTGCACACGGTTTGGGTTTAAATCCACCAAAAATGCCATTAGAAACATCTATTATGGCGCTAAACTGGGGTTCATATTTAGGTGACGAAAGTTTAGAAAGCGGTGTTGATGCAGCTATTACTTCATGGAATCGTTTAGCACCTAACACTATGCCGACTGGTGCAAAAGCTGGTGGTAACTACTTATCTTCAATCTTAATCACTACTGAAGCAAAACGTCACGGTTATGTTGAAGGTATAGGTTTAGACCAAAACGGCTGTATTTCTGAAGGCGCAGGCGAGAACATCTTTGTTGTGCGTGATGGCGTTATCTGCACACCACCATTAACCAGTGGTATTTTGCCAGGTATTACGCGTAATACCTTAATCACATTAGCAGCTGAATTCGGTTACACAGTACGTGAACAAGCGATTCCGCGTGAAGCGCTATACTTAGCAGATGAAGTATTTATGTGTGGTACAGCGGCTGAAGTTGTACCTGTGCGCAGCGTAGACCAAATTACTGTGGGCAACGGTAAACGTGGTCCAATTACTGAAAAGATTCAAAAAGCTTACTTCGACCTAGTCAAAGGTGTAGGCGATGACAAGTGGGGTTGGTTAGATTACGTAAACGAATAAGCGTTTATTTGCAGTCAACTTAACCCACTTATCAAGCAGGCTACTCGCCTGCTTTTGCATATATAAATTGAATAGAATTTGTTGTGTTGGCAATTAACCAACTCAACCCACCCAACCAAAAATGGGAGACAGAACAATGCCAAAATTAAGATCAGCCACTACAACCCAAGGCCGTAATATGGCGGGTGCACGTGCGTTATGGCGCGCAACAGGCATGAAAGATGAAGATTTCAACAAACCAATTATCGCAGTAGCTAACTCATTTACTCAATTTGTCCCAGGTCACGTACATTTAAAAGATATGGGTCAATTAGTTGCACGTAGCATTGAAGCTGCTGGTGGTGTTGCTAAAGAATTTAATACTATCGCAGTAGACGATGGTATCGCTATGGGTCACGGTGGTATGTTATACAGCTTGCCATCACGCGACTTAATTGCTGACTCAGTTGAATACATGGTTAACGCCCACTGTGCCGACGCTATCGTGTGTATTTCAAACTGTGACAAAATCACCCCGGGCATGTTAATGGCGGCTATGCGCTTAAACATTCCTGTGATCTTTGTATCAGGCGGCCCAATGGAAGCAGGTAAAACTAAGCTTTCAGACCAAATCATCAAACTAGATTTAGTTGATGCCATGATCCAAGGTGCCGATCCGACAGTTTCTGATGAACAAAGTGATGAAGTTGAACGTTCTGCTTGCCCTACTTGTGGTTCATGCTCTGGTATGTTCACTGCAAATTCAATGAACTGTTTAACTGAAGCTTTAGGTTTATCATTACCTGGTAATGGTTCAATGTTGGCAACTCACGCAGATCGTGAACGCTTATTCAAACAAGCGGGTTCACGCATCGTTGAGTTATGTGAGCAATATTACAAAAACGATGATGATTCAATTTTGCCACGCAACATTGCAACTTTTGAAGCATTTGAAAATGCGATTGCATTAGATATCGCTATGGGTGGTTCAACCAATACAGTTTTACACTTATTGGCGGCAGCGCAAGAAGGTGATGTTAACTTTACTATGACTGACATAGACCGTATGTCACGCAAAGTACCTAACTTAAGTAAAGTTGCACCAGCAACGCAAAAATACCATATGGAAGACGTACACCGTGCTGGTGGTGTTATTGGTTTATTAGGTGAATTAAACCGTGCGGGTTTACTGCATGCTGATACTAACCACGTTTTAGGTGGCAAGTTAGCCGACGTTCTAGCTAAGTGGGACATAATGGTCACCGAAGACGAAGCGGTTAAAACCTTCTACCAAGCGGGCCCTGCTGGCATTCGTACCACGCAAGCTTTCTCACAAGATTGCCGCTGGCCTTCACTCGATAATGACCGTGAAAACGGTTGTATTCGCAGCAAAGAACACGCTTATAGCCAAGACGGTGGCTTAGCTGTGTTAGAAGGTAACATTGCAGTTGACGGTTGTATTGTAAAAACTGCCGGTGTTGACGAAAGCATCTTAAAATTCTCAGGCCCAGCCATTGTATTTGAAAGCCAAGAAGATGCAGTAGACGGCATTTTAGGTGACAAAGTAAAAGCCGGTGATGTTGTTGTTATTCGTTACGAAGGCCCTAAAGGTGGTCCGGGCATGCAAGAAATGTTGTACCCAACAACTTTCCTAAAATCTAAAGGTTTAGGCAAAGCATGTGCACTAATCACTGATGGTCGTTTCTCTGGTGGTACATCTGGTTTATCAATTGGTCACGTTTCACCTGAAGCAGCCAGCGGCGGTACTATTGGTTTAGTAAAAGATGGCGACATCATTGAAATTGACATTCCTAACCGTGGTATCTCTTTAAAAGTTGACGAAGCTGAGCTTGCTGAGCGTCGTAAGCAACAAGATGCAGCTGGCTGGAAACCTGTTAGCCGTGAGCGCGAAGTTTCTTTCGCATTAAAAACTTTTGCTATGTTTGCAACCAGCGCCGACAAAGGTGCAGTGCGTGATCGCAGCAAATTAGAAGACTAATAAAATGAGTGACAACCAAACTAAACATTTATCTGCGCAGGAATACCTGCGCAAAATCTTAGTCGCCCCTGTATATGACGTGGCCAAAAATACCGACCTCAATTACATGGGTGGGTTGTCGCAACGTGTACACCACGATATTTGGTTAAAACGCGAAGACCAACAACCGGTTAAATCGTTCAAACTTCGTGGTGCTTACAACAAAATTGCCAACCTAAGTGACAATGCCAAAGCACGTGGTGTTATTACAGCATCTGCGGGTAATCATGCGCAAGGTGTCGCACTTTCAGCCAATCGCATGAAAGTAAAAGCAACCATAGTCATGCCAGAAACCACCCCAGATATTAAAGTGGAAGCTGTGCGTAACTTTGGTGGTGAATGGGTTGATATCATTTTAATTGGTCGCAGCTTTGATGTCGCCAGCAACCATGCTCAAGAGCTGGCAAAATCAGAAGGTTATACATATGTACCCCCTTTTGATGATGAAGATGTAATAGCTGGCCAAGGCACAATCGCTAAAGAATTATTTGACGCTAAACGCGACTTAGACGTGGTATTTGTTGCTGTCGGTGGTGGTGGTTTAGCTGCCGGTATCGCAGTTTATTTAAAACAGCTTAAACCTAATATTAAAATTGTTGCGGTCGAGTCAGACGAATCAGCTTGTTTAAAAGCTGCGATGGAACAAAACCAAAGAGTTATGCTCGACCAAGTTGGCATATTTGCTGACGGTGTTGCAGTTAAAATTATTGGTGAAGAGACCTTCAGGCTTTGCCAGCAATACGTTGACGAAATCATCACAGTTAACAGTGATGAAATTTGCGCGGCAATTAAAGACATTTTTGATGATACCCGTGCAATTGCTGAACCTGCTGGTGCATTATCAGTTGCTGGTATCAAAAAGTGGTTAGCGGCCAATAAACCAACTGAAAAACTGCAGCTTGCCGGTATTTTATGTGGCGCAAATATCAACTTCCATACACTTAGATATGTGTCTGAACGCGCTGAGTTAGGTGAGAAAAAAGAAGCCATTATTGCTGCGACTATTCCAGAAGAAAAAGGTGCATTCCGTAAATTCTGTGAGATTTTAGGTGGCCGCGCTATTACTGAATTTAACTATAGATATGCACCAAGCACAGCTGCGCATATTTATGTGGGTTTAAAACTGCGCCGTGGTGAAGACGAGCTACAAGAAGTATTAGCCGAGCTTAAACAAAACAATATAGATTGGTTTGATTTATCTGATAACGAAGTAGCGAAACAACATGTCCGCCACATGGTTGGTGGTCGTGCTCCTGAGTTAACCAATGAAAGATTGTTTAGTTTTGATTTCCCAGAATATCCAGGCGCGTTACTAAACTTTTTACAAACATTAGGTCAGCGTTGGAACATTACCTTATTCCACTACCGCAACCACAGCGCTGCCAGTGGTATGGTGTTAGCCGGTTTTGATGTAAATGAAGCCGAGCTTGCAGAGTTTACCAGCCACTTGGATAAAATTGGTTATCGCTATAACGACCAAACCAACAATCCAGCGTATAAGTTCTTTTTGAAGAGCTAACAACTACACCCACAAATATTTAGACATTTGACTCCCGTCCATTTAATATCAACGCCGCTGATTTAATCAGCGGCGTGAAATAATCAAACTAAACCAAATTTACAGTTCAAGTCCACAAAAGATGGCTTACTAAATTTGGACTACAGGGAATTAAAATAAATGCAAAAGTTAACGCAACAATGTCTATTCGCTACTAGCTTATTAGCCTTATCTTCTGTGGCACAAGCGGAAGATGCTGGCTCACAAGACAGCTACCAACATCAACAAAGTGTTATGTATTTTTCAGTCGGCTCTATCGGTATTGATAAAACAGTCGCATTTTTTGAAGGCATAGGTGACTCTGCTACGTCAATTCGCTTCGGTTACGAAGACCAAACAGGTAATTTTGTTTGGGGAGTTGGCGTATCTGGTTTGTTGTATGATGATGAAGAGAAATTTTCGCAACAAGTCGAAAATAGTTGGAGCGGAAAACAATCTAGTGAAAGCTCTGATGCTGATGCATTCGGAGTTTACGGTGAAATCGGCTACCGACACGCTTTTAATGAGACTATTTCAGCTACCTTTATGGGCGGCTACGATTTTACTATTACCTCAGAAAGAGGCATCAGCAATTGTTCAAATTGTTATTCTGAAGATATAGACGTCAGCGCAGGTTTATATGTTGCTCCACGCTTAGATATTCAGTTTAACGAAAGTTTCTTAATGCAACTTAGTTATCAAAACTATTTAAGTGGCGACTTGTCTAGTGGTCTGATGGTAACTTTTGGTTACAGCTATTACTAACAATAACGTTATTTTGTGCGCTAATCTTTTGTTTTATTCCAGATTATCTTCTATTCTAACAAAGAAAGGGTTATAGGGATCAAGGATAAGATGACCGCACTACCACTCAAAACCATAGCGAGAACATTGCATAGCTGGCAACAGCGCCTTGCGATTACAATATCCATTTTTGTGATCTTTTTCGCCATGGTTTGGGGTTTCACCATTTCACAAAGTGCCAAATTACATAGCGACGAGCTAATCACCAGCATATTACTATCACAACCGGATATAAAATTAACTCAACTACCAAAATATTTAACAGCTAATAACTCTATAGTTGCTATCATTGATGGTGACAAACAAATCAATATTCGTCCAAACGTTTGGTTAAATTGGACAGGCACAACTAGAAGTTACCAACTAAAAAACAGCAAAGAATTTAAAGTTAAATACCTAATTTTAAGTGGTAAACACATCATCTTATTAGTGACTATAACCTGTTTGTTTTGGTTAGCAGCATTAATACTAGCTTGGGCAGTTGGCAAAAATATCGAACAGAAACTTTATCAAACCGAGCGCAAAGCACGACGTTTGTTTCAGAGTAATCGCAACCAAAATAACAACAAACACCCAGACTTATTTGAAGTGTTAAATATATTGCTCGAAGAATTAGCCATAGCCCGTACCGAACAAAACAGAGTAGATAAATTTATACGTGCGCAAACCTTTTTAGACCCAGATATGGGCATTGGCAATAGAGTATTTTTCGAAAACCGTCTCGAAGCTCTGTTAAATGTTGAAGAGCAAGTTGAACAGGGTTTTGTTATCGGGTTAAGAATTGAAGAGTTAGAACAGCTGCTAGAGCGCAATAAAAAAGTCGCCAACGATATGCTTGGTCAATTCACGCAAATATTGGAACAAAGTTTAAAACGCCATCCATCAGCGTTACTTGCTCGCTATTCTGAGCGTGATTTTGCAATTTTACTCACCAATGTATCGGTCAAAGATATAGAGCTTTTGTGCAAACACTTACTCAAAGCACTGTCACATGTGCGTGTACCACCACCACTTGATCCAGAAAGTTTATATCATATGGGCGTCGCAAGTTTTCGCTCAGGTGATCAACTCACCCAAGTATTGCTTGAAGCCGATATGGCGATTCGTGCTGCACAATTACAAGGTGGTATAAATTGGTTTATGTACCAAGAACAAGATAAAGTAAAAACTGTCGCTATGGGTTCGCTACAATGGCGTACCTTGTTAGAGCGCACTTTAATGCAAAACGGATTTATCCTATATTTTCAGTCAGTAATGCAACAGTCCCCTCGGCAGGTACACCATCAAGAAGTGCTAGTCAGGCTCAAAGATAACGACGGCAAAATCCTCAAAGCTAGTCTATTTATGCCTATGGCACAAAAATGTGGATTAATCATTCAAATTGATAAACAAGTGGTGCTAAAACTCTTTCGCTTGTTTGAACAAGATACGAACAGCCAAGCGCGATACAGCATCAATCTTTCGCAAGAAGCGCTACTCAACGCCGAATTTAAACAATGGTTTATCAATGAACTAACGCAAAAACCCAAACAAGCTCAGCGTTTGATTGTAGAAATATCTGAGTACGCTATGGTCGAATATTCGGAAGAGCTGACGCTGTTTTTGCAGCAGCTGGATAAATTGCATGTCGCAATATTAGTCGACCAAGTCGGTCAGTATGTTCTTAGCTCTGAGTACATAAAACACCACCCAATTTCTTATTTGAAATTACACAGCAGCATAGTGCGTAACATCCAAAGTAAAAGTGAAAACCAATTATTTATCCGTAGCCTACAAGGCACTTGCGCAGACACTTCGGTTAAAATTTTCGCCTTTGGATTAGAAACTGAAGCCGAGTGGCAAGCATTAAAACAACTGAATTTGGCCGGTGCCCAAGGGCAGTATTTTAATTTGCCTGAGGCAGGCCTATCTTTGACAAATAGTCACTTGTAACTTTGTTTTGTTGTAACAAACCGCGCCAACCTTGCAGTCCACCTGTGTGCAGCAATAGCACTTTGCTACCAGCTCTAAAATAGTTTTGTGTGATTAGCTGATTAAACCCTAACCACATTTTACTGGTATAAATTGGGTCTAAAATAATGCCGTGTTGCTGATAAACGTCCACAACCAGCTGCAATATTTGCTCAGGCACTTTGCCAAAGCCACCGGCGTGAAATTCAGTCAATAATTGCCAGTTTTTATCCTTGATTGACGGCCCAACTAATTCCATCACACGTTGACGTAAATAGTCCGCTTGTTTTAATGCGGCAATACCAACAATAGTTTGTTTGTTATCCGATGCTTTTATTAATCCAGCTAAAGTTGTCGCCGACCCCACAGGGCACAGAATATAATCAAAATCATTCTGCTGTTCAGACAAAATTTCAGCAACACCCGTTAGTGCAACTTGATCACATCCACCTTCTGGAATTAATAAAGTCTGCTCTGGATACGCTTGTAACAACTCTTTTTTGAAATCAGCATCATCTTTGCGTCTATAGCTTGCACGGTCAACAAAGTGCAATTGCGCTTTGTTATGCAAGCAGTCTGCAATTGTTGAGCTTAAACGCTCTGGCCTATCTAACCAAGTTTGTTCGCCACGAATGTAAAGGCTTAGTGGTATTTGATGGTTCGCGGCAACAAAACTCAGCGCATGAATATGGTTGCTATAAGCACCACCAAAACTAACAATATGTTGCGGTAAATCGCCAGTAAAAAAATATTTTAGTTTGCGCCATTTATTGCCACTAACAATTGGATGTATAAGTTCGTCGCGTTTAACAAAGACCTCAAGCCCTGTACCTGCGAACAATTGGCTAGTAATTTTGCTGATTGGAGAAGGTAAGGTAAACATTAAAGTTGGAAAATAACGAATCTTAGTTGATAATTAAGTAACTGATTTTACTAAACCGTCAGGCTGTAACCTTGTGTTGAACGGATAGTATACCCCAGATAAAAGTGACCCATGCTTAGTCTAAAAACAATATTACAGAAATTCAGTAAAAACAAAAACAGCCTTTATTACGCATCTTTAATGATGACCAGTACAGCTGCCTATCTGTTAATGTATAAAAAAGGGCAAAAAAACCCTATTCACACCGCAGAGCAAAGCCTCGATGGCTCTGAAGACTGGCTCAATTGCATAACCCAGATTTTAGATAGCACACCTCTGCTAAAACAAGCATCACTCAATGTTGTTTTACCCGGCTCTCAGTATCAACTTTTTGTTGCTGACAAACCAGATGTTGCTGAAAGTGAAATGGCGGCAGCCATAAAATACACAGCAGCAGACTATATTAACAGTCCGTTAGATGAAGTGATTACTGAATATTTTGATATTCCTGTGCAGCAGCACGGCCAAAATAAAATCAACTTAGTGATTGCCAATAAAAATTTTGTTTTGATGGTGGCTAAAGTATGCCGTCAAAAATGTCATCAGCTTAAGCGCATCACTATAGACGAACTGGCATATGAAGACCTATTTTTGCAAGACCACGAAGCATCGTTATTAGTTGTCCACCATCCAAACGAACAGTTGTTAGTGCAAATTGTTAAAGAAGGGGAAATTTATTTCTTCCGCCGTATTCGTGGTTATGACAAGTTAGATACCTTCGCTGAATTAGAAATAAAACATGGTGCCGCTGACGGATTAAGTTTAGAAATTCAACGCTCTCTCGATTATTTTGAAAGCCAATTACGCCAAGCACCGGTAAAACGCATCTATATTTCAGTGCAAAACAAACATCAGAATATGTTAATTGATCAAATAGGCGAAAACTTTGATGTACCTGTTTTGCCATTAAAAAATCGTTTAGTTGACGAGTTACCAGAATCAGATAATCACGCCTACTTCCCAGCTGTTGGCGCAGTGCAAGAACTCTTGTACGAGCACAGCAAATCAGCCCAAGGGGATGCAGTATGAAGCGCGATATCAATTTATACTTAGAAGAGTTTCAACCTAAGCCAGATCCACTCAGTTTGCCCCGTGTTATGGGTATCTGGTCAGTTTTATTGATTTGCTTAGTTGGGTTATCAAGCTGGATAAACAACAAAGCCGCAGTGACAGCTGCTGAACATAAAAAAATTAGCCAAGCAATCAATCAGCAACAAATGTTAGTCACTGAGTTTGAATCAGCTTTATCTGAGCGCAGCCAAGATCCACAATTAAAAGACACTATAGTCAATTTAAGCCGTGAAATAGCGCAAAAAAATGCCGTGCGCCAACTTGTGACTAGCCGCAAACAACACAATTTTAAATTCTCACCACTTATGGCCGACTTAGCTCAATACCATGAGTCAGCTATTTGGTTAGAAAATATCATCTACCAGCAAGAACAAATCGTTTTGCAAGGTGGTGCAGCCAAAGTGTCAGTTATTCCGCAGTGGCTCGCTGGGTTAAGCCAGTCATACTATTTTGCAGGCAAAACCTTTAAAGATTTAAGCTTCAACGCTTCACAAAACGGTCTGTACACCCAGTTTAGTGTTGCAAGCCAAAAACCTAGCGCAAGTAGTCAGGGCATAAAACTACAGCCAAGTATTGGCAAGTTGCCAGTAGTGGGGCAATTATGAAACAACAGTGGCAACAACTAACAGAAAAATACAGCCAAATCAGTAAACGCGAAAAACTCATGATATGTTTTGGTGTATCTGGCTTATTAATTTATGTTTTTGTTATGTTGTTAATTGAGCCTGCCTGGGCAAAACACAGCAAACAACAACAAGAGCTAAAAAACCTCAAAAAACAAATTATTGCTTTGGAATCAAGCTCGGAAGATTTAAAAAAAGCGCTCCGTATAGATATAAATTTACCATTAACCCAACAAATACAGCAGTTAAACCAAAGATTAAATGATATGGATATGGCACTAGAGCACATATCAGCAGAGTTGGTCAACACAGAGCAAATGACCCGGTTACTGCAAGATATGCTCAAACAAAGTGATAAAGTTAAGTTAATCAGTTTAACCGCTAAACCCGCAGTCGACTTAATGGCGAATCCAGCTCAAGCAACTGAAAAACAAACAGCTATGCCTGTTAGTTTATACCAACAAAATTTACATTTGGTTATTGAAAGCCAATATCAAGACATCTACCAATTTTTGCAAAGCATTGAATCTTTACCTTGGCAGCTCAATTGGCAAAATTTCCATTACCAAGTTAAACAATATCCGACCGGTCAATTAAGTGTTGAAATAGCGACACTGAGTTTAACAGAGGATGTGCTTAAGCTATGAAAATAACAAATTCTTGTTTGCTGAGCTTAGTTACTTTAACAATAAGCTCAGTGTGTTTTGCTTTGCCAACCGACCCAACACGGCCAAATTTCAGTTTATTGGGTACAGCCCCAACTAGCTCAACCACAGTAGCAAAAAATAATTCAGCGAATCTACAAGCAATTATGTTCAATAATCAGCAAAAATTTGCCATTATTAATAACAAGACATATCAAGAAAAACAGTGGCTTAATTCGGAAACTCAAATAGTAAAAATTACGCCGAAAACCGTTATACTCAATAAAAACGGCGAACAACAAACTCTCAATCTGAATTCAGTGCAGATTAAAACAGCAAGTAAATTGGATGACCATTAGACCATGAGCATAAAACTCAGATTAAGCTTTGTTATCTCAATCTTTTTATTGGCAAGCTGTCAGTCACGCCAACTCTCACCTGAGATAGAACAGGCGTTAGCGAATGAGCCACAAGCTGCCGAAACACAAATTCCAGATGAAGTCTGGGCTGATTTAACCCCTGAACTGAGTCAGCTCAGCCAAGATCCACTTGCAGACGACAAACGTTATGATATTGAAGCGCAAGCTGTTGCCATTGAACCCTTTTTCCGTAACCTAGTTGCCGACACAGCCCTTAATTTAGTTGTCCACCCGAGTGTGTCAGGTGACCTCACGTTGTCGTTAAAAGGCGTCACCCTAGCGGAAGTTGTTGAGATAGTTAAAGACATTTATGGTTACGATATACGGTTAAAAGGTCGCTTATTACAAATATTCCCAGCGGGTATGCGCACTGAAACCATTTCGGTTGATTATTTAGCAATGCAAAGATTCGGCGCATCTTTTACCTCAATTACCTCAGGCGGCGTGAGCAATTCTCGCAATGCCACCAATAACAACGGCAATAACTCTAATTTAGGTTTATCTGGCCAACAAGCAAATCAAACCAACGGCAACAATTTGGCCAATAGCAGTGCCAATGGCACCAGCATAGTTTCCAATACCCAAAATGACTTTTGGCAAGAGCTCAGAACGGCGCTAAATACCTTGTTAGCTGCACAAGAAGGCCGCAGCATAATAGTTAATCCACAAGCGGGTTTAGTAACTGTACGCGCCTTTCCTGACGAAATTCGTAATATTCGCCAATTTTTATCCGCAACCGAACAACAAATGCAACGCCAAGTGATCCTTGAAGCTAAAGTGATTGAAGTCAGTTTAAATGACGGTTATCAACAAGGCATAGAATGGGAAACCGTATTAGGCAGCATAGATACAACCACTATAGGGTCAGTGCGTACAGGCGCAAACTTAGGTGACACTATTACTAACGTATTAGGCGGCATTACCAGTTTATCTTTTAATAACGGCGACTTTGCTGGACTGATTCGTTTATTGGAAACCCAAGGCAATGTGCAAGTATTATCTAGCCCAAGATTAACCGCAGCGAATAATCAAAAAGCTGTGATCAAAGTTGGTACCGACGAATATTTTGTCACTGAAGTCTCCACTACAACTGTGACAGGCACAGCCACGACCTCAACACCAAATATTGAACTAGAGCCATTTTTCTCCGGTATTGCATTAGATGTAACCCCACAAATCAATTCAGACGGCCAAGTTATTTTGCACGTACACCCATCGGTTATTGACACCACAGAACAAGTTAAAGTAGTGACGCTTGATCAGCAAAGTTTTACCTTGCCGCTAGCACAAAGCAATGTGCGCGAATCAGACACAATAATCAAAGCCAACTCGGGTGAAATTGTTGTTATTGGCGGTTTAATGCAAACCATAGAAAGAGACAATGATTCTAAAACACCTATTTTGGGTGATATTCCAGTGTTAGGAGAATTATTTAAATCCAAGTCTAAATCACGGCAGAAAAAAGAACTGATCATTATGATTAAACCAACAGTGGTTGGTAAAGGCACTTGGCAGCAACAATTGCAGCGGTCATCTAACCTGCTGAAACAATGGTATCAAGCGGAGTAATCTGTGTATTTATATCATTTTGGCTTAAAAGAACTACCTTTTGCGCTCACTCCAAATACCCAGTTTTTTCTAGGTTTGCCGAGCCATCACGAAGCTTTGCAAACGCTGATCACAGCGTTAAAAATGGGCGAAGGATTTGTCAAAGTAACAGGTGAAGTTGGCACAGGTAAAACCTTATTGTGCCGCAAACTCATGAATGATTTAGATGAGCAATTTGTCACAGCTTACATTCCAAACCCGTACCTAACGCCGGATGAGTTGCGCCATGCGGTTGCACAAGAGCTATCAATTGACAGCGACAACTGCCCTAGCGCTGCGTTAACGCAAAAAATTCAGCAAAAACTGATTGAAATTAGCGCTCAAGGCAAACAACTCGTATTGATTTTAGATGAAGCTCAAGTATTACCAGACGAGAGTTTGGAAGCACTCAGATTATTTACTAACCTAGAAACCGAAAACAGTAAACTGATGCAACTGGTGTTATTTGCCCAACCAGAATTAGACTCGCGATTAGAGCAACACAAATTTCGTCAGTTAAAGCAACGCATTACCTTTTCTATTCGCTTAGACCAATTGCACTCTGAACAAATACAGGCGTATTTACATCATAGAATGACAATTGCTGGGTATAAAGGCATGCCGATATTTACCCTGCCGGTTTGTAAACTCTTGTATCAAGCTTCCCAAGGCACACCAAGAATCATCAATATTCTCGCGCATAAATGTTTGATGTTAGCTTTTGGTCAAGGCACCAACGACATCACTACAGAGCATGCTAAACAAGCAATAAACGACACAGAATCGACACAAAAGATCAATAGCAGCTTAGCGACAACCCAAGTTTTAACTCAATGGTTTGCTGATAAAAAAGTCCAAAAAATAGGGGTAAGTCTAGCTGTGATGCTTGCCATAACCACCAGTTTTTGGCTTGGGGGCAAACTATGAGCGTAATTAATCAAATGCTCAAAGACCTAGATAGCCGCCAGCATCAGGGAAAAAGTGCCGACAATCAAGATTACCCACAAATTCCAGCACAAACAGCGCAACAACCTCAATCAAAGCGCAAGCTGATTTGGTCTGTGCTGGCAGTCATTGTCCTTGTGTATGCCGTTTGGATGTTTTGGCCACAAATCCAGCAACAATTCCCGCAATTAAGCCAAACAAAACAAACTGAAGTAACAGCGCCTGTTGTAACAGCGCCTGTTGCAACAGCACAAAACGACACTAAAGCGACAGCGCCAGTTGCTGTTGCCAAACCACAAAAAATTATTAGTGCAACTATAGCGACACCTGCCGCGCCGACTGCATCTAATTCAGCTAACGCCAAACAACAAAATACGCCAGCTACTCAGCCATCCAAGTTAGCTTTACCACCAGCGCAGCCAGTTAACAAACAGCCACAAGCAACAGAACAGAAAGTACAAAACGTTAAGCCAACAGTACCAACAACACCTGCTGTCGAACCACCAGCACAACCAGCAGACAAAAAACCAAGCAGTTTACAAATTCAAAACACGCAAAAATCGCCTGAAGAAATTGCTTATAACAAATTTGAACGAGCACAAGACTTACTCAATAAAGGTCAATTTATTTCAGCCGAACAACAAATCATTTCAGCATTGCAACTTAAAAACGACTTTCACCAAGCTCGTATCCTATTAGTGAGCATGTTATACAGTGGCCAAAACACAAGCAAAGCATTAGCTACGTTAAAACAAGGCATTCAACAATATCCTAAACATTGGGACTATTATTTTATCGCTGCGCGAATTTTAAATGAGCAGAACCAAGCATCAGCTGCATGGCAAGTATTGAGCTCAGTGCCGAATATTGGCGAAGTTGCGAGTTACCACACCAATATGTTTCAGTTCAAAGCAAACTTAGCCCAGCAATTAGAGCTTTGGCAACCAGCGTATCAAGTATGGCAAACCTTATTAACACTTAACCCTAGCCACGCCAAATGGCATCTAGGGGCAGCCATTTGTGCTGAAAAAGCTGGAGAAAAGACCATAGCGCTGCAACACTACCAAACAGTTGCTAATCAAGGTGGCGTAAGCGCGGCTTCCAATAAGTTTGTTGAGAATAAAATCATGGAGTTACAGCCATGATTAAACCTAAGTTAAAAAAACGTCTTGGTGATTTGCTGGTTGACGAAGGTATCATCAGCGAAGGCCAGTTAATGGACGCTCTCAAACAACAAAAAGAAAGCGGCCGCAAACTCGGTGCAACTTTAATCGCCTCTGGCGCTATATCCGAACGCCAGCTGTTAACTTTCTTAGCGCAGCAGTTAAATGTGCCTTACTGGGATATTTCACAAAAGCGCATAGATCCCAATTTAGTCCAGAAACTGCCTGAAGTTTTTGCCCGTCGTAACCGTATTTTATTACTGGAAGAAGAAGCGGAACACTATGTACTCGGCATGAGCGATCCTGCCGACATCAACGCAATTGATGCGGTTGCGTCACGCTTAACCGACAAAGAACTGAAAATAGTTGCGGTTAAAGAAAGCCAAATCTTGGAAAGTTTCGACGGTTTATATCGCCGTACAGCAGACATCAAATCGTTCGCATCACAATTACAAAATGAATATGCTGAAACCGAAGATTTTAATACCAGCATGTTCGCCACAGATGGCGACGAAGAAGAAGCAACAGTCGCAAAACTACTCAATACAATTTTTGAAGATGCGGTACAGGTTAAAGCTTCGGATATCCATATTGAACCAGATGAAAGAGCACTGCGCATTCGCCAACGGGTTGATGGGGTATTGCAAGAATCTATTTTAAACGAAGCACATATAGCGCCCGCACTGGTTTTGCGTTTAAAGCTAATGGCAGGGTTAGATATATCAGAAAAGCGTTTGCCACAAGATGGTAGGTTTAACATTAAAACCCATGGCAAAAGCATAGATGTGCGTATGTCGACCATGCCAATTCAGCATGGTGAATCTGTGGTTATGCGTTTATTAGACCAAAGTGGTGGTGTGCTTAGTTTAGAACAAACCGGCATGCCCGAAGATATTCTAAAACGCTACCGCAATGTCCTACATAGACCAAACGGTATGATACTGGTGACTGGGCCAACTGGTTCGGGTAAAACCACTACTTTGTATGCATCCTTAAGTGAACTAAACCAAGCTGCGTCGAAAATAATCACAGTTGAAGATCCAGTTGAATACAGATTACCGCGCATCAACCAAGTTCAGGTAAACACCAAAATCAACTTATCTTTTGCCAGCGTATTAAGAACCGCGCTACGGCAAGATCCCGACATTATCATGGTCGGTGAGATGCGTGACCAAGAAACGGTCGAAATAGGTTTACGTGGTGCACTAACAGGTCATATGGTGTTATCAACTCTACATACCAATGACTCAATTAGCAGTGCGGTACGTTTATTAGATATGGGCGCAGCAGGCTTTTTAGTTGCAAGTTCATTACGCGCAATAATTGCCCAACGCCTAATTCGCAAAAACTGCGATAACTGTACAACAGACTACCAACCCAGCAGCAATGAACATATTTGGTTGTCGGCACTTGCCGGTAAATCAAGCAAAGAATTGCAATTTAAAATCGGCCAAGGCTGCCAATCCTGTAACTATTTGGGCTATCGCGGCCGTATTGGTGTATTTGAATTTTTAGAATTAGATGAAGCTATGGTTAATGCGTTAAAACGCAGTGACATAGAAGATTTTGCCATTCAAGCGCGTAAAAGCCCCTCTTTCCAAACCTTGGCACAAGCAGCATTAACTTTTGCCAGCCAAGGTATCACCTCTGTCCCAGAAGTTTTAAGGTTAGTCGAAAACATGGCTGAACTTGAACGCTTGGCACAAGAGTTGGAGGTAGAATAATTGGCAAAATATCACTACCAAGGCAGCGCCGCAGGCAAAAAAGTAGATGGCACAATTGAAGCGGCTAACGAAAGTGAAGCAGCGCAAGCACTGAAACGCCGCAACATAGTGCCTTTGTCGATTCAGCGAATCAAAGTAGAAAACAATAAACCTGCGAGTAATGATGCCAACAACAAACAAAGCATATTGCAGATGCAATTGTTTGTGCCGCAAGTTAGCTTGTCCGATTTAGTAATGTTTTCACGGCAAATGTATTCGCTGCTAAAAGCAGGTATTCCAATTATTCGCGCAATCCAAGGATTAGCCGAAACAACCACATCAATTCGTTTACGCGACGCTCTCACTCAAGTAGGTTCAGAGTTAGAAAAAGGTCGACCAATTGCCAATGCTATGGCTGCGTTTCCCAAAGTATTTTCACGTATGTTCATTAGTATGGTCAACGTTGGTGAAAATACTGGTAAGTTAGATGCAGCTTTTTTGCAGCTAGCACAATATTTGGAAGATGAACAAGAAACCCGTAAACGCATCCAAGCAGCCACGCGTTATCCCGTTTTTGTTTTAGTGGCGATAGCACTAGCGATATTTTTGATGAACCTATTCGTTATTCCCACTTTTGCTGAAATGTTTGCCAAGTTTAATGCAGAATTACCATGGACAACTCAGCTATTAATTGCCAGTTCAAACTTATTTGTAAACTACTGGCATTTAATTATTGTCGCAATCATTGCTTTAGCGCTGACGATCCGCAAGTACTTCAAAACAGAGCGCGGCAAACTTATTTGGGATCAATACAAACTAAAAATGCCTGCGGTCGGTTCTATTATTGAAAGATCAACTTTATCCCGTTTTGCCCGGTCATTTTCTATGATGTTACGTGCCGGTGTACCCTTAACTCATGCGTTACAAATGACTTCTGAAGCGGTCGACAATGCCTATGTCGGCGATAAAGTAGTGCAAATGCGCCGCGGTATAGAAAAGGGCGACAGCATGCTGCGCACCGCCAACGCGACAAAAATGTTTACCCCATTAGTTATGCAAATGATCGCCGTTGGCGAAGAAACCGGCCAAATAGATAGCATGTTAGATGAAGTGGCAGACTATTATGAGCGTGAAGTTGATTACGATTTAAAAAGTTTAACCGCCAAAATTGAGCCGATACTAATATCCATAGTCGCCGGTATTATTATGATTTTAGCCCTAGGTATATTTATGCCAATGTGGGAAATGATGAATACTATCAAGGGTTAAACATGCGAAGTTGGCGCACAATTAAAGGTTATTCATTGGCGCAATTGGTTATTGTACTGTGTTTGATAATGTTAATGTGGACAATTTGGATTATGTATTTACAACGGACAAACGATGAATCAAACATAGTGGGCTTTAATATGGCTGCAAATCAATTTAACGAAGCCGTTCATTTAGCCCATGTTGAATGGTTACGCCAAGCAAGGCCGGACAAAGTATCTTTGTTAAGTGTTATTGAAACTGAATCATTACAACAACGACAGTTTCCTCAAACGCAGCAAAATAGCATCGATATGACAAAAAATGGTTGGCCGAAAATAACTCAATATAACAGCCAAGGATGCAAACAACTATGGACAGATTTATTAAATAAATCGACTAAACTAATAACAGAAGAGCAGCAGCAAAGTTTTCAGCGAATCAAAGGGCAAGCCACTTGCGTGTACAAATACGGCAACAAAACTTTGACCTACTTTGAAAATAGCGGAGAAGTCAGCAGCAAGCTAACAGAGGAAAACAGCAATTATGCGAATGATTAGAGCTAAACAACAAGGCTTTTCTTTGGTCGAGTTGGTTATTGTAATTATTATTTTAGGTTTATTGGCCGCCACAGCTTTACCTAGGTTATTAAGTGTTACAGATGATGCCGAAGACGCAACGGTTGAAGGGGTTGCAGGCGGTTTTGCAACCGCGGTTGGTTTAGTGCGTTCGCAATGGGAATTAGATGGACGCCCAACCAGCAATGGTGGTAGCAACGTCGCCATAGTTAGTTTAGATGGCGTTAATGTTGCCGTTGACCCAACTAAAGGTTATCCAACCGGTGGCGAAGACGACAATAACTCCAGTGCCAACTCACTTACAGCTGAAGACTGCCAACAAATATTTGTGCGTATTCTGCAAAGTTCACCAAAAATTACCACCAGCTTTGCCGGCAACAATAATCAGAGTTTCGCTGAAAACGATTATTACACCACAACCAGTAGCAGTAATGGCCAAAGCACTTGTTTATATTATTTGGTGCAAACGATTAAAAATAGTACCGGCGCACCAAATGGCACAGGGTCAGGTAATGGTTTTGAATATTTGCCACTAACCGGGCAAATAAGCGTTTTTAGTAATAACCAATAGTCAGTAAAAAGTAATTGAACGTTTTATGCGCAAAATCGCAATTCGTAAATATATATTCACGACTTTAACGTTTTTGCCATGGTAAAGAGTAAAGAATTCAACTAAATTAAAGTTATATGTTTAAGACGAGGTAAAATATGAACCGTAAGCAAGTTAAAGGTTTCACCCTAATTGAACTCATTGTTGTAATAGTTATTTTGGGTATTTTAGCAGTAACAGCTGCACCTAGATTTATCGATATTCAGGACGATGCCCACGCGTCAGTTGCTGATGGTATTTCCGCATCTCTAAGCAGTGCTGCAACCATGGCTCATGCCAAAGCTCTCATTGCGGGAGTCGATGATGGCGACGTTACTATAAATGGTTCAGCCATCACTATGGTTAACGGTTACCCAGACGAAACTGATATCGTATCGTTAATCGACCTTCCGAGTGGTTGGTCAGGCGAAACAGATGATGACGCTCAAAATGTCTTTACTAGAGTAACAAACTGTACTGTGACATACGCAGAAGCTGCAGCTGACGCTTCACCAGTAGTGACTGTTGTAACAACTGGTTGTTAATGTTTAAATGCACAAACATAAGGGCTTTACTTTAGTAGAGCTTATTATTGTTATTGTATTAATCGGCATTTTAGCTGCGGTTGCCGCGCCTAAAATGTCGTTTAGTACCAAAGACGCCAATACTTACGAATTTAGAGATAGACTACTTTCTTTATTACGCCATACCCAACTACAGGCCATGCAGCATACAGTTTCAACCTGCCACAGAGTGGTTATTCAAGCTGGCGTGTTCGGCCAAAACAATAACTGTACAGACAACTCAGTGCCAAGCAGCTTCAAAACGGATTTTTTAGGCTTAACTGCTGCAGAAAACCCAAACAACCAAGTTAGCTTTCAAGTAAACAATTCTACAATTTCCGGTGTTTTTGATATTCGCTTTAATGGCCTTGGACAACCTCAAGAAGATTGCGCAGATGGCTGTACTCTACAAATAGTTGGCGACGATACGTTAACAATCACAATTGAATCACAAGGATATATCCACAGATGAAGCGGATTGTCCAACAAGGTTTTACCCTAATTGAAATTGTCATTGGCATAGTGGTCTTGTCTATCACCTTTAGTTATTTCACCCATGTAATGACCAACAGCAATAAATTTGTTGCAGATCCTTGGTATCAAGTGCGCGCCTCTGAACTTGGCTCGGCTTTATTAAATGAAATCTTAGCTAAATCCTTTGATGAAAATTCAGATAGAGTCAGTGGTACAACTCGCTGCTCAAGTGCTGACACTGGTGCGCCAACTTGCACAACTGCCGCCAACTTTGGAGCGGATACGAACGAAGATAGCCGTGATGATTATGATGATGTAGACGACTATCACAACCTAAGTACGACAGGTGGTGACATTATTGAGTTAAGTATGCCAACCAACACAGCATTGGCAGAAAACTACGCCAGTTATCAATTATCCGTCACTGTTATTTATGATGCCGACTTTGACGGTACGGCCGACGCCAGTATAGGTGCACATAAACTGATTCAAATTAGTGTAACCGACCCAATTGGCAATCAAACAATGTTTAGCGCATATAGGAGTAACTTCTAATGCGTCAACAACAGCTTAACAAAGATGCAGGGTTCACCTTAATTGAATTGGTTATGGCGATTGTTGTATTAGGCATAGTTGGCATTACCACCAGCAAGTTTGTTGGTTGGGGCGCGACTTATTATGTTGATGTTAGTGAACGCCAATTGGTGTTAGATGATAGCCGCTTTGTGATTGAAAGGCTCACACGTGAATTACGTAGTGCTGTGCCCTATAGCTTGCGCACGCTTAACGATACAGACAACAACACAGCATGTATTGAATACATACCTATAGTCACAAGTGCAAAATACCTAGATGCGCCAATTTCTCCAACCAGCAGTAGTTCACTCACCTTAGTTAGTCCGACTTCAGGCGCTATCACTGCTGCCAGCCAAATAAGCATCTACCCAACAGCTGTGGCCGATGTGTATAACTCAGCTAGTCAGCAAACATTCACTATTGATTCAGTAGATGCGGTCGATGAAGATGACGAATCACAAGTCATTCATTTTGCAGCGAGTATTAGTATAGGCCAAGGCTCACCAGCAAGCCGTTATTATCAATGGACGACGCCTGTCAGTTATTGTTTAGAAAACAGTAAAATTTATCGCTATCAAGGTTATCCAGCAGCAGTTGACCAATTTAAT
This sequence comes from Catenovulum sp. SX2, assembly GCF_052056295.1. Classification (NCBI taxonomy): domain Bacteria; kingdom Pseudomonadati; phylum Pseudomonadota; class Gammaproteobacteria; order Alteromonadales; family Alteromonadaceae; genus Catenovulum; species Catenovulum sp. SX2. Next base: position 2,118,489 of record NZ_CP182493.1, read on the forward strand.
CCAACTGAACTAAAAGCAGCAGACGACGTAAGCTATAGTTTAATGGCAGAAAATGTCTCCAATTCAGTTTTAACTGAAGCACCTTTCCATGTTGATTCACATGCCAGTTTGTTACGCCACGGCCAAGTGGCAATTTACCTAGAGTTTTCTCGCCTAACCGACAATAATGAAAGTATGTTCTTTCATCACTTAGTGCAGATACCGAATGCGCCTTAACCAATATCGAACTCAAAACAAACAGCAAGGCAGCAGCTTAGTTATCGCGCTGTTTGTTTTAGTATTTTTGTCGATTTTATTGGCTGGTGTTATGCGTTCGTTAAGTGTTTCTAATATTAATGTTGCTTACGAAATTGTTGGTTTACGCGCACTCAGCAGTGCTCAAAGTGGGATTCAAATTGCATTAAGCCGTTTATATCCAACCAGTTCAACAGATGTAGGCGACTGCGATGACATCGGCAATTCTGTTACTCTGCCCAATATCAATGGTTTTCGTGGCTGCAGTGTAAGTTTAAGTTGCAGTACGCGCACAGGAGTTGTTGATGGCAATGATTTATTGACCATAACCAGCACAGCAACTTGCACTGTTAGTGATCTAGAAACCACTCGTTCGGTTAGTGTCGAGGCGGTTAATTTATGAGATCTCTATTAGCAATTCGACTCTTTAGCCTACTGGCTTTAACGCATAACCAGCTATTGGCCGCCACTTGTGATGATGTATTTGCTGGCACAGTAAACTCAAATTATAACCAAGGCCAGTTAACCATGTGGGATTCAACCCGCATAGTCAATGAGCCAAATCCAACCGAATTACCGTTTAAATCTAAAGGCACACTGAATTCAAATTCCTGTGGCTCAGGGGTGAGCTGTGATGTTAGTGGCTCAAGCGCCGACTCGTTGAATTTACCGAGCTATCAAAGTTCAAGTAGTTCAACGGGGGTGGGTACTTACGGTAGCAATAACTATGAATTTTCATCGCAAAACTACGGAAATGTTACCTTCAGCAATAACTCTACCGGCAGTTTTGCCAGCGCGAATTCAAGCTATTATTTTAAGAACTTTAATTTATACGATAGCAGCATAGTATCTTTCCCTCCGGGCGATTATTACTTCGACAACTTATCGTTGTCATCAACCAGCAAAATTACTTTAGATGCTAGCCAAGGTAGCGGCAGTGTAAGATTCCATATCAAAGAAACGCTTAATTTATACGATTCAACCAGCATAAATTTAGATGGTGACTCGAACGACTTTGTTGTTTTTATTCACTCTGAGAATAAAAGCACAGGCTTTTCTATGAGTAGTACAACCAAAGTTTATGCTTTTGTATATGTTAGTGGTTCCAAACAAGGTAACTCTGTTTATGGCTCAACTACTTTATACGACTCAACTTATATAAAAGGTAGATTGTCGACAGCTAATTTATCTATGAGCGCTAATGCTCAAGTTGAATATTCAGGAGATGCCAACCAAGCAACGCTTGGCGACACTTGCACACAAAGCGCCAGTTTTACCTGCCCAGCATTAAGCGGCAATAGCAGTGAAGTAACCATTAACGAATTTCATATTGAAAATGGTAATAACTGGATTGAGTTATATATAGATGCAAATGCCGCAAGCACGATTAACTTAAAAGACTGGCAAATTCAGGCTAATGGGGCAGGCACACCTAATCAATTTACCTTTAGTCTATTTACAACCAATGCCAGCTATCAGCCTGGTGAGTATATTATTTTCGCTGAAGATACCAGCAATTCAGACTTTTCGCATTTATCCAGCAATTATTTAATCAGTAAATCTGAAGTCGATTGGCATAACAACTTTCAAGAAATTATGCTGTTGGATGGCAATGGCGAATTTGTCCATTATCTGCGTTACCCATCAGGTGGACACAATGGCAATGAATGGACAGATTGTGAAACAACCTACCCAAGCGCAAGTACCATAATTGAAGCACCTGGCAATAATTCCACAGCCTGTGCCACAACGGATGGCGACAAAACCAGTGACCAGTGGGATACAGGCTGTAATAGCCAAACCCCAGGGCAATCAAACGCTGGCACGTCGGTCAATCACTACGAAATAACCCACGATACCAGTGCTTTAACTTGCAGCACAGCCTCAGTAGTGGTTAAAGCCTGCGCCAACGCCAATTGTGATTTATACACACAAGTCACCAGTGCAACTTTAACTAAAACCATAGGCGCAACAACCACAACAGTCGACGCCAATAGTTTTACTGGCAGTAAAAGCATCAGCATCAGCCAAAGCAGCGCCGCAACCTTAACCTTAGGTTTAAGCAATTTATCCCCTTCAGCGCCTGTAACTTGCAACGGCAGCGGTAATTGCCAACTGGTATTTAGCGACTCGGGTTTTGTAGTCAGTGATGCCAATATTGAATCATGCAGCTCTGGCAGTATTACAATTCAAGCGTTGAAGACAGATCAAAGCCAAAACTGTGCCCCAGCTTGGACTGGCTCCCGCACTGTGCAAATGTTATTTAGCCATAGCAATAAACAAGGCAGTGTAAATATGCAAGTAGGCGATACTAGCTATACTGTTGGTTCTACCCATAATATATCCGCTAGTTTTAATGCTTCTGCACAAGCGACACTAAACTTAAGCTATGCAGATGCTGGCGCTGTAACAGTGCAAGTGTCCGATCCCAACTCAGTGCTAAATAGTGATACAGCCGATATCAATTTTTATCCGAACAAGTTGGTAGTGAGTTCAAGCTCAACCACCAATAACATGGCAGTAAACAGCGACTTTAATCTAAACATATCGGCTCAATGTAGTGATAATACAGTCACGCCAAGTTACCAACCTAGCCAATTACAGCTAGATTTAACCCGAGTGACCCCTGCCCCTAACCTTGGCGGCGAAGAAGCAAATTTAACTTATAGTGCATCAGGCCAAGTCACCTCACAAGCAGGCTTCAGCAACTCAGTCGGCACTAGCTTTAGCAGTGGCTCGTATGCCTACAGCCAAAGCAAAATTGACGAATACGGGGTTTATCAGTTGCAAGTGCAAGATGTGAATTATTTATCACTTGGCAATATCACTTCCAATGCTTTATCACTCGGTACTTTTATCCCAGCACAACTGAATATTTATGCCGCTGATGAAACTTATCCAGCAGGCTTTACTGACAACCGAGCACAAGGTCAGTATCAAAACGTCAATTTAACCAATACCTATCTTGGCCAAACATTCTCATACTCAACTCAGCCAGCAGTGGCGATTATTGGTGTTGATGCTTTAGGCAACGCACTCAAAAACTATACAGCCGCTTTAGGCACAGCCAATTTAAGTGCAGATCCAGATAAAATCACAGTAAGTGCAACAGATAACAGTATTAACTTAACCAGCAGCCTGAATGCCGGCAGTTTAGCGGACAACAGCGATGGTAGTTTTACTTATCTATTTTCAGCCAACGACAACTTCCAACATCAAAAAACCGCTGCAAATCAAACAACAGCTCCATTTAACACCAATATCAGTTTAGCATTTGCAGATGGGGCATTTTTTGATAGCGACAATGGTTTAATTGCCAGCGTCGCCGACAGCTTTGTGCCAACGTCGGCAAATATCGTCAGCGCTCGATTAGTGTTGAGCAACAATTATGGCCCAGAAACAGATGATCTTACCCTGCCAATCAGCATAAAAATATATGATGGTGGCAACTGGAATAATTCGTCAGCTGACAATAGTACAAGTTTGCCTTCATCAATTTTTACTATTGGCTCACAAACGCATGCCAGTGGCGAAAATTGGTTTAACCAATATAACTTGACCAATGGCAGTACCAGTAATTTGTTATCCCCGGCAACTACGACTAATATAATTAATGCGCAGAGTGGATTACTTAACTTTTTATTTGCTGCTCCAGGTGAAGGCAACCAAGGCACATTAACAGTCGAAGCTGTTTTAAGCAGTTATCCGTTTTTGCAGTACGATTGGAACCAAGATGCAAGTTTAGATACGACTATATCCACTGAGTTAGTTTGGGGTATTTATCGCGGTAACGACCGCATTATTAATTGGCGTGAAATTTATTAAATCCCCCCACAAGGAGTGAACATGCCAAACATTGCGAATAACATAACGACTGCCAATAGAGATGTAGAGTTTTTACAACGGACAATTTCATTAATATTAGCGCTGACCAAACAAACTGATTCACTCTCCTTGGTTGATAGCCTGTTTTTACGCCTATTCAAAGCTAAGTTGGTCAGTTATGCCTGCATGTACGAAGTTCACCACAAACAAGGCAAAGAGATAACCCAAGCGGGTGATGCCAAACAATTGTATTTTAAACAAGTGCTCGAAAAACCTTGGCAAGCGAAAGATACATTAGAACCACCACAAATTGTGATCGACAGTTTTTTAGCGCAAAAACCTATGACACAAGCAATTGAAGGCAAACGCTCTAAATATCTGGTTTTTCCAATTTTACCCGAATCAGGCAATGTCGCGTTGGCCCTTGAATTACAAGCCATTGATGTACGCGCGGTACAGAATTTTTTAGCCGGCAACGTACTGACAGTCTTTACCAATTTGCTGAAAATTTTTGAAAAAATGGAGCGAGATCCATTAACAGGCTTGTTTAATAAACAATGTTTAGAAGTGTCGTTAATTCGTTATGCAAAACTGGCTCTAGTGAGTGCCCACGATGCCAATAGAGCAGACAAAAAAGAATGGTTAACCTTTTTCAAATTGGAAAATTTAAATCCTGCTGAATCAGACGAGCTGCAAACCATTTTCGGCCAAGTGATGCTCAATACCTTTAGAAACTCAGATTTGATATTCCGCTACGGCGAGTTTGAATTTATCGCCCTACTGGTTTGTAATGAAGAAGCTGGCGTTAATTCAGCGGTAACTCGACTCGCCGATATAATGAAAACTCACAGCAACGAGCACATTCAACAATTGAAACTGACCACAGGCTGCGCGCTATTTGCAGATGACACAGCCGTTAATGAGATAGTCAAAAAAGCCAAAGCAAACTTAGCTTAACCACCAGCTAATTTTACTTTATAACCAAGTTTTTCAAGTTCAGCTTTAATCACGTCACGTTTATCGCCTTGAATTTCGATAATACCGTCTTTAACAGAACCACCTGTGCCACACTTTTTCTTGAGGTTTTGCGCTAATTTTTTCAATTCATCGCCAACTAAAGGTAAACCCGCAACAGTAATCACACCTTTGCCTTTGCGCCCAGAGGTTTCACGGCGAATACGCACAGCACCATCAGCAAAAGTTTGCGCTTGTTCTTGAGGTTTGTCTTCGGTAATTCGACCTTTATCTGTGCTGTAAACTAATGCCATGCGTTACTCCCAACTGATGTAATTTGTATTAATTGATTGGTGCGATAGAATGCGCGGTTACAATAGCCCAGCACCAAAGCTAATTTTAACCACTTGCAGAATAAGATACAAAACTATATGGCTTCATTGCAGCAACAAACCGAATTCGGCGACTTAGTAATTAGTTGGTTTCACCAACATGGTCGTAAACACTTGCCTTGGCAACAAAACAAAAGTTTATACAAAACTTGGTTGTCAGAAGTCATGCTGCAACAAACGCAAGTAACCACAGTTATCCCCTACTTCGAGCGTTTTATCACTAGCTTTCCAACAGTAGAAGCCTTAGCAGCCGCCGAGCAAGATCAAGTTTTGCAACACTGGACCGGCCTAGGTTATTACGCCCGTGCGCGTAACCTACATAAAGCGGCACAACAAATTGTCGAGCTGCATGGTGAGTTTCCAACCGACTTTGAGCAAGTATTAGCTTTGCCCGGCATAGGCCGTTCAACCGCAGGCGCTATCTTATCGTTAACGCTAGAACAGCCTTATCCAATTTTAGATGGCAATGTTAAACGAGTGCTCTGTCGTTATTTTAAAATTGAACAATGGTCGGGTGAAAAGAAAGTACAAGACCACCTTTGGCAGTTAGCCGAGCAAGTAACTCCAGCTATTGGCGTCAATCACTTTAACCAAGCTATGATGGATTTAGGCTCAGCGATTTGTAGCCGCAGTAAACCTAAATGCGATGATTGTCCGCTGCAACAAAGTTGCCAAGCTTATCAAGATAACTGCGTTAGCCAGCTGCCTGTCCCTAGACCGAAAAAAGACAAACCTGTTAAACACACTTTTATGTATTTGCTCAAACATGGTGATCAGGTATTGTTAAATAAACGTCCACCAACTGGTATTTGGGGTGGCTTGTACACTCTGCCTGAATCTGAACGCCAATTAACCTTAGGTGAAGTTGAGCATTTATTTGCACTAGTTGGACGAAAACAAACTCAACTTGAACCATTCCGACACACTTTCACCCATTATCATTTAGATATTCAGCCAATTTTAGTTGAGGTTGAGCAGGTTAACTCAGGTATTAAAGAGTCGGATGATGTTTGGTTTGATTTAAATAGTGAAGCTGAGTTTGGTATGGCGACTCCTACTAAAAATTTGTTAGCTGAAGTGATAGCAGGCAAATTCTAGCTGTGCAAATTGGATAATTGATGTTGGTTAATAAACAGGCTAATATTACGCCAACAAATGTAAACGTTATCAACAATTGTGCGAAATAAGTCGTCTTATATTTCGAGGTGCAAATACGATGCGAGTTAAGTGCAATATAATCGAGTTGGTTTTGAATGCGCTGTAGATTTGTGCAATTGAGTCCACTCGATGTTTAATTTTTAAAAGGCGCGGTAAACCCACCCTTAGGCGCTCCGCCCTGTCATCCATGACAGGGAGGCTTTTAAAAATTAACACTCGAGTAGACTCCAACTAGCATTTTTATTGCGATTGTCATCATTCTAAAGCGATAAAAATGCCGAGAAGGTGAATGGATGTGTTGCGAACAAAACTTCACAAGGAAGGGAAGCCTTGTGTGAGCGACACAAGGATGTGCTCGAAGCGTTTTTGTGAGTAATACTCCATTTAGCTTCGACTTATGCAGCACCGAACAAGCAGTACCTTTATTCAAGTGCAATGTAATCGGGTTAATGCTCTTTGGTTTAAAGTGCTGATGGATTTGTGCCACAGAGCCCACTCGATGTTTAATTTTTAAAAGACGCGGTAAACCCATCCTTGGGCGCTCCGCCCTGTCATCCATGACAGGGAGGCTTTTAAAAATTAACACTCGAGTAGACTCCAACTAGCATTTTTATTGCGATTTTCATCATTCTACCGCAATAAAAATGCCGAGAAGATGAATGGATGTGTTGCGAACAAAACTTCACAAGGAAGGGAAGCCTTGTGTGAGCGACACAGGATGTGCTTGAAGCGTTTTTGTGAGTAATACTCCATTTAGCTTCGACTTATGCAGCACCGAATAAGCAGTACCTTTAACCAAGTGCTAAATAGTCGGCCTAGGCTAAGGTTTCTAACACATTGGATTTAAAAACAATAATAACGAGGAATACAAATGTTTGACTTACAACTCACAACAGCAGCCATAACAGCAATAATCGCCTTGCTGATCATGGTGATAAAACTGCGCGTACCTGCATTTATCGCCCTGCTACTCAGCTGTTTATTGCTCGGCCTAACCACAGGTATGCAAACACAAGACATCATCAACTCAATTAAAAACGGCATGGGTGGCACACTTGGTTTTGTCGCTGTAGTCGTAGGGTTAGGTGCAATACTTGGGCAAATTCTCGAAGCCAGCGGCGGTATAGAACAAATAGCCAAAGTACTAATGAACAAATTTGGCGAAAAAAATATACAATGGAGTTTAGGTTTCACCGGCTTTTTGGTCGCAATCCCTGTCTTTTTTGATGTTGCATTTATCATACTCGCACCACTGCTCTACGGTCTTGCCAATAAAAGTGGGCGCTCACTTTTATATTACGCAGTACCACTACTAGCCGGCTTAGCAGTAACACATGCGTTTATTCCGCCAACACCTGGGCCAATTGCAGTAGCTGAAATTATTGGTGCCAATTTAGGTTGGGTGATTATCTTTGGAGCAGCCGCAGGCATACCATCTATGATAATTGCAGGGCCATTATTTGCGCGCTATATAGCAAAACGAATTCACGTAACAGTTCCTCCAGCGCACCAAACAGATAGTGAGCAACCAATACAAACACTGAGTTTTAATCTAGTTATTAGCCTAGTGTTACTGCCGCTAGTGTTAATCATGTTAGGTACACTCGCGCCTTTCTTATTTGCCAAAGACACCAGTCTATACAATACAGCGCAGTTTATCGGTCATCCATTTGTAGCACTTAGTTTAACTACAGTTCTGGCGATGTGGGCATCCGCCAAATATTGCGAATTCAACAAAAGCCAATTGCTTAACCTAGCCAACAAGGCACTTGAACCTGCGGGCATCATTATTTTAATCACTGGCGCAGGTGGCGCATTTAAACAGATATTAATCGACTCAGGTGTAGGGCAAATGTTAGGCAATAGCATGGCAGATAGCGCAATGCCGCTGGTATTGCTGGCGTTTGTAATTGCAGCTATTACGCGGGTTGCCCAAGGTTCATCCACAGTTGCTATGATCACAGCAGCAGGTTTAATGGCACCTATTTTACAACTACAAACATTAACACCTGCTTATTTAGGTTTATTGGTGATCGCCATTTCATCTGGCGCAACCATAATGTCACACGTAAACGATTCAGGTTTCTGGCTAGTCAGCCGTTATTTAGGCATCAACGAAACCGACACCTTAAAGTCGTGGACAGTATTAACCTGTTTAATCGCAATGGTCGGTTTAACTAGCTGTCTGCTCATCAGCATCTTTCTATAAAGCAACAATATTGCAATAAAAGGTAAATATTTACCTTTTTATTGCAATACCTCAAATAACAAGCTCAATTCCCTCTTACCATCTCTGCTACTTAGCGCACTAACTTAAATGAAACTGACTAAACCCCATTTAAAATCAGTAAAAGTTAAAATTAAAACCGATTAATTTAAGAATAGGTTAAATTATTTTACATTTATTTAATGTAATTATTTACCTTTAAGGGAAAATATTTTACCATCCAAAATGTTGATGTATAAAAATACGTCAATGCCCTTGTTACAAATATAGCCGTCTTAACGGCAACCCTATCAAATACAACAAAGGTCAACACCACGATGAAACATAATAATAGTAAGATTTGCACAGCAATCCTTGCAGCATTAGCTACGGGTGCTTTTACACCGTCATATGCTAATGAAGAACCAACGGAAGTTATCCAAGTAAAAGGGATAAAAAGTTCATTAAAAGAAGCAGCATTCAGAAAACAAAACGCAACTGTTGTACAAGAAAGCATAGTTGCAGAAGATATTGGTAAATTCCCAGACCAAAACGTTGCTGAGTCACTACAACGTATTACCGGTGTGTCGATTTCACGGGTAAATGGCGAAGGTTCACAAGTATCAGTGCGCAGTTTTGGCCCGGAATTTAATATGGTCAAACTCAACAATCGTACCTTAGCAACCACAAGTGGTGGCCGTAGTTTCGATTTCCAATTATTGCCATCAGAACTGATCGCAGGTGCGGATGTTAAAAAGTCAGCTTCAGCAGATATGGCAGCAGGCAGCATAGGTGCCTACATCAATGTTCGTACAGCTCGCCCACTCGACAGCACAGGTTTGCATGTAACAGGTGCGGTAAAAGCCAACCAACAAAGTTTGGCGGGTGATACCAATCAAGAAATGTTTGGTTTAGTCAGCAACAGTTTTGCGGATGACACATTTGGCGTACTCGTTGGTGTTTCTTACAAAGAAACCAGCTCACGCATTGATAAATACCGCAGCTCACATTGGAATCAATTTGCCAATGGTTGGGGTGCATATAATCCAAGTGTGATTGCCAACGACGAGGGTGGTTACGACTCAGCGCCAGGTTATGGTATTCCAGGGTATTTTGACTCATCAGATTTAGACCATGTTTATGACTCAAAGGGCAATTTAATCGTCGCGCGCGATGGCAATGGCGACCCAGTTACCGACAACCAAGGAAACTATTTAGACAGTAGCGGTAATCTAGTTGCAGCTCGTGGTCCAGGGCGTAGCATTTTCAGCATGACAGACGAAGAACGCAAACGTATTGGTTTTAATGCAGTTTTGCAATTTGCACCGTCAGACGAATTTGAAGCAACAGTGGATTTACTCCACACTAAATTAGAACGCAAACATTTAGGTTCAGGTTTACAAGTGCCAAACCAAACCGCCAATGCTTATACCAGTGTAATGATCAGTGACACTGGCACTTTGTTAGCCGGCACAATTCGCGACACAGACGTAGAGATGAATGTCGATTACGGCAATCAAGAATCAACCACATCAGCCATAGGTTTTAACGCAGTTTATCGCCAAGACGCATTAACCTTAGAATTTGATGCATCTTATTCAAAAGCTAAAACAGATTATGAAGGTGATGACACAACTGCGCTGCACTACACTCGCTACACCTCAGCTACCAATGAACATGGCTGGAACGGTGAAACCAATACAAGTTTAGTTACAGATGATAACGGTGATCCTGTATACAGTTTAATCGCTATGGATTATTCAACTGATGTACCTTCAATGTTAGTTACCGGTATGGATTTAACTGACATTTCACAAGTACGTGCGGCATGGCAAAGATACGCTGGTTACGAAAGTGAAGATGAAGTTAAACAAGTACAATTTGATGCCTTATATGAAATAGATACAGGCATAGTCACATCAGTTAAAGCAGGTGTTGCATACGAAGACCGCAGCATTTCTTCTGTTAACTTAGGTACTGAATTTAATGCAGTAACAGGCGCAGAAGATTGGGATGGCGCAGGCATGTGGATTGGTGACGGTGCAACCTGGGGCCCAAGCGCCGCAACCGGTATTTTGCCAGCGGGTGTGCTTGAGCTCAGTGCTAGCGACTATATGGATGGCATTTCAGGTGTATTCCCGCGCCAGTGGGTACAAGTAACAGATCACGATACATATCGAGCGGCCACTCAAAAAATGTTAGAAGACATGATTGAAGCAGATCCTGACGGACAAGGCTGGCGCTCTGGCAAAGTGGATGCAGGCTGGGACACTTTACATCCAAGTGCAACAGGTTACGTAAACGACGAATCTACTGTATCTGCTTATTTACAAACGAATTTAGAAGGTGAGTTAGCCGGTTTTGTCTGGAATGGTAATTTAGGCGCCCGTTACCTGTCGGTCGACAACACTGCCAGTGGTAAAGCTTCGAAAATAGAAGAGTTACAACTAGCCTCAGGCACGGTTGAAAATGGCAAATATGTTTCTGTCGACAATACCGCGAGTACTTCAGCGCAAGCAGAAGTGGTGAAAACCAGTGAAGAACACTTTTTACCAAGCGCAAACTTTAGCATTAACTTCGACAATGGTATTTATTTGCGCACAGCAGCGGCTAAAACCATTACTCGCCCGTCATTGTCTGATGCAAGCGTGTATTACACAGAAGCACCAGGGTTAGACGCACCTATAGTTGCTATATCTGGTGGTAACCCATATCTAAAATCGTACAAAGTGAATCAATTTGATTTGTCGTTAGAATATTACGCAGACAACGGCGATGCATACTCTGTTGGCTACTTCTACAAAGACATCTCAAACTTTATTTCAACCGTTACTAAACTTGGCACTTGGGATGGCCCAGTATCAAGCGAATTAATGGATGCATACGCTGATTTAAACGTTAATCGTATTGGTTATACCTCTAACCGCAAAGAAAACCGTCCAGGCGGTTCGGTGCAAGGTTTAGAAATTGGTTTATTACACCACTTTGATTATTTACCGGGTTTATTAAGTGGTTTAGGTGTGCAAGCTAACTACACCTATGCAGATAGCGAAGACAAAGACGCATTACCACTAAACACACCAGGTGTAGTTGAACCCGGCAGTGGTTTAGAAGGTTTTGCGAAAAATTCGTATAACGTTATCGCATTTTATGATCAAGATGGTTTCCAAGCTCGTGTAGCTTATAACTATCGTGACGCCTTTTTAAGCAGCCGTTCGGGTGATGGTATTTCGCCAGAATACAACGACGATTATGGTCAAGTTGATGTAAGTGTTTCATACGATATTACCGACAACATTACCATTGCAATGGAAGCGGTCAATCTAACCAATGAAACGCGCCTACAATACTATGGTCAGCGCGATCGCGTTAGCCTAGTTGAAATGTCAGGCAGCCGTTATCAACTTGGTGTAAGAGCAAGCTTCTAAATATACAACTGATTAAAGGGGCAATATGCCCCTTTATTTTTTGATGTTGAGGGATATATGAAATTTGTTATTGTTGGTGGAGGCATGGCCGGCTGGATGAGTGCTGCTTTGCTGGCAAAATTGCTGAAAAATACCCAAACACAAATCACCTTAGTAGAATCACCTTTAGTTGGCAGCATAGGTGTTGGTGAAGCGACAGTGCCATCCTATGTCGATTTTTTGCAACTGTTAGGCATAGACCTCAATGATTTTGTTGTTAAAACCAATGCGACCTATAAACTCGGTATCGAGTTTATCAATTGGAATGGTGATGATAAATCTTACTGGCATCCTTTTGGTGGCATTGGCTGCAAAATTGATGGGCAAGACTTTTTCCAACATTGGTTAAAAAGCCGTTTATATGGCAATCAAACAAGTTATAGCGACTTTTCGCCATCAGCCAAAATGGCGCAAGCACAAAAATTCTATCTACCGAATAAACAACAACCAAATAACCTGTCAACCATGGGTTACGCATTACATTTTGATGCAAGCCTAGCAGCCAATTACTTAGCCGAATTTGCCCAACAACATGGTGTGCAGCTAACATCAGCTCATGTTGAGCATGTGCAGCAACACACAGATGGCAGTATTCAACAGTTAGTTTTGCAAAACGGGCAAACAATATCAGGTGACTTTTTTATCGACTGTAGTGGCCAACAAGCGTTACTTTTAGCTGAAACACTTGGGGTTGGTTATGTCAGTTGGCAAAACTATCTACCAGTAAACTGTGCGATTGCGCTGCAAACCAGCAGCGACACAAGTTTAAGACCTTATACCCAAGCTATTGCGATGCAACACGGTTGGCGCTGGAATATTCCACTGCGCAATCGCCAAGGCAATGGTTATGTATTTAGTAATCAGTACTGCTGCAGCCAACAAGCGATCGACGAGCTGAACAGCCAAGTAACAGGTAAAGCTCTGACACAAGCAAGATTAATTGAATTCACCACAGGTAAACGCAGTAAAATGTGGGCGAAAAACTGTATTGCTTTAGGTTTAGCCTCTGGCTTTTTAGAACCTTTAGAATCAACCAGTATTTATTTAATTATGAAAGGCATACTCAATTTCGCTAAGTTACTGCCGAATAAAAATGCTAATCAAGCAAATGCAGATGAATATAACCGTTTAATGGCGCACGAATATCAAGAAATCCGCGACTTTATTGTCGCACATTATTGCACCAGCAAACGTAACGACAGCAAGTTTTGGCGCTCGTGGCAAACCCGCAACATACCCGATAGCCTGCGACATAAGCTCGAACTATACAGCTATCAAGGGCATGTACCCTTTCAAGCTGACGATATATTTCAAGCACAAAGCTGGCACTGTGTATTAACCGGCATGGGCAAATTGCCCCAGAGTTACCAGACCCAAATAGATGCCAGCGACTTTACCCAAGTAAATAAATTTTTAGATAAAATGGCATTTTCGCTTGAGCACTCAGTTAAACAACTATTAACCCATCAGGCGTATTTAGAGCGAATAACCAGCTAACTGGTTTTCGCTCAGACCATGAGTTTATTTAAACTCAACTTTCACTGACAAAATATCTACCCAGCCAGCTTCACCAACTTGATCGTTAGCAGCGTCTTGATGTTCAACACCATCACCAGCGGCGACATAACCTTGCTCTGGGAATCTATCTTCATGTTTCATCATCACATTAGTCCAATTCCATGGGCCATCATCGCTAGCAAGATTACTACCGAATACAGGCTCATTATCGACTAGATAATCAGCAGCGACCTCAACAAACAATGGAGTCGTTTGATCAAATTGTTCCATTAAGGTGTGAAGTGACTGTGGCAAGTCAAACTCGACCGTATCGCCAGTAATGGTAAATTGAGTATCTAATTGAGGATTACTATTGCCGCGCTTAGAGATACCATCAGTCCATCGAACAAACAAATTTGACATCAAACTAGATATATCGACTATGTCATCTGTCATGCTCGCAACATCTCGAAATATAACACGCACATCGCCAGTGTCTTCTTCACCAGAGTGATTTAGATCTAAAGTTAATCTCACCGAATAATTTACATTAGCTGGTCTAATTTGTTCAGGTAAATCTCTCAATTTAATACTAACTGTCGCGCCATTACCAGTGTCAGTAATACAGTTAGGTGCAAGCACAGCAGTTGGTCTATCCTGCAAATCGTAACTACCGTCTACGCCAGAACCACTAACAACCAATTGAGTTTGTCCATCACCAGAAAACTGCCATTCTTCTATTTGCTTGTTGCCAAGAGCTTGCAGCAACATTCTTTGTGCTGAATTTGACAATACACGATAACTGCCACCGGTAGCACAATTAGATATAGAAAGATCATATGCGCTCAAATAATGACGGCCTAATACAATAGCTTGGCCAATGCCTGAGTCTAACCAAGTTCCCATAGCAAGACCATGTTCAACAAAGTTATCAGCAGCATTTTCATACATAGCAGATTCAATATCACTAGCACTGTGACCTTTATTTGTAAGTGCCGTAACTATGTCATTAACATTTACTGCAGATAATTGATGAATATCTTGGTAACCTAATTCACTCATTTGCGCAGCAAATATATTTACACTAGGTTGCTGATTTTCAGCAGGAACATCATTACCCCCATCATCTTTGATGTCGATTTTTGTATCGCCACAACTGGCCAACACAACAGCGCAGGTAATAGCAGACGCCAAGTAACTAAATTTTTTCATTATCTTTATTTCCATTTAACAAATTCCGAGTCGAAGCATACGAAGTTATCAGATATCAGTCAACCTCATTGAAAATTGAACTTTATTTATACAGATATAATACGTATAACTTCACCTAAATTAATTCGCTTGTCTAAAGTTATGCAGTCGCTTATTCAGTCAATAAATGCACATACGCAACAATATGCATCTTTACCCTATGCAGCTTACACCTCAGTACAAACGCAAAATTTGCGTAATGTGCCGATTGTAAATCCGTGTTTTATTGCCGTCTTGTCAGGTGAAAAAGCACTCACAATACAAGACACCTTTAACTGTAATGCAGGTGAATTTGTCGTGCTGGCGGATAACAACAATGTGCATATGCGTAATTTGCCTACCGAAGTGGATTACTTTGCGCTGTTTATTGAATTTGAAGCTGACGATTTTGTCGGTTTAGATCTTTCACCGACCACAAAAACGCCAAACAACAAATATATTCATGGGCTGATAAATCAACAACTTAAGACTTGCTTACAACAGTTTGTCGAATGGACAGCCATAGTACCAGAAAACCTTTGGCCTCAGCGGCGCAAAGAGTTATTGCAAATACTGATTTATCTTGGTTATCCACAAGTAATCGGATGCCTGTCGGCTCAATCAACCATCAGCCGCTGCAATGCTGTGTTACGCCAACATCCATACAGCATAACCAGCAGTGCTTTTGTTGCTGAACAACTGAATATGAGTGAATCGAGTTTGCGCCGTAAACTCTCTGCTGAACAAAGCTCATTTCAACAACTAAAAGATCAAATACGACTTGGCACTGCGCTGCATTTACTGCAAACCACGCAACATTCAATAACCTATGTTGCAGAACAATCTGGTTATCAATCGCCGTCTAAATTTGCCAGCCGATTTAAACAAAGGTTTGGGTTAACACCAACACAACTGCGTAAAACTAAAGAAACCAACAAAGCAGTGAAAATCGATTGAGCGTATTTGGCGATTAGTTGCACGAAAAAGGGCTAGCGACTGAATGTAATCAAGCTAGTATATTTATGACTCATCAATACTAAGGAGCAGTAATAATGTTAAACAAAACAATCCTAGCAGCCGCTTTAATTGGCTTATCCAGCAGTGCTGTGGCTGGTGATTTTAAACTCACCAGTACAGACATCAGCCACGGCAACTTTATGCCTAAAACACAAGAGTTTAATGGTTTTGGTTGTACGGGCGGCGATAAATCGCCACAACTAAAATGGACTGGCGCCCCCAAGGGCACTAAAAGTTTTGCGGTGACAGTACATGATGCTGACGCCCCTACAGGCAGTGGCTGGTGGCATTGGCAAATTGTTAATATTCCAGCCTCTGTCACTGAGCTGAAAGCCGGAGCCGGTGATAAATCAGGTAAATTTAAACCAGCAGGTAGCCAACAAATTGAAAACGATTATGGCGTAGCTGCATTCGGCGGTGCTTGTCCACCACCTGGGCATGGTGCACATAAATATAAATTTACTGTGCATGCCTTGTCAGTAGAAAAACTAGAGTTACCACAAAATGCATCGGGTGCATTAGCAGGTTATATGATCAACGCTAACTCAATCGACACAGCTACGATCGAAGCTTTATATAAAAGAGATTAGCTTTATACCTAGAGCTAAATCGTTATACATAGCGAGTATCAGAGCCATCACAGACAGTTCAATTCAAGGCGTATCATTGCAGGAATGTAGGTACCTTTCAAAATGATACAACACAGAAGTGGAGTGTCTGTGAGGCTCCTAAAAGGCTGGGTTAAAAGCCATTTGTTCCGTGTTAAGTTGCCTTGTCATAAAAACGCTATGCCAGCGCCAATTTATTTTGCCTAAATGGCTTTTATCTCCAGCTGATTATCGCTATTTATATTGATTTAGCTCTCAGTTACTGCGGCTGAAATCTGGCATCTACCAGTAGCTTGGGTATACAATAGCGCCAATTCTAGTTTTAAATAATAGGTTTATTATGGCTCGCACCGTATTTTGTCAGCACTTAAACAAAGAAGCAGATGGCTTAGACTTTCAACTATACCCAGGTGATGTTGGCAAACGCATCTTTGACAACATTTCCAAAGAAGCTTGGGCTTTATGGCAAAAGAAACAAATCATGCTCATAAACGAAAAAAAGCTTAATATGATGAACCCAGAAGACCGCAAAATGCTTGAAGGCGCTATGGTTGGTTTTTTATTTGAAGGCCAAGAAGTAGAAATTGAAGGTTATACCCCGCCAGAGAAGAAATAATTAGTTAAATTTGACCTGTTTATATACACAGTTATACTTATTCACATCTAACCCCTTTAGTTATGAATAATGCAGCTGTATATTGCCGAAAAACCATCGCTGGCACGTGCTATTGCCAGCGTTTTACCTAAACCACAAAAGAATCAACAAGGTTATATTGAACTCGCCAATGGTGATTGTATAACTTGGTGTATCGGCCATTTACTCGAAAACGCACAGCCCGAAGATTATGATGCACGTTATAAATCTTGGCGCATGCAAGACTTACCTATTTGCCCAGACAAATGGCAGTTAAAAAGTAAAAAACAAACCAGTAAACAACTGACAGCGGTAAAAAAACTAATCAAACAAGCAGCACATATTATTCATGCGGGCGACCCAGATCGTGAAGGCCAATTACTGGTTGACGAAGTTATCCACCACTGCCAATACAATACAAATAAAGGTGTATCTCGTTTATTAATTAGTGACTTAAACCCGAGTGCGGTGAAACAAGCTTTAAATAAACTACAGAACAATCAAAACTTTAAAAACTTATCAACGTCAGCATTAGCACGTAGCCGCGCTGATTGGTTGTATGGAATTAATTTAAGCCGAGCATTTACGATAAAAGCAAAACAAGCATCATATTCAGGCGTAGTTTCAATTGGCCGTGTGCAAACACCACTATTAGGGTTAATCGCGCGGCGTGATGAAGAAATAGATGCTTTTGTGCCACATCCGTTTTACCAAGTAAAAGCACATTTATTAAGCCCAACCGAGCAGCCTTTTATTGCCTGGTGGCAACCGAGTGAAGCTTGTGCCCCACATCAAGACAGTGAAGGTCGAGTAATCAATAAAAAGCTCGCTGAGCATGTAGTTGGCCGCATTCAGCAACAACACGCGACAGTAACTAAAACCACAGCACAAAACAAAAAACAAAATGCGCCATTAACGTATAACTTGTCTACACTACAAATAGACGCAGCCAAAGCGCTGTCATTAACCGCACAACAAACATTGGATATTTGCCAAAGTTTGTATGAAAAACACAAGCTGATCACCTACCCAAGATCAGACTGTCGTTATTTACCCAAAGAACACTTTAGCCAAGCGGCTTCAGTTACTCAGGCAATTGCTAACAATTTGCCGGAAATGCAAAACGCAGTGAACAATGCCAACCTCAAACAAAAAAGTGCTTGTTGGAATGATAAAAAAGTTACCGCGCATCACGCGATTATTCCCACCAGCAAAAAAACTTCAGCACAGTTAACATCACAAGAAAAAGCTGTATATCAATTAATTAGCCGCCAGTATTTAATGCAGTTTTATCCAACCTACGAATACAAACAACAAAAAATAGAGCTGGATATTGCAGGAGGTGTATTTGTTGCCAAAGCGAATACGCCAACTCAACTAGGTTGGAAAGCCCTGCTACCACAAAAAAAGCAGCCACAAAAAAGTCAGCCACAAAAAAAGCAGTCAAATAAATCAAGCTTGAATAAAGGTAATTCAGAAGCAGAAGAACAAACTTTGCCCGAGCTTAAACAAGGCGAAGTCTGTTTTTGCCAACAAGGTGAATTGGTAGAAAAAATGACCTCACCACCAGAACATTTTACCGATGCAACTTTATTAGCTGCTATGACCGGCATTAGCCGTTTTGTTAAAGATGCGGAAATTAAAAAGATCCTTAAAGAAACCGATGGCTTAGGCACAGAAGCAACCCGTGCGAGCATGATAGAAGTACTGCAAAAACGTGGATTTATTCAGCGCCAAGGCAAACAAATTCGCGCTAGCCAAACAGGACGAGATTTAATTAAACAATTACCAGAACAGCTGACTCTGCCAGATATGACAGCTCAGTGGGAAGCAACCCTTGAACAAATTTACCAAGGTGAAAACAGCTATCAAAACTTTATCAGACCATTACAACAACAGTTAGTTGCGTTAGTTGAGCAATGCCAAAACTTAACTGAGTTTAAATTAACTCAAAGTGAGCAGAAAAAGCGTTTTTACAATAAAGGTAGCAAAGCTAAAAGTACTAGAGCCACAAGTAGCCGCAGCGCTCGTTCAACTGCAAAATCAGGCAGCAATAATAAAGTTAAGCTGCCGAAAAAAGCCAAGAGTCAGCAAAAGTTGTATGGGTGATAATCCAAACACAGCTATACTGGAACCTGTGAATATATCTTAAGGACAATCACACATGCTTTACCCTATGTTTTGTATGGTAATACTCACTTTTATCATTGGCGTAATTACCCTTGCTGTACGTGTAAATAGTGTGCGTAGTGGCCAGGTAAAAATAAAATACTACAGAGCCATGCAAGGGCAAGAAGTGCCAGATATTGTTAATCGCACATCAAGATGTTTTAGCAATATGTTTGAAATACCCGTGCTGTTTTATGTTGCAGCGAGTCTTTTCCTCAGTCTGAATATCCACAGCCAAACAGCTATTGTTTGTGCTTGGCTATTTGTTGCTTTTCGGTGTCTACAAGCGTTAGTGCATTTAACCTATAACAATGTATTGCATCGTATGTTGATGTTTTGGGGCTGTGTGGTCACTATGCTAGTGATGTGGGTGCTCCTATTGCTCAACGCTGGCTAACTAAAACAAACTGCGGCTAGTAAACAAATGTTTGCTTCTTGCAAAAGCAACATTCATTACTATAGTTAGAATTTATGCACGGAGGTGGCTATGTTCTTAACTAGACTAGTTTATACAAGTACGATCACAGACAGCTTCTCACCATCTGATATCGAATTAATCTTAGAAGCGGCACGGAAAAATAACGGCAAGCGTAATGTAACTGGCATGCTGTGTTTTAGCCGTAAATATTTTTTGCAGTGCTTAGAAGGTTCACGTACCCAAGTGAACCAGATTTATCAAAAAATACTCAATGACCCAAGGCACACCAATATTGTACTGCTTGATTACCAACAAATATCTCATCGAGAATTTTCTGAGTGGTCAATGAGCTATATTCCAGAATCAAGTTTAACATCGGCATTAAGCTTAAAGTACTCCGGTGCCTCTACCTTTAACCCATATGAAATGTCTGGCGAAAGTGCCCATGAAATGATGTTATTACTTAAATGTACAATACCTTCGGTGTAGCTAATATGCCCAAGCGAGTTCGGATATTGCATGCATACTCTTTATGCATGCAATAATTCACAGGCCCTAGCTATTTTTTCAAACTTTCTTTAACCGCTTGCCACTCAACTTTATACAAATCAGTGCGGCGATCTTTTAAGTTGGTCACTGCACCTTCGGCATGTAACACTTTTAAAGCAGCTAAATCTAAATCAGCAAACATCAACATTTCAGTATTTGGTGTAGTTTCAGACAATACCGCATCGTGTGGGAATGAGAAGTCACTCGGCGTAAATACCGCAGATTGTGCATATTGCACATCTAAACTATCCACTGACGGTAAATTACCAACACTACCAGCAATAGCAACATAACATTCGTTTTCAATTGCACGCGCTTGTGCACAATGGCGTACACGTAAATAGGCGTTTTTGGTATCAACCCAAAAAGGCACAAACAAAATATCCATACCTTGTTCAGCCAACAACCTAGGTAACTCGGGAAACTCAACATCGTAACAAATTAAAATACCGACGCGGCCAGCGTCAGTATCAAATACTTTTAGTTCGTTACCACCTTCAATTACCCAGTCCCATTTTTCATGTGGAGTTATGTGTAATTTGCGCTGCTCTTCCACTGTGCCATCGCGGTGACACATATAACTGACGTTAAACAAACGGTTGTTTTCAACCAGCGGCATAGAGCCAGTGATGATATTAATGTTGTACGATACCGCCATGCGCGACATCTGAGTTTTAAATTCTTCAGTAAAACCGGCTAAAAAACGAATGGCATCGGTACGGCTTTTTCTCGGCGATAATCCCATCAATGGCGCATTAAAAAACTCAGGGAAGAGCGCAAAGTCACTTTCGTATTCAGATAAAGCATCAACAAAATATTCAACTTGCTGCAGCAACTCTTCAACACTGACTACTTCACGCATTTGCCATTGAACTACGCCAATACGTGCTTGTGTTTTGGTGGTATCCACCACCAAAGCTTCAGGCTCGTATAAAATGTTGCTCCACTCTAATAAAGTTGCATAACCAGCAGATTTTTCGTCCTCTGGTAAATACTGTTTTAATAAACGTTTTACTTGAAAGTCGTTCGACAATTGAAAGGTTAAAATCGGGTCGTAAATTTCTTTGCGGCTAACGCGTTTTATATATTGAGTAGGCGTCAGCTCATCACTGTATTTGTGATAAGCGGTAATACGACCACCAGCCAAAATCGCTTTAAAATTATATTGGCGACACAACTCTTTGCGCGCATCATACAAACGACGGCCTAAACGATAACCGCGATAATCAGGGTGGATCAGCATATCTAAACCATAAATAGCATCACCATCAGGGTTATTTAAAATCTGGCTTTGTGGGCCAATTAAATCATCGTATTTGTGTGGGTTAGAAAAACGGTCGTAAGCAACTTGCACCGACAGCGCTATGCCAATTAACTTATCATCATCCATTAAGCCAATTTGCCCTTCGGGGAAATCTTCAATCAGTTGTTTAATGGTTTCTTTTGGCCAAGCGCCACCAATATCCGCATACACTAAGTCCATCAGATTCTTAACTTGTGGATAATCGGCAACTTGTAAATTGGCTAAACTTAAATGTAGATCTTTAGTGCTCATAAACCACACTCCTAGTTAAATTGATTCACCCGAGATCAGATTAGTTGACCTGCTTACGACGTTTATGAATGTCGCTGCGTAAACTAATACCAGGCACTTGCAGATAATGCGTTGCTGTTTGTAAGTACTTGCCTACTTTCCCCAGTTGTTTTTGATATGGGTTAAACAGTAACTCGTCTAAGTTAATACTAATACCAACAAAGGTTTCAGTGCTACGAAAATCTGTATATGGGCTATCTTCTTTGCTAAAACCTCGGCTGAAATAACCTAACTGCAACTCGAAATATTTCAGTGGGGTATTTTTCAGCGCATCTATACCATTTAGTTTAGCAACCGCCATATATTTCATCCCAGAATAATCAGTAACCGGATGAAAACCTTTCATGCCTTTAGAGGGTGTGTATTCAATGCGTAAATCGAGCGTATCACCCCAAGTGTCTGGGTAAACGGTTTTTAAATAAGATACGCCCGCGCCTAAACTATTGGCAATTAAATCTTCATAACTAAAACCATGGTCGGCTGAGTAGCCATCAAATACTTCAACATACAGCATTAAAGCCCATGCGGCGGAGGCACTATACAAAGCGGAAGACTCTGCACTATAACCTTTGTCCATCATGTTATGTGCTAAATATTCTGTCATTACGTAACTAGAATATAAATGGCCAAGTTTGTCAGCGCCACCGCTACCTGTGTCCATGCCAAACCAACCTTCGTCGTTAAATTTAAAGCTGGAGCTGCCCCATTCCCATTCTTTTAACCCTAGGTAAGTTATGCCACTAAATACCAAACCAAGTTCGAGCCAATTTTCTTCGGCGGCATGCCAAAAATTTTGATAATCAGGCGCTATGCTTGCTGGTAATTTTTCAGAAGAATTGAGTGCGGCTTGCTGTGCGGCGTTTGCTGAAAAGCTTGAAACAACTAATAGTAAAATTGATAAATAACGAGTGTAACTGAACAATAGGTATCCCACCCTAATAAATTGCCCCTGTGTGGGCTGCTTAAACAAGCGCGCAATTTTCTACGAGTGGGAAGGTAAAATCAATTAATTGTACTTTTAATAACAATTAACAACACAATTTAAGGCACATTGTGTCCGTTTGATGCAACCCAGACTCTAAACCATTGTTCATTGGTTAATTTTATTGCCGATGACTCGACTGCAGTTTGAATGCGTTTGATGTTACCTGAGCCAATAATAGGCAGTGGATTACATGGCATTTTCAGCACCCAAGCATAGATAACTTGATCTATACCCGCACCAACTTCTTCAGCAATTTGGGTAAGCGTGGCTCGTACTCTATTCGCTTGTGCACTGTCTTCACCAAAGATGCGTCCTCCAGCTAAACAAGACCAAATCATAGGTGCAACCTTGTGCATTTGTAAGTGCTCAAAAGTACCATCAGCACTGCATTGCATATTCATTGGGTTAAACTCAACTTGATTGGTTACCAGCTTGCCAGTTAAGCGCGATTGCAACAAATCAAACTGCATAGGGGTAAAGTTAGACACACCAAAATGACGCACTTTGCCGGCTTGTTGCAACTGATTAAACGCCTCGGCAACTTCGTCCGCATTCATAAGTGGATCTGGGCGATGCAACAACAGCACATCAATATAGTCTGTGTTTAAGTTAGTGAGCGAGGCATCAACCGAAGCTAAGATATGTGCCGCTGAGGTATCGTAATGGCCAATTTGACGCTGCGGGTTTTTATCAGATACCAATTTAATATCACATTTTGTTACCAACTCAATTTGCTGACGCAACTCTGGTGCCAGTTTCAAAGCTTGACCAAAAACAGCTTCGCATTCGTAATCACCATAAATATCAGCGTGATCTATCGTAGTCACACCCAGCTCTATATGCTGTTTAGCAAAGTTGACCAATTGTACTGGGGTTAAGTCCCAATCGAGCAATCGCCAGTAGCCTTGAATAAACTGCGAAAAAGTAAAATTGTCGGCAAGCTGAATACGGCGCATATAAAACCTCTAAAAGTGAAAATCGAACCGGCAAATATGCTAATGGCGGAATGAGCAATCAACAACTATAGTTCGAAGTGTTTTCGAACTATAGTTCGCAAGTTAAAAAATAGCCAGTCGTTGAGCAGCTAGAGCATGATAAAATCTACCTGCACACAACAAACACAGAGGTAATAGATATGAGCTTTGCAGCTAGGTTAAAAGACCTAATTGGCGAAGAAAGCGTCAGCGGTTTTGCCCGCCGCGTTGGTTTAAATGAAGCACTGATCCGCAAATATTTAAACGGCAGTGAACCAAGTTTAGCCAAAGCTAACCAAATAGCCGAGCGCGCCAATTGTTCACTAGAATATTTAGCTACGGGTTGTGGATATTTATATCGCCACGCTGAAGTGGTAGATTCAGAAGCAGCCAAACTGGCGTTTAAAATTGTTTATCAAAAAAATTTAGATGAGCCACAGTTGCAACAACTAACCAAAATGGTTTCTGCTTACCAATATTTACGCACACACAAAAAACACGATGGATATTTGGACCAAGCCGCCGCGGAGCGCTTTTTACAGTTAGCCGCGAGCAAAGAACAGAATTAGTCACAGACATTAATTAACGGA
Organism: Catenovulum sp. SX2; assembly: GCF_052056295.1. Lineage (NCBI taxonomy): Bacteria > Pseudomonadati > Pseudomonadota > Gammaproteobacteria > Alteromonadales > Alteromonadaceae > Catenovulum > Catenovulum sp. SX2. Next base: position 2,142,990 of record NZ_CP182493.1, read on the forward strand.
TAAAACTATGCCAAACATCAATACTTGTGAACAACAGCTAACCGAAGCCATAAAACAACGCCAAAACGATTGGCGCTGTGGTGCGATTGTTTATCAGGTATTGGTTGATAGATTTGCCCCTGCCGCTAATTTAGCTAACAAACAAGATTTGTACCCAGCGCCAAAACAGCTTAAAAGTTGGCAAGACACACCCAAACACGGCCACTACCTTGAAGATCAAGGTTTGTGGAGCCATGAAATTGAATTTTGGGGTGGCGATTTAGCCAGTTTACAAAGCAAACTAGATTATATTGCCGAGCTAGGTGCAGATATTTTGTATTTAAACCCAATTCATTTGGCTTACACCAATCACAAATACGACAGTTTAGATTTCCAGCAAGTATCGCCTGAGTTTGGCGACCGCCAAGATGTTAAAAACCTCACCCAAGCAACTCATGCCAAAGGTATGAAAATTGTGTTAGATGGGGTGTTTAATCATATGGGACAAAATGCGCCGATTTTTCAACAAGCAGCTGCGGACGAAACTAGCCCGTATCGAACTTGGTTTGATTTTAATCCCGACTATCCAGCAGGGCATAGGGCTTGGAGCAATGCGGTTAATTTGCCCGAGCTGAATTTAGAAAACCGTGCTGTGCGTGAGCATATTTGGTTGAGCAAAGATTCAGTGGTGCAATCTTACCTAGCCGAAGGCATAGACGGTTGGCGTTTAGATGTTGCCCACGATATTGGTTTTGACTATTTAGCTGAGTTAAAAACCTCGGCTCAAACGGTTAAACAAGATGCGCTAATTGTCGGCGAAATTTGGTGTTATCCACAGCAGTGGTTTCCGAGTGTGGATGGCGTGATGAACTTTACCGCGCGAGAAATATTTTGGCATGTATGTGAAGGCACAATAGCGCCAGATACAGCCAATAATATGTTGGCAAAAATGGTCGAAGATGCTGGTGTCGATAATTTATTAAAATCTTGGTTAGTATTAGATAACCACGACACAGCCCGTTTGCCTAACCTTTTGCCTGACGTCAAAAAACAGCAATTAGCACAAGTTTTACACTTTACCTTTCCCGGCTCGCCTACAGTTTATTATGGCTCTGAGTTGGGCATGACAGGTGGAGACGATCCGGAAATGCGTGCGCCAATGCGCTGGGATTTACTCACAGACGACAATTCAACCTATCAATGGCACAAACAACTGATTCAACTGCGCAAAGAGAATATTGCGTTAAAAGTGGGTGAATTTCGGCCAATTATCAGTAAAAATTTAGTCGCGTTCGAGCGTTTTACCGACAAAGTTGCCGACAGTGTTTTTGTAGTGGTTAACCCGAATGATCAGCCAATAACTGAGTATTTAATGTTAACCAATTCAAAGCTGATGAATATGGGCGGTATGTTTGATTTACTCGGCAATATTAGTGAAGCCATTTATATAAAAGCAGGCGTAATTAAAGTTTCACTACCCGCCAATAGTGCTGCGCTGTTAAAGGCAGATACCAGTGCAACACATGGGTATACCACTTACAAGCGCGTGAAATAAATAAGCAACAAAAAATGCTTACAACTTTCAGCCTCCGAGCTGGCTAGCTAGCAGTGCTGCTAGATTGGTGTATTAAAGCCCATTTGCAGCATAATTTTCTAAAAACGCTTTCCACCGTCCTTGGTCGCTCGCACAAGGCTTCCTGCCTTGTGAAGTTTTAGAAAATAAGCATGCAAATAGACTCATAGCCAACATTATAATCGCTTCAACAAACTCTCAGCCACTCAGTTGGAATAAGGTGAGTGAGGGTGTTTCGAACAAAACCTCACAAGATAGGGATATCTTGTGCGAGCGTCTCAGGATGAGTTTAAAGCGATTTTGTGAGAAATATCTCATACACCTTATGTACATTGAGCACAATATCACAGCGTTTGCTGAGTTGTTTATAACTTCCAACCTCCGAGATAAAGAACTAGCAGCGCTACTAGCTTGAGCAACAGAGCCTATTTGCACTTTTTAACATCAAGGCGTACTATTTGTAAGTAAATCTCTTACATGAAAGGTAATCACATGGCACGAACAATTACATTTCAACCTGGTGACAGAATGGGTGCTTTTATCGAAGAATTAGTAAAATCTGGCGACTACAACAATCAGAGCGAAGTAATACGCGCTGCAGTAAGGCTGCTAGAAGAGCAAACCGCACAATCATCGCTATCAAAAATCAGACAACTCATAGACGACGGCGACAATAGCCCTGACGTTGAAAATTGGTCAATGGATAGTTTGCAAAAAAGACTAGATAACCGACATGGCTAACTTTAAAGTTTCAGAGCAAGCAAATAACGATTTATACGAAATAGCTCTATATACAGAAGATACTTGGGGGCGAGCGCAACGCCGACAGTATTTAGAAGAAATTAATAGGCGTTTCCATCAACTAGCTGAAAATCCACATTTCCCAACTTCAAAAGACATCAGCCATATAAAACAAGGTTGTTACGCTTCCCCAATAAACCAGCATTTAATTATCTACCGAAATTCAGTTACGGCATAAGAATAGTGCGAGTTTTAGGCCAAATAATGGACTTAGAACGGCACCTGTAAAGCAGCGCTACTAGTTTGGTGTTGACTTGGCATACTTGCCCAACACTCGATAAAACTCTTCTAAATTTATCGGTTTAGCTATGCATTCTGTCATGCCTGCTGCAAGGTAATCACCAACTTCGTGAGTCATGACATTGGCGGTGAGTGCAATAATAGGTAGTCTAGGGGCAAATTCACGAATAGCTTTAGTTGCACTAACGCCATCTAAATTGGGCATTTGAATATCCATTAACACCAAATCAGGTAGATTATTCTGACACTCACGTACAGCATCTAAACCATCTTCAACAAAAATGATTTCAGCGTGCGTATCTTGCAACATAGCTTTGACCACTTCTTGATTGATTTCATTGTCTTCCGCTACCAATACTCGGTAACCCGAAAAGTTTGGTCGTGTACCCGTTTTTGCTTTGGGCGCTTTTTTAGTTTGTTCTACTTTCAACGTTATCGGAATAAAAAATTCAAAAGTAGAACCGCGCCCAATACTGCTGGTAAAAGTTAAGTCACCACCCATCATTTGTGCCAAACGCTTAGAAATAGTTAATCCCAAACCTGTGCCACCAAATTTCCTGCTAGTTGACTTATCCGCTTGTTCAAAAGCGGTAAATAACTTGTCTTGTACCGCTTTATCTATGCCAACACCAGTATCATAAACCTGCATATGCAATTGATAAGATTTATCTTTTTGCTCTATTAAATCAGAAAAAACAATTACCATACCCTGCTGGGTAAATTTAATTGCATTGGCACACAAGTTATTAATAATTTGGATAATGCGTAAAGGATCACCCATTAAGGTTCTGTCTTTCAACTGACATTTTTTAACATCAAAAGTCAGTCCCTTTTCTTTAGCAAGATAACTATGAGTCGCTTCTATCTGCTTATAAATATCCGTCAAAGTAAACTCGATGTGCTCAATTTCTAGTTTGCCCGCTTCAATTTTAGAAAAATCTAACACATCATTGATAATGGCTAATAAAGAGCGTGCCGACATAGACACTTTGCTTAAATAATCTTGTTGCTGTTGGTTTAAATCGGTTTGCAAACACAGCTGCGTCATGCCAATTACGCCGTTTAGTGGGGTGCGAATTTCATGTGACATATTGGCTAAAAACTGTGATTTGGCAAAATTGGCAGCTTCAGCTTTGGTTTTGGCTTGTTGCAGCTCTTGGTCAGCCAGCTTTTGCACTGTGATATCTTCGTATGTTCCAAGCACACCAACCACTTCACCTTTGCTATCATGCAAAGCTATTTTACTGGTTCGCACCCATGCTATCGAACCGTCTTGGCGGCTTTGTCGTTCAACAAAATTTATTTTAGATGTGCCATTTTGGATAACATCAGCATCATCCGCACGATAGGCGTCCGCTTGCTCTCGCCACACTTGTTGATAATCATTTTGACCAATTATTGTAGCGGGGGAATCTAAATTAGCGTCAGATGCAAAAGCTTGATTGCAACCAAGGTAATTAAGTTGTTTATCTTTCCAAAATACTCGCACCGGAATATGGTCAAGCACCAGTTGTAAAAAACCAGCAGCATAGTTGAGCTCTTCGTTGGTTTTTAACAGTTGTTGATTCTGTGTCTCTATTGTTTCGTCGGCTGAACGCAATGCTGAGCCAAAATGGCTAATTTGTAAGCCATTAAGCAAAATAATAGCGCTGCCAAAACAACAGAGCATAAATGCTTCGAGCACCCAAGCAATATACATGACAGGTACTTGTGAATAATCTAAATCTAACCGTATCCACCCTAACTGTAAAAACACGGCTGACAAAAAATATCCAAAAACAAACAAGGCTAAAAAAATATAGGCGCGTTTGTATCCCCAAAAAACCGAGACTAAGTACAAACAAAATAAAGAAGTTACACCCGCTGAGCCCATAACACCAAAGCGGATTAAACCAATAAAAGCAATTAAGAACATTAACCAAATTAAGCTATGCGCTTTAATGCTATATGTTAGGCGTGCTCTAAACCAATAAACGCTCCAAAACAGTCCAACAAATACTAATTGAATAATATTAGCTAAATCGATTTCTATAAAACGCAAACGAATAACAGCCAACAAAGCAGCAGGGATAGAAAATATCACCATAATACTCATAGCTTTGTGGATGATTAAATCTCTGAATATTGTTTTTTCAGTTGGCTTCATAGCGCAAGTTATCTACCTATGGGTGTTTAACCTTTATGCCTTGGTTAAAAACACCACATCTTTGTCTATTATTTCAAACGTCCAATTAAATTTAGACGCTAAATAAGCAAAGGTAAATTCTGAATAGAAACAAATATGAGTTAAATCGTTTTTATAGTGCCAAGTTGCAAACGCCTGTGTATCCAATACTCTTTTTGTCATCACAGCCAGTACTCCTTGGTTGTCGAGTAATCTATCTAACAATGACCAAACACTATGGGCATCAGCAATATGTTCTATCACTTCAGTTGCGGTAATAAATTGATACTTTCGCTGTAAAACCTCAGTTTGCGGAAAATAATACAAATCGTAATTGAGCACGCTAAAACCGTCGGCCTTAGCCATTTGGCTTAACACAGCACCTTCACCACAACCAAAGTCTAACCCTTGAATGTCAGCCGGAACTTGCTGATTTAAACGTGCTTTTAACGGTGCCCAAGTTCTTGATAAAAATTTTTGATACCCAAGGTCGGCAATCGAGTTATCGTGTTTATCGTATTCAGCTTTTTCGGCTTGCGCGGATAAGTGAAATTGTTGCGGCACAAATACCAATTGGCAGTGACGGCACTGCAAATAACTACGGCGTTTATCTTGATGGTAAAAGTGTGTATCTAGTGAACAACACAAGGGGCAAAGGCTATTTTCAATTTCTGTCGACATAACAAAACCAGAATTACAAATTAGCTAGTTTTTACTATAAAACCCTAACAATTGATAGCTTGCGAGATATCCTCTAAATATCTATGCTTAGTCCCATCAAGATATTCAACATAAAACAACTATGAACTATTGGTTATTTAAAACAGAACCGGACGTATTTGGTATTGACCACTTACAATCGCGGCTAAATAAAACTGAAATGTGGGATGGCGTACGCAACTATCAAGCACGCAACTTTTTACGCGACCAAGTAAAAAAGGGGGATTTACTGTTTATTTACCATTCTAGTTGCAAAAATATCGGCATTGCCGGTTTAGCAGAAGTAGTACGTGAAGCTTACCCTGATCCAACGCAATTCGACCCAGAATCAAAATACTATGATCCTAAATCAACAGCAGAAAACCCAAGATGGATTGCGGTGGATATCAAATTCAAGCAAAAATTCAACAAGGTTTTATCGCTGCAAGAGATTAAAAAAATGCCACAAATTATTGAGCTAGGTTTGGTCAAAAAAGGCCACAGACTTTCTATTATGCCCGTGGTGTTAGCTGAGTGGCAGTTGCTGCTAACAAGTGCACAAAATTAATCAAAATCAATAGCTCAAGCATTTGTCTATTTTAATAAAATTGAACTATATTCAATAAACTAAAACCGACTGGTCAAGCGTGGTTTTCTTGATTTTCAAAAGAATAGAATTAGCCTACATCATCCTTTTCAGCCTAACTGTGGCCATATTATTGTGGCACGGCTTAGCTATGGACAACGTTTGGCAGGTGAAAGCAACCACTGAAACCAAACCTGAGTTAATTACAGATAATGCTCAAGGTGGGCAATCTAAAGCAGAATATTTTCCACAATCGCAATACTTTGATTTTGAGTGCGAAATTAAAACAGGTTTAATTCCTCACGCCTACTGTGGGGTATTTATCCCAGTTTATGATTGGACCAACAGCGTGTATGTTCATACAGATGAATATCAATATTTGGAACTGGATATAGACCATAACAGTACATCCATGGACAATATAGCGATATTCTTAATCAACCAACATGATGCAATCAATGAACAAGGCGAAAAAGAGTCTCGCAATTTGCAATTTGTTCATTATTTCTATCCGCAACCAGGCAGACAAAGCGTCCGTATACCATTAAGTAAATTTGATATGCCAGCTTGGAGTGCTTTTTATCACCACAAAGCTGGGGTAGACGTATCTAATGCACTAGAGAAAATTAACTTTATTCAAGTATTAACTGGTGATGCGAGCGACGACCGGACGGTACATATCAAATTGCATTCAATTAAATTTACCGGTAAGTGGATAGCGACAAATAAACTCTATCTTTCAATTATTATCATTTGGGGCGTAATTGTATTTTTGCACTTGATCAGCATTACCTTTAACTCACTTGAAAAATTGAGTTTGCAGAATAAGAAAAATGCCAGCTTAAACAAGCTCAATCGCCAATTGTTAGCACAAGCAAGCCACTTTGAAAATTTAGCTTTGTACGATGAGCTAACCGGATTGCTTAATCGCAAAGGTTTATCTAGTACATATGAGCGAGCAATTAGAGCTTATTTAGATGGGTCGCAAGCTTACGCGATGATTTTGATTGATATAGACCACTTCAAAAAAATTAACGATACTTATGGTCATGATGTGGGTGATGAAGCATTAAAAAATGTTGCGCGCGCCATTCAACAACAGCTTAGATCTGAAGATACTATTGCCCGCTGGGGCGGTGAAGAAATGATAGTAATTACTCCCGTGTTTAACTTGCAAGCAGCCTGTACTTTAGCTGAGCGAATACGTGAACAAATTGAAAAAACTCGCATTATTAACAATCAGGTCATCACAGCCAGCTTTGGCGTAGCTATGCTTGAATGTGACGACATAGATATTTGGTTTAAACAAGCTGATTTTGCCTTATACCAAGCTAAACATAATGGGCGTAATAGAGTAGAAACAACCAACACAGTAAACGAGCGGCAAGCGAAAACAGCTTAACCGCATGTTAGTAAACCCAAGCTAGTTTCTAAGCTCTTGCATATCCGCAATTAACTCAGCTAATTTTTTAAACTGACGACCATAAATAATATTGAGATCTAATCTGTATAAAGCATCCGAAAAACGGGCAACAACAAACAGAATAACGGCAATGACCAACAGCAAATAGTACGGGACGCCGAAAAGCAGCAATTCAGTTGGCCATGCAATCATTATCAAGCCAATTATTTCACCACCGGCATCGCTTACCAAAGCTTGTGCCGCCATACCAATAAAGAGTAATGGATAGAAAAATTTGTAATAGCGCGCATACACAGCAATGGAGTGTTGCAGCCAAGCATTAAAACTCATGATGTAGTCATAACTGCTCTGCCCTTTAGATAATTGATGTGACTTTCGCAGCTCTTTTTTAGCAATAATCACCAGTGGCACAAGCAGAAGGCAAATATACAAACCCAAAAAAGGCGCACCAATCAAACTAAACATCACAAGTGCTACTAAACTACCGCCGATTATGGCTTTGATATTCAGCGCAAACATCTGCTGCAGTTTATCAACTATGTTCTGTGATTTGCGGTTATACAAGTCATTAATTTTTGGAGCTATTAGTTGAGTTTCTTTTACAAAACCGTCTTTCCACATTTGTTCAATTGATTTACTCATTATCCCACCCTCTAGTTAATCTGCTTGATTAATAAACTTGGTTAATCTGCTTTTAATTCGCGTAATGCGCACACCTATGTTGTTGCTATTGCTGCCAATAATGTCAGCAATTTCTTCATAGGTTTTCTCTTCCAAATACAGCAAAATTACCGCTCTATCGGTTTCGGAAAGATGTTTAATCGCGTTGTACAACAAGTTAATTTCGTCATTGGCAAAGGCTTTGCTGTCGTCGATAACCTCATCAGGCAAAGAGTCAGAAACAATATGTTTATCGCCGTTTTTACTTTGTTTGAGATAAGTTAAACAGACATTAAGTGATATACGGTAAATCCAGGTAGACCACTGACATTGCTGATTAAAATTGTCTTTGCTGCGCCAAATTTGCAGGCAAACTTCTTGGTAATAATCTTCAAAATCTGCTTGGCTATTGGTATAAGCTCGACAGATTTTGATGATAATGCCCGCGTGCGGCAGAATGTATTGCAGATAAAAGTCACTACCCATAAAAAAGTAATATCCTAAATTATGTTATGACTGGTTAGTGGTTGGACGGTTGAGTTTATTACAGGCTAGTTTAAATTTTTTGATCTAGCCTGAAATAAATCGATTTTTTGATGGTTTTGCAATTGTGTGGAAGTTATAAATTAACTGAAGGTGTGGGCAATTCGTAAGCTGCACTGTTCATATTCGCGCTGCACACAGGTAATTTATCCCCTTCAGGTAAATCGAATTGAGTTACACTGACAACCGCATCTGCTTTTTTCAAAACAATTAGAGTTGAAGTTAAATTTGGCTGATAAACAATAGGATCTGTACACTCAAATCCTGGGTTTAGGATAGTAGTGATAATTCCGCCACCATTGGTATTTTTGGCTTTATCAATTTCAGTTAAACGCGCCTCAAACATAAAATCAAACACCAGCTTATCTTTGTCCACTACAACAGATTGTTGGTGATAATCATCAACAAAAGTCAGGTTATCCCCAGTCACTCTATTGCTATCACCGAATCCAAAACCATCTTGGTATAAACCCTGAGTGATTGCAAAATACATATCTGGATTTTCAGTTGCTTTGCGGTTGTATGGTGGCAATTCAATACTGGTGGCCTGTAAAATATTATTAGCATCAAACGCGCTTAACCACTGTAGTAAATTATCTTGAACCGAAGCAAATGCGGTTGGCTTAGCTTGTAACACCAATAATTGCCAATCAGTAGTCGATGGCAATAAATTCACCATTTTCACGTTGTCAGTTTGATATAACTGCAAATCACCCGAAAGCTCAATGCTATCCATTTTCCAATAATTACCATCACTATTTTGGAAAATACGTTCAGATAAAACTTGCGGCGATAAAGCAGCTAAATCCAATTCGATTTTCAAACTATTCAACCAATACAAACGTGTAATTGCTGTGGTTGACAGCCAAGTATCAAAACCCAACAAGGTTGTAGAATTAACGCTTGCTAGTTGTTGCGCAGCAGCATCATTGTCATTTGAGAAATCAACTAGCTCAATATCAGTAATAGCTTCTACCGCATTGTTTTTAAAACTGGTTAAAAACGGATAATCTGTTTGTAACGCCAGCCAGTTTTGAGTGGTAATGTTTAAATATGAACTCTGTTCAAACTGGGTGAAATACTCAGTAAGATAAGGCATATAACCAGCTAATTCAGTATTAGCCAGCAAAGGCGATTGCCAGTACAGGTCTTGCTCTTGCGCGCTAACAGACAAAAATTGCAATTGCTTTAACCGACCCCAATTTGAATAATAATTATTCTCTGCCAGCGGCTGATTGGCGACAAAGTTTTGCACAAAAGCCGTATTGACGGCTTGGTTAAATTGCTCGAGTTCATCAGCAGAAATGGTTTTGGCAGATAGTTGTGTTTCAGTTTCAGCTTCAACATTATCCATAATCGTTTCTGAAGTGTTTTTGCTATCATGCGCAGTTGCTTTTGAAACATCTGCAGATGTTTGTGCATCATCTGGCGATTTTGCCGAATTACAGCCAATTAAGGCAACAAATGCGCCTAAGATTAAAGAATTGCGTAAAAACATAAGTCCATTTCCGTAGGAACTTTTAAAGTTGGGTTAAATTATGCCCGAAACTTTAACTATTTAGTACTACTATTAAATTTAGTTATTTAAACTTTGCCAATTCAAACCATATTTAGCCAAATATTTCTGTAGCCGTGTTGAATCGTTTACCGCTGATTTTTTAGTACGACTCACATCAAATAGTGCTCTGCCAGCAGCTGCCATATTCTTATGCTGCAAACAAATGCCCAAAACGAAGTTTAGCTGATGCAACTCAAACTGATCCAGTTCAGCTAGCTGCTGTGGAGAAAGATATCTATCCAACGTCTGAAGCGCATTTTGATTGTCGCTAGGTTGCCAGCAAGACTCTAACCTAGTTATTTCACTCTTGATATCGTCAACCGATATTCTCGAACTATCTGCCAGTGTACACAACCGGGTAATGGCCGAACTTAAATCTCTAAAATTGCCAGACCATACTGCTTGCTCTGACACGGCAAAAGATTCAAACATGAGTCTAGCCTCCTTATTAAATTGGATGCGCTGACCTGTTTTGCTTTCATACAATCCAAGTTCGTAATCAATATTTGCAGATATGTCTTCTTTTCGATCTTTTAAAGCTGGTAGCTTATATGTCCATAAATTGATTCTAGCCAATAAATCTTCACGAAAACTGCCTTTTCGCACTTCCGCTTGTAAATTTTTATTGGTGCCCGCAATCAGTTGAAAATCACTGGTGACCATTTTATCGCTACCAACTGGATGAAAACTTTTATTCTCGATAGCGTGTAACAACATAGCTTGTTCTTCGAGGCCGAGCTCAGCAATTTCATCTAAAAACAACATGCCTTTGTTCGCGGTTAGCAAATAGCCGTTGCGTTCTTTTTGCGCTCCGGTAAAAGCACCTTTGGTATGGCCAAACAATGCTGCCATAGCATTTTCACCTTTTAGCGTTGCACAGTTCACCGAAACGAACTCGCCCGGCAACATTGCACGTTTTTTCTTCAACTGAAATATACGAGATGCTAGCTGGCTTTTACCTGAACCTGTAGGCCCAGTTAGCAACATAGGATCGCGTGAGCGAACCGCTACTTTTTCAATTTGACTAATCAGTTGATTAAAGGCTTGGTTATTGGTTTGAATTCCACCTTTTAAAAACGCATTACCTTCTAAATGCTCTTTATCAAAACGCGTGGCTAATTGGTCATATTTAGATAGGTCGAGATCAATAATTTGCACTTTCCCCTGCGCTTTATTTTTATTGTTTTTATCAGGGGACGTTTGAATTAATCGACCTGGGAAATGGCCACTTTCGGTCAGTAGAAAACTACAAATTTGAACTACGTGTGTACCTGTGGTTATGTGAAACAAGTAGTCGTTGTTTTCTGCATCAAACTGCTGTTTATGGCACCAGTCATATAATTTGGCATACACCTCCTCAAAGTCCCATGGGTCATTAAAATTCACATTATGCAACTCAACTTGAGTTTCAGGAGAAATGCTCTCAATGTCGGCAGCCACATTATTCGCCAAACGTGAACTATGGTTGTCATGCAACATATACAATTGATCTATCACCAAATCTTCTTGGCTACACAAGCTCACATTCGGACGCCATTTATCCCATCTATCAACTCGTTTACCAACATAATCTAGCTGAGTACCAATTAAACTAACCGCAATCGTTTTTTTCAAAACACACATATCCAAATAGATAAAAACATATCTATATAACTACAAAAATAAAAAAGGTCAATTACCCCATGAGTTAACTCCAGGTCCCCAAAACAACTTTAAAATAATAAAAATCAATCACTTGTGATAATTCATTAAATTTAATTTTAGTTTGGCACATGACTTGATAACTAATACTTGTCTGGTTAAACGGTTGTGATTCAAAAAATCACTCTGGTGCGCTGAACTGTGTGAATGCGTATACCTAACCAAACATCCAAATACATATTTAAGTAGCTCAGCGGATAGAGCAGCGGTTTTCACCGCTGGTCGAAGGTTCAAATCCTTCCTTAAATACCAAATTGGTAGCTCAAACTGGTAGAGCATCGAATGTAACTTCGAGTGTTGTGGGTTCAAATCCCACCCAAAAAATGTAAATAAATAAAGTTAGCAAGCGTTTTTACCAATGGTTGTTAAACGCAATTGGCAAATAAATAGCCGCAGGCGGGATGCCCCCAGCTATAAAAAACCATGCGCCTTTAGCAACAAAGTAATTAACCCTTGCTAGCACTTTGCGAAAGCAAGTGAGAAAAGGATAAAACCATGATTAGAAAAACAATACATGTAGCAGAAAACCAACGTGTTTTAGTATTTAAAGATGAAAAATTAGCGCAAGTTTTACCAGCGGGTAAACACACTATTTGGCACTTTAGACAACATTTAAACTGTGTAACCTTCGATATAAACGACTTATATTTTTCTGAGAAAAATGCTGAGCGTTTGTATCGAGACAACCCATGTTTACAGCAACACATTGCTTACTGGAAATTAACCAGCGATCAGGTCGGATTATTATACGTAGATGACCTACTCCAAGGCATAGTCGCGCCAAGTGAACATCTATTTATATGGAAAGATGCTGGTGACATTCGCCTAGAAAGATGCTCAATTGATGACGAGCTTGCTGTGGATGAAAAGTTGATGTGCTTGATAAATCGTGCTGGCGCTAACTCAGCAAACCGACTTATTCGCAGCAAGAGTACAGTGGCAATTCAGCCTATTGCAGATTTATCCGTGGATAAACAACACATAGGTTTGCTGTATATCAATGGCAAATTCAAACAAAAATTAGCGCCAGGCCAACATGCTTTTTGGCAATTTAATCAAACATTAGAGCTAAAATCCTTTGATTGCAGAACACAAATGTTAGAAATATCCGGTCAGGAAATTTTAAGTAAAGACAGAGTAAGTTTAAGAATTAATTTAAGCGCAAATATCAAAATTCAAGATGCAGAATTAGTCGCCAATAGTATAGATAAAGCAAACGACTATGTTTATAAAACTTTGCAGTTGGCGCTGAGAGAAGCGGTTGGCACTAAGTCATTGGACGATATTTTATTAGACAAACTCTATATCAACAGCACGGTTAAGGAGTTAGTCACTGAGCAATTAGCAGAAGTAGGTATCACGCTATTAAATGTTGGAGTAAAAGACATCATTTTGCCCGGTGAAATGAAAGCCATACTCAACCAAGTTGTTGAAGCACAAAAAGCCGCCGAAGCTAACGTTATCAAAAGACGTGAAGAAACGTCTGCAACCAGAAGCTTGCACAATACAGCCAAGGTGATGGAAAACAATCCAACGCTTTTGCGTTTAAAAGAATTAGAAGCATTAGAAAAAATCGCCGACCGTATTGATAACTTAACAGTGTACGGTGGTTTAGAAGGATTAATGAACGGCGTAGTAAAAATAGCTTAATCGCCAAAAAACGAATTAGGAACAAATTATGAGTACAAATTACAACCTTATACAAAATAAAGGCAGCGCGACAATAAAAGCTTGGACTAAAGGTGTACCTTTTGAAGAACAAGCACAACAACAATTACAAAATATCGCAACTATGCCGTTAATTCATTCACATATCGCTGTTATGCCTGATGTGCACATGGGCAAAGGCGCAACAATTGGCAGTGTTATTCCATCGGTCAATGCAGTTATTCCTGCCGCAGTAGGGGTAGATATTGGTTGTGGCATGGTCGCAACTAAAACCACCTTAACCGCCAGCCAGTTACCAGATAACTTGTCTGGTATACGGCAGGCTTTTGAAGCAGCCATTCCGCATGGTAGAACAGGAGGACGCCGCCGAGGCTCCCGAGACAAAGGCGCGTGGCATAACATACCTGATATTGTTGCAACTGAATGGCAAAAACTCGAAAAACGTTTTGAACATATTTGTGAAAAACACCCAGCTATAAAAAATAGCAACCATGTAAACCACTTAGGCACTATGGGTACAGGCAATCACTTTTTAGAATTGTGTTTAGACGAAAATAACGCAGTTTGGATAATGTTGCATTCAGGCAGCCGTGGCGTCGGCAACAGAATTGGCACCTATTTTATTGAGTTGGCGAAAAAAGAAATGCAACGACATCAAATTAATTTACCAGATGTTGATTTAGCTTACCTTGAAGAAGGTAGTGAATATTTTGCTGACTATGTTGAAGCGGTTGAATGGGCACAAGATTTTGCTGCGAAGAATCGCGAAATTATGATGATTAATGCTATTGCGGCTTTGCGAAAACAAATACCTGTTGCATTTTCAACAGCAGACTTAGCTGTAAATTGCCACCACAACTATATATCGCGTGAGCACCATTTCGGCAAAGACTGCTTTGTTACCCGAAAAGGCGCAGTTCGAGCACAAAAAGGTGAAATGGGCATAATCCCGGGCAGCATGGGTGCACGCTCTTACATAGTGAGAGGGCTTGGCAACCCAGAAAGTTTTAATAGCTGTAGCCATGGAGCAGGCCGGGTGATGTCGCGAACTCAAGCTAAAAAAGTCTACAACATTCAAGACCAAATTGATGCAACTCAAGGGGTTGAGTGCCGTAAAGATGCAGCGGTAATTGATGAGATCCCACATGCATACAAAGACATAGACAAAGTAATGCAAGCACAAAAAGACCTTGTTGAAGTGGTTTACACCTTAAAACAAGTTGTTTGTGTAAAAGGTTAAACATAAGGAATTTTAATGTCATTTATACAAATTGATGGCGCACAAGGAGAAGGTGGCGGACAAGTTCTACGAACAGCTTTAACTCTGTCCGCAATCACCAAGCAGCCATTTGAGTTATGCAACATACGCGCAAATAGACAAAAACCTGGGTTGTTGCGTCAGCACCTAACTTCAGTATTAGCAGCTCAACAGGTATGCAATGCAGAGGTTGAAGGCGCCGAACTAGGTTCACAAAAAATTGTGTTTACCCCTAATACAATTACCGCAGGCGAATTTGAATTTTCGATAGGAACAGCTGGTAGTACTGTGTTGGTTTGCCAAACCATACTGCCAATTTTAGCACTGGCAGAAACAGGCTCAGTTATCAAATTTGAAGGAGGCACACACAATGGAATGTCGCCTTCATTGTGTTTTTTACAGCAGAGTTATTTGCCACTATTGCGCAAAATGGGTGTACAAAGTGCCGTAACAGAGGGCAAATATGGCTTTTACCCTGCTGGCGGCGGCAGCTGGAAACTTGAAATCACGCCAGCCAAGAAATGGCAACAACTGCATCTGAATGAACAGGCAAACTTGCCGCAACAACACTTAGAGAGTGGCCAAATTAAGGTTTTATTGAGCAGTTTGCCAAATAACATAGCGGAACGAGAAATTACCACTGCAAAAAAGTATTTAAATTGGCCTGACGCGCAAGCACAAATAAAGCAAGTAAGAGCCAACGGCCCTGGCAATAGTTTTCAAATTTCACTACTGAGTAAAAACCACAATAGTGTTTTTGAAGTGATTGGTGAGTTAAGGGTTTCAGCAGAGCAAGTGGCTAAACGCTGCGCAGGGCGGGTCAAAAAGTTTATTCAGGCAAATGCTGCAGTAGAAGAGCATTTGGCTGACCAACTTTTATTGCCTATGGCTCTAGCTGGCGGTGGTTGCTTTACAACTACAAAACCGAGCTTGCATACACAAACAAATATTAAAGTCATTCAACAGTTCGTCAATATTGATATACAAGTGAATCAAATAGACGAGTTATTGTGGGAAATTACCCTTAGGTGATGAACAAAAAATGAAGCGATAAGTAAGGAATAATAACAATGCATCAGATACCAGCAGAAGTTAGAGAGGAAATACTGAGCAGAATAAAAGCCGCTGAAGCAGAACATCAGGTCAAGGTTTTATACGCGGTCGAGTCCGGTAGCCGAGCTTGGGGGTTTGCTAGCCCAAACAGTGATTATGATGTCAGGTTTATCTACGTACATCCAAAAGATTGGTATTTAGCCGTCAATCTTGAAGATAAACGTAATGTAATCGAATACCCAATAGTCGATGAAATAGATATAAATGGTTGGGACATACGTAAAGCACTCAAGCTTTATTGGAAATCTAACCCGGCTTTTATCGAATGGTTGCAATCACCCATAGTGTACCTTGAGCAAGGTGATTTTGCACAACAGGCTCGCAGTTTAATGCCACAAACAGTGTCATCAAATAAAGGTATTCACCATTATTTGCACATGGCCAAAAACAACTTTCGAGAATATTTGAAAAAAGACACTGTACCGCTTAAAAAGTATTTTTACGTGTTACGTCCTTTATTGGCAATTGCCTGGTTAGAGAAATACAACACCCCAGCACCAATAGAGTTTGATGTTTTACGTAAACTTGTTGCCGACAACAAAGCATTAGACAGTGCGATAACTGAGCTGCTAGAGCGTACAAAAGTCAGCTTAGAGAAGGAATACGCACCAGCTGTGCCTGTAATAAATCAATTTATTCAAACTGAGCTGGAGCGCCTAAAAACGGCCAACTTAAC
This sequence comes from Catenovulum sp. SX2, assembly GCF_052056295.1. Taxonomy (NCBI): domain Bacteria; kingdom Pseudomonadati; phylum Pseudomonadota; class Gammaproteobacteria; order Alteromonadales; family Alteromonadaceae; genus Catenovulum; species Catenovulum sp. SX2. Next base: position 2,159,632 of record NZ_CP182493.1, read on the forward strand.
TGACAAAGCAACCGATAGAGAAGTTAGTTTCGACCAACTAAACACGCTGTTTAAACATGTGATAGATCACGAGTAAGCGACTTGTGATCTATATGAACCCTAAACGTAAAACGCTTCTACCGTACCTTTTAATTTAATCAGCAAAGGTTGTCCACGGCGGTCTAACGCTTTTGGTGATGGTACTTTAACCCAACCTTCGCTGATGCAGTATTCTTCAACATTGTTGCGTTCTTTGCCGTTTAAACGAATGCCAATTTCGTGTTCAAAACATTCTTTAACAAAAAACTTGCTGCGAGAATCGCTGGCTAAACGGTCTGGTAATGCTGGTTTGTTATCACTCATTTTAGAAACCTAAAAATACAACTTAAAATAGAAAGTACAGCATTGTAGGCAAAGGTGTTGCTATAGACAATCGCAATCTGATTTAAAGTACAATCAGCCATTCAAACCTAGGGTTAGCTCCAGTGTTTCCAACCTTCTAAGTAATAATACAGCACCTGTGGTTTATCTAAATTGCTGACTTTGCTTTCTCTGTTGTTGATATCCGTAGAAAAAGTCATCAGCGCTGCCTCTATGTTTTTAGCATAAAAGCGCATGGGCGGTAGGTAGCCTTGAACAAAATCACATTGAAACCTACACGCCATAACAAACCCCCAATCGCCAAAAGATGGAATGTCGACGTGATACGGTAGCACTTGATTATAACCACTTGCAGCAATTGTATTGTGAATAGACCAAAACGCTTTAGTTGCAAAAAATGGGCTGGTCGCTTGTGTCACCAATATACCCGTATCTTGCAATCGGCTGCGGGCAATTTGATAAAACTGTTTGCTGTATAACCTAGCTAAACTGACTGTTTTTGGGTCAGGCAAATCAACCACTATTAAATCAAAACGTCGCTGAGTATCAGTTAAATAAACAAAGGCATCTTGGTGGATAACCTGCATTTTTTCATTAAACAAAGCTCTGTTATTGAGCTCGACTAGATAAACATTATCGCGCGCTAATTGCGCAACAGCTGGGTCTAAATCAACTAAGGTAATTGTTTCTACCATAGGATACTTGAGCAGTTCTCTTGCAGCCAAACCGTCACCGCCTCCTAATATCAAGACAGATTTGGGTTGAGCTATTCTTTGCATTGCAGGGTGAATAAGCGACTCGTGATATCTATACTCATCAATTGCTGAAAACTGTAAACCACCATTCAGGTACAGGCGAATATCGTCTTTGCGCTTGGTCATAATAATTTGCTGGTACGGCGTTTGCTGACTATGCACTATGCGATCATCAAACACAGTTTCATTCCACTTTTCGCTTAGCTGATTGCTAAACAACATGAGTCCCGACAAAATAACAAAAGATAAAATCAGCGAAGTGCGTAAATAGTGCTGCTGAGTTTTACTCAGCTGGGCAAAAAAGTACCACAGTAAGGTCAAGGCAATTGACAAATTGAGTAAGCCAAATAATAAGCTTGTTTTAAACACACCAAGCCAAGGCAGCAGAGCCAGCGGAAAAACGAGTGTTGCTATCAGTGCACCAAAATAATCAATAGATAATACGTTAGCCAAATTAGCTTTAAGTGTGTAATGCTTTTCCATTAAGCGGGTTAACAAGGGAATTTCTAAGCCAACTAGCACACCAATAATGGCTGTGAGTAAAATGGAAATAACCTGAAAAGGTAAACCTTGTGCATAAGTAAAATACAGCACAGGTACACAACTGCCGCCAACAACCGCCAACACTAGTTCATAACCAATAAACTGAGTTAACAAGCTTTGGTCGCTCACCCATTTAGACAAATACGAGCCCACGCCCATAGTCGCCATATATACACCTATGGTGACTGAAAACTGAGTAATGCTATCGCCTAAAAAGTATGAGCCTGTGGTCGCAATAAGTAACTCGTAAATAATTGAACATAAACCTGCAATAAAAATACTGAACAGCAGGATATGGCTTTCACGTAACACTTATTTGCCGCCTCTTGACGAACCTGAACGAAAATCTGCACCCGACAAACTTTGTTGCCTGACACTTCTATCTACATATAAGTTGTAGTGACCATGGGCATAATTTACATAGTTGATATCGTCGTCATCATTAGATGAAGCAAGCCAAAATAGCAACATCCATAAAAACAAGACAAATATCACCAGATAAATCACAAAACTTGAGGGTTTAGAGTCTTCAGGCATATCACCTATTGTTGAAGGGTATATTCTGCTATCGTTTTTGCGCTCTTCTTCCCATCGATACGACAAAATAACGAAACAAAGTAGCGCTATGCCACCAAAAATATACAGCATAGGGGTGAATATACTTTTGTCGCCGCGAATGGGCACAACTCGAAAATAGTAGCTGGTGCGATGCGCATTGGTGTGCCTTTGTGAAGAGTCAGATAGGAATAAAAAATAGTCGCCTTGTTTTGGAAAGCGCATATCAAAATAAGCATGCTCTTTGCGCTCAGTCCATTGTCCATCAGAATCAGTGCCGGTTTCCGACCAAAGTTCATCACGATAGGTGAACAGGTATTCACCATCGGCTGCGTACACTTCCATTTCCATCGCTTTCCACGAGTTCATTGGCATAGTTCCGCGAACTTCCAAACGCATCATTTGCCCATCTTCCGATACTGTAAAGTGGTAAGCTTCGTCTTCCTCGACAAACTTTTTACTTAGCTGCATTGGTACGTCCTGCAATTCGCCTTCCATATATTCAGAACTGCAAAAGCTCAGAAACCACGCAGCTAAACAAATAATAAACAGCTTCATTACACTCATAGTTTATCGTCCTATAGTGTATGGAAAATAACGCTAGCAACGGCTATGGCGACAAAACTTTCTATCAATGCAACAGCAGAGTTTTGTTGCACTATAGCATCGTCTAATTTGATTTTGCTCAGTAAAAGGAAATCGACAATCAAACGCACTACAGGCAAAGCGACCAAGGCAATAACTGCATCGATAAAAAACAAGCTGATGCTTTGTTGCCAAGACACGAATTCACCGACCAGCGCGTGTAATAAGATAATCCCTAAAGCAATTTTGGTAGCAGAAAAACTAATGGCCGCTGCAACATTGCCTTTTTCAAGCTCTTGCTGCAGGTCAAACCGAGTGAGTAAGTCGTACAACTTACTAAATACAATGAGCAACACTTGGCCTAACAGATAAAACACCAGGGCCGAAAGCATGCTACCTTCACCAGTTAATGCTCCTGCAATGACTAAACCTGCAGCTATATAACTTGCACCTTGCGCAAGACCCACAGCCAAGCTTTGGTGCTCTATAATCTGTTGTTTATTACAAAACTTAGATAACAGAAACTTATCGTTTATTACTCTGGCGATCAGCAGCATAACCAACCCCATAGCTGAGTATATTGACACACTGATTAGATCATTGATTAACCCTTTGCTCGGCCCTTTTAATACAGCGATATAAATAAGGGTAATTGCCAAAATGTACCCAGTAATAGAGGCAGCCAAAGCAGTATTTTTATGTTGAATTATTTGCTCAAAAGTATCGTACGGCGTGGTGAAGTTGTACAACCACTTTGCCGTGCAAATAACCAATAAGAAGAGCGCTAAAAACGATGCGTTTTCTAGGTAGTAAATGATATTAATATCCATATTTGTATATTTTTTATATTAATTAGTATTATGTGGCTGGGATGCTAACACAATTGAATGGCAAGTCGTAAACATAAAAAAAGCCCAGACTATTTTGGATAACAGCTGAGCTTTTATAATTCATATAATTCAATCTGTAGTGAAAAACGGTTACTCAACCGTCACTGACTTCGCCAAGTTTCTTGGTTGGTCAACATCCGTACCTTTAATAACAGCTACGTGGTAGCTTAATAACTGTAGCGGAATTGTGTAGACAATTGGTGCGATAATGTCGTCAGTTGGTACGACGTTAATTACCCGCTGTGTTTCGTCACTTTGGAATTTAGCGTCGTTGTCGGCAAACACGTATAAAATACTGCCGCGTGCACGTACCTCTTCAACGTTTGAATGCAGCTTTTCTAATAATTCGTTGTTTGGTGCAACAACTATTACTGGCATTTCAGCATCAATTAACGCGATTGGGCCGTGTTTTAATTCACCCGCTGCGTAAGCTTCGGCGTGAATGTATGAAATTTCTTTCAGTTTTAACGCACCTTCCATCGCAATCGGATACTGGTCGCCACGGCCTAAGAATAATGCATGGTTTTTGTCGGCAAATTCTTCAGCTAAATCTTCAATTTCTTTATTGGCTAATAAAGCTTGTTCAATTTTGCCCGGTAGTTGCATTAACGAAGCACAAATTTCTTTCTCGTTTTCAGCAGTTAAACCTTTTTGTTTGCCTAAAGCTAATACCAAAATAAGTAGTGACACTAACTGAGTGGTAAATGCTTTAGTTGAAGCAACACCGATTTCTGTACCTGCGCGAGTCATAAAGTTGAAGTCTGATTCACGGACTAATGACGAGCCTTGCACGTTACAAATAGTTAATGACGACAAATAACCTTGCTCTTGCGCTAAACGCAACGCTGCTAATGTGTCAGCCGTTTCACCAGATTGTGAAATAGAAACAAACAAGCTGCCTTCGTGTACATAAAACTTGCGGTAACGGAATTCAGAGGCAATCTCAACACTACAGCTTACATTGGCGTATTGTTCAAACCAATATTTAGCCACCATACCTGCGTGATAACTGGTGCCACAAGCAACTATGGTTACGTGTTTAATTTTAGGAATAACCTCTTCAAAACCATTCCCAAAAATACCAGCTTCAACACCAGCGGCTGATAAACGACCTTCTAAGGTTTGACGCACACAAGTTGGCTGCTCGTATATTTCTTTCATCATATAGTGGCGGTATTCACCTTTGTCAGCCGAGTCTGCTTTGGCATCAACTAGGTTTACTTTGCGCTCGACTTGCTCACCATTTTTATCAAAAATTTCTACCGACTTACGGGTAATGCGTGCAACATCACCTTCTTCTAAATAGATAAAACGGCTGGTCACAGGCAATAAAGCTAATTGATCAGATGCAACAAAGTTTTCGCCAATGCCTAAACCGATAACAAGTGGGCTACCTGAACGCGCTACAACCATTTCATCTGGGTTTTGTTGGTCGATAATTGCTGTGCCGTATGCACCTGTAACAGTTTTAGCTGCTTTCTGTACTGCAGCAAATAAGTTGTTACTTTCAGCTAAAAATTTGTGGATAAGGTGGGTTAAAACTTCAGTGTCGGTTTCAGAAACAAACTTATACCCTTCACCTTCTAATTCTGCTTTTAATTCACGATAATTTTCGATAATACCATTGTGAACAACTGCAATACGTTCGTTCGACATGTGTGGATGGGCGTTGCGTTCGCTTGGTTCACCATGGGTTGCCCAACGTGTATGTGCTACACCTGTACCACCGGCTAAAAATTGTTCAGCTAAACTGTCAGATAAGTTTTTAACTTTACCAACGCGGCGTAACCTTTGTAATTGGCCGTTGTCTATTACCGCTAAACCGGCTGAATCGTATCCACGATATTCTAATCGGCGTAATCCTTCTAATAAAATTTCTGCTACATCACGTTGTGCTACTGCACCGACTATTCCACACATTGTTATTTTCCCGCTTGTTGTTGATTTGTTTTGGCGACCACTATAGTCACACCCATATTTGAAATTTGTTCGATTGCTTGTTTACTGATGCCGTCGTCGGTCACCAAATAAGTAATTTGTTGCCATGTAAGTTCTAGGTTTGGAATACGTCTGCCTATTTTGTCTGACTCTACCATAACAATCACTTCGCGTGCTTGTTCGGCCATCACTCGGCTTAAACCTATTAGTTCATTAAAGGTAGTCGTTCCTCGGTTTAAATCAATGCCATCGGCACCGATAAACAGTTGGTCGAAGTCGTAACTACGTAAAACTTGTTCGGCAACTTGGCCTTGGAATGATTCTGAATGTGGATCCCAAGTGCCGCCTGTCATTAAGATAGTGGGTTCGCGCTCTAATTCACGCAATTGATTAGCAACTTCCAATGCATTTGTCATCACTACTAATCCCGCCTTTTGGCTTAGGTGAGAAATTAAACTAGAAGTTGTGCGGCCGCTGTCTATGATAATGCGATTGTGATCACGTATAAGTTCAGCTGCTTTATTGCCTATTGCTTGTTTAGCTGCGGATAAGGCTTTTTCACCATCTGAGATCACTTCTTGCGGCAATGGTACTGCACCACCGTAGCGGCGTAATAATTGGCCACTTTTTTCGAGTTCGGCTAAGTCTTTTCGAATCGTAACAACTGAGGTATCGAATTGACTAGCCAGTGCTTCGACTGTCACTTCACCTAGTTGATTGACTTGTTGGACGATTTTGTGTCGTCGCTGTTGAGTATTTCGTTTTGACAAAGTTTCGGTTTCTTAAGATTTATTTTTATAAGTTTCGTTTCGAAAGTTTATGCATTTTAAACGAAGCTTTTTGTTTAGTGCAATATAAAGGTGAAATTTTGTGCGGCTTGTCACTTACAGTGCGCTGAAAGGTTGGTGCAACAAAGTCCATTAGAAGCATAATTTTCTAAAAGCGCTACAAAGGCGCTGTTAGCTCAATAGAAACGGTACTTTGAAACTGCGGTCAATTCACCAAACGCTTCAAGCCATCCTTGGTCGCTCGCCGATTACATCCATGTAATCGGAGGTTGGTTCATTGCCCCCAGTTCCGAAGTACCTCAATGGGTATAGGCAACGCTGTGAGTATTAGCTTCCAACAGACTTCTATCTGGCATATGTGTCGCGATATAAAATTTATCCAGCAATTAATATGCAAAAGCAGGTGAATGGGTGTGTTGCGAGCAAAACTTCACAAAACATGGATGTTTTGTGCGAGCGATTCACGGATGAACTCGAAGCGCTTTTGCGAGCAATACTCCATTTAACTGCTGACTTCTAGACTATGGTTTTGCAGCACTAGCAATAAAACCCGCAAAAGACACCGGTAGCATTTCACTCGGGTTACAATTCGTTACATTAGTGCGCATCAAGCAACAATATAATGCAAAATAAGATCTAAATATCCGCATAAAAACGGACTAAAATGCACCCATGTTATTTAAAAGGAAAATAGTTATGTTTAGCCACAGCAAACAAACTCAAAATATAGTTCAAACAATTGGAAGTTTACTATTCGCAACCATGCTAACAGTGTTGGCATTTAGCGCCAAAGCCAACAATGCAGATCCTAACCAGTTACTCAGCCAAGTAGGACAAAACCTATTTAGCGAAATAAAACAACTGCAACTAGACGACAGCCAAAAACGTTTAGCTCTACGCGATATCATTAACAAACAGCTGATGCCACATATAGATGTTGATTTTGTCTCGTACAAATTACTTGGCAAACACGTACGAAAAGTAAATAAACAGCAGTTCCAACAGTTTTCCCAAGCAGTAGAGCATTACTTAACTGTTACCTATGCTAACGCACTAATGGCTTACAAAGGGCAAGAAGTTATTTTTGAACAAAACGGTCAAGTGGAAGACAAGTACGCCACAGTGAAAACACGTATTGTCGACCCAAGTGCACCGGCGATTGATTTACATTTTAAAATGCGTAAAAACGGCAAAGGTGAATGGAAGGTTTACGACATGGTTGCCGAAGGGATATCACTGTTAAGTGCTAAACAAAGCGAAATTACCAAACGAATTTCTGATGCAAATATCGAAAAAGTGATTGCTGAATTAAACAGTTAATAACCCCGATTCCTCAAGTATCAAAGTTGTTGGTGCTACTTATTTGAACTAAGCTATTTTAATAGCCAGCAAATAAGTTAGCACCTAATGCAAGAACGAACTCTCAGAATCACATCGAAAAAATCTTGCTTAATTTACGCATGCTTTTTCCTGCTATTATCGCCATTTAAACTGTTAGCGCTAGACCAAGTAATGGCCTATTCGCCTGAACAAAATTTTGATAAACGCGAAGAATATCACCTCGCACTACTCAAAGCTGTTTTAGTAGAAACTGAGCAAGAGCTTGGTCCTTTTGAGTTAACCCGTACAGAAGTGACCATGCCAAGAAGTCGTCAAGCCATAGAGCTTACCAAAGGCAATATCATTAACGTAATTGCTTCCCCTCCACTCAAAGGCCAACTTAGCAACAGCCTAAGAGTACCGTTTCCCATTCGCCGCGGCTTATCGAGTTATCGAATATTTCTAGTCATGCATAACAATGTAGATTTATATAAAAATGCCAACACGCTCGATGCGGTAAAACAGTTTAAAACAGGACAAAAACAGTATTGGTCTACCGAAAGAATTCTTCGTCATCATGGCTTTAACGTAGTTTCGACCGCCAACTATAAGGGGTTATTTAAAATGTTAGCTTTAGGTCGATTCGATAGTTTAAATCGTGATATTGCAGAAGCCTACATAGAGCTTGAAACCTTCAAGAAGGAAATTCCGCAACTCAGCTATGATCGCCATATAGCACTCTATACCTACTTACCTTACTATTTTTACGTCTCACCAAAACAACAGAATTTAGCCAAACGCCTTGAGTTTGGTTTGTTAAAACTACATAAATCAGGTCAGTTGGATACTTTATTGTTTAACTATTTTGGACCTTATTTGCACCAAGCGAAATTAGGCAATCGTCGAATATTCCACATAGAGAACATCAATTTGGCAAACGATATGTACAGCCATGACCAAGCATATTTACTAGATTTAACAAAAAGCCAGCAGTCTATTGAACAGGCTGCTGGCTTTTAAACAACAAATAGACTTGTTATTTAGGCACAGAATTTAACGTGTAATAAGCTTTGTTATGGAACACATCTAAGCCTTTGCTAAAATCGGTTGCAGATAAATCAAACTCATACACTCGATTTGTCGCTATTGCAGCTTTAGTTTTATCCACAGCAAAATCAGCCAAGGTAAAAGTTAAACTTTTGCCATTATTCGACCACTGCAAATTACCAATCACTTCGTCGCGTAAACCTTTTTCCGCTGAGCCATAGTTAAAGTCTTCTTGGTAAAACCAAGAACTCACTTTTAATTTGGCAAAACTTGCTTGCTGCGCTTTATTAATCGGCTGAGTAAAGTTAATGCTGTAACCGCTGTTAGTAACATTAATTGAATGGATAGATTGTGGAATGGTTTTTCCATCCCAGACTATGCGCTGCAGCGCAGTTAAATTACCACCTTTTGCCCACCAGCCACGGCCAGTTTGTCCTATCCATAAACTATTGTCTTCGGGAGAAAAGGCTAAGCGCATTACGCCAGAAGCTGTGCCCGTCATAAACGGCAATAGCGCTGATTGCATCACCCCATTTACTTCTTCAATATGCACACGGAATATGTTCGATTGAGTTTGGTCACCAACAAACATTTGCCCAGCATAGGGGCCAAATTTAACTTTAGCTGTTTGCCATACAGGGTTGCCCGGTGAGTTCATTGCGCGGCCATGTGGTAATAAACCCACAGGCAAAGCACGCTTATCTTTAAACTGCTGCCAATCAATTGCAGCATCACCTAGTACTTTCCCCGGTAAATCGACCAGTGACGCAGGGTGCCCATAATATTTATCTTGCTCTAACAGATAAAGTTTCGAGGTACCGTGATAATCACCTTGGTTGTCGGTATAAAACACTTTGCCATCGTCTCTAATCGCAATACCTGCAGGGCTGCGCAAACCATAAGCATAAGGTTTGGTTATACCGTTTTTATCGACCTGCATAGCCCAACCACGATATCCACCAGTTGTGCCCATAATGCCACCAGCAGTATAACCACTCGGCATACCATGACCTAAGTTAAGGTTATATAACAAACTACCATCTAATAACTTAACTGGCCCATGCAAATAAGCGTGATAATTAGCGTGGAAACGGAATTCATCTGATACCACTTCACGTTGTTCGGCCCAACCGTCGTTATCTTTGTCGATTAAACGGGTTAAACCGGCTTTTTCACCGACAATAATTTGGTTTTCGTCTTCAACAACTAAGCCCATTGAATCAAAAATACCTTCTGCAAATTGCTGCCATTTGCCGTCAGTAATTTTCCAAACGCCAGCAGTACGGGTACTGACATAAGCACTACCTTTGTCGGTAAATGCAATACCTAATGGTTCAAACAAAACACGGCGGCCAAACAAGTCATTTGGATCGAGCGCACTTTCAATTTTGTATCCACTAGGCAATACAGCCTCACCATTAAACTCACTCCAAATCAGCGGTTGTGGTGAATTTTTTTGCGGCGGAATATTCTTGTCGACCAATTTAACTTGTGGCACATCCGCAACCAATGCAGTGAAGGTCACTTGCTTGTGTTTACCCGCAGGGATCTGCCAAACATCACCGCTAATTTTTCCGTGACTTACTTGAATTTGGCTTAATCCTGTAGCTGGTAACGCTAAGGTCAATTCGCTGTGATTATTGAAAGTAAATTCAGCGGCAATTTTACCCGTTTGATCGGCGTCTAATTTAACCGTGACATAATTTTGGTTAACTCGATAGCTAAAAGTTGGAATTTGTTTGGTTGGCGTTGCCACACCAACAAATTCAGCATCAACTTTGGCCAACTTTGCCGCGAAGTCTTCTTTGTCCGCCAATAACTGTTTAGCTAAATCTTTGGTTAATTCAGCAGATTGTTTAAAACTAAAATCTAACCAATCACCCGATGCGAGTTTTGGTCGAAACAAATTAGCAGTATGCTCGCGCGGCCACAATTTTGCGCCACGGCCAATATTACTTGGCGCATCAGCACGGCCTTGTTTTTCGTGTTTTAAATCTAAAAATCGTCCTGACCAAATCATTTCAAAAGCGAAAGTTCTGGGGTCAAAACTATAGTTAGTTTGATTGGGTAAACCAACATGGTAAGCACGGCCAGATACATATTCACCAATATTCACACGTGCAAGTCTTGGTTGGTCGCTAACTAGTTCGGCAGTTAAATCTTCAACCAGTACATAAGGCTTTTCAGGCTGAGCTTGCCAAACATAATCAGCACCTTGTTCGCCTTTATCGTTGAGCGTATGTAAATAAGCAAGTAAAGAATCTATTTCTAACGGATTAATCGCCTGCGCGTTATAAGACGGCATAATTGGAAAGAATTTCTGTTCAGAGCCATCAGCCTTAGTGCGAGTTGCAATGTGCAAGGTTGAAGCGCGAATAGAATCCAATAAATATTGTGCATCAGCGGCTATTTGCTCTTTATCACCTTTAGCGCTTATAACTGTATGCTGTTTGATATTTGGACTAAATACACCATACAAATTTGGCCCAGTTTTAACCGATTGCGCATCTTTTTGGATTTCGTGACATTCTTTACAACCTTTAGCCGCAAAAGCTTTTTTGCCGAGTTCAACTAAGTTGAGCATAGGTTTGCCAAGCGTATCGTCTAGTGGCGCTTGGTGTTCTTTAGCCACAGCAACTTTTGGCGAATAATCGCTAAAATCACGTGGAGTAATTTTAATATTGCGCAGCGCCAATGGTCCGGCATCACCTAAAAAGACCACTGGCCCTTTGCTAACTTCGTTTTGCGCTAACGCGCCTTGGCCCGGGCCTGTTGCTATTTGGTTTTGGTGGATAGTTACACCGTTAAACTTAACTTGCATCAACTCAGCATAAGCGGTTTTTAAACCATGTTGATCAAACCTAGGTGCACGAAATTCTATGCTTAAATGTTGCCATTGCTCAATTGGTTGACTCGGGTTGGCTTTAGCAACTACACCATCGTAGTGTTTCCACTCTCTGTCGTCGTCAAACCTTGGGTGTAATCCACCCATAGCACCATTCCACAGTTCAGTTTTGCCATAAGCGTCATTTAAATTAATTCGATAACGCCCAAGTAAATAAACACCTGACCAAGTATTTTTCGCTAGTTTAAAGTCAAATTCTAACTGAAAGTCGCTAAACTCTTGTGCTGTGATCAATTTACTTGCAGGGTGATCATTGCCTTGGCTAGAGATATTCACCAACACGCCTGTTCCCTGTTGTGGAACAAAAGCTTGTTGGGTGGCATTCAGCTCAACTTCTTTTACCTGATGCCATTCATCCGCCAAACTAAAATCAATACCTTCAAACTTGAGCTGGCTCGTTTGTCCAGCTACTGCAGCCTGCTGCTCAGTTGCATTCTGTGATTCTGTTTCTGAGCAAGCGAACAATCCCTGTAGTGCAGCAAGTACAAATAAGTATTTATTTAAATACGCATTCATAGTGGCCTTACCCAAATATTCCGATAACTCACGGGGTTGCCATGATCTTGTAAATGAATAGATTCACAACCATGTGCTTCGCTATATCTAGGGTATCCGCGGTAAACGGTCGGACCTTGGATTTGTGTATGGTTTTGCACCAATACGCCGTTGTGCAATACAGTTACATACGCTTTTTGATCAATACGGCCTTCTGAATCAAACCTTGGTGCGCGATAGATAATATCGTAAGTTTGCCACTGCATAGGTGGTTTGCTGGCGTTTACTAAAGGTGGGGTTTGTTTATATACAGCCCCCGCTTGGCCATTTGAATAAGTGCGATTTTGATACGAGTCTAATACCTGAACTTCGTAGCGGCCTTGAATATAAATACCGCTGTTGCCAGAGTTTTGTCCTACTTGCCAATCTTCTTTGCCTTTAGGTGGGGTGCGCCATTCAATATGTAATTGCATGTCGCAGAATTTTTGTTTGCTATTGACGCCGCTGGTACCAGCTTTGACTGTCATTACACCATTATCAAAAGTCCATTTGGCAGCTTCACCTTCTTTATGTTGCCATTGTGATAAACCTGTATCTTTGCCTAATAGAACAATTGCATCTGACGGTACAGGGCCAGGGGTAACAACTCTTGGTTCAGGCTCCCAATACTCTGTCCATTCTGGCGCAGGTTGTTCAACGCCATTGGCGTTAACTAAACTGGTCGCGCATGTGCATGCCGTTAAAATAACAGCTGATAAATATTTATTATAAGTTTGCATGTGTGGCTTTACTCCTAAAATGACCAACTGTCAGGCTGGTTAGTCCGCTATTCTGGTATGTTTATTGTTAAATTTCTTTTATTTTATTTTTAAATTATTTTACTTAATCTACTTGGCAAGCATAAGTATTACAACTACCCAACATTAACAATTGTTATAGAAAATTGCTCTGAATTACGGAATTGGCTAGCTACAATCCCAAATAAAACAATGATTAGGGATAACACATGCAAGTCAGCCGACTTTTTCTATTACTTACAATTAACTTATTTCTGAGCTGCTACTCAATCAACGTACAAGCAACTAACGCTTTACCAACAGCAGCTTTTGCTAGTAAACCCGATGCAGTGAACGTGAGACTTTCACCCGATGGTAATAAAATCGCTTATATGGTCGCGATTAAACGACCCAATCAATCCGGTACAGCCATAGCGTTACACGATTTATCCAACAACAAACGCAGTTATCTAGCTTTTACCGATGACAAAGAATATAGATTCTCCGATTTAGTCTGGGCCAATAATCAATACTTATTAGTAGATGTTGTTTATCCACAATTGCGCAAAGGTTTATTGGTAAACGAATACCGTTTATTAAAACTAAACGTCATCAATAAAAAAATGACAGGTACCTTATCCGCATCATTTTTGAACGACTTACATTATGTGCCTAACGTTCAATCAGTCATTTTAGATCTATTACCAAATGAGCCAGACCACTTTTTAATTGAAATTGGCGGACGAATGTACAACGCAGAGCCTTCAGTGGTAAAAATATCGCTAAAAGATGGTGAGCGCGAACAATATGTGCAAATGCCATATGAAGATATTAGAGGTTGGCTAACAGACCAACAAGGTAATGTACGCATTGCCACAGCAAGGAACAAAGACGAATATACAATTTACCAAGTCCCAGCCAACAACAAATCCATTAAAGATTTTACCAAACTATGGTCGTACCAAGCATTCTCAGAAGACGTTATTACTCCACTGGGTTTTGCCAAAAACCCGAACATACTGTATGTACAAGCTTACCATCAAGGTTATTTAGCCGTCTTTAAAGTTGACTTAAGCAGCAATGATAAACAATTGCAATTAGTGCAAGATGCAAACAAACGCGACTTAACGGGCAAAATGCGCTATTCAAACAAAATTGGTGATTATGTGGGGAAAGGCAATACATACTGGCATCCACAAGCTAAAGCTTTTAAACAAGAATTAGATTCAGCGCTGCCTAATTTACGCAACCGCATTATTAGCAGCAGCTTGGATGAAAACCGTTATGTCTTATATTCCACCTCAGACACCAATGCTGGTATCTATTTTTTAGGAGATAAAACCACAGGTTCACTCAGTAAAATCGCTAACAAATATAATGAATTAGAACCAAGCTTAATGGCAGAAAAACAACAACTCAGTTATCAAGCACGAGACGGGTTAAACATAGAGGCGTATTTGACACTACCTCTTGGCGACAAACAAAAAAATTTGCCAACCGTCATATTTCCGCATGGCGGCCCAATCAGTTTTGATAATGACGACTTTGATTATTGGACACAGTTTTTTGCCAACAGAGGGTACGCTGTATTTCAAATGAACTTTCGTGGTTCGTACGGCTATGGTTACGATTTTATGCACCAAGGTATTCAAGCTTGGGGGCAAAGCATGCAAGATGATGTTGAAGACGGTACGCGCTGGTTAATCAAACAAGGCATAGCTGACCCACAAAAAATTTGTATTGTTGGCAGTAGTTATGGTGGTTATGCTGCTTTAATGGGTACAGTAAAAACACCTGATTTATACCAATGTGCTATTAGTTATGCAGGCATTAGCGACATTGAAAAATTAGTTAAATCACACAAAAAGTTTATTGGATACGAGATAGCAAAAAAACAAATAGGTGAAGACCGCAACCAATTATGGGATAACTCACCGTTAAAATATGTCGACAAGATCACCACGCCTATTTTGTTAATTCATGGTGACAAAGATCGCTCAGTTAAAATCGAGCAAAGTGAAGATATGTTTCAAGCACTGCAGAGCGCCGATAAACAAGTGAATTATTTACCACTGCCAGACGCGAATCACTATCTATCAAATGCCCTAGATAGGCTAAAAGCCTTCCAGGCTATGGAAGATTTTTTACGTCAGTATTTGTAGAAGCTCCCGAAACCAAATACCCAAAACCAGCCCCAGTGACAAACATCAATAAACTATATGTGATGGCTGGGGTGGTCATTAACGGATTTTGCAGAATACTATTCGCCACCAGCAAAGCTAACGTACCGTTTTGAATACCAACCTCAATGCCAATACTGATCGACTGAGCTTTGTTTAAACCCGTCCATTTGGCAATAAAAAAACCGAGCGCCAAGGTGCTAACATTTAAAATAACAGTCGCTAAGCCTGTGGATAAGAAGTAGTCCGCCATATTAGCCCACTCACTGGCGACTATGCCGGCGATAATCACAAACAAAAACACCAAAGACAGTACTTTTACCGGTTTGTCTGCTTTAGCGGAAAAGCTTGGCCATTTAGCATGTATCCACATACCTATCGCCACTGGCACTATAGTGATCACAACCAATTGAGCTATGGTTTTGCCTAGCGGTAAAGAGAAGGCTTGGGATTCAGCCATAAAGATATCCATCATCCACACGGTTAACAAAGGTATGCTAAATGGTGTGATTAGACTGACCACAGCAGTTAGGCTAATCGACAAAGCCGTATCCCCCCCCGACAAATAACTATACATGTTGGAGGTAACACCACCGGGGCAAAAAGTCAGTAGCATTAAGCCAACCGCTAATTCAGCAGTAAAACCAAACAGAATCACCATAATGTAACCTACCAAGGGTAACAGCAGCATTTGGCTGGTAATGCCAATAAATGCGGCTTTGGGGTAGGTTATCACCCGGCTAAAATCGGCTAACTTTAGCGACAAGCCCATGCCGAGCATAATAATAAATAACGAAGCAGGTAAAATTACTTGCGACAAAACAGTTGCTTGCATATACACACCTAAAAACAGATAAAAGCTTATTAACAAGCATAGTCAGGGTTTTATTAAATAGCCTGTTTGGCTTGGATAAAACACAAGTGCCACCGGTAGCAATACTGTGCTAAAATACAAAAGTTGGTCTTAAATAGGATCTGATAATCGAGAGTTTAATTATGCACAATTCACCTTCTGCTAGTTTAGCGGTACAAGTACATCCAAATGACAATGTTGCAGTTGCGGTTGCACCTTTAAGCAAAGGCCAAACCATAGAGATTGCAGGTACACAAATAACCTTAGCGGAAGATATCAGCCAAGGGCATAAACTCAGCTTAACGTCCATCAAACAAGGTGACGACATTTTTAAATATGGTTATAGCATTGGCCAAACCACTGCTGACATAGCTGCCGGCCAGCATGTACATAGCCATAATTTGCGCACTAAACTCGACGGTTCTGAAACTTATCAATATCAAGCTCAGTTAGTTGCTACACCACCACAGCAAAATATCCCAACTTTTAACGGTTATTTACGCGGCAATGGCAAAGTAGGTATTCGCAATGAAATTTGGATAATCAATACGGTTGGTTGTGTAAACCAAGCAGCGAAAAAAATCACCGATATCTGCAAACAAAAATATTCTGGCCAAGCAGATGATTTTATTGCACTCACTCACCCATTTGGATGCTCACAATTAGGTGACGATTTATCCAACACCAAAACCTTATTATCTAGCTTGATGCAAAACCCCAACGCCGGCGGCGTGGTGATGATAGGTTTGGGCTGCGAAAACAATCAGTTAAAAAAATTAATTTCTGATTTACCGGATATAGACACCTCAAGATTTCGCTATTACAACTCACAAGAAGTTATAGACGAAATTCAAACTGGCGTGGATTATGTTGCCGAATTACTCGAATTAATGGCGGCAGATAAACGTACAATTCAGCCTGTGAGTAAACTGGCATTAGGCATGAAGTGTGGTGGCTCAGACGGTTTTAGCGGTATTACTGCCAATGCGATAGTTGGCCGTGTAACCGACATATTAACTCAATATGGTGGCCGAGTTATTTTAACCGAAACACCAGAAATGTTTGGTGCTGAACAGGTATTAATGAACCGCGCTGTCAGCACAGACATATTTGAAAAAATAGTCAAACTGGTAGATGAGTTTAAACAATACTTTATCGCCAACAATCAGCCTGTTTACGAAAATCCATCACCGGGAAATAAAGCTGGCGGTTTAACCACATTAGAAGAAAAGTCACTAGGTGCCATTCAAAAAGGTGGTCGCGCAAGCATTAACCAAGTAATAGATTACGGCCAAATCGCCACCTTAGAGCAAGGTTTAACCTTATTGCAAGCGCCGGGTAATGATGCTGTATCTTCCACTGCGTTAGCAGCTGCCGGGGCAAATATGGTGTTATTCACTACAGGCCGTGGCACGCCACTTGGCTTTCCAATTCCAACGGTAAAAATATCCAGTAATTCAGGTATTGCAGAGCGCAAACCACATTGGATAGATTTTAATGCTGGAGAAATTTTAGATAAAGGCATCAGTGTTGATGACAGTGCCAACGCGCTATTTGAATACATATTACGCGTGGCATCTGGCGAACAAACCAATAACGAAAAAAATGACAACCGAGAAATTGGTATTTGGAAAAATGGTGTAACTCTTTAAGATAAATACATTTATTACATTTGCATACGTATGTAATTGTAATAAATGTATAGATTAGTATGATTAAATGTTAAATTAACTTCTGGAACTCAATTATGATGCCGGAACTAATCAATGACCTTTTTTTCAAAAATTCCACTCGCGCTCAAAATTCTCATCCCCGGAGTGGCAATTGTTTTTGTTGTCGCAACCGCCAAACCTAAACCACAGCCAGCACCTCCAGTAGAAACACCTGTGGTCAAAACCCAGGTTGAAACTGTTAGTGTAGAAAAAACCACACAAACTGTTTTACTTGAAAGCCAAGGCACAGTTGAACCTCAACGCAGCTCACAGCTTATGCCGCAAGTGAGTGGCAAAATAGTAAAATTGGCTAACAACTTTGCTGATGGTGGCGTATTTAGCGCCAACCAAATACTGATTGAGTTAGACGACAGTAACTATCAAGTAGCTTTAGCACAAGCACAATCTGCTTTAGCTGAAGCACAAATGCAACTTGCAACCGAACAAGCGCAATCACAAGAAGCGCAAAGGCAATGGCAAGAACTGGGTAATGCAGCTGCTAATGCGTTATTTAAACGTGAACCGCAACTCGCTGCTGCCCAAGCCAAATTCGCCGCCGCGCAAGCGAATGTTACTAAAGCTAAACTAGATTTAACCCGCACTAAAATATCTTTGCCATTTACCGGCCGAATTGAAAATATCCAAGTGGGTATAGGTCAATTTGTTGGAACTGGAACCACTTTAGCAACTGTGTATGACACCAGCAAAGTGCAAATAAAGTTGCCGCTAACCGAAAAACAAACCGGCCTAATTGATCTATCAATCTTACAGCTTTCACAGCAACCTAAGCAGAATTCAACAGTCGAAATAACCAGCTTTTATGCAGGCCAGCAACACCTCTGGTTTGGCCAAATAGAACGTATTGGTGCTCGTTTAGATAACAATACGCGCATGTTAGATTTAATTGTCACTTTAGAACAAAGCCAACAAATATCGCAACAAGGTTTACCTATTTTGGTTGGCATGTTTGTTAACGGCAAAATAACCAGTAAACCAATAGAGCAGCTAATTCAACTTCCAAAACAAGCCTTGTTTAAACGCAACCAAATTTATCTAGTAGATGACAACAGTAAAGTACTGCAACAGCAAGTTGAAGTAATTGCTAAATCAACCGACACAGTGTGGATAACAGCACAACAAATAGCTAATGGCAGCCAAGTTATTATCAATAAACTCGGTTTTCTCTCACCCGGGACAGACGTCACTACCCAAGCTGAAACACCAGCTACAGCGCAACTAACTGACGCTAACTAGAGGCAAAACAAATGAATGGATTAATCGCTTGGTTTGCACGTAACTCAGTTGCCGCCAACTTACTCATGTTAACCATATTCCTCGGTGGTATTTATGGGATAGAAGAAGTCGAGAAAGAAGTATTTCCATCGACCGAAACCAATGTAGTCAACATAAATATGGCGTATTTGGGTGCAGGCCCCAGAGAAGTTGAACAACAAATAGTTACCCGTATCGAAGAAGCCATTGCCGATTTACCCGGTATCTTTCAGATACGCTCGGCTGCGAGAAACGGTAGCGCTAATGTTTCAGTTGAGATAGTTGAAGGTTATCCAATCAAAGAAGCTTTAGCGGATATAAAACTTAGAGTTGATGCAATCAATACCTTTCCCGGTAATACCGAACGGCCGATCATCAGCCAGCGTATTTACCGCGTGCCGCTGATGTTTTTTACCTTATCGGGTGATGCTGACGATAAATTAATGAAAGCCAAAGCGCAGCAAATAGCCGATGAAATGGCATTATTAGAAGGGGTTTCAACTGTTAATTATTCAGGCACTAAAGCCGATGAAGTCAGTATCGAGCTGTCTGAATATCAACTTAGAAAATACAATTTAACTTTTGACCAAATCGCCACAGCCATTCGCAACGCATCCCTTAATTTACCAGCAGGCACAATTAAATCTTCTGTTGGCAATATTCAAATTCAAACGCGTAACCAAGCGTATAACGCTGCCGATTTTGCGCAAATTGTTATTATGTCGGACGCACAAGGTAGAGAAATTCTCTTAGGTGATATTGCGCAAATTGACGATGGTTTCACCGAAGATGACTCGTCGGTTAAATTTAATGGCATAAAAGCAGTCGATTTTCGTGTGATGATCAGTGACGATCCAGACCTCTTTGCCGGTACAGAAAACGCTCGTAACTATTTATTAGAATTAAATAAAAACCTACCTTCGGGTATGCAAATAGACATCAATTATGAAATGAAAGAGCTATTCGACAGCCGCTTAAATTTATTAACCGATAATGCGCTCGGCGGCCTAGTACTGGTTTTTATCATTTTAGTTTTGTTTCTACGTCCAGCCTTGGCTTTATGGGTATGTATTGGTATTGCCACAGCTTTTGCGGGTGCAATTTGGTTATTAACCTACTTTGATGTCACAGTGAACATGTTTTCTATGTTCGCCTTTTTAGTAGTGCTTGGTATTGTAGTTGATGATGCTATTGTAGTCGGCGAAGCTGTTTATAGCCAACAAAAGAAACAACTACAAAACCGTTTAGACAGCGCTATTATTGGTAGCCAATTAGTATTAAAACCTGTGGTATTGGCGGTATTAACCACGATTATTTTATTCGCCCCCATGTTATTTGTGCCAATGGATGTTGAGCCCTTTACTCACTCAATTTTCTTTGTAGTGGCCTTGAGTTTAATTTTCTCCTTGGTTGAATGTTTATTGATTCTGCCGGCGCATTTAGCCCATTTAAAACCAGAAAAACAATCTAAATTTGTATTGTTGGCGACATTACAAAATAAGCGCCAAATGCTTGCAGATAAAATGGAGCAGTTTGCGCAAAATACTTATGGCAAAAAGCTTGCGGGCATGGTTGAACAAAGTGGTGCGACTTTGGTTGCCTTTGTTTTAGCCTGTGCACTTAGTGTCGCCACTTTTATTGGTGGTTGGCTAAACACCAGCTTCTTCCCAAATATTCCGCAAACCTTTATTTCCGTTAATGTTAGCTTGCCTGAAGCTGCGCCTTACAGCGAAGCATTGCGCATCGCCAATTATATTGAAGGCAAAGTTCAACTACTGAGTGAAGACCAAGAAATGCTCGCTGCTAACGACAATGTGCCTTTTGTAACTGAAATAAAAACCAATGCTCGTACCGGCAATGCCAATGTATTTGTTGGTTTATCCATGCCGGAAATTCGCATTTTGCCAGTACAGGATATTTCGAAAAAACTCCAAGATATGATAGGCCCATTGCCAGAGGCAAAAAGTTATTCTTTAGCCTTTAGTTTTGGTGGTGAACAATCAGATATTTTCTTAAATATGAATATTGCCGCCAATGACTTAACTAGCCAACAAGCAGCTGTTGCGGACGTTTCAGATACACTTGCCAGTTACCCTGGGGTTATCAACGTTCGTTCGAGTTTAGAGTCTGAAAAAATCGAAGTTGAACTGTCGCTAAAACCGCATGCTGAAACTTTGGGGATAGATTTAGCCATGATAGCGCGCCAAGTACGTCAAGCGATTTATGGTGAAACAGTTCAGCGTATTCCTCGTGGTAAAGAAGACGTGCGAGTGATGCTCAAGTTCCCAGAATCACATCGCCGCAGTTTAGATGAAATTTATTCAATGCGTATTCGCAATCCACAAGGTTATGAAGTACCAATTGAAACCGTAGCGGATGTGAAACTCATTCCTGGATTTAGTCAAATAGAACGGGTAGATAGACGCCGTAATATCGAAATAACCGCAGATATCCAAGAAGGCTATGATGCCAATGCTACTGTAGAACAAATGCTCAGCGATAATTTAGCGCAATGGCAACTCAAACATATAGGGTTAAATTTAAGTACCGACGGTAACTTACGCGCACAACAAGCTTTTACCCAAGGTTTGCAAGTTAACTTGTTGGTGGCGCTAGCAATTGCTTATGCGTTGATGGCGATAGTATTCCGCTCATATTGGGAACCGTTATTAGTATTAACCGCAGTACCTTTTGGTTTTATGGGCGCAGTTTGGGGGCATTTATTACTAGATTTAGATATCAGCATGATGTCATTTTTTGGCTTTTTAGCCTGCGCTGGTGTTGTGGTAAACGACAACTTAGTTTTACTCTCAAGGCTCAAAGATCTAGTTGAGCAAGGAGTGGATGTTAAACACGCAGTAGTGCAAGCAGGCGTCGATAGATTCCGCGCTATTGTCTTAACCTCACTCACCACCTTTGTCGGTTTATTACCTATTCTGTTCGAAAAGAGCAACCAAGCACAGTTTTTAATCCCTATGGTAGTCGCTTTATCATTTGGGGTATTGTTTGCCTCAGTGGTGACTTTGATATTTGTGCCAACTTTATATTGGCAAAGTCATAAGTTTAGCAACTGGGTTAAAGGGCTATTTTCGCTATTGTCGCAGCAACTTGCTGCACAAAAACAACAGTTAGATCAAGAATAAAAATTGCCCAAATGGTATTTAAATTAGCGCTAACAAGCTTCCAAGTATTGCTGGCAGTGATCTATTTCTCTGCAGGTATGAGCAAGTTATTCCATAGTTTCCCACACATAATCGGTCCAGTATGGTTGATAGAAGAGCTGGGTAAGTACCAGTTAGCTTTGTTTGGGTATTTTATTGCTGGGGCGCAAATACTGGTTGGGTTTCTGCTGTTTTTTAATCGATTTAGATTAATAGCAGCGCTAATGTTGTTACCCATGCACTTGTGCATAACCATCATTCCAATATCACTAGGCTGGCAAGGCACACCTTATGTAAATGGTGCTCTGCTGCTAATGATATTGGCAATTTTGTATAGCGAAAAGACTAGACTAGTGGCTTTGGTCGGCCAAGCAGCTAGTGGAAATACACCGCCCAACAAATATGTTTATGTAGTTACTTTTGTTATTTGCTGGGTATTTGCATTGTTACTCAAGTTTGTTTTTGGTAAGTGAATATCTGTGGTAATTGGCTTCACTTCCATCAAACTATCCCGTGATTTTTTGTCGATAGGCGATGATCATTACTGGGCATCACTTATCCGACTAAAAATGGTGGAAAAAGTACACTACAGCTATTGTGAATAAGTACTACTTACCAAGTCTAGTTGGTTTAACAATAGCAAAATATCCCATCATAATAACCACAGGCAAAGCTCAATATAACTATCTACAACTCTGAGTAACCAGAAAGCCGGCAATACAACGCCGAAAACTTGCCAAATATTAAATAAAACCCATTTTTTAGCTTTTAACGATAAGAAATGTAGTTTTGCTAAAAAGAATTCAACCACAATTAAGATCACGCCAACTAGCAAGATAACGGCTAGTGGAAGGGAATCAAACCAAGAAAGCATATTCAAACAGCAAAAAGGTACCAAATGAAGCCAATTACAACAATAATTCTTACTGAAACCAGCAATTTTATTATGGATTTATCAGATTGGCTTATTAACGAAGAAAACTCACTCTTCCCATAAACAGCGTTTTTTACTCTAACCCTATCAGACTGGTAATAATGAATTTTCTGATCTTGAGGAATCTGTTTAGCGACTTTTCTAATGAGCAAGTGTAATAGCAAGCTCAGAAAAAATAATGTTACTAAGACTATTATAAGCGCAAGCATTTAGTTACCTTTTTAAATTTGTATGAATTCGCGCAAATCAAAAATCAGTCAGCCTGTCAAAAACACCGTCTGTGAATACCACAGTCATAAAATGACATTCACTTACAACTGGTTTACCTGATTTCATTGCAGGATAATAAGTAAAAGTTTGTCTTACAGTGTTCAACAATACATCGTTAAATAAATCCCCAGGATATGATTCAATCACTTGTAAATTGGCAACTTTACCCGCTTGAGTAATATCATAACTAAACGTCACATAACCTGATATTTTTAATTTCTCCGCTATCTTAGGTGTTGGTAACTCAGAGCGTGTGCGCGGAGCAGGCATTTCAATATTTCTGTTTATATTAACACTTGAACACTCAGAACTGTTTTTAATGGTTCCCTTAGCATAAATTTCTTCAGGTGTAGAATTGCATCCAGTTACAGATAAAGCAGCCAAAAACAGGATCAAACTCATTTTAAAATTAATAAACATATTTCCTTTCCCTAATTACTTTGCATGTATAATGCCTAATAGTGTTTGAGTGAAACCTGTAGAACTCACAGCACAACCACTAAAGAACCCAACTGGCAACATTCATTGATGCGTCATAAGTTAAACATTATTTTTACAAAATGGGTTATGAATTCGTATGCAAGAATGCAAGCAAAATACAATCGAAGAAAAATCAGAAGAGCGGTAAATACCCACACTACAATCTAACCAACACCGCAGATTAAACAGACAAACGCTGTGTAGTTAGGGTATTAAAAGTTAGCAATTAATCGTCGCGCGTTAATACTTCTAACAACTCAATTTCAAAGGTTAAATCTGAATGAGCTGGCAATTTGTCGCCCATGCTGCGTTCACCATAAGCTAAATGTGATGGTACAAATAGTTTACGTTTACCACCTACTTTCATACCCAATATGCCTTGATCCCAGCCTTTAATGACTCGGCCTGTGCCAATTACACATTGAAATGGGCGACCTTTGTCGATTGATGAATCAAATTTACTACCGTCATTTAAATAACCAACATAGTGAGTGGTAATTAATGCACCTTTAACCGCTTCTTTGCCGTTACCGACCACAATATCTGTGATTTCTAGTTCTTTTGTATCTGTCATATTCTGTTCCACGCGAAAAAATTAGATTTATCCAAGACGTCTGCTGTAAAAAATTGGATAATATACCCAAGCTTTTTTGAAGATACATGTTAAACACTCACCTAGTGAATTGGAATTTTTGATGGAAATTAAAGTAAATTATTTAGACAACTTACGCCTTGAAGCCAAATTTGACGATTTTACCGTCATTTCCGACCAACCAATTCGTTATAAAGGCGATGGCTCTGCGCCGGGTCCATTCGATTATTTTTTAGCATCATCAGCAATGTGTGCTGCTTACTTTGTTAAGGTGTATTGTTTAGCGCGTGATATTCCAACCGACAATATTCGTTTAGCGCACAACAATATTGTTGACCCAGAAAACCGCTACAAGCAGCAGTTTAAAATTCAAATAGAACTTCCAGAAAGCATTTCAGAAAAAGATCGCATAGGTATTTTGCGCTCAATCGACCGCTGCACAGTAAAAAAAGTAGTGCAAACAGGCCCAGAATTTATTGTTGAAGCGGTGGAAAGTTTAGCGCAAGACGCTTCAGCCATGATAATGGTTGATACAGATGAAAATAATCAAACCTTTATTGTTGGTAAAGATTTACCACTAGAAAAAACCATAGCCAATATGACTCAGCAACTGGCTGATTTAGGCATGAAAATTGAGGTTTCTTCATGGCGTAATATAGTGCCAAATGTTTGGTCACTGCATATTCGTGATGCAGCGTCACCTATGTGTTTTACCAATGGTAAAGGCTCAAGCAAAGAAAGTGCATTGTGTAGCGCATTAGGCGAGTTTATTGAACGCTTAAATTGTAATTTTTTCTACAATGATCAGTTTTTGGGTGAAGACATAGCCAATGCTGAGTTTGTGCATTACCCTAATGAAAAATGGTTTGAGTTAACCGAAGACGACTCACTGCCAGCAGGCATGTTAGACGACTACTGTTTAGATATTTTTAATCCTGATGGTGAACTGCAAGGTTCGCATTTAATCGACACCAACTCAGGTAATATTGAACGTGGTATTTGTTGTATTCCATACACACGCCACAGCGATGGTGAAACTGTTTATATTCCATCAAACATTATTGAAAACCTGTTTTTAAGCAATGGCATGAGCGCGGGTAACAATATTTTTGAAGCGCAGGTTCAGTGTTTATCTGAAATATTTGAGCGCGCGGTAAAACGCCAAATTATCGAACAAGAGATTGTTTTACCAGACGTACCAAAAGAAGTACTCGCCAAATATCCAAGCATAGTTGCCGGTATTGAAGGCTTAGAGCAACAAGGTTTCCCAGTATTAGTGAAAGATGCATCTTTAGGTGGTCAATTCCCTGTAATGTGCGTCACCATAATGAACCCTAAAACCGGTGGCGTATTTGCCTCATTTGGTGCGCACCCAAGTTTTGAAGTGGCACTAGAGCGCAGCTTAACTGAGTTATTACAAGGCCGCAGTTTTGAAGGCTTAAATGATATTCCAAAACCTACCTTTAACAGCATGGCGGTTTCTGAGCCGGAAAACTTTGTTGAACATTTTATCGACTCAACCGGGGTTATTTCGTGGCGCTTCTTTAGCAGCAAATCTGAATATGATTTTGTTGAGTGGGATTTCTCTGGCGACAATGAACAAGAGTGCGAAACCTTATTCGGTATTTTAGCCGATTTAGGTAAAGAAGCTTATGTGGCTAAGTTCGAACACCTTGGCGCAAGTGCTTGCCGCATCCTAGTGCCGGATTATTCAGAAGTGTACCCAGTTGAAGATTTAATTTGGGACAATACCAACAAAGCGCTGCAATACCGCGAAGATATTTTAAATATCCACAAGCTGTCGGACGATCAGTTAGTTGATTTATATGAGCGCTTAGAAGACAGCCAGCTAGATAACTATATCGATATTATCACCCTGATTGGTATTGAGTTTGACGAAAACACAGTGTGGGGTCAGTTGACCATACTTGAGCTAAAAATTCTAATTTGCCTTGCGGTTGGTGAGCTTGAACAAGCTATCGAGTTAGTTGGTGAGTTTTTACAATACAACGACAACACAGTTGAACGTACTTTATTTTACCAAGCGGTCAGCGCTGCTTTAGAAGTAACCTTAGATGAAGAACTAGAGTTAGATGATTTTATCTTTAACTTCAAGCGTATGTTTGGTGACGAAGTCATGGAAAATGTAGTTGGCTCAATTAATGGCGAAGTTAAGTTTTATGGTTTAACTCCAACCAGTATGAAACTTGAAGGACTAGACAGACATCAACGTTTAATCGACAGTTACAAAAAATTACACAACGCACGCAAAAAAGCGGCGGGGTTATAACATTCAAATCTAGGCGCTATATTGTCTAAAAAATATAGCGCCCAAAAATCCCCCTAAAATAGCCGCCAAATTAAAACATTGGCGTGAAAGTAATATCGTCAATGTAACCCCAAGATTGGGCAATTTCATCTAACGACAATACAATGTCAGCTTGGCCATTGACCACTTCAACTTCAGTGGTAAAAGTAGCCCAATTTAACCAACCACTGGTTGTTAACGCAACTTCCGCAGTATTAGTGCCAGAGGTAACCATTATTTTGCTCGCAGTTGCGCCTTTGCTCTCACCCATAATCGCAGCACTTAACAAGTATTTACCATTATCTAGGCCAGTTAAGTTTTGCGTTAATGTGGTTTTAAAGTCTTGGTCTAACCAATAGTTTAAAGTGTATTGACCGGTTAACGCGGCGTTTGCATCATCACTGATAGTAAAAATGCTATCACCTGCCAAAACCCATTGGCTATAACTACCTGACTCAAAACTGCTGTCTAACAACACGTTTTGTTTTTTCACCAATACACTAACAGCTACAGTAACACTTGAACCATCGGCTAAAAACGCTTCTATTTGATAGTCAGCACTGGCACTTGTATCTATTGAACTAGTATCACCCCAAGTTACATCAACATTGTCAAATTGACCTGTGTTGTAGATAAGACGAATAACAGTAGGCAAAGTAAAAGTGGTTTGCCCTGCATCTAGGGTTAAATCTATAGGTGCAACTGAGTCAACCGCCATAGGTTGCATATCAGCCGTTTCAGACACTAACCAAAAAACATCGAGTGAATCTAGCACTTTGCCTGAATAATCAAACATTGCTTGGTTTTCCCAGCCATTGGTTTGACCAGAAATCCAGCCAGCGCCACTCACACCTAACCAAGTTGGTTCCCAATAAAATACACCTGCACCTAGATCATTTGGCACATCTGCAATACGCTCAATTAGATCGCGTACAAACGAAGCTTGGCCTTGTACACTAGCGTTATAACCAACTTTTTCAACATCGGCATTGCCAAAGATATTACTGCCGCCATCAGGCCCTGCGTCTGTAGTAAATGCATACGCGGTTTCAACGATAACAACTGGCTTATTACGCTCGTTAGCAAGCCTATCCATAGCTGTTTGTAGTTGATCTAACGTACCATGCCAATATGGATAATAAGATAAACCAATAATGTCGTAATCCAGCTGTTGATTATCAAAAGCTGCATACACAGATGCCACGAAATCAGTTTTTTGTGGTTCAGTTAAATGCAACATAATTTCAGCAGAAGCATTAGCTTGTACCTCTGCATCACGCACAGCTTGAATGCCTTGTTTTAACAATGCAATTGCTGCCGCAGATGTCACACCATTGCCTTGTGGCGCAACTAAACCGGTATTAATTTCATTACCAATTTGCACCATATCCGGAAACACACCATCAGCATGCATCGCCATTAGGCTGTCGTAGGTGAAATCATATAAAGCAGTTTCAACTTCTGCGGTTGATAAATTCAACCAAGCTTTTGGCATATATTGTTGACCCGGATGAGCCCAGAAATCGCTGTAGTGAAAGTCGAGTAAAACTTTTAATCCTTCAGCTTTAGCGCGTTTAGCCAAAGCAATAGCGGTTGCCAGATCATTATTGCCACCACCAATTGGCCCAGAAACAGCTTGGCCGCCGTTGACATCAGCTGACCAATAAACATCATTGATATCATTCCAAACACGCAAACGCACCCAGTTTACTTGGTGCTCCGCCAAGATGCTGAAAACGTCTTGCTCAATGCCATCCTGGTTATAAAACTTGCCGCCGGCTTGCTCTACCTGCTGCACAGTAGAAATATCAACACCTTTGATAAAACTATCGTCAATATCCACAGGATTAACATAAATAGACGAAGTTAATACAGGTGTATTGCCACCATTATCTGGTGCATCAGGTTTATCGTTTTCCTCAGTTTGGATATCTAAGCCACATCCCACCACCAATGAAACCGCAGTAACCGCCAATACACTGCGCACAGATTTTGCCAACCATCCTTGTAATAACTGCGTTGTTCCTTGTTTTTCAGATACTAATTGCATTTTAATTTCGCTCCCCAAGCAAAAGGGTAAACATTTACCCAACAAAGGCAAAGTATTGCACCAAGGTTAATAACTGTCAATTAACTGTACAAAAAATTAACAATAATTCTTAACCTAATGGGTTTGTGTTATTGCTAACCTTTATTGATACTTGGTTATTTTTCTCAGGCAGTGAAAAAAGTTTAATTGATAATTTGATTAGGCGTTTTACAAAATAAAAAGGGTGAAATATATTCACCCTTTTATGCATAAACTAGCCGTAACAAGGTTAGTTTAAATTAACCGTCACCGACTCGCTATAACCATAATTCCCTTCACTATCGGTCACTATATAGTTAAAAGTATCAGTGCCTGTTTCAGCTGAATTGGCTGTGTAGCTAAAAGCGCCTGTTGTGCTGTCAACTACAATACTGCCTTTAGTTGGCTGAACATTCACATTTAAACTACCATTTTTTGCAAAAGGTAAATACCCAGTCTTAGTTGTACCACTGGCGCTTGCAGTAAATGACACTGCAATGCCTCTTGAACTCGCAATTGGATAAACTTGATTATCCGCTGATAAGTTATTTGCGGTTATATCTAAGCCAATTCCTGCCTCAAAAGGATAATACGCAACTAAATCTGCTTCAGTGCCATACAAACGCAAGTTCATCTTTGCTGTAATTTCATTTTGGCTTTTTGCAGTTTGCCAAATACGTACATCATCTAACTCACCCGACCAATAGGCTGAATTATTAGTTGATGCACCAATTAGCATTTGTGCATCTGTATCTATACTGGCTAAGCCTGATATACCTAAACTTTTGACCATTTCGCCATTTAAGTATAAATAAGCGGTCGCATTAGCTGTATCAACTACAGCGGCAATGTGGTTCCAAGTGTTTTTTAGCACCAGATTTTCATCTGTTATGACAAAAGATGATGTGCCATCGGCTAAATATAAATTTGGCTGCAGTGCACCATTGTCATTCGTTAAACTCAAAGCCCAACCTTTGTTGGCATTTAATTTACTCACAATCGTTTGATTTGAACCATCACTGCTGCCATCGGCATTAAACCAAGCTTCAAGGCTAAAGCTGTTGCCTGCAAAGTTTAGCTCCGTAGCATGGGCTACTTGCAAATAATCGCTGCTGCCATTGAACGACAATGTACGCTCTGTACTGTAAACAAACTCTGGTGAATTATGTAACTCACCATAAAATGAGCCAGTTTCATCGTTAATGCCATATTCGTCATCATTGTTGTAGGTAAAGTACGCAAGCAAATCTTCAGCATTGCTGGCTACCGCAACATGCATTTGTTGCTGTATTTGCGCTCTAGACTTTTGCTTTGTCCAAATTCGCGTTTCGTCTATCGCGCCATTTAGATATTTTTCATCTAACTTTTTACTAATACCAAGCAACAGATCACCATCATTATTTTCCATAACACGATATGCATTTGCGACTTGCTCGCCGTTAATATACAAACGAAGCTTGTACTTAGATTTTTTATAAGTTACTGCAACATGCTGCCATTTGCCGACTTCAAGCGTGTGGCCCGATTCAAGCAAAGTTTTACCCAACTTACTAAATACTGTACCGCTAGGTGTAATTCCTAGTAGAATACGCCCATTACCTGAACCATCATCTTGATGCAAAATATGTTGATTAGAGCTGGACAATTGATTGAGCTTAACCCAAGTTTCAATTGTGAAATCACCCGATTTTGGATTAAACGCCCCATACATTGGAGTAGAGGCATATTGACTGCTGCCATCCAACAATAATGCTTTATCAAAACCAGTGGCAAGTGTGCTGTCTAGTTGAATTGATTTTTCAACATATAACCAATCCGAACAAACTTGTGCACCGGCGTCCGCACCATCGTTTGGTATTACACAAAATTGTAAATACTGATCTTCATGGTATTCAGATACTGTGTAGGCCTGAGTCGTTTCGCCCGAAATAGCGGCACTGTCGCTACCTTTAGAGTCACTAGCAATATTCCAGCTAAAGCTTGAATTTTGTTCTAAATCACCATCTTGGTCGGTATAACTGTAAGAGCCAACTAATAATTCATCCGCGATTGCATCGCCGATAATATTTACATTAGCAACACTAGGGGCATTGTTAACAGCGATGTTTGAGCCACATGCTTCACCCGTACCATTGCACAAGTCAAAAGATAAGCTGGTTGTGTAACTTGCTTCAGATAAGGTGTAACTAATTTCACCGCCTAGCTCTAAGTCTTTCATTTCAATTGAAAACTCAGTATTTATCGCAGGTCCAACCGAACCTTTGTAGTATATTTTGCCTTCTGCTCCATAAAAATACACATGTGTGGCCGTACATTCGGCTTGCTGAATGTTGTACGAAACACCCGCGGCTTTAAATGGCATATTCAAAGCAACACTGAACTTACTTTCGTTATAAAAAACTGCACTAGTATTTATCGACATAGTCGCATCAATAATGCCATCGCCATTTACGTCATGGCTGTGCTCTGGGGTAAAAACTAAATTATCATTAGGGTCGAAAATAAATTGGCTACCATCTTCCAATGTTAAAATTGCCGTTGGTGATAACTCGATAGCGAATTCCTGTTTTAAATCAGTGGTTACACTTAAGAAAGTATCCAGAGCGGTAAATTCTAAGTTGTAATACAAATCACCGTTGGATAGTGGTTCAAAATAGTCTTCTTCACATACCTCTTTACTGCTAGATAAAGCTTGGAAACCAGCGCCATTTAACCAAGCTTCCCAACTATTGCCCCAGTAGACTTCTTCTTCCATCCAGTTTTCTTCACTTATGTTGGCAACTAGACGTAATGAGTCCACTTCGCTTTGTGAGCTATCTGTATAACATTGGCTTTTGTCATTCATTGACTCACAAGGCAAACCAACCGCACCAACACTGTCGGCTGACACAGATTTTTCGTAGGTACTGTCTTGTATATAAGTATCGCCATTGTATTTGTCGACTAAAGATGAACCGATAGAAAAATACACGTCTTGCAGTCTAAGGCCGGCTGATAAATTAAACGCTGGCGAATTCACTGTGAAGTCGGCGTCATCATCCAACTTGAGCTCAGTTACAACTTGAATAGGCAGGCCTGCTTCAACTTCATCTGGATAACTAATAGATAAGGTTGCTGGTAAATTGGCATCAACCCAACCACCAGTTAGCTCTAAAGAAGGGATAAGTGATGCAGTACCACCAATTATTTGCACATCCATCAAACCACCCAATTCAACATCTGTGTAGCCGATATCAGTGGTAAATGAATTAGTAATATCAACCGTTTCAAACTTAGACAAAGCAAGAATATCGGTTACGCCATTTTCACCCCAAATACTCGCATCTGCGCTTAAATCTAACGCGACAGTATGAGTTAGATTCTCTAAATCTATCACGTCAATTGTAATATCAGCTTCTGCGGTTGCACCAAACAAGTCTGTTACTTGAACAACAATGCTATAGCTCGCTGTTGTTTCGTAGTCTAAACGACCTGTAATTGTACTTAAGCTTAATGCGCCACTTGTGCTATCAAGGGTAAAGGTTTTTTCATCGTTACCCGAAACAATCGCATACGAAACAGCGTCACCTAAATCATTCGCATCCGCTAAAACTGTACCTATAGTTGCACCAGCATTAGTGTATTCACTGACAGAGAAAGTTTGCGCAGCAATTGTTGGCTCTGCGTTTACCGTAATACTTAAACCCTGTTGTAACCACAATTGCGCTTGGCCAACACTATAGAGTACATAAGTTACACCGTCGGTTGTGTCGGTAACACCGGTTGCTTGCCACTGTTGATTTGTTGAATAAACACTGTCGTCACTACCACCTTTTATTTTAATGCGCGAGTTGCTACTAACACTTTTATTTAAGCTCAGGGTGTTGGCACCAGATCCATCAATATCAAAAACTTCAATACTACGGACTCTTGCGGCAGCTGCGGCTAAATTAAGGGTAATACCTGCACCGTCTAATTTTAGCGTGTCGGTACCACCACCTCCGTCAATACGGATAAAGTTATTGTCAGATAAAACGATAGTGTCACTACCTGGGCCAGCATAAACCACATCGGCACCACCTTGACCATTTATATAATCATCGCCAGTACCTGTTGCAATTCTGTCTGCTGCACTGCTGCCTAAAATGCTGTCGTCTGCATCTGTGCCAGTAAGTGTTAGCTCTTTGCCACTGCCTTTTAACACATACACAGCGCCAGATTTGTTTAAGTCGTTGGCATCGGCATCTGGTGTACCAAACAAAATATCTTTGATGCCATCACCATTAATATCACCTGCACTTGAAATCCAATGACCTAAACCATCATCCGCATTACCTGTACTATAAAAACCACCTTGGTTATTGGTAACATCGCTTAAATAAACAGGGTTATTGTCATTTTTTCCATAAACAACATACACTCGACCCTTGCCACTTTCAGCGTAACGGTCGCCAATAATGATGTCGTCGTAACCATCACCGTTTAAATCGCCCGCACCACCGATAGCGCCGGTTGCAATAGCACCCACAGCAAAACTAATAAGCGAAGCATCATTGTGAATAATAAAACCACCATTGCCCAAGGCTATTTCGGCTAAATCTATATATTGCTCCGATGTATTGCCAAAAATAACGTAAGCTCTGGGATATTCAATATCCTCACAGCAGTCAGTATCAGTCAACAACAACGCAATATCATCTAAACCATCAGCGTTCACATCACCTATAGAAGAGGTCGTAAAGCTAGGTTTCGTATTCGCGTACGAATCTGTGCAACAAAAAAATCCATATGTACCATCTTCAGGAATAATATGCAGGCCATCGCCGTCTTCCGTTACTTGATTAAAGTTAACAGAATCGCCACCAATACGACCAAAGACTAAACGGTTAATACCAGACGCGTCTCGCATAATCCCTTCATTAACAATAAAGTCTTGCAATCCATCACTATTAAAATCACCAACAGGCAATACCTGCGCGCCGAATTCCCAATAAGCGCTAACTTTTCGACCTTTATAAATAACGGCAAAACCCTCCGTAGTTGTTTCATCTGCTATTTCATTTAAATACACAGCAGAGCCATCTGACTTACCAAAAACAGTGTGCGCCATGTTCACATTTGTGACTGAGTCATTGAGCGCCACTGAAGCACTGGTGCTTTCCATGAATATTTCACCCAAAGTAATGTCAGCTAAACCATCACCGTTAACGTCACCTAATACTATTGTGCCACCCGCGTGGTCATAATTGCTTGAACCCAACATAACAAAACCGGTTGAGTCTGTATCTAATGCTAAAGCTGACAACTCAACTGCCGCAGTATCTTGTTTACCAAATACTGCGTAGGCTTTACCGGCTTCTGTATAAGTAGTGCCATCAATAATTGTGCTTGCGTATGGCGCACCTACTACTATGTCAGATAAACCATCACCATTAATGTCAACACCACCACTGACTGCAAAACCCGCTTTGTCTCCAGCAGCTTCACCATTAATAACAAAACCATTAATACCTAATGCCGCTTCTTCTAGCGACGCGAGTTGTCCTGTGCTACTACCAAATAAAACATAAGCGCGGCCAACATTGTCGCCATAGGTATCATCACCTGGCGCACCTATAATAATGTCGTCAAAACCGTCACCATTAACATCACCTGCTGGTGCAACACCGTAGCCTGTCCAATCTTTTTTCACTAAACCTTTAATGGTTTGCGCATTTGTGTTGAGTGAGTCGGTTATATCATTAACGGTAATCGTTACTTGAGTGATAGCAAAATCACCGTTGCCGTCGGTCGAGCTAATCACTAAGTCGTACTGAGTCACCCCACTTTCAAAATCTAACTGGCTAGAATCACTTACGCGTATTTGCCCTGTATCCGCATCAATTTCAAATGCGCCGCTGTCATTACCTGAGATTATTTGATAGCTATAATTAGTTAATTCAATTTCCCAACTACCTTTTTCAAATACAAAGTATTTAAATTTCACATCACCGTGATCATCAGGCATTACATTTTCTGAGTCGTCATGGATATAACCAGTAAAACTGTTATTGCTTATGTCAGTAAAACGAAAAGTTGCGTCAGTCGTTTGTACTAACTGAATAAACACAACTGGGTCGTTGTAAGTATTTAGCAACTCGATAGTAGGTGCATTTTCTCTGTCTGTATCGGTGAAAGTAAAACCGCCCATTTCACCCATTAAGGTGCCGTTTTTGTCGTATAAACTGCTATTGCCTTGCAGCATAAGTAAACTAACAGCTTCTGCGTTATGTTCACCATCATCCAATTCGTCGATATAAATTTTTGTTTCACTGCTAGACAGCGCACTAACGCCAACACCAGCTTGCTGAGTGCCGTTACTGGTAATTAAATTGGTCAATAATTGAGGTGATTGATCAAACGGACCGGTAAAAGTAACTTTACTGCTACTATGAGTAACTTCTTCAGCCGTTTGTGTAGTTTCAAACGGCAAACCATTCCATAAACCTTGTGCGGCTTGACTAACAGCTAACCAAGCGACTGTTTCGTTGCCTCGCACATTGTCGATAGAAGTCACAACACTTGAACCTGTCAGATCTAAATCAGTTTCGATAATGCTTTCAAACCCGCTCGCCGTAATATTTTGTTGGCGGGTACGCATAAGAATTTCGTAACCCAACTTGTTGATTGAACCATCATAACTATAAGTATCAACTGTGTAGGTAACATAATAACTGCCGTCACTTTGAATTTGATTAAATAGTATTGGTGGCTCGTCAAAGCTAGTTGTATAGTTTACCGCCTGATACGCTTCATCACGCGCAGCCCAGTTGGAAAGAACCGCAGTGCCAACATCTAATTTTAGCGTTGTTGTTGGGCTTGCATGATCAGAGGTTAGCTGGCCAATAACGGTATTTTTCGCTGTGTTTTCATCAACACTCAAATAAATATGAGTGGGTGCTGTGGTTAATGTTGTGCCATTGTCACTGCCAATGAGTACTGTGTCTGAAGTTGAGTTGTCCATTGAAACACTGCCAGTAGCACTTTCATCACCACTGGTATTGGCAAGAGTGTTCATTGAACACAGTAATAGCGTCGGCATAAATATTAGCCGTTTTGCATAACAACTGTGACTGCTCATAGAGACTCCTAATCTGTTGTAAATGATAAATAGGTAAGCCAGATACATTCACAGTGAACATCTAGCCTGTTGTATGTCAGGAGTGTGTAGTGCAGCTTACATGCCAAAATAAAAATCAATAAATTTCAGATAGATACAAGGAGATCTTATAGGAGTGAGTGTGGATTTCTTATAGTTCGCTAATAGATTTCAAGATTACTTATAGGTGCTTATAGAAAATTATATTCAAGCCATCGTCAATGATTGCAAATATTCAACTAACTGCTTAAAGCGGTAATTTTTCACAAAGGGGGAAATATGTTGCACAAAATCATTCAGCTGTGGTTCAGCTGCCAACTGGGTAATTTGTGCACGAATAGCCAATACATTATGTGTTTTAGCCAATTGAGTAAGCGCCAATATCTGAGCCTGTGTTGGCAATACTAACTCTGCGGTTTGTACCTTGTCGGTAGATAAATTTGGCGGTGAAACATTCACCTCACAAGGTGCTAAAGTAACATCAAACCAAAAGCGGCTGCCAACGTTTTCTTCACTATGTACTTCAAGTTTAGTCCCCATCAGCTTAACCAAACGCTGACTAATAGCTAAACCTAAGCCCGTGCCTTCGGCTCGTGTAATACTATTGTCTAGTTGATGAAATGGGATAAAGATTTCTTTAAGTTTAGATTTATTAATGCCTAGTCCAGTGTCTTCAACACTAAATCTAACAACAATTTGCTTGAAGTTGTTCGATAGCAAATTAACGCTAAAAGTTACACACCCAGCACTGGTAAATTTAACTGCGTTGGCCAATAAATTTAGCAATACTTGGCGCAGTCTTTTTTCGTCCACCAGTACGACTTTTGGTAAATCACTATCAAGATAAAAATTAAAGGCTAATTGCTTGAGTTGTGCATTAATTTTTGTCATGTCGACTAGGTTATGGCAAAACTCAAACAAGTTAACCTGTTGAGGTTGCAATACAATTTTGCTTTCACTGGTTGCTGAAAATTCTAAAATGTCATTAATCATTGATAATAAGTGTTCAGCATTACGGTCAATTGCATTTATTCCTTGCCCATAACCCAACATGAGCTCTTCGTCTTGCTTATACATTTGGGTATTACCAAGAATAGCATTAAGCGGTGTACGCAACTCGTGGGTTACATTGGCCATAAAACGAGTTTTTGCTTGGTCTGACGCTTCTATTATTTTTTTTGCTTTCTGTAGCCGATAAACCAGATAACTAACAAACAACCATACAATAATCAGCAACAGCAAGGTTAAACTCGCTTCTGTGATCAATTTCGATTTCATTTCATCGCTTAATTGAACGAAGTACCCATTACTGACGACAAAATTAGCCAAGCCGAACAGCTCACCCTGACGACTAATTAATGGTACGGATATAAAATAACATTCGGAGCATTCGTTGTTGCCCATAGTAAAATCTAGCGTTCCAGCAACCACCTCTACCACAGAATAATCCAGTTGTAATTCAACACTATGAATATAACGTTGACCAATAGCAGGGTCTTCTACTATTAACATTACTTGTAGTGCGTCATCTAATGCTGCGGCTAATCTGTCAGATTGGGTGTAAGCCAAGTGTTCTATTAAAGTAGCGGCTTGCGCTTCGGCTAAGGTGTTTGCTTGGGTTTCTGCGACCAAATATAATCTCGGTTGTAACGTGTTTTGCCAATAATTCTCTAACGACCATACAAATACGCTAATTAGCATAATGAACACTAAACTGATTAATAACTGGCGTTGTAAATCACCCGCTTTATTCATACAGTTTAGCGACCTTAAGATAAAAAGCTTTTAATGATAGTTTAGACTTATCCAAGGTGGTTTTATTCAATAAAGGCCGAACACTTGCTTGCACAGATAAACCGCCCAATATGCCCTTTTCAACATCCCCAGCAAATGGAGAAAAAACGACTAAGCTATGCCGTACGCTGTATTTAACTAATAGCTCAATTTGTTTATCAGCTAATGGTTCAGCGATAAAAATGCCGGCATATTGCTCAGCCTGCAAAGTTTGCAATTGATTAATATCAAGCGGCTGAATTTTAAACTGAGTGCCATTTAGCGGCTGGAATATTTCAGCTAATTTATCACTATAGCTCTCTGCTTTAGATGCGCTGCCATTGTGTACAACCAGCACAACCAACTGCTGTTGCTTATTTTGTTTATCCAATAAATTGAGATCAGCTGTCACTAGTGTTTTAAAGATTTTCAAGCCAACCAAAGCGCGCCTTTCTTCAAAACCATTTGCGCTAACTTGGCCACAAATCACAACAAACAGCAACAACAAGGCGATACTTAACCTTGTTGTTTTAGCTACTGATGTGAATGCTGACCAAGAAAGCTTCATTGTGTTAATTAACCTGCTTAAAACTCATATTGTGCTTTTAACCAAACCATACGATAACCGTTAGCCAAGCCTGTTGGATAGTTAGCAGGATTTGGCATGACATCGTAATTTTCATCAAACAAATTATTGATAACTAAACCCAAGCTCATATTGTTAATATCAAACGGGTTTTGTGCGCTAACAGTGTAATTGACTAAATGCTGTGCAGAAAACTCAGTATTATGTCCACGAATAGGTGCAAGCTCCCAACCCTCTTGCGTTCCGACATACCTATAACTTAAAGCATGTTTAATGGAATCCGAAGGCTGCCAAGTAACACCTAGGTTAGCCAACCAATCAACAGAGCCAGCCAATTTTTGATCCTCGTCCAAATCATCCTGTGCATGGGTATAGGATAAATTAGCAAACCATTGCCATTGGCGATTAACTTGCTGCTGAAATTCCAGCTCAATACCTTGCAATTGAATACTACCTAAATTGCGAAAAGTTGGTGATTCACCAGGGCTGATAAAAAATTCAATTAGATCATCAACCTGAGTATCAAACACTGTACTTCTAAAAGTTAAACTTGAATCACGATAAATATAGGACAATTCAGTTGATTGCAGTTTTTCTTCTGTCAGAAGCTGCGCTTCGGTTACCGAATCAGGATTAAGCTCGCGCATAGTTGGTGGCCTAAATGCATCAGCAAATTGAAATTTAAAAATATGGTGCTCACCTTGACGCCATACAGCGGCAACTCTTGGCGAAGTATGGCTACCCCAATCTGCATATTTATCATGACGTGCGCCCAGTGTAATTTCTAAATCATCTGCAACCGACCACTGATTTTGAATTGTAAAGCTGCTCAGTTTTCGGTTTGATAATTCAGCGCCCATATCAATATTTGCTAATTGATTAAGCTCAAATCTTGCAATTGCATACTCATCAACTTTGCTAACACCATGGCCAGCGGCTAAATAAATCTTATGATCTGCAGTTGGTTGCCAGTGCAGAATAATTTGACCTCGATAAAATGAATCTTTACTACTCACTCTACGATACAGTTCTGTGGTTATTTCAGGCTCAGGTCCCGGTGGGTCAACCCCTTTAGGTATGGGTAAAAAAGTAGCTAGTTTCAAATTCGATTCAGCTGTGTCTAAATTGATGCCGATTTTCAACTCATCATTAATTTGCCAAGACTTGGCCAAGCTTGCGGTAAATACCTGCTCTGCTCTAGGTTGCATATCTTGTGGCATAGCTGCGTTTCGTCCATACCATCCTCCACGCTCGGTATCTGAGTAATTTAATTGCAACTTGTAACCTAGATACTCAAGTTGTGAATTAACAAACTTACCTTGCTTGTGATCATAAATATCACCGGGAGAATAACCTAACCCTCGACTATAAAAGTCATCTGGATTGGTTTGCAAGCCACTATTACCTTGTTGCCACCAAGAAAAGTTACTCGATAACTTCAGGCCCGATTGGAACTCGTGCATAAGCAACAAATCGCCCTGCAAAGCGTCTTTCTCACCTGCTTTAACTTTAATTTGATTCGTTTGATGAGTAATCACATTCACCACGGCCGAAAAAGCAAATTCGCCATACAATGATGACCCTGGCCCTCTAATCACCTCAATTCGTTCAACTTGCTCCAAAGGCAGACGCAACAGCCACTCAGTTGAACCATCATATGGCCGATTCATTGCCACACCATTTAACATCATTTTCAAATTGGTTGAGTCTAACGTCGCACCAATTCCGCGTACAATAGCGACTACCGAACCTGCGTTGTCGACACTCATGTAAAATCCTGCGGCACGTTCTAGCCCTTCTGCCACAGTGGTAGCGCCATAGCTTTCAAGCTGCTGTCCGTGCAAAATAGAAACCATGCCAGGCACATAATCAGCATTCATTTTGTTTTGAGTTGCAATTTCA
Source organism: Catenovulum sp. SX2 (assembly GCF_052056295.1). Lineage (NCBI taxonomy): Bacteria > Pseudomonadati > Pseudomonadota > Gammaproteobacteria > Alteromonadales > Alteromonadaceae > Catenovulum > Catenovulum sp. SX2. Next base: position 2,199,797 of record NZ_CP182493.1, read on the forward strand.
GTTTGTTCATCTAAAAGTTCAAGTAACTGTGCAAGTTCATCTTCTTCATTCGCAAACAATGGTTCGCACATAAACCAATTAAATAAAACAAAAAACATAACTGTTTTATTTACAGAACGGGGAAACTGCATAACTAAACCTCTACACACTTTATCTAAGCTGGGCAGGTTACTGGCATTTACCAGCAGAAACAATTGCAAAGTATTAACCTAACAACTCATAGTGATTTATTTAAGTAGTACAATAATCAGACCAAGATCTTTTAAAATATAAAAAACTATACAAATCAAAAAACTAAACAAACTAAAATTAGAATCTGGCTAAAATAAATTTTCCTATAGGCACATATAAGCGTTTTTTGCTTATAATCACTGTATATAAGCCAACTAAATTTAACGCTATGCACACTAACCAACACAACTCAGTTGTTCTCATAGTTGATGACCAACCCGACAACCTAGACGTTTTAGTTAATTATCTCGCCGATAGTGGTTTGGAACTATTAGTTGCAACTAGTGGTAGTGAAGCGTTGGAGTTGGCGTGTGAACGAACTCCCGACTTAGTTTTGTTAGATGTCATGATGCCTGAGCTAGATGGTTTTCAAGTATGCACACAACTAAAAGTAAACCCAAACACAGCAACAACACCTGTAATATTTATGAGCGCGTATTCAGACACAGCTAGACGACTTGAAGGATTTAAAGTAGGCGCAATTGATTTTGTAACTAAACCCCTGCAGCGTGAAGAAGTGCTTGCGCGTATTCAAGCACATCTGACTATCGTTGAACAACAAAAGTTATTACAGGCCAAAAATCAGCAGTTAGAAATACTCAATGCTCAACTAACATCTGAAATAGACAAACGCCAACAAGCCGAATCAGCGCGTGATTTGGTTGATGAAAAATTCACTTCGTTAACGAAAAGAGAAGCGCAACACTGGCAAATAGAAAACTTTGTTGGACAAAGCCAAAGCGTAATCCATCTAATAGAGGAAGTTAGAAGCCTTCAATTTGCACCTAATACCAATGTTTTAGTCTTGGGTGAAAGTGGTACAGGTAAAGAGTTAATTTCTCGAGCAATTCATTATGGTAGTAAACGTGCCACAAAACCTTTTATTGCGGTTAATTGTTCGGCAATACCCGCAGATTTAGCCGATGCTGAATTGTTCGGTCACATTAAAGGCGCGTATACAGGCGCAACAGCTGACCGACATGGTTATTTTGTGCAAGCAGACGGCGGCACGTTATTTCTAGATGAAATTGGCGACATGCCTTTAGCTTTACAAGCGAAATTATTAAGAGTTTTAGAAGATGGCATTGTTACACCTGTAGGTGGGCGCAAAAGTCAAAAAGTTGATGTGCGTATAGTTGCCGCAACCAATATAAATTTGCAAGAAAAAGTACAAGCTAAAGAATTTAGGCAAGACTTATTTTACCGATTAGCTGGCTATCAAATTTCACTGCCCGCACTGCGCGAACGAACAGGTGATGTATCACTATTAGCGCAAAAATTTGTGAGCATACTAGCCGAACAAATGGGTCGTGAGTCATGCGAAATTTCAGTAGCCGCACTGAATGCATTGAACCGTTATCACTTTCCGGGCAATGTGCGCGAGTTAAAAAACATGATGGAATACGCCCTGATAGCAAGTCGGGGACAAAATATTGATGTGCCGCATTTACATTTTATGCAGCCAATTGATGACGTTGCATCAGAAGTTATCAATAACACACCAACACAAGCTATTCCATCCCCGACAGTTTCGAGCGACTTGTTTAACAATCAAAACCAGGAAGCTATGTTACTAGAGCATGCAAAACATCAGGGTAAAATAGACAACACATCAGCCCAACAACTGTTACAGGTAGACCATAGCAGAGCGTCATATCTGCTAAAAAAACTGCATAAAGAGGGTAAATTAACTAAAAAAGGCGAACGTCGCTGGAGTTATTACGAGCTCGCCTAGTTATAAAGAGTTAACTTTTTTGCTTTAAGTTAAACAGATTAAAATACTGACTAAAATTAAACCTATCCAACCAGGATGTTTGCCGTTAGTGGCAAATATCACTAGTAGTCCAGATAGCGCCATAACAATGGCAATTATAAGTTTGATCTGAGTATTTTGATAAATTTCACTGCTCGGCGATGCCAACAAAACCAACAATGCAGCTATGGCAAATCCAAACAGGCTGACAATATGCCAACTCGCCCATAGTATTCTGATATGCCGTTGTTTTAACGGTGGAACAGCAATAGTGGGCACGATAGAGTTTGTTCTTAACTGAGAAAAAATCAATTTCTCCCCCAAGCAAGAATGTATTATGCCAACTAGGCTTGTTAAAACAGCCGCTAACAACAAATATAAATCCATACAATCTCGCTATTTAACCTGATGTGTTTGCCAGCAAAAGCCAATTAAAAACAGTAAACCGGCAATAAACCAAGTAATACCTGCAACAACTGAAAAGCCACTAACCATTTGTGGAAAAATAAACGATAGTGGAATAGTCGCTAAACCTCGAACTAAACACACAGCAGAAATGCTATAACTTGCAGTAGTTAGCAAGGGTAGCCTTTTAATGAGCCCTGCAGCAGACAAAGCAAATAACCCACAAATAACAAAAAGAGCAGATACAAAAACAGTCGCTATCGGCGCTAATAAAGTCCCGTTTTTTGCAGATTCAATTAGTTCTGTCGGTGCCATTTGTGCTTGGTAACAGCTAGGTCCTAAATAAATACACGACATGTGCGCAAAAGCGGTGAATCCCGCAATAGCTGCAAATGCGCACAACATAGCGGTTGAGATGTTTTTCTTGTACATAATACGTCCTTGTAAAATTTAATAACTCTGTAGCTTGAACCATTTTTACTACATAAACAATCCATCACCAAAACTAACATTAAAATCAGCACACCAGACACTGAGACCATTTAGTTTATCAAGCTGATCTGCTGAAGTTAACGTCACGTCTATACTGTCGCCGCTATACACAGTGCCATTGAGCATAGGGCCAATCGCAAAACCAGCGCCGTCATCTCGGTAGTTACCATCAATGCCGCCATAAAAATAAACAGCTGGGCCACCACCGTCATAGTTAAAAGCAGAAACCCGAATGGTACAGTTATCAATAATTTGAGCTGAACCACTCACATCATGGGCTAAAGTACTAAATACCATAGTTTTACCAACACTCGGATGGTCGTTCTGGCCGCATTGATAGTCAGCCATCATGTCCATGTCATCATTCATTTGTTCTGAATTTGAACCACCCGCATCTATATCAACTTTAGTATCACTGCCACAGCTAGCTAACGTTAACACGGCCGCCAATAACACAATATACTGACTCAATTTAATCTTCATCTCGCGAATCCTCTGTTGTTTTTCACTTGAAACCCTGCATGAAAAACTAGACCGAGAAACGATTAAAAAACTTTCATTGGTTAAAAAGTAATACTCATACCAACGGATGGAAAAATACCAAGATCTTGTTCTTCTTCAATAAACAACTCGCCGGTTTGGTTTACCCGTTTGTAGTCTAAATCTCGTCCTATGGTATTACGTCGATTCAGTGCGTTAATCACATCAACAAAAAATTTAGCTTGGTTATTCATTAAGGTAAAGTCGTGTTGCAAACGTATATCTAAGCGCGCATACACAGGTAATCTATCGCCATAAGGCTCGTCATAAACTCCTATATATCTGTCTGGAAACAATGGATTTTCCTCAATGCCGACAGGTTTGTTATAGGCTTCACCAGATTTAGCAACAAAACGAAAACCAATATCCCAAGTTGGACTGAATTGATAATTGGCGACTAAATTAAACACCAGCGGGGTATCAAGTCGGTAATCGGCAGTTTGGCCAGTTAAATTGTTGCTTCTTTGACTACGCGAATAACTAAGTGAGGCCCAACCATACCAATTATTTGCACGATCGCGATTGAGTAATAAATCAACACCTTTAGCATCCCCTGAAGTTTGTGCAACATAAAATTCTTGCTCTGGGTCGTCTTCTTCAGCTAACGCTGTTGGCAGTCGGTCAAAGGTTTTGTAATAACTGTCGATTTGCCAGTTCCAGTTTTCGGCTAAATCACCTTTAAAACCAAAAGTGTAGTGATTTGACACTGGCTGTTGCATATTTGGGTTACCAATTTCAGGTAAAACAGTGCCAATATCAGCAAAGCGGTTATAACGTCCGGCTGACGACAACAAGGTTAAGTTGGGCAAAATATGCCAAGTAAATGCCATGCGCGGATGAACAAATTCTTCATCTAAATAACTGTTGTAAGTAGCTTGCACACCTGTTTCTAAACTAACATTAGGGTTAAGTTGCCAATAATCACTGATATAAAATGAGCTGTCTTCACTGTTAAGTTGATGTTGAATTTGGATATTGTCGCGCCGTGTCGTTTGGCACTCGCTGTCAAATTCAGTACAAACAAAATGCACTGAGTTGAGATCATACTTAAATTGTGTTTTTTTGTGCTCAGCGCCAACAGTAATATTGTGCGTTTGGCCTAGTGCAAACTTAATTTGCCCTTTGATGTATTGCTCAACAAAATCAATTTTTTCGTAGTAGTCTTCACCCCATTCTGTGGTCATTTTGTCTTGGTAACGGGCAAGTATCCACTTCATTTCTGTACTGTGATTTGGATTGTACAACCAGCTAATTGCTTGGCTATCAAACCCCTCGTCAATTTTTGCTTCCCCTGCAAAATCAGGATTTAACGCGGCCATATCGGATGCTTGAGTAAATTCAGCTTCGGCATAATCACTGGCACCAACAGCCATTAAGGTAATTTGATGATTTGAGTTAATATCCCAAACATATTTGGCTAAATAATCACTGTCTTCTGGTGGGCTAATAATTCGAAAGCCATCTTCATCCGCTTCATCTTCTTCTGGGATAAAATATTGAATCAAACCTTTACGTGCAGATAAATAAAATGCTGAGCTGCCTGTTACTTGCCCTTCAACAAATACACCTGCGCGTAATAACGACGCATCTAAAGTAACAGCTAACTCTTGTTTTTTGGGATCGCGTAAACGCACATCAAAAACAGCGCCAGTTGCACCAGTATACTCAGCACCAAATCCAGCAGAATAGAGTTGAAAATCTTGAATGGTTTGCGCATCAAATATTGAGGTATTAAATTGATGGAAGATATAACCCGCTGGCATGCCATCAATATAATATTTATTATCCGCCGGAGAAGAACCACGCACTGCGGGTTCGCCGCCAGAAGTTGGCATAATCACCCCAGGCAAGGCACTCACAGCAGCAATAGGATCGCCCATAGATCCCGGCATACTAGTAATTTTTTCAGCATTTTCGGTAATTTGTGTGTAATAAGCACGGCGACTGCCAACTACGATAATTTCTTCAGTTGTTGACGATTTTTCTACTGATTCACCTTGAATGTTTTCCAGTAATTCTGGCGACAATTCGCCATCTTGGGCAAATACATTTTGGCCGACTAACATTAGCCAAGCGAGATAACTGGGTTTAAGTGAAAATTGCATAACAGGACTCCTTTCAAATAATATGCAACCAGCTTACACAACAAGTTCAATTGTTTTTGTATCCGAGCTTTGCTGTTATGTATCAGTTTGTAACGCTTTGATTTAATTCAAGCTCTGTTACACTCGGTTACACATATAACAGAGATAATCGCGCACAATTCGATAACGGATTATTAAGGTTTCAGTTTTATGCAATTGTTTAAGTTTTACCTCAGCTGTGTATTAGCTGCAGCAACATTATTCAGCCCAGTACAAGCGGACGATATAAGCCACTCAGTCCGTGGTGGCGCGAGTATTCCAGCTGATCAAAACGGTGGTTTTTTAGATCTTGGGTTAGGTATTAGCTATTATAAAAGCCCGCTATGGGGTTATCCCGAAGATAATATCGAGCAAAATTTTGGTTGGGCACCTGAATTTTATTTAAATATTAATGGCCGTTACCAATATAAAGGTTTTTTTATCGAAGCTTATGCAGAAGGTATTAACGGCTTTAACATGGGCTATAACCTAGTGAGTGATTCTACTTGGTCTGTTGATATCATAGGTGCGCCAGTGCATTACGGCATGGGGGATGATGATGACAACAAAGCGTGGAAAAACTCTAAGTTAAAACCACGTGAAGGCGATTTTAATTTAGGTATTAGAACCAACTACGCCCACCCAAATTACATGGTAGAAGTAAGGCTGTTGCAAGATATTTCGGGCGCGCATGACGGCCATACCATCTCCACTTTGCTGGGTAAAAACTGGCAGCAGCGTAATCTAAATCTGCACCTGTTGGCTGGGCTGGTTTATCACAGTAAACACGCCGGAGAATATTATTTTAATGTCAGCCCAGAAGAAGCAAGTGAAACAATTCCAGCTTACTCAGATGCAAAAGCAGGTCTAGTGGCAAATGCTGAGTTTGGTTTGACTTATCCAATTAAAGAAGACTGGGTATGGCGTGGTTTTTATCGATATACAAAAATACTCTCTGGTGTTGACGACAGTCCATTACTAGTCCATGACGAAGCACATATCTTTGCATCGTCAGTAAGCTACGTATTCTGAGGAACAAGGATTTGTTTAAAACAAGCTTAACCAGTTTATTGCTAATTGTTAGCCTAAGTTGGCAGCCTAGTGCTATCGCCGAGCAACTTGATGCAAGCATGCAAGCTACTCCGGCTCGCTGCGTTGCATTACACCAAGGGCAAACTTGTTATCAACTGGTTGATATTAACTGGCAGATAAATACAAAAGGCTCTTATTGTTTATTTATTAGCTCATCGGCTCAAGCTTTAACCTGCTGGCAACAAAGCGGCCAACAAGCTGGTTTTTTCCAATACGATGTGCAAAGTAATGAAGATGTCGTCTTTAGTATCAAAAATAGCTACTCGCAGCAAACCTTAGCCCAATTGCGCTTTGAAATTGCTTGGGTATACAACCAATCGCAACAAAGGCGTTCGTCATGGCGACTGTTTTAACAGACAAACTAAATATTTTATTGGTAGAGGATGATCAGTCGCTTGCCCAATGGATCAATGACTACCTAGTTAGCCATAAGTTTAATCTTATCCATGCGGCTGATGGAGAGCAGGCGATTAAACTATTTAATCAGCACTCCGTAGATTTAGTTATACTCGATTTAAATTTGCCTAAACTCAGTGGTTTTGAGGTCTGCCAGCATATCCGCAGCCAACAACCTACACCAATTCTAATGTTAACCGCTAGCAGCGAAGACAATGACGAAATAAAAGGTTTAGAATTAGGCGTAAGTGACTTTATGCACAAGCCCGTGCGCCCTCGGGTTTTATTAGCACACATTCAAGCCTTGTTGCGCCGTGAAAAACCAACAACCACAGAGCAGCTGCAATTCGGTCAATTGTTGATAGACAAAGTCAGCCGAGGGGTAAAACTAAACAAGGAAAAAATTGATCTTACGGCCAATGAATTTGATCTTTTATGGTTACTTGCAAGCCAAGCCGGTCAAATTGTTTCACGGGAAACATTGTTAAAAGCATTACGTGGTTTGGAATACGACGGTTTTGATCGTTCGATAGATATCAGTATTTCGCGTTTGCGCAAAAAACTCGGTGATACGGCACAGCCTTCAGAAAAAATAAAAACCATACGCGCCAAAGGTTATTTGTTTAACCAACAAGCTTGGCACGATAGTTAGCTGGCTCTAGGCTCAACAACAATGCGAACTTTCACTCTATCATTAATAACAGTGACTTTATGTGCGGCCATAGGTTTAGGCTATTTGTTAGATTATAGCTACTTAAAAATACAACGGCAGCAGCAACAAGATATCCAGCTCAATCAGCAACAAAGCTTTTTATTTGCATTAGCAAAACAACTGACGCCCGGCAGCCAAGTTCCCCCCCCGTTAACTTTGAGCTTAACCAATGTATCTGACTTCGCTTTACCCGCTGAGTTAACCACGCATATACAAACTGGTGAGCCATTATTTTTGCAGTCTAGCCAACAAATGTCGTTACATTGGTTAGATACCAACAATCCACAACAGATAATGAGTTTGAGTTATCAACTACCCGCCGAGCAGTTAATAGCAGAACAAACAGCTGACTATAGATTATGGTTCACACTGGTTTTTTATGCAGGTATCGCCTTGTTGGTTATGTTGTGGTCTGCCCCCTTGATCCGCCGGTTATTTGTTATCCAAGCTGCCATAAATAAATTTGGCAGCGGCGAACTCAGCCAGCGTATACCCAATAGCCATTTTAGTTACATTAAACAAATAGAAATTGGTTATAACCAAATGGCCCAGCGCATTCAAACCTTACTAGAAGACAATAAATTGCTCAGCCGCGCTGTCTCTCATGATTTACGCACACCCATAGCGCGTTTGCGTTTTGGTATAGATTGGCTCGAAGAAAAATTTGAAGACGATGCGGATGCACAGCAACATATAAACCGCCTGAGTCGTGACTTAGACGAAATGTCTAACCTAGTTGAAACCCTGTTGCAATTTGCCCGTTTAGAGCAACAAACAATTGCGCTAAAACTACAAAGCTACCGAGTAAAACAACAGCTACATAATTTATTGAAGGCCAGCAGCGAACATTATCCAGACAAAAATATTCAGCTAGATATTAACGACAATGCCAGTATTCAGGTTGATCATAACTATTTTAATATGTTGCTGAACAACCTAATCACTAATGCATGTCGTTACAGTAAACAGCAAATAACAGTGTGTTTTAAACAAAACAAACAAAGCTGGCAACTCAACATAAATGACGATGGCAAAGGTATAGCTGCAGATATTCGAGACAAAGTTCTATTGCCTTTTTACCGTGAAAAAAATTCACAAGGTTATGGTATGGGGCTGGCAATAGTCGCGCGAATCGCCAAATGGCACAGCTTAGACCTGCAGTTAGATGAGTCAAAGTTGGGCGGTTTAAAAGTAACTTTGCAAGGAAAACATAAATGAAACTGAATACAAGATGGCAAAACTTACTGGTGGCATCAGCACCTATCATTCTGGCAGCTTGCATAGTTGTACCGCAAAAAATTCAGTACTACGACAAAGACTGCCAAGTTGTCAGTAAAAAATACACTTTAACCACACAAGAAGCGCAAACTTACCGCCCCGTCGGTAACTGCTCAAATGATGAATGCGTAAAACAATTTGCCGGTGCTGTGTTTAGCGCAGTTATTATGGTGCCAATTAGCGCGGTTGTGTCTGGCTCTATTGTGATTGTCGGCAATACATTTTATTGGTTAGAAAAACAAGGTGAATGTATGTCAGTAATAGATGCTGATAACAACAAGTAACAGCACTATAACCTCAAGATTTATATGGAAATATCCGTCAGCAAAGACTATGCTCAATAATCTGACTAATAGTTAAATTATTGGGCATATGGACACTAGCGAAGTACAACAACAAGTTCAAAAGCGCCAACAAACGCTTATGTATGCAGCTATAGCTGGGTGCATACTCACATGTATTTTGGGCTATTTTTCAGTGATAGCCGCACTCTGTTGGGTCCCGATATTTTCTATTGGTGTCTATTTTTATAACCAACAACAGCAAACTCAAATCCAATTATTACTTCAACAGCAGTCAACTGAACAAATTAAGCTTGATCTGTCGCTGGGTTTAACCGAGCTGTCAGATGAAATATTCCCGATAGTCACCGAGCAAGTGGTGACAAGCCAAAACATGACAGCTGAGTCTATCAGTCATTTAATCGAAAAATTTTATCAACTGCATACTGATATTTCTGCAAGCTTAAACGAAACCAAAGACAACATAGGTGAAGGCAGTTTGCTCAATACGACAATGCAGCACAGCCGCGAAAAATTAAAAGAGATAGAAAAACGCATGCATACATTTGCAGCGCAACAACATCAAATTTTAGACACTTTTTCAGGTGTGCTTGCACAAGTTAAAGCACTACATAGTTTATCTCAGCAAGTATCTGAGATTGCCTCTCAAACAAATTTACTCGCGTTAAATGCCTCTATTGAAGCAGCCCGCGCTGGTGAGCAAGGGCGTGGTTTTGCTGTGGTTGCCGATGAAGTCAGAGCTCTAGCTAATACCTCTGGTGAAGCCGGTAAACGCATTAGCGAAATGGTTAAACTGCTCGAAGAAAAAATGTCTGATTCAACAACTCATGTGCAAACAATAATTGAAGGCAATGAAGCAACCTTAAGTAATTTCGAACAAACTATCGAAGCCATACTTAACGACTGGTTAACCCTTGGAAAAAGCAACCAAACTTCGGCAGCAAAACTTTTACAGCTAAACCATGAAGTGTTGGAAGAAATATCACAAATAATTATAGACCTCCAATTCCAAGATAGAGTTAGCCAAATTCAAGATTCAACCCTGTACGGTTTAGAAAAAATAGCTGCAAGCTTAAAACAATCAGAACAGACGTGGCGTGATCTAGCTGGTGATAATTTACCTGCAATTGATATCGCAAGTTTAAAACAACAAGTGCAAAATAAATTCACCACTCACGAACAAAAACAAATTACCAGCCAAGTCAGTGCAGCAGAAAAACGCAACGATATAGAGTTATTCTAAAGGCCAAAGCAGGATGTTAGATTTAAGCGAATACTTAAAAATATTTATTGGTTTGCTCGCCATTATCAATCCAATTGGTGCAGTGCCTTTATTTATCAGTATGACCCACAATTTTAGCCAAGTAGAAACTAAAACCACCTGCAATCGCGCTAGTTTAACTGTTGCGATCATTTTATTGTCTGCGCTGTTTTTAGGTGACCATATTCTCGCTGTATTCGCTATAACCATAGACTCATTTAGAGTAGGCGGTGGTATTTTAATTTTGATTATGGCAATATCCATGTTGCACGCCAGCACCAGTCCCATCAAACAAACCGAAGCGGAAGCGCATGAGTCAATAGATAAAAGTGCGGTAGCCATTGTCCCCTTGGCCATGCCTTTGTTAGCAGGCCCGGGCGCTATTAGTACGGTTATTTTAGCCGCACATAAAGGCGATACGATTGGCCATTATCTAATGCTGGCTGTTACTTTATTAATATTAACCGCTTGTTTATTTGCGGTATTACGCACAGCCCCTTGGTTAGCGACCAAAATTAGTACCACAGGCATCAACGTATTTTCACGCATTATGGGCTTGATATTATCCGCTATCGCAATTGAATTTATCGCCAATGGTTTACGTGGATTGTTTCCGTTGTTAACTGCAACTAATGGTTAAACCAACTTAGCAGTCGTGCAAATAACTGCACATGATCTGTGCCGTTTTCTTCCCCACCTAAACAATCAGCCAAAAACAGCTCCACTTCACGGGCGAATAACAGCTGGTGATACCAGTTTGAAATATTATGATCATCCTCAAGCTCTAAGTAACGCACTTGTCTGCCCTGCTGTTTCAGTAAATTTACATATTTTCGCGCATGTTCAACACGTGTAATATAATCTTGCCTTCCATGCACAATCAGTTTTTTGCTGGAGCTTTGTTGGTCAAATTGTAGCGGCGAGTATTGATCCCATAAGCCTTGTTCCAACTCATCTTTGTCCGCAATAAATTGTTCAAATATTGTTGGCCTCCTACCTGGCATTTGCTGGTTTGCGGCCACTAAATCGTAAACCCCAGAATAAGATACAGTGCATTGGTTTGCTAAATTTTTATCCGCTATTAGCGACAAATAACCACCAAAGCTGCCGCCCATTAACGCAATTCTATCCGCTGGTAAATTTAAATTATCCTCCAGCCAGTTGAAAGCAATGGTGATTTCATTAACCGTTAAGCTAATGTTGTTTTTAGCGCGCTCTGTGTATTCTCTGCCATAACCGGTAGAGCCGCTATAATTGAGATTTAGCACAGCATAACCTCTATCAAGCAACATACTCAGCATAGGATCATATTGGTTATGTACTCGCTGCCTTGGCCCACCATGAATTAGCAGCACAGCGCCTTTAATTGGTTTAACCTTGTTTTTGTTCAGGTAAGCATACACCTGATGACCCTGCGGCATAGTTAAGCTTATTTCTTCAACTTGCGGTTGATAATATTCAGCTGAGTTATCAAGCTGCCCAGCTTCAATCAACTTAATTGATGGCTTAATTGATGATTTGGCTGTTTGCTGATCTGCTTGGTATAAATAAAAACTTTCACCATAAACATTCGAAAACTTAAACAAATAGCTGCCGTTGCTGTGGATAAAATGGTTCGCCGTTGCTGGCTGTATACGGCCATCTAGTTTAGCTAATGATTGTGCAAGCCATTGATACTCAGGCATTAGTGCGACAACCCCAGTGATATCTTGATACGCCAACGCTGCTTCGCCCGTGGTTTTTTCAAACAATACCCATTCAACATCGCGTGTGCCTGCCAGTTTATCAAAAGCGATAAACTGGCCATTTTTATCATGTTGGATTAACTGGCGAAAATCGTCTGCACAATTATTCAATGAATATAAATAATCATCTGTTGCCGCCAACACTCTTAGATAATGACCTGTTGTTTTACAGCTAAAATCTTGCCAACTCTCGCTTGAATTAAATTTACTCTGGACAAACTCACTGTCAGTTTTAGTGATAATCACCTGGCTATTAAACATGACCATAGAGCGTAAACTAGCAGGTGAAAACCTATCTATGTACGTGATCGATTGCTCGGGCAACTGATAGCTATACAAATCCACTTTTGTTGATTTTGCATCAGCCACATGAACAAAATAAAAACCTTGCTGCGCCTTGGATAAATCGGTTGAATGAAAATAAATATTACCGCCGAGCTCTGGCACAATATCTAGCTCTTGCTCATTAACTAAATCGTACATAAACAAACGTCTATTGGTGGTTACGCCGTTTTGTTTGATGCTAACGGGGGTTAACAAATATTGGTCATGCAACCATTCAAAATTTTGTCCTTGGTAATATTTAGGTAGGTCGTAGGTTTTAACGATGCCTGAAGTTAAGTCTTTAACCACAAAAACTGAGCTTATCCCTTCAACTTGATACCAACTGAGTTTTTTACCACTCGGGCTTAGGTAATAATTATAAGGGGCATCTTTTTTAATAAATATTTGATGCAACGGCAGCATCTTAGGTTGATTTGCCTTAAACGAAGCGCAACCACTGATAATCACACAACAACAGACGAAAATGAGTTTAAAAAATGCACTGGACATAACCATCCTTGTATTGTGAAAAGTCGCTGCTCAAAACAGGTTGGATTTGGTGTTAAACCACATCCACCTGCAATAACTCAGACATTCTGTCGTTTAATACGCGCCACACTTCATCTACCGCTTTACTACGCGCTTGTTTACCTAAACAAACTAAATGAATCGGCATGGTATTTGGGTGGTGGTAATCGGTAAAAATAGCCACAAGTTTACCCGCGGCTATTTCTGGCTGAATTAACAAAGGGTCAACCATTAAAATGCCTTGGCCTAAACAAGCTAACTGTACCAATGTTCGGCCATCGTCTACTGTAACGTTTTGTTTCACTTGATAATTGATAATATCTCCCTGTTTATCAACAAACTGCCAATGGTTGAGACAAATATGTGCATTTTTAAAAATTAAACAGGCGTGTTTATCTAATTCTTGTGGTGTCGCCGGTGTACCAAACTTATCTAAGTAACTTGGGCTGGCATACCAAGCCCATGACTTTTGACCAATTTTTCGTGCTATGAGTGATGAGTCAGGCAGTTGCCCCACCCGCACCGCTATGTCGACCTTGTCTGCAATTAAATCAACCACATTGTCGGTTAAATTTAAATCGAGCGATATTTGTGGATAAGTTTGCGTAAGCTCAGCTATTAATGGCAATAAAAACTTTTCCCCGATAACAGTTGAGCAACTTATTTTCACCCGACCAACCGCTTGTTGCTGGTGTTTCGACAACACTTGTTGGGTATTATTTAATACCTCTTTTAAACTTTCAGTTGCTTGCAATAAAGCCAAACCGTTTTCGGTTAACGACAGTTTTCGGGTAGAGCGCTGTAATAATCTCAGCTGTAAGTCATCTTCCAATTGCTGAATTTTTTTACTGACAGACGAGCGCGGTAACGCCAAAACATTCGCTGCTGCTTGAAAACTGCCTTGTTGTGCAACCAATCTAAATAAGTACAAATTGGGTAAGTGTTTGTGTAATTCTTGCATTGCCGCCTCGTTATTCGTTCCGCTACTTGCCTACATTCGTTCCGAATGAGAAACAAAGTATTCATCCATAACCATCTAATCAGAAACAATTAAAACCAATAAACTCTGTTGTGTAAATAACCAACAGATTAAATTTATTCACAAAAAGGAAATAGCTATGAATACACAAACCGTTTTTATTACAGGCGCAACTTCAGGTATTGGTTTAGCAAGCGCAAAACATTTTGTTGACCAAGGCAAAAATGTTTTATTCACAGGTAGGGATGAAGCAAAAGTAAAACAGACAGAGCAACAATTAATTGAATTAGCAGGTAAAAGCCAAGTAACAGGGTTTATCTGCGACAATGCAGATTATGATCAAATTAGCTCTTTAGCCGCACATTTAGCCAACCAACAAATTAAAATTGATAGTTTAATTTTAAACGCAGGGGTATTTTACCCAGCCATGTTTGCTGACAATAGCCAACAGATGATGCAACAAACCATGGCAATTAACTTTTTTGGTCCAGCGATTATGTTGCAAAGTTTTATCCCTGTATTGGCTAACCCGTGCAGCGTAGTTTATGTATCTAGCGTAGCAGTGGAAAAAGCTTGGCCGACTGCTTCAGTGTATTCCGCAAGTAAAGCAGCGTTTGAAGGTTTAACAGGCTCGATTAACTTAGAATTAGCCGCACAAGGCATACGGATAAATCATTTACGCCCAGGCGTCACTTTAACCGAAATTCAAGCCAAAGCTGGTATGTCAGACGAACAAATTGGCGAGTTATCCAACAACATGGCAGGCACCCCCATGGGCAGAATTTTACAGCCAGAAGATATGATTGCCGCCATTGATTATTTAGCATCAAATGCATCTAGCGGTATGCGGAATGCGGCAATACGTGTTGATGGGGGCTTTTGTTTAGGGTAATAATTCGTCGGCATAAACAGCCAAGACTGTTGATATCTTGTTGTAAATATCGCTACACATATGGTGCTATACAAACAAAAGTACCAGAACATAACTTTCGCAAAACCACGGTGAATACAATCCCTGTACGCTTTACTTTTTCATTCATGAAAAAGAAATTATGCTCTAAGTTATTGCTCTGGTGCTTTTGAGTTATCTATTGCGAAATGCAAGGTAAACGGCAAAAGTGTTACAAAAATTTCTGCAACACAGTGCGAATTTGTTCACCTGTTGGACGAGTTTTAAAGTCTTTATCCACATAAAACCATACCACTTCACCACCTTTTTTAACCAAAATAGTTGCCGGATGTGGCGTGGTTGCATCTTTTTTCAATCCTAAACTATCAACAAATTTAAGCTCAGGATCTGTTAAAAACAAATAACCTTGGCCAAACTGCTTCTGGGTATTTTTGGTTGTCGCTTCATCATCAGGGCTGATTGCGACTAAGCGTGTATTATGATTTTTGAGTTCAGGTAAGACAGCTTCAAACGATTCTAACTGGTCAACACAAAACGGACACCACTCACCACGATATATAACAAGCAATAAGTTTTGCTGATTGGCTAAGTTGCGTAAATTAAACAACTCCCCCTGCCCATCTTTTAATGCAACAGACGGAATATTATCACCCGTATTCAGTGTAAAAGTTTCAACTGTTGTATATGTATCTTTAGTTAAATACCTATCTTCGATAGCCGCAACCGAGCAGCCCGCCAAAAACGCCAACAAGATAACTGGAACGAATTTTTTTAAATTCACCTTAAAATCCCCTAAACAATAAATTATGCAATATATAAAACTATAACCGCATATTTAGCCAATAAATTTCAATTAACTAAAATAATTTTGCGACTATGGGTCATAAAAGCTGAAAAGACGACTACATTTATTGATGGACAAGGTAAAAAATAGTTGGGGATAACTATGAAAAATTTATCGCTACACTCGGTCGAAAAGCAAGATCACTTAGTTCAACCAGAAGAGTTTGAAGAAACTAACCTGCGGTCAGCCGCTATCGCAATATTTACCGACTTTAAAAAGCACAAACCTTTGATGATAGATAGCCAAACTTCAGCTTTAGAAGCTGAGCAAGAGATGATCCGCACCCATGTAAAAATGAAACTTGTGGTTGACCAAAACAAAGAGTTGATAGGCTTAATTAGTTATGACGATATTTGTAAACAAAGCGTCGTCAGTATGGTCGTCAATGGATTTCAGCAACATGAAGTATTAGTTGCCGATTTAATGCGGCCGCGCGACAGCTTACGAGCACTCGACTATTCAGACATAATAAAATCAAGCATTGGTGATGTAGTTAATACTTTACAAAAAAATGGTGTGCAACATTGTTTAGTTGTTGACCAACAAAACAATCATATTCGAGGATTAATCTCGGCAAGTGATATTGCCCGCAAACTCAGGTTGAATATTTCAATTCAAAAAGCGCCGTCGTTTGCAGACATATTTACCGCAGTTAGAGGGTTAACTGACTAGCTTATTTTTTATTTTTAACTGGTCGTTCCCAACCACTGATATGGCGTTGCTTGGCACGTGCTATTACTAACTCATCAGCTTGTGAACTTTTGGTCACAGTTGAACCTGCACCTATGGTTGTGCCTTTAGCAATAGTGATTGGCGCAACCAAAGATGAATTTGAACCAACAAACACTCCGTCTTCAATAGTGGTGCGGAATTTATTCGCACCATCGTAATTACAAGTGATAGTGCCCGCGCCTACGTTTACCCCAGAGCCAATATCAGAATCACCTAAATAAGTTAAATGATTAGCTTTCGAACCTTTGGCAATTTTAGTGTTTTTAGTTTCAACAAAATTACCAATATGCACGCCTTCAGAAAACTCTGAGCCAGGACGAATACGCGCAAATGGACCGATAAAACAGTCGTTAGCAACCCTAGCATCTTCAACAATTGTATTGGCTTTAATTAAGGTGCCATCACCAATTGAACAATTGCGCAAAATACAATTCGCTTCAATTTGCACACCGTGACCCAAAGTCACTTCGCCTTCAAAAATAACATTTATGTCCACAGCCACGTCTTGGCCAACAGTTACACTGCCACGCACATCAACACGGGCCGGATCGCGGAAAGTAACACCTTCAACCATTAAAGCTTCAACTTGTTTCTGTTGATAAATACGCTCTAATGCAGCTTGCTGCAAACGGTTATTCACACCTTCAACTTCATAACTCTCTGCAGGTTGCGCAGTTGCAATTGGATAACCTTGCTCTGCACACATAGCAATTACGTCAGTTAAATAATATTCACCTTGGGCGTTGTCATTGCTGAGCTGCGATAGCCAAGTTTTTAATAAACCAGCAGGTGCCGTTAAAATACCTGTATTAACTTCGTTGATTTGTTTTTGCTCATCAGATGCATCTTTTTGTTCAACAATAGCAACCACATTGTTTTCGCCATCACGAATAATGCGGCCATAACCTGTTGGGTTAGGTAAATTAACCGTTAATAAACCAATACCTTTGGCCGGAGCTGCTGCCATCAAAGCATTTAAAGTTTCAGTGGTAATAAGCGGCACATCACCGTACAAAATTAAAACTTGCTCGTCATCCGCTACATGCGGCACTACTTGTTGCACGGCATGGCCTGTACCCAATTGTTCTGCTTGCTCAACCCAAATAAGTGATGGTTCAGCAATTTGCTGTTGCAGTTTTTCACCACCGTGACCATAGATCAAAATAACTTTTCCGCTATTAATGGAACGGCTCGCATCTATTACATGTTCAACCATAGCTTTAGCACCTACTTTATGCAGCACTTTTGGCAAGGATGATTTCATGCGAGTGCCTTTGCCCGCGGCTAAAATAACACTGGTAATTGGTTGAGACATGCTCACGTCCTTTTAATAATTAATCTAATATTTTTATTGCCGCTTAGGATAACCAAGCTAAATGACGATGTGAAGACGAAGTTACAGCAAAATTGGTGTGAAAGACCGATAAATATGTCAATAAACATACTGATAAATTACCCATCAAGCATAAACTCAACATAGTCTAAAAAATGTTCATATTTTTATACTTTGACTTATGTATGTTTTGTTTTAGTATTGATTAAAATAGATAAATATATTTTATGACTATTAAAAAATAACATAAACAAGGAGTAAGGACGTGAAGGTTGTTAATCTCACAATAAGTTTTGGATTAGTGATAATTCTAGCAGGCTGCGCAGCGACAAAAAAAATTGTCATTCCTTCATATTCAGCACCAAAGGAATACCAAAAAATTTCCGAAATAACCAGTGGTGGAGAAAGTAAAGAAGGCACATATTTATCGCTTGCTATTGACCCTGAAGTTTATGGTTCCGAAATAGAAACTAGCCTTTCCCCGCTACTGATAAATTCAATTCAACAAAGCTTAACTGAAACCAATTTCATCAATATATATCCTATCTATAACGATGCTTACGTTAAGCTATCGATGCAAGTGGTATCTTTTGATTTTAATCAAACTACTAACGATATAAATGCCAACTTACAAGTTTCATATGCGTTAAAACGTGGCATGACAACATATCTAGCTAAAACATATAAAGCCGAGACTGCCCGCTATTCACCAAACTCCAGCCAACTGCCAAGCAAAAGTGCAATATTATTTGATTTAGTTAAAGAGGTTACTGAAAAATTCACCTCTGATATAACGCCACTCAAGTCATATCAATTACGTGAATTCAAAGGGCTGCCAAAAGAAGTAGAGTATGTTTTAACTTATGCTAAACAAGGTAATTTTGAATCTGCAATAACAGATATGGAAGCCTATCAAGGTAAAGCCAACGCCGACTTTTATTATTGTTTAGCTGTACTGTATGAAGCAAAAGGCAGTAAAACCAAAAGCATAAATGATTTTATAAAAGCACAAGAAAATTATATTAGGGCAATGCGCTTAGGTGGCTCAGCCGATGAGCTTATTGTAAAAACTAAAGCTAAGTTTGATCAGTTTTTTAAACTATTTAAATTAACTGAAGAGCAAAAACAGCAAAACGAAAAACTTAGCACTGAATTGGCAGATATGTTTGGTGGTTAACTCAATGAGTTAAGACATAAGTCAATGGAAAGAATCTAAACAGTAGAAGGTAATGGAGATATAAAATGAACGGTTATGTAAAAAAAATCAAAATAATTTCTTTGGCAACCATTGTCAGTTTGACCTCTGGTTGTGCGTCTTTGTTAGACGCTGGGCTGAGTCAAGCGGAAGTACCAACTCTCGAACGTAACGTTAATCGTGTTACCTCGGGTATGGCATTGGTAAAAGTTAATTCGAGCATTGAGAATATGCCAATTGCTTCAGATTCTGAGTGGCCAAAGCAAATAGAAACAGAGATTACGGAAAAAGATAAAAAACTCATCAATACATTTTTAAACGATGATCCTTATGTTTCGACGCAACCATATACAGTAGTGATTCAGGAAGACAGATTTGGCGGCTTAGCTATGGCAACGCCTCCAGTCACCGAAGTCACATTTTTAGCCTATAAGAGCGTGATGTCTTTATATGGAGACAATCATATAAATTGGCCAGACGTTGGGACTATAGGTGACGATTTATCTAACCTATCTAAATTTACTGATGGCAAACTAAAACGAGTTAAAGCGGTTAAAGGAAAATCTTACCCAAACATTTCTTACGCTGTAATCTCACTAATGCCAATTAATTTTCAAAAAGATTTACAAACCCACAAAGCGGAGCTTGACAAAGCTGTGGCTGAAGTAGCCAGCATCAAAGGCTTAATAGGTACAATTGAAAGTACAATTGAAAGTAAAAAAGACGCTTCTGGCCAAGATTTATCTGAAGGCGCAATTGCTCAAGCAACCAGTGAAAAAGAAGCTATGGAAGTGAGAGCCAGCGATCTTAAAACAATTGCAGACGAGAAAGAAAGAATTTATCTGGAGCAACTTGACGCAGCACTAGAAGTACTTAAGTCAGACATTCGCTTAAATGAAGAGCAAATTGAACTAGCGAAAAACATTCACTCGGTATCTTCTACCATTCGCCGTAACTCAAGAGATGCCGGTGCAGCATTCTCTGTAGCATTGTTAAACATTATCAACAAAGGTTGTTTAGCTAATTTGCCTGCGGAGCTTGAAACTTTAGCAGCGGGTAAACTGCGAGCACCGGTTGAAAAACAAACCTTATTTGATGAAAGAGTGAAACGCTTAAGCAGCAATGCATTATATACCATACCAGCTATCGGATTTGGCGCTTATTACGCGATAGTACAAGCGAATATGGCAGGTAAATACCAAGATATAGCTGAGGTTATCTTGGAAGCTGATAAAGCTAGAAAAGAGCAAGAAGTAGCAGAACAAAACTTAGCTAACAACTCTTAACAAAATTGTGTTTAGGCCAACCTAACTAAGGGGGGCCTAAACATTACGCAATAAACAAAATCTCAGGAAACTACAATGAACTACAATTTTCGCACACTCACTGGACTAATATTCTTGACATGTTTCCTGTGTGCTTGCTCTTCAACCAGCAACCAAGGCGGCACAAACAACTCTGTCAGCAAAAACGCTAACGATTTGTTGGTAGCTCCAATGGACAGCTATCAATATTATTATGCAGTCGCACAGGGCTATTCTGAAGAAGTTGCTAAAAACCGAGCTTTAGGTGAAGTAGCCAACAGAATTTCTGTATCTATTCGTGCACAATTGACGGATCAACAAACTAAATCATTCCAAAACGACCAATCTATCGTCACAGGTAGTATTGAAAGCAAAGTGAGTGCAACCTCAAAACAAATTGATTTTACACAAGTTCAAGTAGTGAAAAAATCAACAACAGCTAATGGTGATATTCAAGTATTGATAAAGGTTGACCGCCAAGCTCTATACGACAATCAGTTTCGTCAATTTAATGAATTAAACAGCAAAATAAGTAGGGAAGCTGAACGCGCTTTAACAGCTGAAATTTTTTACAAACTAAAAGTGGCAAACCAGATATCTGCACTTATAGACAAAGCAAAAGAAAAACTGGTCATAGTGAAAGCGATAAACCCTGATGTGGACGATACTGCTTACTATAACCAATACACTAACTATCAAAATGATTTTGCTCAAGCGAGTGAAAATGCGGTTATCGGCTTCAAATATGATGCAAACTCCAAATCTTTGGTTGAATTGCTCAAAAAATATCTCAGCCAAGATAACTTTAAATTAGGTCAACAAAACGCCAACGTCATAATTGAGGTATCAACAGATGCAAAAGAGCGCAGCATTAAAACCTCAGATGCATCACTTAAGAATTTAACCTTCGTAGAGCGTGCAACCATTTTTAAAGTAAAAAGCGCCAATGGTAATGTCATTTCTAGTCATGTAGTTAAAACTAAAGCCAGTTCATCACAAGGGTTTGACGATGCTGTACAGCAGATAAAGGCATATGACAAAATGATTCGCGAGCAAGGTGCTTTGCCATTTGTAAGTGGCCAAGGTTGATTTATGCGCTGGCAAGCATTGCTATTTGTAGTATTTGCTCCCATAACATTTGTGAGCGCAAGTGCTGCCAAAAAGCCCGAAAATTTAGTGCCTTGCTGGTTTAATCAACCTGTAACCCAGCAAGTAGAGGGCTTTATTGGCGTGGCTCGACCTTTTGGTATTTCAAAAAATGCCCCCAAGCTATCTAGTAGGAAAAAAGCTTTACAGCAACTAGCAGATCATTACGAATGGCAACTACAAAAAGAAGACCTAAAGGATTTATTAGCCGAAACAAAAATGTTAAGCAATGGCCGCACTATCATGTTTTCCGAAGGTTATCGTGACAATAATGGCTACTACAGTTATGTCGTGCAAGTTAACACAACAAACAAGCAACAGAATCAAGATTATATGGCCAGTCAATGCCTTATCTCATACTGTGATCTGTCTACATGCCAACCTAGTTGGTTATGCAAAGATAAACAAAATACAGTGTGGGGCGCGAGCCAATTGACGATAGATAGTTCAAAACAATTAGAACACGCACAAAAAAATGCTTTCGAGATTATCCAATATTTACAGGCATCAAATGTCGAGTCAGATGAACGAGTTGTCCAATCACATGGCAAGTTGTCGTCGTTTAGGTTGACTAATACGAACAACTCTGTAGATAAATTGGGACAAGGTTCAAAGTTATTAAATACGCACGTGTGTCGCAGCAGCAATTACCTATTTGCTCGCTATACACACAGTGGTGAGTCAGATAATATAAATAAAGATTTTGAAGAATGGCTAATGCAACCAAATTTAGGTGAAATATCTGGCACTGTGGGTATTTTCTCTGGGTGGTCAGCCGATGGTCGATTGAGCCGCGCTATACAATCGTCAATAAAAAATGGTTTGCTTGAACTTGCAAAAATAAAGCAAATATCCATAGATAGTGAATTCGACCTGCATATTGAAAAAGGTATATATTCATTGTCTAAAACAAGGCAATCAACCTCAACTGTAGTAACAGCACAACTGAAGGATATACGTGTAGTTGAAGAAAAGGACAAATTGATTATTTACACTTGGCTAATTGAACAAAACTTATGAAGGAATAGGACATGAAACTTAAATCTCTACTTATTGCAGCTGGCGTTGCTAGTGTATTAACCGCTTGTGGATCAACTCAAAAAGCATCAACACCGCTAGATGATTTGCCAGATTGGTATTTAAATCCAGTGTTTGAAGACGGTATTGCAGCACCTGTTTGTGTAAACTATTCAGGCAATATTCAAATAGATAAACAACAAGCTACAGCAAACGGCCGCTTAGCATTGGCTCAACAAATTAGTACAAATGTTCAAGGTTTGGATAAAACTTATTCAAGCAGAACAGATGCAGAAGGTGAATCTGCTGTGGGTAGTACTTTTAGCTCTGTATCTAAACAGTTAACGGAGCAAAAGCTAAACGGCTCTCGTGTCATTAAAACAGCAATGGCAACGATAGATGGTGCAAAAAGCCTTTGTGTATTAGTAGCGTTAAGCCCGCAAGTGACCAAAGAATTATTTGATGCAATCATTGAACAATCTGGTCGCAAAGTTAATCCACAAGATGAAAAATTCTTATACCAAGAATTTAAAGCTTTTAAAGCAGAGCAAGCTTTGGATAACGAGCTTAAAAAACAAAGTTAATCAGAAAATAGAGTTAATGATATAAGAGGAAAGTACAGCTTTCCTCTTATTACTATTGGAATTCGGATAATGACGCCTACCCCAGACATTCAAGAAGAAGAGCATCAAGAACCACCCCTTTCATTTTGGCGAAAAGTGCAGGCGTTAGTTGTAACTATCGCTGCCTTAATGATTTCTGCAGGTCAGTGGAATGATACAACAGAAGTCGTGTCAAATTTATACACAGCAACCATGGCTAACTTTACCCATGAACTTGAGTATGAATTAATTGACAATATAAATGTGGGCAACAGTTTTGATTACGTCAGCGCTAGCATAGGTGAACCACAAGTTATAAAGCGCTCGAAAATCAAACCGGATGTACAATTTTTTTATTATGTCAAAAACAAGTTTGATCTGACTTTGCTGATAAATGATGGGCGTATTGTCGGTTATGGATTATTAACCAAACAAGACGATTTTTTACCTAACATCCCATTTGTTGGCCAATTTAAGACTGAAAACTTGTATAGCGCTAACAGTCATTTTAATCACTACTTTTTTGATACAAATAACCTAATTTATTATTTAGAACACAAAGAACTGGGTAAACAACAAATGTTCTTAAATTTACTGTTAGGTTACGTTGAATATGGTGCGACGCCAGAACAGTTCGCAGATGCTCAAGCATTAAATACCCAAGTAGCTCAACAAATAAAACAGCTTGAACATAAAATGACTTTCTCTGAATCAGATCAAGAAATAGCTGAAGAATTGCAAAAAGCGAGAAAAATGATTTTTCCTAATTTCTACTCTATTTCAGAAACCGAACCAGACGTAGTTGCAGAATCGCTGCTAACTCGTTACGAATACCAGCTTTATACAAAAAGCTAAAACTTACATTGAGATAAGGATTTGTTGATATGAAACGCTCAGTTATCTTTACCGCTATACTATGCTCTACGCTGCCCAGCTATTCTCATGCAATGGATGATCCTTTTGCCGAACTCGAGTCTGAGTTTAAGCAATTCAGGGAACAAGGCAGCGCAAAAGAGATGGAAGAGTTTCAGCGCTGGAAAGACGATTATTTGGCCGAATATCAACAATTCCGCGAAGAACATTTCCAACGTTTAGATGATATTAGAGACAACTTAATATCTAATTGGGGAGAGTCTGAAATATCGACTGAATCTAAACAAGTAGAATACAGCGACGACAATCAATCAAAAACTGTACTTGATTACGAAAAAAATGAAATACGTATCAGTGTATTACATGACGCTTCAGAAAAAGTATCGAGCAAAGATTTAGAGAAATTTGTATCTGCAGCTTTGAACAACAAGGATGATAGTCAAACAAATTCGCAAGATAAAATTAAACGCCCTCAAGTTAAGTTTAATCAATGGACAAGTCAGTCTGTTCAGGCAGAAGAAAAAGAACCAAACGTGAACAATACGTCGTCATCACTGCGCGAATTGGTCAAAGGCAAATCAATAGAACAACTAACACAATCAGCAAAAAAAGACGAAAAGCCACTTACTGTTGTTAGCAACCCAGACAAACTATATAAGCAAGAAGCAGCATTGATCGAGGAACAATCCAAAGCGCAAGAAATACAGGTTGAGCGTATGGTTGATGTGCAGAATATGGCAAAAAATCAGGAGCTATCAGCAGCAGAGGAAGAAAAAGTTGAAAGTAGAATTCAACAAGAAAAGAAAAAAATTGAGCAAGAAAAACTCGAGCGCTTGGCTAAGTTAAAAGAAAAAACCAAACAAATAGCCAGCAATAGCAACAATAGAGCAGAGTTAACCAACAAAAAGATAACCACCTTCACTATTCCGTTGGGCAAACAACGAGAATCTAAGCTAGCGCAACCTTTTATTCAACCTGTGTTAAGCCAAGCAAAACGCTGGGATATAGACCCAAGTTTAATGCTAGCCATTATGCACACCGAAAGTCATTTTAATCCTCAAGCTCAATCACATATTCCCGCTTATGGTTTGATGCAAATAGTGCCAAGTACGGCTAGTGTTGATGTGAATAGGTTTTTGTTTAAAAAAGACGACTCTATGAGTAAAGATGAATTATTCACACCAGATAAGAATATAGAAACAGGCGCAGCTTATGTGCATATATTAAATTCAAGATATTTAAAAGCGATTGAAGATCCACAAAGCCGCCTTTATTGCGTGATTGCCGCATACAATACAGGTGCCGGTAATGTCGCAAAAACCTTTAATTCGGATAAATCTAGAAACATTCGCAAAGCTGCTGTTGTGATTAATAGCCTGACACCAGATCAAGTGTACCAAAAACTATTAAGTTCTTTACCTTATGATGAAACGCGAAACTATGTGAAAAAAGTAACCAGTAGACAAGATTTGTATACTGAATTAGACAAAATTTAATATGTAGCTCTAAACCGAGTAGAACGCATATAGGATATATTATGAAGCTATTAAAACTATCACTAGTCTCAGTTGCTTTTATTTGTACCTTTGCTGCGCAAGCAAACGAAGATACGACTTATCAGGCATTAGTGGATAATTTAAAACAGAGCCATTTAGCGCATTTAGTTACCCAAGAGCAAAAAGAAAATTTAGAAAATAACTATCAATCTTGCTTAGCGCAACTGGCCAGCACAAAAGACCGAAGCGAAACATTGCAAAGACAAATTGAGCAACAACAAAAAATTGCTTATAGCGCTGCTCCAACCGCTGACAAACAATTTGCTGAAATGGAACTACTTTCTTTGCGTGATCAGCGTGAAACGATAGAGCGTCGTAATGCGCAATGCAAAGAAATAGAATTAAAGTACGCCAGTTTAAACTCTAAAGTAACTGAATCAGCTAAAAAACATAGCGAAGCCGCAAAAACAAACAAGCAAAAATTGATTGATTATTTGGTTAATAAAAATCAACTGAAATCGGATTCTGTCATCGAAAGTATTGAATATCCCTGTCCGACGGATAATCAAGTTAGCTGCCGTAAAGAAGCAACTGCCGCCGTATTGAAATTTATAAGCGAGCAGCGCAACGTAAAACTAACTTCGGGTACAGTTATTAATAACTTTATGGTAGAAGAGGATAAAGTAACCACAGCCAGTGAAGCCGAGTTTGATAAGGTTGAAGTTTTAAAAGCTGAATACCAACCAACAACAGAAGGCGGTACTTACTTTTTAGAAATCCAAGCGACTTTTAAAAACCAAGGTGATAGCGCCCAAAGCTCTGTGGATAAAACCCGTATCGAAGCAGCCGTGGGCCGGTTTTTAAAAGCGTTAACTAAAGAATATAGAGGAAGTTAGTTATCTTCGTATGAAGCAATCACTTCCGGATTGCTTCATTACGCTTGCGCCACCAAGCTGCCAAGGCAGAGCCAGATATATTCATTAAGGGGCCAAAAACGGCCGGAGCCAGCCCCATAGTGGCAACCTTACCCATTTCCACAGCTATGCCAGATGCAAGCCCTGAATTTTGCATACCGACTTCAAATGAGATCGTACGAGCGGAAGCTTCATCTAAGCCGAATAATTTAGCCAGCCGGTAACCTAAGATATAACCCAGCACATTGTGGATAATCACAGCAGCGACGAGCACTAAACCTATGCTCAA
The DNA here is from genome assembly GCF_052056295.1 of Catenovulum sp. SX2. Lineage (NCBI taxonomy): Bacteria > Pseudomonadati > Pseudomonadota > Gammaproteobacteria > Alteromonadales > Alteromonadaceae > Catenovulum > Catenovulum sp. SX2. Next base: position 2,226,613 of record NZ_CP182493.1, read on the forward strand.
CAAGGCATCACGCCCAGCAGCGGTAATAATGGCAATAATTAACGCTATACCAGCCATAGAAACCAAAGGCATAATTTTATTGATAAGGGTTAAATTCTTCTTAAACAAAGTGTTCACAACAACCCCCAAAACAATTGGCAATATAACGATTTTTAAGATGCTTAAAAACATGCCAACCACATTGATTTCTACATACTGATCAGCCAGCAAACTCATCAAAACAGGCGTAACTAACGGCGCGAGTAAAGTTGCGACAGCGGTTAAGGTTAACGACAAGGCCAAGTTAGCCCCTGAAATAAACGCCATAACATTTGATGCTAAGCCGCTTGGTGAACAGCCAACTAGTATTATACCCGCGGCGATTTCAGGTGGTAAATCAGTCATGCTCGCCAATACAAAACCTATGATTGGCATTAAACTAAACTGACATAACAGCCCCACCCCAACCGCTTTAGGTGTTTTAAGTACAGCTGCAAAATCTTTCGCCGACAACGAGCACCCCATGCCAAACATAATCAGCATAAGTAAAGGGACAATCAGTTGTTTTAAATTGAATTCGCCAATATGGCTAAAAGCTTGTGGATAAAAAAGCGAGGCGCTAACTGCAGCAAATATAAGTAGAGTGAAAGCTAAATTGCTAAAATTTTGAGTTTGTTTTAGTGCCAGTGCAGCAAATACAAAAGCCAGTGTCATAAACACACCGCCAATATCCGTGCTAACAGCGAACAGCAGAACAAGCCCAGACACTAACGCACCCAAAGTGCAAACCGGCCAAATTTTTTTATTGTTTACGACCATCTAATAATTCCTTGAACATTTATTCAACAATTCCAGATAGTCGCAAATAATAGCTGTTAGCTCAAAGTTGCTAAAACTATAAGAGATATCAATTTACTGAATTTTAGGTAATAAAAAACCGCGATAAACGCGGTTTTTTTAAAGTACTTTCCAGCAGAATTATTTGCGGCGTTTAAGCTCTTCAATAACTCTAATCTGGGCTACGGCTTTTGCAAGCTCCATAGCAGCTTCAGCGTAGTTAAGATCAGAAGATGCATTGTTGATATGCTCTTTCGCTCTGCGTTGAGCTTCAACAGCTGCTTGCTCATCTAAGTCTTCACCGCGTACCGCAACGTCAGCTAAAACGACAATGCCGTTAGGCTGAACTTCTAGTACACCGCCAGATAAGTAAATAAGCTCTTCTTTACCAAACTGCTTAACCAGTTTAATCATACCCGGCTTAATAGGAGTAATAAGTGGAGCATGGCCGTATTGTACGCCAAGCTCACCCTCAATACCCGAAACACGGATAGATTCAACTAGACCGGAGAAGATTTTCTCTTCGGCGCTGACTACGTCTAATTGAGTTGTCATAGCTGCCATTCTTCACCTCCGGCTGGTTTATAGATTTTTAGCTTTTTCAACAGCTTCTTCGATGGCGCCAACCATGTAGAAAGCTTGCTCAGGTAGGTGATCGTATTCACCATCCAAAATAGCCTTAAATCCAGAAATAGTATCTTTTAATGGTACGTAACGACCAGGTGTACTGTTAAATACTTCAGCTACGAAGAAAGGCTGAGATAAGAAACGTTGGATCTTACGAGCACGAGCAACGATTTGCTTATCTTCTTCAGATAATTCATCCATACCTAAGATAGCGATGATATCTTTTAATTCTTTGTAACGTTGTAAAACAATTTGCACACCACGAGCAACTTCATAGTGCTCTTGACCAACAACTAATGGGTCTAACTGACGTGAAGTTGAGTCAAGTGGGTCGATCGCTGGGTAAATACCCAAAGAAGCGATGTTACGTGACAATACAACCGTTGCATCAAGATGCGAGAACGTAGTTGCTGGAGACGGGTCAGTCAAGTCATCCGCTGGTACGTATACCGCTTGAATTGAAGTGATTGAACCAGTTTTAGTAGAGGTAATACGCTCTTGTAAAACACCCATTTCTTCAGCAAGAGTAGGCTGGTAACCTACCGCAGATGGCATACGACCTAACAATGCAGATACTTCAGTACCAGCAAGTGTATAACGGTAGATGTTATCTACGAAGAATAATACGTCACGACCTTCGTCACGGAATTTTTCTGCCATAGTCAAACCAGTTAACGCTACGCGTAAACGGTTGCCCGGTGGCTCATTCATCTGACCGTAAACTAACGCAACTTTATCAAGTACGTTTGAATCGTTCATTTCATGATAGAAGTCATTACCTTCACGAGTACGCTCACCAACACCAGCGAATACAGAGTAACCACTGTGCTCGATAGCGATGTTACGGATAAGCTCCATCATGTTTACGGTTTTACCAACACCAGCACCACCGAATAAACCAACTTTACCACCTTTAGCGAATGGACATACTAAGTCGATTACTTTGATACCAGTTTCTAATAAATCGTTTGAGTTAGCTTGCTCTTCATAGCTTGGTGCTTCACGGTGGATAGACCAACGCTCTTCTTCACCAATAGGACCCGCTTCATCAATTGGGTTACCTAAAACGTCCATGATACGACCTAAAGTTTGTGTACCTACAGGTACTGATACTGGCTCACCAGTATTCACAACTTTAAGACCACGACGTAAACCATCTGAAGAACCCATAGCGATGCCACGAACAACACCACCACCTAATTGCTGCTGAACTTCTATCGTCAGACCAGCGATATCGCCTTCTTCTACTTTCAACGCATCGTATACTTGCGGTACAGAACCTTGTGGAAACTCAATGTCCACAACCGCGCCGATGACTTGAACGACTAGACCTGAACTCATTATCTTTCCTCTAAATCGTTGCTGCCTTTGCCTAAACTGCCGCTGCACCAGCGACGATTTCACTCAATTCTTGAGTAATCGCTGCTTGACGCGCTTTGTTGTAGACTAATTGCAATTCTTTAATCAGGTTGCCTGCGTTATCGGTTGCAGCTTTCATTGCTACCATTCGCGCTGCCATTTCTGACGCGACATTTTCAACAACAGCCTGATATACCTGAGACTCAATATAACGAGTTAATAATTGTTCCAGAATTGCTTCTGCACTTGGCTCGTATATGTAATCCCAATTATGTTTTTGTTCGCTCACCTCGCCTTTAGGCAAAGGTAAAAGCTGATCGATCGTAGGGGTTTGTGTCATGGTGTTTACGAAATTATTGTAAACCACATACAAGCGGTCGATTTGACCTTCTTCGTATGCTTTTAACATAACCTGCACAGAACCTACTAAGTCGGTTACTGATGGTTTGTCACCTAAGCCAGAAGCTTGAGCGACAATATTGCCACCAAAGTTGTCAAAGAATGAGGTTGCTTTCGCGCCAATTACGCCAAAGTCTACTGCCACATCTTTTTTACGCCACTGAGCGTACTCTTTGATAACTTGCTTAAACAAATTGGTGTTTAAGCCGCCACAAAGACCACGGTCAGTTGAAACAACAATGTAACCTACGCGCTTGATTTCACGTTCTTCCATATAAGGATGCTTATAGTCAGAACTTGCAAGCGCGATATGACCGATCACCTTACGCATACTTTCTGCGTATGGACGAGAAGCTGCCATGCGATCTTGTGCTTTACGCATTTTACTCGCTGCAACCATCTCCATTGCGCTGGTAATTTTTTGAGTGTTTTGAACACTGCCAATTTTACCTTTTATCTCTTTAGCGCCGGCCATTTCTCTTCACTCCGATTAAATTAATCGTAGACTCAACTTATTACCAAGTTTGAGTCGATTTGAATGCTTCTAAAGCAGCTTTTAATGCAGCTTCGATGTCAGCGTTATAGTCGCCTTTCTCATCGATTTTAGCCATTAATTCTGCATGCTCAGATTTTACATATGAATGAAGAGCGGCTTCAAAAGCAAGGATCTTGTCTAATTCAACATCATTCAAGAAACCTTTGTCCGCTGCGAACAATGAAACAGCCATTAAGCTAACACTCAATGGAGCAAATTGCTTTTGCTTCATTAATTCAGTTACGCGTTGACCGTGCTCTAATTGTGCACGAGTTGCGTCATCTAAATCAGAAGCGAATTGAGCAAAGGCTGCAAGTTCACGATACTGAGCTAAAGCTAGACGAATACCACCGCCTAATTTTTTGATGATTTTAGTTTGCGCTGCACCACCAACACGAGATACCGAGATACCAGCATTGATTGCCGGACGGATACCTGAGTTGAACATGCCAGTTTCTAAGAAGATCTGACCGTCAGTAATTGAAATTACGTTAGTAGGTACGAAAGCAGAAACGTCACCAGCTTGAGTTTCGATAATAGGTAATGCAGTTAATGAACCTGTTTTACCTTTAACTTCACCTTTAGTGAACTTTTCAACGTAATCTGCGTTAACACGAGATGCACGCTCAAGTAGACGTGAGTGAAGATAGAAAACGTCACCCGGGTATGCTTCACGACCTGGTGGACGACGTAATAATAATGAAACTTGACGGTAAGCTACAGCTTGTTTAGATAAATCATCATAAACAATCAATGCATCTTGGCCACGGTCACGGAAGTATTCACCCATAGTACAACCTGAGTAAGGTGCTAGGTACTGAAGTGCCGCTGATTCAGAAGCATTGGCTGCAACAATAATAGTGTTTGCTAATGCGCCATGTTCTTCTAATTTACGTACAACGTTTGAAAGCGTTGAAGCTTTTTGACCAATTGCAACATAGATACATTTAACGCCTGTATCTTTTTGGTTGATAATAGCGTCAATTGCAACAGCTGATTTACCAATCTGACGGTCACCAATGATAAGCTCACGCTGACCACGACCGATTGGAACCATAGAGTCGATTGCTTTATAACCAGTTTGTAATGGCTCATCAACAGATTGACGATCGATTACACCCGGTGCAATTTTTTCTACAGGTTCAAAGCCATCATTTTCGATAGGGCCTTTACCGTCGATTGGTTGACCTAATGTGTTAACCACACGGCCTAATAAACCTGGACCTACTGGCACTTCTAAGATACGACCTGTACCTTTAACTTTAGCGCCTTCTTGTAAGTCTGCATATGGGCCCATTACAACCGCACCAACAGAGTCTCTTTCTAAGTTTAATGCGATAGCAAAACGGCTACCTGGAAGCTCAATCATCTCACCTTGCATTACGTCGGCTAAGCCGTGAATGCGGATGATACCGTCAGTAACAGATACGATCGTACCTTCGTTACGAGCTTCACTGACGATTTCGAACTTCTCAATACGTTTTTTGATTAGTTCTGCAATTTCAGTGGAATTCAGTTGCATGCTCTTATTCCCCTACGACTGCAAGCTAGTTGCTAGTCGATCCAATTTTCCGCGAATCGTGCTATCAATCACTGTATCACCAGCTTTGATTAACAAGCCCCCAACAATGGACTCGTCTACACGACAATTAAGCTTAACTTTTTTGGCTAAACGTTTTTCTAATGATTGAACTAAGCTATCTTGCTGTTTTGCAGATAATTCAACGGCAGATGTAACAGCCACTTCAACTGTTTGTTCATACTCGTTTTTCAGTTCAGAAAATAACGTCGCCACGTCAGGCAATAAACTCAAGCGATTATTTTCAGCCATCAGTTTAATTAAGTTTTGACCATTTTGGTCAAGCTGCTCTTCGCAAACGCCGATGAAAACTTTAGTCACTTCTTCTTTGTTAGCTGTACTTTTAATTAACTGCTTGATGGTTTCATTTTTAGAAACTTCCGCAGCAAACACTAACATAGCAAGCCAGTTATCAATGGCATTGTGCTCAACAGCATAATCAAAAGCTGCTTTGGCGTATGGTCGGGCAACAGTTGTCAATTCAGACATAATAATTACCCCTTATAGTTCCTCAACCAATTGGTCAAGGATATCCGCTTGAGCTTTAGCATCGATAGAACGTGCAATAATTTTCTCTGCACCTGTAACCGCTAATACAGCTACTTGTGCACGTAATTCAGCACGAGCTCTATTGCGTTCAGCTTCTAACTCAGCTTGGCCTTGAGCTAAAATCTTGTCACTTTCAGCACGTGCTTTATCAGCCGCTTCTTCAATGATAAGAGCTTCGCGTTTCTTAGCCTGCTCAATAATAGCTGCAGCTTGAGATTTAGCTTCTTTCAACTTATTAGTCGCTTCTTTTTTAGCTAACTCTAAGTCTTTTTCAGCTTGTTCTGATGCTGCTAAGCCTTCTTCAATTTGCTTTTGACGAGCTTCAATTGCACCGTTTAGCTGTGGCCAAACGTATTTCATTGTAAAAACAACAAATACAAAAAATGCTATCGATTCGCCAATTAGAGTTGCGTTGAAATTCACAACGACCCCCTTAGTAAGTTATCAATGTTTAACAAGAAATAGCTACTTAAAGTAATCTTAAACACCAATAACAAATAGCATGTATAACGCGATACCAACACCGATCATTGCGATCGCATCGATAAGACCCGCTACGATGAACATTTTTACTTGCAATTGAGGCGCTAATTCAGGTTGACGAGCAGAAGCTTCTAAGAACTTACCACCTAATAAACCGAAACCAAGTGCTGTACCTAATGCACCTAGACCAATCAAAATAGCAACAGCGATTAATGTCATTTTATTTCTCCAAAGATTTGAAAGTTAAAGTTAAAGTTAAATTAAAAATTTAGTGTTTTTCACTCATCATGCTTAGATAAACAATTGTCAGCATCATGAAGATAAAAGCTTGTAACGGGATAACTAATAAGTGGAAAGCCGCCCATACAAAATGCACTGGTAATTGGTATAAACCAATAGTCGCGATTAGGATGAAGATAAGCTCTGCCGCATACATGTTACCGAATAAACGTAATGCCAAAGAAACTGGTTTAGCGATTAATGCGATAGTTTCTAAGATTAGGTTGAACCAATATAACCAAGGTGTATTAAAAGGGTGTGCATAAAGCTCTTTTAAGAAACCACCAACACCTTTGATTTTAACTGCGTAATAGATCATTAACGCAAGTACAGAAATAGATAGACCAAAGGTCATGTTCAAGTCAGTCGTAGGTACAATTTTGTGATAAACGTGAGACTGGCCAGACTCAATAATCTGCCAAGATTCACCTGCAATCACTGCAGTCAAAGTACCAACCCAATCAACTGGGATCCAGTCCATAAAGTTAAGCAAAAATACCCAAACGAAGATGGTTAACGCTAAAGGTGCAATTAATTTGCTATCACCGTGGTAGGTGTCTTTAACACTTTTGCCAACAAACTCAACAATCATCTCAACTGCACATTGAAATTTGCCAGGTACACCTGTTGTTGCTTTTTTTGCTGCACTGCGGAAGGTTAGAATAAATATGAGGCCTAAGAAGATAGACCAGCCTAGAGTGTCTATATGCCAAGTCCAAAAACCAGCGTCGCTACAAGCATAGTTGAATGACAGACCTTGGTCTGTAAAACATGCTTTGGCGTTGGTTAAGTGGTGCTGGATATAGCCCTGAGAAGTCAGAGACTCACCATTTGCTGCCATTGTTATTACCCAATAAAGTTAATGAAAAAAAATCGGTGCTAATACATGCGCGACCAGCGCCAATGCAAAGCCAAAAAAAACAAAACCGACTAAAAACAACTGCGATTTTAAAATAACGGCCAGCACTATGCTGGTTAGAATCAATTTAATCGAACAACCTCGATAAAATCGACTCATAGTGGTTTTAAGTTGTGAAGCCCCAGCGCTGGAAAATAAAAACATCGCTAAAACAATATTGGGCAAAATGCCACAACTACCACCCACAAACGAAGACAATGCAGCGTTTTGGTTTTGAATTATTAAAATTAATAAGCTCACGCAAGCAACTAGGAAAAACTGAAAACCTATTATTTTACTTGCGGTTACAAGTCCCGCTAAGGCCAGTTTGTTCAAAATAATATAACTCTTTACGTTGCTAGCAAGCACCACGCGTTAAATCAACGCACAAAAGTGATGCAAAATTTTTCGCAGAGTATACAGAATATTCCATGGTTTTCAATGAAAACAGCTAAGCAAACCAAGCTTTGTATACGCAAGAATGATCGAAAATGATCATTCAGTTAATACTTTGTTAAGCTTGTTGTCTTAACCTTTCGATAATGCCTTCTAATGTATCTAAGTTGGCAAAATTAATAACCATTTTACCTTTGCCAGCACGGTTATGACTAATGCTCACATTTGAACCAATGCGCTCAGATAATTCGTTTTGCAAAGCTTCGATATCCGGATCAACTTTTTTGTCGGCTTTCTCAACAGGTCCAGCCAAAATTTTATTAACGAGCTTTTCAGTCTCACGAACCGTTAAACCTTTGGCAGCAACAATACGCGCAGCTTCAACTTGCTGTTCACCTTCAAGCGCAAGCAAGGTACGAGCATGACCCATTTCAATGTCACCATGCTCAAGCAAAGTTTTAACTTCGTCTTCAAGGCCATTTAAGCGCAATAAGTTAGTTACAGCGGTGCGCGATTTGCCCACGGCATCGGCAACTTGTTGATGGGTTAATTCAAATTCTTGCATCAAACGATCAAGTGCGATCGCCTCTTCCATCGCGTTAAGATCTTCGCGTTGGATGTTTTCAATCAGTGCAATGGCAACAGCAGCTTCGTCAGGAATGTCTTTAACCAAACATGGGATTACATCTAAGCCAGCTAATTGCGCAGCACGCCAACGGCGTTCACCGGCAATAATTTCGAATTGATCTTCACCGGTTTGGCGAACAACTATGGGTTGGATGATGCCTTGAGCGCGGATAGAACTGGCGAGTTCTTCAAGCGCTTCTGGTGACATGTCTTTACGTGGTTGGTATTTACCTGGTTTTAAAAACTCGACTGGCAGTTTGCGCAACTCGCCTTTTTGCGCTGTTTGAGTTTCTGATGAATTTTCAGCAGCTGCATTGTTTGCTTCTACCTGACTTTTGGCACTGCTTGTTGCAAGCAAGGCGTCTAGTCCGCGCCCTAAACCACGTTTTTTAACCGACATGAATTTTTTACCTGATTTTTATGCTACTTGTTTGGTTTTTTGTTTTTCTGCTCGACGTATCATCTCACCAGCCAAAGCTAAGTAGGCGCGAGCACCAGCAGAAGCTTTGTCGTAATACATAACTGGACTACCAAAACTCGGTGCTTCAGCCAGTCGAACATTTCGAGGAATGACAGTGCGATAAACTTTATCGCCAAAATGAGTTTTTAATTGCTCTGAAACATCATTGGCTAGTCGATTACGCGGATCGTACATGGTGCGTAAGATACCTTCGATGGCCAAATCTGGATTAACCACAGATGCAAGTTTGTTGATGGTATCCATCAAGGCGGTTAAACCTTCCAATGCGTAATATTCACATTGCATAGGCACAAGCACAGAATCGGCTGCAGCCATGGCATTGACAGTCAACATGTTCAGCGATGGCGGACAATCTATGATGATAAAATCGTAGTGATTTTTAAACTTTGCCAAAGCATTGCGCAATTTCAATTCACGCGCAAAACATTCCATCAATTTGATTTCAGCAGCCGTTACATCTGAATTTGCCGCAACAAGGTCGTATTTTCCGGTTGTATCTTTTTCAACCACTTGGTCAAGTGGCATTTCTTCAATCAACAACTCGTAGGCTGTTGCCGCAACTTCGTATTTGTCGACACCACTTCCCATGGTTGCGTTGCCTTGCGGATCTAAATCAATTAACAATACTTTGCGTTTGGTCGCAGCCATTGACGCGGCTAAGTTAACCGCGGTTGTGGTTTTGCCTACACCACCCTTTTGATTTGCGATTGCTATGATTTTTCCCATGACCGCCTCACTGTGTTATTCAGATTCTGTGTCTACAACTAAGTCGACTAAATGACGCTCTTCAGCTAATCCCGGTACGTTAAGTTTAACGACACGTTCAATTTTGAAATTCGCCGCCAGTTTATCAATTTCTTCTCGCGGATAAACGCCTTTCATCGCAAAAAAGTGACCTTTTTTTGCAGATGGATTATCAGCGTCGGCTTGTTTGGGTAGATGTTGACACCAACTGAGCATATCTTCAAGTGAAGCAAAAGCACGGCTGATCACGCCATCAAATGAGTTAACCTCTTGATATTCCTCAACTCTACTTTGCACTGCTGTGACATTGGTTATACCTAATGCAAAAACAGTTTGTTGAATGAACCGAATTCGTTTACCCAAACTATCGAGCAAAACAAACTGACTATCTGGCATCATAATCGCCAAAGGTAGGCCTGGCAAACCGGGACCTGTACCTACGTCTATGTATTTTAGCCCTTTAGGTAAGTGCTCTACCAAAGCAAGTGAATCGGCAATATGGCGGATCATCATGTCTTTTGGATCGCGCACTGAGGTTAAATTATACGCTTTGTTCCACTTGTCTAACTGAGCAACTAAATCGAGCAATTGTGATCGCTGATGATCACTTGCCGCTAAATTCAGATCAGCCAGTATCTGTTGAAGTTGACTTGGCAAATTCGACATTAAGCTGATTTCCTCAACAAACCTTGTTTCTTCAAGCAGACTAACAACAAAGAAATCGCCGCAGGCGTAATACCTGAAATTCGCGACGCTTGACCTATAGTTTCAGGTTTATATTCTTTGAGTTTGGCGATGACTTCGTTGGATAAACCAGATACTTGTGAATAATCAAAATCAGCTGGTAAACGGGTATTTTCGTTACGCATAGTTCGGTCGATTTCATCTTTTTGACGTTCGATATAACCTGCATACTTAACTTGAATTTCAACTTGGTCACCAGCTGCCTTGTCAGCTAAACCAGGGCCTAGCGACTCAACCGACATCAATTTTTCATAAGTTATTTCAGGACGACGTAATAATTCTTCAAGCGAATGTTCACGCTGTAAAGGATTTTTTGTCATGCCATTAACCGCTTCAATCCCAGCGTGTTTACTGTGAACCCAAGTGGTTTTTAACCTTTGTTTTTCTTGCTCTATGCTTTCTAGTTTGTTGTTGTAGAAAGCCCATTGCTCGTCGCCAATTAAACCCACTTGTCGGCCAGCTTCAGTTAAACGAATATCTGCGTTGTCTTCACGTAATAACAAACGATATTCAGCACGACTAGTAAACATGCGATACGGCTCTTTGGTACCAAGTGTTGTTAGATCATCAACTAGCACACCCATGTATGCTTGATCACGTCTGATCACAAATGGATCTTTTTCAAGCGCAGCTAAAGCGGCATTGGTACCGGCCAATAAGCCTTGAGCGCCCGCTTCTTCGTAACCTGTGGTGCCGTTAATTTGTCCGGCGAAAAACAGTTTTTGAATGAATTTGGTTTCAAGTGTTTGTTTTAGATCACGCGGATCAAAAAAGTCATACTCAATTGCATAACCTGGACGGGTAATATGCGCATTTTCCATACCACGAATTGAGTGAACTAAATTTAACTGCACATCAAATGGCAAACTGGTTGATATACCATTTGGATAAAGTTCATGAGTGGTTAACCCTTCTGGCTCAATAAAAATTTGATGCGAATTTTTATCGGCAAACCGAACAATTTTATCTTCAATTGATGGGCAATATCTCGGACCTATACCTTCAATCACCCCAGAATACATAGGCGATCTGTCTAATCCACCGCGAATAATCTCATGAGTTTGTTCATTGGTATGTGTGATATAACACGGGATCTGTTGTGGGTGATCAGCTTGTTTACCCATAAACGAAAAAACAGGTGCTGGATTATCACCTGGTTGTTCTTGCATCACAGAAAAATCGACAGATCTTGCATCAATACGAGGTGGTGTCCCGGTTTTTAACCGGCCAACTCGAAAAGGTAATTCACGTAATCTATTGGCTAATGCGATTGACGGCGGATCACCTGCACGTCCACCGCTGTAATTTTGTAAACCAATATGAATTTGTCCACCTAAGAAAGTACCTGTTGTTAAAACCACAGATTTAGCAAAAAACTTCAAACCCATTTGGGTGACAACACCAACAACTTGCTCTTGTTCAACAATTAAGTCATCACAAGCTTGTTGGAATATTTTTAAATTAGGCTGATTTTCTAATGCATGTCTAACAGCTGCTCGATATAACTGTCTATCTGCTTGCGCACGAGTTGCACGAACAGCAGGACCTTTACTCGAATTTAATGTTCTAAATTGAATACCACCTTTGTCGGTTGCTTTTGCCATTAAGCCACCAAGTGCATCAATTTCTTTAACTAGATGACCTTTGCCGATTCCACCAATTGCTGGATTACAAGACATCTGGCCTAAAGTTTCAATATTGTGGGTCAACAATAAGGTATTTGCGCCCATACGCGCAGCTGCCATTGCGGCTTCAGTTCCAGCATGACCACCACCAACTACAATGACATCAAAATTTTGTTCAAAAGAATGCATATACACCTGTCTTACGTCGATCCCAAAAAAAGGGCGGCTATTTTATAGCCAAAGCAAATTTTTGGAAATCAATTTATAAAAATATATATATTTATATATAGATCTTTATTGTTACTGTTATTACTGAAGCCGTTTTCTGTGGGTAACGGCAAAAAAACCTTAATGATCATGAAATTACAAATTGAATAATAAGTGATCATCATTTGATCAATCTTTGATCAAGCTGCAAATAACTTGCCCTTTTATCCACACCCATATGTTACACCAATTTTTATCCCTTGGTTGATCAAAGTTTATCCGCTTGATATTCAGTGTTTATCCACATCCAGATCTTTTTTCAACAGTAAATGTGGATAACTTGTGATCTTGCAGTGATCAAACTCTGATCAACCTTTGATCAAATATTGATCAGGCCGATGAATACTGACTTGGTGCATTTCGTACAAATTTGCAGCAAATGCTAGTTTAACGCATTTTTGTATAAAAAATAACCTATTAACAGTGGTTAACTAATAATCAGTAATTTCGATTAACTCAATTGATTGTTTACGCCAGATCAGTGATCTAATTTAATTTTTGCGGTATATACTGGTGAAGTATTTATTTATGTATTTAGTTATATAAGAAGGGGTCTTTAATGTATCGAACCAATTCAGGTTTTAGTCACGAACAACAAGATAAAGTGGGCGTGTTGTTAGTCAATTTAGGCACACCTGACAAACCTGAAAAAAGTGCGCTCAAAAGATACCTTAAAGAATTTTTGTCTGATCCAAGAGTCGTAGAAGCACCACGTGCACTTTGGTGGTTTGTTTTAAATGGGGTTATTTTAAATTTTCGCCCAGCTCGTTCTGCAAAAGCTTATCAAACAGTATGGACAGATCAGGGTTCACCTTTATTAATTCACACTCAAAATCAGGCTGAAAAATTACAGCTTAATTTAACCCAGCAATATGGCGACAATATAGTGGTGGATTTTGCTATGCGCTACGGCAGCCCAAGTATTAGCAATAAACTTGAAAAAATGTTGAGTTCAGGTGTACGAAAATTAGTTGTTTTACCTATGTACCCTCAATATTCGGCGACGACAACAGCCTCTACTTTTGATGCGGTGGCGCGTGATTTTGCTACACGCCGTTGGTTACCAGATTTCAGATTTGTCAGCCATTATCACGACAATGCCCTATATATAAAAGCACTTGCCGATAAAGTTCGTTTGCACTGGCAACAAAATGGCCAAGCGGAAAAATTGCTTATGACTTATCACGGTATTCCCAAACGCTACTTAACCAAAGGCGATCCATATTATTGTGAATGTCATAAAACCAGTCGTTTACTTGCAGAAGAATTGGGTTTAAACAAAGAGCAATATTTAACTTGTTTTCAAAGCCGTTTTGGTCGCGAAGAATGGTTAAAACCCTATACTGACCATACGCTAAAACAATTGGCTAAAGATGGCATAAAATCAGTTGATATGGTTTGCCCTGGTTTTAGTGCCGATTGCCTTGAAACAATAGAAGAAATTGGCGAAGAAAATCGCGAATATTTTATTGAAGCGGGCGGTGAAACTTACAATTATATTGAAGCACTGAATAGTGATGAGCAGCATATTCAAATGTTGGCTAGTTTAGTCGCCGATAATATAACGGGCTGGCAACTAACGCCTCAGGACTTAGCACAAAGAGCTGCCGAATATAATAACAAAAAAGATCTATTTGACTGTTAGTTATTAAATTTCGGTTAGCAGTTATTTAAAATTAGTTTAAATGACTTTAAGGGGCAAAATAAAGTTCGAACTTTAGCTAGATTTGCTGGATTTTTAACCTATATTCATGTTTAATGCGCGCCCCTATGAAAGCGCTTTAATAATTGGTTATACATGCAGATAAGTTCGGTTAAAAAATATTCGTTGTTCGCACTCACCTGGCCATTGTTCATCGACATGGCTTTGCATTTTTTTACTGCGGCTATGAATACTTTTATGATTGGCCATATCTCATCGCAAGGTGTTGCTGCACTGGCAATTGGTAATCAAGTTTTTCAACTTGCGATCACTGTTTTTAGTTTTGTTACCATAGGTGCCAGCGTGGTGTTAACCCAATACTTGGGGGCGGATAATAAAACTGCAGCGCGCCATGTGGTTTATTCATCAATTGGTTTTAATTTATTTGTTGGTTTAGTTGCCGCATTAACCATTATTTTTGGTGCCGATAGCATAGTTCATTTAATGAATTTACCTGAGCATTTACACGCTGATGGCAAAATTTATCTGCAAATTATCGGCTTGTGTTTGTTACCTGAAGCTATAGGTTTATGTTTAGCCGCAACCATACGCGCACATGGTTTTACTCAACAGGCTATGTGGGTAACCTTAATCATGAATTTAATTACCTTTGTTGGTAATTTATTTTTGTTGTATGGCTGGTTTGGTATTCCTGAATATGGCGTAGCTGGTGTTGCCATTAGCACAGCTGTTGGCCGTGTGGTTGGTATGGTTATTTTGGCTGGACTAGTGGTTAAATACACTGGTATTCATATTTATATCAAACCCATCTTAAAACCGAAAAAACACATTTTAGCTAAGGTGTTTCACATTGGTTTACCGGCAGCGGGTGAGAATTTATCTTGGATGCTGCAGTTTATGTTAATTACCTCCTTTGTTGCTTTAATGGGTGAAAAAGCGTTAGCGGCGCAAACTTATTATTTCCAAATTTGTACTTTTATTTTGTTGTTTAGTTTATCTATTGGTTTGGCCAACGAAATTATTATTGGCCATATGATAGGGGCTAAACAAATTGAGCAGGCGAGGGCGCAGTTATTTAAAGCGTTAAAGTTAGGTTTTATTGTCACAGCCATTACCGCTGGGGTTGTATCTGTTACCGGCCCAAGTTTTATTGATGTATTAACCCAAGACCAAGCTGTGCTGAGTTTAGTTAGCCAGTTATTTATAATTACTTTGTTTATGGAGCCTGGGCGAACCTTTAATTTAATTGTGATTAACGCGTTACGCGCAACCGGTGATGCAAGATTTCCATTGTATGTGGGTGTTTTGTCTATGTGGGGTATAGCTGTACCCCTTTCATATTGGTTGGGGATTGTGCTGGATTATGGTTTGGTTGGTGTTTGGATTGCTTTGGCTATTGATGAATGGACTCGTGGTTTGTTGATGTTTTGGCGTTGGCGCAGTGGGCGCTGGCAAACCAAGTCGTTTGTGTCGGCTTAGTTTTCGATTGTTCACTATCTTTGATGGCATCTATATCGCTAGATTAATGTGCTAATTAAGGTCAAGTTGATTGCGATATTTTTCGCAAAATCGCTTCAAGGCCATCCTGGCCCGCTCTCACACGGCATCCCTGCCGAGTGGAAGTTTTGCGAAAAACAATCCCAACCACCTTTCCTAGTTTTGATGTTGCTGCGGTATCTATTGGCCTAAATTTTAGGAAGTTTTGCTCGAAATACACCCAATCACCTTATTTTTCAGTGTTGCAGCTGGGCTAATAACACGCTGGGATATAGTGCATTTATCCCCATTTGAAGCATAATTTTCTAAAAACGCTTTTCACCGTCCATGGTCGCTCGCATAAGGCATCCATGCCTTATGAAGTTTTAGAAAATCAGCCTTCAAATAGACACTTATCTAGCATTTTTATTGCTTGTCAGATAATAGATATGTGCACGGTGGGAGACTAGCTTGTGATTGCTTCAGCCTACGAATAGGTCGTTGACGTATTGTAAAAATTACGTCAGGTGTAAATTTTATAAGTAGGTAAATTCACAAACTTTAGTTAGTAGTTGTTGATAAATGCCTTACACTTGTCGCTAATTCAACTTCGATTATCTGCGTTTTTCACGATAGTTGAAAGTAATAGTTTGCAGACATTAAAGGTGGTAGAGGTTAATTTAGAGCAAAATTTCTTTTTTATGGGCGAATCAGAACCGAAGCTCCGCTTCGCAGTCTGATGAGGTGGAATCATGGATGATGACAGGGCCTGCCATTCATGGAAGAATAGTCAGCTCTGAATTTTATTTCGGAGATTGATAATTGCGGTTTTGCGATAATTAACCTCTACTGCCTGCCGATACTTGTAGTTGGCACCTATCTTTTTTATACCACTGAAGAGTTTAAATGACAGATCAAATCAGTTTTGCCGAGCTTAAATTAGCCGATCCAATATTACGCGCAATAGACGCTAAAGGTTATACAACCGCATCGCCCATCCAGCAAAAAGCTATACCTGTGATTATGGCGGGTAAAAATGTTATGGCGGCGGCGCAAACTGGTACTGGCAAAACCGCAGGTTTTACCTTACCTATTTTGCACAAACTATTGACCAGTAATAAAAGTAACAAACAAACAGGTAATCAAGTTAGGTGTTTAATATTAACACCAACCCGCGAGCTTGCAGCGCAAGTCGCAGATAACGTAGCTACTTATGCTCAGTTCACCAAAATAAAATCTGTTGTGGTATTTGGTGGGGTGAAAATTAATCCTCAAATGCAAAACTTACGTGGTGGTGCAGATATTTTGATTGCAACGCCAGGTCGTTTGCTCGATTTGTATCAACAAAATGCAGTTAGGTTTGATGAATTAGAAGTATTGGTATTAGACGAAGCAGACCGCATGTTAGATATGGGCTTTGTGCGAGATATCGAAAAAATCGTAAAACTTTTGCCATCACAAAGACAAAACTTATTATTCTCAGCGACTTTTTCGGCCGATATTCGCCAGCTTGCTAAACAAGTGATTGGTCCTGCGACTGAAGTTTCGGTAAACACAGAAAATAGCACCACGCATTTGGTTGAGCAGTCACTCTATTCGGTGGATAAAAACAATAAAAATGCCTTGTTAATTAAATTAATTGAACAACAAAAGTGGACTCAGGCAATTGTGTTTACTCGCACTAAACATGGGGCAAATCGGGTTGCGCGTAAATTAACCCAAGAAATGATTAATGCAGCGGCTATTCATGGGGATAAAAGCCAAGGGCAACGAACTAAAGCATTGGCTGGTTTTAAAGCAGGTGAAATACGTATTTTAGTTGCGACCGATATTGCTGCACGTGGTTTAGATATTCATCAATTACCACAAGTTGTGAATTTCGATTTGCCGCATGTTGCTGAAGATTATGTGCATAGAATTGGCCGCACAGGTCGAGCTGGTGCTACTGGCCATGCTGTGTCATTAGTCTGTGCGGATGAAATTGATCAACTTATTGCAATTGAAAGACTAATTGGCAAAAAGATTAAGCGTTTTGAACATCCAAAATTACCGGCGCAAAATTCATTGCCAGAAACACCGGAAGATCCAAAACCATTAAAAGCAAAAAAACCTAAGAAGCCGAAAAAAGCCAAAGCGCAAAATGAAGCTGAGCAAGGGCAGAGCAGAACGAACTCGGGTGAAAATCGTCGCAAAGCAAAACCTAAAACTGATAATGCTCGACGTGGCAAAGCTGAACAAAAAAATAAAACTTCGGATAAATCATCCGCTAAGCCGTCAGGTCAGAAACGAGCGAATAACTCAACTCGCGCAAACAACAATGCAGACAGTTTTGTTGGTCGCAGACGGGTAAAACAGACTGATGATAAATCAAATAATGTAGACCCTTATGCTAATTCGTTGACGGATAAACCACAAACACCTTCGCGAGCTGACAATAATAACAATGGCAAACGTAGCCCTGCTGGTCGAAGGTTTTCTATTAAGCAAGGTGACTAGTGCTACGCTGCCAAAGGCATCGAGTTTAACAATTCATCCTGATTAAAATTATAAAAATCTCAAAACGATATATATCGTTTTGAGATTTTTTTGCTTTATTCCTACATATTTCCGTTGCCTATTAGAGTAACACTCTAATTTTATTGATTATTCAGAATTTAGATTAGTCTTACATTATTAACTAAACATAAAACTGCTGTTGTTTAAGTTGGCATATTCATAACTGTCATGCAGTAACTTGGATTGCATATTTTTATTTGAAGTTTGAATGCCAGCCGCTACCAATAAAGGTAAATAATGATCAGGCCGCGGATGCGCCATCAGCATATGTGAGTTTAACCTATAGGCATTTGCTAATGCTGTTAAGTTAGTTTCAGCAACTTGCTGTTGCAGCCATTGGCTAAATTCGACTGCCCAACTTGCTGTTTTGCCATTTAAACTCAGCCTAGATAAATTGTGGGTTGCACTACCTGAGCCAATAAAAATAATACCTTGCTCAGTTAAAGCTGAAAGTTTTTCACCCAACTGTATATACGCAGACATATCTTTACCTGAATTAAAGCCAGTTAATACAGGTAAACTCATAGCTAATACAGGCAGCCGACCGTTCGGATTTATTAGTTTTAATACAGTCCAAGCACCATGATCTAATCCTTGTTTAACAACCGAAAAATCAATTTTATTCTTGGATAAAACATCACTCACAGCATCAGTTAGCCACTGCGGTTGTTCTGTTTGGTACTGTTGTTGGTATAACTCAGGTTCAAAACCGCCAAAGTCATTTATGCTGGATAAAGTGCCCGTTGCGCTAATGCTGAGTTGTTTAGTTATCCAATGTGGCGACATAATCACAATCGCTTTTGCTTGGGTAAACAAATCTGTTGTGGCTAAATTTTGCAAAAAATCATTGGCGGGATGCGCCTTTAGTATTCGATTTGGCGCACCATGAGATAAAAATAAACTGGCGGTTTTATGCATATTGATTGTTCGCTGCTAAAAAGCTGTTGATACCACCAGTTTAATAAGTATAGGCAGCTAAACAATATAGCTTGTATGTATAACACTGTTGCCTTAGCGTTAACATTAAACTTGTTATCAGACAGCGGGTTATCTAACCTGTGCATATCAGTTGCACTTACCTATATGGGTATTGGCCATTTGCTCATGCGATAAAATATCTAAGTCTTCAACAAATAATAAATAACCGTCTTGTGGCTCAAACTGAATAAAAATGTCTGTCGGTAGACTTGTGGGTTGTTTCGCGTTTTTATAACAACCACCATTAACACTGGCTATCAACCAACCTCGACCTCTTTGACCTGTTTGTTCGTATTGGCTAATGAGTTGCTGGCGTTGTTTAAATTGTGCTGCGTCTGCCGCTGTTAGTTTTAAAATAATCACTTGTTGATTATCTTCTAGGTTATTCAGCAAAGCTGTCGGTAGTTGATTGTGCTTTTGTGAATATTCTTGCACCTCAACAAAATAGATATCGTGAATATCTAACTGGTTATCCGCTGTTTGGTAACCCAGCTCTAGCTGCACATTACCTTGTTTTATTTGTAGGTTTTTATCGCTACGAATAGCTACTCGAATATGCTCAGCAGGCGCTTGCAAAGGGCTTGCATTTCTAAGTTTGTATAAGGTTTTAAGTGGAATACTGGTACAGGCTGTGGTTGCTAGCAGTAGTAAAATTGATAGGTATTTCATTGGCTGTCCATAATGTTATTTGTGAGCTTGAATAACATAGAGCTTCAGAACAGCCAAAAGTTGCGAGTGGAATTCTACTTCCCAATACAAAAACTACTAAAGATCCGCCCTAATAAATCATCGCTGCTAAATTCGCCGGTTATTTCATTTAAAAACTGTTGAGCTAAACGCAGTTCTTCAGCAAGTAATTCACCTGCGTGCATTTCTTGCAGTTGGTATTTACCGTTTTCTAAATGTTCCATTGCTCGGTTTATTGCATCTATATGGCGGCGGCGGGCTAAAAATTGCCCTTCGGTTGAAGCTTGATAACCCATTATTTTTTTCAAATGTTCGGTTAAGTGCTGCATACCTTCGCCGGTTTTTGCCGATAAGCGAATAATCGGGTAGGGGGTCGCATCTGCAAAACCAAGTGTTTCACCACTTTGGTCGGCTTTGTTGCGGATAACAGTTACCCCTACGGCTTTGTCGCCCAAGCGCGTAAAAAACTCTGGCCAGTCTTGTTCAACAGCGTGTTTGCTTTCAGTGCTGTCGACCATTAATAAAATGCGATCTGCTTGTTCTATTTCTTGCCACGCGCGCTCTATACCTATTTGTTCTACTTCATCTGGGCTTTCACGCAAACCTGCTGTGTCGATAATATGCAGCGGCATGCCGTCAATGTGGATATGTTCACGTAACACGTCACGGGTTGTACCAGCTATGTTGGTAACAATCGCGGTTTCTTTACCGGCTAACGCGTTTAATAAGCTTGATTTACCTGCATTAGGTTTACCTGCTATCACCACGCGCATACCATCTTTAAGCAGCGCGCCTTGGCGTGCTTGCGCAAGTACATTGCTGGTTGAGTCGATAATCTTGAGTAAATCACTTTCTATTTTGCCATCGGATAAAAAGTCTACTTCTTCTTCTGGAAAATCTATTGCGGCTTCTACATAAATGCGCAAGTGGATTATTTCTTCTGACAAGGCATGGATGTGTTTGGAAAACTCACCTTGTAAGGTTTGTAATGCACAGCGCGCAGCTTGCTCTGAAGATGATTCAATTAAATCCGCTATCGCTTCGGCTTGAGCTAAATCTAGTTTGTCGTTTAAAAATGCGCGCTCTGAGAATTCACCTGGGTTGGCTAAACGCACACCTTTTATCGCGACTACTTGTTGGAGTAGTAAATCGAGGATTACTGGGCCGCCGTGGCCTTGTAGTTCGAGTACGTCTTCACCGGTAAATGAATTTGGCCCTTTAAAAAATAGAGCTATGCC
Source organism: Catenovulum sp. SX2 (assembly GCF_052056295.1). Taxonomy (NCBI): domain Bacteria; kingdom Pseudomonadati; phylum Pseudomonadota; class Gammaproteobacteria; order Alteromonadales; family Alteromonadaceae; genus Catenovulum; species Catenovulum sp. SX2. The sequence continues at coordinate 2,247,619 of NZ_CP182493.1, forward strand.
TTGGTCTATTACTTGGCCGTTGAGATCGTAAAATTTTAAATACTCAGCTTGGCGAGGTTTAAGTTGTTTTTTGACTAATTGCTCGGCAACTGTTGTGGCTAAACTGCCGGATATTCTAATTATACCTACACCACCACGACCAGGCGCGGTAGCAATTGCAGCAATTGTATCTTGATTTAGCATATTAAACCTTCGTTGTTCAGAGTGCGTCTGTGAGCATAGCAAGCAGCTAGCATTTTAATTATCGCAAAATCGCTGTGTATACTTCCATGTACGCTCGCAAACGTCATCCCAGACGTTTGAAGTTTTGCTCCTAATTATAACGCTATCTGCTTTAGTTGTTTTGACGTTTTGTGCAATATAACTTAATCAGCATTTAGGATTACTCTACTGCTTTTTTGCCATTGAGTGTTTGTTGTCCTAGAAATTACTGATTTACAGATAACAAAAACGGGCATTAACGCCCGTTTTTAAAGCTATTTATTTAAAGCGAAGTGGTTATTTTAAACCCTTTTTCTCCATCGCTTTATTAATCATCAACATTTGTACAATTGAAATAATGTTGCTGACTAACCAGTATAAAACTAGACCCGCCGGGAACCATAAAAAGAAGAAGGTAAAGGCAACAGGCATATACTGGAAGATTTTTTGCTGTACTGGATCTTGCATAGGTGTAGGTTGTAATTTTTGCATTACAAACATACTCGCACCCATCAAGATAGGTAATACGTAGAATGGATCTTGTTGTGATAAGTCGTGGATCCATAATGCAAATTCAGCATGGCGCAATTCAACACTTTCAACAAATACCCAGTATAAAGCTAAGAAAATAGGCATCTGTAAAAGAATTGGCAAACAGCCACCCATAGGGTTAACTTTTTCTTTGCGGTATAACTCCATCATAGCTTGTGAGAACTTTTGTCTGTCTTCGCCATAACGGTTTTTAAGCTCAGTTAACTTAGGTTGTAACTGGCGTAATTTTGCCATTGAGGTGTATTGTTTTTTGGTTAAGCCGTACATTAAACCTTTCACAATAATAGTGATAAGAATAATAGCAACACCCCAGTTAGCAACTAAGCCGTGTAAAAATTGTAATAAGTGGAATAATGGTTGTGATAAAAACCACAACATACCATAGTCAACTGTTAGGTCTAAGTTATCCGCTAGCTCGGCTAATTTATCTTGATCTTTAGGACCTGCGTATAAAGTTGTCACTAAGCTTGCTTGTTGACCTGGCGCTACTTGTACCGCTTCACCTTTGTAACGAATTAATACTTTGCCACCGCTTAATGCTTTGGTTGAAATCTCAATATTTTCGTCAGCGCTTGGAATAAATGCTGTTACGAAATAATGTTCAATCATTGAAATCCAACCACCAGTTGAAGCAACTTGCAATTTAGAATCAACAATGTCGTCAAAGTCGATTTTTTCGTAAGTTTCGTTCTGAGTTGAATATGCCGCGCCATGGTAAGTTGGCATCATCATTGAGCTTTGTGCTTGTGCAGCATTTTGTTTTAACTGCGCAAACAATTGCACGTTTTTCACAGCATCAGATGTATTAGTTACGTCAAAACGAATTTGAATATCGTGTTCACCTTTGCGGAATACAAATACTTTTTTAACTGTTAAACCTTGGCTGCTTTTAAAACTGATTGGCACTTCTAAAGTATCACCCGACATTTGATAGTCAGTTTGTGCTGCAACATATAAAGGGCGACCTTTAGGGCTAGCATCAGGGCCATGTGCACCAGTTAAGCCAGATTGTGCATGGTATAAATCAGCGCCTTGTTCAACTAACAAAGAGAAAGCTTCAGAACCATCTTTTTCTTTAGCAAACTTAAGTAAGTCTAGCTGAACAATATCACCACCTAACAAGTCAATTTTCACTTTAACAGTATCAGTTGTTACTGTAATAAAGCTGCTACCTGTAGCGACTGACTCAAGCACACTTTGTTCTGCAACTGGTACATCAGCAGAAATTTGTGCAGGCTTTTGTGCAACTGCTGTGGTTGTGCTCTCTGCTGTGATAGGTGCCACAGGTTGAGGTGCGTGGTCTATTTGCCATTGGTTCCATAATAAAAAGGTAACCAAAGCTAAACCTATCAATAGAAAACTTCTTTGCGATTCCATAGAACTCTATTTCTCTTTGTTTTTTGATTTAGGGACAGGATCATACCCGCCAGACGAAAACGGATGACATTTTATAACGCGTTTGACCGTTAACCAACCTCCAATACGCACTCCGTGGCGATTAATTGCTAAAATTGCATAATTTGAGCAAGTTGGATGGAAACGACACCTAGGTCCAAGTAACGGACTCAAGGTCAATTGGTATAACCTAACTAGGCCATAACATAATTTACGAGCTAATTTTTGAACTGACGTTGGATTTTTTTCCATGTGTAGTTTAGCTCGTGGCGTAATTCTGCATTGGTTGCATTGGCAATACCTTGTTTACCAATAAAAACCAAATCGACATTATTTAGGTTGTGTTGATTTAACCTAAAATATTCGCGTACAACACGTTTGACTTGATTGCGCTCAGTTGCAAATTTTGCTTTCTTTTTTGAGATGGTAAAACCGATGCGTGCATTTGCGAATGAGTTTTTTGCAGCAAGAATAGTGTAATAACGACAAGAAAATTTTTTAGGACGGGCGTCGAAAACGCTTTGAAAGTCGGCGGGAGTGAGGAGTCTCGACTCCCGCTTGAACGGAAAAGTTTTCACGTAATATTACGCGCTTAAAACTTTACGTCCTTTAGCACGGCGACGAGCTAAAACTTGACGACCGCTTTTTGTAGCCATACGAGCACGGAAACCGTGACTACGCTTACGCTTTAAATTGCTAGGTTGAAATGTACGTTTCATTGCAATAATTCCGATTAATCTAAAATTGTGCCTGCCGGCACGGCCTTATAAGGGGCGCGAACTATAGCAAAATTATTCGTTTGAGACAAGTATGATCTCTATCATCAATGCGCTTTTTGGATAACTTTTTTAATTTGCTGATTTTATCCACATTTGTTGTTTTTATAAACAATTTGTTATTGAAATTTAGTTGGTATAGAACAAAAAAGAATTAAAAAATAAAACTAAATAAATCATGTGGATATACGTTATTTTTCGGTTAAATAGCCTTTTATAATTTGTCAATATTGAACTTGTGGATAAAATTTGATGAGATCCACCGTCCAATAAATAAGTGGAGAAGTTCCTTGAGCGAATCGCTATGGCAGGCGTGTTTAGATAATTTACAGCGCGAATTGCCCTCACAACAATATAATATGTGGGTTCGTCCATTACAGGTCCAAGCTTTAAACCAAGATTTGATTCTTTACGCACCAAACAAATTCGTTTTAGATTGGGTGCGTGATAAGTATGTTGACCGTATTACCGAATTGCTGAAGGAACTAGCAGGGGATAAAAGTCCTAACCTTAAAATGGAAGTGGGTTCAAAACCTGCTGCGCCTATTGCTAATCCAAAACTCGAATTAGGCAATAAACCAGCACCTACACAGGGTGGGCATACTCATGCACCTGTGACAAATGGTTTTAATCCACAAATGGCTAACCCAGCACAAATAGGTCAAACACCACCAAGCGGTTTGCGTTCTAACCTGCGTGAAAATTATACTTTTGATAATTTTGTTGAAGGTAAATCTAACCAATTGGCGCGAGCTGCGGCAACACAAGTTGCAGATAATCCAGGTACAGCATTTAACCCACTGTTTTTATATGGCAGTACAGGTTTAGGTAAAACTCACTTAATGCACGCGGTTGGCAATGAAATTCGCCAGCGCAATCCGGATGCAAAAATTGTGTATATGCATTCAGAGCGTTTCGTGCAAGACATGGTTAAAGCCATTCAAACCAATTCAATTGAAGATTGGAAACGCCATTATCGTTCAGTTGATGCACTATTAATTGATGATATTCAATTTTTTGCTGGTAAAGAACGTTCGCAAGAAGAGTTTTTCCACACTTTTAATGCATTGTTAGAAGGCAATCACCAAGTTATTTTAACCAGTGATAGATACCCTAAAGAAATAGACGGGGTAGAAGAAAGGTTAAAATCTCGTTTTGGTTGGGGTTTAACCATAATTATTGAGCCACCAGAGTTAGAAACACGTGTGGCTATTTTGATGAAAAAAGCACAAGAGTCTAATTTTGATCTTCCACACGAAGTGGCGTTTTTTATTGCGAAACGTTTGCGTTCAAATGTACGTGATTTAGAAGGAGCATTAAACCGCGTAATTGCCAATGCCAATTTTACTGGCAAAGCGGTTACAATAGACTTTGCTAAAGATGCGCTGCGCGATATGCTCGCATTACAAGAAAAACTCGTTACAATAGATAACATACAAAAAACTGTCGCTGAATATTATAAAATCAAGTTGGCAGATATGTCGTCTAAAAGTCGTAGTCGCAGTGTTGCGCGTCCACGACAAATAGCCATGGCACTATCAAAGGAATTAACAAACCATAGTTTGCCTGAAATTGGAGCGGCTTTTGGTGGGCGTGATCATACAACCGTATTGCATGCTTGCAGAAAAGTCGTTGAATTAAGAGAAAAAAATCACGATATTAAAGAAGATTTTTCAAACTTAGTTCGCACACTTTCTTCGTAAAGATTGGATAATAAAAATATGAAATTTTCAGTTAGTCGAGAAGATATACTTAAGCCATTGCAACTTGCAACTGGTACAGTGGAACGCCGCCATACCTTACCTATTTTGTCGAATGTATTGTTAGATATAAACGATGGGGTATTGTCGATTACAGGTACAGATTTAGAAGTTGAATTGGTTGCATCGGTTGAGTTAGTGCAAGCATCGGATGATGGACAAATTACCGTACCAGCGAAAAAGTTATTTGATATCTGTAAAGGGTTGAGTGATTCGGCGCTAATTGAATTTTCATTAACTGATACTAAGTTGCAAATTAAGTCGGGTAGAAGTAAGTATTCACTATCAACGCTGCCAGCGAAAGATTTCCCTAACTTAGAAGAGTGGGCGAGCGAAATTAACTTTGCGGTTAAACAAAAAGATCTAAAAACTATGATAGATCGCACCGCATTTTCTATGGCTAACCAAGATGTGCGTTATTACCTCAATGGTATGTCGTTAGAAACCTCGGGCAATCAAATTCGTTGTGTAACCACTGATGGTCACCGTTTGGCATTAATGCGTTTAGATTTAGAAAACGAATCGTTAGACGAAAGCCAAGTCATTATTCCACGTAAAGGTGTTACTGAGATCAGTCGTTTAATTGAAGATTCAGACGATAATGTATATATCTCAATTGGTAGCAACCATATCCGTTTAAGTAGTGGATCTTTTACTTTTACCAGTAAATTAGTTGATGGCCGTTTCCCTGATTATCGCCGTGTCTTACCTAAAGGTGGTGATAAGGAAATTATTGCTGATAAAGGTTATATCAAACAAGCTTTTGCGCGTGCGGCTATTTTATCTAACGAAAAATTCCGTGGTGTGCGCTTGAACTTAGCCAGTGGTGAATTAACCATTACCGCAACCAACCCAGAACAAGAAGTTGCTGAAGAGGTGGTTGAAGTAAATTACCAAGGTAGTGAGTTAGAAATTGGTTTTAACGTTGCTTACATTATTGATGTATTAAATTCTTTAGAGTCAGACGAAGTTAAGATCACTTTAGGTGATGCAAATAGCAGTGCCTTGATTGAAGATAATCAAGATGATGCTGCTATTTATGTTGTTATGCCAATGAGGTTGTAATTCAACTTCCTTTTTATGCATATTTCAAAGTTGGCGATTCATAACGTGCGTAATATTTCGCAGATAGAAATGTTACCGCACGCCCACTGTAATATCATTGTCGGTGAAAACGGCAGTGGTAAATCGTCAATTTTGGAAGCCATTCACTTGTTAGGCTTCGGCCGCTCTTTTCGAAAATCTAAAACGCCAGAACTTATCCAGTTTAATCAAACAAACTTAACCGTATTCGCCGACTGTTTTACTGAGAAGCAACAAGCGGATGACTACGAACAAAATATAAAGTTTGGTTTAAGTAAAAATCAAAGTGGTGACAGTGAAGTTCGCATTCAAGGGAAAAAAGCCGCTAGGTTAAGTGAGCTATCTAGTCAATTTCCAATTGTCGCTTTTACTTGTGATAGTTTTGATTTGGTTGATGGCAGCCCAAGTATACGCAGAAAATTTTTAGATTGGTTGGTGTTTCACGTGAAACATCAGCAAAATGTTTCATCGATTTATCGTGACTATGCTCGAGTATTAGAACAAAGAAACTCGGCTTTACGTCGTAGTTTGGTTGAACAAATTCGTTCGTGGGATAATAGTTTTATTCAACTGAATAAACAGATCCAACAATTACGTCAGCAAGCAGTGGATTGGTTAAATAAAGAAATCTGCCAGTATCAATCTTTATTAACCAAAGAGAACTTTGCTGATGGCGATAGTCAGCAGTGTATTCAATTAGAATATAAACCCGGCTGGAATCAACAATTTGATTTAGCCGAGTTACTCACGAAAAATTTGCAAACCGATCTTAAGCGTAAAACCACTGGGGTAGGTGTGCATAGAGATGAGTTGATTCTTAAATATAAAGAACAACCCATTAGAAATATTTTGTCGCGTGGTGAATGTAAGCGTTATGTATTGGCGTTGATGTTTGCTGCGGAAGAAGTTATAAAAAAACAAACCGACAAAAACTGTATTTGGATAGTTGATGATATTGCGGCTGAATTAGATTTAACTTCTATCAAAGCTGCGTTTAGCACTAACAAGAATAATCAAAACCAAATGTTTTTTACTTGTATTGAAAAAGACTTAGCACTTATTCAACAAGTTATAGAGTATGAACATGCAGTGTTTCACGTGAAACATGGCAAATTGATAAATTAATAAGGTCAGAAAATGTCAGAATATGATTCATCGTCGATAAAAGTCTTAAAAGGACTAGACGCGGTAAGAAAAAGACCCGGCATGTATATTGGTGATACCGACGACGGTACCGGCCTGCACCACATGGTATTTGAGGTTGTCGATAACAGTATAGACGAAGCGTTAGCTGGTCACTGTAAAGACATTATTGTAACCATACATTCTGATGGTTCTGTATCTGTTCGCGACGATGGTCGTGGTATTCCGGTTGCTATGCACCCTGAAGAGGGCGTTTCTGCTGCTCAGGTAATCATGACTGTATTGCACGCCGGCGGTAAATTCGACGATAACTCATATAAAGTTTCTGGTGGTTTACATGGTGTTGGTGTATCGGTAGTTAATGCACTTTCTGATGATTTACAACTTACCATTCGTCGTGAAGGTAAAGTTCACCAACAAAAATATAAATTAGGTGATCCGGTTAAACCAATTGAAGTGATTGGTGAAACTGAAGGTACAGGTACAGAAATTCGTTTCTGGCCATCACCAACTATCTTCAGTGATACTTTGTTTCACTATGATATTTTAGCTAAACGTTTACGTGAATTAAGTTTCTTAAACTCAGGTGTTTCAATTAAACTAAAAGATGAACGTGACGGTAAAAACGACCACTTTATGTATGAAGGTGGTATTCAAGCTTTTGTTGAATATTTAAATCGCAACAAAACACCAATTCACAGTCACGTATTCCATTTTGTTGCTGAACGTGAAGATGGCATTACTGTTGAAGTCGCTGCACAGTGGAACGATTCTTATCAACAAGAAAATGTATTCTGTTTTACCAATAATATTCCACAACGTGATGGTGGTACCCACTTAGCTGGTTTCCGTGCTGCGTTAACTCGTACATTAAATACCTTTATGGAAAAAGAAGGTATGTCGAAAAAAGCTAAAGTTGCTACTACAGGTGACGATGCGCGTGAAGGTTTAACCGCTGTTGTTTCAGTTAAAGTACCAGATCCTAAATTCTCATCACAAACAAAAGACAAGTTAGTATCGTCTGAAGTTAAGGGTGCTGTAGAACAAACTATGGCTGAAAAGCTGAATGATTTCTTATTGGAAAACCCAACAGAAGTTAAATCTATCGTTACTAAGATTATGGATGCAGCACGTGCACGTGAAGCTGCACGTAAAGCACGTGAAATTACCCGTCGTAAAGGTGTGTTAGATATCGCTGGTTTACCAGGTAAATTAGCTGATTGCCAAGAGCGAGACCCTGCGCTTTCTGAACTATACATAGTGGAGGGTGACTCTGCGGGCGGATCAGCTAAGCAGGGTCGTAATCGTAAGAACCAAGCAATTTTGCCATTAAAAGGTAAAATTCTAAATGTTGAAAAAGCACGTTTTGACAAAATGCTTAGTTCAGCTGAAGTTGGTACTTTGATTACTGCATTAGGTTGTGGCATCGGCCGCGATGAATATAATCCGGATAAATTAAGATATCATTCAATTATCTTAATGACGGATGCTGACGTTGATGGATCGCATATTCGTACTTTATTATTAACCTTCTTTTACCGTCAAATGCCGGAAATTATTGAACGTGGCCATGTATTCATCGCTCAACCACCTTTGTTTAAAGTTAAAAAAGGTAAACAAGAGCAATACATCAAAGATGAAGCTGCGTTTGAAGGTTATTTAACTAACCTTGCATTAGACGGCGCAGAATTGCATGTGAATGAAGATGCACCTGCAATTAGTGGTAGTGCGTTAGAGCAAATCGTTAAAGATTTCCAACGTTGTGAACACATCATTGAGCGTTTATCGCGTACAGTTAATCCAGCATTAGTTAATGAACTTAAGTATGTTGAAGCATTAACTGCTGACAAATTAAAAGATAAAGAGTTTGTTGAACAGTGGGCTGCTGGTTTAGCTTCTCAACTTGAAGCGAAAAAAGATGGTAGTTCTATCTTTGAACATCATGTAGATTTCGACCAAGAGATTCACTCTTACATCCCACGCTTTAATGTACGTACACATGGTGTTGATTATGTGTATAAGGTAGATGCTGATTTTGTTAGCTCTGCTGATTATCAAAACATTGCTAAAACGGGTAATACTATTGCTGGTTTAGTTGAAGAGGGTGCTTACATCAAACGTGGTGAGCGTATTTTCCCGATTCAGTCTTTTGAGCAAGGTTTAGATTGGTTAATTAAAGAATCGAAAAAAGGTTTATACATCCAACGTTATAAAGGTTTGGGTGAGATGAATGCAGATCAACTTTGGGAAACCACTATGGACCCAAATAGTCGCCGTATGCTTAAAGTGACAATTGAAGATGCGATTGGTGCTGATCAATTGTTCTCTACTTTGATGGGTGATCAAGTTGAACCTCGTCGTGATTTCATTGAACGCAATGCGTTGAATGTAGCGAACTTAGATGTGTAGTTTCAGCTAAGTTTTTTGTTTGATTGAAAGCCCAACCTATATGGTTGGGCTTTTTTGTAGGTGCTTACTAACTTCTATATAAAACATATCCTACTGGTTGAAGTTTTACCCTCAAATCATAATTTGGCTCTGTTGTAGATGTGAGACAAGTCGCTGCTAGTTTGCTGGCAGGGAAGGACAAGGTGCATGGGGAATTGTTTGCAAAACCGCTGCAAGGCCATCCATGGCCCGCTCGCAAACGGTATCCCTACCGATTGAAGTTTTGCAAACAACACACCCATCCACCTTTTTGACACCAGTGTTGCTGTTAGCAAGGTTGTTGCTTGTTTAGTGGCAGGGAAGAGCAAGGTAAATGGGGTATTGTTCGAAAAAACGCTGTGAATACATCCATGTACGCTTCGCTTTTTCATCCCTGAAAAAGAGATTTTTCGATCAACACACCCATCCACCTTTCTATCTCTAATATTGCGATGACAATTGTTGAAGCAACACATAAGTTGAAGGAAGGGATTGGGATTAATAAAGCAGACCGTACAAATCGTGGATGATTTGTCTCGAGCTCCCATGGATGGGTTTACAGCGAGTCTGTGTATTAATCGCAATTCCTGACTGAATGTGGGGATTGTTTCATCAGCGCTGTTAGTTTTTTGGCAGGGAAGGGCAAGGTAAATGGGGAATTGTTTGCAAAAACGCTGCAAGGCCATCCATGGCCCGCTCGCAAACGGTATCCCTACCGATTGAAGTTTTGCAAACAACACCCCCATCCACCTTTTTGACACTAGTGTTGCTGTTAGCAAGGTCGTTGCTAGTTTGATGGCAGGGAAGAGCTAGGTGCATGGGGTATTACTCGAAAAAACGCGATGAATACATCCATGTAAGCTTCGCTTTTTAATTCCTGAAAAAGAGATTTTTCGACCAACCCCCCTTCCACCTTTTTGACACTAGTGTTGCGTTTAGAAAGGTTGTTGCCAGTTTGGTAGCCAGGAGGACTAAAGCATTGCGGTGACGATTGTTGAAGCGACATTTGGGTTGAAGGAAGGGATTGGGATTAATAAAGCAGACCGTACAAATCGTGGATGATTTGTCTCGAGCTCCCATGGATGGGTTTACAGCGAGTCTGTGTATTAATCGCAATTCCTGACTGAATGCGGGGATTATTTTATCAGCGCTGTTAGTTTTTTGGTAGGTAAGTGAAAGGTGCTATCGTATCTAATTGCTGCTAGTTTAGAGGCTGAGAGGATTAAGATATATGGAATATTTGTTGTCCGTAACTTGATCTAGATCACCACCTACCAACCACAAATAACCAATAATAAAGCTGAATAATTGTAACTAACTGGTGGGCTTGTGGAAAACGTCGATAATTGGCAAACAAAAATATCTGTACAGCAAAAACAAAAAATAATGTCGCTAGTAGAGACTTTTAATAAACCATGCCCACGATATACTTCTTACCCTACCGCTAAACAATTTATCCCGTTAGAGGGTAGCGAAGAACAAATCGAAGAAAGTGAATTGTATGCGGAGTTAGACGGTAACTTAAAGACAGTAAGCTTGTACTTACATATCCCATTCTGCCAACAACTATGCTACTACTGTGGTTGCCACAAATTTATCACGCAGAATAAAGAAAAAGGTCAAACCTATTTAAATTACTTAATTAAAGAAATTGAGCAGCGTGCTCCGAGTTTGCCAGCAGAGGTACAAGTAACTGACATACATTTAGGTGGTGGCACTCCAACATTTTTATCAGATGAACAATTACAAAGCTTAGCAAACGCTTTAAAGGCGAATTTTAATATCAGTGATAAATGTGAGTGGGCAATAGAATTAGACCCGCGTACGGTTGATTCAACGCGTATCAACAACATTATTGATATAGGATTTAACCGCTTTAGTTTGGGCATTCAAGACTTTAATGACAAAACACAAATTGCGATAAATCGTCAGCAATCTTACCAATCAATTGAGTCGCTAATATTAGCCATTCGCCAGCGACAAGCAGCGACAACTAACTTTAGTATTAACTTTGATTTGGTTTATGGTTTACCACATCAAAACCAACAAACTTTTATGCAAACGCTAGAAAACGTAGTGAGCTTAAATCCAGACCGTATTGCTATGTTTAACTATGCACATATGCCGAGCATGTTTCCATCGCAAGCAAAAATTAAACAAGCTGATTTGCCAAATGCACAATTAAAGGTGGCAATATTAATAGATGCAATTAACTATTTAGAGATGAATGGTTATCGTCAAGTAGGTTTAGATCACTTCGTCAAAGCAGATGACAATCTTTATCTGGCGCAACAAAACGAAACACTAATTCGAAACTTTCAAGGTTATGCGGATAGTGACACTCAAGTTATGTTAGGTTTTGGGGTATCCGCAATATCTGATTATTCGGTTGCTATGTTGCAAAACGACAAACATCTTAAATCTTATTATCAAGCGATTGACCAGAAGCAAACAGCCTTTGTTAAAGCATTGTTCCGAAGCAACGACGACAAACAAAGAGAGTCTTTAATTCATCACTTGTTGTGTCATTTAACTCTGCCAATTCAACAAATACCATTAAGCGATTATGTAGAAGAGTGGGTGCAATTAAAAGTATTTGAACGGCAAGGTTTGGTGAAAATTGAAGCGGATAAAATTCAGGTCTCTCAAATAGGGCAAATTTTCATTCGCAATATTGCACAGGTATTTGACAGTTATAATAAATTAAGTCATGTTAAAGGCTTCTCTAATGCAATTTAAACTCTTGGCTATTTAGCTTTATCTAGTCAAAGAATGTCGATGCTTAGAGTTGTACATTAGACACATGACTGGATTTAACAATGAGAAGAAATCAGCACACGATTGACAAAGAAGTACTCGTGCAGGCCAATGAAGAGCTAGTATCTACCACAGACTTAAGAGGTGTTATTACCTACGCGAATGAAGCTTTTATTCGTGTCAGTGGATTTACGAAAGAAGAACTGATAGGTAAAAACCATAATTTAGTCCGCCATCCGGACATGCCAAAACAAGCGTTCGCCGATATGTGGCAGAAACTTCAAGCCGGGCGATCATGGCGAGGTATAGTTAAAAATCGCTGTAAAGATGGTAGCTATTATTGGGTAGATGCTTTTGTAACACCAATTCAGCAAGGTGGGAAAGTTACCGGCTATCAATCTGTCAGAAAAAGAGCAGAGCCAGTACATAGACAAAAAGCGCAGGCATTTTATCAATCATTACAGCGTGGTGCTGGTAGTAAATTCGCGGTTAACTTTAATCATAAATTAATCGCTGCTACGTTAACCACAGTGCTATTTTTAGGATTACTTGCAAGTTTTACTTCGTTAACTGCTGCACTATTAACTGGTGGTTTATTAATTTTATTGCTCGGTATTTTTTACCAAGAGTTATTGGTATTACCGAACAAGTTACATCAACTTAAGGCTAGTCGAGATGACGTTACTCGTGGAATTTTATACGGTCACTCAGATGCAGGATTACTCGAACATATTATTGCTTTTGAAAAATCACGCAACAATACAGTGATTGGACGATTTAATGATTTAACTTTTACATTAGATAACGTAGTAAACGATCTTAAAAATTTAATTGAGCAAGCTAACTCAAATACTCAAGAGCAAAACTTCCAATTGTCTCAGGTCGCCGCTGCTATGAATGAGCTTTCTGCGAGCGCTCAAGAGATAGCGAATAACACAACTTCAACTGCAAGCACAGTCGGTGATATTCAACGAGATTGTGCCAATGCCGACCAAATATTAATGGACAACGCAAAAGAAATGCAGCAGTTGTCTGACATGGTACACACTGCGGCGGAATCAGCGGATACGCTTAAAGAGCAAGCGGAAAAAGTTCAGCAAGTAATGGATGAAATCAGTAGCATTGCGGAACAAACCAACTTGTTAGCTTTAAATGCTGCAATTGAATCAGCTCGAGCGGGTGAGCATGGTCGTGGTTTTGCTGTGGTTGCGGATGAGGTTAGGGCTTTATCTAGTCGCACACAACATTCAGCAAGTACCATACAATCTAGCATTCAATCTATGTATCAGACGATAGAAAGCTGGTTAGCAACTATGCATAAGAGTGAACAGCAAGCGATCAATTGTAATGGCAAGGCGGCTGAAGCCAGTGAGCTAGTCGACCATATCACAAAAATGATTGATGAAATTTCTACCTTGTCGATTCAAATTGCAACTGCAGCAACCCAACAAGGCGCTGCATGTGAACAAATTAATGTAAATATTCAAGCGGTAGATGGTTTGTCTTCGGAAAGTTTAACTTTAGTAAGCAAACTTGATGATGACGCAGTTCAGTTATCCGACACCACTGAATATATTCATAGCATGGCACAAACCTTTAAGGTCTAATTAATCAAAGCGGTTGAGGTAGTTATTTACCTCAGCCAAAAATGCATGACCATACTTTTCTAATTTGCGTTTACCAACCCCACTAACCAATAACATTTGTTGTTCAGATGTAGGTTGCACAATACACATATCCACTAAAGTCGCATCATTAAATATAATATAAGGCGGCACATCTTGTTGGTCGGCAATTTGTTTTCTAAGCTGGCGTAAGCGTTCAAATAAACGTTTATCATGGTTAGGTTTAACTTTGCCTTTTTGTTCTTTAGCTATTTCTTTGCTTTGGTTAATTCTTGGTTCAGCTAGTTGCAAAGTCACGTCACCACGTAAATATGGCCGCGCAAGTTCGGTGAGCTTAAGGTGGGCATTATCTGTAATATCTATGCGTAATAATCCCAAGTGCACCAGCTGACGCGCAACACTTATCCAATACTCATGGCTTTTACTTTTACCTATGCCATAAACGGATAATTTATTATGTTCAAGTTCACGCACTCTTTGTGTATTGGCACCACGCAAAACATCTATCACATAATTAAAACCGGCATTTTGGCCTATACGGTAAATGCAGGATAAAACCTTTTGTGCATCAACTAAACCATCGTATTTTTTCGGTGGGTCGATACATATGTCGCAGTTACCACAAGCGCTGTTGCGGTTTTCGCCAAAATAATTGAGCAGGACTAAACGACGACAGGTTTCACTATGTGCTAATGACAGCATAGAATCGAATTTATGATTTTCTATCTGAGCGCGTTCGAGGTTTTCATTTTGTTCGATTAACCAACGTACGCGGTCAGCATCGGCATATTCGTATAATAAGATGGCTTCGCTGTCTAAGCCATCTCGACCGGCGCGACCTGTTTCTTGATAAAAACTTTCAATTGAGCGCGGAATGTCATAGTGGACAACAAAACGTACATCAGGTTTATTGATACCCATACCAAAAGCAACGGTCGCAACCATAATTTGAATATCATCTTTTAACCAAGCTGTCTGCGCTGTTTCTCTTTGCTCAAAGGTTAAACCCGCATGATAGGCCGCAGCTGCATAATTGTGCCTTTGTAGATATTCAGCTACTTCTTCAACGCGCTTACGTGAAGTGCAATACACTATCCCGGCTTGCTGTGATTTTTCTTTAACTATGGCTTCAAGCTGATTGAGTGGCCGAAATTTTTCTTGTTGAATATAGCGAATATTTGGCCGATCAAAACTGCCGACATAATGGTGTGGATTGTTTAGGTTAAGCAGACGACTAATATCTTGTTGAGTCGCGTTATCCGCTGTCGCTGTCAGTGCGATAAAAGGTGTACGTGGAAAGTAGTTTTTGAGCTGCCCTAGTTGGGCATAGTCGGGCCTAAAATCGTGTCCCCACTGTGAAATACAATGTGCTTCATCTATTGCAACTAAGTTAGGTGGAAGCTGTGACAATCTATCTAAAAAAGCGGGCTGCATCAGTTTTTCTGGTGCTACGTATAAAACTTTTATCTGGTGGTGATTAACCTGAGTAAGAATTTCTTCTTGTTGTTGGTAATCTAGTGTCGAGTTTAAATAAGCAGCCGCTACACCTAATGATTCTAATTGCGCAACTTGATCTTGCATTAACGCTATTAACGGCGAAATAACTATGGCATAACCAGCTAAGCTGATAGCTGGAATTTGATAACAGAGAGATTTACCGCTGCCGGTTGGCATTATGGTTAAGCAATCTTGGCCTTGCATAACAGCCTCTACGACTTGCTGTTGGCCGGGACGAAATTCACTGTAACCAAAAACAGTTTGTAATGTGGTTAAGGCTGGACTAGACACAAGGGCTCCTAATTTAGCGAGCCGCTATATTAACTTATTTATCTGTTACTCGGGATAACTAAGTTGTGTTTATCCAGATTAAATCCAACTTAGTTATGCTGGCGAGCTTTGAGCCGAAAGGCTCAGCCGTTTACAAAATTTGTTTTATTTTTTCTTCAAGTTCACTTTCAAGTGGTTCAGTACGTGAAGAATACACTTCAACAAACTTACCGTTTTTATCAACTAAGTATTTGTAAAAATTCCATTTAGGCGAGGTATCAGCTGCTTCAATTAGCTTTTTGTAAAAGGGGTTGGCATCACTGCCGCGCACTTCAGATGTTTCTAACATAGTAAAAGTTACACCATAATTTAGATAACATACTTCAGCGGTTTTTTCTGCATCATCATGTTCTTGAAAAAAGTTATCTGATGGAAAGCCAACAATCTCTAAACCTTGTGCTTGGTATTTTTTATACAGAGCTTCGAGTTGTTTAAACTGTGGAGTAAAACCACATTTACTTGCTGTATTGACCACAAGTAAAGTTTTGCCAGCAAACTTGTCACAAAAATTGATCATCTCTTTGCTGCGAAGTTTTTGTGCTGAATACTTGAGTATGTCTGGACAGCTATTGGCACTTGCTGTTTTATCCGCGCTATAAGCTAAGCTTGAAGCCGTCATGCCCACAAAAGTTAGCAGGGCAGGTATAATCATTTTTTTCATCATGTTTGTTCCAAAAAATTGAAAAATCTACCGTTTAATAGACCTGTATATTAGATAAAATATTGCACAGGCACTTTATAGAAATCAGCAAATGCTTGCATATGGCGCAAAGTTAACTGCCTTTTACCATTAACCAGTTCGGAAATAATGCTTTGTGGCACTATATGGCTCAAATCTTTTTGTTTGGTATTATGCTGGCGCATTAACGCGGCGAGTTTTTTATTCGCGGTTAAATCACCCTGGGCTTGATATACTTCAATATGCTGAATGAGCTTATCTAACACTAATGCTAATAAGGCGTTTTGTTCGCAATCTATTTCGCTTAAGCTTTCTAGCAGCGTCAGCGCCGAATTTAACCCTTGTTCATTTTGTATGTTAAGCGCACAAACTTGGATCACATCCAGCAAAAGTTTAGCCTGCTTAGTATCTAGTTGTGTAATGGTATGATTGGTAAATAAATCCGTTAGCAAAGTTTTGGTAAATTCAAACTGTGCGGCCATAAATCAAATCTCTATAGTTTGTTCGACAAAACATTCAGTAGGGTAGAGTGCAAAACAGATAACTCAAATGGTTTTGGAATGTGTGCCAAAATGCCTGCATCAAAACAAGCTTGTTTATCTTCCACTGAGACATTTGCACTAAGCGCGACAATGGGTACATCCATGCCATTTTCATGTTGGAGTATTTGTTTGCTTGCTTGAATACCATCTAATTCTGGCATCTGAATGTCCATTAAAATTAAATCATAAGTGCATTGTTTAACAGCATTAACGGCTTGCAAGCCGTTCTCAACTAAGGTCAATTCTGCGCCTAATGATTCCATATGAAAAGCAATTATCTGTTGGTTAATCTCGTTGTCTTCAGCTATTAGCACCATAGAACCATTCAGTATCTGTTTGAGTTGTTGTTCCGCTGGCACTTGTGGTGTTTTTACCGCTTGTTGCACGGCTGATTTAAAGCTTAATTCAAACCAAAACTGCGTACCTATACCTGTTTGGCTACGACATTGCAGTTGTCCATCCATTAATTCAACAAGTGTTTTACTGATTGCTAGGCCTAAACCTGTACCCCCGTACTTGCGGGTAATGCTCGCGTCAGCTTGGGTGAAAGATTTAAAAATGCTGGCAACTCTATTTTCATCTATGCCAATGCCGGTATCTATAACTTCAAATAACAGTGTGTTTGCATTGGTTTGATTCGTATCTCTGTTATTAGTTATGCGGACAGTTACACCTCCAGTTTCTGTGAACTTAAGTGCATTGCTACATAAATTAAATAAAATTTGCTGCAATCTGTGTTCGTCACCAACTAGCCAATCACTGCCATTGCCTTGGTATTCAACTTTGAATGCGAGGTTTTTTAAGTTTGCTTGGCTTTCGAACAAATCCTTAATCTTAGAGGTTAATTTTCTAATCGAAAATGGGCTAATTTCTAACTCTATATTGCCTGTTTCTATTTTCGATACGTCTAATATATCGCTAATTAACGATAATAAGGACTTAGACGCTTGTTGCATTTTACTTAACAAACTCGATTGTTCGTTCGACAAGGGCGTTTTTACCAACATATTACTCAAACCTAAAATTGCATTGAGCGGCGTCCTAAGTTCATGACTCATATTGGCTAAAAAGTAGGTTTTTTGAATCGTTGCTTGTTCAGCTTTGATTTTTTCTCTGTTTAGCTCCCTAGTTTTTAATTTTACTTGGCGTTCTACAAAGGTGTGGCTGCTGGTTAACCACAAAATAAAGGTTTGCAACATAATGGTTAATACAACACCTACGACCAAGATTAACCAACTACTCCAATCTTTTTTGGCAATAAACTCTGAGCTACTTGTGCCTATTTGCAATTGCCAAACCTGATCCAAAATATTGATCTGTTCAACTTGGAGGATATCAACGTTTTTCTCTGGGCTTTGCTGGAAGAGAACTACACCATTATTAGTGGTTAAATCCACTTTGTATTCTACGCTTGCGTGTTCATTTAAATATCTTTCCAATAGGTTGGTTAATAATTGGCTAGAAGGAATTATAAGCACGCAATGGCCAGTTACTAGCTGATTTTCAATGATAGGTGTGAAAATAAAAAATGCCGGTTCAGCACCTTGTTGATACTGAAATAATATAGGAGCAGTAATTGTGCTTTTGGCTAGTTTTTCTGCGCGAATGAGTGCATGCGAACGTAATTGTTCTGAGCCTAGATCTAACCCTAACATTCGGCTAATAAAGGGGCTGTCTGGATAGATGTAAGTTATTGGGTAGATGTGCGGTAGCACTGAATAATCTATGGTTTGAATGTGAAAGTTTTCTTGGCTCTCGCGCATTTTTGCTAAAAAATCTTGTTTGTTACTGCGTGGTAGTTTTGGCATCCAAGCTACAGCAAAAATAGCGTCTTGTTGTAAGATGACTTGTTGAGAAAAATCATCAAACTCTTGCTGGCTAATGTGTTTTTGGCTCGCAAACAAACCTGAATATGCCCTTGCATAAGCTTGGTAACGAGCTATTTCATTGACAAGTGCGGTCGCTACTTGGTTTGACTCTTTTAATAAAGCTTGTTGTGGTACTTGGCTTTGTTCAGCCCGGTTAAAGGCAAATACAATTATGACTAAAGCCAACACCATAATTGACGGAGTGATTACTTGGTAAAGCTTTTTGTGCAATTTCAGTTTATGCCGATTAAAGATCACCAAAGTAATAGGGCCAACAAACAAGCTGCCGAGTAAATCACCGACCCACCATGTAAACCAAGTAAAGGGCACATCAACAATGTTGATATAAGAGAAGCTTAATAAGCTAAGGGCACCAACACTAGCAGACACTAAACAGCTTAATGGCCCGGCTTTTAATAAAAATAGTCGGATACGGCTAATGGATACTAACCATTCACCACTACGAATTTGTTTGTTAAGGAGTTTATAACCAAAAGCCGCTTGTAACATAGCACCAGTGCCGAGCAAGATTGCAAACAGCATGCTCGCTGATGAGATTGATTGCACTACCGTTAGGTTAGCTAAAGTTGAGCCTATAAATACACCAGGCAATATACCTCGGCCCCATACTAATACCAGTGCAAGCGCCACGCCTGCTGCTGGCCACATAGCGCTGGCAAAACCTGGTGGTATTGCTAAAAGCAAGCCGAGTTTGGCTGCTATAAAGTACAAAAAGCAGGTGGTTAAATTTAATAAAATTAGCCGTTGTGATGTCTGCATGAAATTAGGCTGTGGTTATGCTGTGTTAGTTTTGATTATTTACATTCAAAGCTTATGTCAAAATACTGCAGCTTGCACTGAATTTAGTTAATTTGTTGCAGATAAACTTGTTACAATGTCGAAATAGATTGAGCTAAATAACCGGTTGCTTTAAATATGCAATATAAAGACTTGCGCGATTTTATCGCGCAATTAGAAGAAAAAAATCTACTCAAACGCATCAAATATCCTGTGTCTACTCAGTTAGAAATGACAGAAATTAGTGACAGGGTTTTACGTGCTGGTGGACCAGCTTTGTTATTCGAAAATCCAATCGGATACGACATACCTGTATTAGCTAACCTGTTTGGCACACCTGAACGTGTTGCTATGGGCATGGGGCAAGAGTCTGTTGAAGCTTTGCGTGAAGTTGGCCAACTGCTTGCTATGCTCAAAGAGCCCGAACCACCAAAAGGTTTTAAAGATGCGTTAAGCAAGTTACCTGTGTATAAACAGGTACTGAATATGTCGACTAAGGTGATTAAAAAACCAGATTGCCAACAAGTTGTTATAAGTGGTGATGAGGTTGATTTGACTAAGTTACCGATTCAACATTGTTGGCCGGGTGATGTGGCACCTTTGATTACTTGGGGTCTAACAGTTACTAAAGGGCCGAATAAAAAGCGCCAAAATCTTGGGATATATCGTCAGCAACTTTTGGGTAAAAATAAAGTGATTATGCGCTGGTTATCCCATCGTGGTGGCGCATTAGATTATCTCGAATGGCAGCAGCAACACCCTGATGAACCTTTTCCTGTATCCGTTGCGTTAGGGGCGGATCCTGCAACTATTTTAGGTGCGGTTACCCCAGTGCCGGATACCTTGTCTGAATACGCATTTGCAGGACTGCTGCGTGGCAATAGCAGTGAAGTGGCGAATTGTATCTCTAACGATCTACAAGTACCGGCGAGTGCTGAAATTGTTTTAGAAGGATATTTACAGCCAGGTGAAATGGCTGAAGAAGGGCCGTACGGCGACCATACTGGTTATTACAACGAAACCGATATGTTCCCAGTATTTACTGTTACCCATATTACAATGCGTAAAGATCCTATCTATCACAGCACATATACAGGCCGTCCACCTGATGAACCTGCTGTTTTGGGTGTTGCACTAAATGAAGTATTTGTACCTATTTTACAAAAACAGTTTCCTGAGATAGTCGATTTTTATTTGCCGCCAGAAGGCTGTTCGTATCGATTGGCTGTTGTCACCATTAAAAAGCAATATCCAGGACATGCGAAGCGGGTGATGTTAGGTATTTGGTCGTTTTTACGCCAGTTTATGTACACCAAATTTGTTATTGTTTGTGACCATGATATTAATGCTCGCGATTGGCAAGATGTGATTTGGGCGATAACTACGCGTATGGACCCTATTCGCGATACAACCATGATAGACAATACACCAATTGACTATCTTGATTTTGCGTCGCCAGTTTCTGGTTTAGGTTCAAAAATGGGACTAGATGCAACCAATAAATGGCCTGGCGAAACCAGTCGGGAGTGGGGAACACAAATCGAGATGGATCAAGAAATAAAAGATAAAGTTGACCAAATTTGGTCCGATCTAGATTTAGACTAAACTAACAGACTAAGTCAGTGAGTTTAGAATTTGGGTAAAAAACCGTGCAATGTTATTCAGTTAGCTTAGTGTTGGCCGATGGTACAAGTACAATAGAATATGAGGTTGAGCCCTTGGAAACTATTGTTGAAGCCGCTATTCGACACAACATAGACTTTCCTTATCAATGTTTGCAAGGCACATGTACTAGCTGTCATTGTAAGTTGTTGTCTGGAAAGGTAAGCTATGGTGATTTACCGTTAATATTTACTGAAGAAGAGCAAGCTAAGGGCTTAGTATACGCATGTATTGCTTACCCATTGACAGACGTCAGCCTTGCGCTTTTGAATTATCAGGATTGTTCATGATTCTACATCAATGTGAAGTTGTTGAAATTCGCCCGTTAACTGACTTTGTGCAGTCAGTAAAACTTAAACCAGCGCAACCATTTGCTTTTACTGCTGGGCAATATATCGAATTGATATTATCAGAAAGCGATAAAAGAGCCTTTTCTATCGCAAATTCGCCGGTTGACAACCAATATATTGAGTTGCAAATTGGTGGTTCAGTTCATGATGACTACACCTCAGCAGCTATACAGCATTTGCAAGAAAATAAACAAGTAACTATCGCTGGGCCATCAGGTGACGCTGGCCTAAGAGCAAATAAAAATCAACCTATCATTCTGATGGCGGGTGGTACAGGTTTTAGTTATGCTCGTTCAATTGCTTTAACCTTGCTGGCGAATCAGTTTGCTGCACCTGTATATTTATATTGGGGTTTGCGCAATCAAGCAGCTGCATATGAGTTAGAGTTTTGGCAGCAGCACAACTCAGAACAATTTAAGTTTATACCTGTCATAGAAAACCCAAATGATGATTGGTCAGGTCGAACTGGCAATGTGATTGATGCTGTATTGGCTGATTTTCCATCTATGCAAAATTATCAAGTTTATAGTGCCGGTCGCTTTGAAATGGTTGGTAAAGCTCGCAAAGCCTTTTTGAATCAAGGCCTAAACAAAGACAATATCTTTGCTGATGCATTTGCTTTTATGGATCTAGACTAAACAAATTTATCTGGTTGTTGAAAAAATAGCCAATTAGGTGCATGCTTAAGTTGTTACCATTTATATGGAGGCACTTAGCATGTTACCGCGCTTTATCTACGAACCCCTACCATTTGCACTCTTTGCCTTTTCACTATGTAGTTTTATTTTTCAGTTAGAAAACTTCTACCTTTGGGCAGCGTTATTAATGTTGCTGTCTAGCTGGATGTTAGTAAAACGCTCTAACTATAGACGCACAGATTCACCAACTACAC
The DNA here is from genome assembly GCF_052056295.1 of Catenovulum sp. SX2. Classification (NCBI taxonomy): domain Bacteria; kingdom Pseudomonadati; phylum Pseudomonadota; class Gammaproteobacteria; order Alteromonadales; family Alteromonadaceae; genus Catenovulum; species Catenovulum sp. SX2. The sequence continues at coordinate 2,269,956 of NZ_CP182493.1, forward strand.
AACCGCATAAACTGCCGGCGTTTATCTATGAAAGTTTGCCATTTGCATACATTATTATCGGCTGTTTTGCCTATATTAGTGGGGTGGATTTGATGGCCTTTGTTGGTTTGTTTGCCATTATCTGTGGCATGGGCATTTTTGTGCTGCGCGAAGCCAATCGACACGCTTTTTTATTCAACCATTATTGAATAACCTAAACTCAGGATATCAACTTGCGTTCTACCGGCTAACTTGAATAAATTCTTCGTAAGGGGTTTTGGCAACAAATATTTGCCATATTTGTTGCAAACCTTGGGGGAATTGACTTGGATAACAAGCAAAGGCTGTAACTCTTGGCTGATGTTGTTCGCGCACTTTGATGGTTAAATTTATTGAGTCTGTTGCTACAGGTTTTCGAATGGGTTGTGGATAATTCGCTTGTGTTGCTATCTGTTGTGCGATAGTTGCACGTGTTTCTGACACGACCACCTGCCACAATTGGCTGTTGCTATTCGTTTGAGTTAACCAGAATTTTTTCACTGTATTGCCAATGAAGATATGATCCTTGTGGCCAGTTATACCGTCTTGAGCAAAAGTGATCAGCAGCTTAGGTTTAATTTGTTCAAATAACCTTTGATACTGGTCTATAAGCTCTACTTCATACAATTCTAAGTTTTTATCGTCTAACTTTAGAAAGTGAGCTTGAGCATTTAACTGTTTTGCTGCACATTCACTTTCATTTTCGCGTGCTTTGGCAAGTGTTTGGCCTTGGCGTTTTAAACCTGTTCTATCTTTCCCTGCACCACCTGAAGTGGCATACACTAAGTGAACTTGTTGTGTTTGGCTGAGTTTAGCTATGCTGCCACTTAACCAAGTTTCATCATCTGGGTGCGCCAGCAATACCAGTACATTTGCCTGTGCTTTGTTATTGAGTGTGAGCAATAACACAATAAGCAGCACTATTTGATGGTATTTGTTGGGCATATGTGAGTGTTCCTATCCTTCTCCTGAGTTGATAAATTTAGTATAGGTTAAAAAATGACAGCCAAGTACTTTCGGCTATACTCAAATCAGTCATTAAAAACAAGGAACTAACAGGGTATATGCCAGCAACTATTTCTGATGATGGAAAGATCAGCGAGTATCACATAAAACTTTTAAACCAAACTGCACCAGTGGCCTTTTATGTAAAGTTTGTTGAGACAGGACGTGTTGAATGGTCTGAGCAAATGTATCAGCTTTACCAGCTAAACGATAACACACCGCTAAGTTTTACCGGTGAATTAAAATGTATTCATCCACAAGACCAAGGTAAATTTGTTGAAGCATATAAACGTGCGCTTCACGACAAATCAGGCTTTAGTCTTGATTATCGATTAGTGGTTGCCGACAAGCTAATTAAAGTAAAACATCAAGCCGAATACGTTGTTAAATCTACTGGGGATGAACTACATGGTGTAATTAAGATTCAACCAGCTGAGCCGTCAAATTCCCAACAAAATCTCATCACAGGCATAATAGAAAACATCGGAGAGCCAATTATTGCAATTAGCAAGAATGGTTCTGTGCAATTTATTAATAAAGCTGCCGAAAAGTGTTTTGGTTATAGCAAAGAGCAAATTATTGGCAAAAATGTCGCGATATTTATGCCAGATGAAATTGCTCACCATCATAACGGCTTTATCCATAGATATTTAAACACAGGTCACACCTATGTCATTAACGCTGAACGAGAGCTCACCGCTGTGCGTAAAAATGGTGAAGCCTTTTCGATGCGCCTGTCTGTTTCTGTTATGCCAAATGTGCAAACTCTCGAAGAAAACGACATAGCTTTTGTTGGATTAATACAAGATCTGACCGCAGTAAAAATTGCTGAGTCACTTGCGCACAAAAACACGCGTCTTGATGCTTTATCTCATTTAGCGGGTGGCATAGCCCATGATGTAAATAACATACTCAATGTGATTTCAGGTCATTTAGAAATTTTACAAATCAAAAAAGCAGATGATGAGTCTGTGGTTAAACGAACTCAATCGGCGTTGAAAGGGGTTGAGCGAGGGCGGCAATTAACCAACAGGCTATCGCGGATGTCACGTATTGATGAGAGTGATGCTGAGCCGGTTAACCTGTCTTTATTGATTAACGAACATGCTGAGTTATTAAAGGACATAGCCAAAGGGCCTGTGCAGATTGAGTTTGATTTGCCGCAAGAGCTACGTTGGGTCAATATCGACCCTCATCATTTGTTAGATACCTTAATCAATTTATGTATCAACGCCAATGATGCTATGCCGGAAGGTGGCAAGATTAAAGTATCAGCACAGAATCTTTTTTTAGATTCTGATCAGGTATTTGCAACTGAATTGGTACCAGGTGAACACGTGTGTTTGTCGATTGAAGATTCAGGTGTAGGTATGGATGAGCAGACATTGCAGAACATCTTTCAACCTTTTTATACAACAAAAGGTAAAAAAGGTAGTGGCTTGGGTTTAAGCTTAGCTTATAATTTTGTTAAGAGTTGTCGAGGATATATTAATGTTGAATCTCGACTCGGGCAGGGAAGTTGTTTTAAAATTTATTTTCCTGTTATAGATTATAAACAAACCAATTCTAACAAACCAAAAGTAGCCAAGGCGGTCAATATGGATTTTGAACAAACATTCCGTGGAAAGCGGGTACTCGTTGTTGACGACGAAAAACCTATATTACAGTTATTATCTGAATTTTTGAAAATTTATGGGTTGGAAGTGGAAACAGCAGACTCTGGAGAATCTGGCTTAGCCCTCGCACAAAATCAAGACTTTGACATTATCCTTAGTGATTTAGTTATGCCTGGTCAGCTCGATGGTGCTCAATTTGCTGGTGAAGTCCTCAAACAAAAACCACAATCAACCATAATATTTATGAGTGGTTATACCGACAACCGTTTGAGTGATAAACAAGAGCTCGCTGATATCCCAATAATTAATAAACCTTTTAGAAAAAAAGAATTACTCAATCAAATGCAGCAAATGTTGCATTAATCATTAAGAGTAATTTTTATTTGTGAACTATACTCAAATTTCGCTTAAGCAAATTTTTAGAGGATGTGGTATTGCTTAAGTTTGCACTAGTGAAAGTTAAATGGTTTAGCGATAAATAGAATCAATAAGAGCTGACCGCAAAATAATCTGAATAAGGAAGGGTTTAGGAATGCGTCAGGTATTGCTTATAGATGATGACGAGTTGTTTGCTGAGTATGTGCGTGACGCTGCCGAAATGGCACATGCATCAATAACTGTGGTAGATAATGGTTATGATGTTAAATCACAAACCGTCAGTGATTATGATGTTGTCATTCTTGACTTAACCGTGCCGGGGCCAGATGGCATTCAACTGCTGCGATTCTTAAAAGAACAAACTTACCAAGGTTTAGTGGTCATTGCTTCTGGCTGTGATCGCTCTGTGATTAATTCAGCCCATCAATTAGGTGAAAACTATGGGCTAAATATGTCTAGGCCTTTGTCTAAACCATTTTCGTTAGATGACTTGTTAACTTTATTACGAGGTGATGAAACCGGCTCTGTGTCACCTGGTTTAGCTTTAGTTGAAACTCGACCGAATCAACCACAAGACAGTAATTTGTTACCAGAGCTTAGATTAGCGATTGAAAACAAACAAATTCAAGTTTTTTATCAACCAAGGTTTTCCTTAAAAACTAAAAAGCTAGTTGGGGTTGAATCGCTTGCTAGATGGACGCTAGCTGATGGCCAACAAATTCCACCAACGGTGTTTATCAAACTCGCGGAAGACAATGAATTAATTGAGCCACTGACTAAATGTTTAGTTGAAAAAATATTCCCACAAATTAATGAATGGAACAGCAAAGGATTGTTGTTACATGTTTCGTTTAATTACTCTGCCAGAGCATTACATGAGCTGGATTTTCCTGATTACCTAAGCGACTTGGCCGAACAACATGGTGTGCTACCACAGCATGTCATTGTTGAGTTAACTGAGAGTGCACTTGCCGATGATATTTCTATCTTAATGGAAATACTCACGCGCATTCGTATGAAAGGATTTAGTTTATCTATTGATGATTTTGGAACAGGTTATTCATCTGTTCAGCAGTTACAAACCTTGCCATTTAATGAGCTGAAGATAGACAAAAGTTTTGTATCTAACTTTCAGTCTAGAGTGCAGTCAAGAACCATTATTGAATCAACGGTCGAAATGGCGCACAAACTCGGTATTCGTGTTGTGGCAGAAGGTATTGAAGACCAAGGCGCAATTGATTATTTGCAACAGGCTGGTTGCGATGAAGGGCAGGGTTTTTATTACGCTAAACCTATGCCTGCCGACGAGTTTAAGAAATGGATTAAAGCCAATCCGAGTTATTTAACTGATAAACACAACCAAGCTACCGAGGGCTGTTTTACCATAGTCGCGCTTGATGATGACTTAGATTTTATCGAAATTTTGACCGATATTTTGTCGGAAGAATTTAACTTCATTCCTTTTACCAATGCCAAATTGTTTTTGGATGAGTTTGCAAAGATTGATGCTGACATTGTTCTGCTTGACGTAAACATGCCATATAAAAATGGTTATGAAATTTGTCAAAATATCAAAGAAACCTCAGAAAAAGATTTTTCGGTATTGTTCATTTCTGGTGCGGATAATAAAGAGCAGAGATTAAAAGCTTTTGCAGCCGGTGGTGATGACTTTATCGCAAAACCTATTGCTTACGGTGAATTGCTGGCTAAATTACGGACCATGCGCCGCTATCAAGAGAGCAAAAATAACTTAACCGTTCAGGAAGAAATGGCACGTAATATGGCATTTCAGTCCATGACTGAAGCTTCACAATATGGTGCTATTTTGCGCTTTTTTAAAGATACCTTCACTTGCACCTCACAAAACCAGCTGATTGAAATGTTTTTTGGTTTAATGGATAACTTGCAACTCTCCGCATGTATCCAGTTTCGTTCAGCGCGCTCCAAGGCAAGTTATCGAGCGGCTGGTCAGTTATGTAGTCCAATTGAAGATAATTTATTTGAAATGTTGTCGGATGCTGGACGTTTATACCATTTTAAAAGCCGCACTATGGTGAATGATAAACACGTTTCTGTGTTGATCAAAAATATGCCGTTAGAAGATGAAGTAACTTATGGTCGCTACAATGATTTACTCGCAGCTCTCATTGAAGGACTTGAAAGCAAATGGGTAGAAATTCTCCATGAAGAATCGACCGAGGTTTTAATCAAAAACATCGAAATAATTTTATTTTCACTCAGTGATAAGTTTTCTTCATTTGAAAAACAAACACATCAAATTATAGATATGTTGATATTGGATGTTAGATCTTCGCTACACGTGTTAGATTTGAGCGAAGAGCAAGAGAATTATTTAATTAAACTGATTGAAAACGGTATCGAACGTGTGATGGAATTAGGTGATGCTGGGCGAGAAATTGAAGTAGAAATTAAGGAAGTTGTAGACGGCTTTAAACGAGCCTATGAATAATAATGACTAAAAAAAAAATTAGCTGCTGCAGGTATGTGTTACTTTACATATTAGCGTTCACTTTTACGCTGATATTTCCAGTATCGTCACAAGCTATAGAAATAACACCTGACAATAACCAAATCTTTATAGGTCAAACGGCTTATATGATGCGTGATCAAATTAACGGTTATCAACATACTGAAATCGTCGATGTGATTAAGCGTCAGCCCATTATTGGCAGTGATTATGTCAATACAGGTTTGCAACCAGGTGTTACATGGATAAGTTTCGAATTTTCCACGACAAAAGCCAGTGATTATATTTTTGAGCTTAAACGCGCCAAAGCATCACGGGTTTCCGTGTTCTTTTTTGAATCTTCAGCCCCTGCAGATGCGCTTGTTCTACAACCTTTTGATATCAAACATCATAGCCCTATTTATCAACTATCTACCTCAATAGACACTCAATATACCCTGCTTATTCGCATGGAGAATAGCTCTACCACATTTAAACCTGTGTTGTGGAGTTATGTCGAATATCAACAGCACGCACATATCGAATTTTTGACTATGGGGCTATTTTTCGGCGTATTAATTTGTTTAGCACTATACAATTTAATTATCTTTTTTGCGGTTCGGCGACAAGCTTATATTTGGTACGCTGGTTATATTCTTGCGTTAGTGGTGTGGCGCAGTGCTCTGTATGGTTTGTGGTCATATTTGGGTATTCCCTTATATACCCAAGCCGCTTATCTGTTGGTTCCGTTTGTTTTACTTGATATTTTATTTGCGCTGCTATTTTGCATTCACTTTTTGGAAACAGCACGACACGCATTTTATTTAGATAAAATCATTCACATTGTTTGTTGGATGTTGGGCATAGCCACTTTAATATCAACAACTTTGCCTATCCATGTAACTATTTCTTTCGTGGTATTTGGGCTAGCATTAGGTGGCCTGATATGTGTTGCGGCCGGGGTGTATTGTTTATACAAACGGGTACGTATAGCGCGATTTTACGTTGCTTCTTGGGTGCCGCTGATTTTAGGCTCTGTCATAGTCCAGTTGGCAGTGTGGGAAGTGATACCTAGCACTCATTTCACCCAAACTTTTATTGAAGTCACTATTTTGCTCGAAGCCTTTTTGATGTCGTTGGCGCTCGCAGACAAACTCAGACAAACTGAACGCGAAAAGGTCCATTTAGCCACACATGATCCACTAACGCGTTTACCCAACAGAAATTTGGTTCAACTTGGATTAGAGAGTTTTAAAAGTAGAGTTGGTTTTACCCTGGTGCAACTCAAGTTAACTAATTTAGATGAAATCAGGTTAAAGCTGGGTTTAAAAGTCGCCAACGCTGTTTTGTGTCGCAGTGTTGAGCAATTGAACGCTTGGGCGCGTTTGCAGCGGCGGGCGGTTACATTTGAAATGCTTGATTTAGAACCACAAAAATTGGGTCAACTTGACCATGGTGTTATGGTTATGGCATTTCGTGGCACCCATGTCGCTCTATCTGATTTAGCCGCACAAGTTCAAGATATCGTTAAACAGCCCATCGAATATCATTCGGCATTGGTTAACATTCAATGCCATATGGGAGCCAGTATCTACCCTCATCATAGCCAAGATATTATGCAGCTGTTAGAAAATACCAGTTTTGCCGTGGTGGATGCTCAGCGCAAACAGCTTCCTGTACTAGTTTATGCTGAAGATAGGGCGAATGAAGTTCAATTTAAATTGGAACTATTAGAAGACCTGAAAAAAGCACTTATATCCGGCAATGAATTGTCTTTGTGCTTACAGCCTAAGCTACAGTTAGCGAGTAAAACAGTTGTGGGTGCCGAGGTTTTATTGCGTTGGATCCATCCTAAATATGGTGTAATTGAGCCCCTAGATTTTATTCCATTAGCCAAGGACGCTGGCATTATTTCTGATTTGTCTTTTTGGGTGGTAAGCGAAGCATTACAAACTAATACCTTGATTCAGCAAATTAGTCCACAACACCAAATTTGTATAAACGTCTGTACCACTGATTTAGTAAATGAAAACTTCGTTAAGCATGTTGAAAAAAGCCTGCTTGATTATGGTCTGCCTGGCTCAAGTTTATTGTTAGAAATATCCGAAGCAGAATTATTCGAACAAATAGGATTGTTACATCTCAATGTTGAAAAACTACGAGCGCAAGGTGTAGGTTTGAGCATTGATGATTTTGCCAGTGCGCGCAGTGCATTGGCTGAATTAAGCCGCATACCAATTAAAGAAGTCAAAATCGATGCTTGTTATATTCAGCAGGCTGGTTTGGACGATTTAAATCAGTCTGTCATTCACTTAATTCAGGCTATGGCAAAAGCGCTAGACGCTGAAATAGTTGCTGAAGGTGTTGAAGATGAGGTAACTCTGCAATATTTGTTGGAACAAGATATTCAACTAGCTCAAGGGTTCTTTTTAGCTAAACCTATGCCCATTGGTGAATATTTAGATTGGCTAAAAACTTATCATCAAATGCAAAATTCTCCGCTATTAGGAGCGCGCAGCGGATGAATCTGACTAAGATCTTTAGCTTTTTTTTGAGTGAAAGGTTTGCTCAACCATTGGAGCAGCGTTTTCAACAACAGCTTGAAGGTCGGGCGCGGGGCATTATTGGTTATATCTATGTGATTGGTGGCATAGTTCCAATCTTATTTTTACTCTACGCATCAACTGTTTCCGCTGAGTTCTTTTACACAGTCGCCGAGCCTAGATTAATTTACCTAACCATCTGGTGTTTGATTTGTTTGGCGACTTTTAGTCGTTTTGCTGTGTTAAATTTACGTCAATCCTATTTGATATATACCCTTGCGGGAACCACTTTCATCACCTATATCAATTCAATTTTGACCGACAATCAATTGTTTACTGTGCCAAGTGTTTTAATGTTTTTAATTGGGCTTGTGATTGCGCAAATTGGTGCACGGGTACAACTATATGCAGGGGTTATATCCATTGTTATCCCTGTGCTGATGATTAGCATGTTTGATGTTTGGTTACCTGCTGATATAGGGGTGATGGTGTTACTGGTTATTTGGGCTATTGTTAGTTGGTTAGCGGCCTTAATACTTGAAAAAAATAACCGTAGATTGTTTAGATATGAGCAAGCTTTAGAGCAAACCAACAAAGAAAAAGCAAATTTGTTGGATAAAGAAGCACGCTCAAATCAATTTAAGCGGCAGTTTTTAGCGCATATGAGCCATGAGATCCGCACGCCACTAACCTCCATACTGGGTTATTCACAATCTTATTTTGATCCTAGTTTTAATCAAGAACAAAAAGATAGCGCGGTTAAAACAATTAATAACAATAGTTTGCATCTGCTTAAAATCGTCAACGACGTATTGGATTTATCAAAGATAGAAGCCGGCAAACTTGAGTTGGAAATGTTGCAAATAGACTTATTTGACTTATTACAAACGGTTGAACATAGCCAAAGGCGAGTTGCAACTGAAAAGGGCGTGCAACTGGATATTAACTATCAATGGCCATTGCCACAGCAGTTAATAACTGATCCAACCAGATTAAGGCAAATATTACTCAACCTCACAAATAATGCGATTAAGTTTACCCCTGAAGGTGGTGTTGTTAGCCTAAGAGTGTGCTTTATTAAATCTAGCGGTCACCTACACATTTCTATTACAGATACAGGGATAGGAATGGATAAAAAGGCAATAAATCAACTATTTACTGCATTTAATCAAGCGGATAATTCGCATAGTCGAAAATTTGGTGGTACAGGGCTAGGTTTGTATATTTCCAATCAATTGGTTCATCGTCTCGGCGGTGAAATAGCGGTAAAAAGTGTGCCGGGTGAGGGCAGTTGTTTTAGTTTTGACATTCAAGTTACTGTACCCGAGCCAGTTAACTGGTTAAACTATGTGCCAAAAAACACAACAGCGAAAGAAAGGATGAATCAGCAAGTTGCGCAATATCAGGCTAAAGTTTTATTGGCCGACGATCATGAAGATAATAGAAAGCTAATACGTTACTGGTTGGAAAAAAGTGGTATTCAAGTAACCGAAGCTGAAAATGGTGAGCAAGCCGTTGAAAAAGCACTATTATTTGATTTTGATTTAATATTTCTGGATATTCAAATGCCGCATATGGATGGCGTAGAAGCGCTCTGTATGATCCGTGCCAATGGCTACGATATTCCTATCATAGCTTTAACTGCAAATGCATTAAAACAAGAAGTGGATGGTTATCTGACCACTGGTTTTAACGACCACTTAGCTAAACCTGTCGAAGCAGAAGCTTTTTATGCTTTGTTAGCGAAATATTTAACCGATTTGGTCGACGATGATGAACCTTTATTTGATTTAGCCAGTGAAGAGTTCCAGAAGCTTATCGCAGATTACAAGTCTTCTTTAGACTGTGAGTTAGAGATGGTTAAACATGCTCGACAAGCGGATAATTGGTCGCTGTTAACTAAAGTTGCCCACAGAATTAAAGGTAGTGCAGGAAATTTTGGTTTTTCGCAGTTAACTGATGCAGCAGCAGCGTTAGAAACCTGTTTAAGAAACAATGGTTTGAATGAGCGAGAGCAGCTGTATCAAAACTTTTTAAATCAGCTGCACCAAGCTACACGAGTTTAAGTGTCCGATTTATTCATTTTTATACAAGACTGAAAATGTATGGAGTTTAATACCTGAGATATTAAACTCTAGCGCTTCTACTGGATAGTTAGATGGTTCGGTTATGCTGTTGTAGGCATTTTCGGTAATGAGTATTTCACCACCTCGGGCAACATCTTCACCGAGCTTACTGGCTTTATTAACCACATCACCAAAATAATCCAACTCGTCAGTTAATAAATAGTCGCCATAATCAATACCTGCGGCAACTTGGATGTCCCAAACGTCTGGCGTTTTGGCGTTTTCTATATCCAGTAACTGGTTTATTTCTACAACTGCATTGATTGCATCAGCTGCAGACTCAAAACGGGCAAACACGTTATCAGCGACAAATTTAACCACTATACCACTGTGTTTTTCTATCGTCGGTTTAGTGATTTGTTGCATACGATGGATCATAGAAAGGTAATAAACTATGCCATACTTTTGTGTGACTAAAGAAAACCCTGACATATCCATGATCAACACAGCGCCTTTGGTTCCATACTGCTCCCAAAGTTTTTGTTCGGCTTGTTTTTGTATCTGTTTGTTTTCTGCTGCAAAATAATCGGTTAACAGCTTTTCGAAAGGTTGCATTATAAAATATCCAGATGGTTAACTTGCTAAACATACGCGGTTTTTACCGCTATTCTTGGCTTGGTAAAGTGCAGTGTCGGCTTGTTCAATAACTTCGTTGATAGCAAGGTGTTTTGCATTTAACGATAATCCTACCGATATTGTGACCTTAGGCAAGCGTTTACGTGTTTTTCCATGCACTAATTTAAGTTTCTCAACTGCTTCTCGTACTGTCTCTGCATACATAAATACTTTGGCTCTATCTTGGTTGACCATAAGCACTAAAAATTCTTCACCGCCGTAACGGATTGCTATATGTTCTGAGCCTAAGTTTTTGCTTATCTGCTGTGCAACTTTTTGCAAAATAATGTCGCCAATACTATGACCATAACTGTCATTGAGTTGCTTAAAATTGTCTATATCGAATAATAAAGCAGATAGGTGGTTTGATTGTGAATGTTTAGCTAGAAATGTCTGCATTCCACGTCTATTGGCTAAGTTGGTCAAAGAATCTGTTTGTGCCTGTTGTTGCGCTGTTTTTAATTTTTGCTTTAACGACTCTATACTGGCATGCGATGCGTGAATGTTATCTTTAAATTCATTTTGTGCGTGCTGCACTTTTTCTGTTGCGGACAGTATTGAATTGACGATAGTTTGGCTCTGATGGGCATCCGACATTTTAAGTTTGTTTGCATGACTATGTAAGGTTGACTGATATTGATCAACACTTGATTCACTTTTTTCGCACTCTAATTGTAGACCGACAATGATTTTGTGCACTGCCGACAAAGTTTCATCGTTATTGTGTGCACTTTCTTCTAAGTATTTTTCATGCAATTGAGCCAACAGGTAGTTGTCTGGTACTTGATTGTTTTGGGTAATTTGTTGCAATTCGTCACGTAAACTCTGGTTGTTCGGATGGCAACAGGCATATATCACAGCATAGTTAATTGGTGTTGGTGCGATTTGGTATTTGTCTAACCATGCTAACGCTTGTTTCGAAAGATCTTCTGCTGAAACTGTTGCTGGTGGCTTTATATTGTCCATTCCCTGCCGCTAGTTTGAATTGCTATCTGTTAATTTTGAACGATTTAATTCAATTTGCCAATAAATAACCTGAACAAACTGAATTTGTGATTAATTCAGAGTAAACTTAGCGGATTATTTTTTGGAGAGCTTTAATGAAATACCAAGACGCAAAATTTTTGACCAGTGCACCTGATATACATAGTTTACCGACAGATGAAGGTTTTGAGGTTGCATTCGCTGGGCGTTCTAACGCTGGTAAATCAAGTGCTCTAAATTGTTTAACTGAACAGAAAGGTTTAGCTCGAACCAGTAAAACACCGGGACGCACTCAGTTAATCAATTTATTTGAGCTAGATGAGCAGCGAAAATTGGTCGATTTACCGGGTTATGGTTTTGCAAAAGTGCCACTTGCAATAAAAGAGAAGTGGCAAAAGTCTTTAGGTGAATATTTGCAAAAGCGTGAGTGTTTGGTGGGTTTGGTTGTGTTGATGGATATTCGCCATCCAATGAAAGACCTAGATCAAGATTTAATTTATTGGGCTGTAGATAGTGAATTGCCAGTACTCGTATTGCTTACCAAGGCGGATAAGCTTAAACAAGGTGCACGAAACGCAACGTTAAAGCAGATACGTGAAGCAAGTTTAGCCTTTTGTGGTGATGTTAGTGTTGAGCTTTTTTCATCGTTGAAAGGTTTGGGAGTCAAACAGCTAACACGTAAATTAAATGAGTGGTATCAAGTAGAATAGAAGGCATTAAAAAATGCCTTCGGTTCCTTTTTCGGTAACTTCGCCTGCAGCCTCTGCATTTAAAATATCCGGTAGTGGGTCGCGCTCCACATAACTATCTGGTGCAGTCCCTCTAATAAAATATTCAAATAAAGACGTATGATCAGCGCTGGTGGTCAGTTTGCCTGTTTCATTATCGATTCGAACAGAGACTATGTTATCTGGTAAAGCAACCGACTGTTTTTCTCTACCATCTAATACGACCTTTAAAAACTCTATCCACGACGGCAAAGCGGTTTGTGCACCAAACTCTTTACCAAATACTTGATCACTGGCTAGATTAGGGTTGGGTTTAGTTGAACCTAGCGCTCGGGTATGGTCGTCAAAACCAACCCAGCTGGTTACCACTATATTTGGCCCATAACCACTAAACCAAGTATCTTTTGCTTCATTGGTTGTACCTGTTTTACCGCCAATATCTGTGCGCTTTAACGCTTGTGCACGCCAGCCAGTGCCATTCCAGCCAGTACCCTTATTCCAATTACCACCGCCCCAAATGGTGCTTTGCATAGCGTCAGCAATCAAAAATGCATTTTGCGCTGAAATTGCGCGTTTGGCCGGGAGGATTTCATCTTGTTGTTCATCCGCAGATAACTCGCATTCTGTGCAAGCGATTTTCGGATTTGCACTATAGATAACTTTTCCTTCTGGGGTCGCGACTCTGTCAATTAAAAATGGTTCAACAACAAAACCACCATTGGCAAAAGCTGTATAAGCTGAAGCGAGCTCTAGCGGTGTGAAAGAAGCCGAACCAAGTGCTAAAGACTCATTTTTTGGTAAGTCGTGCGGAGAAAAGCCAAATTGTGCTAGGTGGTTAACTACATTATCTAATCCAACCGAACGCAATAACCTAACCGATATAACATTTTTTGATTTAGCTAAAGCGGTACGCATACGCGTTGGGCCATCGTAGACAGGTGGTGAATTTCTCGGACGCCAAACTGTGCCTTGTTGTCTGTCCCATTGATTTATCGGCGCATCATTGATAATGCTAGCCAAAGTAAAACCATGCTCTAAAGCTGCGGAGTAAATAAAGGGTTTTATGTTGGAGCCTACTTGGCGTTTCGCTTGAGTGACGCGATTAAATTCACTTTGATAAAAATCATAACCGCCGGATAAAGCGATTATTGCCCCATTTGTCGGATTGAGCGCCACAAGCGCTGACGACGCGTCTGGAAATTGGCTCAGTTGCCATTGAGTCTCGTTTTGTTTACGTAAGTAGATGAGTTCACCAACTGTGACTATTTCACTTGGCAGTTGCGGTGCTTCACCTTGATGGTCATCATCAATAAAAGCTCTCGCCCATGACATGCCTGACCACTCAACCCAAGCGTAATGTTTGTTTTTATCGATAAACTGAAAGCGTTTTAGCTCATCGTCCACAGCTGTGACTACGGCCGCTGTTAACAAACCAAATTCACTTTGTTTCTCTAAGTGTTGGGCAATTTTTTCTTCTGTCCATGCTGCTTCGTCTTGTTGCCAAAGTGGGCTAGCTGGTTTTCTATAACCATGACGTTCATCATAATTATGTAAGTTTTCGCGTAATGCTTGTTGGGCTGCTATTTGCGCTTTTGCTGTAATGCTGGTGTATACCTGATAACCTTTAGTGTAGGCAATTTCTTCGCCGAAACGCTCAACCATTTGTTGGCGAACCATTTCAGCTATGTAAGGCGCATCTAATTCAATTTGTGCACCATGATATTTAGCTGTTAATGGTTGTTGAATCGCTGCACGATATTCAGCGTCAGTTAAATGTTTAGTTTCTTTTAATCGCCATAAGACGGTGTCACGCCTAAATTTTGCTCTTTCAGGATTACGCAAAGGGTTATAAGCAGTAGGAGCCTTGAGCAAACCTGTTAACATGGCGAATTGGGCAATGTTTAGTTCAGATAAATCTTTACCATAATAAACTTGAGCAGCAGCGCCAAAACCAAAAGCTCTATAGCCCAATTCCACTTTGTTGATATATAGGGTAAGAATTTCTTCTTTGGTCAGCTCTTGCTCTATATGTAGTGCGATAAAAATTTCTTTAATTTTTCGAATATAAGTTTTATCTCGGGTTAAGAAAAAACCGCGAGCAACCTGCATGGTTAAGGTACTTGCACCTTGGCTTTTGTTGCCACTGACTAATACTGCAAATGCGGCTCTAAATATGCCGATAACATCAACACCTTGATGCGAATAAAAGCGTGCATCTTCAGTGGCTAATAAAGTATCAATCAGTGGTTGGGGGATTTGTTCAAACTGTAGCGGAATGCGACGCTTTTCACCAAATTGAGAAATAAGTTTGCCATCTGCCGAATAAACTTTCATTGGTGTTTGGAATTCGACTTGCTTTAGTGTATTTACTGAAGGTAACTCATCTTTAAAGTGAAGATAGACAGCGTAAATAGAAGTTACGCCGAGAATTACGCAAAAAATTGAAAAAAGTGTAAAATATAAAAGAAATTTTTTCACAAACTTCACCAAGTGTTAAAACTTACTGGCACTCCGCCGAGATAGTAGATAATATCAGCTATCTTGAGCAATAAAACGTAAAGCGGACATTATTTTGCGCTATTATTGCACTGTGGAGAAAATAATAACAAGTATGTGGTTGTTTTATGTTTAAGGAAATATTCAACAAACAAGAATCTTTATTTATAGGTGTAGATATAGGTTCTTATTCAGTTAAAGCCGTATTGCTTGAACAAGCTGAAGACAAAATAAAGTTATTGCATCATGCAACTGAGTCTATGCCCAAAGGGGCGATGAATGAGCGTGATTTGCAAGATATTGAAGCTGTCGGCAAAGTATTGTCTCGCCTACGCAAAAAATTCCCTAAACAGCATAAAGAAGTTGCCGTCGCGATTTCTGGCTCCACAGTTATCACCAAAACCGTCTATATGGACGTTAACTTCACGGATGAAGAGTTAGCAACCCAAATTGAAATTGAAGCCGATAGTTTAATTCCTTATCCGATAGAGGAAGTGAGCTTGGATTTTGAACGGCTATCCGTTAATAGCGCAGACCCAAGCAAAGTGGATGTTTTATTAAGTGCCGCTCGTACCGAAAGTGTTGAAGCGCGAGTTTCTGCATTGGATTTAGCTGGTTTTAATGCGCGGATTATGGATGTAGAAGCATTTGCGCTGGCTAGAGCAGCACAAGTTTGTGTGCAGCAATTACCAGACGATGCCAGCGATAAGCTGATTGGGTTAGTTGATATCGGCGCTAACATGATGCTGATGTCAGTGCTGAAGAACAATAAAATATTGTATACCCGAGACCAATCTTTTGGTGGAGATGCGTACACAAAAAATATTGTCAACTATTACAATAAAACCTACGAAGAAGCAGAGCTGGCTAAATTAAGCAAAGATTTACCACCTAACTATACTTTTGAAGTATTGGCTCCTTTTCAAACGGCCGTTATCCAACAGATTAGACGTGCCATTCAGATGTTTTTGACCTCAAGCGCGGAAGAAAAAATCGATTATTTGATTTTATCTGGTGGAACAGCCTTGGTTGAAGGGATCCAACAAGTTATTGAAGATGAATTAGGCCTGCACTGCGTCATTGCAAACCCTTTTGCACAAATGATATCTGGCGATGCCGCCCAAGCTGAAGAAGAACAAAACGCCGAATCGCAAGCGCTTGAACCTGTGCTTAGTGCACAATATATGATAGCAACAGGATTAGCTATGAGGAGTATTGAGCCGTGCCACATATAAATCTGTTGCCTTGGAGAGAGCAGGCAAAACAGCGAAAACAAAAACAATATATTTTGTTGCTCGCTATGAGCGCGGCGGCAGCTTTGTTTGTGATGTTAATGGTTAATACTTATTACAATAACCTCATTTCTAATCAACAAGCACGTAATCAATATTTGCTTAACGAAATTGCTGTGCTTGACTCCAAAATTAAAGAAATTCAGCAATTAAAAAATATGCGAGCAAATTTGGAACAGCGCATGGAGCTGATTGCTGATCTGCAAGGCAACCGTAACGTTGGTGCGCAAATTATGGACGAGCTGGTTAAAGTTGTCCCGCCTGGCATATATTTAGTCAAATTAGAAAAGACAGATTCAAAAGTAATAGTTCAAGGGAAAACCGAGTCGAATAATCGTGTATCAACTATGATGCGACAAATTGAAGGTTCGTATTTGCTTGAAACCCCTATATTGAATGCAATTGTTGCAGCAAAAATCGACGAAAGCGCTAGAGTGCTAAGTGATTTTACTATGTCTGTGCAAATTCAGTCCAAAGGCTTAAATCGAACTCAAGCCGAAGGAAAGGAGTAGGGATATGGATTGGAAAAATATTGATTTAAACGACTTAAACGAACTCGAACTTGATTTTAATAACATGGGCGAGTGGCCGAAAATAGCCAAAATAATAGTGGCTATACTATTGGCTATATTGGTTGCTGTATTGAGTTATTATTTAATGATAAGCGAAAAAATTGAGACTTATCAAAATGTCACCGCTCAAGAACAAAACTTGAAAGTGCAATTTCAAGCTAAATATCAAGTCGCGATTAATGCTGATGCTTACAAAGTGCAAATGGCTGAAATGGAAAAAAACTTTGCCGAGTTGCTTAAACGTTTGCCGACCGAAAGTGAAACCCCAGGCTTGTTGGATGATATTACCTACGTGGGTACAACCAGTGGCTTATCGTTCAAAAAAATCAATTGGGAAGAAGAAATTGAACGAGAATTTTATACTGAGCTACCATTAAGGTTGGAAGTGGTTGGTGGTTACCATGAGTTTGGCGAGTTTTTAGGCCGAGTTGCAGCGTTGCCGCGTATTGTAACATTACACAATTTTACAATTTCGAATAAAGGTAGCGATGTATTAGAGCTGAGTTTGTTGGCAAAAACCTATAGATATAAAGAGGTTGTCAGCAAATGAGGAGATTAGCCCTATTGAGCTTAATTGCTACATTAGCAGCTTGCAGTGATGATGTGAGTGATTTACAAGCCTTTACTGAACAAGTGAAGAGTACAACTCAACCAAGTATCGAACCTATTCCACAAGTTGAAAAATTTGAAAGTTTTGAATATTCAGTTAGTGGCATGCGTAGTCCTTTTGTTGAACCTGAGCCTGAGCTAATCGAAGACAAACTGGGTCAAGCATTAGATTGTTTACAGCCAAACTATAGACGTAATAAAGAGCCGTTAGAAAAATTTCCGCTGGATAACATTCGGATGCGCGGCACTATGGGTGGTGAGGATAAAATATATGCACTGGCTTCAGCTTCAAACGGTTCGTTATACCGAATTGGTATAGGCAACTATTTAGGTTTATTTCATGGTCGAGTGGTAAAAATTACCCCTGACTATATTCAAATTGAAGAAATGGTGCCAGACGGAACTGGTTGTTGGGACATAAGAAAAGCAGAAATCACAATTTTGGACGCAGAAACAGACGCGGGAAGTAAACAGAAATGATAACAAAGTTAAAAATGCATAGTCAGATAAAAGCCATGCTAGCAGTTGCTCTGTTAGCCATGTTGCCTGTTAGTAGTTGGGCTATGTCGGTCTTATATGAGGTTAAATATAACCCTATTATGGCTGGCGAAACTGAGTTGGAGTTCGTTTTTGACCAAAAATTAGTTCGAGAACCTGAAATCCAAGTATTAAACAACCCGTCGCGCATTCAGATTGATATTGATGAAGCTGATTTTGAAAATTATTTAGGTGAAATCCCGATTAACATTGCCGGTGTACAAAAAGTTAAGATTGAGTATATCGACGAAAGTGTGCGAATTAACTTGCTATTGGATGCGTTAAAGGTCTATCAAACCCGCACCGAAGGCAATAGTTTTTTTATATTAGTGTCTGATAACGCAGGTTTTGATAAAGCGAAAAATAACAAGCAGCAATCTTATGTAAACAAAATTCAGGCTATGGATTTTCGCCATGGCAAAGAGAAATCTGGTCGGGTACTGATCTTTTTGCAAAGTAGCATGGCTGCGGTTGATGTACGTGAAAAGCAAGAAAAAATAATAGTGATGTTTCATAACACAGATATCCTACCTGATTTACTCTATCAGTTAGATGTAACCGACTTCGGTACAATTGTTGATTCAGTTGAAACTTTTAAAGACAAAAACCATACCCGAGTTGAAATAACAACTAACAAACCTTTTTCATATCAATATCAGCAACTGGATAATATTTTTACCTTGGAAATAGAAGAAGATCGCGTTCAAGGTGGTTTATTAGCGACTGAAAAATATGAAGGTTCACCTATATCTCTTAATTTTCAGGATGTTGAAGTTAGAACTGTTTTACAAATTATTGCCGATTATAACGGATTTAACTTGGTCACCAGTGACTCAGTATCAGGTAATGTTACGCTGAGATTAGACGGGGTGCCTTGGGATCAAGCTTTAGATATTATCCTCAAAATTAAAGGCTTGGATAAACGTATGGAAGGTTCAATTCTAATGGTTGCACCAAGTGATGAAATTTCCGCACGTGAAGCCCGAGAGTTAGAAGCCAAAAAACAAGTTGATCAATTGTCACCCTTATTCTCTGAATTTATCCAAGTAAACTATGCTAAAGCCAGTGAATTGTCGAGCATGTTGGCTGGTAAAGGCGCCGGCATGTTGTCGGAACGAGGCACAGTCACGGTTGATGAAAGAACCAATACTTTGTTGATTAGAGATACGGCAAAAGGTATCGACAATATTAAAAAGCTTGTAACTATTTTAGATATACCTGTTAAACAGGTGACGATTGAATCTCGTATCGTCACAGTTAACGATAATTTATCTGAAGAGCTAGGTATTCGTTGGGGTTTTAGCGATCAGCAAAATACAGATGGTGTGTCTGGAACTATTAGTGGTGCTAATACCATTGCCAATGGCACTATTCCATCACTAACTGACAGACTTAATGTGAATTTACCTGTAGCAAATCCTGCTGGTAGCATAGGTTTAAGCATAGCTAGATTAGATGATGGCACTATTTTGGATTTAGAGTTATCTGCGCTAGAGACTGAAAATAAAGGTGAAATCATCGCCAGCCCCCGAATTACAACGGCTAATCAAAAAACCGCCTATATAGAACAAGGTACAGAAATACCTTTTGTTCAAGCATCATCAAGTGGTGCGACAGCTGTCACCTTTAAAAAAGCCGTTCTGAGTTTGCAAGTTACACCACAAATTACCCCTGACAATAAGATAGTGTTGGACTTAGTCATTACCCAAGACACCCGTGGTGATACAGTCGCGACCCCAACCGGCTCTGCAGTTGCTATTGATACTCAAGAGATAGGCACTCAAGTGTTAGTTGATAACGGTGAAACTATTGTATTGGGTGGAATTTATCAGCAACAAATGGTTTCGAGTGAGAAAAAAGTACCTCTACTTGGAGATATTCCTTATTTAGGCCGCTTATTTAAATCAACTACTGAATTTAATGAGAAAAAGGAATTGTTGATTTTTGTTACACCAAGAATCGTAACTGAAAAGCTTTAACCCTAAATTAGGGATTTAACGTCACATTGACTGGGATGACAGCATTTTTTCCGTAGCTTAGTTAGATTACGGCAAGAATGTTGTCATTTTACTATCCTAAGCTTGCTTTTATACACTGAATCTTGGGATAATCGCCGCACTTCAAAAGTACACTTGGATTTTCGGAGCAACTTAAACTTAATCAATAAGATGTGTAAGAACTAAAATGGCTGAGAAACGAAATATATTCCTTATAGGCCCTATGGGCGCTGGTAAAAGCACAATTGGTCGCCAATTGGCACAAGAATTACATCTAGAGTTCTATGATTCAGATGCAGAAATTGAACGTAGAACAGGTGCGGACATCGCTTGGGTATTCGATGTAGAAGGCGAAGCAGGCTTTCGTGTTCGCGAAGAAAAAGTTATTTTTGATTTAACCGAAAAACAAGGAATTGTGTTAGCTACAGGCGGTGGTTCAATCTTAAGTAAAGAAACGCGTAATCGTCTTTCTGCCCGTGGCTTTGTGGTTTATCTAGAAACAACCATAGAAAAACAAGTTGCACGTACAGCACGAGATAAAAGACGACCATTGTTGCAAAATGGTGATCCAGAAGAAATTTTATCTGACTTAGCTGAAAACCGTAACCCGCTATACGAAGAGGTTGCGGATTTAGTGGTTAAAACGGACAACCAAAGTGCAAAGGTTGTTGCACGCGAAATCATCGACAGATTAGGGTTTTAATTGCTCATGAGCACATGTGAAGTTCAGGTTGAACTAGGTGAACGCAGTTATCCTATTAGTATTGGACAAGGCCTTATATCAGATAAGGCTTTGTTTTCGCGTTTGATTTCAGGTAAACGTGTTGTTGTTATCACCAATACAACTGTTGCACCTTTATATTTAGACAAACTCACTTCAGCTTTGGCTGATTTTGAGGTGTTGAGTTATCAGTTACCTGATGGTGAACAGTACAAATCTTTAGAGTATTTTGAAAAAGTTAATAGCTTTTTGCTTGAACATAACTGTGCTCGTGATGTGACCTTAATTGCATTAGGTGGTGGTGTGGTTGGTGACCTAGTTGGCTTTGTTGCCGCTTGTTATCAACGTGGTGTTGATTTTATTCAAGTTCCAACTACGCTGTTATCTCAGGTTGACTCTTCAGTTGGTGGTAAAACCGCAGTTAATCACCCACTTGGCAAAAATATGATAGGTGCGTTTAAGCAGCCAGAAGCTGTGGTTATCGACACTGATACCTTGTCTACTTTGCCTGCTCGCGAATTTGCGGCTGGCATGGCTGAAGTGCTGAAATACGGCATTATTTTTGATCGCGACTTTTGGCAAACCCTTATCGACAACAAACAAGCGATTTCTCAATTAGAGCAGACTGAACTTGTTCGAATTATCCAACGTTGTTGTGAGATCAAAGCTGAAATAGTCGCAGCCGATGAAACCGAAAAAGGTGCTAGAGCTTTATTAAATTTAGGTCATACCTTTGGGCATGCAATAGAAGCTGAAATGGGTTACGGCGTTTGGCTACATGGTGAAGCTGTCGGTACAGGCATGGTTTTAGCTGCTAAGTTGGCTGAGTTGCGCGGTTATATCAGTGAAGATGATTACACTGAAATCAAACAAACTATTGCCGATTACCAATTGCCAGTTGAAAAACCTGCGTCTATGGTTTGTATAGATTTTGTTAAGCATATGAAGCGCGACAAAAAAGTACAAAACAATGTGATGCGTTTTATCGTGCCAACAAAAATTGGTGAGTGTCAAATTATGGATGATGTGACCGAGCAAGAGTTAGAAAATATCCTCAAATAATTGTAGCGGGGCGTTGTTATGCAACCTTCAGTCTGGGAACGACTTGAGCATAATTTAACTTATACCAACGCCCTAATTATATACAGCGCTCAGCAGCCTTTGCTGCATCATATTGAAACCCTGCAAGACGATTATTCCATTGCTTATATAAGTAATAATGCTGATTTACCAGCCACTCGTAGCCAAATTGTGCGTCAGCTATTTGATAATCCGCTCCATGACCCATCACACAGTTTATTAGCTCAATTTAACCAGTTTGATGATAATAACTCTGTCTATTTGATTGTCGTTAAGCAGCCAGCTTCAGCGCCCTTGTTGGAAGATCTATTACTTTGTGTCAAAAATCTTGCGGGTATTTGTAAAGTTATATTCGAATGCTCTGCTTTGGAGGCTGCAAAGTGGATAAACTTGGTTGAAAAAACACAATACCCTGTTGTATTAATTGGCTCAATTGCAACCGAGCAACAAGTATTCGCAAGCGAAATAAAACCAACTGAATCAACCCAGAAATCAGCAACAATAGTATGGGCAATAGTCGTGTTTACTTTGTTGATTGCGGCTGTGACCTTTGGTTATTTTCACAACTTAGGCTTGAAGAACAGCAACACTCAAGAGAGTAACGTGGAACAAGCGAACCTAGTAGAAAATACGATTGAACAAAACAGTATTGCGCCTGTGGTCAAACACGAAAAGTTAGTAGATGAAGAGTTAGAAAACAAACCAGATATGACGGCTGCGGAGTTTTTTGCGCAGAAAGCTAAAAATCAACTTGCAGCAGCCCCTAAACAACAAGACGATGTACTACCAGAGCCAGAGCCAGAGCCAGAGCCAGAGCCAGAGCCAGAGCCAGAGCCAGAGCCAGAGCCAGAGCCAGAACCAGAGCCAGAACCAGAGCCAGAGCCAGAGCCAGAGCCAACATATTTATATGATAATGCTTGGTATAGCCAGCAAGATTCTCAGCACTATGTGGTACAATTAACCCTTATCAGTTCAGACAAACTATTAGCTGAATATTTAGCTGATCATGCAATAGCTGAGTTGGCAAAGGTATATCATTACCAAAAATATTTTGCGGTTACTATGGGTTTATACCCTAGCTTAACTGAAACAAATAAAGCGATAAAAAATTTACCCGCAAGCCTGCAGAATAAAGGGGCATTTGCGAAATCGGTTGCAGATATAAAAAAGCGAATAAATGACGATAAAAAACCATAAAAAACAACGAGCTTTTTTGAAGTGGGCCGGTGGTAAGTACAATCTAATTGAAAAAATTACTCAGCTATTACCAAAACGGGCTGAAACGCTAGTTGAGCCCTTTGTCGGGGCAGGTTCTGTGTTTTTAAATACACAATATAAGAACTATGTTTTAAATGATATTAACCCAGATCTAATTGGCTTATATCGTCATTTGCAATTACAACCAGAGAACTTAATTAGCGAATGCGCCAAACTGTACCAAAGTAAATTTAATAATGCTGACGCATATTATTCAATTCGTACAGAGTTTAACCAAGAAACAGACACCTTTAGACGCGCAGTTATATTCACCTATTTAAATCGACATGGTTATAACGGTTTATGCCGCTACAACTTGTCTGGACAATACAATGTGCCATTTGGTCGTTATGTAAAACCGTATTTTCCTGAAGCGGAAATGTATTTTTTTGCTGAAAAAGCACAAAATGCTTCTTTTACGCAAATTGATTTTCAAACCTGTATGCAACATGCACCAAAAGGGGCTGTGATTTATTGTGACCCACCGTATGTGAGCTTAAGTGAAACAGCTAATTTTACTCAGTATTCTAGAGCAGGCTTTGCGTTTCATGACCAACAGCGTTTGGCACATACAGCAGCTGAGTTAGCGCTCAAAGGCACCAATACAGTTTTAATTAGTAACCATGATACGCCTATAAGTCGTAAGTTATATCACAATGCCAATATACGCTCGACTAAAGTCTCTCGAGTTATTAGCCAAAAAGTTGAAAACCGCCGGGCAGTTAAAGAGGTGTTAGCACTGTATAAGGTTGGAAGCATTCATCAGTCAACAAAACCGGTTTAAGCAAGCAGGATAGAGTAAATCGCATCTGAGCTTTGATTTACTGAATTTTAGAAACTAAAAAACCCGCCGAAGCGGGTTTTTGTCATTTAGATTGAATAATCTAAATTATAGGTCGAAGTCTACTGCGTAAGAAACGTAGAAACCTAAATCAGAACCGTCTAAAGTTGTGTCTACAACACCAAAAGTGAAACCATCTTTAGAGATGCTAGCGCCTAAGTCAACGTAGTCATCACCTAAGAAATCACCTGAATATGAACCGATATGGAAAGCTGCTTCTAAACCTTCAGCTACTTCTAAAGAGTAGTCTGCAGAAACATAGATGCTATCGCCAAAATCATAGCCGCTATCTTCAGCGTTAGCTAATACAGCCACACCTAAAGTTACTGCGTCAAAAGAAACGCTAGCGTAGATTTCACCGAAGTCCAAAGCTGTTGATTGGCCAGCTGGAATAGCTGATTTACGTGGGTAGTTGAAATAGATATAACCTACATCGTAAGCAATACCTTCCATTTCGCCGCTATAACCAAAGTATAGATCTAACTCTGCTGCACCACCGCCATATACTACATTTGATAACCAAGTACCAGCGTAGAAACCAGACTCATCTGCGTAATCGATACCGCCAGAAACAGCTGCACCGTCGTCAGTTTGAGTTTGACCACGCCAGTAGTAGTTAGAAGTAACTGCAGCGTTTGCTGATAAACCTTCTACTGCCATAGCAGAAGTAGAAGCCATAGTAGATACTGCGCCTAAAATAGATGCTACAAGTAATGTTTTTTTCATGCTAGTTCTCCAAATTGGAATTTTTCAATTTGCTAAATGTGCTGAAGAGGTTTAGCAACCCCCGTGCCGATTTTTTAATTTCCCTTAAAAAAAGCGTCTGAAGCCTAATAAATAGGGGATTCATGCTTTCTTTTCGTGAACTGCAGCGTCAGTTTATAGCACTTATTTGGCAAAATCACTACAAAACGCTGATATTCTATGGTGCAAATGTGAACTGGTGTGTATCAATGTGGTGCAATTAAACTGATCTCTAGTCATTAAGTACGACTTTTTGCATCTTTTTAGTTAGTTTGAAAAATTACCCGTGTTTTTTCTGCTGCAAGCAATCGTTTTTATTGTTTTCGAGAGGTTTGGTTTGGATAAAATTAGCGGTTAGAATAGAAACTATTAACAAATACAAGAAAATTTAGGTATTACGACTATGAACCCTTATTTAATAGCACCGTCGATTTTAGCTGCGGATTTAGCTCGACTTGGTGAAGATGTTGAAAAAGTAGTAGCGGCTGGCGCGGATATTATTCACTTTGATGTAATGGATAATCATTATGTGCCAAACTTAACTTTTGGTCCGGCTGTATTAGAAGCATTAAAAAAATACGGTATTAAAGCCGATTTTGATGTGCATCTTATGGTTGAGCCGGTTGATGATTTAATAAACCAGTTTGCTGATGCTGGCGCTGCTTATATCAGCTTCCATCCAGAAGCCAGTAAGCATGTGGATCGTTCTATTAGTTTAATTAAACAACGTGGTATTAAAGCCGGTTTAGTGCTTAATCCTGCTACATCTTTATCTGTATTAGATTATGTTTTACCTCAGTTAGATTTTGTTTTATTTATGTCGGTTAACCCTGGTTTTGGTGGTCAGTCGTTTATCCCATTTACCTTAGATAAAATTCGTCAATTGCGAGCGCGTATTGATGAACTTGGTTTGAATACTCGCATTGAAGTTGATGGTGGCGTTAAAACCAATAATATTGCTGAAGTTGCAGCTGCTGGTGCTGATATGTTTGTTGCTGGTACTGCTATTTTTGGTGCAGATGATTATAAAGTTGCCATTGATGAGATGCGTAGCGAATTAGCTAAGGTTGGGTAATCCAATCTTAGCTCTAAGCGTGTACCGTTACACATAGCTACAGCGCGGCTAGTTTGTTGCCACACAATGGTCGAGCTAGTTGCGATATTTTTCGAAAAATCGCTTCAAGCCCATCCATGGGCCGCTCTCAAACGGTATCCCTACCGATTGGAAGTTTTTCGAAAAACAATCCCAACCATCTCTCTTTGCATTTGTATGGCTGTAAGTTTAGTTTCACATTTAGCAACTTATTTGTAAGGAAAGTGCTAGAGCGATAACTTAGAACAAAATTTCTTTTTCATGGATGAAAAAGCGAAGCGTACATGGATTGTATTCACAGCGGTTTTGTGAAAGTTATACTCTAGTGATTTCCGTATATTGCACGATACTCGAAGCGCTTCTCGCTGAGTGCCACACAATGGTCGAGCTAGTTGCGATATTTTCCAAAAATCGCTGCAAGCCCATCCATGGGCCGCTCTCAAACGGTATCCCTACCGATTGGAAGTTTTTCGAAAAACAATCCCAACCATCTCTCCCTGCATTTGTATTGTTATTTTAATCGCGATAAAAATGTTGGATGTGTGATTGGGAGTTGGGGGCAATGAGCCAACCTCCGATTACATGGATGTAATCGGCGAGCGACCACGGATGGCTCGAAGCGTTTGGTGAATTGACCGCAACTTCCAAGCACTATTGCACTATGCTAGAAGCGCGGCGAGTTATTAATAGCTGGAGTGCCGCCTACAACAGCGGCTTCAAAAACCTTCCCGTATGACTATTTTCCAGTTTAACTAAATCTTCCGGCGATCCAGCAAAGAGAATTTCACCACCACCGCTACCACCTTCTGGGCCTAAATCGACAATCCAGTCAGCGGTTTTAATCACATCCAAATTATGCTCAATAATTACCACAGTATTGCCGTGATCCCTCAACCTATGAATAACCGCCAACAACTGCTCTATATCGTAAAAATGCAAACCTGTGGTCGGTTCATCTAAGATATATAAAGTTTTACCTGTATCGCGTTTTGACAACTCACGCGCCAGTTTAACCCTTTGTGCTTCGCCACCTGATAAAGTTGTCGCTGCTTGGCCTAAACGAATATAACTTAAACCTACATCCATTAAGGTTTGCAGTTTGCGTGAAATTGCCGGTACAGCATCAAAAAATTCACGCGCATCTTCAACTGTCATATCCAAAGTTTCGTGAATGCTTTTACCTTTATACTTAATTTCTAAAGTTTCGCGGTTGTAGCGTTTACCTTTACATTCATCACAAGCAACATAAACATCAGGTAAAAAGTGCATCTCAACTTTAATTACACCGTCCCCTTGGCAAGCTTCGCAGCGTCCACCTTTAACGTTAAAACTAAAACGTCCTGGTTTATAACCACGTGAGCGCGCTTCTTGAGTTGCTGAGAATAATTCACGAATCGGGGTGAAAATACCCGTATAAGTTGCAGGGTTAGATCTTGGAGTACGGCCAATTGGACTTTGGTCTATATCCACCACTTTATCTAAATGTTCTAACCCATGAATGCTCTTATATGGGGCTGGCTGATTGGTGGTCGCTTTGTTAAGTTCAGTTTGCGCCAAACTAAATAAAGTATCATTGATTAAGGTTGATTTGCCTGAGCCTGATACGCCAGTAATACAAGTTAATAAGCCAAATGGAATGGCTAAGTCGACATCTTTTAGGTTATTGCCACTAGCACCTTTTAACTCTATCCACTTGTCATTTGGCTCGTTCCGCTCTGTCGGCACTTTTATCTGTCTTTTGCCAGACAGATATTGTCCAGTAAGTGATTGCTCACTATTTTTTATATCATCAACTGTGCCTTGTGCAACTATTTCACCACCATGCACACCAGCTTTGGGGCCGATATCTAATACATAATCAGCGCAGCGAATGGCATCTTCATCATGTTCAACCACAATGACTGTGTTGCCTAAATCACGTAAATGAGTGAGGGTTTTTAACAGGCGCTCGTTGTCTCTTTGATGTAACCCAATAGAAGGTTCATCCAATACATACATAACACCCACTAAACCCGCACCAATTTGGCTGGCAAGTCTAATACGTTGCGCTTCACCGCCAGACAAGGTTTCTGCACTGCGCGATAAGGTTAAATAGTTCAGGCCGACATTAACTAAAAAGCCAAGCCTGTCGTTAATTTCTTTAAGAATTTTATCGGCAATTTGCGCTTTTTGACCTGTCAGTTGCAGGCTGTTAAAAAATGCTGATGCTTGTTCTATTGATAAATCAGCGACTTGTGGCAAGTTAGTCTCAGCGACAAAAACGTTACGCGCTTCTTCACGCAGTCTTGTTCCTTTACAGCTAGGACAGGCTTGGTTGTTGAGGAATTTCGCCATTTCTTCACGTACTGAGTTAGATTCAGTTTCGCGATAGCGTCTTTCCATATTCGGAATTATGCCTTCAAACGGATGTTGGCGACGAATAATGTCACCTCTATCATTCATATAGTTAAAGTCTAAACTGAGTTTGCCTGTGCCGTATAACACGACTTGCTGCTGTTCAGCATCTAACTCTTGCCAAGGTGCGGTTACATCAAAATCATAATGTTCAGCAACAGTTTTAAGCATTTGGAAATAATAGAAGCTGCGTTTATCCCAACCTTTAATCGCACCGCCAGATAAACTGAGCTCAGGGTTAGTCACCACTCTATGTTGATCAAAATATTGTTTAACCCCTAAACCATCACAACTGCTACATGCACCAGAAGGGCTATTAAACGAGAATATTCTTGGCTCAACTTCTTGCATGCTATAACCACAGTGTGGGCAGGAGAAGTTGGCCGAAAAGATCATTTCATCTTTGGCTGAGTCGTCCATCCAGGCAATAGTTGCTACACCATTTGCAATGTCTAACGCGGTTTCAAAACTTTCAGCTAAACGAGTTTTTAGGTCATCACGTACTTTAAAGCGGTCTACTACCACTTCAATCGTATGTTTTTTATGTAATTCTAGTGTTGGAGGATCAGACAAATCACAAATCTCACCATTCACTCGTGCACGAATAAAACCTTGCGCTGATAAACTTTCGAAGGTTTTAATGTGTTCACCTTTACGTCCTTTAACAATTGGCGCAAGCAACATGAGTTTACTGCCTTCAGGCAAAGCTAAAACTTGGTCAACCATTTGGCTAACTGTTTGCGCGGTTAATGCTTGTTTGTGGGTCGGACATCTAGGCTCACCGACACGGGCAAATAACAATCTGAGATAATCGTAAACTTCAGTGATTGTCCCAACTGTTGATCTTGGATTGTGCGAAGTACTTTTTTGCTCAATCGAAATAGCAGGGGATAAACCTTCGATATGGTCAACGTCTGGTTTTTCCATCAAAGATAAAAACTGCCTAGCGTATGCGGATAAAGACTCAACATAGCGGCGTTGGCCTTCCGCATACAAGGTATCAAAAGCGAGTGACGATTTACCTGAGCCTGACAATCCGGTGATCACAATAAGCTTGTCACGCGGTAAAGTTAGGTCAATGTTTTTTAAATTATGGGTGCGCGCCCCTCTAACTTCGATAGTATCCATATTTGCCCTGCAAACAATTTAACTGTAAATATAGACAGTTATTATGACACAGTTTATTCTGTTGCTTCTAGTTTTTATCCAAACGAGCAAAAGCTTTGTTGTGTTGTATAACGGCCGTTAAAATTTATACAGTACCTAAGCTGATGGCATGTTATACTGTCGCGCTCGTTAGTTAGTTCAGTTATTGCAATTTTATGTCAGAGACATTAACCCGATACGAAAAGAAAATTGCTGCAGTGTTAGCCGGCATATTTAGCCTTCGCATGATGGGCTTATTTATGATCATGCCTGTAATGGCAGTGTATGGTGACCAATTAGCTGGCGTGTCACCTTTATGGATAGGCATAATTATTGGTGCATACGGACTAACCCAAGCTTTATTACAAATCCCTATGGGTTTGCTATCGGATAAAATTGGTCGTCGGCCAGTTATATTATTAGGCTTAAGTTTGTTTGCACTTGGTAGTGTTATAGCTGGCATGGCCGAAGATGTTTATTGGGTAGCAGTCGGGCGTTTTTTACAAGGCACAGGCGCAATAGCTAGTGCTGTATTGGCGTTAGCATCCGATTTAACCCGTGAGCAGCAGCGCTCTAAAGTTATGGCCATTATCGGCATGAGCATAGGTTTGTCGTTTGCGGCGGCTATGGTGGTTGGCCCATTATTGGCAGAGCGTTTTGGTTTATCTGGAATATTTTATTTAACTGCAGTATTTGCGGTATTGGGCATGCTGCTGGTGTATTTTCAAGTGCCTGATTCAGTGAGCCGAGGTTCAAACCGTGATGCTATTCCGGTACCAGCGCAGTTGAAACAGTTAGTTAAACATCCACAACTGGCAAAATTAAATGTAGGTGTATTTGTACTGCACATGCTTTTAACCTGTTTATTTGTTGCCATTCCTGGTTTATTGGTTAATGCAGGTTTTGCCGCTAATAGCCATTGGATGTTGTATTTTCCTGCTTTGTTGGCTTCATTTGTATTGATGGCGCCATTGTTAATTTGGGCAGTTAAAAGCAATAAAGAGTTAACTGTATTTAAGCTGGCGATTATTTTATTAGCTGTGGCTATGTTAGTTGTATATTTCAGTCAGCAGATATTAATTGGTTTATTTACAGCGCTTATCGTATTTTTTGTCGCCTTTAATTATTTAGAAGCAAACTTGCCCGCTTGGGTTAGTCGCATTGCACCCGCTGGGCAGAAAGGTTCAGCTATGGGCATGTTTTCAAGCTGTCAGTTTGCCGGTGCATTTGCTGGTGGCATGATAGGCGGGGCAGTTTTACAATTAAGCTCAGTAAATGGGCTGTTATTATTTTGTGCTTTAGTTTGTTTACCTTGGTTATGGTTAGCAAATAACTTAATATTACCAGTTAGAACTAAGCCCAAAGTGGTGAGTGTGGCGGTAGCGAGCCACCAAATAGCAGAAGATATGGCACAAGCGCTGACTCAAATTAAAGGAATTGAAGAAGCGGTTGTTATCGTTGAAGAACAATTAGCATATTTAAAAGTTTTACCTAAGCAGTTGGATGAACAGGCGTTAGACAGCTACTTAAACCAACATGCGAAACAGAATTAGGAGAAGATAATGGCATCTCGCGGCATCAACAAAGTGATATTAATCGGTAATTTAGGTCAGGATCCAGAAGTCCGCTATATGCCTAACGGCAACGCTGTTGCAAACTTAACTATTGCGACATCAGAAAGCTGGAAAGATCGTAATTCTGGTCAAATGAATGAAAAGACTGAATGGCATCGTGTGGTTATTTTTGGCAAATTAGCTGAAATTGCTGGTGAATATTTACGTAAAGGTTCGCAAGTGTATATTGAAGGTAAATTGCAAACGCGTAAGTGGCAAGATCAACAAGGCCAAGACAGATATACCACAGAAGTTGTGGTTGATATGACAGGCAGTATGCAGATGTTAGATCGCCGTAACGACGGTGGCCAAGGGCAGGGCGCACAAGGTGGTGGTTATGCAAACAACAATAACCAAGGTGGTTACAACCAAGCGCCACAGCAAGGTGGTGGTTATCAGCAGCCAGCAGCCCAACCACAATATAACCAAGCGCCGCAACAAGGTGGTCAAGGTGGCGGCTATCAGCAGTCTGCACCACAACAACGTCCAGCGCCTGCGCCAGCACCACAAGCCGCACCTCCAGCTGAGCCTAACTTAGATTTTGATGACGATATTCCGTTCTAAAATTGTAACTTATTTAAAATTGAATTGATTTTCCAAAGCCGCATTTTGCGGCTTTGTTATTTTGGGGAATTGAAATTTTGGATAAAAAAATCCCGCTGGTGTTGCCACTAGCGGGTTACAAGGGAGATACAACAGGAGCACATTTTCAAACACATAATTATAGAGTGTCGAAAATCGGCTTAGTTCAAAATAATTTGCAAATTTTTTAATTATTTTGATTTTGCCTGCTGCTTGGTTTGCCCAATAAAAAATCCGCAGCAATATAAAGTGCTGCGGATTTTGTTGTTGAGCGAGTTAACGAATAACTCGATTAGTAATTCATCGAACCATTACCGCTACCATCATCATTCATACCGTACATATCGTCGTCATCTGGCATGAGTTGACCTCTAAGTTCACCAGATGCTTGAGTGGTCGAATGTACATTGATGTAATACTCATCATCTAAAAAGGCCATAAGTTGCTCAGCGGTGAAACTATCCATCAATGAGAAATTCATTAAATTGCTAGTGTCTTGGACTAAGCCCAACACAACGCCGCCATTCACACCAAGTAAACCTGCATGTATATGTGCCATAGTTGCATCGTCGACGTCTGTGTGCACATATAAAACTAAATCAGCACCACCATCGTCTTTTTCCATAATAGTCAAAGATGCTAAACCTGAGTGATCTGTGGTGACGGCTGGTACTTCTTGGTCGCCAGTTAGCTCAGTATAAAGTACATGAGTTTTACCTATGGTTATTTGACCTCTTATTTCACCTCCAGCGAAATCAGAACTATGTACATTGACATAAAGTTGACCCATATGGAGTAAATCACTGGTTGTTTGGTCTAAATCTGTCATCACTGACCAATGATTCATATCAGCAGAGTCTTGGGTTAAGCCAACAACCACATCACCATTCACACCGGCGTAACCCTGATGGATATGTGCTGCGGTGGCATTGTCTAAATCCATAGTTGTAACATGCACTTCTAACGTTTCCATTTCATGATCGACTGTTGCCCAACCATAACCCATAGCTTGGGTATCAACCATTGGCACCTCATACATACCCATTAGCTTAAAGTCGCTAATTTCAATATGGTGCGGCAATACTTGACCACGAATTTCTCCAGAAGGATGTGCGCTGGTATGAAAATTAATATAGGTTTTACCATGTAACACTGCGGCTAACTCATCTGCTGACAGTGTTGTATCTTGCAACTCCCAAATATCGGCGCTGTCAGAACTTTGATTAAGGCCGACAATTACGCCGCCATTGGTGCCTGCTACGCCCATATGTAAATGTGCAGCGTCAGGGGTTAAGTTGTAGATGGTGACCATGCCTTTAATCATCATGTCATCTTCATCTATTTTTATTTCACCCCAGCCCCAAGCGTCGGTATCGACCATTGGATTTTCTTGATGGCCGTCTAATTTGACCATTAATGTAATGTATTCATCATGGTGGGGGTCGTCGTCATCGTCATCATCGGTATTTATTGATATATTACAAGCCATTAAACTTGATAAAAATAAAGCAGCTATCAGCATTCTAAACCACTGGATGCTCTGCCAATTGGTTGTTGCATTCATTTTGCTATCTCCTATTGAGCTGACATGAACCTTTATAGTGTAGCCTCACTGGCTGGTGTTGCTTGTTTTTTGTCCAACTTTTGTTAAGCACATTGCAAATAATGACAACTTTAGTAACAAATACTCAGCTTGGTATTTTTGATGCAGGCAAAATGAATTTAGATGATTTTGGTTTTAAGTTACTCAATGCAGCATTGCCGTTATTGCAGTCTACGGCTGCAGAACAAATACCAATTCGGCAGTTGAGCGGCGCTATTGGTTGTGTACCATCAACTTTGTTAAATAAATTCTCCTCCTACCAGCTATGTTGGCAGTTTATCGCTGAAAAATGTTTTAGTTATTGGTTAGATATTAGATTGAACAGGTGTACTCAACTGGCGGATTTAGCAGATTGTTTATATGAATTGGCGGCCGAGCAGCCTTACGTTTGGCGACTGATTTTTGAATATGCACCGGATCAGGCAGCGCATTTAATTGATCATAGTTTGAGTCGCCAGCAAATTGTATGTAGTGCTTTATCTGGGTTCATCCGAGACAAAACTAAAGTGAATAGTCTTTGGTGTATGTTATTTGGTTTTTGCCGTTTGTTAGTCACTAACAGACTAGATAGCTCAGATCATTTAGTTCAGTATCAAGCGTTAAAATGCGATTTAATCCAACTTTGCCAAACTAACAAAAGTTAATAAACAGGGATTTCCAATGACAAGTTTTAAGCTACTGACTCAAAAAAACTTTCTGCCTTATTTTTTGGTGCAAAGTTTAGGAGCTATGAACGACAACTTATACAAGAATGTCTTGTTGTTATTTATCGCATTTGTTATTCCGGTCGGTTCTTCGGCTGATTCAGCCTTGTTAGTTAATTTGGCGGCAGGGTTATTTATTCTGCCATTTTTTATCTTTTCTGGGCATGCTGGTTGGTTGGCCGATAGGTATAACAAGGTCGATATTATTCGCAAACTCAAACTGCTGGAAGTTATATTAATGCTCAGTGCGGCTATTAGTTTGTATTTTCAACAGCTGACTCTGTTATTTATTTTGTTGTTTTTTATGGGCACTCAGTCCGCGTATTTTGGGCCGATCAAGTATGCAATATTGCCACAAGTTATGCCTAAAAATGAGTTGTTAGGGGCAAATGCTTTGGTTGAGATGGCGACTTTTGTTGCTATCTTAATTGGTACTTTGTTAGCTGGTGTGGTTATGGCGTTTGAACAAGCGATAATCTTTGCTTGTGCAGGCATTATTATCTTAGCTGTTTTGGGTTGGCTTGCGGCTGTACAAATTCCAATGTTGCCAGCCACAGAAGAAGCTGAGGTGACGAATACTGAGCAAGCTACAAAAATCGGTTTTTATGCAGCGAGTAAACAGTCAATCAAGGTTATTTTTACCGATAAAAAACTTTTGTACTGTATTTTGTTAATCAGCTGGTTTTGGTTTTTGGGCGCAAGTGTACTAACTCAGTTACCCAATTTAGTTAAAGCTTATTTATCAGACAACCCTGCTTATGTGTCGATACTGTTAGCGGTTTTTAGTTTAGCTGTTGGGATTGGTTCGTTATTAAGCAACTTTTTAAACAAAGGTAAGGTCAAATTCACTTTAGTTGTACCTGCTGCGTATCTAATGGCTGTGGCCTGTTGTGGTTTTGTTTTAACTTTGGGGTCAGGTTACAACCAAGTGAGTCAGCTACTCACTATATCAGCTTTATTGACAGTATTGGGCATTGCTGGTGGTGTGTTTATTGTGCCTTTATATACTTTTTTGCAAACGCAAGTGAGTGCAAATGTTCGCGCACAAGTCATTGCAGCAAATAACATTTTTAATGCTATTTTTATGGTGGTTTCGGCAATAGTCGCTATTGTTATATTAGCTATATTGCAGTTATCTTTAGGGCAATATTTTATGGTGTTGGGCGTGACAACAGCTGTGCTTGTGCATTATTACCAGAATAAGCTACAAGCCAGCTGCTAATTTAGGTTGGAAAGGTAGGTCATCATTATGCGTCAGTATCTAAAAATGATTTGTTTTGCATTTACCTTATTGTATGGCCTACAGATTCCCGCTTTTGTTGACAGTTACAAACAAACTTTAGACGCAAGGTTAAGCCAAGCTAAGACTGATTTTGTTGGTTTTCAACAAAGTGCTGATGTGCACTTTAATGGCGATATTCACAAATTGATTCAGTATTATCAGCAGCATCAAGATATATTGGTGACAGAAAGTGCCGCGAATATTCAAGCTATCTATCAAGCAATTACTCAGCTAGAGCAGCAACAACAAATACTCAATGCTGGTCAGATAGCTGCTGCCTTACACGTGGCAACACAATATCAAAGTGAAATCTGGTTACAAACAGTTAAACATTACAATTATCAGATTCAATTTAGTCCGCAGGTTATCATATGGGGTATAACAAGCGCATTATTGTCTACCTTACTGTTGGATGCTCTATTGGGTTTATTATTTTTAATCGTCGGTTTTAAACAGAGAAAATCGGATCGGCAAACAATTTAGGAGTTTATTTTTATGGTTATGACAGCATCAACTATGATGGAGTTAGGTACCAAAGCAATTGATTTTTCGTTACCTGCTACCCATGGCTCACAGGTAACTTTAGCAAGTTTACAACCGCGTAAAGCCTTGGTGGTATTGTTTATTTGTAATCATTGTCCGTATGTTATCCATATTGCACCTAAATTGACTGAACTCGCGAAAAGTTATCAACAGCAAGGTGTGGCCTTTGTTGCGATCAACAGTAATGACGCTGAGCAATATCCAGCCGATAACTTCGACAATATGAAATTGGAAGCACAAGCACGTGGGTACACTTTCCCATACTTGTTTGATGAAAGCCAAGAAGTGGCAAAAGCATACGATGCAGCCTGCACTCCGGATATCTTTGTGTTTGATGGCCAAGATAGTTTAGTTTACCGTGGCCAATTTGATGATTCACGTCCATTTAGAATTTCTAGCGGCAATTACGATAGTGAACAAAACCCGGCAACTGGTGCTGATTTAGCCAAAGCATTAGATGAAATTTTAGCAGGTAAAACACCTAGCCCAGAGCAAAAAGCATCTTTGGGTTGTAATATCAAATGGAAAGAGTAGCGCTTGTATTATAATTGGCAGGCTTAACCTTGTTTAACTAAAAATACCCAGTTACGAAACCCAACAATTTTTTCGCCCCACATTACTTCTAAGCCAGCTTGATTTAAGTTGGCTTTTATCCATTGTGCTTCAAAATCTGTTTCAGGTAAAAAGTTGATATAGGCATAACCTTGTTTGGTTATGCTGTTTTTCAGTTGGACAAAGTAGTCTAAACAAAAAGTCGACATCAATGACTGATGGGCAGTAAATAAGTCGGTAATAATCAAATCGAATTTTTGCTGATTAGCCATTAAAAATTCAAAGGCGTCACCTTGCTGAATATCAACTTCGAGTTTATCCGGGTTGAAGTACTCACTAAACCAGTCTATCACTAACTGACTTTTTTCAATGATATTGATTTGTGCTTGTGGACGTTGGCTTTTTATATAACGAAAGTTGCTGCCGCCGCCTAAACCAAACTCAAGTATTTTCGCTTGTTCAGGGAGTTCAGCGATTAAGCCTCGCAGTGGATATTGGTGTGGAAATGCCAATATATTGTGATCTGCTTTGTCCATTACAGATTGCACTGTTTGATCTAGCTTTAACCATAAATATTTGTCGTTTTGTAAAATCTGCCATTGCAGTTTGCCTTCTTTATGAAAGGCGACAAGTTGACCGTCAGATAGAGAATTTTTAAGTTCGACAAGCACAATATAAACCGTTAATCTTCATTCTGCTTCAATTTATATCAGAAGAAATTGCATGTACCAAATAATCATTCCAAAAACACAGCAGCAGTTAACCAGCTACTATCATTTTAGGTGGCAACAATTGAAGCAGCCGTTAGGCGCACCATTAGGCTCAGAGCGAGATGAATACGACAATCTGGCTGAGCATAGAATGATTTGTAGTAGCGAAGGCAAAGTGCTTGCGGTTGGTCGTTTACATCATGTTAGCCAAGACGAAGCACAAATTCGCCATATTGCCGTTGCTGATTATTGCCGAGGCAAAGGTTTAGGCTCAATTTTAATGACCACGCTTGAACAAGCAGCGCGCAAACAAAATGCCAAACGTGTAATTACTTTTTCGCGACTCGATACTGTGCCTTTTTTCGAGCGCTGTGGTTACCACGTATTAGACAACCCAGTGATTGAACACATGTCGGATCAAAGGCTGAATCGCCGGCAAATGTGCAAAAAGCTTTCGGAATATGATGTAATTTTGCGTCAGCCGTTATGGTGTAAAGAGTTGCAAGAAACTTGGAAAAATCAGATCCCAATTTCTGCGGCAATGGGCATTAAAATCCATCAATATACAGGTGCACAACTCGAAGTGCGTGCGGCATTAAATGCCAATTTAAATCTGCACAATACCATGTTTGCAGGCTCTATTTATTGTCTAGCAACACTGACAGGCTGGGGCATGGTGCATATGCAAATGCGCGAGCAAGTGTTAAAAGGTGATATTGTTTTGGCCAAAGGTGATATTAGTTATCGCAAACCTATAACTAATTTGCCTCGTGCGACTGTACATATTAACGATGTAACAGGGGATGTTGCTGTATTAGCGAAAAAGCGCAAAGCTAAGTTAGAGGTGATGGTACGTTTGTTTGATGAGCACGAAGAATGTGGCCAGTTTAATGGGTTATTTGTGGTTTTGCCTTTAAGTGATACAAACGCCTAGTTGTTATATCAGCTTGCCCTAAGATTTAGAATTAGCGCGGTACTATAATGTGCATATCTTGTTTGATGCTTTCATCATATTGCACACCCAAATGTGCTGCTGCGCGCAAATTAACCGCTACTTGGAACTTATCCATAGGCTCTACTTTGTAGATAAGATTATTATTCAGTGTGTTTTCTGCCATAGTAATTAGGCGTTTACCCAATTGATAATTGTCTGGGAATAGTGAAAACAGAGCTCCACGTTTAGCATGGGTTGGTTTACTGGAAAACAGCACAAATTTACGCATCCATGAGGCTTCCAATAAATAAGGTAATACAACTTGGTCATTGGCAGTGACAGTATCTAGAGTTAACCAAATCGAGTCTTTTTTCGGATCTAATCGTTTAAACAATCTATCATAATAGGTCATTGCCGCTTTAATATCATCGGCACGTGTTGCCACAAGCTCGACACCGTGTTTATTGGCAGCTGCTTGGGTTCGAGGAATAATCCACTCGGTTGACTGGCTATAGACCATATACACACGCTGGATATGTGGGGCCAGCCTATCTAATTCCGCAAAAACAATTTCGGGATCATTAGTCATGCTCACACCACCAAAACCATTTGGTTTTATCGGGTAACCACCGACCATAACAGGCATATGTTTAACAATATCATGTGCGTATTTAAAACCGTAGCCGCCGAGCATGATAGCTGCATCCGCATTGCGCTTTAATAACTCGCTAAGAATGGCTTCTGAACCAACACCTTGCTGAAACTCCAGCGGGGTCACTTTTTCGTTGGCATTTTCTTGAATACCTTGAACAATCAGTTCAAATACAGCTTTGTAAGGCTCTTTAACTTCTGGATATGCCACGACTATATTTGCCGCTGAGGTAGAGCGAGCAAAAAAACAGGCAAAAATAGCGATTATTATCCAATACTTGTTCAAACTAGAGCCCTACAAATTTTGTTATGCACCTGAAAAAGTTTAGTCAAACTTAATCGACTAAGAGCTTGTATTTTGCGCCTTAAATAGGCTTTGATCAAGCGAATCACTATATTTAACCATAAAAACTTAAGGGTTAAAGACATGCTGCCATATACCTTTTACATTTGATATGGCTTGAACAAAAGAGTCAAGTTGGGTGATTACTTTGGCTTGTGCTAATGCCAGTTTATGTGATTCATTTCTATATAATTTGTATGCTTCAATCAAATCTTGCGCTTGTTGTTCGCTAATTACGCCGACTTCGGCTGCAACGGTTAATATGCGGATATTGTCTGAGTATTCACATAACTCTGGGTATTTAGCAGCGTTAGCCAACACTAAATACTGAGTGATAAATTCAATATCGGTAATGCCGCCTCGTCCTTGTTTGAGGTCGAATTCGCTCTCTCCACCTTTAGCTAAATGATTAAACATTTTATCGCGCATTTCGGTCACATCTTTATTCAGAGTGGTTATGTCGCGTTGTTTCGCTAAG
This sequence comes from Catenovulum sp. SX2, assembly GCF_052056295.1. Classification (NCBI taxonomy): domain Bacteria; kingdom Pseudomonadati; phylum Pseudomonadota; class Gammaproteobacteria; order Alteromonadales; family Alteromonadaceae; genus Catenovulum; species Catenovulum sp. SX2. Next base: position 2,309,210 of record NZ_CP182493.1, read on the forward strand.
ATAGTTTTGCGGATATCTTCAAGTTGTTGACATAAGTTTTGGTCGCCATAGACACAGCGGGCACGTACCAAAGACTGGTGCTCCCAAGTCCAAGCTTGTTCTTGTTGATAACTCTCAAAACCTGCGACTGTTGCAACCAATAAACCTGAATTGCCAGAAGGGCGCAGGCGCATATCAATTTCATACAAGATGCCAGCATGGGTTTGTGTTGAATAAATATGCATAATTCGCTGGGCTAAACGAATATAAAATTGGGTGATGCCAACGGCTTTTTCACCTGTGGTTTGTTGATCTGACTTTTGATTGTGAACAAAAACTAAATCTAAATCTGAGCCATAACCAAACTCTAAACCACCGAGTTTGCCATATCCAATTACCGCAAAACCTTTGTCGTTTGTGCCAACTAAAGCTTCTGGTACACCATGTTTGTCAACCACATGTTGCCACGCAATATTGACCACTTGGGCTAAAATGGCTTCGGCTAACCAAGTTAAATGGTCGCTAACTTTCATCAGGGGTAGGTGGCCTAAGATATCCGCTACCGCAATACGTAATTGATAAGCATGTTTAAACTGGCGCAATGTATCCATTATGCTTTCTAGATCTTCAGGATCTATTCTAAGCAAACGTTCCCGTAAATCCGCTTGGTATTTGTTTGGATCTAATTCTTTGTATAACTGACGAGGATCGAGTAATTCGTCCAATAAAAATGCTTGTTGGCAAAGTTGTTGGGTTATCCACGGACTAGCTTGCAAACAGTCGAGCAAAATAGAGCGAGTTTGTGGGTTTTCAAATAACAGCTCTAGGTAAGCTGTACGGGTACAAATAGATATGACCAGCTCACGCACGCGATTGATTAATACATGCGCTTGTGGGTAATCTAAACAAGCTTCGATTAAGCGTGGCATCAATTTATCTATTATGTCGGCACCACGTTTACCTACAGCACGTTTCTTAATCTGCTGTTGGCAGTCGCTTATTTGTTGCCAAAACGCAGCAGCATCTACTCTTGGGTGATCGTGCTCTAATTGGCTGATTGCAGCTTCTGTGTCTAAATTACACAACCAGTAATCAAACTCAATTTCCGCTTGTTCGTCTTCAGCATCAGTTTTAATCACTTCTTTAAATACCCGATTCACTTCGCGAGTATGTTGTTCAAGTGCTTGTTTAAAATCATGCCAGCTAATAAAACCCATAGCTACGAACAAACGCTTTTGATCTAGGGCATTCTCAGGCAAGGTTTGTGTCTGTTTATCGGCGATTTGCTGTAAAACATGTTCGGTTTTTCGTAAAAAATAATAAGCGTTAGTTAATACGGCTATTTCTTCCGCTGACATTTCGTCAAGTAGTTGTAGTTTAATTAAAGCTTCGCGAGTAGAGCGGGTACGCAGTTCGGGTTCACGACCACCCCGAATAAGCTGGAAAGCTTGTACAATAAATTCAACTTCGCGAATACCGCCTTCGCCTAGCTTGATATTGTTAACCAGACCTTGGCGGCGATTTTCTTGCACTATCAATTGTTTCATTTTGCGTAAAGATTCAATCGCAGAAAAATCTATATAGCGGCGATAAACAAACGGGCGAATTAAATCTTCTAAGTATTTTTTTTCTGGATGATTTTGCCATTGTGTTGGCGTGATGATTCGCGCTTTGAGCATAGCATATCTCTCCCAATCACGGCCTTGCTCTTCGTAGTAGTCTTCAAGCATGTTGTAATTCATCACCAAGGGGCCACTATCACCATATGGACGTAAACGCATATCGACTCGGTAAACAAAACCATCAACTGTTTGTTGATTGAGCGCGTTGATCAGTCTTTGGCCTAAACGGGTGAAAAATTCGTGATTAGATAAACTGCGGCTTGCCCCTTTGGTTTCTCCGGCATCTGGATAACAAAAGATTAAATCTATGTCGGATGAAAAATTGAGTTCACCACCACCTAGTTTACCCATGCCTAAAATGAAAAAAGGTTGTTCATCACCGTTTTGATTAGTTGGTGTGCCCATAACTTGGGTGAGTATTTGGTACAAACAGTTAGTCGCTGTTTCTATCAGTTCATCGGCTAGATCTGAGATATATTTGAGTGCTTGGTCTAAATCTATTTGGCCGCTGAAGTCCATCCAAGCTATCCAAGCCATTTGTTGACGGCGATAAAGGCGTAACAATTTACTTAAGCTGATTTCATCTTTAATTTCGCTGGCTTGTTGTTGAAATTCTTGCTGCTGTGCGGCAAAAAATGTGTCTGCATCCGAACTTTGATTTAATAGGCTGTCAAAGAATTGGGGTTGCTTTAATACTGCTTCGCGGATAAAGTCGCTCATCGCACATTGCCATTTCAGCTGGTTTTTATTTTGCTCTGGCATTTGCTCAAATAATCTATTTGAGTCAAGCAGTTGCTGCCAAGCTTTATCGCCCTGAGCTTGTAACTCGCTAGGTAACGCAGAAAAGTCTAATGTGCTAGGTAAAAATTGATTTGGGCGAGTTGAATCCATATTTAAAGCCTTGGAATTGAGATAGCAGAGGACCGCACGGCCATGCCACAATTATTTAAATCTGTTTGGGTTGTTATCTTTGCCTGTTGGCTCACCGCTTGTGGTGATCCATTAGATGCAAAAATTGACAACCAAATCCAATTTGTTGATATGCAGCTGAAAAAGCTTGAACAAGCTATCAACAAGCAACAAATTCGTAACGCAAACCTAATTAAAGAGTATGCACAGCAAGTAAGTCAAGCTAAACCACAATTACAAAGCATAGCGAATGAGTTAGCCAAAGACGCAACAACTCAGGGGCCTTTGTATCAAAGTTTAAATAGTCGCTATCAAGAGGCGGCTAAATATGCTGATTTATTTGCTAGCAAAGAAGAGCGTTTAGCTGAGTTGCAAAATCTCTATCAAGCGGCTGATACCACTTTGTTTAATGATGCTTTGTCAGATCCACTTAACGTGTTAGCTGATATGTCAGACGGTTTATTGCCACGTGTTAACGCGGTTAGCCGCGCAGCCAGTTTGCAAGCTAACCAAGCACAAGACTTTGGTGATGGTAGCCAGCTAATTGGCAATCCAGCTTATGGGCAGTGGTCAACTGGTAGCAACGGCATGTCATTTTGGGAATGGTATGGCATGTATGCGCTGATCAGCAATTTAACTGACAGACGGGTTTATTATAACGATTGGGCTGGCCGACGTGATTATAGTTATTACAACGACTATGGGCGTTATCGTTATTCATCTCCGAAACAAATGCGTACCCAAAGCACGATAGAATCGCGTGCACAAAAATCATTTAAAGGTGGCCAGTTTAAAAGCGCCTATGCTAAACCTAAAGTCGGCGCAACCAGTATTTCAACCTCTAGCCGCACGGCACAGAATGCAGCAAATAAATTTACCAGTGCTTACGCCAAACCCAAAAGCACCTTTAGTAACAGCAGTAGCCAAAGCCAAAATAAAAAATCGACTTTTGGCCAGTCTAGTTTTCGCAGCAGCTCGTCCGGCTTTAGCCGTGGCGGTTTTGGTGGTAAATAACAAGGATTATTAAGGTAAACAGTATGAACAGTTTAAATTTTTTACAATATATTCGACCTGAGCTTTTAACCCTGCTAGCGATAGATTTAGCTATAGCTATTTGTTTGTTGTCATTGATGCGTTTTATTTCTGGTTTGTGGGCGAAAGTAAACACCACTCAAGAGCTGTCGGAAAAAGATAACTTTGCGTTTGGCATTAGCATGGCAGGTGGCATTATTGCTATGGGCTTAGTGTTAACTGGTGCAATTACCGGTGAAGCTGCCAACAGTTATTTAGCTGAAGCAATTGGGGTTGCCAGTTATGGTTTAGTCGGTTTAGTTTTAATTAAAGTGGGTCGTTTTATTCACGACAAAGTATCACTAAATCAAATTGATAAAGCTGAACAAATTCGCCAAGAAAATATCAGTGTTGCAATAGTCGATGCTGCTGCTGTTATCGCCACCGCTATCATTATTCGTTCAGTATTGTTATGGGTTGAAGGTATTAATGTATATACCTTTATTGCAATAGTCAGTGGTTTTGCCGTGTCGCAAACTGTATTGGTATTTGTTACCCGTTTACGTGAGCGCCAATATGCGGCAAAAAATCAAGATGGCTCATTCCAACAAGCTTTGATTGATGGTCAAACTGCGTTAGCCATTCGCCATGCCGGGCATATGATAGCGACTGCGCTGGCAGTGAAAGCTGCGAGTTATTTCTTAATTTATCAACCAACACAAATTATCGGTAATTTAATCGGTTGGTTAGGCATTTCTTTAGTGATGGCGGCCGTGATTTATTTATTAAATAAAATTGCCCGTGCGATTATTTTAGTTGGCATCAATACCAGTGTTGAAGTTGATCAACAAGAAAACATTGGGGTTGCCGCGGCTGAGTTTGCCATTGTGGTTTCTATTGCCATGATCACAGTGTCATTAATGGCATAGATGCAGCTCAGTCAAAATACCAAGTTAAAACTACTGGATGGCCTGCTGATACTGATAATGGCAGTATTGGCAGGTTGTGGTTTGATTTATGAATACCTATTGTCGCATTATGCGGGACGTGTTTTAGGGGCTGTAGAACACGCCATATTTGCAACCATTGGCATTATGATAGTCAGCATGGGTTTTGGTGCTTTTGCTGCACGCAAAATTCGTGATGAATTTACTGGTTTTGCTTGGCTCGAATTATTTATCTGTTTAGTGGGTGCCAGCAGCATATTACTGATAGCGGGTGCTATAGGTTTTACCTTTCATCTACCACAAATTATTACCTACACTTTTAACTTACCCGCAGATGTTTTACCTCGCGGCGGTTGGGTTGAAGATATTCATCATATCGCCAGATATTTACCTTATGTCAGTGCCGCCTGTTTAGGTTTTTTTATCGGTATCGAAATACCATTGATAGCGCGAGTGCGTGAAGCTTTGTACCAAAAACACTTAACCCATAACGCGGGTACTGTTTATGGGGCCGATTATATAGGTGCTGGTATAGGCGCTGCTTTATGGATTGGCTGGATGATGGCAATAGACATCAACCAAGCAGCTGTGATCACAGCTTCAACCAACTTGTTAATTGGCTTTTTAATTTTAATACTGTTTTGGCAGAAAATAGCTTGGCGCTTATTGCTGACTTGCTGCCAAATACTCATGCTGGGTTTTGTCTTAGTGTTATCTATCTACGGACAAAACTGGATGCAGTCGTTCACCGATATGCTCTATCGCGACCAAGTGGTATTGCAGCAACAAACTCAATATCAACAAATCGTTTTAACTGAACGCAATGTCGCTGTTGGCGATAATCAACACACTAAATCTATTTTACAGTTATACCTCAATGGCCGTTTGCAGTTTTCTAGCATGGATGAACATATCTACCATGAAATCTTGGTTCACCCAGCTATGGCGGCTGCAGCGCAGCACAACAAAGTTTTATTGGTTGGTGGGGGTGATGGTTTGGCTGTACGCGAAATATTAAAGTGGCCAGTTAAACAAGTTGATATGCTTGAACTTGATCCTATGATGATTGAGCTTTTTCAACAGCCAGCGCAGTTTGTGCCTACTCGTTTAGCGCAGCAGATTAGCCAGTTAAACCAAAATGCTTTAAATGATGCTAGGTTGAATATTATTCACGCCGATGCCTTTAATCAGGTTGATGTATTGGTTGCCAAACAGCAAATTTACGATGTAATAATTGTTGATTTGCCTGATCCCAATCATCCAGATTTAAACAAACTATATAGCAATCATTTTTATACCCGTTTACAGCAATTACTTAATGCTGATGGTGTGCTGGTGGTGCAATCCACTTCACCTTATCACGCGCAACAAGCATTTTTATCTATTGGTAAAACGGTCGCAGATGCGGGTTTTACTGCGGTAGAGCAATATCATCAGAATGTTCCAAGTTTTGGTCAGTGGGGTTGGACTATTGCGGTTAAACAAGGTTTACCTGTTCGCCAGCGCCTTGAAAAGCAGTTCCACAATCAACAAATATTAGATGTGCCAACTCAGTGGTTAACCTGGCCGCTGGTTTTCGCTAGTTTTGAATTTCCCAAAGGTTTTTATGCCGATTACGCCAATATTAAGGTCAATTATTTGGGGAGTCAGCAATTGTTTAACTATCATGATCTAGCGTGGCGAAAACAACAGGGGCTGATAACGTTAAATCAGTCACAAAAAAATTGATAATTTAATTGACATATAATGTCGGGGTGCTAAGGTTATCACCAAGACATAATATGTCGCAATGTGAAAGCAGCTAACTAACAGAGGATAGCAATGAATATACACACTATTGCACAATACCTAAATGATCTAGCAGACAAGTCTGATACAGGTCATTCATTTGATTGTCAGCCGATTGCCGGTGAAGTGGATGTGCTACAAATTAGTTTAATTGGTCGTGAAGAGCTACCAATATTTGTATCAGTTACGGATGATCAAATTCTGTGTATTACCTATTTGTGGGATGAAAGTGAAATGCTCAGCGAGCGCAAAGCTGAAATGATGGAAACCATGTTAGAAATGAACATGCCAATGCCATTATCTTCATTTGCGAAAATTGGGGATAAATATGCAGTGTTTGGTGCTTTATCTATCCACTCTAGTTTGTCTGATATTGAGCATGAACTGGCTGTATTAAGTGATAACGCCATAGATGTTATCGACGACTTTAGTGAATTTTTGAAATAATCGGGAGCAAAACATGAGCATTTTTAAGAAAATTTTTACCGCTATTCGTGGTGGCGCAACCGAGATGGGTGAAGCCATAGTAGATGCAAACTCAACACGTATTTTTGAACAAGAAATTCGTGATGCTGAAAATCACTTAACTAAGGCTAAGCGTGATTTAACCGACGTTATGGCGAAACAAATGCAAACCAGCCGTGAAGTTGAGCGTTTGAAAAAAGAAATTCAAACCCATGAAGGTTATGCAACTCAGGCCTTAAACCAAGGTAACGAAGCGCTTGCGTTAGAAGTAGCTGAAAAAATGGCGAGCTTAGAAACTGAATTGGCAGCACAACAAAGTGCTTTGCAAAACTTTGATGCCAGTGTTGCTCGTTTAAAAGATTTAATTAAAAAATCTGAGCGTCAGTTAGCCGACTACAAACGTCAATTAAGTGTGGTTAAAACCACTGACAGTGTACACAAAGCAACAGCGGCGATTACCGATAACTTCGTTTCAGGCAACAGCAAATTACTCAACGCAAAAGAGTCGTTAGAGCGCATCAAAGCTAAACAACAAAACTTTGATGATAGAATGGCCGCGTCTGAGCAGTTACAAGCTGAGTCAGGTGATGCATCACTTGAGGCTAAGTTAAAAGCAGCCGGTATTGGCGAACAAAACAGCTCAGCTGATGCGATTTTAGCTAGATTGAAATCACAGAAGCAATAAGAGTGATGGCACTTGTCCGCTGAATTAAAGGACAGAACAATTTGACACGTTCGAGCAATTTCAGTTACGCACTTGGCTGAAGTTGCTTTTTTGCATTCTAAATCTGTGTGTCAGTGAAACAGTTTCGTGAGGATAGTATGGGATTTTTTTCAAAATGGTTTGGCGGTGAAGAGCAGCCGCAAGTAACTAAAATAACTCACCCCAAACAATTGAAACAAGGTGATGTAATTAATTTTAGTGACAATTTTGCTTTGCCTGAGCTGATTCGCAAACAAAGTTACCAAGTTAACCAAGTGAACACTTACCAGTTTGAACACAAAGTCATTAACGAGTTTGTGTTGTTAGGTGGGCATAATCAACAAGTGTTTATGTCAGTTGAATCTGACGATGAAGAATGGCTGAATTTATCGATTAAAGTTAATCGCAATCAAGTAGGGCAATTGTTTGACCTAGAGCAGTTTGCTGAAGTGTTTGAAGAAGAAGTTCAGCCAGAACTGGCACTGCAACAGCAAGCACCAGAGCTGAATAACTGGTTAGCCCCTGTCTATTTCCGCCAAACTTATGCGCAGCGCGGTTATTTTTACCAAAAAGATTTTCGCCCAAGCAAACCCGCTTTAGAAGAAGATGATGATAGCGAAGCCTTCGACTATTTTTGTTTAACTAGCGCAGATGAAAGCTGTAGTGTCGAAATAGAAGTGTGGTCAGATGGTGACACAGACGTATTATTAACTATCCATAGACCATTGGCTGATATTGTAGATATGTACCCTGGAGCTGATAGTGAGTAATAAGTCCGATAAAGCCAAATGGGCAAGCAGTAATAAAGCGATTAAAGCGGTACAAGTTGCTTTTGATATGGACGAAAAGCTGCAATATGTTATCCGCAAAGAAGCGTTAGACGCGGGTTTAGGACCATCTGATCAAATTCGAAAAATTCTCGCTTTGCCTGTTAGCAAAAGACCAAAACGCCCAAGGTTAACTGTGTCTTTGTCTGCTGAAGATTATCAAGTGTTAGCGGAAAAATATGGTTTAGCCGCAGATGATCAGTTGGAAATTAAAAAGCGCGTGATGCAAGAATTGATTGATCATGCTAGCAAGTGAGTTTAAACATAAATAAACTCACTTGTGTTTAACTAAAAGCTATTGTCCGGAAAGGTTTTTTTAAACCAGCTATTCAGCATAGCAAATTCGTATTTAAACTGCTCTTCTGATGGCCGGGTTAAATAATTAGTCGACATGCCCATGTTTTTTAGATTTTCTTCGCCAGCGGCTAACTCATTGCCTGATTTATCTAATAGCTGATACGAGAATTTGATCCTTGGTATATAGTGATCTTTGATAATTCTGATCTCATCAAAGTTAAAGCGGGTTTCGCCAGCTAAATCTAAATCAGTTACCGTCAACTTCAGCGTTTGTCCTTCTGGTAGTTTGGCCGCTCTGTGAGTTAAAAACTTTTCAAAACTGGTAAATACATGTTTTTGAAAACCCGAGCGAGTTTGGGTATTACCTTCTTTAATATCCGTATACTCGTTAGGCTCAGACCACTCAACAACTAGCTGGGCGGCATTTAGCATTTGGCTATAACTTAAAGTCAAACTGATAACACAGTATTTGAGCAGTTTAATCATATATCTCCCCATTTTTCCGCTGTTCTGATCATATATAGACCTAGGAGTTTGAGTTTTGTTCCGTATCTGCTGGTTTTTTATTCGTTTTGGCTGGGGCAAAAGAACTTGGCATGACTTCAACGCCAACCCAGCGGCCGAGTTTTACAATCAGTGGAATTGTGATTGGCGCAAAAGGTAATACTGCAAAAATGCCCAAACCTATGCCACGCAATACATCTAAAAACTGTTCATTGGCGATGGCGATTTCTTCTTTGCTCGCTTTGCCTCGTGTACTGCGTTTGTATATTTCGAGCATTTGCCGGGTTTCGGCGCTTTCTTGGCGTAACGCTATTTTAAGCGACAGCATGGCTCGTCTAAGTTTAAGCTTTTGTGCTGTGCGGTTAATTTTAAGAACACGAACAGGCGCTTTGTGGAAAAGTTTGTACGCTTTCAAAGATAGGCACCTGAGAAATGAGTTTGAATTAGTTAATTATACTTAATATTAAACAAAGTATGCAGTTAAAAGTGTAAACAAGTCTCAGGGTAATGTTTGTATGGTTCTATCCTAGAATAAAACCATACAAATTGATTGTTATAGTCCAACCTTACTCTACTAGAGCAATAGCAGTTGTTGGTCAATTTGCGTGTATTGACCACCAATTGTTTTAAACAAGCTAATTTGGTTTTTCAAATAAGCCAATTCGAGTTCGGCTAAACTTTGTTGTTGCGACAACAACAGCTGTTTAAATTCTTGATAAGTCAGTGGGTCTTCTAATCCTTGAGTTAAGCGTAATTCACTCAATTTTACCTGTTGCTGATAATTATCAACAACCTGTTGCTGCAACTCTAGTTGCTCTGACAAAGCTTGTTGTGCAGAAAGGCGAGTATTCAGCTCGGTAAATGCGGTTTCAACTACATTCTGGTACTGGATAATTTCAGCCTGTTGCTGCAACTCGGCAATCTGTTGTTGCGCTTGTAATCGACCATGATTAAAAATAGGCAAATTCAGCTGCGGCGAAAAGCTCCAAGTTTGTGAGTTGGCATTAAATAAGTCAGATAAATCTTGGCTAGCGAAACCTAAGCTACTGGTTAAGCTAATGCTCGGGAAAAACGCGGCACGCGCTACACCAATATTTGCATTTGCAGCTTTTATCTTTTGTTCAGCTTCAGCTACATCTGGGCGTGCGAGCAATACCTGAGATTGAATATTTGCAGGTAATTGTTGCAACTGACTAAGTGAGAATTGCACGGAAATTTTGTGGAGTGCATCTAAATTACTATAACCAACTAATTGTTTTAGTTGGTTATATGTTGAAACATTTGTTTGTTGCAGCTGCTTTAAATTAATAGCTATGTTTTGTTGGTTAGACTGAGACTGGCGATAATCCAAACTTGTGATCAGACCTTGATCATATTGTTTGTGCGCAATCGCAAATTTTTGTTGTGCACTCGCTAACACTTGCTGCTGCAAATCAATTTTGAACAAACCCGCTTGATAGTCAAAATACAAACTAGCAACTTGTGCCGCCAAACTTTGTTCTAACGTTTTTTGAGCAAATTGACCTGCAGTAAATTGCGCTAACGCATTTTCTTTTAGATTGCCGATTCGATTAAAAAAATCTAACTCGTAGGCACTAAAACCAACACCTGCCGAATAGCTATTTGAATACTTTGGCATAAAGGCCGCGGTTGTAGATGATTGTGAATTCAGTTGGCGTGTACCGGCAGTCGACAAGTTAATATCCGGCAAACTTTTACTTTGTTCAATTTGGTAGTTGGCTTGTAATTGCTGCAACTGCAAAGCACTGACTTGCAGTGATTTGTTATTGTGCAATGCTAGCGCAATAAGCTGTTGCAGTTGTTTGTCTTGGTAAAAATCCTGCCAGTTGACCGTCGAGTACTCATTTGTTTGTTGTGATGTCAGTACACTTGATTGTGGTTGCTGATAATCAGGCGCTAATGAACAAGCAGTTAGCGCCAATGTGCTAAAGATAAATAAGCTTTTGTGAACTAACTTCATACTTTGTCACCTGTACTCTTGGTTAATTTAGCTGACAATTTAAATACAACTACAAAAAATACCGGCACAAAAAATATTGCTAGTACAGTGGCTGAGAACATGCCACCAAACACACCTGTACCTATGGCATTTTGGCTACCAGAGCCGGCTCCTGTGCTTAATACCAGCGGTGTTACACCTAACATAAATGCTAATGATGTCATTAATATCGGGCGTAAACGTAAACGGGCAGCTTCTATAGTTGCGTCAATTAACCCCATGCCTTTTTCTTCATATAAAGCGCGGGCAAATTCAACAATTAAAATGGCATTTTTTGAGGCTAAACCTATGGTGGTTAATAAACCAACTTGGAAATAAACATCGTTGCTGAGGCTACGTGCAAGTGCAAAACAAACAGCACCCAACACACCGAGCGGCACAACTAACATGACAGAAAATGGCACACTCCAGCTTTCGTACAACGCAGCCAAACATAAAAACACAATTAGGATAGATAATGCATAGAGCATAGGTGCTTGTGCGCCAGATTGTTTTTCTTGCAACGACATGCCAGACCACTCAAAACCTATGCCTTTTGGTAGCTTAGCTGCGTGTTCTGCCATAGCTTGCATCGCATCACCTGTACTCATACCAGGAGCCGCTTGGCCCAAAATTTGTAGCGATGATACGCCATTGTAGCGTTCTAGTTTGGTTGGGCCATGCATCCAACGTGCGCTACTAAAGGCACTAAAGGGCACCATTTCCCCTAGGTTATTGCGCACGTACCAATGTTTGATATCCTCTGGCATCATACGATAAGGCGCATCAGCTTGAACATAAACACGTTTAACCCGGCCATTGTCGACAAAGTCGTTGACATAGTTGGAAGCCCAGGCCGTGGTAAATGTTTCATTGATGTCAGATAACGACAAACCTAATGCCAGCGCTTTTTGCTGATCTATATCTATTTTAAATTGCGCTGTGTCTTCTTGTCCGTTAGGACGAACCGCCATTAAACGAGGATCTTGTGCGGCCATGCCTAACAATTGATTGCGCGCATTTAATAAAGCTTCGTGGCCTAATCCGGCTAAATCTTGCAATTGGAAATTAAAGCCTGAAGCTGTGCCTAATTGACTGATTGCCGGTGGTACAAATGCGAAAACAAAAGCTTCTTTTAACTGCGAAAAATAACCCATGGCGCGACCTGCAACAGCCTGAACATGCTGTTGATCTTCAGTTCTTTCATCCCAGTCTTTTAATCGGACAAAAGCAATACCACTATTCTGGCCTCGACCACTAAAACTAAAACCAATAACAGAGAAAACCGATTCAACATTGTCTGCTTCGTTTTCTAGGTAATATTGCTCAACTGAGTTCATAACTTCTGCTGAACGTTGCTGACTTGCACCTTGTGGTAAGGTCATTTGGGTAAACATTATGCCTTGGTCTTCATCAGGTAAAAATGATGTTGGCATGCGCGAAAACAAAAAGGCTAAACCACCAAGCAAGACTAAATAAATCAGCATATAACGGCCGGTTTTAGCTAAAATTTTCTGCAAAGCGTTTTTGTAACCTGTGGTTGAACTGTCGACTTTGCGGTTAAACCAAGCAAAAAAGCCGCGCTGTGGTTTGTTAGTATGTTCAACTGGCTTCAACATAGTTGCACATAGGGCAGGGGTTAAAATCAAGGCGACTATCACGGATAACACCATAGATGAAACTATTGTGATAGAAAACTGACGATAAATAACGCCAGTTGACCCACCAAAAAAGGCCATAGGTACAAATACAGCTGACAAAACTAACCCTATACCAATAAGCGCACTGGTAATTTGCGCCATAGATTTTTTGGTAGCTTCTTTTGGTGATAAACCTTCTTCGTGCATAACACGTTCAACGTTTTCAACAACCACTATGGCGTCGTCGACTAACAAACCTATCGCCAACACCATGCCAAACATAGTTAAGGTATTGATTGAATAACCAAATGCCCAAATAACCGCAAAGGTGCCGCATAACACCACAGGCACAGCAATTGTTGGAATAAGCGTGGCTCTAAAGTTTTGTAAGAATAAATACATTACAAAAAACACCAACAAAATCGCTTCAATTAAGGTTTGCACAACACCCATAATCGATAGTTTGACAAAGGGGGTAGTGTCGTATGGGTAAACTACTTCGAGCCCTTGTGGGAATAAGTCATGTAAGTCATCCATGCGTGCACGTATAGCTGCGGCTGTATCTAAAGCGTTGGCACCAGAAGCTAAACTCACGCCTAAACCACTTGCTGCTTGGTTATTGTATTCAGTTAGGAATTGATAATTTTCGCCACCTAGCTCGACGCGTGCGATATCTTTCATGCGGATAGTTGAACCGTCTTCAGCAACTTTGACAAAAATATTGGCAAATTCTTCAGCTGTAGTTAAACCTGTTTCAACTATTATACTGGCGTTAATTTGTTGCCCAGCAACTGTTGGCGAGCCACCTATTTCACCGGCTGCAATTTGCGCATTTTGTGCCCGAATAGCAGAGACAACATCCGCCGTGGTTAACGCGTATTGCGTCATTTTTTCTGGGTTGATCCAAATACGCATTGCATATTGTGAGCCGAAAAAGTTAACTTGGCCGACCCCACTCACACGGCTGATTTGGTCTTGAATATTCGCTGCAACAAAGTCGGAAATATCTGTTCTATCCATACTGCCATCAGTTGAATAAAAACCTAATACCATTAAAAAGCCAGAAGTTGACTTACTCACAGCTATACCGTTTTGTTGCACAACTTGTGGTAATAAAGGTGTGGCTCTTTGCAATTTATTTTGCACTTGAACTTGTGCTATATCTGGATCTGTTCCTGCTTTAAACGTTAAGGTGATACTGGCATTACCAGCCGAATCTGAGCTTGCGCTCATATATTCAACGTTATCTATACCGGTTAAGCTTTGTTCAATTACTTGGACAACTGTGTCTTGTACAACTTGGCTAGATGCACCAGGGTAGGATGCATTTATTGACACAGATGGTGGTGCAACATTTGGGTACTGAGCAACCGGCAATTGCAGTATAGATAACACCCCAGCGAGCATTATCAATATCGCAATTACCCATGCGAGAATTGGACGTTCGATAAATGTTTTAGCCATGAATTATTCTGCCTGCTGGGTTGTAATACTTGGGTTTACTTGAGCATTCGGCGCAATTTTTTGTAAGCCAGTTAAAATTACTTGGTCACCGGCTGTTAATCCCGAGGTAACTAACCAGTTGTCTGCAAATGAGCGACCAATGCTGACAGCCTTGACTGCAACTTTATTGTCTGCGGTAACCACATAAGCAGATGCTTGGCCTTTACGGCCTATCATTATCGCCTTTTGCGGAACTAAGATAGAGTTTGCCCTTGTCGCTTGAATTAACTTAATATTGGCAAACATGCCAGGCAATAAAGACTTATCTGGGTTGGCAAATTCACTGCGAATTGTCACTGTATCTGTGGTTGGGTTAACTTGAACTTCGTTAAATAAAATTTCACCAATATGTTGTTGGCCGTTTAACTGCAATACGGCTTTGGCGGCATTTGCATTCAACTCTCCGCTGTTGATTTGCTGTTGAAGTTTGCCTAGCTCAGAGCTTGCTTGCACCATATCAAAATAAATAGGATCAAGCTGAGTAATAGTCGCTAAACTTGCTGTTTGGCCTGCGCTAACTAATGCACCTTCAGTGATGTTTGATTTACTGATTTTCCCAGATATTGGCGCTAATACTTTGGTATAAGCCAAATCGACACTTGCTTTGTGCAATGTTGCTTTGTTCATTGCGACTTGCGCTTCAAGTGCTTGGTAATTGGCTTGTGCTTGATCTAAGGTTTGTTGGCTAACAGCTTTATCTGCAATTAAAGCTTGGTAGCGCTTTAACTCAGCACGTGCCGTGGTTAAGTTGGCTAGGGTACGGCTAAGCTCAGCTTTAGCACTTTGATAATTGGCTTGGTAAACCGCATCATCAATTTGATATAAAGTTTGCCCGGCTTCTACGTAACTACCTTCTGCAAAATTTCGCTGTTGCACTATGCCTGTTACTTGAGGCCTTACTTCTGCAACTTTAAAAGCGACTGCTCGCGCCGGCAATTCTTCAACAATTTCAACTTGTTGGCTAATAAGCTCAAGTGCGTCAACTTGTTGCGGTGGCATAGCCATAGGTGCTTGTTGTGACTGTTCGTCAGATTGGCAAGCCGTTAACGCCAAAATAAATCCTGGCACTAACATCAAAGCTTTTAAATTTAGCTGCATAATATCCTCATGAAATAAACATTCATACGTGTATGTTTGTTGTATTCTAGAATGGAATTGGTTAGAATTTCAACCGTTATTTTCGATTCGTTGACCAACAATTGCTGCAGCTAATATAGATAACCTTAGCAGATAGTGCAGATTTTGAGTTAGGCTAGGCGAACAAAGTAGGGGTGGTACAACTATGGTTAGAAAAACAAAAGAAGAAACGCTGGCAACCCGTAACCAATTATTGGACGCCGCAGAAGACGTTTTTTATACAAAAGGTTATGCACAAACAACGCTAATGGATGTTGCTAACCACTGTGGTATGACGCGTGGGGCTATTTATTGGCATTTTAAAAACAAGGTTGATCTGTTTGAGGCTATGGTTGAGCGTGTACGTACTCCACTGGATGCATTAGCTGAAGAACCTGCCGACGACAATGAATTTGATCCCTTGAACAAGATGCGCGAATTTTCCATCAAGTTTTTAAAAGATGTGTTTCACGATGAACAAAAGCGCCGGGTTTTTACTATCTTATTCCATAGATTTGAAATGAATGGCTCAGTGCCTGAACTAGAACTAAGGCAGCAACAAGCCTTTTGTGAATGCACTGACAGAATTGAGCGTGGTTTAAAAAATGCGGTCAATAAAGGTCAATTACCTCAAGACTTAGACACTAAAAAAGCTGCGTTAATTAAACATGGTTATTTTGCCGGATTGATGAACAACTGGTTATTTATGCCTGAAGCTTTTAGCTTAGAGGAAATGGCAGAGAGTGTTGTTGATAATTATATTTTTATGCTTAAACAAAGCCCATTTTTACGGGTAAAAAAATAACTTTTTTATGCTGCATAAAAACAAAAAAGCCGCTGTATCCTACAGCGGCTTTTTACATTGGGTAAGGATATTCTAACTAAGGGCTAAATTATTTAGCAGACTTAGTGAACTCTGGGTAAGCTTCGATACCACATTCAGCGATATCAACACCTTCATACTCTTCTTCTTCAGTTACACGTAAACCGATAACTGTTTTGATGATAATCCAAGTAATGAATGATGCTGCAAATACCCATACAAAGATAACGATTGCACCGAACAATTGGTCACCGAAGTTAGCACCGTCATTTGTAACTGGTACTAATAATAAACCTAATAAACCTACAACACCGTGGACAGAGATAGCACCAACTGGATCGTCGATTTTAAGTTTATCTAAACCAATGATTGAGAATACAACTAATACACCACCGATTGCACCGAAGATAGTTGCTTCTAATGCGCTAGGGGTAGAAGGCTCTGCAGTGATAGCAACTAAACCTGCTAATGCACCGTTTAATGCCATAGTTAAATCAGCTTTCTTGAATAAGATACGAGCTGTAATTAATGCTGCTACAACACCACCAGCTGCTGCTGCGTTAGTATTTAAGAATACCATTGCAACTGAGTTAGCGTTTGCGATATCACCTAATTTAAGAACAGAACCGCCGTTGAAACCGAACCAGCCCATCCATAAGATGAAAGTACCTAAAGTAGCCATTGGTAAGTTACAACCCGGGATTGCGTTTACGCGACCGTCAGCTGTGTATTTACCTTTACGTGCACCTAAAAGTAAAACACCTGCTAAAGCTGCTGCAGCACCCGCCATATGAACGATACCAGAACCAGCGAAGTCAGAGAAATCGCCTAAACCGAACATACCGAATACTTCGTTACCGCCCCAAGTCCAGCTACCTTCCATTGGGTAGATGAAACCAGTCATAACAACTGCGAAAGCTAAGAAAGCCCAAAGCTTCATACGCTCAGCAACTGCACCAGAAACGATTGACATTGCTGTAGCTACGAAAACAACTTGGAAGAAGAAATCAGAAGCACCTGAGTAAATTGATCCACCTTCAAAACCGTCTTCACGTGCAGCGAAGTCACCTAAAGTAGCTGCTACGTCTACGTCTTGAATACCTGTTAAGAAGTATTCGCCGCCGTACATGATTGCGTAACCAGATACTAAGTACATGATACAAGAGATCGCAAATAACGCGACGTTCTTAGTCAAGATTTCAGTTGTGTTTTTAGCGCGTACTAGACCCGCTTCTAACATTGCAAAACCCGCGGCCATCCACATTACCAATGCACCGCAGACTAGGAAATAGAAAGTATCCATTGCGTACTGCAAGTGAAATACGTTGTTTTCCATTGTAGTCTCCTAAATAGTTTTAAAATTTATTAAAAAAGGATAATTAGATGGCTGAATCGCCAGTTTCACCAGTACGGATTCGAATACATTGTTCTAAGTCGTAAACGAATATTTTACCGTCACCGATTTTGCCAGTTTTAGCTGCGCCGCTGATTGCTTCAATTAAGCGCTCAACATTGTCATCTTGTGTGGCAATTTCTAATTTAACTTTAGGTAGGAAATCTACTTGATATTCCGCACCACGATATAATTCAGTATGACCTTTTTGACGACCAAACCCTTTGACTTCGGTAACAGTTAAACCTTCGATACCGATTTCAGAAATGGCTTCACGGACGTCATCCAGTTTGAATGGTTTGATGATCGCACTTACCAGTTTCATAGCGATATGCTCCTAAGTATGTTTATTGAAATGGCTTTGTCCTACTTACAATCCTTGTGCCAAAGTTTAAAAGTTTAATTAAAACAATGGCTTGAAATAAACTGTGAACTGTTTAACAATTTGTTGCGCATATTTGGTGCGGTTAAAAATAGCTCAGGCACCACCTTGGTGCCAAGGTTGCACCAAAATTATCAAGGTTGCTGAAATGTTATCTTTTATGTGGTTTTTTGTTGGCGCCAACAAGGTGAATGATTTGATATACTCGCAGTTATTGTAGGTTGAGAAGATTAAGTTATGCCTGAATTACCAGAAGTAGAAGTGACCCGTATGGGCGTTGGCCCCATGTTGCAAGGGCAAAAAATTCACCAGATTAATATTTATCACAAGCAGTTACGCTGGCCAATTAAAGATGAACTTAAGTCATTGGCCGGATTAACTATCAAATCTGTTAGCCGCCGAGCCAAATATCTAATTGTGCAAATAGAGCAAAGTTATGTACTGTTACATTTAGGTATGTCTGGCAAGCTTTGTGTTGTTGATAAAAGCATAGCAAAACAGAAACATGATCACTTCGAAATCGTTTTGACTACAGGTCAAGCATTGCGTTTAAACGACCCGCGCCGATTTGGTGCAGTACTCATGTTTGACGAAAAAAGCGAGCTTGATCTTTGGTTGGCTAAGTTAGGCCCTGAACCTTTATCTGGTGATTTTAATCAACAGCAGCTGTATAAATGGACGCAAAAACGTCAGGTAGCGATTAAAAACTGCATTATGGATAACAAAGTGGTTGTGGGTGTAGGTAATATTTACGCCACGGAATCCTTGTTTAAATCGGCAATACATCCACAAACCCCAGCGAATAAACTAACTCAAGCACAATGTGCTAAGTTAGTTGATGAAATTAAACTTGTGCTCGCACGTGCAATTAAACAAGGTGGCACAACCTTAAAAGATTTTGCTAAAGCAGATGGTAAACCTGGGTATTTTGCTCAAGAACTGCTGGTGTATGGTCGCAGCGGTGAAAAATGTAAAAGTTGTGGCAGCATTATTGAAACTATGGTGATAGGGCAAAGAGCGAGCGCTTATTGCCCTAGTTGCCAACCACGTCTATAACAAAAGGCCAGTGATTAATCCGCTGGCGACTACCAACAACCAAGCGGGTAACCATTTTAGCTGCAACACTACAGCCAAGGCTAGCACCAGCGCAATTTGCCAATATTCATCTATCGCATTGGTTAAAATAGGCTGGTAAAAAGCGGCAACTAAAAAACCAACAACACTGGCATTAATGCCGAGCAAAGCTTTTTGCACAGCTTGATTAGCCGCTATGTTTTGCCAAAAATAAAAACAGCAGTTAATTAATAAGAAAGAAGGTAAAAATATTGCAATGAGCGATATGCCTGCGCCAACTAACACGGGTATATCTAATTGATTTACGCCACCTAAAAAAGCAGCAAAAGTAAAAATAGGCCCAGGCATAGCTTGAGTAACACCATAACCAGCCAAGAAGTCATCTAAACTGACCCAGCCATTTGCCACAACTTCATTTTCAAGCATAGGCAATACCACATGACCACCACCAAATACACTGGCACCAATTCGATAAAAGCTGTCGAACAGCATAAGCGATGAATTTGAACTATTCTGGCTAACAATGGGCAGTACTACTAACAAAGCCAACAGCAGTAATAAACTACTAACTGCTAATGTGCGCGAAATATCAAGTTGCACTGGCGTATTTGATTTTTCAGGTGCTGGGGCAAAAAACATAGCACATAGTGCAGCTGCTACAATCACCAAAAATTGCAGCAAAAAGTGATCGAATAAAATCATCACACAACTGCTGGCGATTAATAACAACCAGGTAAGCTTAGAGGTACAAAACTGTTTAGTCATGCTATAACACGCATGTAAAACAATTGCGGCGGTTGCTAGTTTTAAGCCAGTTATCACACCAGTTAAATTTTCCGTTTGCCACTGAGTTAATCCAAACGCGGCTAACACTAACAAAATGGCTGTTGGCAGGGTAAAACCTAACCAAGCGGCAAAACCGCCTAACTGTCCGGCCCTATGCATGCCTAAACAGATACCAACTTGGCTGCTGGCAGGACCAGGCATAAACTGTGCGATAGCCATCATTTGGGCATAACTATCTGCCGATAACCAGCGCCTTTCATCAACAAAGGTCTGTTTGAATAAAGCTAAATGTGCTGCCGGACCACCAAATGCGATACAGCCCAAACGGAAAAAAGTTAAAAATATGCTGATTAAATCTTTCATTTATAAAATATTTACGGATATAAAGTGCAAAGTTTATTCGAATTTTCTAGTATATAGCCAGAGTAAAAGAATAACAGCGCCACACGCGGACAAGCTAATACAGGATATAGCGCATACCCATGAAGTATCTAGGTTATTTATTTAAATTAATTGTTTGGTTATTGATACTAAGCTTAGTTGGCATAGCCGTGTCTGTGTATTTAATTCGAGCAGATCGCCCGCTTGTTAGCCAAACACAACAAATATCGGCAGAGCGAGTCTCACAAGCGCGCCAGTCTTTGCAGCGTATAGCTAAAGAGCTCAATAATACTGTGGGGCCTGCATATTTCCAGTTCCATCAATCAGATATTGACGCCATGATGGCGATAGTTTCTTACACTGTGCCTTCAACCAAAGCTCGCGCATTTTTATCTAAACAAGGTGTTAATTTTGTCGCGACCACTGAGATAAACACTCCTTATACCACCCAATATATTAATTTTCATTGTATGTTATTGCCGTCGGAAACACGCAAAAACATGCTGTCACTCGACTATTGTGATTTAGGTAAGATTAAATTGCCCAAATGGATGATAAAACCTGCGTATACCTTTTTACTTCAACAATTGTTTGATGAAAAGCTCGCGGAGACTGTTTTGTCTATGGTCACAGCTGTTGAACTAGATGATGAAAATATCGCCATTGATTTGCTGATCCAAGATGGACTTAAACAACAGGTATTGACTGCTATTCAGAATAAATCGAAAAATCACGTAGTTAATGGTTTTACCGGTTTATCAGGCTTCGAGCCTGCAACGGTTGAGATTTATCTAAAAGAAATCCAATCTTTGTACAAACTCAACAACCCAGGTAATCAAGCGCAGTCGTTATCTTTTTATCTAGGTAATGTATTTTATTTAGCCTCGCTGCGCAGCGAGTTTGAGGATGCATCGGCAGAAAATCAAGCGGCTTTATGGGCGTTGGTTATTGCTTTTGGTAATCGTAAATTTGGTCATTTCTTATCACTACCACGTGAGCTGCTTAATCAGTTTGGCGGAGATAGATTAACTTTAATGCGGCGTGGCGATTTAAAATTACACTTTTTATTCTCGGCAGCCCTTGAACGTTTAGTACAAGCCAATATGGGCTTAAAAGTGGGTGAACTAAAAGAGTTGATGGACATGGATAAAGGTGGTTCGGGTTTCAGTTTTGCAGATTTAGCCGCGGATAAAGCGGGCATTAAATTTGCTCAATTTGTTTTAGAACAACCTGAATTAGCGCAGCAAAGGTTAACTGGTAATTTAGCTGAAACTGAGTTTTTCCCATCTATTGATGATTTACCCGAGGGCCTAGCTGAAAAAGCATTTAATCAGAGTTTTGGTAATACCGAATCAGCTGAGTATAAGCAGTTAGAAGCTATTATTGACCAACGTATTGCCCAACTGGCTTTATATCAATAATTCTATTCTTGTGTGCTAGCTGGGATTAGTTGTCATACTAATCATCAGCAACAAAATGGCTTGGCATGCTAGTTTGAAAAATTATGTTTCAAACTAGCCTGTATATTTATATTGAGTTTTCTTGTCCTGATTATGCTTGTGAGAATGCTAGCTGAAATCTATTTTCCCTGACCAAATTGATAAATACGTAAACCAAAATAATCGGCGGCACATAATAGATGATCGATCACATCGGCTTGAATTGCTTCGTATTTTTTCCATTCAACTTCGGTAAAACAATATACTTCAAGTGGTAAACCATTTTCGGTTGCTGCAAGTTGCCGACACATAATTAACATATCGCTACGTATTTCTTTTTTAGCATTTAAATAACGTTCAACATACGCGCGGAAAGTACCTAAATTAGATAAAGTGCGTTTATCCGGTAAATTGTCTGAGCTTGCAACCGTTGCACCATCTTCGAGTTTCTGTTGTAAATACTCTTGCAGCAGAGGATGTTGTGTTAGTTTATCGAAATCTTCTTGAGTAATATGTCGAACTGAGTTTTGGTCAATATATAAAGCGCGTTTCATCCTGCGTGCGCCAGTTTCCTGCATGCCACGCCAGTTAGTAAAACTGTTTGATACTAAATCGTAAACCGGTACTGAGGTTATCGTATTATCAAAATTACGTACCTTAACTACGGTTAAACCAACAGAAATCACAGTGCCGTCTGCACCACCGGGTGTATAGACTATCCAATCACCAACACGAACTAAGCGATTCAGTGATAACTGCACACCAGCAACAAAACCTAAGATCACATCTTTAAAAATCAATAAGACTAAGGCCATTGCGGCTGAAATACCGGTTAATAGTGCCAGAGGTGATTTATCAAAGGTGATAGAAACAATAAAAATCACTGTCACTATATAAACGGTTAACACAGCTAGCTGGCGAACATTATCAATTGGTAATGTACGTAAGGTTTCGCTCCGGTCAAAAATATCGCGAATTGTATGAATAATACTTAAAATAACTGAGGCGATTAGAATAGTTAGAGTAATGCTAATAAACTGATTAAATACATCGTGTTGCGAGTCAGTAAAATCAAATAATGAGTGGGTACTTTTTTCAACCACAATAATAGGCACACACCACAAAATTCGATTTAAAAATTTGTTTTTGAGTAACAAGTCATCCCATTCCAAACGAGTTTTGCGGATCGCGGTACTGATGAGTGGGCTGATTATTTTAAAAGTGAGCAAGCCAACTGCAGCAACTAATAAAAAGATTACGCCAATACGAGATGCGGTATAAGCAACACCTTGCTCTGGTAACCAAGCTAACCAGGAAATATCTTGCATATGATGACCTTAAATACAAATGAAAAACGGTTGATATGTTACTCCTTAGCTTAGCTAGGAACAATCAACCGTTTGTTTATTGAGGTTTTTCTTGATTACGAATTAAATTGCTTTAACCCATAAAGTGCCAACCTCAACTTTAACTACTTCTACTTCATTACCTGCAGCTATTGGAGATTCGCTTTTGACTTTCCATTCAATTCCTGAATATTTGTGTGTGGTTAGACCTTTATTATCAATGGCTTGTTCACTAAAAAAACGCACACCGTCAAAATCGCTCTTTACCTGTTTGATTTCGCTTTGTCCTTGCAGATTTTTTAGTGGTTTCCACAAAGCTATCGCCAATAATGCACTGATAATCGCGTTGCTTAATAAAATTGAGGTTAATGTATCAGGTAAAATGCCTAACCAAATTAAGCTGCCGGATATCACCATAGATATACCAACAAAAAACAATATAAAAGTCGCAAAACCTAAAATTGCTACCTCAATTGCCAGCAGGATAATACCTGTGGCAATCAGTAACTGTGGGATATAAGGGGTTAAAGATTCAATCATGCTCTTTGCCCTTGGTTTAAGCTATTAATAATAGTGGTTGCTTGCGCGACAATTGATGCTGCGTCTGTTGAGCTATCTGGCAATAAAACTACGCTAGATTCTTTAGCAATAGCTTGTTTAGCCTCAATTGCTCTAGTAGCAAGATCAAGCTGAATAGCTTTTTGACCTTCTTCTGTGGCTGCCGCTTTACCCACTACTGCAAGTGCTTCAGCTTGTGCATCGGCAACTGCGATAATGGCTTTTGCTTCACCTTCAGCTTTTAATACTTGCTCTTGCTTCTCAGCTTCTGCAGCTAAAACACGCGCCTGTTTTTCACCTTCAGCGATATTAATTGCAGCTTGTTTTTCACCTTCTGACTCTAAAATTTTTGCTCGACGCTCACGCTCTGCCTTCATCTGCGATTCCATCGAATCCATAATAGTAGAAGGTGGAGTAATATCTTTAATCTCGTAGCGCAAAACGGCCACACCCCAAGAATCAGCTGCTTCATTGATTGACTGGACTATCTTGGCGTTAAGCATGTCACGCTCTTCAAAGGTCTTGTCTAAATCAATTTTACCTATTTCCGAACGCATTGTGGTTTGGGCTAACTGGGTTACGGCAAATACGTAATCTTCCACACCATAAGTTGCTTTGTACGGGTCAAGCACACGGAAATATAAAACACCATCTACCGTTAGTGAGATATTGTCTTTAGTAATAGCCGCTTGGCTAGGTACATCAAAAGCTTGTTCTTTAAGTGAACGGTCTGCTGAAATTTTATCAACAAACGGGATAATAAAGTTGATACCTGCTTCTTTAGTTGATTGGTATTTACCAAAACGTTCAACTATCCAGGCGCGGTTCTGCGGGACAAATTTAATTGATGATTTAAGGGTAACTATTACAAAAACGAATAGTGCAAATTGAGTGGTAAAAACGTATTCAAACAAAATATCCATGATGTTTCCTTTTTCTTTGACATATTATGTCTTGGGTTTTCAGTATTGCGTGAATTCCAATTTAGTGCATTTATTTTAGTCAGAAATAGCTAGAAAGTGTGATCTATTTCACATTTTTCTGGGGTGTTAAACGGAAGGTTTCGAATAAAGCGATTAATTTGCCACCGTTAGATAGGCGATTCTGCAGCAGAAAGGGAAGATTAAATGCGCAGACGGTGGCAAAGTCATGGTGAATTAACTAAGGCTATTCACTTTTATTTGAGTCGGCTAACTTAGCTTCTAATTCAGCCATTTTTTGTTCTAAATCAGCAAGCTTTTCGCGTGTACGCATTAATACTCGAGTTTGCACATCAAACTCTTCGCGGGTAACTAAATCAAGCTGAGCTAATTTACTTTGTAAAACTTGTTTAGTTTTTTCTTCCATCTCACCAGCAAATTGTTTGATACCACTTGGCATAGACTCACTAATTTGATGGGCTATTTCTTCTAATTTTTTCGCGTTGATCATAATCTTTATCGTCTCGAATGAATTGTTTTTATTGTAGCTAGTTACACTGCTAAATTAAATTAAGATTTATGTTTTTTTGACAGATAATAAATACCGGCAATAACCAAAGCCATGCCTAAAGCATGTACTAGGGTAAAAACTTCATTCAATAAAACAATTGAAAATATTGTGGTTAATACTGGACCTAAGCTGCCAGAAATAGACGCATTGTTCGCGCCTATTTTTTCAATTGCAGCATTCATCAAAAATGATGGAATGACAGTTGCGATAATCGCAATGGCCGCTGCATATAGTAATACCGGCAGTGGCTGCAGCAGGTCACTTGGGTTATGGGTCAAAAAGAAGTGAATCACAATGGCGACAGTTGCGGCCAACATAGCAATACAGGTAAAAAACTTACTGCCATATTTACCACTATATTTCTGGCTACCGACCACATAAAACGAAAAACTTAAACTACTGGCAAGCACCAACAAAGTACCTGTGATCACAGCTTCACCTAAATTAGATAAGTCATAATAAAAAATCAGCAGTAAACCTGCATAAGCTATGGTTAAACTGGCCAGTTCAACTAATTTGATTGGTCGCTTTTGCCATAAGGCATTAATAATCAACACAAACGCAGGGTAGGTGTACAAGACTATGCGCTCGTAATGTGCGGTAATAAAATTTAGTGCGTATAAATCTAACCAACTCGCGGCGTAATAACCCATTAAACCTAAAATAATAATGCTAATGATTGAATCGCGTGATAGCGGTTGGCGCATTGGTTGTTTTAACACTAAGTGCAACATGTATAAATAAAACGGCATGGCCAGCAGCATACGCCAGGTCATTAATGTGGTGGTGTCGACGCCATATTCATAAGCAAGTTTGATAAAAATAGATTTGCTCGAAAACATTGCTACGGCAATAAAAGCTAAGCTGAATCCAGAATTAGTTAGAGAATTGTTTTTTAACACAAATTTCCTTGTGAATGCCGATGTGGATTAAATCAGTTGGTATTGTAACAAGGAGGAGAAAAATAAATTTAAAAAAATTTTGAATTTATTTTAGTTTTTATTGAACTTAGCCGAAATCGCACAGTCTATTATTATGAATTTAAAGTGTGTTCCTGTTGTATCTCCCTTGTATGCCGCCTGTAGTTATGCTGTAGGCGGCTTTTTTTTGCCTGTTTTTTTAGTAGAGACTGTTAGGATTCGCTCTCCAAAATGCGAATAGAAATAGTTGCTGCAGCGGTACGGTTATCAACATCTAATTTTTTAAAGATTTGTTCTAAGTGTTTATTAACTGTTCTTGGGCTCATTTCGAGGATTTGTGAAATTTCCCAATTTGACTTAGCGTGCGACAGCCAATATAAAACTTCAGCTTCGCGTTTGGTTATAGGCAAGTTTTCTTTTAAATCTAGTGCACTGCGTTTAATTCTTTGTTTGCTCAAGCGCAATAGATGCAAGCCATCTTGCTGGCGTTCATACACTATTTGTAACTGTGGATTTGATTCGGTTAAGTTTAACGCTGTTTGTTTATCACCCTGAGCTAACCATAGTTGTAGTTCTGGCCGTATTTGGCTCCAAGGAGAGGAAATGCCTTTGTAAGCTTGCTCCATTAACTCATATACTTGTGGTGTTGCCCAAGATAGTTCACCTTGTGGGTTTACACAGAATACATTTTTACCTGCATGATCAAGTGCAGTATGGGCACTTAAGGTTAGCCTAGCTGTATTTAAATGGGTTTTAATCCGTATCAGTACTTCATCGGTCGATATAGGTTTAGTGACATAATCAACACCACCGGCTTCAAAACCTTTAACCACATCCTCTGAATCTGTTAGTCCAGTCATAAAAATAACCGGTATATGTGGGAAAGCTTGTTTAAAACGTTTGCAGGTTTCAAAACCATCTAACTCCGGCATTATTGCGTCCATTAAAATAATGTCAGGTTCCATTTTCTCGGCAATATTTAGTGCTTGTAAACCGTTCAGCGCGACTAAAGCTGTGTACCCTGCGGTGTTGAGTGCAACGTTTAACATTCCTAATGATTCTGGCGAATCATCTACTACTAACACAATATTATTCATCAGACTGTTCACCAATTAATGTTTTTAAGTACTGGCATATTTGGGAAAAATGGCAGCCTTGCAGTAGCTCAGTTATTTTAACTAAGGTATCGTCAGCAAAAGCATGTGTTTGTTTTATTTCATCCAACTTGTCTTTAAAGCCAGAAAGGTAGCCAATTTCAGCCAACGCTAATAGGCTTTGGTACTGAGCAAGTGTGACAGCTTGCTGGTTATTATTGTCAGCTGTTTTTGTTGTCGGGTTACTTGTCTCTTCATTGATAAATTGATACATCCATTCTAAATCAAGCTGTTGACCAATTTTTTGTAGCAATACGTCAGTGTTAATCGGTTTGGCCATGTAGTCGTCGTGGTAACCAGCATCTTGCTCTGTGTCTGTGTCGCGAGCATTGGCTGACACCATAATAATTGGCATCACGTATTTTTTCTCACGCAAAATACGCGCAAGTTGCCAGCCATTCATTTCTGGCATAGTCACGTCTAACAAAATCAAATCGATATGATTTTGTTCAAGAATAGCTAGGGCTTGAGATGGCTTTTCTGCCATTTGTAAATTAAAGCCGAGTGGACTTAAAAAATCTGCCATCAAGCGGCGCTGATTGGCATCGTCTTCTACCACTAAGATAGATTTATTTTGCCCTTCATAAGCAATGGCTTTGGCTTTTTGGAAATCTGTTTCTTTATTGCTGCTATCCACTTTGGCTAACATCAAACTCAGTTTGAAAGTACTGCCTTGCCCCAGCTTACTGCTTACCGCAATTTCACCACCCATCAATTGTGCCAATGACTGCGAAATAGTTAAACCAAGCCCTGTACCACTAATAGCTTGTGTTTGGCTATTTTTAACCCGTTCAAAAGGTTTAAAAATTTGCTGTAAATCAGTTGGGGAAATGCCCATACCTGTATCCGACACTTCAAAATGGGCGACTTGGTTGCGGTAAGATACTTTAAATTGAATAGTCCCTTGTTGGGTGAATTTAATCGCATTGGATAATAGGTTGATTAAAATTTGTCTAAATCTTTGTTTATCGGTTGCGACCACTTCGGGCAAATTGTTGCTGCACTCAAAAGTAAAAACTAACCCTTTGTTATTTGCCTGCAGCTTAAACATATCAGCGAGCTGATTCAGAAATGGCTTGATTTGCACTTCATCACGCTGCAAGTGCATACGCCCTGCTTCAATTTTGGAGATTTCTAATAGACCTTCAATTAAATCCGCTAAATGTTCACCGCTGCGTTTTAAGATACCGATAGATTCGCGCTGTTTATCTGGGATAGCTTTATCTTGGCTAAGCAGCTGTGCATAACCCAATAATACATTGAGTGGTGTGCGCAGTTCGTGGCTCAAGCCTGTTAGATAACGGGTTTTGGCTTGGTTGGCGGACTCTGCTGCTTCTTTGGCTTGTTGCAAAGCTTGATAGGTTTTTTCATGTGCTTCTATTTCATGCGCTAATGCTTTGGTTTGGCTGCGAAGTTCTAACAAAGCTAAGCGATTACTGCTGCGCGCTAAGATAAATAACCAACTGACAACACCAATAATGATTAGCAATAAGAAGAATATTTTAACTAAGGTTGCGCCAAACACGGTTTTCAGTTGAATATCTGAATCAGGTACTTGCAGATAAATCAAAAATAAAATACCAGCGCCAATTAAACTTAAGGTTAGTGTGACACCAACAAACTGCATAGTTGGTGAGCTTAAGGTTTTTAGCTGTTGGCGGGTTAAAATTCGTTGGAAAAAGTGCTGCGCTTGGGCAAATAAGGTGGCGTCTTCGCGGCATTGGTCGCCACAGCGAACATCTAAACTACAACATAAAGAGCATATATGTTTACCGTAGGCGGGGCAGTGGGTCATATCTTCTGCATCAAAGGTATTTTCACAAATATGGCATTTGGTTGGCTGAGTGATATTAAAGTCGCGATTTGGCAATAAGTAATATTTGCTGCGAGTTACAATCGCAATAAGTGGTGCTGTTATCAATGGTAAGAAGAAGGCGAGGTAAGAAGCATAAGCTTCAACCCAAATACCATACCAACCAAAATGACCAGTAAAACCAACACAAGAGGCGATCAACATAGAGCCGACACCAACGGGGTTAATGTCGTATAAATGTGAACGCTTAAACTCTATATGTTTAGGGCTTAGACCTAGCGGTTTATTAACAATTAAATCTGCAACTACTGAGCTTAACCAAGCAAGAACTAAGACAGAATAGACTTGCAGCATGCTTTCAATGGTTTGATAAATACCAAGCTCCATTAACAGCAGGGCGATAGCAACATTAAAAAACATCCAGACGACTCGCCCCGGGTGGTTATGGGTAACTCGTGAAAAGAAATTCGACCAAGCAAGCGAGCCTGCATAAGCGTTGGCAACATTAATTTTCAGTTGTGAAATCACCACAAAAGATGCGGCTAAAACAACTGCTATGGTCGAGTTATCAATAACATAACCAAAGGCGACTTGATACATATGCGCAGGATCGTCCGCAACATCTGCCGGAATCCCTTGTTTCAGCGCAAGCCAAGCTAAAAAAGAGCCCAAAAAGAGTTTAGCTGCACCAAATATCATCCAGCCTGGACCTGCTAGTACCAGCGCAGTCCACCAGCGCCAAGCTTGTTTTTGTGGCTTTTCTGGTAAAAAGCGTAAAAAATCGACCTGCTCACCAATTTGCGCAACAAGCGATAATAAAATGGCTGAAGCTGCACCAAATAACAATGGATTAAAAGCAGCGCCGTCTTCACCTGCATAACCACTAAATTCAAACCATTCGTCTAATTTACTGTCAGGATGATTAAATACATAAATAAGTGGGACGATTTGCAGAATGATCCAAATTGGCTGAGTCCATACCTGAAAGCGGCTGATGTTGGTAATACCATGGGTAACCAAGGGCAAAACGATTAGTGCGCTGATCACATAACCTACTGCTAAAGGCAAATCAAACAGGAGTTTGAGTGCCATTGACATAACAGCAGCTTCAAGTGCAAAAAAGATAAAGGTAAAGGAGGCGTAAATTAGCGAGGCTATGGTTGAACCTATATAACCAAAACCTGCGCCACGACTGAGCAGATCAATATCTACGCCGTATTTGGCCGCATAATAACTAATAGGCAAACCGCTAAAAAAAACCACAGCAACAACGGCGATAATTGCCCAAGCTGAATTGATAAAACCATAGTTTAAGGTAATCGCGCCACCTATGGCTTCTAATACTAAAAACGAGACTATGCCGAGTGCGGTATTGGCTATCCACATGGATGACCATTTGCGTGCGCGTTTTGCGGTAAAACGCAGCGCAAAATCTTCCATCATTTCGTTGGCAACCAACTTGTTATAAGTACGCCTTGTGTGGCGAATTTTTTGCCTTGAGTGCATAATCAACTTTTTCTACTAACTTAGCTGCAGTTTAACAGGCGAGCAAGTTGGCTGTATATGCGTAGATGTACGTAGGTTTTTCAATTGCACAAAAAGTAACTAACGAGATAACACTGGGTGAAGGAATTTTTTTATAAAATAGTTGGCGCTGGTTTAATTTACTTTGGATTCTGGGTTTATTTTTCCTTTTTTCAAACAAAGTTTGCCGACAAACACCCAATTGCCCAACAAGTGGAAGTGTTAGCAGACCGCCCCGATAAAGCGGTTAAATTGATTAATCAGCAACTCAAGCAAGCAGAGTTACCGTTAGAGCTTAAAGTTTGGTTGCTAAATACCGCGGCCGAACATTATTACCAAATGTGGCATTTCCATAAGCAGTTAGACATGTTGCAGCAGGCTTATAAACTCACTGGCAGTGACTACCATAAACAGCGTATTGTTGAGGTAAAAAACTTAATCAACCGCAATCAAGGTGAACGCAAACTTCGCCAAAGTTATTTAGATATGCGTGATACCGGCATGAATAAAAAATTAACTGGCAAAGTTATCTTAGCTTACGTATTTGTAGATGATAACTTGTGGAGTCGCTGGTCTAATCAAGATAGATTAAATGCCATGTCAAATGCGGATGTTGCAAGCGATTGGCTGCAAAAATCAGCCAAACAATATGCAATCAATAATCTAGATTTTGAACAAAGGTTTTTCTTTTTATCCATCCCGAAACGAATCAATAATCGCACCGTTCGAGACGAACAATATTTTGCTTATATCACAGAGCAATTGTTGAGTTATCAAAAATATCCAGATTTAAAAACATGGCTGAATTATTTAACTGGCGGTGATAAAAACAGCCAAGTTGCATTGATTTTTCATACCAATAATGATGACAGATCATTTGCGCGAACTTGTGGTAAAGGCCACTGTTATTTTGAACATGTACAACTTATTACCCAGTACAAAATAAATAAATTGTGGCATTTTCAACAGGTATTACCGCACGAGTTATTACATTTATTTGGCGCAGCCGATTTATACAATATTGAAAATGCCAAAAGTTATGCGACTACAGACATAATGAATTATTACTCTAGCCAACTGAACTACAGCAGTATTGAGCCAATAACCGCATGGTCTGTTGGTTGGTTAACTGAAGCACCAACAACACCATTTAAAATAACCACCCAAAGAGAAGCTTATTATGGAAATCACCAGCATTAGCCAAAACATCACCTTTTTAGCCATTAACCTAGCGTATGCGCTGATTTGTTTATTTGTCAGCGTGCTTGCGTTAATCATTATTGATAAGTTTATTTTCCGTGATATCGACTTTAATGAAGAGATTAAAAAGGGCAATGTTGCAGTGGCAATACTGCAATCGGTTATTTTGATATTTGTTGGATTAGTGGTGTCTATTGCGATGACATAGAATAAGGCGTAGGTTTATAAAAAATGTAAGATGTTAAATCAAGTTTATTGATAGTCTTACAGCCAAAGTCTATTACAGCTCTGCATGACTGCTTTGTCGGAATTGAAGCTGGCGCTATTCTCATTGACGCTGTTTCATGCCTAAGAAAATACTTGAATGTTTTAAGGAGATACCATGAAGTTGACTACATCTGCTTGTAATGCGCTGTTATTTGGGCTTGTATCTATGATTCTTGGCGCACTTGTTTTCAAACTGGTGTTATCTATAGGTAAGTTTGATGATTTTGAGCTTAAAAATATTATCTCACTGATTACTTTCCCGCTTTTTGTCTTTAATGGTGGAGTCTATTTCTTTATTTTGGGCTGTTTACAGTTGGCAGGCAAAATTCATTCTTATAAAGAAGCAAATCAAGTGGAACGTAAACAAATTAATTTGTTAAGTGTAAAGTTGATGTCGCCTACCATCATTTGTGCGGCTCTATTTTTCGTAGTTAACTTTGACCGATTTTTTTAGTCGAAAAGTTATTTATAATTTCAAAACTACGTCATTTGACGTATGCCCCTGCGCAGTTTGACGAATATCCCCTCTAGCGCTTTCGCGCAATACTAACCACAGTCGTAAACAAGGCAGTACTCATAAGCCAATTTCCCAATTGTGATGGCTGTTTTGTCTACGACCCCAAACACTGCAAATAACAAGGTTAAGCAAACTACTTCAGGGGTATTACAATGAGCAAAATCAAACGTACAGCTTTAAGTATCGCAGCTGCGCTAGCTACAGTAACAGCATCACCAGCGGTAAATGCAGGTGACTTCAGTTTAACAGACAACTTATCAGTAACTGGTTTTATTGATATGTCTTACGTTTATTCAGATGCAGATGGCGCAAGCTCAGAGTCATCTTCTGGTTTAGACCAATTTGAAATTGATTTGGTCTACAGCTTTGACGACAAGTTAAAAGCGCAAGTAGATTTAGAATACAAAGATTCATACGGTGCGGTTGATTTAGAGCAAGCATTTTTTACCTACGCAGTGACAGATGAGTTCACGTTAAAAGCAGGTCGTTTCTTAAG
This sequence comes from Catenovulum sp. SX2, assembly GCF_052056295.1. Taxonomy (NCBI): domain Bacteria; kingdom Pseudomonadati; phylum Pseudomonadota; class Gammaproteobacteria; order Alteromonadales; family Alteromonadaceae; genus Catenovulum; species Catenovulum sp. SX2. Next base: position 2,342,084 of record NZ_CP182493.1, read on the forward strand.
CTACTCTGGTTGGGAAACTGAAGAGCCTACAGGCTTGTTCCAATACTCAGGTACAGGTTATGCACCTTATTTCTATGGTTACTACCAACAAGGTATTTCTGGTTTATATAGCACTGACAGCTTCGCAGTTGCCCTTTCTGTAATCAATAGCCCATACAGCCCTGAAGACACAGATAGTGAAAAACCTGGTTACGAAGCTATGGTAGCTATCATGCCTACTGATTCAATTACAGTTAAAGCTTTCTACTTATCAGATGAAGACACCAACACAACTAACGTTTGGGCTTCTTACGCAGTTGGCGATTTAACTTTAGCCGCTGAATATAACTTAGGTGATTACGCAAACGGCAATGACGGTTCTGGTTACTTATTAATGGCAAACTATGCTATGGGCTCAGCTGGTATCACAGTTCGCTATCATGATTTTGAAATTGAAACTGCAGCAGGTGCATTGTTTGATGATGGCAGCGCAATAACTATCTCGCCTAGCTACGCAGTAAGCGATAACTTACTTATGGTGTTCGAATACCGTATGGATGAAAGTGATGTTAGAGGCGACAGCGATTCAATCGCAGTTGAAGCTTTAATCTCTTTCTAAGCACTACACATAACTTGAGGAATTATTATTATGAAACTTAAAAAACTGATAGCTGCTAGCTCTATTATCGCCAGTAGCTTAGTAACACAAATGGCTATGGCAGCAGACACTATTAAAGTAGGTGTATTGCACTCATTATCCGGCACTATGGCAATCTCTGAAACAACCTTGAAAGACACTGTGTTGATGATGATTGAAGAGCAAAATAAAGCTGGTGGTTTATTAGGTAAAAAGTTAGAGCCTGTGGTTGTTGACCCTGCATCTAACTGGCCATTGTTCGCAGAAAAAACTCGTGAACTATTAGCTAAAGAAAAAGTAGATGTAATCTTTGGTTGTTGGACTTCGGTATCACGTAAATCCGTGTTACCAGTAATCGAAGAATTAAACGGCTTAATGTTCTACCCAGTACAATACGAAGGTGAAGAGTCATCGAAAAACGTATTCTACACAGGCGCGTCACCAAACCAACAGGCTATTCCAGCAGTTGATTATTTGATGAATGATATCGGTGCTGAGCGTTGGGTATTATTAGGTACTGACTACGTTTACCCACGTACCACCAACAAAATCTTAGAAGCTTACTTAAAAGCTCAAGGTGTTAAAGATAAAGACATCATGATCAACTACACGCCTTTCGGTCATTCAGACTGGCAGAGCATTGTAGCTGAAGTTAAAAAGTTCGGTTCTAAAGGTAAGAAAACAGCGGTTGTTTCAACTATCAATGGTGATGCAAATGTACCTTTCTACAAAGAGTTGGGTAACCAAGGTATCTCAGCTGAAGACATCCCAGTAGTTGCATTCTCAGTCGGTGAAGAAGAGTTATCTGGCTTCGACACTAGCCCATTAGTTGGTCACTTAGCGGCTTGGAACTACTTCCAAAGCGTTGAAAGTGATGAAAACACTAAGTTTATCAAAGCATGGAAAAAATACATTGGTGACAAAAAACGTGTAACTAACGACCCAATGGAAGCTACTTACATTGGTTTCAAAATGTGGGCGAAAGCAGTTGAGAAAGCAGGTACGACAGACGTAGATGCAGTTGAACAAGCAATGATAGGTATTACTGTACCTAACTTAACCGGCGGTACTGCGGTTATGAACTCAAACCATCACTTATCTAAGCCAGTGTTAATTGGTGAGATTCAAGAAAATGGTCAATTCGAAGTGGTATGGCAAACACCTGACACAGTAATTGGTGACGCTTGGTCTGACTTCTTACCTAGCTCGAAAAACCTAATTGCTGATTGGACAGCACCAGTTAAATGCGGCAACTTCGACATTAAATCTGGTAAGTGTTCTGGCCAAAACTTCTAATAATAACAATATATTAAATGTGCCGTGTGTTTGCTACTCCGCCAAACACACAAGGGCAAAGCTTCAAGTGAGTTGAGCAACAAACAGAGGGGGAAGGTAAGTTAATCACAAAGTCTCATTCGCATGGATGCGAATGCGAAGCTTACAAGGATGTATTCACAGCGCCTTTGTGAGGAATTTACCTTCTCCCCGCAAGAGTTCGCGAACATAAGCCTGCCCAAAACTCCCAAGGTGTTGCTGTTAGCTAGTGGCAGCAGCACCAACCCAAATACGAAGTAACAAACATGAAGGATGCCGCAATGCTGCGAATATTCTGTCTCACACTCTCCATACTGCTGGCGAGTTTCTCGGCTCAAGCCGATGAATTCTCCGAGTTGGTCAACCAACTTCCCAGCAAATCTCTGCGCAACATTACCCCTTTATTGGAACAAATTGCGGCTCAACCCGATGAGCGTACTAAAACTGTTTTAACTGAAATTTTAAACGGCGATCTTTACTATAAAAAAAATAACAAACAAGTGGTGAGTATTCGCAAAACTGAAGACGGTGATTATCAACTAACTGATGTATTAACTGGTGACGACCTAGGCACAGCCAGTAAATCATCAATGAAAAAGGTTAAAACCAGTAACCGTATTCGCAGCACAATTCGTGGATTAATTGCTCAGCTGGATTTAACCCATAAAAACGCTGATATCCGTTTAGCTGCAGTTAAACAAATATTGGATGACCCAGACGACGAGACTATCGAGCTTTTAACTAAATTAATTGAACAAGAAAAAGATTCTGCTGTGGCTGATTTAATGCAAACAGCCATAGGTGTTAACACATTAAAAAATGGTAACGCTGACGAGCAGCTAGCTGCAGCAAAAGAGTTGCGTGAAAGTTTAGAGCCAGCCGTGCGCAATGCCATGGTGAGCCAACTTGCTTTATTGGATGAAGTTGAAAAAAGTGAACTTAGCGCCACGGAAAAACAGTTAAAAACTGAGCTAACCAGCGCAATTGGCAAAATTAAACAAAAACGTTCGATTTACGAATTTATCGAAAATATGTTTTTCGGTTTAAGCCTAGGTTCTGTGTTATTGCTGGCTGCAATTGGTTTAGCCATTACTTTTGGGGTAATGGGTGTAATTAACATGGCGCATGGCGAAATGATCATGTTAGGTGCTTACACTACATATGTTATCCAGTTAATGTTCCCACAATGGATTGATTATTCATTGTTTATTGCTATTCCTGCGGCGTTTTTAGTCTCGGGTTTTGTTGGGGTATTAATTGAGCGTGGTGTTATCCGCTTCTTAAAAGGTCGCCCGTTAGAAACCTTGTTAGCAACTTTTGGTATCAGCCTAATTTTACAGCAGCTTGTTCGAACCGTATTTTCGCCATTAAACCGCACAGTTGCTGCACCTGAGTGGATGAGTGGTTCGTGGCAGATTAATCCAATTTTCTCAATTACCTTTAACCGTTTGTACATAATTATCTTCGCTTTAACTGTGTTCTTCGCATTGCTGGCGTTTATGAAACGTTCATCACTTGGTTTACATGTAAGAGCGGTTGCGCAAAACCGTGAAATGGCTCGTGCATTAAGTGTGCGCAGTGACAGAGTTGACGCCATTACCTTTGGTTTAGGCTCGGGTATTGCTGGTATTGCTGGTGTGGTGTTAAGCCAATTAACTAACGTAGGGCCAAACTTAGGCCAGTCGTACATTATCGACTCTTTCTTAGTAGTTGTGTTTGGTGGTGTTGGCAACTTGTGGGGCACCTTAGTTGCGGCTATGTCACTTGGTTCAATCAATAAATTCTTAGAGCCACTTACAGGTTCTGTGCTAGCCAATATTATCGTGCTAGTTGGTTTAGTGTTGTTTATTCAAAAACGACCTAAAGGTTTATTCCCACAAAAAGGGAGGTCTGCAGACTAATGGCTGATTTATTTAAAAAACTAGGCAGTTTGCCTGTAGTCGTAGCTTGTTTGTTTATTACAACTTTATATGTTTCTGTATGTAACTTAGCTTTCCCTGAAGGTTCAGCGTTGCATGTAAGTACCTATACCGTCACCTTATTTGGTAAATATTTATGTTACGCATTATTGGCGTTAGCGGTTGATTTAGTTTGGGGTTACTGCGGTATTTTAAGCTTAGGTCACGGCGCATTTTTCGCCCTTGGTGGTTATGCAATGGGCATGTACTTAATGCGTCAAATTGGCGACCGCGGTGTATACGGTAACCCTGAATTACCTGACTTTATGGTGTTTTTAAACTGGGATGCCTTGCCTTGGTATTGGGCGGGATCAGACAGCTTTATCTGGATGATGATAATGGTAGTCGCAGCACCAGGTTTATTAGCTTACATATTCGGTACTATGGCATTTCGCTCACGTGTAAGTGGTGTGTATTTATCTATTATGACCCAAGCCGTGACTTACGCCTTGATGCTTGCTTTCTTCCGTAACGAAATGGGTTTTGGTGGCAACAATGGTTTAACTGACTTTAAAGATATTTTAGGTTTCTCATTGCAGTCAGACACAACACGTATTGCGTTATTTGCTACCACTGCAACTTTCTTAGCAATTGGTTTTGCGGTTTGTCACTTTATCGTTAACTCAAAAATGGGACGTGTGGTAACCGCCATTCGCGATTCTGAAAACCGTGTACGTTTTATTGGTTATAAACCTGAAAACTACAAAGTTTGGATCTTCGTTGTTTCAGCTATGTTGGCTGGTATCGCTGGCGCTTTATACGTACCGCAAGTGGGTATTATCAACCCAGGTGAATTCTCTCCGTTAAGCTCAATTGAGATGGTTGTTTGGGTGGCTATTGGTGGTCGTGGTTCATTATATGGTGCGATTATTGGTGCGATTGTTGTGAGTTACGCAAAAACACGTTTCACTGCAATTATGCCTGAAGCTTGGTTATATGCATTGGGTGGTCTATTCGTATTGGTAACCTTGTTATTACCAAAAGGCATCGCCGGATTTTTCCCTGCAATTGCTGCGCGTTTTAATCAGAAAAAATTAGCCGAGGTGAAGTCATGAGCCGTGAAGCGGGCAGCCCGTTATTAGAAGAAGAAAACATCAAGCCAGACACGCGCCACGGGGTTATTTTATACGTGGAAGATGTCAGCGTAAGTTTTGATGGTTTTAAAGCGTTAAACGACTTAAGCCTATACATTAATGATGGTGAATTACGCTGTTTAATTGGCGCCAATGGTGCCGGTAAAACCACTTTAATGGATGTAATTACCGGTAAAACTCGCCCAGATGTTGGTAAGGTTAGTTTTGGTCAACAAGTTAACTTGTTGGAAATGGACGAAGCACAAATTGCCCGCGCTGGTATTGGTCGAAAATTTCAAAAGCCAACTGTATTTGAAAACTTATCAGTGTTTGAAAACTTAGAGTTAAGTTTGCACGGCGACAAGGGTATTTGGGCGAATTTGTTCCATAAATTATCTGGCGAGCAGAGCGATGAAATTGCACAGATTCTTCACACCATAGGTTTAGTCGGTGAATGTAATATGCAGGCTGGTGCGTTATCTCATGGACAAAAACAGTGGTTAGAAATTGGTATGTTGTTAGCGGCTAAACCAAGATTATTGCTGGTGGATGAACCTGTTGCCGGTATGACAGCACAAGAAACTGAACGCACCGCCGAGTTATTAACCTCGCTTGCGGGTGATCATTCTGTAGTAGTAGTTGAACATGACATGGCGTTTGTTCGTTCAATTGCGCGCAAAGTGACAGTGTTGCATCAAGGTAGTGTTTTGGCTGAAGGCAGCATGTCGGAAATTCAATCCAACCCAGAAGTTGTGCGTGTGTATTTAGGTGAGGAGACTGGCGAATGATTGAGCTTAAAGATGTAAATCAAAAATACGGCGGCACGCAGATTTTGTGGAACCTAAATATGAAAATAGAAAAGGGTTCACGCACTTGTATTATGGGTCGTAACGGTGTGGGCAAAACCACTTTGTTAAAGTGCATTATGGGCATGTTGCCAGTTAGCACTGGCTCTGTAACCATTAACGATTTGGATATGACCAAGAAGTCGGTTGAGCAGCGCCCAGAAATTGGTGTGGGTTATGTGCCACAAGGCCGTCATATTTTTGGTCAGCTAACGGTTGAAGAAAACTTGAAGGTAAGTTTGAACTGTAAACGCCAAGGCAGTAAAACCATTCCTGAGTCTGTTTTTGAGTTATTTCCGGTACTTAAAGAGATGTTGCATCGCCGTGGTGGTGATTTATCCGGCGGTCAACAGCAGCAGTTAGCAATTGCGCGTGCATTGGTGTTGAATCCTGATATTCTGATTTTAGATGAACCAAATGAGGGCATTCAGCCTAATATTGTTCAGTTGATTCGTGATGTGTTGTTGAAGCTGAATAAAGAGCAGGGCATGACTATTGTTTTAGTTGAGCAGAAGTTACCTTTTGCCCGTGCTGTTGGTGAGCAGTTTCATTTGATGGAGAAAGGTGAGGTTGTTGCTTCTGGGCCAATGGGCGATTTGGATGATGAGTTAGTTGGCAAATATTTGGCTGTGTAGGGATTGGGCATTGGTGTTGCTGTGGGTTTGAGTCGCGGCTAGTTTGGTGGCAGGGAAGGTAAAGTTGCATGGGGTATTATTTGCAAAAACGCTGCAAGGCCATCCATGGCCCGCTCACAAACGGCATCCATGCCGATTGAAGTTTTGCAAACAACACGCCCATACACCTTTTTGAACACTGATGTTGCGATTGAGGATTGGCCGCTGCTAGTTTGGTGGCAGGGAAGGTAAAGTTGCATGGGATATTATTTGCAAAAACGCTGCAAGGCCATCCATGGCGCGCTCGCAAACGGCATCCATGCCGATTGAAGTTTTGCAAACAACACGCCCATCCGCCTTTCTTGCGCTGGTGTTGCGATTGAGGATTGGCCGCTGCTGGTTTGGTGGCAGGAAGGTAAAGTTGCATAGGGTATTATTTGCAAAAATGCTGCAAGGCCCCCATGGCCCGCTCGCAAACGGCATCCATGCCGATTGAAGTTTTGCAAATAACACGCCCATACATCTTTTGGGCACTAGAGTTGCGGTGAGTTTTTGCAGCAATAAAAGTGCTTGGAAAAGCGGGTTTGAATGCTGATTTTTAAAACCTCCCTGTCATGGATGACAGGGCAGAGCGTACATGGAAGTATTCACAGCGTTTTTAAAAATTATGCTTCAAACTTGCTAATAGCACGAACAGGAAAGCAACTTGCACTGGAGTTACCAGAAAGACAAAGTAGAACAACAAAAGAAGGTATTATGACAATAACAGCAAGCGCACAACCACAACAAAGACAATGGTTAGCGCAGCTAGATTTAACATTCAGCCAAACAGCACATGGCAGCCGATTGAGCCATATAAAACGAAATGGTCCATTGTCGGTACAAAAAGCCTTTTATCCAGAAGGGCCAGATTGCGCACATGTGTACTTATTGCACCCACCCGCAGGTATAGTCTCGGGTGACGAGTTATACATAACCGCTAAAACCGAAGAAAATAGCCAAGCATTGTTAACTACTCCGGGCGCAAATCGTTTTTATCGCGCGCGTGAAAATGCACAAATTGGTCACGCACTGCAGTTGCAAGATACAGCCTACACAGTCACGGCTAATTCAAGGCTTGAGCACTTGCCGCAAGAAACCTTAATTTATCCAAATGCCAATGCTAAAAATAATCTAACCGTGCATGTGGATAAACAAGGTGTTTATTTAGGGTGGGACGTTATATCGCTCGGTTTACCGGCAATAGGCAAAGAATTTGAACAAGGCAAGTTTGAGCAGCTAACGCAAATTTATATCGACAACAAACTCGCCATTCACGACAGATTGGTGATTACGCCTGAAAACAAATTATTACTCGCACGAGCAGGTTTGGCTAACAAACCTATTATCGGCACTTTTTATATCACAGCACCGAGCAAATTAACCGACAAACTCGCGCAGCAAGATTTGCTTGATGCACTACGCTTACAAGTTGAACAAGCTGAGTTAAGTCAAAAGGTTAGCATTAGCTTAATTGAAGACGTTTACGTTATTCGTTATTTAGGCCAACGCAGCGCTGAGTGTAAAAAAATATTTATCGCCCTTTGGCAAATAACTCGCCAAGCTTTGTATCAAAGCCAAGTGGCGCAACCAAGAATCTGGTTAACTTAGAACAACTAGCAAAGAGAACTGATTATGGATTTATTACCAAGAGAAAAAGACAAACTGCTGATTTTTACCGCAGCTTTGTTAGCGGAGCGACGTTTAAATCGTGGTTTAAAACTCAATTATCCAGAAGCCATGGCTTATATCTCCATGGAAATTATTGAAGGTGCGCGCGATGGTAAAACCGTTGCTGAGTTAATGGATTACGGTCGCACTTTGTTAACCCGTGATCAGGTTATGGAAGGCATAGCAGAGTTAATCCCTGAAGTGCAAGTTGAAGCAACTTTCCCTGACGGCACTAAGCTAGTAACAGTGCACAACCCAATTGTATAGGAGCGCAGCATGATTCCTGGTGAAATTAAAACGCCTGCGGGTGAGCATCAACTGAATGTTGGTCGCACAAAAATTACTTTAGAAGTGGTTAACAGTGGTGATCGCCCTGTGCAAGTTGGTTCGCACTACCATTTTTATGAAGCAAACCCAGCGCTTAAATTCGATCGTGAAAAAGCATATGGTTTTCGTTTAGACATTACCGCCGGCACAGCGGTACGTTTTGAACCTGGTCAAGAGCGTGAAGTCACGTTAGTTGCCTATGCAGGTAAGCGCAAAGTATATGGTTTTAGAGGCGAAGTGATGGGAGGGCTGAAATAATGTCGAGTATAGATAAACACGCATACGCACATATGTTTGGCCCGACAGTTGGCGACAAAGTGCGTTTGGCCGACACTGAATTGTGGATAGAAGTCGAAAAAGATTTCACAACTTATGGTGAAGAAGTCAAATTTGGAGGCGGTAAAGTTATTCGTGACGGCATGGGGCAAAGCCAAGCATCGTGCCATAAAACGGTAGATTTGGTCATCACCAATGCGCTGATTTTAGATCACTGGGGCATAGTTAAGGCGGATATTGGTGTTAAAGATGGTCGCATTGCTATTATCGGTAAAGCGGGTAATCCTGATGTGCAAGATAATATTGATATCGAAGTCGGCCCTGGTACAGAGGTTATTGCTGGTGAAGGGCAAATAATCACAGCGGGTGGCATAGATGCGCATATTCATTTTATCTGCCCACAACAAGTTGAAGAAGCACTAATGTCTGGTGTAACCACTATGATAGGTGGTGGCACAGGTCCTGCAACTGGTTCGAATGCGACAACTTGTACACCTGGCCCGTGGAACATTTTTAAAATGTTGCAAGCGACTAACGATATGCCGATGAACTTTGGTTTTTTAGGCAAAGGTAATGCAAGTTTACCGCTGGCGTTAGAAGAACAAATTGAAGCCGGTGTTTGTGGGTTAAAACTGCATGAAGATTGGGGCACAACACCACAAGCTATTGATACCTGTTTAGGTGTGGCGGAAAAGTACGATGTGCAAATAGCCATTCATACCGACACCTTAAATGAATCTGGTTTTGTTGAAGATACTATTGGCGCGTTTAAAGGTCGCACCATTCATACGTATCACACAGAAGGTGCAGGTGGTGGTCATTCACCGGATATTATTCGTGCATGTGGCGAAGAAAACGTATTGCCATCTTCAACTAATCCAACCAGACCGTACACAATCAATACCATAGATGAGCATTTGGATATGTTGATGGTTTGCCATCATTTAGATCCTAACATCCCTGAAGATATCGCTTTTGCTGACTCGCGCATTCGTAAAGAAAGTATCGCCGCTGAAGATATTATGCATGACATAGGGGCAATTAGTATGATCGCCTCTGACTCTCAAGCTATGGGTCGTGTTGGTGAGATGATTTGCCGTACTTGGCAAACCGCACACAAGATGAAAGTGCAACGTGGGCCTTTAGCACCGGACACTGAAGAAAACGATAACTTCCGCGCTAAGCGTTATATCGCTAAATACACAATCAACCCTGCAATTAGCCATGGTGTTAGCCATGAAATTGGTTCGGTTGAAGTGGGTAAATTAGCCGATTTAGTTTTATGGAAGCCTGCATTTTTTGGCATTAAACCTTCATTAATTTTGAAGAGTGGTTTTATTGCCGCTGCCCCTATGGGTGATGCTAATGCGTCTATCCCAACACCTCAACCTGTGTATTATCGCCCTATGTTTGGTGCACATGGTCAAGCTGCGGCAAAAACTTCGATGACGTTTTTATCGCAAGCGGCGGTCGAGAAAAAAGTACCTGAGCAGTTGGGGTTAACCCGCATGATTGGTGTGTGTAAAAACACTCGTAATATCGGTAAGAAAGATATGATCCATAACTCGTTAACGCCAAAAGTTGAGGTTGATCCGCAAACTTATGAGGTAACGGCGGATGGTGTGTTGTTAACTTGTGAACCTGCAACTGAATTACCGTTAGCGCAGCGGTATTGTTTATTTTAGGTGTTCACAAACGGCTTCCATGCCGATTGAAGTTTTGCAAATAACACGCCCATTCACCTTTTGGGCACAGGTGTTGCGGTTAGTTTATTGGCAGCGACAAAATAGTTAAAGGAAGGGATTGGGATTAATAAAGCAGACCGTACAAATCGTGGATGATTTGTCTCGAGCTCCCACGGAAGGGTTTACAGCGAGTCTGCGTATTAATCGCGATTCCTGACTGATTGGGGATTTGGGTTTACTAGCGCTGCTAGTTTGGTGGCAGGGAAAGTAAAGGCGAATGGGGAATTGCTCGAAAAAACGCGGTGAATACATCCTTGTACGCTTCGCTTTTTCATCCCTGAAAAAGAGATTTTTCGACCAACACGCCCATTCACCTTTTGTGCATCCGTGTTGCGGTGAGTTTTTGCAGCAATAAAAATGTTTAGAAAAGCGGGTTTGGATGCTGATTTTTTAAAACTTCTTTATCAGGGATGATAAAGCAGAGCCTATAGGGACATATTTACGGCGTTTTTAGAAATTATGCTTCAAACTTGCTTCGTTGCACGGACTGCCAGCGAGTCAGCGTAAACGAACGGATAAACGATTTAAGAAGGTATATATGTTACAAGCATTTGAAAGATTGAGTCACACACATCAAGCAATAAACGACTCAATAACATTAGACAGAGAAACAAGACAAAAAGCCCGCATCAAAGGCAAAACCGACCAAGGGCAAGATATAGGTATATTCGTCGACCGCGGTAATCCATTGCGCGTAGGTGAAGTATTAAAAACCGAATGTGGATTATTAATTGAAATCAAAGGTGCCAAAGAGCCGGTAATCACAGCAACTACCGAAGATTGGCACACATTCAGCAAAGTTTGTTACCACTTAGGTAACCGTCATACTGTGTTGCAAGTGGGCGAGCGCTGGTTGCGTTTTAAACCCGATCACGTACTAAAAGAATTATGCGAAATGTACGGGTTAACAACATCAGATGCACCAGAGATATTTGAACCAGAAAACGGCGCGTATGGCAGCCATTCAGGACATTCGCATGCCCACTAATGCAATCAACTCACTTAAGCTCACTCGTTTACTCCAACTCTGTAGCCCAGGGTTACCCGTTGGTGGTTTCTCATTTTCTCAAGGGCTTGAGTATGCAGTTGAAATTGGTTGGGTGACGAATGTTGCTGAGTGTGAGAATTGGATAACTACGAATCTACAAGCTTCTATCGGCACAACAGATTTAGTGATTATCCGTTTGGTGTTGCAATCATTAAATCAAACAACAGATTATGCCGAAGTTGTCGAGCTAAACCAGCTAGCCATTGCTAGCCGCGAAAGTCATGAGCTTAGATTGGCTGATGTTGCTATGGGGCGCGCTTTGTTACGTGTGTTAACTCAACAAAATACCGAGTTTAGCGTTGAGCAACAAAGTTTATTGGCACAGATGCAAGATTGGCAGGATATCAGTTTCGCCAGCGCATTTGCTGTTGCTTGTTATTGCTGGCAACTCGACCAACAACTTGCGTTAACCGGCTTTTGTTGGATGTTTATCGAAAACCAAGTTGCGGCAGCAACTAAGCTGGTACCATTGGGGCAAACTCAAGCGCAAAATTTAATGTTTAGTTTAAGTGAATTGGTGGATGAAGTAATTGTGGATGCAAACTCACGTCAGCGTTCACAAATTGGCAATAGTTTACCTAGTGTTGCTATGGCTAGTGCTTGGCACGAAACCCAGTATTCAAGATTATTTAGGTCTTAACCGCACAAGTTAAGCGAATGAATTAGGAGAACAATATGAAAAAACAAACGTTACGAATTGGTGTAGGTGGACCTGTCGGTTCGGGTAAAACTGCGTTATTACGCGAGTTATGTTTGGCATTACGTGAAAAATACAATATGGCTGTTGTCACTAACGATATCTATACCCACGAAGACGCGGCGTTTTTAACCCGCCATGGTGCGTTGGAGCCAGATCGTATTATTGGTGTTGAAACCGGTGGTTGCCCACATACGGCTATTCGTGAAGATGCGTCAATGAACTTAGCTGCTATTGATGAGCTGCAAAAACGCCATGGTGAGTTGGATTTTGTTTTAGTTGAAAGTGGTGGTGACAATTTATCTGCTACTTTTAGCCCTGAGTTATCTGATTTAACTATTTATGTAATTGATGTGTCTGCCGGTGACAAAATTCCACGTAAAGGTGGCCCTGGTATTACTAAGTCGGATTTATTAATTATCAATAAAATTGATATCGCTGAGTATGTTGGTGCGTCGCTAGAAGTGATGGATCGTGATGCGAAGAAAATGCGTGGTGATAAGCCGTTTATTTTCAGTAACCTCAAAGCGAAAAAAGGCTTAGATGAGATTATTAGTTTTATTGAAACTGAAGGTATGTTGGAGATAGCGCGCACAGCTTAGTTTGCAAACAACACGCCCATACACCTTTTGGGCACAGGTGTTGCGGTGCGTGTGTTGGCAGCGATTGAGGTGTATAGAAAAGCGGGTTTGAATGCTGATTTTTTAAAACTTCTTTATCAGGGATGATAAAGCAGAGCCTATTGGGGCGAAGCTTTGGAAAAGCGTAGCGCGAAGGCAGGATGCCGTAGCTGGGCTTTATAGAGGATAGGATATCCGTATATAAAGTAGTCACAGCGATTTTAAAAAATTACGCTTCAAACTTGCTTGTTTGCAAGTACTCAAAGCGCTGCTAGTAGGGTGGCAGGGAAAGTTAAGGCGAATGGGGAATTGCTCGAAAAAACGCGGTGAATACATCCATGTACGCTTCGCTTTTTCATCCCTGAAAAAGAGATTTTTCGACCAACACGCCCATCCACCTTTTTGGCATTGGTGTTGCGGTGAGTGTGTTAGCCGCGACACAATAGTTGAAGGAAGGGGTTGGGGTTAATAAAGCAGACCGTACAAATCGTGGATGATTTGTCTCGAGCTCCCACGGACGGGTTTTCAGCGAGTCTGCGTATTAATCGCAATTCCTGACTGGGATTGGGACTTGGGTTTGCAAGCGCTGCTAGTTTGGTAGCAGAGACAGAATTAAGAATTTACGAGGATAAAAGCATGTTAAAAAGCATATTACTAATCATCACTACATTATTTACAACCCAAGCATTGGCGCATCCAGATCACAGCTTAGATCAAACGGCACACGCCTTTTATCACGCAATTTTTTGGATAGCCTTTGCAGCAGTGGTTGTAAAAGGTATAAGCTGGTGGAAAAGCCGTCAGCAACAAATTAAAGATGACAGACAAAAGTAACAAGTCTTCCGGCGCATTGCATAAAATATACATGCGCCAACAACCTAAAATGCACCAATCAAAACGGGTTGGTGTATTGCTAAAAACATTCGCCGAAGACGACTATCGGCGAATCGCTTTGGTTATTAAAAAGTGGTTAGCAAATTAAAGGTAAACTTGATATTACGTTAGGTTAAGGTTTATTTTCCTTGGCAAATAAGCAAAGACGAAGCTTTATCATTGACGATTTTTTATACTTTTGTATACTTAACCAATCGATGTAGCAGACATGTTTAACATGACATCGCGTAACCTCTAAGAGGTCGAGGCTGTGCCCGGTAATGACGTTCTGAATCCAAGATTATTTCTTGGCGAAGGCTCCCATGATGGAGCCTTTGTTATTTCTGAGACAAGGAAAGTTTCATTCAGTGGCTAATAAAAGAATATTTAATCTTGCTGACAATGAAGTTCAGCAATGGAAAGGCTTTAATCTTGATGGCAAGGTCTTTAACTTTCACCATTTGAATGCTTGCAAGCATACATTCAGTCATCCTAAGCGCAACGAAAGCTACACGTTATACTTCACATTTTCACATCATGTATTTACTCGAGGTATCAGTGCTGTCGAAAATATAGAGCAGGCCAAAATCTATCCTTACCCGCCAGATGAAAGGGTGTTTGATCGCACTCGTTTCGAACTGTCGAAATATTTGCCTGAGATTATTGCAACTATGCCCGACCAGTTTTGCTATCACGGAGGTTATAGCCGGTACTGTAGTTGTAAAATTTCTCAAGAAGACGGCACGGTAACCTATTATCAAGTTGTTTATCGGGTGTGGAAATGTCGAGGAAAAATGAGGTTTCATGTTGAAAGTGCTTACCCCTTGCAAGAAGGGTTAGGCAAGGTGAAAAAAGTCAATTTTTGGGTTATTTGCCACAATCTCCTCAAAGGAAAGAAACTTCCGCTGCCAGCAAAGTGAGTTGGTTTGCTAGATAATTGATAATCTCGGTGCCAGTAAAAATATTTGGCTTCAGTTACTTGATCGCTTAGTTTATCCAAGTTCCAAAATTTATTATCCTGAGAAAACCCAAAAAACCTATGCCCAAGCCAAATCAAAAACTAACGCAAAAACAAATTAAACAACTCGACAAACAAATTGTTAAGCAACTAACTCAAGTATGTCATATAGCACAAAATGAAATTGATGGATTTGTTTGGCTAACCCACACAGTTGATTACGCTAATTTAGACAAAAGCTTAAAAGTGATATTTGTATTTGCAACAACTGAGCAGCAGGCCAGTGCTGAGGGTGAATACGCCAATAAGATGAAAGCTTGGGTTGTTGAATATTTGCAGCCATTGGAGATTAAACTCTACAATGCAGATAAACAAATCCAGTTTGATAGTGAACAGGCATGTGATGCGCAACACAATGGTAATTGGCAACATAGGCTTGCATGTACGCAATAGGCAGGTCGATAAAAGAAAAGCCCCATTTGCAAACAACACAAAATGGGGCTTTGGCAGGGGATCTTTTAACTTGCTAGATATGAATGATTTGGCTGTGGCCGTGTTTAACCGACAAGTCAATTTTGTTTTTGCTGGCTGCGCTACCATTACTAAAGCTGCTGTCACCTGATACTTTGCTTTGGTATTGAGTGCCTTCAGGTAAATACAAATCAATGTTGCCGTGGCGGGCTTTGCTGCTTATTTCAAAACCATCTTGTTGCAATTGCTTAATGTAGGTGCTGCCATGACTATTGTCGGTTTTTAGTTTTTTGCTAGAGCCGACAAAATGAATTTCGCCATGTTTGTTTTCTATTTCCACTCTATCTAAATGTTTGGCTGCGAGTTTAACCTTACTGTGTGCACCATCGGCTTTGAACGATGAGCCAACAAATTCATCTATCATTATGCTGGCATGAGCGCTTTCAATGTCGGTTTTACCAATTTCGCTGTGTTTAACCGCCAAAGAACCATGGCTAACCTCTGCTTTTAATAGCTTGGCGGTTACGTCTAATATTTCAGTCGAACCGTGTGAAGAGTCAAAATTGATAGAGTCTGCAACTATTTGTTCAATCAGCATAGAGGCATGGTGTTTATCAATTTCAAGCTTGTTTGCTTTGATGTCGCGCACGTTAAATTGTCCATGGTGGCTATCTAACTCTAAGTCTGCATAATCGAGCTTATCTATATTGATCACACCATGATGGTGGCTGATATACACTTTATTAAAGTCATTTTGGCCTAAGCTAATGGTAATTTTTCGCTCAACTGAGCATGAATCGAAAAAGCTACTTTCTTGTTTTTTCAAACTGATTTTAGTTTTGCCCCAGCTTTTATCTATATCCCACTGGTACAAACAAGCTTCAGAGCTACCGGCTAACAAGGTTTGTTGCATATAAAGGTGGCTGTCGGCTTCACTGCTGTGTTTTATAACTACGTCTGAATGAAAGGTTTTTAGTGCTAACTTTTCAACGCCGGTCAGTTGTAATTTTTGTTCATCTACATGAGGTTGGCTGTCATTGGCGTTTGCGCCGCTTACAATAGTCGCTACTATGGCGGCTGCGCCGATTGAATAAGTAAGTTTGTTCATAAGTTAATCCTTTTAAATAAAGCCATCCACTTGGGGTTGACTATGTATCTGTGGTTGAGTTCTCCATGCATATAGCTTTATCTGTGCCAAAGTAATTAACCATATGTTTTATAATATCTTTTTCTGATTTCCCCCCTGTTTTGCTATTAAAGTATCAACTTTGTTGGTTAATTTGACTAATTTTTGATGGTTAAGTTGGTTAAAAATGTAACTTTTGATGTTTTTCTTTAATTGAAGGTGATGATTGCTTGCCGACAAACTAACTCAAGCTGATGATCTCAGGTATAATGCCCGCCAGTTGCAGCCAAGTAAGTACAGAAGCCATATATGAATACCCTTATTGAAAATATCCAACTGCCAACAGGTGATGATTGCCAACGTCTATTTCATGGTCGTGGCCATTGTTTTGTAGGTTTAGAACATATCTGCATAGATTGGCTAAAACCTGTGGTGTATGTGACTGCTTACAAACCTGTTGAGCCAGATTTAAAAGAGGTTATTCAAACTTGGGTAAAAACAAATGTGCCAGAGTGCCAAAGTTTAATTCTGCAACATAGGTATGCGATTAGTGGTTCATATGACCAAGGCCAATGTGAAGTTTTATTTGGTGATATGGTCAATCAGTTGGTGGTTACAGAGCTTGGTTTACAGTACCAATTAACCCTAGGAAAAAAACAAAATCACGGACTGTTTTTGGATATGAAAAACGGTCGTGATTGGGTTAAACAACATGCCAATGGCAAACGTGTATTAAATCTATTTGCTTATACCTGTGCTTTTTCCGTGGCTGCAATTGCTGGTGGAGCTGAATCTGTGATCAATTTAGATATGAGCAAAGCCGCCTTAGCGCAAGGGCGAGTGAATCATCAGCTCAATCAGCAAGATAAAAGCAAAATTAAATACGAAGCGGTTGATTTGTTTAAGTCTTTCGGGCGGGTACGCAAACATGCGCCTTACGATATGTTAATTTGCGATCCACCCGCTTTTCAAAAAGGCTCAGTTAATATTGAAAAAGACTACGCGAAAATTATTCGTCGCATGACAGAATTTTTAGCCGACGGGGCAGATATTTTATTGTGTTTAAACGCGCCAGATTTATCCGATACTTTTTTACAGCAACAAGTTGAAGAGTTTGCGCCCAACTGGCAGTTGCAACAAAGTTTAGCGGCGCCAGCTGTGTTTAAAGAAAAGTACCCAGAAAAAGGTTTAAAAGTTTTTTGGTATAAAAATGTTGGCTAACATTCGCAGCTTAACGCTGGCACCCATGGAAGGTGTAGTTGATTTTGCTGTACGCGATTTGCTAACACGTTTTGCTGGGTTTGATTTATGCGTAACTGAATTTGTTCGGATTAGCCAAACCGTATTGCCAGATCGCAGTTTTTATCGATTATGCCCAGAGCTTGTAAGCAACGCTGGTAAAACTCCATCCGGTGTGCCTGTACGCGTACAATTATTGGGTAACAATCCAGAATATTTAGCAGAAAATGCCGTGCGCGCAATTGAGCTGGGTTCGCACGGGGTTGATTTAAATTTTGGTTGCCCAGCAAAAACTGTGAATAACTCCAAAGGTGGCGCTGTGCTTTTGCAAGAGCCTGAGGTGTTATACAAGATAGTCAAAGCTGTGCGTGATGCCGTACCGCAGCCGCATATAGTTAGTGCAAAAATTCGTTTAGGTTTTGACGATGCTAGTTTATTCCATGCCAATGTTGATGCGGTTAATCAAGCAGGTGCAAGCAGTTTAGCTATCCATGCGCGCACTAAAGCACATGGTTATAAACCTCCGGCATATTGGGCTGAAATCAGCAGTATTTTAGATAAAGTAAATATGCCAGTGGTCGCCAATGGTGAAGTTTGGTCTATGTTAGATGCTGAAAACTGTTTGCAGCAAAGTGGTTGTCAGCATTTAATGGTTGGCCGCGGCGCGTTGGCTATGCCCAATATTGCTAGTATATTGCGTCATGCTGCACAGCCGCTTAATTGGCAACAAGCTGTTGAGGTATTAATTGCCTATGCCGATTTAGAAATAGACCATGATCGTGGTTTATATTATGGCAATAGAGTAAAACAATGGCTGCGCTATCTTAAAATTCACTTCCCACAAGCAGGCGATTTGTTATTATCAATTCGCAAGTTACATGATAAAAATCAAGTTCTACAACATTTAAACAGCTTACATTAGCTCTAACCACAAGCACGGCAGGGGAAAACTATGGATGAAATTTTAGTTCGTTATATGCATTTTATTGGCATTATATTTTTAGCGTCAGGTTTAGTTGCATCACATATTTTGGCTGGTTGGCAGTTAAATCAGCAGCAGTTTAAGAGTTTACGCATAGCTGATGGCGTTTATGGTTTAGGTGCTGTGTTGGTATTAATTGCTGGTGTGTTATTAATTGCTAGTGTTGGTAAACCAGCAGAGTTTTATAGTAAAAATCCAGTCTTCCACGTTAAGATGACTTTGTTTGTGATCATGGGGATTTTATCTATTTTCCCAACTAAGTATTTTTTGCAGAACCGAAAGTTTGCCGGCGACAGCATTCAAGTACCAAAAAAGATAATTAAGATTATTCGCGCTGAGTTAACTTTGTTATTGGTTATACCGCTATTAGCTGCATTAATGGCTAGAGGAGTGGGTTTAGCTTAAGCTTAAGCTTTAAACTAACATTTACTAAGTTTTTTATCGCATTGAGATATATATCCTAATGCGATAATCCTGCTTTATTAATAACTTACTGTTGAGACTGTTGCTGCTGTTTTCTCAATTCAACGATTTCAGCTTCTAAATCTGATATTTTATCTACTAGCTGTTGATGCTGTAAGTTTTGTTCCTGCAGTATTTTTTCAGCCCACATTGGCGTGTGCTCTGTGTCTTCTGGTGCCTTGGAAAAACTCGATGCAATATAACCGGAAATCACACCAAATAAACTAACACCACTAATTATCAATAAGCTGCTAACTAAACGTCCCCAAGTTGTTACTGGATAATAGTCACCATAGCCTACTGTCGATATGGTAATTAACCCCCACCACAAAGCATCTTCGGCGGTTTTGATATTTGAATTTGGCGCATTGCTTTCAATTAAAAATATCGCCACGGCGCTGCCTGCGACAATTATGATCATAAAAACCAATAAACCCGCCATTGTGGTTTGAATACGCTGCTTAAGCATTGGCAGTAATACACTGTGCGCAAGGCGTATCATGCGA
Source organism: Catenovulum sp. SX2 (assembly GCF_052056295.1). Taxonomy (NCBI): domain Bacteria; kingdom Pseudomonadati; phylum Pseudomonadota; class Gammaproteobacteria; order Alteromonadales; family Alteromonadaceae; genus Catenovulum; species Catenovulum sp. SX2. Next base: position 2,361,544 of record NZ_CP182493.1, read on the forward strand.
ATTACGCGGAATATTTGTAAAAAGCGCAATAAACGCAGTGGTTCAACCAAAGGTATGCTGGCAACAAATTCAAGCCAATGTTCTTTTACGTATTGAGCTTTATGTTCACTGAGCACTAGGCTAAAAACGAAATGCACCATGAATACTATGCAAATCATAGTGTCAATTAGCGTTAATAATCTGCGTGTTTCTGAATGCATCGGCATAATAAATATGCACAAAACTATCACCATGGCGACGGCTGATAGCAGCATCATAGCAATATCAAATGGGCTAGGGGCTTGAATGTCGTTATTGGCTAACGTGTTTGAACTCATTAATTGCGACCTTATTTATTCTTTTTGGTTTATTCGTCTGCGGGAAAGCTATCTAATGTTTGTTTAATTTTGTCAGCATATTGGCTGATTAACTTTTGATTCGCTGTTTGTCCTGCTTGTTTTGGCGTTTGCAATTGTTGGAACATACTGAGCATTTGTTGTTTCATTTGATCTTTTTGCTCTTGGGTTAAAAACTCTGATGCGTCTAATTCGGCCAGTGAGTCTTTTATCTCTTGTTGAATCTCAGGCGAAATTGAATAGGCCTGCATAGCTACTTGCATATAACCTTGAATAATTTCAGATTGCACCACAAAGAATTGTTCTACACTAGCAAAACCTTGAGCCTGTACTTTATTTTCAAATTGGTTGTACAACTGAAGTTGTTTGAGTGCGGATGAAGCTTGTGACGCTACATCAGCAGGTGCTGAATTCGCAAAATCTATGTCACCTGTTGCATTGAGTTTTTCTTCATGTTGTTTAAACCAAGCTGCAATCTTGGGTGCTGCTTTTGTCCACTGTTCAATTTGCGCTGCATTCAAGTCTTGTGCATATACTGGGTTGCTAACGATAAAACTCATAGCTGCGATTAACGCCAAAACAATGCTTTTTAACTGACTAAGTGTATACATAATTGCGTCCTTGATTAAATTTACTGACATTTTCTCTTATAGATTAGCCTAACACTACTGTTTTATTGCACATCACTGCGGTATATTCTAAAAATAAAGATAGCCTATCTCGGTGGAATTAAGACTAACAAGATGCGACCTGATTATAAAATACATTTTTACCAGCAACATGCATGTATTCGATTTGAAGCTATGGCCAATACTTGTGAAGTGTTAGTAGACAAGTTAGAGCCAGCTTTAATTGAGCAAGTTGCTGCGTTAGCTTACCACCAAGCTATGCGGGTCGATCACAAATTTAGCCGTTACCGCAACGATAATATTTGCCACGCAATTAATAATGCACGAGGCGAAGTTGTTGCGATTGATGAAGAAGTTTTCCGTTTACTCAGTTTTGCTGATCAGTGTTATCAAAAATCTGATGGTTTATTTGATATCACTTCCGGCATTTTGCGTCGCGCATGGCCGTTAGACGAGCAGCAAAACAAGTTACCTTCGAAACAACAAGTTGCAGCTTTGTTGCAGTTAGTCGGCTGGGAAAAAGTTAAGTTTGACAACAAAACTATACAAATTCCTGCCGGAATGGAAATTGATTTAGGCGCAATAGCCAAAGAATACGCAGTTGGATTAGTCGCGCATGCATGCAGTATGTTAGCGCCCAATGCGTCTGTGTTAGTTTGTTTTGGTGGTGATATGCAAGTAAGTCAGCCACGTAAAGATGGCCAAGCCTGGCAAGTAAGCATAGAAAATCCCAATGCTTTATCACCGCAAATTGAATTATTTGAAATTCGCCAAGGTGCTATGGCGACCAGTGGCGAAATTCATAGATCAATCGAAGTTGATGGCAAACGCTATGGCCACATCCTCAATCCTAAAACCGGTTGGCCAGTTGAAGGCGCACCTGTATCTGTTTCAGTTTATGGCAAAACTTGCATTCAAGCGGGTAGCTTAGCGACTATGGCTTTGCTGCAAGGTGATAATGCTGAAAGTTTCCTCCAGCAACAAGGGTTGGAATATAAGCTAATTCGTTAGTTAAACGGCGATAATTAGTTGGCAGACTCGGCGTTTGACAACTAAGCTATGTGTAACTCCTTCTCAATTTTGTCTAATTATTTATGCTGCGTATATGCTGTTATGGATTTTTGTTGGCCTTGTGTTTCATTTCAACAGAGGCATTTAGCAAATCTATTATCTACCCACCACCGCTAGGTGAATGGGATAAACAGCATAATTATCCGATTACTTTATTAACTAAAGCATTAAATCGAGCTGATCCAGAATATCAACTAGAACTCTATGAACAAACCATAGATCAAGAACAAGCACTTAACCTACTTTATCGTAATCAAGTCGACGTTGTTTGGACTATGACCAATAAACAGCGTGAAGCTTTGTATTTACCCGTGCGTATACCTCTGACTAAAGGCTTAAGTGGTTGGCGGCTGTTTTTAATTAAACCTGAACACCAACATTTATTTGATAACGTCAAAAGCCATAATCAACTTAAACTCTATACCGCTGTACAGGGGCAGGATTGGCCGGATGAAGAAATTTTACAGCGCAACCAACTAAAGTTAGTGACTAAACCTGCCTATGTAGATTTGATTGATGTGTTAACTTCAGGCCAAGCTCAGTATTTTCCGCGAGGTGTGTTTGAAATTTGGTCGGAAGCAGAGCAGTTTCAAGCACAAGGTCATAATGTTAAAGTTGAAAGCAGTTTAGCTTTATATTACCCCACGGCATTGTATTTTTTTGTCAATCGCAACAACAGTCAGTTGGCTGCGAGCATAGAGTCTGGTTTAAAACAATTATTGGCGACAGGTGAGTTTGACCTTATGTTCAATCATGCTTTTGCCGATGCGATTGATAAAACCAATTTTACGCAGCGGCGCATTTTACGCTTAAACAATCCGTCTTTACCTAAACAAACGCCACTAGCCAATAAACAGCTGTGGTATCAGCCTGATTAGTTTTATTGATTAGCTAATCGGAAAAATCGAATGTGATAATCGAATCAGTCCGTTATACAGATTAAGCCTGTTTTCCTAATATAGTTCCCGAAGCAAACAACAACTTTCTTAACCAAAGATTTATATTAGGAGACAGCTATGACTCAATCTATTATCAACACTAAAATCAAAGAATTCAGCGCAACAGCTTTCCACAAAGGTGACTTTGTTCAAGTATCTGACAAAGACCTAGCTGGCAAATGGTCTGTAGTGTTTTTCTACCCAGCAGACTTCACATTTGTATGTCCAACTGAGCTAGGTGATTTAGCAGATTACTACGCACAGCTACAACAAATGGGCGTTGAAGTTTATTCAGTATCAACCGACACACACTTTACACACAAAGCATGGCACGACACGTCAGACACAATTGGTAAAATTGATTTCCCAATGATTGGCGACCCAACTGGCCGTATTACTCGTAACTTCGGCGTAATGATTGAAGAAGATGGTTTAGCACTTCGTGGTACTTTCGTAATCAACCCTGAAGGCGAAATCAAAGTTGCAGAAGTTCACGACCTAGGTATTGGCCGTAGCGCTAAAGAACTAGTTCGTAAAATTCAAGCAGCACAATACGTTGCAGAGCACGACGGTGAAGTATGTCCAGCTGCATGGCAACCAGGTGAAGAAACTTTAGCGCCTTCTTTAGACTTAGTAGGCAAAATCTAAGCTAAATCTAAGGTATTAGCTTTCTTTTGGTGGCTTGAACAGAGGGGATTTATCCCCTCTTTTTCCAAGTCTATTTAACCCAGTTACTTTCCCTTGGAGTTGTTATGTTAGACAGCAAAATTAAACAACAATTACAAAGTCATTTCTCGGCAATTAAACAGCCGGTTGAGTTGCTTCTTTCGCTTGATGACAGCGTCAAGGCAAAAGAACTTAACCAACTAGCCGATGACTTAAGCAGCATTAATAGTCAAATTTCAGTACAACAGGGCAGTGAAGAAGGTGTACGCACTCCATCAATGACAGTGCGTAACTCAACTAAAGGCACTCAAGTTGGTTTTGCGGGTGTGCCAATGGGGCACGAATTTACCTCGCTGATATTAGCCATTCTGCAAGCCGGTGGTCATCCGAGCAAACAAACTGCAGAAGTGTTAGAGCAAATTCGCCAATTGCCAGGGCCACTTAAATTCGAAACTTACATTTCGTTAAGTTGCCAAAACTGCCCTGAGGTTGTACAGGCACTTAACCTACTAGCGCTAGAAAACCCAAATGTTGAACACGTTATGATTGACGGTGCGGTATTTGCCGATGAAGTATCACAACGCAATATTATGGCAGTACCAAGTGTTTACCTAAATGGTGAGGTATTTGCACAAGGCCGTATCGCCCTTAAAGAAATACTAAACAAAGTAGACACAGGTGCGGCAAAACGCGAAGCGGAAAAAATTAACCAAAAAGACCCATACGACGTACTAGTTGTCGGAGGTGGCCCTGCAGGTGCTGCAGCTGCAATATACGCAGCGCGTAAAGGTTTGCGCACAGGCATAGTTGCCGAGCGTTTTGGTGGACAAGTTATGGATACAGTTGCTATTGAAAACTTTATCTCAGTTAAAGCGACTGAAGGACCTAAGTTAGTTGCAGGGTTAGAAGAACACGTTAAAGACTACAATGTAGATATTATTGACCAACAGCGAGCTAGCTCTATTGTGCGTAATGACATGATTGAGATAGGGCTAAAAAGTGGTGCAAGCTTAGCAAGTAAATCTGTGATTTTAGCCACAGGTGCGCGCTGGCGCGAAATGAATGTACCGGGTGAAAAAGAATACCGTGGCAAAGGTGTTGCTTATTGCCCACACTGCGACGGCCCTTTATTTAAAGGCAAAAAAGTTGCAGTAATAGGTGGTGGTAACTCAGGTATTGAAGCTGCGATTGATTTAGCCGGTATAGTTGAACAAGTAACTGTATTGGAATTTGATAAAACACTGAGAGCCGACGAAGTATTGCAACGCAAAGCGCGCTCTATGCCAAATATTCAAATTATCAAACAAGCTCAAACCACAGAAGTGGTGGGTGATGGACAAAAAGTTACTGGCCTAAACTATATAGACAGAGCAACAGGTGAGCAGCAGCACCTTGAGCTTGCCGGTATCTTTGTGCAAATTGGTTTAGTGCCAAACAGCGAATGGTTAGACGGTGATGTTGATTTAACCCAGCGTGGCGAAATAATAGTTAACGAGCGTGGCGAAACGTCAATTCCGGGCGTATTTGCCGCAGGTGATGTAACTACCAGCCCGTACAAACAAATTATTATTGCCATGGGTTCTGGCGCAACCGCATCACTCAGCGCGTTTGATTATTTAATCAGAATGGAACCTGCCGATAACTCTGCAGAAAAAGCAGCTTAGTTATAGGCCTAGGCTAAATGTGCAAAAAAGCCCAACTAAATAATTGTAGTTGGGCTTGTTATTATTTGTCGAAGCCTGTATGAAACTAGTGATTACTGCTATAGCTCACATTGGTCACTGTTGCTTTTGACGTGGTAATTCCAAACTGCTCAAAACATTCTGCCCATGAGTCTGAGTCACCACGTGTGCCACATTCTTCTCTGGTATATGGGTCTTGCGACTGCATATAGTTACCAAACTTAAAGTAGCTCGCATCGTCGTCTTCAACTTGCATACTTAGTGAATTACCACAACCCGTTACTGTCATTGTGCCGTAGTTATTGGTGTAGCTAATCTCAAAAGAATCGCCACTTTCAATAGTACATAATGACTTTTTAACTTCGTTTCCGTCTGTGCCGCGTAAACGCACATACACATCAAAAATACCATTGTTGGCAACACTATCACCAAAGCCTGATTCGCTAGAGTCAGCCACAAATACTTTCATTAAAGTAGAAATGGTTGAGCCATGGGTTTGTGCAACTATGGTTTTAGCACCGTTAGACAACTCCATTTTGTAGCTTGCTGCAAACGACTCATTGGTATCGTAAATTGATTTACGTTTGCTTGATTTTATTTTGTACTCGTGACGCCAGCCGCCACCACCAGAAGTCGTGTATTTAGTTTCTAAAGGGACAAATTCTAAGGTGCTGCTGTTAACCAATGGATGTGGGTTGCTACCTTCTAAATCAAATAACGAGCCGTCGGTAATAATGGCTGGAATATCCGTTGTGCCGCCTGAACCGTCTGCACCATATAATTTCACTTCGGTGATATTCATCCAGTTACTACCTGCGCTGTTCGACTGAGCTTTAACTCGAACTTGTTGCGCACTGATGTCGGTCACATCGTACATTTCTATACCTGTAGTATTGCCAGAGCTAACCGAATCATGAATTTTTGTCCAAGTACCGCTTGTGCCTGGGCGAGCGTAAATTTCAAAGGTATGGGTACGTGAGTCACCTTGACCCCAAGCAATACCAACTTCTTTTACTTCTTTCGCTTCGTCTAATTGCAAAGTTAAATTAACTGCGTTGCCGCCTGCTTCAGCCGCCCAGCGTGAAGACCATGCTGTGCTGTTATCAATGGCTTTTGCTGGTGGGTAACTGCTGTGGCTAGTGCCATCATCAAATGCTGTATTTACCGCTAATTCGCCATCGGCAGAGTTACCGCCTGTGCCATACAATTCAACTTCTTTAATATTGGTCCAAGTTGAACCTGCACTGTTTTCAAAGGTTTTTATGCGGATTTGGCGAGCGTCTATATCATCAATATCGTAAACTTCTATGCTGGAAGTGGTGCCTGAACTAACACTGTCATACACTTTAGTCCAAGAGCCACTGGTTGCTGCGCGTGCCCAAATTTCAAATGTGTGAGTTTGATCACCACCATTACCCCAAGAAACACCTACTTCAGTGACAGTCTGCACTGAGTCTAAATTAAGTTGTAAGTTTACTGGTGAACCTGATGCCGCCCAGCGTGATGCCCAAGCTAAGCTGCCATCAATTACGTTTGATGCAGGATAACTTGCATGGCCTTCACCCCAATCTTCTGCGCTATCAATGTTTAAAGTATTTGCATGTGAGTATGTTGTTGCGGTTAATGCTAGAGCTGCCCAACTAAGGGTTTTGATTATTTTCATGTGTGTGTACCGAAAGTTTTTGTTTGCTAATTTGGAACTCTAATTATTTTTAGGTTCCACCAACAAATACCATACTGATAAATTGGTATTACAATTCAATTTACCAATATGTAAGTCAAAAATTAACAGGTATAAAACAATTGATCAACTTTTTAGTGGCTTTATAGTAAATTTTGTTGCGAATTATTATTTTTAGCTGAGGTTAATGATATTGAGAATATCATGTTGCAGTTGTTAGGCAGCCGTAAGGTTTGTGGAGAATGTTCTTTGTCTGACAATTTATTGTTGCTGGCAAGGGATGATTTGCCAATCTTTGACTTTATCTAAATAAAATCCAACAGCTTGATAAGCATGTTGAATAGTTCCTGCGTTATTTAACTTCGTTAAGCCAATATTGAGTGCTTCGGCTAACTCAGTTCCTTGTGGATGTTTTTTGGAGACTAAAAAATGCAGCGATTCATCAAACACAACTTTTACATTCTTGATGGGTTTAAGTTTTACCCCGTGGTGATCTTGCACTAAGTCAGCTTGAGTAGAAAAAGTTGTTAGTAAATAATCGGCGCGGCCTGCTGCTATCATACGAAACATTTGTGGAAACGAGGGAGCGGAAATCGTTGGACTGCCAATACATTGATGCGCACTTAAATCATTTACCCAAGTTCTGTTGGTAACACCCACTAGCTGTCGAATGTTAGATAAGTCACTGATAGCTTGCAGTTGTTTATTGCCAGCCAATACATATAACCCCTTCTCAAACTGACCTTTGGCAACAAGCGCCTGCGATTGATAACTGTAGGTTTTGTTATGTTGATGCGACCAAAAAGTTAAACCTGCAGAAACAATATTTCCTTTGTTTATTTCTAAGTTTAGTCTGTGCTGAATAGGGTAGGGTTTTACCTTAATTATTGGACGATAACCAGCTGCGACTAATGCTTGGCAAAATAATAAACTTTCCATCGCAACTTGATTGTTATTTTGGTAGTAATCTTGGTTATCTTCACATGGGCTTTTAAATATTTTTTGCACAGCTGCAAGATGTTCACCATAATGCCCTAGGGTCAGGTGAATGCTATTTAACGCGGGTTGTGCTTTGGCGGCTTTTTCTACCGCGTTGGCATGGCCTCCAAGCACAAGTAGTAACAAAAGGGATCGCAGCAACAAAACAAATACTTATATTTGGTCAACTAATAATTAGTTAAGCATGTGCGATAAATGCAGTAAACTCAAGTAATAACTAAATCAAATAAAGGACGCTGAAATGTCGGAAACTAATAATACGCAAATCGATTTAAACCAACTGGCACAACCGTTGATAGATAAATTACCTGACGAGCTTAACTGGCAGCAAGATAATAGATTTAACGCTTTGATGGCAGAAGTACCTAAACCTTTATTTGAGATTATTTTGCCTTGGTTAGAAGCTGAATTTCAGCATAAATGGGACAGAGATAATATTAAAAAAGCACCGGATTTAGTAAAGCTGGGTGCTGGAGTTTTTGCCAAAATGGAAAAAGATCAGTTTTTATTTAGCGGTTTAGATATTGACCAAAAGCTTATGTTGGCTTGGTGGCCTTGGGGACCTGGAGCACCTGCCAGTTTACGTATTTTTGTTGCGCAAGATCCTGCTGGTATTAAAGCACCAGGTGTTTTGAGCAAACTCAAATCTTTGATTTTTGGTTAATTGAAATTATTTGGTTGTTTGTTGGGTCTTAGTCTTCAAACCTTTAGTTTACACATTAACTAATTAAAGCCAGTGGGAGTTTATCTGTGCGTTGTTTTCAAATTGTCTGTTTGTGGTTATTGTTTTCAACATCAGCTTGGGCGTTTAATTTTTCTGAATTACAGCAAAATGATGAATTTTTACCGGTTGAGCAAGCATTTCAATTTGATTTTAATCAGCAAGGCGAGCAGCTTTCGTTAACTTGGCAAATCCACGAAGGCTACTACCTATATAAAGATAAAACCCGTGCAAAAGCAGCTAAACAAGAACTAAGCATAAGTTTTGTTCAGCAAGGCAAAGAAAAACACGACGAATATTTTGGTTTAGTTACTGTTTTTCGTGATCAGCTTGAAGCCAAACTTGATTTAACTGGCGTGCGAACCGATACCCTGTTAGTGACTTACCAAGGCTGTGCTGATGCGGGTTTGTGTTATCCACCGGTATTAAAAGAAATACCCTTGTTGGCAGTTGCTAGCTCTAGTACTCAAACGGCTGATTTATCTGAGCAAAATACAGCAGGGAAAATAGCGCAAACACCTTCAACAAATTCTGCAAACACTTCATCTGGGCTGTTGGGGTATTTTGACCAAAGCAGTGTGTGGTTAACCTTATTAAGCTTTTTTGTATTAGGTTTAGGTTTGTCACTCACACCATGTGTGCTGCCTATGGTGCCTATTTTAAGTTCGATTATTAGCAGCCAAAAATCTACCCATGTAAAAAGTAGCTTAGTTTTATCCTTATTTTATGTTTTGGGTATGGCAACTTTTTATACCTTGAGTGGTGTATTAGTTGGCTTTTTTGGCGCGCAATTTAATGTACAGCTTTATTTGCAAGCGCCTTGGTTAGCCATCTCTTTTGCGGTTATTTTTGTATTACTCGCTTTGTCTATGTTTGGTTTATACGAGTTGCAGTTGCCAGCATCTTGGCAAAGTAGATTGCAGCAAGCAGGGCAAAATAAAAAAGGTTTAATTGCGACTTATATTGCAGGTGGTGTATCGGCTTTGGCGCTATCACCTTGTGTGTCAGCACCACTTGCTAGTGCTTTAGTTTATATCTCAACTACAGGCGATGCGGTTTTAGGTGGCGGTGCTTTATTGGTGATGAGTTTGGGCATGGGTTTACCTTTGTTATTGGTCGGTGCTGGTTTAGGTGGTTGGTTGCCACAAACAGGTGGCTGGATGCTCCGCGTTAAACAATTGTTTGGTGTGATCATGCTCGGCATGGCCATTTGGGTGGTTGAACGTTTATTGCCATCTATTGTCAGTGCTGCTTTATATGCGTTATTGCTGGTGTGGGCGGCTGTGCATTTAGGTTTATTGCAAACAGACAATACAGCAAAAGCTAAAAACACACAGTTTTTCGCTTGGGTATTGTTGTTGGTTGGTATCTTCTATTTTTACCACAATTATCAACAAACTTATGCGGTTAGCTCGGGTGCTGCACCGGCACAACATGCATCTGTATTTAAACGAGTAGAGTCGGTTGCCGAGCTGGAAACTTTATTGGTTAACTCAAACGGTAAAAAATCTATCGTCGATTTATACGCAGATTGGTGTGTGAGTTGTTTAGTGATAGAAGACGAAGTATTCGCTAAATTAAACCCAGCAGATTATCCAGACTATCAATTTTTGCAGCTAGACCTAACAGAAATGACCCAAGCAAAACAAAGCTTTTTAAGCCAACATAATCTGTTTGGTCCACCTGCTTTATTGGCTTTTGCCGCAGGAGAAAGTCAAACTGCTGAATTTGTTTATCAAGCCGAATTTAATTTACAGCAGTTTGAAGGCTGGTTTAAATAACATTTAGGTTTTGTGATTGTAGTTGCTGCACGACTTCTGCGATTTCTTCTACTGACAACTCGTAGAATTTACGTTTAGCAACTGCTTTAACTGGTTTGGTTAACTTTCTGATATTTGAAATTTCCCAAGCTAACCATCCAGGCTCAAAAGTCGCTTCATCACAACCCGAACGTGCACAATCCTCTTTTACCCAAGGCCTGCAGTTATTGATGTCAATTACAGCAATAACTTGGCCAGCAGGATCTTCTTGGCTAGGCGTGTTTAGCCGGATGTTATTTTGTACCAGAGCAACATTTAACATTGGCAGTTCGTCTGGACGCCAAGAGCGGATCTCAAGTTGTTTGGTTCGATCAACAATCTTGTCTCCCCAAGGGCTGACAATAGATAATGCAAGCACATTATTTCCTTTAGATGTATATTCTGCGCGGCGTTCGATTACTTGATGTATTAACGACGATTGAGTTATTTCAACTAATATTCGAGTGTGCATTAACCCTGTTTAAGTCACTGCGTTAACTGATAAGTAATTGCAACAAACCAAATTCCGTCTTTCTTTTCTTGCTGTCTAATAACGGGTTGAATAATCTCTCGTTGCGTGACATTTTGTGTATGCTTAGACTGAAAGCTTGATGTCGCGATTGAACCTTGTTTGTACTGCTCTGATACAGAATAACCTTGGATTTTTACTGAGTCATAAGATGCATTGATCATAGCATTCATTTTGGCGTCTTCAATTGAGGTGCCTTGACCAAAGGCGGTTTGTTCACCATATTCAGTGTTTAAGTACCAAGTCGGTGGGATTAGATTTTTTAACACTTCGGTATAGTTTACATCTACTTCTTTTAAATTCAGTGGATGAGTTGTAAATTTAATTTTAGAGTTTCGGACGAAAGTTTGGTCAACGACATCAGTTAAATAAACCTTTTTGCCTACTTTTATATGGATGCCAACCAATTCAAGTGAGTCATCTCTAAAATCAAAATACACTTGCGGTGCAACACGAGCCAATTGGTTTTTGATGGTTTTACCTGTTTTTTTGTCTAAATCCGATATTCTAATTTTTTCTTCAAAACCAATAGCTTTACTACTGACTTTAAAAAACATTTCATGGTCATCTGGATCATAAGACAAGAAGCTGAGTTGAGGTTTACCATAAAGTGTCGACAGCATTAAGCGGGCAACTTCTTTTTTGGTTTTTGCTAAATTTACATTCCATTCATGTTCGGTCGCCAATAACTTCATTTTGTATTGATGAATGGCATCTATATTTTCTGCGTCAGTTAAAAACTCATCAAATCTTGGGGTGGGGTTAGATTTTTGGAATTTGGCTAAATGTTGTCGTTTTAATTCATCGTAAAAAAACTCAGTTAAAATTGACATTTTGTCTGGGTTAGACAGATGTTCAACGGTTGTTTTGAGTTTATGTTTGTTGATGTAACTTTGATATATCTGCTTGCCTTTGTATCGACTTTTTTCAGACCATTGAACGAAGTTCTTTTCTCTATTTCGAATAACATCGCCATCGCTGCTAAAAAAACGTACTACAGAGTTTTCTTTTAATCCAGCGAGTAAGTTATTTTTAGAGTCTTTAATTTTTTGGCTGTTTTCGTCTATGTAGTTTTCCGCTTTTAAGTATTTCTCTTCAGTATTGTTTGCAGCTTTTTTATATGTAGCACAGGATGCTAAGCTACAAACTAGCAGGGTTATTAATCCAAATTTAAACTTTGGGTACATATCCTTCTCCTTGTCTCTTTGGCTTAATTTGTTTTACCTAAAATACAATCAATAATCCAGCAGTTCAGCTTTATCAAATGAATCTTTTTTTAACTCAACTCGTTTGTTGCGCGCTTGTGCTTCTAGCTCTGTTTGCCATTTAGATAACTCTTCCATAGTAATGGTATTGTCATCTAACAACCATAAGCGGCGACAGCCTTGATAATAAAAATACATAATTTGCATGGCTTTAACGTCACCAGCCTCAACAGCCTTGTTCAGTTTAGTGCGTTTTCGGGTAATAAAATTGAGTTGTTGTTTTAACCGCCATACATAATAAACTTCATGCATATAAGGGTGTGATTTATATTTGTTGAGTGTTATGCCAACCACAACACAGCCAACTATCACACCGAATAAATTCCAATGAAAATGGCTGCCGTCGGCGTTTGGAAAAAGCTGAATTAACAATTGGGCTATGCCTAAACTGAGCGCTGTAAGTGCAATAATGCAGCCGATAATTACGCGGTTAAGGTGTTGGCGGTAGGTGTCTTTATTTATGTTTTCAAAGGTGAACATGCGGCAAATCAAACTAAATTAACTTGCCGCCTAGTATACAGTTTTAAGCCCTCTAGGCTGAATTTATTTGAGCTATTATTTACGTCTAAATAAACCTATTGCTGCTGCAAACAATAACCAAGCATAACTGAATGCGCCACCGCTTGAACCTGAAGCTGAGTCACCGTCTGTCGGCTGCTCAGTTTGCTCATAAGTTGTTAGTGGGCGGGTTAATTCGGTTGCTGTGTTAGTTTCTGTATTAACGATAGTAATTTGTTCTATGTAGATAAGATTATCGACCGTAATATCTACATTTCCAGCATCAGCTTCTGTATAGTCTTTTATTGGTGTCTCGACAAAATTATTGTTTAAGTAATAAATTGGTTGAGCGGCAATTGCATCTATGATCTCCATCCCTGTGCCTGTTACTTGACCAAACACAGTAAACCCACCATTTTGAGCATCCAAATTAGCGCTATTGTTGCTTAAATTGATGAACCATTGACTAGTTGCAGAATCCGGATCTCCACCGAGTTTAGCCATAGCTATAGTACCACGGACATTTGAATAAACAGGTTCATTTGCTACTGCCGGATCAGTTGCGACTAGTGCAATTTGGTTGTCTTCATTCAAGTAATATCCACCAGTTTGCATAACAAAACCTTTAACTAGTCTATGTATCGCGGTTTGTTCGTATGCACCACTGTTTACATAAGATAAAAAGTTTTCGACCGTTTTTGGTGTTGTATCGTCGTAAAGGTTAATTTCAAAATCACCTAAATTGGTTTCTACTAACACTACAGTTGCGTGGGCACTTTGCCATAAACTTGCCCATGCAATTAGGGCTATTACACTTAGTTTGCGCATATTACTTCTCAAAATATCCAATCATTTAAAGGGTAAAGTTACACTTTTATTTAACAAATGTCTTGTAGGGGTAACAATTGGCAACAAATTAATCAGGTTAAATCACCTTTGATTTAGCGCAGTTTTTACCAAAACTAAATTCACCTTAAGCGACAAAATCAGGTACACTAACGGCAAATTTTGCGAGCTAATTCAATATAGATTTATGACAGATAAAATGGATAAATCAGACAACCAAACGCATTTTGGTTTTCAGACAGTCGACAAAGGCGAGAAAGTACACAAAGTAGCCGAAGTTTTTCACTCTGTTGCGGCTAAATACGACATTATGAACGACTTAATGTCAGGTGGTGTACATAGATTATGGAAGCGCCATACCATAGCTTGCAGTGGTGTTCGCTCGGGTAACAAGGTATTAGATTTAGCTGGTGGTACAGGCGATTTAACCGCTAAGTTCTCTCGTATTGTTGGTGAAACTGGCCAAGTTATTTTGTCGGATATTAATGAGTCTATGCTCAATGTTGGTCGCGATAAATTACGTGATATGGGCATAGTCGGCAATGTTGAATATGTGCAAGCAAATGCCGAATGTTTACCGTTTGCTGACAATCAATTTGACGTGGTTACTATCGCTTTTGGTTTGCGTAACGTGACAGATAAAGACGCCGCGCTTGCTTCTATCTTCCGCGTATTAAAGCCGGGTGGCCGTTTATTGGTATTAGAGTTTTCTAAACCTGTGAATGAAACTTTCAGTAAAATTTACGATTGGTATTCCTTTAATATTTTGCCAAGCATGGGGCAGATGATCACCAATGATGCGGAAAGTTACCGTTATTTGGCTGAATCTATCCGTATGCATCCAGACCAAGAAACCTTAAAAGGCATGATGGAGCAGGTTGGTTTTGAAGAAGTCACTTACCAAAACTTAACCGGCGGTATTGTTGCACTGCACAAAGGATATAAATTTTAATGCCAACAGCGAGTTTAATCAGTGGTTTAGTTGAACATAGTATCAACTATTGGTTACGCCAAACTGGCGTACAACAAAATGTGCCTAAGCCGTTATTAGGCAAACAATTTGTGATTAAAATTACTGATTTAAAACTTGAGTTGCAAATGCATGTTCAAGCGGGTGCTGACGATTACCAAGGTTTAGTTAGTGTTTGGTCGCCAGCAAATGACCAAGCAGACTGCACTATTATTTGCACCCTATCTGGTTTATATCAATTACAGCAACCCGCACAAATTACTAAGTTGATTAAACAAGGTGAGTTGGATATAGACGGTGATGTGCAGCTCGCACAAACCTATGCAGATTGGCTTAAATCCAGTTTAGTCCATTGGCAAGATGTGCTGGCAAGTGTGACATCAGGGCCAGTTGTGCACAAAATTTCTGAAGCAGGTCAACAAACTTTTGAACTCGCGCAACGGCAGCTTGCTAACCAGCAACGTGCTTTGGTTAATATTGTGTGGGATGAAAAAAAGTTGGCACCACATCCACTTGAAGTGACTGATTTTTCCGAACAAGTTAAACAACTTAGACAAGATACCGACCGCTTTGAAGCGCGTTTACAACAATTAATCCAAAGGGTAGAACAACTGTGAGTTTGTGGCGTTTTTATATCATCCTAAAAACTTTATTAACTTATGGTTTAGACGATTTAATCCCACAGCGTTTTCAGCGTTGGTATTTTAAATTAGCCCGCGTTAGTGCGTTTTGGTTGTACAACCGCCATGCGGATAAACCTGTTGAAGTGCGTTTGCGTTTAGCTTTGCAATCGCTTGGACCTGTATTTGTTAAGTTTGGCCAAATGTTATCTACTCGGCGTGATTTATTGCCTGCCGAGTTCGCCAACGAGCTTAAGTTACTCCAAGACCAAGTTAGTCCATTTGATGGTGAACAAGCGAAAAAACTAATAGAACAAGCTTGGAAAATTGATTCACTCGATGATTATCTAGCCCATTTTGAAATCGAGCCTTTGGCTTCAGCCTCTATTGCGCAAGTGCATGCGGCACAGTTACATGAAGATAGCCCGTTTGCGCATTCAGACATAGTCATTAAGGTGATTCGTCCTGGTATCGCTGAAACCATGCGAGCAGACGTAGAGCTAATGAAAACCATGGCAAGTGTATTAGCGAAAATTCTACCTGACGGTCGCCGTTTACGCCCTGTTGAAGTAGTTAAAGAGTACGAAAAAACCTTGTTCGACGAACTTGACCTAATGCGTGAAGCCGCCAACAGTATTCAACTTAAACGCAACTTTGCTGACTCGAAACAACTGTATGTTCCTGCTGTGTATTCTGATTTATGCCGCAATAATGTCATGGTGATGGAGCGTATTTATGGCATTCCGGTCGGGGATGTTGAAGCATTAAGAGCGCAAGGCACCAATATGCAGTTATTGGCCGAGCGTGGCGTTGAGATATTTTTTACTCAAGTGTTTCGTGATAGTTTTTTCCATGCAGACATGCATCCGGGCAATATTTTTGTTTCGAAAGAACATCCAGAAGACCCTATGTACATAGGGATAGACTGCGGTATTGTTGGTACGCTCAACAAAGATGATAAACGTTATTTGGCCGATAACTTTATTGCGTTTTTTAATCGTGATTACCGCAAAGTAGCAGAGCTGCACGTCGATTCAGGTTGGGTGCCACGCGATACCAATGTAGAAGATTTTGAGTTTGCCATCCGCACTGTGTGTGAGCCTATTTTCGAAAAACCATTGGCGGAAATCTCTTTTGGTAACGTGTTATTAAACCTGTTTAATACCGCGCGTCGTTTCCAAATGGAAGTGCAGCCGCAATTGGTCTTGTTGCAAAAAACTTTGCTTTATATCGAAGGTTTAGGCCGCCAGTTGTATCCACAGTTGGATTTGTGGAAAACAGCTAAACCTTTTTTAGAAAACTGGGTAAAACAACAAGTAGGTTTTGGTGCCATTATCAATTCAGTCAAAGAAAACGCGCCATACTGGGGTGAGAAATTACCTGAGTTACCTGATTTAGTTTACGATGCACTGCATAGCCACAGAGAACTGCAACATCAACAGAGCCTATTGATAAAAGCGCTGCAAGAGCGTAACCACAAACCAAGTGTATTGCCGCAAATTGGCCATGTAGCTGCTATTTCTGCTGTGTTGGTTTATTGTTTTAAAGATGAGTTATGGTTGTCTGTCGGTTTATTAACAACAGCGATAATTTGTTGGGTGATTAGCGTCCAGCGCCAATAAATCACCTTTGCAACTTAGCTGATCCTGGCCTACATTTGTAATTGTTCGTTCTTAACTTTTACAGTGTAATGCGACCTTATTTTCTCTGTTATCTATTACTATTTAGTTTATCTCTGACCACCTTGGCTTATGCGCAAGACATACGTTATGTCAAAGTGCGTAAACCAACTGCGGAAGTTCAATTTGCCGAGCGATTTTTAGTTGATGCAGTCACTTTATTCATTGCCAAATTACCTGAGCAACAAAAGCTTTTTCAAATTGAGCAAGTAGAAATCACTGATAAGCAATTGATGAACTTTGAAAGTTATCTTGAGCGTGGCTTTTTTGATGTTAACTATTTTGGTACCAGTGAAAGGTTAGAACAGTCTTTTTTACCCATACGTATTCCTTTGTTTGCTGGTCTATTGGGACATAGAGTTTCAATTGTAAAAGAAAAAAATTTAAGTTTGTTGCGCAATGCTGATATCAACCAGCTTAAAGCGCTACCTTTGTGCCAAGGCAGTATTTGGGCTGATTCAGACGTGTTAGAGCATAATGGCTTTTCAGTATTAAGAGTAAGCCATTATGAGTTTATTTTAAAAATGCTAGATGCTGAGCGCTGTGTGTTTTTTCCTCGTGGCATTTTTGAAGGTGAATTTGAACTGGCGTTATTGAAAGAAAGGTTTGCCGATTTCGCTTTGGTTGACGATCCTATTATTTATTATCCTTTCCCTGCCTATTTATTTGTGCGTAAAGACGATGTTGAACTGGCGCAGGCGTTGCAGCTCGGTTTTGAACGCGCGTTAGCGGATGGCAGTTATCGAACTTTATTAGAACAGCACCCGCTTACACAAAAATTATTTCCGTTAGAAAAATGGCAAAACAAAAGATTTATCTATCTAGATAATCCAAATTTGCCGGAAAAAACACCCTTGGATAATCCTGACTATTGGTTAAAACTCAATCCCTAGGTTTGTCATACCGTCTTGCAATGCAAAACTTTTAAGCTGCTGACAGCGGTTTTTATCCAATTGATCACTTTGTTCAATTTGGTCTAAAAACTCATTTTGTGTTTCTATTTCCCACTGCATATGTGGATGAGCAATTGCTTCTTTACTGTTTTCGACTTCGGCACTGGTTATCAGCATGCGCTCAATTGTGCCTTGCGACAATACAGAAGGTAAGGTGACTTCTTTGTTTTTAAATTCATTGTTTTTATCTAACAAAGATAAATTAGCAATCAGTGCCATGCCTGCATCTATTGCCGCATATAAACCTAAACTTTCAGATTCCGCCTCAGCTGGGATTTGTTCTTCAACTTTTTGTTGTTGTAACTGCACATCGACTTTAAATCCTTTGCTGTATAAACTTTGCCATATTAGATCACTAACAGTCTGTAATGCAGAATAATCACCTTGTTCAGTTAATTCAGTGTATAACTGAAAGTTAGGTAACATACGCTCAATTAACATTTGGTTGAATGCAATTTGTTGTTTGGGTTTAAGTGCGCGGATACGGGCAAAAGTAGAAGGTTTTTGCATAGATTGTAGAATTATTCCAAGTAGGTGAGCTAAAGTGCTTTTAGATTATTGTATAAAACAAAAAGTTTGAGCTAAAACAAAGTATCAGTCAAACAATTAGCGGTATAAATTGTATTGAGCATATTTTTACGGAGACATATAAATGAAAAAATTAATCTTAGCCGTGTTACCACTGGTAACTGTCGCTTTTAATGTATCAGCTGGAGATATTGAAGCTGGCAAAGCTAAAGCGGCTATGTGTGCTGCTTGTCATGGTGCTGAAGGCAAAGCTATGATCCCAACCTATCCTAATTTAGCTGGGCAAAATGCGCCTTATTTAGAGTCATCATTGCGTGCATACAAAAGTGGTGAGCGCAAAGGTGGGCAAGCTGCGATTATGGCTGGCATGGCTGCGGCGCTAAACGACCAAGACATTGCTAATTTAGCTGCGTATTACGCATCGCTCAAATAAACTGGCTCATCTTAGCTAAGCAAAACTGAGCCAGTTGGATTAACTGGCTTCAGTGTCTGATAGTTTCAGCAATTGTTGCTGCGCATATTCAAACTTAAGTCGATATTCAGTTAATTGCTCTTGGCTGTCATGCTGCAGTTGTTGGTAATTGTCGCTCAATTGATGTAACTCATCACGTAGGCCTTTGATAATGTCGCGCGCATGTACATCATCTTTTTGATATTTTTGCTGTTGCTGCTGCATTTTTGCTTGTAACCCAGCAATCTCTTGCTGTTTGTTATCTC
The DNA here is from genome assembly GCF_052056295.1 of Catenovulum sp. SX2. Taxonomy (NCBI): domain Bacteria; kingdom Pseudomonadati; phylum Pseudomonadota; class Gammaproteobacteria; order Alteromonadales; family Alteromonadaceae; genus Catenovulum; species Catenovulum sp. SX2. The sequence continues at coordinate 2,380,670 of NZ_CP182493.1, forward strand.
GCTCAAATGCTAACTCTTGGTATTTTTTCTTGGTTTGGTTGAGTTCTTTGTCTGCTTGGCTGAGCATGCCTTTGATATTTTGATAATCCTGTTCGGCTTGCAGCAATTGTTGCTGCTGTTGTTGTTGTTGTTTTTCTTGTGCTTGTTTGAGCTCGTCGATTTTGTCTTCTAATTGACGGTTACGTTTTTGTAAATCAGTTAATTGGTAAACTAACTCTTCGTTTTTTCTGTTATGACTTTGTTCTAACTGATCTAATTGACTACGAAATTGGCTATGCAACTGTTTGTTTTGCTCTTCACTCTCTAACAATAAAGCTGTTTTGATATTTAGCTCTTGAGATATCTCGTCTAAATTAGCTTGAGTTTCTGTGAGTTTTTGTTGAGCTTGCTGATGCTGTTTATCTTGCTGTTGAATTGCATCATTGTATTGCTGTTGCAGCGTTTCGTGTTTTTCTGTTAGCTGAATATAGGCTGATTTTTGTTGTTTGATTTCATCTTGTAATTTTTGTAACTGGCGATGATGTTGTTTATTTGCCTCGACTAACGCTTTGTCTACAACTATATTTTTGTCTTTTTCTTCATGTAATAGTTGTTCAAAGGTGTTTTTATCATTGGTTAGATTAACAACTTGTTGGTTTAACTCTTGGCGCACCTTGGTTAAGGTTTCACTTAACCTGCGGTTTTCTTGTTCTGCTTGTTGATTTTTTTGATGTTGTTCATCGAGCAATTGGCTTTGTTGTTTAAGCTGACTGCTCAATTCCTCTTCGGTTTGCTTAAATTGGCGTTGAATTCCTTGGTGACTTGTTTGTTGTTCGCTATGCGACTCGGCTAGCTGGACTTTTAACTCATCTGTTTGATTTATCTGCTCACCTAATTTTCGCCACAGGGTGCGATTTTCTTCTTCTTTTTGATCAAGTAAATGGCGGCTTTGTTCTGCTTGGTTAAACAATAAATCGTAATTTTGTTCTTTTTGCGTTAGAGCTTGTTTGTATTCATTTACTTGCTGCTTAAGCTCTCTAAGTTGTTGGGTCAGATCGGCTTGTTGTGCAAAGGATTCACTTTTGTATTCGTTTAACGCAAGGTTGAGTGATTCAAGGCGTGTTTCGGCATGTCTTTGCGCAAGTAAAGTGTGTTGTTCAACTTGTTGAATAATGTCGCTAAAGGCAAATTGCAGACTTTCAGCGAGTTTACTGTTTAATTGGTTTTGTTGTGTTTGCGCTGGCTGGGAGATAAAGTCTTGCCAAATTTGAATACATTCAGACAGTTTGTCTGGTGTGGTTAGTTGAGCAAAAGACGCTCGCTCAACTAACTTGCCTTCCATGCGTAATTTAATTCCTAATTCGATTACTTGGTGCGCTAGAGTTGTCATCAATTATCTTCCCTTGTGCTGTGAATACCCAAGATATAATCTGCAAGTATTGTGTATAGTCTAGTCCGTTTTAGCTATTCTGGCACGGTTAAATGACAGGGAAATTAGCTATTCAGCTTAAAGCCTTTTAACTCAATTGCTTCGGCCAAAACCAATTCTTTATATTCAGCTTCGGCTTGTAATCGTTGAAAGTCTTGACGCATACGCTCTTTTTTCTCAAGCTTTTTCCGTTCTTCTAAAATGGCAAAATGTTTGATTTTGTCATTAAGCGCATGAATTGCAGGGTACTTTTTTGGGTAATTAATTTGTTGAGCATTTGACAAGTGATCAAATAAAACCGCTAACCTTAAAGCGCCTTCACTAATTTCACATTGCTCAGATTCCATTGCATGACTAATGGTTTGAATGCTTTCAATTAGTCGATTATCTCTGTCGGTTTTAATTTTTTGCTTTTGTTGTTCTGCTTGCTGCTGTTGCTGTTTTACTTGCATTAACAACTTGCCAGCGTAAAAACTTAAACCAGCCAAAATTAACAAGGCGAGGGTGATTACAATTATTGTTACTACAGACATACTTTACTCAAAATCATATTTACTGTTTTCAAACTCATCAAACAAAGCGTCATCGTCTTCATCTGTATCTAAACCTAATTTTTCAATTAAAAATTGGTGACGAGCCATTTTTTTGTTGAAGTAAGCTTGATCGTTTGCTGGCAAAGATTCACCTTCATCCAACTGTGCCATTAAGTCTTGCAAACGTAAGTCGTTTTCAATTTGCTCCAACTCAGCTAACCAAGCTTCAGTTGGTTCAACTACAGGTTTATTACTGATTTGTTTGATAACTGGTTTAGTTTTGGCTGTTATTTTTTCAACTGACTGCTGGCTAGGTGCAACCAAAGACACAGCTTTGGTACTGCCAATACGTGGATCTTTAGTACTTGTTTGTGTGGCTCTCACTTCTTCTGCGGCTTGCGAATGACGGCTGCCGGACTTTTGCCCTTTACGTTCGTGCTTTTTACGTTCTTTGGCCGATGAGGTTTTGATATTGCCACTTTTAATTTGGCCAATAGGTCCCGTTTTACGAGATTTTTTAATGCGAGTCATGGAGCAGCCCTAATGAAGACTATAAATCTAAGTTAATAAGTGGGGAATTTTATCATGTGTGCGATATGCACAAAAGTGGCAGAAAAAATAAAAGCGGCCTAGGCCGCCTAAATATTTTGAAGGTTGAATAACCTTACACATCCCGAGCGCTCAATCCATCTGAATTACAGACCTTCCCAGTCTCACATATTCCAATTGTTATTTAATGCTTCCGTGATGTTATTTGAGTGAATCATTCACATTTTTGGCTAATCCGTTTTAATCTAGCCATTTGTCCATCCTAACTTTAAGTTACCATCCGTGTATGGCTCAATATCCACTTTGTTTTTAAGATTTCCTTAAATAGTTTCCTTACCAAACGCTGTCCTGTATTAGCAAATTGACTGTTGACGCTATGTCCTATAGCTGGGCAATACTTTAAGCTTTCATTAGTTATTTACAACCCATTAACGGGTAAAAAATGACCAATGTTTTTTGTCTTTATTAAATATCCTTAATAAACAGTTGTTTAGCTTGGTTCTTTGGTTTTATTTGCGCAAATGTACTACAAGGTTTGTGGGAAATATCTCACAAGAATGTGCTATGTATAATGAGAGGTTTTGGTTACAGAAGGATTTAAAAAGTGTGACAGTTTGGTTACTGCCACACAAATATTATGTTGACTTAGTGTAAGCCACTTACATAATGTGATAAAGCTTCGATATCTTTATCTGATAATTTTTCTGCGATAGCTTGCATAATACCGTTTAGGTCGTTGCTTCTTTGGCCATCTCGGAATGCTTTTAGCTGCAATGCAGTGTAATCAGCGTGTTGACCTGACAATGCAGGAAAACCAGCTAACGGCATGCCAGCACCTTGTGGGCCATGACAAGCTGTACATGCAGTAATACCTTTATCAGGATTACCAGCACGATATAATTTTTGCCCTTTAGCAACTAAATCTTCAGGTGTTGAGCCTGCTTTAATAGTTTGTTGTGAGAAGTATACGGCTAAGTCTTTCATATCTTGATCAGACAATGCTGCTACCATGCCACCCATAACTGCATTGTTACGGCCACTAGTTGCACCCGCTTTAAAATCTTGTAATTGTTTGTATAGGTATTCAGCGCTTTGACCTGCAATTTTAGGGTAGGTCGTGATCATGCTGTTACCGTCTGCACTGTGACAAGCAGCACATGTTGCCGACTTTGCTTTACCAGCTTCAGCATCACCGGCAATAGTCGTTGCATATGAGGTTGAGGTTAATCCAACCAACATGGCGAATGCAATTGCACTTTTTTTCATGGCTTGATTCTCGTTTAATAATTAATTTGACAAAATTTTTGCGTATTCTAACCCACAACGCAATTATTTCCGCTATTTTACACGAAAGATTGTAACTAAAAACCTTGATGTGCCATTCATTTGCTCTAGCTCAACAATTATTTGCTTTGTTACCAGCATAATTTAGGCTAAAAGTATTAAAATGGGCTAAATTTAATTGTATTTGTTTCATTTAACTAAGTTTTAGGCGTTTGTGTGCAAACCTTTAATCAAGCTCAGACTCGATATGATTGGTGTAGTTGGTCTTTTATTGGCATTTTAATTGTTTGTTCTGTCACCATCATTTTAGTTTCAATTTGGTTAGCCCGTTTTAACTTTGACAATAATTACGACGAGAAGCGTTTAGAGTTTAATGAAACTCTGTCGTTTGTTCGGGCTAATTTGGAAGGTGGTCTTGCCAAAGACTTATTGGTTACCCGCAGCGTTCGCAGTTACATAGCAATTAACCCAGAGTTAAATCAAACCGAGTTTTCCCATTTTGTTAAGCAGCTATTAGCCAGTGATAACCATGTTAGAAATATTGGGGCTGCGAAAGATTTAGTCATCAATTTAATTCATCCGATTAAAGGTAATGAAGCTGCACTAGGGTTAGATTATCGCAAAAATCCTGCACAGAGAGATGCCGCGCTTAAAGCTGTCGCTGAAAATAAGATTGTAATCGCTGGGCCGCTGACTTTAGTTCAGGGAGGTACTGCAATTATCGCGCGTGAGCCGGTATTTACAGCTGAATCTGAAAAGTTATGGGGTTTAGTCTCAGTGGTGATTGATATCGACAAGCTGTTAACTCGAGCTGGTATAGTTGATCATTCTAAACTTGATATCGCAATTCGTGGTGATTCGGCAGCAGGCAAAAATGGCAAAGTATTTTTTGGTGAGTCAGCATTGTTTGCCAAAGACGATGTTTTGATTACGCGGGTTAATTTGCCTCATGGCCATTGGCATATTGCCGCATATCCGAAAGGTGGTTGGGGAATTGAGTTATTGCCGATTGCGCATGTGTGGATCACTGTGTGTATTTTATTTTCAGTTACTTTTATTCTTGTTTATTTTAATAAAAGTCGTTTTCAACAAAAGCGTTATCAAAGAGAATTAATGTTGTCAGAGAAGCGCTTGCGGGCAATTTTTGAAGACAACCACACCATAATGATGTTGTTTGATTGTGAATCCGGCAAAATTCTCGAATTTAATCCTGCGGCACTGCAATATTACGGTTTTAGCGCACAAACGCTTAGAGACAAATCTATTCAAAATTTTGGCAGCGCCGAGTTGGCTGACTATCTTGTCTGCTTAAATGCGCCCGAGACAGCTGTGGTATTTGAACATAAGTTAGCAAACGAGCAAGTTCGCCAAGTGGAAGTGCAGCTCAGCCGTATTGAGATACCTGAAACAGATATTGCGGTTGCTGTTGTCAAGGATGTCACTGAGCAATTGCAGTTTGCTGAAACATTACAACAAGCAAAAAATCAAGCTGAGGCTGCCAACAAAGCTAAATCACAGTTTTTAGCCAATATGTCACATGAAATTCGCACGCCGATGAATGGCATTCTAGGTTTGGCTGATTTAACGCTGCAAACCGAATTAAACCCGACTCAAGCAGCTTATTTACGCAAAATCAAATTGTCAGCAGATAATCTGCTGCATGTCATTAACGATATTTTAGATTATTCAAAAATAGAGGCTGGTAAATTATCTCTGGTTTATGAAAGCTTATGTTTAGACGAGGTAGCTCAAGGTGTTGCCGCTTCTATTGGTCACTTTAATTTAAAAGCTGACGTATTGTTATTGTTTGATTTAGGAGGCAAGCCGTTACCTAAATTGTTGGGCGATTCGATTCGATTGCATCAGGTTTTGGTGAATTTATTGTCAAATGCAATTAAGTTTACCGAAAAAGGTCACGTTATTTTGCAAATCAGCTTAGTGCCGTCGAATAAACCTCAACAGGTCACAGTTGAATTTGCGGTAAAAGATACCGGTATTGGTATTTCACTAGTGCAGCAACAAGCTTTATTTGCCGCGTTTAGCCAAGCTGATGGGTCAACGTCTCGCAAATATGGTGGCACGGGCTTAGGTTTGGCGATTAGCCAGAATTTAGTCAAACTTATGGGTGGTGAAATAAAAATAAACAGTGAGCCTGACCATGGTAGCTCTTTTTATTTTTCGCTGATTATGCAAATAGCTGAACAGCCTAAGTCGCAAACTTTGCAAGCGATTGCCGTTGCCTCGATTATTGGCGATGAAGTTGAACAAGTTATTTTCCAGCAATACGCGAGTAGTGTTTTTTCTACTCACAAATCTTATGAATTAGACGATGAGTTTGTCAGTGATGATTACCAATTGGTGTTTATTGATTTGTCGTTTGGTATTGCACAAATTGAAGCTTTTATTCGTCGTACTCAGCTGTCGACCGACAAAATTGTCCTGATGCTTGCACAGTTAAATGCGGAGTCGACCGACGCCTTGCAAAAGTTGCAAGTGCAACAGTATCTAGTTAAACCCTATACACAACAGAATATTCGCGAATTTGCCGCTAAGCGGCCGTTGCCAAATAATCACAACAAAGCGAGACAAGCTGACAATCAATTGCAGCAGTGTAAATTATTGTTGGCTGAAGATAACGAAATTAATGCAGAAATAGCCAAAGCTTTATTGGAGCAAGTGGGTATTCAAGTGATTCATGCGCTCAATGGCAAGCAAGCGCTTGAGCTAATTGATGACAGTGTCGATATTGTCTTGATGGATATTCAAATGCCTGAGATGGATGGGATTGAAGCAACTAAAGTGATACGACAAAAGTATCCTTCAGAACAATTGCCTATCATAGCTATGACAGCGCATGTAATGCCTGCTGAAGTTGAGCAATGTATTCAAGCTGGCATGAATGCACATATAGGCAAACCTTTTGAGCGCGAGCAGTTGTTTACTGTGATTAGCGAACAACTTGCTGTGGCAAAAAAGTTGGCTAGTTAAGCTTGGTTGAATTAATAAAACAAAGTTAAATACAAATGCCCACCCCAGACAATTAACGCAGTTAATAAACTTAACGCGACTGCGGCAGAAGCCATATCTTTGGCGCGGCCCGCTAGTTTATGGTGTTCTAAGCCAATTCTATCTACTGTTGCTTCTATCGCTGAATTCAGTAATTCAACAATCAGTACTAAAATCAATACAGATACTAAAGCGACAAAACGACTAAGTGATTCACTGGTAAAAAATGCCACAGGAATGAGTAAAAAGACCAAAACTAACTCCTGCCTAAATGCGGCTTCGTGTTTAAACGCGGCTTTTAAACCTTTAAACGAACAACTAGCTGCTTTGATCACTCGAGCAAAACCTGCACCGTTTGGTTTATGTGTGTTATTTGTTTGTTCAGGGCGAGTTGTTTGATTTTCAGATGTGCTATTCATGGTGAATTTGTGTAGTTTGGTAGAGCTAAATCAATATAAATTGCGAGTATCAGAGCCATCACAGACAGTTCAATTCAAGGCGTATCATTGCAGGAATGTAGCCAGCTTTCAAAATGATACAACACAGAAGTGGACTGTCTGTGAGGCTCCTGAAAGGCTGGGCTAAAAGCCATTGATTCTGCGTTAAGTCGGCTTGACATAGAACCACTATGCCTGTGCCAACTTGCCTTGCCTAAATGGCTTTTATCTCCAGCTGATTATCGCAATTTATATTGGTTTAGCTCTAAATGACAAAGTGTAAAGAGTGTCGAATATTTATCGATAGGTTACAATAGGCAAATTATGAATTTGTTATTACAACAGCAAACAAAACTCTAGTTTTATGTCCGTTTACCCAGTGCCAGCGCAGTTCCACCAAGTTGAAGAGGTGATTAAAAACAGCCGTTTTATTACGCAGATTTTTCCTGTGCAAGATAGCAATCACGCCAAACAAATTATTCAACAACAAAAAGCAGCTTATCCGGATGCGCGCCATCATTGTTCGGCTTTTGTTGCGGGCGCACCGTCTAACTCAAATGAGTATGGTTTTTCTGACGATGGTGAACCCTCTGGCACAGCTGGCAAACCCATGTTGGCGGTTTTACAAGGTTCAGGTTTAGGTGAAGTATTAGCTATATCCATCCGTTATTTTGGTGGGGTTAAACTCGGTACTGGTGGACTTGTTAAAGCTTATGCTGGTGGAGTTAAACTTGCGCTTGAAACTTTGCCAACCATAGAAAAGGTGATCAGGCAGGAATATCAATTAACCTGTGAATATCATCAGTTTGATCAAATTCAATATTGGTTAAAACAATGCGATGGACTAATTATTGAGACAAACTATGCAGATAATGTTCGATTGTTGCTTGCACTTGATGCAACGAACAGCGAGAATTTCGCTAATAAATTAAAGGATATGCAGCTTAGCTTGCAAAAAACACAAAAGTGAACCTCTCCTAACCATGAAATATCGCGCGATAATAAGAATATTAGGCATTTTGGTCGGTATATTTAGTTTTACTATGTTGCCGCCTGCGTTGGTTTCACTGATTTATAAAGACGGTGGTGGTTTAGCTTTTGTTTTAGCATTTGTTGCGAGCTTTTTAATTGGCTTAACCATGTGGTACCCAAACCGCCAAGAAGTCAGTGAATTAAAAGCTCGAGAAGGCTTTTTAATTGTAGTGTTGTTTTGGACTGTTCTGGGATTAGCGGGGGCACTACCTTTTGCGTTTATGAGTGCACCGTCAATTAGTATGACGGACGCCATATTTGAAAGTTTTTCTGGTTTAACCACCACTGGGGCAACCGTTTTAACTGGCCTAGATTTTTATCCGAAAGCTGTTTTGTTTTACCGCCAACAACTGCAATGGTTAGGTGGCATGGGGATAATCGTTTTGGCTGTGGCCATTTTACCTATGTTAGGTGTCGGTGGTTTGCAGTTATATCGAGCGGAAACGCCAGGGCCGGTTAAAGATTCAAAAATGACCCCGCGCATTGCCGATACAGCTAAACATTTGTGGTACATCTACCTTACTTTAACGCTTGCTTGTGCCGGTGCTTATTGGCTAGCTGGTATGACTTTTTTTGATGCAATCTGTCATTCGTTTTCAACTATAGCTATAGGTGGTTTTTCTACCCATGACGCCAGCTTAGGTTATTTCGATAGCCCTATTATCAACTGGATCTGTGTGGTGTTTTTGTTGATCTCTGGGGTTAACTTTGCACTGCATTATGGTGTTGTTAAAACCCGTTCAATTTTTAATTATTTTAAAGATCCTGAATTTAAAATATTTTTATTAATTCAGCTCGCACTGACTTTGTTGTGTTTTACCGTGCTGTGGCAGCATCAAGTGTACGACACAGCAGAAACCGCCTTTAACCAAGCCGCATTTCAAGCTGTATCTATCAGCACAACCGCTGGTTTTGCTACCGACTCATTTGCCGATTGGCCACTGTTTTTACCTATTTTATTACTCTTCGCCAGCTTTATTGGCGGCTGCGCTGGTTCAACCGGTGGTGGGTTAAAAGTAGTGCGAGTGGTTTTGTTATATTTACAAGGTGTACGAGAGCTTAACCGTTTAGTTCACCCAAAAGCCGTGTTCTCAATTAAGTTAGGCCGCCGTGCATTACCTGATAAAGTGGTTGATGCAATTTGGGGATTCTTCTCTGCTTATGCGTTAGTTTTTGTAATAACTATGATAAGCCTAATGGCTACAGGTATGAACGACCTAACCGCATTCTCAGCGACCGCAGCCTGTTTAAACAACCTAGGCCCAGGTTTAGGTGAAGTTGCCGCGCACTTTGGCAATATTCCAGATACCGCCAAACAGATTTTAGTGGTTGCTATGTTATTTGGCCGACTTGAGATATTTACTTTATTGGTACTGTTTACCCCGACATTTTGGCGGTCGTAGGTGTTTAATGCTCTATGTTTATCGAACTAGGTGAATGGATATGAAATATTGGACAAGGTTTGTTGCTATTTTACTGATCTATACCACAGCTTCAGGCTGGGTTATTGCTGAGGATAAAGAGGAGTATTATCTATCAATCGATCATAAAGGTAACCTTTCAATTAATGTGCGAAATGCAAGCTACTCTGAAATATCATCTTCTTATTCGCTTTGCATTGATTCAGGTGGTGGGCCTAGATTAAGGTTTGAGGATAGACCAACTGGGGTGATTTATAGAGTGAAATACCCATTTAAGGCACACTGTACATATTTTTCAGGGCAAAAAATTCCAAGGTATACAACGCTTGGGCAAGTCTATAGCCAAGACTCAATCATGGCGATATATGAGTTGCCCTCTGAGGTTGAATTGACAATCACGGCTGAGTTTTGTGCTACTGATAACGATTGTTTTGTTACATCACCAATTGTTTTTACATTCAAATAGCAGCTGGTAACGGCCCAATCTATTAACAACCTAAAAGTTGGTGTGGACAGCTAGTCTAGAAAAACAGCGCCGTTGGCTGGAAGAGTTTTTCTACTTCACTAACATATTTTTTCTCGACCAAAAATAAAATCACATGGTCGTTTGACTCTATCACTGTGCTGTTATGCGCAATAATCACTTCGTCTTTACGTACCACTGCGCCTATGGTTGTGCCAGGTGGTAGTTTGATATCTTTAATTTGCCGGCCGACTACTTTTGAGGTTTCTTTATCACCATGGGCGATTGCTTCAATTGCTTCAGCGGCACCGCGGCGTAAAGAATATACATTAACTATGTCGCCTTTACGCACATAAGTTAATAGCGCAGAAATGGTTGCTTGTTGTGGTGAAATGGCGATATCAATTTCGCCACCTTGAACTAAATCAACATAAGCTGTGTGTTGAATTAGCACCATAGTTTTTTGTGCACCTAAGCGTTTCGCGAGCATGGCCGCCATAATATTCGCTTCGTCGTCATTGGTTACTGCAATAAATACATCAACTTGTTCTATATGTTCTTCGTTTAGTAGTTCAGGATCAGCCGCATCACCACAAAATACGATAGTGTTTTCTAGGTTTTCAGATAAATGCGCGGCGCGCTCAGGATTGCGTTCAATCAGTTTTACTTTATGCGTGCTTTCTAACTGGCGAGCTAAACCTGCACCTATATTACCACCACCGGCTATCATAATGCGTTTGTACGAAGCTTCGAGCTTTTGTAACTCACTCATTACTGCACGAATATGTTTAGTTGCAGCGATAAAAAATACTTCGTCATCTGCTTCAATCACTGTTGTGCCGAGCGGACGAATAGGACGGCCTTGACGATAAATTGCGGCTACGCGGGTATCTACGTTCGGCATATGTTCACGTAACGCAGATAGCGCATGGCCTACCAACATACCACCATAATAAGCTTTTACCGCAACTAAACTCGCTTTACCACCAGCAAAACCCATAACTTGCAAAGCACCTGGGTAGTCAATTAGACGTTTAATGTATTTAGTTACTAATTGCTCAGGCGAGATAATATTATCCACTGGCATATCGTGGTCGTGGAATAACTGAGTGCGGTATTTGGTATATTGTTCTGAACGAATACGCGCAATTTTATTTGGTGTATGAAATAGGGTGTAAGCAACTTGGCAGGCAACCATATTGGTTTCGTCGCTGTTAGTTACCGCCACCAATAAATCAGCATCTTCAGCGCCAGCTTTTTTCAAAACGTCTGGGTGGCTTGCTTGGCCAACTATCACTTGAATGTCGAGCTTATCTTGCAACTCACGTAAACGCATTGCATCAGCATCCACCAAAGTGATGTCGTTTTTACTTTTGTGCTCGCCAACTAAGTTTTCCGCTAAAGTTGCGCCCACTTGGCCTGCGCCTAAGATAATTATTTTCATAATTGTGCTGATTTACCCTGGTTTTTGTATTTATGCTTGTTTTTTCAATACAGCGTAATAAAAGCCGTCCATGTTTTGTTGGTTTGGCAATATTTGCCAACCTGGATCAGCCGCTGTGTCTGAGGCAAAAATACTTTGTAACTCTGCATCCGATGTTTGTGCCAAAAATTGGCTGATCTGTTGTTTGTTTTCTTGCGGTAATACCGAACAAGTTGCATAGACTAAAGTGCCACCTGGTTTAAGTATTTGCCACATTTGTTTAAGTATTTTGTGCTGCAGTTGTGCAAGTTGCTGAATATCATCTTCGCGGCGCAAATATAAAATATCTGGATGGCGACGAATCACACCTGTTGCTGAACATGGTGCATCTAATAAGATACGATCGTATAAAATACCATCCCACCATTGTTGTGGTTCACTGGCATCGCCTGCAATTACATGTGCTTGTTGATTAAGCCGTTCAAGGTTTTGTTCAACACGCTCAAGTCGCTCAACTTCAATATCTAGTGCATCTACTTGAGCTTTTGGGGCTAACTCCAAAATATGTGTGGTTTTGCCACCTGGTGCAGCACAAGCATCTAATATGCGTTCACCATCTTGTGGTTGTAATAAACGCGCGGCATTTTGTGCAGCAGCGTCTTGTACTGTGCACGCACCATCAAAAAAGTTTGGTAGCTTATCAACGGCTAATGGTGCGTCTAATTTAATACTGTGTGGATTCTTTTTGTCGGCAATAAAGTTAATTTCAGCCTGTTGCAACAGGGCATAATAACTCTGTGCATCAGCATACTGTTGCTGATTGATGCGCAGCCACATAGGCGCTTGTTGCAAATTAGCCGCGATTATTTTTTTAAAGCCTTTTGGATAAGCTTGTTTTAATTGTTTGACTAACCAGTTCGGATGGGTGGCTTGCACATCTTGTGGGTTATCCAAAGGCAAAGTATCACGTTCGCGCTGAAACTCTCGCAGTATCGCATTTATCATGTTAGTAAATGCATACAAACCCATTTGTTTACTAGCTTCAACGGTTTCGTCTATTGCGGCATGCTCTGCTGCTTTTTCATCAAGTAATTGATAGATACCAATTGCTAACAAATAACGTAATTGATTAAGCTCAGGTTTTAACTTGGTATGGCAAAGCTGGTTAATCAAACGGTTCAGTTTTGGAAACTGGCGTAAACAGCCATAACAAAAATCTTGAATTTGCCCTTTTTGCGAAGCGGATAAATCTTTAGGCAATTGCGCGAGACAAGCGGTTAACGATTTTTGCTCGTCTAATACCGCATAGATAATTTGCGCACTGAGCGCGCGAGTATTTAGCACAATTGTGTTCCTTGTTGAAACCAGTCTGCTCGGCCATTCAATATATCTGCAACTGCCAGAGGTTTTTTACCCGGTAATTGCAATTCGAGCAAACGTAAAATACCTTCAGAAGTTTGCACATCAATACCACTTTTATCTGCTTGCACTATTGTGCCAGCAGGTAGTTGTTTATCTGAGCTTAATATTTGTGCTTTATGCACTTTAATTGCCTGGTTATTGCAGTTAAAAAATGCCATAGGCCAAGGGTTAAAAGCGCGAATGTTGCGTTCAAGCTGAGCTGCAGGCAATTGCCAATCAATTAAAGCTTCTTCTTTGCTGAGTTTTTTTGCATAACTCGCTTGGCTGTCATCTTGGGCTTCAGCCACTGCAGTGCCAGCTTCAATTTGGTGGATGCAATCAATTAAAGCTTTTGGGCCTAATTCTGCCAGTTTGTTGTATAAAGTTGCAGAAGTATCTTGCTCTGCGATTTTTATCTGTGCTTTTAACAGCATGTCACCTGTATCTAAACCAATATCCATCTGCATTATAGTCACACCAGCGTATTCATCCCCCGCCCAAATTGAACGCTGAATCGGCGCTGCACCACGCCATTTGGGTAATAACGAACCATGCACATTAATACAGCCTAATCTTGGTGTATCTAACACCACTTGTGGCAATAACAAACCATAAGCAACCACAACCATTAAATTTGCATTTAACTCAGCAAGTTGCTGTTGTGCATCAACATCTTTTAAAGACTCAGGTTGAAACACGGGCAGGTTATTTTCTAACGCTAACTGTTTCACCGCGGATGCTTGTAGCTTTTTACCGCGTCCAGCGGGTCTATCTGGTTGAGTATATACAGCAATGATTTCATGCTCAGACGACAATAATGCAGCTAAATGCTGTGCGGCAAAGTCAGGCGTGCCAGCAAAGATAATTTTTAATGCCAAACCAATACCTTATTTTTTCGCTTGTTTTGCAGCAAGCTTAGCTTCTTTCTCTAATTTCTTTTTGATCATTTGACGTTTAAGTGGCGACAAATAATCAACAAACAGTTTGCCGTTTAAATGGTCTAATTCGTGCTGAATACAAATTGCCATTAAACCATCTGCCTTTAAACTAAACTCTTCACCGTTTTTATCTAACGCCTTGACTGTTACTACATCTGCACGCTCAACCTTGGCGTAAACACCCGGGAAAGACAAACAGCCTTCTTCGTGAATGCGATGGCCTTGTGCTTCAACAATTTCAGGATTGATAAAAACTTTAGGTTCGTTTTGCTCTTCGCTGCAGTCGGCAACAAAAATTCTATGGATTACATCTACTTGGGTAGAAGCCAAACCAACACCTTGCGACTCATACATGGTTGCAACCATGTCATCACAAATTGTTTTAATTTCGTCGGTAACTTTTTCAACCGGTTGAGCAACTGTGCGCAATCGCTCATCTGGGAACTTTAATACTTGATAAATCGCCATAATATTATGTAATTTTAACTACTTTTGTGTAAATTTTAAGTTATGCTGTAATGCTATACTTACTTGATAGACATTTTATAACTATTAGACGCATATTCATAATAATTCGTCACACAAGGACGCAGTATGTATAAATATTTAAAATTTAGCTTTTTATGCATGTTAATCGTGGCAACTCAATCGATTGCTGATGTATTAAAAATTCGCGACGATGCACCACAAGAATATGTGGTGAAAAAGGGCGATACGCTGTGGGACATTTCAGCTTTATTTTTAAATTCTCCTTGGAAGTGGCCTAAACTCTGGGGCATGAACCCACAAATTGAAAATCCACATTTAATTTATCCTGGTGATGTATTGGCTTTGATTTATGATGAGCAAGGTCAACCTAAGCTAGTGGTTAAAACCGCTGCAAATAATAATGTTGTTAAGTTGTCTCCGTCTAAACGTATCCAGTACAAACGCTACGAAGCTATTGCTACTCTGCCGTTAAATGTGATCACGCCTTATTTGAATTACGAACGAACCTTGTTTGAAAACGAGTTTGACTCTGCGTCTATGGTGATTGGTGGTGATACTAATACCAAAAATAAAGTGAAGGGTGATTTAATTTACGCAACAGGTGAGTTAGACACAGGCAAGTTGTACGGGGTTTACCGCAAAATTAGAGAGTACGATACAGGTTTCTTCTCAAGTAATGCTCAGGAACTAAAACTCACAGGTACGGCGCGGGTTTTAAGTAGTGAGGATGAAGAGAAAGATCACCCAGCGCGTTTACGTATAGTTACTAGTAAAAGTGAAGTACGTTCTGGCGATAAACTTTTATCTTTGTTAACTGACCAATCTTTACCAGCAACTTTTACTTTGACCATTCCAGAGCAAGCGATAGACGCGAAAATTTTAACTTCTTCAAGTGGTTTATCTGAATTCAGTAAACTTGAAGTTGTGGTGATTAACTCAGGTAGCAAACATGGGTTAAAACCTGGACATGTTTTGGGCGTTTATCGTCAAGGCCCAGATATAATTATGGATGACGACCAACCTGTTTATACAGAAGATGCAGGTCGTTTTAGTCAGTTTTTCCACCGCTTTAATCCATTTAGTGATTATGAAATGCCTTTTGAAGCAATTGGTAATTTAGTTGTATTTAAAACATACAATGAATTAAGTTATGCACTGGTGACTGATACAAAAAAAGCATTGCAGTTAGGTGATATGGTTGCTTTACCTGAATAAATAGGATTACTCATGGATGACACTACCCGCGCATGGCTGCGCATTAAACAACTTGGTTTGCGTTCGCGTAAATGGATGCAACAACTGACATACAGGTCGTTAGATAAAGTTCTGGCCGATCCTGAACATAAGTTACTTAGTTATGGTTTTAAAGCACAAGACATAGCTGAGTTGAATTCAATCCCGCATGAGCTGATAGAGCAGCAAATAGCTTGGCAGCAAAGTAATCCTGCTCATCATATTATCCATTGGCAGCATCCAGCTTACCCTGAACAACTTAAACAAATTGCTTCTGCACCTTTTGTTTTATATGCGATAGGTGATATTGAACTCCTCAAACAGCCGCAAGTTGCTTTAGTTGGCAGCCGTAATGCCTCACATTATGGTGCTGAAAATGCCTTTTGTTTTGCCAGAGATATAGCCAGCAAAGGTTTAGTGGTAACCAGCGGGTTTGCTAGTGGTATCGACGGCCAAGCACATAAAGGGGCATTAGCGGCTAATGGTAAAACCATAGCTGTGTTTGGCACTGGGGTTGATGTAATTTATCCAGCAAGGCATAAAACTTTATACCAACAAATCGCACAAACAGGTTTGATCTTATCCGAGTTTGAACCGGGCACCCAGCCCCGCCCAAAACACTTCCCAAGGCGCAACCGTTTAATTAGTGGTCTGAGTTTAGGTGTATTGGTGGTCGAAGCTGCTCCAAAAAGTGGTTCCTTGATAACAGCTAAATATGCGTTAGAACAAGGGCGTGAAGTATACGCAATACCCGGCAGCATTCATGACCCACGCACCTTAGGTTGTCATCAAATCATTCAGCAAGGGGCTAAATTAGTTACCCAAACGGCCGATATATTAAATGAGTTATCCGTTTGGCATTGGTTATCTGAACCAACAGAAATTGCAGAAAATTCGGAAAAAATGCAAAAAAGTCACAAAGAAAACTTCACAAGTAACGAATTGTTGGTTAAGTTAGACTATGAGGTCACCTCTATTGATGAACTGGTGGCAAGGACTCAGCAGTCAATTGAAGTAGTGTTATCTCAACTCTTGGATCTTGAACTTCAAGGTCTTATCGCTGCTACATCGGGTGGTTACATTCGATTGAGGAGGGAATAAATTATGTTTGATATCCTCATGTACTTGTTTGAGAACTATATTCATAGTGAAACTGAAGTGTTTGTAGATCACGATCAGTTAACTGATGAATTAATCAAAGCAGGTTTTGAAGTCGATGAGATTTATAAAGCACTCGACTGGCTTGAAAAGCTAGCCGATTTGCAAAACTCAGACACAATTCCTTACCTAACTAAAAATTCACCATGTTCTTCGGTGCGTATTTATACTGACGAAGAAGTCATGCGCTTGGATGCGGAGAGTCGTGGATTTATTTTGTTCTTAGAACAAATTAATGTGTTAGACACTGAAACGCGTGAAATGGTGATTGATAGAGTAATGGCATTAGAAACACCTGAATTTATGTTAGACGACCTTAAATGGGTTGTGTTGATGGTGTTGTTCAACGTGCCAGGGCATGAAAATGCTTATACTCAAATGGAAGAATTGGTGTTCGAAGAACCCGATGGTCCATTACACTAATTAATTACCCTATGGAGCACCTTCTGGGCAGCAATGACTAAAGATTCACAGTTATTCGAACATATCGCGAACAAGCGTGAATCCTGTCCGGAATGTGGCGAAGCTCTGGTATTTCGCAATGGTAAAGCAGGACCTTTTTTAGGTTGTAGCGCTTATCCAAAATGTGATTACACCAAAGCTTTGCATCCAGAACATGATCCTGATCTGGATCGGCTTATCCCTGACTCTCAGTGTCCCGAATGCTCAAAACCGCTTGCGGTTAAACATGGGCGATTTGGTATCTTTATTGGTTGCTCAGGTTTTCCTGACTGTCACTTTATCGAAAATAAAGATGGCCAAGAGGATAACGACACACAAATTGATTGCCCTAAATGTCAAAAAGGTCATTTACTGAAAAAACAAAATCGTTTTGGTAAAACCTTTTATCCCTGCTCTGCATACCCTAAATGTGATTATGCAGTGAACTTACCACCGGTTAAACAAAGCTGCGAAGCTTGCGGCTGGCCTGTCATGTTGCAAAAACATTTGCGTGGCAAAGACGTGCTTGTCTGTCCACAGAAAAAATGCGGTCATAAGGTTAGCTTAAGCTGAATTTAATCAGTTAATCAGTATAATGAGCTATCTTCAATTTAGCTTTGTATTGCAATGACTGATAAACAAATCCTTTCTGAAATTGAAATCGTCCATCAAGGTGGGGTAATTGCCTACCCGACAGAATCTTGTTTTGGTTTAGGTTGTGATCCTAACAATGAGCAAGCTGTACTGAAAATATTAGAATTGAAACAGCGAGATATTAATAAAGGGCTTATTTTAATCGCCAGCGACTATTCGCAGTTATTGCCATTTGTTGATGATGCTAAAATTCCACAAGACAAACGCTATAGTGCTTTTTCCCATTGGCCTGGGCCATTCACTTTATTGTTGCCAGCTAAAAGTACCACGCCCAAATGTTTAACCGGTCAGTTTGATACAATTGCGGTACGGGTTACTGCGCATGAAGGTGCGCGCGATTTGTGCCGTCGTTTAGGGCACGCGTTGGTTTCAACTAGTGCTAATTTAGCTGGTGAAGAATCACTAAAGTCTGCTGCTGAAGTTGCGCATGTATTTGCCGATAAAGTTGATTTTATCGTGCAAGGCGAAATTGGCGGTGCAACTAATCCAAGTACAATTATTAACCCGATAACAGGCAAGGTATTTCGCGGATGATGCAAATAGATATTCAAACCGTTATTCAGTATTTCCAGTCATTACAAGATCAAATTTGCCAAGCTTTAGAACAAGTAGATGGTCAAGGTAAATTTATTGAAGACAACTGGCAGCGTGAAGAAGGTGGCGGTGGTCGCACTCGAGTATTAACGGATGGCGCAGTAATAGAACAAGGTGGAGTGAACTTTTCTTATGTCAGTGGCGAGGCTATGCCCGCTGCCGCAACTGCACATAGGCCAGAATTAAAAGGTCGTCGTTGGCAAGCTTGTGGTGTTTCTTTAGTTATTCATCCAAAAAATCCACATATTCCAACTTCGCATGCAAATGTACGCTTTTTTATCGCGGAAAAAGACGGTGCTGAGCCAGTTTGGTGGTTTGGTGGTGGCTTTGATTTAACCCCATTCTACCCAGTTGAAGAAGACGTAGTCCATTGGCATCAAACCGCATTTGATTTATGTAAACCTTTTGGTGATGAGGTTTATCCTAAATACAAAAAATGGTGTGACGAATATTTTTATTTAAAACACAGAGATGAAACCCGTGGTGTGGGGGGATTGTTTTTTGATGATTTAAACCATTGGCCGTTTGAAAAGTGTTTTGATTTTGTCAAAGCTGTTGGTCAAGGTTTTATCGATGCGTACGTGCCGATTATTGAAAAACGCAAAGATGTTGAATACACAGAAGCACAGCGTCAATTCCAATTGTATCGCCGCGGCCGCTATGTCGAATTTAATTTAGTATTTGATCGCGGTACTTTGTTCGGTTTGCAAACAGGTGGGCGCACAGAATCAATTTTAATGTCGATGCCGCCACTTGCTCGTTGGCAGTATAACTACCAACCTGAAGCGGGCAGTGCCGAAGCACTGTTATATCAGAGATATCTTAAACCTCAAAACTGGCTGGGTTAGTTATCTTAGTCGGTATTAATCATATGCGTTGCGAGTTGATAAAAGCTTGCTTGCAACTGGCGGCGCATTAATTTGTCTGTTACCACTTCTTCTAACGCTTGATTCATACATAACATCCACAAATCGCGTTGGTGTGCGGTAATTTCAAAAGGTAGATGGCGCGCGCGTAATCTTGGGTGACCATACTTTTGTTCAAACAATCCTGGGCCACCTAACCAACCGGACAAAAACTCAAAAAACCTTTGCCTAATGCTGTCCATCGGCTGTGGATGAATAGCCAATAAGTCTTTAGCATGTGGGTCAGTTTGCATAAAATCGTAAAAACGATTGGCTAACAAACGTGTGCCTGCTTCTCCGCCTATGGCTTGATAAGGCGTTTGAGGTTTTGTTGGTTCAGAAATTTTTAATAGCTTTTTTAGCATTAACTACGTACCTACTACTGCAAAACTGTATGTTACCGCAAATCTATAATGCAGAGAAAAGAAATATCTAGAGAGTGTTTGACGTTTGATGTGCAGAAAAATATCAATTTTGTTCTATGCTTAAATTTATCCGCAAAACGATAAAATGGCGCTACAGATCGTGGCTATATGGGATGTCTCTGTTAGATTTAAATTGAAAAACCTCTATGGGTTAATCATTTGGTTAGCTTGTGTCTTCACGTGTATAGCCAGCCAAAACCTGCATGCTGTCCAGTTGGAAAAGCAATCCCAAGCAAAACAAAATATAACCGCATTATATATACCTTTAGCTGATCATTATGCTGCATTGGTTGCTTATGAAAAATATCGTGAGCAGATGTTATATGCAGATTTCCATATTAAACAGATGCAAAGTTGGGATTTATTACGCGCTTACTTTCAGTCTGAATACGCGGATATGGCATTTGTCATGAGTCCACTTGCTATGGATATGTTCTTAGAAAAAGAGAATTTTCGTTGGATTGGCTTAATGCATCGTGACGGCAATGCATTAGCAATTAACGAGGCGATCAAACAAAAAGTTAAATTGGCAAACGAGCGCCAATATCGAAAACCAACAGCTGAATTAGCTTTAGCCATTAAACAGCTGTCTTATAAACAAATTCGACCGTTAGAAATAGCCGTACCGCATATCAAGTCGACTCACACAGTTGTCTTGTACAAATTTCTGTCCCAACACAATGTGCGGTTGGGTTTTGATAATCAAAAAAACGTTGATGTCAGGATCATAGATGTCGCTCCGACTCTAGCACCATTGCATATTAAAGCGCAGAGTAATAGAGGTATTGCTGCTGCATTTGAGCAGTCATTACCATGGGCTGATGTGGTTGAAACAGGTGGTTTTGGTTATGTTGCTTGGTATTCAAAAGATGTATTAGCTTGGCCCAAAGGGCATGTTGAATGTATTACTTTAGTTAAAGATGACTCCGTGTTGCATAAAACCCAAGCTGTATTGGAGGTGAATCGTTTTTTGAGAAAAGCTGGTGATGATATAGAGCAAGCAAGAATGAAAGGCGGTGTTGAGCTTGATGATATTGTAGATATTATTCGCAAACACATACCTGCACATAATAGAGATGCAATTATTGCAAGCTTATCTCCTCATTTAAACGTCATCAATTACCAAGATTTAAATATAGATAAAGCCGGTTTAGAAATGATAATGACCTACTCGGTTCGAGCAGGTATTTTAGCTAAACCTATTAATATCGAAGAATTTGCCCTAGAAGAGGGTGAATATGAATAGCTTGTTAGCCAATCAACCTAGAAAAAAATATGCAAAGTTGAGCCATAGGTTAATGGTGTTGATTGTCGCTTTAACAGTTGTACCTATTTTGTTTGTTTCTTTTATTGGTTATCAGCAAGCTAAGCTAGGTTTAGCTGAGCAAGCTAAAGACAAACTTAAACAAACATCTAAGTTAACCGTTAACTTTATTAATAATTGGTTTGACTATCGATTAATGGATATTGCGAGTCAAGCTCAGTTACCACACTACAGTGAAATGTTGCAGCAACTCAGAGATGCACATTTACATAGTAATCAATCATCACAATCCTTTGTTCGTAGTTATGCTTGGGCGCAAATTGCTCATCAATTTCAGTCACCGATTAAACAGTACTTTAATGGTTATGACTACATAGATGATCTCTATTTAATTGATGACTCGGGCAATATCTTGTTCAGTATTTTGCAAGACAAAGATTTTGGCAGTAATTTATTTTCAGATGAATTTACCGACAGTGCCTTTGCACAGATAACACAGCAAACTTTATCGACAGGTGAAACACTGTTTTCTGATTTCGAAATATATCCAACCAGACGGCGAGGTAATTATCCAGTGTCTGGGTTTTTAACGGCCGCACTATTAACACCCGAAGGTGAAAGAATTGGTGTACTGGCGTTAAAAATCTCGCTCGAGCGTATCTTAAACTTGATTGAGAGTTTGTTAGATCAAAGTTTAATTATGAATCAATTTTTGGTTGATAGTGACGGTTATCTAAGAACGCCACAGCAAAAAGGCCAGTGGCATAGCGTATTTACCCAAGCAATTAATTTCACCGTTTTAATTGAAGGTTATGACTTAGATGCAGATTTGTATCAGTACACCAATAACCAAGGTTTAGCTGTTATTGCTTCGGTTCATGATGTTGAAGTGAAAAATATTCGCTGGAAATTAATCAGTGAGGTTTCAACCAGTCAGGTGTTTTCTAGTGCCAATGATATAGGGATTATTACCCTGACAGTGGTATTTATTACTTGTGCGATAGTATTGCTGCTGGTTATGTATCAAAGTAAAAAAATTACTTTGCCTTTGGTTGAATTAACTTTGTCGGCAGGAAAAGTTGCAAGGGGAGAAGACAATGTCCAAGTTAAGGTCTCGACTGGAGATGAGATAGAGCAGTTGGCTGATACCTTTAATCACATGTTAAGCCAGAAGAAGCAACACGAAACTAGCATTACCGAAAAATCTAATCAGTTAGCTTTAGTGGTCGAAAGTGCCCAAGTAGGTGTCTGGGATTGGGATGTTTTATCTGGAAATATTGCGGTTAATCAAAAATGGATGGAGATGATAGGCCTAGACAAGCAAGTTGCGCGCAATTATACCTTGGATTTATGGTTGGAGTCGGTCCATCCGAATGACAAATATAAGGTGTTTAAAGCTTTTTTACGGCATAGTCGAAATAAAGCGAATCGCTATCACTGCGAATTTCGCTTTCGCCATATCAGTGGCCACTGGATATGGCTACATGCAACAGGCTTGATAGTTGAAAGTGAGTCGGATAAAACACCATTACGCGTATTGGGCACTCATTTGGATATTAGCCAGCGCAAAGAGGTTGAAACTGATTTAATTGAGGCCAAAGTACAAGCGGAGCAAGCCGTCAAAGCCAAGAGTGAATTTTTGGCAAGTATGAGTCATGAGATCCGTACGCCAATGAACGGTGTATTAGGTATGATGGGATTGGTTGTTGATTCAGAGCTGACTCCGGAACAAAAACATAGAGTTAAAATTGCCTATACCAGCGCCAAGTCATTATTAACATTAATCAATGATATTTTAGATTTTTCCAAAGTTGATGCTGGCAAATTAGAACTTGAGTTACTCGACTTTAATTTACCATTGATGTTGGGAGAGTTCTCTGAAGCTATGGCGTTTCAAGCAAACTCAAAAGGTTTAGAAATTATTTTGGATTTGCGAGGTGTTAAGGTCAACAATGTCAAAGGTGATCCCGGACGAATTCGACAAATTTTAACCAACCTTGTGGGTAATGCGATCAAGTTTACCGACCAAGGTAAAGTTGTAATTAGAGCCGAGCTACAAGATAACTTTGTTAATAGTAACAAGCGGTACAAATTTGTTTGTGCCGTATCCGATAGTGGTATTGGCATTCCCGCAGAAAAACAAGCTTTGTTGTTTACGCCGTTTCATCAAGTAGATGCGTCGACAACTCGTAAGTATGGTGGCACAGGTCTTGGGTTGGCAATTTGCCGAAAATTAGTTGAACTTATGGGTGGGAAAATTAGTGTACAAAGTGTAGCTAATGAAGGAAGCACCTTTACCTTTGAAGTTTTACTCCAAAAAAGCGATCTTGCTGAAGCGGCTATTCCTAATACAGATGTTTCAAATTTACATGTATTAGTGGTTGACGATAACCATACAAATCTAGATGTTTTTCGTAGCCAGTTAGGTTGTTGGGGGATAAAAATATCTGAAGCTTATAGTGGACAACAAGCGTTGGATTTATGCCGAGTCGCTAAGATTAACAAGCCGTTTGACTTAGCATTTTTAGATATGCAAATGCCTGTTATGGATGGGGTGGAGCTTGCGAGCAAATTAAAATCCGATGCAAAAACCAAAGATATCCCGTTAATTATGATGACATCGGCTGGCCAACATGGCGATATTCGTTATATTGCCGATGCAGGTTTTGTCGGTTATTTCTCTAAACCAACTACAGCAACAGACTTACTTGCAGCAATTTCTATTGTGGCAAATGGTGGGGATGTCTTAGCTAAAGCGCGTCCTTTGATCACACATGAATACATACAGACGTTAGCTAAATCAGGCCAAAGTGCTATGTTGGAAGCTTCGGCTGAGCAAACATATGTTTGGCCCCAAGAAACTAAAATTTTATTGGTTGAGGATAATCTAATTAATCAAGCTGTCGCAGAAGCTATGCTGGGTAAACTACAACTAAAAATAGAGGTTGCAGCTAATGGCATTGAAGCCCTTGAGTTATTAAATCTAGCTGCAAATGAAAAACCTTATACCTGTGTTTTAATGGATTGCCAAATGCCGGAAATGGACGGATATCAAACCACAGAGAGTATTCGCCGTGGTGATGGTGGTATTCAGCATAAACAGGTGATTATTATTGCCATGACAGCAAATGCAATGGATGGGGATAGAGAAAAATGTTTGTCCGTAGGTATGGACGATTATATCGCGAAACCGATAGACCCAGTGATTCTGCATAACAAGCTCAAAAAATGGTTAAACTGATTTAAATATAGGTATACTTATCACCAAATTATCGCTAATCCTTTATTCTAGTTATGGACAAATATGCAGTATTTGGCAATCCAATTGCCCAAAGTAAATCACCAATTATTCATCAGGCTTTTGCCAAACAAACCAAGCAAGCTTTAACTTATCAAGCTATATTAGCGCCAGTTGATGGTTTCAATCAGGCATTAGATGAGTTTTTAGCCGCTGGTGGCAAAGGTTGTAATATTACCGCGCCATTTAAGCAAGATGCGTTTAATCGAGCTGATGTCTTAACTGAAGGGGCAAAATTAGCAGAAGCTGTGAATACCTTGATGTTATTGCCAGATGGAAAGCTACTAGGGGATACAACGGACGGCGCAGGTTTTGTCGGTGATTTGTTAAATAACCAAGTTAAACTCGCTGGTTCACGTATTTTGTTAATCGGCTCGGGTGGCGCTGCAAGTGGTGTCATCAAAAACCTATTAGAAGAAAATCCACAAGCGTTAATCATCTGTAATCGCACCTATAGCAAAGCACAAACTTTGGCTGACAGATATAAAGATTTTGGAAACATTCAGGCGGTTGAGATTGGTAAATTAGAGGGTGATTTTGATTTAGTGATTAATTCGACTTCTGCTGGGTTAACGCAGCAGTTACCGCCAGTGCCAGCCAGCATATTTTCACCTGACACTGTGGTTTACGACATGGTTTATTCTGATCAGATGACAGCGTTTAATCAATGGGCTACAGAAAACGGTGTTAAACAAACAATGGATGGTATTGGCATGTTAGTTGGACAAGCTGCCGTGAGCTTTAATATTTGGCGAAACGTTAAGCCTGATACTTCGGCCGTTATTCAATTATTGAAAGGCTAGATGACTCACAATTAAATTTCGGATAAACCCAATCAAAGAGCGGATTGGGTTTATTGAAGATAATGGCGTGGCTTAAACTAGCTTAAAGCTCTTTGGGTAATTGCTGTGCTAGATATTGATCTTTGAGTTCTACATAGTTGATAGCTGACTGTTTTAAAAATGCAATTTCACCATCTGTCAGTTTTCTTTTTTGTTGCGCCGGGCTACCAACATATAAATAGCCTGAAACTAATTTTTTCCCTGGCGGTACTAAACTACCAGCACCCAGCATGACATCATCGTCAATAATAGCGCCGTCTAATACAATTGCGCCCATACCTATTAACACCCTATTACCTATATAACATCCATGCAGCATAGCTTTGTGTCCGACAGTTACATCGTCACCTATAATAAGTGGGAAACCTTGCGGATTATTTGTGCTATAGCGAGTTACATGTAAAACGGAACCATCTTGCACATTACTTCTTTGGCCTATCTTTATATAGTTAACGTCACCGCGCGCAGCGACTAACGGCCAAATACTAGAATCTTGGTCAATGGTAATGTCGCCAACCAAGACGCTACTATCATCTACATACGCGTTGTCGGCTATTGTTGGGTTTATCTTATTATATGGACGTACCTGTTTCATAATCTGGCCTTATTATATATTCGAACTCTACTCAACTGAGATTAATACTAGCTCAAACCGAGGCATTCAAATAGATTTTATTGTCGAGTTAGTTAATGCACTATTTATAAATAAATAGGTTAAGTAATCAAATAGACGGTTTATGCACAACGAAAAGTACTAAAAATAGCCGTTTCGTACGATATTTAGCCGAACAGTCAAAAAACTTAAATAATTCTAAAAAAAGCGTTGACGCCCATTCTTTTCTCCCTATAATGCGCCACCACAACGCAGCGACGCGGTGAAGTTCAACTCCTCCAAATCCTGCTAGCTTGAACCAAAAACTTGTTTTTAAAACTTTCTCGAAAAGCTTAAAAATAAAGGGTTGACAAGCGAAATGAGAAGCGTAGAATGCGCGCCTCACTTAACGAGTTAAACATCAGTTGCTCGCTAAAATGTTCTTTAAAAATTAGTAACCTTATTTATCTGTGTGGGCACTCGCATAGTTTGAATAGACAAAAAATTATTCAATCTATCAGAAGTGACATACTTGTTAATTCAGTAAGATTGAGACAAAGATTAAAACTTTTTTATGAAGAGTTTGATCATGGCTCAGATTGAACGCTGGCGGCAGGCCTAACACATGCAAGTCGAGCGGAAACGAGAATAGCTTGCTATTCGGCGTCGAGCGGCGGACGGGTGAGTAATGCTTGGGGATCTGCCTTGTTGTGGGGGATAACCATTGGAAACGATGGCTAATACCGCATAATACCTACGGGTTAAAGAGGGCTTCGGCTCTTGCGACGAGATGAACCCAAGTGAGATTAGCTAGTTGGTGAGGTAATGGCTCACCAAGGCGACGATCTCTAGCTGGTTTGAGAGGATGATCAGCCACACTGGGACTGAGACACGGCCCAGACTCCTACGGGAGGCAGCAGTGGGGAATATTGCACAATGGGCGCAAGCCTGATGCAGCCATGCCGCGTGTGTGAAGAAGGCCTTCGGGTTGTAAAGCACTTTCAGTTGTGAGGAAAGGGTAGTAGTTAATACCTGCTATCTGTGACGTTAACAACAGAAGAAGCACCGGCTAACTCCGTGCCAGCAGCCGCGGTAATACGGAGGGTGCGAGCGTTAATCGGAATTACTGGGCGTAAAGCGCACGTAGGTGGATAGATAAGCTGGGTGTGAAAAACCGGGGCTCAACCTCGGCCGTGCATTCAGAACTGTCTGTCTAGAGTAAGGGAGAGGGGGGTAGAATTCCAGGTGTAGCGGTGAAATGCGTAGAGATCTGGAGGAATACCGGTGGCGAAGGCGGCCCCCTGGCCCATTACTGACACTGAGGTGCGAAAGCGTGGGTAGCGAACAGGATTAGATACCCTGGTAGTCCACGCCGTAAACGATGTCTACTTGCTGTTTGTGCATTTAATGCGTGAGTAGCGAAGCTAACGCGCTAAGTAGACCGCCTGGGGAGTACGGCCGCAAGGTTAAAACTCAAATGAATTGACGGGGGCCCGCACAAGCGGTGGAGCATGTGGTTTAATTCGATGCAACGCGAAGAACCTTACCATCCCTTGACATCCAGAGAATTTACTAGAGATAGTTTAGTGCCTTCGGGAACTCTGAGACAGGTGCTGCATGGCTGTCGTCAGCTCGTGTTGTGAAATGTTGGGTTAAGTCCCGCAACGAGCGCAACCCTTATCCTTAGTTGCCAGCATTAGGTTGGGGACTCTAAGGAGACTGCCGGTGATAAACCGGAGGAAGGTGGGGACGACGTCAAGTCATCATGGCCCTTACGGGATGGGCTACACACGTGCTACAATGGACAGTACAGAGGGCAGCTAACTTGCGAGAGTACGCGAATCCCTTAAAGCTGTTCGTAGTCCGGATTGGAGTCTGCAACTCGACTCCATGAAGTCGGAATCGCTAGTAATCGCAGATCAGAATGCTGCGGTGAATACGTTCCCGGGCCTTGTACACACCGCCCGTCACACCATGGGAGTGGGCTGCAAAAGAAGTAGGTAGCTTAACATTGGGCGCTTACCACTTTGTGGTTCATGACTGGGGTGAAGTCGTAACAAGGTAGCCCTAGGGGAACCTGGGGCTGGATCACCTCCTTAACGAAGCTATTAAACATGCTGAGTGTTCACACAGATAAATAACGGTACTAATAATTAAGAAGGACGAGAAGTTATCGCTAAGATGCTTATTTAAGTGTATTAGCAATGACTTAACGTCAAATGCTCTTTAACAATCTGAAAAGTAAAAGCTAAAATTAAATTTTTAAGTTCAATTTTAAATCTGAATCTAACGAGTTTAATCAAGCAAACCAAGTATTCTAATCCAGAATATATAGAGATATATATTCAAATAAACGAAGCGTTGTTTAATTTTATAATCTGATAAACATTCGGGTTGTATGGTTAAGTGACTAAGCGTGCACGGTGGATGCCTTGGCAATTGGAGGCGATGAAGGACGTGTTAATCTGCGATAAGCTTGGTCGAGTCGATAAAAGACGCATGAGACCAAGATTTCCGAATGGGGCAACCCACTCTTTATAGAGTATCTTGCAGTGAATACATAGCTGTAAGAAGCAAACCCGGAGAACTGAAACATCTAAGTACCCGGAGGAACAGAAATCAACCGAGATTCCGTCAGTAGCGGCGAGCGAAAGCGGAACAGCCGATATCATAGAGTTCAGCAGAACATTCTGGAAAGTTTGACCATAGTAGGTGATAGTCCTGTATGCGAAAAGCTTTATGATACATATTAAGTAGGTCGGGACACGTGTTATCTTGACTGAATATGGGGGGACCATCCTCCAAGGCTAAATACTCCCAATTGACCGATAGTGAACCAGTACCGTGAGGGAAAGGCGAAAAGAACCCCTGTAAGGGGAGTGAAATAGAACCTGAAACCGTGTACGTACAAGCAGTGGGAGCAGACTTGTTCTGTGACTGCGTACCTTTTGTATAATGGGTCAGCGACTTATATTCAGTAGCAAGGTTAACCTTTTAGGGGAGCCGTAGCGAAAGCGAGTGTTAACTGCGCGTTCAGTTGCTGGGTATAGACCCGAAACCCGGCGATCTACCCATGGGCAGGTTGAAGGTTGAGTAACATCAACTGGAGGACCGAACTCACTAATGTTGAAAAATTAGGAGATGACCTGTGGGTCGGAGTGAAAGGCTAATCAAGCCGGGAGATAGCTGGTTCTCCCCGAAAGCTATTTAGGTAGCGCCTCGGACGAATACCACTGGGGGTAGAGCACTGTTAAGGCTAGGGGGTCATCCCGACTTACCACCCCTTTGCAAACTCCGAATACCAGTGAGTACTATCCGGGAGACACACGGCGGGTGCTAACGTCCGTCGTGAAGAGGGCAACAACCCAGACCGCCAGCTAAGGTCCCAAATACTAATTAAGTGGGAAACGATGTGGGAAGGCTTAGACAGCTAGGAGGTTGGCTTAGAAGCAGCCACCCTTTAAAGAAAGCGTAATAGCTCACTAGTCGAGTCGGCCTGCGCGGAAGATGTAACGGGGCTAAATTAGTAACCGAAGCTGCGGATTCATACGTTTGTATGAGTGGTAGGGGAGCGTTCTGTAAGCTGTTGAAGGTGTGTTGTAAAGCATGCTGGAGGTATCAGAAGTGCGAATGCTGACATGAGTAACGATAAAGCGGGTGAAAAACCCGCTCGCCGAAAGACCAAGGTTTCCTGTCCCATGCTAATCAGGGCAGGGTAAGTCGGCCCCTAAGGCGAGGCAGAGATGCGTAGTCGATGGGAAACAGGTTAATATTCCTGTACTTTTATTAACTGCGATGGAGAGACGGAGAAGGCTAAACTAGCTTGGCGTTGGTTGTCCAAGTGAAAGTATGTAGGCTAAAGTTCTAGGCAAATCCGGAACTTTATTAGGCTGAGATACGAGACGAGCTACTAAGGTAGCGAAGTAGTTGATGCCCGGCTTCCAGGAAAATCTTCTAAGCATCAGGTTAATAAGAACCGTACCCGAAACCGACACAGGTGGTCAGGTAGAGAATACTAAGGCGCTTGAGAGAACCCGGGTGAAGGAACTAGGCAAAATAGTACCGTAACTTCGGGAGAAGGTACGCCACGTTATTGTGAAGGGCTTTACGCCTGGAGCGAGAGGTGGTCGAAGTAACCAGGTGGCTGGAA
The DNA here is from genome assembly GCF_052056295.1 of Catenovulum sp. SX2. NCBI lineage: Bacteria > Pseudomonadati > Pseudomonadota > Gammaproteobacteria > Alteromonadales > Alteromonadaceae > Catenovulum > Catenovulum sp. SX2. The sequence goes on from NZ_CP182493.1 coordinate 2,410,610, forward strand.
CTGTTTATTAAAAACACAGCACTGTGCAAAATCGAAAGATGACGTATACGGTGTGACACCTGCCCGGTGCCGGAAGGTTAATTGATGGGGTTATCCTTATGGAGAAGCTCTTGATCGAAGCCCCGGTAAACGGCGGCCGTAACTATAACGGTCCTAAGGTAGCGAAATTCCTTGTCGGGTAAGTTCCGACCTGCACGAATGGTGTAATCATGGCCACGCTGTCTCCACCCGGGACTCAGTGAAATTGAACTTGCTGTGAAGATGCAGTGTACCCGCGGCTAGACGGAAAGACCCCGTGAACCTTTACTATAGCTTGGCAGTGAACATTGAACCTACATGTGTAGGATAGGTGGGAGGCTTTGAAGCATGTACGCCAGTATGTGTGGAGCCATCCTTGAAATACCACCCTTGTATGTTTGATGTTCTAACGTAGTCCCATAATCTGGGATGCGGACATTGCCTGGTGGGTAGTTTGACTGGGGCGGTCTCCTCCCAAAGCGTAACGGAGGAGCACGAAGGTTGGCTAAGTACGGTCGGACATCGTACGGTTAGTGCAATGGCATAAGCCAGCTTAACTGCGAGACAGACACGTCGAGCAGGTGCGAAAGCAGGTCATAGTGATCCGGTGGTTCTGAATGGAAGGGCCATCGCTCAACGGATAAAAGGTACTCCGGGGATAACAGGCTGATACCGCCCAAGAGTTCATATCGACGGCGGTGTTTGGCACCTCGATGTCGGCTCATCACATCCTGGGGCTGAAGTCGGTCCCAAGGGTATGGCTGTTCGCCATTTAAAGTGGTACGCGAGCTGGGTTTAGAACGTCGTGAGACAGTTCGGTCCCTATCTGCCGTGGGCGTTTGAGAATTGAGGGGGGCTTCTCCTAGTACGAGAGGACCGGAGTGGACGAACCTCTGGTGTTCCGGTTGTTCTGCCAAGAGCATTGCCGGGTAGCTAAGTTCGGAATCGATAACCGCTGAAAGCATCTAAGCGGGAAGCGAGCCCCGAGATGAGTTGTCACAGACCCTTGAGGTCCTGTAGGGCCCTTGTAGACTACGAGGTTGATAGGTTGGATGTGTAAGTGCTGTGAGGCATTGAGCTAACCAATACTAATTGCCCGTGCGGCTTAACCATACAACGCCAAATGTTTATTGGGTTGCCAAGAATACAAAAATTAAGTTGTTTGATTGAATAGATTAGATAAACAACAGATTGAATAGAACTTAAAGATTAAGCTTTTACGAATTCAGATTGATGATTGTTTAAGATAAAACAATCATGTACCGATTATGCCTGGCGGCGATAGCATTGTGGAACCACCTGATCCATTTCGAACTCAGAAGTGAAACACAATAGCGGCGATGGTAGTGTGGGAGTTCCCATGTGAGAGTAGCACACTGCCAGGCTTTTAATTTAAGAAGAACCCCAACTCAATGAGTTGGGGTTTTTTCGTTTATAGCCTGTAAATATTCGAGACGGGCTTTTTCCATCCGCTGCTGTGCATGTTGTATATCCGGTTTTTCAAGAAACTCAGTCCAAATTTGCATATTCTTTGCTGCCAATACTTCATTTGTTTCACGATCATAAAATTGAGTTAATCCATCTGCTCTGGCTAAAGATTGCACCACTGAAGCAAGTAAGTTAGAGCTCGAAGTTTTTGCATGAATATTCGCAGGTACTTGGTAAAGCATTTGGTTCACTATCGTTTGGCTATCTGCTGAGGCCATAAATTGTAAAAACTGTTTTGCCGCTGCAGGGTGCTGGGTATTTTTTGCGATTAGCAGCACATCAATTGGTGAAACTTGTATGCTTGCTACTTGAGGGTTAATCCTAGGGAATTCAAAAAAACCTATATTGTGTTTAAATTGGTCCGGGATATAACCTTCGATAAAACTACCTTCTAGTGTGATACCTGCTTTTTCTCGGTATAAGGTAGGTAGGCTTTCTCTAATACTGCGTTGATTAGCCTTAGCGGCGAAAGCTCCCTTTTCTATCAGTTGTTGTAAATGAATAAATACCTGCTTGATACCAGTATCATGCGCACTGATCTCTGCATTGACGAACTTGTTATGATATTCATGGCCGTTGATACGTAGATTTAAATATTCAAACCAGCAACTTACCGCCCATGGTTCAAATGAACCAATTGCTATCGGCGTAACGTCAAGCTTATTCATAATTTCCAGCATATCAAGAAGTTGCTGCCAATCGTTCGGTGGAGATATTTTTAAGCGTTTAAATAGAGACTTTTTGTAGTAAAAGCCCCATTGATAATGCGAATAGGGCAGTGCATATATGCGTTGTTGGTATTTAATGTGACGTAAAAAATTATCCGAGAAATTAGTATCAACAGATTGCCAAATGTCGGAAATATCTAGCACTAAATCTTGGCGAACCAATTTAAATAATCTTTCGTTAGCGTGCCAACTTATAATGTCAGCAGTAACAGGTTTTTTTAACCAGTTGGTTATTTGCGGTTTGAAGTCACTATTTTTAACTTGGAGAAAGTTAACTTTAATATTGGGGTTTTGCCGTTCAAATTGTTTAGCTAATTTATCTAATACTCTTGGCGTTTGTGCATTGCCAGTTACCATGGCTATTTTTAGGCTGATTTGCTGTTCATTTGCCAATGAACACGTGGGTATGGTTAGATGCGCGACGCAAAGAATAGAAGTAATTTGGAGCAGTCTGCGCATCAAAATCATGAAATTAAGGTTATTAACGAGTTCTAACTTATAAATTTAGACCCAGCTAATAACCTTGTCAAAACTATCAGTGAGCTTGATCCCAATCGTCACCAACGCCAGCTTCAACTAATAATGGAACTTTTAATTCTGCAGCAGTTTGCATTAACTCAACAATTTTGTTGCAAGCTTGGACTACAAAGCTCTCCTGTACTTCAAATACCAATTCATCGTGTACTTGCATGATCATTTTGATCTGAGTTGAGTCAACACCTTCTATCCAACTCGCAACTTTAAGCATGGCCTTTTTGATGATATCGGCGGCTGTGCCTTGCATAGGGGCGTTGATCGCAGCACGCTCTGCTGCTTTACGCACAGCGCCATTACGTGCTTTGATATCTGGTAGATGTAATCTACGGCCGAAAATTGTTTCGACGTAACCATTTTCTTCAGCGAATTTACGCGTATCTTCCATATAAGTTAATACCCCAGGATAACGCTCGAAGTATAGATCCATGTATTGTTGAGCTTCGTTACGAGGGATATTTAATTGGCGTGATAAACCAAACGCTGACATGCCATAAATTAAACCAAAGTTAATCGCTTTAGCACTGCGTCTTTGTTCTGAGCTAACTTGCTCTAGTGGTAAATTAAATACCTCGGCTGCAGTTGCTTTATGAATATCTTTGCCTTCGGCGAATGCAGTTAACAAACCTTTATCCGCTGATAAATGTGCCATGATACGCAATTCAATTTGGCTGTAGTCAGCTGCGACTATCTTATAGCCCTCTTGAGCAACAAAGGCTTTACGCACTTTGCGGCCAGCTTCGTTGCGAATTGGGATGTTTTGTAGGTTTGGATCGGTTGAAGATAATCGACCTGTAGCTGTAACCGCCTGATGATATGAGGTATGCAGACGGCCAGTTTTGTTATCAACCATAGTTGGCAGTTTATCTGTATAAGTCGATTTAAGTTTAGCTAAACCACGATATTCCATGATCACTTTTGGCAGAGGGTAATCTAAGGCTAACTCTTGTAAAACTTCTTCTGCGGTTGATGGTGCACCTTTAGGTGTTTTCTTTAATACCGGATGATTGAGTTTTTCAAATAAGATAGCTTGTAACTGTTTAGTTGAACTTAAATTAAATTTCTCACCCGCTATGTCAAAAGCTTGGGTTTCTAACTCGGCAAGGCGAACTTCAATTTCTTGGCTTTGCTGCGCAAGCTGGTGAATATCTATATACACACCATTTTGTTCAATTTTGCTTAAGATAGGTACAAGTGGCAGTTCAATCTCTGTTAATACTGATTTGAGTTTGTCGTCTTGCTGTATCTCTTGCCAAAGTTTTTGGTGCAATTGCAAACAGATGTCTGCGTCTTCCGCTGCGTAAGGTGCTGCTTGTTCCAATGGTATTTGGTTGAAAGTGAGTTGTTTAGCACCTTTGCCTGCGATTTCTTCGAAAGAAATGGTTTTGTGTCCTAGGTATTTAAGTGCAAGGCTATCCATATCATGGCGTGTACCTACACTATTAAATACGTAGGATTCAATCATAGAATCAAACTCAATACCGTTTAGCTCAATACCATGATTGTTTAATACATGTTTGTCGTACTTAAGGTTTTGACCGATTTTGCCGATTTTGTTTGATTCGAGCAGTGGCTTGAGTTTGCCTAAAACAAATTCTTCGGATAACTGTTGTGGCGCGTCTGGATAATCATGGCCAAATGGTACATACGCAGCTTGGCCTGGCTCTACAGCAAAAGAAACCCCAACAACTCTAGCTTGCATATAATTCAGTGAGGTGGTTTCAGTATCAAAGGCAAAACGCTCTGAATTTTCTAACTTGGCTAACCAAAGGTTAAACTCGGTTTCATCTAATATGCAGGCATATTCGGCATCTTTTTTCGCTGCTTGCTCGATCACTTCAGCCACCTCAGTGCCTTTTACCGTAGCTGAGTTTTTATTGCTTTGCTGACCTAACAAGTCACTTAACCAGCGTTTAAATTCCATTTCTTGGAATAACTCAATTAATGCCGCTTGATCTGGCGCTTGTATATCAAAGTCTGCTGGGGCTAAATCTAACTCAACATCGGTTTTGATGGTTGCAAGTTGGTATGAGAGCTCAAGTTGCTCTTTGTTTTCATCCAACTTCTTCGGCATGGTTTTAGAACCTCTAAATCCAAGTTCAGCGACTTTTGCTGTATCTTGATATAAGGCTTTGATATTGCCCATACCTTGTAACATGGCAACAGCAGTTTTTGGCCCGACACCAGGTAAACCCGGAATATTATCCACCTTGTCACCCATCAAAGCTAAATAATCAATGATAAGCTCAGGGCCTATACCAAACTTTTCTTCAACGCCAGCAACGTCCATAACAGTATCTGTCATAGTGTTAATTAGGGTCACGTGTTCATTAACCAACTGTGCCATGTCTTTATCACCTGTGCTGATCAAAGTATGGCGACCTTGCTCACTTGCTTGTTTTGCCAGTGTGCCAATGACGTCGTCCGCTTCAACCCCTTCAATAGAAACCAGTGGCAAACCCATGGCTTTTATTATTTTATGTAAAGGAGCTATTTGGCAACGTAACTCGTCAGGCATAGGTGGGCGATTCGCTTTGTAATCCGCATACATGTCGTTACGAAATGTTTTACCTTTGGCATCAAATACCACAATCATTTGGCTTGGTTGAAATTTGTTGATCAAACTTTTAAGCATGTTGACCACGCCATAAACGGCACCCGTTGGTTCGCCTTTTGAGTTGGTTAAATGCGGTGGCGCATGAAAAGCACGAAATAAATAAGAAGAACCGTCGACCAAGACAAGTGGATTTTGTGGAATTTGAGCCATAAATTTTCTACGTTAGTTAGCGTAACAATGCCGATATTATACGGGAAAAACAGCCAAGTTGGGATTTGATTGTTTTACTCTCAAGTGCTAGTTAACAAAGGATAAATCTGTGGATAAATCTGTGGGTTTTGTTTGTAGAGCAGCCTACAAATACAATTGCATGCTTGTGAGTAAGTTTTAGTTAAGAACTAATAAATGGAGATACTAACCGAAAAATTTCCAAAAGTTTTTTATTAAAATTATGATTTTTATAGTTTTATATTGTCGATGACCTTGTTATCTTTTTTATTATCCTGTGGATAAGTTTGTTAATTATTATTTTAAGTTTGGCTTTGTTAGTTATGTATAACTTTTTCTGCTAACACAAAGTTGATGTTATTTTGTGCAAAAAAGAAAAAGAGTGGCGGACAATTTACTCCTTCAATTGCTAAATTGCCACAATTTTTTAAATACTAATTTTTATTAGTTAAGAAGAAAAATGTATAAGCTGGTTTAGGCTTTTGTTTGCTCTTTGGCTAAGCCTTTATTTACATCCATGGGTAAGGTTAAATTTACTCGAGTAAATCGGCCAAGCTTGCTGCTGACTTCCATTTTACCCATAAGTTTGTCGTCAACTAACTGTTTGGCCAAATTCAATCCTGAATGGCTGTCTGTTGACTCTGTGGCGAAAATACTGGCTAACACACTTTCATCCATGCCCGCACCATTATCTTCAATACGCATTTGCACTGATTGTTTGTCTTTGTTTTTAAAGGCTTCAATCATAACTATGCCATCCGGTTTTCCATTGAAACCATGTTCAATGCTATTGTTAAGAATGATACAGACTACATGGGTTAACGAACCTGAATAAGCGGTTAAGTCTAAATCGCCTGGGATACTTTCGATAAATTTGATTTTTTTGTGTTGATGTGATTTTTTATAAATTCCACTAATGGCCGCTGTATGCAACTGTAAATTAATCTCTCTTAATGTATCTTGTTTTAAATCTGACGCGAACTGTTCGAGTGTATAGGTAGCTTCTGCTGCGATTAATAATTGTGACGAAGATGCGCGAGTGAGCTGGGTCGCATTGTCTAGGTAACTACCAACTAAAGACTTAGTTACTTTGCCATCTGTGAGCTTATTTTTAAGGTTAATGGTGCGCTCTTCTAATGACGAAACTGCTTTGATTGCTTGACTCACAGCTGGCGTTATCTCGGCAGCAGCTATTGGTGCCATATCATTGATAATTGCAAATCTTGAGTTACGCTTGATGCTTTCTTTTGCTGCAGTAAGCTGTTCAGTTAATACCTGAGTTTGTTGTGTCAGGTTTTGCGTGATTTGTTGTGACTTGCGATTTTGATACCAAAGTAAAGTAAGCAATAAACTGACTAATAATGTACCTATTATTACACTGGCGATAAATTGAGAAATTTCAGCGGCATGCCATTTAGGTGCAAAAGTAGCTCTTGGTTCTGCAGTGATTTCTAGCACAAAAAATTCATTTTCTACACGCTGGTTAATTTGATTTTTTATTGTATGCAACTTACCAAACTCCCAATTTAGTAACTGGGTTTGCTGTTTATCTGTTAGTTGCATTGAAAAATTTAGTTTGCTTTGAGGATGTGCTTCAATCAAAGGCAGCTTAATCAAATTTAAATCCACTTCAGATAAGAAAAACCATTGGCCATTGGCTAATTTAACTGTTTTGGCTAACAGCAGTGTGTCTGAGGAGAGTCGTTTACTGATAATTTCCGAGGTATTTTGGCTTTTGCGAATGGCAGATAATAGCTCACTTTGATATTGATCTTGCTGATATTTAGTGGCTGTGCCAACTGAATATAGGTGTTGTAAACGAGCATTGTCAGTTGAATACACTGCCAAAGAAGCTGTTAATAGCTCTGCTTTATGCGCAATTTGATATTTTACCCACTGATCATATTTATCGGCAGAAATATCATCGGAAATGGTTACTAATGTGGAAAATTGTTTAAACAGTTCATAGGGAGCCGTGAGTTGGCGAATACTTGTTTGATTGAATGATTCACTCGCGGGTGCAATTTCTCCATGCAACCAAGCTGAGAAGCTATAATGTTTTATTGCTTGTTGAGCTATAAAAGTACTAACTAACGCACTGCTTATTAATGTTATAACAATGAGCCAAATCGGAATTTTTATTTTATTTAACATTATAGCTCCGGCTAAAACTTTATCGGCATCGAATGCAGGGGGCTGATTTTAAATTGTTGGCTGGTTTGGCGACTGTTTATTTTGAGTTGTAAAGTCTGCCCATTGCTGATTAAAGCTAAACTACCACCTTGTGTTAAAAATTTCTCACCATTACCTATGGTTAATAAACCTCGCTCATTAGCGCGCGATAAAACTTTATCTATATGCAATCCGCTAGTGGTTTGGTCAAAATAATAAATTTGGCAGCCATGCTCTATATCAAAATTAAAAAGTTCTTGTTGGCTTTCAAAACTATAAAAATCAATAAAATATGGTGGTGACATAACAAATTGGTAGTCGCCTAAATATAGATTTGCAGAATAGGCTCCGGCAGCGAAACTACACATGTTCAGTGTGTTTTTATCTATAGTTGCTTGCCATTCAATATTGGCTAATGCCCAAACTAACATACGAGCTTTATTTTGCGCTTGATCTTCGGCATGCAGTAGTGGACTGATAAAAATAACTAGGCTAACTACTAAACTATTTACTAGGTTGTTTTTCACGAGTATCTCAAGTCGTATATTATGGAAATGCTGGCAAAAGCACTGAAAAATTACTCTAACATAAAATGCGCAGAGTATAACTACATTGCGGTCAATCTCATTATTGATTGCTACTTTCTTAATCAAAGTACTCGGCTTTATACTCAATTGTAAATTGCTTACGTGTTAATATACCCAAGCTAATTGAAGATGCGAGATTTTGATGGAAAACTTTAACAACATTATTGAACGAGCGGGCAAACGTAAAGGCAATGAAGCCTTGGTGCTGTCATATGTGGGCAAGCCTCTAACTCGGGATGCCATTGCACAGCTAGGCGACGATAGATTTTTAGCTGAATTTAGCAAAAAAGTTTTCCAATCTGGTTTTGTCTGGCGAGTTGTCGAAAACAAATGGCCAAATTTTGAACGACTATTTTTCAATTTCGATATTGAGAAAATACTTATGATGCCTACAGAATTATTAGAAAAAAAAGCGACCGACCCGAGTATTATTCGCAATGGCAAAAAAGTACAAAGTATTTATGAAAATGCTTTGATGATCCACGACGTGCAACTAGCAAAGAAAACAACATTTAGCCAATTTATTGCTGACTGGCCTATCGAAGATAGAGTGGGGTTGTGGTCTTACCTGAAAAAACATGGTTGTCGTTTAGGTGGCAATACTGGTCCGTATGCACTTAGGGCTTTAGGTGTTGATACCTTTTTATTAACGCAAGATGTTGAAGGATATTTTCGCGCAAATAAATTAATTGATGGCGGTGCAACTAGTAAACGCAGTTTACAGCAAATTCAGTATGCTTTTAATGTTTGGCAACAACAAACAGGTTTTTCGTTTCAAGCATTAAGCCAAATATTAGCCATGAGCGTAGGAGACAATCGCATTGGTGCCGCAGAGTAACTTTATTGTAGCGAGTGCAGATTCGCGACAACAACCAAGGCTAATTGAGTTGGCTGCTGCTTATCAGCTGCAAATTGTTGAACAAACTGAGCAAGATTTGCATTTATTGTGGTGCGATAACCGCTTGCAATTAATTCAGCGATCACAACCGAAACAAGCCGGCGTGTTTGTTGATTTTATCGGTGCTGCTGCGACTTATAGACGCAAACAAGTAAGCATCAAAAACGAAATTATCGCTCGTGCAGTTGGTTGTAAAAACAATGAGCGCCCCACTGTATTAGACGCAACCGCTGGTTTAGGTCGGGATAGCTTAGTTTTAGTCAGTGTTGGTTGTAATGTGGTGATGTTAGAGCGCAATAATGCGGTTGTTGCTTTGTTAGCGGACGGCTTGTCTCGACTCAAACAGACTTGCCAAGATACTTGGACCAGGCATTTTATTGGTTTGTATCATGGCAGTTTAATCGACGATAGTTTTGATTGGCGAAATACCCTGCCAAAAGTGGATGTAGTGTATTTAGATCCTATGTACCCACATAAAAAGAAATCTGCCGCAGTCAAAAAAGAAATGAAAGCATTTCAAGGTTTTGTTGGTGCAGATGAAGATTCAGATAAATTATTGTCTGTAGCTAAGCAGGTCGCTCAGCAGCGTGTTGTGGTAAAACGGCCTGATTATGCTGACTATTTGAACCAACAAAAACCTGATTTTAGTTTAGAATCGAAAAAACATAGATTTGATGTATATTTAACCTAATTTAAAACAGCCAATAGTGCGAGCTCTCAAAAGTGGTGACACTACTTTGGGCATCCAAAAAGCATTGGCCAATTTAGCAATACAAAAATAGTGGAAATAATAATATGCCGTCGTTTGACATAGTAACTGAAATAAACATAGAAGAAGCACGTAATGCTGCCGACAATGCCCAACGTGAATTATCAACTCGCTTCGACTTCCGTGGTGTTGAAGCCAGTTTTGAGTATGTGTCTGAGAGTATTAAATTAACTGCTGAAGCAGAATTTCAACTAGAGCAGATGTTAGATATTTTACGCAATAAAATGGCTAAACGTAATTTAGACCCTAAAGCCGTAAAAGTAGGTTCTTTCGAGCACTCAGGTAAAAATCACAAAACGACAGTGACTTTTGTCCAAGGCATAGATGCTGCTATGGCGAAAAAGCTCGTGAAACTAATTAAAGACAGTAAAATTAAAGTGCAAGCCTCTATTCAAGGTGAACAAGTGCGGGTAACGGGTAAAAAACGCGACGACTTGCAAGAGGTGATGCAGTTAGTTCGTGGCGCTGAGCTCGAACAACCTTTCCAATTTACTAATTTTAGAGACTAATTTTAGTCGTTAGAACTTTAGATAACATAGAGTTCAGCGGGCACCTGAACTCTGCTCTTGTCTGTTAGTGTTATTCAACACTGTCTACTTCGCTGTCATCAAATACATTTTGTTGCATTGAGCGGCAAGGCTCTGGACAGCGAGGTACACCAACTTGTTTCGCCGGTACACCAACAACTGTGGTATGTGGCGCAACGTCTTTTAATACTACGCTACCAGCGCCGATTTTTGAATTGCAGCCTATTTCAATATTGCCCAATACTTTAGCACCAGCGCCTATCATAACGCCATGGCGAACTTTAGGGTGACGGTCGCCACTTTCATTGCCCGTTCCGCCCAAAGTAACAGATTGGAGAATGGATACATTGTCTTCAATCACAGCGGTTTCACCAACCACTATTCCAGTTGCGTGGTCAAACATAACCCCTTTACCGATACGGCAAGCAGGGTGAATATCCACGGCAAATACTTGGCTACAACGACTTTGAATAAACAAAGCTAAATCGCGGCGGTTTTGCTGCCATAATTGATGTGCCAGTCGATGTACTTGAATGGCTTGAAAACCTTTTAAATGCAATAAAACGGTTAAGTAAGAATTGATAGCCGGATCACGTTCAAACACAGCTCGAATGTCAAAAGCCACCACTTCAAGCATATCTGGATGGGTCAGATAAAATTGATGGAATAGTGGGATTAAGTCCGCTTGTGGCATTACATCATCAGCAAGTTTTTGTGCTAATACAAATGACACCGCATCCAACAGCGAATTATGTGACAATATACATTGGTCAATAAACGAACTTAACAGCGGTTCTTGTTGGCTAATCTGTCGCGCTTCACTGCGAATAAGAGACCATAATTGGTTACTGAGCATACTCAAGCATTCATTTTATCAAATCTGCCTAGCACAATAAGGGCTAATGTTGGCAGATTCAAGGTGGATATTGGCTGATATCATAAAATCTCGAATAAAGATCTCATAAAACCCTCGACCTTGAGGGCAATACTTTGTATTTTGTACGTAATGAAACGTTGAAAGAAATGCAGTAGTAAAATGCAGATAAATTTTTCTAAAATGCAAGGTTTGGGCAATGACTTTATGGTGCTCGACAACATTACCCAAAATGTATTTTTATCGAATGAACAAGTCAGTAAATTAGCCGATCGTAATTTCGGGGTGGGTTTTGACCAATTGTTAGTGGTGGAAGCACCTTATGATCCTGAAATTGATTTCCACTATCGAATTTTTAACGCTGACGGTAGCGAAGTTGAGCAATGTGGCAATGGTGCACGTTGTTTTGCTCGTTTTGTGCGCTTAAAAGGTTTGATTAACAAAAACCGAATTGCGGTCAGTACTAAAAGCGGCAATATTGTTTTATACATAGAAAAAGACGGTCAAGTAACTGTTGATATGGGCGTGCCTAAACTGGCACCACAGCAAATTCCTTTTAAAGCGAATAGCCAAGAGAAAACATACATACTGCAAGCGAATGAACAAAATGTGTTAGCGGGTGCTGTTTCTATGGGTAACCCGCACTGTGTGTTAACCGTAGATAACATAGATACTGCAGATGTAGATACACTCGGGCCAATTCTCGAAAGCCACGAGCGGTTTCCTGAGCGGGCTAATATTGGATTTATGCAAATTGTTAATCGCCAAGCTATTCGTTTACGAGTTTACGAGCGTGGTGCTGGTGAAACCTTGGCTTGTGGCACAGGTGCTTGTGCGGCTGTGGTGGTGGGTATTTTACAAGGAAAACTAGACAACAGGGTTGAAGTAGAGCTACCAGGTGGCAAGCTAAACATCAGTTGGGAAGGTGAAGGCCAAGCTGTGAAAATGACAGGACCAGCAGTACATGTTTTTGATGGGCAGATAAATATATGAGTGACAATGAACAAATGCCTTTGCTCAATTGCAGCGAAGAGGACGTAGCAAGCTATTTATCTGAACATCCTGATTTTTTTCAGCGCCATCCAGATATTTTGCGCCAAATGGTTATCGCACATGAATCAAACGGTGTTGTCTCGTTATTAGAACGTCAACAGCAGTTGTTGCGTGATAAAGTATCTAAGCAAGAGCAAGATATTACCCGCTTAATTGGCACTGCCAAACAAAACGAAACTATCTACAAAGCATTTATCAACTTGTATATGGCGTTGTTAGAATGCCCTGATAGCAAACAAATGATTTATTTATTGCGCGCTATACTGCTAGAACAAATTCAACTTGATGGGATGAAATTGGTGTTGTTTATCGCTGGAGGTGATGAACACGCCGCCAACTTAGTGCAACCACGTAATTTGTTTCAAGAAGTGCTTCTACAGCGCTTAGCGCGTGATGATTACTATTTTGGCCGCTTAAAAAAACAAGAAATGAGTTTGTTTTTTACAGACGAACAAGCAATTAAATCAGTTGCGTTAATTCGTTTAGGTGGGCAAAAAGATATGGGAATTCTCGCTTTTGGTAGTATTGATGAGCAGCATTTCCAAGGCGATATGGACACAATATTCTTGGCGCCTATGGTTAAATTAATCAACAGACTCTTGTTAGACTTTTCGGTTGATAATAGCCCGGCAGAACCTAGCCCTATTTAATCGGGGTTTTGTTATTAATGAGCACTGTCAGTATAGCAGAGGCGCTACAAGCGTTTGAACATAAGCTAATATCTGAGCAACAAGCTTCTGCTCATACCATACGTAGTTACATGACCCAGCTAAAACAAGTTTACGCAAAGCTAGATTTAGACAGCTGTGTGCAGGTGACGAGCGCTGAATTTATTCGTCGCCATTTAGTTGAAGTGAATAAGCTCAAACTTGCGACTTCAACTATTACCCATAGGCTGACAGTGTTGCGGGTGTTTTGCCAGTTTTTACTCAGCCAAACTTGGATCTCCAGTGATCCAACTATCAACCTACAAGCGCCAAAAGCTGCTAAACGCCTACCAAAAAACCTTGATGTTGACCAAGTGAATTTATTATTGGATTGTGATGCTGAAGCCGATCCTTGTTCTTATCGAGATAATGTCATCGCTGAGCTTTTTTATAGTAGTGGTCTACGCTTGGCTGAGTTGATTGGGATTGATCTAAATGATATCAACCGTCATGAATATTTAGTCCGTGTTACTGGTAAAGGTGATAAAACACGTGAGGTACCGATCACTAAGTTAGTATTAGAGAAAATTGAAACTTGGTTGTTGATACGGGCTCAGTGGGCGAAACCAGCAGAAACAGCCTTGTTTGTTTCACAGCGTGGTACACGTATTAGTGACCGGCATGTGCGTGAGCGCATGCGTCAACTCGCGGTTAAACAAAATTTATCCCATCATTTACACCCACATAAATTACGCCATTCTTTTGCTACCCATATGTTGGAATCGACCCAAGATTTACGTGCGGTTCAAGAGCTGCTTGGGCATAAAAATTTATCTACCACCCAAATATACACACATTTAGATTTCGAACATTTATCAAAGGTGTATGATAACGCCCATCCAAGGGCGAGAAAGAAAGCTAAATAATGCAAGTTTATCGACGTGTTAGCGACATCCAAGTTATCAGTTTTGATTTCGATGATACGCTTTACAACAATGTGCCAATTATTCAACAGGCCGAAAATAAATTACTCCAATTTGTTAATCGTAAACTCGCACAAGTGCAAGTACAGCCACTAACTGAAGCTGAATGGATGTCGGCAAAACACAGCTTTGCGACCGAACATTGCAGTTTAGCGCATGATGTAACAGCGCTGCGCCAAGCTTTTTTGCGCCACCTGTTCAGCAATTATAAGCTTGCTGGTGCAACTGCAGTTGCTGAACAAGCCTACCAGTTGTTTTTTCAGTATCGTAACAACTTCACTGTCGATAAGCAGGTGGTAACATGGTTGGAGCAACTAAAAACAAGATACAAATTAGTTGCCATCACTAATGGTAACGCAGATCCAGAATTGATAGGTTTAACTGGCATTTTTGAGCATGTGCTTAGACCAAAAACAGGTTTAAAGATGAAACCCGCTAGCGATTTATTTGCACAAGCGAGTCAGCTAATGCAGGTTAAGCCACAGCAGATATTACACGTTGGTGATAGTGAATTCACTGACGTTGCTGGCGCAGTGAAAAGTGGTTGCAAGGCAGTTTGGTTTGATGCGGATGGTCGCCACTATAAAGGACAAGTGTTACCGGATATGGTTATCTCTTCTGTTGAAGAACTCTATTTATATCTAGGCGAATAGTTATTGCTTTTGCCTTCACGTTTTTTCGCCAACAAGCCGGCACGTTTTTTACCAAATTCTAATTGTTCATATTGAGCTAGTAGTTCTTTTTGTTTCTGTTTTAATTCAGCTAGCTCTTGTTGATTGTATCTAGGTTTAAGTGAAATAACTTTATCAGATACAGGCACAACTGGTTTAGGTGTATTTATGTATTGGCGGTATTGGTAGCGCGCTAGTTTGTAGTTTACTTGGTTAAGCACCATGCCTAAGCAGTTGGCATTAACTTGATTGAGGATATCAATACCGTTTTTGATCAGTCCGCGTGGGGTTTTTTCGGCTTTGGCGACATAAACAATGCCATCAACCGCTTTCACAATCGCTTGCGCATCTGATACTAAGTTAACTGGCGCAGTTTCAACTATTACTCGGTCGTAATGTTTCGCAAGGGCGCGTAGCAGTTTAGAAAAATCTGGCGACAATAACACCTTGGTTGGATTTTCACAGTGAGCCCCAGCACAAATGACGTCATAACCCAAAGATTTTTGTCTGTGTAAACAAGATGCGAGTTTAAATTGACCTGACATCAATTCAACTAAACCCGGACGCGTTTTTAACAAACCTAATTTGCTTGCCATAGAAGGTTTATGTAAATCTGCATCCACCACAAGTACTTTCTCTAATTCAGAAAAAGCTTTGGCTAAATGTAATGAAGTTGACGATTTACCTTCACCTGGCATAGCCGAAGTGACAGCTATGATTTTTTGATTTTCAAACGACAGCTTCAAGCGTGTCCGCAAAGTACGCATTGCTTCTATGTAATAAGGGTTTTGCGATAACTGGTCGTGCTCAATATGGTTAGTCGCTTCTTTACGACACTTAATTTTAGGTAGTTCAGTTAATACTTCTAAGCCAGTATAATTGCTTGCTTCTTCTGCATTGAGTAAACCTTTGCGTTTAAACTCAACAACAAATATACCCATCACAGAGATCATGCCGCCGAGTAAAACAGACAAGACCAAGATTAAAGCCGACTTAGGGCTAACAGGACTATCTTTTGCAATTGCATAGTCAAGTATGCGCGCAAAAGCCTTTTGCATGCTTTTTGTTGCTTTGGTTTCTTGCAGGCGCTTTAAGAAGGTATCGTACAACTCTTGGTTTGCTTCAACTTCGCGCTGCAATTGACGATATAAACTTTGGGATTTACGTAATTGTTGATATTGAGCTTTCGCTGTATCTAAGTTGAGTTTGATTTGCTCTAAATTTTCAATCGCTGCTTTATATTTTTGTTCAACACCTTTGACCAAAGCTCTAACTTGTTGATCAAGAATATGCTCTGTCGTTTTAATTTCTTCTACTACGGCTATATGCTTAGGGTGCTTAGGTCCATAAACTAAAGATATATCCGCGAGTTTTCGTTGCAGTTGTGCAATCGAGCTTTGCGTATTCTCAACTAAGCTATTGGTTTTAATTGCGCTCGATGACAATAATAACTCAGTATCATTTAGATCTTGAATCGTGCTGTACTGAACTTTAATTTCATCAATTTGTTTTTGTGCTGCAAGTAATTGTGCTGAAAACCCCTCAACGTCTTTCGCTTTTAAACTTAACACCCCTGCTAGGTCAACTAGGTTGTTGTTTTCCATAAAGGTTTGTAATTCGGCTTCGGCGGTATTGAGTTTACCCTTCAATATATTTAATTCAGTGATCAACCAATCAGCAGCGTTGTCGTTAACTGCTTGGCGCGAATCGTTATGGAAGTCCATATACACATCAGCCAATGTATTGGCTATGTTTGCCGCTAATTCAGCGTTTTTAGCTTTGACAACTATGCTGATGAGTTGGCTGTTTGATACTTGATTAATTTGGATCATAGACTGCAGAGCAATCGCCAAATCTAAATTACCTGCATTATTAATCGGCGGCATCAACCAAGGCTCTAACTGCGGTATGTGTTGCAAAATAGGTGGTTTAGGCGCTGCATGTAGTTTAGCAGCGGTTAATTTTAACTGTTTGACCACACGCTCAAGCATGTTGCGCGATTTGAGCATTTCAATTTGCGTATTGTAGTGCTCTTTGGTGCGTGCTTCTAATACGTATAATTCATCGATAGAGACAACATTACCTTGATCTATACCAACTTGAATTGTCGTGGTGGCACTATAGTAGCGGGTGGCATTTTGCGTATACAAATAACCACAAATAGCAAAAAGAGCGACAGTAAATACGATAAACCACTTACCTCTCCATAAGAGGGAGAAGAGTTGGTTTAAATCTATTTCGTCTTCTTTTTGAATTTGCTCGGCCATTAAAAGAAACTCTGCTCTACAGTAATAATGTCGCCGGGCAAGATTTCAGTTTGTTCATCTGCCTTTATGCTTCTGTTTTGATTGTTGGTTGTACGTTTTAAAATCCAAGTGCTTGACGCGCGTTCAGTTAAACCGCCGGCCAAAGCGATTGCTTTGGATAAAATTAAACCAGGCTGATAAGCAAAAGCACCGGGTTTTTTTACTTGACCATGAATGTAAAAGGGTCGGTACTCTGACACATATACATGCACTTCAGGTTTGACTAGATAACCGTCCATTAGGGCTTGGGTGATAAATTGATTAACTTGCTCAGTGGTTTTGCCTGACAAAGGCACATTGCCAATAAAGGGATATTTCAGATTGCCAGTTTTATCTATTTTACTGGTGACAGATAAATCGTCTTGGCCGTACACGTGTATGCTAATGGTATCACCCGCGGCTAATTTATAGCCGTCTATGTTAGCAATTAGCTTGGAGGCAAAAAGTGTGAGTAGCGCGAATAAAATACATTTATACATTAAGCTCTACCCCCCATTTGATATTTAACGCCAAAGTAGAGATTGTTCTGTTTAAAGTTACGTCTGTTTGCCGAATCACTATTGTCGGTATAAGTGTAGGCTAAATTTGCATGCCAACTGTTTGATAATTGATAGCTAAAGGCAATTTCAGCAGTTAATTTTTGCTCGTCACGTTTGAGCGCTATTTGTTGTAATTGCTGATGGCTTAAACTTATAGTGCTTTTTAAGCCACTGCCCCAAGTATGTTGCCAAGCGGCTGCATGGTTTTTCGCCAGTTGCAGTAATTGATCTTGATATTCGCTTGATTGTTGGCGTTGACTACTGGTTAAACTAAAAACAGAATAACTTTTAGGCGCCCAAGTTGCTTGTAATGACCAATAGCTGGTTTTATTTTCAGCTGCACTTTGGCTGATTTCGCGAGTTTCTTGGCCTACACCTAAAGTAAAACCTGTGATTGCCGTTGCTTGCCAAGACAAACCGACAGCATATATTTGGCTGCTATTATCGCGAATAGAAAAATCGCTGAATTCGCTGTCTTTATTTTGGTATTCAACAAACAGGTGCCGACCTGCCCGCCATTGATAACCTAGTTTGTGCTGCCAGCTATTGGTTGTTTTATTATTCTGTAACGCAAGCTGATCAAGTGCTTGATAGTCTTTTTGCTGAGTGTTAAAAGCGCTTGAGAAGACGAACCCTCGTTCACTTGGTGTTTTGTAACTATAAGTTACACCGGTGGATGTATCTTCACTTTCATCAATAGCTAAAGGTTGCTCCTTGTTGATGTTATACACATCGCGACGAATACCTAACCAAGGTTCTATCTCCGAATTTGCTCGGCCGATATTAATTGCTAATTCTTGTTGATTAGTTGGTCGCCAAGATAGATTGCCAGCTAGAGCGTTACGGCTAAATTGTGCGGATTTATCTGCTTTGTAATCGATTTCAGAAAGTTGTGCGTGCACACCAGCGTCAAATGAGCGCCAATTTATTCCCGCATTGAGTTGCAGTTTCATTTGCACACTCGACGAAGATTGTTTGTTTTCTGTTTGTTGATAGTTATCTGAGTAGCCAGTAGTCAGCTGCGCTTCAATTAGCGCGGGATGCTGAGCAAATGCCATATTAGATAAACTTGCAACGACCACAGAGTATTTAACAATGTGTTTTAGCATAACTCTCTTTATACAACGTCAGGTTTAAGATAATTGACATCCGTAGCTGTGAGACGGTAGATCCTAAGCATGTAAGATATATCTGACGTAATTATGTTCAATTCTACTGAACCAAAGGTCAATATGCAAAGTTTTACGGGATTGTTAATGGGTTTTTTTAACTCTTTAATAGAAAAATAGCTAAAACATCTAAAAATAAGGCTTTAACACTGTCATATTTATTTTTTACATGTATTTTATTTGTTTGTTTTTTGTAAATTGTGCCTGTGGGTGCCTTATTTTGACGGATAAATTTTGAACTTGTTTATGGATTCGGTTCAGTGAAATTTTAATTTAAGAGGGCTAAATTACATATTAATACCGCAATTTTTTACTATTTAGATATACTGATGTTTACCGATAACTTCAGTTAAGCAAGTCTTTTTAGTTTTACTCTTGATGATACGACCATTTAATTATTTAAAGCGCAATATTAGTTTGCGCACGCTGGTGATGTTGATGGCACTATTCATTCTAGTGCTGTCTGCAGCGAGCATGATGTATGTGCACACAACTCAGATAAACAAAAGAGTAGAGTTCTTGTATCAAAATGGACTTGATTTAACCGCTGCTTTACAGCTCACTCAGTCGCAATTTCACGCTGATTCTGCTGACTCCGCGAATCACATAAACCAATTTTTGTTACGCAATGAATCAATCCACGACGAGTTGGCTTTTCATCAAGCACGTTTTCATTTGTACGTTTGGCTATGCATAGCGAGTTTAGTTTTGATTCCGATAATGTATTGGGTGTCATTGCACAAACCTTTGTATCAAAGGTTAGAAAATTTGATTGCGCGCATGGATTCGATTGTTCGCGGTGATCTTTCGGTTAATCATCCAAAATTTCCTGAATCGGATGTAGGCATTATTAAACAGCTGGATAATAGTTTTAGCGAAATGTCACTCGCGCTTGCTATTACGATTTCGACCTTAAAACGCCAGCTTAAACATGTCAGTTATTCCGCCGAACAGGTACAAGACATTACTAAACATCAACTCACTGCAAGTGAAACTAATATTTATGACACTGGTTTAATGAGCTCCTTTGCGCATGACTTGGTTGATTCAACCGAAGTGGTGAGTTTGTTGCTGGCTAGTTTTAAGTTTGATTTAGATGATGGTTATCTTGCTGCTTATCCAGATGAAAAACGTCAGTACGATCGGCTAGATATAGGTGTTCGATTAGAAGTAGAACAATCACACTGTTTTATTGATCGGCTGTCGAATGATTTTAGTGTCGCTGGGGTCAATCTTTATTGTCGTTTAGATGAAATGAGCAGATTTGACCAAGACAAAATCTTGATGGTGAGATTGTATTTACCTAAGCTTATCGCGCATAAATATCATATGCACGATCAGCTGTTAGAAATTCCAGCGAAAATTGCACGGCGTAAGTTAATTGACGATAGATACGAAGAAGTATGTTTTGAATACGTCATAGCTGAACAAAAAACCTATGCGATATTAACCGATTTATTTGAATATTTTGCTGAATAATCCTTCATCTCAATATTTGTTTCTTTGCCTTAAAGGCCACGAGATTTTTTGATCATTTCGTAAGCTGCTTGAATTTGTTGTGCGCGCTCTTTAGCTAAGGTTAACGCTTGTTCAGGTAAGCCTTGCGATGCAAGTTTATCTGGATGATGTTGCGCCATCAGTTTTTTATAAGCTTTTTTCACGGCTTGATCACTAGCACTCTGCTCTATACCTAAAATTTGATACATTTGTGGCAATTGATTTTGTTGTGATTGCTGGCTATGTTGCTGATGTTTTTGTTGATATTGGTACTGACCACTGGCTTTAGCTTGGCTGATGTAAGTTGCAACTTCTGCTGGATTAAAACCTAAAGTTTTGCCAATTTTGGTTAAAATAGTTTCAGCGTTTTTATGTAATTGACCGTTGGCTAGTGCAGCTTGCAGCTGGATTTCGAAATACACAGCTAGAAAATCACGCCGTCCGAAACAGTATTGTTTAAACTCTTTTACTGTTTCTGCTACTGGAAAATCTGCTTGTTTACCAGCTCTGTAGGCATTTTGTGCTTCTTGACGTAATTCACCCGACAAGCCCATTTTATCCATTAAAGCACTGGCGAGTGCTATATCGTTTTCGGTTACGCGGCCGCTTGATTTAGCTATGTGCCCCATAATCGAAAACAAAGTATGGAAAAATATCATACGGTTTTTTAAGTTATTACGACCACTCAATAAACGGGCAAAACCACCATTGTCTGATAGGGCTTTGGCGTATCCTTTGTCAAAATAATAACCAATAATGACACCCAATAGCGCACCGGGTAACTTAAACAGCATAAAGCCAAAAATAAAACCTAAAACTTTACCCCAATAATGCATATTTAAACCTATGTTTTTAAGTTAGAGAGCCGTGTTATTTATTAGCAACCAATTGCTCAATTTGTGCCAAACGCTCAGGCGTTCCTATATCAAACCAACAGCCTTGATGTAATTGACCAGATACTTTGCCTGCAACAATAAATTGTTTTAACAAAGGGCCTAAGGGTAACGGCATTTGGTGATCACCAGCAAATAAATCTTTATGGTAAAGGCCAATGCCAGCAAAGGTATATTTAGTGTCTTGGTTTAGGTTTAACAAGTCATGCTTCAAGCCAAAATCACCGTTAGGATTATGCTCAGGGTTAGCGACTAAAATTAAATGCGCAAGTTTGTCGCCGAGTTTTATTTGTTTAAGTTGTTGGTAGTCAAAATCACACCAGACATCTGAATTTATCACGATAAAAGTATCATCTTGCAACAATTTAAATGCGTGGATAATGCCGCCGGCGGTTTCATAAGCGTCAATAGGTTCTGCACTATATTGAATATTACAGTTATATTTTTCACCGTTTCCTAGGTAAGCGGGTATTTGCTCACCTAGCCACGCATGATTGATCACAAGTTCTGTGAACCCTGCTTTTACTAGTGCTTCTATTTGGTACTCGATTAAACTTTTGCCAGCAACTTTTAGTAAAGGTTTGGGTGTTGTTTCGGTTAATGGGCGCATGCGTTTGCCTTGCCCTGCGGCTAAAATCATGGCTTTCATTCAGCTAGCTCCTCAGTTAACGCTATGCACTCTGACAATATTTTAAACTCAGGATATGTCTGTTGGTAACGCGTACAAACTTGTTGAATGTACTGAAGCACATTAGGCAAATACTGCATGTAACCAGCTTTGTTGTCGCGTAATTTTAAGCGGCAAAAAATACCTGCACATTTTATGTGGCGCTGTAAACCTGCAATATCAAACCAAAGCTGCCAAGTGTCTTCACTGACATCAGGATAATATTTCGCCCTGTATTGTTGAGCTATTTGGTTTATTTGCTCTTGTGGCCAAACGAGATAACAGTCTTTCAGTAATGACGCTAAATCGTAGGTGCAAGGTCCTGTCATCATGCCTTGAAAATCGATAAGTTTAATTCGCTCATTACTCAGCATAATGTTTTTACAATGCAAATCTCTGTGCACATTCACTTGCGGTATTTGCAAAAATAACTGGCTAACCGTATTTAACGCCAAAGTTAATTGTTCTGTTTGTTCTGGGGATAACTCAATAGCGTGCTGTTTGCGTAAAAACCAATCATGGAACAGTGACATTTCAAACTGGCAAAAAGTTTTATCATAACCAGCAATCGCCAAGTCTGTGTTAGGCATCTGCTGCATTTGATGAATAATGGGTACTAGCTGTTGGTAATAATTTTGATAGTTTTGCTGGTTAATTTTATCCACTAAGTGAATGTCACCTAAGTCGGCCAACAACATAAAACCCATCTCGAAGTTATGGCTTAAAACCTCAACACTATCGACATCGTTTTGGCGTAGGGCACAACTAAGTTTAACAAACAACGGGTTATTTTCATGCTCAGGTGGTGCATCCACCGCAATATAACTAGTTTGTTGGTGTTGAAAACGGAAATAACGGCGAAAACTGGCATCGCCGCTAATTAATTGTAAGTCGATTTGTCCAGCAAAATGCTGGTTGAGCCAGTGATTTAATGCTTGTTGGCGTTGAAGTAATTGAGGCATAACATTAGCCGATAGTGCAATTTTGCATTATCATAGCGCTTTCAATTGGTTGAGTTAACCCCGGATTAAAATTGGTGATAGGTCAGGTGACAAGGTTTTTTGCAGTATTACTTGTTTTTACAACAACTTGGGTCAATGCGGCTGAGTTACAATGCCACTCTGCAGCCCCAACTAATTCTGCAACTCAATTATCAGCAAACGAACAAGAGCAAAATTTGTCTAGCGCAAATAGTTTAGTGATCTTGTCTGATAAAACTGAAGTAGGGGCCAATTCGCCTGCTCGTTTTACTGGCCAAGTGAGTATTATCCAAGGACCAAACCAGATAAAAGCAGACAGTGCGCGTATATCGAAAGATCGTAACTCTATGACAGCGGCTGGTGGAATTGAGTTTGTCAGTCAGCACGCGACTGTATACAGCGATAGTTTAGTTGCTGATATGCAAAACTCGACCTTATCTTTGAACAAATCTAACTATCAATTAGATAACTTTGCGGGTCATGGCAAAGCGGGTGTGTTTCGTATTGATCAACAAAACAAAAAGCTTGAGCTAGAAGACGCCACATATACCAATTGCCCACCGCATAATGCACCTGATTGGCAGTTAAAATCTGAAAAAATATCTTTGTCTGTTGAAGATGAATGGGGTGAAGCTTGGCATAGCCGCATTGAAGTATTTGAAGTGCCGGTTATTTATTTGCCTTACTTGTCGTTTCCACTCAGTGATAAGCGCAAAAGTGGTTGGCTATATCCGTCGATTGGCACTTCGTCGCAACGTGGTGTTGATGTGACAACCCCGTATTATTGGAATATTGCACCGAATATGGATTTAACTTTAAAACCTCGGGTAATGACTTCACGTGGTTTGCAATTGGGCAGTGAATTTCGTTATTTACAACAGGATTTCTCTGGCGAACTTAATATCGAAATTATGAGCCAAGATAAAGACTTTTATGAGTTCTCTGAGCAGGGAGAAGTGCGTAGTAACGATGAACGTTATGCTATGAGTTGGCGTCATCAGGCGCAAGTGTTTGACGACTGGCAAACTGATGTGGATTTAATTTTTATCAGTGATGATAGTTATGTATCAGATTTGGGTTTTGAAGACCTTTCTGGAGTAGATACCCATTTAGAGCGCCATGTAGCCCTAAGCCATTTTGATGAAAACTGGCAAATGGACATTACAGTGCGTGACTTCGAAGTTTTTGGTCAACATGCTCGTCCGTACCGAACTTTGCCTGAAGTTGAATTTTTATATACAGGATTAAGCCAATATACAGGTTGGAGTTTTGAGTTACCTGCGCAATTTGCTTGGTTTCAATCAGATGAAGCCGGCTTAGCTGAAGCGATCCGTACTCATATCGAACCTAAGTTAAGTTGGAGTCATTTTGAACCCGCGTGGGAATTACAAGCACAAGCTTCGTTACCAGCGACTCATTATTTTCAAGAAAGTTATATTGATGGTGAGCTACAAGAAGGTGATTATCAACAAATTAGTCGAGTACTACCGCGTTTTCGTCTCAATGGTCGATTGATTTTAGAAAGGCCAATTGATTGGTTTGGTAAAGATATGAAACAAACGCTAGAGCCGCGAGCGCAATATCTTTATGTGCCACACAGAGAGCAAAGTAACATAGGTTTGTACGATACGGCTTTGTTGCAAGACGACTTTTTAGGTTTATTTAGAGAAAATCGCTTCAGCGGTATAGATAGAATATCTGAAGCAAACCAGTTAACTCTAGGTGTGACCACTCGTTTATTAAATGATGAACATAGAGAAAAGCTCAGGTTAAGTGTTGGACAAATTATCTATTTAAGTGAAGCTGAGAGTGATTTTGTTGATTTTCAGCAAACGACTATTCAAGGTAAGTCGGCATTAGCGGCGGAACTAGACTTTGATATTCGTAAAACTTGGTTTTTACATTATGGTTTGCAGTTTGATACACAAAACGGAGATACCCGAAAAAGCCAAGTTACGGTAGACTATCGCAGAGACGATAATCATTTAATGCAAGTGAGTCATAGATTTGTCCGCGATATATCCGGTAACGATATCCAACAAATGGGTATGGCAACTATGTGGCGGTTAAATTCCAACTGGCAAACTTATGCCAATTTCCAGTATGATTTGCAATTAAATAGAACTGTTGAAGCGCGAGCCGGTCTATTGTACGAGTCTTGTTGTTGGCAACTACAGTTTGGTTGGCAATCTAGAGTTAAAACCAACTTAGCTGGCTCAGACAGTCAAGCTTCAATCCCAACCGGTGAAAGAGATTCTGGCATGTTGCTCACTTTCACGATTAAAGGGTTTGGGCAATCAAAGAATACAGCAGATAAGGTGTTAAATAGCGGCATATTTGGTTACCGCAAACCTTATTTCTTAAATCAGTGAGTTTTTCATGAATACGCTAAAAACAATTAGAACAGTTATTACTTGTGCACTGCTATTCAGTGTGAGCAATGCTTATGCGGCCAAATTATTAGACAAAGTGGCTGTTGTGGTAAATCAAGGTGTGGTTTTAGAAAATGAAATCCAAACTATGATGGCAACTCTAAAAGCGCAAGCTATTCAAAACGGCCAAGAATTACCCTCAGACAAAGCTCTGCGTGTGCAGGTTACCGAAAAACTGATAGTGAATGTGTTGCAACAACAATTCGCTGAAAGAATTGGTTTGCAAATTAGTGATGCACAAGTGCAGCAAACTGTTGCTGGTATAGCCCAAGAGCAAGGCATTAGTTTAGAACAATTGCGCCAAGCTATTATCTCGAGCGGGCAAGACTACGAGTCGTATTTAGAGCAAATTCGCCAAGAGCTTACTGCTAACGAAGTGCGCCGTGCTATGGTATCGCGTCGTATTTATGTATCACCACAAGAAATTGATAGTTTAGTTGCTTTATTAAAAGAGCGTGGTAAACAAAACGAAGAGTATCATTTAGGTCATATTTTAATTGGTTTGCCGTCAGAGCCGAGTGCCGATGATATTGAGAGTGCACAAAAACGCGCGAATAAAGTAATTGAGTTAGTTAACTCAGGTAGCGACTTTAAAAAAGTGGCCATAGGTTCTAGTTCGGGACCAAAAGCACTAGAAGGTGGTGACTTAGGCTGGATGAATATCAATGAAATGCCGAGCTTATTCGCCGAAGCGGTAACTAATCAGAAAAAAGATGATGTAATTGGCCCTATTCGTAGTGGTGCTGGTTTCCATGTCTTAAAGATTTTTGATATTCAAGGTCGTCAAACAGTTGAAGTAGCCGAAGTAAACGCACGACATATTCTAGTTAAGCCGACGATTATTTTAAGTAATGACAAAGCGAAAAACATGCTGAATAAATTTATTGAGCAAGTGAAAGCCGGTGAAAAAGATTTTGCTGATTTGGCGAAAGAGTATTCTGAAGATCCTGGTTCAGCGGCTAAAGGTGGTGAATTAGGTTGGGCTGATCCAAATATGTATGTGCCTGAATTTAAAAATACTTTGGCAGAATTGCAGCCAGGTGAATATTCAAGTGCATTTAAAACAGCACATGGCTGGCACGTAGTGCAGTTGCTTGAACGTCGTACTCAAGACGCAACTGAAAACGCTTATAAAGACCATGCATATAGAATGATATTTAATCGAAAATTTAACGAAGAAGCTGAAGCTTGGATAAGAGAAATACGTGACCAAGCTTTTGTTGAAGTGGTAGGTAATAACTAATAATGACATTGCGAATTGCGATAACACCAGGTGAACCAGCAGGCATAGGGCCAGATTTAGTCCTGCAGTTGGTGCAACAGGATTGGCCTGCACAATTAGTGGCTATTTGTGCAAAGTCTTTACTTGAATCACGCGCACAACAACTAGGTGTAGAACTTGAGTTGATTGATTATGATGCCGAGGCGAAAGCTCAACCACAGAAAAAAGGTACATTAACGATTTTAGATGTGCCACTTGAAGCTGACGTAGTTTGTGGTGAACTAGACGCGAAAAACGGCCATTATGTAGTGGAAACTATGCGCATTGCCTGTGAAAAAAATATGTCAGGTGAGTTCGACGCTATAGTTACGGGCCCAGTGAACAAAGGCATTATTAACAAATCAGGTATTTCATTTAGTGGGCATACTGAATATTTTGCCCAAGAATCGAACACAGCTGATGTGGTAATGATGTTAGCTACTGAAGGTTTGCGTGTAGCGTTAGCAACTACTCACATACCTTTGGCGTATGTATCTAAAGCTATTACTTATGATAGAGTGATCAAAATCACTGAAATATTGCATAGTGAACTCAAACATAAGTTTGGTATTCAAAAGCCAACGATTTATGTATGTGGATTAAATCCACATGCAGGTGAAGATGGCCATTTAGGCACTGAAGAAATCACCACTATTACCCCAGCGTTGGATCATTTACGCGAGCGCGGCATGGATATAGTTGGGCCCTTACCAGCTGATACCTTATTCCAACCTAAATATTTAAAAGAAGCTGATGCAGTATTAGCTATGTATCACGACCAAGGTTTAACTGTACTCAAGTACAAAGGTTTTGGTAAAGCTGTGAATATTACTTTAGGTTTGCCGTTTGTAAGAACCTCAGTTGATCATGGCACAGCATTAGATTTAGCCGGTACAGGTAAAGCTGATGCGGGCAGTTTTAAAGTTGCTTTATCTGAAGCAATTAAATTAGCTTCGGACAAAAAACAATGAATGATAGAGTGCACTTAGGCCATAAAGCACGCAAAAGATTTGGTCAGAACTTTTTGACCGACGATTATATTATTGGTCATATTGTTGATGCGATAGACCCAACCAATGATGACATTTTAGTTGAAATCGGCCCAGGTTTAGGGGCATTAACCTTTCCTGTATTGGAGCGGGTTAAACACTTAAATGTTGTTGAGCTAGACAAAGACTTAGTTGCGCGTTTTGAATCAGATGCGCTATTGGCGCGTCGTTTAACTGTTTATCAGTCGGATGCGTTAAAGTTCGATTTTACTCAACTGCTGCAAACCGATAAAAAAATTAAAGTTTTTGGTAACTTACCCTATAACATCTCAACCCCGCTATTATTTCATTTATTCACTTTTGCTGATCAAATTGAAGATATGCACTTTATGCTGCAAAAAGAAGTGGTTGATCGCATGTGCGCTGAGCCTGGCTCTAAAGCCTTTGGCAAATTAAGTGTGATGACACAATATTATTGTGATAGCTGTTTAGTAGCAGATGTACCACCAGAGAGCTTTAGCCCACCACCTAAAGTTGATTCTGCAGTGATTCGTTTGGTGCCTAAGGCAAAACGTGCTGATGTAGACGTTGAAGTGTTGCAAAAAGTTGCAGGTGCTGCGTTTAATCAAAGACGCAAAACCATTCGCAACAGTTTAAAAGACTTAATCAGTGCTGAAGAGTTAACCGAGTTAGGCATAGATCCGACAGTACGTGCAGAAGCTTTGCAACTAGAGAATTTTTTCCAAATTAGTCAATTTATCAGTAAGAAGTAACTTTTATGACAAATACCACAGAGTTGGCTATTCAAATAGATACAGAAACACATTATGTAGAAGAGCAGTCGGATGCTGCTGCAAACCGTTATGTGTTTGCCTATACCATTACTATACAAAATATGAGCGACCATCCGGTGCAGCTAAAAAGCCGTTATTGGTTAATTTCTGATAGCAATGGTAAAAAAACGGAAGTAAGTGGTGACGGGGTTATTGGTCAACAACCTAACATTAAACCGGGTGGCAAATTTGTTTACACCAGTGGTGCTGTAGTGGAAACGCCAGTTGCGACCATGCAAGGTTATTACACTATGTTGAATTTATCTGACCAAAGTAGCTTTGAAACTCAGATCCCTGTGTTTAGATTAGCCCAACCTAATATCTTAAATTAAGACAGTTTGTAACAAATGGCGCATTATTTTGTAGGTGATATTCAAGGATGTTATGACGAGTTAATGCGCTTGTTGGAGCGGGTTGATTTTGACCCTAGCCAAGACAAACTTTGCCCCGTGGGTGATTTGGTCGCACGCGGGCCTGCCTCAGATAAAGTTGCTAAGTTGATGTTAGATATTCAAGACAGTGTATTAACTGTGTTGGGTAATCATGATTTGCATTTTTTATCGATTTTCCATGGGCTGTTTCAGCCGAAAAAAAACGACAAGTTAGACACTTTGCTCAAAGCACCTTTTGCCGAAGAATATGCCAACTGGCTGGCACAACAACCGCTTATTCGTACTTTCCCTCAGTTGAATATTGTGATGTCGCACGCTGGTTTGCATCCGCATTTAAGCTTGCAACAGCATTTAGACATGAGTGATTGGGTACAGCAGGTATTAGCGGGTGGCAAAATTAAACCTTGGTTAAAAGCCATGTATGGCGATAAGGTTAATAAGTGGCAAGCTGACTTTTCATTGCAAGATAAGTTTAATTTTATTATTAACGTTACTACGCGTATGCGATACCTCAAAAACAAAGGCCAGCTTGATTTTAAGTGCAAAGATACTTTGGCCGCAGCGCCGGATAATTTAACCCCTTGGTTTAATGTGCCTAGAATGGAAGATGTTGATTTTCAGATTGTTTTTGGACATTGGGCATCATTAATGGGTTGTGTGCAAAATAAACAGTATATGGCGTTAGATACTGGCTGTGTGTGGGGACAGTATATGACTATGTATTGTGCTGAAACTGCAACTAAATATCAGCAAGGCGCGTTATTTTAGTTTTTGTGCCGCTGCAGGGAAGTCGCCGAGAAGTCAGCAGGCAAATGGAGTATTACTCGCAAAAGCGCTTCAAGGTCATCCGTGACTCGCTCGCACAAAACATCCATGTTTTGTGAAGTTTTGCTCGCAACACACCCATTCACCTGCTTTAGCACTTTTATTGCTGCTGGTTACTTATTGGCGATCGAAAAGTCAGATAGAAGTCTGTTGGAATGCTAATTTTCTAAAACTTCAAAAGGCATGGATTGGCGAAAAGCGTTTTGAGAAAATTATGCTTCCAACGGGCTGAATTACATAGACTTACAGCGCTATTAGGTTTGCGTCGCCAGCTGGGCTGGCGGCAGAGAAATCAGCAGGTAAATGGAGTATTACTCGCGAAAGCGCTTCAAGGCCGTCCATGACTCGCTCGCACAAAACATCCATGTTTTGTGAAGTTTTGCTCGCAACACATCCATTCACCTGCTTCGGCATTTTTATTGCTGTCTGAATTCGTTTCGCGATATATATGCTGTGTTCTGATTCTTAAAGCACAACTTATGCTAGTTGAGGTACTTGGTAACTGGGGGCAATGAACCAACCTCCGATTACATGGATGTAATCGGCGAGCGACCAAGGACGGCTTGAAGCGTTTGGTGAATTGACCGCAGTTTCAAAGTGCCGTTTCCATTGAGTTAACAGCGGCTTTGCAGCGTTTTGAGAAAATTATGCTTCCAACGGGCTGAATTGCACCTACTTGCAGCGCTATTTGACGTTATTTTCAATTAAACTCTATTACTCGGCAGGCGAAGCAATCTCCACTAACAAAGCAGAATATGGCGACAACTTAATTTGTTGACCTTTTTGCAAATACAAGCCCAAAGCAAAACAGTTTTGTTCAACCAAAGCATAATTTTTTGCAAGTTTGTAATCAACAGGCTTATCCGACAAATTAAAAATGCATAATATGCAAACCTGCTCGTCAAAGCGGGTAAAACTTAACAATTCGCCTTCCACTTGCAAATTTTTCATCTCACCTAATCGCATAACTTCAGAATTTTTTCGCCAGCTAAGTAAATGTTTGCAAAAATTCAGCATAGAATCATCGTCTTGCAACTGATGACTCACCGCCAAAGCCGAATGGCCTTTTGCCACAGGCAACCAAGGTTTAGCTTGGCTAAAACCACAGTTCAATTGCTCATTCCATGGCATAGGTGTGCGGCAGCCATCACGGCCCTTAAATCTAGGCCAAAAACGAATGCCGTACGGATCACACAAATCCACATATTCAATATCCGCCTGTGGCAACGCAAGCTCGTCTCCTTGATACAAACACGCTGAGCCTTTTAAACTCAACAACAGAGTATGATAGAGCTTGGCTTGTGCCAAGCTGCCTTTGCCACCCCCCCAACGATTACGCACCCGCACAACATCATGGTTACCAATTGCCCAACACGGCCAGCCGCCGGTAATCTTTTGATTAACTTGATTAATCACTTGATGCAAATAACTTGCATGGCATTCATCGGTTAAAAGCTCAAAATTGTATGCAAGGTGCAAGCGAGTATTGCTGTGGGTGTATTCCGCCATAGTTTCAATCGAATCTTCAGCGGCAATTTCACCTAGAGAAATTGCCCCAGGGTACTGATTAAGCAATTCACGTAAATCTTCAATAAAAGCGATATTTTCCGGGCGGGTATTGTCGTAATAATGGTATTGATATGCATACGGGTTATCGGTAGAAAAGCCTCGGCCGCGGCGTTTGTTTTTGGACTTAGCTGGATTGTTGGTTAACAAGCTGTCGTGAAAACAAAAGTTTATTGCATCGAATCTAAAGCCATCAATGCCCATTCGTAGCCAAAATTCAGTTTCATCCAACATTTGCTGGCGTACAGCTGAATTGTGAAAATTTAAACTCGGTTGACTGCTTAAAAAGTGGTGTAAATAATACTGCTCGCGGTGGGAATCCCACTCCCATGCGCTGCCACCAAAAATAGATAACCAATTATTTGGTGGCGTACCATCGTCATTGGGATCAACCCAAATATACCAATCTGCTTTGTCATTGCATTTACTGCTACGGCTCTGTTTAAACCAAGTGTGTTGATCTGAGGTGTGGCACAACACCATATCCATCAGTACTTTCAGGCCCAAACTATGTGCTTTGGTGACAATTTTTTTCACATCTTCTACATCACCAAACACAGGGTCGACTTGGCGATAATTACTAATGTCGTAACCATAGTCTTTCATGGGCGATTTAAAAAAGGGCGATAACCACACAGCATCTACCCCAAGGTTGGCAATATAATCCAGCTGAGCGTATACGCCTGGTAAGTCACCAATACCATCGTTATTGCTGTCATAAAAACTACGAGGGTAAATTTGATAAATAACTGCGCCTCGCCACCAACCACACTGAATCATTGTCAATAAACCTGTAACAAACTGCTTTCGAATCCAACGAAAGATTAACTTTTATGCAGCATAGTTGACATCCACTCAGCTCAGCAATGTTCCTGCATACGTATGCATAATCTGCAAAAAATTAACAGAATTGACGAATTTAAAGTTTTTTGTTTATGTGATTTTTTTGTTTAAGTTATTGAAATTTATTTTATTTTTATTGTTTTGGTTGGTGTCTGAATGTGTGCAAAAAACGCTCAAATAGTGTGAATTAGTTGTAAATGCATAATTATGAATACGTATGCAGTTTGTTGTTGTTGTTGAATTATTGCGACTAATATTCATGCAATGCACTGTGACAGGTGTGCAGTTTAGTCACGGGTTTTACCCAAGTGGTTATCAAACACAACAAGTTGCCAATAGAAGGCAAGGGGATATACACATGAAACAATTTAAACCAAGTTTGTTAACTTTAGCGTTAGCGACAACCGGACTCGTATCTGGTTATTCGTATGCAGCTGAAGAAGGCGCGGATACAGAAGTAGAAGAAGTTATTCAAGTCCGTGGTTTTCGTGCAAGTTTAATTAAAGCACAATCGTTGAAACAAGATAATAGCTCTATCGTCGAGGCGATAACTGCTGAAGATATAGGTAAATTACCTGACTCTTCAATTGCTGAATCATTAGCCCGTTTACCTGGGTTGGCTGCGCAGCGTTTAGATGGACGCGCTAGCTCTATTTCTATACGTGGTTTAGGTGAAGATTTTAGTGCAACTACGTTGAATGGTCGTGAGCAAGTATCGTTAAATGACAACCGTGGTGTTGAATTTGACGTTTATCCCTCAGAAATTATGAGTGGTGTAGTTGTATACAAAACGCCAGATTCGACCCTTATGACTCAAGGTGCCGGTGGTACTATTGATATGCAAACGGTCAAACCTTTAGCTCATGGAGACCGCTCATTATCGTTTTCATTGCGTGGTGAAGTGAATGATATTGGAGCACTCAATCCTGATGGTGAAGATACTGGTTGGCGTGGCAGTGCATCCTATATTGATCAATTTGCGGATGATACGATTGGTGTTGCCTTAGCTGTAGCTCACATGTCTTCACCGAACAACGAAGAGCGTTGGAATTCTTGGGGTTATCCTGGCAGCTTTATTGACGCAAATACTAATGAAGTTACCTCTGAGGCAATGATTGATCCTGACGGTGTACCTGATTCTGGTGATGAAATTAGTAATCATCCAGTTTTAGGATTTGGCGGTGCTAAACCTTTCGTTCGTTCAAGTAACTTGACTCGTGATACTCTCATGGGGGTATTAGAGTTTAAACCAAATGACAATATTCATATCGTATTAGACGCTCTATACATTGACTTTGAAGATGAAAAAATCTTAAGAGGTATTGAAATTCCCGGGCAGTGGGGTGTTTGGGATGGTGGTTTTGCATCAGGCATTGACTACACTAAATGGGAAGGTGATTTCTTAACCGAGGGAACTGTTGAGGGAGTTCGCGGTGTATTACGTAATGACTATGAATTGAGAAAAGCGGAGTTATTTGCCGCAGGTGCTAACATTAAAGTTGCCGTTAGTGATTCTTGGACGGTAGAAGCTGACTTAGCAATTTCTCAAACAGATCGCCAAGTATGGAGTATGGAAAGTTACGCAGGTAGTGGTCGTGGTAATAGTCGAGGTGTCTCGGATAATATTAAATTTGAAGTTTTGCCGGGCGCTGAAGGTATCAAATTTACTCCTGAATTAGATTATTCTGACGAAGCCATTTTTAAAATGGGTGGCGCATTGAGTTGGGGTGACGGTAACCCATTGGTTGATGGTGGTGATGACCAAGACGGGTTTATTAATAGGCCTGAGATTGAAGATGATTTAACTACTTTAAAGCTTACCGCAACTAAAACTTTTGATTCAGGCATATTCCGCAAGTTAGATGTTGGTGTTTATTATAGTGATCGTGAAAAATCTAAGGTTGATGTTGGTGACTTTTTAACTTTAAAAGGTTTTGCCACTGCTGACGGGACAGTATTAGACGAAGATTTCATGCTTTCTATCCCTGATGAATACAAACTTGCGCCAGTATCTTTAGACTTTATTGGGATGGGAGATATGGTTGCATATGACTCTTTCCGCTTCTATCAAGACGGTAACTATTTAGCGACTCCGGAGAATTTAACTACCACTGGTCGTTGGAATAACACTTGGTCTGTTAGTGAGAAAGTAACCACTGCATTTGCTAAATTAGATTTAGACACAGAAGTGGGCAGCACTGTTGTTACTGGTAATGTTGGTGTACAAGTGGTTCGTACTGAGCAGTCTTCATCTGGTTATAACTCATGGGTAGAAGGTGGCTTGGTAGAAAAACAAGCTATTAGTGACACGTATTCATACACAGAGGTGTTACCAAGTCTGAACTTGAGTGCTGAAGTAGCAGATAGTCAATATGTGAGATTTGGTCTTGCGCGTACAATGTCTCGCTCGCGTATGGATCGCATGGCAATTAGTGGTGGTGCTACATTTGATTCAGTCAAAAATATTCCAGGTGCTACACTAGCCACTTCTCCTTGGGGCGGTAAATTTGGTAATACAGCTTTACGTCCATTAATGGCAGATCAATTAGATTTAACTTATGAAAACTATTTTGCTGATGAAGGTTATTTTGCAACAGCATTTTTCTACAAAGATTTGTCTGGCTGGCAGCAAGAAATGCCTCGCTACTATGACTTTTCTGGCTTAGAGGCTCCTGAAGGCCAAGTCCCTGAAACCAATGAAGGTTACATTACAAGTTGGGAGAATGTAGGTGATGGTTCTGTTCGAGGACTTGAGTTTACAGTATCTCTTGGCGGCTCCTTGATTTCTGATGCATTGGAAGGCTTTGGTACGATTTTAAGCGCGACCTACTTAGATTCGGAAGTGTCTTTTAGTTACGATGTACCAGGGACGGCAGATGAAAATGGTAAGTTGCAAACGGTTGATGTTTCTTATGATGTACAAGGATTATCTGACCGAGTGTATAACGCTACTGTGTACTATGAAAACAATGGTTTCGAAGTTCGCGTTAGTATGCGTAAACGCAGTGATTTCCTTGGTGAAGTAAATGCGATCAGCTTTACACGTACTCCAGTTAACGTGAAAGGAAGTGAAATCATTGATGCGCAAATTAGCTATGATTTCTCTGAAGCTGGAATTGATGGTTTAGTGGTATCACTACAAGGCCAAAACTTAAATAACGAAGCATTCGTGACAGAGTTTAATCGTGGTGTAGGTGATGTACGAGATTACCAAAATTATGGACGTAATTTCCTTTTAGGTCTTAATTACTCGTTCTAATTCAGTTTGTTAGTCTATACTTTTAAAGCCCCCTTGTGATTTTTCACTTGGGGGTTTTGTTTATTGGTAAAGGGTGTTTATATGATTAAAAAGGTGGTGATAGTTGGTGGTGGCTCTGCTGGCTGGATGTCTGCAGCTTTCTTATCAAAACTAATGGGGGCAGAGATAGATATCAAGTTAGTTGAATCGGATGCTATTGCCAGTGTGGGGGTTGGTGAAGCAACAATCCCACCTATCCAGCTTTTTAATAACCTTCTAAAAATTCCAGAAAAAGAGTTTTTAGCCGCAACCAATGGCACAATTAAACTCGGCATTCAGTTTGAAAACTGGGCTAATATTGGCGACAGTTATATGCATGCATTTGGTCATGTGGGCAAGCAGTTAGGATTAACACAATTTATTAATTATTGGTCTAGAGCAAAACAACAAGGCTTAAATTATGACCTGTGGGACTTTTCACTGAATTATCAAGCAGCAAAACAAGGAAAGTTTGCCCAGTTAAATACCATACCAGGTACTGACCTTCCAGGTCTAACCTATGCTTACCACTTTGATGCAGGTTTATACGCAAAATATTTGAGGAACTTAAGTGAGCAGCAAGGAGTTCAACGTATTGAAGGAAAAATAACCAAAACTAATTTGAACGCGAATTCCGGCTATATAGAATCAGTTAGTTTGGAGTCGGGCGAGGCCATTGATGGTGACTTATTTCTAGATTGCTCTGGCTTTGCTGCATTGTTGATAGGTAAAGCATTAAATACTCAGTTTGACGATTGGACTCATTATTTACCTTGCGACCGAGCAATTGCAATGCCGAGCTCAGGTGTAAATAAACCAGTACCCTATACTAGAGCTATTGCTCATGAGTATGGGTGGCAGTGGCAAATACCATTACAGCATAGAGTTGGAAACGGATTAGTTTATTGCAGCCGCTTTCAATCAGACGAAAGTGCTTTAAAAACTTTAGAAAATAACCTTCCTGGAG
Organism: Catenovulum sp. SX2; assembly: GCF_052056295.1. Classification (NCBI taxonomy): domain Bacteria; kingdom Pseudomonadati; phylum Pseudomonadota; class Gammaproteobacteria; order Alteromonadales; family Alteromonadaceae; genus Catenovulum; species Catenovulum sp. SX2. The sequence goes on from NZ_CP182493.1 coordinate 2,446,780, forward strand.
ACGCTTTAGCAGATGCAAAATTAATCAAATTTCGAACGGGTCGCAGGGTAAAACAATGGAATAAAAATTGTATCGCAATAGGTTTGTCTAGTGGTTTTTTGGAGCCAATGGAATCAACCAGCTTACATATGGTTCAATCTGCATTAATTAAGTTAATTAAGTTATTCCCTCGAGAGCAAATTCAGCAGCAAAGTATTGATGAGTTTAATTATCAATCACAGGAAGAAGCCTTGAGGATAAGAGATTTTATTATCTTGCATTACCACCTAACTAATCGCACTGATTCTCAATTCTGGCGTGATTGTAAGTCGATGCAAATTCCTAAAACGTTAAGATACAAGATGGAGTTATTTACTTCGACCGCCAAAATATTCAGAAAACGGGATGAACTATTTTCTGAAGATTCTTGGCTGCAGGCATTTATCGGACAAGGATTATTGCCACAAGATTATCATCCAATGGCAGATCATATTTCAGCACAACAATTAGAAGAGTTTTTAGCAAACTTTAAGTTGATCGTAGATAAAACGGTTGCTGGATTACCAATGCATGAACAGTATTTAGCGTTAAATCGAGATAATATGGTGCGTTTAGGCTGATGCAAAATAGAAAGAAAATAATCATTGCTGGAGGTGGCACAGCCGGCTGGATGACTGCTAGTTTAATGAATAAGCAGCTTGCGCATTTAGGCTGGGATATTTGCTTAATCGAGTCTCCAGATATCGGTATTATTGGCGTGGGTGAAGGCTCGACACCGCAACTGAAATCCTTTTTTGACAAACTAGAAATCTCAGAGAGCGAGTGGATGCCTGCTTGTAACGCTACCTATAAAAATGGTATTTCCTTCAAAGGTTGGTCTGGTCGTGAAGGTTATACTGATTATTTTCATCCGTTTGGTTCTATGTTAGATAAACATACACAATCGGCATTTATCTATAATTGTTATCAAAAACGCTTGGGGTATTTATTAGAAACTAAACCGGATAAATTTTTTATTTCTGCTTATTTAGCTAATGCTCAGCGAGCACCTTTGCCTATTCACCAATTTCCATTTGATGTTTTATATGGCTACCATTTCGATTCTCACTTGCTTGGACAATATTTAGCTGAATATGCTAAGTGTCGCGGTGTTGAGCATATTTCCGAAAAAATTACCGATGTAATTTTAACTACTGATGGTTCAATCGATTCAGTCTGTTTGGAAGGTGGGAGAATAGTTTCAGGTGACTTGTTTATAGATTGTACTGGGTTTAGTGGCTTATTGTTACAAAAAAAATTGTCCGTTCCCTTTATCTCATATGCATCTAACTTATTTAATGATGCGGCCGTAGTAGTGGCTACTGAAGCTGACAATACGCTCGATTCACAAACAACTTCTGTTGCTATGCCACATGGCTGGCGTTGGAAAATACCTCTGACAACTCGCACCGGCAATGGTTACGTTTATAGCCAGAAATACTGTACTAAGGAGCAAGCCGAGGTTGAGTTTATTGAGGCGTTGAATTTACCTTCAACCCATGAACATGCCATTCGCCACCTTAAGATGAAAGTTGGCCGAGTTGAACAGAATTGGAAGAAAAATTGTATTGCTATAGGGCTATCTCAAGGTTTTATTGAGCCTTTAGAGGCGACAGCTTTACATGTTGTTCAAGAGAGTATTGAAGGGGCTATTCGAGTTATTTTAGCTGGAATGGACGAGCTGAATATTCGAGAGTTTAACAATGATATAGCGCAAAGATTTGAAGGTATTCGAGATTATATAGTCTGTCATTATCGAGCGAGTGCAAGAGTTGATAATGAGTATTGGCGTGATAATACCAGCAATCAACATTTGTCTGATTCGTTACAAGAAATGCTTACTGTTTGGCTGCAACAAGGAGATATAGCGCAAGTTCTGCAAAAGCGTAATTTAAACCGGTACTACAATACTCTGTCTTGGCACAGTTTGTTAGCTGGTTACGGTGTTTTTCCAACAGAAACACAATTAATCCAAGATAGTACAAAAGATAGTTTTCCTATGCATCAGATATCCGATTTTTTACAGCGCTGTATGATAAATTTTCCAAACCACAATGAAGTTTTAAGTTAGGGTTGTCGTATGGATATTTGGCAAGACATGCAGAAAATTCCAGTTTATTCTGAGGTTGAGAATGAATTTTTTTGGCAGAAAATTTTTGTAGATGCTAAACCCGCTGTGCTTAAAGGTTACGCTTTTAATATGCCTCTACTGCAACAAAATAGCAGTGATCAACATATTTTAGATGTGCTAATCAATAGCGCTAATCAAAGCCCTTTTGAGGCATTTATTGCCGACGTTTCAACGAAAGGACGTTATTTTTATAATAGTCAATTTAATGGATACGATTTTGTAAGAAAACCTTCAAGCTTTCGTTATCTGGTTGATTTTATTAAAAGTGGGTTGGGTAAAGCCGATTTTCCTCATGTATACGCCGGCGCGATTAGAATACCGCAAGTATTTTCAAGCATTCGAGAACAGTTTTCTTTAAATTTATTATCGGACGTAGAGGATAAATTAGAATCTCTATGGGTTGGTAACAAAACAATAGTTCCCGCTCACTGGGACTTACCACAAAACTTGGCGTGTGTGCTTGTTGGTAAGCGGCGTTTTACACTGTTTCCCCCAGAGCAATATGCCAATATGTATGTTGGACCAATCGACAATACGATCGCTGGACAGCCATGTAGTTTAGTTAATTTACATAAACCAGATTTAGAAAAATTTCCTAATTTCGCTGAAGCAATCAAACATGCTCAATATTATGATCTAGAAGCAGGCGATGTAATCTTTATCCCGAGTATGTGGTTTCATCAAGTTGAAGGATTATCTGACATTGGGATTATGGCTAATTTTTGGTGGCGCGAAGGAAACCCTAATTTGATTTCACCCATGCTGACGTTGAATCATGCTTTACTGTCCCTTAGGGAATTGCCTGCCACTGAAAAAAGAATTTGGCAGCAGATTTTTGACCATTATATTTTCTCTGATACTGGGAAGTCGGTAGACCACATACCGACTAATGCGTTAGGGGTATTAGGAGCGGCTAGTTCTGATAAATTTGAGTTCATCAAGCAGCAACTTATAAAAACATTGAAATCAACAGGAGAGCTATGAGCTCTCCGGTTAACTTTACAAAAATCTCTGTAAAAACTTTTCCATCTCGGTAAACGCAGTTAATCTATGCTCTGCATTTGATAAGTGGTGATCCCCTTTATCTAGCTCTACAAGTTTAACGTCTTTTTTCGCGTCTTTTAGTTCATCATACATATCTTCACTTTGATCAAAGCGCACAACTCTATCTTTGCTACCATGAATTAATAGCACTGGAATGTTGATTTTTTTCGCGTGTTTAAGTGGTGAATTTTCCCAGAGTTGGTCGTAATCATCGCCTACTTGTTTTTTCACTACGTCAAAATTGGTAAAGTTGCGGCTGCCTTTTACCAAAGCTTCAACATCGGTAACACCGGCGAAACTGATTGCACATTTATATAGGTCAGGGGTTTTAATTGCGCCCATTAGTGCCGCATAACCACCATAGCTCGCACCAACAATACATACTTTGTCTGGGTCGGCTATGCCTTGTTTAATCGCCCAGCGGGTGGCGTCTTCAACATCGTCTTGCATAGCTTGTCCCCAAGCTTGAATACCTTGTTTTAGGAAATCGAAACCATAACCGTATGAGCCTCTAAAGTTCATTTGTAAAACGGCATAACCTCGGTTGGCAAAAAATTGAGTCCAATAGTCAAAACCATCATCGTCGAAGGTAATTGGTCCACCATGCGGGTGGATTATGATAGGTAATTTTTGTCCTTCTTTGGCATTTTTAGGTTTAGTTAAATAACCTTCAATAGTCAGACCGTCTCTAGCTTTATAACTGATAGGCTTTTTCTCAGCTAGCACTTCTGGGGTTAGCGCGTTATAGCGGTACGCCAGTACTTCCATTACTTTCTTTTTTCTATCGCCCATTAGGTAAATGCCAGGCTCAGTATCAGAGGTGGCTAAAACAACATAGTTGTTTTCATCTTCACTCATACTGACAATATAGTTGTCTAAATCAGGTAAGGCTTTGTCAATTGCGTCACGGAAAGCTTTAATATCTTCATCCCAAATCCAGTCTCCGATACCTATTACTTTTTTTAAATGGCGAGAATAACGTAAGCCGCCAGTTACGTCGTAACCATCTTTGGCTTTAACCAGTTCTAATTGACGCTCTTTGCTGGCTAAGTTTACTTTAAATACAGCATCATAGCCTTGATGAACAGCTTTTACATAAAGCTCGTTTGGGTTTTGACCAAAGCCGATTGGCCATACAGCTTCTTCGCTAAAAGCAGCAAAGGTCCAAAGTTTTTCGAAGTCGTCTTTGTCTTCTTCACCAACAGGCACATGATAAACGGTAAATACTGCGTCTTTTTCTTGGATAGCGATGCGCACATTGCCTTGGCGATCGGTCTGCCAATTGAAGACATCTGTTTGTGCTGGCTGAATATAATGGGTGTTTCCACCACGCTCTAACGCAATTTTTGCAACGCTTGGTTCTCCACTATATTCGTGACCTGCAATTTGTAACAAATAGTGATTTGGATCATCAGGTAAAATATCAATTACGTTACTGCGCACATTGGGTATATAACTCAAGCGCTCCATAAATGAGTTTGGTATTGCTGGTTTTAGCTTTTTATCGCGCAAATCAAACTTCATCAAATGCCATTCGGTAATGGGAGTACCTTGGCGGCTAGAGGCGAATTTGGCTTCAACTAACAAAATATTGTTATTCGCCCAATAAATGTCACTAATAACAAACTTTTTGTCTTCAACAAATACTGGGAATGAACGTTCTTGGGTTTCGAAGTTATATAAATTTATCGCAGTGCCTAGTTTGTCTGCTGTATCTACCCGGATCAGCGAAACTATGTGTTTACCATCAGGCGATACGTGAATGTTCGACACATCTGGTTTTGAAGCAAAGGCTTTGGTTGGCAGCGTAATATTGTCGTTAGTTTGCTGATTGGCAAAGGCCAAACTAGGTAATAGTAGCAGTGTGCAAAAAATTGATTGAATGCGTCTCTTCCGATGCATATCCCTGTCCTTTTTTGTTATTAAGTCATACTTTTGGCCGCATATTTTAACTAATTGTACAAATTTTTAGTAGTGTTAAATTTGAATACGTATGCAGTAAATTGATGTTAATGCAATGTTGATATTAGGATCTATCCTTTAAGGTGGCGACAATGCTTTGAGGTTAGTATGCACAAACATGGTTCTTTTGGACTAGGCTTAATTAAATATTTTGTCATTGCAGTGGCGTTAGCCGGCTGCATTCAAACAAGTCCAAAAATGGAAAATTCCGCAACTAGCCATCAGGCACAAACTATATATGTTCGAGGTGGCTTTAACGGCTGGAGCACAGCTACCGAGTTTGAGCGCACTGAACAGCTGGGTATTTATATCGCTAAGAGTAAAATTACCATGGGTAACCATGGTTTTAAATTGGCGCCTTCTGATTGGTCGTTTGCTTGGGTAGTTGCTGCGCATAAAAACCAAGTAGTCGAGTTAGAGCGTGAATATGTCTTGGATACGGCGGGTGGTCAAGAAGATAGCCTGTTTATCGAGAGCCGTGGTTTGTATCAATTCACCTTAGATTTAACTCAAGCTGACAAGCCTAAATTGACAATTCAAATGTTAGCTACAGACGCTGATAGTGTTAAACCGCCACACCAAGGTGAAATGACCAAGTTACAATTTAATCGTTTTAACGGTGATGCGGTTGAAGCTGTGTTTTCGGCGCAAGTTCACGATAATGGTTTACGTGAATATGTGCATTCAACTACACAAGCGCTGCGTGACCCTGTACCGTCATTTAGCCTGTATCAAGAAGATGCAAATTTACCGAGAGTGCGCAGTGGCAACACTGCTTTTGATGCTTTATTTGCACTGGCGGTTGATGAAATGAAACTCAACAGTGTTGAGCAAATTAAAGACGGCAACTATAACCATGGCAAAGCGATAGATTGCAGTTGTTTCGAAACCGGCGAAAAATGGAATTACGTATGGACACGCGATTTATCTTACGCGGCGCACTTAAGTTTGGCGCAGTTTGATCCAAAGCGTGTGCAAAACTCTTTACTGTTTAAAGTGTCTGCTTTGCGTGATTCTGCACCCGTTAGTCCATTTTTAGCTGGCACAGCACCTTATAGCCAAATTATTCAGGATACCGGCAGCGGTGGCAGTTGGCCTGTCAGTACCGATCGTATGACTTGGGCTTTTGGCGCAAGTGCGTTACTATCGAATTTGCCTGAATCGCAACGCAAGCCGTTTGCCAAGCAAGCGTATACAGCTTTAGTCAATACAATTGAAAACGACCGAATCGCCGCTTTTGATGTTAACTTAGGTTTATACATGGGTGAGCAGTCGTTTTTAGATTGGCGTGAACAAAGTTATGCGAGTTGGATAGTTAATGACTTAAGTTCAATGTCGACAGCCATCTCTCTATCCACTAATGCCGGACATTACCAAGCTTTACTATTAGCTGCAGATCTCGCTAAACAATTGGCAGATGTAGCGGCAGCTAATAAATACCAAGGGTGGGCAGCATCACTAAAAGCTTCAATTAACCAGCACTTATGGCTTGAAGATAAAGGGTTATATTCAAGTTTAACCAGTGGTCATTATCACAAAGTTGCGTTAGAAAAATTTGACTGGTTGGGTCAATCACTGGCGATAATTACTGGTATAGCGTCAGACAAACAAACACAAGCTATTTTAGCTGCTTATCCGCATGGTGCCATGGGCGCACCGGTTATCTTTCCGCAACAACCGAATATTCCTGTGTATCACAACCGAGCTATTTGGCCATTTGTCACAGCTTATGGGTTGAATGCAGCGGTTAAAGGGCAAAATGTAGCTGTAACCCAAGCTGGACTGGATACATTAACTCGAGCCGCAGCGTTAAACTTATCTAATATGGAAAACTTAGAGTGGTTAAGTGCCGAGCCTATTCTGTTGGATAAAAACAATCCACAACTATCTGGCCCTGTGATTAATTCTAAGCGTCAATTGTGGTCGGTTGCGGCATATCTAAATTTAGTCGCTAATACTGTATTTGGGATTAATACCAGTCAGCAAGGAATTGAATTTAAGCCATTTATTCCAAAAGAATTTAAAGAGCAGTGGTTTAAACACAGCCAGGTTATTAACTTAATTAATTATCAATGGCGTGACAAACAGTTTGATATTCAAGTCAAATTTGCACCATCGAATAAAAAGTTTGGCGCTTATGTGGTTAAACGGATAAAAGTGAATGGTTTGGCGAACAAAGGTCTGCTCAGCGAAAATAGTTTAAAACAACACAATTTAATTGAAATTGAATTGGCACTTGATGATAAGTTAGATAACCGCATCAATTTAGTCGACTCAACCCCATTAGCTTTTGACCCCTTGGTTTATGCACCTTTAGAGCCAATGCTCAGTGCTGACGCGCAAGCAGAAGGTGTTGTGCTGAGCATAACGGATAGAGGCAACGCCCAATTAACCGCCGCGGAAATTGAATATCAGGTTTATCGCAATGGTCAATTATTGCAGAGCATACCAGCCCAAGCTGATACAACTAGTTGGGTTGATAAAAATGCTGCTGGCCAAGCGCATTGTTATGCTGTGGCTGCGCGTTTTGTTAAAAGCCAAAATCAGTCGCACCTATCTGAAGTAGTATGTACCGGCGCACAACAGCAAATTTTAGTTGCTGATAAACAGCTAGTTAGCAATAAAACCAAACAGCAACTGAATGAACAAAGTGTTTTGGTACAGTGGGGCGAAGCCGACGATACACTGACAATTGATTTTTCAATTGAAACAGCTGGTATATATGCCATTCAGTTTAATTATCACAATCCAGCCAATGCGATTAACTTAGGTATCAGTAATGGGGTAAAAGTTTTACAGTTATTTGATAAAACCAATCAACAAACAATAACGGATGCTGTAGTGCAATTTCCACACACCCGTGTGGACAAAACTCGCTTTGGAGATAACTTATCTACCCCAGTTGAAGTTGAACTAAAAGTAGGCAGTTACCAGCTGAATTTACACGACTTTTACAACATGAGCTACCTAAAAAGTAATACTAATTACACTGCGGCAGGTGGGATCAGCGGAATTTCCAATAAGTTTGATATTTATGCTGTAACATTTGTGTTACTTCCATTAAAGTAACGCCCGTGTAACTTCGCGTACACACACATGGGCAAACCGAGTATGGAATACATCGGTATATAGGGGCGATTTAATTTGGCGGATAATCAAATATAAATCGTCTCTAAATTAATAACTATATTACTTTATTGAAGAACACAAAATATGCAATTAACAGATCTAGATATAACTATATTTATAGTTTATGCAATCGGGCTGTTGATTTTGGCGCTCTGGGTTTCTAGAGAAGATAAATCACATCAAAAAAATACTGAAGATTACTTTTTAGCGAGTAAATCTCTTCCTTGGTGGGCAATTGGCGCCTCATTAATCGCAGCAAATATTTCTGCTGAACAGATTATCGGTATGTCAGGCTCTGGTTTTGCAATTGGTTTAGCTATAGCTTCATACGAGTGGATGGCAGCCATTACCCTACTTATTGTTGGTAAATACTTCTTACCTATCTTCCTTGAGCGTGGCATTTACACTATGCCGCAGTTCCTCGAACAAAGATATGACAGCCGTGTACGTACAGTGATGGCGACTTTTTGGTTAGGCGTATATGTACTTGTTAACTTAACCAGTATCTTATGGTTAGGTGGTTTAGCGGTTGAAACTGTATCAGGTATGCCTGCGTTGTTTGGCATGATCTTTATCGCTATTTTCTCTATCGCTTATTCTTTATACGGTGGTTTGAAAGCGGTTGCCTTTACTGACATTATTCAAGTTGTATTGTTAGTTGGTGGTGGTTTCATTCTAACCTACATTTGTTTAGATACCATTGCCGATGGCCAAGGTGCAATGCTTGGTTTTAATATGTTATTAGAGCAAGCGCCAGAAAAATTCGACATGATTTTGGCTAGTGATCACCCTAACTACATCGACCTACCGGGGTTATCTGTATTGTTAGGTGGTATGTGGATCATGAACTTATCATATTGGGGTTTTAACCAGTATATTATCCAACGTGCACTAGCTGCTAAAGATATTAACGAAGCGCACAAAGGTATTGCTTTTGCTGCTTATTTAAAAATCTTGATGCCAATTATCGTGGTATTACCAGGTATTTGTGCAGTGTTAATCGCACCTGATTTAGAACGCCCAGACAAAGCTTATCCTGAAATGATGACGCTAATGCCAGAAGGCTTAAAAGGTTTAATTTTCGCTGCTTTAATTGCCGCGATTGTTTCTTCTGTAGCTTCTATGACTAATAGTATCTCAACTATTTTCACTATGGACTTATACAAACATGTGAAAAAAGACGCGAGTCAAACTCACTATGTAAATGTTGGTCGTATGGTCAGTTTATTGTCACTAGCTATTGCAGTTATTGTTGCTAAGCCTTTGTTAGCCGGCTTTGAACAAGCGTTCCAATACATTCAAGAATTCACAGGTTTCTTCACCCCAGGTATCTGTGTGATCTTTATTTTAGGTTTGTTCTACAAGAAAACCACTGCGAATGCTGCATTAGTCGCAGCTGTTGGCTCGGCAATCTTGTCTTTAGCCTTTAAGTTTATTTTCCCAGACTTACCATTTATGGATCGTGTTGGTTTAGTCTTTGTACTTTGTATTGCGTTAGCAATTGGTATTTCACACTTAGAAGGTGGCAAAGGCGAAAAAGGTGTTGATTTAGCCGGTATTTCTTTTGATACCAAATCTACCTTTAACCTAGCTTCAGTTGGCTGTGTATTGATTCTTGCTGGTTTATACGCCGCTTGGTGGTAAAGAAACTGCTTAAGCTACTTAGCTGATTTTAAAGCCCATTTAGATTATGTCTAAATGGGCTTTTTTGTATCTAGTCGAACAAAAAACAATCTAATCGTATTTTCCTATTAGAGCGATTCAATCAGTTTGATTTTAAATTAAATGCGAATTGTTATTATTAACACATGCCCAAGCGGTTTGGGTCAATCTTTAGGAGACAGGTTAATGATTAAAACAATTACTTTTGCTGTTATGCACTTTTCTGTTGCTTTTGCGGTAGCTTGGTTATTAACGGGTGATATTGTAATAGGTGGCGCAGTCGCTATGGTTGAGCCAGCGGTAAACACAGTTGCTTACTACTTCCATGAAAAAATTTGGAACCGAATTAAAAACAAAGTATTTGTATCTGAACAACAGGCGCAGGTTGTCAACTAACCTCAGCTGAGGCTCCCGAGGAGATATTATGCACTTAAATAATTATCAGAACATGGACGTTAATTTATTATTGTCTATCGTCAATATGAAGCTGCGTAACAGTCAAATTAGTTTGGAAGAGTTATGCAGTGAATATGACATGAACAAAGATATTTTAATTTCGCGTTTGGCTAAGTTGAATCTTAGTTACGACCCAGCAAGTAACCAGTTTAAAGCCTGCTAACTGCATACGTATTCACTGGTTAATATTTTTACAAATTCACTTCTTTATATTAATTTTATTTTAACTTAAACGATTTAGTTTATTGGGATAGGATTAATTATGTTACAAACTCGATATATCTGTCAGCGTATTTTAGCGGTTATTGCCGTGTGCGTATTGGCGGTTGCATGTACATCTACCAACAACGACAGCTCGGCTTATCAAGCAAAACCTTATGTTCAGGTCAAACACCCTGAATGGACTAAAAATGCGGTTATCTACCAAATTAATACGCGTCAATTTACCCAAGAAGGCACTTTTAACGCCGCGGCCAAACAACTGCCAAGGTTAAAAGATTTAGGTGTTGATATTTTATGGTTAATGCCAATTCACCCCATAGGCGAAGAAAACCGAAAAGGAAGTTTAGGTAGCCCATATTCAGTCAAAGATTATCGTAAAGTTAACCCTGAGTTTGGCACATTGGATGATTTAAAAAATTTTATTAAGCAAGCGCATGAAATGGGCATGTACGTGATTTTAGATTGGGTAGCCAATCATAGCGCTTGGGACAATCATTTGCGTTTTGATCATCCAGACTGGTATGAGCGTGATTACAAAGGTGATTTTAGACCAACGCCTTGGTGGGACTGGTCAGATATTATTGATCTAGATTTCAGCCAGCCTGGTTTGCGCAAATATATGACGGATGCGATGAAATACTGGGTTGAAGAGGTTGGCGTTGATGGTTATCGATGTGACGTAGCGGGTTTTGTGCCAATTGATTTTTGGAACCAAGTACGCAAAGAGTTAGATGAAATAAAACCAGTATTTATGTTGGCTGAATGGGAATCTCGCGATTTGCATGCACATGCATTTGATGCAACTTATGCATGGAGCTGGTGGGAGCATATGCACAATATCGCCCACGGAAAAAGTAATGTGAATAGTTTATTCATCTATTATTCGTGGAACGAAAGCGCCTTTCCGAAAGAAGCCATGCGTATGACTATGGTGAGTAACCATGATAAAAATGCGTGGGAAGCCACTCAGTTTGAAGCTTTTGGTGAAGCGCTTGAAGCAAGCATAGTATTGTCTGTGGTCGGTGAAGGTATGCCAATGATTTACAATGGCCAAGAAGCTGGTAATCCAAGACGCTTAGCATTTTTTGAGAAAGATCCGATAGACTGGCAGCCGCATCCGATAGGTGATTTATACAAAAAGTTATTCAAGCTGAAAAAACAAAACACAGCGTTATGGAATGCACAATGGGGCGCAACCATGGTGCATGTACCCAATAATCATCCGACTGAGGTATTGAGTTTTGTTCGACAAAATCAACAAGACAAAGTGTTTGCTGTGTTTAACTTTTCAAGCTCTGCAAAGACAGTTAAGTTTAGTGAAAAACTCTACCACGGCCAGTATATCGATTTTACAACGGCCAAACAGGCGGTACTAACTGATACAACTGAGTTAGAAATTCCTGCTTGGGGTTTTAAAGTCTTTAGTAAATAAGGTTTTTATTATTCCATACGTATGCAAATTGCGCTTTTGCCTACTATGGCTCATGCTTAGTTAAATTAATTTAGATGAATTGTTACTAGCATGAATAAAAATACCAAATTGACAGTTTCATTGATAAGTGCGGTCATCTTGATATGGCCGCTAACTGGCTGTGAACAACATCAACCACAAAGTGTATCGGCTGATATCCAGCAGCTTGAATTAAATGCCGCGGCGCATTGGCTAACAACAACACAAATAAAAGTTAAACAAGCGCAAAACAGCGCAAATTTATATCTGATAAAAATTGATGATTATTCGTTAGCACCCGAGCAAGCCGTGGTTAAAGCTATGCCATCGGCAATTCCTTTAATTGCTACACAAGATAACTTGCAAGGTTTGTATCCTCATCTGAAAGACTTTACTAATTATTCGGTGCAAATAACCCCAGCAGAAGCTAAACATTGGTTGCGTGATAAAGTTGTGGTTGTTCAGCTTGATAAAAATGAAAATCTTTTAGCAATTAATACAGTGCAAAGCGGTTTTGTTTTAGACGATTTGTATACGCGTGGCGCAAATGACGCGGATGAAGTGGCAGATTTAGGCGCTGTTGTTAATCAACAAAATGTCTCTTTTAAGCTTTGGGCGCCCTTGGCGAAACAAGTTAGCTTGTTGCTATTTAATGCCGATAAAACACCATTTAGCGCTGTGCCGGTTACTTTGGCATTCGATAACAATTCGGGCATTTGGTCGACTGAAATTGATAAGTCGCTAGTCGGCAAATATTACAAATACCAAATAACCCAATATCAACCGTCTGCAGAGGAAGTGCTGGTAACAGAAGCGACCGACCCATACTCCTTGAGTTTATCGACCGATAGTTTATACAGCCAAGTGGTTGATTTAACCGCCCAACAAACTATGCCTGAAGGTTGGGCAACTCATACTGTTCCAGTGGTTGCTGCGCCGGAAGATTTGATTATTTATGAATCACATATTCGTGACTTTAGTGCTTCTGACAATACGTTATCTGATCCCGCATATAAAGGTAAATATAAAGCCTTTTTAGAAACCGATTCTGTATCTATCAATCATTTAAAAGCTTTGCGTAAAGCGGGTTTAAATGTCATGCATTTATTACCTACTTATGATCTGGGCTCTATTAACGAAACTGCAGAGCAAGTGATTGAATTGGACGAAACTGTCGGTGAATTATGCCGTATGTTCCCAGAAGTACACATTTGTAGCCGTAGTGAAATTCAGCAAAAAACTGTGCGTGAAGTATTTGCCAGTATGGATCCTTTATCGACCGACGTTCAAGCTGTTGTTGAACAAATTCGCGCTGCTGATCCATATAACTGGGGTTACGATCCATATCACTACACTGTGCCAGAAGGTAGTTATGCGACAAACCCTGAAGGCACTGCTCGTATAGTTGAGTTTAGAGAGATGGTGCAAGCCTTACATGGGTTAGGTTTTCGCGTGATTATGGATGTTGTGTATAACCATACTTTCCAAGCCGGATTAAACCCTAAATCTGTGTTAGACCGAATCGTGCCAAATTATTATCACAGACTGAATCCAATTACTGGCGCGATTGAACAATCAACTTGTTGTGACAATACTGCAAGTGAACGCGTGATGATGGGCAAACTTATGCTTGATTCGCTGGTGGTTTGGGCGCGTGATTACAAAATTGATGGCTTTCGTTTTGATTTAATGGGCCATCAACCAAAAGAACTTATGTTGGTCGCGCGCGAAGCCGTGCGTGCGGTTGACCCTGACACTTATTTTTATGGTGAAGGTTGGAATTTTGGCGAAGTTGCTAACAACGCACAATTTGTCCAAGCAATTCAAACTGAGTTATCTGGCACTGAAATCGGCACCTTCACAGACCGCATGCGTGACGCTGTACGCGGAGGGGCACCTTTTGATGGCGGAGAGTGGATCCGCCGTGGCCAAGGTTTGTCTAATGGTTTGTATGTCATTCCAAATGAGTTGCAGCCTGAAGATAAACAAAAAGATGAGTATTTATTGTCTATGAACCAAGCGCGTATTGGTTTAGCCGGCAATTTAGCTAACTTTAAAGTTAAAAATGAACAAGGCCAGTGGGTCACTGGCGCTGAGGTTGACTATGGTGGCGCGCCAACGGGTTATGCGTTAGATCCGGCCGACACAGTTAATTATGTATCGAAACATGATAATCAAACTTTGTGGGATAATAATCAGTACCGCATTGCCTATCATGTTTCAACTGAAGATCGAGTACGTATGCAGTTGTTAGCCTTAGCTTACCCCTTGATGGGGCAGGGTATTCCGTTTATTCATATGGGCTCAGATTTGTTGCGCTCCAAGGCATTTTTACGTGATAGTTATGATTATGGCGATTGGTTTAATGCGGTCGACTTTGCTAAACAATCGAACAATTATCATGTGGGTCTACCACCTGAGGTCAAAGACAAAGATAACTGGGATGTTATTCGCACTCTACTAAAAGAAAACCAAGGGCGTGATTTAGTCAAAGCTGCGGATATTGAGTTTAGCGCTAAGGTTTTCCAAGAGTTTTTACGTATTCGCAGCGAGAATAAGTTGTTCCGTTTAACTACAGAAAAACAGGTTATGGATAAAGTGACTTTTCATAATACTGGGCCAAATGCTGTTGATGGTGTTATTGCGATGAAAGTTTCTGATTTTTATGGTGAGCCTGTGCTGGATAAACGCCAGTCGTTAATGGTTATTTTTAATCATGGCGCTGAGAAAATTGATTTGCGATATCCGTCAGCCAATTTGTATCGTTTGCATCCTGTGCAGCAGAATGGTGTTGATAAACGTGTGCAGCAGGCAAAAGCATTAGATGGTCGTTTTGTTGTACCGGGTTTATCTGTTGCTGTGTTTGTGACTTCGCATAAGGATTAGTTTTCTAGCTTATTTATGCTAAGTCTTATGGATGCTGTGCTGTGAGATTGTGCCAGCACGCTAGTTTGAAGCATAATTTTCTAAAAACGCTGTGCGCCAGTCCCTGGCCGCTCCCACAAGGCATCCATGCCTAGTGAAGTTTTAGAAAATTAGCATTCAAACTGGCTCCTAATGGGCAATGATATCGCTTCGTGAAATTACTGAGAATATGTGCCAGCAAGCCCGTTAGAAGCATAGGTTTTAGTCGCTAGATGTTTTGTGGCATAGAAGACAAAAGGTGAATGAGATATTGTTCGCAAAATCGTAGTGCTCTACAAAATGCATTGAGCACGACTTCGTCGATGAAGCTTCGTCCTGTCGCTGTCCATAGCTCCACCTCATTCAGCTGCGAAGCATTGCTTCGGTCTTCATTCGCCCCTATCTTGTGAAGTTTTGCTTACAACATACTCATCCACCTTTTTCGCAAATTTATTGCGGTTGTTTTCCCCGACTGTTTGCTTTGAGTTTTACGCAATAAATTGATTTAAAAGGGGTAAAAATTTGTTAGTCAGATATATCGCAAGTTCTTAATTTCACAGTTAATGGACGTAGAACACCTTCTGCCAATAGTGCTGCATAAAAGAGGACTACTAGGTTAACCGCATATGCTCTGTGCAGTATTACCGGGTTCTCAGGTATGTCAAAATTTGAATGGATAGAAATTGTATTGATAATTAAACCCACAAAAGCGCCGGCATAAACAAATTTGTTTTGGTTTAGGTAGATTGCTGCTAATTTTTTCGCTTTGATACCACCAGCAATTTCGTCCGTAAACAGGTATTTAAGACCCATAAAGGACTGGTGCAGTCCATCCACACCAAAACTGATGATAGTTGCTGCACAAGTGAATAAAAGCACAAATAGTAAAGCAGGCAAGTCTACGAAGAAGGATATTTCGCCGCCCAACCACATAAACATACCAATGGCTGAGGACATCACCAATAAAGCTATAGCATTGTGCGCAATCATCTTTTTAGTCCAGTTAACCTTAATATCGTTTGATGTTGTTTGTAATTCTTGAGGAGACAATTCGTAAACTGATGCTAACGAAAGTGTCGATTCGGCAGATGCCTTGCCATCTGATTCAATCCTTTGAATGGTTCTAACGGAGAGTCCTGTTGCTTTTGCTAGCACTTCTTGCGACCAGCCTTTTTCATTTCGAAGTTGTTTCAACTTATCGGTTGATAAAAACATTGTGTGTCCTTCATTGCTTTTCTTTGTATTCAAGTATGCTGTATACGATTTAAATTGCAGTAATTTTTACCCGTCATATTGACGACAGCGATACGCCAAGCATTCAAACTGGCTTTGAATGGGCATTATTATCGCTTTGTGCAATTGCTGCGAGATTGTGAATAAGCAGCTTAATATACTGTTAGCTAGGTGCAATATGCTCAAAAGAGCAAGAGCATAACTTTCGCAAAACCGCTGTGAATACATCCTTGTACGCTTCGCTTTTTCATCCATGAAAAAGAAATTTTGCTCCAAGTTATTCCTCTTACTCTTTTTTACTTATGAGTTGCGGGTAGTTTTTTAACCGCGATATCTGAGTTTGTTGAGGATGGGAATTGCGAGTAAACGAAGCAACCTTGAATTGCATGGATGCAATTCGAGAGCGCTCAGGGAAGACTTGCAGCGTTTGCTGAGTTATTCGGGATTTCCAGCCTATTTGCTGAGACTTTGCCGCGATACAGTGTCCAGAGGATATTCATTCTACTTCTGGCTGCAGTGTACGGCCTAGTAGCGAGTTTAAACATGCAGACTATGCAAGCCAAAACTACATCAATAACCAGCTGGCAGTGCCTAAGAAAGCAAAGATACCAACAATGTCAGTGACAGTGGTTAAAATAACACTGCCTGCTAATGCTGGATCAATATTAAATTTCTTTAATATAAGTGGAATGGTTACACCTGAAATACCGGCGGCTATCATATTCATCAACATAGCAAAGGCGATAATCCAAGCTAGGGTAAAATCTTGTTTCCAAATACCGACCACAGTGGCAATGAGCAGCGCCCAAATTAAACCGTTTAAAAAACCAATTGTGAGTTCTTTAAGCAATAAGCTGCGGGTATTTGATTCAGAAATGTGCCCCAAGGCCATAGCACGAATAACTAAAGTTAAGGTTTGATTACCAGCAACACCGCCCATACTTGGCACTATGGTGTTTAAAATAGCTAACACAGCCAGTTGGCTTAATACATCTTCGAAAAAGTTAGAAACGGTTGCGGCTAACAAAGCGGTTAATAAATTAACCCCCAACCAAATAGAGCGTTTTTGGGTACTTTGTACAACAGGCGCGAAGGTGTCTTCTTCGTCATCTAAACCCGCCATACTCATCATTGAGTGTTCTGCGTCTTCACGAATAATATCAACCATATCATCAATGGTAATACGGCCTAACAAGTGGTTTTGTTCGTTAACAACTGGCGCTGATATCCAGTTATGTCGTTCAAACATTTGTGCCGCTTCACTTTCTGGCATAGTTGCAGGAATCGGCACTAAATCAGTATTCATCAACTGTTCAATTACGGTTTCAGGTTGAGACGTAACCAGTGACGACAAACTGATGTCACCAATTAAACAGTCATCTTTGTCTACTACATACAGGCTGTCAGTGTTTTCTGGTAAATCAGCACGGCGGCGTAAATAACGTAACACCACTTCAACAGTTACATCTGGTCGTATGGTGACAGTGTCGGTATTCATTACTGAGCCGGCAGTGTCTTCTTCGTAAGCTAATGCGGCTTCTGCTCTGTGTCTGTCTTGCGCATCGAGTGAGCTTAAAACGTCTTGGTATAGTTGCTCAGGTAAGCTACGTAAAACACCTGCAAGATCGTCTGTGTCCATGCCTTCAGTTGCTTCGGCAACGGCTTCTGGCATCATTTGGCGTAAGATACTGTTTCTTACATCTTCACTCAGCTCTTCGAGAATTTCACCATGAAATTCAGAGTCGATAAGTTGCCAAAACGCCATACGCGATTTGACTGGGGATGATTCTAAAATAAATGCCACGTCACAAGCAGGCATATTATGCAGCGCATTACGCACATGCACGAACATGCCGCGGTTTAACGACGCGGTTAATTCATGCAAGGTTTGGCTGGATAATGATTGCTCGTATGCTTCAGGCATATAACTGCAATGCTCCTTGGCAGTTTATTCCCCAATCCAAGATAAATTAGTAACGAAATTTGGGGCGCTGATGATTACCAATAGTTTAACTAAAGTATTAGATGCAAGCCACTTTAAAATACAAAGACTTACTCACCTTCGTGAAAGCGTGCGTTAATTAAATCTTCGACTGCTTGCAGCGCTTGTTCGGCTTGTTCACCATTACAACTAACTGTGACTTCTGTGCCTGTTGCGCCTGCTAGCATCAATAACGCCATAACGCTATTTGCGTTAGCTGATTTACCGTCACATTCAATGGTAATTTCGCATGGATAAGCTTGTGAAACTTTAACTAATTGGGTTGCGGCGCGGGCGTGTAGACCTAATTTGTTTTTTATGAGCAGTGTTTTGCTGAGTTGCACTTGTTAAACCTCAAACAGGGCGGGAGATGCCCGCGAAGCAGGCAATATAGCTGATTAAATTGCCTATGGATTATTATTTGTCGTGTTTATTTTGCTCACGGTGCACAATAGCTACATCTGAGTGGCGTGAGGCAAAATACCAGCCGATCGCTTCGGTAACATAAACTGACCTATGTTTACCACCCGTACAGCCAATTGCCACTGTTACATAACTACGATTGTTTTGTTCTAACATCGGCAGCCAGTCTTCAATACAACTGCAAATTTTGTCGATAAAAGCTTGTACTTCTTCGTGTTGTTTTAAAAAGTCTTGTACTGGTTTATCTAAACCTGTCAGTGGCCGCAAACTTTCGTCCCAATGTGGATTAGGTAAAAAACGTGCATCAAAAACGTAGTCTGCATCTGTTGGTATACCAAATTTAAAACCGAATGACTGAAAGACTAACCTTAAATGACCCGCTTTTTTGTTTAACACTTTATTGGTGATAATTTTATTTAAATCGTGAATGCTCAGCTCGCTGGTATCGATAAACAAGTCGCTCATTTCACGAATTGGCCGTAACAGTTCACCTTCTTCAACGATTGCTTCTTCTAAACTTAATCCTGCTTGCATCAAAGAAAGTGGGTGAACACGGCGTGTTTCAGAATAACGTTTTAATAAAGTTTGATTGCTTGAATCCATATACACAACAACAACGTCAGCGACGCCTTTCAGTTGGGTAATGATGTTGCTTAAATCTTGTTGCCAGTCGGATATGTTACGAATATCTAAGTTAAGCGCGATACGGCTATATTTGCCTTTTAATGCATCTGGTAAAAACGGCAATAACTGAATTGGAATATTATCGACACAATAAAAACCTGCATCTTCAAGTTGATCAAGTGCGGTCGATTTACCTGAACCCGAACGACCTGACAGTATGACAAGTTGTAACATAGTTTATTCCGTAATAGCTTGAAAAAGTTCCTGATTAGTTTGCGCTGATCTTAAGCGTTTTAAAATACTTTTATCCGAAAGTTTTTGTGCAACAGCTGCTAATGATTTTAAGTGTTCGTTGCATTGGTTTTCTGGTACCAACAGAGCAAAAAAAACATTAACCGGCTGGTTGTCTATCGCGTCATAATCAATAGCTTCTGCTGTGGTAATTAATACGGCTAACGCTTTAGTTGTATTGGCTAAGCGGCCATGAGGGAGGGCGATACCATTACCTATACCTGTACTACCTAATCTTTCTCGATTGAGCAAAGCTGCGGTAATTTCTTGTTCGGTCATTTCGCTAATATGCTGTGCAGCTATTTGACCTATGTGCTCAATAATTCGTTTTTTGCTAGAAACAGAGACTGCACATTCAGTGCAGTCTTTGGATAAAAAAGATTGAATGTCCATTAATGGCGTTTCATTTTCTCTTTATGCTTGATGACTTGGCGATCCAGCTTGTCTATCAAGGAATCTATTGCGGCATACATATCCGTATGCTCGGCGTTGGCAAATACTTCACCACCGTTTAAATGCAGCGTTGCTTCTGCTACTTGATTTAGCTTTTCAACGTTGAGGATAACATACACGTTATTGATGTGATCAAAATGACGCTCAAGCTTTGCAAACTTGTTGTCGACGTAATCTCTTAGTGAGTCAGTAATATCAACATGACGACCAGTTAAATTGATTTGCATAGGCTCTTTCCTTTTTTGGTTTATGCCTTCTAAAGAAGGCTCTTACGTTGGTTTGACGGCGGAATTGACAACGACTCTCGGTATTTAGCTATGGTGCGTCTAGCAACCATAATACCTTGATCCGCTAACAATTCTGCAATCTTGCTATCACTTAACGGTTTTGCTGTATTTTCAGCAGAAATCAGTTTTTTAATCAAAGCGCGTATTGCGGTTGATGAACATTCCCCACCATTTTCAGTGCTGACATGACTTGAGAAGAAGTATTTCAATTCAAATATACCACGTGGTGTGTGCATATATTTTTGTGTCGTTACCCTAGATATGGTCGACTCATGCATTTCAACTTCTTCGGCAACATCATTTAACACCATAGGTTTCATGGCTTCATCACCGTACTCAAAAAAACCTTGTTGTTGTTTTACGATACACCTTGCTACTTTTAACAAAGTTTCGTTACGACTTTCAAGGCTTTTTATAAACCATTTTGCTTCTTGCATATGCGAACGGATAAATTGTGAATCCGACGTATTGCGTGCTGTTTTACTCATAGCTGCATATTCTGCATTTATCTTGAGTTTTGGCATGCTGTCTGGATTTAATTCAACTATCCAATCGTCTTTAATTTTTTTAACTGCCACATCTGGCACTATATATTGAGCTTCTTCTGCAACCACAGCGTTACCCGGTCTTGGGTTTAAGCTGTGGATGAGTTTCATCACTTCTTTTAGCTCGTCTTCTTTTAGTTTAGTCTTCCTTGCTAAAGTTCGGTAGTCTCTATTACCTAAAAGTTCGATATAATTTTTAATTACTTTTTTGGTTTCGGCTAAATAGGGCGTATCTGCTGAAAATTGATTCAGTTGTACGAGCAAACACTCTTTGGTATCTCTGGCCGCAGCACCAACTGGATCAAAGAGTTGAATGCGTTTAAGTACTGCTTCTACTTCTTCAACTTCAACTAAATCGTCTATTTCTTCGCTTTCTATGCCTAAACTTTCAATTATGTCTTCAACACTAACAGTTAAATAACCTGAGTCGTCGACTGCATCAATAATGGCTATGGCGATAGCTCTGTCGACTGGTGAAAATGGCGTTAAATCCATTTGCCATAATAAATGGTCACGAATTGACGTTATGGTTTCACCTTGGTAAACCATATCATCGTCAGGGGCTGCACCACCTGAGCCAGTTCCAGTACCTTGGGTAAAGTGGTCATCCCAAGTGCTGTCGGTCGCTAAATCTTCGCGAATATCTTCGCGTGATAGTTCGTCACGGCTGTCGGGCACTGCATCTTCGTTTGATTCGGTATTATCTTTGCCGTTTTTTTCTTCTTTTTGTTGTTTAGCTTCGTTTAACGCGTCTAATGATTCGAAGTCCTCGCGGTTTTCTTCAGATTCCAACAAAGGGTTGCTATCAAGCGCTTCTTGGATCTCTTGCTGAAGATCAAGCGATGACAATTGCAACAATCGAATAGCTTGTTGCAACTGCGGGGTCATAGTTAAATGCTGACCAAATTTTAACTGAATAGTTTGTTTCATTAATTAGACGATTCGTTATAGTTTAAATTGTTCACCTAAATACACGTTACGTACTTGTTTGTTATTCAGCACATCGTTGGGTGCACCAGAGGCAATTAACTGTCCTTGGCTAACGATATAGGCTTTTTCACAAACATCGAGCGTTTCACGCACATTATGGTCTGTTATTAGTACACCTAAACCCCTATCTCTAAGATGGGTGATAATTCTTTTTATATCAATAACGGATATAGGATCTACCCCGGCAAATGGCTCGTCCAATAAGATAAATTTTGGATCGGCCGCTAGCGCTCTGGCGATTTCTACCCGTCTTCTTTCACCACCGGATAATGCCATGCCCTGACTATCTCTTATGTGGGTGATATGAAATTCTTCAAGTAGCTCTTCAAGTTTAGCTTGTTTTTCGCTTTTGGTAAGCTCAGGTCGCATTTCTAAAATAGAATAAATATTTTGTGTGACCGTTAACTTTCTAAATATAGACGATTCTTGTGGTAAATAACCAACACCTGCACGGGCTCTTTCGTGCATTGGAAAGTAGGTCATGTCTTTGTCGTCTAATAGAATTTGCCCAGCGTCATTTTCCACTAATCCGACTATCATGTAGAAGGTAGTGGTTTTACCAGCGCCGTTTGGCCCCAATAAACCAACTATGCTGCCGGATTCAACCTGCAGAGAAACATTTTTAACCACTTGGCGTTTTTTATAGGCTTTAGCTAAGTTGGTTGCGATTAACTTCGGCATTAATTGTCACCACTTTTTGGTGTTAACACAGTACGGACTTTTTGCCCTTTTTGATTATTGCCGGAAGCGACAAGTTTTTGTGCGACTAAGTCATATTCGATAACATCACCACTGACCTGGCTATTTTGCTGTGAGATATTGGCATTGCCAGACAAGGTTAAAATACGGTCTTTTACTTTGTATTGAATATTTTTCGCTGTTGCTATCAGAGTTTCACCACTGTCTAACACTTGTTTATAGCTAGCCGGTAAACCTATAGCTCGCAAAATGTCTTGGCTTTCAGGGTCGTCTTCATCCGCTTTGATGACTTCTAATCTATCTGCTTTCATACGCAACGAACCCTGTTTTACTTCTACGTCGCCAGAAAAACTTAAGGTATTGGTTTTTATTTCGAGCTGTTGCTTTTTCGCATCTATGACTATGTTTTGGCTAAAGTCTGCTTCTAGCGCAATACTTGGTGCACAGATAAGACTACCGATAAAAAGTGTGATGATTTTATTGTTTAACAAAGTATTCTGCCCGTACTTGCTCCACGAGTTCAAACTCTTGGGTTTTTAAATTTCCACGTAAACCTTGGCCACTAAAGGTCATTTTGTTGGCGACACCAGTCACTTTTGCACTGGTTGATATGGTTTGTGCGGTTAAATCCATGTTGAGCCTATTTACATACAGTGTATCAAACCAATCGTCTGGTTTGTTAGCCATAACTGCAACATTGCCTTCAAGTTCTAGTTGGCGATTGTCGTATATTACACTGTCGTTGGCACTGATGATCCAGTGCTGCTGCTGGTCGCTCGAATATAAAATATATCTTGGATTCTGAAAATAGGTAAATTCAAGTTCTTGATAATGTTCTAATGAACGTGCATTGAGTTTGCTGTGAATTTGACCACTTTGGTCGTATTCTGTTCTATTTAATGCGGTTATTTGGTAATCGGGTAATGCGACACGATCAAATGCTGCTATTTCTTGTGGTTGCGAACTCCATTGCAGCCAAAAGTATTGGCTGATCGCAACTATAATTAAAACTGACAGCAGCAGTCGCTTCATACACTCATACCTTGCGCTTGCTCTAATACGCCGCGCGTTTGTAAGAAAATATCGCAAGATTCACGCACAGCGCCAAAACCACCACGGACATGCGTTTGATAATGGCAAATTTGTTGAATAATTGGGTGCGCATCGTTCACTGCGATTGCTAAACCAACTTGCTGCATCACAGTTAAATCAGGCACGTCATCACCAATATATGCAATTTGTTCATCTGTGATACCCAGCTTGTTTTTTAACTCAATATAGCATAGGCTGCAAGTTTATCTTCTTGTCCTTGATAAATGTGCTGGATACCTAACGAGCTCATACGCTTTTCAACTATCTGAGATTTTCGCCCTGTGATCACGGCAACTTGAATGCCTGCATTGATTATAGCTTTAATGCCAAAACCATCGCGGGTATGAAATGCTTTTAACTCTTCACCTTGATTGCCCAAATAAATATGGCCATCTGAAAATACACCGTCAATATCGCAAATAAACAGTTTAGTTTGTTGAAACTTGTCAGCGATATCTTGTTTGATTGGTCCATAGATAGAGTTAAATAACATTAAAGTACCTTAGCTTTGAGTAAGTCATGTAGGTTTATTGCGCCGATTGGACGGTTATTGTCATCAACCACAACAAAACCGTTAATTTTTTTGTCTTCCATTAACTTCAGCGCTTCGGCTGCTAACATACTTGGTGTAACTGTAACCGCATGTTTGGTCATCACCTGACTAATTTGAGTGCTGTGAATGTCGATGCGTTTATCTAAAGTTCGGCGTAAATCACCATCTGTATATATGCCGCTTAATTGACCTGCTTGATTGATAATAGCGACAAAACCTAAACTTTTTTGTGAAACTTCAAATAAAGCTTCGGCAATAGTGACATCTTCAGCGACTATCGGCAGTTGATCGTCTGCATGCATTAAGGCTTCAACACGCAATAAGAGTTTTCGACCTAAACTCCCAAGTGGATGAGAAACGGCAAAGTCTTCTGCGGTAAATTTGCGCGCTTCCAACAAGGCGACAGCCAAGGCATCACCCATAACTAAAGCGGCAGTTGTGCTTGCGGTTGGTGCTAGGCCAAGTGGACAAGCTTCTTGGTTTACTTTTACCAAAATATGCACGTCTGAATAGTGTGCAAGGCTTGAACTTGCGTTGGCCGTGACGGAAATTAATTTAGCGCCTATGCGTTTTATCACGGGTAAAATAGTGACTAATTCTTGGCTTTCGCCTGAATTAGATAGTGCAAGCACAACATCTTGTTTGCTGATCATGCCTAAATCGCCATGGCTGGCTTCAGCAGGGTGAACAAAAAATGCTGGCGAACCTGTGCTGGCTAGGGTTGCTGCAATCTTTCGCCCAACATGACCTGATTTACCTATACCGGTAACGACAATTTTGCCACTGCAATTAAGTAATGTTTCACAGGCTAATGCAAAGTTTTCGTCTAAGTCACTATTGAGCTGTGCTAGAGCTTGTTGTTCAATTTCAATGACTCTTTTCGCACTGTTTACAAATGCATTCATTCAACTCTTACCCGTTTGCCATGCCAAATAGTAAATACTGATATGCAATAAAACATGCTAATAACACACCGCCTTCCACACGGTTTATACTGCGCGGGCCTTTGCCTAAACCAACCGCCATTAGTATCAGTAATACAGTCACGCCAATCATGATTAACGAGTCGCGTGTGACAGCCGCTGGGTCAACCGCACCAGGTGCAATAATAGCTGGAATACACAATACGGCTAATGCGTTGAAGATGTTTGAACCAACAATATTGCCTAATGCAAGATCATCTTCGCCTTTAATGACACCAGCAATGGATGCTGCTAGCTCAGGCAGAGATGTACCAATTGCTATTATGGTCAAACCAATCACTAAGTCGCTGATGCCAAATTCTTTTGCGATAAATACCGCAGAATCAACGAGAAAATCTGAACTTAATAACAGAATGGTTAAACCTAGCGCTAACCAGAAAACCGCCATGTGAATTGGCACACCTTCTGGTACATCGTCACTGACTTCATCTTCATACAAATCTGGGTTGGCTGCTTCTTCAGGTGTTTTATGAATAGATGCATAGGCAAGATAGCCAATTGTGATAAAAAACAATATAGCTAATACAATGCCTTCGGTACGGGTAAATTGCAGGTCATAGATACAATAAACGGCAACAAGAGAGGTGACTAAAATAAAAGGTAGCTCTCGTCGTACGGTAACTGAGCCCACTAACATAGGTTTTAATAAGGCGGTAACACCCAATACTAAAGTGATATTGGTAATATTTGAACCAATTACATTACCAATCGCGGTATCGGCTTTGTCTGCTAAAGATGCGCTTGCGGCCACCATCATTTCAGGTGCGGAGGAACCCATAGCTACAATTGTTAGTCCTATGATGAGTGGTGATAAACCTAAATTGCGTGCTAAAGCAGCTGCACCGTAGACAAATTTGTCGGCACTCCACATTAGTGCGGCTAAACTAACGAGCAATATAATGACATTTTCGAGCATAAAGACCTTTAATTTGAATGCTATGCGGCCATTATACTCAAATTAGTTGAATATGCATGATGTGTTTAAGTTTACTTGGTAGTTAGTCAAAAATTTGGATGCAGTATGCGGAATGTGACATTTTTGGTTTTTCATTTAAGTATATTTGCTAGAATACGCCGCAGCTCTGCTTTAGGCAGATAAATCAGGGAAATTTAATGTCCAACGATAATATAGTACAACTTAAAAATGTGACTTTTAGTCGAGGTGAGCGGGTTATTTATGATGACATCAGCTTAGATATTCCTCGCGGCAAAGTCATAGCGATTATGGGACCCAGTGGTATAGGTAAAACCACTTTATTGCGTTTAATTGCCGGGCAGATTAAACCAGAAAAAGGCAGCATAAATTTTGATGGTGCAGTCATCAATAAACTTAATCGTCAGCAATTGTATGCTGCACGTAAAAAAATGAGCATGTTGTTTCAAAGTGGCGCTTTATTTACCGAAATGTCAGTATTCGATAATGTTGCTTTTCCAATACGCGAACACTGTTCATTACCTGAGGATATCATTCGCACTATGGTGTTAATGAAACTCAACTCTGTGGGTTTGCGTGGTGCCGCTGATTTAATGCCGACCGAATTATCCGGTGGTATGGCTCGCCGAGCTGCACTAGCTAGAGCGATAGCACTTGACCCGCAGTTAGTTATGTATGATGAGCCTTTTGCTGGCCAAGATCCCATTTCTATGGGCGTATTAATTCGTTTGATCCGCTCGTTAAATGATGCGCTTGGATTAACATCTATTGTGGTATCACACGATATCAACGAAGTTATGAGCATAGCGGATTATGCTTACATTATGGCGAATAAAAAAGTGATAGGTCAGGGAACACCACAGCAGTTGCGTAAGTCAGAGTCTCCATTAATTCATCAATTTATGGCTGGTGAGTCAGATGGCCCAGTGCCGTTTCATTATCCTGCGCAAACATTTGATGCTCAATTAGCTGAGGTATTTAAAGCATGATAGTTGATGCATTAGCCAAACTAGGCCGAGATACTATTTCGGCGACTGCGACCACAGGCCGAGCGGGTTTAATGTTATTTAATGCCTTATGGGCAGCGCCAGATCTGAAAAAAAATAGCCCTTTATTGCTAAAACAATTACAAGTAGTTGGTGTTCAGTCACTGGCGATTATTTTGGTCAGTGGATTGTTTATTGGCATGGTCTTGGGTTTGCAGGGGTATACTATTTTAGTCGGTTATGGCGCAGAAAATAGTTTAGGCCCTATGGTGGCTTTGTCGTTATTACGCGAGTTAGGCCCTGTAGTGACAGCTTTATTATTTGCTGGTCGAGCTGGCTCTGCACTTACTGCCGAAATTGGTTTAATGAAAGCGACTGAACAGTTATCTAGTTTAGAACTTATGGCTGTTGATCCACTTCGTCGAGTTATCGCACCAAGATTTTGGGCTGGCATGATAAGTATGCCGCTATTAGCTTTGTTATTCAGCTCAGTCGGTATTATTGGTGGGCACTTAGTAGGTGTAGAATGGCTAGGGGTTGATAGCGGTAATTTCTGGAGTGTTATGCAAGCCGCGGTCGATTTACAAGACGATGTAATGAATGGTGTGATAAAAAGTTTTGCTTTTGCTTTGGTGGTAACTTGGATTGCGATATTCAGAGGTTACGACTGTATACCTACATCTGAAGGTATCAGTAAAGCGACAACACAAACAGTGGTGCATAGTTCACTTGCTGTACTTGGATTAGATTTTGTATTAACAGCGTTAATGTTCGGGGAATAATAAATGAGCAACCGTAAAGTTGAAGTGTTAGTTGGTGCTTTTATCGCTGCAGGTATTGCTGCGTTTTTATTTTTAGCACTCAGTGTTGCAAACACAGGGAGTTTATCAAACGGTGAAACTTATCGTTTATACGCTAAATTCGATAATATTGGTGGTTTGAAAGTTCGTTCACCAATCAAAGTAGGTGGGGTTGTTGTTGGTCGTGTCGCTGAAATTAATCTAGATACTCAGTCTTTTATGGCTGTGGTATCAATGGATATTTCTAAAGATTACAAAGACTTTCCTGAAACCAGCTCTATCAGTATTTTGACCGCAGGTTTATTAGGTGAGCAGTATTTAGGTTTAGAGCCAGGTTTTATGATGGATGGCATTGAGACTCTAGGTGAAGGTGCTTACATTCAAGATACAAAATCGGCTTTGGTACTTGAAGAATTGATTGGTCAGTTTTTATTTAGTCAAAATGGTGATGACTAGAGGTGGTGAATATGAAAAAGTTAGTCAGCGCGATTGTGTTAGCTTGCGCTTGTTTAGTGCCTACATTTACTTCAACTGCTGTTTATGCGGCTGAGCAGGCGCAATATGCTGATATTCAAGACCCAAGAGAGTTATTTGAAAAAGTAACTCAATCTGCATTTAAGCGCTTTAAAGCAAGTTGGTCTGAGGTTAAACAAAATCCTGAACTATTAAAACAAATTATTCGTGAAGAATTATTACCTTATATCGACCACGAATATGCCGCTTTTAAAGTATTAGGTAAATATGTGCGTGATGTTAAAGCGGACGATAGAAAAGCGTTTGTTGATGCCTTCTCTGACTATATAGTGACAATTTATGCACAGTTGTTCACTCAATACCGTGAAACTCAGGACATAGTGGTGCAGCCAACTATGACGGGTGAAGAAGACAAAATAGCCGTAGTGCGCAGTAAAATTGTTGAGCCTGGCCGTCCTGATATAGACGTTACTTTTAAACTTATATATCGCAATAACCAGTGGCGCGCTTTTGATATGGAAGCCGAAGGTATTTCGGTGCTGAGTACTAAGCGTAAAGAAATTGGTGCTGCTATGCCTAGACTTGGCATAACAGGTATTATTAAAGATTTAAAAGATAAAGCTGAGCAAAAGCTGACATTTAAATCTGATTCAAGTGATCCTCAATCATGATTAAATTGGCAGAAAAACAGCTGAATCATCAATTTTGGCAGTTAGACGGTGATTTAACCCGAGAAAATGACCTGTCAATTATTCCACAAGCACCTTGTGATAAAGGTTGTGTGATAGATATCTCTTTAGCTGAGGTTGGCAGAATTGACACTGCTGGTTTAGCTTATTTAATTAAGCTAAAACAACACTTTGCCAGCAAGCAGATACAAACGAATTTTATTCATTATGGCGAAAATTTACGCAAGTTAGCTGAGCTGTATGATGTTGCTGAAATAGTAGGAATAACAGAATGAATTTAGAACAAATTAAACAATTAGTTGGTGATGCAATTGAGCATGAAGAATTAATCGTTGAACATGAAGACAATTATTATCTGAATATAATTATTGTTTCTGCTGTGTTCGAAGGTTTACGTCCGGTTAAACGTCAGCAAATGGTCTACCAACCGTTAAATGACATGATTGCAGATGGCACTGTTCATGCAGTAAAAATCAAAGCCTTTACCGCTGACGAGTGGCAAAAACATAAAAAGCTCAATTTTTAAGTTGTAGTTGGAGCCTTAATCCGTATGGATAAATTTGTAATTCAAGGTGGTTCACCACTGCAAGGTGAAGTGCGTATATCAGGTGCAAAAAATGCGGCCTTGCCAATTTTATTTGCGACTATTCTTAACCCTAACCCGGTTACTTTGACCAATGTGCCGCAGCTGAAAGATATTAAAACGACATTAAGTTTGTTGGCTGAACTAGGGATTAAAGCCGAGAAATTGGCTGACGGTTATTTATTTGATGCTAGTGACATAAGCTCAACTACAGCGCCGTACGAATTGGTTAGAACCATGCGTGCGTCTATTATGGCTTTAGGCCCGTTAGTTGCGCGTTGTGGTCATGCAAAAGTTTCTTTGCCTGGTGGTTGTGCAATTGGCGCTCGCCCAGTTAATTTACATATTAGCGGCCTGCAGCAAATGGGTGCTGAAGTAAAAGTGGAACACGGTTATATAGTTGCAGACACTCATGGTAAAAAGTTACAAGGTGCGAACATTTTCTTTGATACGGTAACCGTAACTGGCACAGAGAATTTAATGATGGCAGCTGTGTTAGCTGAAGGTACGACTGTACTTGAAAACGCCGCTCGTGAGCCTGAAGTGGTTGATTTAGCCAATTGTTTAAATGCTATGGGCGCAAAAGTTTATGGTGCCGGCACTGATACTATTACTATTGAAGGTGTGTCGACTTTAATTGCAAGTAAACACGCCATTTTGCCAGACAGAATTGAAACCGGCACTTTTTTAGTGGCTGCCGCTGTTACTGGTGGAAAAGTTACCTGTACACATACTTGTGCTAAGTTGTTAGAAGCTGTTATCACTAAGCTAAAAGAAGCCGGTGCACAAATTACCACAACTAAAGACAGCATTACTTTAGATATGACAGGTCGTCAGCTAAAAGCTGTAAACATTAAAACCGCACCACATCCTGCTTTCCCAACCGATATGCAAGCACAATTTACTGTACTCAATTGTGTCGCTCAAGGTACAGGCACTATTCATGAGACCATTTTTGAAAATCGTTTTATGCATGTACCTGAATTACATCGTATGGGCGCAGATATAGAGTTAGAAAGCAATACTGCGATTGTTCGTGGTGTTGAAACTTTATCAGGAGCCGAGGTGATGGCGACTGATTTACGTGCATCGGCTTGTTTGGTTATCGCGGGTTTATTTGCTAATGATGAAACTACAGTAAACCGCATCTACCATCTAGACAGAGGTTACGAATCACTCGAACTTAAGCTGAATAATTTAGGAGCTAAAGTTCAGCGAGTGTCTGGGTAATTCCATTATAGTGACAGTGATTTGCAATTTAACCCCTTTGCGGATCACTGTTACTGGCAATTCTGTACCTGGGCGCGTTTCTGCGATTAAATCTAACGCTTGTGCACGGCTGACAATCTTTTGTTGGTTGATCTCTATAATAATATCGTTCGGCTGAATGCCAGCTAGCGCTGCAGGTCCTGCAGGTTCAACCATAGTGACAATAATGCCGACTGGCGTAACTAAATCATCACTGGTTTGAATATAAGTTTCTTTGCCGGATAAACCTAAATATCCACGTACCACACGACCATCAGTGGCAATTTTTCTTAAAACAGTTAAGGCTAATCTTGCAGGGACTGCAAAAAATATCCCCTGCGCTTGGTTATCGCGGCGTGCTGACGCATAGTTGAAAGAGTTAATGCCAACTAAATAACCATCACTGTCGACTAACGCGCCACCTGAATTACCATCATTAATGGCTGCATCCATTTGAATAAAGTCGGCATAATTAGAGCTTAAACCCGCACGGCCCGTTGCACTGACTATGCCTTGGGTAATGGTTTGACCTAGGTTATATGGATTACCTATAGCTAAAACTAAATCACCTGGTTGTGAAGTGAGGTTAGGATCAATCGGCGCAACTGGTAAGTTTTCACTTTGTACCCAAAGTACAGCTAAATCGGTATAAGGATCACTACCTATTAATTGTGCTTCAAACTGACGCCCGTCTTGTAGCGCAACCAAGATTTGGTCGGCATTTTTAACTACATGTTCAGCGGTTAAAATAAAGCCTTTTTCTGAAACAATAACGCCTGAGCCGAGCGTACGAATAGCGCGTTTACTATTGTAAAAACGTTCGTCACGTTCAAACCCTTGGGTATAAATGTTTACAACCGCTGGTGCTGCACGCGCTACAGCTTGGGCAAACGAAATGGGTTTTCGTTTAGTCGTAGGCTCGTTAAAAATACTCTGCCAAATTAAGTTGTTTTGCCTAAATTCAGGAAAAGCCGCGAACAATATGAGCGTAAGAACAACAGCTATCGCCAAGGTATTAATAATAAATTGTAACTGCTGAAAAATCTTAAATTTCATAAGGTTCGTTTTGATTGAGTATTAATTATTAGACTGACTAAAGTTTAAGTATATTAAAAGCCGCCCAGTTAAAAAACAAAAAAGTGATAGATGACAAACACCTACCACTTTTCGAAATAATATACCCAGTAGCTTGGCTATATTTGGGTTAAGAATAAGCTTAGCGGATAACTAGATATAGCTGAGTATTTCCGCGCATTACATTCAAGGCAATAATACCGTTTTTGTGCTCGTCTAACTTATCGCGCAACTGGGCGATATTGCTTACACGCTCACGGTTTACCCCAATAATCACATCACCTTCTTCTAAACCTAAACGAGCGGCGATTGATCTATCTTCAACCGAGTTAACTACCACACCAGCTTCGCCTGATTTAGTTTTACCATTGCCTAAATCTGAGCCATCTAATGCTGGGTGCATAGTCTCTGCTGCGACATTGCCGCCCTCGGCTTCTTTCAGTTTAACTTTGATGTCCATTTCTTTGCCGTCGCGAATAATACCTAACACTGCGGTGTTTCCAGCACCCATAGTGCCTATTTTCGCTCTGAGTTCAAAGAAGGTTTGAATTTTACGTCCATTTATACTAACAATTGCATCACCTGGTTTAATGCCGGCTTCTTCCGCTGCTGTGCCTTCAAATACTTGGCGAACAATTGCCCCTTGGGTGGTTGGCAGAGCAAAAGCTTTGGCCATACCTGCGTCTATATTTTCACCAGAAATACCTAGCACACCTCGGCGCACTTCACCAAATTCAACAATTTGATCCACTAGATTTTTCATCATATTGCTTGGAATGGCGAAACCAATACCCACGTTGCCGCCGTTAGGTCCAAGAATAGCGGTATTAATACCAATTAACTCGCCGTTAAAGTTAACTAAAGCGCCACCAGAGTTACCGCTATTAATCGCTGCATCGGTTTGAATAAAGTTTTCATAACCTTCAATGCCTAAACCACTGCGACCTAGTGCAGAAACAATACCTGAAGTCACGGTTTGACCTATAGCAAAAGGGTTACCAATGGCGATAGCAAAGTCACCTACACGCAATTTGTCCGAGTTAGCCAGTGGTATATCGGTTAAATTATCTGCGTCAATTTGCAAAAGAGCGACGTCACTTTCAGAATCCGAGCCGATTTTTTTCGCTTCAAATTGGCGACCATCTTTGAGTGTGACTAAAATTTTGTCGGTATCGGCAATTACATGATGATTCGTCACCACGTAACCTTTTTTCGCATCAATGATTACGCCCGATCCTGCGGTTTGAAAAGGTTTCTCTTGAGTATGTTGGCGTGGAGCATTTGGGCCAAAAAAGTATCTAAATACATCAGGCACACGCTGGGCGTCTTTTTTCATGCCGGTGGCGGAAATATTAACAACAGCGGGAGTCGCTTTTTCTAACATAGGGGCTAATGTCGGCATTTCTTGTTTGTCGCTATTGCCAAACCAAGGTAATGCCGCATGAGCAACAACAGGTGCTAATGCCAAACTAGCTGTTAATACCGAAACTTTAAACAAATTAGTGTAGTTAGCTTTCAACTTCAATTCTCCTAAAATCTAAATAACTAACTGGCCATAAAGTGCGCGATATTCGCCGCAAAATATGACTTGTAGTTGCATTAAAGACTATGGGTTATGAAAAAAAGTTCAGTTTACTTTTGGTTTTGCTCGCTAAACCAGCCCATTTTATTTTCTGAATAGTCTAGCGGCATAGAGTCAGTTTTGCTGTCGACGCGGTTTTTCTTCGCGCTTTCTTCTGCTTGGCTTTGTGCGATCATGGCGGCAGTGTCATCACCAAAAAATGGCACAAATTCTTTATGTTCTTTTTGCGTTGCGGCTAATTTTGCAAACTGTTGTTGCGACTCAGCAGCCGCTTGGTTTGCTTGCTGGGCTATTTGCTGCATAGCTTGGTTGACAGAGGCCAAGTATGTATCAACATCTTGCTTAAATGACTCTTGCGCTTTGACATGCTGTGCTAGCTCTTCAGACAACTTATGATGTTTGCCGGATACTTGTGGGAAAAAACGCACCGCCAATAATCCAGTGATTAAACCAGCAGCGAAAATTATAATGTCTATTAACCAACTCATGGTGAATTACCTCAAAAAAAATATTAGCATTAGCACTTTATCGTTAAATATACTTGTGTTTTGCCTGTTATGACTAGCCCGTTTTTACAATACCAACAAGATTTAGCTTCTGGAAAATTGCTGCCGGATGACGCGCAAGCAAACGCAATCAAGTATTTAGATACACTGCATCATCAAGTGGTGGAATATTTAACTCCAAACCAGTCTTGGCAGGCTTCCCTTAAATATCTGTTTCGCAAGCCGAAAAATCAAGTTCCACAAGGGCTTTATTTTTGGGGCGGCGTTGGCCGTGGTAAAACCTATATGATGGACTTGTTTTATCATGGTTTACCAACAGAACAAAAAATGCGTGTGCATTTTCACCGTTTTATGCACAGAGTGCACAATGAACTCAAACTATTGGGCGGACAGTCAGATCCTTTAATTACAGTTGCAGACAAGCTTGCCAAAGAAGCAAAAGTAATTTGTTTTGACGAATTTTTTGTCTCGGATATTACCGATGCGATGATTTTAGCTGGTTTAATTCAAGCTTTGTTTCAACATGGCGTGGTGCTGGTCGCTACATCAAATATCGAACCCAAAGGTCTTTACCGTAATGGTTTGCAAAGACAAAGGTTTTTACCAGCAATTGATTTAATTGAAAAAAACTGCCAAGTGCTTAATGTTGATAGTGGTGTGGATTATAGATTGCGTACGCTTACGCAAGCCGAAATTTATCATTCCCCGTGTGATGGCCCGGCTATGGCGAATTTAGATAGTTATTTCAGCAAAATGGCGATTGGCGACATTACAACCGACAGTTTTATTGAAATTGAAAAGCGCAAAATTGCAGTACGTAAAATGGCACAAGATTTAGTTTGGTTTGATTTTAGAGCTATATGCGATGGGCCACGCAGTCAAAACGATTATATTGAACTGAGCCAATGTTTTCATACTGTACTGTTAAGTGATGTTGAACAAATGGGCAATGGCACAGATGATATTGCGCGACGTTTTATTGCGTTAGTTGATGAGTTTTATGAGCGCAACGTTAAACTGATAATTGCAGCAGAAGTGCCAATGGAACAGTTATACACAGAAGGTTTATTGAGTTTTGAATTTAAACGCTGTTTAAGCCGTTTACAAGAAATGCAATCAACCGAATTTTTGGCTAAACCTCATTTGGCGTAAACAAATTTGAATTAATAGGTGATCTTTTTTTAACCGTCCTATATAATGCGCGCCTCCCAAACCCGGTAAGGCATGAAAGAGGGCCTTTGTTCAAATTCTCGAAGGGGTTTTTGACATAAACTAGGGGAGGCATACTGCCTCAAAAATGTGGAATTTTTTTTGTATTTAGGTCAAATTCGAAATGAAAACTTTCTCTGCAAAGCCTGAATCTGTAAAGCGCGACTGGTTTGTAGTTGACGCTGACGGTAAAACTTTAGGTCGTATAGCTACTGAGATCGCGCGTCGTTTACGCGGTAAACATAAACCAGAATATACTCCTCACGTAGATACTGGTGATTACATCGTTGTTATCAATGCTGAAAAAGTAGCGGTAACTGGTGCTAAGCGTAGTGACAAAGTGTATTACTCACACTCTGGTTTCCCAGGTGGATTAAAATCAATTACTTTTGATAAGTTAATTGAGAAAAAACCAGAAATGATCATCGAAAGCGCTGTTAAAGGCATGCTTCCGAAAGGTCCATTAGGCCGTGCAATGGCGCGTAAACTTAAAGTATACGCAGGTGCTGAGCACAACCATCAAGCGCAACAACCGCAAACTTTGGACATCTAATTCGGAGACATTACTATGGCAGACTCTCAATACTATGGTACTGGTCGTCGTAAGAGCTCAACAGCTCGTGTATTTTTAAGACCAGGTACAGGTAACATCACAATCAACAAACGTTCTATCGAAGAATACTTCGGTCGTGAAACTTCACGTATGGTTGTTCGTCAACCTTTAGAATTAGTTGAATTGACTGAAAAATTCGATTTGTACGTAACAGTAGTTGGCGGTGGTAACACTGGTCAAGCTGGTGCTATCCGTCACGGTATCACTCGTGCATTAATGGAATTTGATGAATCATTACGTCCTGCGTTACGCAAAGCTGGTTTTGTTACCCGTGATGCGCGTCGTGTTGAACGTAAGAAAGTTGGTCTTAAGAAAGCGCGTAAGCGTCCACAATTCTCAAAACGTTAATTCGTTTGGTATACCAACTTTTGCAAAAACCCGGCTTGTCCGGGTTTTTTTATAAGCAAAATTTGCGACAAAATGTGTTGTTTTTGTCCAGCGAACAAGCTGCGAATGTGTTGATAATTTAAGCCTAATTGATCACAAACAAATAAATCACAAAATATCTGGGTTATTTTGGTGCTTTTTCCGTGATTTCCTTGTCAGTTATACGGTTTTTTTTATATCATTCGCATTATTTTATTTCTGCCCCTAGCAGTGGGTGATTTTTGCTGTTTTTTCAGCCAAGTACTATGCTAGGACAGTCAATTTTTTAAATCTAGTCTCGGAGAAGATTGAATGAGTAATGCGCCTGTTGATAACGGTCGCCGTCGCTTCTTAACCGTCGCAACTTCGGTTGTTGGTGGGGTGGGTGCTGTCGGAGCAGCTGTGCCTTTCATCGCGTCTTGGAATCCGAGTGCAAAAGCCAAAGCGGCGGGTGCACCGGTAGAAGTGAACGTGAGCAAACTCCAACCTGGTCAAATGTTAAGAGTAGAGTGGCGTGGTAAACCTGTGTGGGTGGTTAAACGTACTGATGAAATGTTAGCGCAACTTGCTAAACATGAAGGTCAATTACGTGATGCTGCATCAGAAAACGAACAACAACCTACGTACGCAACAAATCAACATCGCTCAATCAAGCCTGAGTTTTTTGTTGCTGTTGGTATTTGTACTCATTTAGGTTGTTCACCTCAATACTTGGCTGACAGTTTTGCTGCTCAAGTTGAAGGTGTACCATCGGGCTTCTTCTGTCCTTGTCATGGTTCTAAGTTTGATATGG
Source organism: Catenovulum sp. SX2 (assembly GCF_052056295.1). Taxonomy (NCBI): domain Bacteria; kingdom Pseudomonadati; phylum Pseudomonadota; class Gammaproteobacteria; order Alteromonadales; family Alteromonadaceae; genus Catenovulum; species Catenovulum sp. SX2. Next base: position 2,483,769 of record NZ_CP182493.1, read on the forward strand.
CTGGCCGTGTATTCCAAAGTGTACCAGCGCCGTTAAACTTGGTTATTCCACCTCATAAGTACTTAGACGAGAATACAATTCTTGTTGGTGACGACTCGGGAGCTGCATAATCATGTGGAAAAATTTACTCGATTGGATTGAATATCGCATTCCAATGATGCGTGTCGCAAACATGCACGCATTACAATACCCAGCACCGAAAAACATGAACTTCTGGTATGTTTTCGGTTTTATCGCAACAGTTGTGTTAGTTAACCAAATCGTTACAGGTATCTGGTTAACCATGAACTATGTACCAAGTGCAGAAGGTGCATTCGCATCTGTTGAATATATTATGCGTGATGTCGACTATGGTTGGGTATTGCGTTATATGCACTCTACTGGCGCGTCAGCCTTCTTCGTAGTTGTGTATTTACACATGTTCCGCGGCATGATGTATGGTTCTTACCAAAAACCACGTGAATTATTGTGGTTATTCGGTATGTTCATCTACTTAGCGCTTATGGCTGAAGCTTTCATGGGTTACTTATTACCTTGGGGGCAAATGTCATACTGGGGTGCACAGGTAATTATTTCACTATTTGGTGCAATTCCTGTAATTGGTGATGACTTAACTTTATGGATCCGTGGTGACTATGTTATTTCGGGTGCAACGCTAAATCGTTTCTTCGCATTGCACGTTATCGCATTGCCATTAGTCATTGTTATTTTAGTGTTCTTACACATAGTTGCATTGCATGAGGTTGGTTCTAACAATCCTCAAGGTATCAACATTAAACATCCGAAAGGTTCTTTGAAAGAAGAAGAAAAAACTAAATACAACATTCATGAGTACTACACAGGTAAATACGACATTATTGATGACGTTGTACCTTTCTTCCCACACATAGTGTTAAAAGACTTAGTAGCATTCACAGTGTTCTGTGCGGCTTGTGCTTATGTTATTTTCTTCAACCCAGAAATGGGCGGTTTATTTATTGAGCCACCTAACTTTGAACCTGCAAACCCATTAAAAACACCTGAGCATATTGCACCGGTTTGGTATTTCACACCTTTCTATGCAATTTTACGTGCGGTACCTGACAAACTAGCAGGTGTACTAGCTATGTTTGGTGCAATTGCAATGTTAGCTGCTTTACCTTGGCTAGACAGATGTAAAGTGCGTTCAATTAAATACCGTAGTGGTTTACACAAGTTGAACCTTACAGTGTTTGCAATTGTATTCGTATTATTAGGTTGGTTAGGTTTAAAACCAGCTACACCTACTTTTACTTTGATGTCACAAATTAGCACCTTGCTTTATTTTGGCTTCTTTGGCTTCTTGTGGTTGTACAGTAAAAACGAAAAAACTAAACCATTACCAGCGAGAATATCGAAATGAAGAAATTATTAATTGCTTTAGTTGCTTTAATTCCGAGTTTAGCTATCGCTGCAGGTGGTGGTTATTCACATCCGTTAGAAAAAGCAAAAATTGATTTAGAAGACAAAGCGTCATTACAACGTGGTGCGGCTTTGTTCACTAACTATTGTTTGGGTTGTCACCAAATGCAGTTCCATAGATATAATCGTTCTGCACAAGATTTGGGTATTCCTGAAGAACTAGTTAAAGAAAACTTAATTTTTGGCGATCAAAAAGTCGGCGAGCAAATGACTAACGCTATGCCTGCAAAAGAATCAGCAAAATGGTTTGGTAAACAACCACCAGATTTAACTTTGATTGCACGTTTACGTAACCCTGATTGGATTTACACTTATTTGAAATCTTTCTACATTGATGAAAGCAAAACTTTTGGTGTAAACAATGCTGTGTTTAAAGATGTAGGTATGCCACATGTACTTGAACCATTACAAGGTACACAGACTGCTGAGTATGTATACACAGAAGTTGATGGCGAAAAAACCTTATCGGGTATTAAGTTAGTGCAAAAAACTCAAGGTTCAATGACACCTGAAGAGTTTGACCAAGCAATGCATGACTTGGTTAACTTTTTAGAATATGTTGGTGAACCTTCAAAACTTGAGTCACACAAAATTGGTACTTGGGTTTTAGTATTCTTAGCTGTCTTCTTTGTATTTATTTACTTATTGAAGAAAGAATACTGGCGTGATGTTCACTAAAATTTAGTGCACTGACCAAAAAAATTGTAGTATTTTTTGATGGGGGCCTAGCCCCCATTTGCCGTATCTAGTAATGTGAGTTTAACATCACATTGAAGTAGGCTTTTTAGCCGAATTGTTTGTTACTTTGGAGGATATTCATGGCTGTAGCTGCCAATAAACGTTCTGTAATGATGCTTTATGCTGATGCAACTTCATTACACAGTCACCAAGTTCGTATTGTGTTGGCTGAAAAGGGAATTAGTGTCGAAATTAAATTACTTGATCCAAATAACAAACCTGAGGAATTATTTGAATTAAATCCTTATGGCACTATTCCAACTTTATTAGATCGTGAACTTGTTTTGTATCAATCTAATATCATTATGGAATATTTGGATGAGCGTTTCCCACATCCACCATTAATGCCTGTATACCCAGTTGCTCGTGGTAGCAGCCGTTTGATGATGCACCGTATCGAAAACGATTGGTACAAGCTTGTTGAACAAATTGAAAATGGTTCTGCTGAAGAAGCAAGTGCTGCGCGTGCTGAATTACGTGAAAGCATCTTAGCAATTGCGCCTATTTTCCAAGAAACGCCATATTTTATGAGCGAAGAATTCAGCTTGGTTGATTGTGTATTAGCACCATTATTATGGCGTTTACCTAAACTTGGCATTGAGTTGATTGGTCAAGGCAGTAAAGAAGTGAAAGAATATATGAATCGTGTATTTGAGCGCGAATCTTTCCAAGCTTCTTTAACTGATGACGAAAGAGAAATGCGAGGCGCATAATGAATCCAACTGGCACACAATCGTCCATGTCGGCATGTAAACCTTATTTAGTAAGGGCGATACATGACTGGATTGAAGACAATGGTTGTACTCCTTATTTATTGGTAGACGCTGAGTTTCCAGGAGTGCAAGTGCCATTTGAGTACGTTAAAGACGGTCAAATTGTCTTAAATATTTCGTCTGGTGCAACTGGTGCTTTGTCTATTGGAGATGAGAGCGTTGAGTTTAATGCGCGCTTTGGTGGCACACCTAGGCATGTGAGCGTACCTATTTCGGCTGTGTTGTATATTTATGCACGCGAAAATGGTGAAGGCATGCCATTCCCTCCTGAGCCTAAACCTGAGTTTGCACCTCAGCCTGCGGAACCTGAGTTGACAACTATTGATGGTAGTCAACCAGATGATGCTCCGGTTGAAACTGCTGCTGAGTCGAAAGACAAGCCGAAGAAATCTGCAAAAGTTAGTCATTTAAAAGTTATTAAATAGGCGATTTGACTCTCGAGTCGCCTTTTATTCTTCTCGGTTTTAATACAATCCATTTCTTTATTGGTCTTCGTGGCTGCATGTACTGCGGCAGAGAAAGTCGAGCAGGTTAAGATACTTTTTGCAAAAACGCTTCAAGGTCATCCCTGACCCGCTCTCACAAGATATCCCTCTCTTGTGAAGTTTTGCAAAAAGCATCTCAACCACCTCTCCCCAGCAATTAGTTGCTGCTTGTATAGTGCAATATGTTGAAATTACTTTCGTAAAACTATTTTGAATTCGTAAATGTTCGTTTGGCGCGCAATGTTTTATCTGAGCAGCACTGTCGATGCTTAGTTTTACCTACTCGAATGCTGATTTTCTAAAACTTCAAACGTCTGGGCGAATCAAAACCGAAGCGAAGCTTCGCAGTTTGACGAGGTGGAGTCATGGAAGACGACAGGAGAGGACCTTCATGGATGAATCAAGTATCAGGACTTGAGGAAAGTTGTGATGTTTTTAGAAAATTATGCTTCGAGTAGGTAAAGTGCTCAGATTACCCAGCGCCTAAGGCTCGGGGGGAGTAAGGTTAAGCTAGTTTTTGCACAATTGCTTCTAGGTTTAGCTGGCACCGCATGAACAGCGTAATAAAGGCGGAAGAAGGTCAATGGTGTGTTGCGAACAAAACTTCATAAGATAGGGATCTCTTATGCGAGCGACACAAGGATGTGCTTGAAGCGTTTTTGTGAGCTATACCCATTTATCTTCTGACTATATTGCGAAAGTTTGCCAGCGGTAAAGCTTAAGGTTTAAGTGAAATTTTGAGGTTTAAGTGAAATTTTGAGGTTTAAGTGAAATTTTGAGGTCTATGTGGAATAATGAGTTGAGATAGAAAATTTGCACTACCTAGAAAACCCAGATAGTGCAAAAACATCAACAACTAGTTAGCTACAGTGTGAACAAACACAGCGGCAGATTGTGCTGGTACAGTTACAGTTAACTCACCACTTGAACTAGAACTCGCATCAATTAAATTACTTAACTTATCGCTATACACAGCATCATTGTGGTTTACATCCACAGTGACACTTTCATCTGCATCACTATAGTTAATTAAAATAACCGCTTCAGTACCAGTACCCGTTCTAACTAATTTAAGTACCTTGTCACCACCACTACTCTGCACGTTCAGCGTGCCAGTTGCAATAACTGCATGGTCGTTTCTAACTTGATACAAATCGCGATAATAGTTTAATAGAGAATCAGCGTCAGCTAGCTGTGCCGTAACATTGTTACTTGCGAGATTGCTAGATAAAGCTCTAAACGGCGTGCCGGTAGTAAATCCTGCATTGCTAGCATCGTCAGTCCAACTCATAGGTGTACGAATGCTCCAATCACCCGATAAGCTATCGGCTGCAGCTAAACCAATCTCTTCACCGTAATAAGTGAATGGATTAGATGAAGCTAACAAATAAGTTGCCGCTGCTACTTTGTATTGAGCAGTATTACCAGAAAGTTGATTCCATACACGATCGCCCGCAAAGAAATCGTGATTAGCTAAAATCATTGGCATTTGGTCGGTATTAGATGCGGCTAATTCATTTAACAATTCATCCCATACAACACCAGATTTAGCCATACCAATAATTGCGTGACCTGCCGCAAAGTTAAATGCTCGGCCACAGGAATTGTCGTTGGCAAACGCAGCGTAGCCAGAAGGTGATTCACAGACGATATATCTATTGTCGTAAGACTCAATAGTGTCTTTCATAGTTTTCATAATCACATGGTTTTCTGGCTGATCTTCTAAAGCATCTTTACCGTTTTCAACTAAAACTCCTACCGCATCAAAACGGAAACCATCTACACCCATGTTTAACCAGAATTTGAGATTATTTTGATGAAAGGCGATAACCTCAGGATTCGTTAAATCATAATCTGGCATACTGTCAGCGAATGCAGCGTAATAAGCGCCACCTGGGCTGGTACGCCATGGATCACCACCCCAAATATTCCAACCAAGTGGTTTGTCAGCTTGAATAATATACCAGTCGCGTTTGTCGTTGTTAGCTGATGACATAGCATCAACAAACAAAGGGTTTTGGTTGCTTGAGTGATTAATTACGTAATCTAGAACAATTGCGATATCGCGATTATGAGCTTCGGTTAATAAGCTCTTGAAATCGTCCAGTGAGCCATAGTCACTTTCAATTTTACGATAGTCAGTTGTCGCATAACCGTGGTCATTGTCAGAGCTTTCCATCATAGGCATTAACCAAATGGCGTTGATACCATTATCTTTTAAATAATCTAAACGGCTGATTAAACCTTGAATATCACCGACACCGTCGCCGTCTGAATCTTGGTAAGCACGCACATAAATTTGTGCAAATTGTGCACTATCAACCCAAGCATCACTAACAGCTGAACTTGTATCTGTGGTTGTGACATCAGATAAATCTAAGTTGCCTGATTGGTTACCTAAGTTTTGTAATAAAGAATCGTATGCAGCACGAGCATCGGTTTCGTTGTTATAAATAGTGGCTGTGTCTTGTACTATCCAAATTTCATTACCGAAGCTAGAGGCAACCAGTGATAAATCGCTTTCGGTACTTTTTACATCACCAAAATGCATTATAAAGTTAAAAGTTGCGTCAGTATCTTCAATTGGTACTTGCCACACTGCGTAGTCATCTTTTTGTTCGGCATACGGGCGTGGTGTTGCCCAATCTGTCGCGATTGACGCGTCAATCGCATCGCCCCAAATGTGTAATCCCCAACCTGAATAACTTTCGCTGCTATGTAAATAATGAATGTTTAAAGTACCGGCTTGGCCTAATCCAGACTCATCCGGCAATGCGTGAGCAATTTTCAACATTTGCATCTGTGCACTACCATCATCTTGATAACTCACACCAATGCGATAGATGGCATCTTCTTCGAATGTTATTGAACCATTATCCGGGTTGCCACCACATGTGAGGTCTATTGGACTTGTATTAGCGGTAAGGGCAAAACCGCCGCAGTTAACAGTTGACCAATCTTCACTAGCAACTTTAGCCGCTTGTTGTGCATAAGTACCATCAAACTCAATAACATAAATACCGTCTTGTAAAGTTAGTTGGTTGGTGATCCCCCAATCGTTTTCGAATCCGCGTAAATATATCGGTGCTGGTACTGTAGCACTTTGCGCTAGGGTAAATTGTGGTTGTGGTTCTGAAATGGTTACATCAAGCGTTTGTTCAGTGGTGAATTCACCATCATCTATGCTGAGTTTTATTTGATATTGGCCCGCCGCACTATAGCTTAAGGTTGTTTGACCAAAATAAACGCAATCAGATATTGAAATAGGGTTGCCGTTATCGCCACTGTCTATCTCACAAGTTAAACTGTCTTGCTCACCATCAGCAATTGTCCATTGCAATTCAATCGCTAGATCTTGATCAACGGCCGAACTTTCAAGCATATGAATAACAGGTGCAGTGTTTGTTGGCGTCGGAGTTGGGCTAGGCGTTGGTGTTGGGGTAGGACTTGGAGTCGGTGTTGGCGTCGGCTCTTTAGGAACATCAATATCTACGCTTGTGTCTTTACAGGCTGATAAGCTTATCGTCATTAATAAAACAGAACTTATGGCTATACAGCTTTTTGATAGTTTGAACATGGGTCACCCCGCTTTATGTGTGTGAAGTGTTAAAAAAATGTCAATGATTCAGTCTAGCCATTTTAGAAGCAAAAATCGCTATGCATACGTATGTAGTCAGACGTACATCTTTTAACATTTAAACCCACTGTAAAATCGAGCTTGTTTGTTATAATGCGCAGCGATTACCTAACAGAGTTTTATAAATGTCATTTCAGCCCGCCCAATACAGAATACAACGCAACCCATTTCAGGTGATGCGTGACGTAATCTTTGCGCTTTTTTTACGCGAGCTAAAAACCCGTTTTGGCACTTATAGGTTGGGCGTGTTTTGGGCATTAGCAGAGCCTATTGCGCACGTTATTATTTTTTCGGTGATCTTTGGTGTGCGTGCACGTGAAGGTTTTGGTGGGGTAGAAACACCAATTTTTATTTATACCGGCATTATGCCTTTTTTACTTTTTCAAAATCTATTTACTAAATGTAAGAGTGCTTGTTCAGCAAACCGAGGGTTATTCCACTACCGTTACGTAAAACCAATAAATACTTATTGTGCGCGCGTTATACTCGAAATAGGGATCTTTTTATTTACCTCAGTCAGTTTGTTTGCTTTGTTTTGGTGGGCGGGTTATCAAGTGGCAATCTACGATATTTTATATTGTTTAATGATAGTTGTGCTGTTAACTATTTTTGCCACCTCTTTTGGCATGATTGCCTCATTTGCTATTGAGTTTTTCCCAGAAAGTGACAAATTTTTAGGCATTTTAATGAAGCCTATGATGTTTATTTCAGGCATATTCTTCACCCTTGATATGATCCCTGAAAAATACCATGTTTACCTAATTTGGAATCCAGTTTTACATGCGGTTGAGCTGTTTAGAGCAGGGTTTATTGAAAACTTCACTTCAGACCATGCAAGTTTGTGGTATTTATTCTGCTGTGCTTTGGTTAGTTTGTTTATCGCCATGCGCTTATATCGTATGCATTGGACACGGATGATAGCAACATGATTGAGTTGGATAAGGTCACTAAATATTACCTAACTAAACTGGGGAAAAAGTACGTACTGCGTGATGTTACTTTCACCATTCCCGAAGGACGTGATGTAGCTATACTTGGGCCAAATGGTGCGGGTAAATCTACTTTATTGCGGTTATTAGGCGGCATCGACTTTCCCAATAAAGGCACAATTCGCTCAAATAAGCGTATCTCGTGGCCGTTGGCTTTGGCCTCCGGTTTTCAAGGTAGTATGACAGGGCGAGAAAATGTTGAATTTGTTTGTCGTGTTTATGGTAATAGGCAAATTGCAAAAACTTGTGATTTCGTGCAAGCATTTTCGGAAATTGGTGATTATTTTGAGTTGCCGATTAAAACCTATTCGTCGGGAATGAAATCACGTTTGGCATTTGCTTTAAGTATGGCGTTTGATTTTGAGCTGTTTTTAATTGATGAAATAACCTCTGTGGGTGATGCATCATTTCGTAAAAAATGTGCAGAATCTATGGCGGAAAAACGCAAAAATGCCAATGTAATTATGGTTTCGCACGATATGTCTACTTTGCGTAAACAATGTGATATGGCAATTGTTTTGCAAGATCGTCAATTACACTTTTTTGACAATGTTGAAGCTGGAATTAAGCAATATCAATGCTAATTATGACACTTTCACTACAAGTGTGCAGATATCTTGATATAATGGAGCGTTTTTATGATTCGAACTGAATTTAGTGGTACTTAGATGGCACGGAAGTTAAAAAAGTTATTCCGTTCACCCAAAGCTTTTTTATTAGACTCTATTGGCTTTAGGTTGGCAAAAGAAGGAGCAGATACATCGTCAAAAATGGTGTTGTCCTTCCATTATGTTGCTTGGCTAGTTGTGCCTGTGGTTGCGTTAGCTATCTATTTGTTTGTGATTGCTAGCGACCAGTATGAGTCTACCGCTACCTTAGTGATTAAAACCTCTGACGAACCAAACTTAGCTGCTGGTGCATCTCTGCCATTGCTTGGTATTGATGGTGGCCAATCGAAAGATGCTTATCTAATTCAAAAACATATCTTGTCGAAAGATATGCTTAAACACCTAGATACAAATATTCAGTTAAGAACGCATTTTAGCAACTCAAATGCTGATTGGTTTAGCCGTTTGGCAACAGGTGCTACATTTGAAGACTTTTACCAATTTTATTTAGATAAAGTGCAAGTTGAATTTGATGATATTTCTGGATTGATCACAGTTTCAGTACGCACATTTGAGGCGGATTATTCTTATCAAGTAATCAGCGAAATTATTCAGCATGCTGAAACTTTTATCAATCAGCTCGGTCATCAAATTGCACTTGAAGAAGTTGCTTTTGTTGAAAAAGAACTAAATCGTTCGCATCAAAATTTATCTGACTTAACAGGTCAGTTGACCGAGTTTCAGAATAAACAGCAAGTTTATAGTACTGAACAACAAAGCACAGCTGTATTAGGTAGCATTGCTGAATTGAATTCATTATTAATCAGCAAAAAAACTGAACTTGAAGCACTGCTCAGTTATATGAACCCAACCGCTGCCGAAGTGGTTACGTTAAAAAATCAAATTAAAGCGATTGAAACACAAATTGGCGAGCAGCAACTTAAGTTAATTAGTGACTCAGACACAGCATTAAATGAGCTCGACATTAAATATCGCCAATTAAAAATGCAGATAGATTTTGCAGCCGATGTATATAAAGCCGCGCTACTCGGTTTGGAAACCACACGTGCCGAGGTGCATAAAAAGCTCAAACATTTATTGGTAGTAGAGCATGCAACTATTGCAGATGAAGCTCTATACCCAAGACGAATTTATTGGTTTGTTACCTTAACTGTGTTGTTGGCGATGATGTACGGCATATTGGTAATGATACTTGCAACAGTAAAAGAGCATAAAGAAGACTAATGAAACAATATTTAATAATTATTGCCCTGTTGTTTTTACCTTTTACAGCAAGTGCAAATGTACAACAATCCGCGCCAGTTTATGGTGACTGGTTATTTAATGGCGACTTTGCTAACCAGTCGTTTAATGGTTTTAACCCTGACTATCAATTAGCGATAGGCGATAAAATTCGAGTGCAAATTTGGGGCGGCACTAGCCTGGATGCTATTTTTGAAATTGATAAACAAGGCAATATTTTTATCCCCAAAGTAGGCCCTGTGCATGTAAGTGGGGTGAAAAACAGCCAGTTAAATCAAGTTGTGGTAAACCGCGTTAAGCAGGTTTTCCAAAGCAATGTGCATATATATGCAACGCTAGAAAGTGCCCAACCGGTCAAAGTATATGTTACCGGCCATGTAATGCAGCCTGGTTTGTATGCAGGTTTATCGTCAGATTCAGTATTGTACTTTTTAGACAAAGCCAAAGGTATACACCCAACTTCCGGCAGTTATTTAGATATTCGCTTAATTAGAAGTGGCCAACCAATTGAAACTTTTAATTTATATACCTTTTTAACCCAAGGTTTAATGACCCCGCACCAAATACGCGACGGTGACACCATATTTGTTAGCCCACGTAAAAAACACGTAGCAGTTGACGGTTTAGTCGCTAAAGCCAGCGCAATTGAGTTTGAGCAAACTCAAACTAATTTGGCATATGTAAAACAAATGGTGAAACCAGACCCAACAGTGACACATGTGCGTATTTATCGTAACTCAGGCACAGAACAGTTTGTTGACTATTATGCTATTGGTCAAGCGAGCGAGGCACCTTTGTACAGTGGTGACAAGGTGGTATTTGTTTCAGACCAAAAAGCGCGCTCTATAAGTGTCAGGGTTGAAGGTGAACACGAAAGTGAGCGTGAGTATGTATTGCCACATGGTTCAACTTTAACTGAACTGATTAACCAAATTGAGCTAAATAACCTGTCTGATTTATCTGGCATTCAACTATTCAGAAACAGCGTAAAAGCGCGACAAAAAGAAATGCTGCAGTCGTCTTTGCAGTCGCTTGAATCGAGCGTATTAACCGCACGTTCAGATACGGCGGAAGCCGCAGCACTCAGAGCAAAAGAAGCTGAGCTGATTCTACAATGGGTTGAACGCGCCAAAAATATCGAGCCACGTGGTCAAGTTATTTTGACCAATGCAGACGTATTCAAAGATATCCATTTGGAGCAGGGTGATATTATCCGCATACCGAGTAAATCATCACTGGTATTAGTGCATGGTGAAGTGGTGTTTCCAAGTGCAATTACCCACGAAGCTGACTCAAGCGTAATCGATTATATAAACTCAGCTGGTGGTTACACCCAAAGTGAAGATTCAACTTACGTGATTGTTATGCATAAAAACGGTCAATTTGAAAAGTATTTAGCTGAAGATACCAGCAAACTTAAACGCGCTAAGATTGTTGGCGGTGATGAAATATTCATACTGCCAAAAGTGGATACTAAGTACCTGCAATTTAGCAAAGATATAACACAAATTATTTACCAGATCGCAGTGAGTGCTGCGGTTGTATTGGGGATGTAACATCGTGTTATCTGTTGTTGTGACAATTGATTTGTCTTTTAGAGCCATTGACATTATTTCTAAAGCTTTCTTATTGGCTAAAGCTCTAAATAATGAAAGTATTGAATTGATTTTTTCTCATAACAACCGTTCTACACTCTGGGACAAGTGTTTCATTATATTGTTAAAACCTTACTCAAAAATAATCTCATCTAAAATTTCTACTTCAGCAGTCCCCAATTCTGCTATGCGAAATATTGGAGTTTCGAACGCCTCACATTCTACAATCGCATTGATTGATGTAGATCTCTGGGGGGACTTTAATATGCTTTTGGCTAAAGCACAGTTAGTAGAATCAAAAAAGCGCCCTTTTGTTATTTTGCCCTGTATATACTTAACCTCTTACGGCACACAGGCTCTGCGAAAAAACGGGACTGAAGTGACTAATCACTGTTTAAATGCAGATAGAAAATATTTACAACATTTAGCTTTACCATCTTCCGCGATAATTTTATTGAAAGATACTTTTATTAAAGTTGGGGGATTTGACGAGGAATTTGAGGGGCATGGATATGAAGACTTCGATTTTCTTATGCGTGTTGCTGATTTCCACGATAAATTGCAACCTTTAACTAGCACAGTTGACGAACCATACAAATCTCCCATTTTTATAAAAGGATTTCGTCTTAGTTTAGCTAAACTCTGTGTCACTGAATTATTGAGTCGGGATATTTTGTTCCATTTACACCATAAAAAGAACAAAAAATCTTATCCGCTAGAAAGAGCAAGAAATAAACTTTTATTTGAAAACAAAATTAGCACCTTAAAAGCCCAACCAAATGAAGCTAGTAGTGATAGCTTTTTTAGTTATGTAGAAACGCGGGCTAAAGACATGAGAGTCGATCTTGAAAAACTTCCTATATTGTTTCATTTCAATTTAGATGAGCACAGATTTCCAAAGAATATGTCTCAAAAATTTAAATTTTTGTTTTTGGGTTAGGCTGTGGCATTAGTACGATATCTTTATAATAAAATTTCTCGAAAGTACCGTTCAGGCACCTTTTTATTCAAGTTATACAGCGTCAAGTATTTAACAAAACGCTCATATCCACCTTCTAATTTTTCTGCCGAAGGCATAACTATTTTTATGTCGGGTTTCTTTCCTGTTCATCGGATGAGTATGATGGAGAAAGGAGAGGATATTCTATATCTAGCGATATTAGACAAACACATCTTTGACTTTTTAACTTTGTATGATGCTATCCTCCCGGAGAGTCAAATCAGCGAGCTAAACAAAGTTTATAAGACCCTCAAAAAAGCAGGAATTCATTCGTTTAGCTTTAATGGTTTGACTATAAATGTAGTTCTCTGGCAAGAAAGTAGAGACTATTTCCAAACAAAGTTTGTTAATAATCATATGAGGAGGCTATACAAAAGTAGTCATTACGGCTCTCTTTTATTTAAAAAAGGAAAAGCTATTGATTTAGGGAGCATAATTTTTACGGCACCGATCCAACCTATAAATAAGCTGACTATCGATGCTGTGTACACTTGGGTCAATCATGAAGACTCTAGTTGGCGTGAGCTTTATAATTCAGAACTTAATAAGCATTCCAATGTAAAGAGTAAGTTAGACTCGTTGGGATTAGACCGCTTTTATAACAGACATGAAATTTATTATTCTATCCAGTCGGTGAAAAAATACGCGTCTTGGATAAACCATATTTATATTGTAACTAACTGTCGACCTTTACAGTGGATGTTAAACGATCCTCATATAACTATTGTTTGCCATTCAGATATTATTGAGCGGACATCATTGCCTACTTTTAATTCTCATGCCATTGAAAGTTGTCTTCACAAAATTGAAGGGCTTTCTAACTACTTTCTATACTTCAATGATGACTTCTTCCTCGTTGATTATGTTAAAAAAAGTGACTTCTTTACACACTCAGGACTAACTAAAGCTAACTTTGAAGAATATGGGATGGTACATGGGGATGCTGACCAATGTTCACCAGACTACTTGAATGCTGCGAGGAATGGCCAAAAATTAATACAAGAAAAATTTGGTTTTCTCCCGACAAAATTGCATAAGCATTCACCTTACGCTTTAAGGGTTGATATTTTACAGCAACTTTGGAGTGATTTTTATGAGCAAGCTGATGCCACAATGCGAAGTAAATTTCGTTCTAGTCAAGATATATCAATAGCGTCTTTTTTATTCCACTATTACTCGCTTTCTTTAGGTCAAACAATCGAAACAAACATCGAAAACCGCTTAATATCACAGAAAATCAATTATAAGAGGTGGCTAAATGCAGATTTTCGAAAAAGTAAAGTCAAAACAATATGCCTCAATGATGGCGGTGGTGGAAGTGCAAGTAACTCTAATTGGAACAAAGCTGTAAGTGAGTTTTTGAATAAATTTAAGGAAATTTAGGTTGATTTATATAGATACTATTTGGGTTGAAGATCGGTTTTTGGTATTTAATGGCATAGCCTTCCTTAAACAGGCACATCTACATAAACGTGATGTGAAAATGAGGCTCTTGTTCAAAGAGTCAAGCAAAAACACCGTTTACTTTTTACCTTGTGAAATATCTCAAAATGAATTAGTAACTCAAAGTATCGATAACGTAAATAATCTTGTCAATGCTTTTAACTTCAATGCGAAAGTTCGAATCAGCGACTTAAATCGTATGGTACTTCAACATGAGAAGTTGACATTTCATAGTGAAGTTGCTGCATATGGTAAATTGCTTGCTTCAGAACCATTGTCTCTATTTTTGTCGCAGTCAATTGATGAACAGCAAACCAAATTAAAACAATTACAAAGTGATTGTATTGATGCAGAATTTGTTCATTATTTAGGGAGTTTGGCGCTAGAGAAAGTTAATCAGGTCAAAGAAAAACTACTTTTAATTGGAATGCATAATAGCTCCGAATCGGTCGAGTTTCATTTAATTGCTGTAGATGGGGCTGTTAATTCAATAATGGGTTTGAATGCATGTCTAATTAATAGTAAAACAGGGCTAAAGCAGCAACTAGAAGCACTGATTGATGGTAATCAACTTATTGTGCGCTGTATGTATTCTCAATTGTTTGACGAAACACATGGGCATAACGACGAACTTACTCTAGCCCTGTTCAGCAACGACTCAAGTGAAGACCGATTACTTGTACTCAATAAAAGTTTTGCGTTACAGAGAATTGAGAGTGGCCCATATCACACTAAGCTCCCCGCTATAAATCGAGTAGTTAAGTTCAAAATACTACACTCGAGAATGGTTAGTAAATCCAACCATAAACCAAGTATTAATATTAAAAATATTAAATGGAAAGATGGGGAATTGAAAATCGAGGGGAATGCCTACATTCCTAAAACTGATGCAAGTAAACCACCAAAAATTGAGCTGCTCCTTAAAGGCCGAGAGAAATCTAATCTTGACAGGATTTTGACATGGCCGGTTGAAAATATAATCAATAGAAGAATAACTAAAAACAGAGCTGCCGATAGAGTCAATTATGATTGGTCCGCTTATAGAGTAAAAGTTGATCTGGAAGCATTGTGTGGAGACGAAAATTTTGTAGATGGTTATTGGGACTTGTTTTTATCCATTGAACATAGTAAACATCGAGCTGTAGCTAGACTTGGCAGACCTACAGGTAAGGTTACAAAGAAGAAATTTTGGTATGAATTTTTCCCCCACTTTTGTGATGAAAAATCTATTATTCCTTACTTTACACCTGGAAACGCGGTGTCTATTTTAAAGCGGAAAAAAGATGAATTTGAAACAGTTAATCTAAAGTGGAAGGAAATGCTTGCATACTATTTGTATCCTATTTTTAAGTTTTTTCTGCCAAAGAACATTTGGTTAACTTGGGAGACAAACGCCTCAACTGCCCAGGACAATAGCTATTTTTTGTTTAATTATTTTAGAAAAGTGGGTGGGAATATAAATCTGTATTATGTTATTAAAGATAACTCCCCTGATTTAAAAAAATTTGATGGTGATAAATCTAATGTATTATCGTTCTTGAGTTTCAAACACCTATTGTATATTCAAGCTGCTAAAGGCCTTGTTTCTTCACAAACCCGACAACATGGATATATTTTTAGAGCACCTAAGACAAGAGTACTTAGATGTTTAGAAAGTAAACCATTTGTATTTTTACAGCATGGAGTTACTGCGTTCAAAGCTATTAGAGGGGGGCAGCCAGCCTTAAATGCAAAAAGCAGTCAAAATATTGATACTTTTGTCGTTACTTCGAAATTTGAGCAAACAATTGTGACTGATATTTTAGGTTATGATGTAAAAAATGTGCCAGTTTTGGGGTTCACTCGTTTCGATAATTTAAAATTGTTGACTGACCCTAGAAGACAAATATTGCTGATCCCGACTTGGAGAGATTGGTTGGAATTCGAAGCAGACGTTACTGAATCAGAGTTTTTCAAGTTCTATCAAAGTTTATTAAGTAATCAAGCCTTAATTAAGTTTTTGGAAACAGAAAACGTTGTTCTCAAGTTTTATATGCATATAAAGTTGGCAGACTGTCTGAGTAACTTTGTCTTTGGTTCTAACTTTATAAAGCCAGTTTTTGTGGGCGAAGAAGATGTATCAACTTTGATTAAAGAAAGTGCTCTGATGATAACAGATCACTCAAGCGTGGCTTGGGATTTCTTTTACCAAAAGAAACCTGTGATATTTGCACATTTTGATGATCATCGTTTTCCACCGCTTAACGACAATTACAAGAATGAAGAATTTTTGTTTGGAGATAAGTGTGATTCCGTTACCAAAGTTGTGTCAGCTGTTGTCCAGAGTGGGAGTAATAATTTTCAACTTAATGAAATATTTAGTCGTAAACATTCAGAGTATTTCCCAGAATTTGAAGGTTCTCACTGCCATGCGACGTTAGATTATTTGAACAAATTTGATTAAGTTTGAAAGGGGAAGATGTTGGAAACAATTAAGTTAGTAAAATCATCTGGAAGTAACGATGTTGTGATTGTTTTTTCTTCAAGAGGAGTCGAGAAAGGGAAGTTTACTTTTTTTAAGTCCCTATCGACTTCAAATAAAAACGTAATTTTTATTAATGACCATGAATCTAAATGGTATTTAAATGGCACGCCTGAATTTAACTCATATGGGAGACTGTTGGATAAAATTCGAGAGTTAATACAGTCATTACAATTGACAGAAAAGTCTATTACTTGTATTGGTACATCAATGGGAGGGTATGCTGCGCTACGATATGGTAGAGATTTGTGCGCTGACACTATTATCGCTTTAGGTCCTGAATTACAGCTCAAATTACCGTTGAGTAGAAGTGAAAATAGTATTGCAGGAGAGAATTTGGATGACAGTGACATTAGTGAAGTAACGTATGATTCAAGAGTCTTTTTGTTATATGGGAGTAATGATTTAAATGATCTATATCATGCCTCTAAGTTTCAACATCACAATGTAAAACAAAGCGTTTATGTAGGCCAGAATTGCAATCATGAAATCGCAGTTAATATTAATAAAGAAATGCCAATAGGAGATTTTTTTACTAAAATTATTGACGAAAAACGAGTTCCAAAACTGTCATTTCTCAACAACCACCGCATAACTTTTGCGGAGGCACTGATTATATATGATTTTTATCAACGAGTTTCTGAAGGTTCTATTTTACCGCTAGCTCTAACTTCCGAATTGACTTCAATAACATCGAATCAATATGCTACCTTTTATAAAGAACTTGGTAAGTATTTATTGAGTGTAAATATGCTGTCTGAAGCCGAAACAGCATTGAAGAACTCTATTCGGATCGATGACAGACCTTCGCTTCCTGTGCTCTTACTTGCTCGAATCTATAATTTGAATTGTAAATTTACTTCAGCATTAAATTTGTTACAGCCTCTGGCTGAGAGAGCTCCAACAATCTCTGTTTGTCTAGAGTTGATTAAGGCCAGCCTCAATCTGAACATGAGTGTTTTGACTGCACAGACTATTATTACCGCTTTAGAACTAGCAAAGACTGAAGAATCGAGAATTCGCCTGCAAAGACAACTTACGGAGCTAGTTGAAAGCCCTGTTATCTAAATATATGACGCATCGTTACTCCTTGTGTATCACCACTAAAGCTGTTGCTAACAACATAAACAGAGAATTTGGCTTTAATAGCATGATTGCTGTTAAAGGCTTTCCGACTTTTACAGGTAACTTTTTGGTTGTGGGCTGGGGCCTTAAACCCTCAGCTGCTCGCGCCAAAGCATACGCTGACCAGCACTCCTTGCCTTTCTGGCGCGTTGAAGACGGCTTTATCGGTTACCTAAACCACCCAACTGCTAAGTCTAACTTATTGTCCCTTTCGGTAGATACCACTGGTATATATTACGATGCAACTAACCCGTCCGATATGGAAGCTTATATTGCAGCGGGTATTCCAGAGCAGTTTAGTGCTAGGTTAAATTTGTCGAATGACGAGTTTGTTAGTAATCGCGAGCATCAAAATTTACTTTCGCGCGTGCAGGCTTTTCGGCAAAGCTTAATCGATAATCAAATCACTAAATACAATCTATGTGGGCAAGTTGAGCAAGCACCTTCGTTAGATGAAAATGCGGTTTTAGTGGTTGACCAAACCTTTGGTGATTTATCGGTTGAATATAGTTATGCCAGTGCAGATTCATTTAAACAAATGTTGCAAGCAGCGATAGATGAAAATCCATCTGCGACCATTTATGTCAAAGCGCATCCAGATGTTTTGTTGGGAAAAAAAACAGGTTTTGTTAAGCCTGAATGGGCAAGTTGCAATAGAGTGCAGTTTATTTATCAGGCGTGTAATCCAATTGTTCTTATTCAACAGGTGAACAAGGTGTACACCGTTTGTTCGCAAATGGGTTTTGAAGCACTGCTCAACAACAAACAAGTTGTCACCTTTGGTGCGCCTTTTTACGCTGGTTGGGGATTAACAGATGATCGTGGGCACATTCCACAGCGTCGCCAACAATTAAGAGCAGAAAGTCAAAGTATTAGTATTGACGGTCTAGTGTATGCTGCCTACTTTTGTTACGTTCGTTATGTTAACCCGCTTACGCAACAGCGCTGTGATCCTGAAGATGTTGTTGATTTTATCCAGCTACAAAAAACAGCAATGCAATTTAATACTTTGTATTGTTGTAATTTTAGCTTGTGGAAAAAGGCCTTTTTACCCTATTTTTTGCGTAAATATGCTAAAAAAGTAACTTTTGTTAGCTCGAAGCAATTAAACAAAATTAACCCTCAAGCACATGACGCTTTGTTGTTATGGGGCGCAAAAGAGCTGCCAGAGCGTACGCCCGCTATGCTTAAAAACAATATCTTACGCATTGAAGATGGTTTTGTCCGGTCGGTTGGTTTAGGTGCTGATTTACGCCGCCCCTCTTCTTTGGTTGTGGATAACCAAGGCATCTATTTTAATCCGCAGCACCCAAGTCGACTCGAAGATATTCTGCAAAACAAACAATTTACACCTGCAGAGCTTATACGCGCGCAACATTTAGTTGAGTTGCTAAATAAAAGCAAAGTCTCTAAATATAATGTAGAAGACTCGTCAGACTGGGCGATTAGCGCAAAAGCGGGGCAAAAAATTGTATTGGTTGTGGGTCAGGTTGAAGACGACGCATCTATTCAAACGGGTTGCCCGGATATTTCAACTAACCTTGGTTTATTGCAACAAGTGCGTAAACAAAGGCCGGATGACTATATAATTTATAAACCTCACCCTGATGTGTTAAGCGGCAACCGCCTTGGACAAATACCCGCTAGTTCTGTCGCTGAATTGGCTGACATTCAAATTGAGCAGGCGTCAATTATTCAGCTTATTGAACAAGCTGATGAGTTGCATACTTTATCTTCGTTATCAGGGTTTGAAGCTTTATTACGTGGCAAACAAGTTTATTGTTATGGTTTACCTTTTTATGCAGGTTGGGGTTTAACGCATGATACGCTGCAACTTGATAGGCGCAATCGTAAGTTAAAGTTAGCTGAGTTGGTGCACGCGAGTTTAATTGACTACCCAGATTATATTGATTGGCAATCGGGTTTTTATACTAAGCCTGAGCTTATTGTGCAGCAATTTTCAGGACAGAGCGAAAAATTTGCTGCTCGGTCACAAATTACTACATTTTTATTTCGGAAATGGCGTAAAATACGTTTCGTTTTTGAAGCATTATTAGTTAACCGTTTGGGTTAATGGTTGTACCTAGTTAAGGGAATCATTGCACAGTATGAGCAATATCTTGTTTTTACAAGGACCGCTTGGGCCATTTTTTGGCACTCTAGCGAAACATTTGTCTAAATTAGGCAACACTACTTTTAAAATTAATTTTAATGGTGGTGATGCAATATTCTCTCAGGCAGATCATGTTTTTAATTATCGCGGTCGTTTATCAAGCTGGCAGCGATACTTATCTATGTTTGTTAGGCGTAATAATATTCATGCGATTGTCGTGTATGGTGATTGTCGCCACTACCATTCAATTGCCAAAGACATTTGCAATAAATTTGACATCGACTTTTGGGCATTTGAAGAAGGTTATGTAAGGCCTAACCATATTACGCTGGAAAAAGGCGGGGTTAACGCGAATTCTACGCTGGATTTATCTGCTAGCGCGCATGCTCAAGGCACGCTTGGGCGAATTCATGAATTAGCTCGAGTGCCAGAACGTACGTTTGGTCAAACTTTTTTCCACCGTTTGTATTATGGCGTAAGTTATTATTGTGCAAGAGGTCTGAGCAAAGTTTGGTTACAAAACGATGGACATCATAGAGATTATTCGAATATTGATGAACTTAGGTACTGGGCATTTTCTATTTATCGTAAATGGAAATATAAACTGTTGCAGAGTTCTTTAGATAAATGGATTGTCGACCATTGGGCTAATCAATACTTTTTTGTACCTTTGCAAGTGCACTGCGACAGCCAAATTTATTCGCATTCAGATTATAAGGATGTGAACGAGTTTATCCGTCGAGTTATGGTTTCTTTTGCTAAACATGCGCCACAAGATAAAAAGTTGGTGTTTAAACATCACCCTATGGATCGTGGTTTTCGTCATTACGGCAAATTAATTCGACGCATTGCGGCTAAATTAGGTATTCAGCAACGTGTTATTTATGGGCATGAATTGCATTTACCTACTATGCTGAAAAATTGCTGTGGTACTGTCACTATTAATAGTACTGTTGGTTTGTCGTCTTTGCATCATTCTAAACCAACTAAAGTTATGGGTAGAGCAAATTACAATGTTGAAGGTTTAACCAGCCAATATCCGCTTAACTTTTTCTGGGCATCCCCTTGTCCACCTAACCCAAGGTTTTTCACTAAGTTTAAGCAAGCGTTAAAAGACCATACACAAATTAACGGTAGTTTTTATCGTGACATAGATGTAACTTGTGCCAACGTAATTGAGTTTTTAATGAATCGTCAGGTCAAGGTTGCTGACTATGCATATTTAGCTCGTGCTAATAATGCACCTCAGCTACATTTTTTTGATGACGAGGATGAATTTGAATCTGTGAATGGTTAACCCAATATGATAAATACAAGCCAAATCGAATATCCTTTTTACCAGCAAGTTGCCGCTGATTTACAGTTGTTTACCATTATGGATGAACAAGGTATACCAACACCACAAGGTGAAGATGGCCAAGGCGTGATGCCTTTTTGGTCGAGCGAAGAAAAGGCGCTTGCTTTTATTCAAGCTAATACGGGTTATCAAAACTTCAAACCATACAAAGTTGATTACGAAGTGTTTAAAGAGAAATGGTTTGAAGGTTTAGTCCAAGACGATTTATTAGTTGGTTTAGACTGGCTCGACGCAACCGAAAATGCCTGCGTAACTGAAGTCGAAATTTTAGTACGTGAAATCCAAAACGTGATTAAAAGCCAGCCACTAAAAAAATAGTGTTTGGCTACTCGTCTGGCAAGTTATCGAATTGCGCTTGCCATTGTTTTGCCCAAATGCTTATGCCGTCTATTTCTAGTGGGCGGCTATATATAAAACCTTGAGCAAAGTTACAGCCCATAGATTTTAATACATTCTCTTGCTCAGGATCTTCCAAACCTTCGGCAAACACTTTACGGTGTAAATTGCGACTTAAATCGACCATAGTATTCACTAAGGTTTTATGTTTAGTACCTTTGCTCATTAACTTGATAAACTGGCGGTCTATTTTTATACCGTATAACGGCAAAGCTCTTAAATGCGCTAATGAGCTAAACCCTGTACCAAAGTCGTCAATAACCACCTTAATACCAATTCCTGCCAAGCGTTCTATTATACTGTGTGCTATTGCCGGTTCTTGCATCAGCGCTTGTTCTCTTATTTCTAAAATAACAAAATGGGCGGCTAGGTTATGCTTTTGCAATTGCTCATTAATAAAGTCGACAAATTCATGTTGGAGTAAATCTTTACTTGCAAGGTTGATACTTATCTTTACCTTAAGATCTTGTTGATGCCATTGGCTGCAGGCTGCAATTGAGGTTTTTACCACCCACTGAGTTATTGAATAAATGACCCCTGTGCGCTCTGCTAATTGTATAAATCTTTCAGGTTCAATTAATCCCATATCAGGGTGACGCCAGCGTATTAAACTTTCAGCTGCAATAAATTGTTTGTTAGACAAGTCTATTATAGGTTGAGAAAAAAGCGCCAACTGCTGCAATTTGACCGCTTGGCTTAAATCAGCCAAGAGTTTTTGCTGGTTTTGATTAAAGATATCCATATCATTTGAATATATCGCAAAGTTCTCCTTGTTTTTGCCATCATAATCCACAGCTGTCTGCGCTTGTTGGATGCAGTCATCAATTTGTTTTGCGTTGGTTATTTTGCTGCTTATGCCCATTTCAAAACTGAGGCTTAACATCATAGACTCATATGGGATTGGGTCGGGCAAGGCTGTACGTATCGTTTGATAAACGCCTTGGTATTGATCTGTACTATCTTGCGTATCAAGCACAAAAGCAAAACGAACACCGCCGAGTGCAACCAATTTTTTATCTGATTCAATAAATTCAATTGCAGCTATTGGTTGTAGGGCTTTATTGATACGTTGGGCTATTTGAATTAGGACTAAATCTGCGGTTTGATATCCGAGTGTTTGATTTATATGAGCAAATTCACTGAGTTTGATTACGCATAAAACTTGTTGGCTTGTTGGCGAGTTTTTGCTCCATTTATGCAGTGCATGTTTGTTGGGTAAACCCGTTGTTGCATCATGTAAGGCTAAGTGGTGCATGACCGCCTGCTGAGTTGGCTTGTGGCCAACACCTATTTCACTGCCATTTGATGCGCCAACCAGTTGAATGAAGGTTTTGCTGAGCAAAAAAGTTTGAAAACCAGCCCAAACACCAAAGGCGGTTAGCACGAGTGTATTTTGTGAATATTCAGCTAGCAAGTCAGTAAAACAAATTAAGCCAATTGCTATTAAACTGGTTAAATTAAGCAGTGAATATATGCCATTGATAAAAGTGCGAAAACGAATCGCTAAAAATGTTTGTGCCACAAATAATAGGGCAAATAGGGGGAGGGTAGTTGTTAAAATTGATGTCATGTCCATATCAAATCACGAGTGCGGGCACTCGGTACCTCATGATAAATTGTGTTTGGGTGGTTAAATACCACCCAGCCTCTGCGCCAGTTCTTTATATTTTTCAACGCTATCTTTTTCAAACAAAGGCGCGCCCTCTTCGTTTTTGTCGGCAGCAATCAGCAAGTGTTCTCTCTCTAAACGCAATACTCTAACATCTTGCACACCCAGAAATTCAGCTACTTCAGCAACAGTCATTAAGCTCATAAAATACCTTCTTGTTAGTTTAATTGCGATATTAATATCTAATTAAAGACTATATATGCCGTAAGTGCTAGCCTTATTAACTATTTTATAACCCTTTTTGAATTAGAAATAAATAGGGGCGTTGTTCAATCTGCTGAGCTACTAACCTATGTTCCATAAATCGACAAAAGCTTGGGATGTCACGAGTGGTTGATGGATCGTCCGCTTCAACCAATAAGGTTTCGTTATCTGCCATTTTTCGGATGGCTTGGCGCACCATCATTACTGGCTCTGGGCAACGTAAACCAATGGCATTTAAGTTGTGATCCGGATTGTTAAAAGGGTTCATTTTGTGCAAATGCTTAACTTTGGGCAATAGAGCACTATATTATGATTAAATCTGCCTATAGCCTCAACTTTTCTTCGCTATTATGGTTTACAATAAAATAAGTTGAACATTCACAAAGGAAATTAACAATGAAATGTGTTCGGCATATATGCCTGCCTGTGCTACTGCCCGTGTTTTTTCTATTTGGTTGTGCTGTTAGTAACGAAGATGCAATATTGGTTAATGCCCCGCTTAATCAAATTGAAAATTTACTCGAAGAAGATAAAGAAAAAATTCAGTTGTCGGAAAGTAAGTTACCTCGAACTTTGGCTATTCTGCCTTTTGAAAACCGCACAGAATCAGTTGGTGCTTTTGAAATTGTTCGACGTGTAATTTTTAACCATGTTTCTTCAAAAAATTATCATATGCTGCATTGGCAGGCGGTTGACGACAAGTTACGTTTAGCCAATGTTGAGCTAGCGACTGCCTATCAGATGGATGCTGCCAGCCTTGCGGATATTTTAGAAGTTGATGCTGTGTTATATGGCTCCATTACTGATTTTGAACGTTTATTTGCTGGTGTCATTACCCAAATTAAAGTAGGTGTGGAATTAACCCTGATTAACCGTAATGGCGAAATTCTGTGGCAAGAGTCAGATTCGGCAACCAGCCGCGCCGGTGGTGCATCCGTCACACCTGTTGGTTTATTACTTAACGCCGCACTAGCTGCTATGCATTTAAAAGAAGAAAATTTATTGCGAGCCGCAGATGATGTAGGCCGTGAACTTGCTAGTGTTATGCCGCACCCCAAACGTTTAACCACCAAAGCAGGGCCAAGTATTACCGCTGTTGTACATAATGGTATGAATAAAATTCTTAAATATGGTGATATTTTAGAGGTGGGCATTCAAGGCCAAGCTGGTATGCGCGCGCAGGCTGTTATAGAAGGTGTAGGCAGTTTTGATTTACAAGAAGTTGAGCTGGGTGAATACATAGGTAAAATTCCAGTGTCGAAAAAAGCCAATGCAACTGGTGTAGTGGTTGAAGGTGTTTTAATGGATCAAAACAGCAATATCAGCCGTTGGTTGAGTCCTTTTGGATTATTAACTATAGATAACCAACCGCCACAGGCTCCACAGCAATTGCATGCTTCTAGCCATGATCAGTTGCTCAAATTAAGTTGGTCGAGTACAGATTTAGATGTTGCTGAATACCAAGTTTATTTATTAGACCCCAACAATAACCAAAAACAGTTAGTGCGTAAAACCACAACCAAACAAATTGAGTTGGCTGGTTTATCTAATTTTATCAATTATGAGTTAGAGGTGGTTGCGTTAGACACAGCAGGCAATCAAAGTTTAGCTGCGGTTATTTCTGCTAAGCCTTTACCCGATTTACGTTTTAATACGCTTGCGGCTTTACCTAGTAGTTTACCGACGAAAATTAGTCAGCCAATGACTATGACCGTCGCCAATAGCCCGTATTATTTGCGTCAACCTATGCTTGTTACTGAATCTGCAGCTTTGTTAATTGAGCCAGGTGTAGAAATTATCGTCAGCAAAAATGCCCATTTACAAATTAACGGCCAATTTATTGTGTATGGTGATGTGTCGCGCCCGGTAGTGGTAAAAGCGGCGCAGTCGGCTGGTTTTAGTCAGTTTGCGAATTTGCAGTCTACTCAAACGGTTGAGCTGAAACACTTACATGTATCAGGCGCTGATGTTGCGCTGACAATTCAAGCGGGTAAACCGCATATCAGCCAATGTGAATTTACTGGCAATCAGTTTAGTGCGTTAGATATTTCTGGCACTGCAAATGTGTGGGTTGAACAAAGTAAAATTCAGGGCAGTAATACCGCAGGTGTAATAGTTTCAGGCCATGCTCAAGTGACTTTTAAACAAACCTCGTTTGCTGACAATCAACCTTTCCATATACAAAGTTCGTCGATTTATCCGGTGGAAGCTAAAGGTAATTTTTGGTCGCCTGATGCAAGCCAAATGACTGTTCTTGGCGAGGTAAATTACTAATGGATATACAAATGAAAGCTTTTAAAACCATTTCTTTATTGGCTGCATTATTTAGCTATGGCGTAGCGGCCAATCAAACAGCTGAATATACCGAATTTGTAGGTGCAGCTGGTGCGGTTAATTGGTCGAAAGGCCAAATTGAAGCCGAAGGTATGGGCGCAGCTCCACCAAATAAACCTGTGCATGTAATGCCTTTATTAGCTTGTCGTGCTGCGATAGCCGACGCACAACGTAACTTATTAGAAGCGACTAAAGGTGTGCGTGTACAAGCAACAACTGTAGTTGAAAAGTATATGTTGGCGAGTGACCAAGTAACTACCTCGGTTGAAGGGGTTGTACGCAATGCTATGATCACAGAAAAAACACCGTTAGCAGACGGTACTTGCCGAGTTAAAGTATCAGCTCCTATGGCGGGTAATTTTTCCCAGAGTATATACAAACCAGCATTTGACCAAGATAACCAAAAAACTGCGTTGTATTATTTGTTGGATGGTGTCGGCCAGAGCCTAGCTTGGTTGATGCCAAACAAAGCTTATGCAGCAACTTCGAATGAGCAAATTTTGCGTAAGCTTGAGCAGTTTGAAACTCGCTTAGTGCAATTGGAGCAAGGAGTAAACCAAAATAATGCGCCAAGTACACAGTCAAATACTTTACCTACGGGTTTGATTATAGATGTACGTGGTGGACACTTTGTCCCTTCGTTATCACCAAAAATCTATTCAAAAGCGGGTGAAAAGCTTTATCCGAAAAAACAAGCGAGGGATGCGATTTTAGCCAATGGTCGTTTAGTTTCTTTATTTACCCGTGATTTAAGTTTTGCGCAGCGTCATCCGAAAGTGGGTGAGCGTCCTTGGATCATCAAAGCGTCGCAGTCGAAAGACAGTCGAACAGATATAGTGGTGAGTGAACAAACTGCGGCAAAATTAGAGCAATTGATGGCGAGTCAGTTTTTTAATGATGCAGGGGTAATTATTGTCCTCGACTAAAAAACTGCTGGTTATTGGTTATGTGTGGCCAGAGCCGAATTCATCGGCCGCTGGCCAATATATGCTGAAGTTGCTTAAAACCTTTCTTGCGCAAAATTATCAAATTACCTTTGCCTGCGCTGCCAGCGAAAGCATTCATAGATACCCATTTGAACAACTCGGTATAACTAAAGCTGAAATTAAACTGAACTGTGCGAGCTTTGATGATTTTATCGTTGAGTTGCAACCCGATGTAGTCTTGTTTGATCGTTTTATGATTGAAGAACAATTTGGCTGGCGGGTGGCTAAACATTGCCCGAATGCGCTGCGTATTCTCGATTTAGAAGATTTATGGAGTTTACGCCATATTCGTATGCAGGCGTATAAACAACAGCGGCCTTTGCAACAAAGTGATTATTTACAAGATTTAGTGTTACGTGAGTTAGCCTCAATTTGGCGTTGTGATTTGTCGTTAGTAATCTCGCATTACGAAATGGATTTGTTGGTTAATCAGTTTAAAATACCTGCACATATTTTGGCTCATTTGCCATTTGTGGTGGAAGATGAGCAGCTAGCCAAGTTACAGCAGCAAGCCGAACCATTTGAAAATAGAGCGCATTTTGTTTTTATTGGTAACTTTAAACACGAGCCTAATTGGGATGCCGTGTTGTATTTAAAACAGCAGGTGTGGCCGCTGATTAGTAAACAAATTAAAGATGCTGAGCTACATATTTATGGTGCTTACCCTGCAAAAAAAGTAACTGATTTGCACAATCCGAAACAAAGATTTTTAGTTAAAGGTTGGGCGGATGATGCTAATACTGTGGTTGCCAATGCGCGTATTTGTTTAGCGCCTTTGCGTTTTGGTGCAGGGCTTAAAGGTAAGTTGTTTGAAGCTATGCAGTTAGGTACACCGAGTGTAACGACCAGTGTGGGCATTGAAGGTTATTTTGATTCAGCTGTGGCTGTAGATGATATTTGCAATATCTATTGGCCAGGGGCTGTCGCCGACGATGCTGAGTCTTTTGCCAATAAAGCTGTTGAGTTATATAACAATCAAGTGTTGTGGCAAGCTGCACAAGATAAAACTTGGGATATGTTACAGCGTTTTCGAGAAAGTTGTTTTTTACCTGAGTTTTGTGCACGTGTTGAAGCTATTCAGCAAGATTTAGTTGCACATAGGGCGCAGAATATTATTGGTGCTATGTTGCAGCATCATACAATGAAAAGTACCCAATATATGGCGCAGTGGATAGCGGCTAAAAATGCTTAGCTGGTTGTTTTAAAGCGCTGGGAGTATGTGCAATTAAGCCTGTTTGAAGCATAATTTTCTAAAAACGCTGTTCGCCAGTCCCTGGCCGCTCCCACAAGGCTTCCATCCCTTTTGAAGTTTTAGAAAATTAGCATTCCAACAGGCTTCTGTCGGGCGCGTTGAGAGCTAAGGACGTTGTGGCAAGGAAGTCAAAAGGTGGGTGGAAGAGATATTGTCCAAAAAGCGCTGGGGCTATGTGCAATCAAGCCCATTTGAAGCATAATTTTCTAAAAACGCTTTTCGCCAGTCCCTGGCCGCTCACAAAAGGCCTCCCTTCCTTTTGAAGTTTTAGAAAATCAGCATTCAAACAGACTTCAATCAGGCAATGTTGTCGCTGTTGCTTTTTTCCAGCGATATATGGGATTATTTGGGGGGAATGGCGAATAAACGATCTGATTAGAGAAAGGTTCAGGAATTCCAGCCGATTTGCACAATACTTTCGGTGCGATATACGTGGAGTCGCAGTTTTAATGTTCGGAAGTTTAAATAGCACCACAGATGCAAGGAGAGGTGGTTAGAATGCTTTTCGCAAAACTTCCAATCGGTAGGGATACCGTTTGAGAGCGGCTAAGATAAATCAACCTGCCAATTATCAATCAAGCGAGTTTGCCCAAGAAACGCCGCAACTAAAATAACCAATTGTTTATCACCCGCAACCGCATCCTGCATGCTATTGCGCTCTGCAATTTCAACATAATCTATGGTTAAACCTTGTTTACTAATTTGCACAGCAATATCAGTTTTAACATCATCCAATGAAACTTGTTGTTTCAGCTTTTCAGCAGCCTGCTGCAAGCTTTGATAAATAACACCAGCTTGTGCTTTTTGCTCTGCCGATAAATAACCATTACGACTACTTTTTGCCAAACCATTGTGCTCACGTGCAGTAGGCACACCAATAATTTCAATCGGCATGGCTAAATCAGCAACCATAGTACGGATCACTTGCAACTGTTGGAAATCTTTCTCTCCAAAACAAGCAACATCTGGTTGGACTAAGTTAAAGAGTTTATTAACTATGGTTGCCACACCACGGAAATGCCCTGGACGAGATGAGCCGCAATAATTGTCAGATACATTAGGCACTTCAATGTAAGTTTGTACTTCCAAACCTTTTGGATACATAGTTTGTGCGCTTGGGGTAAATAATAAATCTGTACCTACGGCAATCAGCTGTTCGCTGTCCGCTTGTAGGGTGCGCGGATATTTATCTAAATCTTCGCCTGCGCCAAATTGCATAGGGTTAACAAAAATACTCGCGACGACTCGGTCTGCATGTTTTTTCGCTTCTTCAACTAACGAGATATGCCCTTGGTGCAAATTACCCATAGTTGGAACAAATGCAATTTTGTCACCTTGCTGTTTCCAAGTTTTTATTTGTTGTCTAAGTTGAGTTAAATCGCTAATAGTTTGCATAAGTTTCTCGAGCAGACTGTGATATTAGTAAATAGAAGTTAGTTAATTATGGTTAGATCGCCAGCGGGTACTTTTGTTAATAAGTCAGCAAGTTTAGTTCCGCAGGGTAATATTAATTCCGGTGATAGTTGTGCAAGTGGATACAGCACAAATGCTCGTTCATGCATGCCGTAGTGGGGAACGGTTAAACGCTCTGAGCTGATAATTTGGTTACCGTACAGGACTATATCTAAATCTAGCGTTCTAGGACCCCAGCGCTCGGCTTTGCGTACACGGCCGTGTTGTTGTTCAATTGCTTGTAATTTATCTAATAAATCTAATGCTTCACCTTGCCAGTTAAAACTGGCTACAGCATTTACGTAGTCAGGTTGGTCTTGTGGACCCATAGGTTTGCTCGCGTATAACGAAGAAACTTGTAAATCTGATACGTCAACTAATTCAGCCAAAGCATTTAATGCATTCGTTATCTTTTGCTGCGGGTTGGCTAAGTTGCTGCCTAGGCCAATATAAACTTTATTCATTGCTGTCAGCTTGTGTGCTATTGCTACGGCGCTTTTTGTTATATGGACGTCTGTTGTTATTGCGACGACGGCGCGGACGTTTTTCAGAATTATTCGACAACTCGTTGACTAAGTTTGTTTGTTTGCCAGCATCTGACTGTTGTAATTCAGTCCACCAAGAGGCAATGCTGTTTAGCTCTGCTGCTTGTTCACCCTGCGCTATTTCGGCACGTAACAATAAAAAGTCATAGGCTGCTCTAAATTTCGGATGTTCTAACAATTTTAAACAACGTTTTCCGGCGCGCTTTTCTAACCTAGGTTGTAGTGCCCAAATATCACGAATGGTCGTAGAAAATCGTTTAGGGATAGTGACATTGTATTGGCCGCCGTCTAAAACTGCACTTGCTGCTGTGTGCAGCGCATCTTGTGCTGGCATACCTTGCGCTTGATAGTGTTCACAAGCTTGTTCCATCTCATGCCATAAAAATGCTGCAAATAAAAATGCTGGGGTAACACGTAATTCATTGTTGATTCTTGTATCAGTATTACGCAAAGCAATACACATTAACTGATACGCGGCATTTTCACTTTTAACTGATTCTGTCAGATTTGGGAATATTTGCTGGAATAAACCAAACTCAATTAAACTTTTATAAGTATCTAAACCTTTGCCGGCTAAAAATAGTTTTAAACACTCTTCAAATAAACGTGCTTTTGGAATGTTTTGCAACAAAGGCGCGAGTTTATAAATCGGCTTAGCTGTGCGAGGTGTTATCTGCATGTCTAACTTTTGTGCAAAACGCACAGCGCGTAACATGCGTACAGGATCTTCACGGTAACGTGTTTCAGGATCGCCAATTAAAGCTATTTCACGATTAGCAATGGCAGCAACACCACCCCAGTAGTCGCGAATTGAAAAGTCTTTTATGTCGTAATAGAGCGAGTTTGCAGAGAAATCACGACGCTCTGCGTCTTCGTCTATATCACCATAGACATTATCACGTAACAACTGTCCATCATCTGATTTATGTGGACTATCAGCGTCAGCTTCATGGTGACCACGGAAGGTTGCAACTTCAATAATTTCGCGGCCAAAGACAATATGCGCCAAACGAAAACGACGACCGATTAAACGGCAGTTACTAAAACATTTTTTGATTTGTTCTGGGGTTGCATTGGTGACTATATCAAAGTCTTTGGGTTTTAAACCCAATAACAAGTCGCGTACACCACCACCGACTAAATAAGCATCGTACCCTGCATCTTTCAGGCGATATAACACCTTCAGTGCATTTTTACTGATATCTTTACGTGATATGTTGTGCTCTGCACGCGGAATAATCTGTAATTCGGCGGTTGTTTTAACCGAGCTATTTTGTCCGCTCAATACTTTTTTACACAAATTCAAGACACGAGTAATAATGGGTTTTACCTTTTAGCTGAAAAAATTGGCGCAATAATATAACAAGCGAGCGCAAATGAGAATTTTTTAAGCATTATTCAGTTGTTTTACTGCGATTTTTTGTACATTTTGGCGCTGCCAGTGTTTTACCGCCCACGAAATTATCTGTTGTGGGCTTTCTCTTTTTAATTCTGCTGGTGGCTGTTGGCCTAAATGAACTAATGCTGCATGTAACAGGCTCGACGCTTGCTTGACTTCTATCGCCGTAGCACCATTTTGTTTACTGAGTTTTCTGCCGTCGTTTGCGTACGCGAGCGGAATATGTGCATATTCTGGTGTGTTGCCGCCAAGTTGGGCAATTAAAGCTTTTTGCCAAATGGTTGTGTCGAGTAAATCGTAGCCTCTAACAACATGGCTGATACCCTGAGCAACATCATCCATACAAACAGCAAGTTGGTAAGCAACTAAACCATCTTTGCGTTTGATGATAAAGTCTTGCTGGGCATGTAAGCTTGGTAATTCACACAACCCATAAATTTGGTCGTTAAATTGGTTTATCGTGGTGTTGTTGATAA
Source organism: Catenovulum sp. SX2 (assembly GCF_052056295.1). NCBI lineage: Bacteria > Pseudomonadati > Pseudomonadota > Gammaproteobacteria > Alteromonadales > Alteromonadaceae > Catenovulum > Catenovulum sp. SX2. The sequence goes on from NZ_CP182493.1 coordinate 2,515,569, forward strand.
AGCGGATAGCGCAGTTGTCTGCGGAATTGTGTTTATCGCGGCAATAACCATCGTACTGGTGATTAATTGATTTCATGCGCTTACGAGTACAACTGCAAGCATAAGCTAAATTTTCTGCTAGCCAAGTGTCGATTTGTTGTTGGTATAAAGCTAAGCGTTCACTTTGATAAATAACTTGTTGATCCCAGTGTAAAGCAAAGGCTTCGAGTTGCTGCAAAATGAGCTGTTTGGCGCCTGGCATTTCGCGTGGAGGATCTATATCTTCCATTCTAACTAGCCATATACCATTGTGTGCTTTGGCGTCGCAGTAACTTGCGAGTGCAGTAATCAATGAACCAAAATGGAGAGGTCCAGACGGGGAGGGCGCAAAACGGCCTATATATGTCATACAGCCTTTAAAGCTAGCATGCTTGAATGCTCAAGCATGCTCAAGCATGCTAATGCACTGTTATAAACCAGCGTTTTGCTTTTCTTTAATTTCAGCTAGAGTTTTACAGTCGATACATAAATCGGCAGTTGGGCGAGCTTCTAATCGGCGAATGCCTATCTCTACACCACACTCTTCACAATAACCGAAATCTTCGTTTTCGATTAACTGTAAAGTTTTTTCGATTTTTTTAATCAACTTACGTTCACGGTCACGAGTACGTAGCTCTAAGCTGAACTCTTCTTCTTGTGAAGCTCGGTCGACTGGATCTGGGAAGTTGGCTGCTTCGTCTTGCATATGGTGCATGGTTTTATCCACTTCTGCACGCAGTTGGCTTCTCCAAGTTGCTAGTATCTTTTTGAAGTGCTCTAATTGAGCTTCATTCATATAATCTTCATCAGCGCTAATCTGATAAGGTTGTAAACCCGCTTGAGCTATTATGCCGGTTGCTTTTGGTTTTGTTCCAGTGGGCATATCACTTCTCCTAATTCTACGCCAGCTGATCGCTAGGCCGCTATCTATAACAAAAAGAGTCTGAGTAGGCAATGATAAATTAGCATTAAACCTTATTTATAGCCTGAGATCAGATTTGTGCCAAGTTTATATGGGCAAGGTTGCTTATTATCAACAGTTAATAGCAAGATTTATTTATTGAAGGGAGAAAAAGAAAACGCCTCTAAAAAAGTTGAGGCGTTTTTAACGGTTAGCTGCATTACTCCAAAGGCATCCTGCACTTATCCATGGATATGGACTCATGTCCATAAAAAACGTCCTGTTGTGTCCTGTCCTTTTTGGTTTAGTCACTTAAACCAAGCAACAACCTTGTTGCTTCCTGATGTCTCCGTACGAGTTAAATATTAGTGGTTTTTTGCAGCTGTGGATCTAACAAATTTAGAAAAATAATCATGCTTTAAAGATAAAATAATATGATTAATTTGTTATTGTTGTTTTAAATCAAACACTTGTGTTTCTGGTGTGATATCTAGCAGTAAAACTAAACAGGTTTGGCTTACTTTTCCTGTCAGATATATCTTACACGTGTGAGTGTTTTGGTCTGAATAGTCTAATTATTAGAATTAAAATTTATAAGCAGAAGTGTTTAATTTATTGAACTGTATAAGGAAATTAACTGCGGTAAATTTGGATAGCAGCAGGAAGTGCTGCTATCCAAAACTGAAAATTAGTTTATTTGCGCATACCTTCTACATGTAATTCTAAAATTACATGGGTAGATGCTGGACCTAGATTTTTTTCAATCGCAAAATCTTTTAAGGCAATTTCAGTTGTACCAGCAAAACCTGCGCGGTAACCGCCCCATGGATCTTTGCCTTCACCGATTTTTTCAGCGTCAATTGTGATTTGTTTAGTCACACCATGTAAGGTCAAATCACCAACGATCTTAAACTCGTTGTCGTTAACCACTTTAATACTCGTGCTAACAAAAGTCGCTTTTGGGAATTTATCTACATCTAAAAAGTCGTCGCTGCGTAAGTGTTTGTCGCGGCGAGCATGGTTGCTGTCGATACTGCTGGTGTCTATAGTTACTTGCACTGAGCTATCGGCTAATTTGCTTGCGTCGTATTCAAACGAACCAGAGAAACGGTTAAAGCGGCCAGTTAACCAGCTATAACCTAAGTGTTTAATTTTAAAGTTGATAAATGCATGCGCACCTTTATTGTCATCATCAATAACATAGTTTGCTGCGTAGGTATTGGCGGCAAATACTAATGTTGCTAGGGTGAAAAGTAGTTTTTTCATGTGTCATTTTTCCTTGTGTTGAATATTAAATCATGCGTTTAAATAGAGGTTTTTTATCTATTAATTGATGTTTTATCGCGCCTGCGACGTGTAATACCACAAGTGCAATTAACATGTAGGCGGCGTATTGGTGAATATCACCTGCTAAATCAGCTTGAGTATCTGCATAGGCTATAGTGGCAGGTATTGGCAACCAATCGAACCATAAAATAGGTTTGCCACTTGCAGTTGAAATTAAATAGCCGCTGATCAATATAGTTAATAGTAATAAATACATTAGCTTATGTGTAATACTCGCCGTTACCTGTTCCCATTTTTCTCCTATTGGAGCAGGTTTGTCTGAAGTAAGGCGTGCAACAAGCCTGACTATGGTCAACACAGCCAATATGATGCCGAAGTTTTTATGCTGTGTTGGTGCAACTTGATACCAATCATCGTAATAACTTAGCTCTACCATCCAGATGCCGACAAAAAAGAGTGCTAATACCAAAAGCGCACTGAGCCAGTGACACAGTCTTGAAATCAATGAATATTTGTTGGTCATGTTATCTGTCCCTATCTGTATAAATGCTTCAAATAGAAATTATTCTTATTAAGCATATATAGAGTTCAATACGCAAGTTAATTTACGTGCTCTTTACGTTAAAAGTAGCTTGGGTATAAAATTTTAAATTTCGGAACGGTATTTGCTCCGGGTAATATTGTTGGATGTTTTGGTTAAGAATTGCACTATTTTAGTACATCGGTCGTGAGCCAGTACTATTTTTTGCTAAAATTTCTAAGCAAACGTCTTGAGATTGTAGTGATGTCATAGCATTATCATATGAACTGCGTATATATGCGCAAAAGATACATAATGATGAACAACAAAAGGAAACCAAGTATGGTTCAAAAATGTTTATTCCCAGCTGCGGGTTACGGTACACGCTTTTTACCAGCAACTAAGGCTCAAGCAAAAGAAATGTTGCCTATAGTAAATAAACCTCTTATCCAATACGGTGTTGAAGAGGCGCTAGAGGCTGGTATGAAATATGTTGGTTTTGTAACAGGCCGAACTAAACGAGCTATCGCCGACCATTTTGATATTTCTTACGAATTAGAGCGTGAAATATCCGGCACCAGCAAAGAAAAATACTTAGAATCTATTCGTTATGTTATGAATAACGGTATTTTCTCTTTCACTCGTCAACCTGAAATGAAAGGTTTAGGTCATGCCATTTTGTGTGGCGAAACCCTTATGGGTAACGAGGCGTTCGGCGTTATTTTAGCGGATGACCTTTGTTTACCTGAAGAAGTGGGTGGCGAAGGGGTTATGGCGCAAATGGCTAAAATCCATGAAGAAACTGGTTGTTCAGTCGTTGCTTTAATGGAAGTGCCAAAAGAAACTATTTCTAAATATGGTGTAATTGCGGGTGACCAAATTTCTGATGATCAGTTCCGTGTAACTGACATGGTTGAAAAGCCTGCGGTGGAAGATGCACCATCAAACTTAGCTATTATTGGTCGTTATATCTTAACACCTGATATTTTTGATATTATTCGCAATACACCACCAGGTAAAAATGGTGAAATCCAATTGACTGATGCATTGTTAGCACAAGCTAAACAAGGCAAGGTTATTGGTTATAAATTTAAAGGTATGCGTTTTGACTGTGGTAGCGTTAAAGGTTTTGTTGATGCTACTAACTATGTATTCGAAAATGTATATAGCGACTAATCAATCTAATTGATAGTCAACTATTATGGTGCGGCCTTGATCTTTATAGTCTAGTTTTTTCGCTAGTTCACAAATAAGTTTAAGTCCGCGGCCATGATGGTCAGAGTCTTTTAATCTTTCTTTGACTTTGTCTGCATCAAAACCACTACCGCTGTCTGTGATTGAAAGTTGAATTGAATTGTATTCAGCTTGATGTTCTACTTGTAAACGTAAATACCCTTGGGTTAAATTTTCTAGCGCTGCTTGCCTTTGCATATAGTATTCAAAAAAGCCTTCGTCTTCGTTTTTAACATCTGAATCTAACTTCAATAAACCATGGTCTACAGAGTTATTGTACATTTCTGCTAATAACAAAAACAAAGTTGATCTGTGTTTTTCCATGCCTTGAAAAGCTGAAACCATATCTAAAATTTGTGCGACCGGGTCTGTATGGCGAATCTCTTCTGGTGTTAGTTCAACCGCAACTTTCCAAGGTAATGGTGGAATATTTTTTTGTGTATTGGTTTGTGGGCTAGGTGAACTCAGACAGTTTACCTGCACAATAGAAATGTCATCTAACTGGTGCTCTTTGCCGCGGTAATTATCTAGCGTTTGAATTACATCAATTATGTCGGCTTTTGGGTTAGTGTTGTATAGCGCTTCAAATCTATCTTGGCCAAACATATCATCGGCTGAATTCATGGTTTCAGTGATACCATCTGTATATATAACTAATCTATCTGCTGGTGTGAGTTCGCAGTTAATTAAAGTGTGCTCAAATTCATCATCATTGAGTACACCTAATGCCATATGTTGCGAAGGTACTCGATTTTTTACACCATTTTGTGTGTCAATAATTAACATGTCAGGCATACCGCCTATCCAAATAGATGCGGCTTTACCACTGCAAGATAATTCGACAATACAGGCGGCACAAAACATGTCATTTGGCAGTAGCTGGAGTAAACGCACGTTGATAGCCCGCGCGATATCACCAACTGACATACCTCTTTGAGTTAGTTCAAAAAAGGTTTGTGCTGTTGGTAGAGCACCAACAGCAGCGGCTAAACCATGTCCAGTAAAATCGCCTAAAAATACGTAATTTCCGCCAAGAGGACTACGGCTAGTTAGCAGTAAATCACCATTAAAAGTTGAAGCTGGGGCTAGATAATGTTCAACAATTTCGGTTCTCGCATTATTTTTACTCAGTGCATTGGCAAAAATATGCTCGACGATTTGGTGCTCGCGGTCGGTTTGTAATTGGTGAAATTTTAGTTGGTTACGCTGTTCGTGGATACGTGCGGATAATTCTCGGCTACGGCCATGTGCTTTTATTTTTGCTGATAAGATAAGTTTATCAAAAGGTTTTGCGAGGAAATCATCACCACCTACATCTAAACATTGCAACATAGAGTCTTGATCGTCTAGTGAGGTAATAAATAGTATGGGTAGGTGGAGGTCGCCAGAGAGCTTTTTTAAGATTGGAGCTGTTTCAAAACCGTCCATTTCCGGCATGATTACATCCAATAGAACTATATCTGGGTTAATATCCTCAAAACGTTCAATTGCGTCTTTACCGTGTACAGCTAGAGAAACCTGATGCCCCTCTTGCTCAAGCATATACTGCAGCATAGCACGATTTAAATCCTGATCATCTACTACTAGTATATGCATGTATGCTCTCCTGCAAACTTAGCTTGGTTTAATCTATCTCAAATTTTTTATCGAAACGAGATATTTGTAGTATCTTGCGGATTTGTGGGCGGCAATTCGCAATTTTAATTCCGCTGACTTTTGCACCTAGGTTTTTCTGCATATTTAACAACATACCGAGTGCGGACGAATCCATATATTCAGTGTCGCGCAAATCAATCACAACTTGTGGGCTAGTATCCCCAACATTAGCGTATGCGGCACGAAACTCTTGCACTAAATTAAAATCAAACTTCCCGGCTATTTGAATAGTGAAAGTTTTGCCATCAGAGGAAAGGCTCTTACTTAAACTCATGTTGATAAACCTATTGTGAAATAATTTTATTAAAACAATTTTTATTTGGGGATAAATTTTTTGTAGTCAGCAAGCTGACGCAAAAAAGTCCGTATGTAGATGAGTTTAGCAGCACTCTAGCAGATGTGAAATTCAAAAACGGATAAAATTTCAATTATTTGAAGTAAGCTAGGCGCTTGAATTTAACCTTAGAGTATTATCTAATCTAGCTTGATTAGTTATCTTAGGTCGTCAGCGTCAAGCCGCAGAAGTAGGAATGAAGTATATGCATCAGTTAGACCCATCAGATTTATCCATATTGTTAGTTGAGCCTTCGGTAACACAGCGTAAGGTGATTGCTCGACACCTAGAAAAAGAAGATATAGTGCATATTCGAGAAGCGACAGATGTTGAGTCAGCTAAAACAGCTTTAGAGAAAAGTCATCCTGATTTGGTTATCTCTGCGCTACATTTTCCTGATGGTACTGGTCTAGAGTTACTTAAATTTATTAAAAATACTGAAAACTTAGCGGATATTCCGTTTATGTTGGTGTCGAGCGAATGGCGTAAATGTCAACTTGAAGAGTTTAAACAAGCTGGTGTTGTAGCAATTTTACCTAAACCTTTTACACCAGAGCATTTAGGTACTGCGATTAACTCTACGTTAGATTTATTGGTACCAGACGAACTAGAGCTAGATTTGTTTGACGTGCATGATGTGCGTGTGTTGGTTGTTGATGATAGCCGTTTGGCGCGTAATCATATCAAACGTGTATTGGCTAACTTGGGTGTTCAGCGTATTACTGAAGCTGAAAATGGGGCGGAAGCACAAAATATTCTAGAACATGAAATGTTTGATTTGGTTGTGACCGACTACAATATGCCGGAAGTCGATGGCCGTGAGTTAACTGAATTCATTCGCTCATCTGGCCAACATTCACATGTACCTGTGCTTATGGTGTCTTCTGAAGCGAACGATACGCATTTGGCGAACATTGCGCAATCTGGCGTAAATGCTATTTGTGATAAACCGTTTGAGCCATCAATGGTTAAACAAATTTTATTTAATATTCTTAATCATGATCACTGATTAACTTAACCCCAAGTTAATTGAAGTAGCTTAAAAATAATACTTCCTTCACTTATCTCTGAATGCTAAACTACGCCGCCCTAATTATGCTATGCCATTAATTAGGGCTTATGTGGTTATTTGGTCGCAGAATAATCACGCTATTTTTTATTTTGGAGAGATGTTATGTCTACTACTATCGAATTAAACGCAAGTGTGCGTGCAGAAATAGGGAAAGGTGCGAGCCGCCGCCTACGTCACGCAGACAAAGTTCCAGCTGTATTATACGGTGCTGGTAAAGAAGCTGTTTCTTTAACTTTAGAGCACAGCAAAGTTTTAAAAGCTCAAGAGCAAGAGCAATTTTACTCACAAGTTTTGAGCTTGAACATCGACGGTGAAAAAGTTGAAGCTATCGTTAAAGATATGCAACGTCACCCGTACAAGCCAAAAGTTACTCACTTAGATTTCCAACGTGTTGCAGCTGACCAAGCGTTACATACTAACGTTCCTTTACACTTCATCAATGAAGAAGCTGCAGTTAAAGCGGGTGGCGTAGTAGCTCACCATGCTGCTGAAATCGAAGTTAGCTGTTTACCAAAAGATTTACCAGAGTTCATCGAAGTTGACGTAGCTAAAGTTGCTGTTGGCGAAACTTTACACTTAACTGATGTTCAATTACCTGCTGGTGTTTCTTCTGTTGAATTAGCGAAAGGTGCTGATCACGACGTTGCTATCGTAACTGTTGAGAAGAAGAAAGGCGCTGCTGAAGACGAAGAAGCTGCTGCTGAAGAATAAGCAATAGCATGTCTGATTCAGTTCAGCTGATTGTGGGTCTGGCTAATCCAGGCTCACAATATCAAAACACCCGTCACAACGCTGGCGAATGGTTCGTCCAAGAAATCGCCCGTCGCTACAATGCGACCCTCAAGCTCGAAAATAAATTTTACGGTTTTACCGCACAAGTCACAATTAATGGCCAAGACGTTAAGTTGTTAATACCTACAACTTTTATGAATAAAAGTGGTCAGGCTATTGCCGCTATGGCGCAATTTTATAAAATACCTACTGAACAAATTTTAGTCGCTCACGATGAATTAGATTTACCGCCCGGTATTGCTAAGTTTAAGCGTGGTGGTGGTCATGGTGGGCACAATGGTTTGCGCGATACTATTAGCCGTTTAGCCAATAATAAAGAATTTTTACGTTTACGCCTTGGTATTGGTCACCCTGGTCATAAAGATAAAGTGACGGGTTATGTGTTGGGTAAAGCGCCTGCTAGCGAGCAAACGTCAATTGATGCCGCGGTGGATGAAGCTGCGCGTTGTACAGAATTATGGTTTAAAGACGGATTCAACAAAGCAATGAATCGTCTTCACAGTTTTAAAGCATAGGATTTTACTTATGGGTTTCAAATGCGGAATTGTTGGTTTACCAAACGTGGGTAAATCAACTTTGTTTAATGCGTTAACTAAAGCTGGCATCGAAGCAGCCAACTTTCCATTTTGTACAATAGAGCCAAACACTGGTGTTGTACCTGTTCCAGATATGCGTTTAGACGCGTTGGCAAAAATTGTAAATCCACAGAAAATTTTACCTACAACTATGGAGTTTGTTGACATAGCTGGTTTGGTTGCGGGTGCTTCAAAAGGTGAAGGTTTAGGTAACCAATTTTTGGCAAATATTCGTGAAACGGATGCAATTGGCCATGTAGTTCGTTGTTTTGATAACGAAAATGTTGTGCATGTTGCGGGTAAAGTAAGTCCTGCTGACGATATTGAGGTGATTAACACTGAGTTAGCCTTGGCCGACTTAGATACTGCTGAAAAAGCCATGCTGCGTGCTGCTAAACGCGCTAAAGGTGGTGATAAAGACGCCAAAGCAGAAATTGAAGTTTTAGAAAAAATTAAGCCAGCACTAGATGATGGTTTGATGCTGCGCTCAGTTGAGTTAACCAAAGATGAGTTGGCTGTTATTAAGCACTTCAACTTCTTAACCATTAAACCAACTATGTACATTGCTAATGTAAGTGAAGACGGCTTTGAAGATAATCCATTATTAGATTTAGTGCGTGAAATCGCAGCTAAAGAAAATGCGGTTGTTGTGCCTGTTTGTGCTGAAATCGAAGCTGAGTTGTCTGAGTTAGATGATGAAGACAGAGATGAGTTTATGGCCGATTTAGGCTTAGAAGAGCCTGGTTTAAACCGTGTTATTCGTGCTGGTTACGACTTATTAAACTTACATACCTATTTTACTGCTGGTGTGAAAGAAGTGCGTGCTTGGACGATTAAAATTAATTCTACTGCGCCACAAGCCGCGGGTAAAATTCATACTGATTTTGAGAAGGGTTTTATCCGAGCTGAAGTTGTTGGTTATGATGATTATATTGCTAATAACGGTGAGTCTGGGGCGAAAGACGCGGGTAAATGGCGTTTAGAAGGTAAAGATTATATTGTTAAAGATGGTGATGTAATCCACTTCCGCTTTAACGTTTAATTGCCCGATTATATTTGAGATTTTTGAAAGCCAGCATAGTTAATATGCTGGCTTTTTTATTGGCTTTTTGTGGCCATGTATTGGTGTCGCTGGTGGCTCAATGTATCAATCAAGCTAAGCTGAATATTGCCAACAAAAACGCTTTAAACTCGTCCGTGAGCCGCTCCAACAAGGCTTCCCTTCCTTGTGAAGTTTTGTTGTCAATATATCCGCTTACCTTTTAGCAATCTTGTCGCTGCTCCAATAAGTTTAATCGGTACGCTCCCAAACAAGATCCATGTTGTTTGAAGTTTTCTGAAAAAAATTTCTAGCCAGCTTTCCCAGCATTCGTTGTTGTTTGTTGAATATTGAGCTCCTTGGTGTTTTGCTAAGAGTTTTGTGTATTCACAACACTGTAAAGACTATATATCAAAATACTTATTAACCTGAACTCTGGATAACAAGTTAGCTAACGCACTGTAATTAAATTGAAATTTATTGATGGCAAGTCTAGGGAGATAGTTATTCTTATAACAAGGCGAATTTGCGTACGTAATAGCTGGCTATTGCTAGCGAATTCAACGCAGTTTTAAGGATAAATAGCCCCTAGAAAGCAAGTTGTTATCCAGAGTTCAGGTTTATTAGCCTCGGCTATCGTGTGTGAATAAATGAGGGTGTATATCAACTGATAACTATTTTTAGTCTAAATGGTAAACTGAAGTTCGATAGGCGCTAACTTGCGGGTGATTTTTTACTGTTTTGTTCGTTTTATATACGTCTTTTGCTTCTTTTTTAATTAAATAAACAAAAACTACAAAAACAGTGTGAAAAGTTGAAAAAAAGGGGTTGACGCGACCCAGTCATATCAGCATAATACGCGCCACTCGCTGAGGCGAGGTTAGTGGCTACATAGCTCAGCTGGTTAGAGCACAGCACTCATAATGCTGGGGTCGCAGGTTCGATTCCCGCTGTAGCCACCATTTTTAGCGGAAGTGGCGAAATTGGTAGACGCGCTGGATTTAGGTTCCAGTACTTCGGTGTGAGAGTTCGAGTCTCTCCTTCCGCACCATTGCTGGGGTATCGCCAAGCGGTAAGGCAGCGGGTTTTGATCCCGCCATTCCCAAGTTCGAATCTTGGTACCCCAGCCATTTCTCCCCTTGCTGGGGTATCGCCAAGCGGTAAGGCAGCGGGTTTTGATCCCGCCATTCCCAAGTTCGAATCTTGGTACCCCAGCCATTTAATCTTCTAGATAAAATCAAAAATACTTTCACTCAAAAAGCTCAGTTTCCTGCAAGATCTTCATCTAGAAAAACAAAGTTATTCAACACTCACCTTGGTTATTATCCCGAGTTGAGCTCTCCTGAGTTCCTGTTATTTTTGTTTTGCTGGTTTACTGCGGAAGCGTTTGTGCGCTATTGCTAACAAAAGCACACAACTAGAGGCTGCAACTAAATAGCGCAATTCTATGTCTAAAGATTGGTTGAATATGGTACTAAGTAACTCTAGGCTGATTACCAGGTAGATAAGTTTTCGCAGGGTATGTTCTTTTAATACCGTTAGCATAAAAGCCCCTAGAGGCGCGCCTATTGCGGCAACAATACAAGCTGTCCACCAACTATTTATCACAAAGTCGGATAGTTCGATTGATTCGATAAAAACCAACCAAACTGATGCGCAAATTGCGTTAAATGCCATTAACACTACAGTGCTCGGAATTGCTTCTTTAATCGGGTATTTCAGCACATAAACTAATACAAAAAACAATACAACATCTGAGCCAGAGCCTAAACTGGCGGATAAAAAACTACCTAACACGGCTGAGGAAAATAGGATCAGTGGTTTGTATTTTAGTTCGTGCCTACGCGCATATAGGCTATGGTTGCACAGCCATAACACCCAAGCTGTCACTAAAATAAATTCACTAAAGGCAAATCTTAACCACTGTGCGCTTAAGCTTGTTTGGCTCAAGGCAAAAGGCAATACGATCAAGGCTGCTGGAAAACAATAGCCGAGTAGTTCCCAATGAATTTTAACCTTGCGACTGATAAAAAACAGTGTCGCAAAGCCCATGCCTATAGTTTGTATAGTTAAACTAAAATATTTAGCATCTATGGCATTTACTGCAAAAACTTTAGTTAATACTGGGAATGCAACCGCACCACCTCCTAATGGAGTAATTCCGGCGACAAATGAACCAAACACCATAGTGAGTGCAGAGGTCCAATACTGCGCGAACAATTCACCCGCAGCGAGCGGTTTGTCGCTGACGAACCAAAATACAACTAGGCTGAGCAAAGCGATAGGGTATAACCACGCAAGGTTAGGCTTTAATTTACTACTCACTTTCTTCTTTCAATTGTTCTATGCGTTGGATTGTTTTGGTGATTTTACATGCTCTAAATTTACTTGCCGCTTCCGAAGAGGTCAGGTTTTGAAAAAATACACTGCGGCATTGTGATTCAATAAATTTGTCGTAGTGGGCGTTTGCACGTTTAAATTCACTTAACATGCTTTGATTACCGCTGTTGTTTACTTGTGCTGTTAATTTGTCTTCAGCATCGACAATCCATGTTTGTAATTCGCGTAAAACTTGTTTTTCGGTTTCATCTAAACAAATAGCATAAGCGGTTTGGCTGGCACTATTGGTTTTGCAGTTTTCGATAAGTTTATTCGCTTTGGCTTTGGCGCTTTCTGCAATCGCAGTAAAACTTGTCAATCCAGCCAATAAAATAATAGCGATAACGTTTTTATGTGATCTAACCAATAGCATTAACCTTGAAACTCCCCAATTGCAGCTTTTAAGATGCTTGACTTAACCAAAGGTAATTGATTCAGTCCAGTGACTAAACTGCGTCGTATGCCTTTTAATATAGGTGATTGACTTGAGTAACTATAGTAGAGCAAATCCATTAAGTAACTCATGCTGTTTATATCAAGTTTGCGTTTAAATTGAAATTGTCGCCAAAAATTTTGTTGATGTATCGCGGATAAATCACCCTTTAGTGCTGAAAGTGTTTGGCACAACAATTGTGCATCTCTAATGCCTAAATTAACCCCTTGGCCAGCTAATGGGTGAATGGTATGAGCCGCATCACCCAATAAAACTAAATTATCTTTGGCTAAATTAGCGGCAGTCATTTTTTGCAGTGGGAAAGATGCACTAGCGAGAAACTGAAAATCTGAGCCTTTTAAATAACGGCTAAATAACTGGCTTAGATATTGAGTTTGTTCAGCGTTTGACTGTTGGGCTAGTTGACGCAGTTTTGCCGGTTGGTCGTAAATTATGAGTGTGGCAAAATTATCGTACAAAGGTAAAAACGCCAGCGCTTGAGCTTGGTGGTTATCAAATACTTGCCAAGTATGCTGACCAGAATCGTCTGTGAGTTGAATATTGGCGCAATAACAAGCTTGATTATATTGCCAACCGCTTGTTGGTTGTTTTAATACATTACGTACTTGTGACTGCGCGCCATCGGCCGCAATTAATAATTGGCAATGAATTTGTTGTTGCTCAGTATCAAGTACCCAGCCATCTGCTGTTTGGTTGATATCCGTGATTGTTTCAACTCGCACAGGCTCTGCAAATTGTTGCAGCGCAGCATATTGCAGATGTTGATTTTCAACAAAACAGCCTAACTGCTGTTGCTGAATATCAGAGGCATTAAAATGACAACTCGCATGTTGTTTTTCTTGCATCGATAGTTGAGTAAACGCATTTAATCGTGACGGATCTAACTGCTGCCAAATGCCTAATTCAGTTAACCAATTGACGGATGACAAACTAATAGACGATACGCGTAAATCTGGCGTTGGACTATTGATAGCAAATGTTGGTTGGGTTTTGTCGAGCAATAGGCATGAATAACCTAGTTGTTTTAACGCAGACGCAAGGGTTGCACCCACCATACCAGCGCCAACAATTGCAATATCACAGTTATTATTTTGCACAGTTTAAAACCAAGCAGATTCATTTGCTGTTCATAATAACATAATCAATCTTATAAATTACGAAGCTGGATCAATAATCTATCCATAGCTCGATAGCTGAGTGCTTGAGCCAAATGACTTCTATCTAATTGTTCTGCGCCGGCTAAATCTGCCAAGGTGCGTGCGACTTTTATTAACCTATGATAGGCGCGAATGGATAAATTGAGCTTTTCGATCGCAGTTTCAAGAAAGTCAGCGTCAGTTGGGCTAATCGCTGCATACTTTTCTAATTCTCTGTTGGATAAATCACAATTAAGTTTACCTTGGCGGTTTAACTGGGCTGCTTGCGCAGCTAAGACTCTTTGGCGGATTTGCGCAGAAGTTTCGCCGCGCTCTAAGTTGTCACGTAAACTGCCTTTGGGTAAACGAGCGACTTCAATTTGAATATCAATTCGGTCTAAAAAAGGACCGGACAATTTACTTAAGTAACGCAACATTTGTTCTGGGGTCGAGCGCATTTGTTCATCGTTGTAATGACCACATGGTGATGGATTTAGTGCTGCAATTAATTGAAATTCAGCTGGAAAATCAACTTGCCTAGCGGCGCGGCTGATGGTTACTTTGCCTGATTCTAAAGGTTCTCGCAGAACATCTAATACTTTGCGATCAAACTCTGGTAACTCATCTAAAAACAATACACCGTTGTGAGCCAGTGATATTTCGCCGGGTTTAGGTTGGCTTGAACCGCCAACTAAAGCCACTGCAGAGCAAGTGTGGTGCGGTGAGCGAAAAGGGCGGGTATACCAGTTATCGTTTTCAATTTGTTTACCGGTAATTGAATAAATTGCGGCGGTGGTGATTGCTTGCTGTTCATCTAGTGGTGGCAAAATAGTCGCTAAACGTTCAGCCAACATGGTTTTTCCTGTGCCCGGCGGGCCTAACATTAACATATGGTGGCCACCTGCTGCGGCAACTTCTAAAGCTTTTTTCGCATGTGGCTGGCCGATAACATCTTGCATATCTAATAAATGTTCAGTGTTGTGTTGACCCTGTTGACATTGCGCTTGTTGCAAAACTTGTTCGGCGGTTAAGTGTTGTTTAACTGCTATTAGGTTATTTGCGCCAAAAACTTGCGCTTGTTGAATGCGCGCTGCGGTTTGTGCATTGCTCGAGGGTAAAATGGTTTTGCGTTTGGCTTGATGGCAAGCCATTGTTAGCGGTATTTCACCTAAAATAGCGCGTAATTCCCCTGATAATGCTAGTTCACCGGCAAATTCATAATCAGCAATGGCTTCAAGTGGAATTTGCTGACTTGCAGCTAAAATACCAACTGCAATCGGTAAATCAAATCGACCGCCTTCTTTGGGCAAATCGGCTGGTGCTAAGTTAACAGTTATACGTTTGTCAGGGAATTCAAATTCACTATTGATAATAGCACTGCGGACTCTGTCTCTTGCTTCTTTGACAGTGGTTTCTGGTAAGCCAACTATGCTAAAAGCCGGTAAACCGTTAGATATGTGTACTTCAACTTGAACTAGTGGCGCGTCAATGGCGACACGAGCGCGACTATAAACTATAGCTAATGACATTATTCCCTCAACTTTAACTTGGTGATGTAACCAAGTTTTTCCATTAAACAAGCAAAACCCGAACTACTTTAAGCAATGCGAGTAAATAGCATTGAAACAAAAGCGTGTTAAAAGGTCAATTAATCAATAAAGCTGGTTGAATAGTGCAGCCGCTTGTGGCTAATATAGCCAAGTAAAAATGGATAAAAACATCATATAGCCATAAACAGACAAAGAGTGCTAACGAGTGCAGATAAACACAAAAATACCAACTAATTTAATCACAGGGTTTTTAGGGGTCGGCAAAACGACCACTATCCAACATTTGCTTAAACATAAACCGGCGGAACAAACTTGGGCTGTATTGGTAAATGAGTTTGGTGAGATTGGCGTGGACGGCGCATTATTGCAAGATTCAGGCGCTTTACTCAAACAAGTTCCTGGTGGTTGTATGTGTTGTGTGCAGGGTGTTGGCATGCGTGTTGGTTTAAATGAGCTGATTAAACAAAAGCCAGATCGTATTTTGATTGAACCAACTGGTTTGGGTCATCCGAAACAAATCATGCAAACTTTGCAAGATGAGATTTTTTCTAAGTACTTAGACGTTAGAGCAACTATTACTATGGTTGATCCAGCAACAGTGCAAGACCCAAGATATTTAGAAAATGAAAACTTTATTGCCCAAGCACAAATTGCCGATGTGATTATTGCCAATAAAGTTGAAAAAGCGACTCCTGAGCAATTAGCTGCTTTTGTTGAGTGGAGCAGTAATTATCCAAATGCGCAGCAGATTGGCCAAATCAGTTATGGCCAAGCAGATTTAGCTTGGTTAGACAGACCAAGTGCGAGCAAACCATCAGCCATCACAAGTAGTGAACATCATCAACCAGTTGATAAAGCTGTCACAGCAGCGCTAGAAATACCACAAGGTGAACATTGGATTATGCGCTCACATTTTTCTGACGGCTATTGGAGTTATGGATGGTTGCTTGATCAAGAAGTGGAGTTTGAGTTGACTGATTTATTAGATTGGATATCTGATCTTAAAGCACAAAGGGTAAAAGCTGTGGTTAAAACCAGTAAGGGGGTGCTGAAAATCAATGCGGTACTTGACGATGTCAGATTTGAACCCGCTCGTTTATTAGATAATGCTGTGCTTGAAATTGTCACTGATAAGCAGATCAACCAACCGAGTTTTACTCACTTATTAAGCTAAACTCTAGCTTTCGATTAGTTTGTTGCAGTAGTTGATAACAACTACTGCCCTCCTTGATAAAACCTATTTAAATTTATATAGATTAAAAACGTCTAAAACAAATTGTTTAATTGTCGTGTTTTTCGACTAAAATGACGGTGTGTATAAATTTGACGAAGTGTCAAAAATAAACGGAACGTCAATAATGGGATGCTGGTTAAATCGACTAAGAGAAAAATATCAAAGACACTGTGATAGTGTCGATAGGTCGTCGCCGCGTAATAAAGCTGAAAAAATTCTCCAGCGAGAACAAGAGTTATTGCAGCTTGCGCATCAATTGGTTGATGAAGTTGGCTTAAATAATTTGACCATGGAAAAGTTGGTCGCGGTATCGCCATATTCAAAAGGTACTATCTATAATCATTTCTGCTGTAAAGAAGATTTGTTAGCCGCTTTGGGTGTGCATTCAATGGGTTTGTGTTCTGAACTTATGCTCAAAGCACAAAGTTTTGCCGGCAATTCTCGAGAACAAGCTTTGGCAGTACATTATGCTTACCACTTGTATGGTTTGTTAGAGCCAGCTCTGTATATGTGTGTACTGAATTGTAAAACACCAAGTGTGCAGGAAAAAGCGTCAAAACAAAGACTAGAGCAGTTGGAAAAAGTGGATAAACAGATAGCTCAGTTATGTGATTCTTTTTTTCAGAAAGGTCTTGAAGATGGCAGCTTACGCATTGCTCAACAAGATATAGCTTACGTATCGTTTGCCAATTGGGCGTGTTCGTTTGGGACTAACTTATTGTTACAAAATGCAGCCGAAAGCTTCGCAATATCAAGATTAACTGAAACAAACCGCGTTTTATTCAACATTAATCTTATGTTTGATGGTATGGGCTGGCAACCAGTCAGCACCGATTATGATTATCAACAAAGTTGGCAAAAAATTGAGCTGCATTTTGCTGATTATGTAGCAATGCTTAACTAATTTACATTAATGGCCCAAGAGGATGGGATAAATATGAAACATCAGTGGTTAGAAACTATGGTCAAGCGACCATTTTGGGTAATAGTGCTTGGTTGCATTGTTGCTTTTACCCTAGCTGCAGGCGCACAAAATTTATATTTTCGTGGTGACTATAAAGTATTTTTTGGGCCTGAAAATGTTCAGTTGCAAGAGTTTGAAAGCATGCAACGTACCTTTAGCAAAAACGACAATGTAGCGATTGTGGTTGTGCCAAAATCGGGAGATGTCTTCAACAAAGACATATTCACTTTGGTAATGCAAATGACCGAAGACGCTTGGCAAACACCCTTTTCGACAAGGGTAGATTCAATCACCAACTACCAGCATACTGAGGCTGAAGGGGATGATTTAATTGTGGATTATCTGGTGGGTGAGTTTTCTGATGTTGAAATCACTCCGCAGATGATAGACAAAGCAAGAGAGGTAACTCTGCATGAGCCATTATTAGTCAATCGTATTGTATCGCCTACGGGGCATGTCACTATGATTAATGTAACAGTGCAGTTGCCAGATAAGCTCGACCAAACTGCTGATGTTATGCAAGTGACTGCGTCGGTGCGTGCTTTGGTTGAAAAATATTCCAAGCTTTACCCACAGGTAGATTTTCATTTAACCGGCATCATTATGATGAACAATAGTTTTGCTGAAGAGTCTATTTTAGATTTATCTACTCTTGTTCCCGGCATGTTTCTCGCTGTACTGATTATGCTAGCTATTTTGTTACGCTCAATATTGGCAACTGTTGCGACACTAATTGTCATCGCATTTTCGATTTTAGCTGCTATGGGTTTTTTTGGATGGGCGGGCATGTATATGTCAACTGCGACCATAGGTGCGCCGACTATTATTATGACTCTTGCTGTGGCCGATAGTGTACATATTATTGCGTCGGTAAATTACAATTTGCGTCAAGGGATGGAAAAATCGCAAGCTATTGTGGAAGCGCTTAAACTAAACTTAGCGCCAGTCTTTATTACTAGTTTAACTACAGCTGTGGGCTTTTTAACCTTCAACTTTTCTGATGTG
This sequence comes from Catenovulum sp. SX2, assembly GCF_052056295.1. Lineage (NCBI taxonomy): Bacteria > Pseudomonadati > Pseudomonadota > Gammaproteobacteria > Alteromonadales > Alteromonadaceae > Catenovulum > Catenovulum sp. SX2. The sequence continues at coordinate 2,533,718 of NZ_CP182493.1, forward strand.
CCACCACTGCGCCATTTAGGAAATTTAGTTGCTTTTGGTGTGGTTATGGCGTTTATTTTTGCGATAACTATCTTACCTGCATTGCTGTATGTATTTCCAATCAAGCCCGCCAATACAGGAGATGGCAAATTAACTATGATGGATCAGTTTGCTGATTGGGTTGTGCGTAAACACAAACTGATACTGCCAGCAACCGCTGTAATGGTTTTAGCTATATCTGCTATGGTGCCTTTAAATAACGTAAATGACGTACCTGTTGAATATTTTGGTGAGGACATTAAATTTCGCCAGGCTTCTGACTTTATGGACGACAATTTACAAGGGGTTTCGACAATTGATTTTGCATTTCATACCAACGAAGAAAGTGGCATTAACGACCCTGAGTTTTTAGCTGTTATTGAAAAATTTAGCCAATGGTTAAGAGAGCAATCAACAGTTGATCATGTTTTAACCTTAACTGACACATTTAAACGGTTAAATAAAAACATGAATGCTGATGATCCAGCTATGTATAAGTTACCTGAACAGCAAGAAATTGCAGCGCAGTTTTTGTTAATGTACGAAATGTCTTTGCCATACGGATTGGATTTAAATAACCAACTAAACGTTGATAAGTCGAGCATGCGACTCAGTATTGCTATGGATAACTTGGGTTCAAAAGAGGTCATCGATATGGAAAATTCGGTGCGTGCTTGGTTTGCTGACAATGCTCCGCAAGTTAAAGTTACAGCTGCAAGCCCTTCGTTGATGTTTGCCCATATTGGAGAAACAAATATGCAAAGCATGCTGATGGGCAGTGCACTTGCTTTGGTATTAATTAGTATATTGTTGGTATTTGCGTTGAAATCGGTCAAATTTGGTTTGATCAGTTTGTTGCCAAACTTAGCACCTGCAGCTATGGGCTTTGGTATTTGGGCGGTATTTGTCGGGCAAGTTAACTTGGGTTTATCTATCGTAACCAGTATGTGTTTAGGTATAGTGGTTGACGATACGGTACACTTTTTAAGTAAATATAAAAAAGCACGAGAAAAAGGTCAAAATGCAGAACAGGCTGTCCGTTATGCGTTTGCGAGTGTCGGCCGGGCTTTGTGGATCACAACTTTAGTTTTATTTGTAGGCTTTATGGTATTGGCGCAATCTTCATTTGCGCTGAATGGTGATATGGGCTTATTAACCGCTATTATTATGGTGTTGGCTTTGGTGGTCGATTTCTTATTATTACCTGCGTTTTTACTAGTGTTTGATAAAAAAGTTTATTCTAGTGGAGTGGAAAATGTTGAACAAAAACAATCTGAAAGTTTGGCTTAAATCGGTCAGCTTAATTGGGGCTCTGTTGTTTGCAAACAATCTGTTTGCAGAAACAGCGGAAGAGAAAGGTTTACGTATCGCAACTGAGCGCAAAGCCGTCGACAAAGGTTGGGGGGATAGCGAAGCTGAAACCCAAATGATTTTGCGTAATGCCCAAGGTGAAGAAAGTGTCCGAGAGATACGTACGCGTGCGCTTGAAGTTGATGGTGATGGTGATAAAGGTTTAACCATTTTTGATCAACCAAGAGATGTTGCAGGCACTGCTTTCTTGAATCATTCACACATTAATGAGCCGGATGATCAATGGTTGTATTTGCCTGCACTTAAACGAGTAAAACGTATTGCTTCACGCAATAAATCAGGTCCATTTATGGGTAGTGAGTTTGCTTATGAAGACTTAGCGTCTTTTGAGGTGGCAAAGTATACTTATAAATATTTGCGTGACGAAGTGGTTAATGGAGAAAACTGTTGGGTATTAGAATCCATCCCAACGGATAGATATTCAGGTTATACTAAACAAATTGTTTGGATTGACCAAAAGCATCATAGGGCGCAAAAAGTTGAGTTTTATGACAGAAAACACGCGCTACTTAAAACTTTAACTATGTTCGATTATCGTTTGTATTTGGACAAATATTGGCGCGCGCATAAGTTATCTATGGTTAATCACCAAACAGGTAAAAGCACAGATTTAATTACCGCTGAAACCAAATTTAGAGTGGGATTAGAAGCGCGCGATTTTGAACAAAATGCGCTTAGACGAGCGCGCTAAGCTAGAAAATAAACAAAATAGGACAAACCTATGCAAAGGTTAAAAAAAGTTACTTCCGCTGTTATTGCGGCTGTTTGTAGCAGTCTGTCAGCAGGTGTTATTGCTGAAGATACTACAGAATTTGAATTACGTGGTTATGTTGGTGGCGAGGCGCGTTATTATGCAGAACACTCGCATGATCCAATGCAATCAGATAGCCAGTATTCAATTACAGCCGAGCCGGAATTCTATTGGCAATGGCCAGATGGCAATAACAGTTTAACTTTTAAACCTTATGTGCGCATAGATAGCCAAGACAGTGAACGTACCCATGTGGATATCCGCGAAGCGGTGTGGTTACATGTGGAGCGTGATTGGGAAATGCGTATGGGTATTAGCAAGGTATTTTGGGGAGTGACAGAAACCGTTCACCTTGTTGATATTATTAACCAAACGGACACAGTTGAGGCCTTTGATGGTGAAGAGAAACTGGGCCAACCTATGGTTCAGTTAACTTTTCTCAAAGATTGGGGCACGTTAGACGCTTTTATCCTACCAGGTTTCCGCGAGCGTACTTTCCCAGGTAAAGAAGGGCGTTTACGTGGCGCTTATATCATAGATACAGATAATGCTCTGTTTGAATCGTCGGATAAAACTGGCCATATAGATTTCGCTTTGAATTGGCGCAATACCTATGATGACCTAGATATCAGTTTAAATTGGTTTAATGGTACCTCGCGTGAGCCAACTATAATTCCACAAACGGATGCACAAGGTTTACTCACAGGTAAATTGACACCTTTCTATCCACAAATAAATCAGTTTGGTGCAGTCGCTCAGTATATTTATTTAGATTGGATATGGAAGTTAGAAGCGATAAATCGTTCAGGCGATTTGATTGATAATTACAATGCTATGGTTGGTGGTTTTGAATATACCTTTGTTGGTGTGTTTGGCAGTTACACTGATTTAGGTATTGTGGCTGAGTACGGTTGGGATGAGCGTGGTACGGATGCAACAACGCCAACGCAAAATGATATGTCACTTGCCGCCCGTATAGTGTTAAATGATATTAGTTCGACCGAAATTTTAGCCGGTTGGACACAAGATTTAGATTTTTCTGATAGTCGTTCATTATTTATTGAAGCCAGTACCCGTGTTGGTGACTCAACCAAAATCACCTTAGACATGTGGTTATTCAATTCAGAAGACCCGACTGATGTTGGTTACACCTTTACCAACGAAGATTTTGTCCAGTTAGCGGTTGAGTGGTATTACTAATCTGCTAGATACCTGTTGGATATGACAACGCCCCATAGCAATCTGCTCTGGGGCGTTTTTATTTATTATCCGGAGTTTAGGTTAGTCACCCGTTCAATTTGCTGTTTTAGCTGTTTGTTGAGTTAAATCAGTTTCTGGCCAAAATAATGCTAGATCGGCCGGTTTAGCTAAATCTGCTTGGCTATAATCACAAACACCAGTTGGAAATATTTGCTCTAATATTGGCTGTTGATTCTTCATATCATACTGACCGTACCAACCTTGTTTAATTGCTTGAGCGACCGGTATTTTTGCACAGTCAAAACTATCACCACGCCACGAAGCACCAGCTTGAATACGGCTGGTCGAATAAACCGTGAATATTCGACTGCAAGTGCCCAAATCTTTGTTGTTCCAAGGGCCATCAAATACATCTTGACCAGCGGCGATGATACCACCTTGAGCATCAAAACATTGGTCGACTAAATTAGTCGGTTTAGCGCTTAAAACATCATCTCCGTTGCGCATATTGAGCAGCCATTGATCCATCACAGCAAAAGCGTCATCAACTGGATTGTGTTTTTCATCGGCTAACCACACTACTTGGTTATTATAATGACCTTGGGTTTGTAACATGCGCATGCGGGCTGCAAAAGTGGCTGACACATGGTGCATATCAAACTTATCTTCTAAATAATGGCGTACATCTAAAATAGGAATGTCAGCAAGCCCTGCGAAAATTTGTCCGTATCTGTAGCCTCGCTCAACAGCTATATGATCAGTTTTACTGCGCGGCGCAATTTGATTATTCACCGGCTGTTGGACGTTGTGTTTACCCCACAGCGACAACCAAATTTTTAGGTTTATCCCTGGAATATCAGCAATGCGTTCCGCTTGCATTTTATCAGGTGCTTTCCAGCTACCAATTTTTTTGTTGATATCAATAAATTGTTCTATGGTTAACTGGCCTTGCTGTAGGGCTTTTAAACCATATTGCACACCTTCGTTACCCCATATGTGCCGGGCAAAACCTTGTTCATTTTTTCCGTATACATTAACTAGATCTTGCCAGTGGCTCCAATGTACGTGTTTTTTTAGGTCTTCAGAAACCGCATTGTTTAACCAGCCTTGGCGCGGGTTGTGAATATAAGCGTATAAACCAAACCAACCGTTTATACATTCACTATTGCCTTTAGGATAGCTTGGCATTACGCCACTTAAAACTTGATTAATTGGTTGGAAAAATGCGCCTTTGTGTGGTTCACCGTTATCCGCATTCAAACCTTCAATTTGCTGACGTTTTTGCCAATTTTGCCATGTTTCAGGTTCATCGGTTTTGAAGGTGTAGTAGTTGTTTAACAAATCACAATCAAGTGCATATAAAGCTTGCGATACCATATCCGGGTAGGAGTAGAGAGGGAGTGCTCCATCAATTAATCCGGGTGAATTCTGCGCCATTAAATATTGCGCTAAGCCGCCGCCTGAGCCACCAACACCGACTGTGTATAAAGGTTCACCATACAGGCTGATGAACTGACGTTTTACTCGCCATGCGGTATCTTCTGCCATTAACATATTGTAACTGTGGCTAGTGCGGTTGGCACCAGAGCTAATTACGGCATAACCTTGTTTTAGTTGACTGAGGCGACGTTCAATGAGTTTGGCTGGACGCATATCGCCTTGTTTAAACCCTATGCCAGCCCCTCCGGCAAACTGGTAAACTAACTTATTGTTCCACAAAGACTTAGACTTCCTGTCATCGATTTCGTCTACTGTGATCGGCATCGCGATTAAATAGACATATCTATGGATCACACCATATTCAACTCGTACTAAAGTCTGATGTGCTCCAATTGGTTGTTGTTGGTACTGGCTAATTTTTTCGCCATCTATAACATAATATTTCAACCCTGAAGGTATTTGGCAATCTTTACTGAAACCTACAATGTTATCTCTGTTATTACGGTCACTGTGTTCTTTATAAATTGGTGTGCCCCAGCCATGTTGATTGTCGACTAATGGTTGGCCTAAACCTGATTTTTCAGTCATGCAAACAAAAGGATATTGTAAATCGCCAGAATAAAGTGGTTTGAGTGGGCCAACTTCACCTAGTTGTATAGGGTAGTTAAAGGTATCCAATGGCCTTGGTGTGTGGCGTATATGTTTGTCTGGAATTAACAGCGGCGCTGTTTCCACAGGTGGCAGTGCGGTAATCATTTGTGGATTGGTTTGTTCATTGGAAATAAACGCGGTGGTAAAACCAATAATTGCGCAAATGGCTATAAGCATCCCTGTCAGCCGTTTTACTCTTATCATCACAGAGACCTCACAGCTTTAGAATTGACCTATGCTCAGGCTTAATTCTGGGGTTATGTTAATAAATGGTTAACGGGTGTTTTAGTTAAGTGTAGAAGTGCGAATAAATTTTGTACAGAAAACCTACAATATTTAATTAGCCTTAGCTGAGGTCAATTGCCTTAGGGAGATAAGGTGAAGTTAGGTAATAAAAAAGCACAGCTAAGTATCAGCGTACTTAGCTGTCGATGGAAAGTTAGAGTATTTGGCTACTGCTTAACTAACTTTGTTTAATTTAGTTACTTTATTTGCGTCTGAAGAAGCTTCTGCATCAGTTGTTGGTTCAGCAAAATCTAATTTGGTTAATTCAGATGCTTTACCTTTAAATGCTTTGGCGAATAAGTCTTTGTTGCGTGCAACCAAGCGACCAATATCGTCAAGTTTGTCACTTTCTATTCCAGGCACATTTTCTTCAATTGCGTTGGCAATCGCCTCGGCTAATTCCAACATTTGGTCATGTGCGTCTGCATCTTTTTTATTGGTAAACATTTTTCCATCCCGATCACATTGCCATAGTGCTTTGACAGCCATTTATTTTCTCCAACTGTTTATTTATACAGTTAATTTAATGCATAATGGTGCTTGTGTACAGTTTTTATTCATCTAACAGGCGATTTTTTATGCTAATAGTGAAAATAATTACTCAGATACGAGACAAGTTATCTAAACTTAATTAAAGTTGGCAGATTCGTGACAGTGATGCAGTTGCAAACACAGGTGAAAGAACAAAATAATAAGGTAGCAAAAGCCGATATAGAGTCGCTTCATCGTATATTTACGGTGCCAGAAGCACCTGACTCAACCTTAGGTAAAATAGACAGCGAGATCTCGCAAAACCTTGCTGGATTTCTCAAAGAACACGTTGTGGCTAAAGCAATTTCGCTTGGCGATATTGAACGTGATTTTTTTGATCCTTGCATTCCTGACCAGCCAACATTTGTTTCTGAGCATACCAAGTTTTTATTAGAAAAATTGGTTGCGCAGTCGGTGCACACAGCCGCACCAAGTTTTATTGGCCATATGACATCGGCTTTACCTTATTTTATGTTGCCGCTGTCAAAAATCATGATTGCGCTGAATCAAAACTTGGTCAAAATTGAAACTTCCAAAGCTTTTACCCCGTTAGAGCGGCAAGTTTTGGGCATGATGCATAAATTGATTTATCACAATAATCCAGCTTTTTACGCTGATTATATGCATTCTGAATCAGATTCATTAGGTGCATTTTGCTCAGGGGGCACAATTGCCAACATCAGTGCTTTGTGGGTTGCACGCAATCAGTTATTAAAAGCCGATGGTCAGTTTCCTGGTGTGGCTAAAGCAGGCATTTTTAAAGCTATGCTGCATTATGGATACCAAGGCATGGCGGTTTTGGTGTCGCGTCGTGGCCATTATTCATTAGCTAAAGCTGCGGATGTATTAGGTTTAGGCCGAGATGATTTAATCGCGATAGATGTGGATGACAAGCATAGAGTTGATGTAGCAAAAATGCGTGAAAAAGCTTATCAACTCAAACAGCAAAAAATTGCAGTATTAGCCATTGTTGGTGTTGCTGGCACAACCGAAACCGGCACCATAGATCCACTCGATGAATTAGCTGATTTAGCAGCAGAGTTAAACTGTCACTTCCATGTTGATGCGGCTTGGGGTGGGGCAACTTTATTCTCAGAACAACACAAACATCTATTAACTGGCATTGAACGAGCAGATAGCGTGACTATAGATGCGCATAAACAAATGTATGTGCCTATGGGCGCGGGTATGGTGTTGTTTAAGTCGCCGAAACTTGCCAGTGAAATTGAGCATCATGCAGAATATGTGTTACGTAAAGGCTCTAAAGATTTAGGTTCGCACACGCTTGAAGGCTCACGCCCAGGAATGGCTATGCTGGTTTATTCGGCGCTGAATATATTGGGGCGACAAGGCTACCAATTGTTGATTGATCAAAGCTTACAAAAAGCGCAATATTTCGCCGGTATCATTCAACAACATAAAGATTTCGAGCTAGTCACACAGCCTGAGTTATGCATATTAACCTATAGATATGTGCCAGCTGCCGTAAAATCCTTATTGGGTTCTGCAGATCAAGCACTAACACAAACTATCAATGAGTATTTGGACGACTTAACTCGTTTTGTACAAAAACGTCAGCGTGAGGCGGGCAAATCTTTTGTTAGTCGAACACGGATTAATGTCGCAAAATACCATGGTCAGGTGGTGACGGTTTTTCGAGTGGTGTTGGCTAATCCACTGACAACAGAGCTTATATTGCGAGATATTTTAGCTGAACAACAAGTATTGGCATTAGAAAGCGAAATCGCCTTGCCTAAACTCAATCAATTAACCCAGAGGTTAACAACCAATTAGAATGAATTCATCTTCAACCCAACTCAATTATCATCCACTATTGGCGGAAAAAGTTTGCCAATTTGTCAGCGAGCAATCTCAGCCTATTTCTTATGTTGAATTGTGCAATCAATTTAATATCAACGACAAAGATGCTCAGCACGAACTAACCGCATGTTTAAAAGCTTTAGAAGCTGAAGGACGGGTGATTATTGATAAACAACAAAACTATGCAACCGCAGAGGTGTTGGGTTTAGTTGTTGGTCGAGTGGTTGGGCATAAAGATGGTTTTGGTTTTGTTAGTCTACCCAAAGGGCAAAAAGATTTATATTTAGCGCAAGGCCAAATGGCGACCGTATTACATGGGGATTTAGTTTTAGCCAAAGCTTTGGGCAGTGATAACCGCGGACGTAAAGAAGGCCGGGTTGTACGTGTATTACAGCCACGTAATGAATCTATTGTTGGACGTATTTTTATTGAACATGGCATTGCTTATGTGATGCCAGATGACAGCCGCATTAGCCAAGAAATAATTGTTGCCAACGAGCATAAAAACGGTGCTCGCAGCGGCCAAATGGTAGTGGTTACTTTATTAACTCGCCCAAATAAAAAAATGAACGCCACTGGCAAGATCACTGAAGTATTAGGTGAACATATGGCGCCAGGTATGGAAATTGAAATTGCTTTGCGCAAATACGAAATTCCACACGAATGGCCAAATGCAGTTTTAAAAGCGGCAGAGCGAGTGCCAGAATTTGTTGGTGAAAAAGACAAGTTAGACAGAGTTGATTTACGCGAATTACCCTTATTGACGATAGATGGCGAAGACGCGCGTGACTTTGACGATGCAGTTTTTTGTCAGCGGAAAAAGTCAGGTGGCTGGCGTTTATGGGTGGCAATTGCCGATGTCAGTTATTATGTGCGCCCGAAAACTGCGTTAGATGCAGAAGCTCAACTACGTGGCACTTCAGTTTATTTCCCTGATCAAGTTGTACCTATGCTGCCAGAGCAACTGTCGAATGGTTTATGTTCGTTAAACCCACAAGTTGACCGTTTATGTATGGTTTGTGAAATGACCGTCAGTGAGCAGGGGCGTTTGTCAGGTTATCAGTTTTACCAAGCTGTGATGAATTCACACGCTAGGCTGACCTACAACAAAGTTAGCCAAATTTTGCAAGGTGATGAAAAACTCATCGAACGGTATCAAAGCTTAGTGCCGCATCTACAAGAATTACACGCTATGTACAATGCGTTAAAAGACGCAAGACATCAGCGTGGTGCAATCGAATTTGAAACCGCTGAGCCTAAGTTTATTTTTAACGCGCAGCGCAAAATTGATTCTATTGAGCTGGTGGTGCGCAATGATGCGCATAAGCTCATTGAAGAATGTATGATCCAAGCTAACGTTGCTGCCGCTCGATTTATCGCTAAACACGATGGCAATGCTTTATACCGAGTGCACGACGCACCAGATGGAGAAAAACTCACTCAATTTGTCCAGTTTCTAGCTGAGCTTGGCATTGAAAGTAATTTCTTCGCTGGTGAAATTAAACCAATACATTTTAAACAATTAGTTGATCGTATTCAGGGCCGACCAGACCAAGAGCTGATCCAAACCATGTTATTGCGCTCAATGAAACAAGCTGTCTATAGCCCAGACAACAATGGCCATTTTGGTTTAGCTTTACCTGCTTATGCCCATTTCACTTCACCAATTCGCCGTTACCCTGATTTAGTGGTACACAGAAGCATTAAAGCCATTTTGCTCAAACAGAAACAGATGCAAGCAGGTTGTGGTGAACACAGTTATTCGGATGCTGAAGCAGAAGCGCTTGGTATCAATAATTCGATGGCTGAACGTCGAGCTGATGAGGCGACACGCGATGTTGCTGGCTGGTTGAAATGCGAATTTATGCAAGATCACGTGGGTGATGTATTTAACGGCGTGATTTCTGCTGTGACCAGCTTTGGTTTTTTTGTTCGATTAGATGATATGCATGTTGAAGGCTTAGTCCATGTAGCTAATCTTGAAAACGACTTTTACATCTACGACAACGCCAAACAAAGATTAATCGGTGAACAAAAGCGCAAAGTGTATAAACTCGGTGATGAAGTCACCATCCAAGTTTTGTCGGCTAATTTAGACGAGCGTAAAATCGATTTTGTTTTATATCAGAGTGATGAAGAAAAACTCAAGCGCAGCCGCAGCTCGAAAGACTCAGAACAAGCGGATAACAAACGCAGTTCAAGTCGGAAAAAATCAGCGGGCAGTAAAACACAAGCTTTAATGCAGGCTGATGATAAATACCAGCAAAAACGCAGTGAAAAAAGTGATACTTGGCCAGAAAAAAGCGGCAAAGGTAAAGGTCGCGGCGCAAGCAAAAGTGCTGGTAAAAATTCAAAAAATGCTAGCGGCAAAAAAGCCTCTGGCACAAGTAAAAAACATGCAAAGAAAACCAGCCGTAAATCGGCTAAAAAGCGGAGATAAGCTTTGAGCAAATCTGAAATTATTTTTGGCATACATGCAGTAGAGTCATTAATGAATACCCATCCAGAACGATTTATTGAACTCTTTTGTTTAAAAGGTCGTCAGGACGATAGAGTAAACAGCATAATCAATTTAGCACGCAAACAAGGCGTGTCTGTCCAGTTTGCTCAACGCAAAGCGCTTGATGACAAATGTCAAAGCCCACAGCATCAAGGCATAGTTGCACGTGTTCGACCTGCACCTGTGTTAAATGAAAATGATCTAGAAACTTTATTAGAAAATTTAAACAAACCAGCCTTTTTATTGGTGTTGGATGGTGTGACAGACCCACACAACTTAGGCGCTTGTTTACGTACTGCCGATGCTGCGGGTGTTGATGCAGTAATAGCACCAAAAGATAAATCTGTTGGCTTAAATGCAACGGCGAAAAAAGTCGCTTGTGGCGCAGCAGAAACGGTACCTTTTATTCAAGTGACGAATTTAGCGCGTACACTTAAAGCCATTCAACAAATGGGGGTATGGGTTGTTGGAACGGCAGGCGAAGCCACGCAAGATGTTTATCAAGCAAAGTTGACTGGGCCAATTGCCTTAGTGATGGGTGCAGAAGGGGATGGCATGCGCAGGTTGACCCGTGAAACCTGTGATGAGCTGATTTCCATTCCTATGGCAGGCAGTGTTTCTAGCTTAAATGTAAGTGTTGCCACTGGCGTGACTTTATTTGAAATTGTCCGTCAACGTTTAGCGCACAATTCTTAATTTCTCTTGGTTAGTTCTGGGGCATTAGCCAGCAAAAACTATTACAGAAATGGCCAACAATATCGGCAAACAGATGTTAGTTTTGCCGATATCCGTCGCCAATTTGGTTTTAGAGCCATTCATATCGGCCGCTGGGTAACTCAACAAGAACAAGCTAAAGCCGCCAACCTTATTTTTGATGCCTTGATGGATTTAGCGACAATTTTGCAAGTGCCGCCGCAAGTTTTATCTCTGCGCAATACCTTGTCGCTCGCTTTTGGTACTGGTGGTCAACCTGGTGTACAAGCCCATTATGAGTTGAACCGGCACATGTTAGCGCTGGCTAAAAATGCCGGGGCAGGAGCTTTAGCACATGAATGGTTTCATGCGTTTGATCACTATATAACGGACAAAGTGTTTAAACCGGCTAAACAGAAATTTGCCTCACATGCTTGGTTATTAGACAGTTGTTTGAATAATCATCCCCTTAACTTGTTGTTAGTTGATATATATAAACAAATCTTTTTGTCAGTTGATGGGAAGTCTGTCAGCACATTATTTGCCCATTGCGCGCAGGTGGATAAACAACTTGGCCAAGTGTATTACGCTTTACCAGAAGAACTCGCTGCGCGCTGTTTTGAAGCTTTTGTTCAAGACCATCAATTAAAAAACCAATACCTTGTTAGCGGCACTAAACAAACGCAAGAAGCTAAACTAGGGTTATTTCCAACTGAGCAGCATAGGCAAGGTATTAATCATGCTTTTAGCTGTTACTTTGCGCAATTGGGGCGCAGTTTTACTATATGTGCGTAAAATAACAGCAGTTTTATGGCAAAAACTTGTTTAAATGCAAATGTGGTGTTATAAAATCGTAAATTAATTCCCTTCCACTCAGTGTTAGATATTCGTCCATGGAATACACAGACGCATTTTTCGAAAAAATAGTGCAAAGCGCCCGTTATGGAATATGGGTGATCGATGAATGCTGTATTACCCAATATGTAAATCCAAGCATGGCGAATATGCTTGGTTATCGTGTTGAACAAATGCTCAATCAACATCTGTTTAATTTTTTAGATGTACAAGGTGTTGAAGCTGCAAAAATTAACTTAGCCCGTCGCCGCCAAGGTTACGAAGAGCAGCACGAAGCAATTTTCCAACATAAAGAAGGTTATGCTGTTTATACCATGTTGGTTACTTGGCCAGTTTTTGATGAGTCTGGTAATTACAAAGGCGCAATCGCAGGTATAGTGGATGATGCTCAGCGACAAACCATGTTGCATGAGTTAACTGAGATAAAAGAAAAACTGCAGTTGTTCGACAAGGTAACACTCGATGGCATCATTATTCATCAAGGTGGGCGAATTATAGAGCTCAATGATGCCAGTTGTCGTATGCTTGCAGGTAGTCGCTCTGAATTGATGGAGCGTGATTTCACGGCTATGTGTGTACCTGAGTCTAAACAATTGGTTATTCAAGCGATGCAAAGTGAAAGCATCAATAAGCTCGAAATAAAAATTCAAACGACTACGGGTAAAGCGCTCAATATTGAGTGGACCAGTAAACGCATGCTTTACCGAGGCGACTCGGTTCGAGTGAGCGTGCTGCGCAATGTAACTCAGTACCGCCAAGCGCAAACCGCGTTAGAGCAAATCGAATTAACCAATCAAGCGCTTATTGAAAATGCACCAGAAGCCATTGTTTTATTTGAACCAACCAGTGGCAAAATTCTCCAAGCTAACTCTAAATCTCACGCCATTTTTGGTTTAACCGGCCAAAGCATTTACGATTATTCGATTCAAGATTTGTTGGCAGAGCAAGATGGCAAACTTGTTGGTTATGGCCATGCGTTTGATAGTTTATTGCAACTCGCCAACTCATGTTTGGCGCCTATGGCAGAAATTAAAATAAAACATGCATCCGGCGCATTAATTGATTGTGAATTACGTTTGGTGGCTATTCAATGGCAAGGTCGTAGTTTATTACGGGCGTCGTTATTAGATATTCGAGCTCGTAAACAAGCGCAAAGCAAAATGCACCAATTGTCCAGTGCTTTGGAGCAGAGTGCCGACATGGTGTTGATTACCGACAAACAAGGCACGATCGAATATGTTAACCAAGCAACTATTTTAACCACAGGTTATAGCCAAGCTGAGTTGATTGGCAGCAAGCCAGATGTGTTTAATTCAGGTCAACATGATAAGTCATTTATAAAAAATTTATGGGCGACTATTTTAAAAGGGCATGCCTATCGCGACGTACTGACCAATCGCAAAAAAAGTGGTGAAATTTATTACGAAGAAAAAACCATCACGCCTCTGAAAAATGATCAAGGTGAAATAACCCACTTTGTTTCAACCGGTAAAGACATTACCGAACGTATGGAAATTCAAGCCAACTTGCGCCACCTAGCTTTCCACGATGTTTTAACTGGTTTACCAAACCGAGCTTTGTTTAACGACAGACTTAAAACCGGTTGGTTAAATGCTAAACGTCATAGGCAACAAATGGCCTTGTTGTTTTTTGATATCGATCATTTTAAACGTATTAACGACACTTTAGGCCATGACATCGGCGACGTTTTATTAAAACAGGTCGCGAAAAAACTCAAAAAAGGTTTGCGCGGCAGTGACACAGTTGCACGTTTGGGTGGTGATGAATTTGCGGTTATTTTAAACGACTGTAAAGACGAAAATGCAATTAGACATACAGCGGAAAAAATTATTCAGTTGATAAACCAACCAGTGAAACTCGCAGACCGTGAGTTGTTTGTCACAACGAGTATTGGCATTGCGGTGTATCCACAAGATGGCAAAGACAGCCAAGCGCTACTAAAAAATGCTGATGTCGCTATGTATCGCGCCAAAGCCGCTGGACGCAACACTTATATGTTCTATCGCCAAGAAATGAATGCTCATGCGTTTGAACGACTCACCTTAGAATCAGAATTACACAGAGCTATTCAGCAGCGTGAGTTTGTTTTGTATTACCAGCCTAAGGTTTGTCTACAAACCGGCCATATCTTAGGTGTCGAGGCTTTATTGCGCTGGCGTCACCCTAAAATGGGCATTTTGTTACCTGACAAGTTCATTCCTTTATTGGAAGATACAGGATTAATTGTGCCCGTTGGCCAATGGGTGATAGAGCAAGCGTTAGCAGATTATACTTATTGGTATCAACAAGGATTACAGCAGGTCAAACTTGCAGTTAATTTATCCCCAACACAATTGAAAGATGTAAAGTTTGTTGAAACTTTACAGCTTGCGTTAGCTCAACATAAATTGTCCACCAGTTGCCTAGAATTAGAAATAACTGAAAATACCATGATGGAAGATGGTGAAAAAGCTTTTGTGCTGATGCAACAGCTCAAACAATTGGGTGTGCACTTTTCAATTGATGATTTTGGTACTGGTTATTCTTCTTTGGCTTATTTAAAACGATTACCAGTTGAAACTATTAAAATCGACAGGTCGTTTATTCAAGATATTGGCATTGAACAAGAAGATGAAATTATTGTTCGTACTGTTATCGCTATGGCGAAAAATCTAGGGTATAAAGTTGTCGCTGAAGGGGTAGAAAATCTCGAGCAAGTACGCTTTTTAAAATCGCTTGAGTGTGATGTGGCTCAAGGGTATTTGTTCAGTCAACCTATTCCCGCCGAAGAGTTAGTTTTACATGTACATGATTTACAGCATCAAGCTGCGGATTTGTGTCATTAATATCTCAGCTTGTTGTTTAGGCAACCTGTGATATTCAACTAACCAATCAAAAGGGACAGATCTTGCCTCGTCTTGTTGGACTTGTTCTGCTTGTTCGTTTGCGCTGTTTAGCGAATCTAATATCAGTTGTTGTTCTAATTGTTCGAACTGTAATTCAGTTTTTAGCAATTGTTGTTTTAGTTGTTGGTAGTTTGGATTTTGCTCTGAGCTGCGCCAGTTGTAGCGACACTGACGGATAAGTCGCGTGTGTTGTTGGCTAAATTCTTCGAGTTGCTGACTGGTTTGTTCGAGTGTTGTTTGTGTATAGCTGTGGTTTTGTTGTTGTAAAATAGCTGCTAACAATAGCCAGTTTACATTTGCACCATAGTTATCTTGCCAGCCTAAACATTGTTGCTGTATTTGTTTATTTGCGTATAACTCACAAATTATTGGCCAGTATGGGTTTGTGGTGGTGCTGGTCATGTGTTTTCCGATTTTTTTCGTTTTGTTTTAGTCAGTGTCGCTGTATGAATTGCTGAAATCAAGCCTGTTTGCGCAATATTCAAGCCGCTCTGAAGCATGGTTTTTAAAAGCGCTGCCCGTACTGTGTGATATGCCCACAAGAGCGAGAGCATAACTTTCGCAAAACCGCTACTCTGGACTCAAGCAAATCTTGAGTAGACTATTCATCCATGAAGGGTAGGCCCTGTCGCCGTCCGTGGCTCCACCTCATCAAACTGCGAAGCGGTGCTTCGGTTTTGATTCGCCCATGAAAAAGAAATTTTGCTCTAAGTTATTGCTCTAGCTCTTTTTACTTATTGTGGTGCGGCTTGGATTTATCGCCGCAAGGTTTGGTACAACCAAGCCCATTGGAAGCATAATTTTCTAAAAACGCTTTGTGAAATACATGCAAATCTTGAGGCGTAATTCGTCCGTGAAGCTTGGTTCCTGTCGTCATCCATGACTCCACCTCATCAAACTGCGAAGCGGCGCTTCGGTTTTGATTCGCCCATGCCTTTTGAAGTTTTAGAAAATTAGCATTCCAACGCTTTATCTAACATTTCTAAGGCTATATTTACCAGGCACCTTCAGTAACGAACTCGCTGCAACTCAGGTGTGCATAAGGTATATGGGCGTGTTGCGAGCAAAACTTCACAAGAGAGGGACATCTTGTGTGAGCGGCTCAGGGATGAGTTAAAAGCGATTTTGCTCGGAATACCCCATATGCCTTATGTGAAGAATACTCCGAACATTTGGTGAGTTGTGCGAAATTTCCATGCGACCTGCACTTACCTCTCGAATGGCCTTTCGGCAAGCAAAGGTATTGCTAAATGTTTTGGCCGAAACTCTTTACTCTGCGTCAAATTGCGCCTGTAACTCAGCCAATTCCTCTTCCAATTCAAGCCAAGTTTCTTCGGCTTGTTGTAATTTAGGTTTGATATCAGCCTGTTCGGCCAACAATTTAGTTAATTTGTCTTTATTTTCAGCCAAATATAAATCATTGTCAGCAAGTTGCGTTTCTATATCAGATAACGTGTTTTGTAGCTTATCGACTTGTTGTTCGACCTGCTCAAGCTTTTTACGCAGTGGACGCGTTTGTTGTCTAAATTCAGCTTCGCGGCGTTTTTTGTCTTGGCGATTTTGTGCAGAGTTAGTTTTGTTTTCTACTTTATCAACGGACTTTTCGGCTGATTTCGCTTGGCGACTTTGTTCAACTAACCAAGTTTCGTAATCATCTAAGTCACCATCAAACTGACTAACTTGCCCGTCTGCTACTAGATAAAAGTCATCACAGGTACTGCGTAAAATATGTCTATCATGCGACACAATAACCATAGCGCCTTCGTAGCCTTGCAAAGCTACAGTTAATGCATGACGCATATCTAAATCTAAATGGTTGGTTGGTTCATCGAGTAATAACAAGTTGGGTTTTTGCCACACCAATAAAGCGAGCACCAAACGGGCTTTTTCACCACCAGAAAATGGTGCGACAGCGCTAGTCGCTTGATCGCCATTAAAACCAAACCCACCCAAATAATCCCGTAATTGTTGGTCTGTGTGTTTAGGCGCTAAACGCTGTAAATGCAATAAAGGGGATGCTTCGTCATCCAACTGTTCTAGCTGATGCTGGGCAAAATAACCAATATTTAAACCAGCACTGCGGCGTACATCACCCGCTAGTGGGGTTAAATCATTTGCTAATAATTTGATTAAGGTCGATTTACCTGCACCGTTACGACCTAATAAACCAATGCGACTACCCGGAACTAAGTTAAGCGCTATTTTATTGAGGATTATGTTGTCGCTATATCCAGCAACTACTTTATCGAGATTAATCAGCGGGTTTGGATTTTTCTCGGGCAAATAAAACTCAAAATGGAATTGGCTATCAGCATGCGCTGGGGCGATTTCTTCCATTTTTGCTAGAGCTTTCATACGCGATTGTGCTTGTTTCGCTTTACTCGCTTTGGCTTTAAAGCGGTCGATAAAAGACTGCATATGCGCGCGTTCACGTTGTTGGCGCTCGAACATAGCTTGTTGTTGCTCTAGCTGAGCAGCGCGTTGGCGCTCAAACGCGCTGTAGTTACCTGTGTAACTATTGGTTTTTTTGTTCTCAATATGAATGATATGGCTACAAACTTGGTCTAAAAAGTCGCGATCGTGCGAGATAACAATTAAAGTGCCTGGGTATAGAGTCAAAAATTTCGCAAGCCAAATAACCGCGTCTAAATCTAAGTGGTTGGTTGGTTCATCGAGTAATAATAGGTTGGAACGACATATCAAAGCTTGCGCCAAGTTTAAGCGCATACGCCAACCACCGGAGAAATCACTGACGGGTAAGTCGTGCTGTTTGTCGTTAAACCCTAAACCATTGAGCAATTGGCCTGCGCGTGAATGAACGGTGTAGCCATCTATATGCTCCATTTCTGTATAGAGTTGCGCAACTTTTTCGCCTTGTTGGGCGTTTTGAGCTTTTTCAATTTGTGCGCATAAATTGCGATATTCACTATCACCATCAATGACATAATCAATTGCACTTTTGCTCAGTGCAGGGGTTTCTTGTTTAACATGGGCTATTTGCCAGTTAGTTGGTAGCGAAAAATCACCTTGATCAATTTGCAGATCTTGATTAAACAAAGCAAACAAGCTGGATTTTCCGCAACCGTTTTTGCCAACTAAACCGACTTTTTGGCCGGCGTGAATGGTTGCACTAGCTTGTTCTAATAAAAATGCTTGGCCGCGCTGCAATGAAATTTGATTAAGGGTGATCATACATACAATCTACTGGTAAACTATGCGCGTATCATACTAGGTGAGTGAATTTTTGAAAGTGGATAAGAAATTTAAAAAGCGTTTTATCGCAGGTGCCGTTTGTCCAAAGTGCAAAGCTCAAGACAGTTTATTATTGTTTTTTGAAAATGGTGTTGAGCGCATTGAATGTGTTGATTGTGGTCACACTCAAAGCCAAACGGAAGCACAAGTCGCAAAAGCGGGTGTTAAACAAAACGACGTGATTGGCGTATTTAAACCTGAATAACCCAAGCTCACTTGTTATCCTACGTTCAGGCTAGTTAATACCAAGACGTAGGTTTGAATGCTGATTTGGCAGCACTAATAATGCGGTGGTGGTGTTTCTTCTGACATAGACGCGACAGCATCCGGCTGCATGCCTTTTAGTTTTTTCGCCAACAAACGCAAGGTATGTTCAAGCTCACTAATCTGGGTTTGTTGGCTGACTAAAGCTTGGTTAAGTGCTTGAATAGTATCTTCCTGAAAAGCTAACTGGGTTTCTAAATCATCAATGCGGTTTTCTAATTGGTCGGTCATGGTATTTTCCAGTATTCAGTAAGGCCTATCGAACTTTGGCTGACTATATACGGATATTCAGCATCAATTGCAATGCTTTGTATCATACCACCATCCACTGCACGTGACGATTTTGCTTTGACTTGCCAACTTTTTATTAACTGACCTGAGTCTAGTTTCCATAGATTAAGCTGTTGTTGTGAGTGGCCGGTGAGCAGGTAACCTTTTTCTGGATAAAAATATGCAGCACTCGTGTAAGTTTTGTCTAATCCCGTGAGCTGTGTTTTGACTGTACCTGACGTTAAATCAACAATTTGCAGTTCAGTTGTGGTACTTATAAAAGCCAATTCATCGTTAAGTATTTTGCCAAAATGAATGCGGCTGGGCATAGTGTACCTATATCTCACTTCACCACTTTGTGCCTGCCAATACAAAGCCGAATAATCATCTGCTACTGATAACACCCAGTCACCGTTGCCATCAATATCTAAGCTATTAACGCTGTGACTGTGACCATAAAACTCAAGGCGAGATTGTTGCTGCGGATTAAACACGATTACTTTTCCATCAGATTGTGCGATGAATATCGAAGTCGCGCTGTTATTCACCTTGATATCGCGGATTTTTGCATCTTTTACTTGCCAGTAGCCTAAATTTTTGCCACTGTGAGCATCCCAAAGTGCAAACGCACTAGATGCGGCGGTGACTACGTAGTGGTTGTTGCTCGCGATATGGGCCAAATAAATTGGATCGTTTAGCTGTGAACTTTGTTGCCATACATAGGTCAAAGTCTGTTTTTTCAGGTTCCAAAAATACACAGTATTGTCGTGGTTGATGCTGACACTATATTGTCCATCTTCGGATAAATATGAGTTCACGCTACCATGTGGAGCATGATTGAAGCTTATTTCAGCTGTGGCATGTGGCTTAGAACAAGCCAGCAATAGCTGAACTAAACACAAAAGCATGAAATGATAAATTATTGTTAATTTCATGGATTATTTATTGTTAATCGCGCAGATATCATTAGTATAAGTGGTTTTCTCGCTGAAATCTTAATGCAATTTTATTAGCTAAAGTGAAATTGGATTAAGGCTATAGTCAATTTGGAGTGTTATATATGCAAAAATTGGGAGTTGTGAGCGCATTGGCAGCGGCTTTGGTTTTGGCTGGTTGTGGTAAAGACGCAGAAGCAGATAAGGCAGCAAATACGCAAGCTAAAACTACTGAACAAACTCAAACAAAAGAGGCAGTAACTTTGCAAACTTTAAAAGAAAAACAAGCTTATGGCTTGGGTGTAAACTTTGGTACTCAATTAAAATCAACTGTTGAGCAAATCAATGGTGTTGGTTTAACTCTAGATATCGAAATGGTTAAAAAAGGTGTTGCTGACGCTTTAGCGGGTAACCCTGAATTAGATCAAGCGGCTATCCAAGCTGCATTACAAGAATTACAAAAAGAACACCAAGAATTAGACGCTGCTAAGCGTGCTGATGAAGGTAAAGAGTTCTTAGAGCAAGGCGAAGCTTTCTTAGCTGAAAACGCTAAAAAAGACGGCATTCAAACTACTGAGTCTGGTTTACAGTACGAAGTATTAACTGAAGGTGAAGGTGAAAAACCAGCTGCAACTGATACTGTAACTGTTCACTACACTGGTACTTTAATCGACGGTACTAAGTTTGATAGCTCTGTTGACCGTGGTCAACCAGCTTCATTCCCACTTAACCGTGTTATCCCAGGTTGGACTGAAGGTGTTCAGTTGATGAATGTTGGTTCTAAATACCGTTTCTACATTCCTTACAACCTAGCTTACGGTGAAAATGGTACGGGTAGCATTCCTCCATTCTCAACTTTAATCTTTGATGTTGAGTTAATCTCAATCGAAGGCTAAAAGAGGACATGGCACCACAGCACTTGAGCATAATTATCGCAAAAACGCTTAAATACATCCTTGTATCGCTCCCAAACGTCATCCATGACGATTGAAGTTTTGCTCTAAATTATCGCTCAATTGCTGTTATGCAGCTTTAATAAGCAAATAAAAAAGCGGACTAGTTAACTAGTCCGCTTTTTTAAAATCCCTGTGTGCTTGCTGTGTGTTTTGAGCTTTATTTTTACTTGATTAATTTAGCCTTTAAGCAACTTCTGAGTGCTTAGTAAACAAGTTATTGATTAGCTGATCTTCAAAATCAAATCTGTCTTCTAATGCTTGGCCTAAATCAGACAAGTCTGTATCAAAACTACCCCAGTCTGCGTTTTCATCTAGTTCTGCATAAGTTGCATCGAACTTAAGTGCGATATCTGTCGTCGTATTTATCTTAGGCCATAAGGTTTTGGCTAATTCTAAACTTTCACCACCATTGACTTTACACTGTGAAACAATATTATCGAATACTTCAAAGTGGCCTGCTGATAAGTAGTCTACAAGAACTTGGCAGAATTGAATAACTTCTTCATGACTAGGTAATTGACCTTTTTCCGCTTCAAATGGCGGCAACCCAGCAAGTTTACAGTAACGTACTAATAAATCTCTGCGTTCCTCTAACCAGCTGTCAATTATTTTATTAGCGCCACCGTATTTTTGTTGTGCTTTTTGCAATTCTGTCAACATAAATGATAATCACCTTTTGGCTTACTTCCTGAGTTGATATCTAACGACATCAGAGAAAAAAATGCAATACAGCAAAGGCAAATTAGTTAAAAAAGTGCTAAAAATTTAACAAAATATAAAGAAATGAAATATCAAAAAACAACAATGATAGATGAGTTGCGAATATGCTGATAAATACCCCAAATAAAAATGACTTTTCATCAGCTGCATATTGGGTTGTTGTTCAACAAGATGAACTCTGGTTGCAAGCATCAACACCTTGGTTGCCTTACGGCAGCGCAGACGAGTTGTTTGTTGACTTCAAAGCAAATTCGGCAATACAAGTGGGTGAACATGTAGGGCATCCAGTTTATATGGTTAATGCAGGCTCGGTGGTACTGGCTGCTGAATACCCTGCTGAGTTTATTGAATTTCGTGAGTTGATCACCCAAACTCAGTTGGAAGAACACTTGTTCTCAATCGCTGCTAAAGCGATTCAATTTCAACATTTTTTGTCTACGCATAAATTTTGTGGTCGCTGTGGCAAGCGCATGTATGCAGTTTCGTGGGAACTGGCGATGCATTGTAAACATTGCCGGCATAGATGTTATCCGCGTTTATCACCATGCGTGATAATGGCCGTGTTAGATGGTGACAAGCTATTGTTAGCTCGCGGCAAAAAAAGTCGTTCAGGGCGGTTTTCAATCTTAGCCGGATTTGTTGAACCAGGTGAAACTTTAGAGCAAGCTGTCGCTCGTGAAGTTGAAGAAGAAGTGGGCGTTAAGGTTAACAATATTCGCTATGTAGGTAGTCAACCTTGGCCATTCCCACATCAAATTATGGTTGGTTTTGTGGCAGATCATCAATCTGGCGAAATTAGTATAGATGAGCAGGAAATTGCTGAAGCAGCTTGGTATACTCTGGATGCTTTACCAGAAACGCCCGGTGAATATTCAATTGCAGGTAAGATGATTGGTCAGTTAGTCGAAAATTATTTGTCTGGTGGTCAATAATTGTTTGGTAAAAACAAAAAAGCCTTACAAATGTAAGGCTGAATGTTAGTGCTTGAGGTCCCGATTATTCGAGCTTCTGCTTGTTATCTTCACTAGCGCGACATATTTATAACAAATGTATAATTTTGATGCAACAAAATTATCTAAAAGAAACTTTTTATTTAAAATATTGCGCCACGGCGTGTGTTAACTGAACGTGAGTTGGGAAAAACAATGGCTGAACTTAAAAACAGAAGATACTTAGATGCTTTATTAAAACGCAAGGTAGACCGCACGCCAATTTGGATGATGCGCCAAGCAGGCCGTTATTTACCAGAATATCGTGCGACCAGAGCACAAGCGGGTGATTTTATGTCGCTGTGTAAAAATCCAGAGTTGGCTTGTGAAGTTACTTTGCAGCCATTGCGCCGTTATCCGCTCGATGCTGCCATTCTGTTTTCTGATATTTTAACTATTCCTGATGCTATGGGCATGGGCTTATATTTTGAAACAGGTGAAGGTCCACGTTTTACCAAACAGCTAAATGACTTAACAGATATCGCGGCATTGCCTGTGCCAGATCCAAATAAATCATTAAAATACGTGATGGATGCTGTTTCAACCATTCGTACCGCATTAAATGGTGATGTACCGTTAATTGGTTTTTCTGGTAGTCCATGGACGCTTGCGACTTATATGGTTGAAGGTGGTAGCAGCAAAACTTTCTCAAAAGTTAAACGCATGGGTTACGAAGCGCCAGAAGCGTTACACTTGTTATTAACTAAATTGGCTGAATCTGTTACTGAATACCTGAATGCGCAAATTGACGCTGGTGCACAATCATTAATGATTTTTGATACTTGGGGTGGGGTATTGTCTCCGCGTAACTACCGAGAATTTTCACTTGATTACATGGCAAAAATTGTTGATGGCTTAAATTTAGGCTCAGGTGATAATCGTATTCCGGTAACCTTGTTTACTAAAGGTGGCGGTCAATGGTTGGAATGGATCGCCGATACTGGTTGCGATGGTATTGGTTTAGACTGGACAACCGATATTGGTGAAGCGCGTCGTCGTGTTGGTGATAAAGTTGCGTTGCAAGGTAATATGGATCCATCTGTGTTATATGCATCTCCACAAACTATTCGTCAAGAAGTACAAATGATTTTAGATAGTTATGGTCAGGGTACTGGACACGTATTTAATTTGGGTCACGGCATTACCCCTGAAGTAAAACCAGAAAACGCTGAAGCCTTTATCAAAGCGGTTACCGAGCTAAGCCCTGTTTACCATTCAGAGTAAACTGCGCGTTCAATTCTGAAGTTTGTTTCGGCGTAGTCGTAAAGACTGCGCCGACCTTTATTTTTCTCCTTCCAATCATTTGTGACAACTATTAAGCTATAAACAATTCCCGATAGGAAACAGCGGCTTAGACAAATGAAAACGGAATCGACCTCAAACATCAAATTATTATTGTTAGCGCCTGCCTTGGCCGTGATTTCTGTACTCATTGCAGTTAGTTTTAATTTGAGCTTCACAATATGTGCCACTATAGGCATAACCACATTAACAGCTGTGTGGTGGATAACCGAAGCACTGCCAATTCCGGCTACTTCGCTGATACCCATAGCTCTGTTTCCACTGTTTGGGGTGATAGATCATAAAACCGCAGCATCGTCTTTGGGCTCTCATGTTATTTTGCTGTTGATGGGCGCCTTTATGTTGTCTGAAGGTATGGAAAAATCAGGTGTGCATAAGCGTTTAGCGGTTAACCTTATTCAGCTTTTTGGCGCAGATAATCCTAGGAAAATCCTTTTTGGCATCATGCTGACCTCGGCAATTTTGAGTATGTGGGTAAGTAATACCGCTACCACCTTAATGTTATTGCCTTTAGTACTGGCTTTGGCCGAAGGTTGTAATTCACCGCGTTTTGGCATTGTTTTGTTGTTGGGGGTTGCTTATGCCGCCAGTGTTGGTGGTATGGGCACTTTGATCGGCACGCCGCCAAATGTCATTTTTGCTGCAGTTTATCAGCAGCAGTTTTCTACTGAATTTAGCTTTTTGGATTGGATGAAAATAGGTGTACCCATAGTATTGATTGCCATTCCGTTAATGGCGCTGTGGTTGTCTCGTGGCTTAGACAAAAAAGTCGAGTTAACCTTACCTAAAGTTGGTGAATGGAGCCAAGCTGAAAAGCGGGTTCTGGGGATATTTTGCATTGTCGCTGCTATGTGGATCTTCCGCAGCGAACCTTTTGGAGGTTGGAGCGGTTTAATTGGTAACAATACAGTTGGTGATAGCACTATAGCATTATTGGGTGTTGCCGCGATGTTTTGCATACAAGGTACAAATCATCAAGGCGAAAAAAGTTATTTATTAGATTGGAACACGGCTAACCAAATTCCCTGGGGCATGTTGTTGTTATTTGCCGGTGGTATTTGTATCGCCAAAGCCTTTAGCCAAAGTGGCTTAAGTGAATTGATGGGGCAAGGCCTAACAGGTCTGGCGCAATTGCCAACTTATCTAATGATATTAATGATTTGTTTAGCTGTTACTTTTACCACTGAGGTGACAAGTAACACTGCAACAACAACTTTGTTGATGCCAGTGTTGGCTGCCGCAGGTGTTGCGGCTGGTATTGATCCTAAACTGCTGATGATCCCTGCTGCTATGAGTGCTAGTTGTGCTTTTATGTTGCCCGTAGCTACCGCGCCAAATGCGATTGTTTATGGTGCAGATAAATTCGATATAAAAACCATGATGCGTGAAGGTCTGGTCTTAAATTTAATTTTAGCCATGATTATTAGCTTGCTCTCGTTAACCTTACTCACCTAATAAAAATAATTTGTTAACTAGTTTAAAAAAATGTTGACACCGGTGGCACACTTGCTATCTAATCGCCTCGCCAAACCGAAATTTTTGTATTTCACTTTGTAGAAATGCTACCGGTGGCAAATTAACATACCGTGAAAGTCGTTAGAGACTGCTCAGTATCGTTTGAGTCAATTTTCATACAGGCGAGATACACAATGAGTTACCAAAATACCTTTAAATTATCAAAAGTATATTTAAGCATGCTTGTTGCTGGTGGCTTAGCTACCAGTACATTTGCACATGCGCAAGACAGCGAATCAGGTGCTGAAGAAGCAGCTGAAGTAATAAAAGTCACAGGTTTTAGAAGCAGCTTAAACGCAGCTTTGATGGCCAAGCGTGATACAGTCGGTTCAAAAGAAGTTATTTTAGCTGAAGATATAGGCAAGTTCCCTGATTTGAACATTGCTGACTCTTTAGCTCGCGTCCCTGGTATTTCAGTTGAAGAAGATGGTGGTGAAGGTCGCCAAATTTCTTTACGTGGTTTAGGTTCACGTTTTGTTAAAACAACCATAAATGGCATGGAATCGGCTGCGGCTGGTGGTGGCTCTGATGCTGCAGGTGGTTCGAATAAAGACAGAGCGTTTGATTTTAATATTTTCGCATCCGAGTTATTCACTCAAGTCGATGTTGATAAAACGCCTTCTGCTGAATTAGAAGACGGTGGTATTGGTGGTAATGTTAACCTACAGGCAGCACGTCCTTTCCAATACCAAGATGCGAAATTTTCATACAACGTTAATGCTAGATACAACGATATTGCTGCAGAAACGACTCCGCGCATGTCATTTATGGCTACAAAAAATTGGGATGATAAGTTTGGTGTGTTAGCTTCGGTTGCGTACTCTGAAGGTATTGTGCAATCAGAAGGGACGACAACGGTTCGTTGGACCAAATTAAATCCGAAATATGATGAAAAAGGTTCACTTGTTTCAGAAGGTGGTACTAACCATTTGTTGTCTATCCCGCGCACAATTATTAATTCTAATGATAGATATAGCGACGATGATTTAGATGGTTTATGGATGCCACGTATTCCTCGTTATTCAATTTATAGTCAACAACAAAAACGTTTGGGCGCAACTGCAGCTTTACAATATGCACCTATGGATAATCTGGTATTAAGTTTAGACTATTTGCACGCAAAGTTAGATACAGACGTAAATGAATACCAATACGAAGTGTTATTTCGCGATAATGCTGATAGCAAAGGTGTACTTAAAGATGAATATATCCAGTATGCACAAAATTTAGTTGTTGATGACAGAGGTGTTATTGTTGCTGGTGCATTCTCTGATGCAACTCTTCGTTCCGAATCTCGCAAAGACAAATATTCTTCTGAATTTAACCAATTGTCATTTAATGCTGAATGGTTTATCAGTGATGAGATGCAAGTTAAATTGTTAGTTGGTAAAGGTACTTCGGAATTAGATGTTCCTTACAAAGCAACTTTAGCATTAGATGCTGAAGATTCTTATGTTGCTTATAGCTTCGATTCTAGTATCGATCCGGTTGCGTTGTTAAATGAAACGCCAGATGGCTTAGGCCAAGGCGTGTTAAACAGTGATATGGCTTCGTTTGCTTTTGCCCCTTCACAAGCATTTTCAGAAAATGCAAATTACACCAAAGATTCACTTGGCCAAATTATGACTGATGGTACCAACTATCAAGTCGGTTTAGTGCGCCAAGAAGTTGAATGGATGGAAAGTGAAAACTCAACAATTAAGTTAGATTTTGTTTGGACTCTTAGTGACAATTTAACGTTTAAAGCGGGTGTGAATAGCCGTAGCTTTGAAACTGAATTTCATAATGCGCGCAACAACTGGAAGTGGGAATATGATCCAGAGGGTGAACCAGGTAAAACTCAAACAGCAGAAACCGGTGTAATAAAAGATACTAGTATTAGCCGAGTGAGTGCAAATTACGGCTCAAGTTTAGCTCAATTGGGTGAAGAATTTGGTAACTCAGCACAAGTGCCTAGCACTTCATCTTTAACCCAAGCGACTTGGTTTGCACCGGATTTTGACGCCATTTTAGCGGCGTATGGTGATGCACCATATTATCAACCTCGTTTACGTTTTGCTGAATCTTATCGTATTAAAGAGGAAGTTGATGCGCTTTACGCTCAATTAGATTTTAACTCTAGCATTGCGGGTATGGATTTACGTGGTAACTTTGGTGTTCGTTATTTAGACAATACTAATACTACTTGGAAAGTGAAGGCGGGTACTTATAGCACCTCGACTTATATGTTAAACGACCCATCAAAAGGTATCGAATTAACTGACCAAAAGAGTAGCGGCAAAGAATTGTTGCCATCACTCAACTTAGCGGTCGATTTAACCGACGATTTGGTCGCGCGTTTTAGCGCGTCAAAAGCCATATCTCGTCCTTCTTTAACTGATTTACGTCCAACTGTATCTATTAGTTATGGGGACACCGAAAGTTCTAAAGGAAAAATTACTGTAGGCGCGGGTCCAACTTTAGAGCCAGAAAAATCAACTCAATATGATCTTGGTTTAGAATGGTATTTTGCACAAGAGTCTTTATTGGCAGCTACTGTGTTTTATAAAGATATTTCTTTGTTAACTAAGCAAACTTCAACTAGAACAGTTGATTCAGCTTGGTTTGCAAGTGTGGGCGGCGACCTAGATGGTTGGGCATCAGACAAAGAATGGGAAGTAACTGAATTAAAGAACTCTCCAGCTGAAGGTATGTGGGGTTCTGAATTTATTTATCAACAACCTTTGAATATGTTACCAGCGCCTTTTGATAATTTAGGTGTTTTGGCTAACTACACTTATATAGATTTCAAAATAGATCAAACCAATCCGTTTACTGGCGAAACCTATAAAGTAGAACCAATCGGTACTTCTAAAAATACTTTCAATGCAACTTTATATTATGAAGATGATGTATGGGGTGCGCGTATTTCTTACAACTACCGTACTGCATATGCCAAAGAATTTACCGCGCGTAATAACGAAGGTAACTATGGTCGTGGTGCTGATGAAGTGGGTACATGGAAATTCTCTTCTAAATACGCGTTAAATGATGATATGTCGTTATCTTTCGAAATTATCAACTTAACCAATGAGAAGAAAAATACTTGGGTAGATACTCAATTACATTTACCGTACGAGAGTTATGTAAACGGTCGCCAATTCCTATTTGGTATCCGCGGTTCTCTATAAGTTAGACTTAAGCAGTTAAAAGTATAAAGGCAGCGTTCGCTGCCTTTATTATATGGTGTGATCAAATTAAATGGAGCTGGCGATTGGCGCCTGCTTTTACTCTCATTACAAATTTTTACATATTTTAGCTTGAGTAAGTATTTGAATGTAATTAATATTGTCGCGATTTTGAGCTCAGCGGAATTATAGACTAAGTTTTATGGTGCTGTGTTCTTTTATATGGCGTTAATTCTCAAGGATGAAACAACATGACACTGCTCTGTGTGTCTATCCCTCTCCTTATTTTTGCCCCCTATTTTTAGTTGTTGCGTACACGCAACTTTCATGTGTTTGATTAAGGACAAAATATGATTAAAAAAATCATCCCGATAGGACTTTCATCTCTAGTGTTAATAGCTCTGAGCGGTTGTGAATTGACTGATGAAGAGAAAGAAAAACTGAATGATGCGCAAGTTGATTTGGAGCAGCTTGCTGACCAAATTATAATTACTTACCCAGCCAACAATGCAACTATCCTTGAAGGTATTACTACGGTTAGAGCTGATATACCAGCGGCGGCACAAGCAAAAGAAGTTACTTTATATGTCGATGGTATCGAGGTCGCCAAAGATACTGATGGCGCTCCGTGGGAAATTCAGTGGCCTGCATATTATTGGGCCGATGGCCACGAGCATACACTGCTGTTAAAAACAATTACTGAGGGCGGTAACGAGGTTAGAAACAATCAACAGTTTCAAGTTAAGGTAGACGTTACGGCCAACAAATTGCTGTCATTTGAGCAAGGTATTGATGGCACAGAGCTGAAAAATGTTGATTCTTTGGCTGTGCAATTTGCAGCTTTTCCTGGCTCGAGTAAGTACGAATTAAAATACGCGAATCAAAGTGACGAAAGTGTAATTGAAACTAATGAGCTGCAAGCCAATCTCACTGAATTGCAGGTAGGTGAATATACGGTGAGTTACCGAGCAATTATGGATTATTCTAGTCTAACTAGTATGACTGGTCCTTGGAGTGACGCTATTAATTTTACGGTTCAGCCTCCTGATTTACCAGTTATTGAAGAAGCTGAAGTCACAAGTGATTCTGGTAACTATAACTTGTTACTTTCGTGGGAAAATTTAGGAGAAAATAATACTTACCAAGTTCATTTGGAAAGTGTTGAAGATCCTACTAATGTAACGATTTACCATGATATTCAAGCAAACGAGTTGTCCATCTCCAATGTGCAGTCAGGTAAATATCAGTGGCGGTTAACACGCACCAATTCGCTTGGTCATAATTCGTTACAATCTGACGCAAACTTAATTAATGTTGGTGTGTTCACCAAGTATCTGGGCGGTAGCCGAAGCGATTATTCAAAACAAATTATTCCATCTCAAGATGGTGGATACATCATTTTAGGTTGGACCAAATCTTATGAAATTTCAGATAGTGTAGATTCACAAGGAGACGACTGGATTATTAAGCTGTCTAGCCAAGGGGATATTGAATGGCAATATATTTCTAATGCTAGTGGTAGGAACAGATTTGAAGATATTACTGAGCTAGAAAATGGCTCGATTGTATTAGTTGGACAAGACTGGTCGACAAGCCAAGCTGTTGCATTGAAATTGGACAAAGATGGGGTAGTTGAGTGGGAAATTACTTATCGTCCTGAAAATGTATCTGAACGTTATGATTTTTTAGAAGTGGTCGAAATACAAGGTAAATTATATGTTGTTAGCGCTGAATGGGGACAGGGAAGCTGTGATAGTTGTATTAGGAGATCTAATTATTATTTACATAGCCTATCTTTAACTGATGGAACGGTTTCAGAGCAATTTATCATACCTAGCATTGATGGGGTTGTTATTGATTCTGTAAACGAATTTGCCAAAACAAGTTCTGATTCTTTATTAATTGCAGGTTCCGCGCTTCCCGTCAGTGATATCGATAAGTATCACGTTGAGAGCGGAGCATACATGCAAATACTTAGCCCTGAATTATTGCAACTAGTTACTTGGGATAGTTTTGATGAATATGCACAAGGAAATGTTAGTGATGCCGTTGAATTGTCTAATGGTAAATATGCAATTGTTGGGCAGGTCGTTTTTAGTGCTGAACCACATATTACTATAGTGAATAGTGACGGTACAGAGCATAAAAATTGGAGTGGTGATTATGAAAAAGATTATTATAGTGGAGCATCTGTTTTTGCTGGTGACAATGGCGAAGTTTATGCCCTGTTTGAAGATCTGGATAGCGACCATTTAAAAATTATGGCCTTTGAAGAAAATTTAAGTTTGGAATTTGAGGAATACTTATTAGGTTTCAATCAGTATGTCCACCCTTCAGGAGTAATCAAAAATAGCGATGGCACTTTTACTTTATTGCTTCGCGAAGCTCAAGATGGTTCTGACAATTACGATATAGTAATCACAAAGGTCAAGCTAGATTAGCAATAATTTTTCACGCAGAGACATAATTAATGTTTTGAGTACGCAAACTCTAGCTCCAATTAAACGAGGCTAGAGCTTGCCTTAACCTTTATCTAATCTAAAGATTATTTGCTTCCCAGCGCTAGCTCTAAACCCTTCTGAAAACACAATTTAGCTTTATTTTCGATGCCAGCTTGCTGGTAAATATCGCCCATAAGCTGATAACTATATGGTGATTTAAGCTGTTTAATCGCGCTTTCCATCGCTTGTTGTGCCAGTTGTACGTCAGAGTTTTTCAAAGCACAAATGGCTAAGGCTATTTTAAGTACCTCAGCGTCTGGCTGCTTTTTAAGTTGTTTTTCTAACCAAGCAATCAGCTTAAGTGGTTGGGTAAACTGCAAACCGCTTAGCAGCTTGAGGTTGTTTTCATTTTGTCGGTTAAGTTGACTCAGGTTATCTGTTTGTTCAAACAACTTAATAAAAAACTTTTCTGCTTGTTGGTTGGCTTCTAATTTAATTAAACCGGCTAAATACACTTGTAATATCGGCTGATTTGGCTCAACTAGCTTATTAATTTGTTTAAAACTTTGCTCAAGCAAAGATAAATTTTTCTCTTCAACTGATTGGTTAAACTGAGCTTGGTAAGCAGCAAAACACATAGCTTTTAGCTCAATTGGGCTAATATCTGTGTATTTTTTCACTTTAGGCAATATGTTTTGCAGTGGTTCGAATTGCTGGTTGTGTTGATAAGCTTGGGCGAGCAATAACAGTGCGGCTGAATCTTTGTTATTGCGCTCTAGTACCTTTTCAATTGTGGTGATGGCTTGTGCAAATTTTTCTTCATTGATTAAACTTTTAGCTGTGGCTAACTGCTTATCATTTTCGCTACCACCTTGTTGTGCCCTTAATTGATATAAGCTACTTTCGTCTAACTCACCGAGCTGTTTGCTCGCTTCAGCAGCAATTAAATAATGGCTCGCAGGGATTGGGCTGTTATGTACTTGTTTTAAACTCAGTGTTTGTGCGCGGCTCCATTGTTGGTTAAATAAAGCTTCAATCGCAGAAGATAAGCTTTGTAGGCTAGATGCTTGTTTGCTTTTTGTCCGCCATGCACTGTAGTTACGGCGGGCTCTAAATAAACCAATTAAAAAAGTTTCAACTACTTTAAAGCTGAGGTAGGCAAGCAACAATACAAACAAGAAACCAAAAAAGCTAGCTTCCCACACGTAACCTGCGAGATTAATCAGTACATAACCTTTTTCTTCAACTAACACTGCACCTAATGCTAATAACGCACAGGTCAGTGCAAATAAAATAAGCATCTTAATCATGGTTTTGCACCACCAACTCAAGCGAAGCAAGTTCAACCTTATCTAGGTTGCCTGTGATGTCTTGTGCAGATAATTCAATTAACTTATCTATACTGTCCATCACTCGAATATCGTCAGTTTGGTAATAAATACTCAACCAGTTTGCCGCTTGTTTTAATGCTGCTGACAACACTTGTGGGTTTTTGTTTAATGCAGCCCATTGCGCTTGATGCAATACGCTAATTAAATTCAGTTCAACATTCTGGCTTTGCTCTGGGGTTAATAAAGCTTCGACATTTTCATTACGTTTTTTCGGTGTAAATAGTTCTAAAAAGTCTCGCCAAACAATTGCTAGGTTTTGCCAGCTGGTTTCTGTAGTGGGTTTTAGATCAGCCTGCGCCTGTTTATCCTTTTCTAATTCAGTTTGTTGCATAGGTAATAAACGAACTTGGCCTATTATTTGTGCCAAGGCTAAGTACATATCTTGGTTTTGTTGTTTTGCCAGCTCGGTTAATACTCCAATATCTTGGCTGATGGCTGCGGATAATTCGATATGTTGGCTAAAGTCACTTTGTTGTAAGGTATTAGCCGCCAATTGCATGGCTAATAAAGCGGCATTAGGATTCTTCTCTAATACAAGCTTGTATTGAGCTTGTTTAACCAGATAAGCTACGTCATTTAACAATAATTTATTTTTGTTGTTTTCACTGTTTTGTTTAACTTGATTTAACAAACCGGATAATTCAGCTTGTTGTTTGGCATAAGTTTGCTGTTGCGATTGAGCTAAATCGTTAGCAAATGTTTGTAAACGACTTTGTAAATCTTGCTCAAATTGGCGTTGTTGATTGAGTTGCTGCTGACGAATTTGTTGACCAAGCTGATTAAACTCTTGTTGTTGGCTGCTGATTTGACCCAGTTTGTTATCCACTTGATTAAGTTGGCCAAGCCAATTTTGTGGTTTGTATTGGGCTTGCCAATAAAGGTATCCAGCTGCGCCTGCGGCAGTTAGTGCAACTAATAAACTCAACCAAGCAATACCTTTTCCGCCAGATTTGGCGGTAGGTTTTTCTGTTTGCACAGTTGCGGGCGTTGCGACTGGTTGCGCCGTTGGTTTTGGCGTAACTGGTTCTGTTAGTTCTGCTGGTTCGGCCGCTTTTTTGTTCACCGCTTGTTCAATGGTTGCTTGCTCAGCAGTTGGCGTTTCCGTTTGCTTGGTAACTGGCTGAATGTTCTCTTCTGCGGTGTTCATTGCATCGTTGTTAGTCGCAGATTCCGTTTTATCTGTCATATTGTTTATGCGCCTGTAAAGTTTGAATTATGGTTAAGTTGTTTGCGCCTTGCATATTGATAACATCAGATGCGCCATATTGGCTGAGCTGAGATGCAACACGCTGTGAAGGAACAAAAGTGCAGACATCAAGCCACGGCTTTAATTCACTTTTATTCTGTTTTTCAACTGCTTGATATAACTTTAACGCAATTTCGCCACTGGTAAAGACAAAATAATCACAGCTCAATGCTGTTTGCAATTGAGCTGAGGTTAAAGTTAACCAACGGCGTTTATAAATATTGTAGGTAGTTAATTTTTTATTAGCCAGTTTAAATGCTTGTTCTATTGCATCACGCCCTTGTTCACCTTTAAACAATATTGCTTGCTGACTGTGTTTTACTTGTGGGTGGGCGAGTATGCCTTCGGAATCATTATTTTCGGGCACGTGGATGTTATTAAAGCCCGCGGCTTTAAGTTGTTGTGCCGTTTTATTACCTACCGCAATAGTGTTTTTTTGTTGTAGTTTGGCTAAGTTGCTTGGATTTAACTGCTGTGTCAGTTTTTCAACCGCGTACTGACTGGTGATTATGACTAAATCTATGTTGGTTAGTTGCGCCGAGAAATTGTTGGAAGACAGCGATATACAATCGCTGCCGTCTACAATGTCAAAAAGTGCTAAGTGTACAGGCTCAAAACCAGCGCTTATTAAACTTTGGTTGAGTTGTTGCGCGCTGCTGCCATGCCGACAGTGTAAAACCTTATTGTTTGTTCCCATACACTTCATCAAGCACGTTTTTTGCGCCTGCTTTTAATAATTCTTCCGCTGCTGCTATACCAATTTGTTCTGCTTCTTCTGGTAAACCAGATTTTTCTGTGTAGAACACTTGTTTGCCATCTACCGATGCAACCAAACCGCGGAAAAATATTTCAGAACCTTTTTGCTCGGCATAACCGGCAATTGGTACTTGGCATCCACCATTTAAACGCGTGTTAAATCCACGCTCTGTTGTCACTATAGTGGCTGTATCCGCATGGTTAAGCACTGCGAGTAAATCTAGAGTTTGTTGATCGTCTATCCGACATTCTATGCCTACAGCGCCTTGACCCACAGCTGGCAACATTAGGTCGCTATCAATAAATTGTTGGATGCGCTCTTCTAGCTCTAGGCGGATCAGTCCGGCACTCGCGAGAATAATGGCATCAAATTCGCCTTCGTCTAATTTGCGCAAGCGAGTTTGCACATTGCCGCGCAGTGATTTTATTTGTAGGTCTGGTCTGTGTTTTAACAGCTGGCATTGACGACGCAAACTTGAAGTGCCAACAACCGCACCTTCAGGTAAATCATCAATTGATTTATAGTTATTGGAAACAAATGCATCACGCGGATCTTCACGCTCACAAATTACCGCTAGGCCTAAACCTTCTGGGAATTCCATAGGCACATCTTTCATCGAATGGACTGCAATATCCGCTTCGCCGTTTAACATAGCAACTTCTAGCTCTTTTACAAATAGCCCTTTGCCACCAATTTTAGCCAGTGGCGTATCTAAAATTTTGTCACCTTTGGTTTTAATTTTAACCAGTGATACAGTTAAATCTTTATGGGCGGCTTCTAAACGAGATTTGACATATTCAGCTTGCCAGAGTGCTAACAAACTATCGCGGGTGGCTATTTTTAAATGTTTCGACATAAGAGAGGCTATCTGTTTGAATTTAGCTAAAAACTGGCTTTATCTTAGCTTATCTAACAGCCTGACCCAAGGTATACTGCAAAATATCTCAGGGAAATTTGTGCGAAATTTATGACTATTTACGAAGTTCTTAACATCAGTGTGCAGTTTTTAATGATCGGCATTATTGCCAGTGGTTTTGTTTATGCACGCAAACAATTTAATTTACACGCGCGCTCACACGAGTGGGAGCGCATGGTACTTACCCAAAATGCAATTGCGGACTTTCGCAAAAATCAAAGTTTGCGTCATATCAGCCATAAACTTGGATATCTAGGTGAACAGCACCAAGTTGATTTAGCCGAGCTCAACCAAGCGTTTGCGGAAGATTCAGAATTACGCGCTGATGTGCATATGTACCTAAACCAAATTGAGATTTTGGCTGCCGGCGTATTAAATGGTGTATACGAAGAAAAACTGATCCAAGATAGTATGGGCAACACTATCATTTATGCGTTCAAGTTTTTTCAGCAATATATTGAACAAAGACGCTTAGATTTGAGTCCGAAGTTATACCAAAAAACTCAAACTATAGTGCAAACTTGGGCGAAAGCTGCCTAGCTTATCAACACACAAGGAAAGTCATGTTTAAAAAAATTATTCTGCTCGTTTTAATCTTCAGCTTAGCTGGCTGCAGTTTGTCGTTTATGTACAACCGCGCACACTGGTGGGCTGACTGGTATTTAGACGACTTTGTTGATTTAACTTCCGAGCAGCAGGATGTGTTTGATCAGCAATTTAAACTGTGGCACCAATGGCATAGAAGCCAGCAATTACCTTTGTATCAAGCTCAATTTGCTTTGGTTAAACAGCAATTTAACCAAGGTATCGGCGAAGGTGGATTAAATGAAGCTGCGTTACTTGAGCATGTCAATGCGTTTGA
The DNA here is from genome assembly GCF_052056295.1 of Catenovulum sp. SX2. NCBI lineage: Bacteria > Pseudomonadati > Pseudomonadota > Gammaproteobacteria > Alteromonadales > Alteromonadaceae > Catenovulum > Catenovulum sp. SX2. Next base: position 2,569,723 of record NZ_CP182493.1, read on the forward strand.
AAAGTATTGGCGCGATGTACTTATTTATGTCACCCCTGAGTTAGCCCAACTCGCGGTTAGTTTATCTGCAGAACAAAAGCAGCAATTAATCAGTAACATCCGCAAAAATAACCAAGAAAAACAGCAGGAGTGGGATGAACAAACGGATGAAGAAAAACACCAGAATTTTATCGACAAGCAAGTAGAGCAATATCAAGACTGGTTTGGTCGCTTAAACAAACAGCAGAAGCAGTTAATTGCGCAGCAGAGTGATTTATATGTTGGCACGCGCGGCCAATGGTTTCAGTATCAAAATGATTGGTTGGCGGCATTTGAGCAAGCTTTGTTGGCGTCTGATGTGGCCAAAGTCAGCCAATTAATTGCTCGACCTTATGATTTACGCAGTGAAGTTTTGCAGCAAAACGTAATGCGCAATCGCGGTTTGTATGTAAAAAACACCCACAAACTAATGCTGGGTTTAACCGACAAACAACAGCACCATTTATTGTCTGAGTTAGATGATTATGAGTCGACTTTTAGAAATTTATATCAGGATTATTGAATTATAGCGTTCCCAAACGCTGCTTGTACCGTGCATTATAAACAAAAGAGCGAGAGCATAACTTTCGCAAAACCGCTGTGAATACATCCTTGTACGCTTCGCTTTTTCATCCCTGAAAAAGAAATTTTGCTCTAAGTTATTGCACCCGCTCGTTTTACCTATTGTGGTGCGGCTATGTTTCTAGCCCAATTACCCAACTTTCAACCAGACTTCTACCTGCAATAAATGAGTTTTGTCGGCATTTCTAGCCTATTCATCAGCATTTAAACAGCCATAAAAATGTAAAGGCTGGTGGATGGATGTGTTGCGAGCAAAACTTCACAAAACATGGAAGTTTTGTGCGAGCGATTCACGGATGAACTTGCAGCGTTTTTGCGAGGAATACTCCATTTGCCTGCCGACGTCTCTGTCACCAATCCAGTAGCAACAAATCAGCATTCAATCAGGCTGTGGTGGCGCTGTGTTTCTACCTGCAATAAATGAGTTTTGTCGGCATTTCTAGCCTATTCATCAGCATTTAAACAGCCATAAAAATGTAAAGGCTGGTGGATGGATGTGTTGCGAGCAAAACTTCACAAAACATGGAAGTTTTGTGCGAGCGATTCACGGACGAACTTGCAGCGTTTTTGCGAGGAATACTCCATTTGCCTGCTGACGTCTCTGCCACCAATCCAATAGCAATAAATCAGCTTTCAACCAGACTTAATCAAGCAGCCTTGTTGCCGTTATTTGGAAATCCAAATCATTTTAACATCTGGGACGGCTGCTTTTATAAGCGAGCTGAGTTTAACCACTTGCTCATTGTTATTTGTTGGATGCGCTACCAACACGATAGATGCTAATTGGCAGTCTTGTGTATGAGAAACTAAATGTTTGTGCAATTCTTCTTCTGTGACGCTCTGTTTCTCAAGAAACAAGTTTGATTGGTTGTTTAATCTGACAGTATGAGTTTTACACTGGTTGCTTTTGGGCAGGGTACAAGTTTGGACAGAGTTTAGACTAACCGTCGTCTCCGTTGGCTTCCAAGCAACAAATGCAAAGTACAAACACAAACTTAATAAAATTGCGATAAATCCATATTGAATTGAACTTTGCATATCCGTGTCCTCTAACTAAAAGTAAAATGCCATCCTACTTTTTGTTGATATTCTTGTTCCTGCTGCAACTCACTATCCATCAGTGGATGCGCGGCTAACCAATTGGCTTCAAAGGTTAAATTTAAATCGTTTAGACCTGTACTACACAATTTTACTTTAGGTAACACTTCATCTTTACGGCGCATGGTTAGCAACACTGCCAAACGCAATAAGCGAGTTAATTGGCCTGCCAATATGGGGCTGGTCATAGTTTGGCTGTTTACTTCAGCCATATCTATGTCTTCGCGGTAGTTCTTAACAATCGATATTAACAGTTTGCGTTGTGCCAAACTAAAACCTGGTATTGCCGTATTGCTCAAAATATAGGCGGCGTGGCGTGCAGCAAACTTAAAATCTACAGTTAAGCCAACTTCGTGTAATACACTGGCAGCTTCTAAAATAGCTCGGCTATCATGTTGCTCTAACGCCCAGTGTACGTGCAACTGGTCGAATAAACTTAACGCAATATCACGAACGCGAAAAGCTTGTTCTTTATCTAAACGATAACGTTGAATAAAGCTGGTTAAAGTACGTTGGCGGATATCTTGTTGCTGCAAGCAAGGGATCATGCCGTAGATAATGCCTTCACGCAGTGCACCACCAGCCACTACCATATAACTGATATTTAGCGCTTGGAAAATGGCGATTAAAATAGCTAAACCACTAACAAATACTGGACGGCGTTCGTGGGCTAAACCAACTATATTGAGTTTATCAATATGGCCGCAGTCTATGCAGGCATCGCGTAATTTTAATAACTTGTCCAAGGTGATCATTTCATTATCACCTTGGGCAATTAATACTTCTTGAATAGCCTGAGGTGTGCCAGACGCACCTAAACAAGCTTGCCAGCCAAATGCCATATAGGGTTGTAATTTACCTGACATTTGTGATTGTGCTGCAGCCGTGGCCATTTCAAAATTGCGTAGCGTGATTTGGTCGTTTTCAAAAAAGCGTTTTTTGTAAGTAACACAGCCCATGTTTAGGCTGTTAACAACAATAGGAGTGAAACGCTCGCCACAGACCATTTCTGTACTGGCACCACCAATATCAATCACCAATTTTGTAACTGAGGTGCCAGAGGTGTGGGCGACACCAACATAAATAAGCCGAGCTTCTTCTTCACCACTAATCACATCTATTCTGTGATTAAGAATTTCTTCGGCTTTATCTAAAAACACATCGGCGTTTTGCGCTAAGCGCAACGCCGCTGTGCCGACAATACGAACATTTTTGGCAGGAATATCTTGTAGGCGTTCAGCAAATAATGACAAACAATCCCAACCACGCGCCATCGCGGCTTGGTCTAATTCGCCATTATCTTGCAATCCAGCGGCTAATCGAACTTTGCGTTTAATTTTGCCTATAGTTTGCACGCTCCCTTCAACAGAGCGCACAATTAACATATGAAAGCTGTTTGAACCTAAATCAATAGCAGCATAAATCGGATAATGCTGATCGGCCATATAGGCAATACTCCTTAACTAGCGACGACCTCTTGTTCTTTGTTTACTGTCGGTACGTCCGCCTTGCATACGTCTTTTATAATGTGGTTTTGGTGCAGTTACATCATCCAGCAATGCAGTTGGATCATACTTACTTACAGGTATAGCATGATCTATATATTCCTCAATAGCTGGCAAGTTATAAACATACTTTTCGCAGGCTAAACTAATAGCATGGCCTGTTGCACCCGCTCGGCCAGTACGACCAATACGATGCACATAATCTTCGCAGTCATCTGGTAAATCATAGTTGAATACATGGGTCACTTGTGGAATATGTAACCCACGTGCTGCCACATCAGTTGCAACCAAGATATCTAATTTACCCTCAGTAAACTGCTTTAAAATGCTCAAACGTTTTTTCTGCGGGACATCACCTGTTAATAAACCAACTCTGTGTTTGTCAGCTTTTAGCCATTGATAAACATCTTCACAACCGTGTTTGGTATTGCTAAAGACAATTGCTTTATCTGGCCATTCATCTTCTATAAGGGTTAATAGAAGCAACATTTTGTCTTCGTTAGCCGGATAAAATAATTCTTCGCTGATGCGCGTATTAGTCATTTCTTCAGGTGCAATGTGCACATGGGTTGGACTATTCATATGTTCGTAGGCTAATTCTTGTACACGCATAGACAAGGTAGCGGAAAATAACATGCTCAGTCTTTGTTTAGCTGCAGGCATGCGACGGAATAAAAAACGAATGTCTTTGATAAAACCTAAATCAAACATGCGATCGGCTTCATCTAGCACTACAGATTCAATTTTGCTTAGATCAATAAGACCTTGCTTATAATAATCTATAATACGTCCGGTTGTGCCAATGACTATGTCTGCACCAGCTTCAAGCTGCTCTGTTTGCGCTTGATAACCTTCGCCTCCATAAATTAAAGCAAGCTTTAAACCTGTATGTTTTGCTAATAAAGCTGCGTCGTTATGAATTTGTACAACCAGTTCACGCGTCGGGGCTAGTATAAGTGCGCGAATTTGTTTTGAAGTCCTGTCCTGTGGGGCTTGGTTAGACATTAAATGGTTGAACATTGCCACCAAAAAAGCCATAGTTTTGCCCGTACCAGTCTGTGCTTGACCCGCAACATCTCCGCCTGCCAATGCAACTGGCAAGCTCTGAGCCTGAATAGGTGTACAGTGTTTATAGTTAGCTTCAGCTAACGCTTGGTGAACACTTGCATGCAAATTTAATGATGCAAATTCAACCTGTGATAAGTGAGTTTGTATTGTCATAGTTGCTCAAGCATATCAGTTTCAGCTTGCAAAAAGAATCCGAATAGATTAAAAAAACAGTCTGTTTTATTCTCAACGGTTTTAGCCGCAAAATTTGGAGAAATTAATGAGCTCTGATGCCATTTTAACTTTATCAGACGCAAGCTTTGAGTCTGATGTATTAAACTCTGAAAAGCCAGTATTAGTAGATTTTTGGGCAGAATGGTGTGGTCCTTGTAAAATGATCGCGCCTATTTTGGATGAAGTTGCTAACGACTACGCGGACAAAGTAACAGTGGGTAAATTAAATATTGACCAAAACAACGCGTCACCAGCTAAATATGGTGTGCGTGGTATTCCTACTTTATTATTGTTCAAATCAGGTAGTGTTGCTGCTACTAAAGTTGGTGCTTTATCAAAGACTCAACTTAAGCAATGGTTAGACGAAAACCTATAATTTTAGGCTAGCTAATCACTAGAAAATTGAAGCTCTAGAAAAAAGAGCTTCTTTTTTCTGGATCTATTTAATTTTAAGTGCTACCTTATTTTTTAGTTGTTACTTATTCGAAGTGCAACGTCTAATTATTTTTCCCTGTTAATCCTAATCAAGCAAGTACTGTTTCAGCCAGTCTCTGAGATAAGAACCCACCAATATGAACTTAACGGAACTTAAAAACAAACCTATTAACGAATTGGTCCAGCTAGCCGAGTCTATGGGACTCGAAAACATGGCGCGTTTACGTAAACAAGACATAATTTTTGCAATCTTGAAAAAGCATGCCAAAAGTGGCGAAGACATCTTTGGTGATGGTGTGCTTGAGATTTTGCAGGATGGATTTGGCTTTTTGCGTTCAGCAGACTCGTCTTTCTTAGCCGGTCCAGATGACATTTACGTATCACCTTCACAAATTCGTCGTTTCAATTTGCGCACAGGTGATTCTATCGCGGGTAAAATTCGTCCACCAAAAGAAGGTGAGCGTTATTTTGCATTATTAAAAATTAACCAAGTTAACTTTGATAAGCCTGAAAACTCGCGCAATAAGATTTTATTTGAAAACTTAACTCCGCTACACGCCAACGAGCGTATGGTGATGGAGCGTGGTAACGGTAGTACCGAAGATATTACTGCACGTGTTTTAGATTTAGCTTCACCAATTGGTAAAGGCCAACGTGCCTTGGTTGTTGCTCCGCCAAAAGCGGGTAAAACCATGTTACTACAAAACATTGCACAATCTATTTCAGCTAACCACCCAGAATGTGTGTTAATGGTGTTGTTAATTGACGAGCGCCCTGAAGAAGTTACTGAAATGCAACGTTTGGTTAATGGTGAAGTGGTTGCTTCAACATTCGACGAACCTGCTAGCCGTCACGTGCAAGTTGCTGAAATGGTCATTGAAAAAGCTAAGCGTTTAGTTGAGCACAAAAAAGATGTAGTGATTCTTCTTGATTCAATCACTCGTCTAGCACGTGCGTACAACACTGTCATTCCTTCATCTGGTAAGGTATTAACAGGTGGTGTAGACGCAAATGCATTACACAAACCTAAACGTTTCTTTGGTGCTGCGCGTAATGTAGAAGAAGGTGGTAGTTTAACTATTATCGCAACTGCGTTAATTGATACCGGCTCTAAAATGGATGAAGTTATCTACGAAGAGTTTAAAGGTACAGGTAATATGGAAATACACTTAAACCGTAAGATTGCGGAAAAACGTGTATTCCCTGCTATCGACTTCAACCGCTCAGGCACGCGTCGTGAAGAGTTGTTAACTTCACAAGAAGAGCTACAAAAAATGTGGATCTTACGCAAGATAGTGCATGAAATGAGTGAAACTGACGCAATGGAATTCTTAATTGATAAATTGTCTATGACAAAAACTAATGATGAATTCTTCGATGCGATGAAACGTCAAAAAGGCAGTTAATCAGCGAAATATCGCGTTAACTAAATAGTTTCCAAATGGCTGATGCAATGCTAAATTTTTAGTTATTGCATCGGCCATTTTTCGTTATTGCGATTAACCGCAATAATCACTACTCATAAAGGAATTCTATCAATGCCGCTTCCGCTCAATGTGAATGTGCTACAACCAATTGACCGCCTAAAATTTTTTGTTGAGCGCCAATTAATTAAAGGTGCCGGTTACCAGTTGTTTGTGATAATTGGTGTGATTGCTTTGGTGTCTATGGTCGGTGGCTTTTTGTTGGCACCTATTAGTGGGCATGAAAGTAACTTAGCCGAGGATATTTGGTGGGCGTTTTTGCGTTTAACCGATCCGGGTTATTTAGGGGATGATGAAGGGGCGTGGAAGCGTATAGTCTCAACCTTATTAACCTTGTGTGGTTACGTACTGTTTATGGGTACGTTGGTTGCGATTATGACTCGTTGGTTAATTGCCTTTATGGAGCGATTAGAGCAAGGTTTAACACCTGTTTCGATTAAACAGCATATCGTCATTTTAGGCATGAGCACTCGAGTTGTGCCTATTATTCGGGAATTATTGGGTGTTGAGGCTAATCGAACCTTTTATAAAAAGCAGCACAAAGATAAAAATCCAACTCTGGTGTTATTGGCCGAAGAAGCTAATGCAGTTATTCATCAACAATTATTAGCTGAAGTTTCACTGCCGGCTAAATGGTCGCGCCAATTGATTTTGCGTTCTGGTAATGCACTGCAAAGTGAAGCCATTCACAGAGCCGCTTGTTTGCAGGCTTCGGCAGTTATTTTATCGAACAAATACCAAAGATCAGATTCACTGGTTACGACAGATGTGGAAACGATAAAAAGTTTATTAACCCTAAATGTATTGGCTAAAGGCGCAAACCAATTTCCGCGTTTAGTGGTTGAGCTAGACGATGTGCGCCATACCAAGCTGGCGAAAAAATCTTATGAAGGTCAAGCTAATATAGTTGTAACCGACCAAACCATTAGTCGATTAATGGCGCAATGTGCAGTCGCACCAAATTTGTTAAAGGTGTATACCCATTTACTCAATAGCCAAAATCAAGGGCGCTTTTTTATCAAAGACGCTAGTTCTCACATAGGGAAAACCCTAACAGAAGCGCGTTTGTACCACAAAAATGCCATTCTAGTTGGTTTTATAGACAAAACTAGCCAGAGCTTTAATTTGGCTGTGGGCGAACAAGCAAAACATCGCATTGTCCCAAGTGATAGCTTAGTTTATGTTGCATCGAATGTGAGCCAATTAGAGCCGACTATCCAGCCAGCGCGACCAAGCGTATTGCCAAAGAGAGCTAAAGCTCAATCCAACAATAAAGAGGTTAAACCGCGAAAAAAACTCTTGTTGTTAGGTTGGAACCGTCGTGTACCTAACATTATCCATGAGCTTGATAGTTACACTAATGAAAGTTTTGATGTGACTTTAGTCTCGACTATGTCTGCGCAAATACGTCAGCAAGAAATTAATAAATTGGGCAAATTCAGTTCACGCATCAATTTAACTTTACAAGAAGCTGACTACATGATGGAAAACGAAGTTAGACAATTTAGTCCGCAGGAGCAGGACATTATCTTGTTGGTCTATAGTGATAGATTAGATTCTGCCGAAGAGGCGGATGCGCGCGTATTAGTTGGTTCAATGGCGCTTGATGAAGTGCTAGAGCAATATCCAAACCGTCCACACGTATTGATTGAATTGAGCGATCCGTCAAATGAAAACTTTTTGGAGCACTCTAAAACCGATACTTTTATTACGCCTTTATTGATGAGTCATTTGTTATCTCAAATTGCGTTAATTCCTGAGCATCAAATTTTGTTTGATACTTTAATGGAAGCAGAAGGAGTACAAATTTACCTTAAGCCACTGGGCAATTACACCGACAAACAAATGCTCAAAGTTGAAGAGTTACAGCCAATTGTTGAAAGCCATAACGAGTTGTTATTAGGTGTTTTCCAAGCTGAAGCGACTGAACAAACGATTTTACTCAACCCGGCAATTGAGCGAAGGATATCCTCGCTGTCGAACGATTTATTAATTGTGATAGGCGAATAAACGAATAAAAATTAAACATTTAAACTGTTAGCTGAAAAAATTGCTGGCAGTTTTTATTTAGATAGCTAGAATCACAAGTCTGCATTGCGCGTCTGTAGCTCAGCTGGATAGAGTAGGTGGCTTCGAACCACTTGGTCGGGAGTTCGAATCTCTCCAGGCGCGCCATTTCTCTTCTTTGTTTAATATTCTGTTGTTTTTAATATATAGCACTATATTCTCGTATCCGTTAATTTGAATGAGAGGAAACATGGCGTTTATCAGATTCTTCAAACGAACAACTTTTCTATTCGTTTCTTTCATTTGTTTAATATCAGCTCAAGTTTTTGCTAGTTCAAACAACAATATTGTTGGTGTTTGGTCGGGGATCGCTGCTTATCAACACGAAAAAACTCATGTTACTGTGGATATTAAAAATTCCGACAACGGTTTTACCGCATTAGTCTCTTTGCCTGACATTGGCGTTTCTAAATGGCCCGCTCATAAGGTTGAGTTAGATGGCAATAATCTCAAAATATTATTACCAGCAGATTCAGGCATGCAGCTGATTAAACTGACATTCAATGAAAGTCGTTTACATGGTTTATGGCAAGAAAATCGCTTTGAAGAAGATGCCAAAATTGATTTAGTTCGTACAGCGACTAAACCTGCGTTAAATGAGATTAACTTTTCAGTTGTTGGAAACGCGGGAAAGTTATCGGCTGCAATTGTCAAACCTGAGCAAACAGAATGCTCGCCTGCAGTGATTCTGTTGCATGGATCTGGTGCTCAACCTAAAGACAGCAATCGTTTTATTGCTGAGCAGTTTGCGATGAGAGGTGTCGCTGGCGTTATTTTTGACAAACGAGGGGTAGGTGAGTCTGCCGGTAATTTTTATCAAGCTTCATTTGATGATCTAGCTGATGATGCTATTAGCATTGCGACTTATTTACTTCAGCAACATTATATCTGTAGCGTGGGTTTTTGGGGACATAGCCAAGGTGGTTGGGTTGCTCCTTTAGCTGCTAAAAAATGGCCGAATACCCAGTTCGTAATTACTAGTTCAGGGCCATATGTTTCACCCAGCACTGAAGCTGAATGGGGATTTGTTTACCCGTTACAATCGGCAGGTTTTGCTCTGTCAGCAATTGAAAACACGCGCGAGATCGTCCGTTCATGGCATCAAAGTTTGAGAACGGGCCAATCTACATCATTTGATAATTTGCTGCAGAAACACTCTAAATCGGATTGGTATCAGGTTAGTGATTTAGATTCGTTAACCAAGGTAGATTCTCAGTTTATTGATCATTATCTTAAATTCATGGATTACGACCCTATTCCAATAATCAATAGTTTGGATGTGCCGATATTGTCTATTTTTGCAATGCAAGACGAAAGTATCGATAGCAGAGAATCGGTTAAAATATTGCACAAATTAATGCTCACCAAACAAAATTTGAAGATAAAAATTTATGATAATTATAACCATGCTATTCGTGCTCTTGGTGAAAACAGTAAGAAGCTACGTTTTCCAAATTATCCAGTTGATTATTTTCAAGTGCAGATTGATTTCGTTAAATCAATAATTAACAACAAGCTTCAATAGTGTAGATTTTACTGAGTGGTTTACCGACCTTTGTATGAATACTAACTTTGGTCACCCTGCATGTGGTAGTTCGTTTTAGGTGGAATAGATTTGCTAGAAATTCTAATTGTAAATTGCCTATTGTTTTTAGGCGCTTTTGTCCAAGGCATTATTGGTTATGGTTTGGGTATATTAAGTGTACCGCTGATCTTTATGGTTATGCCGCAGATGATCCCCGCACCTATGATTTTGAATTCGATCTTTTTGTGTTGGATAATCGCGCGTGACAATAAAAGTTATATCGACCGCAATATTCTCAAGTGGCCGATTGTTGGTGCGTTAGTTGGTACTGCCACTGCGGCAAGTGTGTTGGCCGGTCTTGAAGAGCGCACTTTTGCTTTAATGTTTTCAACCATGCTGTTGATATTGATTAGTTTGTCGCTGATGAAACTCAAGTTGCCAATCAATGGCACATCAGGTGTGATAGCCGGGTTCTTTTCTGCTGTATCAGGCACTATTACCGCAATTGGCGGGCCGCCAATTGCTTTGCTGTGGCAAAACTTATTGCCGCAAACCATACGCGCCAATATGTCAGTATTTTTTATCTGCTCCAGTATTATTGCGCTAACCGCTTTGGCGATTATTGGCAAGTTTGGTTGGGCCGAAATTAAGTTATCCGCTTTTACTTTGCCTGGGGTGTTTTTAGGTTTCTATTCGTCACGCCTTATTATTAATAAAATTCCAGCAAAACAAGTGCGTTATGGCATTTTAGCTATGAGTACAATTTCGAGTTTGATGCTGTTTTATAAATACCTTTGATTATCAATTAATTCATATTATTTAATGACTAAATAATTTGGCTTTTGCGCAAGATAAATTTATTATACATGGTTGAAATTTAAGCTTTATCACAACAATTTGGATATGGAAAATGAAAAAAAATAATAGGAATGGACTATTAGTCGCAGGCCTTATTTCTGTTTTATCAGCCTGTGGTGGCGGTGGTTCTTCATCGACGCCAGATCAGCCAAATGGTGGCGGGTCTAACGGTGGTTCAAACAAAGTTAAATTAGTTGGTGTTTTAACCGACAGCCCAATCAACAATATCAGTTATCAAACCTCTTCGGGCCTATCTGGAAAAACCAACCAAAGCGGTGAATTTAATTATCATGCCGATGATTCTATTACTTTTAGTCTGGGCAGTATAGAGTTTCCTGATATTCAAGCTCAGGCTTTATTGACGCCACTAGAACTAATGGAAACACGAGATGTTAACGCTGTAAAGGTTGTTAATTTACTGCGACTACTACAAACGCTTGATAATGATAACCAGCCAAACAATGGGATTGATATTTCAGAAACGACGATTGCCGCTATTGAGCAAGCTCAAATCAACTTCCAGGACTTTGATACTCCGATTACAAATTTTGCGCAGTTGAGTCAAATTGACTCGGTATTAGCTACCTTTGAAGGTGGCAAGAGTTTAATCGAGCAGCAAGCCGCGATTGAACATTTTGTTGGCACTTTAGCAAGCTTTGATGATTTTGATTTAGACATGGATGGTATTCCAAATAATCAAGACGATGACGATGATGGAGATGGGGTAGCCGATACATTAGATCTATTCCCATTACAGTATTCTGAAAGTACAGACTTTGACCAAGATGGTATTGGTGACTTTACCGATACAGATGATGACAATGATGGTATAGACGACGATTCTGATTCAGTCACCCGTATGTTGATTGAATGGGAAAACAGCTCGAGCAATTTGTCGAATACATGGTTAGACACAAGACTCAAACACTATTTGCTTTAGATGCAAACAATAGTGCCTTGTTTGCCTATGACATCACCACAGGCAAACAAATTAGCAAAAAGACCTTTGATTTTACCCCTTCTCGAATGCAAGTTTCAGACGATAAACAAACCATTTATGTTGTGGTTGTTGAAGAGTTTGCGGATTACAACGTATCAGGGACGAGCCACTTACACGCGTTTAAAGTTGATACATTGGAGAAAATAAATTCCTATTCGTTGCCGTTTGAAATGCGTGCTTTTGCAATGTTTGACAACAATAGATTAATCGCTGAAAAAGGTGACTATAACGGCGTAGTTTTATTTGATTTAGCGACAGGATTGCAAATAGGACAACGCATTAATCAATATTCAATTGATAAAATTGTTAAGAAGAGCGATAGCCAAGTTTATTTATTCGATTACAGCTCAATTATTCTACTCAATGTAACCGCTAGTGGTTTGCAGCAAGTTTCTGACTCTTATACTTATTGGAGTAGTAGTAATGCATGGGTATTACCGAATTTTGAGCATGCCATTAGTCGATATGGCGATGTGTATAGTTTGGAAGCCGGCTCGATAGTTAGTTCTATCTCGGTGCAAAATATTGTTGATGTGTCGGTGGATGAATCGCAGAATTTAGTTGCGATAACCAGTGCAAATGGTTCGGTTACATTGTTAAACGCAGAATCAAATGAAGCATTTAAGGTATTAACCGTAGCTGGAGAGCCAATAATCTACACTATGGATCAGTACTTTAGTTACGCAGTCACCTTACAGGGTGGTAAGCTGTATACAGTCAAACAGAATCACCCTTGTTTGAGTTGCTCAACTAACACAACGCCTGTGGCAAATTATACTTACACGCCAAGTGCAGGTGATACAGGTGAAACTTATGTATTTGATGCAAGCTCAACTGTGGATGCTGACAACAACCCTTTGACATATCGTTGGGATATAAACAACGACGGTGTTTGGGAAACTGCGTATTCTAGCCAAGTGACTTTCGAACATAGATTTCCATTAGCCGGCAGTAAATTTGTAAAACTTGGAGTAAAAGATCAGTTTGGCGCTGTAGCAGAAAAAGTATTAACTTTTGATGTTGCTCAAGGTATCACTAGCCCGATAGCTATTACCGATGCAACTGCCAATCAATTTGATTTTAGTGCAAGTTATGCAGTATTCGACCAGCAAAGACAGCTAGCTTATGTGTTGTCAGTTGAAGACAAAAAAGTTATTCAGATTAATTTACAAACAGGTATGGCTGAGCAGTACTTGCCTGTGTATGGGCAGCCTCGTGCGATAAGTATTGATCCAAGTAATCAAACTTTGTTTGTTATCTCTGCGGAAACTAATTCTTACTGTTATTCTGACGGTTTAACTCAATATATAGCCAAAATAGACTTATCTAATTTTAGCGAGGTTAAACTGCATCCGACTCATGGCTGTATTGAAGACATTGATGCAGTCACTAAAGATCTGTTAGTTATTTCAGACGATTCCAACAATGAAGTAATAGCGTTAGATTTTTCGCAAGACGAAGTTAAATCAACTACTTTAGATGTTCCACAAGTCTATTCGAGTCACGTCCTTGTTGATGCAGCTAACAATCAGTTACTTATCACAGGTTGGCGGGAAGTTAACTACTACACTATCAATGGCAATCAAGTTAGCCTAAGTTCGACTGTTAGTTTGTCAGAATCAATTGATGATGTAGCTATAATTTCTGATTTGGGTAACTATGTTGCGTCAAATTATGGAGAAATATTCACGAAAGCAGGTTTTTCTCGAATTTTTCAGATTGACTCGAACATTTCGTATAGTGCTCAACGCGCTGTGGCGTTTGATGATGCTAACTCACTTGTATTTGCTCACACTGATAGTGGGGTAATTAGTTATTTCAATACCAAAGGTCAAATTGAGTTAGATGCATTAACTTTTAATAGCAACTTATATCCGCAGAATATGGCTATCATAGGTGAAAAAATTTACCTATTAGCGAATAACAATAATTCAGGCAGTCAGCTTGTTACCTTTGACCACCCATGTACTACATGTGGCATCAGCACTGAACCAATGGCAGATTTTACTTATACACCAGCAAGTATGGGGACGACAGCAGATGAATTTGAATTTAATGCGTCGGCTAGTTCAGATGCTGAAGATGATGCAACAAAACTTCAATATCGCTGGGATATTGATAATGATGGTGAATGGGATAGCGAGTTTTTAACAACCGCATCTTTTAAGCATAAGTTTTTTGTTCCGGGTAGTAAAAGCGTTAAGTTACAAGTGCGTGACAGCTCAGGTTTAACAGCAGAAAAAACTTTAAGTTTCTCGATAGAGCAAGGTCAAATCGCAGCAACAGCAGTGACCGACTCAACGGCTAATCTGCTTGACTACACGCCAACAGATACTTTGTTGGAGCCAAGTCGAGGCAAAATCTTCAACACGGATGCGGTCAATAATAGGCTGTACACTGTGGATTTGGCGACGGGTAAAACTGAAAGCTATTTTGATTTTGCCTACAAGCCAGAAAGCTTAGCTTTGTCTAACGACAATAACACGCTGTACGTATCTTTGGCTGTACAAGAGCACAGTCCATATTGGTGGGATGAAGACCAGTATGGTTATATTGCTGTGATTGATCTCACTACAAATACACTTATCAACAGTTTTAAAATTAATGTCGATCCATACGATATCGCAATTACAAAAGACAATAGATTGTTAGTATCTCCAGGCTCAGGCCAATGGGGTGATTTGCATATGTACAATCCAAGCACAGGTTCAGAAGTTACCAGTGCAGGTTCAATTTATCATTTGTCGTCAATATTGTTGAATGAACAAAAAGATAAAGCAGTTGTGTATGACCATAACTCGATAGATGTTTTCAGCTTGTCTAGCTCAAGCATCAGCCAGACTAGTGGCTATATTTCAAATTATTATGCTCAAGGATTTGCTCAGTTAATCTCGGGTGGTTCGCATATGGTTAATGCGCTCGGGCAAATAGCTGAGATATCAGATTTTTCAGTGGTTGCTCAATTAGATGCTAGCTATTCATCCGCTATAGTTGCTGTTGCTGAAGATACAACAAACGGCTTGTTGTTTGTATTGAAAGGCTCAGAGTTGATTACCTATAACACCAGCAGCTGGTTGGAAATATCACGACAAAATGTTGTACAGGCTGAGTGGGTATCTTTCTATAACGATAAACTGTATATCATAGAAAATAGCTTTGGCAGTTATAGCTTGTCTGAGTTAGACCACCCATGTGCGGATTGTGCGAATAATACAATACCGGATTCGGTATTTACTTATACTCCAGAAGTTGATGGAACAACGGCTGACACCTACGTATTTGACGGAAGTAATAGTCAAGATGCTGATGACGATGACGTTCTACAATATCGTTGGGATGTTGATGGTGACGGTGTTTGGGATAGTGAATTTTTAACTTCGACTACCTATGAACACCAATATTTGTTAAATGGCAGTTATGTAGTATCTCTTCAGGTGAAAGATTCTAAGGGTTATACACATATCAGCAAACAAACTGTGACAGTGGCCTTTGGCGCTTTATCTGGTCAGGAAATAAATGATAGTCCAGCCTATCATTTATCGGGTAATCTTCAAGATGCGGTATATGTTGAAGCTACAGATACAGTTTATTACATCAGCCCTGAAGACAACACTGTCTATTTGATGAACTTTTCTGATGTGCAATTAACCAAATCTTTCCAATTAGCTTATCCCCCAGAGGCGATAACTATGTCTCCAGATGGGACAAAAGTTTATGTTGCTATGATTGTTCAAGCACATAGCTGTTGTTGGCAGGAAGATGAGCAATACGGTTATATCGCTGTTTTTGACACTGCATCTGAATCTATGAACAACTTGTATCGAGTAAATATAGACCCTTTCGATATCTTGGTAGATAGTCGAAATAAACTTTATATTAGTTCGGGTTCAGGCCAATGGACAAACTTTAATGCTTACAATGCTGAGACTGGTAGTTTGATAGCTCAAAGTTTTATTCGACATAGATCTTATATCGCTATGCACCCAACTGAAAACTGGATTTTTGCAGCAGACACTGATCTGTCTCCATCAGATATTGAAAAATTTACCATTAGCGGTTCTGGTACATCAAGTATCATAGCAGCCGGTGATTCTCCTTATCACGGCGACTATCGTATGAGTGGTGGTGTTTGGACCAGCGCAGATGGAACGTACGTTATTACCAGAGGTGGTGATATCTTTTTGGCATCAGATATGACTTATGTACAAGGTTTAACTGGTTCAGGTGTGCGTATCAGAGATGCTGTGTTTAATTTGAGCGAAAAGAGAGTGACTGTTGCGACAGATGATGGCTACGCGACAACTTATTCTACTGAAGATTGGTCGGAAGTTTCGTCGACATTTGTCGACCAGTATGCGAATTTGATTAAAGTTATTGAAAACCAAACAAGTGGTAAACGTTTGGTGTTTAGTAGTGTGTCAGTTACTGCACTAGATTAAATACTTAAAATAAAGCGACAGATAAAATATATCTGTCGCTTCCTTCTTTACTGACAGCTTACCTTGCCAGCCGCCAAAATATTCGTCATGCCATCGGTATAACTTGATAAAAATGGTGTTTTACCGCCTTTACCTGCAGATGCAACTAAGTAATCACGTAAATCCGAGCCAGCAGTAAATTTATTTGCAGCAAAACTTTGTTGTGAATCCGCATGGTATTGACCCAACATATCTAAATCATTGCCGACTTGAGTATCGAGTGATGCCGAATTACCGGTTAATTCACATTGTCCGTTTGCTTCTACTACAACTGAATTTTTCACCGTTAAGTGACCTTCTTTGACCGCAGCATCAAATAGATTGGTTTGCCAATCGGCTAAATCGTCACCCTTTGAGTTATTCACATTGTTGATGACTAAGTTGTCTTCAAACAGGGCACTGCCGCCGACACGCACACTTAAAATATCTTTGCGGTAGCCATAAAACACATTGTTAAATAAGTGCGTTTGACCACGGCGTAATAAAGGCACACGGCGCAAGGTATTAAATTTACTGTCACCGAAATAGCTATCCGTAGTGACAAATAAGTTGTTATGAATGCTGGTGGTGATTTGTGAGTTGATTGTGCGGCTGTCGCTTGAACCATGTAAAGACGCGCGCTTTACATTGATTAACTTGTTGAATGACACTGAAATATTGTAAGCGCCCACTTTCACGTCAAAGGCAGAATCACCTGTATTATCGAAAGTATTTTGGTGGATCCAAATATCGTGTGATTCGCCGGTTGAACGTATCATATCCGGATCTAAGTCGTGATCTTCAGTGTGGCCAACGCCAACAAAATAGTTGTTGGTAATAATCACGCTATTGGCAGTTGTTGTTGCAACACCACTGCTATCACCGCCAATTGCGAAACCGTTAAAGACAAATTTAGCATTCGCACCACGGCCATCAATTGTTGTATTGCTGGATATTTTGTAATTGCGAATGGGTAAGTTGCTGTCGTTCAGTTTTGTATTGAAAAAATGTTCTAAACAATTAGCATCTGCTACACCGTTTTGACTACACCAAGCAATTGGATCTTTACAGGTAGCTTCATCAGCAGCTAAATGAGTTTGCACTGCCGTTTGACTACAATATGGGCGGTACATCATCAATTGTTGTTCAGTGGCGAAGTCATTTTTATCAAACACTATCCAATGATAGTCGTCGCTAGAAATTGCATTAAGCAGCTGCTGCTCTGCATCTTGTTTAGTGATCACAACTAATTTACTGCCGCCTGTTGGGTTGTAACCACCCAAGGCATTTTCACCAAAACCTATAGGTTTGCCGAGTGAGGTCGCTAAACATTCAACAATTTCTTGGTCGGTTTGCAATGATGATTCACGCCAATTAACCGCTGGGTTATTAACTAAATCAGCACAAGTGGCATCAGGGTAAGTCACTGCAACTTGGTTGCCTGAGCCTGCTGTATTGTTGCTATTGCTATCACTATCACCACTGCCAGGATTTGCACTTGTATCTGTGCCAGTGCTTGAATCTGTATTTGCTGAGCTATCCGCTTGATAATACACTTCAAACTCAGCGATTTGTGGCGTCGCTGATGCTGAAATTATTTCAAAATTTAGTTTCGATGATGAAATAACATCAAACAGAATCGCACCATTAATACCTGTACCAGAGGCTAATACTGAGCCTGTATCATTGTCGGTTAGTTGCCAGTCTTGAATCGTGCCTTCACTGCCGCTTGCTTCAATAATAACCACAGTATTCATTTGCCCTGAAAGGCCTTTAACTGAGATGCGACCACTGGTGCCACTTGGTGACCAGTAGCTAGACAAATCGCCATCTTTAACATTGCCATAGCTGCTGCCGCTGGCTTTTGAGCTACCGTCAGCCCCACCAGATAAAGATAAATTAACACCGCTGACATCAGTGCCGCCATTCGAACCCGAATCGCCACCTGAGTCACCACCCGAATCTGTTCCGCCGTTTGAACCTGAATCTGAGCCAGAGTCTGTGCCACCTGCAGTATTATCACCTATGCCAGTTACATGAGTTACACCACAGCTGCCATCAGAAACTGCTAAGCCTTTGTTGGCACCAGCTGTCGCTAAGATTAAATCTTTTACACAAGTTGCATCGTCTAACGCATAGTCGTAAGCAATATCTATGCTAGTGGTTGATACTGGGTTAGGGCCTGCTGGATAACTTTTATCCCCTTGTGCCGACCAAGTAACAGTATCTGCCCAAATATTGCCGCTGACGTCCCAATACCCTAAATCATTGGTATAAAACGTACCTAGTGGGTTTTTAGCGTTTTCAAAAACGTTATTTTCCGCTTTCATTTTGCCGCCGATACGCGGATTCATCCCAGATTCATTCAGGCCATCGTAATAGTTGTTATAAGCATGCGCGGTTGCATGGCGTAGCAATGGCGTACGTGAATCTAGGTTTAAATAATAGTTATGATGGAAAGTCACTGGGCCATTATTGTTGTCGCCGTCGGTCGAACCAACTAAACCACCACGGCCTGAGTTCATTAAAATGCTGTACGACAAAGTTACATATTTAGAATTGGCTTTCATATCAAACAAAGCATCAAAACCTTCGTTTTCACCGCCGCTTGCTTCTAAGGTGACATGGTCAACCCAAATGTTAGATACGTCTGATTCCATACCAATTGCATCACCGCCGTTTGAGGTAACTGAACCTGATTTTTTTACGTTCTTAATATGGATATTTTGAATAATGATATTCGATGCTTTGCGAATATGAATGCCTATTTGATCGAATAATGCGCCGCTACCAACACCAATAATACTGATATTGCTAATTTCTTTTAGTTCAATTACGTCTTCGGCTGTATTACAGCTGTCACCCGATACTCGGCTGGTATTGGCATGATTAATTGTACCTTCAACTTCGATAATAATAGGTGTATCGCTTGAAGCACGGGTACATAAAGCAGTATGTAATTCTGTACCTGTTGATACTTTTACAACCTGACCGCCTTCACCACCCGTAGTACCACCATTTAAGGTTGCAAAACCAGTTACACCATAGTCTGTGGTGCCAGTGTTATCGCCGCCACCAGTGTTATCGCCACCACCAGTGTTATCACCGCCACCAGTGTTATCGCCACCACCAGTGTTGTCGCCGCCACCTGTGTTATCGCCACCACCAGTGTTATCACCGCCACCAGTGTTATCACCGCCACCAGTGTTATCACCGCCGCCAGTGTTATCACCGCCGCCAGTGTTGTCGCCACCCGGTTGTTCGACAGAGGTATCTGTATCAACTTCTGAGCCAGAGCATGCTGCTAACAAGCCAACTGAGATGGCAAATAGCGCATTTAAATAAAATTTATTCATGTATTTAAGCATCCTAAATGGATAGTTTTTCAGCTATCTAGTTTTGTGTGTTTGGGTGTTTTTTTGCCCAATATAGCAAATGCTACCGGTAGCATATCACGATGATGTAGAAAAGATGTATCTTTTTTGTAAGCAAAAACGCAAAATAATTTGTTTGTTTATTAATCAGAATTAATTCAAATAGTGGCAAATATTACTTTATGCATGTTAAGCTGTTGATAATGTTGCTACCGGTGGCAGTGTTTGTCTATTAAAACAAATATCGGTTAGTGAATTCAAACCATTCTCACAGTGCCAAAGTTGGCAGATTAATTGGAGGCAAAGATGAAAATTGCATTAATGAACGAATTTAGCCAAGCGGCGAAAAACCCAATTGTATTAGAACAACTAAACTCAGTTGCAGCAGGTTTAGGCCACGAAGTGTTTAACGTAGGTATGGATGGTGACAACGACCACAGATTAACCTACATACATTTAGGTATTATCGCTGGTTTATTAATTAACTCTAAAGCGGTTGATTTTATTGTGGCTGGTTGTGGTACGGGTCAAGGCGCTTTGATGTCGTTAAATGCACACCCAGGTGTTACTTGTGGTTATTGTATCGACCCGTCTGATGCGTATTTATTTGCACAAATCAACAATGGCAATGCTTTGTCTTTACCTTTCGCTAAAGGTTTTGGCTGGGGTGCAGAGTTAAACATTCGTTATATCTTCGAAAAAGCATTTACTGGCGTAAAAGGCCAAGGTTATCCACCAGAGCGCAAAGCTTCACAGGTTGAAAATGCAGGTATTTTAAATGATGTAAAAACGGCTATGTCGAAAGACTTTTTAGCAGGTTTAAAATTGCTTGATCCTGAATTGATTAAACAAGCTGTTGGTGGCGCACGTTTCCAGGAGTGTTTCTTCGCAAACTGCCAAGAGCCGGAAATTGCAGAATTTGTTAAAGGTTTTGTTGCGTAATTAGCGACCAAAATCGAGCACCGTCGGGAAGATAATGTATTGAGTGCAAAAGCGCTGCGAGTCCATCCATGGAGCGCTCTCACAAAATGTCCTATTTTGTGAAGTTTTGCCCTCAACACATTATCTTCCCTCCTCATCATTTCATCTCGCAGCGTTTTTGCGCACAATTCCTCACCTTGCTTTATTCCCCACAACCACCAATCCAGAACCTTCGAATCCAGACCCAGACGAACGACCCAATGGCCAAACATAATGCCATTTTATTCTCTACTAAAGTGATTAGTGGTGATTGAATGTGATTGTAAATGTGTTGACTGCGTGATTTTACGTGACTATTATGAGCGATGTTGTAAACAAATTATTAAGACATTCGCCAGAATTAGTAACAAATTTCATGTGTAAATATTTTATCTTTATTTGTTTAATGTGTAGCTCAGCCTTAGCTGAACTGCGTCCATTACCCAAAAATACACCTTCTTCTGCGTTAGCCCGTCAAGCTAGCCATCATATTGATACGCTGAATATTCACGACCCAGCGGTATTAGCTGATCCTGTTTCGAAAAAATATTATGTCTACGATAGCTTTCACTATGGCAGCGAATACGAAACATTAGAATCAACCACAGGCCGCGCCGGTGTAGAAGCTTATTGGAGTGACGATTTAGTCACTTGGCATGGCCCTAAACTTGTATATGAAGTTGAACAAGACAGTTGGGCGCAAAGCGAACACGCACCTTGGGCGCCCGAAGTTGCTTATTATCAAGGAAAATATTATTTATTTGCGACGCTGCACAATTATCAAACCGTCTTAAAAAAACACAGTTTCAGACCAGATCACATTGCACGCGGCACACAAATTTTTGTTGCCGACTCACCACTTGGCCCATTCAAACGTTTCGCGAATAAGCCACATACACCAGCTGATGAAATGGCGTTGGATGGCACTCTGTATATTGAAGATGGCAAACCTTGGATGATTTATTGCCAAGAGTGGATCCAAACCTCTGACGGTTTATTTAAAGCGATTCAATTGACCGATGATTTATCAGCAACAGTTGGCGACCCTATTGTGATGTTCAGTGCGGCCGAAGTGCCATGGACAGCTAAAACAACTCATTTTAACGGTAAAAATATTCGAGCAACTGTGTCAGATGGCCCTTGGCCATATAAAAACTCAAAAGGGCAGTTGAGCTTGCTGTGGTCGAGTTGGAATCAAGATAAACATCAAGCTTATACAACCTCTATTGCTTATTCACAGTCCGGCAAATTAATCGGCCCTTGGTTGCATAGAAGCCAGCCATTAATCGCTGACGACAGAGGGCATGGCAATATTTTTAGCACTTTTGATGGGCAGTTGATGCTGTCGTTACATAGATATTTTAAGCAACCGCATACGCGTTTGCAGTTATTTGAAATTGAAGAAAATGGCAGTGATCTAATCATTAAACAGCAAGTGTTAGGTCATCAATAAATTCGCAAAACAAAAAATCGCGCTACAAGGATAAACATTATGCAAGTTACTAGACGACAAGTTTTTCAAATGACCGGAGCCGGATTAGGCATGGGTCTAGCAGCCAAAACTGGATTACTCGCCGCCAGTGCATCAACAGCAGGTAATGCCAAACCTTATGAAATGGGGCGTTTGTACCATGGTGTTGCTTATTACCCTGAGTTATGGCCAGAAGAAGATATAGATCGTGATATAGCTGAAATGAAGAAGCTCGGCATTAATGTTGCGCGTATGGCTGAGTTTGCTTGGTCAACTATGGAACCAGAAGAAGGCAAAATTGATTTAAGCTTATTCAAGAAAGCTATGGATAAGTTCCATGCTGCTGGCATTAATGTAGTGTTATGTACACCAACCGCTACGCCACCAATTTGGTTAATTCATGGTCATCCAGAGCGTTGTCACAAAAATGAAGATGGCGAAATTATGAGTCATGGTGCGCGCCAACACGCAAGTTACGAGCATCCAGCAGTGCGCAAAGCCTGTTTTAATATTATTCGTGCAATGACCAAAGAATTAGGCAAACACCCTGCGTTAATTGGCTGGCAAATTGATAATGAAATGAAAGCACACGTCGCGGAAGATTTCAGTGATGCTGCTATTGCCAATTGGCGTAAATGGTTAAAACAAAAATTTGGCCGTATCGAAAAACTCAACGAAGCTTGGGGCACACACATCTGGAGTCAGTACTATCATTCATTTGAGCAAGTGCCAGCGCCAGTGAAAACACCGTTTTTACATAACGCATCATTAATTACCGCGTATAAAATGTTCTGCCGTGAAAGTGTTGCAGACTTTATGAAAGCACAAAGTGACATTTTACGTGAGTATTCAGATGCGCCAGTTACCCACAACGACAACCCAGCGTTTAACATTCATCACGAACGTTCAATGCGCGCGCAAGATTTTGCATCGTACGACGCCTATCCAAATGACAAACAATGGGGCTCATTAGTATTTCGCTCAGATATGTATCGCGCAGCTATACCAGGTCGTCCATTTTGGTTAATGGAAACCAGTGTGTCGCACAATGGTTGGTTAGGTAACCATCAGCCGCCGCATCCACCAGGCTTTTTACAAGCGGAAGCTTCACTTGTGTATATCTTAGGTGGTGAAGCATTTTGCTACTGGTTGTGGCGTCAACAAAGAGTCGGTGCAGAAATGCCACACAGTGCAGTGATGAGTGCTTGGTTTGAACCAACAATTGGTTATAAAGAAGTTGAAAAAGTAGCGAAGTCTCGCGAGCAACTAGAGCCGTTTTTAGTTAACAGTAAATTAGAAGTACCACAAATTGCGGTAACCTATTCAGACCATGCGCGTGCAATGATAGAAACTGAAAACCTAGACAAACGTGAAGGTTTCCCAAGTCGCTATCGTGGTGTTATTGAAATGTGGCAAGCACAAGTGATGAACTTAGGTTATCACCGTGATGTTCGTTTCGAAAATGCCGAACTAGATGGTTTAAAACTATTAATCACCCCAGCTATGCCATATGTGAGTGAGACTTTTGCCGCACGTGTGCTTAAGTTTGTTGAAAACGGCGGCATTTGGATTGCAGGCCCAGTAACAGGTACACGAGGTAAAGAACACACAGTACCAACAGACGCTGGTTTAGGTTTGTTAGATAAACTAGCCGGAGTTAAAACCCGTTTTGTTGTGCCATTAACTAAAACCGGCGCGCAGGGCAGTGCATTAGGTTTAACCACAGAACTAAGCGGTTGGTGTGCGGCAATGCAAGCTAAACCTGGCACTAAAGTTATCGGTACCATAGATTCTGGTGTGGCTGAAGGTAACGCATTTATCACTGAGCGCAGCATTGGCAAAGGTAAAGTTGTAGTATTAGGTGCACAACCGCATGGTGACAATAGCCAAGACTTTATCAATAAAGTAATTGAACATTACGCAGCTGATGCCGGAGTTACGCAAAAATATCCAGTAACAGCTGGCACTATATTAGCTCCGCGCATTGATAAAGATGGCAATGCATTATGGGTGGTATTGAATATGGATGGCCAAGGTGGTGAAGTAACATTACCTGCAGGTTCAGTTGATGCTCAATCCGGTAAAAAACTACCAACTAAATTGTCGATTGATAAATACCAATGGCGTGTTATTAAACCAGCGAAAGCTTAATAGGTATCAATAGATGGAAAAAATAGCATTTGTGATGCAGCTAAATGAAGGCTGCGAAGCTGAATATGAAAAACGCCATGATGAAATATGGCCTGAACTAGTCAGCGAACTTAAAGCTGCCGGTATTGAAGACTATTCAATATTTTTACACCCACAAACACTACAATTATTTGCAGTGTTATGGCGCAAGCCAGATCATACTATGGACGACTTACCGGCAACCGCTGTTATGCAAAAATGGTGGGCGTACATGGGCGATATTATGCAAGCAAACCCAGATAATAGCCCAGTAGTGAAACCTTTAACTAAAGTGTTTCATATGGCCTAGGGTAAAACTCTAGCGCCATCTTCTGTATGTATTTTCATTGTCATGGACGACAATAATTTGCACTTTCCATCAATTTGTTGATAACTGCGTGAGAAATAATATTGGTAATGCCGGATATTATTTTCATCCGCTTCGGTAGGTCGCAGTTTATAAACATGCGAAATACCCATCACTGACCAAGTATTTTGCCCTTGGATAAAATGTTCGATTACTGAGGTGCGTTGCACTGGTGTTTCATAGTTGTTTGCGGATAAGCGTTCAAGCAAGCTATTTTTTGTTTCTGTCATGCTTTTAAGGTTGTGCACCCAAATAAAGTTATCTGCTAAAACTCGCTGTAAAAAGTTGCTATTGGCATCTTTAATCGCCAATTCAAAGTTGTTATCTAATGCCGATACTTGTTGCTGATTGTCACACTGAGCAGCAAAGCTTGCTGGCGATAACAGCATAAGCAAGAAGCTGAACATAAATAATCGAATTTTCATAATTTTATAGTTGATGTTTTATTGTACATCTACTCTAATTCAATAAATCAATTTCTCCAAATACGGAAATATGGCCATGAAAAATCAACCTATTGATCCACAATTGTATGCGTTGTACGACGAATATTGCCACTCGGCGATGAGCCGACGCGAATTTTTAAACAAAGCAGCGAAACTGACGATTGCCGGTGGCTCTGCAATTGTCATGGCACAAGCTTTATTACCCAACTACGCCCATGGCCATACAATTTCATTTACCGATAGTCGGATTAAACCGAGTTATGTTGAATACCCATCGGTTGGTGGTAACTCGGGTAAAATGCGTGGTTATTTGGTTGCGCCTGCTGGCGAAGGGCCATTTCCGGCGGTATTGGTTATTCACGAAAACCGTGGACTCAACCCCTATATTGAAGATGTTGCACGTGCATTAGCGGTTGACGGTTTTCTGGCCTTAGCACCGGATGGCTTGTATCCAGCTGGTGGATATCCCGGCAATGATGACGATGGCAAAATAATGCAGCGCGCATTAGATCAAGACAAGCTATTTAAAGACATGCTCAACAGTGCATACTTCTTAAAGAGCCATGCGTTGTCAACAGGTAAACTAGGTGCGACAGGTTTTTGTTTTGGTGGTGCTGTGGTTAATCGTTTAGCAACAGATATGGGCGCAGATTTATTGGCAGGTGTGCCCTATTATGGTCGAGCGGCTAAAACTGAAGATGTTGCGAACATCCAAGCTGAGTTAATGATCCAGTATGCTGAGCAAGATCCACGAGTTAATGCGATGCGCGCTGAATATGAACAAGCATTAACCCAGCATAAGAAAAAATTCGCTATGCATGTTTATCCAGATACCCAACATGGTTTTCATAACTTTTCGACGCCAAGGCATAACCAAACTCAAGCGGATATTGCTTGGCAGCGCACCATTAGCTTTTTTAAACGCACATTGGCAAAGTAGCTTGAGCATAAAATCAGCGCGGGTTAACCAATATAACCCGCGGTTTTTAACGCAAATACCCCAAGTGAAATACTCACAGTGCTCAACAATGTGGTAATAGCAATTACCTCAGCTGCAAGTTGAGCTCGATTGGTCATTTGTTTGGCCATTACATAACTGGCGGCGGCAGTGGGTGTACTCATATAAATAAACAATAAAGTGATCTGCTCCGCACTAAAACCAAACAAAATTGCACCGGCAACCGCAACGGCTGGCATTAAAACCAATTTAACTAAACAGGCGTACATAACCCACTGTTTATTTTCTTTTAAGCTCGCGAGCTGCAGGCTACCACCAATACAAATAAGCGCCAGTGGCAAACTTAAACTAGCAAAATAATTACCTGTTTGTTTAAGGGCGGAAAACAGCGGAATACCTAAAATTGACCAGATGGTTGCAATGCTAATCGACAGAATAAGTGGATTCATCAACAAACTTTTTAAGCGCGCCCAGCTAAAAGCTTTGCTGTCTGTTTGCAAAATAAACACAGCAACTATGTTGTAAACCAAGGTCATAAAGCCTAAATAAACCGCGGCTAACGCCAGTGCATCCGCATTATCTGTATAGATATTAAATATCAGCGCAAGGCCAACAATTCCCATATTGCCGCGATAACTCGACTGCACGAATACCGCAACTTTTTGTGCATCTTTGGAAAAGAACCGACAAAAAACTTGTAAAAACACCACAGTGCCAACTGTTACTGCCAAAGCATAACCTAAATAAACTAGGTTAAAATTTTCGACAATTGGCGCATCGGCAATTTTGACAAACAATAAGCAGGGTAGAGCGATATTAAAAACCAGCTTGTTGCCTATATCGGTAAAATGCTGGTCGATTATGCGTCGGCGTTTTAGCCAAATACCTAAACACAGCACCACAAGTACCGGCAAAGTGACGTTTAAAGTAAAAATTATATTGTGAAGAAAATCGGCCATATAACTGCTTGTTTAATTGAATATGAACTAGCTTTATAGTCGTTGGTTAGCTGCTAAAAATCAATGTTGGAGTTTGTATACGCTACATCAGTCTGTTTGATTACCAGCAGATCAAATGAGCAGATTTTTACGACTCACCTATACTTAGAAAATAATTTTAACTTTGGGGTGATTGCGTGCGCTTACTGATTATTTGCTTAATATTTGCAGCAATACCAGTGCGGTTATACGCGTGCATCACTTTACCTAAACAAGAACCAAATAAATTAGTACACAATCAATTCTTTATCTCTTTGTTGGAGCGCACGTTAGCCGTTACTGAGCCTGAATTTGGCCCGTGCAAAATCAATTATTCTACTCAAGATTTAACTCACAAACGTATAGATCATCTGCTCAAACAGGGCAGGGTCATTGACTTAACTTGGGCACCAGTCACTATTGAACGTCAGCAAGATTATCTAACCATCAACGAACCCTTGATTAAAGGGTTATTAGGCTTTCGCATTATGTTGGTTAAAGACAGTAATGTGAATTTGCTGCAAGGAGTCGATTCGTTAGAAAAACTCAAGCCGTTTCAATTTGGCTTGGGTTATGGCTGGCCAGATGTAGATATCTACCAAGCAAATGGTTTAACCGTTACTCAAGCCTCCACTTTTGAGCAATTATTTAAAATGTTAGCTGCGGGACGTTTTCCATTGTTTTCACGTGGTTTTAATGAAGTTTTACCCGAGCTACAGCTACATAAAAATAAACAACTGGCGATAGACCCGCATATAGTTCTGATTTATCCCTTGCCTGTGTATTTTTACGTTAACAAGAACAATCATATGTTGGCGAAAAGATTATCGACTGGCATAAAAATGCTGCGAGCTTCGGGAGAGTTCGACCATATCTTTTATCACGACCCAGATATTGTCACCAGCTTAAAAGCGCTCAATTTAGAGCGCCGCAATAAAATATTTTTATGTAATCCACATTTACCTAAAGACATCCCGTTCAACGATACTAGCTTGTGGCACTTTCCGTTAGAGAAAACCAGTTGCCAATAAAGAGTTATTAGCTGCGGGTGGTAATGGCAACTCGTTTAAGCCTAAAAGCAATCTCTTTAAATAACTCGGGTGTTTTGTTTAAATCAAAATTGCTCTGCGCATAATTTCGATACACTTTGCGATTCAGCGTTTCGGCAACAAAACTCACTTTACTAAATTGTTTATCTGTAAGCTCAGCTAAGTTGGTCGTAAACTTGTTGTAACCTTCCGAGCGCCAAATTTCTAACTCAGCTATTGGTACTTCAATGGTTAACCATTTATCAGCTTGTTCTGCACTTAAAGTTAAATTTAACGCGGCATGATAATTACCTGAGCTGTCATGCAATTGAATTTCTAGTACAAATTCGCCGTTATCCCACTCTTGGTATTGTGCTTGTGTTAACCCCGGAAAATGCTGCTGTATTTGCTGTTGGCTGGGAATACTCGATAGCTGGCTATCGTAATAAATTTCCACTACAAGCGTATCTAACTGAGCAAAAGTGATTGTTTGTTCGTTTAGCGCAAAAAAGCCATTCGAATGCTGTTGGTGCCAATCTGAATATTTTTTTATCAGCGTAAACTTGTAGTTGTTGCGCGAGATATCATAACTATTACTGCTGCGTTTAAGGCCAACCCACTCGTTAGACGCTGTATGGGTATGATTCCAAATATCACCATCTATTGGATTATTTTTATCTAACAGGTTAAGCGTCGATTTGCTTGTGGTACTTGTGCAACCGGTTACTAATACTAGCGCAGTTACACAAGTTATTATTGTTTTGATTATTTGCATGTATTGTCCGTTATTAAGTGTGTTTAGTATTTGCGTCTAGTGACTGTTTAAATGCTTGTGGATCATCTGGCGTGATCACAAAAGTTTTGCCACTTATAGTTAATACTACACTATTTTGTGCATTGGTCGCATAGGCTTGATATTTACCTAATACATCATTTTTAAAATGACCAACGGCCGCATATAGTTGGTCTATACCAAATAGGCGAATCGATCCCATCATAGCCTGTGGATTAACCTCCACTTGGCTGATATCACTCAGCGCATATTTACTGCTCCAGCCAAGGTGATGAATAAGTAAACATCCGTCTTTAATACTGTACCCCTTGACCGAAAAGAGTAAATACAAACCAATTAATAGCGGCAGTGAATAGACAAGTTTATGGGTAAATAACAACTCACTACCAACTAAAAATAGACAAACGACACAACTGCTGATTAATAAATTTTTACTCATAGGCGCAGAAAACTGCGTGCGCAAAGGCTGAGGTTTTAAATCTTGCAAACTGGTTTCAAACACAGCAGCCAGTGCAGTTAAAGATTCAGTTGAAGGTTCACCGCCGTTTTCTAACCTTTGAATTGTCCGCTCACTTAAACCACTTATTTCTGCTAATTGAGCCTGAGTCCAACCTTTTTGCTGGCGTAAATGTTTAATCGTTTGGTTAATTTGCATATCGTGTCCTATTTTTATCCAAGTTTAGATCAAATAATTTCGCTGGTTCAATTATTAATCTAAACAAGCAAAAAGTGACACGACAGCAAGGCGACACCAACAAATCAGAGATAAAATGTTAAGCAACTTTTGGTCAGTTATGTTTAAAGTTTTAGCACAAAACCTAACCTTATCGAACGCCCATAATAAGTATAGTTGGCTAGCTTGTCGTCCAATACATAATCTATTTCGGCTTGGTTTAATAAGTTGAAGGCTTCGAGATAAATTTCTGTTTTGGTATTTAATTGAGTCGATAGGCGAGTGGTTAACATTGAAAATGGCGCGCGATAACGCGCTGGTTGTTCGCTGGTGGCGCTTTCTAACAAAATTCTATCACTCCAATTGTAGCTGGTGGTTAAGTTAAACTTGCTCGACTCGTAATAAAATTCGGCACTAAAGCTATGCCGTGCAACGTCGGGCAATACACTCTTTTGCACAAAATCGTTAAATTTGTATTCGGCGTGCGAGCGCGCTACGGTAAAATTAGTGCTAAACCCCAAGCGGCTATCCGGCAAAAAATCCAAAGCAAATTGTTGTTGATAAGCGAATGACATGCCAAACACACGGGCTTTGCCGCCATTGGCGTTACTCGATAATTGGTAGTGAGTATTGTTGATGTTTAGTTTAGAAATTGCTGGTTGAATAAAGCTGTCGAGCCGTTTGTAAAACGCATTAGCGGCGATATAACCTGAGTGCTCTTGATACTTCTCTACTGCAAAATCGAATTGCCATGCCAATACAGGTTTTAAATACGGATTACCACCTTCAGCTGTTGGTGTATCTCCCGAATTTAACGTTAATCTAGGTGCAATGTCTTTTTCATCCGGTCGTTTAATTGCGCGTGAAAACGCACTACGTAAAATCCAATCATCCCCGAGTTTATACGCGATATTTAGAGCTGGCAGTGTGTGGGTATAATCTTGGTTAAACTGGATTGGTTGTGGCGCTAGTGGTGTATCATCTTGGGTGAAATAACCTTGGCTGGTTTGTTTGGTGTGAATTAAACGCACGCCTAAATTTGCCCACCAGTTGGAAAATTCTGCATTAAGTTGAAAATAAGCTGACAGTACAGAATCTTTAACTTGATAATGATTGAGTAAATCTAAATTGCTCACATTGTTTTGGTTATTTTGTTCGTTAGCAAATTGCTGCCAAAAGTAATTTTCATCTGGCACTAACCATTTTGTTGGTAGTTGTTGATTAAATTGGCTGAGAAAGTTTTGTTGTGAATAGGCAAAATGCTGTTGAGCAAAAGTTTCGCCATAAAACTCATCTTGGTAAATGTTATCAAAGCGCTGATAACGGCGTGCATGGTCAATAAACTGAATTCCGACTTCAGTGCTGTCTAACCAATTGAATAAATTAGTGTAGTTAGTTTGCAATTTTATGAGTTTAAGTTGATCTGTGGTTTCGATATCACGCCATTCTAAACGCCGACCGGGAAAAAGACTCGCATCGGTTAAATCTATATTGTGGTAGAGCAAACTAGGTTTGGCGCTGTGATAATTTTCCGGCAACTCAAAACTAAATTCCACTCCCTGTTTAATACGAAAACGTGTGCGTTTGATGGGCTCGTCCGTTGCACTGGCAGCGTTAGACAATCTAATTATTAATGCCGACTGCCAATTGCCGTTTAGCCAGTTTAAGCTATTGTCGAGCAGATAACTGGAATTAGCTAATTGTGTGCTTTCGTAACCAATTTGCACAGCTCCATTGTTGGTAGCGCCCGCAAGCAGTTTGTTGTCGACTATGCTTAGGTTTGCAAAATTCAGATCTTGCAACGAATAATCCGCGCTATAGGATGACTCGGTATAATCTACTTTTTGTTGCAGATGAATATAATTAACCATCCACTCTAGTTGCTCAGTTATTTGCCACTGCATAGATAAACTGGCCGCCTGATTTTGCCTTAGCTCATTCTCTAAGGTCGGGCGCATATTGCCAGCGTAGTAGAGTTTGTCACTTAACCAATCAAAAGTTAAAAAACGATCTTGGCGAATATGCTTTTGCGCTAAATTCACTATGGCGGTTATGCCAAAGGTGTTTTGTTCATTTAACCAAGTGTGTAACCAAGCTAAGTCATAGCCATTTTTATTCGCCAAGGTAGAGTGAGTAAGCGCAAGCTTAAGTTGGTTATGTCGAGACTGTCTGGCAGAATTGAGCGGTTGATGAGTTGTTATATTTACACTACCGCCAATTGCCCCTTCGTAGTCACTTGCCATAGCGGTTTTATTTATTTCGACCGATTGGGCGAGTTCAATCGGCATTAAATCGTAATGAAAACGGCTGCCATATTGTTCTGAAGTGCGTGAGTTTTCATTGGTTGCAACCGGCAAAGCATTTATCGTTAGTTGATTAAATTCGCTTGGCAGACCATTAATACTTAAAAATAACGCTTCGCCTCTGTCTCTTTCTACTGCAACGCCGGGTTTGCTATTTAATGCATCGGCTAAATTAACCGCGGGTAATTTGCCAAGGTTATCTGCATGCATTATGTCTTTTTGCTGATGGGCAAAAAACTTATCGGCCATAGCCTTGTTTAAACTATCGCTATAACGCGCAACTACTAATACCTCTTCAATTGTTGCTATTGCTTCTGCTGGGGTTGGAATCAAGTTTGCTGTTACAGGTTTGATGATAGGTTTAATCACCCAACCATTTGCCACTTGTTGCAGCTGCACTGCTTGCTCAGCCAATACAATAGACAAAGCACTAAATGGTGAAAAATCGCCATGCAAAGGTGGGCTGATAACTTGTTCAGCCCAAATAGGATCGTAAGCTAGAGTGATGTTACACTTGTTTGCAAGCAGTGGTAAAACATCCGCTAACGGTTGCGCTTCAAGCGCAAATTTTTCACTGCAGGTTTGTGTTAATTCCTGTTCTATTAATGGCGTTTTAGCATAACTCTGTGGTGCGGTTATGCTAAATAAAACCAAGAGAATACATACACGAAATTTAAGGTTTGCTAATTGCCAACTGACCATTTTGTTTATGCACTTTAAGTGGATATAAAGACTGCAACATAGCCAGTGTTTCTTCTCCGTTACTTAACTTAAAGCGTCCTGCTACTGCTAAATTGTTTAACTCTGCATCGAGTATGCTGATCGGCTGGTCGCGGTGGCGATTAAGTCGCTCAACCAAAAACTGTAAACTGTCGTTTTTCAGCTCAATCCAGCCTGAGCGCCAGTCGATCATTTGTGGCAAATTCACTTGTTCAATATCAGACAAGCGACCATTTTCAATGCGAATTGCTTCACCGGCGCGCAATAACACGGGTTGACTAGTAATGGATGCGCGCACTTCAATTGCGCCTTCGTGCACAACCACGTCTGTTACTTTTAACCCTTTATCAATATTAAACTCAGTGCCAACAGCAACTACGCTGGCATTGCCAACTTTTACTTCAAACGGACGTGATTTATCTTTCGCCACAGCAAAGTAGGTTGAACCTTGTTTGAGTTGGATGACACGTCGGCTATCTGACATACGCACAACTAAATTCGTTGCTGGGCCTGCGGCTAATTTACTACCGTCGGTTAATTGCAAATCTTGTTGTTGGTTATTGGCAACAGAGTAACTATAAACCTCTGCTGGGATAACTTGTGGCTGAATATTAAAATACTGCATTAGGCCAATACATAACACCAAAGCCAGCGCGGCAAACTGCCATTGTTTTTGTGGTAGCAAAACAAAACTAAACCATTTTTTACGCGCGGTTTGCTGATGTTTTTTTAGTGTTTGAGTCAAAGCATCGTCTTGCCAAGTAGCCAACATAGCTTCAAATACTTGTTGGTGCTGTGATGATTGCGCAAGCCATTTATCAAAGCGACGAGCGGTTACTTTATCTAATTCACCTGCTGACAAACGTTCTAGCCAATAAGCCGCTTGTTCGTATAAAGATTGTTCAGAGTTGTGGTCGTTGGAGTCAAAATTCAAAACGGATACCTGCTACTTATTGAAACTTGTCTAAATGCTTTTGCACATCAGCCATTGCACGCACCATATGTTTAGAAACGGCTTCTTCGGTGATGTGTAGGGCAAGGGCCGTTTGTTGGCGATCTAACCCTTTAAATCTGCGCATTACAAAAACTTTACGGCGAAGTTCAGGCATTTGGCCAATAACAAGATCAAGTTGTTTGAGCTTTTGTTGATGTTGTAAGCGGGTTTCTGGGTTAGCACTTTGGCATTCAGCTTCTTCAAATTCTATATGCTGATTGTCACGTAAACTGGCGAGCAAGTTTTTGGCGATGCGAATAGCGTAAGCCAAAGGGTTATCTATTTGTTTCTGTTTCGCCTGTTCAATCACACGTAAAATAGATTCTTGATAAACTTCGGCAGCGTCATCGGCATTGTTGGTTTGGCTGTGTAAATAACGGCTGAAACTTTTGTCATTGACTAAACAGTGCTGAATATCTGTTAGTGGTTTTGTCGCTTTAGACATGCAAGTTACTCTTTATTGCTGTTCAGTTAGTTTATTTAATTAGTGTTACAGTAATTCTATTGGCGCTAGGCAAAAATAGCCCAGCGCCATTGCAGAACAAGGTGTTTAGATTGCCTGATTGTGCGCATGCTGGTAGTGCGGTCGCTGAAGTGACCAGGAAAGTTGTCAATGCAAGTGGTGAGGTGTTCACATAAAGCCCGAAGTTAGATTGTTTATTAAGAAGAGCTTTTGAAGTGGATTATTGGACAGGGAAATTAATTAAGGTTTTGTGACATGGGGCTACAAGCGTGAGTAGTCGTTAAAGTTATACATGGCAAACTAAGAACAGATCATCAGTACCACCACATATAACTATTTAGAGCTCGACTATATCTTGTCGCATTCCGACACTTTTACCACAGCTTCTGTAATGTATTTGTTTGCTTTGTCGAAGTAGCTGTATCCAACGTCGACATTGTTTTCTACGAAAAATTTCATGTCTGGGGAAGTACACACAAAGCCACTGACTTGTTCAAGTATTGCTTTGTGAAATTGCTCCGCATCTAGGTCAGTAACGCTATAATTTATCATGGTGTATTTATATACAAACTTATTAGCTGCATAATAACTGCCATCTAATCGCGTTGCGCTGTCAACCATTTGAGGTGCTGTTTTGTTAACTTCGTTGACAGTTGCCCTTAAAACTTGTTCTAGTGTTGGTTCACCGGTTGATTTACAACCAGAAACAAAACCAATAACTAAAACCGGTAATAAAAATTTTTTCATAAATATTTCCTATATCACCTATGTAAGGGAAACTCCTATGCTGAATATTTATATATAAGAAGTTTACCCTCTAACCGACTAGGCATTAGACGATAACTCGTGAATAATGGCAAGCGTAAGTTGCTGAGCCAAATATTTAGGGACTATGGGACATCTCAATGCCCCACCTCTACAAATACTGGATTTGCATAAAACCATAAATCTGCCCATGGGTTTTCACCTTTAGGGTCAATTTGTGGTTCAAGTTCGTCGGCTTGGTTGGTGCCTCTTAGCCGTAAATAAAACGACTGTTGAATGTTGGTTATTTGATATAGCATGGTTAGCCATTCACCTGATTGCTGCCAATCGCTGGTGGTAAATCTTTTTATTACTTGTGTGCTTGGGTTGTGGTGGTTGTTAGCATCTTGGTTGCGCCCAGTAATATTACCCTTAATTAAATCAATTCGTGTTACTTGTGGGTTTTCAGCATTTGCATTGTTGCTGCTGGGGTCGCGCACGCGGATTTTGATGCTGATGTTTTCGCCTTGGTGAATATGCAAGGTTTGGCCGATGGAAACACTGTGTTGCTTAGCTGCTACACTAAATTCAAGCTGGTTGATTAAATCGCCAGTGGTGACAAATATTCGACCTGCACGTAAATTATCAATAATGCTCTGGTAGTTTTTTTCAGCATACACATAAGTTTTAGAATATTCTCCCGGCCAAAAGTCGGTGCCACCTTCAGTGTAATGCACATGGCTGTCGGAATTGGCGGTTATCCACCATTTGCGTCCTTCGGCTAACATGCTGTCCCAAAATCCACCTAATTCAGCTGTCATTTGGTCAAAACCACCCATGGTTGGGTGTTGTTTGTATCCACCTCTAATTCCGGTTTTTTTAATTTCACCGTTAAATAACAGCGCGTTTGCTTGGTGGCCGGGTGCACCTTCCATCCCTATCGCCACTTGCGGTGCTGTATCATTCCATGCGCGTAATTCTTGTGGGGTAACTTTAGTATAAACGCCAAGCTCAGTGGCGGTTCGGCCTGGGTGGTTTGCAAATACCAAAGGTTGTGGCGATTGTTGTTGCATGGCTTTTAGTGCTTGCAACATTAATTCTTCGGTATCGCGTTCAGGCTGGTCAGGATAAATTTCGCGGCGGTTAAATTGTTTTTCTATTTGATATAAATGTTCAGCTTCGTTATGCGAATGCGGCACAATTAAACTGCTGTGGCGTGCACCTGGCGTGTCGAACTCCATGCCATAAAATTGAATTACTTCGGGTACAGCTTGGCGGCTATCGAGTAAATCTGGGTAAGCTTGCTCTTTGTTTATTTTACTGTGGTCTGGCCCACCATGATCGGTTATTACCATCCAATCTAGCCCATATTGTTTGGCCTTTTGTGCATTTTCAATTGCTGTGTAGCGAGCATCTCCGCCTAATATTGGTGTGGCAGGTGTAGTGGAATGATCCCAACGCATGCTGTATTGGCTATGAATATGATGATCACCTGCTAGCCATTGTTTATTGGTAATTTCTTCTTGATGAGTGTGGTGCTTGTGTTGGCAAGCGAGCAATGCGGGTAAAACGGCTATCGCGCTAATGAATAACTTTTTTTGCATATTTTATTATCTTAAGTTGGCCTCTCAACTATATGAGAGGCGCATTTTTCGAATTTATCTTTACGGCTTAAAATTGAACCGTGACACCAGCCATAATAGTGCGACCACTGGTTGTGGTGTTGTACGCTCTATCGTGCGAATCGCTATATAATTCTTCGCGCTCGTCGGTTAGGTTTATCCCTTCTAAGTTAAACTTAAGTCTTTCATTTACTTGGTAGAAAGCTGAGAAATCAACATAAGTCGTTGCGTGATAGCCACTTTCGTCTTGATCGCCCGACGATGACGCACTAGCAATATATGGGCTGCGGTAAGCTGCTGAGATACGTGCACCCCAGTTATCTACTTCGTAATAGGCGGTTAAGTTGTAGCTATTTTTCGATAAGCCAGTAAAAGCTTTTTCTTGGTCGTTGCCTTCTTCACCATATATATTGCGGTACAAAGCGTTGCCGTCGGCATAAGTGTAGTTAGCGATAACGCCTAGGTTATCAAATGGTGCTGGCAGAAAATCTAAATCGCGTGAGAAGGCTAATTCAATACCTTTAATTTTCGATGCATCTATGTTTTCTGGTCTGTCTAAATAGAAAGTGCTATCGACAGTTTTGTCAGCCGGTAATAACGACGCCGGTAAACCTAAACTTGAATAGACAACTTCTGTGGTGGTGCCAACAATAAAGTTATCTATGTCTTTATAAAAAGCTGCGGCAGAAATATAACCAACTTCGGCAAAATACCATTCAAATGCCGCGTCTATATTGGTTGAATCAAACGGCTCTAATTCTGGATTACCCATAGTTACGCTGGTAATAGCATCACCAGATGTTTGCGACACATTGACGTTGTAACTTACTGAGCCAAGTGACGGGCGTGTGATATTGCGGCTGGCAGCAAAACGCAGCAACATATCGTCGTTTAATTCATAAATTAAGTTTAATGTTGGTAGTACATCTGAATAGGTTCTTGATGTGTCTATATCAACTCCGTTTGACACACCCCAAGCGGTAATTTCAGTATCAAAATAACGTAAACCTGCATGGATACGTAGCGGATTGCCACCTAATTGGCTTTCCCATTGATAGGCTGCATATAGCGCGATAGTTTCTTCGCTGACAGGTGATTTGTCATTAAAGCTGATATTGCTGTTATCTAATTTGTAGTCGGTTAAATTATAAAAATTTAGCAGGGCAGGTAAGTCAGCCTGTAGCCAATTGGTGTCAGGGTGTTGGCTAAATACTTCAACTAAATCGTCAGTTAATGCTGTTTCACCTGCGTTGACTGGCGCACTGCTTTGCACGTTACTTTGTGATAGCTGATAAGCGCTGTTTTCAAACTTTTTATAATTAGCGCCGAAAGTTAATTCGCCAGTGTCGCCGGTTAAATAACGGAAATCGACTTTGGCCGTCTTAAACTCATTAGTGATGTAGTTTTCTTGTTGGTAGATGTCTTTTATTTCATAGCCGTCGATAGTGCTGGTATCAAAGTTTGGTGAATGGCTGATGCCATAAAATCTGTCTTGACTAAAGTCAGTGATAATATCGACTTTGCCTTTGGCATGAATATTCGATTTTTGCACTAAAGGTTGGTCGAAGTCAGCAGAACTAGCGCCCACTAAAACATGCATATTTAAGCTGTCGGTTAGTTGCCAATCAAGCGTTAAGTTTGCTTGATTGAAGCTTGATTCATTATAACGACGGCTGTTTTCATTGCGCCATGTGGCGTTTGCATAACTCGCATAAATCACTTCTTGTTGACCGTTATTGTCTAAAACTTGTATGTCTTTAAGTACTTTGTTGTCTTTAACTGCTGAGTGATGTTCGTCTTGATTGTTCTCGAGTTTAGCCTGCATTAAATCAAGCGTGATGTTTAAATCGTTATTTGGTTTGTATTGCAGCGCTGCGGTTAAACCTAAACGTTTTTGTTGATTGTTCCACAGTGAAAATCTATGCCCACGAGGAAACCAAAGTTCGCCAGAATCTAATTGCGCTTGTAACTCGGTATTGTTGGCATCAGCGGCGGTTTTACCACCTTCTTTGCGCCAGCGAGTGGTGTTAGTACCAAACTCTGTGGTGTGGCGCTCGCTATAGGCAATAGAGATTAATCCACCAAAATCACCCCAAGTATTTGAGATTAAACCAGCAAAACGTGGATCAATTTCTTCGCTGTTATCGTTGTAACCACCGCGCAACGACACGGCACTTTTAAACCCCGAATAATCAAAAGGTTTAGCTGTGTGCAAACCAACTGTGCCACCGATACCTCCTTCTTCTTGGTCGGCTGAGTAGGTTTTGTTGATGTCTATTTGGTTAAATAACTCAGATGCAAATACGTTAAAGTCGAAACCACGAGTACGACTAACACTGCCTTTAGCGTCCATTGGCGATGCAGACGTACCCATGGCTTCCATACCGTTTACTTGTACGCGGGTGAAATCTGGCCCTAAGCCGCGTAATGAAATTTGCCGACCTTCGCCAGCTTCACGGGTAATGGTGACACCCGGCACTCTTTGCAGCGAATCTGCTAAGTTTAAGTCAGGAAAATCAGCTATATCCTCGGCTAAAATACTGTCGCGTGAGGTAATAGCTTCGCGTTTTAAATCTTTCGCTTTAACCAGTGAGCTGCGAAACGAGCTAACTTCTATTACTTCAATATCGTTTTGTTCGGAGGCTTGTTGGGCGATTGCTGGAGTTATCGACAACGCGCTTAAACTCGCAGCTATCGATAATCCGAGTGTGTGTTTTTTATATGCATTATTCATTTGTGCTCTTCCAATTAAGTTAAATCAACTACAGAGGAAGAGTGTTTGGTTGGCGTTATTGGACAGTTTTTTTTGTGAAAAATTTATGACATTTTGAGTGTGCGCACTTTACTCCAATCCCCACACTTTAAAATCTCTATATTGAAAGTGGGTCCATTTCATTTGTCTAAAACCAATTTTGCCGCCTTGGTGCGGCTGGTTTTGGTCTAGGTGATCAATCACTAATCTGTCATCTATATATAACTGGACAAAACCAGCGCGTTTAACCAAACGTATGTCGTGAACTTGGGTTGATTCAGTTTCAATGCCTTCAGCGCCTTGTTGTAGCAAGGTAAAGGTGTTGTTTTTACGCAAATTAGCATGGCCGCGGTTGGGGTTATGTGCGGCATTGGCGTAGTACGAAATATGGTAGCTGGTAATATCGCCTTCTGTGTATTGGGTAAAAGTTCCGTCGCGTTTAACTAAGTTTGGCGCAAAAATATCTTCTCCATTTACACCCGAGGCGGCAAAAAATACGATAACCAGCCCTGCATCGGTTTTTAAATTTTGTACTTGCCACTCGGCGATAAAACTATCTGGGAAATCTGCTGGGCACCAAAATACATGGTGCATTTGTTCGTTGGGCGAATGCATTTGCATCCAGCCATCTTTAAAGTCAATTTTGCCTGGACCTTCCATTTGCCAGTTGTTAACAGACTCAGCAGTGGCCATGCTAGATGAATATAACAGCTGTCCTTTTTTGATATTGTTATTGACTGTTGGTGCTGCAACATTGCTACAAGCGGTTAATAATCCGCTTAAAATTAGGCTTAGGCAGACAAACAATTGGTAACATAAACGCGGCATAACCTACTCCGATAAATATCAATAAGTGTCAAAATCAATCAAATGTGGTCATTGTAATTCAGTTGTGATATAAATTAAACGATATTTAAATAAATTGTTAAGTACCAAGCAGAGAAACCTATGGATCGTCGAGAATTTATTAAAAAAACCACAATAGCTGCATCTATTCCAATGGCGTTATCCGCCTGTAGCCAAACCGCTGCGTTAACCGGCACCAACATGGGCGAGCAAGTTAAAAAAATCTTCCGTCAGCCGGGTAAATTAAGTTGGTTAGATGGTGAACAAGCCAACTATAAACCAGGCACAACTTGGGGCAAAGCTTGGGCGCAAGGTGAATTAGCGGCCAAACAGAATTTAAAATTGGTTAATGAACAAGGTGAAAGTATTCCACTGCAATCGTGGACAACTGCATACTGGCCTGACGGCAGTGTTAAATGGACTGCCCATGCTGTGCCTGCAGGTGCGGCTTTAGGCAAACAATTTGTTGTTGAAAAAGGTACACCGGCAAAGCCATCACAAGCGGCGCAAGTAACTGACAAAGCCGATGCGGTTGAAGTTTCAACTGGTTTAATTCAGTGTCGTATACCAAAAAGTGGAAAATATATAGTGACCGACATGAAGCGCAACGGCAAAGTTATTGCTAAAAACGCCCATTTAGTTGGTTTAGTGCAAGATCAAGCAGATAACGAGCCAGAAGTACCAGCTAAGGTAGAAGCTTTTAGTTCACAAATAAACAAGGTTACGGTTGAACAAACTGGGCCTATTCGTGCTGTGGTTAAAGTGGAAGGCAAACACAAGCGCCAAGCGGGTGAACAATGGTTGCCGTTTAGTTTGCGTTTATATTTTTACGCTGGTGGCGAAAACATCAAAATTAGTCATTCATTTATTTATGATGGTGATGATCAAAAAGATTTTATTCGTGGTTTAGGTTTGCGTTTTAACGTAGTACAAAACGACGAGTTATATAACCGTCATGTACGTTTTGTTGGCGAGAATAACGGTTTATGGGGCGAGTCGCCACAAGGGATAACAGGATTAAGACGCGATCCGGGGCAGGCTGTTAAAGATGCACAAATTGCTGGTGTCGCAACCCCGCCATTATCTGAATGGGACGAACGTGTAAGCAGCCGTATGCACTGGATCCCAGTGTGGAACGATTTCACTTTATCGCAAATATCCGCCAATGGTTTTAGCATTAAAAAACGCACTAAAGCTGGCCACGCATGGATTGATGCCGACCAAGGCAAACGCGCTAACGGCAGTGCCTATTTAGGTGGTGTGTCGGGCGGCGTATTATTTGGTATGCGCGACTTTTGGCAATTGCACCCTGTACAAGTAGATATTCGCGATGCCGGCCAAGAGCTTGCGGAAGCAACCATTTGGTATTGGTCGCCAGAAGCACCAGCTATGGATGTGCGTTTTTATCACGACGGTATGGGTCAAGATACTTACGATAAACAGTTAGACGCCTTGAATATTACTTATGAAGATTACGAGCCTGGTTTTGGCTCGGCTTATGGGGTTGCACGCACTACTGATTTTACTTTGTCTATTTTAGATAAAACGCCAAGCCGCCAACAAACGGTTGATATGGCCGCTTTAATTGCGCAACCTGAGTTAGTTGTTGCTGCACCACAAGATTATTTAGCTGCCGGAGTATTTGGTGGTTTGTGGAGTTTACCGGATAGATCTACCCCAGAAAAACGAGCGATTGAAGACAGACTAGCTTGGACAACTCAATTCTATAAAAAACAAATTGATCAGCGCCACTGGTATGGATTTTGGAACTATGGTGATGTGATGCACACCTATGATGTTGATCGCCATGTATGGCGTTACGACATTGGTGGGTATGCGTGGGACAACTCAGAGTTATCACCGGATTTATGGTTGTGGTATTCATTTTTACGCACAGGTGATGCTGACACCTTCCGCATTGCGGAAAATATGACACGGCATAATCGCGACGTAGATATTTATCACGCAGGCCAATTTAAAGGTTTGGGCACAAGGCACAATGTTCAGCATTGGGGTTGTAGTGCTAAGCAGCTACGCATTAGTACCGCGGCTTATCGTCGTTTCCATTATTATTTAACCGCAGATGATCGCACCGCAGATATTTTGGATGAAGTGGTAAATGCTGACGAAGCCCTTGCTTCACTAAATGCAACGCGTAAAGTTGCACGCGTTAACCCAATTCCAGATAAAGCGAAAATGGGTGTAGGTACCGACTGGGGTTCAGTTGCGGCCAACTGGTTAACAGCATGGGAACGCACGGGTGATGATAAATACAAACAAAGATTAATTGAAGCTATGCAAACCATAGGTGGGCATCCGCAAGGTTTCTTCGCAGGTGCATTTGCATACGATGAAAAAGCTAAACAGTTAATTCCGTATCCAGATGAAGGACCAAGTTTGTCACATCTAAGTTCGGTATTTGGTTTAATTGAGGTGAATACTGAATTGAATCAATTATTAGATGTACCTAGTTATAAACAAGCTTGGTTAAAGTATGGTCGTTTGTATAGCGCCAGCCGTGATGAGCAAACTGCTGAGTTAGGTCGTTATTTTAGAAACAATAGCTTAACTGTCGCGCATTCACGTTTAACCGCTTATACAGCGCAACAAACCAATGATGCTGAGTTAGCTAAACGCGCATGGAAAGAGTTTGCCAAAGAGTGGGGCGGTGAGAAGAAAATTGGCACTGAAACCATCTCAGGCCCTATGGTGTTAAACCCTGTTGAAGAAGCCGCTTGGGTTTCAACCAATGACGCTTCACAGTGGGGCTTAGCAGCCATTCAAAACTTAGCTTTGGTTGAAAAGCAATTGGGTAAGTAGGCTTGGTTTATTTGGGTCGGCTTGGTGCAATATAGTCGGCCCTGATTTACATTTCTAACGCAGACTCGCGGTGAATCCATCCGTGGACGCTCGCGACAAATCATCCAAGATTTGTACGGTCTGCTTTTAGAAATCTAAACCATGTCCTCTCAATGGAAGATGATGGGAGCACATAATTGCCGAACTTGGGTATTAGATGCTTTTAGTGAGGCGAGTGTTAAGAGATGATTGAATTTTTAAAAATCCTGTTCCTATCAAAATTTGTGTTATTAACGCCAGATCCTGTGACTATTCAGGAACAATATACTTTTACATTAAAAGAGCCTATTAGTGCAATGAATTATCACGCTCGATTATCAATTGATGTTACGGGCATGCTAAATGACATTAAAGGAACTGGCATTATTAATGAACTAGATATATTGGAGTCTAGATTCCCTCAGGGGAGTGTAATAGTTTATTTAAAAGAGAGTAATACTGGCGCTAAACTTACTCTTAACGAACTGAGTTATTCTACAAGTAGTGACTCTTTAGAACTTTCTGTTAAATACCCTAAAGATGCAGAGTTGGATCGAAATTACGATACCGTAACTATTTATTCTAAAGTCTTGTTGGAAGATGTTTTGGTCGGCTGGGCTAATTCCAAGTAGTCCCATTGAATATACAGCCCCGCTAGCTTGCGCATTTTTACTTTTTGGCACACCACTATAAGGAGGACTAATCAGAATGTGGTTTAAAGATAAGAAGACGAATTTTATATGCTTTTTGGCTTTATTTTTAGTTTTGTTCTGTTCTTTAACCGCATCTAAAGTTTATATACTCAGCAAAGAATTTTCAGAAAGTTTGTATACATTTTCCAATCCCGAGGAAATAGAGCAAGACAAAGCTTTATTTAAAATGTTGGGGTATAAAGATGATGGCTCTGCAGCGCTAATGCGAATTAAGTCCTTAACTAATGTACTTTATACCTCCACAAAACATATAGATAACCTTCAATTTTACATTGCACTATTATGTTTAAGTTCTTTTGTTGGTGGAATCCTGTTTTTTTATTGTATTCGGAGAATTATTAAGAGGGAATGTTCAATTAATAATGTAAGTGGCGATTAAGATATCAGTACCTAGAGTGATATGTGAACGTTTCTGTTACTGCTATCAACTAGTGTTTCCAAACGCAAATTATTTATTAAAACAAAACTCAAGCAATCCCCCCGAAAAAGCCGATCTTCACCCCGCTTAAAAATATCAATCATAAACAATCAAAATGTTGCAATCTCATGCGTAATGGCATAAAGTAATCATTAAATTTAAATCAATATTTATAAAATATTAACGTTTGCAACAGATGTTGCTTGTCTTTGCAGATGTTAATAACAGTTAAGTGATATAAGTAAAGGATAAAAAAATGCCTGCTATTGCCCATGATATTGAGTATGCAACCATTCGTAGCAAAATTGACAAGTTAATCGACAACCTAGTTAATATTACCGACGAAACTGGTGAATTTTTATTAAAACTTGAAGACGGTCGAATCATCGACACTAAAGGTTGGAACGACTGGGAATGGACACACGGTATCGGTTTATACGGACTATTAAAATACTGGGACATTACCGGCGACGA
Organism: Catenovulum sp. SX2; assembly: GCF_052056295.1. Classification (NCBI taxonomy): domain Bacteria; kingdom Pseudomonadati; phylum Pseudomonadota; class Gammaproteobacteria; order Alteromonadales; family Alteromonadaceae; genus Catenovulum; species Catenovulum sp. SX2. Next base: position 2,614,136 of record NZ_CP182493.1, read on the forward strand.
CAAAGCGCGCGAAATTATTGAAAAATGGTTTGCTGACCGTTTTGCCGAAGGTACACCTACTAAAAACGTAAACACAATGTCACCGTTTTTAACTTTGGCATACATTCAAGAGCGCACTGGTAACCGCAGCTACTTACCATACTTAGATGTATGGGCAGAGTGGATTATGGACGGTATTCCACGCACTGAAGAAAACGGTATTCAACACATAGTATTCAACTCTGAAAACTACCAACAAATGTGGGACGACACTTTAATGATGAGTGTTATGCCATTAGCAAAAATTGGTTTGTTGTTAGATCGCCCAGAATATGTAGAAGAAGCAAAACGCCAATTTATGCTACATATCAAATACCTAGCTGATCGCAAAACAGGTTTATGGTTCCACGGTTGGACATTCGACGGTCGTCATAACTTTGCCGATGCATTATGGGCGCGTGGTAACTCTTGGGTAACAATCGCAATTCCTGAATTTATCGAATTATTAGACTTACCACCACACGACGGTTTGCGCATGTTCCTAATTGAAACTTTAGAAGCGCAAGTTAAAGCCTTAGTTGAAACTCAACACGAAAGCGGCTTATGGCACACCTTGTTAGATGATCCTAATTCTTATTTAGAAGCGTCAGCCGCGGCTGGTTTTGCTTACGGTATTTTAAAAGCTGTACGTAAAGGTTATATCGACGAGAAATACCAAGAAAGTGCAATTAAAGCGATTAAAGCTGTAGTAGAAAACATCGACGAAACTGGTGAATTACAACAAGTTTCGTTTGGTACACCTGTATTTGATGACTTACAGGGTTACCGTGATATTCCACTAACTTCAATGCCTTATGGTCAATCAATGGCAATTTTGGCACTTGTTGAATACATGAATAGCTACATCTAACACAATAAAAAATCGTAAAAATAATAAGGCACTCAAGCAAAACCAATGGGGGTTTAAATGAAAGAACGTAAAATTGGCTTTTTAAATTACACAGCTTATGGCTTAGGCGACGTACTCGGCGCTGGTTCAATGGCGGTGATAAGCGCTTGGGTGCTGTTTTTTTACACCACTTATTGTGATTTAAGTCCTATTCAAGCGGGTATTATATTTGCGGCTGCACGTATTTTAGATGCAGTTGCTAGCCCGCTAATTGGTTATTTATCTGACAATGCCGACTCAACTAAGTTGGGTCGTCGTTTTGGTCGTCGTAAAATATTCTTATTGATTGCTATTCCACTATTGCCAAGTTTTGCTTTGATGTGGGTAAGCGGTCAACACTTCTTCTACTACCTATTCACCTATATTTTCTTTGAATTGGTTTATGCATCTGTATTAATTCCTTACGAAACTTTAGCGGCTGAAATGACTAAAGATTTCCGTAAAAAAGGTATGTTTGCTGGTGCGCGTATTTTGGTTGGTCACTTATCGGCAATCGCTGCAACTATCTTACCAGCGTGGATTGTGGCTGTGTTAGGTGGTAAAGACTCACCGGATACTTTCTTAATTATGGGCGGAATTTTCTCAGTTGCCTTTATGCTAGTGGTAACTATCGTTTATCTATTTACTTGGGAGCGCGAGAAGTCGCCTGAGGAATTAGCCCAAGCAGCACAACAAACCACTTCGTTAGGCGAAGTATTTTCTAAGCTGTACAAAGGTTTAGGTTTTACCTTAAAAATTCGCGCATTCCGTTTACACCTAGGTATGTACTTAGGTGGTTATATCAGCCAAGATATTTTTAATGCCGCATTTACGTACTTTGCAGCATTTGCGCTTGGTAGTATTTTTGCCTACAGCGCCAGTGAGTCACTTAGCTTAACCTCTTATTTAATGGCATCTATTTTCACAGTGCAAACTATAGCTGTGGGCGCGGTATTTGCCTGTGTTGCTTTATTGCCTAAATTCTTCCCAGCGTTAACTTATCGTTTTGCAGTAGTTGCTTACATTATTGGTATTGCGGGTTTAGCCTCTTTCTATTACATGACACCAGACAGCCAAGGTGGTCAAATTAGTTGGATGGTATTAGCGTTAATATTTGCCGGTATTGGCCGTGGTATCTTGAACTACATTCCGTGGAATACTTACAACTACATGGCTGACGTAGACCAAATTGTTACAGGTTTACGCCGTGAAGGTAGTTTTGCTGGGGTTATGACCTTTGTGCGAAAAGCTGCGCAAGCCAGTGCGGTATTTGCTGTAGGTGCTGCGTTAGAAGTAGGCGGCCTAGTAAAAGGCGAGCGTGTACAAAGCACAGAGGTTATGGAATCTATTGTAAATATTATGACAATAGGGCCAATTATCGTATTGATTTTCGGTTACTGGGTATCAACTAAATTTAAGTTAAATACAGACACACATACCATTTTGATGGACGAAATTGAGCGTTTTAAACAAGGTCATCGCGAACCTTCAAGTGCAGAAAACAAAGCAATTATTGAAGACTTAACCGGCTGGAAATACGAGCAACTATGGGGCAACAATGTTGTTGGCCAAAGTGCGGCGAGTGATGTAGCGGCGGCATCAACTGCAAAAAAGTGCGCAGGTGAAGCTTAATGATTAAGTTTAATTTAGCGTCTGTTGTTGCACCTGCTATCGCATTAGCATCTGTATTGGCGTTATCGGCTTGTGGCTCGACCCCAAACACCAGCGATAATGCAACAGCCAGTAATCAGCAGTCTATTCCAAAAAGTTGGATAGATGCTGACACCGGCCATAAAGTGGTGCGTTTATCCGAAGAAGAAGGCTCGCGCTCATTATATTTTCACCAAAACTCATATGCAGCAGCTGGTGACAAAATGGTTATTTCGGTGGCAAACCCTCGTGGTGTTGCTGTAGTCGATTTAACCGATATGAGCGTAAAACGTTTATTTGACCATCCAGACGTTGCCGTATTATTTATGGGGCCGAGCAGTCGAGAGGTTTATTTAACTTTAATTGAATCGAAAGATGGTCACCCGGTGCATGCTCAAAACGAGTTGCAGCAACCAACGCAAATTATCTCGGTAAATATTGATACCGGTAAAGTGCGCGAAATTGCTACTGTGCCACGCGGTAAAATTCATTCAATTAATATCAATGAAAGTTTATTGATAGGCGCATTTGCTGAAAAAGCACATAGTCTAGAAACCGGCCCACGCCATGCGCGTTTTGAAGCTAGATACGAAGCCAAAGGCCCTGACGGCAAACCACTCACTTATGCTGAGGCCAAAGAAGTGCGTATGGATCAGCGTTTGGAAATGCGCATTCCAATGCAAATGTTCACTGTGGATATTAAAACCGGTGAGCTAAAAACCATTATGCAATCAACCGACTGGTTGAACCATATTCAGTTTTCGCCAACCGATCCTGAGTTAATTATGTACTCGCACGAAGGCCCTTGGCATAAAGTTGACCGCATTTGGGTAACGGATATTCACGGCAAAACGCCAGAAAAAATTCACCAAAGAATGATGAATATGGAAATTGCCGGTCATGAGTTTTTTGGATTTGACGGCAAAGAAATTTTCTACGATTTACAAACACCACGTGGCCAAGACTTTTGGTTAGCCAGTTACAACCTAGAAACTGGCAAACGCGTGTGGCGACACATGCAGCGCGACGAATGGTCTGTGCACTTTAACGTATCGCGCGATGGTAAATATTTTGCGGGTGACGGTGGCGACGAAGAAATGGTTGCCAAAGCGAAAAATGGTAAGTGGATTTATTTGTTTGAATCAGAGCCAGTTAAAGACGTTGCCGGCATTAGTGCACGTAACGCTGAGCAACTTGTTAGACCGGCCGTGTTAAAAGCGAAAAAGCTGGTAAATATGCAGCAGCACGACTATCGCTTAGAGCCAAATGTAACTTTTACCCCAGATGGTAAATGGATTGTATTTAGGTCAAATATGCACGGGCCTGTGCATGTATACGCTGTGTCGGTCGAACCAGCAGAGTAGATAATTTAATAAAGTTTATTTGTGTGTGTATTGGGGCTGTGTGTGGCCCCTTTTTTTATTGCAACAAACGGAATAATAAAATGAAAAATATATTGTTATCAATTGTGGGCGCTTGTGCTGTAAGTGCATTAGTTGCTTGCCAAACAACGGATTCGGGTTCAGAAAATGTTTCAGCCGAACTTGGCAAAATAGCGCCAAAACCTTTATATCGCGACTCTATTTACGATGGAGCAGCCGACCCATTGGTGATGTTTAATCACACCACGCAAAAATGGAATATGCTGTATACCAACCGCCGTGCCAATGCTAAAGATGTTAATGGCGTAGAGTGGGTGCATGGCACACCAATTGGTATTGCAGAGTCTGACGATGGTGGCGCAACTTGGCAGTACAAAGCCGACGCAAATATCCAATATCCATATGTTAAAGAAGGCGAGTTAGCAACTTTTTGGGCGCCCGATGTATTTTATCAAGCCGAAGAAAAACGCTACCACATGTATTTAACCATAGTGCCAGGGGTATTTGATAACTGGCGTCATCCACGCAGCATAGCGCATTTCACCAGTAGTAACTTGCTTGACTGGCAATATGTTTCAACCTTAAAACTGAATACCAACAAAGTGATAGACGCTGACGTAGTGGCACTACCACAAGGTGGCTACCGCATGTTTTATAACGACGAGCCAGACGGAAAATCAGTTTATTACGCCGACAGTAAAGACCTATACACATGGGAAGACAAAGGCAAAGCTAAATTACAAAGCCGCGGCGAAGGGCCAACTACCTTTTATTGGCAAGGTTACTGGTGGTTAGTAGTAGACGCATGGAAAGGTTTAGCTGTATACCGCTCAACTGATTTAGAAAACTGGCAACAACAAGCTGAGCATTTAGTGCAAACACCGGGCACAGGCAAAGACGATGGCGTAATCGGTGGCCACCCAGATGTAGTGGTAAACAACGACCGCGCGTATTTATTTTACTTCACCCATCCGGGTAGAACTGCTGAAAACAAAGGTAAAGACAACTACCAAACCCGCCGCAGCTCAATACAAGTATCAGAGTTGGAATTTGTTGATGGTTGGTTAACTACGGATAGAAATAAACCGACTAGGATAGACCTACGTTAAAACATTTCCTTAAATATCAAAAAGGTGTATGTTCTTGTTTTACCAAAACTTACACCTAATAACTCTAAGCAAATTATGGAAAATTATTCACTAACAAAACGGAAGTTGGTTAAACAAATTGGTAGCTGTGCTTTAGCTGCACCTTTTGCGGCTAATGCGGTAAATGCGGTAAATGCCAGCGCCAAAAGCTTAACTGAATCCACTAACAACGTAGCCAATCAGCAAGATGCTTGGCAGCAAGCGCAGCAGATAATAGATAATATTCAAACACCAAAAATTCCACCGGTGGCAGTTTCTTTAGCAAAATTTAATCCGCAAGCCGATGGCACGGGTGACAATACTCAGGTGTTTGCCAACGCCATTGAATATTTACATCAAAAAGGTGGTGGCAAGTTAATTGTACCTGCTGGCGTGTATCAAACAGGGCCAATTCATTTACAGTCAAATATTGAGCTGCATATTGAAAAAGATGCGGTTATTTCATTTTTTACCGACGCGGAAAAATACCAACCTTATGTATTAACCCGCTGGGAAGGCTCAGATGTAATGAGTTATTCGCCGCTGATTTATGCGTACAAAAAACACGATATTGCGATAACAGGTCAGGGCACTTTGCAAGGCAATGCCAGTGCTGATCATTGGTGGCCGTGGCGATACAAATGGAAACGCGGCAAGTTAAACCTGATTGAGGGTGAAAGCCAAGATATCACCCGAGATCAATTAAGAAAAATGACTGCCGACGGCACTCCAATAGAGCAACGTGTTTTTAAACAAAATTTTTTGCGCCCAAGTTTTGTTCAACCTTATTTGTGCCAGCGCGTATTAATTGAAGGGGTAACATTACGCAATTCACCTATGTGGATGCTGCACCCGCTAGTCTGTTCAGACGTAATCGTGCGCAACGTACAATGTTTAAGTTTTGGGCCTAATTCAGACGGTTGCGATCCTGAATCCTGCCGTAATGTATTAATTGAAGGTTGTGTGTTTGACACTGCGGACGATTCAATTGCCATTAAATCAGGCCGCGACCAAGACGGACGCAAACATGGCATAGCTAGCGAAAATATTGTAATCCGCAACTGCAAAATGTTGGATGGTGACGGCGCAATAGCAATTGGCAGCGAGATTTCTGGTGGTGTGCGTAATGTATTTGTCGAAAATTGTTTTATGGACAATCCAAAACTGTACCGCGCAGTGCGAATTAAAACCAATTCGTCGCGCGGCGGTTTTATTGAAAATATCTACATTCGCAACTTAAAGGTCAATAAAGTTAAAGACGCAATTGTGATTAACATGCGCTACAACGAAGATAAAATTGAGCCGTATATTACCCAAGTGCAAAATATTCAAATTGAAAATGTACAAGTGGTTGACGCAAGGCGCGCGTTTATTTTAAAAGGCGATCCACGTTTACCATTGAAACAAGTTAAGTTACAGTCGATAGAAGTTAAAAAAATTCGAAAAGAAGATATTATTCAAGATGTTGCTGAGCTCACGCAAGACAAGATAATTGTTGCGGGGAAAAACCGTCAGCTAGGACAAATACGCCGAGTTCAGCTTAAATAATTAGATAAAAATTGGGAGTCACTCAAATGCGCAAATTCGTTGCGGCACTGATTACTGGCACATTGTTAACTGCATGTGCCAGTACCGAACAAAACTCAGCAGAGCAAGGCACAGCCGTTACCTTGTATAAAGCACAAATGATCAGCGGTGCTAAACCAGCTGAAAATACCGAAAAAGTACACAGTACTAATCACAATGATGAATTTGTAATTCAAATTAGCCAGCCAAGTTTAACCGCTTATTTGCCGGATGCGGCTAATCGCTCTGACAAAGCAGTGATCATCTGCCCAGGCGGCGGTTATTTTGGTTTGTCTATGTTAAAAGAAGGCCAACAAGTGGCACAGCGTTTTGCGCAAAATGGCATTAGTGCGTTTGTTTTAAAATACCGCATGCCGTCAGACACTTGGATGGAAGATAAATCAGTTGGCCCATTGCAAGATGTGCAACAAGCTATCGCCCAAGTAAAAGCGCAAGCGGCAGACTGGGGCATAAATCCACAAAAAGTGGGCATTATGGGGTTTTCTGCGGGTGGCCATTTAGCCGCAAGTGCCGCAACACATTATGATAATCCGGTTAATCATGGTTATAGCGCGCATCAAGTTAAGCCAAATTTTCAAATTTTAGTTTATCCAGTAATTAGTATGCAGCCGCTGATCACACATAAAGGTTCACGAACTAATTTATTAGGTGAAAACCCAACGGGTGAACAAATCGACCGTTTTTCCAATGAATTAAATGTCAGTGGAACTGCGCCGCCTGCCTTTATTGTTCATTCAACTGACGATGTTGTTGTGCCAGTCGCTAATGCTTTAGTGTATTACCGCGCCTTGGTCGATAACCAAGTGCCAGCACTGTTAACCATATTGCCTGATGGCAACCACGGTTATGGCATGCGTCATCCAATTGATTGGTTTGAACAATTATTAAATTGGTTAGAAACACAATGAGACAAGTCGCAAAAGTTTTAACCCTAGCTGCTGCTTTTATTTGTGCAGCGGCTTTTGCTGATGGCAACCCGCTAAAGCTCCATCCTGAAATTCAACCTTTGCTCAAATCGCAGCAGCAATTAGCCGAGCAAATCGGCTTTTTGCATATTACGGCTGACAATCTATATCAGCTAAGAGCAAAAGACGCAGCAAAACCCTATAAACCAAAAACAACATCAACAGTAAAGCTTGAGCACATACCATCCGTTACGCAAGGCGATCCTGATGTTGCTGTATATGTAATTAATGCCAAAGCGGGGGCTAACAAACCAGCCATTTTATATATGCACGGTGGTGGATACATTTTAGGCAGCGCCAGAGATTCAGTAGTTGGCATGCAAAAATTGGCGGAAAAACACGATTGTACAGTTGTCACTGTAGATTATCGGCTTGCGCCAGAAACCGCATTTCCCGGCTCGTTGCACGACAACTACACAGCATTAACTTGGTTATATAACAATGCTGAAAAATTAGGTGTAGATAAAAACCGTATTGTGATTATGGGCGCAAGTGCCGGTGGTGGCCATGCCGCTATGTTAGCTATTTATGCGCGCGATAAAGGCGAAGTACCAGTTAAACATCAAATCCTAATTTACCCTATGTTGGACGACAGAACCGGCAGCAGCCAACAAGTACCAGAGTGGATAGGTAAATTGTTATGGACACCTACTTCAAATCAATTCGGTTGGTCGTCTTTATTGGGTCAACCAGCTGGATTAAAACGAGTGCCATATGGCTCTGTACCCGCGCGAGTAGCCAACCTAAATGATTTGCCGCCAGCTTTTATTATTGTTGGGTCAATTGATTTGTTTATTGATGAAAATATCGAATATGCGCAAAGGTTAACCAACGCAGGTGTGGCAACTGAATTGGTCTTGTTACCCGGAATGTACCATGCAGCAGAGCATATTCATCGAGAAACTAAAATCGCCCAGCGTTTTCACGATGCAGTTGATGCGGCAGTTGCAGGGGCGTTAAGGGATTAATCGAGGAGGGCTTAAGTGAAATATCTACTTATTTGTTTGTTATTGATGGTAAATATATGTTTCGCTGAGCCGTCCATAAAGGCCGAACTGAGTTTATTGCAAAGGAGCGGCGATGCTTTAAAGCTGCTGGTTAAATATTCCAATACAAGTGAGCAAAATGTTCAATTGTGGAAACGATATCTATTCCCTCATGGAGCACTGGCTTTTGATGTGTTGGATGTTTACGAGCAGCAAGAGAGTGGAAGGCTGATTGAAATCCCTTACCGAGGCATTCAATTCAAACTTGCACATCACACTGGCGACGATGATTATATCATTCTTAAACCGAGTGCATCTGTAGAGGCTGTGGTAAGTGTTACACCCCTTGAATTTAATACCGCAGCCAGCAGGCATCACATCATAATATACCGAGGAATCAACCCAAAAAGTGATTCTGGTCAGCCTGAATTATTGATTATAAGCCCTCCACTTGTGGCTAACTTATGAAAATTTACTTGCGACCGACTTTACCGTTATTCCAACCGACCCTTGGGGGAATGACTATCTGTACACCAAAACAGCAGAAGGATATGAGTTAACGTGTTGTACGTCGACAGATTTAACGGACTAGCTGACTTGCTATTCTATCACTGAGGGATATATGTTAACGCTCTTAAAGACTGTTTGGTTATGTATTGAGCTGACCTTTTGGCCAGTTTTATTGGTTTTGATAACTTACATTTGGCTCAACAAAAAGTCTGATTTCAACAAAGTTGAAAATTTATCATTCATTATTTTAGCTTTAGTTTCAGGGCTGTTTGTTTCATTTAGAAAGTATCAAGGTTATCGGCGCAAAAGAGATAATTGATGGTTGTGATAAGAATTTGGAGGCTAGATTGTGGGAGCTAAACGATTATTTTCTTGGAAAATGCTTTGGTTATTGTTACTGACTTATTTGATTACCAAAGGGATCAAGGTATTAGAAAATAGTTTGTGTCAAAGTTTTGTAGACCATTGTTTTTTCATAAATAAGATGAGTTTAGTGGTATTAATAGTCTGTTTGGTATTATTTGTGCTTAGACCTTTTTCGAAGCTATTTGGATTGTACAATTCAAATAACACAAATTAAGCGGTGCAATCGCATTCCTCAAATAAAGCAGGATAGAGTGAAAACATGCAAGGGTATTGAAAGAGCATAAAGGGTATCAATATAGTTATTTATAATGATACACAAATAGATTAAGGGCAATATGCTTGGAATTCTGACAACAATACTTTGACAGCAAAAGTTGGGTAAGCATAAGCCCTAATTTGTATTAATTTACCTGCCAAGTCGCTAAACTAATTTGTTCCGCTTGCACATCTGCTGCTTTAGCGTCATTCCCATCTTGCTGTTCAACCGACTGTACTAACATATGTAACTGTTTAAAACGCTGCCATTGTTGTGGATCGATAGATGGCTCCCATGCACCATAAGTTTTATCTATTAAGCTTTGGCTGTGCCAAACAGTGCTTTCACTTGGTTTGACCGTGTGAACTTTTATCTCAGCTGCTGTGTCGTCTCTATGAATTAAATGAAACCAACTAGTGTGGCTGTCTGAATCAACCAATAATACCGGACGCGACCAAGGTGGGTTTTTAGTCCCCATGCCAGATAATGCAAAATTTACCGATGCTTTTGGTCCAGTAAAAGTTTGCCATTTGCCGTTATCAAAACGCACTACATTAAAAGCGGGGGCTTGTTCTGGTGCATCAGCCCAATAACTGGTGATATATGGGTTACTACTATTGTCGGCTGCAACTACTGGCGGATTCATTAATTTGTGATTTTGTGGGATCTGTTTAACAACTTGGGCGTTGTTTATCCTCAGTGGAAGTTTATATTGCGCGCCATCAATTTGCTGCCAAGTTACGCCATAGTCTTTTGACTGCGCGTACATTAAATCGTGATTGGTTGCGACATCTGGCGTTTCGCGCCAAATCCATGCAAGGTGTAATACATCGTTTTGGTCGAGCGTCATATCCCAATAAGCACTACGCTGTTTTTCGCCATCAATTAACACATTGTGAATGCGCGACCAACTTTGGATGGCTACATGGTATCGGTTCATTACCAACTGGCCTTTGCCCGAACCACCATCACGATATTGGAATAATAAATCCCCATTTTTTAATGCGTAAAATTGTGGGTAGGTAACACTTTTTTCCATATTGCCTAGCATGTTTGCACGCTGTAACTGCAAACTACCTGGCGCTGTGCTTTTGGCGTAATTAAGTGGATTGTTGTGATGATCCCAAGCCATATGTAAATAACCAGCACCGTCTACCACTATGCTAATGTGGTTATGTGCATCATTTACATTGCCACTAAATTCAGTTGTGTGTAGCTGCCAGCTATCTTGCGCAATGTTGCGTTTAGCTAATACAAGCTTAGCTTGTCGATTATAAAAAGCCGCGTATTGAAATTCACCATGGGTATAAACCGTTTGTTTAACCCCAGCTAATACGTTAACTGAACTACCAGCAAAAGCTTGGTCGCTAATCGGCAAAATACGCACAGCTTGTTTTGTGGATAGGTCAGACAGTTGGCTACAAGCTTGTAGTGCCGCCAAGCTGAGCAAAGTGACAGATGTTAACCAAGTTTTTAACCTTCGAGATTGCTTCCATGTTGTTTTCATTATGTTTCTTCTTTGTGATTATTTTTGATTATAATAAATCAAAAATGCTCTATATTAAATCACCTACTTCAAATACGACTTCAATATACCCACTACATCGTCAACTTCGTGTTGGCGTTGTTCGTCGGATAACTGATTATCACCTAAATGGTCGCGAATATGTGCTTCAAGTACATGATTCATTAGCCCGTTTACCGCCCCTCTAATAGCGCTAATTTGCTGTAAAACTGCAATACATTCATTTGATTGGTCGAGTGCTTTTTCTAAAGCGCTGACTTGTCCTTGAATTTTTTTTACCCGGGTCATCAAAGCTTTGTTGTTTTTGTTTAAATGCGCCATAAGTTACTCGCTGGATCTAATAGGTATACTGGGGTATAGTATATTAAATTAAAGTTAGCTTCCAAGTTTATTGCAAAATTTATAAGGTTTTCTCGTGCAAAATGATCATGGCCAACAATGCCAATACGCGCACAAATTTACCGTAGACAACCGCGGTGCCGAGCGCAAAGTAAATATGGTATTTGCTTTAACCACAGTCACTATGGTGATAGAAATTGTCGCTGGTAGTTGGTACGGCTCTATGGCTTTGTTGGCAGATGGCTGGCATATGTTGACTCACTCAGCGGCCTTTGCCATTTCTATGTTTGTTTATTGGTATGCGCGCAAAAATGCCAACAACCCAGCTTTTACTTTTGGTACGGGTAAAGTTAATGCCTTAGGTGGATTTGCGAGCGCAGTTGCTTTGGGCACAGTTGCTTTTATGATGGTAATTGAATCGACCGAGCGCTTATTAGTACCTGAAAGCATTCAATTTAATCAGGCGATTGCTGTGGCTATTTTAGGTTTTATCGTCAATTTAATTTCTGCTGTGTTGCTGCACGATAGTCACGGACATGATCACGGGCATAGTCACCACCACCATAATCACAATCATGATCACAGCCATGACGATCACCAAGATTTGCATGGTCATTCCCATTCCCACGCTCACGCCCATGCGCATGATCACAATTTAGCCGCGGCTTATTTTCATGTATTGGCCGATATGCTCACGTCAGTGCTGGCAATAGTCGCGTTGATTTTAGGTAAATATTACAACTGGTTATGGGCCGATGCTTTAATGGGCATTATCGGCTCTGTGGTTATTGCTAAGTGGGCGTATCATTTAATTATTAGTAGTAGCCATATGTTGTTAGATAAAACAGAGCATGATGACTTGGCAATTCAAGCGCAAAAAATTATTGAGCAACAGGGCAGCCAAGTAACAGATTTACACGTGTGGAAATTGTCTAGCCAGCATACAGCTATGATAATTGCGATAAGTTCAGCAGAACCAACTAGCCCAGAAGAATACAAGCAGTTGCTGCAGCAGCAACTGCATATAGATCATATAACTGTTGAAGTGAACTTGCTTGACTAAGCAAATTCAAAACCTTCGACATTAACGTTAGATATTGCATCTTGGGTTAATTGGTCGGCAGTAACATTAGTTAACTGCACGTTTTTAACTGGCATCTCAGCTTGGCCTTCAATATTACAAATAAAGTCGGCTTGGTTGAGGTGAATATCAGATAAATAAATATCGCTAATTTGGGTTAAACGTCTCTCGTAAGTTGGCACTAAATCTTTCCATTGGTACAGCACATCGGTTTCTATGCTGAGTGCCCCACCTTTAACCGCTCCGGCTTTAATATTGCGGATAATGATATTTTTAACATAACCACCACGGCGCTCATTGGTTTTAATTAAGACAATATTGCCAGTGCCAACTGAATATTGGGTGCCATCTTCAAAGCGGCAGTTTTCCACCAATACATTTTCAATGCCACCAGATAACTCGCTGCCTACAGCAACTAGCTGGTGGGCGCGTTTAATTAAACAATTGCGCATCACTAGGTTTTTGGTTGGAGTGTTTAACCGCCAAGCGTCTTGATTACGCCCAGCTTTAATCGCAATAGCATCATCACCTTGGTCGAATACACAATTTTCAATCAGCATATTTTGGGTCATTTCAGGATCGACCCCATCATTGTTGTGGCCGTGAGCTTGTACTTTAACATCGCGGATCACCACGTCTTTACATAAAAACGGATGTAATACCCAAAACGGACTATCTTGAATTTGAATACCTTCAATTAACACGTGTTGGCAACGGTTAAACTGGACAAAATGCGGGCGTAAATTAGCGCCTGCATAGGTCATTTGCCTTTGTTCTACCGGCACATCTTTAGCGGCCATATGGTACAAGTTGGCTAGTGCATCCATATGTGGTTTGGGTCTTTTGTACCAAACCTGCCAGACATCTAATTTAGCCTGCAGTTTGCCTTGGCCACTAATAGATACCTGCTGACATTCATAGGCATAAATCAGCGGTGAATAGTTGTAACACTCCATGCCTTCCCAAGTGGTTTTTACCGCAGGTAAATAATCTGCTGGCTCGGCTGAAAACAATAAAGTAGCGCCTTCGGCTAAGTGCAAATCAACAAAACTTTTTAAATGAATTTTTGCACATAACCATTCTCCGGCTGGAATATATACACGTCCACCTTGGTTGGCATTGGCGGCTTGTATTGCGGCGGCGATTGCTTGTTCATTTGCTTGTTGATTGTTTGGCTGAGCGCCATAATCACGAATATCAAACACCTTAGCTTGACTGAAATCAGCAATTTGAATTGCTGGCATATTAAAAGGTGTATCAAGTTGAATTTGCTGCATGGGTAAGTGCTCGCGAGTTAATAAATTAAAAGACTGACAGCCACCCAAGGCAGTTAAACAAGTGGCTCCAATAATAAATTTGCGGCGACTTGGCATAATAACTCCTAAATACCCAAGCCAAATTGTTTAGCTTGGGTAAGTTAAATGGCTACATATTAAAACGTAAACCTAAACTAAATTGACGACCCGTATGGTTGTATTCACGCATTAGGTTCATGCTGCCGTCACCTGTCATATACAGTCTTGAATACTCGTCGGTTAGGTTGATAATTTCGAACGAAACCGTCATGTTTTCAGTAATGTTATAGAAGGATGAAAAATCTACATGAGTTGGGCCAGTTGCCGCACTTTGCGCATTGCCGGTAAAACCTGGTACTTCTAAGAAATAATCATCACGACTATTCACTGAGATACGACCACCAAAGTCTTCTTCTTCATAATAAAAGGTAAAGTTGTACGAGTTTTCTGACACACCAACTAACTCACCCGAATGTACTTTGGTGTAGTTGGCAACAATACCTGTATTGCTTAATAAACCGGGTAAAAAGTTTAGCGGTTGTTGATAGATAAGCTCGATACCATTGATGTCGGTGCCTTTGCCATTACCCGAAGAAAAATGGGTGTATGCTTTGGTATAAGGGTCTACTGAAATGCGCGGATCAAAGTTTGGATCGGCTTCAATCGCTGGGTAATAAACTGGATCAATCAATTTATCTTCTTGGGTGCTGCGAATATAAGTTTCGATATCTTTATAGAATAAAGTTGCCCCGAATAAAGCTTCTTCGTCAAAGTACCATTCAAGCGCTAAATCAAAATTGTTGGATACATAAGGATTCAGTTTTGGGTTACCAACTGTGGCAAAACCTTCAATATATCTAAAGGTAGGTTTGCCCGGGCTTAATTTAGTTAAGCTTGGACGTGTCATAGAGCGGGTAATACCTAAACGGACAATTAAGTCGTCCATGGCTTCTAAAGCTAGATTCATCGCCGGTAAAAAGTTGCTGTAATCGTGTTCAACTTCAATTGGTAGAACTTTGCCATCAACTTCCACATAACCTGTTGATGTGGTGCTGGTATCAACCATACGCACACCAAAGTTTGCGTCTAACAACATACCTGCTACTTCAAACTGGCTGGTTAAATCTATATAGGCGGCGAGCGTTTCTTCGACAATTTCATAACCATTGGCAGGTAATAAATTCCAACCATCTTTGCCGGTTGTTTCACTAATTTTTTGATTAACTTTGTCAAAATCAGCCACTATAAACGGAAAGGTGTAGCCATCAAAACCTTCACCAAAGTCGGCTTCGGGAAAGTCTTCTGTGAAGCCTTCGGCGCTGTCGAGTGATAAAGCGGGAATATTATAAAAGCTGACATCTATACTGCGGTCGTTGTAGGCCAAACCGGTTTTTATTGTTACTTCGTCAGCTGCGTAAATTAGGTCTAGTTTACCGGTTAAATTGCGTTTTTCTGTTTCACCTGCGCCATCAAACGAGCTTAAGTTGTATTGTGACGGATCATTAAAATCGTAGAAGTATGTAACTTCTGGCGCATTGGCATTTTTAGAAAAGTCGAAAGCAAATTTATGCGTATCAAGTGTATCCATGATGTGGCGGAATTCTTCGCGGCGCAAGTTAGCTTCGGCTAAACCTAACATAGCGTTCACTTGCAAGCGGTCGGTTAGGTGAAATTCACCCGACAGTGAATATTGATCAAAATCTGATTTTGCATAGGTTTGGCGGCTTTCAATTCGGCCGGTTAAACCATCGTATAAACCTGCTTCTACCTGTTTGCCATTTTCGTGTACTGTCACTTCAAGTGCTGTTAATTGGTCAAAGTAGTTGCGATACATTTCGTAAAAGTTATAAAAAGCGCGATCGTTTTCTAACTCTGAATGCAAATAATCAAAGGTAATTTCAATATCATCGGTTGGTGCCCACTGTAATGCTGTGGTAATACCAATACGCTCTTGTTCATTTCCAAAGAAGTCTGGGCGAGGCAGTCTAGGTGTATATAAACAGTTAATTGCATTGACTGATTGACCATTTAATTGGCAATCATTATTGGCTGGCGTGCCGTTAACAACTAGATCAGGTGAGTCGATATAAGTCATGCCATTGACCACAGGTGTTTGCCAGCCAACTGTACCAAAACCTTCTTGGTTGACGTTACGGGTGGAAAAAGCCACTGATAATAAAGCGCCAAAAGTATCATCGGCAAAGGTATTGGAAACTAATAAAGCGACACGTGGGTCAACTGAATCTGACAACTCACTGTAGTTGCCTTGTAGTGATGCAGCCGCATGAAAGCCGCGGTTGTCAAAAGGTTTAGCAGAATAAAGGTCAACAGTACCGGCAATACCACCTTCTTCAATTGCTGCCGTTGGTGATTTTTGAATATCTACTCGGTTAAATAACTCAGAAGCGAACATATTAAATTCGAACGCACGACCACCATTTAGCGCACTAACGGATGAGTCTAACTCATCTGTTATTGCTGGAATTTCCATACCGTTTAAGGTGGTACGGGTAAAATCTGGCCCTAAACCACGCAAGGTAATACGGCGGCCTTCACCCCCTTCACGGCTAATTGCAACACCTGGTACACGTTGTAGTGACTCGGCGATATTTTGATCTGGGAATTTACCTATGTCTTCTGCCGAAATCGACTCAAGTGCATTTACCGATGCACGTTTAGTGAGTAGCGATTTGTTTAGCGAGCTACGAAAACCTTTTACTTGAATAACTTCGGTAGAGTCTTGTGCTTCTGTTTGTTCTTGTGCGTTAGCTTGAGTTGCACTTACGCCCATTAATGCAGCGATTACACCTGAATATATTTTAGTTTTGTTCATTGTGGTTGTTTCTCTTGGCTGTTTATTGCTATTGAGAATAAGCCGACCACTATCATCAATTTCTGCTGTTAACCCAGTATTACTGAGTAACAAGGTTAATGCTTGCTCCGCAGTATATTGCCCTTGCACAGGGTTGGTTGTAATACCTTGTAGCTCATTTGCTTTTACTGCAAAAGTAACATCTGCTTGTTCGGCAAACTGCAAAAACGATGTAACGGCTTGTCCTCGTTCAATTGCAAAATCAATTAACTTTAGCTGTTGGGCAAAACTTGCAGGTGATGCCAGTACGCCAGCTAAAATTAACCATTTGGCATGGCGGCAAAAAATATATTTTTGCTCGCACATACAGCTACAACGAATCAAAATTAAAAAAATACGTACAAAAATTTTAAATAAATTTAAACTTTTTTGACCAAATACATTTGTC
Organism: Catenovulum sp. SX2; assembly: GCF_052056295.1. Lineage (NCBI taxonomy): Bacteria > Pseudomonadati > Pseudomonadota > Gammaproteobacteria > Alteromonadales > Alteromonadaceae > Catenovulum > Catenovulum sp. SX2. The sequence continues at coordinate 2,631,372 of NZ_CP182493.1, forward strand.
TTAGCACAAGATGTCTTGTCTAATTCTTTGATAAATAATAAAAATGTATTTAAATTTAATTCTTTCATAATTGGTCGAAAAAAGTCACTTTCAGTCAATCTTTGTCGATGTTACCATTGTTTAAGCTTAGTTTGCATAACAAATTATCTACAACTATTTGTAAGTAGTTTTTGTGAGCTGCTGCGTTATACCAATATGACCCCAATTAGGTGTTGTGGATGAAAACAAACTCAAATCAGCCAATTAATCTATTAAATAGAGTGCGCAGTAAACTCAAGCGTTTTGTTGGTGCTATTGTGCCGCCCGACGAAGTAGAAGACATAGTGCAAGATACCTATGTAAAAATATGGCAGCAGCACAATAAACAACAAGATGAAGTGAATCAGAGTTATGTATTTACCGTGGCGAAAAACCTCGCGATAGATTATTTACGCAAACCGAATGTTAAACACCATCAAGCGGTTGAAGATGAAGCTGAATTTGGCGCATCAAATGCCGATGCAAACTTTAACCAGTTAGAAGCCGACCGAAAATTTGTTTCTTTTTGTCAGGCTGTGCAGCAATTACCTCCACAATGTCGCAAAGTATTTGTAATGAAAAAAGTATATGGCATGAAAATTAAAGAAATTGCCGAAGAATTAAATTTAAGCCCACGCACAGTTGAAGTGCAGCTACAACGTGGATACGTCAAATTTCAGTATTTAGTGGAGCAAGCAAATGGACACAAATAATAATGTGGTTTCGCTGGCTAGCCGCACACAAATTTTAGATGAAGCTGCATTGTGGGTGATTAGACAAGAAGAAGGTTTGACTGCAGAGCAACAACAGCAATTTGACTTGTGGATAGCGCAATCTGCGCTGCATCGCCAGTTGTATCAACAAATTGAGCAGCCGATTGCTGAAGCTGAAATGTTAGCGAGTTTGGCGGATATTTTCCCTTATCAAAAACAGCAGGCACAAAAAGCTTGGTTTAGTCAGTTACCTGTTTGGTCGCTGCCAAGTGTATTGCTGTTGGTGTTATCTGTTGTGCTGTGGCCAAGTATGTCACCTTGGCTGTTGGGCACAAATGCCACTCCACTAGTTGCAGTACAACAGCAAAACTACAATCAGAGTTTTCAAACCCAAGTGGGACAGCAACAACAAATTAAACTGCCCGATGGCTCAAAATTATTAATTAATACCTTGTCGCAAGTACAAGTTGTTTATAACAGTGTTAAGCGTTTTATCTATTTAGAGCAAGGCGAACTGCACATTGATGTTGCGCATAATCCCAAATGGCCGTTAGAGGTTATAGCTGCAGGCAAAGTATTAACCGCGGTTGGCACAGCCTTTAACGTGGTATTAGCCGATGGTAAACAAGTTGAATTGATAGTCACAGACGGCAAAGTAGGTGTCGCAACTGAAAAATTCAGCCCACCTGTATTAGTTCGCAAAGGTGAAAAAGCGCTGATTGCTTCGGACAAAGATGAAAAAGTATCTGTGGAAAAAAGCGTGATGCCACAGCAACAATTGTCGGATCAGCTGTCATGGCAGAGTGGCACTTTAACTTTTAGTGGTGAATCTTTAGCACAAGTGACCAAAGAGTTAAGCCGTTACACAGGTTATCAATTCAGTTTTGCCGAAGATAGTTTAAAACAAACACAAATTGTCGCGCGCTTAAAAGTAACAGAGTTAGACGACATCTTAACTATGCTGAATAACAACTTTGATGTGCAAGCAAATTATATCAGCGACAAACATATTCAACTGACGTTAAAGGATAATTAATGCAGTACAAAAAACACATTGCTGCGGCTTTGTTAAGCTGTGCCGCTTATTCGGCGCACGCTGCAGAGCCAATTGTTCAGCGCTTTAATGCTGATCCTTCACCGCATGTATTTGCAGATAAAGTGTATGTATACGCAACTGATGATCAATCCAACTCAGGTACGTATTGGGATTCAACCGTATGGCGTGCTTATTCCTCTGCCGATTTAACTAGCTGGCAAGATCACGGCAGCTTTTTATCGGTTGATGTTTTTAAATGGGCTGCGAAAGACGCCAAAGCTTGGGCACCCGAAATGGCCGAGCGCAATGGTAAATATTATTTTTATGCGCCAGTTGGCGGCGACAAAATTGGCGTGGCTGTAGCGGACAATCCACTTGGCCCATTTAAAGATGCTATAGGCGCGCCGCTGATAGATAAAGCGCTAGATGCCAATGCAGGTGACGAACCTATAGATCCTATGGTGTTTATTGATAATACAGGCGAAACCTATTTGTATTTTGGTACGCGTGTGCCAAAAGTCGTGCGCTTAAATCCAGATATGCGCAGTTTAGCTGGGCCGATTTTAGATGTGAAAATTACTAACTTCCCAGCAAGTGATAACAAGAAAAAATACGGTGAAGCGCCTTTTGTGCATAAAAAACACGGCCAATATTATTTCACTTTTTCGACAGGTTGGCCGGGACAAATTGTTTATGCAACTGGCAAACACCCAATGGGACCTTTTGAATATCAAGAAGTGATTTTGGATTATTTGGATATCAGCACAAATCACCAAGCCATAATCGAATTTAACGGCCAGTCGTGGTTTTTCTATCACGACAATTTATTGCCAGGTGGGGGTAGCCATAAAAGGTCAATTACTTATGCGCCGTTGCATTATGGAAAAGATGGCAAAATTAAGCCTGTATCTAAATAACTGTAATTGAGAAGATTAAAGTAAGGGAAAAGAAACAAGGATAAGCCACTGACTTATCCTTGTTGTGTAAATTACAGTGCAAACTAGCGTGCTGCGGTTTGCATACTTTCTGCTTGCTCAGTTGTTAAGCTTTTTAACTCAGCAAATTGAGTGTCTTTAAAGTTTTCACCTCGGTATTGCACGGCAAACTGTTCATGTTGGCCTTGTAAAATTAACGATTGATAAGTCGCCATTAAACTTTGTTTAGTCACTTGTTTTAACGCGGCTACAAGATTATCTCTACTATCAAATTGCCAATTGTGCTGATACCAGTCACCCGCAAATGCTTGATATTCTTTGCGAATGTCTGTTGGTTTTTGTTCAACTTGTTGAATAATCGCGCTTATGGTTTGGCTTATGGTTTGTTCAGGCAGCTTGGCTAATTCAGGCTCAAATGCTTGAGTAAAATCAATTATTTTATTGTACAAACTAGCTAAATCAGTGTTGTTGCTTTGCACAAAAAACATTTGAGTTGGGTAGTCGTGAATTTTTAGCGCTTGGCTGTTTACACCATAACCAAGCTGTTGTTGAGTACGCAAACTATTAAAAAATGCTGGGTGCATATATTGGTTTAAAACCGTTAAATTCGCTAGGGTTTGGTCACTTTTGTCTGGTGCGATAAAACCGAGTAACAATACAACGTCGTTGGCGGTAACAGATTCAGTAACACTCACTTGTTTACCAAGTGTTGGTTTGAAATTGTTGTTATTATTTGGTTTTTCTCCAGTCGGTTCACCCATTGCTTGACGTGCTGCTTGGGCTAATTCAACTAATTGGCTTTTTGGCATATTGCTTAACGACAATACATTCAGCTGGCCTTGCAACATTTGTTTATGGAATTTTTGCATATCAGTCAAAGTTAAACTTTCTAGCGCTGTTATAGTTTCAGTTGGTGTGAATAGGTCGGCATATAGTTGATAAGTCAGACGCCATTTAGCAAAGGTTTGTTGAGCCGGAGGGCGTTTCTCCATATCTTTGTAACCTTTGAGGTAACGCGCTTTAATATCATCAAATGTTGTTTGGCTGATCTGCAATTGGTTAAACTCAGTGAATAGCTGGGTTAAATATTTTTGTTGTACTGCCAATGGCCCGTCTAACAATATTTGACTATAGCCATTTGGATTGCCTGATACAGCTATATGCAAGGTATCCATTAATTTGGCATTTTCTGCTGTAGTTCGAGTTTGTTTTTGTAATAACTCAGTCAACATGGCATTCATCAGCAAGTTTTTCGCGGATGCGCGGGTGAGCGGGGATTCAATAGAAGCTGTGGTGATTGCTTTATCTTCATCGGCAAAATATTGGCTGGTGGCCAAATACACTTCTAAACCTTTTTCACTGTGTACAGCTGTTGGTTTTTGATAATTTTTTTGCTGAGTTTGTTGCACCAACTGTTCACTTTGTTGCGGCAATTGCGCTGCTGGTAACTGTAAATTAACCGCTAACTCAGCAACAGGTTGAAACACGGGCAAAGTTTCTATCGAATATTTATGTTTGGCATAAGGTATTTGTTGGTCGGCAGTAACATTTTTACCAATATTATTGATAAGCATATTTTCAGGCGTCACTTGTGCCAAAATTTGTTCTGCTTGTTGTTTATCAAACCCAAGGTAAAACTGGTTGGGCATTAATACATATTTGGCTTCATGCTCTAACATGGTTTGCGACAGTTTGGGCGCAAAATGTTGTGGGGCTGTATCACTAAAACGCTGACGTTGTTTTGCCAAAATATGTTCGTATTCAGCAATATAATCAGCGGTTAGCGCTTGCTGTTTGATTATGTCGATATAACTAAATAGGGCCGAAACGACCTGGTTTTTATCTGCTGCGCCTTTGTCAGTTAAATTAAAATGACACTGTAATCGACCTTGGGTTTCATAAGCTTGCTCAGCATAGCTGCAGCCTGCGTCATGGGTTAACCCAGCTTTGCGTAATGAACCTAACAAAGCTGTGTCGTCATGCCTATTTAGTTGACGCATAATAAATTTACCCGCGTGGGTGTAACGTGGATAATTTTGATCATTGATTGGGAAAAACACCTGTAAAAAATCGGTATCTTGTGGAATTTGAATATTCACAGCTTTGCCCGTTTGGGTGTAAGCAAGCTCTGAGGTTTGTGGGCGATCAATATTGCGATTTTTAATTGGCGAAAAATAACTATTTGCTTTGGCTTCTAACCAATCGAGTGATTGATTACTAACAATGGCAAGCGTCATGATATTTGCAGAATAATATTGGTTATAAAAATCCCACAAAGCTTGGTTTAAACTTTTATTTGGCTGATCTTTTAATGTGGCTAAATTACCAACGTTAAACTTAGTAAAGGGGTGCTGTGGATTCATTAATTGTTTGCCAGCAATAAAGACATCAAAGCCTGGATTATTTAAATTACGATCCCATTCTGCCTGCACCGCATTGCGCTCACGCTCACTAAAGTTTTCTTCAAAAATTGGTTCGGCAATTGCCGCGGCCAAACGGTCTAATGCACCTTCTAATGCGTCTGCATTTATTTGAAATAGGTAAGTGGTATTTCGGTCAGCAGTAAAAGCATTGTGTCCACCCGCGTTAGTCGCAACATATTTGCCAAACTCATTTTCTTCAGGGTATTTTTTTGAGCTTTGGATCACCATATGCTCTAAATAGTGGGCTAATCCTAAGAAATTTTCAGGATTTTGGTTGCTGCCAACCCCAACCGACAATGACGCCGCCGCTGTTTTAACATTTGGGTCGGAAACCAGCATAACTTGTAAACCATTTTCCAAAGTTACATAGCGGTAATGGCGTTTATCTTGAATGTTTTTAACTAATACGCCATCAGTCACATATTCAGCGGGCAAACTAGCCTTGGGCTGAAAATTAGCTTGTGACACTTGGGAAAGGGTTTCATTTTGTTGGCAAGCAGCTAAACACAGAGTTATAGCACTGATTGATGCGAGCTTTGTAAAAGCAGGTGTTTTCATAAACTTCCTTGGTTTGTTAAGTCAGAGACAGCAAATACGTGCAAGACCATTCATCATCCCTGAAGGTTTAAAAATCATATTATGTAGAGTGTTGATTAAATAAAATTTGATTAGTTAAGTTTTATTTTGATTAATTGTGATTAAATTTGGTTTTATGTTAATGCAGTTAAATTGTTAATACAATGTTTTGTTTAGCAAAAAATTGTGGAGTGAGAACAGCTATAGCGCTAATTAACCGCAGCCATTGCAATGGAAAATCCGCCGATGTATTCGCCGTTTTCTAACCTAAGCAACAGGGTATTTTCGCCAGCTTTTAATTGTACTTTGAGATAAGCTTCGTCGATGCGCCAAGGTTTATGATGATATTCGCTTGACCAAATTTTCTGCTCATTTAGCCATATTTTAGATTGATCATCCGTACCTATGGCTAACCACACTTCGCGTGCGACATCTGATTTTATTGTGGTGTAGGCGTAATAAATTTCATATTCGTCTAAGCCTATTGGAATAATAAATACATCGTCATATTGTTGATATTGCCATTTGAGTGGACGTTGATCTTTGCCTAAATAAATCGCACCAAGATCAACTTTATGCTCAGGTGGAAATTGTGTATCTATCTGCTCACGCTTTTTATTGTCAAATGGGCCAATTACGTACCAAGTATCTAACCTTAACCAAGGTGAGGTATTGCTGGCATTCATCGCGCTTTTTACCAGTTTTCGCCCTAGTGGTTGGGTTTGGTCTATATGTATTTTGGGGCCTGTATGCTGCAATGCATCGTTGGCTTTAGGCTGATTGTCAAAACGATATGCATAACCAACTTTATCTATCAGCTGTTGCAGAGCAAAAGCATATTGATTGTCAGTTTGTTGATTGCCAGCCAATGCGGCAGAGTTGCCTGCTTGCTGCCGTTGAGCGTCAGCAGTTAGTTGCTGAAAAATCTCTCGCGCTTGTTGTTGGTTCTGTTCTACTTTGGCAAGTAATTGCTCGTCGCTTAAACCTTGTTGTGTATCTAGCTGCTGGTTATTTGTTGCGGCTGTTTTTGCTGGGTCGTCAGTTTGAGTTGCCGTTGCACTTGATTGCGACTCTTGTTCTCCTGCTAGGTTTGCTAATTTCTCCTCTACAACTTGTTGCTGTTGTTGTTTTATTGCTGCTAATACTTGTTCTGATTCTTGATACAGCTCTTGGGCTGTCATTTGCTCGAAATCAGATGTGTCGCTCGCTTGTTCTTCGTCTCGTTCTGTCGCTAGTCCGGGATTTTGCAATTGATCCATTTGTGTCAACAAGGATTCTAACTCACGCATTTCGGCAACTTTGTCGGCGATGGATTGTCGATAGGCTTGGCGGGTGTATTCAATCGCTTCTATTCGTTGTTGCTGAATATGTTGATCAGGCAAAAAATATTCTAGGTTGTAACCAATCACAATCGCCAACACAAGATGCCATTGTACCGAGCTTACCCAGAAGTTTTGTGGTTTGTTCTCGGCTGTGTTTTCCGCATTATTGATTCGCACGGGCGCGAACTCCAATATTGGTTAATCCTTCAAATTCGCATAAATCCAACAAATAAACTAGGTATTGTAGTGGGGTGTTTTTATCACCATCTATTCGTACCTGACGCTGCGGATTCGCTTGCGCTTGCTGTTTTATTGCTTGATGTAGCTGTTTAACATCCACTCTTTTCCCGGCTAAATAATATTTTCCGTGGCGATCTACGCCGAGTACAAATGGGTCGTTTAGCACTGTTAGTGGAGACAATGCAGCTTTAGATTCGGGTAAAGATATATTCAGTTGTTGAACCTCATCCTGTTGCTGCTCTTTCTTGTCAAAAGTTGTTGCGACTAAAAAGAAAATTAACAACAAAAATATGCAGTCGAGTAGTGGTGCTAAATTAGGTTCAATATTTTCTTTATCACCTAAATTAACGCGCATCTAAGTGTTCCTTGTTGGAGAACCAGTCGCTGATAAAGTTACTCACTTGTTCTTCAAGTTCTAAACTGTATAAGGTTATTTTGCTTTTAAAATAATGATGAAAACCCATGGCTGGTAAGGCAACAAATAAACCTGCTGCTGTGGTAAACAAAGCTTTGTAAATACCGTCGGCCAGTATGCTCGCATCACCAATTGCGCCTGTGGCTGCAACTATATAAAAAGCCTCTATCATGCCAACTACTGTACCCAATAAACCGGCGAGTGGCGCTATGGTGGCAACAACTGCAAGTGGGTATATTTTTTCTAGGTGTTTTCTAAACTCTAACGAAGCAACATCTCCAGCGCCGTTCGATACAAGTTCAAAACCATGATGCCTATGTTTATTTACGTAAGACAAGGTATTGGCTAAGGTGCTGGCGTTGTCTGCGCATACTTGCTGAATTTGTTGATGTTCGCCGCCATGCCATAAATCATTTATTTGGCTGAGCAGTTGTTTGGGCACTATGTTTTTACGGCTAAAGTGTTTAAATCTTTCTAACACCACAGCTAAGGTTAACAGAGATAAACCAACTATAATTGCGCCTGAGATCCCGAATAGACTAGCTATGTCCATCACAGACATATCTGCTGCCGAAAAAGGTATAAAAGAAAGTATACAGAAGGTGCGTATAGCAAAAATGCGCATGCAACAGTCCTTGTCATAAATTTGTTATTAATAATACTATTTGGTGAGTGTACCTAAATTAAATAAATTCGCCAAGAGGAGTTATATACGATAAATCAATCTCTTGGGTGCAATATTAGCGCCTTAGCGCCACGTCGATAAAGTTATTTTATTGGTTAGTTTACGGCAGAACAAAGATGAGGATTTAATTTATCAGTAATAAGCTTGGTTACTTAGTCAATTAGGGATAATTATCCATATAACCGGGTAATTATCAGGAAAATTATCCCTAAATTGGTTTAGCTAAATTTAACTCAGTTTCCAAACACAGGTTCAATCACAAAGCCATATTTGTAGTGCGCACTCGGTATTTGATATTGCACATGTGGTAGTGCGCCCCATGAGTTATCACCACCAACACCCATTTGTTTTAAGTCTATATTCACATTTACTAAGTCGCGAATTGGTACTTCTTGGCCGTGCAGGTGAATTTCGCGGCGTTCGTGATCTAAGTCGCTGTCTAACATAGGCAAAGCGCTAATGCTTAAATATTGTTTACCGGCAATTCGAATGCCTAAACCTTGTTTATTGACTAAGGTAAACCAGCGTACATCGGTTTTATTGCCGGTTTCTTGTGGGCGCGAATAGTCGTGGTATTGCTCGTCAACGTGTGCTTGGTATAACCCAACTGCTGCACTTGTATTGCGGTCTACATAGTTTTCGTGTGGGCCGCGGCCAAACCAACTAAATTGTTTAAAGTCACCGGCTAGCTGCATTTGCATACCTACTTTTGGCAACATAGGCATAGCCCATTTTTGTGGAGCGAATTCTGCGGTTACTTCTATGCGGCCACTGCCATCAACTAAATATTCGGTAAAGAATAACGCGCTGTTGTCTCCCATTTTATGCACCGTCTTCACTTGAACTAAATTCGCATTCAGTTGTTGTACATCTATGCTTTCTAGCACTTGCTGTTCACTAGCTTGTTTCCATAGGGCTAATTTATTGTGTAAACGCGCACCGTGGTCGTTATCTGTGGTGACACGCCAAGTGTTTGCACGTAAACCTTGTTGAATAACTTGTTGGCCGTCAATTGTATAACTACTAATGCGCCCTGATGTTTTATCAAAAGAGAGTGCAAAGTGTGCGCTGCTTAAATTAACTTGTTGTTCAGTCTGTTTAAGTTGCACTGCCACAGGTTTTGCTTGGCCGAAATTAAACTGGCTCGGCGTTAAAGCAAATTGTTCCCAAGCGACTACTTGGTCTTTGTTTATAAAGGCAATTTTGTTTGCTTTGGCTTTAGCGCGAATGGTTAAGTGGTATTCAGCATCGTCAGCAAATGCATGTTTAGCCGCTGGTAGTTTAAATACTTGTTTATCACCCGCTGCGGCTTTTATGCCTTTGATCTCAGCTTGTTCAACTAATTCACCATTTTTGAATAGTTGCCAGTCGTAGCTGAAATTGTCTGCGCCAATAAAGTTATGTTTATTGTCGATTACAAATAAATTTTGTTTCAGGTCAACCGCTGCAAAATACAAAGGTTGATAGACTTTTTTCAGCTCATGCGCGTGTGGGTTTAATGTGCGATCTGACTGAATAACCCCATTGGCTAAAAAGTTGTCTGAATCTGGGCGTGGGCTTTCACCAAAATCACCACCATAAGCCATAATTTGTTGGCCTTGCTCATTGGTTTTAAACAAGGTTTGGTCAACCCAATCCCAAACAAAGCCACCTTGTAGTTGTGGATATTGATAAATTAAATTCCAATATTCTTGCAAATTACCCATGCTGTTACCCATAGCATGGGCGTATTCTGCTTGGATCATAGGTTGTTGTGGATTGCTGCGTGCCCAATCTTCCATTTCATATAAAAAGTCGTACATTGGCGTATAAATGTCGACGTATTCAAGCGGCGAGTGACCATCTACCGTACCCCAACCACCGTAGGTTACTGGGCGACTTGCATCGTTTAATTTGATCCACTCAGCGGCTTTTTCAAATGCTGTACCGAAACCAGCTTCGTTGCCTAATGACCACAAAATAATTGATGGATGGTTTTTATCGCGCTCTACCATGCGTTGCACACGATCTACGTGGGCGGCAAGCCATTCCGGTTTATAACCTAAAAAGTGTTGTTGTTGCACTTCGCTGTTGTTGATGCCTTTGCCGTTACCAATTTGCATATATTCGTGCGATTCAATGTTAGCTTCATCTAATACGTAAATACCGTATTTGTCGCATAACTCATACCAGCGAGGGTCGTTCGGGTAATGTGAAGTTCGCACTGCATTTACATTAAGATTTTTCATTATCTCAATGTCTTTAATCATACCCGCCAAACTTAAGGTTTTGCCCGTTACTGGATCATGCTCATGGCGGTTTACACCACGAATAGTTACAGCTTTGCCGTTGACTAAAAACTGACCATGCTGCATTTTTAAGTTGCGAAAACCAATCGCTTGTTGAATGTGTTGTTGCTGGCCATTGATATTGGCAGCAATTTTGAGTTGATATAGTTTAGGTGTTTCAGCAGACCATGGCTGGATATTGTTAATTGTTCCGGCAATATCTAATGTTTGTTGTGCGCTAATTGGCCCTGAGTATTTTTTGCTGAAAACTTCTTTATTGCCGTCAAACACTGACACTTCAATTTGGCTAACCGCGGCTTTGCCTGCAAAATCTAATGCTAGGTTAAATACACCGTTTTTATAGGTCGAGTCTAAATCTGCCGTTACTGTATAGTCAGCTATATGATTTTCTGGTGTTGCATACACAAATACTTCGCGGTCGATACCACTTAAACTCCAGGCATCTTGGTCTTCTAAATAACTGCCGTCAGACCAACGGTAAACCTCAACTGCAATTTTGTTTTCGCCACTGGTTACATATTGGCTGATATCAAATTCAGCCGGTAATTTGGAGCCTTGGCTATAACCAACTTTTTTGCCATTTACCCAAACATACATAGCTGAGTTAACCGCACCAAAGTGTAAAACCACTTTTTGTTGTTGCCAGTTTTGCGGCAATTCAAAGGTTTTTATATAGGAGCCAACTGGATTGTAATCGTGTGGAATAAATGGCTGATTAGCCGGAAACACATAATCTATATTTACGTAGTGTGGTGTACCAAAGCCTTGCAGTTCCCAATTGCTCGGTACTTGTATTTGTGCCCATTGGCTGTGATCAAAATTGTTTTGCCAAAAGTCGGCAGGGCGGTCAGCTGGTTTTTTGACAAAGTTAAAATACCAATCGCCATTTAATGATAAAAAATTGTTGGATGCTTGGCGTTGGTTTTTATCGGCTAACTCTGCTGATTCAAAAGCAAAAAAGGTTGCGCGTGCCGGTAATTTATTTTGCGCGAATATTTGTGGGTTTTCCCACTCAACCGCTGTGGTTTGTGCGGATTTGTTCGAGGCTGAACTCGCAGTTGGATCTGTTGTACCACAGGCTGTGCAAATAAGTGCAATTGCGCTAACTAAGCTGTTGCGTGCAAAAGTTTTAGATGTTTTAAGCTGGTTTTTTTTTGATTGAAGCAGCATGTTAATTATCCATTTAGGTAAACGTTTAACTTGTTGGTTTAATTGTTACATAAATACAACTAAATTCACATAAGTAATACTATTTTTATCAGAGTTACTTGACGCTTTTTGCAAAAAATTCTTTTAAATTAACTCATAAAAGTCATAAATTATTAATAATAATCACTATCAATCTTATTTGATCTTATTTTGATCATTTATTACACTTGCTAGGCGGTCATTAATGTTAATTAATGGTTAATGGCTTGCTTACATACAACATAAGTAAGGATCTAATAATGATTAAGACACTAACAAAAATCCTGCCAGTTGCACTGGCTGGGTTATCTATGCTTTGGCATAGCGCTGCGTTTGCAGATGCTGAAGTAACACGTAATTCTGATGGCTCTTGGTTAGCTCGGGTAGATGGGGTTTCAGTTTACCAAGGTAGCCGTTATTTTGATGCGATAAATGCGGCTGCGAATAATATGGGCGCGGGCACTATTAATATTCGTAACTCAGGTGATAGTGGCCCAGATGGCGACAATGTTTATTCTATTCGTCCACAATCAGGTCAAACCCTCGACTTTCATGGTCATCAAGTCAATGCCAATGGCGGTGATTTAGTTGTGCCTGTGTATTGTGATCGCCGCAACAATATTACTGTGCGCAACATGCATGTGGTTGGTAATCCTAGATATGGTGTGTGGTTTAGAGGTTGTTCGAATATTACCTTTGAAAACATCACTATGGATTTAAGCCAGCACTCTTCAGTTGGTTTAGGTATTCGTGTAGACGCATCAACCGGAGCTTCTTCTAACTTAACCATTACTGGCAATATTAATATTAATGGCTCTACTGGCCACGGTATTGAAACTTATGGGGTAGACGGTTTCACTATTGGTGATGTTACAGTAACCAATTCGGGTGGTTGTGGTTTGTTATTAAACGACTCGCGTAATGGTACTGTGGGCAACGTGGTTGGCCACTACAACAACTGGGGTGGCGGTTATGCAACCTTTAGGGTTGCTAATGGCAATGGCCCAAATGTTACGGTAAACAGTGTTTATTCGCGTAACTCAGGTCGTGGTTTCTTTAGTGTTAGTGATAGCCATGGCACTACAGTTAACTATGTAGATATTGATACGACTTGGTCGCAAGGTATCTTTTTAGAAGATGCATCAAACACCCATGTATTAGGTGGTAGCGTTTCAAATGGTAACCCTAACTGTCAGTTAGTTCGTACCGATTCTTCAAGCATTAATGTATCGGGTTGTGATCCTGTTGGTACAACACCAGGTGGTGGCTCAAGCAACAATGGTACAGTTAATGGCACCTACCGCATTATGCCTGTGCACAGTGGTAAAGCAGTTGATGTGGCAGCTTGTGGTGCCAACAGTGGTACTAATATTCAACAATGGTCTTGGTTAAATAACGATTGCCAAAAATTTATCATTCAACCTGTGGATGGCATTTGGCACAGAATTTCACCAGTGCGTGCACCTAACTTGGGGATAGATATTGATTCAGGGTCTTCTAGCAATGGTGCAAATGCTATGTTGTGGAATTATTGGGGTGGACAAAATCAACAATTCCGTTTCCAAAGTGCTGGTAGTGGCAAATGGCGCATTATTAATCGCACCAGTGAAAAGTGTTTAGATGTTGAAGCTATCTCAAGCGCAGATGGTGCCAACATTGTTCAGTGGGATTGTATTGCTGGCAATAATAATCAAATTTTTGAATTGATTAGTCAGTAAGTCTAGTCGCTGATATTTGAGCTTACAGTTTTGGTATATTACAAACGTTTCATTTCGGAAAGTTTGCTTGTTTTAAATTAGATAAAATACCGCAATCTTTTATTTTCCGGTTTGCCGAACATGAGTTTGCCATTTTATTTAAGCTCGCTTTCAGTGCGTTCAACTCTTCTATTTTCGCCGTAATCTGTTCTATGTGTTCATTAATTATGGCGTTTACACTGTCGCAGCTTTGTTCCGGTGTTTCTCTGCTTTCTAACAAATACGAAATTTCTTGGATTGACATGTCATGGGCTCGACATTGTTTAATGAAGATGAGTTGTTCTAACGTCTCTTGCGAGTAAATACGGTAATTACCTTCAGTTCGATTTGGCTGCTCAAGTAAACCTTTGCGCTCATAGAAGCGAATGGTTTGAACACTACACCCGGTTATATCTGCTATCTCGCCAATCTTCATAATGATAAAAATTTATTTGACCCTATACCAAGTATAGACTTTATAGTTAGGTTATTAAATAAATTACTAGGAATGATTTATGAGCGGATGTGGTTGTGAAGTTGAATTAAAAGATGCACAACAAAAAATTGTGCTTTATTGGTTGCTCGGCATTAATGCCATTATGTTCATCGCTGAGATAACTGTAGGTCTATATGCCAATTCGACAGCCTTGATAGCAGATTCTATGGATATGCTTGCTGATGCAATTGTCTATGGTATTGCTCTATATGCAGTAAGTAGAACATTAAAACATAAAGCCAATGCTGCTCTTATTAGTGGCTATTTTCAGCTAACGCTTGGTTTATTGATTATCTTTGACATAGCAAGAAGAATACTCGGAGAAGGTGAACCACACTCTTGGTTTATGATCGGCTTTGGTTTTATCGCATTAATAGCGAACGTCATTTGTTTAGTTTTAATAAGGAAGCATAACAATGGTGAAGTGCATATGCGTGCAAGCTGGATATTTTCAGCCAACGATGTAATTGCAAATATGGGGGTTATTGCTGCTGGTGTTCTGGTGATGCTACTTGATTCGCGTTGGCCTGATATTGTAATTGGTAGTGTCATTGCCATGTTAATTTTAAGAGGCGCTTATCTAATTATTACTGATGCGAAGAAAGAACTTAGCAATGTTGAATCAACAAGCGAAAGTAGTAGCTGTAGCGGGAGCAAATCAAAATCATGTTCTTGATGGAGAGTGGCAATGAGTGTCCATTATTTAGAAAAAACACAAATATTAGACTTTGATGATCACAATATTCAATCATTGATAGCTGAGCGTAATTGGCAAGCCTTGGATGATTACAACAAGATAGGTGAAGCTTACACATTTGTTAAAGACGAGATTCAATTCGGTTATAACCGTAGTGACGATATAGCCGCAAGTGAAGTTTTGGCTGATGGCTATGGGCAGTGCAATACCAAGGGAAACTTGTTGATGGCTCTATTACGGGCACTTGGTATTCAATGCCGATTTCATGGTTTTACGATTGATCAACAACTTCAAAAAGGTGCTATTCCCGCTTATGTATTTTGGCTTGCACCTAAATATATTATCCATAGTTGGGTAGAAGTCTTATTTAATGGTGAATGGCTCGATTTAGAAGGCTTTATTCTGGATGAAACCTACTTAAGTGCAATTCAATCCAAATTCAGTCAAACAAAAGAGAGTTTCTGTGGCTATGGTATTGCTACTACCTGCTTAGCAAAGCCAGAGACTGAATGGACAGGAACAAATACTTATATCCAAAAGGAAGGCATACACGATGACTTTGGCATTTATGACTCACCCGATGAATTCTATGCTGAGCAAGGAACCAATCTAACTGGGATTAAACGAAGGGCGTACCAAAACTTTATCCGTTATATCATTAATTGGAATGTTCAAAGGCTTAGAGGACAAAATGTAAATGCCGAGGCTCAACATGCATAGTCATTCTCACGGTCATAATCACTCTCATAATGATGAAGGCGCTTCAAAACGGATTGGCTGGGCATTTTTTCTAAACTTAACATTTACCATAGTCGAGTTTATCGGTGGTTGGTTAACCAATAGTACGGCGATTATGGCTGATGCAATCCATGATTTAGGGGATAGTATTTCCATAGGTATGTCATGGGTTTTAAATAAGCTGAGTAACAAACCAGCGTCTAACCGATTTTCATACGGCTACAAGAGGTTTTCACTACTTGGCGCCCTGATTAATGGTTTAGTGCTCACTGTTGGTTCCATATTTATACTAATAGAGGCCATACCAAGACTCGCCAACCCTGAAATGCCGCAAGTAGAGGGAATGCTTTTATTGGCAATTTTTGGCATGCTGGTAAATGGTTACGCTGCCTATAAGCTAAGTCACGGAAAAACACTCAATGAACGAGTGTTAAACTGGCACTTGCTTGAAGATGTATTAGGTTGGGTCGCTATATTTGTTGTTTCGATAATCCTGATGTTTGTTGACTGGCCTATACTTGATCCCATTTTGTCGATTTGTTTCACACTTTTTATATTGTTTAATGTACTCGGGACATTGAAATCGACTCTTATGCTGTTTTTGCAAGCTGCGCCAGATATTGAGCTTATTGAAAGCATAAAATCAAGAGTGCTATCAAAATCCATTGTCGGTGAAGTGCATCACCTGCATATTTGGTCATTAGATGGTGAAAACAATGTTTTAACCGCTCATATTGTTTTAAATACAGAAATATCAAATGAAGAACTGAAAGCGTACAAGCTAGAGTTACGGCATGAACTTAAAGAGTTTGATTTTGCTCATACTACAATTGAAATTGAGTTTCTAGATGAGCAATGTCGTGACGCCAGCCATTAGATAGTGGTAGTATTTGCATAACTAAGTGATAATTAAAACGAAATGAATATTAACCGACTTCCTGCACACATTATGATTTTACTGATATTACTTCAGTCATTTTCTGCTGTGGCTAAACTTGCGGATATTCATGTTTTTGATTCTGAACACATAAAAACCCAGCATATTCATGCTTTAGATGACCACCCTGCCTCTGCACAATCGACACAAACAGGTGAGAATGGCCAGCATAACCATGCTGATTGCCATCATTGCGGACACTGCAATGGTTCACATGTACAATTTGCCGCGCTAATCTACATTAGTAAAAACTTACACTTTAAAATAAACCATTTCTTTGACTACTTGAAGATAGTTATTGAAGCCCCAATTTCTCAACTACTTCGCCCTCCCAAAATAAGTCCTTTTATTTAATTGGCGCGATAGGCAATCAGCCTTCGCTCGTTTCATAAAAATAAACAGGACAAAATATGAATTGGTCTTATTTTAAGACTACCGTGAATGTTTTGAAAAAAACAATACGGTTGTCTGTGTTGTCATTTATTGTGACAACTAATATCGCTTTTGCTAATGATTTATATCTTGAATCAGTTTCATTATCAGATGCGATACAACGAACGCTTGCAAATAACCCACAGTTAACAGCGTTTGAATATAAACAAAAGCGTTTAGACGGCGAATTAGTCACCGCAGAGCTAAAACCTGAATATAACTTCGGTGTTGAATTGGAAAACTTTGCAGGCACAGGTGACGTATCTGGACTTAGCGACGCTGAATTAACCTTGTCGATATCTTCCGTTGTAGAGCTGGGCGATAAGGTAAATAGCAGAAAGTTTTATGTTAACGCGCAAAAGCAAGCTATTGCTGTTGAAGAAAGAATACAAACACTCGATATTTTGGGTGAGGTAACAACCCGATATATCGATGTTTTGACCTTACAGCAAGTTATGCTTGTTAATGAAAATGCAGAAAAGCTAGCACTAGAAATCTATCAAGCGGTCTCAAAAAAAGTTCGTGTTGGGGCAGCACCAACATCAGAGCAAAAACGCGCAGAAGCCGCACTGGCAAACGCTAGGTTAAAAACGCTAACCATATCCAAGCAGCTAGAGGCTAGCCTGCGTAAATTAGCGATTATGTGGGGAGAGCCGTCACCGCAATTCTCTAGTGTCTCAGGCGATTTATTTGCATTCCCTAAAATAAAATCGCTCGAATATATTATGGCTCAACTTTCTCAAAGCCCATATATATCGGCTTATGCTGAGCAGTCAAGAGTTCAACAGGCTCAATTGCAATTAATCAACACACAAAGCAAGGCCAATATAACTTGGAGCGCAGGTATAAAAAGGCTTGAAGGCAGCAACGACACAGCCTTGGTTGCAGGGGTTAGCGTCCCTCTATTCTCGAGTGATAGAAATAGGGGAAACTATCAATCCCAAAAAGCAAAATTGAGCGAAGTGGAACAGCAACAGAAAGCGGCAGAACGAGCGCTATATAGTCAATTAGCTATGTTCTATGTAGCACAGGAAGAAGCCCGTCTTACGGTGGAAGCATTACAAACCAACATAATTCCACCGCAAGAAGAGGCGTTGGCATTAGTGCAAAAAGCCTATTCGGACGGGCGCTTTAGTTATTTGGAGTTAGTTTCAGTGCAAAAAGAGCTTATTGATATGCAATACGCACTTATTTTCGCAGCAAGTGATGTACACAAGCAAAGTGTGGCCATTGAGGCACTATCAGGCATTCCTTTAATTTCTTCCAGTAATACAGCAAGCCAACTTTCAAGCTTTAGCGAGAATTAATCATGAAAACAATCAAAATATTAAAATTACCAGTCAGCCTTATCAAATTAATGTTTGTTGTTGTGATTGGTTTTACCACCATTACTACTTGGGCTACTGAACCCTATGAACATGGACAAAACAACGAACAGCACGAGGAACATGCCCACAAGCATGAAGAACATAGTCACCAAAGTGGAGATGCAAAGCATGGAGATGAACACGCGGATGAGTTCGTAACCATGTCTGCTGAAATGGCGAAAAAAAATGGTATTGAAACCACCATTGTTACCAGCGGAGTTATTCGTGACGAAGAAATTTTATATGGGAAAATAGTTGCCGACCCAGCCTCACTTGCGCATGTCAACGCAAGGTTCCCTGGTGTTATTAAGGAAATCAAAGCCAATATCGGCGATGAAGTTAAAAAAGGCGAAATCCTTGTCATGATTGAATCCAATGAGAGCCTAAATCAATATTCGATAAAAGCACCAATGTCTGGACGTGTAGTCGCTAGGCAAGCAAATATTGGCGAACTGACAAATGGGGAAAACTTGCTGACAATAGCTAACTTTGACGTGGTTTGGGCACAACTGTCGGTATTTCCGAACCAGCTTAGCAAAATTAGCGACAAGCAACAGGTTCTAATTCAAAGCACTGAATTTAATCAAAGTGCGCACATTAGCTATTTAACGCCATCTCTAAACAACAAGCCTTATTCGTTGGCATTTGTAAAGTTAAATAACAAAACGAACAACTGGCCACTTGGCGCTTCAATTAAAGGGGCGGTTACAACCAATCAACACTCTACTCCAGTTGTTGTGCCAAAAGAAGCCATTCAAGAGTTTGAAGGCAATGATGTTGTTTTTATTAAAGAGGGCAATGAATACCATCCTAACCCAGTTAAAACTGGCGCTTCAGACGCTATCAATATAGCGATCATCGAGGGTTTAAAGGTCGGTGAAAGTGTGGTTGTAAAGAACAGCTATCTGCTAGTTGCTGATCTAAAAAAATCGGAGGCTGGACATGAACACTAACCTCCGCGCTTTTTATTCACTTCATATTGGCTTCAGTATTATCGAGGTGAAAATATGATCGCCTGGATACTAGAATTATCTATCCGTAGACGTGGCACTATGTTGCTCATGGCCTTGTTTATTATCGGCTTTGGAATGTGGAATTATCAAAAGCTACCTATTGATGCTGTGCCAGATATAACCAATGTACAGGTACAAATAAACACGCAGGCTCAAGGTTATTCACCTTTGGAAACAGAGCAACGGATCACGTTTATTGTCGAAACTGGCTTGGCGGGTTTACCTAAGCTGGATTATACCCGTTCACTTTCTCGATATGGTCTGTCGCAAGTGACTGTTGTGTTCGAAGAAGGCACAGATCTGTACTTTGCCAGAAACTTAATCAATGAACGGCTTAGCGCAATTAAGGAGCAACTACCGATTGGCATTGAACCAGAAATGGGGCCAATAGCTACGGGCCTAGGTGAAATATACATGTACAGTATAACTGCTGACGAGAGTGCAAAGCAGAATAATGGCTTACCCTATGATGCTATGGCATTGAGGGAGATCCATGACTGGGTCGTGAAACCACAGCTTGCATTGGTTAAAGGGATCACAGAAATAAATGCAATTGGTGGTTACAAAAAGCAATACCATATCAACCCAGATCCGTTAAAGATGTTGCACTACGGTATTACCAATGAAGCTCTCTCACATGCAGTAATGCGAAATAACGCAAATCAAGGAGCGGGTTTTATAGAAAGAAGCGGACAGCAAATTCTTGTTCGTTCACAAGCTCAGTTACAAACTATTCAAGACATCCAAAACGTCATTATTAAAAACGATGACGGCACACTTGTAAAAGTAAAAGATGTCGCTGAAGTCGCGATAGGAAAAGAGCTAAGAACTGGTGCAGCATCACAGGAAGGCAAGGAAAGTGTAATTGGAACAGCAATGATGCTGGTAGGCGAAAACTCGCGTTCAGTGGCATTGGCTGTCGGCGACAAGCTTAGTGAAATTCAAAATAGCTTACCTCAAGGAGTGTCTATAGTTCCCTTATATGACAGGACAACTCTGGTTGATAAAGCAATTGGCACCGTACAGAAAAACCTAGTTGAAGGCGCATTGCTGGTTATCTTAGTATTGTTTCTATTACTCGGTAATATTCGAGCCGCTTTAATTACCGCAGCTGTCATTCCACTGGCAATGTTGGCAACAATCACGGGCATGGTTCAAAGCAAAGTCTCGGCGAATTTAATGAGTTTGGGAGCCTTGGATTTTGGATTAATTGTTGATGGAGCGGTAATAATCGTTGAGAACTGCATTAGACGCTTAGCAGAAAGCCAAAAACGAAATGGCTCGGTCGTTTCCCTAAAAGAGCGGCTAGATATTGTTTACGCTGCTACCAATGAGGTAATACGACCTAGCGTTTTTGGCGTATTGATTATAACAATTGTTTATGTGCCTTTGTTTACCTTATCTGGTGTCGAGGGAAAAATGTTTCACCCGATGGCCGCAACTGTGATCATCGCTCTATTGTCTGCAATGCTATTTACTTTCACAATCGTCCCCGCTGCGGTTGCGTTATTTTTGAAAGGCAAAATCAGTGAAAAAGAAAGTCCGATAATTGTCGGCGCTAAGTCAGTGTATCGTCCAGTTTTAAAATGGGCTTTAAAGCTACGCTGGTTAGTCCTTTGTGGCGCTGCTTTACTCGTAATATTTAGCATATTCCTTGGTAGTAAATTAGGCTCTGAGTTTGTTCCACAACTTAATGAAGGTGACATTGCCTTACATGCTATGCGTATTCCTGGAACAGGGATAGACCAAGCTGTTGAAATGCAGAAGATACTTGAACAAAAAATTATGGAATACGACGAAGTTGTTACCGTATTTTCAAAAACGGGTACAGCAGAGGTGGCGACGGATGCAATGCCGCCAAATGTGACGGATACTTTTTTGATATTAAAGCCCAGAGAACAATGGCCTAATCCTAATTTAACGAAAGCGGACTTTGTTGACAGGTTAGAAAAAGATTTAAGCTCAGTTCCTGGTAATAATTATGAGTTCACCCAACCTATTCAGATGCGATTTAACGAATTAATTAGCGG
The DNA here is from genome assembly GCF_052056295.1 of Catenovulum sp. SX2. NCBI lineage: Bacteria > Pseudomonadati > Pseudomonadota > Gammaproteobacteria > Alteromonadales > Alteromonadaceae > Catenovulum > Catenovulum sp. SX2. The sequence continues at coordinate 2,652,657 of NZ_CP182493.1, forward strand.
AGTAAGGGCTGATTTGGGGATTAAGCTATACGGTGATGACCTATCCCAGCTTGTAAGCTCTGCACAAGAAATTTTGACTACACTTACTACAATTTCAGGCGTCGCCGATGCAAGACTTGAACAAGTTGATGATGTACCTATTTTTACTGTGAATCCCAAACCTGAAGCATTGGCTTTATACGGGTTAGATGTAAGCGATTTACAATCTTGGTTAACAACAGTGGTGTCAGGTGAAAACACAGGGCTAATATTCGAAGGTGATAGAAGATTTGAAATTGTAGTTAGATACCCAGAGCTGTTGCGTACTAACCTTGAGCAGTTAGGTAATTTACCAATCGCAACAGAAAGTGGTGAGTTTGTACCTGTAAGTGAGGTTTCAGAGTTAAATTATACGACGGTTCCAAGTCAAATCAGCCGAGAAAATGGTAAGCGACGAATTGTTGTCACCGCCAATGTTCGAAACCGAGATCTAGGTTCATTCGTACTAGAGGCGCAGCAAAAAATTAAACAAAATGTTGATTTACCCGCTGGTTATTGGCTTGAATACGGCGGTACATTTGAACAACTGGAGAGTGCAACCCAAAGGTTAGCCATCGTAGTTCCTGCCACATTGTTTGTTATTTTAACACTGCTCGTCATAGCGTTTAGTTCAATAAAAGATGCGCTGATCATATTTAGCGGTGTGCCCCTAGCACTAACGGGTGGTGTATTGGCGCTTTGGTTAAGAGACATGCCTCTTTCAATTTCTGCTGCTGTTGGGTTCATTGCCCTTTCAGGTATAGCGGTATTAAATGGACTGGTAATGCTGTCATTCATTAAACAGCGATTACTTGAAACAGGAGAGTTAATAAACTCAATCATCGAAGGTGCAACCATCAGGCTTCGCCCTGTATTAATGACAGCTTTGGTTGCCAGTTTAGGTTTCATTCCTATGGCATTAAACGTCGGAACTGGAGCTGAAGTGCAGAGGCCATTGGCAACTGTGGTTATTGGGGGAATTATTTCCTCAACTTTACTTACTTTAATCGTTTTGCCCGTGCTATATCGGCTTGCTTACAACAAAATGAAATTTTAAAACTGCCGAACAGGCTTCTGAGCGTTAAACTAAGAAACCTGTTCTAAAACAAGCATTGCCAAAAATTGAGATAAAATGTTAGCTTACTTTACTTATATCTAGCTCATTATGTCTGCTAACAAAGTATCCACAAACTTGAGAATAAATAAACCGCTGGTGTCCGCATATGCTGCATGCTCGAATGTCAGATTTAAGAGCCAGAAATTTCAACTTCAACCGGTCGCATATCAGGCCACAAGTCTCGGCTGAATATTTGCTCGTCTGGTTGTGGTGGCGCACTGCCATCAAAGTCAAATTCGCTCAAGTCAACTTTATCAGCAAACTGTGCTTTTAATTGTTTAGCGACCATTTGTGCAATCACCCAAGCGCCATAGTGGTTGTGATGAGTTTTATCTTTACCTTTGGCGGCAAAAGCTTGCGGTGATTTTTCTTGACCAAGCATTTGGTAAAAGCTGCTGGTTTGTGCGGTTAAGTCAATCACTGGAACATTGAGTGTTTGCCCTACATTGCGCACAGCTTTGTCGTAACCTTCATGGGTATTGAGTAACTCACCATTTTTGAAAAAGCGTCGCGCAACAGGTGTAACTAATACAGGCAGAGCATTTTTTTGTTTTACGTCAGCAATAAAGGCGCGTAAATACTCTGGGTAAGCGCCATCCGCTGCTGAGTAGGTGCGTGGCCATTGTTTCTTTTCATCATTATGTGCAAATTGAATCAATACAATGTCACCTGCTTGGGTTTGGCTGAGGAGTTTGTCCCAACGCAATGAAAAGATAAAAGATTTTAGCGTTTCGCCGCTACGCGCATGGTTAATCACTAAATGATTATCTACCAACGCGGGTAAAAATTGTCCCCAACTGGCGTAGTCGCTAGAAGCTTGGTCGGCAACGGTTGAATCACCCGCCAACAATATTCTATTGCCCTTGTATTGACTGATCTCTACTTGCTCAAATTCCACATTTTGGTTAGATAAAGCTATGGTTAATTTGTCATCCCAGTTGCGAGAGATAAATTCATCGCCGCGCAAACCAACTACTGAGCCTTGCGGCGGATCTTGCTCTGCACTGGCCAGTTTGACTGTTTTTACATTACTGAAAAATGTGTACTCAGCGCTTTGTCCTTGTTGCAAAGTTTGTGGCAACTGCATGATACGTCTGTCTTCACTAAACAACATAAATTCAGTGGTTTGTTTAGCTGTTACCTTTACCTTTACTGCGTAATCACCTTCTGCAAGTTTAACTGAAAAAGCGCGTTCAGTTGAGTTGGCAAAGTTATCCGCGCCAAAACCAAGTTTATTGGAATATTTTTGCTGATTAAGCTGTGCTTTTTGAGTGAATTTTAACGGCTGCATATCAGTATCCTGCGCTTTAGCGTGAGTTGGATAATAAACAAGTGCACTCGCAAGTAAGATGTAGTTAGTAAAATTAGTTAATTTTTTACCTTGCATATTAGTTTGCCTCCGCCAGTTTTAACCACTGTTGTTGGTATTCAATCAATCCTGTGACCCCAGCTGTTGTAGCTGTTTGTTTAGTTTTGCCCGCAGCTGTTTGTTTGGTTAAGTTTTGCCATTGGCTCATTACCCAAGCACCTTTACTTGTGCTGGCATCATCACCGGACAACACTACATTTTGTTCTGGGCGCAACTGCGCAATTAGCTGACACAACAAAGGGTTTTTCTTCGAGATACTGCCAAATACAATGTCACCTTTGGCTTTAAGTTGGCTGAGTTGATAATCAATCATCAAGGCAACATACAAGGTTGCTAATGCTTTACCGTTTTCTGGCGTATTCACAATGCGCCCTTGTTTGTCGTGAAACGGGCCGCTGCCGCTACTAAAAGGTGGAATTGCAAAAACTTGTTGGTCGATAATATTTTGAATATCACACAATTCCATAAGGTCGGAAGCTTGGCTGCCAGTCAATTGGCAAATTTGTTCAAATTCACGCCCACCCATAAAACGTGCACAACCTAGCGGTTGATTGAGTACAGATACATTGGCCAACATATCTTTGTTTTCGTCCAACTGGCCAATATCCGCCCCCATAGACATACTTATAATCCAAGTGCCTGTGCTAACTACAGTAAATGCAGGTAAGGTTTCGCTTTCAGCCATATAATCAGCAAGGTAACGGGCGAAACTTGCATTAGAGTCATGGATGCCAGCGTACACTTTACACTCAGTTGAAACACCGGTTTGTTGCGCCACTTGCGGGTGCAGAGTGCCAACTACTTCATCGGCGCCAATTAGCTCAGGCATAGCATCTGTTAAAGCTAATTCTGTAACTAAACTTGAGTAACACTGTTGTTGTGGTTGCCATAAATCAGTGTGACAACCAAGTGAGGTGACTTCATTCTTTTTAATGCCGGTTAAACGCCACACCCAATATTGTGCGTACATCAACACCGTATCTATTTGTTTGAATTTTTCAGCAAAACTCTCTTTTAGCCAAAACAGTTGTCGACCTAAGTTAAGTCCGGCTGATAGATTAGGTGAGTGGGTTAGGTCAAACGCAGGGCGAATTTTATTGTATTTAGCATTGCAGCTTTCAACAATTGGGTCTTCATAATCAAGCACAGGTAAAACCAATTCGTCTTGCTGGTTAAGCAATACAGCACAAGCACCATGTGTGGTAACGTTTATCGCTGAAATTGCATATTGCTGCTGCGCTTTGGTTAATTGTTGAATTAACCATTTTTCAGCGGCTTCAACGTCAATATAAGTATAACCATGTCCAGTTATCGAATTATTGGCAGTAGATTCGCTCCAAATTGTGTTGCCTTGCTCGTTTAATACAAGGCTTTTGATATTGGTTTTGCCAATGTCGAAAATAAAAGTGTACATAAATTAGAAAACTCTCATGTCTAATGGGTATTGGGTTTGGCTAAAGACCAATAACTGGCGCTGATAAAATATATCAAAGTTGGCCAAATTATCAGTTGTTGAAATTCATTTAGGGTCAAACTTTGTTGCACAACCATACAAGCCAATAACAAACAGCCAACTAAACTGATTAAAGCTAACCATAAGCTAGAATGTTGAATAAAACCAAATTCTTGTGAACGGCCAGTCGGTAAATTTTGTGTTGGCTGCTGATTGTTGGTGTGTAGATTATTGAGGTAATCAAGCTCTTGTTGTTTGCGGGTTAATTCTGCTTGTTCATGCTGTTGTTGTAATTCTGCATATTGCTGTTTTGCACCGGTTAACCCAGCAATACATGGATAAATAACAACACCAATAAACCAAGCTAAGATAGGTAAAACAAATTCGTGTACGCTGAGTTGAAAAGCGACAAAACTAACTAATAATGCAATTAACCAAGTTAATAAGGCGGCCAAATTAAGTTGTTTATTCTGTTGCTGTTGCTGATAGAAAAACCAAAAACGCGTCAGTTTTAACTTAGTTAATAACCAGTGTTCAGCAAAAATAATTCCACCAATTGGCGCAAGCACTAAGGCCATTACGCTTAAAAAGCCCATCAATTGGCTAAATACAAAAGGAAAACACGCAATAATTGTGGTGATAACACCAACCGCTGTGGTGACTTGTACACGTGACCAACGGCTAAATACCGATTGAAAAGCAAGCCCAGCTCTATATATGGTTGGGTTAGAGGTTGTCCAACCGGCAATTACCACTGCTAAAATGCCAGCTGCGCCTAACGCTTGGTAAGCAACTTCGCCAGCGTCTAATTGGTTAACTGGCATATTTAACAATAATCCTGCACCTGCGCCCATCATACCGGCACATATCCAAGCTAAAAAATGGCCGATAAACATGCCAAGTGCTGCAAAATAGCCATAATTTTTGCTACGGGCAAAACGCAAAATCGTCATATCCGACATGCCGCCGTGCATAGCTAAATTGCAAATCCAGGCAAACATAGCCACGTGCCACATATTTAATCCGTGGTCAGTTGCTTGCCAAATATGCATGTCGGTTATGGTTAAAAAGTCATTAAATGATTGAATCTGGTTAATCTCTGGTGTTGCGGCAATTAGGTCTGGAATTAATACTAGGGCGCCACAAATAAACATAAGTATCATCCAGGGCGCACATACTTGGGCGAATTTAGCTAATTGACTAAAACCTTTAACCGCAATAAATACCACAACCGCACCAACGGCTAATGCAACAGCTACAAACGCCATGCTAGTTGGCAACCAGTCAACTTGGGGTGGTATGCCTAATAAAATACGGATGGCCGATGCTGACACTGTGATCATGGCACCAGCCAAAATACAAAACAGCATGCCGTTTAAGATGGAGTAGAGCTTGATCATGCCTTTGCCGGCTATTTTTTCTAAATAGGCATACAAAGTTAAGCGCGAATCCGTAGCGATTGGCGCACAGACGAGTGCCCAAGTTAACACGGCCAATAAATTACCTATTATTAACCCTAACAATAGATCAATAGTGCCAACCCCCCAGCTGACAAATAATGCGCCGATAACAAACTCTGTGCCTGCTACATGTTCACCCGCATAACTGCCAGCAAAATAACTCGCTGGTTTTAGCTGTTTGGCCGGAATTGCTGGATAGCTTTTTATACTTTGCATAACAATCCTCATTAGTCCTTGTGGTTTTCTAACCTTTAGTTGTTTTTAGTAAATATTTAATGCTTTCGCTTAAATATGATTGAGTGCTTTGATTATTAGAGTGAAATTGCACCACAATGTTTGATTAAATTAAATTTAAAATTATATTTATGTTAATAAAGTACAAAAAAGTTAATTTAAATGCAAGAAAGTGATTGAAAATGATTGATTGTAATGTTTTAATGCATCACATTAAAGTTGCATAGCTGCAACAAGTGTTTCCGTTGAATAGATAGGATAAGAGAATGTCTGGCATGAATGATAAGTTTAAACACATTACATATGCTTGGGACGATGAGGTTGCTAAAGACCTAAGTCCATTGGAAAGTTTGGTTTATCGCTCAAATATTTTAGGTAGCGATCAACGAATCACCAACACAGGCGGTGGTAATACTTCAGTCAAGTTGATTGAAAAAGATCCATTAACAGGGAAAGAAGTTGAGGTTCTATGGGTAAAAGGCTCTGGTGGTGACTTACGTACTGCTAAAATTGAAAACTTCTCATCTTTATATCAAGACAAATTAACTGCGTTAGACGAAACCTACCAAAACTTTGAAGATAAAGGTTATAAATCAGCTGGCGAAGATGCCATGGTAGGTATGTTTAAACACTGTGTATTTTGTTTAAACCCACGTGCTTCGTCAATTGATACACCATTGCATTCAATGATTAGTGAAAAGCACGTTGACCATTTACATCCAAATGCGGTTATCGCAGTTGCATCATGTAAAGACCAAAAAGAATTAACCGAAGTGATTTGGGGTGGCCAATTAGCTTATGTACCTTGGATGCGTCCTGGCTGGGAAGCAGCTAAAGTATGTGAACAAGCATACGCAGACAAACCGGATATCGTTGGTATTTTATTGGGCCAACACGGTCATACCAACTGGAACTCAGAAAGCAAAAGCTGTTATGAAACCTCACTTTGGGTAATCGAAACAGCTGCTGAATATATTGAGCAACACGACAAAGGTGAAATGACTTTTGGTGGGGCAAAATACCAAAGTTTAACTGAAGAAGCGCGCACTAAATTATTAGCTAAATTCTTACCTGTTGCGCGTGGCATTTTATCCAATAAAGTTAAGTTTATCGGTACAGTGCAATCAGACGAAACTGCATTGCGTTTTGTAAACAGCGTAGATGCACCACGTTTGGCTAAATTAGGTACATCGTGCCCAGACCATTTCTTACGTACTAAAATTCAGCCTTTATATGTTGATTTTAATCCACAACAAGATGACTTTGATACCTTAGTTGAAAAGCTCAATGCAGGTATAGAACAATATCGTTTAGATTACATTGAATACTACAACAACTGTAAACGCGATGATTCACCAGCTATGCGTGACCCAAGCCCAACGGTTATCTTAATTCCGGGTGTAGGTATTATAGGTTGGGGTAAAAACAAATCTGAATCACGTGTGACAACAGAATTCTATAACTGTGCAATTGAAGTTATGCGCGGCGCAGAAGCCATCAGTGAATACACAGCATTGCCACAACAAGAAGCGTTCGATATTGAATATTGGGCACTTGAAGAAGCTAAATTACAACGTATGCCAAAAGAAGCGCCATTAGCGCGTGACGTAGTGGTTGTTGTTGGTGCGGGCGACGGTATTGGTAAAGAAACAGCTTTCCGTGTTGCAAAAGAAGGTGCACACGTAGTTTGTGCCGATTTGCGCATTGAAGCTGCACAAGCAACAGCGGATGAACTAACTGCAATTTATGGCCAAGGCATAGGTGTTGCGGGCTCAGGTATATCTGGTTGTGGTCCTGCAATTGCACAACAAGTTGATATTACTAAGCGTGAAAGCGTTGAAAAAATGTTTGAGCAAATCACGCTTGCATACGGCGGTATTGATAAAGTAATCGTTACTGCGGGTGTATTCTTAGCACCGGGTCAAGCGGGTATGAGCGACGACCAAATGTTTGATGTTAGCTTTGCGGTAAACGTTAAAGGTGGTTATATAGTTGCAACCGAAGCAAACAAAATCTGGAAAGCACAAAACATTCCAGGCGCTATGGTATTAACCACAAGCGTAAATGCTGCGGTATCGAAAAAAGGCTCACTTGCTTACGACACCAGTAAAGCAGCTGCAAATCACTTAATCCGTGAATTAGCGATTGAATTATCACCACTTGTGAATGTGAATGGTTTAGCACCTGCAACTGTAGTGAAAGGCAGCACCATGTTCCCACGTGACCGCGTAATTGCTTCATTGTCGAAATACAATGTTGAATTTAATGAATCAGATTCAGATGATGAATTGCGTGAAAAGCTAGCCTTGTTCTATGCTCAACGTACATTAACTAAACAACCTATTACCCCAGAAGACCAAGCAGAAGCAGCTTATCTAATGGTATCGGGTCAGTTAAGTAAAACAACTGGACAAATTATTAGTGTAGACGGTGGTTTACACGAAGCCTTCTTGCGTTAAGCAAGAAGGTCTATAAATCAACGAGGGTTTAGCCATGACATTGCGTATAGACAAAGGTTTAATCGCCGAACAGAACGACAAATTATTAGCTGACGTGCAACAAGATTATGATGCACTGGGTGCAAAATTAGCGCGTCAAGATATTGATATTGAAGCTATTACAGCTCAAGCAGAAGCATTTCAAATTGCCGTGCCTTCATGGGGCGCAGGTACAGGTGGAACACGTTTTGCGCGTTTCCCAGGCCAAGGTGAGCCACGCAATATCTTTGAAAAATTACAAGACTGTGCTGTGATTAATGACTTATCACAATGTACAGAGCGCGTATCACCACATTTCCCGTGGGATAAAGTCGACGATTTTACTGAGTTAAAAGGCGTTTCAGATAACTTAAATTTGAAATGGGATTCAATTAACTCAAATACATTCCAAGACCAACCGGGTCAAGAGCACAGCTACAAATACGGCAGCTTAAGCAATACGTCACAAGCGTCACGCGAGCTAGCAATTGAGCACAATATTGACTGCATTAAATGGGGTCAAATCTTAGGCTCAAAAGTATTAACTGTATGGGTAGGTGATGGCTCTAACCACCCGGGTCAATCACATTTTCAACATGCGTTTGAGCGCTATTTAGAAAGCATGAAAAAAATCTATGCCGCCTTACCAAGCGATTGGGAATTGCACATAGAGCACAAAATGTTTGAACCTGCGTTTTACTCAACCGTAATTCAAGATTGGGGCAGCAACATCTTAGCCGCAATGGAATTAGGTGAACAAGCTAAGTCGTTAGTCGACTTAGGTCACCACGCACCAAATGTAAATATCGAAATGATAGTGTCGCGTTTAATCCAATTTAAAAAGTTAGGTGGTTTCCACTTTAACGACAGTAAATACGGTGATGACGATTTAGACAGCGGCAGTTTACACCCGTATCAACAATTCTTAATTTTTAATGAATTGGTTGATGCTGAATATCGCAAACAGGAAGGTTTTAAACCTAACTATATGTTGGACCAATCACACAATGTGACTGACCCAATTGAAAGTTTGATGAATTCAGCAGCCAGCGTACAGCGTTCATACGTAAATGCGCTATTGGTTAACCGTGTAGCTTTATCTGAGTACCAGCAGAATAATGATGCATTGATGGCCAGCAATACCTTGAAAAATGCCTTTAACACTGACGTGTCACCAATTCTAGCTATGGCTAGAGTGCGTAAAGGCGGAGCTATCGATCCAATTGCAACTTATCGAGCAAGTGGATACAGAGCCGCAGTAGCGGAAAAACGTCCGAACTCGGGCGGTAGTGGTTCTGGCATAGTTTAATAGTGTAGTCCTCTACTAAAACCCTAGTCGGTTTTAGTAACCCTTGTGTAGTCGTAGTAGTTCCTTCTTTTGAAGATCTACTTTTTTAAGGGCTGGTAGTGCCTGCTTCCAGCCCTCTTTTTATAAAAAATGGTTAGCCACTAGGAAAAACACACACGGCTAACTAATTCAATTCGCTTGAACATACTAACAATAACAACAAGCCGATTTTATTTTTGGGGAATTGTATGTACCCGCGTACAAACAAGCTTAAATTAGCTTGTAGTGCTTTTGTGTGTTTAGCGCTGCAAGTTACACCACAAGTTAATGCTAACTCGGTATTAACAGTTAAACCTGTCTCGGCGGATGATAGCCGCTACGCTTATCCTGAACTTATCCTCAATGCTGTATTAGCAACTACCGCGGATGAATACGGACAACAACAACTTGCCCATGCCGATTTTGTGATGTCGCGTAATCGCATGTTTAATGAGCTACTCAAAGGTGATGCCATCCATGTGGCGTTAGAGTCGCCCAAAGCAGAGTGGGACGAACAGCTTTTGCCAATTTACATTCCAGTACGTAAAGGCATACAAGGCTACCGGATATTTTTAATTGATAAGCATAAACAATCATTGCTCAATCAAATAAACTCGCTAGACGCGCTCAAACAGCTTAAAACGGGGGCGGGTAGGCAATGGTCAACCACCCAGGTTTTACGCGATAACGGCTTTAATGTGGTTACTGGCACTAAGTTTGAGGGCTTATTTTGGATGTTAATGGGCGAACGTTTTGTCACTTTTGGTCGAGGGGTCAACGAAGCTGCTAGTGAAGTGATACAAAAGCGTTCGTTATTTCCTTATATACAGATAGAAAAGAATTTTGCTTTGTATATTCCAATGCCAACTTTCTTTTATGTATCACCTAAGCATCCCAAATTGGCACAGCGCATCGCCGTCGGTTTAGATAAACTGATTGACAGTGGCGAGTTCGACAAACTCTTTTATCAATTCCATTTAGATATGATCACAGATGCAGACTTAGCAAAGCGCACTGTTTATTCACTGCACAATAAAAACCTACCAGCCAAAGTGCCACTGCAACAGCATGAATATTGGTATAAGCCGGGTGATGAGTTAGCTGTATTGAATTCTGCTAATATTGCTGGGAATTAGCTTGTAGTAGAGACTCGATTAGTCATTGCCGTCCAACACGCACGTATAACGTAATCAGGGCTGGTCGTATTCAAACCAGCCCGCTTGGGTTTATATGCCGAGTCCTAGTTTTATAAGTAATAGCTTCCTTTAGTTGCTTGATTGTTCTTGTATTGCTGCAATCTAACTTCGATATCCGGCATTTCTTTCCAACCTAAATCTTGAGCTTGTTCTAAAGCATCTTCTTGCGAGTCTATGGCTTCTTCAAAATCACCTAGTGCGGCATAAGCAGCAGCTTCAGTTTCAAAAAAACGCACCTTATCCACCAATTCAAATGGTAGATCATCTAAGATCTCTAAAGCTTCTTTAGGGTTTCTCAGCTCTGTAAAATTTGAAGCGACTAAATGCCACGCTAGTTCTAACTTAGGTATGTTGCTTTCACCAATGAGTGAATCACGTAAAATATCTAGCGCAATTTTGTGATCGACAAGTTCATTTGAACGCAATTTCTTTTGTGCTATCAACTCTTTTGCTGGGGTAAAGTTTTGCAATGCGCTCGCTTTGAGCCAAGCTAAACTTTTGTTTAAGTCTGCTTTACAACCTTGGCCATTTTGTAGATTAATACCGAGTTCATATTGAGCTTGCGCGTGGCCATTTTGTGCAGCTTTAAGTAACCAACGATTTATTTCTCGGTACTGAAATGGTGAATGTTGAACTATATTTTTTTGATTTGCCCACCTCGCGAAGTCTCTTTGAGTTTGCCAATCTAGCAGTTCGCGTAGTACGTGAAGTTTACGACTTAGATCAAACTGATCTTTGGCCGTAAGAGTGTCAGTGTGGGTATAATTGTTTTTTAAGCCTCTAATCGAGTTTTTATAGGTTACCTGGTGTGACATATGGTAGTTGAACCGAACGGAATAACCTTGGTGTAATGGGGCTTTTGAATATTGCCATTGGTACATAGCTTTTAGCGACTCGGGAACCAGAGATTCATGGGTATAGAGTGTTGGATCAATATCTCTTATATGGCCTTGTGGCGAAACCGTGTAGGTTAGCTCAATGAGTCCTTGTTGCCCAGTTCTCGCCAAGTTTAGCGGATATTTCGGGTTAATGCGGTTGATTGGTTTATGTAGTTTTAGTTCTGCACATTCGTCGTCAGATAATGAAACCGGTGCAAACTGATTTTCGATTATTTGCTTAGAATAAAATTTTCTTAACTCAGCCAAACGAATGTTAGCTTGGTTAACAATCTCTTCTGATTCACCGGCAAAATGATTATTGAATAAGGTGAGTATGTCTTCTCTTTGACTATTTTCATATGCTAAATACATCCATGCCGCGGCTTCAGCTTTATTTTGGGGTATCCCATCAACACCTGTTAAGTAGTTCTCACCAACATAATATTGCGCGATTACATCACCAACTGCGGCTCTGGCTAATAAGTCATTATGTGAAATAGTTTTTTTAGACGACTTTTGTGCAGATGTATTAGTTTTATCTTTTGACGTAGCAGATTGGGTGGATGAGCATCCAGACAAAAGCAATGAGCCAGCCAGTAATAGAGTGAAGCAGTTATGGTTTAAGTTCATCTATGAGTCCTTTTATTAATACGAAAAAAGCAGCAAGTCGTATGACTTACTGCTTTGATTTTTTCCTGTACAGCTAGTTTAGATAGCTATTATGGCGCTGTGGTTTCAACTTCAGGATCTGTATTATGTGTTTTTAAGTCTCTAATTAACTTAAACATATACCAATAAGTTGTACCAGCTACAGCATCAGCATGAACAAAACTACCATTCATGTCAGCGCCTTGAACTAAACGTCCACGACCACCTAGTTGATTTGAGGTGTTGGCGTATAACTCAATTACAGTACCGTCTTTGATGTTTTGTAAGTCCCAGCTCACTACAATTTGATTATCTGCATTTATGCTTGTGCTTAAGTTAGTCACTACTGCTGCACTAGGGTCAATTAATGGACCGTCTACTTCTGCTGGCGGAATATACACAGCATCTGCAGGTATAGTAATTGGCATAGCAGGTGATGTATTAGTTGTTACACCATCTTGGATGATTTTAAACATATACCAGTAAGTTTTACCTGGCTCTAAGTTTTCATCAGTAGTAGTACCAGCTAAAGGGGCACCGCCAACAATACGTGAACGACCTAAGATTTCTTCAACTTCATTTCTGTGTACTTCTAAGTATGAAACTGCAGGGTCGAAATATTGAAGATCCCAAGATACTTCTATAGAGGTACCATTTACAATCTTAGTGGCTAAGTTAGTTACTGGCACTTCGTCAACAAATGGTTTTCTGATTTCACCTTCAGGGTCTGAGTTGATAGTTACCCCACCAGATACTACTTTAAACATATACCAGTAGGTTTTGCCTTCTTCAGCTGTGTCATCAACATAAGTGCCTGTTGCTGTTGCGCCAGCTATTATGCGCGTACGACCATCAAGTACGGCAGACTCATTGCGATATACTTCGATGTAAGTAACGTCGTCCCCAAAGTTTTCAAGCGACCAAGTTAACACAACGTCAGTACCATCTAACTCTGTAGTTAAGTTAGTCATTGGTTGACCTAAACCTTCACTGTCATTAAATACTGCTTGGTAAGTCATGTCCATATCAGTTGTATCAAACTCATATAAATAAGCTGTTGATACTTCTGCTTTGTTGCCATCCAACCACTGGGTGAATTGGTCACCGTCATTCGCTAAAGCTTTTAAGGTAAATGGTACACCTGCAGGGTATGAAAACGCTGTGCTATATGTGCCGGCTTCAGGCGTAGTTGAAGATACACTCATGGTATAAGTTGGTTTTAACGCCGCCACAACCGGAGCCATATCATCTGTAGAACTTAACTCTTTAATACCTTCAGCAACCAAACGTGCCATTTCTACAGCACCTTGTTTTTGGAAGTGAACAGTATCAGCAGGCGCTGTTGCATTGCCGTATTGGTTTGCACCAAAGCCCATGTAGTAGAATTCGTTTGCGTAACCTTCACCTACAATTTCTAATAAAGCTTTGTTTTTAGCGTTTAAGTCAATAAGCGGTACGTTTAAGTCACTTGCTAATGTACGTGTTACCACTGGGTGCTCGTGATAAGCATCATAAGGCGCACCTTCTTGCCATTGGTTACGGCGCACTGTAGTTACAAACACAGGAGTTGCACCTAAGGCACGGGTTTCGGTAACAAAGTTGGTCATATAATATTCAAAGAAGCCTTCGTCAGTTCCACCTGTCGGCGCTTTACGAGCATCGTCTGCGGCTCTGTCATTGATACCAAATTGAATAAAGACAAAGTCACCCGATTGAACACTCGCTTTTACATCAGCCCAGTGATCAGTGTAGAAGCTCTTAGAGCTACGGCCACCTAATGCGCGGTTATCTACGGTGATTTTGGCATCGTCCAAATAGGTTTGGAATACCTGTCCCCAACCAGTTTGAGGATAGTATCCATCGGCATAATCAGCAACGGTTGAGTCACCAATTAAGAAAACTGTTGCCGCTGCAAAATCAACTCCTGGTACAACACCGTTGAAGGCTGCTGTTAGAGTGTAATTTGCTGCAGGCATAGTTGCTGTATATAGGTTTGTATCACTCACGATACTGCCAGCGCCATACCAAGCATCAAATGTATCTGAATCACCAGCACGGGTTTTGAAGGATAGTGGAGTGCCTTCAGGATATTCTGAACTTGCTGTCACTATGCTGTCATTTGCACCTTGTTGGTTTACAGTTAAGCTAAATCTAGGTTTGATTGCATCCAATAAAGGTTTTAAGTTGTCACGGTCGGTTAAACCTTCTAACTCTTCAACTACGATGCGCGCCATTTCCAGTGCGCCAGCTTCTTGGAAGTGGGTAAAGTCGTTAAGACCGTCTGCATAGTTAGCATATTCGCCAGCATCTAATTGCATGAACAAGTAATGAGATGCTTGTTCTACACCTAATGAATTAACCAGTTCCCAAGATTTTTGGTTCAAGTCGACATAAGCAACATCTAACTCAGTGGCTACTTTGGCCATAGTACCCGCGTAATCATTGCCTGATTCAGTAAACACGTTACGCAACGCGCCGTCACGCCAAGCATTCATAACCATAGGGCTTACAAGTACTGGAATTGCATTTTTGTCGCGAGTTTCAGCTACATACTCTTTTAAGTAAGTTTCGAATTGAGCTTCTGTGGTGTAACGTTCTTCTTTAGTCCAGTCGCGGTCATTGTGACCGAATTGGATAAATACATAGTCGCCGTCACCTACTTCATTTAGCACTTCGCTCCAAATACCGTCTACTTTGTAGCTCTTAGTGCTACGGCCACCACGGGCGCGGTTTTCAACGTCGATTTCATCTTCTTCAAAGAAGAACTGCAGGATTTGTCCCCAACCTGTCATTGGTTTCTTAGAAGCGCCGTAATCAGCTACTGTTGAGTCACCAACAACAAATATTTGGGTATCAACCACAGGATCTACAACAACTGGCGGCGTATACATACAAGCACCAGCTGTTAAACCAATGCCAGTGATAGCAAGGGAGTCGATGTTTGGCATGCCTTCAACTGTTGTAGAGGTCAATACGACATCATTTAAGCCCGCTTTTAGTGAAATGGTTGCTGTTTCAGTGGTCCATACATCCCATGCAGTGGAGCTGGCGAAAGTTAAAGCTACATCTGTATCATTGCTGGTAACTACTGCTGGGCGGTCAGAGTCAGCTGCGTAAGTGACTTCAATATCGTAATCACCGTCGGCCTCTGCATTTATTTGATAGCTAATGGTTGAATCCGTCACATCATTAACATTTGCATAACCGTCGCCACTAAAGCCAGTTTGGCTATTTTCGACAGCCCCATCGATACCACAAAAACCTGCGACATTTTCTTGTAAGGTAACGACTACAGGTTCTGGTTTTTCGTCTTCGTCAGTTTCAGACTCACCGAGTCTATCTTTTTCTATTTTTGCTTCTTCTACAATTTGTTGAAGTTCACCGATAAAATCATTGATTTCAGAATCTTTACCTTCTTGGCTTAAACTATCTTTTGTTGAATCCTCGTTGTTACACCCTGCGAGTAAAGATGTTAACAACACAAGGTACATATATTTATTCATATTATCCCTCTGTTCTTTGTTAGTGGATTTAGGTTCAAACGTTTAACCTTGCACATACCAACTGATTATTTTGTGTTGTTTGTGGTTGTTATTTGAACTTAATGTAAATAATACTCCAAATGCAATCAATATCAATCATATTTGTTGTTTATTTGTAAAATTATTCTGATTTTTTTGGTGTCGTTATTGGTGGGGGATGTTAAGGGGATGTTTTGAATGGGTTTTATTGTCACAATAAGGCTTGGATTCAGCTAAAGTGCCGAACCCAAGTGTTGGTGTTTAAACTATGAGTCGTTCAAAAGCCCAGAAAGAGCCTGTTGCAACTATTGCGATTGAAAGCATAGGTAGTGCGGCTTGTTTGTACCAATTAAATCTAAATAGGTACCACAGCAGAGGCAATACTAAAGCTGATAACAAGAGTTGGCCTATTTCTACGCCTAAGTTAAAGGCGAGTAATGGCAAAAATATAGGTGCTCCTGTGCTACCCAAACCTAAACCAAGCAATACATTGGCAAAACCTAAACCATGAATTAACCCAAAAGTGCTGGTTAGTACCCATCTGTGTTTGGGTTTATGTTTAAAGTATAAATTTTCTAGCCCAACATAAATGATGGTTAAGGCAATAATCAGTTCAACCCAGTTGGCAGATACTGAAACCAGTTCGAGTGCGGCTAGTGAAAGCGTAATTGAATGTGCGAAGGTAAAGCAGGTAATGATAAGCGCTGCATCTTTCCAGTTGCGACAAATAATGAGCAATGCCAATAAAAACAGCAGATGATCATAACCTTCCAATATATGCTCGATACCAAGCTTAAAGAAGCTGGAAAATACGCCCTGATAATTTGGCTCGTTTTCGTTGCCTGTAAGTGTCACGCCACTGAACTTATCTTGGTATGAATGGACGAATAGTCCGAGTTGCGTGTTGTATGCATTAAATAGAGTGAAGGTGAGTTTGTATTCTTGGTTTGTTTGTTCGATAAATTTGCTAAAAACGCTTAGGTTGCCAATAAAAGGCCCAGGATATTCAAAGTAGAATTTAACAGCGTCTTCATTGGGGAATACTTTAAAATCGATATTGTTTGGATTTATTTGCCTATTATCTAGCGTGATTAAAAAGAAATCACTGGCTTTCTTCAGTAGATGTCCGCGAACTTTGGGTAAATTTTCTGGGGTTAGTCGGTTATTTCTGTGTGGAAAGTCTTGCAAAAACGCTTCAACAGAAACTGCAGCCAAATTAAGTTCAAGTGTAAGTTGCTTATTCTCTGTTATCACAGCTTTAGCTTCACCTGAAAATACATCATGTGCAGCTGTTGTAAAACTGCCAAATAAAAACACTATTGCAAAAACTAACCTATATAACATTATACAAATTCCAAATAGTAAAAAGGCACGGAACTTAGTTCCGTGCCTTAAGTTCAAGCGTTATAACTTAATTACATTGCTCATGCTAGGGTGCACAAGCGATAGCTACTGGCGCTTTACTACCAGTTAAGTTATCTATGGTTAGGCTATCTAAGTTAGCTAAACCACCGCCCATACCGGCTTTAAGCTTAATTTCAGTATCACCTTGCAATAAGTCGAACGATGCAAAGCTTTCAGCCCAGGTATCCCAAGTGCCTGTAGGCTCCATATCAATAGAGAATGCACTGCTACTGTTATTGATATCTACGTTGGCAAAACGGTTGTCACCAGAGCCATTAGCATAGCGTAGGATGAATCTGTAGGTACCGTCTTCTTGTACGTTTACTTTGTAGCTAACGTACATGCCTTCAGCGTTATCAGTATTTGAGAAACCTTCGCCTTCATAACCAACCCAGTTAGATTCAATTACGCCAGTGATTTCACAATATCCATCTTCATTTTCTTCAATGGTTACGGCTGTTGCAGTTGGATTAGCAAAGTATTGAATACCAGTGGTTGGGTCGTCAACGATGACTGTACCATCGTCTAGGGTAACGCGCATCATATACCAATACTCTAGTGTTTCGACTAATCCTTGGTAATCAGCATATGCGCCTTTGCCTTCAATACCCTCTGATACAATTACAATTGCATCGTCTACTGAAGCTTGCGTGTTACGTAAAATCTCGATTGAACTAAATACACCATTATAGTTCTTTAAGTTCCAATCTATACGTATACCACCATCCTCTAAACGAGTAATTAAGTTGGATTCAGGTTTTGGTAATTCGAATAACACGTTACCCTCGGCAGTAGTAGTTACTACTGAATCGTCAGCTAAAGTGATCTCAAAAGCGTACCAATATCTAGCGCCATCAGTAAAGCCAGCATCACCACCTATATCTCTTAAACGACCGTCAATAGCACGTACGTTTGAACGAACAAGTGTTTTGTTTTCCATGTTTACGCTAGTACCGCGGTATAAATCTACGTTTTTAATTGATTGACCAAAATTACGTAAGTTCCATTCAAGATTAATCGTTTGTAATACTGCATCTGCAGTAGCTACAAGTGATGTTGAGCTTGGACCTGGAATAAATGGACCAACAATTTCTGAGGTTGGAGTGCCTTCTGCTGTATTATATTTAAACATATACCAGTAGCTTGCCCCTTCAACCGGAGTTACTGCATCCACAGTACAGCCTTGATACAATGTATCTGCTGTTAAGTCATGTATTTTAACTCGGCCTGCTGCTTGGTTTTGATCATTTCTGTAAAGCTGAGACCAGTTTACAGTTGGGAAGTTTTTCAAATCCCAGCAAATGGTCATAACACTGTCTTGATAGGTGTAATCAAGGTTTGTTTCCATCGCTATCAGGTTTTCAGCAAATACAGGATCTGCAACCGCTACATTACCATCTGTCGTTGTTAACTCTACCCAATAGTAGTATTTAGTACCGTCAGTAGTATTCTCATCAGTCCAAGTTCTAGCTCTTGGATTAACCATCGCATAATGTGCATCTGGTTTTGCTGGAATCACTCCCATGTCAGTTGTTTCAGCACGATAAATTTTAATATCGCTTAACTGCAGTTTAGTGACCCAAGTCAAATCAACATAATTGTTCGAACTTGCAGCTTCAACTCTAGGAATTAGCGTTGACGTCATGCGTGCCATAGATGACATATCATAACCTTCAACCCAATAGTAATAGGTTTTGTCTGGCACTGCTGTTGTGTCAACAAAGGTATTTGAACCTTCAGCTAACATACCAACACTAGTACGAGTTGATGCATCGTTAGTTTCACTGCGGAATATCTCAGGCGTTCCAGTAGAGTCAGAGCTTGAGTACACTTTTACAATAACATTGTTGTTGTTACCTTGTGCGACAATCTTGTCAGCACCTTGCATGGCTACACCAGTTGTTTTGTACTGAGGAAGTTCTGCAAGTTCGTGTTGATACAACTTCATATCTGTACCCAAATAGAAACTTGGATGCGGGGGTTGGTTGTAAGCTGTATTTTGCCAAGCAATCGCCGTTCTATATTGACGGTCATGCATTAAAGTTGGTAAACGAACTTCTGTCGGATAGTTTGTTGTGTATATTAGTAGTCTGCTGCTATCTTCGTTAGCCATAACTACTTCTTCACGCCAGTCACCAATTATATCGCCTGACAGAGCTGGTGTTGCTTTGGTACCATTGTTTGATACACCCGAACCATTTCTAACAGTTAATGCGTCAAATAGAGGTGTTTTTTCAACGAGTTTATCTTCGGCATTCCATTTTGTAATGGTTGAACCATCTAAAATTTCACGAGATAAATCGTCATCCCACCAAACCATGAAGTTCATCGCAGGTTTTACATCTGTGATAATAGTGCCGTCAGCAGCCATTAAACCACCCCGAGACCCCCAGCTTTCCATACCTGGATAGTTAGGATCTATATCACCGGTAACACCACGGCCAACATCTGTTCCTTCTCCTGATTGGTAATGAATGATTGTGCCTGTTGCTGCGTCATGAATTTCTGAACCGTATTCAACACCATCTTTGGTATAACAGCTCGGGCATTCGTGCACCATGAAAACTTCTAAGCCTGGGCGATCTGGAATGATGTCTGCTACGTGCAGTGCATCACCATGACCGAGTTCTGTTGAGTATAACAACGAACCGTCATTGTCGAGTGTTGCTGCTCCGAAGATAATTTCATCTGCGCCATCAGAATCAACATCTGCGATGCTTAAACTATGAGCACCTTGGCCAGCTAAGGTCGCGGCAGAGTCATCTAAATCTGAGTCATAGACCCACTTTTGGACAAATTTATTATCGACAAAATCATACGAGGCAACAACTGCTCTGGTGTAATAACCGCGCGACATAACTAGACTCGGTTTTTTGCCATCAAGATAAGCGACACCTGCTAAGAAACGGTCAACACGGTTGCCGTAACCATCACCCCAATCTTGAACATTGCCACGCTCAGGCACATAGTCAATTGTATCTAGCGCTTCACCTGATAAACCATCGAACATAGTTAAAAATTCAGGCCCAGATAAAACGTAACCACCGTCATTTCTATGGTCAGCTTCATTGTCACAAACAACTGTGCTTGAACAAACAAAGTTGCCTTGAGCATCTTTTGTGCCTTCAGCTGTTTTTACTGCAACTTCCGCCCGACCATCTTGGTTGAAGTCAAATGCCATAAACTGAGTATAGTGGGCACCGGCACGAATATTTTGGCCTAAGTTAATGCGCCACAATAATTCGCCTTCCATTGTATAAGCATCTAATAAAACATTTCCTGTTTTACCTGCTTGCGAATTATCTTTTGAATTACTTGGTTCCCATTTTACAATTAATTCGTACTGGCCATCACCGGTTAAGTCCGCCGCTGATGCGTCGTTAGCAGTGTAGAAATATTCAACACCATCAACAAAATCACTGTCTGGAGTATTGAGCGGAATGGCTAAATAAGGTTTTTCTTGCGCCTTAACTACTTTAGAAGCATCTTTTTCTACATCATCTACTAATGCAATTACCTGGTAAGTGTCTGTTGGTAAGCCATTCGAGTCTTCTAAGAAGGTTGGTTCTTTTGGACGAACTGTTCTAAAAAATTCCCCATTTTTATAAACTTTAAAGATAATTCGTTGTTCATCTAGACCAGACATACGCCAACTGATTATGTTTCCGTCCTCTTGGCCTGGTATAACGATTAAACCGCGGTCTAAATACTCAACATTTGAGTTGCCGCTTAGGTCACGCTCTGCATCTGCTAGTGGTGCCGCTGTATGTGGTTCTGCTGGTGTATAGCTTTCATCACAACCCATCAGCACTGTGGTTAATGCCAATGGCACCAAAGCTTTTGCAAAGATATGATTCTTGTCTTTGAGATACCTTCCGTCTTTTTTCATTATGCGGTCTCCGAAAATGATTTTAAGAAGTTGATGTAGAATTAACAAGTTAGCTACATCAAATTACCCTGTTCTTTTATAATTAGTGCTTACAAGATTGATTGATTGTCTTTTTATTAAACCAAAATAACACCAACGACGGTCATAATAAATCACTAACAATCACATATCCAGTTTTTTTTAATCTTTATTTAACATTAAATGAAAATTTAAACTTTTTAATAATAATATAGGCTTGGCGCCCACCAATGTTGTATTTTTTGTAGTTTAAGTGATGCTTATGTATTTATATGGTTATTAACCTGTATTTGTTTTTGTTGTTGTATAGGTCAGTCAAATCAAGTGCGATTATAATTTGCGTCTATTTGTTAACATTTGGTAGTGTAGCTACATATTTTTGATTGATTATTGAACTAAATAATAAGCACGGTGTGATTGAGGGTGATTGTTAATGCTTTTTTTGTTTGATATTTGTTGAAATTGATTTATTTTGGTTATACTATCGCTATTGTTAAAAAAATTTTGTATTTAACAAAATCTTCACCTACTAACAAATTAACGCAGGATTTGATAATGAATAACTACAATCAGTCTAGAAAAACAGGCAGCACTGAATCGTCTATTCCGCAGTTTAAGCGCAACTCTTTGGCGACTCGTATCGCGTCTATTTTATTTGCAGGGGCAACACTAAGTGCATTTTCAGGGGCGAATGCATTTGCAGCAGAAGAACAGGTTCAAGCACAAGTAGAAGAACAACTAGCAGAAAAAGACGAAGACATGGAAGAGGTACAAGTGTCAGGTATTCGTTATAGTCAATTAAGCGCGTTAGACCGTAAAAAGAATGCTGGTACTATGATGGACTCGATTGTTGCTGAAGATATAGGTGAATTTCCTGACAAAAACGTGGCCGAAGCGTTACAACGTATCTCTGGTGTCCAGTTAGAACGTGATATGGGGGAAGGTGCAAAAGTAAGCGTTCGGGGTGTGGAATCTCATTTAGTTCGAGTTGAATTGAATGGTAATACTGCCATGGGTAGTGGTGGTGACCGCAGTGTTGATTTTCGTGATATGGCATCTGAGTTAGTAAAATCAATCGACGTATATAAGGGATCTGAAGCTCGTTTAACTGAAGGTGGGGTCGGTGGTACCATTCATATCAACACTCGCAAACCAAATGAGTTTACAGATAATTTTATGCAATTTAATGCTGAGACTCAATACAACACAGTTATTGGCGACTATATGCCAAAATTTAATTTTACTGGCGTATACAAAGCTTCAGATAGCTTAGGATTTTTACTTAATATTACTGGATCAGACCAGCATCAAATGTTCCATGCACTCAGGAATACTGGGTGGGAGCGCTTCAGAGATATCGATGGTTCACCAGATAAAACGGTTGTTCACCATGAATGGGCTGATTATACATCTCAAGAGCAGTGTAATGAGAAAATCGCCGACTCTACAGATTACAAATTTAGCCTTGCTGATCGAAATGTTTGTCTAGCACAGTGGAATGAATATAGCCCAACAACTCCAAGGTACAGTATTTGGGGACGTCAAGAAAAACGTTTGTCGGCTAATATAGAAGCGCAGTATAAAGTATCAGATGAGCTTTCATTTGATTTATCGTACACCGACAGTAGTAGAAACAAGGTTGCAACCGATAGGAATTTTCATGTTGAAATCAGCAAATGGGGTTTTTATGCGGAGCCTGAACACGTAACAGAAAACAAAAACGTGCATAAATTGGTTACAACAGGTGTTAACCCAGATAACGGCGATTTTATAGGTGCTACTGTACGTAACCGTACGTTAAACTTTGATTGGGATCAAGAACGTACCATGATGAGAGCTGGGTTCAATTATAATAGTGGAGCCTTTAAGGTTGAAGGTTATATTGCACGTTCGACAACATTTGAAGACATAGATCAAAGAGATACGCAAACAGCGCAATATAATGTTGGTGGTATAGTTATAGAACAAGTAGATGGCGTGCCAGACATAGATTTCACAGACGCTTTTGTTGTTAATAAAGATGACCCATATGATGTTTATACGCCATTTCATTATAATGACGGAACTCAGTACTCAGATTATGACAGGTTTAAATATGCGCCGAGTCAAAGCGATGCATCTGAGAATATCGTTAAGTTAGATGTTTCTTATATCCCAGATTCAGATTTATTTACTATATACAGAGCAGGTTTTATCGCGACTGATCAACGCTTCAGTAACAATGCTTGGAGCTATAACTTGATTCAATCTGTTGGTAATAAATACTATGATGCCAATGGAGTTGAAAAAATTTGGACTCAAGATGACCACGAATATGTGCTACTAAATAACCGTTTTGCCACTGATAAGTACATGCGCGATTATGACCTTGATGTAAATATTATTGAAAGTTATATGGCTGTTGATACTGAAGCCTATTTAGATGCGCTGTTGGAACGAAGTGGTTATGATTCAGCGGTATCCGCTCGCGATAATTTACCGCCTAACAATAGTTTGTATAGTATTAATGTTAAAACACAATCAGGTTATATTCAGGCTGATTTTGAGACGTATATTGGCGACATGACTTTGAAGGGCAATGCTGGTGTTCGTGTAGCTAGAACCCAAACTGAGTCGGAAGGTGATAGTTTTGTTCGCGTGCTTGTTGAAGAGTTTGAGCAAAATGCTGATGGTACTCCTAAGTTAGATGCGGATGGAAACCGAATTCATCCTGAAGGCAGTGAAGATGCTGATGGTATGGAGGATAGAACTGATTCTCGCTGGGTGAATGGGCGAGGTATTATCAAAGAAGACTTTATCGATGTATTGCCAAGTGTAAACTTGACGCTACAAATATTAGATGGATTTGAAGCCTACTTAGGTGCTGCAAAAGTAATGGCTCGACCACAAATTACAGACTTAAATATAAGTGGTACCTGTACTATTCATGATTACCCGAAAGCTGTGACTTTCCAAACCGCCAATACATGTGATGTTGGTAATCCTGATTTAGACCCGTACCGAGCTAATCAATATGAATTTGCGTTAACTTGGTACCCTGACGAAACTTCTATCGTATCTGGTGCTTACTTTGTTAAAGATATTACTAGCTATATTTTTGGTAAAGAATGGCATGAAGATATTGACTTCTTTAATGATGGTCGAAAATGGGATGTTAGGCAACAGACTAACAAGCAAGGTATAACGACAAAAGGTATAGAACTTCAAGCTTCCACTTTTTTCACGTTTTTACCTGGCTTCTTAAAAAATACTGGTGCTAAGGCCAACTACACTTATATTACGGCTTCTAATGTAGAAGATATTAATCCTTTAACGGGCGAGTTATTACCATTAAGAGGTCAATCAGAAAATTCTTATAACGTAGAGGGGTTTTATGAAGATGAGCAATGGAGTATCAAACTTACCTATAACTACCGCGATGAATATTATGCAAAAGTGTTTAATGATACCCCTGTTTTTATTGAAGGGGCTGGCTACTTAGATGGTAAAATTACCTATAGATTTAATGATAATTTGAAATTCTATGTCGATGGACGAAATTTAGGTAAAGTGGCACAGGTTGAACACGCTGGTGTTGGCCGTATTAACGACTTGCAATGGTCTGGTAGAGTATTCTCTGTTGGTTTTACTTACAAAATGTAAGTGTATGTTAGCTATTGTGAAAAAAGCACCGCAAGGTGCTTTTTTTATGTCCAAAAAAGCACATCAATTTCCCCGCACGTTACCTTAAGTTAGATTTTATTATAGCCAGACTCTACTGCATAAATATGCTATTGATCCTGTACAAGCTAGTTCTAGGTGTCTGTTTCAGCGTTATGTTCACGGATTAATCTATGTGACTGAATGGACTATTCTTGAAATACATAGAGGTTTGTCGATGATGTTTGATTTTGATGTCGTTGGAGGTTAGGGCAATTCTTTAATGCTTTGCTCTGGAAACGGACTGCGAGCAAACTAGCAGTTGTTGAAAAGGGAGCGCAGAAGCGCTCCGAATTAAATAGATAACTCAGGACTTAATTCAAACAATCTTTAACTAAACCACCATCACCTAAAATAACCGGTGTTCTTTGGTGTAGTTCGTTTAAAGCTATGTCCATAATAGGGCCGGTTTCGCTAAAGGCTTTACCGCCGGCTTGTTCGATTAAAAACGCCATTGGAAAAGCTTCGTACAATACGCGGAGTTTAGCCGGTTGTTTTGGATTTTTATTGTCTGACGGGAAGATAAAAATACCACCGCGGCTGATAATTCTGTGCACATCGCCAACCATAGCACCGTTCCAACGCATGTTGAATTTACTGTCTTTTTCATTTGGACGAATAACACTGCGCACATAATTTTGAAAATGCTCTGACCAATAAAAGAAGTTAGACATATTGGCTGAAAACTCTTTTGTGTCAGCAGGCAGGCGCAAATCACTTTTAGTTAAACAGTATTCCCATTTGATTCTATCTAAGGTGAATTCGTGAATTTGCCCTTGCAGAGCGATAACCAAAGTAGCAGAGGGACCATATAACACATAACCTGCACATAATTGGTTGCGACCGGCTTGGTAATATTCTTTCTCCAGCGCTTGTGGCTGGTGGCTACCGCTGTGTTCTGCTGCTGGCAATATAGTAAATATAGTGCCAATTTGGCCGTTAATATCTATATTTGAGCTACCATCTAGTGGATCAAATGCGACTAAAAAGGGCGCTTGGGCGGTACAGGCAACAGGTAAGTCTTCTTCTTCCGATGCAACTGCACGTACATACGGGTTTTTAACCAGCTCATCTAACAACAGCTGGTTGGCTATTACATCGAGCTTTTTTTGTGTTTCACCTTGGACATTTTCATTGTCGGTCGCACCTAGTACGCCAGATAAAGCACCTTGACTGACTTTAAAGGCTATGTCTTTAGTTGCCGCCAATACAGATAAAATCACGCTTTGCAATTGCAGATCAACCTGCATTTGATTGAGTTGATGTTCGATTGTTTGCATTATTCGCCTCTATATCTAGCAACACAGTTTAAATCTTGGAAAGATTTTTCTAGGCGCTCTGTCATACTGTTTTCCGCTTTGGCCACCCAAACTCTTGGATCGTAGAACTTTTTATTTGGTTTATCCGCACCATCTGGATTGCCTAATTGGCTCTGTAAATAACCAGATTTTTCTTGGTAATAATTTAAAATACCTTGCCAAAATGCCCACTGTGTATCTGTATCTATGTTCATTTTGATCACGCCATACTCAATAGCTTCACGAATTTCTTCGAGCGATGAACCTGAGCCACCGTGGAAAACGAAATCTAGCGCGTTGTGCGCAAGTGAATATTTATCAGATACATATGACTGCGAGTCACGCAGTATGCTTGGGGTTAGTTGCACATTGCCTGGGTTATACACGCCGTGTACATTGCCAAAAGACGCCGCAATGGTAAATTGGCTGCTTATTTTATTCAGTGTCTCGTAAGCATAAGCAACATCTTCTGGGCGAGTGTACAAAGCTGATTTATCTAAATGGCTGTTGTCTACGCCATCTTCTTCACCGCCAGTACAACCTAATTCGATTTCTAACGTCATGCCCATTTTTGCCATGCGCTCTAAATAACCAGCACAGGTATCTATGTTGTCGCTGAGTGATTCTTCAGACAAATCTATCATATGGCTGCTAAATAGCGGTTTGCCGGTATCGTTAAAGTAGGCTTCAGACGCATCCAATAAACCATCAATCCAAGGCAGTAGTTTTCGTGCGGCGTGATCTGTATGTAAGATCACTGGTACTTGGTAAACCTTACTCATTTGTTGCACATAATGAGCGGCGGCGATACCACCAACAATAGCAGCTTGTTGGCCGGTAACGGGTGCGTGTTTACCAGCAAAGAAACTGGCGCCACCATTTGATAGCTGAATGATTATCGGTGAACCGACCTTGTGTGCGGTTGCTAAAGCTGCATTGACTGAGTGACTACCAATTACATTAACGGCTGGCAAAGCGTATTTATTTGCTTTGGCGTCAGCGAATATTTCTTGTACTTGCTCGCCAGTTACAACACCTGGTTGAATGTGTTTAGTCTTGTTTGTCATTTTGCCTACTCCTAAATTGAGAGGATGTTTATTTTGTATGCTCGAACACACATTGACATGCTCGATTTTTAACTGCTTGTTTTATAAGCGAACACTAGCGGTTCGCTCGAAAATTAGGCTATCTTCAATCTTTCTATAAAGAATATATTTGATTGATTGTGATTGAAAGTGACTAAATTTATCACGCTTTTTTTCTGCTCGCAATTTCTATTTACAAAAAAATAGCTATGCTTAATACAATTGTTACAAAAAAGTAGATGTAAAATTAATTTTACTTAAATCCGCTGAGGCCAATAGTAATACTATTTTGAGCGGCGCTATGGTGGGATAGCTTTACAGTAAAAGGGTAAATATTTTCCTAATTTGAATTAATTATGAATCGTCATACCAGTGGCATAAAATTTGCGAGTGTAAATACTTTGTGAGAGAATAAAAGCGAAGTTGACGTTAAATGAATATTTTAGTTAGCAATAGTTGCTACAATGTTAGTATATAAATTATACAGATTGTAACGCGTTTACTATTCAAGCCCTATGTACTGGTGGTTAAGCGTACAGCCAAGTTAACTAGAACAGAGGGAATTGCATGGTTACACCACAAATTACATACAACAACAGACCCGGAAAACATATGTTAGAAATTCAAAGACAACAGTTATTGTTAGATATTTTGGATGAAAAAAGATTTGCAACAGTAGCTGAATTAACTCAAATGCTAAAAAGCTCAGAGGCGACTATTCGTCGTGATCTGGTTAAACTCGACAAGCAAAACAAACTAGTGCGTGTGCATGGTGGTGCACAAGCTATGGATAAAGGTAATAAAGGCTCTAGTTTAAAACACATTGCGGGTGATGCATTTTGGGTATCTAAAGAAACCAAAGCTGATGTTAAACGCGCTATTGCTCGTAAAGCCGCTGAGTTATGTGAAGAAGGTGAATCTGTCATTATTAATGGTGGTAGTTCAACTTACATGATGGGTGAGTTCTTACAAAGCCGCAATTTGAATATTTTAACCAATTCGTTTGTATTGGCCCAAGAATTAGCAGAGCGCAGCACTAATCAAATATCTATGCCTGGTGGTGAAATTTATCGCAAACAAGGCATTATCTTAAGTGCTTATGAAAACGATACAACTCAGCACTATAGCGCAAGCAAAATGTTTATGGGTACACCTGGTATTAGCGAATTTGGTGTTACAGAATCAGATGCTTTGCTTATTCGTTCTGAGCAAAAACTGCGTCGTCAGGCGGAAAAACTGATCATTTTGGCTGATAGCTCGAAACTTGAAAAACGCAGTAGTTTTATCTTCTGTTCGTTAGAAGAAGTTGATGTGTTAATTACTGACAGCGGTGCAGATCCTGCAATTATTGAAAAGTACACTCAATATGGCATTCAAGTTCTGATTGCTGACCAATAGTCGAAGCTAATAACACCTTTGGGGGATTGCTGTATTCAATGCAGTTTTATCCCCCCTGCTATCCGTCGCTTAACATTTCCAGCAATTAATTATTAAAAAGTTGTTGCTATAAAATAACTTGTATGACAACATATAACTGCATTTGGCTTAACGGGTCTAGTCAAATGCAATTTTACTTAATAATTTGAGCTCGGCGCAAAGTATTGTAGAATTGCTGGTTGTCAGATAAAAGATATGAGAGATACACCTTGGATAACCTAGCTTTAGCTAAAATTCGTCGAAGCAGTAATTTAACCACTGAACTTGCCGATCTGTTACGTCAACAAATTAAAGAAGGTAAGTATGCTGTGGGCAGTAAATTACCTTCGTCTAAGTATATAGAAGAGCAGGCTGGGGTTAGCCGAAGTGTTGTACGTGAAGCTGTTGCTCAGCTTAAAGCTGAAGGCATTTTATTAAGCAAACAAGGTGTTGGCGTATTTGTCGCAGAAAAATCTGCCAGTGCTGGATTTGCGATTGAAGCGGAAGAGTTTGAATCTGTTCATGAAGCTATACTTATTTTAGAGTTACGTATGGCAGTTGAAGTGGAAATGAGCAGTATGGCTGCGGTAAGGCGAACTGAAGAGCAGTTAAGTCATATTCAAACTTGTTATGACAAAATTGATGAAGCAATCGCCCAAGGGCGAGATGGTATAGTGGAAGATTTTAATTTTCACAAAGCGATAGCTGAAGCATCAGGCAATCGTTATTTTGTTCGATTTATAGATTATATAGGGGCTGGTGTTATCCCTGCGCGGGAAATTATTACCCAACGAAGCCAGCAACAATCGGCTGATTATTTGGCTGTGATTCAAAAAGAGCATGAGCAAATATTAAGAGCCATCTCGTTAAAAGATAAAGATTACGCAAAAGCTGCGAGTAAAGCACATTTAGAAAACAGTATTTTGCGTCATCAGCAATTAATTGGTGCTGCTTAGTTAAAATATTTTTAGCTTATGCAGCAAAATATGAGCCTTCGGGCTTTTATTTTTAACTTTACTTGTAATATAACCTGATATCTGGTGGGTGAGTTATGCAGCAACAAACATTATTTTCGGTAGCGGACAAAGTTGTACTGGTTACAGGTGCAAGCCGTGGAATTGGTCAAGCTTTGGCTGTGGGTTTTGCTGAAGCGGGCGCTAAAGTAATTTGTGCTTCTTCTCGCCAAGGTGGTTGTGCACAAACAATTGAAATCATCCAAAGCAAAGGTGGCTCAGCGGTTGAAGTGTTTGCTGATTTGTCTGACAGCTCAGCAGTTGAAGCTATGGCAAACAATGCATTAGCTGTTTATGGCCAAGTTGACGTATTAGTGAACAATGGTGGCACTATTGCTCGTTACCCTGCTGCAGAATTTCCGTTGGCAGAATTCCAAAAAGTAATTGATGTTAATTTAAACTCGGCCTTTTTATTAAGCCAAATTGTTGGCCGCAACATGTTAAGTCGCGGCGAAGGCAAAATTATTAATATTGCTTCTATGCTGTCGTATACAGGTGGTATCACAGTACCAGCTTATACTGCGAGTAAACATGCAATTGCCGGTTTAACTAAAGCACTTGCTAACGAATGGGCAATCAATAATATTCAAGTGAACGCAATTGCACCGGGTTATTTCGCCACAGATAACACCCAAGCATTGCGTGATAACCCAGAGCGTAACAGTGAAATTAAAAAGCGCATTCCTTCTGGTGAATGGGGTCAGCCTCAACAATTAGTTGGTGCGGCAATTTTCTTAGCTAGCCAAGCAAGTGATTATGTAAACGGCCATATTTTAGCAGTCGACGGTGGCTGGTTAGCTAGATAACAGTTTTTTGTGTGTGTGTTGGAAAGTCAGGATAGCATGTCGTAGTCTGACTCATTACATGGATGTTTTTTTTAAGTGAGTGTGTATGAGTTCAGTTTTAGTAGTTGGCGAATGTATGTTGGAATTTCGCCATGTTGAAGACAAGATGTATCAACAAGGTTTTGCCGGCGATACCTACAATACTGCTGTGTATGCCAAACGCATTGAACCTAGCTTACAAGTAGATTATTGCACTGCGGTTGGCCAAGACACTAGCAGCCAACAATTTGTCCAAGAGTTATTAGCCGAACACATTGGCGCGTCTCACGTTATTCAATTAGACAAACTCCGCATGGGTTTGTACATGATCCACATAGACGCAGCAGGTGAGCGCAGTTTTTCTTACTGGCGCAATCAGTCTGCCGCGCGCTCGCTGTTTAAACAAGATATCAACTTTGTTGAGTTATTTAGCCAATATTCAGCTGTGTATTTGTCTGGTATTTCGGTCGCTATTTTAGATACAGCAGACAGAGAAAAATTATTAACCTATTTGGCTGAATATCGCAAACAGGGTGGCATTGTTGTGTTTGATCCTAACTACCGACCTGCTTTGTGGGAAAGTTTGGCTGAAGCACAAGAATATTATGAAAAATTCTATCAACTGACTGATATTGCTTTGCCTGGGCTGGATGATCACAAAGACATTTTTGGCCATGAAAACCAGCAGCAAGTGCAAGTTTATTTAACTAGCTTAGGTGTTCAAGAGCAGGTAATTAAGTGTGGTTTGGCTGGTATGTATGTTTACCAAACCAATCAGTTAGCTTGTCATTTGCCTTTCACGCCAGCTGAAGTACAAGTTGATAGCACAGCCGCCGGCGACTCGTTCGCTGGTGTATATGTGGCGAAGCGCCTTAAAGATTATTCGATGCAGGAAGCTGTTGTTGCTGCGGCTGATGTCGCCCGTTTTGTTGTTGGACAACCCGGTGCGATCGTTGATGCTGAAGTTTTTAAACAACATTGCAGTTAATAAGTTTCTAACCTTTACCCCAGTATGAGACCATGCCTTGGGTAGGTAAAGCGGCCGCTTTCCCGCTTTACCTCTTTTTCTTTTCTCACTTACCATATGACACTTGCACGCTATTCTGGCTATATGGGAAGGAGGCGCTGCATGTTAAGTGCAATTGCGAGCCAATTCGAAGCTTAATTTTATAAAAACGCTGTCCGCCAATCCCTGGCCGCTCCCAAAAGATATCCTATCTTTTGAAGTTTTATAAAATTAGCTTTCGAATCGCCTCACTGGACACATTTATGTCGCTTTTTAAGTGCAACTACTCTTGATTAAAACCATGCAACAACACTGATGTGAATAAGGTATATGGGTGTGTTTCGGGCAAAACTTCACAAAAGAGGGGCGAAGTTCTGCTTGGCTTTCTAACGCAGACACGCTGTGAACCCATCCATGGGCGCTCGAGACAAATCATCCACGATTTGTACGGTCTGCTTATAGAAATCCAAGCATAGCCCTCAGGATGGGCTGTGCCTGAGAGATTTCTCTAGTTAGCATCAATGTAAAATTTGTTAAATAAAATTGATTTTTTGATTGACTGTGTTTTAATTGTGATTGAAATTGATTGTTTGTAACTTCGGTAAAAGGTGAAGGACGTGGTAAAAAAATTCAATATAATTAAACATAGCTTAGTCGCTTTAGGTATTACTTGGTTAACTTCGGCGTGTTCAGTGCAACAAGATTCAACTACAAATACCACTGCAACAGTTGAAGAAGCGCAAGCTTGGGTGTTTAGCTCTTTTCGGAAAAATGGCCAAGATGGTTTGCACCTAGCATATAGTGAAGATGGTAAAAATTGGCACGCACTCAATCAAGACAAGAGCATTTTAGCGCCTACAGTGGGTGGTAAATTAATGCGCGATCCGTGCATTATCAAAGGTCCAGATGGTCAGTTTCATATGGTATGGACATCAAGCTGGGAAGATGGCGGCATAGGCGTTGCCCATAGTGCGGATTTAATCAACTGGAGCGAGCAAGTTTTTGTTCCAACCATGCAAAAATATCCAACTGCTAAAAATGCTTGGGCACCAGAAATTATTTGGGATCCGGCAACTGAACAGTATGTGATTTTCTGGGCGTCGACCATTCCTGGATCATATCCAGAAACAGAGAAACAGGCAGACAAAGGTTGGGATCACCGTATGTATGCGGTCACTACCAAAAACTTCAAAGAATACTCAGAGCCTTTTTTATTGGTTCAGCCAGATTTTAATATCATCGATTCAAGCATCATCGCTTACCAAGATCATTATGTGATGATCTTAAAAGACGAAACGCGTTATCCGCCGGCGAAAAATTTACGTGTCGCCACCAGTAAAAATATACTAGGACCTTGGCAGGTCGAAGACAAAGCATTTACGCCTGAAGGTGTTTGGGTTGAAGGCCCAAGCATGTTTAAAAAAGATGATTGGTACTATGTAATTTATGACGAATACACCAACAAAAAGTACGGCATGATGCGCACGCAAGATTTTAATAAGTGGCAACTTGTTTCTGAGCAATTAAATATGCCCAAAGGCAGCCGTCACGGCACTGTATTACCTGTCAGTCAGGCTGAGTTAAATAAACTTAAACAGCATTTTGCAGCTCAGTAGATAGTTATGAACATCATCCAACTAACCAAGGCAATTGTGGTTTATACACTGCTGTTGAGCAGCAGTTTACAACTGGCTATTGCCGCTGTAAGCAATAATCAAACTTATACCTTAACCAATGATAAGCCTATTGTACTTATGCTAGCACAAGGCTCTGATCCACTGGTTAAATGGGCAAGTGAAACCCTTGCTAAAGATTTACACAGTCGTCTAGCGGTAAAGGTTGAACTAAAAACTTGGTCAGTGGGTGATTACAAGCGGCCACAAAACTCTGCACAACAAAGCATTTTTATCGGCCAAACCAAGCAGTTAAACACTGATTTGCCAATTAACTTACCGCAGCAACAAGCGTGGGAAAGTTTTGTGTATAGCGCACAAGCACAAAGCTTGTATATAGTCGGTAGTGATGTGCGTGGCACTGTTTATGGTGTTTTTGAATTGGCTGAGCGCTTAGGTATTTCGCCGTGGATTTGGTGGGCAGACGCAACACCTGAGCAGGTGGATATTGTTTCAACCAATATTGAAAACGGCAAAATTCATCAACCGAGTGTGCAATATCGCGGGATCTTTTTAAATGACGAAGATTGGAGTTTGTTGCCTTGGGCTGCAAAAAACTTTGACGCTAAGCAGCAAAACATTGGCGGAAAAACTTATCAAAAAATATTCGAACTGTTACTGCGGTTAAAAGCCAATACAATTTGGCCAGCCATGCACCCGGGCACACAAGCGTTTTTCCGCAATCCAGCCAATCAACAAATGGCGCGTCAATACCACATATTTGTTGGCAGCTCGCATGCAGAGCCTATGCTGCGCAACAATGTTGATGAGTGGGACAAAAATACTATGGGCGATTATAACTATGTAAATAATCGCCAACAGGTAAAAAAGTATTGGCAACAGCGAGTTGAACAGCTAGATAATCAACTAGATTTACCTTTGTTTACCATAGGCATGCGTGGCATTCACGATAGCAAAATGTTGGGTGCTAAATCACAACAAGATAGTTTAGATATACTGGCGCAAGTACTGGACGACCAAAGAGCTATGTTAACGCAGCACTTTAAGCAAGATGCTAAGACAATTCCACAGATGTTTATTCCGTACAAAGAGGTACTAGCTTTATACAACCTTGGACTGAAAGTACCGGAAGATGTCACGCTAGTATGGCCTGATGATAATTATGGTTATATTCGCCGCTTGAGTTCAAAACAAGAACAGCAGCGTATTGGTGGCAGTGGGGTTTATTACCATTTAAGTTATTGGGGACGACCACACGATTATTTATGGTTAAGCACTACTCAGCCTGGGTTGATTTGGTATGAAATGTCACGCGCTTATGCAAACGGTGCGAACAAAATTTGGATCGCAAATGTCGGTGATATTAAACCGGCGGAATACAATACCGAGTTCTTTTTAGATTTAGCTTGGGATATAAATAGTATTGCAGCCAACTCAATCTCAAAACATAAATATAATTGGTTAACACGCGAGTTCGGTTTAGCCGTAGCAGAGCAATTAACTGAAGTTTTTAATCAGTTTTACCAACTGGCATTTATCCGCCGACCAGAATTTATGGGCTGGAGTCAAACCGAACCCACGACACAAACTCATTTAACTGAATTTAATTTAGATACATTACGCGAACGTTTAGCTGCTTACCAAAATATGCTAGCGGCGGTCGACAAACATAAACCTATAGATAAAAGCTCTGCGTATTTTCAATTGGTAGAATATCCAATAAAAGGCGCTTATTGGTTAAATGCTAAGTTTATTTATCGTCATTTGGCTGCGTTAACTCCGAATAGCCAGCAGGCTGATGTGTATATGCAGCAAGCGGAAGATGCCCATACGCAAATTAAGCTGTTAACTCAGTATTACAACAGTTTGTCGAATGGCAAATGGCAGCATTTTATGCACGACTCACCACGCAGTCAGCCAGTGTTTAAACCTGTACAAGCGATTGATACAAGTGTGCAATCAACTTACAACTGGACAAATCAAACACCTTTGGTTTTAAAACAAGCAGGGGAGTTTAGCCAAACATCTGCACCCAAACCTTATGCTTGGCAGCAAATTTCCCAGCTGGGTTTCAGTCAGCAAGCTATGACCTTAGCGCCGTTTACCGCTGAAACTTTTGCGCAACAGCAAGCTTGGATTGAGTATCAAGTTGAACTGGCCACTACAGGTTTGCACAAAGTGCACTTGCGCTTTTTACCTATACACGCGAATGACTTTAACCATCAAATTTCTGTTGAAGCAAATGGCCGACCTTTGGGTGAGGTTTATATCAATACCAAAGGGCGAAGCGAACAGTGGAAACAAGACGTATTACGTAATTACCACCCAGTGACTTTACCTTTTGATGTGAAAAAGGCTGGTAAACAAACAATCCGAATATATTTTAATCATTCGAATATCGTATTAGATCAATTAGCTGTGTTTGCAAACGATCAACAAGTACCATATCAGCTTTGAGTTTAACAAGCCGAAGGCGGTGTTAGTTGGACGGAAATTAACGTCTATACTAAAACATCTACTCCACTAAATGGTTAAGTGCTTTGCGCCTTAACCATAGTTAAACGCCAGCTTTGAATATATGGAATGTTATTTTGTTTGCACAAGTTGAATATTTTTTGACTGTATTTACATCTGCTGTTAGCAAAGTATTTGTTACTTGCGCTTTATATCTAAGTGGAGCCAATGTACCAGCGGCTGAGGCCGATACATTGGGTTTAATTGACTTAGTGGAAACTAGCACGATAACTGAATATCAGCCAATAGAAGATAATATTCGGCGGCAGTCACTGCTACAAAGTTTTTTAGCCAAAAATAATTTATCCAATTATAAATTGGCTGTTAGTTATATGCCGCTGCCCAGAGCTAGATTGCACTTAGAGCAATCAGATTGGTGTTTAAGTTTTATCCCACCTATTAATGCAAAGCACTTTCAAACTTATCTGCTAAACGACGATAAGGTAAAGTTGATACTGTATCGCAAACGCCAAGTAAGCGATTTTTCATGGCAAGCTTTGTCTGAATTAAAAGGTTCGACCATTGCTGTGATGCGTGATTATAAAGGCAGCAGTATTAAACAGTATTTATTGGATAATGGATTAATTATTGTTGAGGTATTTTCTTTTGAAACTGCGATAAAATTGCTGGCTAAAGGTCGTGTTGAATATGCGCTAGCACGACATGATACCTTAGATAATATGCACTTAGGTATCATTGACAAAGACCAACTGCAAGCTTCAAGTTCGAGCGTGGTTGAATTTTACAACTATTTATTTGTGCATAACAGCTGTGCGATTATCGATAAAATTACCATCAGTCAGCCGGTTGAGCTACCAAGCCTTCATCGAAGTAAACAGGCTCAACCTTAGTTAATAGCATTTTTGCAATTCCAGTTAAAATTCTTTTAACACTCCATTCACTTTTATATTGATGTGTCAAATTCAATCACGTACAATCAATTTTATTCACTTTGATTTTTAACCTTTGTATATCTGAACAAGAATACACAGAGGTAGATAACAATAATTTTGAGCGAGGTTGTGGATGAAGTTGGTTTGGCATAGGTTTTGTTCGTTAGTATTAGCTGGCTGTTTAGCTGCTTGCGCATCAGTACATGCAGCAAAAGAAACACTCAGCCCACAAACTATTTTTATTGCCGGTGATTCCACCGCAGCTGGTTACAACAAACCAGATCAACAAGGTTGGGGTGGCGAATTTCAGCAATATTTCGACTCTAATAAAGTTAAGATCGATAACCGAGCTCGTGGTGGTCGCAGTACCCGTACATTTATTGCTGAAGGATTGTGGCAAGCGCTACTGGATGACGTAAAAGCGGGTGATCTTGTGCTTATTCAATTTGGCCATAATGACGCTAGCCCTGTAAATGATGATCGCCGAGCGCGCGGCACGTTAAAAGGCATAGGTGACGAGTTTGTTGATATCGACAATATACTGACAAACAAGCAAGAACGAGTGTATACATTTGGTCATTACATTCGCCAAATGGTTGCAGATGTCAGAGCGAAAAACGCCACACCTATCTTAATGTCGTTAACTGTGCGCAACAAATGGCGTAACGAACGAATTGAACGTGGTTCAGGCCAATATGGTTATTGGATGTATCAGTTAGCTTGGCAGCTTAATACTTCATTTATCGACGTGACTAACACTGTGGCAGATAAACTTGAGGCTTTAGGAGCAACTGACGTTCAGAAAATTTATGAAAAAGATCATACGCATTTTAATCCACAAGGTGCGCATATTCATGCGCAGGCTATTGTTGCCGGATTAAAAGGTGTCAGACCTGGATTAGCCAACAACTTATATTCAGAGTTAGGTCAGAATGTTGCCGCGGATGATTGGACTTGGCTGCGTTTGCCTTTCCCTGCTGACCAATCACAAACTAGCATCTTTATGGTCGGTGATTCGACCGTGCGCAATGGTGGTGGTGATGGGCCTAATGGTGAATGGGGTTGGGGCGATTTTATTCACGAAAATGTAGATACTAGCCGAGTTAATTTGGTTAACCGCGCTGTCGGTGGCTTGAGCAGCCGTACATTTATCACAGGTGGTTTTTGGCAACGCGCGTTAAATATGATGAAGCCAGGTGACTATTTGTTACTACAATTTGGTCATAACGACGCGGCAGCATTAAATGATGATTCGCGTGCGCGCGGCACTATTCGCGGTGTCAGTGAGGCCTACCAAGATATCAACAATATGCTAACTGGCAAAGATGAGCGTGTGCATAGTTATGGTTGGTATTTACGCAAAATGATAGGTGAAGCGCGTGCACGTGGTATTACACCTATTATTTGTTCGCCTGTGCCGCGCAAAAAGTGGCAAGAGGATGGACTCAAAATAGCTAGAGCGGAAAATAGTTATCCAACTTGGGCGCAACAAGTGGCTCGCCAAAGCCGTAGTCATTTTATTGATTTACACAGTTTAGTTTCAACTGAGTACGAAGCATTAGGGCAAAAAGCAGTGGATGAAATGTTTGCCGATAAACATACGCACACCAGTAAAAAAGGTGCACAGCTAACTGCAAAAATAGTTGCAGAGCACCTTAAGTCAATTGTTGGTATTTAGGAGTGATCGTGAGTAATTTAACTACTAAACAACTTAATTTGGGGGTGCGTGCACATGATTATGGTCAAGGTACACCTGCGGAAATT
Organism: Catenovulum sp. SX2; assembly: GCF_052056295.1. NCBI lineage: Bacteria > Pseudomonadati > Pseudomonadota > Gammaproteobacteria > Alteromonadales > Alteromonadaceae > Catenovulum > Catenovulum sp. SX2. The sequence goes on from NZ_CP182493.1 coordinate 2,690,812, forward strand.
GCTGAATTAATCGGCCAGTTTGACGTGTCATGCGTGCAACTTGCACCTATGAAATCATTCCCCTGTTTAACGGAAGCCAGTAGCCAAATGACCGCTGGTTTTGCGCAAACTGTACGTGATGCATTTGCCCGTCAACAAATTCAAATTGCAGTATTGGGTTGTTATATCAATCCAATTCATCCAGACAAAGATGAAAAGGAATTGTCGTTACGTCGTTTTGAACGCCATTTAGAATATGCACGTGACTTTGGCTGTGCATTAGTTGGTACAGAAACAGGCTCACGCAATGCTGATTGTAGTTTTCATCCAAACAACAGTCAGCAAGATGCATACGACGAGCTAGTTGAATCGGTTTATCGCCTCAGTAAAGTGGCAGAGTTGAATGGCGTTGATATAGGCATTGAGCCAGTGGCGCATCATCACATTATCAATACCCGTGAAAAAATGCTGCAGTTACTTGAGCAAGTAAATTCACCTAGCGTAAAAATTATTTACGACCCGGTGAATTTATTTCCTCTAGAGCAAGCTGATAAGCAAATTGAGTTAATGGAAAAAGACTTGGACGCATTTGCGCCGTATCTAGCCGCTGTGCATATTAAAGATTTTGTCATTGAACAAGGCATTAAAACCGGCGATTTACCTTTGGGTGAAGGTGTATTTGCATTTGAACATTTTATTAAATGGTTAAGTGAGCATAAGCCTTATATCCACAGTATTTTTGAAGCGACAAATCCAAACAATGTTGAACAGATTTTAACTATGGTGAAATAAACTCATATCACCAAATTTGAGGAGCTAATTATGAAAATTGCATTGATGAACGAGTTTAGCCAAGCGGCGAAAAACCCAATTGTATTAGAGCAACTAAACTCAGTAGCTGCTGATTTAGGCCACGAAGTTTTTAACGTAGGTATGGACGGTGACAACGACCACAGATTAACTTACATACATTTAGGTATTATCGCAGGTTTATTAATTAACTCTAAAGCGGTTGATTTTATTGTGGCTGGTTGTGGTACGGGTCAAGGTGCTTTGATGTCGTTAAATGCACACCCTGGTGTTACTTGTGGTTATTGTATCGACCCGTCTGATGCATATTTATTTGCACAAATTAACAACGGCAATGCTTTATCTTTACCATTCGCTAAAGGTTTTGGTTGGGGCGCTGAGTTAAACATTCGTTATATCTTCGAAAAAGCATTTACTGGCGTTAAAGGCCAAGGTTATCCACCAGAGCGCAAAGCGTCACAAGTTGAAAATGCCGGTATTTTAAATGATGTAAAAACTGCTATGTCGAAAGACTTTTTAGCAGGTTTAAAATTACTTGATCCTGAATTGATCAAACAAGCTGTTGGTGGTGCACGCTTCCAAGAGTGTTTCTTCGCTAACTGCCAAGAGCCTGAAATTGCTGAATTTGTTAAATCGTTTGTTTAATTAACCGTAACACAGGTTATTTAAAAAGATGATGATTTTTAAAAAGGGCTCTGGTAGCCCTTTTTATTTATCTACACTTAAAAATAATATGATATTAACCCGAGGTCTGTGCAAAGTTAGCTCACTGGGGATTTGCACAGAGTTTAGGTTATTTACTTTAGCATTTATGAAATTTTGCTAGTCGTAAGACAAATTATCAGCAGTCAGTAAGCTGTCGTTTAGCACAGTTATTCACAATAAAAACAAAGGAATAATATGAAAACTCAAGCAACAAAAATAACCAAGCTCGCAAGTTTAGTCTGTGCGGCTTTGTTTACTCTCCACTCTCCAGCTAGTTTTGCCGACACTCAGGCAGAATTTATTGTCGATACAGCCAAAGTGGGCGTGACTATAAATAAAAATATATATGGTCAGTTTGCCGAGCATTTAGGCCATGGTATCTATGAAGGGATTTGGGTTGGCAAAGATTCTGAAATTGCAAATACAGATGGTTTTCGCAATGATGTTATTCAAGCTCTAAAAGATTTACAAGTACCGCTTATCCGCTGGCCGGGTGGCTGTTTCGCCGATGAATACCATTGGCGTGACGGCATTGGTGATCCGGCTAAACGACCAATAAAAGTGAATACCCATTGGGGTGGGGTAGAAGAAACCAATGCATTTGGCACACATGAATTTTTCCAATTAGCTGAAATGCTTGGTGCACAAACTTATGTAAATGGTAATTTGGGTACAGGTACACCACAAGAAATGGCAGAGTGGATGGAGTATATGACTTCAGATAAAAACTCGACACTTGCCAATGAAAGACGCAAAAATGGCCGAGAGCAGCCGTTTAAAGTGGACTATTTCACCATAGGCAACGAAGCTTGGGGTTGTGGCGGCCATATGCGCCCAGAGTATTACGCTGATTTGTATAATCATTATGCAACCTTCTTAAAAGCACCACATGGCAGTCGCCCAACTATGGTAGCAAGCGGCGGTAGTGGCAATGCGCGTGGCTTAGAGTGGACAGATGTACTCAGCAAAAATATCCAACGCAATATGCATGCAATTTCTTATCACTACTACACTTTGCCAACCAATAAATGGGATAAAAAAGGTGAAGCGGTCAACTTCCCGGAAAAGGAATGGTATTCAACTATGCTGAATACGCTAAAAATGGATGAGTTTATTAGTCAGAATGTCGCTGTATTAGATAAAAACGATCCAGAGAAAAAAATCGGTTTTTACGTGGATGAATGGGGCACTTGGTATGATGCCGAGCCTGGGCGTGAACCTGGATTTTTATATCAACAAAATACCATGCGTGATGCCGTAGTTGCAGCTGTTAACTTTAATATCTTCCACAAACATGCCGAGCGTGTGCATATGACCAATATTGCACAAATGGTTAATGTATTGCAGGCGATGATATTAACTGACAAAGAAAAAATGTTGTTAACGCCTACTTACCATGCATACAAAATGTACGTGCCATTTCAAGATGCAAAACAGTTAGATGTGCACACACAAGTGATGCAATATATTCAAGTGGGCGACAACAGCATTCCAGCTGTATCTATGACAGCTGCAAAAACGCAAGATGGCGACACAGTATTGGCATTAGTTAATTTGTCAGCGACGGAAAAGTCGGATGTCGATGTGAGTGTTTTGGGTACTAAGTTCTCTAAAGCACAAGGGCAAATATTAACTGCGAAAAAAATGAATGCGCATAATACGTTTGCTGATCCAGCTGAAGTTAAACCAAAAGACTTTAGTCAGCGAGCCAAGCGCGGCAAGTTGTCGTTTGACTTGCCTGCGCATTCAGTGATAGTCGTAACCTTAAAATAAGCTTATTTCTCAAACTCTTCTGGGTGTGGAAAGCAGTACATAGCACTGCTTTCCTTTCTTAAAAAAGTCGGTTTAAGCCATTTAATGCAGCTACTCGATAAGCTTCTGCCATAGTTGGGTAGTTAAATGTGGTATTGACAAAATAATCTACTGTATTAGCTCCACCTTGCTGTTGCATAATCGCTTGGCCGATATGAATAATCTCAGATGCAGATACACCAAAACAGTGTATACCTAAAATTTCACGTGTATCTGGGTGGAATAGTATTTTTAATCCACCTGTTGTCGCATTTGCAATTTGCGCACGAGCTAAATGTTTAAACTGAGCTTTGCCCACTTCATAAGGAATTTTTGCTGCGGTAAGCTCTTGTTCTGTTTTACCAACTGAGCTTATTTCTGGAATGGTATAAATGCCAGTTGGAATATCCGCAATGAGTTTAGATTGAATACCTGACTTAGTGATAAAGTTGGCCGCTATTCGCCCTTGGTCATAAGCAGCACTGGCTAAACTTGGGTAACCAATAACATCACCAACCGCGTAAATATTGTCTATTTCTGTCTGATAATTCTCATTTACTTTAACTTGACCTCGACTATCTGATTTTAAGCCAACAGCTGAGAGGTTAAGTGTGTCAGTATTACCAGTTCTGCCATTAGCAAACAACAAACAATCAGCTTTAAAGCGTTTGCCAGATTGAGTTTTTAAGATTACGCCGTCGTCTGATGCGCTAATAGAGTCGTACTCTTCACCATTGCGAATAACAGTGCCGTTGTTACGCAGATGATAGCTAATAGCATCAGAAACTTCGTTGTCTAAAAAGGCTAGAAGGCGATCACGGGTATTAATTAAATCTACTTTTACCCCTAAACCTCTAAATATGCTGGCGTATTCTGAACCTATAACTCCAGCGCCGTAAATTATGATGCTTCTAGGATCGTGATTCAGCGATAAAATGGTATCGCTGTCGTATACGCGCGGATGGTTAAAATCAACATCCGCTGGGCGATATGGGCGTGAGCCGGTTGCAATAACAATTGTTTTCGCTTTTATTTCTTGGGTAGAGCCGTCTTGATGAGTAACACAAACCGTGTTTTTGTCGACAAATGACGCTTCGCCTGTGATTAAAGAAACTCTATTTCGATCGTAAAAACCAGCGCGCAAGCGAATTTGTTGACGGATAACACCTTCAGCATGTTTGAGTATTTGTGGGAAAGTAAAGTGTTTATCACGCCCTGTTTGGCTAAACAGTGGGTTGGAGTTGAAATGCATCAGTTGTGAAACCGATTGGCGGAGCGCTTTTGATGGAATAGTTCCCCAATGTGTGCAACCGCCGCCGACCGAAGAATGGCGCTCGATTATTGCGACTGTTTGCCCTGCCTTAGATAAACCCATAGCGGCACCTTCGCCACCCGGGCCAGTGCCAATCACTATTGCATCAAAGTCATAAGATATTTCAGATGTATTTTGTGTCTGTTGTTTAGCCATGCGTACTTTATCCTTGAAATCTGTCTTTTTATTTTAGAATAAAGTTATGACATTTCCGCTTATAAGTACAGATTAAACAAAGTGTTTTGATTATTTTACTCGGTAATACTCAGAGATAAATTCGGGTGGGAAAGGTGAAAACCAGCAAAATGTTTAGCTGGTTTTCGTGTAATGCTATAGGACTATGCTGATTGAGGAATAGATAAATCAAAAAACTTGTTTTTGTGTTCTTCAAATTTAGCTTTTAACTCTTGAACTTGGGCGTATAGATCTGTCTTTTTGTAGTCTTTCGCCATCTTTTTACGTTTTATTTCTAATAAACGTTTTCGCGCAGCATAAAAGTCGTTCATCTTTTGCTGCAATATCTCGTACTCGTGTTCAAGTTTTTTTACCAGCGGGTGGTTATGTGGCAAATGCAATAAACGTTCTTTGAGGGTTTCGAAGTGATTTTCCGCCAAAGCTTTTTCAATTCTCTCTTCCGGCGTGGTGCGTAATTTGCTGGTTAAACCAACATAACTGGCAGTTTTAATAAACCACTTGGTTGGATCAAAATGCCACCAACGAATACCGTTTCTGTAGTCATATTCAAAAGTGTGATGAAAATTATGGTAACCCTCACCATAGGTTAAAAGTGCTAAAAATCCGTTGTCTTTGGCCGTGTGCTGGTTGCTATATGGTTGTGAACCCCAAATATGTGCAAGTGAATTAATGAAAAATGTAAAGTGGTGGCTTAAAACTAATCGCAGTACGCCTGCCCATAACAGCATGCTTAAAATATTGCCGTTTAACCAACCGAGCAAAATTGGTATGCCGAAGTTAGTTACAATCGCGAGTGGCAGGTAATATTTATGTTGCCACATGACTATTTTGTCTTTTTGCAAATCTTTAGTGTTGTTGTAGTTTTTGTATTCTGGGCCTTGATACTCACGGATCATCCAACCAATGTGTGAATGCCAAAATCCACGTTTAGCTGAGTAAGGATCTTTATCATTATTGTCTACGAATCTATGATGGTTTCTGTGATCCGAGCACCAATGTAAGATGCTGTTTTGCAGTGCAAACGCCCCACCAATTGCATAAACAAAGCGAACAAAAGCGTGTGCTTGGTAAGTTTTATGCGACCATAATCTGTGGTAACCAGCTGTAATAGACATACCGCAATAACCCAAACATAAAACAGTTGCGATAATTTGTGTACTGTCTAAACCATTAAAATAGATATCAAGCGGAATGCCAACTAATGCGATCAATCCGGTTATTAAGAAAATGAGTAGGTTTACCCATACTATTGGAGCTTTTTTCATTATTGAGCCTTGTTCAATTACTACGGTCGGTAGCTAAAATTAGCGTACACGTGTTAGCTCAATTTTAGTGTATGCACTGCAAGGATCAAGTTGTTTGTCGCTATGATATTTAATTTTGCTGTTTAATTGTTGAATCATTTATACTTTTGCCCGAGTAAATTTTCCAAAAAAGTCAGATGTGGGGTTAGAATGGGTGTTAGGGCTGTACAAAAAGAAAAAACCCGCAGGGCTATTATTCAAGCTGCATTTGAACAACTTTCTGCACAAAAAAACTATACTCAGTTAAGCCTGCGTGAAGTGGCGCGTCAGGCTGGCATTGCGCCGACATCATTTTATCGGCATTTTAAAGATTTAGATGAGCTGGGTTTAACTTTAGTGGACGAAGCTGGTGTGTTATTGCGCCAATTAATGCGTCAAGCACGTAAACGCATTGCCTCCGAAGGTTCGGTTATTGCGACTTCGGTACTGACATTTATCGAATTTTTGGAAACTAATGAAGGTGCTTTTCGAATTTTACTGCAAGCCAACAGTGGTACATCGGAAGAGTTTAGAGCGGCAATATCGCGTGAAGTCGATCACTTTATCGCTGAATTAGCTGATTACATTAGTAAATCACAAAGTTGCCAATTGGAATTTGCACTCACTCAAGCAGATGCCATGGTGAAGTTGGTTTTTCATGCCGGCGCGGAAGTTATTGATATGTCATTTAGCCAACGTAGAGCTGTAGCTGAGCGATTGGTTGCTCAGCTGAGGTTGATTGTTAACGGTGCTAGAGTGGAGTTGGATAGAGCATAAAATCAGCGTTTTACTAACCAGACCGCAGTTTCAATATGGTGTGTATATGGAAATTGGTCAAAAAAGCTAATGTCTTTAACTTGATGCGTTTTGCATATGTGGTTAAGGTTTTTTGCCAATGTCTCAGGGTTACACGAAATATATAAAATGTTGTCAAATTTGCTAACCAGTTGTTCTGTGTCTTCATCTAAGCCAGCTCTTGGTGGGTCAACTAAAATAGTCGAAAATTGGTATTCGGCTAAATCAATCTCTTTTAACGACTTAACAGACTTACCTTCAAAGTATGCTGCAGCAAAATCTTCGGCTGATGATTGGCCGATAACCACATTATCTATGCCATTTAACTCTATGTTGAATTGCGCGGCTTTTACTGAACTGCGCGAAATTTCAGTTGCTAACACTCGGTCAAATGCGTGTGCTAGTCCAAGACTAAAATTGCCGTTTCCACAATAGAGCTCTAATAAATCACCGCTCAAGTTTTGGCTGATGTCGGCCGCCCAATCAAGCATTTTTTGATTAATGTAGCCATTAGGTTGAGTAAAACTATTTTCAATTTGTTTATAACTGAGGTGTTTGTTGTTTACTTCAAAGTTTTCGACCACATAATCTTGGTCAATTAATAACTTGGTTTTACGTGCACGACCAATTAACTCAATTTTGGCTATGGAATTTAATTGCTGTTTTAACGCTTTTGCTTGTTCTATCCACTCTTCATCCAATGGTTTATGGTATATCAAGCTCACAAGCGCTTCACCACTCAGTGTGGTTAAAAAGTCAACTTGGAATAATTTAAAACGCAATATTGGATTGGCTAAAAAGGCATCACGAACAGCTTGCATTAGCTGATTGACTAATTCACTGCCAGGTAAATAGTAGTCAACTCGATATTTTTCTTTAGTTTCAGGATCGAACATAATGTAGTAACTATCTTCATCTTGATGCCAAACCCTAAATTCAGCGCGTAGTCGGTAATTTTGTGGAATTGACTCAATAACAGACGCATTTGGCAATTCTAATCCCGAGAAGTACTTTAATGTGCTCTCTACTTTGTTAGTGAGTAGTTGGTTGTATTGGCTGGGATCGATTTGATTAACACGCATATTGAAATTCACACTGACAAAAAAGGATTATTTTACTGGAAAACGCATCATTTTCAGTAACAGAACTAACTATTTTTCAAAAAGCAGGTATTTTGGCTAAAATATATTCATTATGTGCCGATATAGCATATAAGAATAGCTTTAATTGAAGTGGTGGCGGTATGGATATATCAAACATTACAACCCGTACAGATAAAACTGTACCAGCTAGTAGCGATAAATCGACTGCTGCAAAAGCTGATGTATATGATGCAGCGACAAATGAGCAAACAAAACAAGCGCAGCAAGCTAACAGTAAAACTGTTTTAGATCAGGCGCATATAAGTCAGCAATCAACCAGCAAGCTGGGTTTATCTATTTTGCAGCAAAACTTTAGTCAGCAGCTTGAAGTTTGGCAAAAGTTATCGGCTGAAAAAGTCGATATTAACCAAACTTCGTTTGATGAAATCAAAGCGCGTAATGAAAAGTTGTTTGATTTTGAAGCTGTCGCTAAAAACGTCTTAAAGTTTGTTGATGGTGTGATTACTTCTGCGCAAGAGTCTGGAGCGGAAACTGAACAGCTTAATGATATGTTAACCCAAGCTCGTAAAGGCGTAGCCAAAGGTGTTGCAGACGCAAAAAAAATCTTGGGTGTATCAGAAGAACAAGATGACGATTTAGCTAATGGCATCAAAAAAGCGCATGGTTTGATCAACAATGGCTTGGACGATATCTACAAACGTATAAATGGTCTAACCCAACCTCAGTCTATTTTTGAAGCCGGATTACAATCTCAAACAACGGAATCACAATCAACTAAATTAGAATTAACCACCAAAGACGGCGACAAAGTTTTAATTGATTTTGCTCGGTTAAATGAGCAAGTTAATATCCTACAAGCACAGCAAGCTGAATCGGAGCAAGGCAGTGAATCCAGTCTGTTTATGTTGTCGAGTCAATATTCGCAAGAAAGTTTGCACTTCTCAGTAGAAGGTGAATTGGATCAAGATGAATTAGCTGCAATCGCGGATTTGGTCAAAAATGTCAGTAGTGTAGCCGATGAATTTTATAATGGTGATGTTGAAGCTGCGTACGAACAAGCTTTAAAACTAGGATTTGACCAATCAGAAATTAGTAATTTTGCATTAGATCTGAATAAAAGAGTGAGTCAGTCGACAGTTGCTTATCAGTCATATAGTGAAAATGGGCAAGCTCAACTACCGAATAGTGTTAAAGAGCCAATCATGGCTTATGTCGAAAAACTTAAAGATATGGTTGCTCAAGGTGCTAATCAATTACAAGACGAACAAGAAGTGGCTCATTTAGTCAGTCAAGTGTTTAGCAATCAATTTCAACTAACAGGCAATGAGTTATTAGAAGCGGTAAACAGGTTTAATCACTTTAATCAACAATTGCTTAATGGCAGTGATAAAGATAAAGGCGAATAAACCTGTATTTATCAACAAGGGAAGTATAATAGCTTAAGCGTTATTATCTTCTTGTTGTGTTTTGTCTTTTGCTTCACGTACTTTTAATGTGCGTTGTTGAAACTCTTGATCATTTAAAGCATTGATAGCAGCTTCGGCTGCTGATTCATTAATCTCTACAAAACCAAAACCTTTACGTTTACCTGTATTGCGGTCGCGCATTAAACGAACTGACCTCACATCACCATGTTGAGAAAATAATTCACGAACAGCGGCTTCATTTGCTCTGTAAGGTAAGTTTCCCACATAAAGCGTTTTAGAAGCTTCGCTGTTTGCTTGAGTATCAGCTGCCGCAGATGGTGATAAGAAAATGACAACTGCACCACCAACAATTAAACCAACCGCAAGCGCAACATTTACTTCGATATTAATAGAAAGAGCAGGAACGACAAAAAAACTAACAAGTGCAAGCACAACTAAAACCAATGCCTGCTTAATTACAACATTTGACATAAAGACCTCAAAAAATTTCAAAATTAAAGATTATTATCATTAGAAATAAGGCGCATAAAAATATGCACGCTATAAATTAACCTGTTTAACATCACTTTTGTACTGAAAAAATGGAAAAAGGTTAAAAAAAAGTCAATAACTAGCGTTAATTTGTACTGCTTAGTATGAATTATGAGCGAACGAAACTTTATTTAAAAAAACTTCAAAAAACGTGTTGACGGCAATTCTTTTCTCCCTATAATGCGCCACCACAACGCAGCGACGCGGTGAAGTTAAACTCCTCCAAATCCTGCAAGCTTGAACCAAAAACTTATTTTTAAAACTTTCTCGAAAGCTTAAAAATAAAGGGTTGACAAGCGAAATGAGAAGCGTAGAATGCGCGCCTCACTTAACGAGTTAAACATAAGTTGCTCGCTAAAATGTTCTTTAAAAATTAGTAACCTTATTTATCTGTGTGGGCACTCGCATAGTTTGAATAGACAAAAAATTATTCAATCTATCAGAAGTGACATACTTGTTAATTCAGTAAGATTGAGACAAAGATTAAAACTTTTTTATGAAGAGTTTGATCATGGCTCAGATTGAACGCTGGCGGCAGGCCTAACACATGCAAGTCGAGCGGTAACATATCTAGCTTGCTAGATGATGACGAGCGGCGGACGGGTGAGTAATGCTTGGGGATCTGCCTTGTTGTGGGGGATAACCATTGGAAACGATGGCTAATACCGCATAATACCTACGGGTTAAAGAGGGCTTCGGCTCTTGCGACGAGATGAACCCAAGTGAGATTAGCTAGTTGGTGAGGTAATGGCTCACCAAGGCGACGATCTCTAGCTGGTTTGAGAGGATGATCAGCCACACTGGGACTGAGACACGGCCCAGACTCCTACGGGAGGCAGCAGTGGGGAATATTGCACAATGGGCGCAAGCCTGATGCAGCCATGCCGCGTGTGTGAAGAAGGCCTTCGGGTTGTAAAGCACTTTCAGTTGTGAGGAAAGGGTAGTAGTTAATACCTGCTATCTGTGACGTTAACAACAGAAGAAGCACCGGCTAACTCCGTGCCAGCAGCCGCGGTAATACGGAGGGTGCAAGCGTTAATCGGAATTACTGGGCGTAAAGCGCACGTAGGTGGATAGATAAGCTGGGTGTGAAAAACCGGGGCTCAACCTCGGCCGTGCATTCAGAACTGTCTGTCTAGAGTAAGGGAGAGGGGGGTAGAATTCCAGGTGTAGCGGTGAAATGCGTAGAGATCTGGAGGAATACCGGTGGCGAAGGCGGCCCCCTGGCCCATTACTGACACTGAGGTGCGAAAGCGTGGGTAGCGAACAGGATTAGATACCCTGGTAGTCCACGCCGTAAACGATGTCTACTTGCTGTTTGTGCATTTAATGCGTGAGTAGCGAAGCTAACGCGCTAAGTAGACCGCCTGGGGAGTACGGCCGCAAGGTTAAAACTCAAATGAATTGACGGGGGCCCGCACAAGCGGTGGAGCATGTGGTTTAATTCGATGCAACGCGAAGAACCTTACCATCCCTTGACATCCAGAGAATTTAGCAGAGATGCTTTAGTGCCTTCGGGAACTCTGAGACAGGTGCTGCATGGCTGTCGTCAGCTCGTGTTGTGAAATGTTGGGTTAAGTCCCGCAACGAGCGCAACCCTTATCCTTAGTTGCCAGCATTAAGTTGGGGACTCTAAGGAGACTGCCGGTGATAAACCGGAGGAAGGTGGGGACGACGTCAAGTCATCATGGCCCTTACGGGATGGGCTACACACGTGCTACAATGGACAGTACAGAGGGCAGCTAACTTGCGAGAGTACGCGAATCCCTTAAAGCTGTTCGTAGTCCGGATTGGAGTCTGCAACTCGACTCCATGAAGTCGGAATCGCTAGTAATCGCAGATCAGAATGCTGCGGTGAATACGTTCCCGGGCCTTGTACACACCGCCCGTCACACCATGGGAGTGGGCTGCAAAAGAAGTAGGTAGCTTAACATTGGGCGCTTACCACTTTGTGGTTCATGACTGGGGTGAAGTCGTAACAAGGTAGCCCTAGGGGAACCTGGGGCTGGATCACCTCCTTAACGAAGCTATTAAACATGCTGAGTGTTCACACAGATAAATAAATTGGTTACTAAAGGTTAAAGACTTCAAAAAGTCGTTGCAGGCTGAAGTTGTTTTGATTTAGGTCTGTAGCTCAGCTGGTTAGAGCGCACCCCTGATAAGGGTGAGGTCGGCAGTTCAAGTCTGCCCAGACCTACCAAATTTAGCACTATGCTGCGTTATTTTGATACTCGTTTAGCGAACTGAACTTCATATCAAAATGCCTTGCCTAGCACTAAATTAAGAAAAATAAACTCACAGCGAACGATGAAAGAAAAGTAGCAGAAAATGGGGCTATAGCTCAGCTGGGAGAGCGCCTGCCTTGCACGCAGGAGGTCAGCAGTTCGATCCTGCTTAGCTCCACCACTTTCTAGAAACTTAACATGAAGTCGAAATCAAATCCAAGTAAGTTCACTAAACAAGCTTATTTCAATTTGGTTTTAATAACCTATGCTCTTTAACAATCTGAAAAAGTAAAAGCTAAAATTAAATTTTTAAGTTCAATTTTAAATCTGAATCTAACGAGTTTAATCAAGCAAACCAAGTATTCTAATCCAGAATATATAGAAATATATATTCAAATAAACGAAGCGTTGTTTAATTTTATAATCTGATAAACATTCGGGTTGTATGGTTAAGTGACTAAGCGTGCACGGTGGATGCCTTGGCAATTGGAGGCGATGAAGGACGTGTTAATCTGCGATAAGCTTGGTCGAGTCGATAAAAGACGCATGAGACCAAGATTTCCGAATGGGGCAACCCACTCTTTATAGAGTATCTTACAGTGAATACATAGCTGTAAGAAGCAAACCCGGAGAACTGAAACATCTAAGTACCCGGAGGAACAGAAATCAACCGAGATTCCGTCAGTAGCGGCGAGCGAAAGCGGAACAGCCGATATCATAGTGTTCAGCAGAACATTCTGGAAAGTTTGACCATAGTAGGTGATAGTCCTGTATGCGAAAAACACTATGATACATATTAAGTAGGTCGGGACACGTGTTATCTTGACTGAATATGGGGGGACCATCCTCCAAGGCTAAATACTCCCAATTGACCGATAGTGAACCAGTACCGTGAGGGAAAGGCGAAAAGAACCCCTGTAAGGGGAGTGAAATAGAACCTGAAACCGTGTACGTACAAGCAGTGGGAGCAGACTTGTTCTGTGACTGCGTACCTTTTGTATAATGGGTCAGCGACTTATATTCAGTAGCAAGGTTAACCTTTTAGGGGAGCCGTAGCGAAAGCGAGTGTTAACTGCGCGTTCAGTTGCTGGGTATAGACCCGAAACCCGGCGATCTACCCATGGGCAGGTTGAAGGTTGAGTAACATCAACTGGAGGACCGAACTCACTAATGTTGAAAAATTAGGAGATGACCTGTGGGTCGGAGTGAAAGGCTAATCAAGCCGGGAGATAGCTGGTTCTCCCCGAAAGCTATTTAGGTAGCGCCTCGGACGAATACCACTGGGGGTAGAGCACTGTTAAGGCTAGGGGGTCATCCCGACTTACCAACCCTTTGCAAACTCCGAATACCAGTGAGTACTATCCGGGAGACACACGGCGGGTGCTAACGTCCGTCGTGAAGAGGGCAACAACCCAGACCGCCAGCTAAGGTCCCAAATACTAATTAAGTGGGAAACGATGTGGGAAGGCTTAGACAGCTAGGAGGTTGGCTTAGAAGCAGCCACCCTTTAAAGAAAGCGTAATAGCTCACTAGTCGAGTCGGCCTGCGCGGAAGATGTAACGGGGCTAAATTAGTAACCGAAGCTGCGGATTCATACTTTGTATGAGTGGTAGGGGAGCGTTCTGTAAGCTGTTGAAGGTGTGTTGTAAAGCATGCTGGAGGTATCAGAAGTGCGAATGCTGACATGAGTAACGATAAAGCGGGTGAAAAACCCGCTCGCCGAAAGACCAAGGTTTCCTGTCCCATGCTAATCAGGGCAGGGTAAGTCGGCCCCTAAGGCGAGGCAGAGATGCGTAGTCGATGGGAAACAGGTTAATATTCCTGTACTTTTATTAACTGCGATGGAGAGACGGAGAAGGCTAAACTAGCTTGGCGTTGGTTGTCCAAGTGAAAGTAAGTAGGCTAAAGTTCTAGGCAAATCCGGAACTTTATTAGGCTGAGATACGAGACGAGCTACCAAGGTAGCGAAGTAGTTGATGCCCGGCTTCCAGGAAAATCTTCTAAGCATCAGGTTAATAAGAACCGTACCCGAAACCGACACAGGTGGTCAGGTAGAGAATACTAAGGCGCTTGAGAGAACCCGGGTGAAGGAACTAGGCAAAATAGTACCGTAACTTCGGGAGAAGGTACGCCACGTTATTGTGAAGGGCTTTACGCCTGGAGCGAGAGGTGGTCGAAGTAACCAGGTGGCTGGAACTGTTTATTAAAAACACAGCACTGTGCAAAATCGAAAGATGACGTATACGGTGTGACACCTGCCCGGTGCCGGAAGGTTAATTGATGGGGTTATCCTTTGGAGAAGCTCTTGATCGAAGCCCCGGTAAACGGCGGCCGTAACTATAACGGTCCTAAGGTAGCGAAATTCCTTGTCGGGTAAGTTCCGACCTGCACGAATGGTGTAATCATGGCCACGCTGTCTCCACCCGGGACTCAGTGAAATTGAACTTGCTGTGAAGATGCAGTGTACCCGCGGCTAGACGGAAAGACCCCGTGAACCTTTACTATAGCTTGGCAGTGAACATTGAACCTACATGTGTAGGATAGGTGGGAGGCTTTGAAGCATGCACGCCAGTGTGTGTGGAGCCATCCTTGAAATACCACCCTTGTATGTTTGATGTTCTAACGTTGTCCCATTATCTGGGATGCGGACATTGCCTGGTGGGTAGTTTGACTGGGGCGGTCTCCTCCCAAAGCGTAACGGAGGAGCACGAAGGTTGGCTAAGTACGGTCGGACATCGTACGGTTAGTGCAATGGCATAAGCCAGCTTAACTGCGAGACAGACACGTCGAGCAGGTGCGAAAGCAGGTCATAGTGATCCGGTGGTTCTGAATGGAAGGGCCATCGCTCAACGGATAAAAGGTACTCCGGGGATAACAGGCTGATACCGCCCAAGAGTTCATATCGACGGCGGTGTTTGGCACCTCGATGTCGGCTCATCACATCCTGGGGCTGAAGTCGGTCCCAAGGGTATGGCTGTTCGCCATTTAAAGTGGTACGCGAGCTGGGTTTAGAACGTCGTGAGACAGTTCGGTCCCTATCTGCCGTGGGCGTTTGAGAATTGAGGGGGGCTTCTCCTAGTACGAGAGGACCGGAGTGGACGAACCTCTGGTGTTCCGGTTGTTCTGCCAAGAGCATTGCCGGGTAGCTAAGTTCGGAATCGATAACCGCTGAAAGCATCTAAGCGGGAAGCGAGCCCCGAGATGAGTTGTCACAGACCCTTGAGGTCCTGTAGGGCCCTTGTAGACTACGAGGTTGATAGGTTGGATGTGTAAGTGCTGTGAGGCATTGAGCTAACCAATACTAATTGCCCGTGCGGCTTAACCATACAACGCCAAATGTTTATTGGAAGCAAGAATATAAAGAAGTTGTTTGATTGAATAGATTAGATAAACAACAGATTGAAATAGAACTTAAAGATTAAGCTTTTACGAATTCAGATTGATGATTGTTTAAGATAAAACAATCATGTACCGATTATGCCTGGCGGCGATAGCATTGTGGCCCCACCTGATCCATTTCGAACTCAGAAGTGAAACACAATAGCGGCGATGGTAGTGTGGGAGTTCCCATGTGAGAGTAGCACACTGCCAGGCTTTTAATTTAAGAAGAACCCCAACTCAATGAGTTGGGGTTTTTTCGTTTATACGATTCAAAAAAGTTAATATTTGGCCGTTTTACTGCAAGTTTAAGTAAAAGCATGTAAACTTTTGCCCAAGCTATTTGATGTGCAAAACGGACAATAAAAGACATGTACGAATCTTTCTATGGTTTAAACGATAAACCCTTTCATCTAACGCCAGATCCTACTTTTTTCTTCGCCAGTAAATTACATACACGAGCACTTTCTTACCTAAAATATGGTATAGGACAGGGTGAAGGTTTTATTGTTATCACTGGAAATATTGGAACGGGTAAAACGACCATAGCTAATAGTTTATTGTCAGATTTAGATGAACAAAATGTTCGAGCTATACAAATTGTTACGCCAAAACTGAATCCTGATGATTTAATAACCGTGACTGCAGCTAAATTAGGCTTGGCTACTGAAAATCGCAGCAAAGGTGAATTGCTGCAAGGAATAGAGAAAGAACTAACACAACTAGTTAACTCGAATCAAAGGGCACTCCTCATAGTCGATGAAGCGCAGAACTTGCCTCTAGAGTCAGTTGAAGAGTTACGAATGTTGTCGAATTTCCAAGTTAATGGCAAGCCGTTGTTACAGAGCTTTTTATTGGGACAACCAGAATTACGTGATTTATTGCAACTACCGTCTATGGAGCAGTTCAGGCAGCGTATTGTGGCTTCTTGTGACTTGAAGCCGCTTAATGCCATTGAAACACATGAATATATCGAATTTAGGGTTAATGCAGCTGCTGGTAAAGAAATTAAACTATTCTCAGATGAAGCGATTGAAGCGATTTACCACTTCACAACTGGCATTCCTCGACGTATCAATACTGTTTGTGATCGAATTCTGCTATATGGCTTTTTGGAAGAGAAAAACTATTTAACTGAAGTTGAAACCAAAACTGTTATTGATGAAATAGTTGAAGAGTCAGTAGAACAGTCACAGCCAAGTGAAAATTCGCATAACAAGCAGACTGTAAATCAAGAGCAAGATGATCGAGCTTTCGATGTGTCTAAAGAAACATTGCTCGAAGACTTAGCCCCACCGCAAAATCCTAATGGCAAAATAAGTTATCAAATCCCGCCTGATGTCACTCAGGACATTACGCATCTACGTAATATGATCCAAGAGATCCGGGCGACGCTAGAAACTTCAATCGAGTATAAACTTAAAGTAAGTCGGTATATTGATAATGCAATTAATCGAAAGCTGAAACAACTTAAGCAGTTGGCAAGTGTTGAAATGGAAGATAACAACCAAAAGGCCGAGGCTGACCTAACAGAGGATGATGTGCAAGATAAATAGCTGGATTGACCTAAGTGCATGTGACCAACAACAAGCTAACTTGTTGTTGGTAGCCCTTTTAAGCATTTGCCTTTAATTCTGTCAGCTGATATTTGTCAATCAGTGAGTATAGTGTAGGCCGAGTCACACCCAACATTTCGGCTGTCTTTGAGATATTCTGCTCAGCTAAGTTGTAGGCTTGGCGTATAGCATTGGACTCGGCAATTTCACGGACTTCACGTAAATTTAGTGATTTTAGTTCAGTTGATGGATCGCTGGAGTTAACAAACAGGCCTAAATCATCAGCTGTAATAAAAGGTGTGTCTGCCATAACAACGGCTGATTTCAGTTTGTTTTGCAATTCGCGAATATTACCAGGCCATTTATGTTGTAACATAGCTTGTTTGGCTTCATCGCTGAAACCTTTAATGTTTTTATTATATTGATCGTTGTAACTGTCGATAAAAGATTTAGCTAACAATAACACGTCATTTTCACGTTCGCGTAACGGTGGAATATTTATAATTAATTCACTGACACGGTAGAATAAATCTTCCCTAAAAGTCTGCTCAGCAGACATTTGCTGTAGATTTCTATGCGTTGCACAAATAACTCTTATGTCGACAGGTATTTCTTCACGGCCACCGACACGTTCAATGACACGCTCTTGTAAAAAACGCAACATTTTGGCTTGTAACGGCAATGGCATATCACCAATTTCATCTAAAAATAAAGTACCACCTTGGGCTATTTCTATCTTACCTTTAGTGGTTTTTGCTGCACCAGTAAAAGCGCCTTTTTCATAGCCGAATAATTCACTCTCTAATAAGTTTTCTGGAATAGAAGCACAGTTGATAGCGATAAAGGCCTTATTGGCTCTGTCGCTATGGTTGTGGATAGAGCGAGCGAATACTTCTTTACCTGTGCCGCTCTCACCAAGCAATAACGTGGTTATTTCTGTTTTTGCAATTTTTTCCGCGCGTTTGGTTGCGGCTAAAATAGCAGGGCTATTACCAATAATGCTACCCATAGACGCATTAACTTTACTTAAACGGCGGTTTTCATTTTCTAAGTCAACTAGATTAAATGCCCTATGAATTATGGTATTAAGCGTTTCTACATCAACAGGTTTTTGATAAAAGTCGTAAGCACCAAGTTCAATTGACTTTAAAGCGTGCTCTTTGTCAGTGTTGCCAGTTAATACAATTACTTTGGTATTAGGTGCAAGAGACAGTATTTCTGTTAACGCGGCAAGCCCCTCTGAAGCATTTGCTGGGTCGGGTGGCAAACCTAAGTCTAGTGTCACAACTTCCGGCTCGTGTCTTCTGAGTTGCGCGATAGCACTTGCTCTATCATCAGCAAATACTATTTCGTAGTCTGACAATCCCCATTTTAATTGTTTTTGTATACCTTTATCGTCGTCTACAACCAGTAATCTAGACATTTATCTGTTCCTAATCATTCTTATTTTGGTAGTTCTAAAATAAACTCAGTACCTTGGTGCTCAATTGAGTTAACCTTCAAGCTACCGCCTGCTTGCTCTGCAAACAACTTGGCATCGTAGGCACCTATACCCATACCAGCATTACCTTTAGTGGTTTCAAAGGGTTTAAACAGTTTATTTTTTATGAAATCCTCTGACATTCCGTGACCCGTATCGCTAATTATAATCTGGATTGAGTTGGTTAACTCTTTGAGCTCTACATTTACCTTGCCATCGTCATTTGTCGCTTGCTGCGCATTGTCTATCAAATGGTATAAGACATTCGTGAGTTTTTCTATATCGACTTTAGTTTCTATGTCATTTAGGTTAATTAATTTAGGTATTGGCAGAATATTTTGACATCTTTGCTGGATCAGCTGACTAATTTCAGCGGTTAAGTTGACTTTAGTCAGAGTGTTATTTTCTTCTGAGGATTTATTCATTAATTGCGCGAGCATTTTTTCCATGCGCTTTTTGCTATAACCTAGAGTTTCAAAAGTGTCTTCAATAAATTCCGGGTTATGTTTGTGTTTTTCCGCATTGGCCAAAATCATATCCACTTGTGCAAGTACGTTTTTTAAATCATGGATCACAAACGCCGACATACGGCTAAAGGCGGCAAATTGAGCATTTTCAGTAATTTGTTTATTAGCTTCGTGTTGAAACAGATAGTGACCTACTTGGGTTGTAACAACCGACATGTAGTCTCGAATTTCCCAGTTAAAATTGAGTAATTCACTGGAGCTATTGTTTAAGCACACCACTCCCCATAAATGCTCTTGATGGAAGATAGGTACAACTACGTGAAACAAACCATTGTCGATATTGTTATATGGGATTGATAAGCCGGGATAATTTTGACTGTTGCTTTGGTAATCTTTTAGATCAACTATCCAGTTAGTTTTTTTTATATAAGGTAAAACTTGATCTAACACTTCCATATTTACCGCTCTTTGGCTGTTGTTGCTGATAGATTTTCGAGCGACCTGTTCCAGATTGTTATTTTTGTTTTTAAACAAAATGCCTTCATCATATTCGATAGAAAACAGGAATACAGTTAAAGCTCTGTTGTAATAGTCGTCCTCGTTATTTAGGGGAGCGTTAAGTAAATTTGTCAGGTTCAGCCATTGCACTCGATAATCAAATTGGTTGGCAAAAAAGTGTTTCTCTAAAAATACTTTTAAGTTCTTTTTTAACGATTCTGATATGAATAGCGCAAATAACAAAGTGAAAGCCAAAGCAACAAAAATACTTTGCACCATACCTGTCCATTGCGACTCTATACTTTTTATGTAATAACCAGCTAGTGCCATTAGAGTCAGATAGATGCCGGCTGCAAACAACAAACTACTTTGGAAAACCATTTCCCGCGATACGTATACTTTTATACCTAAATCTTTTGAGCGTTTAATCGACCATAAGAGAAGTGGAACCAACACTGTATGTAAATAACCACGGGCTAACCACATATCTTCATTGATTTGTAACACTAAGCTCGCGTTAGCGAAAACAATAAAGTCGAATATTAGTATTGTGCCTAAAGCTAGAATAAGTGGCTTAAGTCCCCATAGCTCGTCTTGGGCTTTGCGATAAAGAATTTCTAACAATACTAGAGATAATACGGTAAGAGAAAGGTAGCCAATATAAAACCAAGCACTACCAATTAGACCTATTTGCGCCAGAGCGGGAGTAGACAAAGTTAGCAGGAAGATAATTTGACTGTAGCGAGCTTTGAATAGAGTTGTTTTGCTCCATTTATTATTGAGTAAACTTAGCAGTAGTAGTCCTGTGCTACCAAGACGAAAGCTTTCTACCCAAGTTGTACTAATAGAGTGTAGATAATTTAAACTTTCCAATAAGTGGACAAAAGACCAAGCAAAACCACAAATTGAAAACGCGATAAATATTTGGTGGGCCAAAGTCTTTTGCTTGCTTACTAAGGTGAGTAGCAATAATGCTAGGTACGCAAGTGCAGCTGTCGTATAGCCTAGCCAAATAAGAGTATCCATATATCCTACTGTTGTTATTTATTCAGTATTTCTTTTGTTCTGGGTCTTCAGACATGAAAAATGCCTTACCAAACATAAATTCAACTATGTTACGTATAAACTTACTCGATAAATGGTAAATAAGAATATGAATAGGCATTTTTAACCAATGTCCACGAATGGTTGCTAACGACTCAGCAGTAGCGTAAAGATCATTCTCGACAAAAGGGTGGTGTACCTTTAATGCTCGAAAAAAAATAAAATCTAAAAGTTTTTGTTTTATAGAGTCTTTTATTAACAGCCGTTGCTTAATTTCAGCAGGAATAGGGGTGTGTAATATCTTCGTTAAGTATCTAACACACAGCTTTAATTCGTGTGTGAAACCGGTGAGTTCTGCTAAGTCGATTAGTTTAGTCCAAAAACTATCGCAATGATGTTCTTTGATCAGTAGATCTAAATCGAGCAAGTCTCTGTATCCATGTTTTATATCATCATTAAAAAATAGATGAACTATACTGTGTAGAGTCATTGCAGCAGGTGACAGTACGCTATAACCCGATGCTGTGGGGACTATTTCTGCGAAAAAATGCTCTATTTTTGGTGCCCTTCCTGACACTGGTGGGATTAGATTGTGGTGTAAGTCTAAAACTGTACCTCGCGTGCTGTGTTGTAGTGGGGGAATTTCATGCGTCCATTTTCGGTAGTAATCTGCATCATATTGAGTAATTTCTTCTGACATCCACCCAGATATACAAAGGTATTGCTCCGCTGCCGCTAATGATTTTTTGTCAATTAATAAGTCAATGTCACTGTATATACGTCCTTTTCCTGCTTCTAATCCAGCTAAGGTATAAGCTGCACCCTTAAGAAACACTTTATAGTTAGATGAAAAGCCATATGCTTGGGTTAATTGCTCTGCTTCATAATAAACTTGTAAGTATTGCTTTTGGGCCAACAGTTGGGCATTTTTTAGATGGTTTTGTGCGAATTTCGGTAGTTTTGCTAATAACCCATTTTGGTTAAAGATATACTCGTATCTAGCGAGTAACTGCTGACTGCGTGCTGCCCATATAAATACTTGCCACTGCTCCTCGGTCAATTCAATTGCAGTTTCTGGGTTGTTGTATAGTGTGATAAACAAATCCGCTGGTAATTTACGCATAGGCTAGAATGTCTTTTTCTAAAAATTGCTGAACTTGATTTAAGTCATTGTAAAAAATTTCAAAGCATTGGCTATGTTCAACAAGGTTTGTCAATGTGTCAAAGCCCTCTTTTCCTTGAATACCATAATTGAAAGCATTGTCTGCCAATTGCATAAAGCCTTGCACTTGGTTTAATTGGTAGATGTCTAAGGCCACATTCGGTCTGTAGTTAGGAAATACTACTGCGATTACTTCAGCTGGAGTGTCCGAGTTTGCCCAAGAGTCCTTGGGTGGCGATAAGTGGATGACATCACCTTTATGGGTGTCTTTAGCTATTGTAGAAAACTTTCCATCTGAAAACCAAGATTTAGCAAGGTCAATGGAGTTATTTTTTAAACATATAGGACGTACAAAAGGTTGTACCGTTTTACTTTGGGGGATAATAAGCGCCATTTCATCGGAAAGTAACCGCCAACCATTAAAACATAAATGACTTGTCAATGTGCTTTTACCTGAACCAGGTGGCGCGGGAAACAAAATAGCTTTATTGTCTTTGGCCAGCACTGCTGAATGGACTATGACATAGCGAGCTTCGTTTGCAGCTATTACGTAGTTCATTCCCCATTCTAAAAATGCAAATGCTTTGGCGTCTTCCAATGGCTTAAAAGGTTCATTTTGATCATGCAAAAAACGGCATTGCTTACGAATGATTCCTCTTAGCCCATTCGAACGAAGCATTTGAACGTGGTAATCGTGCTTCATTTCCTTAGAATAAGGTTTGAATTTGTCGTCGTATATTGTTTTTAGATTGCTCTTGACTATAGGTGAGTCGGTGGTTACTAAAAATTGGAACGGAGATAAGGTCAGGCTGAACCTTTCCATTAGAAATGCCTATTTTTTTAGTTCTAATAAGAACCCAGTCTTTATCAACTGAGAGATGCTGTCAAGTAAGATTGGGTCGATATCGATATCACTTCCTAAACGGAAGTAAGTTTGGCTCAAAGCTTGTCTGTCTACATTTAATGACGCAGTCTCGCCTGTGATGTGGTTGTAAAAAGTACAGCCGCTACCATCAGAAAAGGCGTGAAATGACACGCCTTCATTTACTCTATCAATGATATCTACCATCTGGGCAATTAATAATCTTGACAGGTACTTGTCCCAACATGATTTCCAGCAATGAGGCTTGAAAGAGCGCTGCCAAAGCTTTCGCCTTTGTTACTAGTGGCGTTATTGTACAACCAAGTTGCAAATTCTGATAACGACGCAAATGGCTTACCTGTACCGTATACAGGGAAATGCAAACCGTAAACATTTGGTGAGGAATTACCATATTCAGCATTTAAATACATTGCACAAATTTGCACAAATACATTCGCGAAAATACTTTCATTTGTCATTGCACCGTGCAGAGTGATATTAGATTTAGTAATACCATCGACGCTTTCCCAATGATAAGTCTTAGTCCCTCGGTCATTCTCTTCAATGCACTTTTCAAGTTCGCCAAATCCGTTCCACTGATAGTCACCTTTTGTATCTGCGCTTGCAACGCTACTTGAAGCTAGTTTTTCTGCTTGAATCTCAGGATAGCTGTTTACCCCAAACGCTGTAGTAAACAAAACTGATTTAGATTCGGTTTCGCCTTGTTGCTTCCAATAACCATGGGATAACAAATACATACAACCGTTAGTCCAACCTGAGCCATGATTCGAAGCTGCGATAGAATTTAAAATACCACCGCCACTTGCCCAAACTGATTTAGCTGGGATAGTGGTTAAAGCAACACCAGCTGATGCTTTTTGTAGGAATTTACGTCGTGAACTATTCGCCGATTTCCCTTGGTTAATATCGTTATTTTGTTCAGAATTCATATAAATCACCTAAAATAAATGCGCTGTGAAGCTAATTAATGCGAGTATACGGTAGTATCGATTAACTTCAAAGCTAGTATAAGTTGTTTCATCAAACTTTCTTATTTAAAGCAATATGTGGGCCATTATTTAAGGTTATGATTTTAATAGGTTTCTTGTTTGCGGAATTCGGCCGTGTAAAAATGTTTGACACCTAAATACCTTGCATCAATTGAGCCAAATATTTAACTGGAATCGCGTAGGTTATACCGCTTGGGTCTGATAAAACGTTCTCTTTGCTTTCTTTAACAAGTACCTTGTTAATTATCGCAATAACCTCGCCTGTGCTTTGCAAGTAGACTGGGCTACCACTGTTGCCTGGGTAGGCTGTTGCATCCAATTGGTAGGTCATCCAAGGATCTCTTAATCTTTTTAACCTAGCTATATTGAGTTGAGTGCTATTTGCAGCTGGGATAGCGACTGGTGTCACAGCGCTTACTATACCTCTATGCGTGACTGGATATAAACCTAATACACTGCCGATTGGGTAGCCAGTGAAGGCTATTTCAGTACCGTCGTCAATAAAGTCTTGTTGTTTAGTTAGTTTTAGAGGTTTGAGCGTATGCGAAGATAACTTTAAAATTGCTAAGTCGTGCTCTTCGTCTGTTTTTACTAAAGTTGCGTAATCGATCTTTGGTGATTTTCCTGAACCAATAAACACCACTATTGAAGTTTTATCTCCGTCAACTAACTCAGGGATGACGTGTTGATTCGTTGCCACATAACTTCCATCTGCAAACAC
Source organism: Catenovulum sp. SX2 (assembly GCF_052056295.1). Taxonomy (NCBI): domain Bacteria; kingdom Pseudomonadati; phylum Pseudomonadota; class Gammaproteobacteria; order Alteromonadales; family Alteromonadaceae; genus Catenovulum; species Catenovulum sp. SX2. The sequence goes on from NZ_CP182493.1 coordinate 2,715,146, forward strand.
AAAGCCTGTACCTGTAACTTGTGCCCGAGGCGAACCGGTTGGGTTGTACGTTCCAATTCCGACAATCGATGCTTTAATCTGTTTTATTGTTTGAGGTAGCTGTTGACCGTGCGCATTAATTACGAAAAAACCTAGTAAAAATAAGGCGTAACGGGTACATTGTCTAACCATAATTCGATAGTCCTTGTTAAATTTAGCTACTACACATAATGGGTTTGTTTTTTACACTCAAAAAGTTAATCGGCTGGCTTGTCTCGCCGCTTCCTGTGTCAATAACCTTTATGGTTATTGGATATTGGTTAATGTTCAATCCGAAAATTAAAATTAAGTGGTCAAAGATTTTCATTGGTTGTGGTTTAGCTCTTTTAACACTTTCTTCATTACCTATTGTGTCACACAGTTTGATAAAACCTATAGAGTTTAGTGTAAAAAAGTTTGACGATTCCTCGACAAAATTGGTGGACAACATTGTGGTCTTGGGATGTTACAGCACTGAAGATGAAGCTCTTCCACAAATAGCAAATATTCATGAGTGTTCATTATACCGAATAGTGGAAGCTTTTCGGTTAAGTAAAGTTTATCCAAATGCTGCCGTTATACTATCTGGCTGGGACAGTGGTGAAAACAGAATCTATAGCCATCCAGAGTACTTAGCTAATTATCTGATTAAATTGGGGCTGGAACGAGAAAGAATATTATTGTCGGTCGGAAATAACGACACCAAAGATGAAGCTGTAGCACTTGCGCAATATATGCATGATAAAAAGAATCTAGTTGTGAGCTCGGCCAGTCATTTTAAACGAATAAACAAAATATTTGCTCAGCAAAAACTTGATTTTACCGCTGTTCCTACCGAATATTTAACTAAAGATGAAGTTCAATGGCACTGGCATTTGGTATTACCTCAAGCAAACGCTTTATATACGAGTCAGCGGGCTTGGTATGAATATCTAGGTAATACTTGGGAGTCACTAAAACTTATGTTCGCCAGTAGCTAAATGAGAGAAATATGGATAACCAAAAACAAATTAAAATAGTTCCTGTTTTTTCTGGTGGGGGAACCCGACTGGCAGCGCATATAGGAATCTTACAAGCTCTAAAAGAATTGAAGATATCTTTCGATTGTCTAGTCGGTGTGTCTGGCGGCAGCATAATCGCCTCGCTTTATTGCTCAGGCATGTCAATTAATGAGATCAAACAGCTGGCTTTAGATACAGATTTTCGCAAATTTAGAGGCTACAGTTTAATACGTTTACTAAAAGATGGCGGCCTTAGTTCTGGAGATAAATTTGAAAAATGGATGGATAAGCAGCTAGGTGGCAAAACCTTTGCCGATTTACCACACAATCTCAATATTTTAGCGACAGATGTAAATGGTGGCGGTCCAGTGGTGTTTAATCGAGTTAACACACCAAATTTGAAAGTTTCAAAAGCAGTGCGCTTTTCTATGTCGATACCATTGGTTTTTAGTTTTCAAAAGTTCGACAACTATATACTGACAGATGGTGCAATTTTATCTGAAGATGCTTTATTTAATGATTGGGCTGGAGATGGTACGCCAACCATATGTTTTAGGCTGAAAAGTCAGCCGATAAAAAAAGAGCTGCAAGCACAAAGTATCTTCCCACTAAAACGATATGTTTTGATGTTAGTACGTACCTTTATGACAGCTGTTTCGCGAGAATATGTTCAAGCAAACCATTGGCATAGCACTATAATTGTTGATACGGGAAGTATTTCCCCGGTTGATTTTACCATTTCAAATGAACAAAAAGAGGAGTTGTTTAAAGCTGGATATTTAACCGCTTTGTCAATTATCCCCAAAAAATTAGTGCAGCCAGTCGCAAATTAGTGACGTTTGACTTGTGTTCAGTCAAGTTTTTTTACATTATAAAGGCATGTAGCGAAACCTAGAATGTAATGCTGTATAAAGTTATTGTTATTAAAGGTTTTTTGTTTTTTGGAATAGTATTTGCTTCTATAGTTTCATATAGAAGGTAGGCTGTTTTTAAACAACAAAGTTTTTAAGTTAGGTGAAATATGAAAACACTTTTTTCTGCCGTTAAAGTTATGGCTATGCTTGGCGCTTTAGTGAGTGGGCAAGCTCTAGCAACACCTATTGATATCGAATGGAACGGTACTGCATATCAAGGTGATGGTTCTGCTCCTACCCATTTAGAGGGTATTTCTGGAGTTGAAACATTTGAATTTGATGGTGATATCTCAGGAAACGCGATCGTTGATTTATTTTACGATGAAAGTGATTCGAGCGTTAGCGACACAGGTGACTATGGTTTTGGGACCAGCTGGGAAGGTTTATTTCCACAGCAACATGGCGATTGGTACTTGGAAGTTGATTTTTCTACATTAGCTTCAGGTAGTATTTGGCTTGAATTAAAGAGCAGTTGGTTTGCATTCGATTTTATATCTGGCGATACCTCGCTTTTGATTGACGAGAATTTGTTCTCTATGGATATCACTGAAGTTAATCTGTTAGCTGGTGATGGTGACGATTTCTTGTACTCCGGTGATGTTGCTAATTTGAATTTAGCTTTAGACCCTTTTGGTTTCGCGGGTAAAAAAGTGACTTTTGAGTTGTTTCAAGCTGCGTCAAATGATGGTGGGTCATCAGTTTATGAAGGCAACGCTTTGTTATCATTTAACGTGACAGAAGTACCTGAGCCAAGCACCATAGCTCTATTTTCTTTTGTATTGTTATTGTTAAACCGCGTTCGAATGAATAGAAAGTAACTTTCAACGATTTTGTAGGATTTAATTTTAAAACCTAAGCTATACTAAGTTGTATAGCTTGGGGAGAGAGAATTTATGAGGGCATTACGCAAACTAGCTGAAAAGCCGATAGTCGGACCTGTTGTAAAAGCAGCGATGCGTTATTTTGCCGATCGTGAGGTGGATTCTATATCATCTCACTTTTCACAATTTTTACAGCCGGTGTTGGCTTATTCTGACGAACTTAAACAAGACACCTATAAAGTTCGTTATAACGTGTATTGTGATGAACTCCACTTCTTAGAAGAAAACCAAATTGGTCTAGAGACAGATCATTTCGATAGTCATTCACTTCATTGTGCGATTAAACATAAGCAGACAAACGCCTATGCTGGCACAGTTAGATTGGTCTGCTCATCGAGTCCTAAAGAAAAATTGCCAATTGAAGAGTTTTGTCTTAACTCCATTAATGACGATGAAATTCACCCTAGTGATTTTAGCCGAGATAAAATTTGTGAAATTTCACGTTTAGCTATACCAGCTCAGTTCCGTCGTCGTAATGCCGATAAGTTTGCCGGTGCTGCGACAGGTGCGATTAATGAATCTTCGTATTCTGAAGATGAGTTACGTTGTTTCCCATTTATTGCTGTAGGTTTGTATATGTCTTGTGCGTCACTTGCACATCACTCTGGCATAAAACACTGTTTTGTGATGATGGAGCCTAGATTGGCTCGTAGCCTACGTTTTGTTGGGATTCCATTTAAACAAATTGGTCCAACGGTAGAATACCATGGGAAAAGAGCACCTTATTATATTAGTAATAAAATTTTAATGGACAGCTTAAGTCCTGGTTTCAAAAAATTGATGTATAAAATTGAGGATGATTTAGAAGGTCAGTTTTTGGCTGCTAGGAACGGCGGAGGCTTGAGGCACACGCCCTTGAATAAAGCGAGTCAAGCAAATAGCTTTGTCTCTACCTCTGGTGAGAGTCTGTTTAAGTTATAAATCATCAACTAATCTCAGGGTTTAACTGGAGTCATTACCTTGGGGTTAGTCGACACTTCCCTTCCATATTATCCATAAGCTTTATATATCCTTAATTCAAGGGTTATCTATGTTTGATTATATGAATGCTTTTTCGCGCAATATCGGTTGGTTAACCACTGCTGAACAAGCTCAATTAAAAAATAAAAGAGTAGCAACCGCTGGTGCCGGCGGAGTTGGCAGCGAACACATAGTAACGCTTGCTCGTTTAGGTATCGGAAAATTTAATATCTCTGATTTTGATGAATACGAGGTGCATAACTTCAACCGCCAAGCGGGCGCATTTATGTCAACCGTAGGGCAACCTAAAGTGGAAGTGATGGAAAAAATCGCTTTAGATATCAATCCTGAGTTAGAAATCAAATCCTTTCCTCAAGGTATTAACCAAGACAATGTCGACGAATTTCTACAAGATGTCGATGTATATGTCGACAGCTTAGACTATTTTGCGCTGCAGGCGAGAAAGTTGGTTTATAAAAAATGCTTAGAAAAAAATATTCCAGTTGTTGTGGCTGCGCCAATTGGTATGGGCACTGCGTTATTATGTTTCACTGAAGATAGCATGAATTACGAGGAGTATTTTAGGTTTGAAGACTGTAAAACAGAAAATGAACAATTGGTTAAGTTCCTGATTGGTTTAAGTCCTTCATTGATTCAGCGTAGTTATTTAGTTGACCCATCAACCAGTGATTTTATTGCGAAAAAAGCGCCATCTTTACCTATGGGTGTTAAGTTGTGTGGCGGTGCCGCGGCTTCTTATGTGCTAAAAATACTCTTAGGCAGGGGGGATTTAGTCAAAGCGCCTTGGGGATTACATTTTGATGCCTATAAAAACAAAATGGTCAAAACTTGGCGCCCTTGGGGAAATCGCAATCCTATCCAACGTATTATGTTCGCAATTGCAAAAAAAGTGGTTTTAAAAAAATAACAAACAAAGGACAGCTCAATGCAAACGGCGATACCTGAACGCATTAAAAGTATTCTCGATCTAGCTCGCTGGGCGCCTAGCCCGGATAATCTGCAGCCGTGGAAATTTCGCGTTGTAAATATCAATCAATTTGAAGTGCATAGTAAAGATGCGTCAGATTGGATGGTCTACGACAAAAATGGCCATGTAACTTGGTTAGCGCTCGGTTTTTTATTTGAAACTATCGATATTGCAGCTGCTGAAGTGGGTTGTAGGGTCGAATATCAACACTTGCCTAGTGATGATACACAAACTAAAGTGTTTTTGTTGACTCTAGTAGAAGACACTAGTATTCAACCATCACCTTTATTTAAGCAAATCAAATCACGTACTGTACAACGGCAGGCTATGGGGACTAAGCCTTTATCGGCAGCAGAAAAAGAACAGATCAAATCTGCTTTGCCTGATGAGTTTGAATTAGATTGGGTTGAAGGGGCTGGCAATAAATTTAAACTAGGGAAATTACTCTTTGGTTGTGCGCACACTCGCTACATAATGCACGATGGTTTTAAAGTTCACTCAAAAGTAATTGATTGGCGCAAAGGTTTCGAAAAGCTCAGCCCAACAAAAATTCCGATCAAATCATTAGGTGTTGACGCTGTGACAACTGCATTAACCAAATGGGTGTTAAGCGGCAGCTGGAAAAAATTTCATATTATTGAAAAGTATTTTTTAGGCACTTTATGGGCAAGGTTAATGATGGAGCTTCGTACCTCGATGTGCTCGAACGCTCATTTTATGTTACGTAAAAAGCAACCTGCCAAAAGCCTAGAAGATTTTATTTTGTCAGGCCGCGCTGTAATGCGTATTTGGTTAACCACAGATTCGCTTGGTTTGGGTTTTCAACCAGAACATACGCCAATTATGTTTGCGGAATATTTTCGCGATGGTATAGATTTCACCGAAAACGAAAAAGATAATCGTGCGATCAAAAACGCAACTAAAATGGATGCTTACTTCAAATCACTATATGGTGAAAAGAAAGTTGAGCAGATTATATACATTGCTAGATTAGGAAGAAGCAAACCACCACAAGCACGCTCGGTAAGAAAGGAACTGCAGGATTTGATGTTATAGTCGGTGGTGCTGCACTAAGTTATCCATTACGACTACTAAAACAAAAAAACCAGAGTACAAGACTCTGGTTTTTATTTTTTAGCTTAACTTGAAGTATGAATTAAGCTTGTTTTCTGCGGCGTAAGCCAACTAAAGCTAATAAACCAGCACCGAATACTGCTAGGCTTGCAGGCTCAGGAACAACACCTACTTCAGCGATACTGAAGTCAGCAGAAGGGTTACCAGATAATACTGCGAAGATACCAGTTACAGCAGAGAAATCAGCGTCACCAACGAAATCATCGAAAGATAACTTGATAGTACCAGGAGCTGTAAAGCCAGCAGCAGAAGTTTCGCCTTTAGACCAGCCAGAAGCTAGGTTTTCAATAGCTGAAGTATCGATGTCAGTACCGAAGTCATATAAATCAGCGAAGAAAGCGTTAGTTGACGCAGCATCAGCGAAAATCTCAGTGTTTGAAATAACATACAAGTCTAATTCAAAGCTAGTGTCGATGCTTAAAATGTCAAAGTAGAAAGAAGCATAGCTGCTAAGGTCTAACAAAGTGCTAGGATCATTGATGTCAGCAAATGGGTTAGTGTAGAACAAGCCCATAGTACCAGTTACACCATCATCATTGTTGAATACTAATTTGCCGTCACCAACAGAGAAGCCAGTTGAGCCTGTAGCAGACACAGGACCTACTGCATCTGAACCACCAGTTTGCACAACAGTTGCTGTTACAACACCATGAGGGCTAACTTCAGTGTCTTGAGCATAAGAAGTGCTGCCTTGAGCGTCAGAGTACAAATAGCCATCGTTAGTACCTAAAGCACCAGCATATGAACCATTGTAACCATCAAAAGAGTCTAAAACCATTTCGCCAGCATTTGCTGAAGCAATACCTGCAACTGTTAAAGCCGCTGCTGCTATAGTTTGTTTGAAATTGAACATAATCGTTTCCTTCTGTTTAAAACTGGTTATTGAGTTATTTGTTAATCAATCTGAATCTAGTAAAGCATTAGGCGTGCCAATGTTTAAAAGTGTATATTTATCAGTGTTTTATGATTTGTGTGTTTAGGCGCGAATTATGCAGTGTAAATATTTCTGACTCTAGTTGATGTTTATGTTGAAAGGTATGCACCTAAGTCAGAGTTAGTGGCTCTTGAAGCTGCGTTCTTCTGCGTGAGTGGGTAGGTGTTTCAGGTATTGCTATGGCAGAGGGGGGATAAGTAGGTGAAATAAAAAAAACCAGAGCACAAGACTCTGGTTTTTATTTTTTAGCTTAACTTGAAGTATGAATTAAGCTTGTTTTCTGCGGCGTAAGCCAACTAAAGCTAATAAACCAGCACCGAATACTGCTAGGCTTGCAGGCTCAGGAACAACACCTACTTCAGCGATACTGAAGTCAGCAGAAGGGTTACCAGATAATACTGCGAAGATACCAGTTACAGCAGAGAAATCAGCGTCACCAACGAAATCATCGAAAGATAACTTGATAGTACCAGGCGCTGTGAAGCCAGCAGCAGACGTTTCGCCTTTAGACCAGCCAGAAGCTAGGTTTTCAATAGCAGAAGTATCGATGTCAGTACCGAAGTCATATAAATCAGCGAAGAAAGCGTTAGTTGACGCAGCATCAGCGAAAATCTCAGTGTTAGAGATTACATATAGGTCTAATTCAAAGCTAGTGTCGATGCTTAAGATATCGAAGTAGAAAGAAGCATAGCTGCTAAGGTCTAACAAAGTGCTAGGATCATTGATGTCAGCAAATGGGTTAGTGTAGAACAAGCCCATAGTACCAGTTACACCATCATCATTGTTGAATACTAATTTGCCGTCACCAACAGAGAAGCCAGTTGAGCCTGTAGCAGACACAGGACCTACTGCATCTGAACCACCAGTTTGCACAACAGTTGCTGTTACAACACCATGAGGGCTAACTTCAGTGTCTTGAGCATAAGAAGTGCTGCCTTGAGCGTCAGAGTACAAATAGCCATCGTTAGTACCTAAAGCACCAGCATATGAACCATTGTAACCATCAAAAGAGTCTAAAACCATTTCGCCAGCATTTGCTGAAGCAATACCTGCAACTGTTAAAGCCGCTGCTGCTATAGTTTGTTTGAAATTGAACATAATCGTTTCCTTCTGTTTAAAACTGGTTATTGAGTTATTTGTTAATCAATCTGAATCTAGTAAAGCATTAGGCGTGCCAATGTTTAAAAATATTTATTTATCAATACTTTGCGATTTGTGTGTTTAGGCGCGAATTATGCAGTGTAAATATTTCTGACTCTAGTTGATGTTTATGTTGAAAGGTATGCACCTAAATCAGAGTTAGTGGCTCTTGAAGCTGCGTTCTTTTGCGTGAGCGGGTAGGGGTTTCAAATATTGCTATGGCAGAGGGGGGATAAGTAGGTGAAATAAAAAAACCAGAGTACAAGACTCTGGTTTTTATTTTTTTAGCTTAACTTAAAGTATGAATTAAGCTTGTTTTCTGCGGCGTAAGCCAACTAAAGCTAATAAACCAGCACCGAATACAGCTAGGCTTGCAGGCTCAGGCACAACACCTACTTCAGCTACACTGAAATCAGCAGAAGGATCACCAGTCAAGACGGCGAAGATGGCTGTTACAGCAGAGAAATCAGCATCACCCACAAAATCATCAAAAGCTAATTTTAGAGTGCCAGGCGCTGTAAAGCCAGAAGCTGAAGTTTCTCCTTTAGACCAACCAGAACCTAAACTTTCAATCGCACCTGTGTCGATATTTGTGCCCGAATCGTATAGGTCATCAAAGAAAGCGGCTGTTGCTAAACCATCAGCGAATATATCTGTATTAGAAATAACATACAAATCTAATTCAAAGCTGGTATCTATACTGAGAATATCAAAATAAAAAGCGGTATAGGCGCTAATATCTAAAAGTGTATTTGGGTCGTTGATGTCAGCGAAAGGGTTGGTATAAAACAAACCTAAAGTACCAGTTACACCATCATCATTATTAAATACAAGTTTACCATCACCAACAGAAAATCCAGTAGCGCCAGTTGCTGCAACAGGGCCAACAGCATCTTGACCACCTGATTGCACTACGGTTGCCGCTACAGTGCCGTGTGGGCTAACTTCATAGTCTTGAGCAAAAGTAGTGCTGCCTTGTGCATCCGCATACAAGTAGCCATCATTTGCACCTAATGCGCCTGCATATGTACCATCGTAACCATCAAAAGAATCTAACACCAACTCACCTGCACTGACAGATGTTAAACCCGCTACTGTTATAGCAACAGCTGCTAATGTTTGTTTAACGTTAATCATAATCTTTTCCTTCTATTGAAGCCGGTTAATGAACTGACAAATTGTTAGTCAAGCCATTTTAGGTCGTGCACCAGTTGTGCCAGATTTAATTTGTCTATTTTTATCAAAGGCTTGATTATGGATGATTTTCGAACAGAAAACGGAGTGTAAATAAATCTGACATATTTTTATACTTGCTTATAAATTAAACAGATAAACAGATGTTTTTATATATCTAATTTAAAGGGCGAGCGGGTTGAATTTTATTGGTATTGAGTGGGTATTGATAACAACTTAACGTGCTTTTCAGTCAGTCGAAGAGTTGTTGAAAAGTAACGGGTGGTTTTGATACAAAAATGCCTTGTCTGTTTATCACGCGACAAGGCATTTTAGTCAAAAGACAAATTGCTTAAATGAGATTACAAAGTTGCTTGAGTCTCTGCTATCAACTGCTTTTCTGTATCAGTATTCGGCTTGAGCTCAGACAGTACTCTGTTGGCTTCACCTTTTTGTCCTAATTTTGCTAGTGCTTTTGCTTTGTTAACCGACATTTCAATATTGCCAGGCGATTTTGCAAGGGCCAGGTTAAATTGTTCAATTGCCTCATTCGCTTGATTGTTAGCTAATAGAGTCATGCCATAAGTGTCTATGATCGCAGGGCTTTGAGGGGCTAGCTTAATTGCTTGTTCAGCGTATGCAAGCGCCTGTTTAGCTTGGTTAAACTGTAAGTTAAGGTAAGCCAGATTGTTTAATACTAATGGGCTTGTTGGATGATTAGCATTCAAATCCAAATATTCTTGTTCAGCATTTTTAAAGTCTTTTTCATTTAAATATGCGTTGGCTAACATTATCTGGACTTTAAATGATTTTTTTCCTTCATTTTGGTTCGCCGGGTTGTTTAGGTAGTCTTGCAAAAGTGCTTTGGCCTTGCTTGGACTGCTTACTCGAGCTAACGCATTTGACCAAGCAAGCACATTGGTTGCATTTGGCTTTAGCTCATAAGCTTGTTTGTAATATATGTTTGCTTGTGAGTAATCTTTTTTCGCCATGGCTTGATTACCCAATATAGAAGATAGTAACCAATGCGAATTGGTAGCTGGATGAGCTTTTACTTCTTCTAACGCTGTTTGATCTAAAGATTTACCCAATCTGCTTTGGTAATCTAGTTTTAGCAGCTTTAACCCTATATTAGCAGGGTGGCGAACTAAGGTCTTTTCAACCGTTAATAACGCAGCGTCCAAATCACCAGCAACTTCATAAGTTGTATAGAGTTTTTGCGCAGCATGTAGGCTGTCAGGATTCTTTACATTGACAGATTTGAAGTTGTCTATTGCTAGCTTCCACTCTTTTTGCTTAAGGTGAATATCACCAATTAACAATTCAATGCCGTTAATAGGGTTTTGGCTATTTTTTATTGAGGTTAAGGTTTCTAATGCTTGTTTATTTTTGTTTTGTAAACTAAACAAATAAGCTTGGCCAAGCTTAAGAAAATTGTCTTGAGGTTTGTCAATTGTAGCCTTTTTATAAAATGCCTCTGCTTGCTCGGCAAATTTTGCGTCCTGATTGGCTATTGCCAATAAATTGCGCATTGCTGGTGCGTGAGAACTGTTATTGCCAATTAACCTAGTGTATTTATCTAAAGCTTGCTGATATTGCTCTGCTTTATGCTGATACAAGGCTAATTTAAATAATGCCGCAGGGTTGTTACTGTCAAGCTTAAGTACAGTTTCAAGCTTTTGTTGTGCTTGCTCTGGCTGCTGCTGTTGTTCAAAAATGGTCGCTTCTAATAAATGCCCTTGGGTTTGCTGAGTAACCTCACTTTCACCTTGCCATTGTTTAGCAATTTTAAGCGCTTCTTCTAATTTCCCTTGGCTAAGGTAACCCATTGCCAAGCCTTGTTTAGCCAAGGCTAGTTCAGGGTTCAGTTGTAGTGCTTTTTCTAAACTTTCAATCCCTTGCTCACCCTGGTTGAGCTTCAATTGCATTAAGCCTTGTTTGGCTATCTCATTTGGATCGTCACTAGTTAAATTAATTGAGGTTTCGAGCAATTCTTGCGCAGCTGCAGAATCACCTGACTGCAATAAATATTGACTTGCGCTGGTTAAGAGTGAAGCGTCAGACTCAGTCACATTAGTCATATTCTTGAGGTTTTTTAACGCCAACTCGTCGTAACCTAGTTTCAATTGTAGATCTATTAACAGGCGTTTAGCTAAATGATCGTTTGGAATTTGATCGGCAATAGCTGATAGGTGCTCAAATGCTTGTTCATATTTCTTCAACTGATAATTACTGTAGCCAGCAATCAAACGATTCATACTCGAATCAATATTGCCTTGAATTGCTTTTTCTGAGAATAATTTCGCTTGTTCAAAGTTTTTGTTATTAAACTCTATTTGGCCTTTTAATTGTTGAATATAACTTCCATTTGGCACAGCTTTTAATAAGCGGTTAACCACAGGCTCTGCTTTATCAAAGTCACTATTGCCTACGTACGCGGTAGCTAAAAACATTTGAAACTGTGGATATTTAGGCATCAGCTTAGTTAAGCTTTCATATGCGCTAACAGCATGCTGGCTTTGTCCCTGCATTAAACCGATTCGGCCTTTTAAAATGAGTGCATCTATGCTGTTGTTGTTTGTCGCTAAAACTTGTTCAACTAAGCTAATTGCTTCGTCTACATTTTGTTCGCTAATGGCCATATAAGCTTTAGCTAGTGCTGTAATGTCCGCTTGTTGGTTTTCTTCAATAATGCTCTCAAACTTTGCTACCGCTTCTAAATACTTTCTATCTTCAATGTCTACGGCCGCTGCATAATATTGTATGATTGGAGAGTCTTGTTCTTTTGCAAGCTGTAAGATTGCTGACAAGCTGTTGTTTAAATAATAACTTCGGACTAATAAGTTATTGGCTGTTGTTTGTTGTTCTGCGGTTAACCCCAACTCAAGTGCTCGTGTTAGTTCTTTTATCGCAGCGTTGGTTTGACCTGTTTGAAAATAAAGTTCACCAAGGGTGAAACGGTAGACAGCTTGTTCAGTGTTTTGCTCAATTGCATTTTTAAGTTCGACAATAGCAGCATCAGTTTTATTGTCATTTATGTAATCTGTTGCTTGCTGGTAATGTTCGTCGGCTGTTTTTCCGAAGCAGCCCGTTAATGCAATACATAGAGCAATTGTTGAGAGCTTGAATGGCGTATTCATAATAATCCTTATAACTTTAAAATTATTTTTCGCTTATAGAAATTAAGTATATAGAGTTTAGTTGCGGTATAGTAGAGTTTCTATAACTTAGTATAAAAACAACCTTTGGATGTTACAAAAACAACTAAAAACTGAGATAACCAGCGATGCAGATTCTTTTATTGCTGCGTTAAGCCAGTTATCAAATAGTGCATTTAATTCACCTTTTACTTCACCTTTGTGGATGAGTAGTTGGGCTAAGTTTCCCTGCAATTGTAAATTTATTATCTGTTTCGCAGACAATAAAGTTGTTGGTGTTGCCGGTTTGGCGTTTAAAGCTCAAAGTCGTTATGGATTAACTTGGCAGCAAGCGTATTTGCATCGAACTGGTTTAGATGAATTTGATCAAATATGGCCAGAGTGTAACGATGTTATCGCCTTGCCAGAATATAAAACCCAGGTGTGGCAGGCTGTGTATGATTATTTTCAGCAGAGCAATGCGCTAGAGTTATTGGTTGGCTTGTCTGACTCGCTTGAGTTTATAGAAAATAGCCAAAGTTTACCTTGGTACAAAGATTATACTTCTGCAAACTATGCTCGCCGTTTACGCCAAGATTATTCAAATATAAACAATTTATTAAGTTGTTTGTCGCGCAATTCTCGCTCACAACTTAAGCGTGCAATCAACAAGCTTGCTACTCCGGTAAGTTTGCAGTGTGCACAAAATACAACACAAGCTTTGCAGATGTTTGATTGGGCATCGACACATCACAAAAAACGCTGGCACGACAGCGGCTTTTTAAACAGTCATTTTGTCGAATTTCATAAAAGCTTGATTTGTGCAGGAGTCGACAACAATCAAGTTGCATTGTTACAAGTATCTATCGGAGAACAAGTCGCAGCGGTTTATTATTACTTTTTGCAAGATAAACGTGTATATTTTTATCTTGGCTCAGTAAATTACCAAGACTTTGACGATAAACACAAAGTTGGCTTGCTATCACACTGTTACGCCATCAGTCATTTTGCGGGCTTAGGATATGAGTTATATGATTTTTTAGCTGGTGAAGCTAGATATAAAGCGTCTTTGTCTGATGTGGTAACCGAACAATGTATGTATGTAATTACCAAGCCGACGGTCAAATTGAAAATCATCAAGGCATTAAAATCATTAAAACAGATAATAACTAGAAACTAAATATGGAACAGTTTGCATGAACCCGAGTTTAAATATTTCATTTTCTTTAACAGAACACCTCGGGATAGCTAGAAATAACCAAATCTGCCGTTTTTCAGTGCCTTTTAAACAAGGGCAAGTTACTTCAATTGAGCATATAGGTATACAAAACCAAGCTGGTGAATTCGTTACTTGTAGTAAACAAGTGTTGGCTCATTGGCCTGACAATAGCATCAAATGGCTTAGTTTGGAGTTTTTTGCAACCATAGCTGCCACACAAAGTGAACAATGGGCTGTGGTGGTAGCTGATTCTTTTGCTGAACAAGAAGCTGCGCTGCAACCTGAGCTAGAAGATACAGCTCCTGTTTTACATAGTGTTCGTTTAAAACTAAAAGATTATCCACTTGTTGAGATGCCGATAGAGTGGCATAACAGCACAACAACACAAATCAGTACTTCATTTGATACGTCATTGGTGCTACCGACAGATCAGCGGATTAAATTAAATTTAAGCAAAAAAAGTTATCAACAAAACGGCGATACTCTCTACTCAGCAACACTATTAAATGCCCGTGCAGCGACTCATGCTGGTGGGCTATGGGATTTAGGCGATAGCGCGTCGATTGAAATTGAATACTGCGAATTGGTTTTTCTTAAAAATGAAAAACAATTATCTGTAATTGAGCTAGCAGACGAAAAAACATTGAACCTCGGGCAAGATATAGCCCGAGTTGTCCAAGTTGCCAGTGGTGGCGAAAATTGGCAAAGCCCAGTCCACCTAGATAAAAATTTGCAAGTGCCATTAAAACAAAATGGTGCGCTGGTGTATGGCGCAGACGGTCAGTGGGAAAACCTTGCTACCGCCAGATTAAACCCAAGTGTAAAATGTGCTGACACCTTCATTATTCAACCACAACAATTTTGGCAAAACTTTCCAAAAGGGCTGGCGCTAACAGACAACAAAATAGTGGTTGAATTGCTACCTAAATGTGATTATTTGCATGAGCTGCAAGCTGGTGAACAAACAACACTGCAAGTTAGCTGTTACAACCAGCAAAATAAAACTGATTTTGTTAGCCAAGCGCTGACTATTCAAGTTGATTTAACTCATGTGCAAAATAGCCAAGTATGGCCGTATTTTTACCAAGCACAAGAATTGTCACCAATAGAAAGTATCATCCAGCGTGGTGTAAATGGCGCGAGTAACTTCTTTGCGAAACGCGAAGTGGTGGATGAATATGGTTGGCGCAATTTTGGTGATTTATATGCCGATCACGAAACCGATGGTTACCAAGGAGAGGATATTTTTGTCTCCCACTACAATAACCAATACGATCCTATTTATGGTTTTTTGCGCCAGTGGACATTAACCCAAGATTCGCGTTGGTTAGAGCTCGCGCAAGATTTAGCTAAACATGTTAAAGATATTGATATCTATCATACGGATTTAGACAAAGCTGAATACAACCACGGACTTTTTTGGCACACAGACCATTATCTCCCAGCTAAAACAGCCACACATAGAACCTATTCAAAGCACCATGAACAAGGTGCGTATATGGATCATGCTGGTGGCGGTGGCCCAGGTGGACAACATTGTTACACCACAGGTTTGATGTACCATTATTTCTTGACTGGTGATGAAACTTCGAAACAAACTGTCCTCAATTTAGCAAAGTGGATTGGTCATATTTACGATGGTGAAGGTGGACTACTTGAGGCTGTATTGGCGGTCAAAAATGCCGGTCAAGCTGGCTTCACTAACTTAGTCACTGGTCAGTACCCACTTGACCGCGGTGTCGGAAATTTTGTCATTGCCTTGTTGGATGCTTATCAATTAACTAATGATAAAAGTTATCTAAACAAAGCAAGCTCAGTTTTGCATAAAACTATTCATCCAACTGAAGATCTTACCTTACGCGATTTAAGCAATGTTGAATATGCATGGTTTTATACTGTGTTATTGCAAGCTGCTTGCCGTTATTTAGCAATAAAAGAACAAGCGAGTGAATTAGATTCTGAGTTTTATTATGTGCGTGACGCATTGTTGCACTATGCGCAGTGGATGGAACAAAACGAATATCCGTATTTACATAAGCCAGAAATTCTAGAATATCCAAATCAAACATGGACGGCGCAAGATATGCGCAAAGCGAATGTATTAGCTTGTGCTGCATATTATGCACCAGACTCAGATATGGCGAATAAGTTTTGGCACAAAGCATTGTATTTTTATCAATATGTTGCCGACACCTTAGGGAATGACCCAACTACGCATTACACCCGAATTTTAGTTTTGTTAGCGCAAAATCATGGTGTTATTGAATATTTTACTCATAACAAGCCTGAAGATAAATTTGCGGCTATTCAGTCTTATACTCAACCCAATTGGCATAATACGCCTGCAAAAATAGCGCGAATTATAAAATTGTTTGCAACTCGGCTAGTCAAAATATCAATCAGCCGTGAAGTGAATTGGCTCGCCAAACGTTCGGCCAAAGCAGCAAAAATTCTGGGTAAAGAAGCTAAACAGGAGAACAAATAAATGCTAGTGTCATTTATTATTCCGCATAAAGGCCGCATCGAAATGCTGGCGCAAACCGTCGCTTCTATTTGGCAACAAGACTATCCAGCGGAACAATTCGAAATTATTGTAGTTACGCAGAATCATGAATTAGATGAAAAAGCGCTAGCTGCAACCGATGGACGGCAGGTTAAACTGGTTTTTCAAACGCCAGACAAAACCATATCAGCATCGCGCAACTTAGGTGTAAGCCATGCACAAGGTGAATATCTAGCATTTTTAGATGCGGATGTTGAGCTTTCCAATAATTGGATAAATGCCATGTTGTCCGAGCTGAATAAAGAGCAAGAGCGTGTATTGGTCAGTGCGATGCAAAAATGTCATAACAATGCGCCGCCGCTGGAAAAAATTCGTACCGCATTAAGCAATGCTGAAATAGATTGTTATTTAAGATTTTTGCCAGGTCGCAACTTATTCTTAGCGCGAGAAACTTTTTTTGCTGCAGGGCAGTTTCCGGAGCACTTGATTACTTGCGAAGACTACTATTTTACCGACCAAGTCCATAAACACGGCAAGCTGTATTATTCATCGGCCGCGACCTACATTCACTTAGGAGAAGACAAAATTCTAGGTGAAATGTACAAAAAAGAAATTTGGCGTGGCCAGTCAAATATTCAATCGATTAAAGGTCGCAATATCCCTCTAAGTGAAATACCGAGCTTTTTAGTACCTGTGTGGATAGCATTTTTTGCCATAGTCACTTTGATTAGTTTGTTATTTACATCAACCGATATGGCGTTAGCAAGTTTGTTTGCGACCTTGTTACCTATTGTTATCTATGCATTTAGGTTATACAAGTTACCAACAAATACTGTATCCTATTGGCAAATATTAAAATTTTATCTAGTTTATTTCCCCGCAAGGATAGTTGGCACTTTTGGTGGGGTGATTAAAGTGGTGGAGTTAAAACAACAATGACAACCCAACCCATCAAAGTATTACAGTTTATCTGCCCGACAGGGTTTTATGGCGCTGAACGTTGGATTTTAGCCCTGGCTCGATATTTAGAGCCGGAAAAAGTTCAATGCGATTTAGCTGTTACGCTTGAATCTAATACTCAGGATTTAGAGTTAGTAAAACAGTATAAAAAGCTCGGTTTAAAAACCTTTGAAGTGCCAATGAAAAATAAGTTTGACCTTGCGGTAATTGATCGTATGGTTGAGTTGGTGAAACGCGAAGGTTACACGGTTATTCATACCCATGGCTACAAGTCCGATATTATCGGTGTGCGGGTGGCAAAAAAAGCAGGCATTCGTTGTGTTGTTACCCCTCATGGTTTTGAAAACGCTAAAGATTTTAAACTCAGAGCCTTTATCTGGTTAGGCTGCCAAGCAATGAAGTTTGCCCAAGTGGTTGCGCCATTATCGAAAGCTTTATGTGATGATGTGTTGCGCATGGGGGTTAAGCCTAACAAGTTAGAATATATTCAAAACGGCGTTGACCTGTCTGAAGTTGAAGCACAACGACAACAAGACAATCCGTTAAAGTCTAGCGGTAATGCCAAGCGTATCGGTTTTATTGGGCAGATGATCAGCCGCAAGAATATCTTTGATATTTTAGATATTTTTAATGATTTAGCGGCCAAATATCCAGAAATCACTTTATCACTATTAGGTGACGGCGATCAGCGTGCTGAACTTGAAGCTTATACACACAAGCTTCAATATAAAGACAGAATCGAATTTTTAGGTTTTCGTGATGACAGGTTAGAGTTATTACAAAGTTTTGACTTGTTTGTCATGACTTCAACTTTAGAAGGTATTCCGCGTTGTTTAATGGAAGCGACAGCTATGGGGATACCGGTTGCTGCTTACAATATCGCAGGTATAGACCAGCTTATTCAGCACCAACAATCTGGTTTATTAGCCAAATTGGGTGACAAACACACCTTAACCGAATATTGGGAAACTTTGTTGTTCGACCAAGCTTTAGCAACCCAATATGCAGACGCAGCGCGCACCTTTGTATATGAAAATTACTCAGGTAAACGTATGGCGCAAGAGTACTACGACCTATTTGTAAAAATGGAAAATGGACAGTTTGATTAATGGCGCAGTTGAATAAACAAAAAGTTAAATTTGTTATCTCTGTTGATACGGAAGAAGAATGGGATTGGTCAGGGCCTTTTCCACAAAAAGATTTTTCGGTCGACAACGTACAACAAATTCCAGCTTTCCAAAAATTTTGTCAAAAGTTAGGCATTAAACCTAGCTATTTTGTCGACTATGCCGTTGCCAACGATCCTGCGAGTGTCGCTATTCTGAATAGTGCTGTTGCTGGTGGAAAAGGTGAGATTGCCGCGCATCTACATCCTTGGTGCAATCCACCATATTATGGTCAAACCACTGAATTTGAATCGCATGTTATTAACCTGCCAATAGAGCAAGTTGAAGCCAAGCTTGAACAGTTAACTGACAAACTAAAAACTGTATTTAATACCGAACCTCGAGCATTTCGTACTGGTCGTTGGGGGATATCTGGCGATGTATTAAAGTTGCTGGTCAAATTCGGTTATGACATCGACTCCAGCGTTTATCCTTACTACAGCCATAAGTTTTTTACCTGCCAAGGTGCGCCAATTCATCCATACTGGCCGGACTATGCCAATGTAGTAAAAGCTGGTGAGCAAAGGTCATTATTGCAAATTCCGGTGTCGGTTGGTTTTAACAATACTAACTTTGCATTAAGCAGCAAGTTTCATCGTTTATTGGAAGAAAGTTGGTTAAATCATTTACGCCCAGTTGGACTCGCTTGGCATACGGGATTGTTACGTAAACATTACCTTTGTCCAGAATTAGCCAGCGCAAGTGACATGATTTGTTTAGCCAAAAACATGTTAAAACGTGGTGAAACTGTCTTTCATATGTATCTGCACAGTTCTAGCTTGTTAACCAGCGCAACAGGTTTTATGAAAGATGGTGAAGGCGCACACACTATATTAGAGCGCATTCAACCTGTGTTTGAGTATTTGCAACAAAATGCTGATGTGGAGTGCATGACCATTTCACAGGTCGCAGATTGGTTTAAACAGGAGCAGGCATGAACAGCCTTGGACAAATAGAAATTAACCTAGCGACCAATCAGCAACAAGTTGCTTGGGATGAATATGTTAAGCAGCATAAAAATGCCACGCCTTACCATATGTTTGCTTGGGGATTAGCGGTTGAACAGGCATACCAGCATAAAACTTATTATCTAATCGCAACTCAACAAAATACTATTGTTGGTGTGTTACCTCTGGTTCAGTTTAAAAAGCCTTTCGCAAAACAACAATTATGCAGCTTGCCATTTTGTGATTTAGGTGGCGTGTTAGCCGATAGCAAAGTGATTGAACAAGCTTTGTTGGCTGAAGCTGGCAAATGGTTAATGCAAAATAATCAGCAGTACATTGATTACCGTGCAACAGAAGTGAATTACGACAGTGCAGCTTCAGAACAAATTGATTTGGATAACAAAAAAGTCAGAATGTTGCTGCAACTACCTGAAAACTCACAAGCTTTATGGGACGGATTTAAAAGTAAATTACGCAGCCAAATTCGCAAAGCGGAAAAAAATGGTTTAACTGCTGAAATTTCAGCAGCCAGCAATAAAGAACAAAAGTTTGTAGATGGTTTTTATCAAGTGATTAGCCGAAACATGCGTGATTTAGGCTCACCTGTGCATAGCAAAGCTTGGTTTGACAGCATATTGAATTTTTATGGTGAAAATGCCGTTATCGCCCTTGTATATAAAGATGACATAGTGGTTGGTGCAGGTATAGTGCTAACCTGTGGCAATAAAGCCTGTATTCCTTGGGCTTCAACTGTGGCTGAATATAACCGCTTAGCGCCAAATATGTTGTTGTACTGGACTTTGTTACAGCATGTTGCCGACAACCATATTGCCAATTTTGATTTTGGCCGCTCCACTTTTAATGAAGGCACCTATAGATTTAAAGCTCAATGGGGCGCGCAAGCTGAATTATTAGATTGGTGCCAGTTAAATGCGCAAGGTCAACGCATTAATACTGAAACAAACGCAACGGGTAAAGGAAAAATGCGTGCACGGGTAGAAGATATTTGGCGCAAGTTACCGCTTGCTGTCACCGAAGCTGTCGGCCCAAAAGTTAGAAAATATATTAGTTTGTAGCCTTTTTTGTAGGAATTAGCATGTGTGGAATAGCAGGATTTAGTCGATTTAATTTCTCTGGTGATACAGAGCTATTAGTGCAAATGGGCAATACAATCGCACACCGCGGGCCTGATGCGCATGGTGAATACCTCACCGACACAGTTGGTTTGTGTCATAGACGTTTATCTATCATCGACTTATCTGAAGCTGGTAAACAACCAATGCATTCGGCTGATGGACAAGTATCCATTGTTTTTAATGGGGAAATTTATAACTACCAAGCTGTGCGAGCTGAGCTTATTAACAAAGGCCATGAGTTTGCAAACCAAACTGATACAGCTGTTATTATTGCCGCCTATAAAGAATATGGTGAAGACTGCTTAGCCCATTTAAATGGTATGTTTGCTTTTGCAATATGGGACGAGGCTAAACAAAAGCTATTTATTGCGCGTGATAGGCTGGGCAAAAAACCTTTATATTATTATTTTGATGGTACTGATATCTTTTTTGCCTCAGAGCTTAAAGCGCTGAAACAAATCTCACAAATACCCACAGAAATAAGAACCGACGCGGTTTATGACTTTTTTGCTTACCAGTATATTCCAGATCCTAAAACCATATATAAAAATATCTACAAGTTAGAGCCGGGTCATTGCATTAGTTTTCAACAAGGCAAATTAGATAAACGCCAATATTGGGATGTTAGTTTTGCCAATACAGATAATGTTGATATCAAACAACATGAACAGGCACTAATTAAAACGGTTACTGAATGTACTAAAACACGTATGGTCGCAGATGTACCATTAGGCGCATTTTTGAGTGGTGGTGTCGACTCTAGCGGCATAGTTGCCTTGATGTCCAAGCTAGATACTAAACCTGTAACCACCTGTTCAATTGGTTTTGATGTTAAAGCATTTAATGAAACCGAGTTTGCGCAAGTTGTTGCCGATAAGTATCAAGCGGATCACCATGAATTTATTGTTCATCAAAATGTAAAAGACAACTTAGCTAAAATTGTTCGTTATTTTGACGAGCCATTTGCTGACCCTTCACTAGTACCAACTTATTTTGTATCTGAGCTAGCACGCCAACAAGTGACAGTTGCTGTCGCTGGTGATGGCGGTGACGAAATTTTTGCCGGTTATGAAAAATATGCGGTTGATGCGCAAGAGAATAAAATTCGTGATGCCTTTCCTAGCTGGTTTAACAAAAAAATAGCGCCAAGTTTAGCTAAAATTATCAGTGTTACCCCAGTGCTGAATACAAGCACAGTAGGGCGAAAAGCTTGTTCATTGTTAAATACTTTAGCAGTCGACCCAGCTATGGGCTTTTATTACTCCAATGCATTTATAACGGATAAAACTTGGTTAAGTCTGGTTAATGAACAAACCTCACAAGAGTTGGCCGGCTACCACCCAAGTAAAATTACTTTAGATAAATACAGTAAAGCAGATGGCCCCGATCATTTAGCTAAAGTGTTGTACACAGATTTAAAAACCTTTTTACCTGGTGGCATTTTAGTTAAAGCAGATCGCATGAGCATGGCAAATTCGTTAGAGGTACGAGCGCCTTTGCTTGATTATACTGTGGTTGAACAAGCTGCCAAAATACCTTCAGAGTACAAGTTTAATCAAGGCGATAAAAAACACATTTTAAAGAATATTTTTAAGCCATTACTGCCTGATGAAATTTTATATCGGAAAAAAATGGGCTTTAGTGTGCCGTTAGCTGATTGGTTCCGTGGTGAAATTAAACATATAGCAGAAGATAAATTATTAACTAACAACGCAGGTTTAGTTAAATATTTTAAAGCCGACGCGATTAAAAAGTTATGGGATGAACATCAAGCAGCTAAACATGATCATGGTGCTGTGTTATGGAGTTTACTGATGTTCCAAATGTGGTGGGATGAGTATGTCACTGCATAACAATGAACAAGCAAGTTTGTTGTCTTCATTAGAAAGGTTTGGCGAGCAACCAAGCTTAATCCATAAGGGGCGTACCTATAGCTACACTGAACTACAACAACAAGTAGATAAAGTTGCACAAACACTGGAGTTTAGCTTAACCAAGCGAAAGTTAGTTTTTATTGAAGTTGCAAATAATCCTATGTCAGTGATTGTTTACTTAGCTTGTGTTCAATATAAACAAGCCGTTTTATTACTGAGTGAGCAAAAAACAACACTAAATCAACAACTGTTAGAGCGCTATCAACCTAATTTATATATCAATACTGCCAGTAATAGTTTAGACATAACCACAAGGTGTGATTACCAACACCAATTACATCCAGATTTATGCTTGTTGTTGAGCACCTCTGGTTCTACTGGTTCACCTAAGTTGGTTAAGTTATCCAACACTAATGTCAGAGCCAATACACAAAGCATTATTGAATACTTAAATATTCAATCAAAGCAAATCGCCATAAGTTCCCTAAAAATTAGTTATAGTTATGGGCTCTCTGTATTAAATACACATTTACATTGTGGTGCGACTATAGTGCTGACAGATGCGAGTGCTTTGTCGGATGAGTTTTGGTCATTAATTGCTCAGTATCAGGTCACTAATTTTGCTGGTGTGCCATATCACTATCAAGTATTGCAACAACGTGGGTTTAACTTTAAAAATTATCCTAGCCTTAAGTTGTTGACCCAAGCGGGTGGCAAATTAGAAGCAAGTTTGGTTGAACATTATGTAAAACTCGCGCAATTGAACCAATGCCAATTTGTTGTTATGTATGGTCAAACTGAAGCGTCTCCGCGAATGGCTTATTTAGCTATGGATATAGCAGTTAAATACCCTCAAGCTATTGGCAGGGCTATCCCAGGTGGGGAATTGTATCTGGTTGATGATGCTGGCTGTCGCATCCAAGATATGGGGCAAGAAGGTGAGTTAATTTATCAAGGCCCGAACGTTATGCTAGGTTATGCAGCGGACAAACAATCTTTGTTAACAGACGATGAGCTAGAATGTTTGCACACAGGGGACTTGGCTGTACAAGTTGAGAGTGGTGTGTTTCAAATCGTTGGTCGACGCTCTCGATTTATCAAACCTATGTCTATTCGGGTGAATTTGGATGAAATTAAGTCTTGGTTAGTTACACAACAAATTAACTGTGAGGTAACAAGCAATCAAAATGAACAAGTTCTAATTGGTTACACTTCCAAGACTAATGCAAAAGTCTTGACTCAAATGGTCGCTCAACATTTGAATTTGCCTGAGCAGTATATTCTAGTTAAACAACTTAAAACTATTCCTCCGTTTGAAAGTGGTAAGGTTGACTTTAAAACCTTAGCTATGTTGGTACAAATGTGGTCAAAATGGCAAATTACCAAAGCCTTTGCGAGTAATTGGCAAAAAGCATGTTCGCAGGTATTAGGTTTGGCAAGCAATACCTCTGAGAGTGTGATTGCCGTGTTTCAAGCAAACTTTGAACAAGTGGTCACTAAACAAGAGTCGTTTCAAAGTTTAGGTGGCGATTCATTCAGTTACGTGCAAATAGAAACCGAACTAACTCAAATGATTCAAGGTAAATTACCGGAGAATTGGTTTGAATTATCCATTGGCGATTTAGAGGAAATGAGTCGTGAAGCGGTTTTTTGATAACATTAGCAGCCAACATCTAGCTCGTGCGATCGCGATATTATTAATAGTGGCAAATCATGCATTCCATCAACATTTATCTATCGATATTTCCGGTGGTATGTTGTTTTTACTCTTTGTTAGTGGATATTACCTTGCGCAATTTTCGGTTGGCAAAAACGAAGTTCAGTTGCGTGCTTACTTAATAAAATTTACCAAAAAGTTGGTTGTTCCTTGTTTTTTGATTAGTTGTTTTTATTTTATTTGGTTTCAAAACCTTAACTTTACAGAGCTGTTTTTTGTACATAATTGGGTGAGTCGGCAGAGTATTCCTTGGTTACCGACTTGGTATCCACAAATGCTGTTGCAGCTAATGGTTATGTTAATCGCGCTCTTTTATTTGATCAAACCAACGCGCTATATCAACAGAACCCCGATAAATTTTGCTGTATCCGCTTTGTTGTTATCTTGTGTTCTTTTTCTGTTGTCTGACTATATACGTTCACTTGGTTGGGCTTCAAGTGACAGCCGTTTACCATTTTCATACCTTTGGTGTTTATTTTTTGGCTGGTTGGTTTATAGCTTAGGTCAGATGAAAAAACATTATTTATTGATTTTTGTGGCTAGCTTGGCTTTTATTTTGGGGGGAGTTCTGGTTTACCCTGATAGTCAAAAAATATCATCAACCCTTATATTTACTGTATTGACCTTGCTGTTTGTCAGCAATATATCGATCAAAATGCCAAGTTTTTTAGTGGTGAAATTAAACCTAATTGCCAATGCAACTTTTTATATATTCCTGTGGCATATGAGCTGTTTCTATTTGTACCATGTGTTGACTGGGTGGCAATATCAGAATACTGCGTTTGATATAAACATGTATGTATTTGCAGTCAGTTTGCCATGTATTCTGTGGTTGTTAGTACAAACTAGTCGCAAAGCTGTAGTTAAAACGCGCACTGAAATAAGTCAGTTTGTGTCGTGAAGCCTGGCTTATGTGTGTATTACTTTGGCCCCCCGATATTTATGCGAGATAAACGAGAGTTATGATAAAAGTTGCCCACATTACTTATGATATGCGTATTGGCGGTACAGAAATGGTCATCCGCAATATCATAGAAAGTAGCCATTCCGAGCAAATTGAACATAGTATATTTTGCATCGAATCAACTCTGGGGCCATGGGGCAAGGAGCTGCAGCAAAGTGGATTGGTGATTGAGGTTCATCAGCGTCAGCCAGGTTTTGATGTAAGCCTAATTCGTGCAATTCGTCGTTATATTAAGAAAAATAAAATTGATGTGGTGCATTGTCACCAATACACACCTTGGGTATATGGCTGTTTAGCGGCAGCCTTTAGCAAAACTAAGGTGATATTCACTGAACATGGGCGATTTTATCCCGACTTTGGCACGTGGAAACGTAAATTGGTTAACCCTGTATTATGTAAATTTACTCAACATATAACCGCAATTTCTAAAGCCACAAAGGAAGCTCTGATAGAGCACGAGAACATACCAAGAGACAGCATAGACGTTATCTACAATGGTATTAAACCTTTAGAGAAAGATGAAACGCAAGTAGAGCAATTAAAAGCACAATATCTTATACCGACAGATTCTGTGGTGCTTGGTACAGTAGCAAGACTTGACCCAATTAAAAACCAGCAGATGATGATTGAGGCTTTCAGTTTATTGGTCGCAAATTATCCATCTACTTACTTACTGATTGTTGGTGACGGCGAAGAGCGGGAGCGTTTACATAAGTTAGTCACTAAGCTGAATATTGAGAGCAATGTGATATTTACCGGTTATATAGCAAAACCAGTTAATTTTATTGCTTTGATGGATGTTTTTTTACTGTCGTCTTTATCTGAGGGCACTTCAATGACTTTGCTGGAAGCTATGTCTTTGGGTAAGCCTTGCGTGGTTACTGACGCGGGTGGTAACTCAGAGGTTATCCAGCATAATCTATCTGGATTAGTTGTGGAAAATAACAACCTTGGGCAGTTTTCGCAGGCAATTGAAAAATTGTTGAGTGATGGTAACTTACGGAAGAGTTTACAAAGTTCAGCACTTATCGAGTTTAACAAACGATTTGATGCCAGTGTAATGAACAAGCATTATCTTAACTTGTATATGGCATTAAAGTCTAAGTAACTAATTATGTTCAATGTAGCTGTAAATCTTCTAAGAAAGTTTAAACCTGTCGATGGATGGCATACCAGCATTAAAGTGCCCAAAAGCTTCTCAAATTTGGACCGCCAAGTAAAAGAATTGGGCGACAAAGCCCATTTAACTAAACAAGATTATCAACAAATTTTTACCTATTTTATCGAAGGTATTAATGCTTATCGCTGTAAATACAATTGCCGAGTAACTTATCCAGGTATACCTGGTACCCGTGGAATTAAAGTGGAAGGGTTGGAAGGGTTTGCCCGCAGTGCTCCTATGTTGGCGGCGTGGTTGTATGGCCAGCGTGAACAAAAGATTAAACTAACTAATGAAGATGAGTTTGATATCTTAGCCCACCTAGCTAAAGGTATTGAACATGGTTGTGATCCCAAATCACCAGCTTATTGGGGAGATTTTGCAGATTATGACCAAAGGGCTGTAGAGGCAGGTGATATTGCCGTAACAGTTTGGATTTTACAGCAAATAGACTCGACTATATTTGATAAGCAAGTTAGCGCTAATGTTATTGGTTGGCTTAAACAGATAAACAACATTAAACTTTATGGTGGAAATTGGTGTTTATTTAAGCTAATAGTCAATGCTCTGTTGGAACAGTTAACCGACCAAAGCTATGAGGAAGTTGAAAACTCGTACAAAACTTTTAAAAGTTATTACGTTGGCAATGGTTGGTTTGGGGATGGAGCCAAGGGGTTTGTAGATTACTACAATGTATGGCAGATGCAGTATTACTTGTACTGGTTTCATCTGATGAAACCAGATTACGATGCAAGCTTTTTACAAAATGTATTTTCGGAATTTTCTGAAGGGTTTAAGTTTTTTATTTCACCAAATGGTGCGCCCATATTTGGTAGAAGCGCTTGTTATAGGTTGGCAATTCCTTCTCCATTGATAATCAATAGTGCGGTCAATAATAAAGAACATGCAGTTAGCAAACGAGCATTGGAAGCCATCTGGATTCACTTTATTAAAAATGGTGCTTTGCAAAAGGGCACAGTTACTCAAGGTTATTATGAGTCGCAACCTCAGATTCTTGAAAATTATAGTGGTAGGGGAAGCGCGCTTTGGTGTGTTCGTTCATTAACTCTAGCCTTTATGCAAAGTAACATGAGTACCTTTTGGTCGTGCGAACCTGGCTTGTTGCCTGTTGAAATGGGCGACTTCGAACAGCTTATATCTAAGCCTGGGTTTAAACTGGTTGGAAAGCAACAAGATTTAAGTATTACTCTAGTGCGTAGCAATACTTATTTTTCAGACAAACATAGCCATGCGTCTTTGCCTCGATTGAACTTATTTCGCAAGGTTTTGCAGTTTGTTTTAAGAAGGCCTCTACGCTCCGAGCACTTGAATATTAAATACGGTAGGGAAAAGTATGTTAGCAATAAGTTTTTTTGTGATTAACTAGACTGGACTATTCATCGTGATTCAATTTGTATCGAACAATTATTTTCAACTGAGCTGTTAACAGCCAATGGTACTGCTTTGATAAAGTTACTTGTATATCTATCTATCGTTTATTCCTTTATATCGATTTTTGCCAATCCATGGGTGACGACTGTTTTTTATTATCTTAACGGTATTATGCAGCCTAAGTATGTTTGGCCGTGGACCTTTCCCGATTTACCGCTATTTTCCGCTTCAAAGTGGCTCGCGTTGTTCACTATCATTGGTTTCATGATTGCAGCTGTTCAACAAAGGATTAATTTTAGTATTTATTGGCGTAAACAAAATTTTGCTTTGTTATTTATGTGGATAATGATGCATTTATCACACAAGTTTAGCCCTTTCCCTGAATACTTTGCGGGGGTAAGAGCTGATATTGTACTGTCGGCAATGAATACGATAGTCATTATGTACTTTGTTGGATTAGGTATTTTAAGTCACGTTGCAGATTACAAAAAAATATTTTTTAGCATGGCAATCATGTTTGGCGGGATATCTGTTTATTATGTCTATTGGGCAAATGATCTGTATTTTAGCTATCGTTGGGATATGTTTACTAATGGCCGCCTAAATAGTCCAAGGGGGACTTCGATTGGTGACCAGAATGCGCTCTCTTGTTTGATTGTAATGGGCATGCCGTTTATTCTACTGGGATACTTTTACTTAAAAAACAAATGGCATAAATGGGCCTGCTTAGCAGTGCTCCCTGTGTTGTGGCATGCGTTATTTCTATTTGGCTCACGTGGCGCCATGTTGGCGGTAGTGGCAACCACTATCTTTGTATTAAAAACACTCGACAATAAAAAAGCGCAAAAACTAGCTTTGCAACAAGCCGAGCACCCTGAAATTGAATTATCCGAAAAGAAAAAAGAAAATTTACAGCGCTTTAAAAACGCCAAAATGTTCAAGGTGTTTATCGGTGTTGGTTTAGCGGTAGCTCTTGTGATACAAGGTGGCGCTATGATACAGCGTTCAACCGAAACTGCTGCGAGGGCGCAAGCTGGTGGCGATGAGCCGCTAAATCCGAGATTGGTTTCTTGGGCTGTGGGACAAAAGTTGATAAAAGAGTTCCCTTTGTTGGGGGCTGGTCCACAACGTTTTCAAATGGCTTCTGATTCTTTATATCCAGGTGAAAATGTTCACGTTGCACACAATACCTTTTTAAATTTTGCTGCCAATACAGGGTTGCCAGTGGGCATAATGTATCTACTGATGTTTTGGTTCAACTTTAAAAATTATCGTTACTGTAGTAAAAATGGCATACATAAATACCCTGTGCTTGAATACACCAATAAAGCTTGTGGTTCGGCATTGTTGGCTTATTTTATATGTGCATTGTTTTTAGATTTAATTATTTTTGAAGCTTTTTATTTTATTTTAATGTTGAATTTGGCCAAGCTGTATGTGTTTGAGAAGCTAGTATTAGCTGACAAAGAACAAAAAAATGAGCAACAAAAAGCTGGCGCTCAACAATTTAACCGACAGAGTGGCACATGGACAAGATAACTTATTCGATCGTTATGTTCGCCTATAACGAAGAGAAAAATATCGAAAAATCATTGAAAAGCGTTTTTGACAATGTTGATGAAAATTTACAGCAGTTGACTGTTATTGCCAATGGGTGCACTGATAACACAGTGTCTGTTTTACAGCAGTTAAAACAAAGTTTGAATTTAACTAAATTGCGTATTATTGAGTTAACCCTTGGAGATAAATGTAACGCGTGGAATCAATACGTACATCAATTACATGATGATTCTTTGGTACATTTTTTTGTTGACGCCGACGTCGAATTTACCCAAGGTGCGTTTGCCAAAATGGCGCCTAAACTAGTGAATGATCCGGATGCAGCAGCTATTGCTGGTTTGCCATTTTCTGGCCGGAATATCCAAACTTACCGAGACATGGTTATTAAACACAAATGTTTGTTTGGTAATTGTTACGCACTCAAACTTAGCTTTCTACACCTTGCGCAACAAAAAAGCTTTTATTTACCAATTGGTTTGGGCTGGATAGATTCTGCAATCACTAAGGTGGTTAAACGGGATATTGAAGATAGAGATGAGCCAATGCAGCAACGCGTTATTTTTGATGCCGATTGCGGTTACAAATTTACCAGCTTAAGTGTTTTTAATCTCAGTGATATCAAACTTTATTTTAGTCGTATTGCGCGATATCAAACCGGCAAACTGCAAGAGCAGTATT
Source organism: Catenovulum sp. SX2 (assembly GCF_052056295.1). Classification (NCBI taxonomy): domain Bacteria; kingdom Pseudomonadati; phylum Pseudomonadota; class Gammaproteobacteria; order Alteromonadales; family Alteromonadaceae; genus Catenovulum; species Catenovulum sp. SX2. The sequence goes on from NZ_CP182493.1 coordinate 2,744,701, forward strand.
TAGAAAAATTGAGTTTTGTTGAGTGGCCACGTAATTTAGCGGAAATTAATCAAAAAATTCTGCAAAGAATTGAACAAAAAGAGATTAAATTAAAGTTTTATCTCAAAAATAAAGTGATTAAACGATTACAAAAACAATTATAAATAATTTTACTTTACAGAGGTTTCTATTTTGGATTTAGGCATTGCTAACTGGCCCGTATTTATCATGGGCACTCAGCGCTCAGGCACAACTTTATTAACGCGCGTGTTATCGGCGCATCCTGATATTTTTATGCAAAATGAGCTTGAATTGCCGAGAGTGTTTAAAGGTGAACAAGAACCAAAAAATATTACACAGAATATTCTTGAAGAAATCAAACAAGAGCATAAAGTTGATATCTCTGAGTATTTGAATGCTCCAGGTAAATTATGGGGATTAAAAGATCCTCAACTAACTGAACATATTCCGACGTTACAAAAGTTCTTACCACATTCTAAGTTCATCATTATTGTGCGCGACGGACGTGGTGTTACCAATTCATATATGGAAAACAAATGGGGACTAGGCACTAATGCATATACTGGTGCACATCGCTGGAAAAATGAAGTTAATCAGCAGCTTGAGTTTATGGCCAGTGCACCAGACAATTTCCTGTTCATTCGATATGAAGATATGATTGCAGATTTGGAAGCAACTATGCACAAGGTATGTCTGCACCTGGAAATAGACTTTAATCCTGCAATGATGAGTTATAACGATAAAAAGGGTTATTACAAGGTTAACCGAGAAAACATTCATACCTTTAAAAAGCCAGATCCAAAACTAGCTGAAAAGTGGATGCAAAAACTCTCAAGGCATCAAATTGATGTGGTTGAATCTGTCGCCGGAGATTTGTTATCTAAACTTGAATATAAACTCCAGGGCAATCCAATATCAGTTGGTGCGTTAGAACGTTTGTACTATAGGCTGCATCAAGCTGTTATTGGTGAAATTCAAATTCAATACAGATGGCGCAGGTTTAGAGTAAAAGAGTTTTTAGCTAAAAAATCATAATATCTAGTCTTCAGGTAACAGATGAGCTTATCAAATTCGACTAATAATGAGTTGCGTATTCATATTGGTGCACATAAAACTGCAACAACGCATATACAAGATACACTGAAGGTGATGAAACCCTCATTAGAGCAGAGAAACATTCACTATATTTCTAGGGAAGAGGTTCGTCCTCGGATTTCACGCATTAACCCTTGGGGTATCGAGGCACTGAAAGACAAATTTAGACCAAGGTTCTTAAAAAAGAAATTGGTCGATCGTAGTTTGTTATTTGACGTACCTGATAACAAAACTATCGTCTTTTCAGAAGAGAATATTTTGGGAAGTGCTGTTGATGGGTTGTCTGAACACCTTTATCCCAACTTAGAGAAAAAACTGCAATTTATAAAGTTATTGTCAGAAGATTATAAAATAACGCTGTTTCTGTCTATCAGGGGCTTCGACGCTGTTTTACCTGGCTTGTATGTTACTGCACTCCGTTTTCATCCAATTGAAGCGACCAAAGCCAAAAATGCATTAACTTTAAGTTTAGCAGCCAAAAAAATCCCAAGTTGGCTCGGTATTATTAAGCGTATAAAAGCTACATTACCAAATATTGAACTCAAAATATGGACTCAAGAAGATTACCGTCAACACGCTGATTTCATTATTTCTGAATTTGTTGGGCAGGGTGTTGAAACAATACCTAAATTGCCTAAGCCAGTGCAGACAATGACGCCAACTAAAGAGGCTATAACACAAGCCGAGGCATTGATCGCTGCCTTTGAGCGTCCGCCAAACGACTGGTTAGCCCAATGTGATAGTTTATATCAGTCAAAGACAGTCAATGACAATAAAGATAAATATACCTTTTTGGAGCAAGCTCAAGTGAAATCGTTACGAGAGCAATATAATAAAGATCTGCAAATGATTGAGCGCTTGTGGCCGAACAGTATTATTAAAGCTGGTGGATAAAAATTATTCAGCTGGCTGACGTTTTTGACTGCAGCCTAGCTGAATAATATTAGGTTTTTAATAGCGGGAATTAAACTTTAAACTGCTTTTTGTCAGTGAAAAACCATCCGCCCCATGACTTCGCACTTTCGATAACTGAACCCAAACTAAATTGAGAGCTCTGTTCTGAGAGACCCTCTACTTGCTCGGCGACGCCATAGTTGTTTAGAAGCGCTGCAGTTAACGGTGTGCCATTGCCGCCTCCAGTTTTACCTGAACGATTTTCTCCTGTATCTAGTACCCAACAGATTGAAGGAAACGGTAAAGCTTTAAACGAATAACCTCTATCAAGGAAATATTTAAACTGATATCTATGTGTGCCTAAGATATTAATTAAGGTAAATTCATCTAAGAAATCAACAATATCTTTTTGACACTTAACTTCGAATTCTGCTGGGAAAGCTAGAATATCCATCAATATTTTATAGTCATATATGAAGGAAGAACCACAGTATCGACATAAACCAAATTTTTTTACCACTGTCAGGGATGAGTAGTTGATTAAGTAACCGGAATTAGCATACCAAAATGGAACCTCTGCGTTATCTTCCACGTACTCAACAACTTGGTTACTTATCCAATCATCTGCATCTATAAAGAAAACTTTTGACGGTTGAATTTTTCTAAGATGTAGCAATGCCGCTGCAATTTTGGAGCCTTTGTCGAGCCTGCTTAAAGAGTAAGATAAGTTGTTTGATTGACCACTACCCGGAGGTGGGAAGTCCACAACTAGAAATTCGACCTTGTTAGGATCGTATTTTATGTCTGGTATTTGGTTGCAAACAACTAATAACTTGTATGGTTTATTGGTCTTTTGTGCACAAACTGAGGCTACGGTCGTCTCTAATAGTTTAAGCACAACATCAAAATTGGTTGCGTTGGAAGGATGTCTGACTGTTGTAATAAAATAAAACATGGTTTTGCTGTTTCTCCTTATCCGGACCTTATACGCAAAGTTATGGCTTGCTTTGATCGCTTTTAAGTGTAATTAGTTTGCTCAAGCCAGTTCTATTGATTAGGTTAAGCATTTGTTTGTCGAAGTAACTTTTTTCGTCCATGCCGGATAATAACAGCTTATTACCTAGCAATATTAAGACAATGTATGCCACTGAAAATAAAGCACCATTGATAATGATATTTACCAATGCATGAGCACTAGAAAAGTTTATTGTTTGGCACAAGTATAAACCTAACAAAGTGGCCAACAAAGGAGACATTATCAAACGAATTATTCTGAATAATTGAATTTTCAAGCTAAAGAAAATGACAAAAATAAGTAGCGGAAGTGTCATTGCAACATCCACTAAAACCCGTGCTAGTGCGAATTCGGGTAGTAAAATACCTTTGAGGTTAAAAAGCGTAATGGCCATCACAACAAGTGACAATAAATCTAATACAAACATATGTTTAATTTTATTTTTGGCTGTAAGAGCATTTATCGCTAATCCAGAAAAGGCAGACGATATGATGAGTAAAGATAAATTACCAAAAACTTCGGACATGTCGACCCATTGCTGACCTAGCAAAATAAGCACTATATCTCGATGAAATTCATAGAAAAAGAGTGAAAGTGGAATTGATATCAGAGATAAAATATACAGGCTAATACAGAATTGATAATTTAAATGTGACGGATTGTCTTTCGATTGCGAAAAGGTTGCTAACAAGGGCTGCGTGGCGGGTGTTATCAACTCTGAACTTGGCATCGAAGAGATGTATTTCATTATATGGTAATTACCCACAGCGCTAGCATTAAAATTGAAATTAACCAAAACAGTGTCCAGTTGCGAGCGGGAATAACCAACAATGCCCTTGGCTAACATCCATTTTGAAAACGAAAACTGTTGATGGAATTTTACTAATGACTTTTTCGGACGATAAGGATGAATTATGTACGAGCCAATTAATTTAAAAAGTACAGTGCTGACTTGCCCTAAAATTAAAGCCCAATAGTTCTGATAAATCACTGCAAGAGTGATAGTTGTTATTACTGCTAGAATCTTTAAACTCACGGACAGTTTAAATAGCGGTTTATAGTTTTGCTCGCGCTCAAGCAGAAATAAACCTGGGTTGGTTAAAGAAGAAAAAATAGATAAGAAAGATATCGCAATTAGCAGTGGTCCAAGTCTCTCATCACCATAAATGCTGGCGATGAGCGAAGATAGTGCCATTAAAATTATCGCTAATGTAACTCTAAACAATACATCTAACGTCCAAGCAGTATTTAGATCATCATCATCCACTTGGTCTTTTCTAATTATGTATTGCTTTGAACCAGTTTGTCCCAGCACATCAAATAATTTGAGCGTTATCATCGCGATTGCGACTAGACCAAAATCTTCGGGAACTAGCAGCCTGGCGAGTATTAGCGTACTGACAAGCCCTAGCATCCTAACGATCATTTTGGATGCCACCAGAAAAAAAGAACCGACAACAGTTTTATAAGTAGACACAAGAAGCCTTAAATTGATAGTTTAGCAATCCCAAGGCGCTACTTTTTATTACGCCTAATGGAGTTTCCACTTTTATGTGGTTGAATTTATTTGAAAATATCTATAGCTTTGTTAGTGTGAGCTTCCCAATCCAATTCATTCTCAACGTGCTGTCTTCCTAGCTCACCCATTTTTGCTAGTTTGGGTTCGTCTGCAAGCACCTCTGATATTTTTGTCGCTAGCGGTTCAGGGGTTCTACAATCCACAATGAAGCCTGTTTCATTAACAAGCATTGTTTCGCGAGTTCCGCCTGAATCACCTGCGATTACTGGTTTTCCACAAGCTTGAGCCTCCACTAGAACCATGCCAAATCCTTCTAGATCATTGCCAATCGTTCTGTTTGGTAGTACAAACAAGTCACATTGTTGATAACACTTAATCATTTGTGCATCACTGATTTCGTCGAGCAACTGAACCTTGTCTTGTAAATTCAATTGCTCAATTAATTTTTCCAGTGATTGTTTGCATTCGCCTCTACCTATTATTGCGTAGATAGCGTCTGGATGTGACGCTAAAATTTGTGGCATAGCTTGAATCAGCACATCTTGGCCTTTGCGTTGCTGCAATCTACCTACGGTAATTATGACCTTTTTATCTTGCCATCCCATAGCGGCTTTAAAATCCGCATCTTCTTCAATTGGTTTGAATGTTTTTGAGTCCACTCCTGGGTGCAATATGTGGATTTTATCATCACTTGCGTAGTTCAATCTTTTAACGATATTTGCACTGTTGTGGCTATTACAAATAAGCTTCTGAGCGCTGCTGCACACATGCTTTACCATTAGGTTATGTTCGCGTGAGGTTGCTGCGGTTTCAACATCTTCACCGTGCACATAGCAGAGGTAGTCCACTTTGGTCAGTTTGCTAATAATCCAAGCTGTAACACCCTCATGAATTACTCTTCCTGTATGGATATGGGTTACTTCATGCTCTTTGATGATCTTCAGTAGCTGTTTTACCACTCTAAAATAGAACTTTAACCCTTGTAGGCTTCTAAAACCCCACTCGCGAGAGCTCAGTGGTAAACGAATAACGTTTAGATCGTGTGTTTGATCAAAACTCAATGCTTCTGGAATGTTATCCGCCACTATTAGGTAGTCTGATTTAGGTAGTCTAGAATAAAGTTCCCAAAACCATCTTCCACTACCGCCTGATAAAGGGGGGAAATTTTCGGTTAGGACTAAGACTTTTTTTCGTTTATTTTTAGGCGTCATTTGCATTTAAAACAGTCGCTTATAAATTGTTCCAACTAAAGTAACTTAGATTTATATAAAAATAAATTTAATCTGACGTTAATTATTATGCATGTTTGCAAGAAAATTAATCATTTTTAAGTTGGTGATATATCTGTTCAATTTTGCTGATGTAACTTTGTTCGCTGAAATGGCATTCGACTCTTTGTCGAGCAGCTTTACCCATTTGCAGTTGTAATGCGTTATCGTCAAGTAACTTTTTAACCTGTCGAGCTAATGCGCTCGAATCTTTTGCTGGCACCATAAAGCCGGTTTCCCCTTCAACAATAGCTTCTGGGATACCATTAACATTGGTTGAAACCACTGGCTTTTCACATGCCATAGCTTCGAGAATTGAAACAGGGAAGGCTTCTTGGTATGAAGCGCAAACAACAATATCCAATTGTTGCAATAGTGCCAATACGTTAGACACTTGCCCATGAAAAGTAACATGCTCTTGTAAGGATAATTCTTTGCACAAGTTTTTTAGCAATTCTTCTCGCGGCTCTGCGAGAATATCGCCACCAATGATGTCAAATTGAGCCTGTATGCCTTGGTCGAGCAATTCTTTGGCCATATGCAAGAATTCAAAATGGCCCTTACGCTCTTGCAAATTGGCAATGATCCCAACTCTTGGCACTGAATTAGTGTGTGAAATTGGCGCAAACTTTTCAGTATTTACACCATTGTGGACAACATGCTGAACAGCTGATGGACAAATTTCTTTTAACATTGGCCCAACGTCATTTTGCAGTTCTTGGCTACAAAAAATAAATGCGGCTGGTTGAGCTTGTTTGTTGAAAACCCATTCGGCAAAGTTTCGTTTAAATGGAAAGTGAATGTGGCATACAACTGGGATCTGGTTTTTATTGGCTGCTTTTAACAAGCTACGGGTACAAATTAAGTCACCTGTGTGGATAACATCAAATTGTTGTTGCCGCATTAAAGCATTCCATTTTAGGTAGCCTTTAATGCTGGAAAATGGCTTAGTGAATTCTGGTTGCGGCATTGCAATGACATGCGGTGTGGCGTTTAACTCGCTTGACTCTCGAATCATAGGTCCAGCATCAGGGCAGATAATAGCAGAACTAAATTTTTGTTTATCTATATTGGCTATTATGGTTTGGGTCATGCGTTCTGCACCACCAATTTCAGAGACATTATGCACAAAACCTATTTTTATCATTGTTGTTCCTTGTTTTACCTACAGCCGAGGTAACTGTGTGAAGAATATACGATAAATCTGCTGCCGCATATTACTACATTTTGTCACGCTCATGGTTTAAACTTAGCGAAATTCAAAAAATAATGATCCGGCTTTGATTAAACATTGTCTTAAAGTTTTCTACTTGCTGCTTTTCTTATTATCAACTGCTTTGCTGTTGATTAATACTTATGGGCTTTTTCAGGACATACGGCCGCAAAATATCGCTGAGGAGCATTTACGTTTTCAGGGTGACTTTGCGCTACCTTATCAAGACGTAATGGCTCAACTAGAGCGTCTTCCAAACGAATCGGCCGAGCTGTTTAGCCGCAGAGCGACCGAACTTATTGCTCAAGGATTAGCTCATATTCACTGGGAAGCTTACGAACCGGAAAAATTTAATCAACTGGTGCCAGTGTGGGAAAATTATTGGCTTTATTTGATGGGCAAGCTGTCTGGTATTCCAGAATATCGCAAATACCACTTTGCTGACTATAAGCGTAGTTTACGTCGAGGTATAGGTTTGTGTGGTGACGCCTCTATGGTGTTGTCACAAGTATTAACGCTTAATGGCATCAGCAATAAAATAATAACCTTTCCTGGGCATGTGGTCGTAGCAGCGAATTATGCGCAAGAACAGTGGCTATTAGACGCAGATTTTGGGGTGGTGATGCCTTATTCGCTAGATAAATTAGCGCAAAATAGCCAAGCAGCAGCTCTGTTATATCTGGCAGCTGGTTACACACAAGCGGATTACCGTTTTGCTGAAAATATGGCACGGCAGCCGTTTAAAACATGGGACGGTGTCGAGCATTTTATTACCAAAAAGTATTACTTTGAGAAAATAGCATATTGGCTAAAATGGCCTTTCCCTATAGTACTCTTCTTGTTGAGCTTATTGGCGTTGAAGCGTTTAAGGATTTAATTATTATGATTCTCCGGTGGTTGCTGTCTTGCCTATGCATATTCTACTGCTTTTCTCTTGCCCATGCACAAAGCACTGTACCAGCTGTTGATTACGATATAGTTTATGTGCGTTATCCAGCGGCAGACCCAGATCAGGACTTTGTAACCATTCCGCAAGGTGAACAAGAATATAAAATCGCCGGCGGGGCTGATTTAATTTTGCTGAAAGCCGATGGTACACAGCGTATTTTGGTTGATTGCCAGCAATGTAGTGTTATGGACCCGTACGTTTCGTATGACGGTAAGTGGGTTTATTATTCTTTGATTGAACAAGCTGCAAATGAGTCGGCGAGCTGGTTGTATAAAATTAACCTTGAGCTAGCTAATTCAAAACCGATTAGGTTAACTTTTGACGATGGTTTTGATAGCGCATTGTATGCAGGAAATTCGAAACAGGGACATGACTTATCGTCATATCGGGGCATTCGCGATATGGCACCTGTACCCTTGTCTAATGGCAAGCTGCTGTTTACTTCAAATCGAGCAGGATTGGTAGCGCTTAATTCCGGGACAGATGCTGTTGTAGCTGGTAGCGTGCAGCAGCTTTATATTATGGACGATCATTTTGGTGAACTAACCAATAAACGCCTAGCCAATATACAGAGATTAGAAACCGGCAATATCCATACGGTTCAGCACCCAATGCAACTAATGAATGGCGAAATTTTATTTTCAAGTTGGCAGGATGTTGGACATAAATTTCGCTATGCCATGACAAGTTTGTTTACGGTGAATCCAGATGGCACCAATTTAAAACAGTTTACTGAACCACATTACCGCAATAAATTTCTTCATCACTTTATCACTCAACTACCAAACGAAGATGTGATTTCTGCATTGTACTACCCATCATTTGATTATGGATATGGGGTTATTGCACGTTATCCGTTTGATCCTATTGGTCCAGATTATATCAGGGAAACCTATAGCGAGGATAAATTAGGCCATAGAGATTTTGCACGCAAAGGTGCGGTTAATTTAACCCCGCATTCGACACCTAGAGATATTCCATCACCAGATCGTTCGGGCAAATATTCTATGCCGTCAATTGCTAAAAATGGCGAGCTTTTGGTTGCTTACTCCACAGGTTCGGTTAACTACTTTGGCGCAGCTTGCGAAATAAAAAATCAATGTGAACATCTAAAATCAGGCATTTATTTGATTAAAGACCCAGTCAATACTGTGGTTACTCATCCTAGCCAGTTAGTTCGAGTCATCGACGAGCCTGAATATAACGAAATTTGGCCAAGAGCCGTTTTAGATTATAAAACCCTCTATGGATTGGATAAGCCACAAGTTCAAACGCTGTCAATGAAACCAAGGGTTTCACCAGAAGCAACTGCAATTGTTGGTACTTCGTCTATGTACAATCGAGAGCCCTTAACTGGTAATGACGTTGATCCATTTCAATCCAGAAGCAGTAACCGCGAGTTGCACGATGGCAATTGGACTATTCAAGGTGCTGAAGCTGGAGTCTTCACTAACAGCGATATATATGCGGTGCGCATAGTTGGCACACCAGCTAAACCTTACACTCAACCCATCAATAAATATCGACATAAACAAAGATGGCAACAAATCATTCAGTATTTGCCTGACGATCGATTAGATAAAGTGGTGGCTAGGTACGCTTCTTTCCATGGTGAAAAATGGCAAATATTGGGTGAATTTCCGCTAATACATAAACAAAATGGCTTAATTGATCTGCAAAATAACCTTGATACCTCTTGGCAAGCGAAAATACCTGCCGAGACACCATTTTTAATTCAAGCTTTGGATAAAAATGGTATGACGCTGATTAGCGAAATGACTTGGCGTGCGTTAAAACCAGGCGAAAAACGTGTTGATTGTGGTGGCTGCCACGCACATTCAATTAGTAGTTTAGATTTTGATTCAACTGCTACAGGCAAAGGCCGTTTGTTATCAAATATTATGGGGCTTGATGAGTTAGACCCTAGAATCAGCCAGGGTACTTGGGATTTAACATCTGGCTCTATCCCTGTGCTTGCCGAGCAAGGTGTCCAGTTTATTGAGAAGCGAGTGTTAGATGTTGAATTTGTTCGTGACGTCTATCCAATTCTGACTGAGCAGTGCAGTAGTTGTCATCAAAGGGGAGGGCAACTACCTGTGTTGCAAGGTGCGCCTTATACTGTATATGAAAACTTAACTAAATCGAGTAAAACCAAGTTTGTTGTCCCACAAGTTAGTCGATATATTCGTTCTCCGCAGGCTCGGCAAAGTTTGTTAGTTTGGGTTGCGTATAATCAAAGGTTAGATGGGCGGACAAATTATACTCGAAGTAACGACATAGATTATCCTGAATCTCATCCTAAGCTATTTTTATCAGATATTGATAAACGCACAATTGCACGATGGGTTGATTTGGGCGGGCCTTTAAATTTCCCGCAAACAGACGGTTTTGGTTACACAGATGATAGCCAGCTGCCAATCATTGATATAGTTTCAATTAACAAAGCGTTCAGCTCTGAAGTTGTTGAGTTTACTTTTGCAATACACGATGCCAATTCAGGTATTGCCAAAGATTCATTAAACATCGAGTTTTTTCAAGTGAAAAAATTTGGTCAAGATTCAGAACTCGAAAAAATTTTTATCCCTAAAAGTCGTTTAAAAATTAATAACTCACTTCAATACCAATCAGTTTACTCACTTTCTTTGCCAAGCGGCTATTTTGACGATAAACGTCATTATATCTTTGAAGTACAAGTTGAAGATAAAAGTGGTAATAAACAAGTACAATATCAGCGCTTTTCCTTGGCAGATCTCGCACAAATGTAAATTTTATTAAACAGATAAGATGATCTTGCGAAAGAATTTTTTATTTTTTCCTTTTTATTTTGAATATCGCTTCTATACTTTTTCCTGAATCTAGGTAAGTGCCCTTGTTAAAAACAGCAAAGGATTTACGCTAGATTTGTAGCTTGTACTCACCTAACAACCCAGAGGTGAGTCCGTTGTAATGCTCAAATGGGAGAATCTACTAATGAGTAGTTTAGGTTTTGTTGTACGTAACCGCTCATTCATGTCCGCGTGCATGTTTGTTGTATGTTTTGCTTTTAATCTTTTAACTGTATTCAAGGCTAATGCGACTGAAGAAACTCAAGCGCAAGGTCTCGTTGACTATGATATCGTCTATGTTCGCTACCCAGCTACCGACCCTGATGGAAGTTGGGTAACCATTTCACAAGGTGAACAGCACTATAAAGTTGCTGCTGGTGCAGATCTTATGTTGTTGCATCCAGATGGTAGTGAAACCGTTTTGGTTGATTGTGAAGTCTGTAGCGTTGTGGATCCTTATATTTCTAACGATGGTAAAACTGTATATTACGCGTTAATTTCTGAACCAGAGAAAGAATCAGCAAGTTATATATATAAAATCAACTTAACTCTCCAGCCTTATACACCAGTTCGCTTAACCTTTAATGATGGTTTTAATAGCCTTTTGTATGCAGGCAACCAGTCTTATGAGCATGATCAAGCGAACTGGCGGGATATTCGTGATATGGCGCCTGTGCCATTAGCGGATGGCCGCTTATTATTCACTTCAAACCGCGCAGGTTTGACCGCATTTAATGCTGGTACAGATGCCGTGATTAACGGTAGCGTTCAACAGTTATATGTGATGGATGACCACGACGGAAATTTAACTAACGCTAAGTTGGCAAACATACGTCCTTTGGAAACTGGTAATTTGCACGGCGTGCAGCACCCAATGCAACTTAAAGATGGGCGCATTTTGTTTTCAAGTTGGCAAGATGCGGGTCATAAATTTAAATATGCTATGACAAGCTTATTTACGATTAATCCTGATGGAACAAATTTACGCCAATTTACCGAACCACACGATCATGCAAAAGCATTGGAGCATTATGTAACCCAATTACCGAATGAAGATGTAATTACCGGTTTTTACTATCCATCATATGATTTTGGTTTTGGTGTGCTATTGAAATATCCACTAGATCCTGAAGGCCCTGATTTTTTGCGAGGACGTACTTCTTTTTATACTAAAGAAGATGGTTCGCCAACTTACATGGGCAACCGTGAGTTTGATCGTAAAGATGCGTCAACTTTGACCCCGCATACCACACCACGGGATATTCCAGCACCAGACCGCTCTGGTAAATATTCAATGCCGTCTGTGGGTAAAAATGGCAATTTATTAGTGGCTTATTCAACAGGTTATGTAAATCATTTTAACTCTGTATGTGCGAGAAAAAACCAGCCGTATCAATGTGAAAATTTGAAGTCTGGGATTTATATGATCCCAAATGCAGCAGACAACGTAATAACTGACCCAGCTCAGCTCGTCAAGTTGAAAGATGATGAGAATTATAATGAAATTTGGCCAAGAGCTGTTGCGAGTTATCAAGATTTGTACGGGGTAGCGTCACCTTTGTTAGTGACTGATACTATGACAATTGCACAGACTTATGATGCAACAGCAATTGTTGGTACTTCTTCTATGTACAATCGAGATCCGGAAGATGAAAGCAATCACGATCCATTTCAAGCTCGCAGTACAAGTCGGGAGCGTCATGATGGCAATTGGACTATTCAAGGTGCTCATGCAGGTGTATTTAGCAATGAAGATATCTATGCAGTACGCATTATCGCAACACCACCTAAACCTTATACTAAACCGATCAAAAAATATGGAGACTATTCTTTATGGAATGAAGTTATAGGTCGATTACCAAATAAAAGACTAGAAAAAATTGTAGCCCGTTCTTCTTCCTTCCATGCTGAAAAGTGGGAAATTCTAGGTGAGTTTCCCTTGGTACATAAACAAAATGGTTTGGTAGATCCTCAAGGTAATTTGGATACATCCTGGCAAGCACGTATTCCAGCAGATACACCATTTCTTATTCAAGCTTTAGATAAAAATGGTATGACACTTATTAGCGAACAAACATGGCGTGCGCTAAAACCAAATGAAAAGCGTGTTGATTGTGGTGGTTGTCATGCTCATTCTATTGAACCACTAGATTATGAAAATACAGCTTCAGGTATGAATAAACCTTTGAACAATGTTGCAGGGGTTGACGATTACGATCCTAGAATCGCCAATGGTACTTGGGATTTAACCACAGGTTCTATTCCATTATTGACAGAACAAGGCGTTTCTTTTGAACCAACCCGCATTAGAGATGTTGAGTTCAAACGAGATGTTTATCCTATATTGCAGCAAGAATGTAGTGCGTGCCATCAAAGTGCCGAACAAAAACCTAATTTGGTTGGAACAGATGATGAAGTTTACGCGGCGGTTACTTATCCCTACGATGATGAAGGAATAAAGTATAAAATCCCGCAAATCAGTAAATATATTCGTTCACCACAAGCGCGCCAAAGTTTATTGGTGTGGGTAGCTTACAATCAAAGGTTGGATGGACGTACAAATGAAACTAGAACTGATGACGTGGATTATCCGCAAAATCATCCTACATTAGAGTTAAACGACAGAGACAAACGTACTTTAGCTCGCTGGATTGACCTTGGTGGGCCTATGGACTTTCCTCAGACTGACGGTTTTGGGTATACAGATGATAGTCAACTGCCAGTGTTGGTGTTGGTCACTACAGAGTTAACCCCATCAACTAGTTCTGTTAAGTTTTCTGCGATAGATGCGAAGTCCGGTTTAGACGTGAGTTCGTTAGCGGTCAAACTATATCAAGTAGAATCTGATGGTGTTACACAACCTCAGATGGTTGAACTTGAGCTTTCGCCAGAACATTTAGTTGTAAATAATGTAGCAGGACAAGCTAATCTATACGAGTTTGCTCTGCCGCATGAATATATGCAGGATAATACGGCATATGTGCTAAAGCTTATTGCAGCTGACAATGCACAGAATATCAACGAGTTTACCCAGTATTTTACTTACTAAATGTAAGATATATGGTGAAAAGTGCAATTATTGTTTTAGGGTTAGCATAAGCTAGCCCTAAAATTAGTATCAAGACTCGAAATGCTCTGCAGAGTCGATTATCATCGACTTATTGGATTAGATACAAGGTAACCGAGATTACCTAGGGCATTATGAATATTATAGTTATTGCACAAAGATTGCCTTACCCACCTAACAAAGGTGAAAAACTTCGTAGCTACTATCAAATAGAACATTTGGTTAATCAAGGTCATAGTGTGACTGTGGTTGCCCCTACCGAAAGTACTAGCGATCAGCAAGATGGACAAAAATTGCAGCAGAAACTGAATGTTAAAGTTGAGCTGGTGGATATTGGCAACCGAAAACTCAAACTGCTAACTGGTTTGTTAGCTAATCAGTGCTTAAGTGTTGCAAATTTTTATGGCAAAGCTTTGCAAAAGCAGCTGGACAGTTTGTTAGCAACAGCGCAATTCGATTGCATATTATGTACAGCATCAAGTGTCGCTGAATATGTGTTCAAAAGCCCTGTCGTGCAGCAAAATCGCGACAAGCTAATGTTGCTGATGGACTTTATGGATTTAGATTCAGACAAGTGGCGCCAGTATGCGGCTAAATCTAAATTTCCTATGAGCTGGGTATATCAGCGTGAAGCAAAGCTACTTTCCAAATATGAGAATCGTATCCATGAATATTTTGACCAGTGTTTTTTTGTTTCTAATCAAGAGGTGACCTTGTTTGGCAAACAGTTAGACAGTCAAAATACCAGCATTGCGATTGGCAATGGCATTGATTTCTCTGAGTTTAAACCTGTGCTGTTGGCAGATAAACCGCAAGGCTGCAATTTGTTATTTACCGGAGTGATGGATTATGCACCGAATGTAGATGCTGTTGTCTGGTTTGTTGAGCAGGTATGGCCAAAAATTATTGCAGAGTGTTCTAATGCCAAATTTATTATTGCGGGTATGCGTCCGACAGCTAAGGTTAAAGAACTAACAAAATTCCAAGGCATAGAAGTCACAGGTTTTGTTGACGATATTATGCCGTATTACAATCAAGCACATGTTTTTGTTGCACCCTTTCGTATTGCTAGAGGTGTGCAAAATAAAGTTTTACAAGCTTTTGCTTGCGGTTTGCCTACGGTCGCAACCTCTATGGGCGCCGAAGGAATAAACTGTCAAGATGGCCAACATTTATTAGTCGCGGATGAAGCCGATGATTTTGCGAATGCAGTTCTTCGGTTGATAAATGAGGGGACACTCGCGCAAGGCTTAGGCACTAACGCGGTAAATTTGATGCAAGCTGAGTACGCGTGGGAGAGTAAACTAGCAGCGTTAAACATTGTGCTGAGTAAGGAATCTGTGGCATGAAATCACTGATAAAAAACTGTGTCGACCTAATATTCATACTAATCAATGCACCATTATTAATTTTGTATTTTGTAATCTGCTTGGTGTTTGGCAAGAATAATGGTGTATTTAGTGCTTTTGCGCAGTTTTATAGCATGTTGCCCGGTCAACTAGGCAATTATGCGCGGGCGAATTTTTATCGTTTTGTCATGCAAAATTGCCATCCTAGAGTTGTAGTATCCTTTGCGACTTTATTTTCTCAGCAAAAAACCAGTATAGGTTCAGGTGTATACATAGGCCCGCAGTGTAATATAGGTGCTTGTATTATCGAAAAAGATTGTTTGTTAGGTAGTGGCGTGCATGTACTAAGCGGCAAAGGTCAGCACAATTTTGATGATTTAGACACGCCCATTCGTGAACAAGGGGGGACTTTTTCACAAGTAACTATTGGTGAGGATAGTTGGATAGGTAATGGTTCAATCATCACAGCAAATATAGGTAAAAAGTGTATTATCGGCGCCGGCTCTGTGGTGACAAAAGATATTCCAGATTACTCAGTTGCAGTTGGTAATCCGGCGAAAGTAATTCGTCAACGACAATGATTATATTGCGTCGACTATCGTATTTATTTCCTGTGCTTGTTAGCATAATGGTCGCCAGTACAGAAGTCGCAGCGCAAGCTGACTGTTACTTAGTCGATTCCACCCAACAGCTCTATCAAGTTCTATCAACACAAAATAAGCAGCAAGAGACAGATATATGTTTGGCCGATGGTGTTTATAGACTAAACCGCACTCTAGTTATATCTCGTCCTCACATTAGCATACGCTCTCAGTCTAATGATCCAACTAAAGTTGTGCTACAAGGCACAGGGATGAAGCAGACAAAACAAGTGGATAATTTAATTTGGATTGGTGCAAGCCATGTCAAATTGCTTTCGCTAACCTTACGCGCAGCTGGCAATCATCTGGTTCAAGTTGCAGGTGAACAAAATGCTGACTATTTCTATATGGCAGATTGTATCCTGCAAGATGCTTATGAGCAGTTATTTAAAGTATCCAAAGATCGCAGTGGTAAAATTACCAGTGATTTCGGCATCATTGAGCGTACTATCTTTGAGTATACTCAAGGTATAGGTCCAAATTGGTATATTGGTGGTATTGATGTTCATACCGCAAAAAACTGGCTTATCAAAGACAATGCTTTTTTTAACATTGCTAGCCCTAGAAAACATATTGCTGAGCATGCAATCCACTTTTGGAGTAATTCAATCGGCACAAGAGTCATTGGCAATTTAATTGTTGATTCAGATCGCGGAATAGGATTTGGCATGGCTAAAAGCAAACATTATGCTGGAGAAATTCGCAATAATTTTATTTACCATGGTCATTACTCAAGGACTCAAAGACCCTTTGCTGATGTTGGTATTGTTCTCGAGAGTTCAACGAATACAAAAGTTATAGAGAATTTTGTTTACCTCAACTCTGGTTATGCAAATGCAATTGAATATAGATACAGAAGTTTAGATAAAAATTTAATCAGCGATAATGTAACGAATAAAAGAATTAAACAGCGAAACTTTGGTTCGGCTCACTTAATTGATAATAAGCAGTTAGATGATGAGGATTATTTCCAACAGCAGCTTCGGAAATTTGTTGATCAACATCCATTGAAAGCCCGTTTGGCGTCTAGGTTGCATTAGGTAGTAAGAGAGGCTGCAATACCAATAACATCATATTGGTGTGTCACAAACTGCTTAAAAAATGGCGTGTTGCGGTCAATAACTTGGTCTGATTGACTTGGAACAAACCAAGTAAATCCACGATGTTTTTCGGCTTCTATGAAAATATCTTCAGCAGTGATGTTTTCGCGTTTAAGTACATCTGGGTGTATTTCAACCATAATGACCACATTTTCACATTGTGTTAATAGGCTTTTAGCGCCAGCTAAGGCTGCAACTTCTTGCCCTTCAACATCAATTTTGATCACAATGTTTTTGTACTCGTATAGAGCATAAGTTGCATACAAATGATCTATTGTCACAACTTGAGTTGAGCCAGGGACATTTTTGTCAATATAGCCTTCGTGATCTGAACCTAAGCCGGTGTTAAAGTTTAAGTTAACCAAACCATTAAAATCGGAAATTGCTAAATTTAGCGGCAGAAAACCAATAGATTCGGCATTTTTTTGTAAAATCTTAAATGAATTAGGGTTAGGCTCTAGTGCAATTATTTTATCCAGTGGGCATTGGCTATCGAGTTGTGCACTTACGGTTCCAATATCAGCGCCTAAATCTAACAAACAGCTTGAGCCTTTAAACTTCTGGATGACATCAGCCAAAGGTTTTATATCTTCGGGATAATAATTTGCAGGCCCATATTCTAGCCAAAAGCACCATTGATCCCAAGGCACATAGAAATCCTTGTTTTTGATTTTGTGCTGGATAAGCTTCCTGCCAAAACCTAGCTTTAAGCCTAAACGGTAAATGGCATATTTACCTCTGACTTCATTGAGTTGTAACCATTGAATAAGGCTATTCATAAACGTCTTGTAGTTGAGTGACGAAGTTGACTGCGCTGGCAATAATAGCTTGTTGAACTAGCTGCTTTTCTTCTGAATCAGCATACTCAGCGGACACTAACAATTGATGACTTTGTTCATCAGCACCGATAAATTTATCCAAGGTTTGTAGTAGTTTACTTTTAACTGCAGAGTTACCTATGTACTGATGCGTTACATAGATATCAAGTAATAAACGATTCTTACCATATGGGCTGGTTATATCGCTCAAGCGAGCTGTATATGGCTGCTCTTTGTTGAGTAAGACTAACTGAGACGACTTTAAACTCCAACCTGTTGGGTCGTAGCGTCTATGCACACCTGATACTAATTCACCGTGGCTATTGGCTGCGTAATAGGCAACAAATACTTCAACGGTTACACCATGGTTATCTGTATGTGTAAATTGGATTTTATCCGCATTAGTAATTTTGGGCTTAGCTGCAAATGTTTCAGGATCGCTCATAGTAGGCAGATCTAGCACTTTTAATGCCGCTGGTTTAGGTGAATCAATTAAGCTCAACCATAACCATTGTGTTAGCAGTAACGCACAAACAAAAGCAAAGTGATAGTTTGTTTTCTGCGGTTTAACTGACAGCTCAGGTACAGCACCCCTTGTAGGAGCTTCCATTTGCTTGTTTTCTATTGGCAAAGAATCGCGCATAGCATTGCCCAATAAGATGAGCAGCAATAATACTAAACAGTAAAAGAACCAACCGTAGATTAAATGGTCTGCGCCAGCTGCGTATTGCATATCAGATAAATGTGCAACATAGATAATGCCAAATACACGAATACCATTGGCGAATATCGGCACAATAAAAGATATAACTACAAAAGCCAATTTTCGTTTAAAGCTATGAAAGCTGGTATACGCAAACAAACAGCCAAACACAATTGAGACGATAAAAAAGCTGATGCCAGAGCAGGCTTCAGCAACCAAAAAGCGTCCACGTGGAATTTCTATGTATAAACCATTTATGTAGGTGGGGATATCGACTATCTTCAATAAAAAGATTGCTATAGTTGCGGCGATTTGTTGCAAAGTCGGAATGAGTTCTTCACCAATCGGTATAGCAAACAGCATAAACGCAAGCGGAAATAAGATAACTTTGCTAGTTTTAAAGCCTAATGTAGCAACAATTATTATCGGGAGGGCTGAGAAAGTTGCCATGTGCATCAGCAATGAGATATCGCCAGCATAACCAAAGATGTAAACTAATATGCAGGGAATGAGCAGAACCAACCAATAAAACTGCGGTGTTACACTTTGTTGCTGCAACTCGGAGCGTTTTTGCCAAATTAAATAAAAACTAATAGGCAAAACAAACAAACAGTGGTTAAAAATGTCAGAAACAACCCAGACTTTATAAGCAGTGAAGAATCCATGATTAAACGCTATTAGCCAAGTAACGATAGATAATAAAAGAATTATATCTATCCTGCGATTTATTAGCGTCAGCTGCATACGAAATCCAGTTCTATTTTAAGTATACTTGTTTCATTGTCGACCAGTGGTATCTATCCAACAAAGTGGCTAATCGACCTTCCATTTTACTTATGTTTAAATAATGTCTAAATCTTGACTTGAAGGGGGCGTCGGTTACACGCGGTTGCTCTGTGTCTATTTCCCAAGGGTGGAAATAAAATGAGTAAGGCTGTTGTTCTTTAGCTAAATACTTATCAACTAACTTATGTGCAACCATAGTTGGGTATAAGCGAAAATATCCACCACCACCTATAGGTATTTGTTTACCCGCAAGTTTTAAAGTGGGTACTGGGATTTCAATAATTCCCTCTGGTCTAGCATATTTGAATCTAGGCCAGTGCGGTGTTCCATACAAATCGTGTTTTACAGGGTAAGTACTTGAGCTATATTCAAAGCCCAACTCAGTTAAGACCTCAAATGCCCATTCGTTACTTTCGTCTATTGAAAAACTCGGCGCTCGATAACCAATCACTTGCTGACCAATAGTATCTTCCAAATGTTTTTTCGAACGCTCTACATCAGCTTTAAACTCTTCTCGTGTTTGAGTTGTTGCGCGCTTGTGCGCATAGCCGTGACTTGCTACTTCATGACCGCGGTTATGAATATCTTTGAGTAATTGTGGGTAACGTTCACCAACCGCACCCAAAATAAAGAAAGTACCTTTACAGCCATGAGCGTCAAATAAATCTAATAGTCTGTAAGTATTGTGCTCTACACGTTGCGGCAGCTTGTCCCAATCATTACGGGTAAATTGCTTCTCAAATGCGGAAACATGGTAATAATCTTCTACATCTACAGTCATCGCATTTATAATAGGCGACTTCTTTTCAAGCTGTTTTTTATCAACACAGTGCACGTTTAACGGCCTTTACCAAATAAGATAACTTCAACGGTACGCAATAATATGAGTAAGTCGAATAAGATAGATCTGTGCTTGATGTAGTACAAATCAAATTTTAATTTTTCAATTGTGTCTTCACTAGAAGACCCATACGGATATTTAAGCTGCGCCCAACCAGTTAAACCCGGTTTAACATTATGACGTTGATTATAATAAGGAATTTGTTTAATAAAGTCGGTCACGAATTGTGGGCGCTCAGGTCTAGGACCAACAAAGCCCATTTCGCCTTTAAATACATTAAACAACTGCGGTAATTCATCAACTCGGTATTTTCTTAAAAAACCACCAATTTTAGTGGTTCTATCATCATTCTTCTGCGCAAATTGAGCGCCGCCCTTTTCTGCATCAGGGCGCATACTGCGGAATTTAATAATTTTGAAAACACGGCCATCTAAACCCACACGCTCTTGTTTGTAAAATACTGAAGCACCAGTTTTACGTCCATCTTCTAGGTATATAAGCAATGCTGTAATTAACATAAACGGCCATGCAAAGAAAAATACAATAACAGCAATGAAGGCGTTAAATAGATAGTCTAACGATTCGCGTAAGTGATTGGTCGTTCTGAAGCCATTTGAATATATTACCCAGCTTGGATAAATCAGGTTAACTGCAACTTGGCCGGTTTCACGTTCGATGAAATCCAAAATATCGGTGATTTCTACACCACGAATTTTAAAATTAAACAAGGCTTGTAATGGTAATGCATCGCGTCTTTCATCGCATGCAATAACGATTTCTTGGATGTCGTTTTCCAATACGAACTTTTCTAATTCTTCTTGTACTTCTAAGCTAACAATAGTTTCGTTTTGAATTCCATTATATTTGTCGCCTGCAAGCGGCACAAAACCAACTAAATTAATGCCTCGTCTGTCAGCGCGACGACGCATTCTTTTTTCAATAATAGAGGCTCTTTCGCCTGCGCCGATAATTAATACATCTTTACGTGAAAAACCAAACCATTCGTTCTCCATAATGACAAAACGAAATAGCGATAAACTAATAATCCCTATAAGAGCCGCAGCTGGAATGAAATAATTATTAACTTCAAGGGATGGCACTAAATTTAACAAGATACCGTCATGTAAAAAATAGGCGATACCAATACTGACTAGTATGCGACGAACAACGCCTCTAATTGACTCGCGTAAACGCAATTCATATAAGCCAACGGCTAATAAAGAAAGTTGGGAAAAACCGACAAATATTAATACATTAGATAGGTGAACTTGCAAAGTTGCAAAGTCATCAAACGAGTCTGCAAATGACGCTACGTATAAACCAAGGTAACCGGCGATACACAAAATAGTGGTTTCGATAACAATCAGCGGCTTGATTTTTTGGTGTGTATGCCCTGCGTAAGTATAAGCCATAGTGATAATAGTATTCCGTTAGGTATTTTACAGCCTGGCCGGTCGACAACAAACAATTGGCACATTTAGGCGTAATTATTATTAGATGCTTTAATTAACTGTTGGCGAGTATACTATGATGATAAAGTAACAACAATATGAAAGCGTTGGATTATCCCCAAGTTGCGTGGGTGAAATTTAATCTAAGCTTGATTGATTTAATTTGTCTTTGCTCTATGATGTCGAAGTAATCAATTGACCTCGATAGGTTGAGCAGCAAAAAAAGCCAAAGGAATAAACAACAATGCAGCTTATCAAAACTAATCAGATGTTAAAAATTGCCGTGTTGGCGACAGCATTCAGCTTAGCAGGATGTGCTACCAATCAGCTACCTCAGGCAACAATTCACGCTTCGAAAACGACAGATATCACAGACTATAAATATCTAATTGGGCCTGGTGACTCGTTAAATATTTTTGTTTGGCGTAACCCTGAAATTTCAGGTTCTTTTGTCGTTCGACCTGACGGTAAAATCACTACATCTTTGGTTGAAGATATTGACGTATCGGGTAAAACACCAACTGAATTGGCGCGTAGTGTCGAGCAAATATTAGCTACCTATATTAAAGATCCGATTGTAACTGTGAGTGTCGGTGGTTTTGTTGGCCCATACAGCGAACAAGTGCGTGTAATTGGCCAAGCTTCATCTCCGCAAGCGATAAATTATCGTGAAAATATGACCTTACTCGATCTAATGGTTGAAGTGGGTGGTTTAACTCAATTTGCTGACGGTGATGGTGCAAAATTAATTCGAGTCGTGTCTGGCGAGCAGCAAACATACAACATTAAAATCGACAGTTTAATTAACGATGGTGACATTAACGCCAATGTTGATTTGTTACCAGGTGATATTGTGATTATCCCTGAAGCTTGGTTCTAACCCTCGGTTAAATCGAGTGCGAGAATAACAACAGAGAATTAGATAAGAGTTATTGTGACTGATGGATAATCTTCAACAAACTATTGATGAAATCTTAGGCTATCTGAAAGGAATTTGGATAAAAAAACGTTTTATCATTATAACTACATGGTTAATTTGCCCGATTGCGTGGTTATATGTAGCAAACCTACAGGATGTATATCAATCTAACGCTAAGGTTTTTGCGGACACCCGCTCTATTCTGCAGCCTTTGTTACGTGGTTTAGCTCTGCAAACAGATATAGATCAAGAATTGCAGTTAATGACAAAAACTTTGTTATCCCGCCCAAACTTAGAAAAAATTGCGCGCAATACTGATTTGGATATTAACGCCAAAACTGAAGCTCAATATGAAAGTTTAATTGGCATGTTAAAACGAGGTATCAAATTCAGAACCGCTGGGCGTGAAAATATCTACACCATAGATTTTGAACACTCAAACCCTCAGGTTGCTAAGCGGGTTGTTGAAGAGACATTAACCTTGTTTGTTGAATCGACACTTGGTTCAAATCGACAAGATTCAGATACAGCAACTAAATTCTTAGATTCACAAATCGCAGAATATGAAAAACGCCTTGCAGCAGCAGAAACGCGTTTGTCCGATTTTAAGAGAAGACACTCAGATGTGGTTGTGCAATCAACTGGTGGTGTGTACGGTCAGTTGTCCAGTTTGAAAGGGCAATTGGATACAACCAATTTGCAAATTCAAGAAGCGCAATCTCGTTTAGACCAAGTACAAACAGCATTGTCTGATTCGCAAAAAAATGCTGCATCGGCTGCTTCCACATCTAGCACTGTGTTGGAAACACAATACGATGCTCGTATTGAAAGTTTGCAAACTAGATTGGATGATTTATTGATTCGCTACACAGCTCGTCATCCTGATGTGATTGAAGCTCGTTCAATGCTTAAGCGTTTGCAAGAGCAAAGAGATAAAGAAATAGAAGAATATCAAAAAGCTCTATTAGGTTCGGATGGTGATGTTGCTAATGTACAAGGGCGAGTTGGCCAAGAAATGGTCATTACCATGCAAACGTTAAAAAATGAGCTAGCATCTCTCAATGTTAGAAAGAAAAATACCGAAGATAAAATTCAATCTTTGCAAGACAAGATGGATTTAATTCCGCAAATTGAAGCTGAAATGGCGGGTTTAAACCGTGATTATGGAATTACTAAGAAAAAATACGACGAGTTATTGGTACGCCGCGAATCTGTTTTGATGTCAAAACAAGCTGATTTGCAGTCTGATGACGTGCAATTTCGTGTTATTGAGCCACCTCGAGTGCCTTTATCACCAAGCGGTCCTCCAAGAACTGTTTACAACATTTTGGTGTTGTTGCTTGGTTTTGGCTCTGGCATCGCTTTGGCATTTTTAACTAGCCAAGTAAATCCTGTGATTATTCGAGCGCAACAATTAACCAAAATTACCGGCTTGCCAGTTTTTGGTACAATCTCGCATGTAAATTATCAACAGTTAAGACGCATTGAAAATAAAAAATTGATGGTGTTTTGGATTTCTAATGCTTTTATATTGATTGGTTTCGCTGCATTTATGTTGTTATCCATTACCGGTCATCAGTTAAATATTGAATTTGTAAGTAAGTTATTCTCATTTATAGGTGAGAAATTGGGAGGGCTAATTTAGTGAGTACAATTGAAAAAGCTTTAGCTAAACAAAAAGCGAAACAAAGTGCCCAAAATCCCCAAATTGAAACACTTGCGGCTGATACTGAAGTGCAAAGCACTGCACCTGTTGTGCAAGCGCAACAGCCAGTAGCTAGTGAAAACCAAACTAGAGATGATATGGATGGGAAGCAATTTGGTCGAGAGCTGACTTTTCCATTAGAATCGCTAGACAATGATGGTTATGTTTCACTGAGCAGCAAACGTAAATTAATTAATGAAGAGCTACGAGCTATTAAACGTAAAGTACTTGCGAACGCTTTTGGCCCTTTATCTAATACTCTAGACGCAGCTAATTTAGTTGCTGTTACCAGTACTTCTCCTCAAGAAGGCAAATCGTTTACCTCAATTAATTTGGCTTTAAGCATAGCGCTTGAGCAAGATAAAACTGTTTTGCTGGTTGATGCCGACGTTTTAAAACCGTCAGTCAGTAAAAAGCTTGGGGTACAAGATGAAGTTGAACAAGGTTTGATGGATTATTTGTTAGGTGAGGTAGATGATGTTCGCGACATTATTTATCGAACTAATATAGAAAATTTGCGCTTCATCCCTGCGGGTAAATCAAGTCATTTATCAACTGAGTTGTTAGCCAGTGAGCGTATGGCTCAACTTGCCCACGAATTTGTCAGTCGTTACCCTGACCGAGTGGTTGTAATGGATGCGCCACCACTATTGGGTATTAATGAAACTGTTGTATTAGCAAATTTAGCCGGACAAGTATTGGTTGTAGTTGAAGAGGAGTCGACTAAAATTCAAGGGTTAAAACAAGCAATAGAACAACTTGATAAAGATAAAGCTATTGGTTTTGTAGTTAACAAAACTAAGAAGAATTCAGGCATTACTGGATATGGATACGCCTATGCTTATGCAAATCATGAGTAGTAAGCTAGATTCTCGTCGTATTTTATTCAGCATTATCGGTGGATTTACTCTTAATAATGCAGTTGCTGGTGATTTGACTTTTCAACCGGGCGTTGTGGCGGACTATTACAATTTGTCGGTCGACTTTGTTGATGAAACAAATCAATCTGATGTGTCTGAATCTGTCTATAAGCTTGCACCAAGTTTTGTTGGAACGTACGACAGCAAAAAGTTGCAGCTAACGGGCAATTTTGTCGCTGAAAAAACATCACACTCAGAGCAAAAGTCACACAACAGCTCGTTTGTTTCATACGGGCTGCTAGGTAAAGCTTTTTTAGTAGATGATTTTCTAACGCTAAATAGTTCTATTAATAAAAGTTTCCGCTCTGCGAGTTCGCAGTCAGGTATATTCAATGACACTGTATTTGGCAGTGAAGAGCTGGTAGGTGTTACCAACTCTAGCATAGGCTTAAATCTGGCAACTGGTAATAGCAGAATGTTGCAGCTTCAAGGCGCTGTGCAATTCCAGCGTAGCAAAGCAGATGAAGATATTGATTTAGCCGACTTTGGCTCACAAGGTACTTCTCGTTTTGACACTAAAAGTGCCTCCGCAGCGCTCTCTGCAAGGAGTTCAGTGAACAGTCAAGTAGAGTGGAATGTGGCGCTTCAGGCTAGTGAGTCTGATCGTGTGCAAGCTAGTGACTACCGAACTTCAACTGTTTCGGCGAGCATGACTGTGCCAGTGACTAATAATATGGGCGTTACCTCTCAAGCGACCATTAATAAAAATGAAATAGCTGCGGATCAGTCTCTGTCTGACGGTTTGAAATACCAACAATTTGGTTTAGGTTTGCAATGGTTATTTACCAAAAAAAGTTACCTACGTATTCTTGGTTACCGATCGAAAGCTGGAGAGCAAGAAAGTCGCAGTTTTATTGGTGGCGAGTTTAACTGGGTATTATCTTCACGTACGCAAATGTTGTTTAGTGCAGATAGAAATCAGTTTGGTGAGCAATACGGTTTTAGCTTAACCCAAGCAAGCCGATTTGTTCGCACCCAAATGTCGTATAACGAAGGTGTCGACATTCAATCGCGTAATAATTTTGTCAGTAATCAAGTTGGTTCGTTTATCTGTCCAAGTGACGCATTGAATATTGAAGACTGTTATCTTTCTGAAGACTTAAATTATCAACCAGCACCGGGTGAGCAAGAGATTGGCCTTTTTAGTCGTGACATCGAGCTAGTTGATATTGTTAGCCGTTTTGAAACTGGTCAATTAAGTATTGCCTACGACAATCAGCGCAAACTCAAGTTTGCATTTGGGGTTAATTTCTCGGAGCGTGTGTCACTGGAAGATACCACTGGTGTTGGCGGAAATTTAAATCGAAAAACCACGGGTTACACAGTTTCAGCGGCATACGCCATCTCGCCAAAAACAAGTTTAACCTTAAACAATTCGCTAAGCCGCAGTACTTATTTAGACTCAAACGGTGCAGCAACAGATAGAGTTGAAGATAATAAAATGTGGGAGTTGAAACTAACTTCGGCACGCTCATCTTCGTTAAATCTAACGGCAAGTATTAGCGAGCGTGATAGCAACAGATTACGCCAAGCTTACACAGATAAACGATTACAACTTGGTGTGAACTACACTTTTAATTAGCAACAATGAAAAGAAATAGTGCGCACTATTTCTTTTCATTTGCCCATTTCTAGGCTTAAAGCTGAACACTTAACTCGCATTTAAGCTATTGATAAACTTCTCAGATTCTTTAATTGATCTATCAATTTCACGAATAATGCTTTCAACATCTTTTTCAATCTCTGCTAATTCACCTTTAAGTGAACCTATGGCTTGTGCATTCAGGTTGTGTTTTAAAAACAGTACATTGTCTTGCAGTGCGGATAAAAATGGCTGCATCTTTTTTTCAGATTGGCGCATCGCGCGTAACAAGGTTTTATATCTAGCTTTCGTTTTGGCTAACTTAGTTGCACTTTGTGAACGTAATTTAGCACTTGAATATTGCTCTAATTCATTTTGCCATTCGTCAAATAAGTCTTCTGCAACTTGTTCAACTTTATCTATACGTTCTGATACCGCGTCTGCGGCTTCTTTGCTCGCTTGGTATTCATCATTAAGTTTTTGGTAGTGGGCTTGAAGTTCGCCACCATCAAATTGCACAACACTTTGAAACTGCTCTAGTGCCGACTTAAATTCTTGTTGGGCGTCTTGTTGTGCCTGCTGCACATCTTCAACTCTATCTACCAAAATGTCACGTTTGTGATAACCGACTTTCTCCATTGCTGAATAATAGGCACTCTGGCACGCAGATAAGCCCATCACCAACAACACAGCAACGAATTGATGTTTTATCACCATGCATAACACTCCTAATCTTTGTTGCTCTCAATAAAATTACTAATAAATACATCATGATTTGCAACCTCAAAGTAGATTTAGCTTTAGTTTAGCTGATAGTTATTGCTGTTGAAAATTAATTTCAATGCGTAAAGCAATGCCTGGCGTATGCGCATGATCGCGAAAATCTGGGTAATGAATAAAGGGTTCTATTTCAAAATAAAACCAGTCGCGTAGCGCTTGGGCGCGGTAACGAACAAAAATGCCTTTATTTTCGAGTTTATAACCATTGATAATTTCGCCGTGGGCAAAAATGCCACTGATCAAAGCGGATTGATTGTTGAGTTGGTGATAAAACAGCAAATTGTGTCGCCATTCAGGATATTCTTCGTCTTCAATATATTCCCAGCTGTTGTCTTGCCGCCATAAACTTGTTTCGGAAGATTGGTAATCAATCTTGAAGTCGAATCGTGCACCATATCCATGGGCAATATAATAATAAATCGCCGGTTCTGTTTCTAAGCTGAGTTTATCTGCTAAAGAAAATTGCCGGCGATAGCGGGTGCGAATATATATATCTGCGCCTTTGGCAAAACCCACTCTAGTCGAAATAAAGTTTCGATTATCTTGCGAATGAATATAACGAACCGCGACTGTCAAATCTTCTTTTTTCTGCTGACCTTGGGTTTCATTAATCACTCGCTCCGATTCATGAGATTCGTTTGAGTCATTGTAGTCAGAGACAATAACATCCCATTTGTCTTCTAAATTTGGTAGGCGAGCACGTAGGCGAAATTGGTGCTCAAAGCGCGCAAAGTCGCGTTCAATTGGCACATAACCTAATCGAAGTTTTGCTGATGCACTTGCTCTGTCTTTGTCTAATTTGTCTTGGCCAAAAAAGCCGTCAAACCAATTGGCGGTTGTGGTTATTCTATCTGAAACATCTTCTTGTACTTCATCGTACCAACTTGGTGGTTGTGTGTTGGCCTCTGGATTCGCCCAAGCATTGTGCTGAGTCAAAAAAAGCACGGATATCAAAATGATTCTTAGTGGTAAACACAGCCGAGTTACATTAAGATAAGCACAAAATTTAACTGTCAAGCGACCTACGGACAACATCTAGTGTTTTTCCTCGCTTACAAATAACAAACCCCAGGAGTCTACAATGTTAGGTGGTATCAGTATTTGGCAATTACTCATAGTATTAATCATAGTCGTTTTATTGTTCGGTACAAAAAAATTAAAAAACTTAGGCAGTGATTTAGGTGCAGCTATCAAAGGTTTTAAAGACGAATATAAAGGTGAAGAGCAAAACCTAAAAGAAGAAACTGATATTACAGAAAAAAAAGAGCAAACAAAAATAGAAGAAAAACAACCAACTGCAACACCTTCTACAAATACAACCTCTGACAAACAAAAAGTAGATTAATATGTTGGACATTGGTTTTTGGGAATTGATCCTCATTGGCATTGTTGCTTTGGTTGTACTTGGCCCTGATAAATTGCCAGGTGCAGTGCGCAGTGTTGCTTCTGTTATGCGTAATGTTCGCCAAACAGCCAATAATTTAAAAGCAGAGCTTAATCATGAGCTTAGAGTCAGCGAGTTGCATCAGCAGCTCAAGCAAGCTGAACAAAAAGGTATGAACAACTTGAACGAGAGTGAGCGTAGTGCAATTGCTGAACTTGAAGCCGCTGCGCGTGAAGTAAACTCTATTCATAAAGAAGTTAATCGACCTGAAAACACCAAGTCTCCAACTGCAGAAAGCGCCGTTGAAAATACGAAGAAAAACGACCAGCCATGAGTGAATCGCAACCTTTAATTGCCCACTTAGTTGAACTTAGAAATCGACTATTAAAAATTGTTGTCGCTGTTTTAATTGTGTTTGTGGCTATGGTTGGTTTTGCCAACGATATATATTCTTGGATAGCGCAGCCATTGCTGAATGCTTTGCCAGAAAATACCAATATGATAGCAACAGGTGTCGCGACCCCGTTTTTGACGCCATTTAAATTGACTATGGTTTTGTCAATTTTTGCTGCAATGCCGTTTGCACTTTACCATGTGTGGGCTTTTATCGCGCCGGCCTTGTATCAACACGAAAAGCGTTTGATCGCGCCATTATTATTTAGTTCTTCTTTGTTGTTTTATGGTGGTATGGCGTTTGCGTATTTTGTCGTATTTCCACTAGCATTTCCGTTTTTTGTTGGCTCAGCACCAGATGGTGTCACTGTATCAACCGACATAAATAGTTATCTTGATTTCGTATTAAAGCTGTTTTTTGCTTTTGGTATTGCGTTTGAAATTCCCATCGCGATTATCTTAATGGTTTGGGCGGGTATATCTACGCCTGCTGCAATTGCTGAGAAGCGTCGTTTTGTGGTGGTTGGCGTATTTGTTGTTGGCATGTTATTAACGCCTCCCGATGTAATTTCACAAACTTTGTTAGCTATTCCAATGTGGTTTTTGTTTGAGTTTGGCCTGATATGTTCTAGGTTATATTACAAACCAGAAGCTAAAGATGAAGCCGATGATGCAAAAGAGGAAGGTAGCTAGGTTTGCATTCAGCTGAGGCTAAGTTATTTGATATTGGGGTTAATTTAACCAATAGTCAGTTTGATAAAGACAGAGCAGATGTGGTTGAAAACGCCACTCTTGCTGGTGTCGAAAATTTTGTTATCACTTCGACCAACATCAAAGAAACGCAAAAAGCAATCGAATTACTCGTAGACTTCCCCAATTTATATACCACAGCTGGCTGCCACCCACATGATGCAAAAGATTTTTTGCCAGAAGATATCGACTTTTTACAGCAAGCTTACCAGCAAAATAGTAGAGTGGTTGCCATTGGTGAATGTGGCTTAGATTACAATCGTGACTTTTCACCTAGAGATATTCAGCGGCAAGTATTCGCTGCGCAACTACAACTTGCAGAGCAACTTGCTGCTCCCTTGTTTCTGCATCAGCGTGATGCACATGCTGATTTTGTTCAGTTACTACAACAAAATGTCAGCGATTTTAGCAAAACGGTTGTTCACTGTTTTACTGGTGAAGCAGATGAATTAGCCGCCTATATTGAAATGGGCTGTTATATTGGCATCACAGGTTGGGTGTGCGACGAACGGCGTGGCCAGCATTTGTTGCCTTTGTTGGACAAAATACCAGCTGATCGTTTATTAATAGAAACAGATGCGCCTTATTTGATCCCTAGGCATATTCAGAAAAAAACTAAGAGCCGACGTAATCAACCCGTATATTTAGTCGAAATTTGCGAGTTTATTGCACAGCAACTTGGGATAAGTTTTGCACAACTAGCTTCTCAAACACGAGAAAATAGCTTACGCTTCTTCCAAATAAATAATAACTATAAATAGAGAGAATAATGGTCATTGCAGATTCTCAGATACTTTGGTTAGTTGGTGTGGCATTAGCTATTACTATAATGGCTAGTATTCAGCACTCAGCAATTCGCAACCGAGTATCCGCACTTACTATGGCGCAAGGCGCTGGCTTTTGCCTAAGTTTGTTTGCGCTTATTGTTATCAATTCGCTGCCATTGCAATCTAAAATCTTATATTACTTGATTTGTTTCGCTGTGCTGCTTGGATTATTTAGCTTTGTCAGCATGCAAATTTGGTTAACTAAGTGGTTATTGAATCCAAAACCAAATGCAACGCCGCTTCTCTTTGGTTTATTTGGCTTGTCGCTAGTAACAGCTGCATTGTATGAAGTGAATTTATTACCAAGTTGGGCTAATACCTTAACATTGGCAACAATTGCCTTCTGTTCATTCGCTTTTTCCCTGTGGTTAAGTCTTAAAGCAAATGTTAATATCGCTATCAAACTACTACTCTGTTTGACCCCTGCTATCTGGTTATGTGCAACAGCTATCTGTATTTATAGTCAATTTATGGCACTGTTAATTGTTGCCGCGAGTATGTTTATCAGCCAATATTTAGTGATCTCAAGGTTTGTAAAAACGCAGCAACAATGTTTAGTGCAAATTCAAAGCTTAGCCGACGACTACCGTGAAAAGTCATTTAAATTGCAAACCGAGTTGGCGGAGCAGCAAGACGCATACGAAATGTTAGAATCAGATGTGCGTGAGCGTAACTTCGAATTGGAAGTTACGCTAAGAGAGCTACAAGATAAAAATAGAGAGTTAGAACAATTAAACACGCTAGATGCGCTAACGGGAGTTCGCAACAGACGTTATTTTGACCAAAGGATTGAAGCTGAAATCAGACGTGGTCGCCGCGAGCAAACTGAGTTAGGCCTGATAATGTTAGATATTGATCACTTTAAATCAATTAACGATAAATACGGACATTTAGTTGGTGATCAAGTTATTCAACATATTGCGTCTTTGTGTAAAAAATTACTCCCTCGTTCAACCGACGCTTTATGTCGTTATGGTGGGGAAGAGTTTGCGATTATCTTGCCAAATACCCCTTTAGCTGGTGTGTTACAAGTGGCGAATCATTTGCGTGAGCAAATCGAATCATCTGTCTGCACTGCAGAAGACTGCGAAATACAAGTGACTGCAAGTTTGGGTGTACACTCGCAACAAGTTTCACATGAGTCGCAGTCAACTGATTTAATCGCTTTGGCGGATAAAGCTTTATACCAAGCTAAACAGGCTGGACGAAACCAAGTGTGTCAATCGAACGAGCTTAATCAAATACTAGCCACTAACAGCAGTGTTAAACCCTTGTTAAATTAATTTTAGAGTCGAATGGAGCCCTTAATGTTAACTGGAAACTTTCCATTAAACCGAAAACGCCGTATGCGTGCTGATGATTTTAGTCGACGCTTAATGGCTGAAAACCAGCTAACGGTAAATGATCTCATATATCCAGTTTTTGTTGTTGAAGGCAAGGACAGAACAGAAACCGTACCATCTATGCCTGGGGTTGAACGCAAATCAATTGACCTGTTATTGAAAGAGTTAGAGCCATTAGTCAACTTTGGCTTACCAGCGGTTGCTTTATTTCCAGTTACTCCGGTTGAAAAAAAGTCGCTAATGGCAGAAGAGGCATATGCCGACGATGGCCTGGCGCAAAAAACTGTCCGCGCGATTAAAAGCGAGTTTCCGCAATTAGGTGTGATCACGGATGTCGCACTAGACCCATTTACCATTCATGGCCAAGACGGCATTATTGATGAATCAGGTTACGTTTTAAATGACATCACGACAGATATCTTGGTGAAACAGGCTCTGTCACATGCGGAAGCTGGTGCAGATGTCGTCGCGCCATCGGACATGATGGACGGACGTATTTTAGCAATACGTCAGGCGTTGGAAGCACAAGGGCATGTTAATACACGTATCATGTCGTATGCAGCAAAATATGCGTCTGCTTATTATGGGCCATTTCGTGATGCCGTTGGTTCGGCGGGCAATTTAAAAGGCGCGGATAAAAAGAATTATCAAATGGACCCGGCAAACAGTGATGAAGCTTTACATGAAGTTGCACTTGATTTGCAAGAAGGTGCTGACATGGTGATGGTTAAACCTGGTATGCCATATTTAGATATAGTGCGCCGAGTTAAAGATGAATTTAAAGTACCAACTTTTGCCTATCAAGTTTCTGGTGAGTACGCTATGCATAAAGCTGCGTTTGCTCAAGGCTGGTTAGATGAAGAAAAGTGTGTCATGGAATCTTTGCTTGCGTTTAAGCGAGCCGGAGCTGATGGCATACTCACGTATTTTGCGAAAGATGTCGCCACTTGGTTAAACAAGTGAACTAATTAAACGCATTTGAGTCTCATAGCCAAACAAACATTACGGCAAATGCTCAATAATTAACGCCTGAACTTAGAATGTTATTTAAAGTTGCGTTGAATCCGTCTATCATAGCGGGCTAATTGCAACGGCCTGTTGTATTTGTTGTACGTTGGTTTGATTTTTCAGACAGATTTAAAAAAATTTATAAGAGTGACTAAAGGGGTGCTCATGAATATTAAAAACGTTGGATGGTCTGCGCTATTGGGTAGCGCTGTGTTGCTAGCAGGATGTGGTAGCAGTGATTCAAATAACTCCAACAGTACTAGTTACTTAACTTACTACAACTTATCAGCCAATACAGCTGTAACCAAACTGTATCATGACGAGACTCTTTATTCGTCGGTTGCATATCAAGGTAAATCATCAAGACTTTCTGTGCCATCAGGTACAAAATTAGTTGAACTTAAAGTTGATGAATCTGATGATGTAACAACAACTTTATATGAAGCAGATTTAAACTTAGTAAAAGACAAACGTAATTACCTTGTTTCTGTTGGTACATTAGATGGTGATAGTGGTGATACGCCATTATTGTTTACCTACAATATTGTTGAATCTTCAGTTTTAGATGATGATGATCAATTTGAATTTAATTTAATGCATTTAGCCCAAGAGTTCCCTGGAACTTTATCTGTTGACGTAATTGATAAAGACAGTGGTGATCTTGTTAAAGAACTGACAGTTGAGTTCGGTAAAAGTGTAACCGAGAGAATTGACACGGATAAATACTACTTTACAGTAGAAGATAGCTCGGCAAACCTTCTGTATACTTCACCGGCAAACACATTTAGCAGTTTCCAATATTATTTTGCTTTGGTTGATACTCAATTAAACAATGAAGACAAATTAACTTTAGTGTATTTGCAAGATTCATTATCAACCGCAACAGAATTCAAAAACCCTGATTTAAAATCTTATTTTAGAGTGTATAACAGTGCTGAAACTTTTGACGGCAATACCTTAACTTTGGAAGGTGGTGCATTAGACGGTCAAAAATTAGAGTACACAGATGTGGCTGCTGATGCTTTGGCTGCAACGTCATTTGAAATTGAACCTGGTTCTTATAGTGTGAGCTTAGAAGGTTCAAACATCATTAAAGCATTATATTCATTTGCTAGTGGTGTCGACAAAACGGTTGTTTTATACCGTGATGAAGATGGTGTTTTAGATGATGTATCTTTCACGAATACAAACCGCCCAGACACGTCAAATCACCAAGTTACTTTTGTTAACTTATTAAATAACCAAGGTGACGATGAAGTTGATTTGTATTTTGTTGCACCTAATGCAAATTTTGAAACAACAGCTTATCGTTTAACGCAACGCGAGTTGGGTGATGTTGCTCGTATGGCTATCCCTTCTGATACTTATGACATTTACGTTGCAGTAGATGATGGTGACGGTGCGCCAAAAGTTGTTTCTCAACAACTAGGTGTTAAATTTGGTACAGATGGCAACACAGGTGACTGGGTGTTAATTGCTGAACCAACACAAGATACAGATACACCAGTAGAAGGTAGCCCAAGCACAATTCGTTTGTTGGCTATGTAATCGGCATAATTAACGAGTGTTGTAGCTAGATCAAACACAACACTCGTTGATAGACAATTCTCGCTTCAACAAACGTAATTATCCGTTATAATCGTAAAAAAATTTTTAGTAGTTAATTGAAGTTATGCTCATCTTGCAGAGCATGCGCAATTAGCGGAGACAATTTAGTGGGTTCAACTATGAAATTTAATTTACGCAGTTTGGCACTTGTTGGTGCCATGATGGCTGTGCCAAGTGTGTTTGCAGCGGATATGAGCGACGCTGCAATTAAAGAGCGTATCAAACCAATAGGTTCAGTACATATTGCTGGAGCAGCTGCACAAACAGCTGGTGCTGGTGGTGCTCGTTCAGGTGCCGACATATATAATGCAAGCTGTACTGCTTGTCACAGCGCCGGTGTATTAGGTGCGCCGAAACCAAACAATGCAGGTGATTGGGAAGTACGTGTAGCACAAGGTATGGATACATTAGTATCTCATGCAATTAACGGCTTTAATTCAATGCCACCTAAAGGCACTTGTATGGATTGTAGCGATGACGAAATTAAAGCTGCAATCGAGCATATGATTAAAGATCTTTAACCAAACTGCTTAACTTTTATAAGGTGAGGCATCAGCACTCACCTTTATGACCCCCTTTCAATTGCTGCAAACTTCCACCTAACTTGTCTTAATTTTAAGCTGTTTTATTATGGAAATAGTTTTCATTCCTGCTAGAATTCCTTTTTTGATTGATTTTTGAACTGAGCTAGCTGGTTTGTTAAATGACCACCTATCCTAAATTCTAGTTAAATCAGTCAACTATTTATTGCAGCTAGCCATACGCTAGAAAAATAACAAACAAAAAACTAGTCCGGTTAAGTATTTTTAAAAGCCTCTGCTATATTTAATCTGAAGTCCGCCTATATGTGGCGGTGGCTAGTAAGCAATAATTTGGATGTGAGTGTGACTGATAATCCCAAACGTGTAACCCAAACATACAAAGCAAGACAGCTTAAAAAGCTTCTTGGGCTAAAAAAACAAGCAAAAAAAGTGCAAGCTGCTTTGTTGGAAATATCTGAACTGGCCAGTCATTGTTTTGACAAAGAGCACTATTATTTTCAATTACACGAAGTTATTGGCTCAGTGGTCAAAGCACCAAATTTATTTATTCTATTCAAAGGCTCAATCACCAAAAAGTACGATATACATTATTACGCAACGCAAGAGGGGTGTTTAGATAAACCAGATCTGCCAGATAGTGTCATTGATGTTGGTTTAACTGGGTATATGCTGCGCAGCCGCCAATCGTTATTATGCAACAGTGACGATTATGCAAAGTTAATTGAAGAAGGCGAAATTATTGAGCTGGGCGAACCGGCAAACAGTTGGTTGGGAGTGCCCCTTAATTTAACAAATGGTGACACTGGCGCGTTAGTTGTGGTCAGTTATCAACAAACCCTAGTGTTTACTCAAGCTGACAAAGCTATTTTAGAATTGTTGGCAGAGCATATATCCCACTCGATTGAGCATATGCAGCGTCAGTCATTAATGGAACGCGAAATAAATAGTCGAACGCGTGCTCTGCACCAAGTTAACCAACAACTCAAACTTGAAATCGGGCAACAGCAAAGATATCAAACTGCACAGAAACACTTATTGGAATTGTCAGAAAAATTTAATTTTTCCAATGCAAAAGACGCACTATTTCAAAACTTTAGTCTAATTGCGAATCAAGTATTTGAACTGCCGAACTATATTGCAGAATACGATGAACAAAATAAAAAGTGGAGTTATCTTGGGGCGTCGGCAATTGAGGATATTAATGAGCTACAAACATACCAATGTTTAAATGAATATGTTTCATTAGATCCTCAGTCTATGGTTTTAACGCAAAAAGAAATTAACCATTTAATCGCATTTGGCGCAATCGCAGCCAACGAACAACAAAAGCTATCGTTAAATAAACATATTTGGCTGATCACCCCATTACAATCGGAAACAAACAACTGTGTATTGCTGGTTATATTTAAACCAGATAGCGAACAAGCATTTGTAGAGAAAGATACAGAACTTGCCAATTTTTTAGCTATGCACTTTAACTTGATAGCGCATAGATGGCAGTCGCAACAAAGTATGTTGCAAGCGCAAGACCAGCTAGAAAATACAGTAAATCAGCGTACACAAGCGTTAAACGAGGCAAATAACGACCTACAACAGCAAATTGAAGAACGGATAAAAGTTCAAGAAAAGCTCTACTATGATGCTAATCACGACTTACTAACAGGGTTGCCAAATCGCCAACTGTTTAACCGTAAACTAATGCATGCAGTTGCTTGTGCAACTATGGATCCTAACCATCAGTACAAAGTGCTGTTTATTGATTTAGATAGATTTAAGCTGATTAACGACACCTTTGGGCACTTAACCGGAGATCGTTTTTTAGTTGAAGTTAGCAATCGAATATTAACCTGTTTAACTGATGGCGAAGTACTTGCGCGTTTGGGGGGAGACGAATTTGTTATTTTAATACAGCAGTCAGCCTCACTAGAACGCGCGCAACAAATAGCGCAAAATATCATTAACACCTTAAATGCGAGTTTCGATATCGACGGTAACGAAATTTACGCAGGTTGTAGTATTGGTATTACAGGCAGTGAACAAGGTTACAACAAACCAGCTGATGTACTGCGTGATGCTGACACAGCTATGTATCAAGCTAAACATAAAGGCAGAGGCCGCTATGTATTGTTTGACCAAAGTTTGCATACCCAATTAATCAACCAACTCAATCAAGAAAGTGAATTACGTAAAGCGTTAAAAGAAGGCGCATTAGAGTTTGTTTTCCAGCCTGTAGTTAATTTAAATACCAATGAAGTCGCTGCGGTTGAAGCTTTGGTGCGTTGGCAACATCCAACACAAGGCATGCTCAAACCCGCCGATTTTCTCGAAATGGCTTACGATACTGGGCTGATTTTACAAATAGACGAACAAGCGGTTGCACATGCCTGTGAATTTTTAGCCCACAGAGATATTATCGACGATAAAGCGCTGATTTCGGTGAATATCAGTAGTCGCAGTTTGTGTGACGAAAACGCCTTTGACCAAATGTTAGAAGCACTTTCGGGTATTGGTGATGCGGTACAAGGTTTAATACTCGAATTCACCGAACGGGGTTTAACCGATATAGAGCAGTGCGTGCAATGTTTTGAAACACTGCGTAATTTAGGGGTTCGTATTGCGCTGGATGACTTTGGCGCGGGTGTTGCCAGTTTAGCTCTGTTATATAGTGGTGAACTTGATTTCGTCAAAGTAGATGCCAAACTTATTCATTTAGCAGAAGATGATTTAGCGCAAAGACGTTTTGCCGCGTCTATCGTGGCTATAGGTCATGAACAAGGTTTTATCGTAATAGCTGAAGGAATTGAAACTGAGTTGATGAAAGAAACGGCTGAAAATATGGGCTGTTTGTTTGCGCAAGGTCGGCTGTTAGCTGAGGCGGTTAGCTCAGATGAGTTTTACCGCCGTATGTTAACCGATATAGAGTCTGAAGATATTACTTTAACAAATCGCGCAAGTTAGCAATGTGTGCTTGTGCTTTTTGTTGGCGTTCTTCTTGGCTTGCTTTTGGTTTTTGATACTCCCAAACCAAATCGTCTTGCGGCATTTCATATAAAAAACGGCTTGGTTCGGTTTTGATGACTTCACCAAACTGGCGGCGCTCTTTCGCTATGGTAAATATCAGCTCTTTTTGTGCGCGAGTTACGCCAACGTAAGCTAAACGTCGTTCTTCTTCAATGTTATCTTCATCAATACTCGACTGATGCGGCAACAAACCTTCTTCGGCTCCAACTAGAAACACATAAGGAAATTCCAAACCTTTAGAAGCATGTAAAGTCATCAGTTGAACTTGATCTGCTTCTTCTTCTTCCGAGCCGCGTTCCATCATATCGCGAAGGGTTAATTTATTCACTGCTTCTTTTAGTGTTAGTGGCTCTTCGTCTTCACTGCCTTCAAGCATGTCGCTAATCCAACTAAATAGTTGGCTGACGTTTTTCATGCGCATTTCAGCAGCTTTGCCACTTGGAGAAGTTTCATATAAAAATTCTTCGTAGCGAATGCCTTTTATCAGGTCGCGTACTGCAGACAAAGTATCACCACGCTGTGCCCTATCATCTAATTCCACCATCCAGCGGCAGAACTGTTGTAAGTTTTCTAGGCGTTTGCCTGAAAGCACCTGTTCTAATTGGCCTTCGAATGAAGCTGCAAATAAACTAATGTGTAATTGGTTAGCCAACTGACCGACTTTTTCTAAGGTCGCAGGGCCAATTTCACGTTTAGGTACATTGATAATACGCAAAAATGCATTGTCATCGTCAGGGTTAACCAACAAACGTAAATAGGCCATGATGTCTTTAATTTCGCTGCGTGCAAAAAACGATGTACCACCACTAATTTTGTATGGGATACGGTTAGTCATTAAGGCTTTTTCAAATACGCGCGACTGGAAGTTACCTCGATACAAAATGGAATAATCTTTGTATTTGCTTTTGCGCATATACCTGTGAGCAATAAGCTCTGCAACTACACGTTCAGCTTCGTTTTCTTCATCTTTAGCAAATAGAACGCGAATCGGCTCACCATAGGCCATTTCACTGAATAACGATTTATCGTAAACATGCGGGTTATTGGCAATTAGAATATTGGCCGCGTTTAAGATGCGTTGCACCGAACGATAATTCTGCTCAAGTTTAATTAAACGCAATTTTGGAAAATCTGTGCCCAATAACACTAAGTTTTGTGGTTTCGCCCCACGCCAACTATAAATTGACTGATCGTCATCACCAACCACAGTAAATAAACCGCGCGAGCCAACAATTTGTTTAACTAACTCATATTGGCTGGTATTAGTATCTTGATATTCATCTACCAATAAATAGCGGATTTTTCGTTGCCAACGATTACGCGCTTCTTCATTTTGTTTAAGTAACAGGGTAGGTACTAAAATTAAATCATCAAAATCAAAGGCATTATAAGCAGTCATTTGAGTTTGGTAATTTTGGTAACAGCGAGCGTGATATTGTGTTTTTTCATCTTTAGCTATCTGTAAAGCGCGCTGTGGTAAAATTAAGTCATTTTTCCAATTTGAAATCGCCGACTGAATTGCGCGTAATTCGTCTTTATCACCCTCTAATTCTTTTTCTGTCAGCGCTTTTAATAAGGCGATAGTGTCTTGGTCATCAAACAAACTAAAACCGGGTTTAATCCCTAAGGTTTTGTATTCTTTTTTTATTATGGTTAAACCTAAGGTGTGAAAAGTCGACACCATTAACCCTTTACCCGCGCCTTTGGGCAAAGTGGCTGCAACCCTTTCTTTCATTTCTTTAGCTGCTTTATTGGTGAAGGTAACGGCAGCAATTTGATTCGCTTTGTAACCACAATTTGTCACCATATGCGCAATTTTATTGGTAATTACACGAGTTTTACCACTACCTGCGCCAGCAAGCACAAGGCAAGGTCCAGTTACATAACTTACGGCTTCAGCCTGAGCGGGATTTAACTTCATAGTTGCAGCAGCTAAAAAATATTGGGCGAGCATTGTATGCTTTTCCACTGCGTTGGGCAAAACAAACAACAAAATTAGCGTGCCATCAAACAATAGGTTACAATTGTTTTACGATAAACCACTTCATATTCATAAGGTTGCAAGGAATGAAATTAAGGCGGCATATCTCTAATGCGCTGTCATTGATTAGCCTGATATTCATTTATTGTAACTGCACTTATGCGGCGCCTGTTGCTGTATTGTTTCCAGATGTGCGCGAACCCTATTTATCTATTTTTGAACAAATTAGAGCTGGGGTAAAAGAACAAACCAATGCTGACATTCAAGGTTATGCCATTGGTGAAGATCTCGGCATCGACGATATCGACAAACAGCTAACTGAAGATGCAATCACCCAATTAGTTCTATTAGGTTCTCGTGGTTATAAACTAGCTAGTAAACTAGACCGCAAATACTCAATTGTTATTGGTGCATATCCAACAATGCCTGGAGTACATTCGGGCGTGAGTATGATGACAGACCCATCCACAGTGGTGGCTAAACTAAAGCTAGTCGCCCCCTCAGTTCAAAAGTTACACCTTATCGTTAGTGAGCAAAATGCTTGGATTGCCAAACTAACCGAACAAGCATTAAAACAAGCGGGAATAGGCGCAAATATTCAAGTTGTGGACTCGCTAAAACAAGCGGTACAAAGTTATGCCAAATTGGTTGAACAAAAGCTCAGCCAGCAAGACGCAATTTGGTTACCAATAGATACAGTTGCTATGCACGAAAAAGTGGTATTGCCTTTAGTGCTAAAAGCGAGTTGGGATAAACGTTTTATCGTACTTTCAAGCATACCAACACACGCAAAACGCGGAGCGTTATTTTCATTTTACCCTGATCATTTTCAACTCGGTAAACAACTTGCCGAAATGTTACAAACACCAACAGGAAAACCACAAGTATTGCCGATGAAGCACATACTGCTAGCGGTTAATCTAAGGACGGCCAAACACCTTGGTATAAGTTACACAAGCCAAGAAAAAGAGCAGTTTAACATAGTGTTACCGGAACGATGATAAAACAATTAATAGAGAAGTACATATCGCCTGACCAGAGTTTTCGTCGTCAGCTAATGAGCTATGTAATTGGTGGGATCGTAGTACTCAGTATATCGGGTAGTGCGTTAACGGCTTGGGTAAGTAGTATCAAAATAAGAGAGCTTGTAGTGGATGATGCCATGCAAGCAACAAGCGGCTTAGCCGAACAAGGTATGTTAGCGCTATTAACTGGCAGTAACGACAACGCCGAAGATGCTATTAAACAAGTTATGGGCTTTAAATCAGTTGTTGGTGCAGCTGTAATAGATGCCGAGCGAAAAGTGATTGCTAACCAACATATTGATTTTGAAAAACTGGTTATACCGCCGTATGCAGGTGAAGGCATAGGCTACGAAGAAAACGAACAGTATTTTTGGTTTTGGCAAGTAGTGCATATTAATCAAGGGGATATTGGATTAGGTGAGTTCGACCAGCATAGGCAAAGTGTATTAGGTGTTGTATATGTAAAACTGAGCAAAACAACGCTGATTAACACCTCACGCGATATATTTATCGCGACATTTTTAATTAGCGCTATTGTAGCTGTTATGTTGGTGATGATAGTCGACATTATTGTAAACAGACTAACAAGGCCAATAAACGAACTGGCTAATATCATGGAACAAGCAGAGCGCACAGGTGAGCATTTGCAAACCAATGTCGTCGGGGCACGAGAAATCAACCAGATTGCCCATGCATATAACACCATGATGGTTACATTAGACGACCAAGACGAACAACTGAGAAATCACAGAGATCTACTAGAACAAGAAGTTAAAGTAAGAACTGCAGAGTTAGTCCAAGCAAGAGATTCAGCACTGACAGCTTCTCGGCACAAATCGGTATTTTTAGCCAATATCACCCATGAACTTAGAACACCTATTCAAGCGATTATTGGTTATATCGATCTCGTGAAAGAAGAACTGGAAATGGATGGCATGGAAGAATATACGCGGGATTTGACCAAGGTTCACCGTAATGCCGAGCGTTTACTTGTATTAATTAACAGCATTTTAGACTTGTCGAAAGTAGAGGCCGGTCGTATGGAAGTTAAAAAAGAAACTATTTTACTCAAACCCTCACTTGAATTTGCCGTAGATACCATTTCACCTTTGTTAGATAAACACCAAAATTTATTTGTTGGCCCTCAAAATCCAACTGAACTTATGATTGAAACCGACAAAGAAAAACTAGAGCAAATAGTTATCAACCTGCTGAGCAACGCCTGTAAATTTACTAAACAAGGTACCATAAGTTTAGACTTTGAGTGTGGTGAAGAAACCTTTGCAATTAAAGTATCAGACACAGGTAAGGGCA
This sequence comes from Catenovulum sp. SX2, assembly GCF_052056295.1. Classification (NCBI taxonomy): domain Bacteria; kingdom Pseudomonadati; phylum Pseudomonadota; class Gammaproteobacteria; order Alteromonadales; family Alteromonadaceae; genus Catenovulum; species Catenovulum sp. SX2. The sequence goes on from NZ_CP182493.1 coordinate 2,787,337, forward strand.
TTCCAAAAGCTAAACTAGCCGAGATATTTGATGAGTTTAGACAAGTAGGGCAAAGCAGCAGGCCTGACCAAGGTTCAAGCTCGCGTGAATTTGAAGGCACAGGTTTAGGTTTGGCGATTAGTCAGAAGTTTGCACGCTTGTTAGGCGGCGAAATAACAGTTGATAGTAAAGTCGGTGAAGGCACCTGTTTTACCGTGACTTTACCTCTGTAGTTAAATTTTTTAGATATTTCCAGTCAAATAGTTGATTAATTTGAGTAAATGAAACTACACTGAAACGGCATTAGTATTGAAAAAATAATAATTAATAATGGTTAGCGGAAGAAGTTAAAATGACTAAAGCAGTAGACGCACAACTTATGCCGATTCACGACTATGCCGATTTAATTCTGGAATATTTACGCCAACTAAAAGTGGAATATGTTTTTGGCGTACCAGGCGGCGCAATTGAACCCTTATTTAATGCACTTGCCCGTTCAGAGCGGCGAGGTGGACCAAAGGTCATTATTGCGCGGCACGAATGTGCGGCCGCCTTTATGGCGGATGGGTATTCTAGGGAAACTGGCAGGCTAGGTGTTGTTTGTTCCACCACAGGGCCAGGGGCGACAAACTTGATTACTGGGGTTGCGTCAGCTTCTGTAGATAAAACCCCTATGTTGGTGATTACCGCTCAAACTGCGTTACCAAAATTTGGTAAACGCGCCTTGCAAGACTCAAGTGAAACAGCCATAGATACGGTTGGCATATTCAGAAACTGCACTAAGTACAATACTTTGGTCTCGCATGAATTACAGCTAGAGAGCAAATTGATTTCGGCTTTAATGAATGCGCTGCAGTCACCTAAAGGCCCGGTTCATATTAGTATTCCTTCAGATATTTTACGCGCGCCATATGGCAGCGAGCTGCCAAATGTACATATTAATTACTTAATGAATCAGGCTTCGAATGAAGATACCTATGCGGTAGAGCAGCTAATTGAAGCCGTTATAACTTCCGACAATATAGTATTGTTTGTTGGTCACGGCTGTGGCCGAGCCTACAACCAAATTGAAAGCCTAGCAGAAGCCCTGAATGCACCATTTGTATCTGGGCCAATGGGAAAACGCTGGGTAAATGAAAAACACCCGTTATACCGTGGTGTATACGGTTATGCAGGACACAAATCAGCCAAAGAGCTATTTCAAAATCCAAATATAGAACTTATTTTAGCTTTTGGTACCTCCATTACAGAAACCGGCATTGGCGGATTATCCAAAGATATATTGAATAACAAGCTGATTCATATCGACTCATCGGTTGAAAGTTTTAGCCGCTCACCTATGGCTAGGCTGCATGTGTGTGGCCATTTAAATGGTATTGCAAACCGCTTGCTCAACAAAATTTCGCAACAAAGTTGGCGTCGCACTTGGCAAGGTTTAGAAGTTGAAATAAACAAAAATGCATTAGGTGGGTTTAGTGAAATAACCGAAGAAGAAGTTTGTTTATCGAATGCAACTCCAATTAAGCCACAAAGGTTAATGGCGTTTTTGTCCACCAAAATGCCCAAAAATGCACGTTATTGTATTGATGCAGGTAACGCATGGGCATGGGCGACGCATTATTTAACAACATGCAGTAACTCTGGTACCTACAGAATCGCTATGGGATTCGGCAGTATGGCGTGGTCCGTTGGTGCAATTATAGGTTCAGCAATAGCCCGTCCTGAAGAGCCCCATGTTTGTGTGATAGGTGATGGGGCTATGCAAATGAGTTCGCACGAAATAGGTGTTGCCGTTCAATACAAATTGCCCATTATATTTATTATTTTAAACGACTCTGCTTATGGCATGGTTAAATTTGGCCAGCGTATGAGCCAAGCCGAATCTATTGGCTGGGAGTTAAATATGGTCAATTTTGCTGTACTTGCACGAGCACAAGGTGCAAAAGGCTTAGTGATTGAAACGCCAGAACAATTGGAGAAATTGGATTTAAAATCAATTTTTTCGGGCAATAAACCCATGGTTTTAGATGTGCGAATTGATCCAGAAGAAGTACCACCTATGATGGATAGAGTTAAAAGTTTAAATGCAGGGGTGGAGACAGTATTTTTAACCGCAGCGCCAGATCAAAATAAAAACACTTGATGTTAGTTGTCGATAAAATGGCGTTAGCTGATAGGAGTGTATTTGCATTACAATGTGCAACAGTAGTTGAATTAACAGTGTTGGGGCATGATGCAATTTAGAGTTTTGTCACTAGTGCTAGCGTTTGTATGGCTGCCTACGGCACATGCTGAGTTAGTTGAGGAAGTTATTGTAGCGGAAGATTTTCTCGGCGACTTCTATGGCGGCGAAGAAATGATTGAACTTGCCACTGGAATAAAAACACAAATTCATAAAGCGCCAGCCGTAGCCAGTGTATTCAATGCGGAACAAATCAAGCAAATGGGTGCAACTGATATTGACGACGTATTAGAAGCTATTCCTGGCTTGCATGTTTCTCGTGACAGTAATTCATACTTGCCTGTTTATTCATTCAGAGGTATTCGAAGCCGCTACAATTCACAAGTACTTATGTTAGTTAATGGTGTGCCCATTACCAACAATTTTACCGGCAATAGAAATCAAGTTTGGGGCGGCATGCCAGTAGAAGCTATTTCACGTATAGAGGTGATGCGTGGCCCAGGTTCTGCAATTTATGGTGCTGATGCTTTTGCTGGTGTTATCAATATTATTACTAAAAATACCGATGATATTCAAAGTAACCAAGTTGGTTTGAGGGCGGGTAGTTACAACACCAAAGATGCATGGCTAGCTTTGGCTGGCAGTAACGGCGAGTTAAGATATTCCGCCATATTAGAACACCATAAAACCGACGGTTTAGAGCGTGATGAAAAGTACCCTGCTCAACCATTTAGTTTAATGACTACAAACACTGATTTTAGAGGTGAAGTTAGTTATACAGATTGGATATTCAGGCTCGGCTATCAACTTAGAGATGATAATGGCAACGGTGCAGGCATAGTTGAAGCACCAGATTTAGCTAGCAGGCAGAAAAGTCAGCGTATAAATTTCGATTTGAATTATGCTAAAAATGTAACTGATAATTTAGAGTTAAATGCTCAGCTAGCCTATTTTCAAACATCACAAAGGGTTAAAAATCAATATATTCTATATCCAGCTGGTATAACTTTACCCAACAATTTAGTTACCGGCGATATGAGCGGCGGTGGTGTGCATTTCCCTAACGGATTTATTGGCAATCCTGAAGTTTGGGAAAAACATAAACGGCTAAATATAACCGCTAATTATACAGGCTTCAGTTCACACGCTGTGCGTGTTGGGGCTGGTTATTATAATGGTGACTTATATCGTGTTAGAGAAACGAAGAACTTTGAGATACAACAAGATGGAAGCTTGCTTGCTTATCCAGAAGTAATAGATGTAAGTGACACCGAACTGGTTTTTCTTAAAGAAACCGATAGAGACAACTATTATATTTATCTGCAAGATGTATGGAGTTTTGCGAACGACTGGGAACTAACTGCCGGTATAAGACATGATGACTACTCAGATTTTGGCTCAACCACCAACCCTAGGCTAGCATTAGTTTGGGCGACAAGTTTAAACTTAACCACCAAATTATTGTATGGCAAAGCTTTCCGAGCGCCTTCTTTTGCCGATCGAGGTAATATCAACAACCCTGCGTCGTTAGGTAACCCAAATATTCAACCGGAAACCATTGAAAGCAGTGAGCTGGTATTTGATTATCACCCGCTTGATGGTGTTGGTATGGTAGTGAATTTTTATCAGTACAGCTGGAATGACATCATTCAGTTTTCTCCCACATCTGGAGTGATTGGATTGGTTGCACAGAATTTAGGCAAACAATCGGCTTATGGGAGTGAATTAGAGTTTAATTGGACGCCAACCCGCAACTTTAAATTATCTATGAATTACGCTTGGTCAAAAGCGGAAAATAAAACTAACAATACAGATGTTGCACTAGTGCCGCAGCAACAATGGTTTGCACAAGCGGATTGGCAAATGACAGATGCACTCAGATTAAACTTTAAAAACCATTTAGTGCAAAATCGATTACGGGAAACTGGTGACGACCGTGAGCAAATTGATGATTATTGGTTAAGTGATTTAACCCTTAGATGGATGCCCAAGAACTCCAACTTCGAAACTAGGCTAATAGTAAAAAATGTGTTTGATGCGGATGTTAGAGAACCTTCGTTTATTAGTGGTGCAGGCATCAATATAATCAATGACCTTCCTCAAGCTGGTCGGTCGTTTTTAGGTGAAGTTAGATATCAGTTTTAATGTGAATAAAACAAAAATGATAGGTATTGTCAGATTTAGGCATTCTAGTGGGAAGTATTAATGGTACAGGTCGTCGTTTTTGTGATCTCACGGACTTAGAGTTTACGTTTGTTTTTACCTGTATAAGAGATATCTACGCATTTCATCGGTAAGAAATGTTCAGCAGCAGTTTTGTAGTTATCTATATAACAAGCGGTTACGCCGCTCGCCACGCAACCTGCTTTTATCCGATAACCTTCTTCTGGAGTAAACCCTTGATCAAGTAGAAAGGCCGCAGTATAACCTCCAATATTAATGCCCGAAGAGAATTTAGCTTCCAGTAGCTGTGACAATTCCATTGCAAATTCCATGTATTGACCAACTCCGAAGCCAAGTTGTTTACTCATTTGAATATGTGGAGTTATACGTTCATCTTTTTTATCTACAGGTCTAACAAACCCTATCAGCGCAGGTTTACCATGTTTCAGTGGGGCAGAAGATATTATGTCTTCCAAAGACTCACCGTTAATATGCCTATTAAAAGAATCCAGTAAAGCTTGCATTGCAAGTTTGGTCGTTTGACTTCCGCCATATGCACGAGAGTCTGCAGCAAGTATGCCTGACACAGTTGCAGCGCTTGGTGACGTCCCAGATATGCCTGCGTACGCTCCAACTTGATTACACCAAATTCTTGAATCGGGGTAACTCATACACATAAAATTATTTTCGAGCCAATTCGCAAGGCGTTTAGATACCAGCTTACCAGTTGCATTCAAAACGATGATTTGCATATAAGAAGCTTGATTAAATAGGTCGGAAAACAGAGAGTGTCCGTGAATGATGACGTCTTGTCCACCAATCCACTTTCCTGATTTTGAGTAGATGACCCCGCGATAGTCGTCGATTGAACGAGGTTTATTCGCCATAGATATAATTTTCATCGTTTAACATAGGGCTGCTAGTAATAGGTAGGCTCATTTGTTCAATTCCATGTGCAAGAATAGCTGGTGCACAAACCAATTGAAAAATTCCAGCTGCCTGGCGAGGCGAAAAATCGAGTTCCCAGCATATTGCCGCACATAAACCAGCTGGAAGTATGCCTATTTTTTTTTCATTCAGCGCTAGCACCATATTTTTCAGCCAAGTCATTTTAGTGCTTGAGCATTTTTCTGAAATTATCAAAAAGTGCCGATTGGTAACGTGGTCTATATCTTGATAAGACTGACCAAAACCAATTTGGGGTTCTATATCGTTTTTTACAATCTTATTTACTACAGCAGCGATTTGCGTTTGATTATGTTGTTCTAAAAACTGGTAGGTATTGTAGACACAAATAGCGCCGTTTTGCTCCCCTCCTGATATGATCGAGCCAATGGGGAGAATATGCTCAACATTGCATTTGCTGACACCTGCTTGCATTGAGGCTCTAACAGCTTGATGCCTTGGACCAAGGTTTATTAGAGCTAGATGCAATAGTTCTAATAAATATTTTTGCTTTTCAGATGGACGTTCTCCAATGAACATTAAAAAGAGAGTTTCTATGTAGCTACAATTTAGAAGGATATCATCCTGATCATAACCATGAATATAGCGCTTGTTGGCACTATATTGATTGTCTGTGGCTGCTTCTTCTAGCGTGATACTTGTTTGCATTCCTCTTGCATATTTAAACCCATTGTTTTTGTCTGTCATTTTAATCTATTGCATAGTTTAAACTGAGCCAAAAGCCACGAGTCTCTAGTGGATAGTCACCGGGAATTCTCGGACCCGAAGGTTCAAATGCTTTTTTGTCAAATAAGTTCTTGCAGGAAAAACTCAATTCAACTTTATCATTCAGAGTATACAGAGCTGTTAAATCGCTAATGCTATAGTCGCTTATTTTCTTACGATTATCACCAACTTCGCGACTTCTATCCAAAATCCAGCGATTATGTAAATTAAGGTGCCAATCGTTGCCAATAGCCCAGCCAAGTTGCCAGTTAACTGATTTTTGAGGCGCATCAGCAACTTTTGCTCCCTGCGCGTATTCGGATGACTGTAAGGCCAAGCCTAACTTACTTTTAATCGATGGGGTTATTTCCCATGCAGCATCAACTTCTAAGCCTAAACCATTTTGCTTTTGCGTGTTCTGTAGCTGAACTGTACCATCTGATTGTGGTTCATATTTGAATAAATCAGTAGCGAAGTATTTGAATATATTTACATTTATCTGCCAGTCGAAATTTGGTCGATAATCAAGTGCTACTTCATATGTTTTGATTTTTTCAGGGTTTAAATCTGGATTACCTAACAATACAGGATTGTTGCTGGCGTATAACTCTCCAAATGAAGGTGCTCTAAACGCGCTACCATATAAAAACTTAGTGGTGAGGTTGTAGCTTGTTTGCCAAACCAAAGCTAACCTAGGATTTATAGTTGAGCCAAAATCAGAATAGTTGTCGTAGCGAATACCTGCGGTTAATTCCCAATCATTGGCAAAGGCCCATTCATCTTGGATCGACAAATAACTTAACTTCCTATCATTGTCACCAATAAATATACCAGGGGTGCCTTTAACACTAACGAGCGTATCGTCTTGTTCAACTTCATCTCCGGTCAGTACACCCGCACCAAAGTTTTTTAGTTCGTCAGAGTTTTCTTCACTATATTTAAAGCCTAGCTCTAATCTGAGGTTGTGTTCGTTATTGGGGGTATAATAACCTGTGAGTGAACTACCATAGTTAGTATCTTCTAAAATGGTTACACCAATATACCCTTTGGTAAATAAGGTGCCGTTGCCATCTTTATATCCGGGTGGGAATATTTGAAAATAGGTTTCTGAGTCATATTTTTGTGCGAAACCTTTAACATCAATTCTAAATTTATCACTTAATTCTTTTTTATAGCCCAGTTGCACAAAATATTGTGTGCTTTTGGTGTAGTCTTTATCTGTGAGCGCTTGTGCTGCACCAGCACCTGTGCCACCTTCAATATCCAAATACCAAAGGTTGGTATAAAAGTTTTTATAACGCCCGTCAAAATGCAAGTCCATATATTCGTGTTTAGTGTCTAATGGACCTGGTGCGAGTGATAAATCGGTTAACCCCATAATACTGAGCAAATCTTGGTCAACTATTCTGTTGTGGTCGCCGTCTGTAGTTTGCCATTGAGAGTTAACAGTATAGGAATAATCTTCGTCTTTCTGGCCATAATTTATCCAAGCTGATTTGGTTTTAAAAGAACCAACTTTCGCACCTAAATTATTTTCAAAGCCATTGTCACTGGTTTTTGTGATGATGTTAATTACACCCGAGTATGCATCTGCGCCATAAACTGCAGAGCCTGGGCCTTTAATAATTTCAATTCGCTCAATTAAATTTACCCCCACATCAAACACGTTCCATTTAGCCCCAGTAAATTCGTATGTGGTGCGCACACCATTGACCAATACTAAAACTTGTGGATTTTGGTCAGTATGCAAACCTCGAATTGAGTAGGAAGGATTCATCCGGTTTAATTTGGAAGGGTAGGCATGAATGCCTGTAACGGTTTCTATAATTTCGTGAACATTGTTTGCCGCCATTTTTTTTATGTCATCAGATGTGATAACAGTGGCGACTGAAGGCGCTTTATGAATTGCTTTTTTTGTGCCGGTTGCAATGCTAACGAATTCTTCATCCCCGTATAAATCTTCCATACTCATACCCATTTCAGCAAATGGATCTTGTGCAAATACCGCGAAAGGGAGAAGTCCAACCAGCAAGCTGTAACACTTATAAGTTTTATTCATATATAAACCGGAATTTTAGAATTATTGTCTAATTCAGACTAGCGCTTTTTGTTGAAAAAACAAGGGTAAACTTAATCATAATTAAATTTATCTCGTTGAGTTGTCTGTATTTTGAACGATTAATACTGGAAGCTCATTTGGTCTCAAAAGAGGAAGTGGCAATCAGTCAATTATACGCACTGGCTTTATAGCTGGTATACGGCTGACCTCGTTTTGTAGTTTTTATTGCTATTTCTAATTGGTTTTCAATTAAGTTGACCGTTTGTTCGGTTGCACCTTGAAATTTCTGCTGGCAGTTGTGGGCATTGTTGGCTAATTGTTCACGCTGCGCTGGGTTGGTTAGTAGTTCATGTATTTTGTTGGCTAGTTCTGCTGGGTTATTCACCTGAGCGCATGCTTGTTGTTGCGCTAGTACTTGGTAACTTTTTTCAAAATTAAATACGTGTGGGCCATAAACAATTGGTTTTTGTTGGCAAGCTGCTTCAAATGGGTTGTGTCCGCCTGTTGCCACTAAGCTGCCACCTACAAATACTATGTCTGCTACCGAAACATAAATTGCCATTTCGCCTAGCGTATCGCCAACTAGCACTTGGGTTTGTTGCGCTAAACGCCCCATACATTCAGATTTTAATTCACAGTTAAATTGTTCAGAGGCAAGTTCATATACGCTTTCAAAGCGGTCAGGGTGGCGCGGTAATAATACCAGCAGCAAATCGGCATGCTCAGCCAACAAAGTTTTATGAGCTGCGAGTATTTGTTCTTCTTCTTTTTCATGTGTACTCGCGGCCAACCAAACTGGGCGTGTATGTCGCCAGTTTTGGCTAAACTGATTAATTTGTAGCTGCATTTTTTCTGATAGTCGGGTATCAAATTTAATATTGCCGGTTATTTTTATTCGTTCGGGTCTACAACCCAGTTGGGCAAACCTTTGTGCGTCATCTGCAAATTGTGTGGCTACTAAATCAAGCCGCTGCATCATTTGTTCGGTCAGTTTGGCTAATTTTTTATAACCTTTGGCTGATTTATTCGACAAGCGTGCATTCATTACCATAACGCGGCAATTTATGCGCTTAGCATGAAATATTAAGTTTGGCCAAAGTTCGGTTTCCATTAATACCAACACATTAGGTTGAATTTGGTTAATAAACTTGCGTTGAATTATTGGTAAGTCGAATGGCAAATAGCAGTGGACAACTCTGTCTGCAAACGTCTGTTTTATTTGCGCAGAGCCGGTTGGTGTGGTGCTGGTTATGGTAACTGGTAATTTGGGATATTTGGCTAATATAGCTTCAATAACAGGTGTTGCTGAAATCGCTTCGCCTAATGAGGCTACGTGAAATAATATGCCGCCCGGTGCAACATCTATATTTTTTTTACCTAAACGCTCGTCCCACCTAATGCCATATTCAGGCAGTTTGCGTGACTTTCTTTTTAAACGAATGAGCATTAATGGCAATAAAACACGCATTAGTTGATTGTAGATAAAATGCAACATATTCAACAATCTTAAGGCTCTGGCGAGCACTGACAATTTGTAATTAGTGCAAGTTAACTCTGGATGGTGTCATTCCAGTGAAACAATGATTACGTATTTTTGACGCGTGTTTCACTGAGTGGATTGTAGGCATGTTTATCAGTAATCTTGAGTGGCGAATGTTTTGTACATCAATGCGTTTTTATAAAAAACATGGGTATTGGCCGAATATTCGGCAGCCAAAAACTTTTAATGAAAAAATTCAGTATCGAAAATTTTTTCAAAAGCATGTTTTATTTCAAACCTGCTCAGATAAATATGCCGTTAGAGAGTATGTAACAAAGCTTGTTGGTGATGAATTTTTAGTGCCGTTAATTGCAGTAGTTGATACACCAGATGATCTTGAATTTGCTCACTACGGCGACAATTTTGTGATTAAAGCTAATCATGATTCTGGCAGTGTATTTTTGTGTCGTGATGGTCAGTTTGATCAAAATTACATCACAAAACGTTTAGCGAAAAAACTTGCTGAAAATAGTGGTGAAAAACGTAACGAACCTTGGTACAGCCAAATTCAGCCCAAAATTTTGGTTGAGCAGTTATTAGTCTCGCAAGATGGCAAACTGCCTGAAGATTATAAATTTCATGTGTTTAATTCTTTAGGTGGACAAAAGTTCTTTTTACAAGTCGATTATGATAGGCAAACTAAGCATAGTAGATGTATTTACGATGAATTTGGCCAAGTAACCGACATTAGCCTGAATAAACCGAGCAACCAACAGCCGTTGCCGCAGATAAAAAACTATACAAAAATGGTGGAGCTTGCATTAAAGCTGGCTGAGCCGTTTGATTATGTACGAGTAGATTTATATAACTTAGACGGCCATATCTATTTTGGTGAGTTAACTTTTGCCCATGGTTCAGGTTTTCGCAAATTTACCCCACAAAAATATGATAGAGAGTGGGGCGATTTATGGGAGCTTTCAGCGAGTTTTTAACTCGCTTGTATGCAGCTTAAATAAAAATCGACGATAGCCTGATTGGCATTTTCGATATAATGTGCGGTTAAATCTGGTTTGTGTCTTGTTGGTTTGTGGCTTATGCAATAACTGAGTTGCGCAGTTAACGCTGGTACATTATCAACCGGAAATAACAAACCACCATAATCTTCTATCAGTTCTTTGCAACCACCTTGGTCTGATGCAATAACAGGTGTGCCTGCATCCATAGCTTCTAATATGACTCTAGGTAAAGGCTCAAAGCGGCTAGGGCAAACCAGTAGGTCTAAACATTGGTAATAGTCTTTTATGTTGTTTTTAAAACCCAAAAACTCAATTTGAGCTTCATTTTCAGCGAGCTTTTTTAGTTCTTGCTCTAAGCTGCCACTACCAAAAAAGACCAATTTACATTGTTGTTTTTGCTCGGTAGTGAGTTGTTTAAACGCGGCTATTAATGTGTCCCAAGCTTTGCTTGCATGGAAACGACCAACGGCACCAATTAGGTAAGTTTGTGGTTGGGGGGCAAGTTGCTCGCGCAGCTTAGTTATTTCATCGGCGCTAAGTGTTTTATGCGGAGTTAACGAATTATGCGCTTTGTGAATTTTGCCTGCATAACTGTTTTTCAATTCTGCGATTTGCCAACGTGCGTTACAAATTAACCCATCCATTTTATTAAAATACGGACCATTGGCGCGTATATGTAAGGTAGAGACAGTCGCGGCTTTCGGAGATATTTTGCCGACAATGCGGGTGGCGCGTCTAAGATGACAATGAATAACGTCTGCTTGGTAGTGGTTTATCAGTTTGTTTAAATGCCAGCGGGTAAACCAAAAGTGGTCTATTTCTACCACTTTAATTCGGTTATCTAGTTTGTCTATTATGCTAACGCCATGTTTTCTGTGGCCTTTGCGTATGACCAATATAACCTTATGTTGTTGGCATTGTTGATTGCACGACTCGGCGGTTGAGCGCTCTGAACCGGCAAATCCGCGCGAAAATAGCACATGCATTATGGTTAGATGTTGCTGACCCATCATAGCTCTTTCCCATTTAAACGTTAGGTCATTTTTGCACGCTTTAATGAACAAAAAATTAAATCATAAAAGTGTCATTTTGCTTGCGTACAGTTAAATAAATAGTGTTTAGGTTTAGTTTGTTATGTCGGTTACTAGTCATACACCATATATGCAGGCTGCAAGTGTTAAGCAGCAGGTGCAGGCCTGTCAGCTTATTTTAGGTAACTCAAATAAACGCTTTTCTGGCGTAACCTCAACCATGTTGGAAACAGCCAGTGTGCAAAACGGCCAAATAGCTTTATGTGTATTGGGCAAAAGTCATGTGCCTAGTTCTTTATTGACTATCAGTTTTTGGCAAGCTGTGAAATGGTTTAGGCAAGCCCCCGAAAACTCTGCTGTGCGTGTTTTTCATGCTAGGCGTAATGATGAAATGATCCAAGCTTTGCTTCTCAAATACTTGTTTGGCATCAAACTAAAAATACTCTTCACCTCAACCGCCCAGCGGCAGCATTCTGAATTTACCCGTTGGTTAATGGCTAAAATGGACTGTGTTATATCTACTAACTCAGCAGCCGCCAGTTATTTGCCATTTGAAGTTGCTGAAATTATTCCACATGGGGTTGATTGTAAAAAATTTACGCCAGTTATTGATAGGGCAGAATTACGCGAGCAACTCGGTCGCCCAAGGTTGCATATGGCGGGTATTTTTGGCCGAGTGCGTCGGCAAAAAGGTGTGCATTTGTTTGTTGAATCCTGCATTCAAACCTGCGAAAAAGTGCCTGATTTTCAAGCCATTATTTGTGGGGCAATTGATGACCAAGAATATGTTAGTCAGTTGCAGCAAAAAATCTCGTCGGCAAAATTGTCGCATCGCATTAAGTTTCTAGGTGAGCAAGTATTTACTGATGTGGTTAAGTGGATGCAAGCTTGCGACATTATTTGTGCTTTAAGTGAAAACGAAGGGTTTGGTTTAACTGTATTGGAAGCTATGAGTTGTGGCGCGGCCGTTATTGCAACTAAAGCGGGCGCTTGGCCGGATATTATTCATTCAGGCGAAAATGGTTTATTGGTAGAAGTAAACGACCAAACTGCGATATCCAATGCATTACACATGCTCGCCGCCCGGCCAGAACAACGTATGGCATTAGGTTGCCGAGCACATCAAACCATTATTAATCAATATGGTGTTGAAACCGAAGCGCTCAAACTCTGTGAGCTTTATCAAAATTTACTCTAACAAATAACAAAAGGACTTTTATGAAAATTCAACAGCTTGTTAAACAACCACTGCGTTTTGCTCAATCTAAGTATTATCAGCATCAACTACCCAATGCTGAGTTAGGTGGTAAAGCTTGGTTAATTGGCAGTGAATTAAAGTATGGTGGTATTCAAACTGGTGTACCGCGTATCAAAGTGTCTCCACACGATAAAAGAAGCAAAGTTCAACTGCAAAAAGGTGGCATGATAGGTGGTGATCGTATGCTGCATCATGGCTACGCTTCTATGTACGCCAAGTATCTGAAAAATTATCTTGGTCGCGACAATTTGCTGTTAGTAGAAATTGGTATCTTAAAAGGTAATGGTTTGGCCATGTGGTGCGATTTGTTTAAATCTGCACGTATTATGGGATTTGATATTGATTTAAGCCATACGCTAAACAATATGGACAACTTGAAAGCTTTAGGCGCTTTCAAAAGTCAGCAGCCAGAGTTAAATGAGTTTGACCAGTATGCAGACAATCAAACTTATTTGGGCAGTTTGTTAGACGGGCAAAAAATTAATATTTGTATTGATGACGGTTGCCACACAGATGAAGCAATATTGCAAACTTTGCATAGTGTATTGCCCCATTTAGCCGACGATGCTGTGTACATTATAGAAGACAACCGCTATGCGCATATCAAGATTGCCGAGCAGTTCCCTATGTTTGAAATAGCGCACAAAGGGCAATTAACTGTACTAACTTTTAAAAAAGCTAACTAACACATAGAATCAATTAGCTTGCCAATCAATATTCTATGTTAGACTATTTTCAATTTCGGCAAGCTAACTTTTCTTTATGATTGAAACTAAAACTTATCCGCATTCTAAATATAATAAATTTTTCACTCAGCTATTTCGTTTAGTCATCAAACATATAGTGCCGGTATCATTTTTTCGAAAATCATTACCTAAGATTGCAGAGCGCCAAGCGAAAACCGGCAAACTTTCGTTAGAAATGGTTAGCCATTGTTGGCAATATTCGAATATGCTGATTTATCAACTAAGTTCGTTTGTGAATCATCCGCCAAAAGAACTCGATTTAACTGTTACTGTGTTTTATTCAGAAGAAGACACAGCAACTAAAAAAACTTTAGATTTATTCTCGACCATTAGTGTGCCTAATGTCAGTTGGAATTGGGTTGCCTGTGATAAACATCAATTATTCCGCCGTGGTATTGGCCGTAATCAAGCTGCGTTATCAACCAAAGCGGATTGGGTGTGGTTTACGGATTGTGACATTATTTTTCATGAAAATTGTTTAGACTCGCTAGCTCAACAACTGCAAGGCAAAACTGATACTTTATATTTTCCGAAAGCGATTCAAGTTACCGATATGCTTGAAGAAAACGATCCTATGTTGCAAGCGGATGCTGAGCCTAAAGTAGTTGAAATTGATACTAGCTCATTTAAATCGCACGCACGTAGTAAAGCTATTGGCCCTTACCAAATTGTCCATGGTGATGTTGCGCGTAAAATTGGTTACTGCGATAACATTCGAATTTTTCAAACTGAGTCTGATCGTTGGCGCAAAACTTATGAAGATACCGCTTTTCGTTGGTTGGTCGGCTCTGATGGTATTGCGATTGATATCGACGGTGTTTTTCAAATTCGCCATATCAAAAAAGGTCGCTACGCTGAAAACAGCGCTATGTCTGATATTCGGATCGCCACCCGTAAAGTACAAAAGAAAGTGGTTAAATAGTTAACCAGAGTTCAGGTTAGTTTTTAGGATATAAAACAATAACCAATGCGGATTATTTACTCATTAATTTGGTGGTTGTTACTGCCAATTATCTTGGTGTATTTTGGCTGGCGCGCTATTGGCGACAGCCGCTACCGCAGTGGATTAATGCAGCGTTTTGCTTTTTACCCTGCCGGATTAAAAGATAAAGTACAGGGCTGTATTCATATTCATTGTGCGTCAATGGGTGAAGTAAACGCAGCCGCACCTTTGATCAAAGCATTAAAACAAGCCCATCCTCACCGCATTTTTGTTGTTACTACTTCAACGCCGACAGGGGCTGAGCAAGTTAATCGGTTATTTGCTGACGATGTTATTCATGTACTCGCACCGCTCGACGGCTTTTTTTCAAGCTGGCGTTTCGCCCGTTATTTTAAACCACAAACTTCTATTTTTACCGAAGTAGAGTTATGGCCGAATTGGATACTGGCACTGAAAAATCAGCATACTAAGTTGTTTTTGGTGAATGCCCGATTGTCTAAAGGTTCATGTGCTCGTTATTGGCAGTTTAGGAGTTTGTTTTTGCCGGTATTTCGTTGTTTCGACAAAATTTGTGCGCAAAACAAAACTATTGAAAAGCGTTATCAAAGATTTACCCCGAAAGTTGTCACCAGTGGCAATTTAAAATTTGATGTTAAGTTACCGGATTATTTACCGGAAAAAACCGCCGAATTTTATCAGCAGCATAATTTAAAACGTAAAGTATGGATTGCTGCGAGTGTGCATCCTGATGAATACCAGCAAGTAATAAGCGCACATCAACAAATATTGCAGCAGCATCCAAATGCGTTATTGATATTGGTTCCACGCCATCCAGAGCGTTTTGCCGAGGTGGCTCAATATCTTAAACAACAAACTAATTTGGAGTTTGTTAGCCGTAGTAGTTTACAGCCTGTGACTGAATCAACCCATGTTTGGTTGGTGGATTCTATGGGCGAGTTAATTGCTTTTTACGCTTTGGCGCATATTGCTTATGTTGGTGGGAGTTTAGTTGATGTTGGTGGACACAACCCGCTTGAACCTGCGGCATTGGCAAAACCTATTTTAATGGGCCCCAATCAAACTAATTGTGCAGATATTTGTGCCCAACTTATCGAAAATGGCGCTTTGCGGGTGGTGAACAACGCTGATGAAATTGCCCAACAGCTTTTGGCTTGGTTAGCATCTGATACTGAATTGCATCAAGCTGCGTTAGCGGCAACCGATGTGGTTATGTGTAATCAAGGCGCGGTGCAAAAAACCATGCATGTGATAGAGGGTAAGTTTTCGATTTAAAAAGGATATTCCTCGCATAAGGCATATGGGGTATTTCTCACATCTGACTACAAACAACATTAATAGGTGTTTCGTCCTTGAAGCTCCAGCCCTGTCGCCGTCCATGGCTCCACCTCATTCAGCTGCGAAGCGTTGCTTCGGTCTTCATTCGCCCCTATCTTGTGAAGTTTTGCTCGCAACACGCCCATACACCTCATGCACACCTGAGTTGCTGCTAGTTCATTGTTGAAGGTGCCTAGTAAACATAGCGATAAAAATGTTAGATACAAGTCTGTTTGAATGCTGGTTTTCAAAAACTTCTTTATCAGGGATGATAAAGCAGAGCGCCCACGGATGGGTTTACAGCGTTTTTTGAAAATCATGCTTCAAATGGACTTAGACAGTGGGAACTTGACGCAACTTTCACAAATCTCTATTAGTTGCTGCAAGGTCGCATGGAAATTCCAAACAGCTCACCAAACGCTTTACACCATCCTTGGTCGCTCCGGAATTATATCCCTATAATTCAAGGTTGGTTCACTTGTTCGCAATTCCCATACTCCCATACATTGATATTGCTGTAAGTTGTGTTTGTGCAGGATTTAATGATTGCAGCGACACCTTAGTTGGTGATGAGTCTGTTTGAATGCTGGTTTTCAAAAACTTCTTTATCAGGGATGATAAAGCAGAGCGCCCATGGATGGGTTTACAGCGTTTTTTGAAAACCATGCTTCAAATGGACTTAACTCGTGGGAACTTGAAGCGACCTACACAAGTGCGCAAGATATAAAGCTGGGCTGAATCTAGAAGTCGGGTTACTTCCCTTTACTCATTTGTGATTGATAAGCATGTACTACTGTGTGCCAATTATGCATATGCCAATTTAGGTGCGGGAATTTGCCTTTTTCTTTTTCAAACGAACGCAATAAACGTTTTAAATTAGCTTGCTGCCATTTTTTATCTTTAGGCTTAAACTCACCGCGATCAAAATCAATTAACCAAACTTTGCCATCAGCATCCAGCATAATATTGTGAATATTCAAATCAGCGTGGTAAACACCATTTTGATGGAACTTGGCGATAGTTTTTCCGACGTTTTGCCACTCTTCTGCTTTAAGTGGGCGTTTAAGCAAAATGCCTATTAGATCTGTGGCGTTGTCAATTAACTGCATAATGATGTCAGCATGATAATGCAATAAATGTCGAGATAACTTGGCTGCAATAGGGGTAGGAACGGGTAAACCTAGCTGCTGCATTTGCAACAACATTTCAAACTCTAAAAAAACACGAGACTTTTGTACGCCTAAATAGAAGTAACCATCTTTAGCAAATTTGCCAACCAATCCACCACGGTAATAATGACGCAGCACATACTTCTGCTGACCTGTTTCAAAAAAATAGGTGATGTTGCGGCCTGTAGATTGACCAATTATCGCGTCTTGCTGATTCCAATGTTCAACATCAAACCACTCTGGCGTTATCACCAGTTGGGAATCTGGTGGCGCTATTAAATAGCCGGAATTGTCGCTAAAATTTGAGATAGTCGCTAAATATGGCAAAATTCACTGCTCTTATTATTGTTTTTTGTCAGTATACACGGATAAAAAGCGATAACAAAATATGTGCAACTTTTTACAGGAACCTTCAAATTGTCGCTAAAACCTGCGTTATTTTTAGATAGAGATGGTGTAATCAATGTTGATACTGGCTACGCGCATCAGATTAGCGAAATAGAATTTTGCGCTGGCATATTTGAATTGTGCCAACAAGCTAAAGCATTGGGATACGCAATTGTTGTCGTGACTAATCAAGCTGGGGTCGCGCGTGGTTTATATACAGAAGAAGATGTAAAAACATTACATGCTTGGATGCAAAGTCAATTTGCTGAACATGGCGTTACGATAGATAACTTCTATTATTGTCCACACCATGCAGATTATGGTGGGGTGCAATATCAACACAACTGTTTGTGCCGCAAACCTCAACCTGGCATGTTAAAACGTGCAGCGCGTGAACTGCAGTTAGATTTATCGCGTTCGATTATGATAGGTGACAGAATTTCCGATATGCAAGCTGCAGAAAGCGCTGGTGTACCCCAGCGAATATTGATATCTGAAGATCGCACTTTGGCACAGGCTCTCCCAGCGACAGGTATCGCCAGTGCGACTGCACATATTAAGTTAGCGTAAAGTTATATATGGAAGTTGGAGATAAAAAAGAAGCGGTAGACGGTGTGCAATGAGCTAACAAACCGTTTACCGCTTTCAAGCCACGGAGAAGAGTTAATAACTGTGGGTTAATCATTAACTCTGTGGACTATATTACTGATTAAATCCACGAATGCAAATGAAAATAATTATCAATAGCAAATAAATTTAGAACAAAAGGTAATTAGTGTGTAATTTTTTGTTCTAAATATCGCTTTTCACCACATTCACTCCACCTCGATCCATTTTTCACCACTTTTCAGCCACTTGTCGTTTTTACCTTTAAATACAGGATGTTTAATGGGATCGTTTGCCCAAATTTAGCCTTGACAAAACTTTATCTCAATCTCAAACTGTGCAAACGTGGTGTAAAGTGGGGTAAAGTGGATCAAATTTTATTAATTTGAATAAACTCACCCATAGAGCAAACAACAACAGTTAATCGAAACAGGTGAATTCAAGTGTTTAGAGGGGCCAATCCCATCACAATGGATGACAAAGGTCGGATCGCAATTCCGGCCCGTTATCGTGATGAGTTGCTAGAAGATAGCAACGGCCAAATCGTGTGCACAATTGACATATATTCACCTTGTTTACTCTTGTATCCCATGGCTGAGTGGGAGCAAGTTGAAAAACGCCTGCGTGGATTACGCGATAACAACCCAAGCGAGCGTAGATACAAACGTTTAATGTTGGGCAATGCGGTTGATAACGAAATTGATAAAAACGGCCGTTTTAATATCAGCGCAAATTTGCGTGCGCATGCAGGATTAGAAAAACAATTGATGTTAGTCGGCCAGCTGAACAAATTCGAAATATGGGATTTAGCAGCATGGGAAGCGCGCCAAGCTGAAGATATGGCAATTATCGAGTCTGGTGACTTCGAGTTAACCGACAATTTACAAGACTTTAATTTATAACAAAAAATAAGAAATATTATGCAAGCGTCTGGACATATAAGTGTGCTATTAGCCGAATCAATTGATGGATTAGCCATTAAACCAGACGGCGTCTATGTGGATTGCACTTTTGGTCGTGGTGGCCATAGCCGAGCGGTTTTAGACAAATTAGGTGAAAATGGTCGCTTGTATTCGTTTGACCAAGACCCAACAGCGATTGCTTGGGCGAAGGAACATTTTGACGACCCAAGATTTGAAATTATTCATGCTAATTTCAGTCAATTAGAACATGAAATGAACCAACGTGGTTTAGTTGGCAAAGTGGATGGTGTATTAGCCGATTTAGGTGTTAGCTCTCCACAACTTGATGAAGCTGAACGCGGATTCAGTTTTATGCGTGATGGGCCGTTAGATATGCGCATGAATCCAACAGTCGGTGTCAGTGCTGCTGAGTGGTTACAGCATGCCGACGAAGATGATATTGCATTTGTATTAAAAGAATATGGTGAAGAAAGGTTTGCGCGCCACATAGCTCGGGTGATTGTGCACGACAGAGACGAAAAACCTTTTAAGCGAACTAGTGATTTATCTAGTTTATTGGAACGAATAATAAAGAAGCGGGAACCGGGTAAACACCCTGCAACTCGTACGTTTCAAGCATTAAGAATTCAAGTGAATGGTGAATTAGACGCGATCAAAGTGGCTTTGACTGCGGCAACCAATATTTTGGCTAACGGCGGACGTTTGTCGGTGATTAGCTTTCATTCGCTAGAAGATCGCATAGTAAAACGTTTTATCAGCCATCAGAGTAAAGCTAAACCTGTGCCTAGGGGTTTACCTGTTACTGATGCTGAATTGAATAAAGACATTAGCTTAAAGCCTATTGGCAAAGCGATAAAACCAACTAAAGCTGAGTTGGAACTCAACCCGAGAGCTCGCAGCTCGGTATTGAGGATAGCAGAGCGTGTCGGACGTTAAGGCGCGCCAACCAAATTTGGCAAAGGTGCTAGTAACCGACTGGTTTGCGCATATTTGGATGATTATTTTAATTGTTGCTGTGCTGATTTCTGCTTACGCAGTGATTTATTACGCATGGGGCAATCGACAGCTGAATGCTGAAGTTCAGCAGTTGTTGGAAGACAAAGACAAATTAGATATAGATTGGCGACATATGTTGCTTGAGCACAATGCGTTATCTGAGCATAGCCGCATTGAACAAATAGCACGAGAAAAACTCAATATGGTCAGACCGCAAGGTCAACAAGAGAAAGTTATTAAACAACCATGAATAAACGTAAAGTTCAATTACAAGCAGGTACAGCACGCTGGCGGTTTTATACCGTTTTTGGCGTGATCTCGCTGGTATTTTGTGCTTTGTTAGCTCGTGCTGCTTATATTCAAGTTATTTCGCCAGATATGTTGCGTGAACAAGGTGATATGCGTACCCACAGAACCTTATCTGATACTGTGTTGCGTGGCATGATCACAGACCGTAATGGTTTAGAGTTAGCCATTAGTGTGCCGGTAAATACGGTTTGGGCTGATCCTAAACAAATTGCTCAAAGTAAATCACTGGAAAAAACACGTGAGTGGCGAGCATTAGCGGATATTTTACGTGTTGATTTAAACGAATTAACTGAACGAGTCGCCAGCAATCCTAATGGCCGTTTTGTCTATTTGGCCCGCCAAGTTTCGCCAGCAATGGCTGATTATGTCCGCCATTTAAAATTGCCTGGTGTACATTTGCGTCCAGAATCTAAACGTTATTATCCAGCAGCGGAAGTTAATGCCCACCTAGTTGGTATTACTAATATAGATGACATTGGTATAGATGGTATTGAAAAACTTTATAACGATGCATTGACTGGTGAAGAAGGGAAAAAGAGCATTTTACGTGATGCTAAAGGTCGCACTATTGACGTTTTGGCGGAAGAAGAATCACAGCAAGCAAAAGATGTGGTTTTGTCTATTGATCAACGTATTCAAACTTTAGCCTACCAAGAATTGAAAAAAGCCGTGCAGTATTACGAAGCTGATTCAGGTTCTGTGGTTGCTGTTGATATTGAGTCGGGCGAATTGCTCGCTATGGTCAATAGTCCTTCATACAACCCAAATAATCGTAAAACCATTACTGCCGCAGCTATGCGCAATCGTGCAATTACCGATACTTTTGAGCCTGGCTCATCAGTTAAACCGCTCACTGTGTTAGCCGCGTTAGAATTTGGCAGCGTTAATGCCAATACTATAGTCAACACGTCACCTGGTTGGTTGCAGATTGGTGGTCGTCGAGTGAGTGATAGTGGTCAAAACCACGGAAAATTAACTTTGGACGGCGTGCTGAAAAAGTCCAGTAATGTTGGTACCACTAAACTTGCGCTTGAATTGCCAACCGAACAATTTTTAGATGTTTTTTATAACGCAGGTTTTGGCTCTGATACTGGCACAGGTTTATTAGGTGAAAGCTCCGGCATATTTTATGACCGTCGGCGCTGGTCTGATTTTGAACGGGCAACTTTATCTTTTGGTTATGGGTTGTCGGTAACAGCAACTCAGCTCGCGCAAATGTACGCGACACTCGGGAATGGCGGAGTACGCCGCCCCTTAAGCATTTTAAAATTAGAACAACCATTACCCGGCGAACGGGTTTTTTCGCATAGTTCGAGCCGTCAATTATTGAAGATGATGGAAGCTGTATTAGACGAAGATGGTTCAGGTCATAGAGCAGCGGTTGAGGGATATAGAGTTGCTGGTAAAACAGGAACTAGTCGCAAGGCGGTTGCTGGTGGTTATGGTAACGACTATGTAGGTTTGTTTGCCGGCCTAGCACCTATCTCTAATCCTAAGCTTGCTTTGGTTGTACTGATTAATAATCCAAAAGGTGATAAATATCACGGTGGTGAAGTTGCCGCGCCTGTCTTTAGTAAAGTGATGGGTGGCGCATTACAAATTCTCAATGTGCCAACCGACAAAAATGATGATTTGCAGCTAGCTCAAGTCAAGGAGGCACAAAACGATGCCTGATTTAGACTTGAAACATAGTATTGAACAAATTATTCAATTAACGCTACCAGCACAAACTGTGGCTGGTTTAGCGATAGATAGCCGTCAAATTAAAACAGGTTACTGCTTTGTTGCTTTACAAGGCCATCAACAACATGGTTTAGCTTATGCTGAGCAAGCTGTTGAACACGGGGCGACTTTTATTTTAGCGGAAACTTTAGATGACGCTGAGCATGGTGCGCTTTCAGTTGTTGCTGACACGCCGTGTTTGTCGGTTTATCAGTTGTCTCGCTTAACTGGGATATTGGCATCTATTCAGTTTAATCATCCGAGCCATAAATTAGCTTTAGTTGGCACAACAGGAACAAATGGAAAAACCACAGTTTCTGATATGTTTGCACAGTTAAGCCTAGGTATTCAAAAAAACTCAGGTTATATCGGCACTTTAGGTTGTTATTGGTGGGATGCGGACAAGAATAAACATACAGCAAAACAGGGTTTAACAACGCCTGATGCTTTTACTTTGCAGCAGTTGTTAGCCAATATGTTGGATTCGGAAGTCAGCCAAGTTGCAATTGAAGTATCTTCGCACGCTTTGGCGCAAAATCGAGTTTCCGGTTGTCAGTTTGCGGCAGTTGCTTTTACCAATTTAACCCACGACCATTTAGATTATCATCAAGACATGCAGAGTTATTTTGTCTGTAAACAAAGTTTGTTTTTGCAAAATCCCAATACTTTTGCAGTTATTTGTACCGACAATGAGTACGGACAAAGTTTGCTGCAGTCGGTTATCAAACAGCGGGGTATAGATGCGGATCACAATGTTTTAGCCATTGGCCGCAATGCAGCTAAATTGCATACAAACGCTTGGCAAGTTGACTCAGTACAAGCAGTAGAGCAGGGTTTTGATATCAAGGTAGCGCTTACGTCTGCCGATAAGGCAAATCCACAGCAAGTTGACTGGCATGTGCCTTTGATTGGTGAATTTAATATAAATAATGCTTTAACTGCTTTGGCAATGTTGCAGCATGTTAATTCTGATTTGCTCGAATCTTGTATCTCTAATAATCAACAGCCATTTGCTAAATTAACTGCCTGTGCGGGTCGTATGGAAGTATTTAGCGCCAGCAATAAAGCCAAGATAGTTGTTGATTTTGCTCACACGCCTGATGCGCTGGCGCAAGCTTTGCAAGCAAGTCGACAACATTGCCAAGGAAAACTTTGGGTTGTGTTTGGTTGTGGTGGTGACAGAGACGCACAAAAACGTCCACTGATGGGAGAAATTGCTGCGGAGTTAGCTGATTATCTAGTGGTCACCAATGACAATCCTAGAAGTGAATCACCGGAAAAAATTGTTGCTGATATCTTAGCTGGCATATCAGCGAAGAATAAAGTTTCTGTTGAACAAGACAGAAAAAAAGCCATTGTCCAAACACTTGAAAATGCTGCAAGCGACGACTTAATTTTAGTTGCAGGTAAAGGCCATGAAACTAAACAAATTTTAGCTGATGGTGCTGTTGAATATGATGAACGCGCGTTTGTTAAACAGCTAATGGAGGCGCAAGCATGATCAGCCAAACATTAGCTGTGTTACAACAAGTTACCCAAGGCCAACTGATTGCATCTAGCCAATATTCGCTTGAACAAGTATTGGCTTTGACTGTGAGTCATATTTCAACCGATACGCGTAAAATAACTAAAGGTGACTGCTATTTAGCGCTTAAAGGTGAGCGTTTTGACGGCCATGATTTTTGCCAACAAGCGGTTGATGCCGGTGCTGAATTTTTAATAGTCAGCCAGCAGCAGAATATTGATGTACCTCAGCTCGTAGTAGCGGATACACGTATCGCACTTGGTGTCATTGCTGCGTATAACAAACAACAAGCAAAAGTTAAAACTATTGCGGTAACTGGCAGTGCGGGTAAAACCACAGTTAAAGAAATGCTCTCGGCGATTTGTAGCCAAGCAGGTAAAACTTTAGCGACTAAAGGCAACTTTAATAATGATATTGGTGCGCCACTGACCTTGTTGCAATTATCTGCGTCAGATGAATACGCTGTCATAGAATTAGGCGCAAATCACATAGGTGAAATTGCCTACACAGTGAATTTGGTCAAACCTGATGTTGCTTTGGTGAATAACGTAAGTGCAGCACATTTAGAAGGTTTTGGCTCAATTGCAGGTGTTGTGCAAGCAAAAGGTGAAATATACAGTGGTTTAGCTGAGCAAGGTATTGCGATTGTTAATGCTGATTTAGCTTGTGCGGATGATTGGTTGCCGGTTATCGGCGGGCGTCCACAAATTCGTTTTTCCACCGAACCTTTTGCGGATGTTTATTTAGTTAATTTGCAGCTAAATGAAAGTTTGTGTGCTGAATTTAGCTGGGTTTATTGCGGCAGTGAATATCCGGTAACTTTGAATATTCCAGGTATTCACAATGCCAACAATGCACTTGCGGCAATTAGCTGTGCGTTAGCTATAGGTATTAAACCTGAGCATATCTGCACTGGCTTGAGTCAAGCACAAACTGTTGCTGGCCGAGTTAAACCTATTCAATTAGGTCAGCTTACCGTTATTGATGACAGTTACAACGCCAATCAAGGTTCGATGCAAGCTGCAATTGATTTGCTCAAACATGCTAATGCCAAACGCCTGTTTGTAATGGGTGATATGGGCGAAATGGGCAAATATGCGCAAGATATTCATCAGCAAGTGGGTGAATACGCGCTGAATGCAGAGTTAGACGGCTTTTATGTTAAAGGTGATTGGGTCAAGTTCGCACAAGCTGATGCCAATTACCAATTCGATTCATTTGATAAGTTAAATCAAACACTGATACAACAAATTGATCAGTTTATCGCTGATCCACAACACAATCAGAAGGTAGTTGTTTTGATTAAAGGGTCTCGTAGTTCTGGCATGGACAAGCTAGTTGATATGTTAGTAGCGCACTATCAGTCCACTAATGCTGTGGAGGGTAGCGCATGTTAGTTTGGTTAGCACAATGGTTAACTGAAAATGTTGATCCCGGTTTTAATGTTTTTTCTTATCTAACTTTCCGTTCGATATTAAGCATTTTAACTGGTTTAGGTTTGTCTCTTTATTTGGGACCTAAGCTGATTCGTTATTTGCAACGTATGCAGATTGGTCAAACTGTGCGTGATGATGGGCCAGAATCTCATTTATCAAAATCAGGCACGCCGACTATGGGCGGTTTGTTGATTTTGGGGTCAATCGCAACTTCGGTTTTGTTGTGGGCAGATTTAACCAATAGATATGTATTAGTTACTTTGTTTGTAGTGTTGGCATTTGGTGCAATTGGTTTTGTTGATGACTATCGCAAAGTGATCCGCAAAGACAGCAAAGGCTTAATCGCTCGCTGGAAGTATTTTTGGCAGTCAGTCACAGCGACTATTGTTGCGGTTATTTTGTATATGACACAACAGCAAGCGGCTGAAACTCAGTTGTTGATCCCATTTTTTAAAGAAGTGATGCCACAGCTTGGGCTGTTTTTTATTGTCACAACTTATTTTGTGATTGTCGGCACCAGTAACGCTGTTAATTTAACAGATGGGTTAGATGGTTTAGCTATAGTACCAACCATTATGGTTGCTTGTGCATTTGCCATCATTGCTTACGTAACCGGCAACGTAAACTTTTCGTCTTACTTAAATATTCCGTACATTCCAGAAACCAGTGAGTTGGTGATAGTTTGTACCGCAATATTTGGTGCCGGTTTAGGCTTTTTATGGTTCAACACTTATCCAGCACAAGTATTTATGGGTGATGTTGGTTCATTAGCACTAGGCGCAACTTTAGGCGTAATTGCTGTATTGGTACGGCAAGAAATTGTTTTAGTGATTATGGGCGGTGTGTTTGTAATGGAAACAGTGTCGGTAATTTTACAAGTCGGCAGTTATAAGTTACGCGGCCAACGCATATTTAGAATGGCACCTATACATCACCATTACGAATTAAAAGGCTGGCCTGAGCCTAGGGTAATAGTCCGTTTCTGGATTATTAGTTTGGTATTAGTTTTGATTGGATTAGCAACACTCAAGTTAAGATAAAATGCAAACAGAGCAAGCAAAACCAACATTTAATGAACATTTGAAGCGCTTTTGGCAAAGCGCTTTTGGTGTTTCTGACGCGCACGATTTATATGATCGCAGTATTGTATTGTTGGCGTTGGCTTTGGCTATGTTAGGTTTGATTATGGTTGCTTCTGCATCTTTGCCTTATGCGATGCGAGAGTTTGATAATCCGCTGCATTTTGTTATTCGCCATGGCATTTATTTGGTGTTGGCTGCTGGTATCGCCTTATTTGTTGTACAACTACCACTCAGTTGGTGGGAAAAATATAACCCATATTTATTGATGGCAGCTCTGTTGTTATTGGTTGCAGTGCTCATAGTCGGCCGCACTGTTAATGGTGCAACTCGTTGGTTGGCGATTGGCCCAATTAATATTCAAGCAGCAGAACCTGCAAAGTTATTTTTCTTTGCTTATTTGGCTGGTTATTTAGTTAGACGTGAGCAAGAGATTAAGCAGAATTTAAAAGGCTTTTTAAAACCGCTAGCTGTGTTTTTTGTATTGGCACTTTTGTTATTAATGCAGCCAGATTTGGGCACTGTGATTGTGATGTTTGCCACTACTGTTGGTTTATTGTTTTTGGCTGGCTCTAAGTTAATTCAGTTTTTCTCGCTGTTTTTAACCGGTATTTTCGCCATAGTTGTTTTGATTGTGGTTGAGCCATATCGTATGCGCCGAATTTTGTCTTTTATGGACCCATGGGCTGATCCTTTTGGTAATGGCTATCAGCTTACACAGAGTTTAATGGCATATGGCCGTGGTGACTGGTTTGGTATGGGTTTAGGTAACAGTATTCAAAAACTAGATTATTTACCAGAAGCACATACAGATTTTGTTTTTGCAATTTTAGCTGAAGAGTTTGGATATTTTGGTGTAGCTGTTGTGGTTATCGCGCTATTTTGTTTGGTCGGCAAAACCTTAAGTTTAGGTAATCGAGCAATGACGGCTGAGCGCCCATTTGCTGGTTATGTTGCGTATGCAATTGCAATTTGGATGAGTTTTCAGTCAGCGGTCAATATTGGCGCAAGTGCGGGTTTATTACCAACTAAAGGTTTGACTCTGCCTTTGGTTAGTTATGGTGGTAGTAGTTTAATTGTTATGAGTATTGCGGTTGCATTAATTGTCCGTATTGATCACGAATTAAGATTAATGAAAACCCAAGCAACACGTAAGTCAGTTAATACTTTGGTTAAAGCGAAAAATAAATCGAATAAAAAAGCTAAATCAGACGAGCAGACAACGCCAGCTATCACAACTCAGGAGGCGTTATTAAATGAATAAACGTCTTTTGATTATGGCTGGTGGCACTGGCGGGCATATTTTTCCTGGGTTAGCGGTTGCAGATGAATTGGCTGCAAAAGGTTGGCAAATTTTGTGGTTAGGCACAGCTGACCGCATGGAAGCAGACCTAGTACCACAGGCAGGTTACGATATTGAATTTATCAAAATAAAAGGTGTGCGTGGCAAAGGTTTTATCACTAAGT
The DNA here is from genome assembly GCF_052056295.1 of Catenovulum sp. SX2. Taxonomy (NCBI): domain Bacteria; kingdom Pseudomonadati; phylum Pseudomonadota; class Gammaproteobacteria; order Alteromonadales; family Alteromonadaceae; genus Catenovulum; species Catenovulum sp. SX2. Next base: position 2,814,819 of record NZ_CP182493.1, read on the forward strand.
TGCTGACACCATTTAAGTTGTTAGCAGCTGTACTTGCGGCGCGTAAAGTTATCAAAACATTTAAACCAAATGTTATTGCAGGTTTTGGTGGATATGTCGCTTTACCCGGTGGAATTGCAGCTAAGCTTACTGGCACGCCGTTAGTGATACACGAGCAAAATGCAGTTGCTGGTATGACTAATAAAATATTAGCCAAGTGGGCAAACAAAGTATTTTGTGCGTTTGAGCAAGTGGCGGGTTTAAACAATTATGCTGTCGTCGGTAACCCAATTCGTGCAGATATTTTAGCCAAACCGCAGCGACGCACAGATGTAACTGTTGATGGACAAGCGGCGGTTAAAATTTTAGTGGTAGGTGGCAGTTTAGGTGCACAAGCATTAAATACTTATGTGCCGCAGGCTATCGCGCAGTTAGATACAAAGGTGCAAATTAACATTGTCCATCAGTGTGGCAAAGGCAACTTGCAGGTTACAGAACAAGCTTATCAACAACTTGCGGATAACAAGCAAATGTCAGCTCAGGTACTTGAATTTATTGGTGATATGGCCAGTGCATATGCCCAAGCTGATTTAGTGATATGCCGTGCGGGAGCGTTAACTGTATCGGAAATCGCCGCCATTGGCGTTGCGAGTATTTTTGTGCCATTGCCACACGCAGTAGACGATCACCAAACCAAGAATGCACAGGCATTAGAAAGTGTTGGCGCGGCTAAAATTTTAGCCCAATCGCAGTTAGCGCAAGGTTTGTTAAAACCTGTGTTAGAAGAATTATTTGCCGATGGGCAAAACAAGTTACAACAAATGGCACAAGCCTGCGCTCAGGTTGCAAAACTGGATGCGCAAAAAAATGTCGCCGCAGAAATAGAATTATTAGCAGTAGGACAAAAATGAAAGTAACCAACAATAGCGAATTTAAAATACCAGAAATGCGCCGCGTCAACCTGATTCATATGGTTGGCATTGGTGGTGCGGGTATGTGTGGTATCGCTGAAGTATTGTTGACAGATGGTTATCGAGTATCTGGCTCAGATATCGCCGAAAGTGCCAATACACAAAGACTAACAGAGCTTGGCGCTGAAATTATGATCGGCCACCGCGAACAAAATGTCGCGGGTGCTGATGTTGTGGTGATCTCTAGCGCGGTTAAACAAGATAACCCAGAAGTGGTTGCTGCAACCAATGCACGTATCCCGGTGATCCGCCGTGCAGAAATGCTTGCGGAAATTATGCGTTATCGCCATGGCATTGCGGTTGCGGGCACACATGGTAAAACCACAACAACCAGTTTAATTGCAAGTGTGTTTGGCCAAGCTGAGCTTGATCCCACTTTTATTATTGGCGGGCGCTTAAACAGTGCACAAACTAATGCAAGATTAGGTCGTAGCCGCTATTTAGTTGCTGAAGCTGATGAGAGTGATGCGTCGTTTTTACATCTACAGCCTATGGTGTCTGTGGTGACCAATATCGAAGCCGATCATATGGATACCTATGACGGTGACTTCGACAAAATGCTCGCAACTTACAAAGAATTTCTCCACAACCTACCATTTTATGGTTTGGCTGTGTTGTGTATTGACGACGAAAATGTTGCTAAGTTAGCCGAACAAATAGGTCGTAACTATATTACCTATGGTTTTAGTGAAAGTGCTGATTTCCAAATCAGCGACTTTAAACAAATTGGCAAACAAACCCACTTTGTGGTGAAACGCAATTTGCATAAAAACTTGCCGGATTTACAGGTTAAGCTCAATTTACCTGGTTATCACAATGCGTTAAATGCAACCGCGGCAATCGCTGTCGCAACTGATGAAGGCATAGCAGATGCACAAATTTTAGCTGCATTAGATGCGTTTGCAGGCATAGGCCGACGTTTTGAACAATTGGGTCAATACCCAGTGGCTGATGGTGAAATTGAGTTTATCGACGATTATGGTCACCATCCAACTGAAGTTTTAGCAACCATTAAAGCGATTCGTGCTGCTTATCCTGAACGACGTTTAGTCATGGCTTATCAGCCACATAGATATACACGTACACGTGATTTGTACGATGATTTTGTTCAAGTATTATCACAAGTCGATTTATTGCTGTTATTAGAAGTATATAGCGCAGGCGAAGCCAGCATAGTTGGCGCGGATAGCCGCAGTTTATGTCGTTCTATTCGCCAACGTGGGGTGATAGATCCTGTATATGTAGCAACGCCAGAGCAGTTGCCAGCCGAGTTGTCGAATATTTTGCAAGCGGGCGATATTGTCATTACCCAAGGTGCCGGCAACATAGGTGCCGTGGCTAAGTTATTAGAAACGCTCGCTTTTGATAAAGAAAAAATGCAGGCCTACAGTGCGCAGCAACTGGAGGATGGCAAATGAGTGATATGAACACACAATATCAAAAGGTCGCTGTACTGCATGGTGGTACATCTGCTGAGCGTGAAATATCTCTTAAATCAGGCAAAGCGGTTTTTCAAGCTTTGGTTAAGCAAGGTATTAACGCTGAGCTAATTGATACCAAAGTGACTTCGCCATTGTTGCTTAAACAAATGGGCTTTTCACATGTATTTATTGCTTTGCATGGTCGCGGTGGTGAGGATGGTGTGATTCAAGGTGTACTTGAATACTTAGATTTGCCTTATACCGGCAGTCGAGTATTAGGCTCTGCCTTGGCTATGGATAAAGTGCGTACTAAACAAGTATGGCAAAGTTGTGGTTTGCCAACGGCTAAATACCTGAGAGTCAATCCAAATATGCAATTGGATTTTGCCCAAATATTAGAGTCGCTAGGCGGCTGTGTATTTGTAAAACCAGCTCGCGAGGGCAGCAGTATTGGCATGAGCCGAGCGCAAACAGTAACTGAGCTGACAGATGCTGTTAGCAATGCGTTTGAATTTGATTCAGATGTATTAATTGAACAATTTATCAATGGCCCAGAATACACAATAGCTGTGGTTGATGGCAAAGCTTTACCTGCTATTCGCACACAAACGGATCGCGGATTTTACGACTACGAAGCTAAGTATTTATCCAACACTACGCAATATCATTGCCCATGTGGTTTGAATGCTGAAGATGAAACTTATGCGCAACAATTGGCGCAACAAGCTTTTGCTGCAGTGCAAGCAGACGGTTGGGGTCGAGTAGATATGATGCGTGATGCGGATGGTCAGTTTTATTTATTAGAAGTAAATACAGTGCCAGGCATGACGGAAAAAAGTTTGGTGCCAATGGCAGCGCGAGCGACAGGTTTAGACTTTGAGTCTTTGGTTTTAAAAATATTGTCGTTGGCTAAGTAAAGATGAAAACGGCTGTAGTGGAGTTTTTTAAACGCGCAGAGTGGCCGTTTTGGATTGGCGTAATATTTTTTATTGCTGTGTTGGTCAGTTGTGTGCGGTTAGCTTTTAAAACACAACAATGGTTGGAAGATGGCAGTCAACTGCCGGTAAAACGTTTGGTGGTTGAAGGCAACAACCAATATGTGACTAAGCAGGATGTTTATAACGCTTTATTGCCTATGTTGCAGCAGAGTTTTTACGCATTAGACGTAAACAAAGCACAACAAGCAGTAGAAAAAATTGATTGGGTGTATTGGGCGGCAATTCGAAAAGAGTGGCCAGATACACTGAAAGTAAATTTGGTAGAACAAAAACCAGTGGTGATTTGGAATAGCGATTTTTTGCTCAATCACAAAGGTGAGGTTTACCAAGCAAGGCAAGACAGGCTGCAAATAAGTTTACCAAACTTGTTTGGCCCAGAAGGCGAGGAACTAAAAGCATTAAAGCTTTTTACTGATTATTCAGAGTTGCTTGCATTGCACGGAATAAGCGCGGTTGAAATGACCATGTCAGAACGCTATGCGGTTGATATGGCATTAAACAACGGCATAAAACTAAATCTTGGACGAGAAAATGGCGTTGCACGGATAAAAAGATTTTTAGAGTTTTATCCTGCCTTGGTGGAACAACATCAAGTAGAATATGTCGATTTACGCTACGACACGGGATTTGCGGTTGGGGAACAAATAAAGCTGCCGGAAACGGCTGGTTAATTGGCAGAGTAGATATGTCAAAAACATTAGAAAGAAATTTAATCGTTGGCTTAGACATAGGCACGGCAAAAGTGGTTGCTGTGGTAGGTGAAATATTGCCCGACAATACAGTCAGTGTTGTTGGTGTTGGCTCGCACGCGTCTGAAGGTATGGACAAAGGTGGGGTTAACAATATTGAACTTGTGATCAAGTCGATAAAACGCGCGGTGCACGAAGCAGAAATGATGTCAGACTGCCAAATTTCGTCTGTGTATTTGGCGATCTCTGGTCGTCATATTAAGTGCCAAAACGAAAATGGCATGGTGACAATTCATGAAAAAGAAGTCACCAATGATGATGTTGACAATGTTATTCATACTGCGAAGTCAGTGCCATTGCCTGCAGAGCGCATGGTGCTGCATGTGTTGCCGCAAGAATTCAGTGTGGATGTGCAAGAAGGCATTAAAAGCCCTGTTGGTATGTCAGGTGTGCGTTTAGAAGCGCAAGTGCATTTAATTACCTGTGCCAACGATATGGCGAAAAACATTGTTAAATGTGTTGAACGCTGTGGCTTAAAAGTAGAAGCCTTAGTTGCATCATCTTTAGCGTCTAGCTACGCAGTGTTAACCGATGATGAAAAAGAATTAGGTGTGGGTGTGGTTGATGTTGGTGCTGGCACTATGGACTTAGTTGTCTATGCCAACAGCGCAATTCGTCATACCTCAGTTATTGCTGTCGCTGGTAATCAAGTGACCAAGGACATAGCACAAATTTTTAGAACGCCGTTGAGTCATGCAGAACAAATAAAAATTAAGTATGCATGTGCACAAAGGCATATGGTGAGTTTGGAAGAGAGCATAGAGGTGCCTAGTGTAGGTGGTAGACCCGCACGCTCTATGTCGCGCCACACTTTAGCGGAAGTTGTTGAGCCAAGATATCAAGAGCTTTATGACTTAGTAATGGAAGACATTCGCAAGAGTGGTTGGGAAGAACAAATGGCTGCCGGTATCGTATTAACTGGTGGCACAGGCAAGATGGAAGGGGCAGTTGAATTAGCCGAAGAAGTTTTTCAAATGCCCGTCCGACTGGGTTATCCAGTCAAATTGAAAGGTTTAACTGAATATGTAGACGATCCTGTCTACGCCACCGCCATTGGTTTATTACATTATGGCAAAGAAGACTTACAAGAGAAGTATGCAAACCATGATGAAAATCAAGGTGTAAGTAACTGGTGGCAGCGTATTCAGAGCTGGTTTAAGGGTGAGTTTTAATTTTAAAAGCAGGTGTGTAGGAGAAAATAACTATGTTTGATTTGATGAGTGAACATAACGACGAAGCAATCATTAAAGTGATTGGTGTTGGTGGTGGCGGCGGCAACGCTGTTGAGCACATGGTAAAACACACAATTGAGGGTGTTGAATTTATTACCGCAAATACAGATGCGCAAGCGCTACGCAACTCGTCTGCGGAAACTACCATTCAGTTGGGTCGTGACGTAACTAAAGGGTTAGGTGCAGGTGCTAACCCTGAAATTGGTCGTAAATCGGCAGAAGAAGATCGCCAAGTTATCCAAGAAGCCATTCGTGGTGCGGATATGGTGTTTATCGCTGCTGGTATGGGCGGTGGTACAGGTACAGGTGCTGCACCAGTTGTTGCTGAAATTGCCCGTGAAATGGGGATTTTAACAGTTGCTGTTGTGACTAAACCTTTCCCATTTGAAGGCAAAAAGCGTATGCAATACGCGGATATTGGTATTGAAGAATTAGCTAAACATGTTGATTCATTAATCACAATTCCAAACGACAAATTATTAAAAGTACTAGGTAAAGGCACTAGCTTGTTAGATGCGTTTAAAGCAGCTAACAATGTATTACAAGGTGCAGTTCAAGGTATTGCTGAGTTAATTACCCGTCCAGGTTTAATTAACGTTGACTTTGCAGACGTGAAAACAGTTATGTCTGAAATGGGTACAGCTATGATGGGTACAGGTGTGGCTTCTGGTGAAGACCGTGCTGAAGAAGCGGCAGAAGCTGCAATTTCTAGCCCGTTATTAGAAGACGTGGATTTAGCAGGTGCACGCGGTATCTTAGTAAACATTACTGCGGGTATGGATATCAGCATTGAAGAATTTGAAACTGTTGGTAATGCAGTTAAAGGTTTTGCATCTGAAAACGCGACTGTAGTTGTTGGTGCGGTAATTGACGCGGATATGACTGACGAATTACGTGTAACTGTTGTTGCAACAGGTATTGGTGATACGCGTCCAGATATCTCTTTAGTACCAAACAACAAAGTAAGTTTAAATGAGCGTCCGGTTGGCAACTTCCGTAGTTCAGAAGTTGCTGCAGGCTCTGCAGCTGTTGCAATTGAAGAGCGTACAGCTGCGCCAGCGCATGTACCTGCAAGTGACTCAAATGCAGCGCAAAACTTAGATTATTTGGATATTCCAGCGTTTTTACGTAAGCAAGCAGACTAATTTCCTCAATAGAGGAAAACTGTGTATTGTTTAACAAATATACAGTTTGTCAGTAACGCTTTATCGTTTGCACTGGTCTAATGTGTTATAATGGACGCATAGTTTACATGTGCGCAACAGCTTATTAATTGTGCTGTTGCAAACAAACATGTGCTGCAACTTAAATTAGTTAAGTTGCGTGTAACACATACATTTGGAGACAAAATAGCCATATGGTAAAACAACGTACACTAAAAACGAGTGTGACTACGCTTGGGGTTGGTTTGCACCGAGGAGAAAAAGTCAGAATAACACTGCGCCCTGCACCTGCTAATACAGGGATAGTATTTCGCCGTGTTGACTTAGATCCCGTGGTGGATATGCCAATATCTCCAGAAGCAGTCACTGACACTACTATGTGTACCTGTATGACCAATGCAGACGGTGTAACTGTATCTACGGTAGAGCACTTAATGTCAGCTTTAGCTGGCCTTGGTATCGACAATGTTATTGTTGAATTAGATGCCAATGAAGTGCCTATTGTTGATGGCAGTGCTAGCCCTTTTATTATGTTGATAGAAGAGGCAGGCATTGAAGAGTTGAAAGCGGCGAAAAAGTTTATTCGAATTGATAAACCTATCCGTGTTGAAGTTGGCGATAAGTGGGCAGAAATTTTGCCGCACAATGGTTTTAAACTCGATTTTGCAATTGAGTTTCCACACCCGGCCATTTCGTCTACCAAACAACATGTGTCTATGGATTTCTCAAGCCAAACTTTTATCACTGAAGTGTCACGCGCACGTACTTTTGGTTTTATGAAAGACTTTGAGTATTTACGTGCGAATAACTTGGCATTAGGTGCTAATTTTGACAATGCTGTGGTGTTAGATGAGTTCCAAGTTTTAAATGCTAACGGCTTACGTTATGACGATGAGTTTGTTATGCATAAAATTTTGGATGCGATTGGTGATTTGTACATGGCAGGTTTGCCATTGTTAGGTCACTTCCGTTCATTTAAAACGGGTCATGCGTTAAATAATATTTTGTTGCGTGAAATACTAAAGCAAACTGATAGTTGGACTTTAGTTGAATTTAATCAAACTCAAACCTCGCCATTACAGTTTATGGCGGCGTCTCCTGCATAGTTTTGATATTAAACAGCTGCTACTTAGGCAGCTGTTTAGTTTATCTATCCTACTTGAAGATATATGTTAAAAATTTCTAATACAGTTACTATCTTTGAGTCTGAAATCGAGTTTTCTGCTATTCGTGCTATGGGCGCGGGTGGGCAAAACGTTAACAAGGTTTCGAGTGCCATTCATTTACGTTTTGATATTAATCAATCGTCATTACCTGATTTTTATAAACAGCGTTTGTTGTCATTTTCCGATAGTCGCATCAATAAAGATGGTGTAATCATTATTAAAGCGCAGTCGTTTCGTACCCAAGAGCAAAATAAACAAGATGCTTTGGAGCGTTTGTTGCAGTTAATTAAAGCTGCCACTGTTGTGCGTAAGGTGCGTAAAGCGACTAAGCCGACTAAGAGTTCGCAGCGAAAGCGTGTTGATGCGAAGAAGAAAAAAGGTTCGGTGAAAAACTTACGAGGTAAGGTGAGTTTTTAGCGTTTTTCCAATGTATTGGAGCAGATTGCTGCTTGATCTGTGGCATTTGAGTCCATTCGAAGCATAATTTTATAAAAACGCTGTTCGCCAGTCCCTGGCCGCTCGCAAAAGGCATCCATGCCTTTTGAGGTTTTATAAAATTAGCGTTCAAATACACTCATATCTAGCTGTTGTATTGCTGCTTAATTTTATTCTTGTGAACAATGGTGAACTTGTAAATTGATCGCTATTTGATCTGTGGCATTTGAGTCCATTCGAAGCATAATTTTATAAAAACGCTTTTCGCCAGTCCCTGGCCGCTCCCAAAAAAAAGGCATCCATGTCGTTTGAAGTTTTATAAAATTAGCATTCGAATACACTCATATCAGGCTATTGTGTTGCTGCATGAACTAGCAGCGATTCCAGTGTGCATGAGGTGTATGGGCGTGTTGCGAGCAAAACTTCACAAGGGAGGGATATCTTGTGTGAGCGGCTCAGGGACGAGTTAAAAGCGATTTTGCTCGCAATACCCCATATGCCTTATGCGAGGGATACTCCAAGCATTTTGGTGACTTGTTCGGAATTCCCCATTTATATTATGGCTATATTGCACCCACTCAGTAGACTACTTCAAATTTATCAACCGTGACAACGCAGCTTGAATATTCTCCGGTAAATCTTGCATAGTGGCGGTTAAATCTTGCTTAGTTTTATCTGACAAAGTTTTTGCTGCTTTCTTACTTGAAGTCGCATATGAGGCAGAGCTTTCTTTAACTAAGTTAGAAGATGTCGACATGTTCGGGTCAACTTGGCACTTAATACTGAATAAATCAGGGTGAGTTACTCTAAGTTGGCTCAATAACTGACTGCGACAAGCATTAAATTGCATTTGATAACTGGCATTTGGTAGGCTCAAAGTTAAAATACCACGCTCAAATTGCACTACTTTTATGCATTTTCGCAGCGAATTGGGCAAATTAAGCGCTAGCTCCTTTGAAATCTCGCTGGTATACTCGGGCTTAACATTTTTTTGCTGCCGATCTGGCCATTTTTGAGCCATGATCTGCGATAAATTTTTCGGTCTAGGTCGCATTAACTAATCACTATGTCGCTATCAATACAGTACACAAAAAACGGTCGCCAATTAGAATGGCACTTGGGATTTGCCCATGCCGTCGCATTTTGCGTGCTTATCATTTGTTTAGCCGTTTTAATCCTAAGTAGTATATACCCAAAATCAGCACAAACCGAACAACCAATCGCACCTGTTAATCAATCTCGTCTTGCACTTACAGAACAAAAAGAAGCACTTTATTCACTAAAATCGAGAACTGAGGTTGAACTTGCAGCGATCAAGCTCAAATTATCTGAATTACAAAGTTACGCATTGCGTATGAATGCACTCGGCGCTCGTTTAGCTGAAAACGCCAGTTTGCATATGGATGAATTTAATTTTGCTGATATGCCAGCAACTGGTGGTCCAGCAGATGAACAAGCTGATATTTTACAAAATGTTGTGGTTGAGCATGAGCTACTCACAGAAATGTCGCAACTACTCGATTTTTACAATCAACAAGAACAACAACTTAGCCTACTTGAATCTGTCATCATGAATCACCATATAAGTGACCAAGTGTATGTTTCAGGTCGACCAATTCAAGCTGGTTGGTTATCTTCATATTATGGCATGCGTAAAGACCCTTTTAGTGGTTTGCCCGCTATGCATAAAGGGATAGATTTTGCCGGAAAAGAAGGTAACTCGGTTATTGCTACAGGTGCAGGGGTTGTAACTTGGGCGGATGAAAGATACGGTTATGGCAGGTTGATTGAGATTGATCATGGACAAGGTTTAAAAACTCGATATGGTCATAATAAAGAATTATTGGTTTCAGTTGGAGATGTAGTGAGCAAGGGCGCTCAAATAGCCGTTATGGGCTCAACAGGTCGCTCTACAGGTCCACATGTTCATTATGAAATCTTAAGAAACGGCAAACAGATAGACCCTTTAAAATACGTTTATCGTCGTGCAAAATAGCGCTTAGAAAAGCACACATCCCGAATGGGAACTTACCTTTTAATAAATAGAGAGCACTTAGCTGGAAGCAGCTGGTCAGGATAGATTAATGATTACAAAAATACTGACATCGATATTTGGTAGCAGAAACGATCGTTTTATTAAAAAATTAAATAAAGTTGTTACGCAGATAAATGGTTTAGAAGCTGAATTAGAAGGCTTGAGTGACGAAGAGTTAAAAGCGAAAACAGAAGAGTTTCGTAAACGCCTAGCTGACGGCGCGACTGTTGATAGCTTATTACCAGAAGCATTTGCCGTTTGTCGTGAAGCATCAAAACGTGTATTAGGCATGCGCCACTTTGATGTGCAGTTATTAGGCGGCATGGTGTTACACCAAGGTAAAATTGCCGAAATGCGTACAGGTGAAGGTAAAACTTTAACCGCAACTTTGCCTACCTATTTAAATGGTTTAGCAGGGCATGTACACGTAGTTACAGTAAATGATTACTTAGCTTATCGTGACTCTAACTGGAGCCGCCCGTTATTTGAATTTTTAGGCATGACAGTTGGTTGTAACATTCCTGGTATGGGCCCGGTTGAAAAGCGCCAAGCGTACGAAGCGGATGTGACCTATGGTACAAACAACGAGTTTGGTTTTGACTACCTACGTGACAACATGGCGTTTAGTGCCGAAGAGCGTGTGCAAAGTGAATTAAAATTTGCTGTAGTCGATGAAGTTGACTCAATTTTAATCGACGAAGCGCGTACGCCATTAGTGATTTCAGGTCCAGCAGAAGACAGTTCGGTTTTATATCAACAAATTAACCAAGTTGTGCCGAATTTAATTCAAGCTGATAAAGAAGATTCTGAAGAGGAAGAGAGTGAAGGCCACTTCACCATTGATGAAAAATCTAAACAAGTGCATTTGACTGAAAAAGGCCAAATCGCAGTTGAAGAGATTTTGATTGAGAACAAAGTTTTACAAGAAGGTGATTCACTCTATAGCGCAGCAAATATAGGTTTATTGGCGCATGTTAATGCTGCATTACGCGCACATAAGCTTTATCACAAAGATGTTGATTACTTAGTTAAAGACCAACAAATTGTTATTGTTGACGAGCACACTGGCCGTACTATGGAGGGCCGTCGTTGGTCTGAAGGTTTGCACCAAGCTATTGAAGCTAAAGAAGGTGTGCAAATTCAAAACGAAAACCAAACTTTGGCTTCCATTACCTTCCAGAACTATTTCCGCTTATACAACAAGCTAGCGGGTATGACAGGTACTGCGGATACTGAAGCGTTCGAGTTTAACTATATCTACGGCTTAGAAACCATTATCTTGCCAACCAATCGCCCTATGATCCGTAAAGATCATGCTGATTTGGTTTATTTAACCGCTGAAGAAAAATACGAAGCTATTGTTGAAGATATTAAACAATGTGTTGAAGATGGTCGTCCTGTGCTAGTGGGCACAATTTCAATTGAAAACTCTGAGTTATTATCTCGTGTACTGAAAAAAGCTAAAATTAAACACCAAGTGTTAAATGCTAAGTATCACGCGAAAGAAGCGGAAATTGTCGCATTAGCCGGTCGCCCTGGTGCAGTTACTATCGCAACTAATATGGCGGGTCGTGGTACGGATATCGTATTGGGCGGTAATTCAGAGATTGAAATCGACCAATTAACTAATCCAACTGACGAGCAAATTGCAAAAATTAAAGCTGATTGGCAATCGCGTCATGATGCAGTAGTTGCAGCGGGTGGTTTACACATTATTGGTACTGAACGTCACGAATCTCGTCGTATTGATAACCAGTTACGTGGCCGTGCTGGTCGTCAAGGTGACCCAGGTTCTTCACGATTCTACTTATCTATGGAAGATGCGTTAATGCGCATATTTGCCAGCGATCGTGTATCTGGTTTAATGAAAAAACTTGGTATGGAGCGTGGCGAAGCTATTGAGCATCCATGGGTAACAAAAGCGATTGAAAATGCTCAGCGCAAAGTTGAAGCTCGTAACTTTGATATTCGTAAACAGTTGCTTGAGTACGATGATGTCGCCAATGACCAACGTAAAGTGGTTTACCAACAGCGTAACGAGTTAATGAATGAAAGTGATATTAGTGACACTATCACTGTCATTCGTACCGATGTATTAAGTTCGACAATTGATGCGTATATCCCACCACAGTCAGTTGAAGAAATGTGGGATGTTGCTGGTTTAACTGAACGTTTAAAAGCAGACTTCACACTAGATGTGCCAATTCAACAATGGTTGGATGAAGACAATAAACTAGACGAAGAAAAATTACGTGAACGCATTGCCGCCGCTTTAGATGAAGCTTATGCGGAAAAAGAAAAACAAGTTGGCGCACCAGTTTTACGCCACTTCGAAAAAGCGATTATGTTACAAAGCTTAGATTCGCATTGGAAAGAGCATTTAGCCGCAATGGATCACTTACGCCAAGGTATTCATTTACGTGGTTATGCACAGAAAAATCCTAAACAAGAATATAAGCGTGAATCTTTTGAACTATTCTCACAAATGTTAGAAGCGCTCAAAGTTGAAGTAGTTGGTGTATTGTCTAAAGTAAAAGTTCGCGAAGAATCTGACGTTGAAGCTGTAGAAGCAAAGCGTCGTCAAGCAGAAGCAGCACCAAAACAATATCAACACGACAATGAAGAAGCATTGGCGGATGGCAAAAAGCCAAAAGCTTTTATTCGTGAAGGTGCTAAAGTCGGCCGCAACGATCCTTGTCCTTGTGGTTCAGGTGAAAAATACAAAAACTGTCATGGTAAATTAAACTAATGGCTAAGCTTGTTCATGTTGCCGTTGCTGTGGTTATTCAGCAAAACAATGGACGAAATGAGGTGTTGATTGCTAAACGCAATCAACACCAACATCAAGGTGGCAAATGGGAATTCCCTGGCGGCAAAGTCGAGCAGGAAGAACAAGTGACAGAAGCACTTGCTCGCGAAATGCTTGAAGAATGTAACGTTCAAGTGATAAGCAGTGCACCATTGATTAAGATTGAACATGATTATGGTGACAAAAAAGTTGTGTTAGACACATATGTGGTAGAGCAGCACGCAGGCACAGCAAAAGGCAATGAAGGCCAAGAAATTCGCTGGGTTGACGTAAACTCACTCAAGCAATATACCTTTCCTGAAGCCAATAAAAGCATTATCAGTGCGATAGAAAGTTATTTTAACTAGCGATAATCTTACTTCTGTTCTAGCCTCAGTATTTCTGATAACTAGGTTAGATTTTTCTTCAGAAAAAAACACCAACACTGGCAAATAGTGTAGCCTATCCTAAACTTCTAATATTGTAGCTAACACATTACAACTTTGTTGGGAAACCTATTTTTTGAAGCCAATACAACAAGCTGGTCGCGGAAAAAGTTTTGTTAAACGTGTCTATTTACCCCGAGTTATCGGCTTTGGTTTAGGCGCCTTACCTGTTGGTTTAGTGGTTTATCAAAATGATCTAGCGACTTGGTATTGGTTCGGGATCTTTTTTTCTGCATTTGTTTGGCCACATCTCGCTTTCATTTTAGGCATGCGTGCCAAAGATCACTATAAGTCTGAATTTAGAAGTTTATTTTTTGATTCCACTATAGTCGGGTTCTGGGTTGCAGCTATGGGCTTTAATATTATGCCCAGCATCCTATTGTTATCAGCTAGCGGTTTAAACAATATCTCAGCTGGCGGCGTACGTTTCTACATGATGGGCTGGTTGGCTGTGTTGCTTGGTATGCTGGCTAATTTTTTGCTGGTTGCACCACATATTAGTTTTGCTAGTAGTGAATTAACTATGTTGATATGTGCTCCTTTGGCACTGTTTTATCCACTATTAGTTGGTTTTGTAACTTTTCGTTTATCGAAAAAACTTTCTGAAGAGCGCAAACTAGCATTGGAATTGAGCCGCACGGATTCCTTGTCACAACTACCTAATAGAGGTTACTGGGAAGCTCGAGTGCAAGATATTTTTCAGCACGCGAAAACACATAATGAAACTCCTGCTTTGGTCATGATAGATATAGACCACTTTAAAAAAATTAATGATACCCACGGCCACTTGGTTGGCGACAAAGTTTTAATCGCTTTTGCTGATGCCCTCAAAAAATTTTTCCAAGGTAGCAATGCAACGCTCGGGCGTTATGGTGGTGAAGAGTTTGGTGTATTGATCCCACATTCAGATCCACATTCAGCAGAGCATATTGCCAATGCATTTCGTGTTTATTTAGAAAAAGAAAGCTTAGCAACTTGCAAACAGCTAAATATCAAACTCAGTGTTAGTGCAGGTATTGCTTTGTTAACTAAAGAAATTAAAGATTTTTCTCAATGGATTGATATTGCCGACCAAGCTTTGTACGATGCGAAAACTAATGGTCGCAATCAAGTCTGCTTAGCACAACAAACTTATACACCAAGTTTTGCAGCTTCAACAGCCAATCAGGCTTGAATGTAATTTAGTTATAATACTTCTTAAGTAATATCTGATATTTCAGGGAAAATTGAATCATGCTTACGCAAATCATCAAAGTGTTTATTGCACTTAACTCCGAAAACTCACCGCGGCAAATAGCCTATGCAATGGCACTGGGTATGGTTATTGGCTTAACGCCATTGTTCAGCTTACACAATTTGCTCATTTTATTATTGGCGTTTTTAATACGCGTGCACTTAGGTAGTTTTTTTGTCAGTTGGAGTGTATTTGCATTATTAGGGCTGCTGTTTGCCCCTATATTTGCGAGTTTAGGTGAAGCTTTATTAACATCAGCTGCGCTTGAATCTACTTGGCACGCTTTGTATCAAATCACCTTATTTAAATTGGCGCATTTACATCATACAGTAACATTAGGCGCGTTATTGGTAACCTCTGTATTGTTTGTGCCCTTTGCATTGTTAGCCCAGTATCTAGTGGTTAAATATAGAGATCATGTAATGGCTTTTGTGATGAAAATGAAAATAGTGCAAATGCTTAAAGGCTCGCGTTTTTACCAATTTTATTTGAAAGTGCAGGGAGGTGGCGCATGAAAAAGTATTTGAGATGGCAGGGTTTTGCTGGGTTTGTAGCTGTTATCGCATTGTTGGCAGCGAGCGTATATTTATTTGCTGGTAGTTTAATTAAACTTGCAATTGAACAAGTGGGTGAGCGTGTATATGGCGCTGAAATTAATGTAGAAAAGGTCAATGTTAATTGGTCGCCAGTTAGTATTGAACTTGTGCACTTACAAGTAACAGATAAACAAAACCCAGCTAACAACTTGGTTGAGTTTGATACAGCTGTTGCCGCTGTCGACTTATGGCAATATCTGTTAGGTAAAACCTTAATTACAGATTTACAAGTTGCTAAATTGCAATTAGATAGCCAAAGAGCAACACAGGGTAAACTATATGAAGTGTCGCAAGCTTCGGAAGAATCTGCGCAACAAGTATCGAAATTAGATGAAATTAAAGCAGAAATACCGGATGTAAAAACGCTATTAAATGACAGTAACTTGATTACTGTTGAAAAAGCACAAGCGCTACAAACGACGCTTGCGGAAGAAAAAGCGAAAATCAAACAGCTAAAAGCTGACTTGCCAGATAAATCTAAGCTAAAAGAATACGAAGCTAAAATTAAACAATTAACCGACTCTGAAGTTGATAGTTTAGAAGACCTAGCCAAGCTAAAAACACAATTAGATGAACTAAAAGCTGAAATTAAGCAAGACAAAGCACAGCTTAAACAGGCTAAAGAGCAGTTAAGTGACAGCAATGCTAAATTAAAACTTGCAACCAAAGAGCTCAAAGCTGCACCAGAGCAAGACTGGCAACAAGTGAAACAAACTTATCAATTGGAAACTTTTGAAGCTGAAGATTTAGCGCATATTTTATTTGGCGAAGAAGCACGCAGTTATTACCAGTACGCAGAAAAAGCCTATGACTTGTTAAAACCTTTTATTAAAAAAGGTGAAACTGATGGTCAGGATGACGCGGTTGAGCACAGTGTCGGCCGTTTTGTTCATTTTGATGAAGAAAATCCCATTCCTGATTGGATGGTAGCCAAAGGCAAAATTGAACTAGTCAACCCAAAAGGCACTATTTGGATTGAGCTTAAAGATATTCATGTGCAGCATTGGAAAAAAACAAC
Source organism: Catenovulum sp. SX2 (assembly GCF_052056295.1). Taxonomy (NCBI): domain Bacteria; kingdom Pseudomonadati; phylum Pseudomonadota; class Gammaproteobacteria; order Alteromonadales; family Alteromonadaceae; genus Catenovulum; species Catenovulum sp. SX2. Next base: position 2,831,050 of record NZ_CP182493.1, read on the forward strand.
CGCAAGCCGCGTAGATGTTTTTTCTAACGCGTTTGCTCAAGGTGATTTAAAAGGCCAGTTAGATTATTGGGTTGATCAAGAATCAAATATTAAAAGCCAAGCAAACTGGCAGTTTAATGATTTAAAAGTGGCGAAAGATAAAAGTTCAAAAGCTAAATTTAGTTTACAACAAACTCAGCTAACGGGCGTGGGTGAACTTTCTTACCAACAAGGCCTGTTAGACGCCAATACGGCGTTAGACTTAGTTAAACCTCAGTTTAGCTCTACCTCGTCATCTCGTTGGATGAAACAGGTTATCGAAGCGTTAAATCAGCAACAGAAGATCCCTGCGGAAATTTTATTGTCCGGTAAAGCGACCTCTCCTAGCTGGAAGATTAATTCTGCTCTGGACAATATTGTTAAAGACAGTGTTAAAGCGTCAGCCAATGCTGAGTTGGATAAACTTAAAGCTGAGTATCAAACGAAACTCAATGCCAAAATGGCTGATAAGCTGGATATGTCTGAGCAGGAGCTTGCGCAAATTGGCGATTTATCGGCTTGGATTGATGATACTGAAGGTAGTTTGCAAAAGTTGTTGGATGCTAAAGTGGATTCGTTTAAAGAAAAACAAAAAGATAAGTTAAAAGATAAAGTTAAAGATAAATTAAGTAAGTTTTTCTAGGTTTGAATAATGGGCTTTGTTGCTGCAGATGTTGTGGCAATCAAGCCCATTTGAAGCATGGTTTTCAAAAAACGCTGTGAACCCGTCCGCGGGCGCTCCGCTTTATCATCCCTGATAAAGAAGTTTTTGAAAACCAGCATTCAAATAGACTTGTATCGAACATTACTAGTGTTGTTCGATTTATCGCTGCTAGTTTGGTGCTGGCAAAGCCCATTGGAAGCATAATTTTCTAAAAACGCTTTTCGCCAGTCCCTGGCCGCTCGCAAAAGGCATCCATGCCTTTTGAAGTTTTAGAAAACTAGCATTCCAACGGGCTTTTATTGAGCATTGCTATTGCTGTGGGCTTCGGCGCTGCTAGTTTGGTGGTGGCAAAGCCCATTGGAAGCATAATTTTCTAAAAACGCTTTTCGCCAGTCCCTGGCCGCTCACAAAAGGCATCCATGCCTTTTGAAGTTTTAGAAAACTAGCATTCCAACGGACTTTTATAGAGCATTTTTATCGCTGTGGGATTTGTCGCCGCTAGTTTGGTGGTGGCAAAGCCCATCGGAAGCATAATTTTCTAAAAACGCTTAGCTGTGAGTCGGTTGTTCATCCTTGAAGGTAAGGCCCTGTCGTCATCCATGACTCCACCTCTCTCGGCTGCGAAGCTGCGCTTCGGTCCTCATTCGCCCATGCCTTTTGAAGTTTTAGAAAATTATCTTTCCAACGGATTTTTACTGGGCATTGTTATTGCTGTGTTTACTAGCCGCGGCACAGATGTCGCGGGAGTATGGGAATTGCGAACACACGAACCAACCTTGAATTATAGGGATATAATTCCGGAGCGACCAAGGACGGTGTATAGCGTTTGGTGAGTTGTTCGGAATTTCCATGCGACCTTATACATATTGCTCGGAATACCCCATATGCCTTATGCGAGAGATACTCCAAGCGTTTGGTGAGTTGATTACCACCGCAATACCGCTTTTTCATTAACTCCTGCAACAAAACTGACGCCATTATCTTCAATTTTTAACGGCGCTGCTTTGCCATTCACAGTTAACTTAATTTGCTCAATAGGCGGTTGATTGATGCCAACAAAATTAACACTTATATGTCTTTGTGCAGGCATATTCGAATACATGCCTTGGCTTGGATGTATAGTTAAACGCTGTAAAGCTTCTTGATAAAGAATAAAGCTAGTCGCGTATTGATTGTCTAAACGATAGGCTGGGGTTTTATCGTCATCTTCGTATAAAACAAACTGGCCATCTTCACCTGTGTATACATCTAAAATTAACTGACTTTTATCAATAAATAGTGTACTTACAGCATATGGGCGTTTTGGAACAATAGAGCCAGCTTTGGCAAAAATAGGCATTTGTGCTGGTAACAATTTTCGCTGTAACACCTTATCGCCTTCAATTGTTTTTGCTGCCGAGCTATCCGTGTTGATGTCATACCACAAACCCGGTGGTAGCCAAAAATTAACTGTGCTCATGCCCATCTTGTCGGCTGGTTGGCTGTTAGGTACAACCAATAAATTATCACCCCACATATACTGTAAATCATACTGCCAAGCTTGTGCATATTCTGGGTATTCGAGCAACATAGCGCGGGCGATTGGTACACCTGTGTGATGTGCTTGATGTGCCGCTGAGTACAAATACGGCATAAGTTGATAGCGCAATTTAGCGTAATGTTTAAATGGCGCTAAAACCTGTTGGTTGCGGTCTAGTGGCCAGCGTGATTCACCCATACCATGCGGTTTCCAAATAGGCGAAAATGCGCCCATAGCAAGTGCCCATTGCTGATACAACACATCATCTGGCCCTTTATTGTTTTGCCAATCGTAAAAACCGCCAGCGTCATGTCCCCAATATGGGAAGGCAGATAAACCAGCTAACTGCATGCCTCGAATACTGTGTTGCATGTCGTAATAGTTAGGGTAAATATCACCACTCCATAGCGTTGCATATCTTTGTGCTCCCGCTGTCATACCGCGTACCCACACAAATGGACGTTTGTTTAAATTGGCGTTATCCCAACCATCTTTAACCAGCGCTTGGGCGATTAAAAAGAACCAATAATTACGCATTTCAGCTGACAAATGACCGTTGGCTAATTTAGTCGTTAGTGGCGCGGCGCCTTGCTCGTCAAATTCATCTATCCACAATGCATCACCCGGATAATTAAGTTTTGGATCGAGTGCTTGGGTAAAAAATATCTGCCAAAACCATTGTCTAAAATCGGCATTGGTTAAATCTGGTGCGCTGTTTCTAAATTCAATTTCTTCAATAAAAGGCAAATTAAACGACTTTTGCCAACCCTCGCTGTATTGGGCTATGCAGCGGTTAAAATCAAGCGTCAGGGTTAAACCGTTTTGTTCTAACCAATCTTTATATTCGCTTGGGTTTGGGTAGCGATCTTTATCCCAAGCAAGTTTGGACTCGCAGCGTTTGCCGCCTGCCGCGCGCCAGCGGTTGTCATTAACCACATGATCTAGTGGTAAACCAGCTTTCCTATGTTGAGTAATTTGTTGTTGCCACCAGTTTTGATCTGAAGGTGTTGGACTATTATGATCATGGCCTTTATCGGATAGCTGTAAACCAAACATGGATTTTGCCGGTAATCTAGGTTTGCCGGTTAACTTAACGTATTGGTTTAATACAGCTTTTAAATCATCACCGACAATCACAAATATATCCATTTGTGATTCACTGCCATAGCCGTTTAATTCAATGCTATAGGTTTGATTAGCACCAAAATTAAAGCGGTTTTGCTGCATGCTATTTACAAACATAGCATAATTTTTGCTCGATAAATAAAATGGCACTATCAAAGGGGCTTGTTCAATTGGCTCACTACCATAATTACGTTCGATAATTTGCCCGGCCAAATTTAACCCAGAATTTCGCGCATAAAAGCCGTGACCTAAACCTGTAAATTTTTCGTTTTTATCAAACTTAAATTGTGTGGAAATACTTTGGTTAGCTTGGGTTAACGGGGTTATCTCTTGTAAAAAAACACTGCTGTTATCTATATTATTTATTTGCTGAAATTGCGCCTGTAATGTCAGTGGATCTAAGCTAACTTGAATATTAGCTGTTGCAAATATGAGCTGCTGCTTGGTTTGTTTAAAGCTTAATTCGGCCGGCCAATTATGTTGTTCGACCATTAAATAGTGGTCATCAGCAAAAAACGATTGTGCAGTGGTTATGCTTTGAATACGAATGATATCGTCGCCATAAGCTCGTATTTTTCGCTGCAAGTTTAATTGTGGAGCGCTAACTAAATAGCCGTCATCCAGTTGTGTAACTTGAACGGCTTGATTTGCCCAAGCACTATTCAACACTACAGCTAAAGATAATATTACCCAACGCATCAAACTCATAACCCTAAACATCCAATATCTAAAATGCCAAATCAGTAGCGGAGAATTATGCCGTAATAGCGGTAAAATTAAATACCCGATTCGAACTATAGTATTTGAACAAACATAGGCTTTGGTCTAAAAACTATGATTACGTTGACAAAGCATGATGATTAAGTGCTAAGCAGACTTTTGTCTACCGGTGGCATTTTGGCTTGGTTGCACTTATACTTAAGCTTTACTCGCTCGAGCTATACATCAAATTAGGTATTACTATGACGACTGAAAATTCATTATTTACCCGCCAGCAAGAGAATAATAACGTGTGGCTGGCACAACAAACCGCAGGCGACGCTGCTTTTACTGACTATGGTGTGCAACCTAGCGTTTTACAATCAGAAGCTGAGGTTGGCCAAGCTATGTTGCAAGAGTTATATGCAACAGCTGCAGAGAAAAGCGGTGATATTAATATCGCCTTGTTAGGTGGCCGTGGTGCCCAAGAGTTACATAGACTGTTGGGTGAACTCGCCAAAACCTCAGAGCAAGATGCTTTGTTAGCGCGCTTGAATGTATTTACGCAAGATGCGTTAGCACCTATGGGCATGAATAATGGGTTGAGTTTTGTACGCGATTTTGAACGCATTTTAGGTGAAGCTTTTTTCAAAAAAATTAAAAGTTTTACCCCAATGCAAACTGACTTGGATGATTTAGAAGCTGGGTTAATTGCATATTTAAACAAGCTTGAATCATTGGGTGGTTTAGATATCTTTTTTATTGGCCATGGCCCAGAGCAAAATCAAGCGTCACATTTGGCTTATATCAAGCCTTTTTCTGGTGCACAATCAAACCATGTAGCTGGACTCATTCCAATTTCTAGCAGTATTTTAGAACACCACATCAGCAAATTTAAAGCCGGTGGCACTGTGGTTAGCGAAAGTGACGAAGCTGAATGTCGCAGTGCTCAATACATCTTAACTTTAGGGCCAGCAGCAATATTACAGGCGAAAAAAGTAGTCCAGTCGGTTGTTGATGCTGACTCTGCGCCAGCAAAAGTGCAAACTTATGCCAAGGTACTCAATAGCAAACTCAGTGATGATAAACAGCAAGCATTACAACAGCTTAATGAAAACCCGGGTTTGTGGATCCGACTCCACCCGAATACAAAATCTTTTGTATTGCCTAACCTAAATGTTTAACCCATATCGCCTAGGACACATTGCAGCATACTAATGGCAGCAAGTCCGGCGGTTTCAGTTCTAAGTACTCTAGGCCCCATTAAAATATCGGTAAAACCATGTTGGCGAGCAAGCGTGATTTCTTCGTCACTTAAGCCGCCTTCGGGGCCAATTAACAACTGAATATTGCTAGAATTTTTATCTAAGCGGCTAATGCCAATTTCGGCTTGTGGGTGCAAATTTAAGCGTAAACCATCGAATGTTTCAGCTAATACTTGGTTAATATCTTGAATATCACCAATGCTTGGCACAACCGCGCGACCAGATTGTTCACAAGCTGAGTGGACAATTTTTTGCCATTGTTCGACTTTTTTAGCAAAGCGCTCTGCATTGAGCTTAACCCCGCAGCGCTCACTGATAATAGGGGTAATGCGGCTAACCCCAAGTTCGACTGCTTTTTGAATGGTTAAATCCATTTTGTCACCACGTGAAATAACCTGTAGTAGTTCTATATTTAGCGGCGACTCTGAGTTGTTTTTTTCCGCCGATTGAATATCCACACATACCCGCTTGCGTGAACTTTCGCTAATGACACCAGCATAGTCAAATCCATCGCCATTAAATAACACAACAGGATGACCCGCTTGTTGGCGTAAAACTCGGCCAACATGATTGGCTGCTTCATCTGAAAGCTGCACATTGTCGCCTACCTTGAGTGGACTTGCATGATAAATTCGGCTAATTCGCATGTTTAAACTGTCGCTTGTTGTTATATAGCTAGATAGGGCTGTAGTATAACCTGATTAAGCTGAACTCTGGATAACAAATTAGCTAGGTGGATCTATTTGCTTACCCATGCTGGTATTCAGTCTAAACCAACCGGCAATACTGTAGCGCGCTTGTTTGGCTGGCAAGACCTCATGTGGAAATTCTTCACTTAAAAATATCACCAAAGTACCGCAGTTTGGTTGCACCCGGATGATTTCTTGTTGATGATTATCTGGGTGGTAAATAACTAATTCACCACCATTATTCGCCTGCCAGTCTGGGTTTAAATAATAGACAGTTGATAATATCCGATTGGCTTGACCTTTGAACGAATCTAGATGTTTTTTGTAAAAATCACCAACTTGATATTGGGCAAAATGCGCTTCGTAACTAAACAAACCTAAATATAAACTGCGATTTAACTCAATGCGCAATTGCTCCATTTTATCTAACCACAAGGCTTCAGTTGCTTGTTGCTGATCCATCCATTTTATTTTATCGCGACGCACTGTGTTGTTGATGTTTTCATCACTTTCACGGCCGATGGCGGCTTGTTTCAGCTGGCTTTGTTGTAGTTGTTTGGCATGGGTATACAAGTGGTTTTCAAACTCAGGCGCAAATGCATGCTCAATAACGGCATAACCTTGTTCAACTAAAGCTGTGATGATGTTGTCGAATAACATGAATAAACCCCAAGACACGCCAGATGTGGCTTGGGGCATTGTAGGGGATTATTTGAATTTGCCAATGTTAAATTGACCTGAGGTTAACTTAAATGCCTCCACGAATGTGTTGTCGCACTTTTTGTTGGTAAAAATCAGCTAATAATTGTGTGATCTCAGTGGGTAACTTATCTAACTGGCTAACCGCCGCATTGTTAATCAGCTGCTGACTTTTGCTCACACCAGCAATCACACTGCTTACCGCAGGTAAGTCTAACAACCAACGAATGGCAATTTGTTGTAAGTTGAGCTGTGTTGGGAAATCTAATTCACTATGCTCAATCAATAGCTGTTGAAGTTGTTCAACCAGAGCTAAACCTTGTTCAAATGCAATGCCATTAAAAGTTTCACCTACGTGGAAGTGTGCGCCATCTTTATTGTAGTTTCTATGATCTTGTGCTGAAAATTGGCGATCTGCAGACATTTTTCCAGACAACAAACCCGATGCCAGCGGCAGGCGGGCGATAATGCCAACATTTTTGCTGGTGGCTAACGGCAATACTTTGTCTAAAGCGTCTTGGCGGAATATGTTTAACAGCATTTGTAAGCTAGTCACTTTACTGTAATTTAAACAAAATTCAGCTTCGTCTAACATTTCGACACTGGCACCGTAAAAACGAATTAAACCTTGTTGCTGAAAGTCTTCTAACCAATTAAACACTTCACCGGCAAACAATACTTCACGTGGAACACAGTGTAATTGAATGAGGTCAATTGCATCGACCCCTAAACGTTGCAGCGAACCTTCAATATTGTTTTGCATTGTTTGTTTAGTGTATTGATTGGGGAATAATTTAGCATCGCGCCCCACTTTAGTCGCAACAATGGTTTGCGTTGAATTATGCTGGTTGTTTGCAAGCCATTGACCTATGCGGTTTTCACTTAAACCTGCGCCATAAACGTCAGCCGTGTCTAAGAAGTTAACTTGCTGCTGTTGTGCTGCCGCTAAAATTTCATTGGCTGTGTCTTGTGAAATTGGCCCAAAATCGTCACCGAGTTGCCAACACCCTAAACCAATTTCTGATACTTGTAGGCCGCTGTGGCCGAGTGTGCGTAATTTCATTCTGTACCTCATACAATAATTTGCTAGTTATTTTACTCGGCACATTGGTTTGGATATATACTTAACAATTTTACACATTGTTAAGTATGGTTTATCAATAGCATGTTAAAAGGTTTATTAGAATTTATTACTGTGGTTGAACAAGGCAACTTTACTTTAGCAGCAGAACAACTAGGTACAACTCGTGCGCGTGTCAGCCAAGTGATTGCTGAGCTTGAGCAAGAATTAGCTGTGCAACTGATAGTGCGCTCAACTCGCAGTATGCAGCTGACTGCCAGTGGTGAGCGTTTTTATCAGAATTGCCGCAACGGCTGGTCAATTTTGCAAGATTCGATTGAGCAAGTTAAATCGAGTCAAACTCAGTTGTCTGGGTTAATTCGAATTAATTCAGTTGGTGGCTGGTTTGGTGAGCGTATCTTGGCACCCTTGTTAATCCAATTTATGCACAAATACCCACAAGTTAAAATTGAACTAGATTTTGCCAGTAGCCATGTCGATTTAATTGCAGATAGATACGACTTAGCTGTGCGCATGGGCGATTTGCCTGATTCAAATTTAATCGCTCGGCCACTGACCTTTTATCCGTCTTATGTTTGTGCTTCTCCCGATTATATTAAAAACTACCCTGTAGTAGAGCATCCAAAACAACTAAAAAATTACCCTTGTCTCTTGGGTAGCATGAAAAAATGGCAATTCAGTCAAAATAGCCAAGCAACGACACAAAGTTATGATTTTCAACCAACTGGTACTTTGCAGTGTGCAAATGGTTATGTCGCCTATCAAGCGGCAATGGCGGGCGTGGCTATGGTGCGCTTGCCAAGTTATTACGTAGCGCAAGATATTCAAGCAGGGCGGTTAGTTAACATGGTTGAGGGTTGGAATGCTAAAGGTAGCCAAGTTAGTTTAGTGTACGCCAAAGCTAAATTTAAGCCTGCTCGAATTGAATGTTTAATTGACTACCTGTGCGCTGAACTGGCTGACGATAGTGGCAGCCGGTTTGCCTAAATGGAAACCTTGGGCGCTATCGACCGCTAACTCGGCTAGCTTGTCGAGCAGTTCTTGAGAATCAACAAATTCGGCTGTTACTGCCATATTATTACTGTGGGCAAAAGCGACCAATAGTTTGACGATTTGTTCGGTTTTTTCATCCTTTAATAAACGTTGAATCAAGCTGCCATCAAGCTTTATTACGTCGGCATTTAAATCTAACAAGTGACTAAAATTTGAATAACCTGTGCCAAAGTCGTCTATGGCTAAACTGCAACCTAAAGTTTTCACTTGTTGCACGAATTGTTTAACTAGCGCGTAGTTTTCTATGCCTTCGGTTTCAGTGATTTCTAAGGTTAAAAAATGCCCGGCAAGTGAGCTTTCAAGTTGCGCGACTAAATACTCTACCGTTGGTGCATGACCTATATCTTGCATGGTAAAGTTTATTGAAACTAGAACTTTGTATTGTTTAATACATAGGAGTGCGTGATCTATCATCTGTCGCGTTAATCTATGATATTGCTGCGTACGTTTAGCTATGTCGATAAATAAATTTGGCGTGATAACACCACCGTCTTCTTCGTGTATTCGCGCTAACATTTCATAACTTTTTATTTGACCACTGCTAATATCGACAATCGGTTGATAATAAGCGACTAACCTATGTTCATTTAACGCAGATTTTAGTTTATTGACCCATTTGGCATTATGCGCTTGCTGTTGAACTTTCTGTTCATCTAATTGATACCAAGCAAAGCTTTGCTGTTGTCTACGGCCTCTTGCCATAGCCTCTCGTGCTTGTTCAATATATCGATCATCATTAATTATTGTTGCACCTACAGATACAGTTAAAGTAACACCGCCGACTTCGGGCAACAACTCGGTTGATTCAAACTGTTCAATCAAATGGGTTAAATAGCGGGTAACTTGTTGTTGAGTATAAGTATGCGAAAACAACAAACCAAATTGATCCGCATTTAAGCGGTAAGCTTTGATTCGTTGGCTGCTCTTACTCATTAATAAATCACCAGTGGCAACCAATAAACGGTTACCTATAGCTGTACCATAAAAATGGTTGAGAGACGAAAAGGCATTGATATTGATTAATGCAAAAGTTTCACCTGTGCTAACTACATCTTTGCTCAATGCTAAGCGGTTGGACAATTGGGTAAGGGGGTCTATGCTTTGTTGCACTATTAATTGATTGCGTTGTCTTACCATTAAATAAGAAAAAACCGTAATAAAAATAGTTAAAACAATAGATATTTGCCCTAACCAAAACAGTAGGTTTTGATGTGTTTCAAATATGGACTTTGGTTTGTTATGCACAATTGCCCGAGCTATTACTGGGTGAGACACATTTAGCCCAAAACGTTTAATTTGGTTGTAATCCATATGCAATTGCGGCTGTAAATTATCAATAGTGCTAACTGTGGGGGCGCCACTGAGATACTGGTGAGCAAGGTGGGCTGCTTCAAAACCAAATTGTTCAGCAAATAAAAAACCGCCTAAAGCACCATCGACATAATTCATTGAAACTAATATTGGTCGATTAAGCTGATTGCTTAGTGCACGTATTGTATCATTTACGTGGAGTATTTCGCCTGCAACATTCTTCAGTGAGCCAGCTGTGCCTAAAATAATTGGCCCTGGCTGCGCTTGTACAAAAAAGTCGACTATCTGGGCTAAATATTGTTTTTGCACATGTTTAATGGTTATCGACTTATCTAGCTTTAATTGGTCAATTTGCTCACCGACGTATTGATCGGTAACACTGCCATCGCCAACATAATAAATTGTGCTGATATTTGGGTAGAGTTCGGACAGAATTTTCACATATTCAGCAAAATAGGGTTTTTCATAAACGCCACTGACTTGCTGAAATGGGTAAGTTTTTAACAGCTCTGTATTACTAACGCCTGAAAACACTATAGGTGTATTGGAGAAAATTCTAGGTTTAAGACCCAAAACAAATTTGGCTGCATTATCATCTGTGACGTAAATTAAGTCAGGTTGGAATTTTTGATACTTAGCAACCAGATAGTTTTGAAACAATGTGATGTATTGGCTGCTAGGCTCTATACGTTTGGTGTCTAAATACTCACTCGAAAAACGTAAAGTTTGTTGGCCGTTTAACTTTTGTAGTTGTTTGGTAAAAGCTTGTTGCTGTTTGACTGTCCAATCAAAATCTTGACTGTACGAATGGACCATTAGTATGTGCGGAGGGTTCGTGTTGGCATGTGCCAAAGGCATATATATTACCAGCAGGCTCAATAATAAGCCTAACAACCACTGCATACAGCCCCACCCAATTCAGCAAATAAAACAAGTTTATAACATTTGTGACGTTTTTGCGCTAGTTATGCAGAATTTAGGCTGTTTAAACAAAAAAACCGAAACTGAGTGACTCAAGTTTCGGTTTTTGCAGATTTGGATTATGTCAGGGATTATTCAGCTTGGCCGAACTCAACACCTTTTTCAATGTCACCTTTTAAAGTTGGTAACATGTCATCAAATGCTTTTTGTTCAAATGCACTGATAGAACCGAAGTCTAAAATAGCTTCTACACCGTCTTTACCTAATTTAACCGGTTGTGCGAAGAAAGGTGCATTTTCACCATTGCCTTGAACGTATGCACATTCAATCACTTCTTCACCTTGTAAACCTTTAATTAAAGATAAACCGAAACGAGCTGCAGCTTGACCCATAGATAGAGTTGCAGAACCGCCACCCGCTTTAGCTTCAACAACTTCAGTACCTGCATTTTGGATACGAGTTGTTAAGCTTGCGATTTCTTCGTCAGTGAAAGAAACACCTTCAACTTGTGACAATAAAGGTAAAATAGTTACGCCAGAGTGACCACCAATTACATCAACTTTAACGTCTTGTGTTGATTTGCCTTTTGCTTCAGCGATGAAAGTTTCAGCGCGGATAACGTCAAGAGTAGTTACACCGAATAAACGCTTAGGATCGTAAACACCTGCTTTTTTCAATACTTCTGCTGCAATCGGCACAGTAGTATTTACTGGGTTAGTAATAATACCAACTAAAGCTTTAGGGCAAACATCAGCAACTTTTTGTGCTAATGATTTGATAATACCTGCGTTGATGTTAAATAAGTCAGCGCGATCCATACCTGGTTTACGTGCAACACCAGCAGAAATTAATACAACATCAGCACCTTCTAATGCAGGTGAACAGTCTTCACCAGCAAAACCTGTTACTTCAACATCAGTTGGGATGTGGCTTAAATCTTTTGCAACACCTGGAGTTACAGGGGCAATATCATACAAACTTAACGCTGAACCCGCTGGTAAGTTTAACTTTAACAATAGACCTAATGCTTGGCCGATACCACCAGCCGCACCAATAACTGCAACTTTCATAATGTTCTCCATTTATTTGAGTGAGAAGACGTCAAAATTTGCCAACAAAGATAAAAGATTGATAGACAAATGACAATTGCTGTCGGGAATTAAATCTATCAATCGTTTGTATAGTGACTATAGCAATGCCTGTTTTATTATGATTTATTTTGGCTCAGGTGGGCAGTTAAATCGCCAATTTCTAACATAGGTGCTGCATCTAAGTGCTGAGCATCCATCATTTGCACAACACGCTGCAAAGATGACAGCATCATATGCTGCTCCCAATCTTTTAAGTCTCTAAATTGACGAACAAAATGTTCTTGCAAAGGTAATGGTGCTTCGCTTAATAATTCTATACCAGCATCGGTTAAATACGCATGTACTTTACGTTTATCTTGGTTTGAACGCACTCGGTAAACCAGCTCGCGTTTTTCTAAACGATCAAGAATACTAGTAACTGTCGCTTGTGACAGGCTAATTTCATTGGCTATTTCGCCAATTGTCACTTCACCTTTTTCTTGAATCGCTCTCAATAGCAAAAGTTGTGGTGCAGTAATGCCAGAGGTTTTAACCAGCTGTTTTGAGTGTAAGTCAGTTGCTCGTATCAGTCTACGTAATGTAATAAGCACTTCTTCAATAGGTTCAACTTGCGCCAAAGCATCTTCCATCAGTGATTTTGAGTTGTCATGTATTATAAACATAAATTACAGCTTATTCGACTTCTGGTAACTGTTGTGCGACAAGGTTTGCGAAGTCGACAACTATAGTTAGGTTATTGCCTTCGTTTATTGTGCCTGTTACCCAATTTGAAGTTTGTTTATCTCTAGCTTCAATGCTTGTATCTATTGACTCAGGGTCAAACTCAATAATGCTATCAACCTGATCGACAGTTACACCAATGCGCTCTTGACCAGTGTTTTCTATAATTAGAATATTGTTTTGTTGTGTAATATTTTTATCACAAAGTAATTTCTCACCGCTTAATATGGTAATAACTTCACCCCTGATACTTAATATGCCCTCCGCGAATTGATTTGAGCCGGGAAACGGATTGCACGCTTCATATGGTATAACTTCCTTTATTTGTTGGATGTTACAGCAATATCGAGTTTCATTTATTAGAAAGGCTACCCATTTGTTCAACATAAAACCTCAAATAAAAATTAACGCTGGATCTTATAAGAATGTTTAGTGTACTATATAAAACAATATTTAGACATCTAAATATTTTAATTGTAAATAATTTGAGATAAAACTTTCGATATGGATCGAGTTAATCAAAATTTGGGGCAACTGACGTTTCGTTGTCCAACAGCCAACGATGGCTATGCTGTAAACCAGCTAATTGCGGCTTGCCCGCCATTAGACACTAATTCTGTATATTGCAATTTGCTGCAGTGTACACACTTCAATGAAACCTGCGTGGTAGCAGAGCTTGACGGTGAGATTGTGGGCTGGATGTCTGCTTATATCAATCCGCAGAAAACAAGCACGATTTTTATTTGGCAAATGGCTGTTTCTGAAAAAGCCAGAGGTCAATCTTTAGCGTACAAAATGTTAAATCATTTATTGTCACGAGTGGTATGCAGTGAAGTAACTCACGTTGAGACCACTATTACTAAAGATAATCAAGCTTCACGTTCGGTATTTCGTAAATTGGCGAGTCAATTAAATACAGGCTGTGCTGAGTCTAGTTATTTTGTTCGTGATATCCATTTAGGCGGCAAACACGCAGACGAGTATTTATTCAAAATTGGGCCAATTTCTTCCAATGCTAAACGCATGATTAAAATTAAAGAGGAAAACTTATGAGTATCTTTCAACAGATGGAATCTAACGTACAGTGTTATGCCAATTCTTTTCCGGTTACTTTTAACCGCGCAAAAGGTGCGTATTTATACGACGAAGAAGGCAATGCTTACTTAGACTTTCTTGCTGGTGCTGGCTCATTAAATTACGGTCACAATCAGGATGAGCTTAAGCAGGCGTTAGTTGATTATATTATGCAAGATGGTGTTGCACATGGTTTAGATATGCATACCAATGCCAAAGCGGCATTTATGCAAACTTTGCAAGACGTCATCTTAAAACCGCGTGGTTTGGACTATAAAGTTCAATTTACTGGACCTACTGGTGCCAATGCAGTTGAAGCTGCACTTAAATTAGCGCGCAAAGTAACTGGCCGCACAAACGTAATTAGTTTTACCAATGGTTTCCATGGTGTGACTTTAGGTGCGGTAAGTGCTACAGGTAATCAACACCACAGAGGTGGTGCGTCAATTCCACTATCTGGCGTAACCCGTATGCCTTTCTGTGGTTATTATGGTTACAACGCAGATACTTTGAAGATGATCGACAAGCAATTGTCTGATCCATCAAGTGGTATCGATGCGCCTGCGGCATTTATTGTAGAAACAGTGCAAGGTGAAGGTGGTTTAAATATCGCGACACCTGAGTGGTTGTTAGGTTTACAAAAGCTAGCGAAAAAACACGGTGCATTGTTGATTGTTGATGACATTCAAGCTGGCTGTGGTCGTACCGGTAAATTCTTTAGTTTCGAAGAAGCAGGTTTAAAACCAGACATTGTTACATTGTCTAAATCTCTAAGTGGTTTTGGTTTGCCGCTAGCAATTGTTTTATTTAAACCAGAGCTAGATGAATGGGCGCCGGGTGAGCACAACGGTACATTCCGTGGTAACAACCATGCATTTATTACTGCAAAAACTGCGTTAGAGACTTATTGGGCTGACCAAGAATTTGAAAAAGAAATTCAACAAAAAGCTGAATTAGTCCGTAGTTACTTTCAATCTGTAGTCGATGAACTGGGTGTGACTCATGCGCGTTTGAAAGGCCGTGGTTTGATGCAAGGCATCGAATTTAGAACGGGTGAAATTGCTGATAGCATTACATCACGCGCATTCGAAAATGGTTTAATTATCGAAACTGCTGGTAATCAAGGCCAGGTAGTTAAGTGTTTTTGTCCATTAACTATTGAAATGCAAGACTTAGAAAAAGGTTTGCAAATTGTAGTTGAAGCCATTGCGGCAGAGTTTAACACTAGCTTAAAAGCAGCTAGCTAAGCTGATTTAGAGGATTAAAAATGATAGTAAGAGATTTGGCTAAAGCTGAACAATCAGAACGCAAAATTGTCAGTGAAGGCTGGGATAGTACCCGGTTGATTTTGAAAGATGACAATATGGGTTTTTCTTTCCATATCACGACTATTTTTAAAGATGCAGAGTTACATTTGCATTATCAAAATCACTTAGAGTCGGTTTATTGTGTTTCTGGTACTGGCTCAGTTGAAGATTTAGCAACAGGTGAAGTTCATCCAATTAAACCTGGGGTGATTTATATTTTAGACAAACACGACAAACACATCTTACGTGCCACTACTGAGATGAAAATGGCGTGTGTGTTTAATCCACCATTAAATGGTAAAGAAGTACATGACGAAACGGGTGCTTACCCGTTAGAAGCTGAAACTGTTAGCGATTAATTTTCCTCTCTGTTGTGCTGGCTGCCAGGCCAGCACCTTATCCCTTTCGATTAATTAATTTGAATAGAGAATCAATAATGCAGGTTTCAAATAACCATACAGTGGAAAAAATTGGCGGCACGTCAATGAGTCAGTACGATGCGGTGCGCGATAATATTATCTTTAATCCGGCGCTGAAAAATCCGTATCAGAGAGTTTTTGTTGTATCTGCTTACGCAGGTATTACTAATTTATTATTAGAACATAAAAAAACCGCCGAGCCAGGCGTGTTTGGTCGCTTTGCTCAAGCGGAAGAAGATCAAAGTTGGATTGAAGCTTTTGCTTTGGTTAGACAAAAAATGCTTGATATCAACCAAGAGTTGTTTGGTGATGGTCAGTTAAAAGACAAAGCAGATAAGTTTATTTTACGCCGTTTAGATGATGCTGAGCGCGCGTTAGCAGACTTAAATAGCTTGTGTCAGCACGGTCACTTTGAATTAGATGATCATTTGGCGAAAGTACGTGAAATGTTAGCCAGTATTGGTGAAGCACACAGTGCGTGGAATATGGCACATCTTTTACAAAAAGAAGGTGTCAACGCGGTTTTTGTTGACCTAACGGGTTGGAATATCGACAAAGCGGTAGACATGGATGAGCTGATTAAAGATGCTTTTTTCTCGCTAGATTTACGCGAATGTTTGCCAATCGCAACCGGTTATTGTCATAGCGAAAAAGGTTTAATGGCAACTTTTGATCGTGGTTATAGCGAAATGACTTTCAGCCGTATTGCTGTGTTAACTAAAGCGCAAGAAGCGATTATTCATAAAGAATATCATTTAAGCAGCGCAGATCCTAAGCTGGTTGGTGAAGACAAGGTTGTGCCAATCGGTATGACCAACTATGATGTAGCTGACCAACTTGCTAATTTAGGGATGGAAGCTATTCACCCTAGAGCAGCAAAAGGCTTGCGTCAGTCGGAAATTTCGCTGCGAGTGAAAAATACTTTTGAGCCAGAACACAAAGGTACATTGATCACATCTACTTATGTCAGTGACAAACCAAAAGTGGAGATAGTTGCTGGCCGTCAGCAGGTTTACGCATTCGAATTGTTTGATCAAGATATGATGGGCCAAGTCAATAAATTTGATATTGAAACCCTAGCTTTGATCAACGAACTCAAAATTGAAATGGTTAGCAAAGACGTTACCGCTAATAGTATTACCCACTATTTAAGCTGTAACTTGAAAAAAGCTAAACGTTTATTGGTTTTACTAGAAAAGCAATTTCCAGAAGCTGAAATTAACTTGCGCAAGGTGTGTATTGTTTCTGCAATAGGCAGTGATATGCAAGAAGCCGGTATGTTAGCTAAAGCGGTTAAAGCAATCGCTGAACAAGGCATTAGCATTCAGGCTTTACATCAGTCGATGCGCCAAGTTGATATTCAATTTGTATTAGATGAATCGCACTTTGAACAAGCGATTATTGCTTTGCATCAACACTTGGTTGAAATACAACCAGAGGTTTAACATTAAGTATAAAACAACCCAAGTACGCGGACGCTCAAATAACTTTTGGGCGTTCGGTGTAAATATTTTTAAACCAAATCATCCCGATGTGCAAGCACTGGTGGAAGATGGTTTTGTGCCGCAACATTATGCATCGAAAGTTTGGCAATCGAATTTTCTGCTAATGAATATCCTCAAAGACATTCCATTTAAACGCAAACTCAAAGTACTAGAAATAGGTGCGGGTTGGGGCGCGCTCAGCGTGTTTATGAATAAACATTACGACGCGGATGTGACTGCGAGCGATTTAGACGCCAATCTAAAACCTTATCAGCAATCTTTAGCTGAGCACAATGATACTGAAATCGACAGTCAAACGATTGCGATTGAAGATATTGATGATACTTTGCTCGAAGACACAGACTTAATTGTCGCCTCTGATATTTGTTACAACCAAGACACCAAACAAGCTTTGCAATCATTAGTTGAATCAGTTGCATGCCGCAACGATGTGGTGATGTTGTTGGCGGATATTGGCCGTAAAGCTTTTATGCAGTTAAGTGACGATAATCAAAACTTTACCGATGTGGAGTTGCATAACCACAGCATAGCGCAGCCAATTGAAATGGATGGTTACGTATTAAGTGTTAATTCGCTTGAGGGCGTATTATGTTAATCAGTTTTATTGTTTTTCTCAGCTGTTTTGCCATTATCGGTTTGAGCTCGGCAAAATTCGCCAGTAAAAACAAAGAAGATTATTACCTTGCTGGCCGCAGTGTTTCAGCTTGGTTAGCTGGCTTATCTGCTGTAGCAACCAACAACAGTGGCTATATGTTTATTGGGGTAATTGGTTACACCTATTATGCGGGTTTATCTGCTATTTGGTTGATGATAGGTTGGATTGCCGGTGATCTTATCGCCTCATTTTATATCCACAAAAAAGTCCAACAACAAGCAAAAAAGACCGGCGCTGTGTCGGTTATGTCACTAGTCAGCTTATGGCAAGGTGAAAACTTTCAATTATTACGCCGATTATTAGCTTGGACGGCATTATTGCTGATGACAGCTTATGCCGCTGCACAATTTATCGCTGGTAGCAAAGCTTTGCATGTATTGCTTGATTGGCCAATTTGGATGGGCGCAATTTTAGTTGCAGTTATGGTTGCTGCTTATTGTTTTGCTGGTGGTATTCGCGCATCTATTTGGACAGATGCGGCACAGTCATTTGTTATGGTTGCGGCTATGAGTATTTTACTTTTTGCTGCAGTGCAACATATTGGTGGTATTAATCAAGTTATCACTGAACTTAGGCTGGTGGACGGCTTTTTTGATTTAACCCCAGACGGTTTGATATTTGATAATCAACTCGGTGTTATCGCCTTTGCAATTGGTTGGATGTTTGCTGGTTTTTCTGTGGTTGGTCAACCGCATATTATGGTGCGTTTTATTGCACTTGATAGTAAACAAAATATGCGCACTATGCGGATGTGGTACTACCTGTGGTTTAGCATATTTTACGCTATGGCCACTTGTGTTGGTTTATTAAGTCGCATTCTATTAGACAACCAAGCAAGCTTTGATGCCGAACTCGCTTTACCTATGATGGCACTAGAATTATTACCCGGCTGGTTAGTTGGCTTGATTTTGGCCGGTATATTTGCTGCAACTTTATCAACCGCTGATTCTTTGGTGTTGAGTAGCTCAGCGGCATTTTCGCAAGACTGTTTAGCTAAACCAGTCACTAATACCAAAGTTATCAAAATTATCACTTTATCTATTACCTTATTAACTTTATTTGTTGCTATGTTTGCCAAACAAAGTGTTTTCAGTTTAGTGGTATTTGCTTGGGCAACGTTAGGTTGTGCATTAGCGCCTATGTTAATAGGACTTATTTTGGGTTGGCGCATTAGCCAGCTACAGGCGCTCATTGTTGTCATTGCTTCGGTGGCAACAGCTATGCTTTGGCGTCAATTAGATTGGCACAATCAAATTTATGAAGGTTTTGCCGGCATTGTGGTTGGTGTCGCTGTTTTTTACCTAAGTGCGTTGAAAGCCGTAAAATCGTCTGGGGTCGCCAATGAAAGCAATTAAAGCTTTATTTATGCTGTTACTCCTGATTGCTGCCGATGTTAGGGCAGAGCAAAATAACGGCGACTCTAAAGCTGAACAACAGCAATTAGCGGATAAAATTGAAGGGTTAGAGCAACCTTTATACACGCCTTTTATTGAACGCTATTTGTTAGACGAAGTTAAAACCATACGACAGCAACAAATTGCTTTGGAATCTAAATTGGCAGAGAAACTCGCCGCTGCGAAATTAGAATCGTCTGATAGAGCAATTCGTTATACGGCAGATACAGTTAATAACGTATTTTTTATTATCACAGCTGCGGCTTCTGTATTGGTATTAATGGGCTGGCGTTCATTGCGCGACATTAAAACGCAAATTGAAGAGCATGTCAGCAGCAAGGTCAGCGCAGTTAGTTTAGAGTACGAAAAACGTTTGGCTGATGTTGAAGACAAACTTAAACGCCGCTCAGAACAAATTATTTCAACCCAAGAAGAAATCGCCAGAGCAAACCAGTTGCATGCTTTATGGATGCGCGCAGGGCTAGAAAATAATCCACAACAAAAAGTTAAGTTGTACGATGAAATCCTTGAATTAAATAGTGAAGATGTCGAAGCTATTACCTATAAAGCCGATGCTGTTTTAGAATTAGGTGAATGTGAATGGGCGCTTAACTTATCGACCAAAGCGATTGAGCTAGATGAGGATTATGCATTGGCATATTGGCAGCGAGCTTGTGCGTTTGCTGCTTTAGGCCAGTTAGAGGTGGCGGTTGACGACATCCGCACTGCATTAGATAAATCCCCGGCATTGTCGGTTGAATTAGCCCATGAAAAAATGTTTGAAAGTTTACAGGGTGAAGAAAGCTTTAAAAATTTGTTAAGTTAATTTGCGTAAACTGTTCTTAGCGACTAGTCTTAATTATTAACCCTGCTCAAAAAGTGAGCTGGGTTATATAGACCTTTTAGGCTACAGATAAGAAGGAGTTTAAAATGCAGATTAGTTGGCAAGATATAGTAAGAACAGGTTTTGTAGTCTTTGTTCTAGTGTTGATGTATCAACTTGTATTTGTTAAAGCGGCTTATTTTGATTGGCTTGCAGCACCGGTAGCAGCTGGGTTGGCAATGGCAGTAGTATGCATGATTAAACGTTGCATTAAACATCCTCAACCTTCTTCTCAACATTAACCGAGGTAGCTAGGGAAGCGACTTTTAAAACTCAGATTGAGTAGAAGTTGTTGAATTAACTGGATGCAATAAAATGCAAAAAGTTATCTAAAAATATAATCACTAGTTTTAAGAGGGCGCGTCAGCGCCCTTTGTTTTAAGTGCTATTTGTTAATGCTGAGGTTTATCTAATAACTCAGCTAAATCAGCTTCAACAAAGCTATAGTTAGTTAAACAATATTCACATTTCACTTCAATTTTACCTTCTTCCAGCAAGATAGCAGTCAGTTCGCTTGGTTGAATACTGGCTAACGCATTATAAGTTTTGTCTTTTGAACAACCGCAGTGAAAGGTTACAGCCTGTGGCTCAAATACTTTAACTTGTTCTTGGTGGTATAAGCGGTATAACAAATCATTGGCAGCTAAGCTGAAAATTTCTTCCGCTTTAACCGTAGCGGTCAATTGGGCTAGGTGCTCCATATTAGCATCGTCTAACTCTTTTTCTTCGCCTGGTAATCTTTGTAATAACATACCAGCAGCTAAAGCTTGTTGTGTGTCTGTATATAACCAAATATGCGTGTCTAACTGTTCCGATTGTTGGAAATAATCTTCTAAACAAGCTGAAATGCTTTCTTTTTCTAATGCTACTATGCCTTGATAGCGTTCGCCTTTTTCTGGGGTAATGGTGATCACCATAAAGCCTTTGTCACCAAAAGCACTGGACAATTTATTGTCAGTTGGCGCTTGTGAGTATCGTGCAACACCACGTAAAGCTTGTTTGTCTGTGCCGTTAATTGCAACGTAAGAAACAGGCCCATTGCCTTGAATTTGTACCGCGATATCACCGGTAAATTTTAACGTTGCAGTTAATAAACTGGTTGCCGCAAATAGTTCACCAATAATCTGTTTGATGCTGTCTGGGTAGTTGTGATTCTGCAACATTTGCTGATAACTATCGGCAAGCTGCACTAACTCACCACGTACATTCATTTCGTCAAAAATATATCGATTTAGTTGATCTGGCGTTTTCATCTCTATTGTCCAAGTTTGTGCTGTTTAGCTTCAATAAGTTGGCGACGTTGTTTCTTGTCTGGTTTGGTATCAGGTCTAGGGTTAACCGAGTGCTGCTGTTTGCGCACTTCCGCCTGTTCTGTTCGTTTTTTAACGCTTTCTTCGGTTTCTTGATAAAGTTGTTGCGCAAGTGGCGCACTTAAACGATTTTCTGACAGTGCCAGCACGTTAATTTGTTTCTCATCAAAACCTTGTTGAATGGTTAACTGCGCACCAATCTCAACTGTGCGGCTGGCTTTGCATCTTTGGCCATTAAATTTAATTTTGCCATTTTCAATCATGCCACGTGCCAGCGCGCGCGTTTTAAAAAAGCGTGCCGCCCATAACCATTTATCTAGCCGCATTGCTTGGCTGGTTGTGTTTTGTTTGGAACTTTTGTTACTCATCTAAGTACTAACTACCACAAATTCAGCGTTAAAAAGTGCTATTGTATCTGTTAAACTGCGTGCACAAAAGTAATTAGCAGCATGGAAAGTTAGTTTAGCTAATGAATTCAGGTTGCAAATTTATTAAAAACGTAACATTCTGTTGCGATAATTACGGGCTACCTTATAAATTTCACAATGTTAGCCCGCTACAGGCATTAACAAATTTGGTTTAAATACTTTGCAAGAAAAAATTCAACAGGGTTTAGAGTTAACCAAAAAACTACCACAACAAAAGCTTAGTTTAATGGTCAGCATTTTATTGCTGATTTATATTGCTTGGTTGCTCGCGAACATTACTTGGAAGTTGTTTCCACAGCCGAATGCGGCTTCAATCAATTTACGCTCAGCGAGCACTGTAGCTGCCAATACTGTGGTTGCAGATATCAATCGCATCACTAAGTTAAACCTATTTGGTGACTTTTCTGCCGCACCTGTGGTGCAAACTCGTCCAGTCGAAGATGCGCCCGTGACAACTCTTAATTTAAAATTAACCGGTGTTGTGCCTAGCTCAGAGCCTAGTTTAGCTGCAGCTATCATTGAAAAAAGTGGCTCGCAAGATGTTTATGGGTTAGATGAAAAAATTGATGGTACCCGTGCGATAGTTCGCGAAATTTACCCAGACAGAATAATTATTGAACAATCTAGCCGTCGTGAAACTCTAATGCTTGAAGGCCAAGAATATAGTGCGTTAGCAGCTGAAGAGGCGAGCGAGATAAATGACCTTGCGCAAGACGAAGCAGATATAGTTGATACGCCGGTCGAGCCAGATGAAACTGAGCAAGCGAATATTTCTGGCGAAGAAAAAGAAGCATTAGAAAGTTTACGTGAAGACGCGTTTGCTGATCCGGGTAAATTAGTTGATTACATTAAAGTGTCGCCAGTACGCCGCGATGGTGAATTGGTCGGCTATAGATTGTATCCAGGTAAAGATCCTAAACTATTTCAATCGGTTGGCTTAAACGCAGGGGACATAGCTATTGAAATTAATGGCTTTGATCTAACCAATCTATCACAAGCAATGCAGGCTATGGCGCAATTAAAGGACGCGCAAGAAGCTAGCATTATGGTCGAACGTGATGGTTCAGTCCGTCAAATTTATATCTCGTTGTATTAAAAATGAACTCAAAAATGATAACGGAGCAAAAGGGCATGAGCATTAATAAGCGCCCAGCACTAACTAACAAATTGTCTGCGCTGACTTTATCAGCTTTTTTAGCTTTTTCTGCACCTAGCGCAGTTGCCGCAGAGTATTCACCGAATTTTAAAGGCACTGACATTAACGAATTTATCAACATAGTTGGTAAAAACTTAAAGAAAACCATTATTGTTGACCCGAATGTGCGCGGCAAAATAAATGTGCGTAGTTATGATTTGCTTAATGAAGAGCAGTACTACCAATTCTTTTTAAACGTCTTAGAAGTTTACGATTATGCCGTAGTCGAAATGTCTAATGGTGTATTAAAAGTTATTCGTGATAAAGACGCTAAAACATCTGCTATTCCAGTTGTTGAAACAGACGAGTCGGGTGATGGCGATGCTATGGTGACTCGGGTTGTGCAAGTGTACAACGTATCGGTAAAAGAATTATCACCATTGTTGCGTCAGTTAAATGACCAAGCTGGTGGTGGTAACGTGGTGCATTACGATCCATCAAACGTCATTATGTTAACTGGTCGTGCAGCTGTGGTTAATCGCCTGGCTGAAATTATTCGTCGTGTTGACCAAGCCGGTGACCAAGAAGTTGAAATTATTAAATTAAAATTCGCTTCAGCCAGCGAAATGGTGCGTATTATTGATACGTTGACTAAAAACTCAGCTAAAGATAGAACACCAGATAACTTGATCCCTAAAGTAGTTGCGGATGATAGGACTAATAGCGTAATCGTTAGTGGTGAAGGTAAAGCGCGTCAACGTACAATCGACATGATTAAACGTTTAGACAGCGAGTTAGAGACAAATGGTAATACCAAAGTTTATTACTTAAAATATGCCAAAGCAGAAGATTTAGTTAAAGTTTTACAAGGTGTTAGTACCAGTATTGCCGAAGACAAAGCGGGTGGCACCAACAAACGTAGTTCAAGCAGCAATCGTGACGTCAGTATTGATGCTCACCCAGACAGCAACGCATTAGTGATTACTGCTGAACCAGATATGATGCGCTCACTTGAAGCTGTTATTCGCCAACTAGATATTCGCCGTGCACAAGTACAAGTAGAAGCCATTATTGTTGAAGTATTTGAAGGTGATGGTTTTAACTTAGGTGTGCAATGGATCAGCGAAGAAGGCGGCATGGTGCAGTTTAGTAACTCAACACCAATTGGTGCGTTAGCTGTAGGTGCAGAGCAAGCAAGAACACAACGTGATCCAGACACTATTTTTTATCAAACTGATGCTGCTGGTAACCCAGTGTATGAAACAGACAGCAATGGTAACTTAGTTCGTGTTATTGAAAGTATTGAACAAGGTAAAGAAATTCGAGGTGATTTCAGCACTCTAGCTTCTTTATTAGGTGGCATTAACGGTACTATGGTTGGTGTTATTAAAGATGGTTGGGGCGCGGTATTACAAGCTGTAACCACAGCTACTAACTCAAATATTCTGGCGACACCAAGTTTAACTACCTTAGATAACCAAGAAGCTTCGTTTATTGTTGGTCAAGAAGTACCAACTATCACAGGTGCAACCGCTTCTAGTTCAAATACTAACCCCTTCCAAACAGTTGAGCGTAAAGAAGTGGGTATCAAGTTAAAAGTAACCCCACAAATTAACGAAGGTGATGCTGTAATGCTTGCTATTGAGCAAGAAGTATCGAGTGTTGCTGGTGCAACAGGTATAGACGTTAGTTTCAATAAACGTGAAATTAAAACCACAGTTATGGCCGAAGATGGTGGCACTATTGTATTAGGTGGTTTAATTGACGAAGACATTCAAGAAAGTGTTTCTAAAGTGCCTTTGTTAGGTGATATTCCAATTATTGGTAACTTGTTTAAATCAACCAGTAATACCAAGCGTAAACGTAACTTAATGGTATTTATTCGTCCAACCATTATTCGTGATGGTATGAGCCAAAACAAAATTAGCCATCGCAAATATAACTTTATGCGTGCGCAACAATTAGATCGTCAAGCAAATGGTAACTTCTTATCTTACAGTGACGACATTTCAATTTTACCAGATTGGGATGAAGCAATGGCATTACCACCTTCGTTTGAAGACTACCTAATTGAAAAAGGTGCGTTAGACGAGTATCTGAAAAAAGACAAAGCTGAACGAGAGTAAAGCTGATGACAGATTCTAAGTTTGCAGATGAATTGGCTGATGAAGCTTTAGAACAAGCGCCATTTGCAGAAAACCAAACGCTAGCTGAAGACGCTGACATGGCAGACGATGAGCTGCCAATTGGTGCTTCGCGTGTACCATTTAGTTTTGCTAATCGCCACGGAGTATTGTTAGAAAAACAAGACGATGCTTCATGGTTAGCTATTTGTCGTCCAGATGTCGAAACCGCTACTTTATTAGAAATTCGTCGCTTTTTAGCTCAACCTTTTAGCATTGAAAAAGTAGCGAAAGATGCATTTGAACTGAGGTTAACGACGGCTTATCAACGTGACTCATCCGAAGCTCGTCAGTTGATGGAAGATATAGGCAACGAAGCTGATTTATTCTCGTTAGTTGACGAGTTACCTGAAACAGAAGATTTGCTCGAAAATGAAGATGATGCACCTATTATCAAGCTGATTAACGCTATGTTAAGTGAAGCGATTAAAGAAGGTGCATCGGATATTCACGTTGAAACGTTTGAAAAAGAACTAAAAGTGCGCTTCCGTGTGGATGGCATTTTACGTGAGGTGTTAAAACCAAATCGTAAATTAGCTTCTGTGTTAATTTCGCGGATTAAAGTTATGGCGAAACTCGACATAGCGGAAAAACGTGTACCGCAGGATGGTCGTATTTCATTAAGAATTGCCGGCCGTGCCGTTGACGTACGTGTTAGTACTATGCCATCGAGCCATGGCGAACGCGCGGTACTGCGTCTACTGGACAAAAACAACGCCAAACTAGATTTAAAAGATTTGGGCATGACCCAAGCTAATCGTGATTTGTTTAGTGGACTTATCCACAAACCGCATGGGATTATTTTGGTTACAGGTCCTACTGGTTCGGGTAAATCAACCACCTTGTATGCGGGTTTATCTGAACTGAATTCTGATGATAGAAACATCCTAACGGTTGAAGACCCGATTGAATATGCATTAGAAGGCATAGGGCAAACGCAAGTGAATACCAAAGTGGATATGACTTTTGCCCGTGGTTTACGTGCAATTTTACGTCAAGATCCAGATGTGGTTATGGTTGGTGAAATTCGTGATTTAGAAACTGCGCATATAGCTGTGCAAGCGAGTTTAACTGGTCACTTAGTAATGTCGACACTCCATACTAATACAGCCGCTGGTGCTATTACCCGATTAGAAGATATGGGCGTTGAACCTTTCTTATTATCTTCGTCTTTATTAGGTGTATTGGCGCAGCGCTTGGTGCGGACTTTATGTCATGATTGTAAAGAGCCACATCAAGCAGATGCTCGTGAAGCTGAAATTTTAGGTTTATCTGCAGCGCAAATAACCAGTACAACTATTTACCGAGCCAAAGGCTGCCCTGAATGTAATGGCACAGGTTATCGTGGCCGTTCGGGTATTCATGAACTCTTGGTTGTTAACGAACAAATTCGTGAAATGATCCACAATGGTGATGGTGAACAAGCAATTGAAAAATTAGTTCGTCAATCAACTCCAAGTATTCGTCAAGACGGCTGTAGCAAAGTTTTAGCTGGTGTAACTTCGTTAGAAGAAGTTATCCGTGTTACACGTGAGGATTAATTACAGTGCCTGCATTTGAATATAAGGCGCTGGATAATAAAGGGCGCAATAAAAAAGGGGTTATTGAAGCGGATACGGCCAAAGCTGCACGCAGTGCTTTGCGCGAAAAAGGATTAATTCCGGTTGAAGTCACCACAGCGTCTGAGCAAGAAAAAAAATCGGCTGGGAGTAGTCAAAGTTTATTTTCGATAGAAAGGAAAATTTCTGCCGCTGAACTTGCATTATTAACTCGTCAACTTTCAACTTTATCGGCTTCTGGTTTACCAATTGAAGAAGCTTTATTGGCGGTTGCCCAACAAACCGAAACACCCAGAGTTGAACGCATGATAATGGCGGTGCGCTCTAAAGTTACTGAAGGTTACAACCTTGCTGATAGTATGGCTGAATACCCTCATATTTTTGACGAACTTTTCTGCGCTATGGTTGCAGCCGGTGAAAAATCAGGTCATTTAGATACTGTATTAGAGCGTCTAGCTGATTACACTGAACAGCGCCAACAAACTAAATCAAAAATCCAACAAGCCTCTGTTTACCCTATTATGTTGATGGTGGTGGCTTTTACTGTGGTTTATTTCTTATTAACTTCGGTTGTACCTAAAATCGTTAGTCAGTTTGACCGTTTAGGTGGTGATTTACCCGCTTCAACACAATTTATGATAGCTGTCAGTGACTTTTTATCCGATTTCGGTTTGCCCATGTTAGTGCTGATCTTATTGTCGGCTGTAGCTTTTCAGCGTTTAGTTAAACAAGAAAAATTTAGGTATAAATACCATCAAACCCTATTAAAAATGCCGCTGATTGGCAAAGTGGCCCGTGGGTTAAATACCGCGCGTTTTGCCCGTACTTTAAGCATATTAACTGCCAGTGCAGTACCTTTGCTTGAGAGTATGAAAATAGCCTCTGACGTATTAACCAACGACCATATTCGCGCATCTATTGCTGATGCACGTTTACGTGTGCGTGAAGGTGCTAGTTTGCGTGCGGCATTAGAACAAACTAAGTTATTCCCACCTATGATGTTGCACATGATAGCCAGTGGTGAAAAAAGTGGTGAGTTAGAAGGCATGTTAGCAAGGGCTGCAGACAATCAAGACCGTGAGTTTGAAGCTTTAGTTAACATGACGCTGAGTGTCATAGGTCCAGCTATGGTTTTATCTATGGCTGGTGTAGTCTTTTTTATCGTTATTTCAATTTTACAGCCAATAATGGCGCTTAATTCAATGGTAGGTTAAAAATGAGAGTGAACAAAAAACAACAAGGTTTTACCATATTAGAAATTATGGTGGTGTTGGTTATCATTGGTATTTTGGCGGGCATGATAGCGCCAAACTTTATTGGTGAAAGTGACAAAGCTAAAGTTAAAAAAGCGGCAACAGATATTATAACGCTTGAGCAATCTTTAGATATGTATAAGCTCAACAACAACGTATATCCAACAACAGAACAAGGTTTAGATGCATTGGTGAATGAACCAACAATTGAACCTGCACCACGTAATTATCCTGACGGCGGTTATATCAAACGTTTACCACAAGATCCTTGGGGCAACGAATATCAATTATTAAGCCCAGGTGAACAAGGTAAAATTGATATTTTTTCAGTTGGCCCAGATGGTCAAGCTGATACCGAAGATGATATCGGCAACTGGAACGTAAACGAGTTTCTATAAGTCTTAGTTAATATTGTTTGCAAGATTAGTTGTGTATGCCATTACGCCCTAGCCAAAAATACAGTCACAAACGTCAAGCAGGTTTTACCCTGCTTGAGGTTATGCTGGTTATGGTATTAATGGCGGTTATTTTAAGTAGTGTTAGTTTGTCGTTTGATATCCGCAGTGACTACGACAAAACCAAAGAAGAAGCGCGACGTTTTCAAGCCGCACTCCAGTTAGCTGCTGATTATGGTTTGTTAAACAATGTTCAATTGGGTGTTATCGTTAAAAAAAATCAGTATCAGTTTTTAATTCATAATGGCGAAGACTGGCAAACTATTAGCGAAGACAAAACCTTTGCACCATATGAATTGGAAGAGGGATTTGAACTTGAGTTAACTTTAGGTGAGCTCAGTTGGATGGAAGACTATGATGCTGAAGAAGGTTTGTTTTCATCTACAGATGAAGAGGATGATGACGACGATAAAAAGAAAAAACTCATCCCACAAATTTATTTATTTTCCAGTGGCGAGCTAACGCCTTTCACTGTGCAATTTAGTTATACACCCCCTTATGCAAGTTTTGCCGACCGAGTTGTATTAAAAGTAGAAGCGCAAGACTATTTACCCAGTAAATTGATTGACCCTGAAGAGGCCAGCTAATGCATAAGCAGCGTGGTTTCACAATTTTAGAAGTCATAGTGGCATTAGCATTATTAGCGACAGCAGGTGTTGCTGTGGTGCAGTCATCGGCTGTGCACATTAATAGCCAAGACAGATTAAAAAATCATATATTTGCAACTTGGGTTGCGTCTAACCGGCTAAATCAGTTACAGCTCGACAAAGAATGGCCGGTAAAAAATGGCCAGAAAGGGGATATTGAACTAGCAGGCCATACTTGGTATTGGCAACAAAAAGTGGTTAAAACCGCGTTTGGTGATGAAATGGTTGCTGTACGCATAGAGGTTTTTAGTGATGACAGTTATAAACAGTTTGTCACAGAACAAATGACCTATATGGGGAAACCAAATTAATGCGACGCAGACTTAATAAAGGTTTTACCCTGATAGAAATGTTGTTAGCTATCACCATCTTTGCGTTATTAGGTGTTGCGGGTTTTAACATTTTATCCAGCACTACCACTGCGAATGATGTGTCTATGCAACATGGCGAAAAGCTCGCGCAATTGCAGCGCGCTATGATAATGATAGAGCGTGATTTTAGCCAATTGAGTCGACGCAGCGTGCGCATTATGGGTGAAGGGCCACAGCATACTTATATATCGCATGGTGAACTAATTTTAGATAGTGACTCGCAAGTTTTAGCTTTTAGGCGTAACGGTTGGGTCAACCCAAATAACTTATTGCCACGCAGTGAAATTCAATCTGTTGCTTATCGCATTGTCGATGAAAAGTTAGAGCGTTTGCATTTTTTGCATCCAGATCCAGTTAAAGGTGAAGACCCACAAGTGCGAGTATTGTTGGAAGGGGTTGAACAAATTTCATTTGAGTTTTACAACCGTAAAAACAAATCCTGGGTGGATAAATGGCAACAGCCAGATCTACCTTCTGGCATTAGTATTACGCTAAAAACTTTAGATTTTGGTGAGATCACGCGGATATTTGCTATAGCTGGAGGTGAAGTTTAATGACTTTTACAGCCGCTAAACAGCAACGTGGCATTGCCTTGATCACTGTGTTGTTGATTATTGCGTTAATCACCATAATCGCTGCTGAAATGGCGGTGCGTTTACAAATGCAAATTAAACGTGTCAGTAATATAGGTAACAACCAACAAGCCTATTGGTATGCGGTTGGTGGTGAATCTTTAGCAAAACTTGTGTTGGATGAGGCATACAAAGAAGATAACGGCAGGTTGCATTTACAACAGCCGTGGGCAGTTGAAGAAATGACTTATCCATTAGAAGGTGGTGCTGTTATTACTGGCTCGATAAAAGATTTATCCAGCTGTTTTAATATTAATGCGGTTACGCGAGTTACCGCGACTATGCAAAATCAGCAACAACAATTGACTGACGAAGAAATTGCTAATCAAGAAGATGAGCAAGCAGCTGAAGAGCAAAATCAAGACGAGCAAAACACTGGCAACACAACTAACAAACAAGCGTTAGATCCAGATCCAGAACAACAATTTAAAGCTTTGTTAGAGCTTGCGGGTATCGATAGTTACGATGCTGAAACTATTAGAGATAGTGTCGCAGACTGGTTAGATGAAGATTCAAATACCCGAGGTTATGGCGCTGAAGATTATATGTACGAAGCCAAAGTAAGCCCATACTTACCGGCAAATAGCTGGTTTGTTGATAGATCTGAACTTAGGTTAATTCAAGGTTTTGATACTATGCCTGAAGGTATGCAAAGATTAGATAAGGTAATTGAGCATATTTGTATTGTGCCTAAAGTTAACGACATGAAGCTGAATGTCAATACAATCAAAGTCGAAGACGCTATTGTTATGGCCGCTATGTTTGATAACAAGTTAACAGAAGCGGCGGCAAAACAGATTATTGAAAATCGTCCGGATGACGGTTTTCGCGATATCAATGATTTTTGGCAGCAGTCAGAAATCAAAGCTGTTGGTAAAATTTCACAAAATTTGAAACAACAATTTGTCGTGACCAGTGAGTATTTTCAACTACAAACAAAAACTGAATATAACCAAA
The DNA here is from genome assembly GCF_052056295.1 of Catenovulum sp. SX2. Classification (NCBI taxonomy): domain Bacteria; kingdom Pseudomonadati; phylum Pseudomonadota; class Gammaproteobacteria; order Alteromonadales; family Alteromonadaceae; genus Catenovulum; species Catenovulum sp. SX2. The sequence goes on from NZ_CP182493.1 coordinate 2,862,072, forward strand.
GTTTTTTTAATTTAAGCTCGGTCATTGCATTAGATAAGCAGGGCAAATTTAACGTCATCGCCCGCAAAATTGGAGTTTAGAAGTGTCTGAACAATTATTTATTCGGCTCGGTAGTCAAGCAGACGATACCATTCATTGGTTAGTTTGGTCTGAGCAAGAGCAAGAAATTATCGCCTCGGGTGAACTTGCCAACAAAGACGATTTGGCCAGCTTACAACAAAGAGCTGGTGGCCGCAGTGCAACCGTATTTGTGCCTGCGAGCGATATCAAATTACAAAACGTTGAAGTGCCAGCTAAAACCAACCGTCAATTTATTCAGGCAATTCCATATATGTTGGAAGAAGATATTGCCGCAGATGTGGATGAATGTTTTTTTGCAACTGGCAATAAAAGTTTTGATGAAGAAAACGACTGCCATTATTTACAAGTTGCAGTTATTAGTGAGCAAAAAATTCAAAACTGGTTAGCTTGGTTAACTGAAGCGGGTATTCGTTGTCAAAAAGTATTACCGGACGTTTTAGCACTGCCGTACCATGAACAAGCTTTATCTGTAATGCAGTTAGGTGAGCAGTGGCTTATTCGTAGTGGCGAATTTGCTGGTATTGCCTGTGAAAAGCAAGAGTTGTTGTTGTGGTTAGAGTTATTAGCGCCGCAGATAGAAAGCGACGAAGAGCAAACTAATACTAAACTTTATTATTACTCTGCGCTACCACAAGAATTATCTAGTAATCCAGCATATGAGCGCATTGAAGCTGAATGTTTACCTGCACTGCAACTGTTAGGGCAGCAAGCTGAAAATGTCAGCATAAATTTACGCCAAGGCCGTTATCAGTTTAAAAAAGACAGCAGTAAAAACTTTAAGATTTGGCGAAGTGCCGCAATAGTTGCTGGTGTTGCTTTGGTTATTAACCTAGTTGATAAAGGTTTGACTGTACATCAATTAAACCAACAAGCAGATGTTCTTGAACAAAAAATAAAACAAACTTATGTTGCAACTTTCCCTTCAGGTAAAAATTTATCTGTCGCTATTATGAAAAAAGAGTTGGGGCGTAAACTTAAACAATTGGGTGGCAGCCAACAACAAGCAGCGTTTTTACCTTTAATTGAAGCAAGTGCCGCGGCGTTTGCAGAAGTGCCAGATTTAAAACCAGATAATATTCGCTTTGATGCCAAGCGAGGCGAAATTCGTTTAAATGCCAGTGGCAGTAACTTCCAAAGTTTTGAACGATTTAAAGCGGCAGCAGAAAAGAATTCCTTATCTATTGAACAAGGTTCGTTGAATAACCAAGGCGACCAGGTTGTTGGCTCTATTAGTATTAAGGGGATGTCATGAAACAGTGGTTTGAAAGTTTAGCCGAACGTGAACAACGTTTAGTGATTGGCGCAACGGTTGTTTTTGCAATCGGCCTGTTTTTTCAACTCATTTGGGGTCCACTTAATAGCTCATTAGATAAAGCGCAGCAGAATATAAAAAATAAGCAGGCTTTATTACAATGGGTGAGTGAAAAAACCTCTGAATATCAACAGTTAAAAGGCAATAACAAAGCTTCAGCATCTGGTTCGTTAAACCAAATTGTAAATACCGCAGCTCGCCAAGCGGGTATTTCAATTGCGCGTATGCAACCACAAGGTGAATCTTTACAAGTACAAATTGATGAAGTGGAATTTAATGCATTCGTGCGCTGGATAGCTTCTTTGGTACAGAATAAAGGTTTAACCATTGAAAGTTTAGACGTTACAGCGACAGACAGAAATGGTGCTGTACGGGTTAGAAGATTGCAGGTAACTAAATAATGAAACAATGGATAGGTCGAATTACATGGGCTTTGTTGGCGTACTTGGTATTTTTAATTGCTACTATTCCTGCTCATTTAATTACTCCACAACTGCCAAAAGTTAAAAACTTACAGCTAGGCAATGTTTCTGGCACCATTTGGCAAGGTCAGATGGATATGTTGCAGTACGACAAAGTATTGTTGAAAGACGTTAAATGGCAAATTAGTTTTCTGTCGTTATTGACTGGTAAAGTATCGGCGGATATTGAATTTGGTCACCCGCGTAAACTGTTAGAGCCGCAAGGGAGTTTGGTTGCTCAAGCTGGTTTTTCAAGCGCCGTGTTAAAAGACATTAAGGTTAAATTACCGGCTGATTTGATTGCCCAACAAGTGAATATTCCTTTTCCTGTAGTTGCCAGTGGTTTGGTGGAAGCAAACTTGCCTGTAGTTGAAGCGGGCAAACCTGTTTGTGGTCAGCTTGACGGCACTATTAATTGGCGTATGGCGTCGGTTGAAGCTATGAACAACCGTTTTAATTATGGTGATATCACGGCTAAATTAAGCTGTGATAATGGTGCTGCTCAGGCGTTGGTTTCGGGCAATAAAGATATTTTAGAAATCGATTTGAAGGGCCGTTTAAACACTATGAAAAACTATGCGATAGGTGGTTATGTGGCGCTTGGGCCTAAAGCGGATAAAGCTTTACAAGGAGCAATTCAGTTTTTGGGTAACCCAGATTCTGAAGGTCGTTATCAAATTAAATTTAGTCAGTAACTGAACTTTAGCTTTAGTTAGCAGCCTCAAGCATATATTTGTGTGTGCTTGGCTGCGATGACTTGAGTAGCCTGCAAGAAAGGAGTGTTTGTATGCTAAGTATTAAATTTAGTCAAAAGTTGTTGCTGGTTGTATTGCTCTTGTCTGCGACCGGTTGTAGTTATCAGCAAGCTTATCATGGAATGCAAGACGCTGGTAAGCAGCAACACTGCCGCGATATTATCGATGAAGCTGAGCGCGCCAAATGCGAGCAAAATTTTGATAAGGATTATGATACTTATAAAAAGCAGCGTGAGGCTGTGATGCAGGGCGAGCGTGAATAGTCATAGGTTAGTTCATTGCTGCCAACTGCTAATTCTCAAATTGAGCGTTAAGCAACTAGCGCTTAGACTTTGTGGTAAAAAACTCGAAAGCTAAATGGAATATTGCTCGCAAAATCGCTTTAAACTCAATCCCTGAGTCGCTCGCACAAAACATCCATGTTTTGTGAAGTTTTGCTCCCAATACTTCCATTCATCTTTATAACATTGGTGTCGCTGGTTGTCTCTTGCCGCGATAAATTAGTTTGATAAAAGTCTACTCGATTACTGATTTTCTAAAACTTCAAACGTCTTGGACGAATTGATTGTACGAGCTGCAAGTTCGAGTCTTTAGGGGCTTAGCAGTTGTCAATTCACCAAACGCTTCAAGCAGGGCGCAATATGCCCAAAATTACTAGAACATAGCTTTCGCAAAACCGCTGTGAATACAGTCCATGTACGCTTCGCTTTTTCATCCCTGAAAAAGAAATTTTGCTCTAAGTTATTGTTCTATTAATTTTTCTTATAGTTTTGCTGTTCGGTTCATAGCCTCCCGCTGCTAACCCCATAATTAAGCAATCTGCGCTTAGACTTTGTAGTAAATAATTCGAAAGCCAAATGGAATATTGCTCGCAAAATCGCTTTAAACTCAATCCCTGAGCCGCTCGCACAAAACATCCATGTTTTGTGAAGTTTTGCTCCCAACACTTCCATTCATCTTTATAACATTGGTGTCGCTGGTTGTCTCTTGCCGCGATAAATTAGTTTGATAAAAGTCTACTCGATTAGTGATTTTCTAAAACTTCAAACGTCTTGGACGAATTGATTGTACGAGCTGCAAGTTCGAGTCTTTAGGGGCTTAGCAGTTGCAGTCAATTCACCAAAAGCTCAAGCCGGGCGCAATATGCCCAAAATTACTAGAACATAACTTTCGCAAAACCGCTGTGAATACAGTCCATGTACGCTTCGCTTTTTCATCCCTGAAAAAGAAATTTTGCTCTAAGTTATTGTTCTATTAATTTTTCTTAGAGTTGTGCTGTTCGGTTCATTGTCTCCAACTCCTAATCCCCCAAATTTGATATTTGAGTCGCTGATCGCTTTCTTGCCGCGATAAATAAGTTTGATAAAAGTCTACTCGATTACTAATTTTCTAAAACTTCAAACGTCTTGGACGACGTTTGGGAGCGTCCAAGGATGGATTCACAGCGATTTTTGAAAATTATGTAACGAGTGGGCTTGATTGCACTGCCTGTGAAATCACTTAATACCGAATAACATTTTTGCGAAAAGTAAAATATTTCGATGAGAAAAAAGAAAAGCAGCGTCATCACACACATTGACACTGCTTTTGGGATCGTCCATTTAGAATGTATACAGGCCAATTCCGTATAGCTTCATTCGAGGTAGGCGCACTAACACACATTTTGCACTACAAACATACATAGGGTTTACCAAGCAACAGCCTCACACATTTGCCGTTGTTGATAGCTTTCAGTCTAGTCGACTTTAAATTGAATACCAGTAGCTTGTATAACTTATTAAACCTTTGTTTAAATTTCTAGATGTTTTGTCTGTGAATGGAATTGGGTTTAATTGATTGTTTTTAAATGGATATTTATCGATTGTTGTAAAATTAACTAGACTTATTTTGACGTTTTTCTTACGAAAAAATGGGCGATCTCTTACAAAGATAATTTAGACTTTTTCATCTCATTCGGTAGACTCGCATCTCAATAAAACACATTGTCGAGAAAGTTTTAACTTGTTACCCATCCAACAACATTTAACTGAACTACAAAGATTATTAGCCAACCACAAGAGTTTGGTATTACAAGCAGAGCCTGGTGCGGGTAAATCGACTGCTGTACCGCTGGCTTTATTGCAAGCGCCTTGGCTGGTGGACAAAAAAATAGTTATGTTGGAGCCTCGCAGAGTTGCTGCTAAATCTATTGCGTATTACCTATCGAGCCAATTGGGCGAAAAGGTTGGGCAGACGGTTGGTTATCAGGTGCGTAACGAGCACAAAATTTCACAGCACACTCGTTTAGAAATTGTCACCGAAGGTGTATTAACCAGAAGATTGCAAAACGATCCTGAGCTTGCCGACATAGGATTAATTATTTTTGACGAGTTTCACGAGCGCTCAATACATGCTGATTTAGCGTTAATGTTGGCGCTTGAAGTACAAGAAGCTTATCGCGATGATTTAAAACTCTTGGTTATGTCAGCAACCATAGATACTGCGCAAATTTCTGCTTATTTAGGTGATGCACCTGTTATGCAAGTGGCAGGACGAATTTTTCCGGTTGAGCTGGCATATGCTGGTAAAGCAAGTGGCTACTTGGCTGAGCATGTGGTCAAACAACTACAATATGTTTTAACAGATTCTACTGGTGATGTTTTGGTCTTTTTACCAGGCCAAGCTGACATTAAACGCTGCATCCAGTTAGCCACAGAAAAGTTAGAGCAAGCAGTTGAGTTACTACCTTTGTACGGCGCATTGCCACTCGCACAGCAAGAATTAGTCCTTAGAAAGCCAACAACATCCAAAGCGCGGCGAGTTATTTTTGCAACTAATATTGCTGAAACTAGTTTAACGATTGAAGGTATAACCGCTGTTATCGATTCTGGTTTAGAAAAAGTTTTAACTTATGATGCTAAAAGTGGTTTATCTCGTTTAGATACTGGGCATATCTCCAAAGCGTCGGCTAAACAAAGAGCTGGCCGGGCAGGGCGTGTACAGGCGGGTAGGTGTATTCGTTTGTGGAGCGAAGCTGAGCAACATGCATTAGCTGAATTTCAAAGTGAAGAAGTCGCTTGTACAGATTTAGCCAACCTAGTTTTAGAATTGGCTGCTTGGGGCATAACTGATTTTGCCGATGTAAACTGGTTAACACCACCACCTAAATTGCACTATCAATTAGCCTGCGAGCTAAATCAACAGCTAAATTTGCTTGATAAAAACAACAAAATCACCGCGCAAGGCCGGCAAGCGTTAACTTTTGGCTTAGAGCCAAGATTAGCCAGTATGTTATTACGATGTCAGTCGGATATTGAAAAAAACATAGGTTGTTTATTGGCAGCGCTGTTGTCGGAACGCGATATTTTAATCAATGCTGATTCGTCTGATATTAGCCAAAGGTTGTTATTGTTAATTGATTATGCGCAAGATAAACAAGCAGCACGAGCGAGTGTGAGGTTTAACCAAAATACCGTTAGTCAGGTATTAACCTTAGCGCGTGCTTTTGCACAAAAACTCTCGACGAAGTTGGATGTAAGTAAGTTGACCTTAGCGGAAATCCAGCAATACGCAGGTTTATTATTGTTGCACGCTTACCCAGACAGATTAGCCAAATTACGCGGTACAACTAATAGCGCAAATACATATTTATTAGCCAATGGCCGTGGTGTTAGTTTGCGTGAATCAGATGCCATGTTAGGGCAAACTTGGTTGGTTGTATGTGACTGTGATGGTAAAAATAAAGATGGGGTAATTTTTGTTTGTGGGCAAATATCACAAGCTCAAATTGACAGCGTGCTAACAGATAAGTTGGTTGAACAAAGCCATTACCGATTAGATGATAAAAAAGAAGCGGTAATTGGCCGACGCACTAAGCGTTATGGCGCGATTGTTTTATCTGAACAAAATTTAAGTCAAATACCAGCGGATGAGTTTAGTAGCTGTGTAAAAGACATAGTGCAAACCCAAGGCTTAACTTTTTTAAACTGGACAAATCGCTGCCAAGCTTGGTTGCAAAGAGCACAGTGGTTAGCCGGATTGTCAGATGAGTTTCCGCCAATATCGTCTGAATATTTAATTGAGCAAATAGACAATTGGCTGCTGCCGTATATCAACAAAATAACCAGTATCAAGCAGCTCAAACAGTTTGATATTTTTGATTTGCTGGTGGCGAATTTAACTTGGGAGCAACAGCAATTATTACAACAACACGCGCCTGAGAGTTATCAAACGCCGAGCGGAAAAACTGTACCGATTATCTATGACGAGGCGCAAGGGCCAACCGTGTCGGTTATTTTGCAAGAAATGTTTGGTCAGCTTGAATCGCCCAAACTCGCTAATGGTCAAGTGCCACTGAGGTTTGAATTGTTGTCACCTGCGCGCAGACCGATTCAAACTACCAGTGATCTGGCTAATTTTTGGCGCAGTTCTTATTTTGATGTGGCTAAAGAGATGCGCGGGCGCTATCCAAAACATCGCTGGCCAGAGAAGCCATTGGAAGAAAAGCCGGGACGTTCAATTAAGCATAAGCAGAATTAATTTAACAGTCGTTGGCTGCTTTGTTCAGCTTGTTGAATAAGTTGAGAAATAGCATCGCTGATCAAACTTTTAATTACATTTGGTGTGGCAATAGTGGGTGTTGCAGTCGGTTTACCAAGGTAAAAACCTTGCGCAAAATTAAAACCTAAATTGTAGATGCACTCAAGCTCAGCTTGGTTTTCTATGCCTTCAACAATAGTTAGCGCATTGGTACTATTTGCAAGTTCCAATAATGCTCGCAAAAAGTGTTGTTTATGTGTTTGTTGGTGGCAATTATGCACAAAATGTCGGTCTAATTTTATTATGTCAGGTTGCATTTCGCTCCATTGAATCAAGCCTGAGTAACCAGCGCCTAAATCGTCGATCGCAAATTGAATATCAAAGGTTTTAAGGCGTTTTAGTGCAGTTTTTAACTGATCAATATCGTCAGCACGAGATTGTTCAGTTAACTCAATTACAAGTCTATTGGGGGAAATGCCTTGTTTTTTTAGCAAGTGCATCAACCAGTTGGCATTATTCAGCTGAGTTGCTACATAATTAGGTGTTACATTAATAAATAATTTGCCGGGTAAATCCAATAAACTAAATTTTTCGATCGCTTTTTTTATGCAAAGCGTTTCTAGTGCTGTTGTTAGCTTATATGCGTCTGCTGCTTTAAATAAATGATATGGGCTGTGTAATAGGCTATTCTCAGGTCCTCTAACCAAAGCTTCGTAACCCAATACACTGTTTGTTGCTAAGTTGTATATAGGTTGCAGTTGGCTGCTGACGTTAGCACTATTAATTATTTCGGATATTTCACAATAAACGGCTGGTTGCATAAATACGACGCTCAAGTCAAATTGGCAATTACGGTAAAACCTGCTTTATTTAAAGAACTAGATGTTTTACTAAGGAATCAATCTTGGGTTACTTTAGCCAAGTTTTATGAAAAGTTAATGACATGCATTCAGTTGAACAAAATAATCCACTGTTAATCCGCTCGCCTTGTGTTCGAAACTGTTGTTTAGACCAACACGACATATGTTTAGGTTGTGGTCGTTCAATCAAAGAAATTACCAGTTGGACACAACAATCAGAGCAACAAAAATTACAAACCTTAGCTATAGCTGAGCAACGTCTGCAGAAACTTGCGAATAATTTAGTTTAAGCAAGGCGTTATACTTTTTAAAAACCAATTAAATTGGTATCCTTGCGGCAATTTTTTGAATTAGGGGAAAACTATCGTGGAAATGATGTCTGGTGCGGAAATGGTTGTTCGCGCACTTACCCAATTAGGGGTTAAACACATTTTTGGTTATCCAGGTGGTGCGGTGCTAGATATTTACGATGCTTTGTTTGAAGCTGAAGGCATAGAGCATCTTTTGGTACGTCACGAACAGGCTGCAGCACATATGGCTGACGGTTATGCGCGTGCAACCGGTGAAGTTGGTACTGTGTTAGTAACTTCTGGCCCAGGTGCAACTAATACAATTACAGGTATTGCAACTGCGTACATGGACTCTATCCCTATGGTGATTTTGTCTGGTCAGGTGCCTACTAGTGTCATTGGTGAAGATGCGTTCCAAGAATGTGACATGGTTGGTTGCTCTCGCCCTGTGGTTAAACACAGCTTTTTAGTGAAAAAAGCCGAAGACATTCCTGCAACTATAGCTAAAGCCTACCACATAGCAGCGACTGGCCGTCCAGGCCCAGTGGTTGTTGATTTGCCAAAAGACATAGTTAATCCAAAAGAAAAACACCCATATGTTTTTCCTGATTCAGTGCAAATGCGCTCTTACAACCCAAATGTAAAAGGGCATAAAGGTCAAATCAAAAAAGCCTTACAAACTTTATTAGAAGCTAAACAGCCTGTGTTATACATAGGTGGTGGTGCAATCGCAGCTAACTGTAGCGACTTAATTACTGCGTTTGCCGAGCGTTTAAACTTACCTGTAACTAATACATTAATGGGTTTAGGTGCATTCCCAGGCACACATAAACAATGTGTTGGTATGTTAGGTATGCATGGCACGGTTGAAGCCAACAAAACCATGCACAATTCAGATGTTATTTTTGCCCTGGGTGCGCGTTTTGATGACCGTGTAACTAACAATGTGCAAAAATTCTGTCCAAACGCGACTATTTTACATGTTGATATCGACCCTACTTCAATTTCTAAAACTGTTTCAGCGCATGTGCCAATTGTTGGTTCTGTTGATCAAGTATTAGCTGATATGACTGAAATGTTAGATGCTTCTGGCGAAAGTACAGACGCTCAAGCACTTGCTGCATGGTGGAAGCAAATTGAAGAATGGCGTGGTCAAAACTGTTTGGCTTATGCAAAATCAGACAAAGTCATCAAACCACAACAAGTTATTGAAAGTTTATACAAAGCAACTAAAGGTGAAGCTTATGTTTCATCTGACGTAGGTCAGCACCAAATGTTTGGCGCTTTGTATTATCCATTTGCTAAACCGCGCCGTTGGATCAACTCTGGTGGTTTAGGCACTATGGGCTTTGGTTTCCCAGCTGCTATGGGTGTTAAAGTCGCGCTACCTGATTCGGTTTCTGTGTGTATTACTGGTGACGGTAGTATTCAAATGAATATTCAAGAGCTATCTACTTGTATGCAATATGGCATTCCAGTGAAAATTATTTCATTGAACAACCAAGCATTAGGTATGGTGCGCCAATGGCAAGATTTAATTTATGGTGGTCGTCATAGCCATTCATATATGGAATCTCTACCTGATTTTGTTAAGTTGGTAGAAGCATACGGCCATGTGGGTATTCGCGTATCCGATCCTGCAGAATTAGACGAAGCGATGGAAAAATGTTTTGCGATGAAAGACAAGTTAGTCTTTATGGACATTTTAGTTGACCAAAACGAACACGTATATCCAATGCAAGTTAAATATGGTGCTATGGATGATATGTTATTAAGCAAACCGGAGTCTAAATAATGCGCAGAATTTTATCCGTCTTATTAGAAAATGAACCGGGTGCTTTATCACGTATTGTAGGTTTGTTTTCACAGCGTGGTTACAACATTGAAAATTTAACCGTTGCACCAACTGATGATGAAACCTTATCGCGTTTAACTGTGACCACTACTGGTGATAACCGAGTTATTGAACAAATTACCAAACAAGTAAATAAGCTTGTTGATGTGTTAAAGGTTCAAGATATCACCGAAGGTGAACATATTGAGCGCGAACTTATGTTGATTAAAGTAAAAGCGGAAAGCAGCGAAGACCGTATCGAAATGAAAGGCTTAAGCGACATTTTCCGTGCACAAATTGTAGATGTCACCTCATCAACTTTTGTTATTCAACTTGCCGGGACAACCGCTAAGTTAGATGCTTTTATCGAAGCTATTCGTACAGAATCTGAAATATTAGAAGTATCACGCACTGGGGTAACTGGCTTATCTCGTGGTGAAAAATCACTACGCAGCTAATATCTCTGATTGTCGAGTAATCGAGGAAAATCATTTCCTCGATTACTAGGGCCTGTTGATCTTTCGTGGACAAATTTTGTTCTAACTAAATGCTTTTTTATCGAGGCGCAGCATTGAAGGCCTAATGGATTAAGTCGAAATGCTGCAACAAAGAGTAAAAAGCATTTAGGACGAGCCTGAAAGGCAGCGTTTGTTTGGCATTTCTACTGCGTTATAGCTCATTTATGTAGCCCACTACACTTCAATCGCTATGCCTTGTACAAATACCAAACAAACTGCTGCAAAATTGTACTCGAAAGATCAACAGGCCCTAGCTGCTAAATTCCTGCCATTTTCACAATTCCCAGCTAAACTCTGTTGTATACGTAAAGCTTTAAAAAACAATAAAGTTTAAAAGGACATCTGCTTGCACAACTGTTTACCCCAATATAACAGAGCAAATTGGATCTATTTCGCACTAGCCGCAGCCTATTATTTTAGTGGTGAGCTTTTATCCAACATTTCTGCGCAAACGCAAGTTGTCCCTATATGGTTGCCAGCAGGTTTTGCGTTAGTCGGTTGTTATTTATGGTGGTGGCGCTTTTTTCCGGCAGTTTTCATTAGTTCTGTTTGTTTTAATTTGTTTTCGCAGGGCAATTTAGATTGGTCTTTATTTCACGGCGATTTGCTAAAACAGCTTGTTATGATAGGTGCTGGGTCTACCTTGCAGGCGGCGGTAGGCGCTTTTGTATTGCGCAAATGTGTCGGTGATATTTTAGCGCTTAAATCTGATAGATACGCACTAATGTTTGTATTTGTCATCGGCATCGTCATCTGTTTAATATCAGCCAATATAGGTGTCTACTCACTCAGTTTGTTTAATCCCAACTATAGTGTTGATAATCACTGGTCGAATGTATTATTTTGGTGGGTTGGTGATTCAATTGGTGTGCTGCTGGCAACGCCTTTTGTATTAGCCTTGTTGCGCAAACCCTCTGTTAATAATGGCCAGTCTAACCAAGCATCTTTTGTAGTTATTACCGCCATGGCGCTGTTTGTCGCTGTGTTGGCTATTACTATGATTTTTTCTTTTAACAATAAAAATAGCGCTGAATTTATTGTCGAAAAAGAACTGCAAGTTATCGAAAATAGTTTGCATCGGCAAATCAATAAAAGCCTAGTTAACATCCAAGCTATTGCTAATTTTATTGAACAAACGCCTATGTTAGATAGAGAGCAGTTTGAGCAATATGTCCAACCTATCTTAGCTGAAAACCCTTCAATAAAGGCATTGTCGTGGAACCCAGTCGTATCGCAAGAGTTGCTTACTCGGTTTGTTGGCTTGTGGCGCAATGAATATGAATTTCCCGTAGAGATAAAAGGTGCACCACTAAAACCAACAGATCCACTTGTAGTGGTAAAATACGTGGTGCCAATTGCCGACAATAAACAAGCGTTAGGCTTTAACGTTAATTCGAATCAAGAACGTAAATTAACTTTAGCAGCCAGTGCACAAAGCTCTAGCGCTAGAGCAACACCTATTATTCAATTGGTACAATCAACTGAGCAGCAACCCGCATACTTGTTATTTGCCCCTGTGTATAAACTGATTGCCGAGCAAAGTAGTGATACCTTTTATCAAAAGCGCCTGTTAGGTTACGCTACTGGGGTGTTTACTGTCGAACAAGTGGTGGAGCATGCAATTAGCGCCGAACATTTAGCTATGTTCACTTTTGAGCTAACTGCAGGGGATAACAATGCAGTCATTTATGGTAACAGTGGCCACAGGCAAGTTAGTTTAGCTGCCCAGCCACAAGTTGTTGTGCAGAAATTTACTCAAGCCGGGCAAACTTGGTTATTGTATTTGCAAGTTAAACCTGAATTTATCAATCACTATTTTAATCAAATCTCCCTGATTTTATTGGTTGCACAACTGGTGATTGTCGCGTTTGTTATGACATTAGTATTAAGCATGCATAGTCGAACCCATTTGTTGAATCGATTAGTTAATGAACGTACCGAGTCGCTTAAACAAGCTAAAGAGCAATCCGATCAAGCCAACTTAGCTAAAAGCCGTTTTTTAGCAAATATGAGTCATGAAATCCGTACGCCACTGAATGCGGTTATTGGTTTGTCGCAATTGGCGCAACAAACTAATAGTTACCAAGAAATCAGCGGTTATATCGACAAAATTGAGCAGTCATCAAAAACCTTGTTGAGTTTGGTCAACGATATTTTAGATATCGCTAAAATTGAATCGAACAAACTTGTTATTGAGCACACTTTGTTTGATATGAACTTGCTGCTAGAGCGCATTCAAATTATGTTTGAGTCAAGTGCACATGCAAAACAGTTAACTTGGAAAATAGATAATCAATTGCCGGAAAAACTCTGGTATGTCGGTGATAGTGTGCGCATTGAACAAATATTGATTAATCTGTGTGGCAATGCGTTTAAGTTCACCCAAAGTGGTGAAGTTAACTTGCAGGTTAATCTGCAAACCAGCGACAGCCAACAGGCGTTTTTACTTATTGATCTGATAGACAGTGGCATAGGTATGTCAGTGCAAGAGCAAAGCGCCATTTTTGATGCTTTTGTCCAAGCGGATGTTTCTACTTCACGCAAATTTGGTGGTACAGGTTTGGGCTTAGCCATTTCTAAAGAACTAGCCCAATTGATGGGCGGAGACATTCAAGTCACTAGTGTCAAAGGTAAAGGTTCAACTTTTAAGGTGCAAATCGCGGTCGAAACAAGTACAAGTGCGCCAGAATCAATCGCTAAACCTAAAGCGTTAGATTTGTCGGATGCGCAGATATTGGTCGCAGAAGACAATCAGATAAACCAATTGGTAATTGAAGAAATGCTGAAAACTTTTGCTTGTAATGTCACTATAGTTGCTGACGGTGAACAAGCTATAGCAGCTATTCAACAACAGGATTTTGATTTGGTGTTGATGGATTGCCAAATGCCAGTAATGGATGGTTATGAAGCTACGGCGACAATTCGGCAAATGAAAAATTATCAAGATTTACCTATTATTGCGTTAACCGCAGATGTGATGCCGGCAGACAAAGCTAGAGCAGCTGAAGTCGGGTTTAGTGCTCATTTAGCTAAGCCATTAGATATGGAAAAATTAGCTGAGTGTTTGCGGCAATACTGTTTAAAAAAGTCGAGTTAAACTAGCCAAACACGCTGTTTTCGTATGATTTTTCTTTGATGAGAGAAGGCGTGCAGAGTTCTATGCATCTCTCATCAAGCCTTTCTCAACCACACGCACTAACCTTTGTGTTTTTTTATCTAAGCCTGCATCTAACGTCACATCAGTCATTTTCTGCTGCTGTTGTTCGAGTGCCCAACTAATATGTTCATCAACTAACTCAGAAACTGTGCCTAGTTTATGTTGTAGTTGCTGAATAATCTCTATACTTGCTGGCGCGTTACCAAGGGCTATGGCTATATTTCTTAGCCAATATTCGTAACCTATACGTCTGATGGCACTGCCTTGTAACTTAGTTAAAAAGTCATGTTCTTGCCAGTTCCATAATTCAATTAAATCACTTGAGTCTAAATTGTGTCTGGCCTGAAAATCATCTTCAGCTGTTAAACTAGCAAAGCGGTTCCACGGGCAGACAAGTTGGCAATCGTCACAGCCATAAATGCGGTTACCTATGGCTTGGCGGAATTCTTCAGGAATTGAGCCTTTTTTCTCAATGGTTAAATAGGAAATGCAGCGCCTGGCGTCTACTTCATATGGGGCGACTATCGCTTGGGTTGGGCATATGGTCATGCAAGCCACACAATTTCCACATTTATCTTCAACCGGTTTATCTGTTGGTAATGGTAAATTAATTAATAATTCACCTAAAAAGAACCAACTGCCGCCAGTTTCATTCAGTATTAATGTGTGTTTGCCTGTCCAGCCAATACCTGCTTTCTCTGCAAGTGGTCTTTCTAAAATAGGTGCCGAATCCACAAAAGGGCGAAAACCTGTATTCAACTCGGTTTGTTGTTCAATTTTTTGTCCAAGTTGTTTGAGTTTATTGCGAATCAGTTTGTGGTAGTCACGACCAAGTGAGTAACGGCTGATATAACCTTTATTGTTATCTTTTAGAGTTTTAGCAAACTTGGCTGATTGTGGTAAATAATCCATGCCGATACAAATGGAGCGCACAGAACCTGGGTGTAACTCGGTAGGGCGGGCACGCAATAAACCATGGTTGTGCATATAATCCATTTCACCATGGTAGTTTTTGTCTAGCCAATCTAATAGCGGTTGTTCGTGCTCGGTAAGATCTAAATCACTTATGCCCACATAGGTAAAACCCAACTCGGTTGCCCATTGTTTGATATTTTGTGCAAGCTCTACGAGTTGTTGATCAGATAAAGGCATAATTCGCTAGTTAACAAAACTTGATAGCTGGTTATTTTACGTTAAATTGGCATAGAATAGACAGCAACAATTATAAATAACCCATTTTTACGAAGCTATCTTTATGAAGCTATCTAGCATTCGCCATTGGCCATCAAATTTATATACGCCTGAACAAGTTCGCAGCACTGAAGCTAAAGCCGCTGAACTAAATAATTTATCCTTATTTCAACTTATGCAAAAAGCTGGGCGTGCCATATTTGAATTGGTCGAAACCACGTTTGAGCAGTCAGCGCATATCGGCATTTTGTTAGGCAAAGGCAATAACGCCGGTGATGGTTTAGTTGTAGCTACACTTGCCCTTGAAGCTGGCTGGCGGGTAACGCTAATCAGCATGCCGAACTGCTCCGAATATAAAGGCGAAGCAGCGCAAGCACAGGCTGAATTATTTGCCTTAGATAAAAGTAAACTCAATAGCTTAAACCAGTTAAACGCAAGTGAGGCTGATTTTAGCGAATTTGATCTACTGGTTGATTGTGTATTAGGCACAGGTTTTAGCGGCAGTTTATCGGCAGAGTGGGCGGGTATTTTTCAACAAGCCAATCAAACTAGCCGGTTAATTATTAGTGCCGATATTCCAAGTGGCTTAAATGGCTTAACTGGTGAGGCAGATATAAATGCGATTCAAGCGCAGCACACAGTAACCTTTTTGGCATTAAAACCCGGTTTATTTACTCATGATGCAGCGGATTATTGTGGGCTTATTCACTACGCATCACTTGGCTGCCAGCAACAAATTGAGCAGTTAAACCAAGCTTATTATCAATTAAGTGATTGGAATCAATTAAAAACTGCACTACCAGCGCGTAAACGCAACAGCCATAAAGGCAGTTTTGGCCATGTCTTGTGTATAGGTGGCGACAAAGGTATGGCCGGCGCTATTCGTTTAGCTGGCGAAGCTGCTTTGCGCTGTGGTGCGGGTAAAGTAACAGTGTTAACTCATCCTGAAAATGTGATGCTGGTTGCAAATGGCCGCCCTGAGCTTATGGTACGCGGTGTTAATGGTGTTAGCTCAGAGGTTAAAACTTTACTTGAACAAGCCGAGGTTATTTTAATTGGCCCTGGCCTTGGCAAAACAGGTTGGGCAAATGGCTTGATGCAGTTAGTTGTGGAGAGTGACAAACCAACTGTGGTCGATGCTGATGGTTTAAATTGGTTGGCCGAGCATAAATACAAAAAGAAAAATTGGATTTTAACGCCACATCCAACAGAAGCTGCACGTTTACTTAAACAAAGTACCAATCATATTCAGCATAATAGATACGCAGCTGCAACTGAATTACAAGCACAATTTTCGGGCGCTGTAATACTCAAAGGTTGCGGCAGCTTAATTGCAAATCAACAAGGCATAAAAGTTTGCCGCGCCGGTAACCCTGGTATGGCAACTGCAGGCATGGGCGATTTACTCGCAGGCATATGTGCAGCCATGTTAGCGCAAGGTTATGCAACTGACTTAGCCGCAGAACTTGCGGTAAATATTCATGCAAAAGCCGGAGATTTAGCGGCAAAACAAGGTGAACGTGGTATGATCGCCAGCGATTTATTGCCATATGTGCGTGAAGTTATTAATCCAAGTAAACCTTGATTTAAGTTAGTAAGATTTAGAATATGCAAAGTTATCAAATTGATTTAGCCGACGCTGATGCAACCGTTGCGCTTGGCAAACAACTTGCGGCGCTAATTTCCGCACCTTGTGTGGTTTATTTAATTGGTGATTTAGGCGCAGGTAAAACCACGTTTTCGCGTGGATTAATTCAAGGTTTTGGTTATACGGGCAATGTTAAATCGCCCACTTATACCTTAGTTGAACCTTATGAATTGGCCGATGTCTCAATTTATCATTTTGATTTGTACCGTTTGGCTGATCCACAAGAGCTAGAATTTATCGGTATTGAAGAGTATTTTACTCAATCAAGCATTTGTTTAGTTGAATGGCCAGATAAAGGTCAAGGTTG
Source organism: Catenovulum sp. SX2 (assembly GCF_052056295.1). Classification (NCBI taxonomy): domain Bacteria; kingdom Pseudomonadati; phylum Pseudomonadota; class Gammaproteobacteria; order Alteromonadales; family Alteromonadaceae; genus Catenovulum; species Catenovulum sp. SX2. The sequence continues at coordinate 2,879,004 of NZ_CP182493.1, forward strand.
GTTGGCATCTGCTGATATTCAGATTAATATTGAACATAAAAATGAACAGCGTTCGGCAGAGATTGTTGGTTTAACCGCAATTGGGCAAAAAATTGTTGAGCAATTAGCTTAATCTAATTAGATACAAGTATGCATACATTCAATAAAAAAATATCTAGTTTGCTGGTGTTACTCTTGGTGTTTATATTTACGCCTAAGAGTTTTGCCGCCAACCAAATTGAAAGTGTGCGTATTTGGCCTTCCCCCGATAGTACTCGTGTGGTATTCGACTTAGCCGACAAACCTCAGTACAGTTATTTTTTCCTGCAAAACCCGCATAGATTAGTTATTGATTTACGCGATACTAATAAGAAGTTTGATTTAGGCAAAACCTTTATCAAAGGTGATTTAATCAAACGTGTGCGTTATAGCAAACCCGAATATGCCAACTCACAACGTGTCGTATTAGATTTAACCAAAGCTTTGCAAGCTGGCATTTTTTCACTCAAGCCAATCGGTAATTATGGCAATCGTTTAGTGGTTGATTTAACCGACAATAGCCAAAAAACCGAACAAACGGCTAAAAAAGAGGCTTTGTCTATTGGTGATAGAGATATAATAATTGCGGTCGATGCAGGGCACGGTGGTGAAGATCCGGGGTCTATTGGCCCTTCAGGTTTGTACGAAAAGAAAGTTACTTATCAAATTTCACAAAAAGTCACCAACTTAATTAATGCCGAAAAGGGATTAGCCGCTTACATGGTGCGTACCGGCGATTATTATGTTGATGTAAATAAACGTTCAGTGATAGCGCGTAAACATAAAGCCGATTTATTAATTTCTATTCACGCCGATGCATTTACTAGCCCGCAGCCTAAAGGGGCCTCTGTATGGATGTTGTCATTACGCCGTGCAAATACTGAAATTGGTCGCTGGATAGAACAAACAGAACAACATGGTGAATTGTTAGGTGGCGCTGGCGAAATAATTGTTGATACACAAAACGAGAAATATTTAGCCAAAGCTTTATTAGATATGTCGATGGATCATTCAATCACAACAAGCTACGCACTCAGCCAAGAAATGGTCAATCAGCTAAGTAAAGTCACTTATATGCATAAAAAAACGCCACAAACAGCCAGTTTGGGTGTGTTGAAGTCACCAGATATCCCATCTTTATTGATAGAAACAGGTTTTATTTCTAATCCAACTGAAGAGCGCAAACTTAATCAAAGAGATCATCAACAGAAGTTGTCTGCAGCTATTGCTAAAGCAATTAAGAACCATTTTAGAAAGTATCCACCAGAAGGCACTTTATATGCGTCTATGTATCGCAGCACAGATCATATAGTGGCGAAAGGTGAATCTTTATCTGTAATCGCCAAAAGATATTCAACTTCAGTGTCAGCGCTTAGACAAGTGAATCAACTTAAATCTGATATGTTACGTATCGGTCAAACGCTAAAAATTCCACAATCATAATGCCCATTCAAATTTTATCGCCCCAGTTGGCTAACCAAATTGCTGCCGGTGAAGTAGTCGAGCGGCCTGCATCGGTAATTAAAGAGCTAGTTGAAAATAGCTTAGATGCGGGCGCAACAAAAATAGACATAGATATCGAACGTGGTGGCAGCCAATTAATGCGCATTCGTGACAATGGCAAAGGCATAGCTAAAGAAGAGCTGATGTTAGCGCTCAGTCGCCATGCAACATCAAAAGTGACGAGTTTAGAAGATTTAGAGCAAATTTTAAGTTTAGGTTTTCGTGGTGAAGCGCTCGCGAGTATTAGCTCAGTATCAAGGTTAACTTTAACTTCTAAACCTGCCGACCAAGCTGAAGCTTGGGCGGCCATTGCGGAAGGGCGCGACATGCAAGTGAGTTTGCAACCCGCTGCGCATCCCGACGGCACTTGTGTTGAAGTGGCTGATTTATTTTTTAATACACCCGCAAGACGACGCTTTTTACGCTCAGATAAAACCGAATACCAGCATATAGACGAAGTGGTGAGACGGATTGCATTGAGTCGATTTGATGTGCAAATTAAATTAACTCACAACGGTGCTTTGCAGCGCAGTTATAGAGTGGCTAATCAAAATAATGCCGATGCACGTATTCAAGCTATTTGTGGGCGAAACTTTACTGAAGGCTCTGTGTATATTCAGAGTGATTACCAAGACATAAAAGTGTCAGGCTGGTTAGGTTTGCCGCAAGCTGCACGTAACCAAAACGATATGCAGTATTGTTATATCAATGGTCGCATGATGCGTGACAAGCTGATTAATCACGCAATTCGCCAAGCCTATGAAGACTCGCTGCCAAGTGATATGTACCCAGCTTATGTCTTGTATTTGACGATAGATCCAAAACAGGTTGATGTAAATGTGCATCCGGCTAAACACGAAGTGCGTTTTCACCAAGCGCGCCTTGTGCATGATTTTGTTTATCAAACTTTGCATAAAGCTTTGCATGAGAGTCAGCAGCAAATTTGGCAAGAACAAGCGCAGCCATTGGCTAGCGTGCCAACGGCAGAACAAAACAACAGTGATGATGTTTTTGCATCAAGCACTGATTTTGAACGCGCACAGTCGCCAATCACAGAACCTCTAGCAGACAAGCACAGCAATTACCCAAACAGTCAAACAAGTACTGGCGTTGAATTATCCGGTCTAGCAACTCAGCTATTTCCAGGCCAACAGCGGCCAACTTCGTTTCAGCAAAAACACAATAATAGTTATTCTGTGCCAGCTGCCAAAGTACAAGAGCGCATGATGGAAAATTACGCGCAGTTAGTTGCGCCAGTGAGTGTGACAGAGAATCAAACATTCACAGATACAAATGAAGCAACAACTCAGACGACAACTGAGTGGAAGTTGGTCGACTGTATTCAGCAGAATTGGTTGGTATTTACCAATCAGCAATCTTTATATGCAGCGAATTATCAAGCCGTTTTACAGCAAGCTGTTTGTTATAAATTGTTCCCACAAGGGCAAAGTGCTGTGACTAAACCTTTACTTGTGCCAGTGTCGCTTAAGTTAACCAATAGCGACAAAAATCTATTTGATAGCCAAGCTGATTGGCTAAAGCATTTAGGTTTTGCTTGGCGCTGGTTAAAAGAGAGCACATTGGTGATCACCCAAATCCCTTCTATACTGAGCAACATAGATTTAGCCAATTTATTTGCAACTTGGGTTGAAATAGTCGGTAAAGCATCGAATATTGAAGATGTAGCCATTCAGCAAAGTTTTATTCGAGCTGTGGTTAAACAAATTCAGCATAAAGCTGATTTAAATAAAACTTGGCTTAGCAGTTGGCAAAATCAAGCGCCAGTCGAGTTTAATAGTTGGATGGCTAATCATTGCCAACAAATAGATTTAAATAAATTATTTTGAGAGTACAAATGCAGCAGCTTGAAACACAAGCTATTTTTATAATGGGGCCAACGGCTTCTGGCAAAACAGCCTTGGCACTCGAACTTGCCAAACATTTTCCAATTGAGATTATCAGTGTCGATTCAGCTTTGGTGTACAAAGGTATGGATATTGGTAGTGCCAAACCTACTGCAGAAGAACAAGCGGTTGCACCGCATCATTTAATTGATTTTTTAGATCCTGCAGAAAGTTACTCAGCTGCTGATTTTCGCAAAGATGCATTGAAACTAATTGAGCAAATTCACGGTCGTAATAAATTGCCAGTTTTAGTTGGCGGTACTATGCTGTATTTTAAAGCTTTATTGGAAGGTTTATCTGAGTTACCAGCGGCGGATGAGAAAGTTCGAGCTGAGCTGGCCGCCGAAGCTGACAAGGTCGGTTGGCAAGTGATGCATCAGCAACTTGCTGAAATAGATCCTGTGGCGGCTGAGCGAATTCATCCGAACGATCCACAAAGGATTAATCGCGCTTTAGAGGTTTATCGCATTAGTGGTAAAACCATGACAGAATTAACTGAAGACAAAGGCCAAGCATTCCCGTATAAAGTGACTCAGTTCGCAATTGCCCCTAATAGTCGAGAGGTTTTGCACCAACGAATTGAACATAGATTTAAGTTAATGTTACAACAAGGTTTTGAACAAGAAGTTATAAAAATGTTTGAAAGAGGTGATTTGCACGAAGATTTGCCTTCTATACGCTGTGTGGGCTACAGACAAATGTGGGATTACCTTGCAAAAAAAATAGAATATGATGAAATGGTGTTCCGTGGCACAGTTGCTACACGTCAATTAGCAAAACGGCAGATGACGTGGTTGCGTAATTGGCCACAAATAAACTGGTTAGACAGTGAACAATCAGGGTTGATAGAAAAAACTATTTCGTTAATTAATTGAAATAGCGCTAGTTTAGTACTAAGTTAAACACTAAAATACTTATTAATAATAAAATAATAAGGAGCCGAACATGGCCAAAGGACAATCATTACAAGACCCGTTTTTAAATGCGTTAAGAAGAGAAAGAATTCCTGTATCAATTTATTTGGTAAATGGGATCAAATTACAGGGGCAAGTCGAATCATTTGATCAGTTTGTTATCTTGCTAAAAAATACAGTTAGCCAGATGGTTTATAAACATGCGATCTCGACTGTGGTGCCTGCGCGTCCATTCCAGACTAATCCAAATGCACAAGCGAATTTTAACGAATCAGAAGTTGAATAACATTTTTAAATTAAGAGGGTTTCTGCTTGTTTGATAGATATAAAGCAGGCGACCAGGCCATCTTAGTTCATGTTGATTTAGACGACGAAGTCGCAAGAGAAGATTTAGAAGAACTCAAGTTGTTAGCCTCCTCTGCTGGAGTAAATACTTTGGCAGTGGTGACTGCTGCCCGTTCTAAACCTGATCCCAAATTTTTTGTTGGTAGTGGCAAAGCTGAAGAAATTCAGCAAGCTGTTGTGGCATTAGAAGCTAATGTGGTGATTTTTAATCATGCATTAAGCCCCTCACAAGAGAAAAATGTTGAAGCTCTGGTGAAGTGCCGCGTTTTAGATCGCACTACGTTAATCCTAGATATTTTTGCCCAACGAGCTCGTACCCACGAAGGTAATTTGCAAGTTGAATTGGCACAGTTGAAACATATTTCGACTAGGCTAATACGCGGTTGGACTCACTTAGAGCGGCAAAAAGGTGGTATAGGTTTACGTGGGCCGGGTGAAACCCAGTTAGAAACCGACCGACGCTTAATTCGTGGACGTATCAAAAACATTGAGAGACGTCTCGAAAAAGTAGCTAAGCAACGTGATCAGGGGCGACGAGCGCGTAAACGTTCCGCATTACCAACTATTTCTTTGGTTGGATATACCAACGCCGGAAAATCTACCCTGTTTAATCGTTTAACTGAATCTGACGTGTATGCGGCGGATCAATTGTTCGCAACACTTGATCCAACTTTACGTAAAATAACGTTAGAAGAAGTTGGCGATAGTATTTTAGCCGATACGGTTGGTTTTATTAGGCATCTCCCCCATGATCTAGTTGCAGCTTTTAAAGCAACTTTACAAGAAACGCGAGATGCGGATATTCAGCTGCATGTAATAGATGCGGCGGACGAGCGTAGAGCGGAAAATATTGGTGCGGTTAATAAGGTTCTTGAAGAAATTGAAGCTGACGACATTACCCAAATATTGGTTTACAACAAAATAGACCAACTTGAGGACGTGCGGCCGCATATTGACAGAGATGATGAAGGCCGAATTGTACGTGTATGGTTGTCCGCACGTACAGGTGAAGGCTGCGAACTGTTATTACAAGCGCTAACTGAACATTTAGCGCGCAGTATGGTTGAATACAAACTAGCAATTCCGCCGGCTCAACAGCAATGGCGTGGGGTGTTTTTCCAGCTAGATTGTATTGTCGAAGAATCTTATAGCGAATTAGGTGATTGGCTGGTTGATGTAAAAATGTCGAGCGAAGATTGGAATCGTTTGAACAAAACACATCAGGGCCAGTTAGAGAATTTTATTATTGATTAAGTTGGAGTGGCATTATGGCCTGGAATGAACCGGGTAATAGTAACAACAAAGACCCGTGGGGAAACAAAGGTGGCAAAGATCAAGGACCACCAGATCTCGATGAAATATATAAAGACACCATGAACAAGCTAAAAAAATCTTTTGGCGGCAAAGGTGGTGGTAGCGCTTCTAACAATAATAACTCGGGTGGCGGTATTAGCAGCTCAGGGTTAATTTTAGTGGCGGTTATCTTGTTCTTTGTTTGGGGATATTTAGGTTTATCCACAATTAAAGAAGCTGAGCGAGGCGTGGTTCTACGTTTTGGTCAATTCCACAGCATTATCGAGCCAGGCCTACAATGGCAGCCAGCCTTTATTGATAAAGTAATTGCGGTCAATGTTGAAAGTGTTGCCTCGTTAACGTCTAGCGGCAAAATGCTAACGAAAGATGAAAACGTCGTAATTGTTGAGATGGAGGTTCAATATCGTATTGAAAATCCACGTCACTTCTTATTCAGCGTGACAGAGCCTGTATATAGTTTACGTCAAGCAACTGATTCAGCATTGCGTTATGTTGTTGGTCATTCAACTATGGACAACGTATTAACCACAGGTCGTGAAGAAGTTCGCCAACAAACTTGGCAATTGCTTGAAGAAACAATTGAACGTTACAACTTAGGTATTCAAGTTGTTGACGTCAACTTCTTGCCAGCACGTCCACCAGAGCAAGTTAAACCTGCTTTTGATGATGCAATTGCTGCCCAAGAAGATGAAAATCGTTATATCCAAGAAGCACAAGCATATGCCAAAGCTCGTGAGCCACAAGCTCGTGGTGTAGTGCGTCGTATGGAAGAAGAAGCCAAAGCTTATAAAGAGCGGGTCATTTTAGAAGCGCGCGGTGAAGTTGCTCGATTCGAGAAGCTTTTACCTGAATTTGAAGCTGCGCCAAAAGTAACGCGTGATCGCTTATATCTAGAAACGATGGAACAAGTATATTCAAATACCACCAAAATCGTTTTGGATTCAGAAGGCAGCGGCAATATGATTTATTTGCCTTTGGATAAAATTTTGCAACAACAGCAAAATCGTAACCAAGAGCAAAATAATCAGTCAGGCTTAGACTCTGGCCAATATTCACCACCGGTGACCTCATCTTCACGTAGTTCAAGCCAATCATCAGGCTTGCGTGATAGCAACCGTTTTGCAGGAGGCCGTTAATATGAAAAATTTAATTATCGGTACAATTGTTGTTTTATTTGTATTGGTTTATTCGTCGCTATTTGTTATTGGCGAAGGTGAACGTGGTATTGTTATTCAGTTTGGTAAAGTAAAACGTGATAGCCAAAATACTACAGTAATTTACGCGCCAGGTTTACACTTCAAAATTCCATTAATTGAAAAAGTTCGTATTTTAGATGCGCGTATTCAAACTTTGGATGGCGAAGCAGACCGTTTTGTAACTTCAGAGAAAAAAGACTTAATTGTTGATTCTTATGTGAAGTGGCGCATTAAAGACTTTGAAACTTATTATCTTAAAACCAGTGGTATTAAATCGAATGCTGAAGGTTTATTAGATCGTAAATTCAGTAATGGTTTACGTAGCCAAATAGGTTCGCGCACTATTGCGGAAATTGTTTCTGGTGAGCGTGATGAACTAATGGATAAAGCTTTAACTGGTATGCAAGAAAGTGCTGCTGAGTTAGGTATTGAAGTGGTTGACGTACGTGTTAAGAAAATCAACCTACCAGATGAAGTGAGTAGCTTTATTTATGATCGTATGCGTGCTGAACGTAACGCGGTTGCAGCTGAGCATAGATCACAAGGTAAAGAACAAGCTGAGTTTATCAAAGCTGACATTGATGCGCGTATTACCATTATGGTTGCAGACGCTGAGCGTAATTTACGTGCGGTGAAAGGTGAAGGGGATGCAGAAGCAGCGCGTATTTACGCAAATGCTTATAACCAAAACCCTGAGTTTTTCTCATTCTTACGTAGCTTAGATGCTTACAAACAGAGCTTTAACAGCAAAAACGATGTTATGTTGGTTAAGCCTGACGGCGACTTCTTTAAATACATGAACAACGCTAAATAATCAGCTAACCTTAGTTAACTGATTTAATTCTAAAAAGCTGCCTTGTGCAGCTTTTTTGTTTTTATACTCTTATTTCCGACCGATTTAGGCTAAAATGCGCGCTGATTTTTGTGTAGTTAAGAACAGATATGACCGAGCAAGCCGCCGACTCAGCAATGGCTATTAGCCAAATAAATTTAGCCGATAGCAACCAAGCTAGTCCTCTAGCTAAAGCCAATCAGCCTAGTCAAGCTAAGATTATTTTAGCGACCATTAATGCTAAATATATTCATGCAAGTTTAGGTTTGCGCTATTTGTATGCCAATATGCAAGAGCTACAGCCAAATACCGAAATTCAAGAGTTTGTTATTCAAACCAGACCTATAGACATTGTTGAACAAATTTTAGCGGCTAAACCTAACATAGTTGGTTTTGGTGTTTATATTTGGAACATAGTTGAAACCACTAATGTCGTGAGTTTGCTTAAAGTTATCGCACCAGAAGTTAAAGTGGTGTTAGGTGGCCCTGAAGTTAGTTATGAAACTGAGCAGCAAGTGATTGCTCAATCAGCTGATTATGTTTTGACGGGTGCGGCAGATATCAGTTTTTATCAATTGTGTTTAGACATTATTAATAACACTGAACCTGCGCAAAAAGTGCTTAAATCTAAACCCGTCGCGTTAGCAGATTTGCAATTGCCTTATCAATACTACACAGATGAAGATTTAAAAAATCGTTTGTTATATGTTGAAGCTTCGCGCGGTTGTCCATTTAAATGTGAGTTTTGTTTATCGTCATTAGACACTGCATCCAATCCTTTTGAGTTAGAAACTTTCCTTGAACAAATGGATATTCTCTATCAACGTGGCGCGCGTAATTTTAAGTTTATTGACCGAACTTTTAATCTGAACATAAACACTTCAATTAAAATTATGCAGTTTTTCTTGGATAGAATGACGGATGATTTATATCTGCATTTTGAAGTGGTGCCAGATCACTTGCCGCGTAAGTTAAAAGAATTTCTAGCGCAATTCCCTGAAGATAGTTTGCAATTTGAAGTGGGTATTCAAACTTTTGAACCGCAAGTGCAAGCTAATATTAGCCGTAAACAAAACAATGATAAGTCGAAAGACAACCTTAAGTGGTTGCGTGAAAATACCAGTGCACATATTCATGCTGACTTGATCTTTGGTTTGCCGGGCGAAACGCTTGAATCCTTCCGCGACAGTTTTAATGAACTATATGCCTGTAACCCACAAGAAATTCAATTAGGTATTTTAAAACGCTTAAAAGGCAGCCCGATTATTCGCCATACTGAAACCTTTGATTTGCGTTTTAGCCCATTGCCACCATTTAATATTTTAAGTACCGACCGAGTTGACTTTGCAACTATGCAGTTGGTTAATCGATTTGCCCGTTATTGGGACATGATCGGTAACTCTGGCCGTTTTAAACATGCGCTGCCTATATTAATGGACTCGAATCCATTTGATGAATTTATGGCACTAACCAACTGGTTATTTGAGCAAACAGGGCAAACGCATCAAATAAACTTAAAACGTTTATATGAGTTATTTGCTCAAGCAACTGAGGTGTTATTTCCTGAAAAACACCAAGCTGTTGTAGCAGCTATTGAGCAAGACTATGCTGCGTCTAAGTTAAAGAGCCATTTCTCTACCTTGACTTTGTCTATGCCAGTGGCGAATGAGCTTGATTCTGATAAACAAGTTGCTCAGTCAAAATTGTTGCAGCGTCAGCACAGACATAAAGTGTGAGCTAGTTAACTAAAAATATTTCAGGTAAAGGGTTAATGTGAGCTAGCTCGCATTAACTTATATCATAGCTTGTTGTAATCATTGTTTTTTACCAAAGTTATTGTGCCGCCAGACATTTTATGGCGGTGAATTACACACAATAGCTTCCAATTAGTGGTAAAGGAAAAAACAATGAAATTCAGGTCAGCATTTTTAGCAGTATGCTTAGGACTCACAGCTTGTAACGTTTCGGTAGAAATTGACGAGCAGGATACAACACAACAACCAGATCCAAACACCCCACCAAGCGATAACCCGCCGGTTGATAATCCAACTGTTCCACCAGTGGATGCTGGTGCAGGTAAATTTGCTGCAGCTTTTGCTGGCAAATCTTTAATGGGTATGAATTTAGGTGGTGATGTTTATTATTCTGCCAGTCAATATTACAAAGATTTAATGCGTGCGGCCGATCCGTGGAAAACCGCCGATAGCACAGGTACTCGCTGGGAAAACGATATTTATTTCAGTCAAATACCTAAAAGAGCTGATGGTTACCCAACACATGTACCTTTTGCAGTAAATGGCACCAATGAATTACAAAGAGTTGAAACCCCTATTAGTGCAGGTAGCCGTGACAACACAGGTTTGTACCATGTATTTTTTGCAGGCTCGGGCGAGTTCGAAATTTTAGGCGCAAGCTTGCAGCAAACACCTGCTGATGGTCATAGAGTTTATGATTTTGGTACTCAGGCTGGTGCAGACAAAATTTTACGCATTAGCCAATCTGATATAAACGATCCAATTCATGCTATACAAATCATCCATGAAGACGACTTAGCTAGTTATCAAACACAAGCTTTTAACGATGAGCTTAAGCCGAGTTTAGCCGATGTTTCGTTTGTGCGTTTAATGGATATGATGTTTACCAACGGAAATGCTGCCGAAAGTGATGAAAACATCACGCCAATCAATTATTACACCAACAATGATTGCCCAGGCAATGTGTGTGATGGCAGTCATTTTGCTGGTCATCCACCACAAGTACTGATGCAAATGGTCAATCATTTAGATGTGCATCCATGGTTAACTTTTGGTCATAAAGTTGACGATGACTACATTCGAGCTTATGCACAAATCGTATTGGATACCTTGGACGATGATAAATACGTTATTTTGGAGTATTCCAACGAACTGTGGAATTGGTTGTTCGAACAAACCCATTGGTTAAGCCAAACCGCTTGTGCTGACTCTGTTGCTAGAGTTGAACTAGACAATGGCGAATGTGATGGTGAAACCTCATCAAGACGTTATCAAACCAAACGCTCATTAGAAATTTTTAATGCCTTTAAACAAGTGTTTGGGGACGAGTCGCATCGAGTGATCACTGTATTAGCAGGGCAAGGCTCATGGGCTGCGCGTACCGAAATGTCACTACAAGCGTTAAATGATCCGGCAATTAATCCACATAACCAAAGTTTTGATGCCTTGGCGATAGCGCCTTATTTTGGTGGCGACTTTCATATAGCCGACCAAACATCACGTGATTATATCGTTAATTCCTCTTTTGATGAGCTAGAAGATTTTGCTATTGAACAAATTCACTCGGATGAAGTTAAAGGTGGGATAGAGCAGCATAAACAACTTGCCAATCAATACAAAATGGAACTGATTGCCTACGAAGGCGGTCAGCACTTTTTATGTGGTGCAGAATTTTGTGATGACCAAGCGTTAATGACTAAGTTGGCTGATTTTCAACGCCATCAGGTGATGCAAAATATTTATGATGAATACTACAAAGTTTGGTTTGCCGCCGGTGGTTCTATATTTGCTGCTTTCAGTCATATAGGCCCAGCAGATAGTAAGTTCGGTGCTTGGGGGACAATGGAATATTATGGCCAAGATATTAATCAAACACCTAAATTACGTGCCTTACAAACCGCGAGTAGCACTTACAGCTATCAACAACCGGATTTTGAGCAAGTACCTAATCTTGTACCAACACCAGATCCACAGCCAACACCTGATGCGCAACCTACGCCAGATCCGGTAGATCCAACACCAGACCCGGTCGACCCGCCACAAACAGGTGATAAAAACTTAAAAACCTATATTTTTGGTCATAGTTTAATTTTGCATTTAACGGAAACAGACGAAACGACAGTGCCGCATTGGACGCACCAAATGGCTGTACACACAGGTGATACTTTTTCCGTGAGCGGTCAATATGGCTTTTTACTGCAACACGCTAACTTGCCACCCAATGCTCAATGGGGTTTTGACCAAGTGCCAGGCGCGTGGGATCAAGATACCGGCGATACTTTTGCGGATGTAGATTTTAATACTGTGTTATTAACCGCAGCCAATTTTGTCCAATATAAAGCAGCAAGTGAACCCTATGATGGTGATAACCCAGAGCAAAAATCACCGCTGTCTGCGACAACAGAAATTGTTGATTGGTTACGCACGCAAGAGCCAGGTATTCAAGTATACATTTATGAAAATTGGCCTGATATGGGCGGCACTTTCCCACCATCAGAACAAAGATTAGCTGAATATCACCAACAAACATTAAATGATCAATCCGGTGGTTTCCATCGCTGGTGGTTGGATTATCACGATCAACTCGTACAATCGCGCCCTGATGCAAATGTCAAAATGATCCCTGTTGGGCCTGTCATTGCCAAATTACTTACCCAAACTGCACTAAAAGATATTCCTGTGGGTGATTTGTACGAAGACAACTCACCTCATGGTCGGGTAACTATCTACTATCTAGCCAGTTTAGTCACTTATATGGCTATGTATCAGCAAAAAGCACCAAGCGATTTTGTTGTGCCAGATAGCATTCATCAACTAGTGCATGATAACCATCAAAGCACGATAGATTTTATTTGGACTGAACTTCAGCAATTTAATTTTGCTTCAGGTTCAAGCCGAGTTTGGTAAATCTAGCCAATTAAAGGATAATGCGCCCAAAGTTTTTTGCTAAGGGCGCTTATGGAATTGGCTTGGTTAAAATTAATTGCGTTAGTGTTAATAATTGAAGGTATAGGACCGTTTTTATTTCCGAATAAATGGCGTAACTATTTAATTCAAATGGCACAAATGCCTGCACAGCAAATGCGTATAATTGGTGGTTTTTTGTTACTAATTGGTACTATTATTCTGTGGCTAAATTAGTGGTTAAATTAAACTTATAATTTATTCCCTTTTATTAATGATTTTACTGGCGCAAATTGGTAGAATCCGCGCCCTGCTTTTATGAAATGATACAGAATTATGGGTAAAAACGTAGTTGTTCTTGGCACTCAATGGGGTGACGAAGGTAAGGGTAAGGTTGTAGACCTACTCACAGACAAAGCGAGTTATGTTGTTCGATATCAAGGTGGTCACAACGCTGGTCATACTTTAATTATCGACGGTGAAAAAACCGTATTGCATTTAATACCATCAGGTATTTTGCGCGACAATGTAACCTGTATTATCGGTAACGGTGTTGTACTTTCACCAGAAGCTCTATTAAAAGAGATGAATGAGCTGAAAGCTCGTGGTGTTAAAGTAGAAGAACGTTTGAAGATCAGCGAAGCCTGTCCGTTAATTCTGCCATATCATGTAGCGCTTGATCAGGCGCGTGAAGCTGCACGTGGTAACAACAAAATTGGTACAACAGGTCGTGGCATTGGCCCTGCGTACGAAGATAAAGTTGCGCGTCGTGGTTTACGTGTTGGCGATTTATTCTGCCCAGAGCAGTTTGCTACCAAACTGAAAGAAGTGATGGAATATCACAACTTTGCGTTAGTTAACTACTACAAAGCAGAAGCTGTTTCATACGACGAAGTATTAGCAGCAGCTATGCAATATCGCGAAGTATTAACTTCAATGGTAGTTGATGTAACTGAAGTATTAGATCAAGCTCGTAAAAACGGCGAATCAATTTTATTTGAAGGTGCTCAAGGCACTTTATTAGACATTGACCATGGTACATACCCATTTGTAACTTCTTCTAATACCACAGTTGGTGGTGTTGCAACTGGTTGTGGTTTTGGTCCTTGTTACTTAGATTACGTATTAGGTATTGTTAAAGCTTACACCACACGTGTAGGTTCAGGCCCGTTCCCAACAGAACTAGATTGTGAAGTTGGTCAACACTTAGGTGTTAAAGGTCACGAGTTTGGTGCAACTACAGGTCGTAAACGTCGTACTGGTTGGTTTGATGCAGTGGCGATGCGCCGTGCAGTGCAAATTAACTCTATCACTGGTTTCTGTATGACCAAGTTAGATGTATTAGACGGTCTTAAAGAAATTAAAATTTGTGTTGGTTACCAAGACACAAATGGTAACGTAAGCAATGTTCCACCTATGGCAGCAGAAGGCTACGAAAAAGTAACGCCTGTATACGAAACTATGCCAGGTTGGGATGACAATACTTATGGTGTAACAGAGTTCGACAAGTTGCCACAAGCAGCGCGTAACTACATCAAACGTATTGAAGAGATTTTAGAAGTACCAATTCATATTGTTTCTACCGGCCCTGACCGCAACGAAACTATGATTTTGCAAAACCCATTTGCATAAATAGTACATAGCTAAAAGCAGTATTTAAAAAACCGGCCTAGGCCGGTTTTTTGCTTTTTAACCAAAAATACATCGGAAACACGCGCCTTTTTCTCGTGGTATATACTGCAAGTCGCCAGCGTGATTAATCATTATCTGTTTAGATAGACTCAAACCAATGCCAGAGCCTTGCCTTTTAGTAGTAAAAAATGGCACAAAAATGTTGTCCACAACATGCTCTGCTACTCCTTCACCATTGTCGGCTATTTCAAGATAAAGCTGTTGTTGCTCATTTTGACCTATAAACAGCGTGATAAATTTTTGTCCAGTTTGATTATTGTGCGTGCATACAGCTTCGATTGCATTCTTTAACAAGTTGATGAGCACTTGTTCGATTTGTATTTTGTCTAGCATCACTAGCTGCTGAGTTTTGGCATTAAACTCAAGTTTGATATTGCACTCAGCCAATTGCACTTGATGTAAGTTGACAACCTTTTGCACAATTGGACTTAATTGGCTGACTGCTAAATTCGGTTTAGGTAGGCGACTGACTTGTCGAAAGCTTTGCACAAACTCTGCCAATACTTGAGTGCAAGAGACTATTGTATTGAGTGCTAGGGATAAATCTTGTATTTGCTCGCTGTTAAGTGATTTTTGTCCCTGCAACAGAGTTTGACTCGACTGTGCTATTGAACTCAGTGGCGTAACTGAATTTGCCACTTCATGAGTCAGCACTTCAGTTAATTTTTTATAGGCTTGCTGCTCTTTGTTTATTAATTCGTTATGAATTGAACTTAGGGTAATAATTTTGTATGTATTTCCTTGTATTTCGGCAATACTCACGCGAATCGACAAAGTATCTTTTAACTCGCCATTTTTCCAGTTAGTGATGCTGCGGCAACTTTTCTCTGCGGAGAAAATGAGTGTACCCAAGTCTTGTAGCTGGTTAAGGTGTTGAGGTGTTATTCCAAGCAGTTTAGCTACAGCTGGGTTTGCTTCAATAATCTTGCCAGACTCATCGCACACAAATACGGCCAATTCTATGTGCAGTAATAAAGCTTGTAAGAATTGTACTTGCTGCTCACGCTTCAAACGTTGTTGTTGGATTTGTGTTCGCACATAATCAACATAGCTATGCATAGGGTGAGTTGACAGCAGAGTAAAACAGCTATCATTACTGGCTAGGGCTTTGAACGCTTGCATTGAATAATTTTGTTGGCGCTTATATAGGACAAACACATTTGTTAGTAAATAGCAGACAACAGCTAGCAACCAAAATAACACTGCCGACAGACCTGTTTGAATATATGAGTGGGTCATTAACACTGTACAACACAGCAATGTGGCTAGGCAGATGATGAACTGGATCTGCGGGTTATCTTTTAGATTTAATCTTGTAGGCATAGGTTTTTTTGTTAAAGTCCGTATTTTTCAAGCCGACGATATATAGCACCACGCGTCAGACCAAGCGCTTTCGCTGCGTGACTAACGACACCTTTGTGATGTTTGAGTGCCGCACGAATTGCGCGCTCTTCTAACACCTCTAAATTGAACGTATCGTATTGGTTGTGACTTGTTTGCTCCGCTGTATATTCGGATGTTTGTCCATGGCTGCCCAAAACTGAGTTGACATCTAAAGTGTCTCCTTCGGTTAAAATAACCGCCCGCTCGATTGCGTGAGCAAGTTCACGCACATTGCCTGGCCATGAATATTGACACAAGGCTTGGATAATTGAAGGCGAAATTTTTAACGAGCGTTTGTATTTTTGGTTGTAATGATTCAGGTAATAATTGGTTAGTAGCGGAATATCCTCCAAGCGCTCACGCAATGGCGGCAAGCGTATCTCAACTGTATTTATACGATAGAGTAAGTCTTGTCTAAACTGGCCCAAATTAACTGCTTGATACAAATTTTCGTTGCTGGCGCAGATAAGTCGAATATCAACCGAGATAGGTTTGTTACCACCCACAGGGGTTATTTGTCTATTCTGTAACGCTGCTAACAGGCTAGCTTGTTGATTGAGGGGTAAATTAGCGAGTTCATCTAAGAATAGTGTGCCATCTTGTGCTAGTTCAAAGCGGCCAAGGTGATCTTGTTTAGCATCGGTAAATGCGCCTTTTTTATGTCCAAATAATTCGCTTTCAAATAAATTTGCGCTAACCGAGCCCATGTCCAAACTAATAAATGCTTGCCCGCAACGCATACTGGCTTGGTGGATTGCGTGAGCTGCCAACTCTTTACCTGTACCACTTTCACCTGTAATTAATATATTGGCGTCAGTTTGTGCTGCTTTGCTTATTGTTTTAAATACTTGCTGCATTACCTCACTTTGGCCTAAAAACTTGAAGGTTTGACCGCTAAGTGCTTGGTTTAGGCTGTGTGTTTGGCGTGTTAATTTATTTAACTGTTGTTTGTCTTTGGCATGTGCAAATGCTGCGGTTATGCTGGCTAGCAGTTGATCATTTTGCCAAGGTTTAGCGATAAAGTCGGCAGCACCGGCTTTAATTGCATCAACTGCTAATTGAATATCACCGTAGGCTGTCATCAGAATAACCACAATCGTGGGATCTTGCGCGATGATTTTCTTTAACCAATAAAACCCTTCTTGGCCGCTAATTGCATCTTGATTAAAGTTCATATCAAGTAAAACAACATCAATATTATTGTCACTAATAATACTGGCGATATCGAAAGGATTGTCTGTAGTAATAATGTTTTGGTAGTGCTGCTTAAGGCAAAGCTTTGTTGCTATCAGAATATCTAAATTGTCATCAACTATTAATATCGACCCTGTTTGTGTCACTGCTAGTTCCTTTACCATTTAATTTTAGCGCTAAGCTTAGCGCAAATTGCTTACTAGAGTCTATTTGTTGTGTCCGATAACGGTCACCTTTGTATTGTTGTGTTTTAAAAACGGACGCTTGTTTAAGTGGTGTGAATAGGTTTTGTTTCTAAGTGATTGTTTTTGTTTGGCTTGTTGTTTTGGTACAGCATTTGATTATAACTAAGCGGATATAGGTGTTTTGCTACAGGGTAATTATTGATTAATGGATCAGAGAATAGCCAGATCACCACTACAGAAATTGTTAAAGCCATGCGGATTTCTATTGCTCTTGTTAGCACTGGCAGCACTAGTAAATGTCAGTGGCTTAGTTGTGCCCGCGAGTCGAAGTCAAAATGTTGCATTGAATAGCCTTTCGATAAATACAGTGAAACAGGGTGTATTTGTTGATGCCTTGAAAGCACGTGCCAAGGTTATGCCTAGAACTTCGATTTATCTGGATAGTGTTGCGGGTGGTCAGGTTGAGCAACGTTTTGTCGAGCAAGGTGAGTTTGTTCGCAAGGGGCAAATTTTGTTAGTTTTAGCCAATATTAATTTGCAGCTAGATGTTATGAGCCGTGAAGCGCAAGTCACAGAGCAGTTAAATTTTTTGCGCAATACCCAAATGAATATGGAAACCAATAGACTTAACTTGCGTCGAGATTTGTTGGAGATAGATTTTCAGCTTGCTCAGTTGCAAAGGAAATTTCGTCAATCTCAGCCTTTAGTTACAACTGGCTTGTTGGCCAAAGAGCAAGTCGCAGAAATTGAGGATGAACTTATCTATTATCAATCGCGCAGAGCGTTAACAATTGAGCGGCAACAGCAAGAGCAAAGCATTCGAACTATCCAAATAAGTCAGTTGCAAGAAAGTGCACAAATGCTCGAAAAAAATCTGCAATTTGCCCGTAGCAATTTAGATAACTTAATCATTAAAGCGCCAGTTAGCGGTTATTTAACCGAAATTAATGCCGAAATTGGTGAATCAAAGGCTCGTGGCGCTAGACTAGGCCAAATAGATATTGCCAACGAATACAAACTGGTCACTCGTTTAGATGAATTTTATTTGCCGAAAATTCAACCCAATATGCGTGCGCGTGTTGAATTGGAAAGCGGTATTGTCGATGCTTTGATCAGTAAAATTGATAGTAGAGTGGTAAAAGCCAAGTTTGAAATTGAGATTAATTTACCTACAGATATAGCAGGGTTCAAACGCGGACAGAGTGTTGATATTGAACTCATGCTTGGTGCACAGCAAGCTAATACCATTTTGTTGAGCCGAGGAGCTTTTTTTAGCAGTTCTGGTGGTCATTGGGTTTATGTCGTCACTGACAATAACAGCAAAGCTTTGCGCCGAAATATTCAGCTCGGTAAAAAGAACCAAGATTATTTCGAAGTGTTAGCTGGGTTAAGTGTAGGCGAAAAAGTGATCACATCGAGCTACAGCAATTTCGATCAAGCACAGCAACTCGATTTATTTTGAAGATCTTCAAGGAATTTAAGGAAACTAATAATGATAAAACTGACTAACCTAACTAGGGTGTTTCGCACGCAACAAGTTGAAACTACAGCGCTAAACAATATCAATTTAACCGTTACTGAAGGCGAGTTTGTCGCGATTATGGGACCATCTGGTTGTGGTAAATCTACACTTTTATCTATTTTGGGCATGTTAGATTTGCCGACAAACGGCAGCTTTGAATTTTTCGGTCAACGCATTGAGGGTTACAGTGAAAAACAATTAGCCCAGTTACGTACAGCATCGTTAGGTTTTGTTTTTCAAAGCTTCAATTTGATTGATGAGCTTACTGTATTTGAGAACGTTGAATTGCCCTTGCAATATCAAAATGTCGCGAAAAAACAACGTAAAATAAGGGTTGAAGCCATATTAAAACGAATGGAAATTGACCATCGTGCCGATCATTTTCCGCAACAGTTATCTGGTGGTCAGCAACAGCGGGTGGCTGTGGCTCGTGCATTGGTGGGGGATCCAAAATTGATATTGGCTGATGAACCAACAGGGAATTTAGATTCAAAAAATGGTGAAGAGGTCATGACTATGCTGCGGGATCTTAATCGTCAAGGCACCACTGTGATTGTTGTGACCCATTCCGAAAACGACGCTAAGTATGCAAATCGCCTCATTCGTTTGTTTGATGGTCAGCTGATGGTGGATAAATCAGTGTTAGTTGAGGTTGCATAAATGTTGAGCAATTATTTACTCACAGCATTTCGAAGCATAGATAAAAACAAACGCCATTTCTTATTGAACTTAGCCGGTTTAAGCATAGGTTTTGCTGCCGCGATATTAATGGCTTTATATGCTCAACACGAACTTTCGTATGATAAACAACACCCAGATAGTGAGCGCACTTATTTGGCACATGCAGATTTTACTTCTGTAGGCTTACAAACAAGCCGCACAAGCCTGTTTGCCATAGCAGGAAAATTACAAAACCATAGTCAAGTAGAAGACATTTTCAAAATAATGGATGCACGCGATTCGCGGCTTTCAGTCAGTACTCAAGTCCAAATCGATGGGATGCACCACAGACTGAATAATTTTTATGTGGCAACCAGTAATATTGTTGATTTTATTCGTTTAGAGCGAGTCGCTGGTGATATTCGTCAAGCACTAACCAAGCCCGACCAGCTGGTTTTGAGTAAAACTGAGGCAATACGTTTATTTGGTACAGAAGAGGTTGTCGGTCGTAAACTAGCTCATGAAGGTGGCTTATATACGATTGGCGCAGTTTTTAACGATTTACCCAATAATACTCACTTTAAATTTGATAGCTTAATTGCTATGCCAGCAGAATTTGCAGCCACAGGTGGTGGTTATACTTATTTCAAATTGTTGCCAGACACTAATATTGAAGAATTTACTCAACAGCACATACGGGCGCGAAACGAGCTATTCCCTTGGGCAGCGCAAAACTCTATTTCTAGCAAATTGATCAAGTTAACCGATTTGCATTTGTTCAGTTTCGGGCCGGTTGCGATGAAAGCGGGTGGGTCGTTACTTGTTTTGCAAATCTGTATTGCACTAAGCATCATATTAGTGATTATCGCCAGTATTAACTTCATCAACATAAGTGTTGCTCAATCGGCCAAACGCGCTAAAGAAGTTGGTGTACGCAAAGCATTAGGTGCAACTCAATTTCAATTGGTTGTGCAGTTTTTGTCTGAATATTTGTTGCTAGCCGCCTTGGCTGCGTTGCAGGCATTTGTGCTAGTTGAGCTAATTTTGCCTGCGTTTAATCAAATGATGGATCGGCAATTGACGCTAGATTACGGCTCCGAGTTTATGTTTGGTGTGTTGGGGGTTATCTTGTTAGTTGGTTTAGTAGCTGGTTTGTATCCTGCGCTATTTATCGCATCCTTCAGTGCCAAACGTGTATTGAGTGGTGATCTTATCCGTGGTGGTACTGCAATTTTTGTCCGCAAATTAACCCTGTGTTTGCAAAGTGCATTGTCGGTTGGGCTGATTATTGCGGCGATTTGTTTATACCAGCAGATGAGCTTGATTGACCAATTAAACGTCGGTTACGAAAAACACAATAGATTGGTGGTAAAACACTTACCGGCTGATGTTCTGTTTAACCCCGAACAGCAGAACATATTGAACTCAATCAAGCAGTTATCTGGGGTGGAACAAGTAACTATCTCTAATACAGACTTAACCAATGATATGGATTATATGTTCGAGTTTATTTGGCCGAATGGCGCTCAAGTCGACGGGGTACAGCCATCGGTTAGCACGGGTTATTACGCCGTTGAAACCTTAGGGTTAACTTTACTTGCGGGGCGAGATTTTTCGCCGGAATTTGCTGGTGATTGGTTTCAAAGTGACGAGCAAAATAATAAAACGCTTGGGATTATTGTGACGCGGCGCATGCTGGAACTGGCTGGATATCAAGATTTTGCAGCTGTCCTTGGTTTACAACTGCAAGTGGTTAATAAACCAATAAAGGCTACTATTGTTGGGGTCGTCGAAAACGTCAAGATAGGTTCAGCTCGACAGCAAGTTTTACCTATGTCATTTAACTTAGGTTTTAACCCCAGCTCGTTAGCTAATATTGTTGTGAAAACTTCAGATAGGGATGTTGCAACATTGAACCAGCAAATTAGCCAAATTGTGCGTGAGCAACTGCATTTTACTGATGTAACTATATCTCCAGTGATCGACGATTATGCCAACGCACACAAAAATGAACACCAAGCTTTGCAGATGGTCAGCGTTTTTAGTGTGCTTGCCATTTTTCTAACTTGTTTAGGGACTTTCGGTTTGGCTTCTTTTTCAACACTGCGGCGGCAAAAGGAAATAGCAATACGCAAAGTGCTAGGAGCAAGTCGATTTAATTTAGTGAATTTGTTAGCCAAAGAGTTTTTACAGCTATCTGTTATTAGCATAGTTCTGGCTTGCCCATTGACCTATTGGTTAGTTGCAAAATGGTTAGCCAATTTCAACGAGCGGATAGAACAAGCGGCTTTGGTTTATATATTCTCTGCGTTAATCATTCTAATGATTACTTGGTTAACTGTTGCTGTTATTGGGTTAAAAGTTGCAAGTAGTAGACCTTCATTGGTTTTGCGATATGAGTAAATCTACTCGGAGCATTTGGTTCAAAATAGTCGTAGGTTTGTTGTTAATCTTGAGCTGTATTACTTACTCTTGGTACGCGCAGAAAATTGATAAGGAGCAAGCCATGAATTGGCTTGCTCAACCTCAAGTTAATGATTTTTATCACGCCGACTTCGCTTTGATGCAGGCTAAATATTGGCCAGATGAGTTATTAGATGACCATTATAAATATGGTCTGCTTAAAGTTGTGGCTGTCACCCCTGAAAACCTTGGTGTTGTACGCAGTCGTTACACTTATTCAACTCAGCGGCATATTATTAAAGCGATTCGTGGTGATAAATTAATTCTGCAGCAGTATTTCTCGTCACAAATGTTCTGGTTGCCAAGAAATGAACTAGCCGATTATTTTCAGCAACAACTACTCTATACCATAGATAGACCAATTGATAATCGGCATTTATATGGCGGCATTGTCGTTTTGCCGCATGGCTCGAAACTTAAACAGCGTACACGAGATAATGGAAAAAAGCTTAATGATTTAGCTATTGACTATTACCGTGGTGAAAGTGGTGTACAAGATTTTAAGAAAGCATTTGAGTTATTCACTAAAGCCGCTGAAATGGGACATACTTTTGCCCAAGTGAATCTAGCTGAGATGTATCGAGACGGTGAGGGGACCGATGAAAACTTGGATAAAGCACAATATTGGTTTGAAATGGCCGCCAAGCAAGGAAATCAGACTGCAAAACAATCTTTGAAAAAGCTGCATAACTAATGAGAGAATACACAACATTGATCGTGAGTTCAGATCCTTGTGTGGCGAGTGTTAGAGCATAATTTATCATCAGCACACTTAGATTGAGACTTCAGCGAGGCAGTAGACAAGTGATTTGAACAAAACTTCAAACGTCTTGGATGACGTTTGTGAGCGTACAAGGATGCATTTACAGCGATTTTGTGAAAATTACTGTCTACTGGCGAGTATCTTAAGGTTAGACACATCTCGAACTCACTTACTCTAATTTATGTAGGATAAAAACAAATGGTTGTTTACGCAGGCAAAAAACCTTCTGGCAAATTTAATGTTGCATCGGCGCAGCATATTCTGACTCGTAATCCAGATAAAATTGCTGAAATACAAAAGCAGTTAGACAAAGGTGTCGACTTTGGCCGCTTAGCGCGCCAGTACTCAAATTGTCCAAGTGGTAAAAAAGGTGGCGACTTAGGTGAGTTTCGTCGCGGCACTATGGTTGCAGCCTTTGATGCAGCTGTTTTTGCCGCAAAACCGGGAGAAGTTGTAGGGCCGGTTAAAACCAAATTTGGTTATCACTTAATTAAAGTTCATTACCTAAAAAACTAACTCAAAGTTAAGCTCAATCTAGCTGCTAGCCTACGCGATAAATTGCTTGTCAAATAACCAATTGTCGCGTAAAATCCGCGCCCTCTTATCAGTCAAAATTCACGTTCCTTGCCTCCATAGACAGTTTGACTGAGCTGTTCTCGGGGCTAACTAACCGTAAGGAGCAATTATGCGTCATTACGAAATCGTATTTATGGTTCACCCGGACCAAAGCGAGCAAGTTGCTGGCATGATCGAGCGTTACCAAGGTATCATCGAATCAGCTGGTGGTAAAATTGATCGTTTGGAAGACTGGGGTCGTCGTCAATTAGCTTATCCAATCGAAAAGCTACATAAGGCACACTATGTGTTATTAAATGTTGAAGCGCCTACTGCTGCAATTGAAGAGTTAGAAACGGCTTTCCGTTTTAACGATGCAGTATTACGTAACATCATTATGCGCACAAAAGCCGCTGTTACTGAGCCATCTCCAATGGCTAAGAAAGAAGAAAGCGGTCGTGGTCGTAGCGAAAGAGCTGAAAAGGTTGAAGAAGAAGCCGCTGAATAAGCGTGTTTGATAATCAACTGATTATTGCAGGTCGACTGACGCAAGAGCCAGTTCGTAAAACAAGCCCAGCTGGAATACCGCATTGTTATTTTGTTGTTGAACATAGCTCACAACAGTTCGAAGCGGACATGCCACGCAAAGTTTGGTGTCGAATAAAGGTCATTGCCAGCGGACAAGCAATACAGCAACAAACTCAAATTTTACAGTCTGGACATTTAGTAAGAGTAACAGGATTTATCCAAAGGCAAGAAACTGCCAACGGCTTAGCCCAACTTGTACTGCATGCACAGATGATAGAAAAATTAGATTAGGAGAAAGCCAATGGCTCGTTATTTCAGACGTCGCAAGTTTTGTCGTTTCACGGCAGACGGCGTAAGCGAAATCGATTATAAAGATATCGCTACATTAAAAAACTACATCACTGAAAGTGGCAAAATCGTACCTAGCCGTATTACTGGTACAAGTGCGAAATATCAACGTCAATTAGCGCGTGCAATCAAGCGTGCTCGCTATTTGTCATTGTTGCCATACACTGATTTACACGCTTAATTCCCAAGTTAAAATTTAAAGGTAGCAAGATGGATATCATTCTTCTCGACAAAATTGCAAACTTGGGCACTTTAGGTGATCAAGTTTCTGTAAAAGCTGGTTACGCACGTAACTTCCTTTTCCCACAAGGTAAAGCAGTTCCTGCAACTAAAGCAAACGTTGAACACTTTGAGCAACAACGCGCAGAGTTAGAAGCTAAATTAGCTGACGTTTTAGCTGCAGCTCAAGCTCGTGCTGAGAAAGTAGCTGAACTTGCTTCTGTGACTATCGCTTCTAAAGCGGGTGACGAAGGCAAATTATTCGGTTCTATCGGTACTCGTGACATTGCTGATGCAATTACAGCGGCTGGTGTTGCAGTTGCAAAATCTGAAGTTAAATTACCTAACGGCACTTTACGTGAAGTTGGTGAATTCGACATCGATTTACAACTACACGCTGACGTAACTACTACTATCAAGCTTGAAGTTATTGCTGAAGCTTAAAGCCTGATAACGTACCCAAAGATTCAAGACCCCAG
This sequence comes from Catenovulum sp. SX2, assembly GCF_052056295.1. Classification (NCBI taxonomy): domain Bacteria; kingdom Pseudomonadati; phylum Pseudomonadota; class Gammaproteobacteria; order Alteromonadales; family Alteromonadaceae; genus Catenovulum; species Catenovulum sp. SX2. The sequence continues at coordinate 2,903,679 of NZ_CP182493.1, forward strand.
GAACACCGCTTTGCTGAGCGGTGTTGCTACATCTAGCATCAGAAAATTTAATTTGAACCGCTAGATGTTATAGCATTACATTTGCTGCTATGTTATATTGTCACACCTCTTAATTAGGTTGAAGTGTTATGCAATCAGATTTAAATCGCAACAATTGGTTAGACAAGTTAGGTGTTACCGCAACTTCGTTGTGCGCTTTGCATTGCATATTTTTACCTGTGTTACTGCCTGTTTTACCATTATTAGGTTTAAGTGTTGTTGCTGAAGAAGCCTTTGAACACTTTGTTTTAGCCGCTTCTATGGTAGTGGGTTTTATTGCTATATTCAGTGGTTTTCATCGTTACCACAGAAAACTTTATCCATTCTATTCGCTCGCGCTTGGTGGTTTTGTTTACGCTAGTAAAGATTTATTAGGTGAAACTTACGAACCTGTTATTGTAACTATAGGCGCTGTGCTGATCATTTTGGCTCATATCCTCAACATACGTTTGTGTCGTAGCTGTCAGTCTTGTTAAATTGCGCTGGCAATAACTAAAACTAGCGATAAAGCTCTTTCGCAGAAAAAACTCATTTTTTACTCGAATAATCAAATACCTTTGCCTAAACTAAATCACATAGATATGGATTGCTTTATGGTTAATTTAGTTGAGTCAAAACTACAAACATCTTATTCAAAAGCTTAAAAAGCTGCACTGGCTGTTTTTATTAATCGCTTTTATTTATACCCTAGTTGGGCAATTGTATATTTTCGTGTTGATGGATAAACAAGACGAATATGCATATTATCTAAATATAGCTGGACGTCAGCGTATGCTGTCACAGCAAATTCAATCTTTTGCTCAACAATCGTCTTTTCAACCTTTGACTGTTGCTGAATCACAAGCATTGTCGGATGTGCAAACTGCTTTTGATGCGGCGCTAAATATACTCATTCAGCCTAATTCTTTGCATTTGTTTGATAGCCACTATACGCCGATAGCTGAAAAACTTTATTTTGACAGTGGTTCGGGAATTAGCGCCCAAGTACATAGATATTTTATTTTACTCGAAGCGGTTAAACGGGCTGAAAGTGGAATTGATTTTGCCCAGTTGAAACAAATCCACTCCGAGTTATTAATCAATTTAGAGTCGGCGGTTAGCTTAATAGAGCAGCAAGCACAAAGACGTGCTGCAGAAATTAAATTTTCCTTATTAATTTATTTGCTCGGTTTTATGCTGTGTTTGTGGTTGTGTATACGCAAAGGCATCAAGCCGCTGGAAAAAAGTGTGCATTTAGCTTTGCATGGTGGTTATTTAAATAGCGAAACCAATAATAAAGCTTTGCAAAAAATTGAATATGCCAACAGGCTTAAATCCGAGCTGCTCATTCGGGCCACTCAAGCATTGCGTGGAGGGCTTAATGGGGTGGACGGTATGTTGGCGCTTATTGAACGTCAACCGAATGAAGCTCAGGCACTTGCGCAAAAAGCCAAAACCTCATCTAACCATATGTTGACCATAATTGATGGCATCTCAAATTATGCAGAATTAACCCACAGTAAAGTTACTGCTCAATCTAAACCTATAGTTTTAAATGAGTTTTTATCTGATTTGCAAAATTCCTATAGGCAGGCAGCTGAAGCCAAAGATATACAGTTTAATTTAAGTATAGCGCCAGCAGTACCAATACACTTATCTACGGATGAAAAAGTGTTGCGCAATATATTTGAGCCGTTAATTGCCAATGCAGTCAATTACACTGAAGTTGGCAGCGTGCAACTGCATTTAGGATATGTTGAAGAAGACAATGAACTGGTTGCACAAATTCACGACAGCGGTATTGGCATAAGCGAGGCTCAGCTTAAGGCAATCAAACAGCACAACATAGTCAAAAAAGGTTTTAAAGCGGCGGACAACAGCATAGGTATCGGCCTACTCATTGTTAATAGAGCGGTAGAACTACTCAATGCACATATAGAAATTAGCAGCCGTTTAGGGCAAGGCACAAATGTCCATATTACCATTCCGTTAGCTGACAAATGTTCAGAATATTTACCATCCACCAGTCAAATTCAGATGGTTGGCAAAATGTCTTATGCTGTGGTCAGCCAAGACCCTCTGTTTATTCATTATTATCAGTCGGTGTTCCGCTGTTTGCATGCGGATTTAGCCAGTTATGCCAACGCGGCTGAATTATTAGCACAGGATAATTATTCTGTTGTATTGGTTGATTCGAGCAATTTTGATTCCACTGAACAACTTAACCAAGTGAATGGGCAGAAAATTCAATTTAGTTCAGGACTTTCTCAAGTTAAATATCCGTATTTACCACGATTTATTAATGTTGAGCAGTTGCTGCAGTATTTAGTCGAAAAAATGCCAATTACTTCTATGCGCAGTACTTGGCCAGGCAAACGCGTATTGGTTGCTGAAGACAATGAAATAAACCAAGAAGTCATCACCAGTATGTTAGAAAACTATAATTTGGATGTGCAAGTTGCGGCAAACGGATTAATCGCAACTGATTCGGCTTTTAAAATGAACTTTGATCTTATATTTATGGACATACAAATGCCGATACTTGATGGCATTGAAGCGACACGTAAAATTAGAGAGTCTGGCAGCCTAGTGCCTATAGTTGCATTAACCGCACATACCTACAGAACAGATGAAAAACTCTGTTTTGATGTTGGAATGAATGGCTTTATTAGTAAACCTATTCAGCCGGATAAATTAGCTAAAGTGCTCGCTCGGTTTTTTAATTGACCACAAGTGAAGAAATTACAGACTAATTAACTAAAAAAATTACAAAATAGCGGCAAAACTAAATGAGTTTGTTTGCTCATGTGACAAGTTTGTGAAAGAATCAAGTGATATAAAAATTAAGAATATGTGAGTAAGATTGTGATTGATGCCGATGGCTATCGTGCCAATATCGGCATAGTAATTTGCAACCGGCAAGGTCAGGTGTTTTGGGCCAGACGCTTCGGTCAACACTCGTGGCAGTTTCCACAAGGCGGTATGGATAAAGGCGAAAGCCCAGAACAAACCATGTACCGTGAACTGTATGAAGAAGTGGGATTGCGCGAACAAGATGTTGAAATTTTGTATTTTACCCGTAATTGGCATAAGTACAGATTACCGAAACGGCTCATTCGTAAAGATTCTAGCCCTGTGTGCATCGGTCAAAAACAAAAGTGGTTTTTGTTAAGGTTAAGATGCCCAGAGAGTGAAGTGAATTTATTACGTTCAACACATCCTGAGTTTGATGAATGGCGTTGGGTCAGTTACTGGTATCCAGTTCGCCAAGTGGTTTCTTTCAAACGCGATGTTTATCGCAAAGTGATGAAAGAGTTTGCACCAATTGCTATGCCAAGTCGTAAACAGCAAAAAGATAATAAAAAACGGAGATTTAATCGCAGATGTTAACAACGCTCAAACGCATTGTTGATGAAGTTAATCGCCAGCCGGTGCTTGAAAAAGCACTGGAGCGCGTTGCACAACTTGCAAAACAAGCAATGCAAACTGAGTGTTGTTCAATTTATCTGGCTGATAATGAAAACCGCCATTATTTATTAATGGCAACCGATGGTTTATCACCCAACTCGGTTGGTTCAGTCGCGATTGGTTTTGACGAAGGATTAGTTGGTTTAGTTGGCGAAAAAGAAGAGCCAGTAAACGTTGCTAATGCAAGATTCCACCCTAGATTTTTAATCACACCGCAAGTTAAAGAAGACGCCTACAACTCATTTTTGGGTGCGCCTATTATCCATCAGCGCCAAGTTGTTGGGGTTATCAGTGTTCAGCATTCTACCCAAAGTTATTTTGACGAAAGCAAAGTGGCTTTTTTGGTTACTTTGGCTGCACAGCTTGGTTCTGCAATTGCTCATGCCGAAGCACGCGAAGCGTTAGATAGAGCTGAAAATCCTGCGTTAAAATCCCGCGCCCGCTCGCTGAAAGGGGTTGCTGGTTCGTCCGGTATTGCGCTAGGTCATGCGTATGTAATTAAACCGCATGTTAGTTTTGCCGATATTGTGCCACGACGCACGCATAACATTGGCCGTGAAATTGTTCGTTTTAAACAAGCTGTGAAAAAAACCCAGCAAGAGCTGAAAATTTTATCCGGCAAAATGTCGTCAATATTACCCAGTGATACCTCGGCTATCTTCGATGTTTATCATTACATGCTCAATGACGATACTTTAGGTGAGCGTGTTCAAGGACAAATTCATAGTGGCTGGAATGCGGCAACCGCACTTAAAATAGTTATTGAAGAATTGTGTAGCGAATTTAGCCAAATGGAAGACAGCTATATTCGTGAGCGTGTTACGGATATCCGAGATATTGGCCAACGTGTATTAACCAATATTATCAAAAAAGAATTGGCACATAGGCCGCTTCCTGAACAAGTTATTTTAGTCGCCGAAGAGGTGACTGCCTCCATGCTAGCGGAAATTCCGCGTGAAAAATTACATGGTATTTGCTCTGTTCGTGGGTCAAATAATTCACATGCTGCGATTTTAGCGCGTGCACTTGGGATACCTGCGATACTAGGTTTAGAAGATTTACCTTTAACCCATTTAGAAGGACGTGAGACCATAATTGATGGTTATAGCGGCCAAGTGTTTTTCAACCCAGATGCGGTAATTTTAAAAGAATACCAAGTATTAATGGTTGAAGAGCAAGAGCTTGATGACTTAGTTCAAAGCATTGCCGATAAACCCGCGCAGACTTTAGATGGCACACAAGTTTCTTTAGCAATTAATACAGGTTTAGCCGCCGATTTTGAAGTAGTGCGTGGCATAGATGCTGACGGTATAGGGTTATACCGCACGGAAATTCCGTTTATGGTGCGCAATTGTTTCCCGTCAGAATCTGAACAGTGCGCGCTTTACCAAAAAGCTCTAGATGCTTATCCGGGCAAACCAATTAACATGCGGACATTGGATGTTGGTGGCGATAAACCTTTACCTTATTTCCCAATTAAAGAAGATAATCCATTTTTAGGTTGGCGCGGCATTCGTATGACGTTAGATCATCCTGAAATATTGCTTGTGCAAGTTAGGGCTATGCTCAAAGCCAATATTGGTCGTGGCAATTTACAAATATTATTGCCTATGATCACCTCAGTGCAAGAAGTGGATGAATGTTTACGTTTAATAAAACAAGCACACTCAGAACTAGAAGAAGAGTTACAACAAAGTTTAGCTAAACCCAAAGTGGGTGTGATGTTAGAAGTACCAGCTGCTATTTACCAAATAGGTTTATTGTCGGAAAAAGTAGATTTCTTCTCTGTCGGTAGTAACGATTTAACCCAATATTTATTAGCTGTTGATAGAAATAATGCGCGAGTTGCTAATCTATACACTTATTATCACCCTGGTGTATTGGAAGCACTAAAGTTTATTGCTGCGCAATGTAATAAATTCAAAACGCCCGTTAGTGTATGTGGCGAAATGGCTGGTGAACCTGTAGGTTTGCTTATTTTAATGTCATTAGGTTATCGACAGTTTAGTATGAGTGCACAAAATTTATTAAAAGCTAAATGGATTTTGCGCCATATTAGCTTGTCAGATATTCAAGATTTACAGCATAAAATCGCCTTTTTAACCGATCCTCAAGCCATCAAGCGAGTTGTCAGCGAAAAATTAGATCAACTTGGCTTAGGTGGTTTCATCCGCGCCGGTAAATAGTCATAATGAGTAAAAAATAGTGCGCGTGGAGTTTTAATCAATGGAGTTTATGTTTGCCGCCATATTTCTGGTAACGGGCGTAATAGCCGGGATTTTGGCTGGTTTTTTAGGTATCGGCGGTGGTTTAGTTGTTGTACCTTTGTTATCTGTAGTCTTGCCTTGGGTGGGTATTCAAGCCGATAAAGTTATGGTTATCGCTGTTGGTACTTCGTTGGCAACTATAGTTTTTACCGCTATTTCTTCAACTTATTCTCATCGAAAAAACAATAACGTGGTTTGGCCTGCGGTATTTAGTTTGTTTCCGGGTTTAATGTTTGGCGCTATGTTAGGGGCTACGCTTGGTTCACAAATGGACAACTCGGGTTTATCTGTGATCTTTGGGGTATTTTGCGCCGCGTTAGCTATTTATGTCACCTTTGGTAAACGCTATGTTAGGCCGGTTGCTGATTATGGTCATAGCCGCTCTTGGTTGTCATTAATTGGTTTTATTACTGGGTTAATCTCAAGTTTGGTCGGCATCGGTGGTGGCACTATGTTAGGGCCTGCACTTATTTGGCTTGGTTTAGAAGCTCGCAGAGCTGTGGGAACTTCTGCAACTTGTGGCTTACTAATAGCCGTATTTGGTTCGTTTAGTTACATTATTGCCGGTGCAAACGAAACAGATATGCCACCTTACACTGTTGGTTATATTTATTTACCAGCGTTTTTTGGCATTATTGCAACTTCGGTTGTTTTTGCGCCTTTAGGGGCAAAAATGGCGACCTTTTTTTCCGAGCGAGTTATTCGCAGTTGTTTAGGGCTCGCATTAACAGCGTCTGCAATTAAGATGTTTGTTAGTTTTTAATTTATTTGGAGTAACACAGTGCAAGAATTTTTGCAGTTTCCACAAATTGATCCTGTGATCATAGAAATAGGCCCATTGGCACTTCGTTGGTATGGTCTTATGTATCTAATTGGTTTTGTTGGTGCTATGTATTTAGCCAATAAACGTGTCAATGATAGAGACTGTTTTTGGAGTAAAGAGCAACTAAGTGATTTACTCTTTTATGGTTTTATTGGGGTGATTTTGGGTGGCCGTATTGGATATGTGTTTTTCTACCAATTTGAAACCTTTTTGGCTGATCCAGCGTATCTCTTTAAAATATGGACTGGTGGCATGTCGTTCCACGGCGGCTTTTTAGGTGTGATTGCCGCTATGTTTTGGTTTGCGCATAAAAGTGGCACTAAATTTGTGCAGGTGGCTGACTTTATCGCGCCTATGGTGCCAATTGGTTTAGGTGCCGGCCGTATTGGTAATTTTATCAATGCCGAACTTTGGGGCAGACAAACTGATGTGCCTTGGGCGATTGTTTTTCCAAATGCCGGTGGTGTTGCTCGTCACCCGTCGCAGTTATACGAATTTTTCTTAGAAGGTTTGGTGTTATTTATTTTGGTAAACCTATATCGCAAAATGTCGCCGCCGGCTGGCGCAGTTGCGGGTTTATTCTCATTAGGTTACGGATCTTTCCGTTTTATCATAGAATATTTCCGTGAGCCGGACGCACACTTGCAAGACTTTATGGGTGGATGGATAACCATGGGTCAGTTATTATCAATGCCAATGATAATTGCCGGATTAGCTTTGATTATTTGGAGCTATCATAAACAGAATTCACAACAGCAGGTAAAACAAGCATGAAACAGTATTTAGACCTAATGCAGCATGTATTAGATACAGGCACAACTAAAGCAGACAGAACTGGCACGGGCACCATCAGCGTGTTCGGTTATCAAATGCGTTTTAACCTAGCTGAAGGTTTTCCGCTTGTGACCACGAAAAAGTGTCATTTGCGCTCTATCATTCATGAATTGTTGTGGTTTATTGATGGTGATACCAACATTAAATATTTAAACGACAATGGGGTAAAAATTTGGGATGACTGGGCAACAGCAGAAGGTGAACTAGGTCCAGTATATGGCGCGCAATGGCGCAGTTGGCCAACAGCTGATGGTGGTAGCATAGATCAGTTAGCCGAATTAATTGAACAAATTAAAAATAATCCAGATTCGCGTCGCTTAATTATCAGCGCATGGAATCCAGCTGTATTACCTGATGCTGGGGTTAAACCAGATGAAAATGCAGCTAACGGCAAACAAGCTTTACCACCTTGCCATACACTATTTCAATTTTATGTGGCCGATGGCAAGTTGAGCTGCCAGTTGTATCAACGCAGTGCAGACATTTTCCTTGGTGTTCCATTCAATATTGCCAGCTATGCTCTGTTTACTATGATGATAGCGCAAGTGTGTGATTTAGGTTTAGGTGATTTCGTGCATACTTTGGGTGATGCGCATTTATATTTAAATCATTTAGAGCAAACTAAATTACAACTTAGTCGTGAGCCAAGAGCTTTGCCAAAAATGAAAATTAACCCTGACGTTAAATCTATTTTTGACTTCAAGTTTGAAGACTTTGAGTTGGTTGGTTACGACCCACATCCACATATTAAAGCGCCGATTTCAGTTTAGCTTAGTGGATTAAAACCTTGTGCTATGCTTATAGTTAACACTTTGGCTATAAGCTATAGCTCAGGACGATTGCAGGATAAGGATAGTATGAAAAAATCTGTTTATGTTTATTTACTTATAGGGTTATTTAGCGTTTTTTTAGCCAGAGCATCACAAGCAACTGCCGAACAGACAAACGCTCGGTTAGCACCAGCTTTATCTGAGCAAGTTTCCATTAAACAAGCCGCTCCCTCTGCCGAAGTTTTGTATTCTATTAGCCAAACCAAGTTACAAGCTGATGGCCATTGGCAACGTACTTCATACTATTCAATTCGGATTAATGACCTAGCCGCTGCACGCGATTATGGCCGTATTGTTATTCCATTTAATCATTATTATTCAGACATGAATTTAGATTTTGCCAATAGTTTATCGCCGCAAGGTAAACTGAACCCATTGGCAGAAGATGCATTGCAACGCCGTGTCACAGGTGGTGGGCAAGATTTTTATTCAGATAGCAGCGAGTTGGTTTTTTCTTTACCTGAGGTACATGCAGGCAGTGTGATTGAATTTCAATACACGCAAAAAAGCCGCAATTTAGCTTTTGCTGAGTTATACAATGAGCGTTCTACGCCGTTTTGGTTTCAAGAAAAAGTCGCAAAAGATAGTTGGCGCGCCGACTATGTGCATAACTATCAATTTAGTTTTACCACACTGGCCGACAAAACTATTTATAACAAGTCATTTCAAAAGCATCCTGAACAATCGGTTGATCAGCAAACTGGTGAATGGTTAACCCGCACTTGGCAGATGACCAAGGTGCCAGAAATTGTCGTAGAGCGCCGTATGCCAAGAGGGCATAAAGTCCGTCCAGAAATGATGATTTCCACCCAAAAAGATTGGGCTGTAGTCGATGAATGGACTTGGAATAAGGTTGCAGACAAACTTCCTGCAAGTATTAATGTTAAAGCTGCAGTAGCTGAATTAGCCTTAGGACAAGACGCAAATTATCAGCAAAAAGTACAAGCTGTTTATCAACATTTACAAGATAAAGTCAGATACGTTTTTGCCCACTTAGGTCGAGGTGGTTACGATCCGCATTACCCAGATGAAGTGATAAAAGCAGGCTATGGTGACTGTAAAGACCAAACTGTTTTGGCTGTTGCTATGTTACGTGAATTGGGTATAGAAAGTTATCCTGCATTGGTTGAAACACCGAGAAATGGCGACAGTGATACTGAGCTAGTTAGATTGATATTTGACCACATGATAGTTTACATTCCAGCACAAGATGGTCATAAAGAATTATGGTTAGACACAACTGGCGATAGAGGGTTATTTCCGGGTATGTCCAACTTTATGGTTGGACAAAACGCATTAATTGTTAATGGCCAAGGTGGTCGTTTATTGGATATAGGCGAAGATGGTTTTGCGGAAAACTTAGCTACTTTGAATATGGTTTACCAACTTGATAAACAAGGTGCGAGCCAAGCGCAAGTTGATATTGAGCTTTCAGGCATGTTTGAGCAACATATTCGCAGTTGGTATAAACATAGCTCTGAACAAAATGCTGCGACACAACAGTTTTTTAAAGGTTTATATAGCCAAGGGTTAGAGTTTGATTTAGACGGTAAAGTATTAAACACCGAAGCTTTATTTACGCCAGTGACCTTATCTGCCAAATTCAACTTTGATAAACAAGATGATCCGAATCCAATCCATGGTGCTAACTTAAACCAATTGTTAGGTATGTTTGCCGATTTTAATAATTTACCTATACCAGAAGAGCGGGTGAATCCGTACATAGATAAATATGCCTACACACTTAAGTTGAATGCCAAATTTATTGGGGGCGCGGAAAAAGTAGCGAGTTTGGTGCAATCAAGCCCATCTATGCAAAATGCCTATTTTGACCTAATTCAAACGGGTGAAAAACAAGGTGACGATTATGTGGTTTCAATTGAATTTACCCACAAAGACATCAATATCAATGCAAAACAATACCAAGACTACCATGCCAAAGTACAACAAATGTCGCGTTTGGACGCTTGGTTAGTCAGTTTACGTACCGAGCCGAATAAAGTGCAGCAAATTGTTAAACAACAAACAAAAGATCAGTTTGGCAGCGACAGTGTGCAAATCTATCTAGTTGAAGCACGTAAATTATTGCAGCAAGGTAAATTTAGTGACGCGATTGTACCTGCGAAAAAAGCGGTTGATTTAGACAATAACAATGGTGAAGCTTGGTATGTGCTGGCAACGGCGCAAGGGTTTGCTACACAAATCGAAGCGTCGAAACAGTCGTTTGCTAAAGCTGCAGAACTTGGTTATCAGCCTTAATAACAGCCAAAATTAATAGGAAATTCTTTATGGTAAGATTGATAATTCAAGGGCTGTTATTAACTGCTTTAGTTGCTTGTGGTACAACCTCTAACAGCAATAAATTCGCTAGCAATAAACAAACTAATTTAGCTGGATCTGAGTTATTTTCCCAAGGTTATAACTTGTATCAGGCTTGGTTAATTGACCAACAAGATATCAGCAGTTTGCAGCAAGCCGAGGCGTATTTAGCTAATTTATATCAGCGTGAACCAAACAATGTGCGCGCGCAATTTTATTACTACCGAGTTTTAATTAGTCTTGCTTTGGTAAACAAAGCGACAGATTTGACTCAAGTAGAAAAGTTATTCAAGCAACTGGATAAATCTTTATACAACGAATTAATCTCACCAGCGTATCTTAAGTTTTTAATAGCCCAAGAAACCCAACCAAAAGCCCAAGCGAATCAACCCGCTTATTTGCAAAAGCTTGAAAATTTGTTGTATCAATCAATGCAACAAAACCCATATTCTGCAATGAATTGGAAAGCCTTATCGGAAGTTAAAGTTAAACGAGGTGAACACGAGCTTGCGATTGCAGCCGCTGCGATAGCACAAAATATGGAACCAAACTTGGCTGAATTTGCATTTCAATTGGCCGAAGCTTATAACCAAAAAGCCGAGTCGTTAGGTTGTGTTTATGATAATGCTGAGTTTATTCAGCAGTCAGCTGGTCATTTAGCCAAAGCCAGTGCATTAGAGCCAGAAAATCCTGGCTATAAACAATATTCGGCCGTGCAATATCAAAGACTTGGTTTATTGCCTTTGTCTGCTCATTTAGCCAATCAAGTTCAGCAGAGCAGTCCGAGTTATTGGAGTACCTTGTTATTAGCCGAAAACAGTATTTTGTCGGATAACGCCCAACAAACAATTGAACTGGGTGAAACTATGCAATTGGAATATTCCAATGTATTAGGGTTAAAAATGCAGTTTATTGGTGCTGTGATGGCCAACGATCAGCCATTGATGAAGTCGATTGCTGAAGAAATGTCGAAAATTGTTCAGCCACAAGCGCTAGATATTTTTACCACCTTGATGGTGGATTATGTTTTAGAGTTAACCGGTAATTTTGACTACAGCAAAACGGTTTATCCTGACAATAAACGCATATTGTCTTATGTTGAGTATCCAACCGAATTAAGAGAACACAGAATTCTTAACGAGGTTGCAGATTCTTGTTCTCAAAGTGATTTAAATTATTTAGTTGCGATTAATGCGTTGATTAAAAAAGACTACAACAAAAGCATTAAATATTTACGCCAAACCGAACAGTCTAAAGCTTATCGACAAACCTCATATTTATGGGCTAAAGCCTTAGCTCAACACCCAAAAATACAAGAAGTAAAAGTTAGCTGGCAACAAAAGTTGCAGTTGGCTGAATCGGGTGACAAACAAGCTCAGCTCGAAGTTGCAAAAGAATACCTTAATGGTGATGTACTCGAACGAAATGAACAGCAAGCGCTTATATTTGCCAACAAAGCTGCAGAGCAAAAGGTTATTGATGCATATGTGTTATTGGCAGATATCTACTTAAAAGGTTTAGGTGTTGAAGCGGATTTAGCTATCGCAAACACTTGGTTAAAAAAAGCTGGTGAGCATCCACGCGCTTTGTTCTTAACCGCAGAACAAGTGTTAGATGAGAATAGTGAATCTTATGCTCAGCAAAGGGTGGAGCTCATCACCAAAGCGGCTGAATTGGAATATGCGCCTGCTATGCATGAACTAGGTAAACTGTATTATTATGGTGAATTGTTAAACCAAGATTTACCTTCATCAATTTATTGGTTTGGCCGGGCAGCGGAAGTAGGGTACAGCGATGCTCATTACTTTTATGGCATGGGCTTATTTTATGGTGAAGGGGCAACTAAAGATGAAGTTAGAGGGATAAAACACGTTTTTACCGCTGCGCACAAACGCCATGCGTTAGCACAAAGCTTTTTAGGCATTTATTACCATTTTATTAGCTCGCCGGTTGATTACCAAGAAGCCGCATACTGGTATAGCCAAGCCGCAGTTCAAGGTGTTCCTATTGCGCTGAACAACTTAGGTGATTTATACGAAAATGGTCAAGGTGTTAAAAAAGACTATCAGCGTGCATTAGAGTTATATGAAGCTTCAGTCAAAGCGGGTGGTTTTTATGGTTATATTAGTTTGGCGCAAGTCTATCGCCGAGGTTTAGGGGTAGAAGTTGATGAACAAAAAGCCTTGGATTATTTATATACAGCAGTGAAAGCGCAAGAAGCTGATGCTCAATATGAACTAGCACTTTGGTATGCCAGAGGTATAGTGGTGAAAGCATCTGAGTTAGATGCGTTAGCTTGGATGACAATTGCCAAAAACAATGGTTATGAAATGTCTGAAGCCCAGTTAGACGAATTTACTCAATTATCGAAAAAATTAGATCAAAAACTAGTCGAAAACAAAGTAGCTAGTTTGCAAGATTGGTTAGCCCAACAAAGTTAAAACAACCAATATTGTTTTTTGACTTTTTTTAATAAAAACCATCCAACACAGTGCTGCGACTGGCGGCACTCTACCTGCACAAAAGTTAGCTTGTTATTGTCTTGGCAAATTTTCTTGACTACACCATGACAAGTTTTATTCATAATACAATCAACACTGACATAGTCGCCTGCTTTTAGTTGCCAATTAAAATATACAGGTACAGTCAAACACATAGATTTGTCTGGATTAACTGAAGTGTGATTTGAGAAAAAGTTTAATCTGAGCATTTTGATATAACCGACCAAGTTAGATTGATCCCATGTCTTATCTGAAGATGGAGGTTATTATACTTGGATATTTAACTTTGTAAATGATAATGATTATCAATTGTTTTTTCGGTGGTTGTTTTCTTTTACAGCCCAAAACAGCGGATTATCTCTGAGTTGTAAACTTCTTGCCGAAAGTTGCGGATTAACCAGTTTGATATGAGTGCGTTTGGCGAGCTCTTGGTCGATAAAAGATTGTGCTGGGGCTCTATGTTTATAAAAAAGTTGATCAAATTGACCGTTTTTTAATCCAATAATTAACCCTTGCTCCAGACGTTTGGCTAACTGTTGATTTTGTTTATTTACGAAAAAATACATTGGGGAGAGGTAACTAATCACAAAAGATGATTCGACCGCTAAATCCTCAAAAGCAGCGCTTTCCCGCCAAGCTTCGGTGAAGGAGCGTGGAAATAAATCTATCCGCTGTTTTTGCAGCATAGAGTGCAAGTTTTGTGTATTGGCATGTACCACCAATAATTGGTTTTCTTTTAAAATTAAACTATCCGGCCAGCTAAAACCTTGGCCTAAACGAAAGCCTTTTAAGTCGTCTATGCTGCGTATCTGGTTAAATCTGGCTTGTTCACCTTTGCGAATTAAACTAATGCGGTAACCCATCAAGCCCTTTTTAATTGGCACATAGATAGCTTGTAAATCGGCTTCTCGCTGTAAATTACTTACACTCCAATGCACATCTATATATTGGTTTTGTTCTAATAATTTAAGGCTGCGCCCTTGAGTGGTGGATAGTTTGACGGGAATTAATTGATATTCACCATATTCTGCTTCGGTCAATGTTAGAGCCATGTCTAAAAGCGCTGGGTAGTAAGGCAATTCGTTGGATGAATCGAAGGTGAAATAGTTGTTGTAACGCACTAACTGTTTAGCTGCGGCTAATTCAGCGTTGGCATGCTGGCCGAGCAACAATAGGCAGCAGATTAAGTATTTAATATGGTTAAGCATTCACACTAACTAAATTTCACACAGGTATAATTTAAGTGTATACCCTTTGGTTCGAATTGCTGGAAAAAGTCACTTGGTTACTGGCAAAAATTAAGTAGTATGAGAGAGTAACTAACAACTCGAAGAATTGATAATGAAGTGGATTAAAATTTTAATGGCAGCACTGTTTTTAGTGTTTGCTTATTTGCAGCTAAATGATTTGAGCCAATATGGTAATCACGACGCGTGGATTTGGACAATAATGTATGTTGCGGCAGCTGCGTTAACTGCAGCGAGTGCATTTAAAACCCTGCCGAGTTCTGTGGTAACAACTTGGGCTGGTTTTTGTGCTGGTAGTTTATTATTTAGACTACAAGACGACCAAGGCAATTTGCATTTAGATCGGTTGCACCCAGCCAATTATTGGGACGCGACTGGGCAAACTATGATCCAAAACTCTAATGAATCGGGTGGTTTAGTGATTTTATTAGTGTGGGCTATTGTGTTGTGTGTATACCGCAGGCGTAGTTAATAGAAAAAGTCGGGATATCTCCCGACTTTTCACATGAAAGATTAATTCAGTGGCGCTTATTTATTCGGGCGGTTATTTTTTACCGCCGCAACCAATTTTTCTGAATAACTTTGTTTAAATAAAACATCTAATTCAACAGGGGTTTTACGCAACCAGTTTGGATGTTGCCAAGTGGTACCCGGAATATTCACTTGCTCTTTTAACCCCAATAAATCTTCTAGTGGGATCATAAACAAAGCACCTGGTGTGCTGGCTAAAAAGCTTTGAATTGCAATTGCCAGCTCATCTGTCATGGATGGTGAATCCGTTACATCAACATCAGTTGCTTCAAACAGACCAGCTTGAGCTAAGGTTTTTAGCAATTCAGTGCGTTCAACTACTCGACCGTCTTTTTCTTTAATGCGCATTTCTTCGTTAGGGTATAAATCTAACTCAGTGCGCCATTTTAAGTCGTTGCCTTCCCACCAACCTTTGATTGTAGGTAGATCATGCGTTGATACTGTCACCATACAATGTTGAGGGTAATCAGCCGCAGTTATGTAGCTAGCATCCGCGTGGTTTTCGAAATACAAAACTTTGTACGAAAGCATTTTTGCTTGGCTAGCTATATCACCAAAGCCAGCTGGGGTTGTACCTAAGTCTTCACCAATAACAACACAGTTACAGCGGCGTGATTCTAGCGCTATGATACGTAACAAGTCATCTAGCGGAAACTTAACATATGCACCTGAGCGTGCATCTTGGCCCGGAGCTATCCAATATTGACGCATTAAGCCAAATACGTGATCTATACGTAAAGCGCCCGCATGGCGCATATTGTTGCGCAGGGCTTCAACAAAAGGTCTAAAGGCTTTTTGGCGTAGCGCAAATGGGTTAATTGGCGTTAAGCCCCAATCTTGACCTAACTGGTTTAATAGGTCTGGTGGGCAACCAACACCTGCACCAGAGACAAAAATATCTTGTTCCGCCCAAACTTCTGCGCCGCTGCCATCACAACCTACAGCTAGGTCTAAATATAAACCGATTGGCATACCTTTTTGTTTGGCTAATTTGGCAACTGCACCTAATTGTTGGTCGGCTAACCATTGGCAATATTTAAAAAAGCTTACTCTATCTTTATGGGTTTCAGCAAAAGCATGTACTTCAGCACTATTTGGATTTTGGTAGGCTTGAGGCCATTGTTTCCAGCCATAAACATTATTGTCTTGTGTATGGAAGTGTTCATACAAAGCATCGTACAAACACAAACTTTTAAGTGACTCAGCCATTTCATCACAAAAATCATTAAATAGCTGGGCACGTCGGCTTTGGGTATTTAGGTGTTTTTCAACAAAGGTTTGATACAAACTTTCTAAAACAGGGCGTTTTAAATTAGCTACACCCACATAGTCGATTAGTTCTTTTTGCTGTAACTCGGCTACTTGTTGTTTAAAGTCTGTTGACTCTAATTGCGCGCGTATTTCGGCGTTATCATTTAGCTCAGCCACAGCTGTGACGTCTATGTACAGTGTATTTAAAAACGAACGACTGGTTGGTGAATATGGGCTGATGTGGGCAGGATTGGCCGGGAATAGTGGGTGTAATGGATTTAACCCTATACTAGCTGCACCTTGTTCACTGGCTAGCTGAGTCAGTTTAGCTAGATCAGAAAAATCCCCCATACCAAAATTACGTGCTGATTTTAAGCTATATAATTGAGCGGCAACGCCCCACATTTTATTTGCGCTAGCCTGTTCAGGGCCATAACAGGTGCGCGGTGCGACTATCAGTGTGCTTAGGTACTTTTGTTCACCTATGCGCAAATCTAACATGTGGTATCCCAAAGTTAGATTGTTTGGTATGTCTAACCGATATTTTTTAAATGTTTGTTCTGCAACATTTTGCTCTGAAACTTGCTGTAACTGCGCAAAGTTAATTTGTTTCTGGTGCAGTTTGCCGGTTTCTTCAGATAACAACCAATGAATTTTTTCACTAGTTAAACTGCTAGGCACGCTAAACTCAATTTGACCTGTTTGTGCTTCAGCAGCAATGATATAAACGGGCTCTAACCCTTGTTGCCATTGTTCTAGCTGCAATTGGTCGAGTGCTGTAGATGCATCTGAATCCGATTGAATATCAAAACCCATAGCATTGAGTAGCGCCGCTCGCGTTTGGTCTGTGGCAAAAACCTCATTGCCCCAAATATCATGATAGCTAGATTGAATGCCCAAAAATTCGGCTAGCTGTAAAATTGCACTCATTCACTTATCCTCAGTCAGCATAAAGCTGATTCACGATTAACCTTTAAATTCAAAAATAACTGTGGCCATTGGCGGAATGGTAATTTCCGCAGAGTAGTTTTGTTGTTGCCACGGCGTTCGTTCTGCTTGTAAACCACCACCGTTACCTTGGTTGCTACCGCCGTACATTTGTCCATCTGTATTAATTTTTTCAGCGTAAAAGCCTAATTTGGGTAAACCAATTCGATAATTTTGATGTGGCTTAGCGGTAAAATTACATACAACTACAGCCGGTGGTGTGCCTGATTCGCCATATCTAATAAAAGAAAATATCGCGTCGGCATTTTCATGTTCTAACCAACAAAAGCCGCTGCCATCACAATCTTTTTGGTGAAGCGCAGGCGTATCTTGGTAGGTATGGTTTAGATCTTTAATTAGTTGCTGCACACCTTTGTGCCAATGAATATCCAGCAAATGCCAATCTAAACCTGTCTCGTAATTCCATTCTCTTCCTTGTGCGAATTCTCCTCCCATAAACAACAATTTTTTCCCTGGATGGGCCCACATAAAAGCGTAATAGGCACGCAAATTTGCAAACTGCTGCCAAGTGTCGCCAGGCATACGCGCTAAGATAGAGCCTTTACCATGTACAACTTCGTCATGGCTCAGTGGCAGCACAAAGTTTTCGTTAAAGGCATACACCAAACCAAAACTCATTTCACTGCTGTGGTATTGGCGGTAAATAGGATCACGACTCATATATTGCAAAGTGTCGTGCATCCAGCCCATATTCCACTTGTAGTTAAAACCTAACCCATCTTGTTTAACTGGGTGTGATACTTTTGGAAATGCGGTTGATTCTTCCGCTATGGTGATAGTGCCAGCATAGTTAATGCCAATTTCGTAATTGGTGCGTTTTAAAAATTCGATTGCTTCTAAGTTTTCGCGGCCACCGTATTGGTTAGCTATCCATTCACCTTCTTCACGGCTGTAATCTAGATAAAGCATCGAAGCAACCGCATCAACGCGCAAACCGTCTATATGATAGTGTTCTAGCCAAAATGCTGCATTGTTACGCAAAAAGTTGCTCACTTCGGTGCGGCCATAGTTATAAATTAAGGTGTTCCAGTCTGGGTGGTATCCTTGGCGTGGATCTTGGTGCTCGTATAAGGCAGTGCCATCAAATTGGCCTAAACCATGTGCATCTGTTGGGAAGTGACCCGGCACCCAGTCAATCAATAAGCCGATATCTTGTTGATGACATTGGTCGACAAAATATTGAAAGTCGCGCACGCTACCAAAACGGCTAGTTGGGGCAAATAAACCTACAGGTTGATAACCCCAAGAGCCATCAAATGGGTATTCATTGATTGGCATTAACTGAATGTGGGTGAAACCCAATTCTTTGGCGTAAGGGATCAGTTCGTCGGCGAGTTGGCGATAATTTAAATAATGATTTTGTTCAGTGCGTTTCCACGAGCCTAAATGCACTTCATAAATACTCATGGGCGCATCTTTAGCATTTTTATCTGCGCGCTTTTCAAGCCAGTTGTGATCTTGCCAATCAAAGCCTTCTAGCTGGCTGACAATAGAGGCGGTATCTGGTCTAAATTGCGCGGAAAAGCCAAAGGGGTCGGCTTTTAATGGTAATAAGTTGCCGTGCTGATCTTTAATTTCGTATTTGTAATGTTCACCTGCTTGTAATTCAGGAACAAAAATCTCCCATACTCCACATTCATGACGCTTGCGCATTAAATGTTTGCGCCCATCCCAGTGGTTAAAATCACCGACTACAGAAACAGCTGTCGCTGCAGGTGCCCACACAGCAAAACTCACGCCGCGCACACCTTGGTGGTCAACTAAATGTGCACCGAGTTTGTTGTATAACTTTTGATGATTGCCTTCGGCAATTAAATGGCAGTCGGTGTCACCTAAGATTGGTGAAAACGAGTAGGGATCGTAAAAAACATGTTCACCAGACGGATAAACCGCTTTTAATTGGTAAGCTGGGATCTCTGCTTGTTTAAGCTCGGCTGAATAAACGCCAGTCTTTTTTACAGCTGCCAAGCGGCGAATTTGTTTGCCGCTGTTGGCATCAACAATCGCAACTGATTTTGCATCAGGGCAAAACGCACAAATACGAATTGTGCTGTTATTTATTTTATGTGCACCTAAAAATGCATAAGGGTCTGGATGCTGGGCATCCGCTATCAGTTGTGCTTGTTGTTGCAGAGACAATTTGTCCATTTAAATACACCACCTCAGTAAATGGATTGTTAATAAATGCTAATAGCTAAGTATGCCGTTAGGTTAAATTTCAGCAATCTTCTGCATACGTATGTTTAGTAAATTTAGGTGCAAAAGCGCTTTCAGGAAAATGAATACGTATGCAAAGGTATAAAATTTTAAACTTGCTTGAGTGTTAAATAAATGTAAGTTTTTGTGCGGGGTTTCAAGTTAACCTTGAAAGGGGTTAAAGGATATACGAGGTTTTTGCTGTGATAGATATAAATACAACAGGCTTTAACACTGGTTTTATCTTTAATGTTAAAGCCTGAGATCTTGTATTTGAGACAAGCTAAGAATTAATTTAGCTTATGCTGGCTGAATTTCTGCAGCTACAACTGAAATTTCCACCAATAACACATCACGTGCCATTTTTGCTTCAACACAAGCGCGTGCTGGTGCATAACCTTCAGGCACCCAGTTGTCCCATACTTCATTCATTTCTTTAAAGTATTGCATGTCTTTAATGTAGATAGTTGCAGACAAGATATGTTTGCGATCACTACCAGCTTGTAGCAATAAATCATCTACTTTTTCTAGCATACTTGCTGTTTGTTCTTTAATGCCTTGGTTGGCGTCTTTACAAACCTGACCACATAAATAAATGGTGCCATTGTGTTTAACAATACGGCTCATACGTTGGCCAGTTTCGATACGTTCAATCAAAATTCTGTCTACCTTTATAGTTTGGCAAAAGCTACTTCAGCGGCTGCGATGGTTTTTGCTATATCTTCTTCTGTGTGTGCGGTTGAAGTGAAACCCGCTTCAAAAGCAGAGGGGGCTAAATAAACACCTTGTTCTAACATTAATTGATAAAACTTGCGGAATTTAGCTTGGTCGCACTCAGTGGCTTGTTGGTAGCTAGTAACGGTTTCTTTATCGGTAAAGAAGAAACCAAACATGCCGCCTACTTGGTTGGTGGTTAATGCAACACCTGCTTTTTCAGCCGCTTGCTTAAAGCCAATACATAACTTTTCAGCAAGCTTTGTGATAGTTGGATAAATGCTGTCAGCTTGCTCTTTTAACATAGTTAAAGCAGCAATGCCTGCTGCCATAGCAATTGGGTTACCCGATAACGTACCTGCTTGGTAAACTGGGCCATCTGGTGCTATGTGGTTCATAATTTCCGCTTTACCACCAAATGCGCCCACTGGCATACCACCACCTATCACTTTACCTAAAGTGGTTAAATCTGGGGTGATGTCGTAATAACCTTGTGCGCCAGATAAAGAAACGCGGAAACCTGTCATTACTTCATCAAAAATCAGCACAGCGCCGTATTGGTCGCAAATTTCACGCAACCCTTGTAAAAAGCCTTGAGTTGGTGGAATGCAGTTCATATTGCCAGCAACTGGTTCAACTATGATACAAGCTATGTCATCCCCACAATCAGCAAAAATTTGTTTAACTGATTCTAGGTTATTAAATTCAACTGTTAGTGTGTGTTTGGCAAAATCAGCTGGTACACCAGGCGAATTAGGTACACCTAAAGTGAGTGCGCCAGAGCCAGCTTTTACTAATAAGCTGTCGGCATGGCCGTGGTAACAACCTTCAAATTTAACTAGTTTATTACGGCCAGTATAACCACGGGCTAAACGTATAGCTGTCATGGTTGCTTCTGTGCCTGAGTTAACCATGCGCACTTTTTCCATGCTAGGCACAATTTGTTTAACCAACTCAGCCATAGTAATTTCGCTTTCGGTTGGTGCGCCGTAGCTTAAACCGTTATCAACCGCTTTGTGCACAGCTTCGCGAATACTAGGGTGGTTGTGGCCTAAAATCATTGGGCCCCAAGAGCCAACATAATCAATATATTGTTTGCCGTCAGCGTCATAAATATATGCGCCGTCTGCTTTTTCAATAAATACTGGCGTGCCACCAACACCTTTAAATGCACGAACGGGTGAGTTAACACCACCTGGAATGTGTTGTTGGGCTTTTTCAAATAATTGTTCTGAACGAGTAGTCATTAGTTTACTGTATCCCTTTTATTGCTATACCAGCACACAGGTGCTTCGTATTTTTGAATGATGTCTTGTACGCCCAAAGTGGTGGCAAATAACGCCATACGCACGAGTACGCCGTTATCTGCTTGGCGGAATATGGCTAGGTTTGGATTTAAGTTTAAGTCGTTGTCTAGTTCGTTAGCATCGGCACGTGAGTCGCGTGGTAATGGATGCATAATCACAGTATTCGACTTACAGTGTTGGGTATAAATCGCTTGGTTTAAGCGGAATTTACCACGATACAAATTGGCTTCGGCTTCGCTGGCAAAACGCTCTTGTTGAATACGCGTTTGATAAACAATATCGGCATCCAAATGGCCTTCTAACTGCTCGGTAATAATACACTCATGGCCTGCATTATTAATAGCATCAACAATGTAAGCTGGCATAGCAAGCTCTTTTGGCGAAATCAGTGTTAGTTTAATATTTTGATATAAACACAATAATTTACACAATGAGTGCACAGTTCGGCCGTGTTTTAAATCACCAATCATAGCGATATGCATACCGTCTATGCCTGCGTGGTGGGCGTGCTGTTCTTTTTGAATTGTGTATAAATCGAGTAAAGCTTGAGTTGGATGTTCATTTGCACCGTCACCGCCATTGATAACAGGTACACGGCTGCCTTCGGCAAACTCAGCAACAGAACCCGCATCTGGGTGGCGCATGGCAATAACATCACTGTAGCTACTTAATACACGTGCTGTGTCGTATAAAGACTCACCTTTAGCCAAAGCTGAAGAACTTAAACCTGTGGTTTCACGAACATGGCCACCTAATAAATTAAACGCTGTACCAAAACTTACGCGGGTGCGTGTGCTTGGCTCAAAAAATAGGTTGCCTAAAATGGCACCGTCTAAAACTTTGGTTTGTTTTTGCCTATGTGCGTAGGGTTGCATCATATCGGCAATGCGGAAAAGATATTCGATACTTTCGCGGTCAAATTGATTAACCGATAGGATATTTGCGCCTTCAAACTTAAACATCAGTCACCTAACTCAAACTCAGATACAAATTGGCGGTATGATAGCACAAGGGGTTTAAAAGACTGAATCATCTTTAATTGTTATCGTTTTTAAGTCTGATGGTAGTTCTTTGCTAAAACTTTCTTCCCAAGACAAGTAAATGTTTTCTGGTCCTGGTACGGTTATTTTTACATTTTCTTTATCGAGCAGACTTTGGGTAAATAGTGTTATGTCGTGCCATTTTATTAGTATAGGTGCAGTTTCTTGCAGTGATATAAATAGAAGTAGTATCCCATCTGTTGTTACATTCAACCATACCATTTGGCCGATCTCGCCAGATAATATACCCCCTCTAAAGAACGGCTTTTCTGCTTTGAGATACATTTCTTTTGATGAGATATTTTCTATTGCAGTAAACTTTTCCGACAAGCGTGTATATTCGACAAATTTCCTTTTTTTAGATTTTTTGTTCATTAGCTTTCTGACTAGGGGGAATGAAACTATCCAAACCGCGCAGGCGATCCAGATGTTAGTTGTCAGCATATACACGCCTGTAGCAAGAGCACTGCTTACTAGTAAATATTGTAATAATTTGTAGACACCTTTGCGCAAACTTAGATTTTTCATTCGTATTTACTTATTTCCTTGTGATTGATGTCGTTAGCGATATCGTACTGCTTTTTATATTCTTTGTAGCCAAATGACAGCCATTGCAGATTAACTAATATTAATAACATG
The DNA here is from genome assembly GCF_052056295.1 of Catenovulum sp. SX2. Lineage (NCBI taxonomy): Bacteria > Pseudomonadati > Pseudomonadota > Gammaproteobacteria > Alteromonadales > Alteromonadaceae > Catenovulum > Catenovulum sp. SX2. The sequence continues at coordinate 2,926,672 of NZ_CP182493.1, forward strand.
AGCATGCCGAAAAGTTCGAAAGCACCAAACATAAAAGACAACAATCCTGTTATTGAATAGAAGATGAGCGCTTTTTTGCGAAAGTTAGCATCGAACATTATTAACTTATATTCAGGTGAGTATAAAAGTAGCAATATTACAAATGGGATGGTGAACCATAAAAAACTGTAGTCTCCAGCAGCTAGCAAGCTAATCGATAGCTGGAATAGGAATCCCTTAACGCCGACGCCTTTGTAATACTCATATAGCGCCACTTCAGGGGGATTGATAAATGGGTTCGTCAAAATGTGCTCTTGATATATTTAACTAAACGTTTAGTTGTTTGCTACCGGTGTCATTTTAAGTTGGTTAGGTAAACTGTCAAATTGGCTTGGTATTAACTATTTCTGCTCTGGCCTTTTTGCTTTTTCAACTAATCTGGCTGGCATTTTGGTTGCGAGTGAGGCTAGCGCCATTTCCGCGCGCTTGTGCATTTTATTGTCGGCGATAACTGTGTTGTGTAACCAGTGGTAGGCATCTTCAAAATCAAGTGGGCTTCCAAGGCCTTTGTTAAGGCATTCGGCAAATTGAATTCTGGCTTTTACATGGCCAAGTGCTGAAGCTTCACGCAAATAGTTGATTGCGCGTTTATCATCTTGTTGCACGAGTATGCCGTTGGCGTAATAACGGCCAAGTTGTTCAAGGGCTCCAGGTAAACCTTGGTGAGCGGCTTCTTGCATATAATACAAACCTAGTTCTGGATCTTTATCTACGCACACACCCCAAGCGAGCATGTCGCCCCATAAAAACTGATAGGCAGGCGTTTTAACTATTTGTGCGCGTGCTTCTATGTCTTCAACTAACTGACACCTATCTTCTTTTACTCGGCTGAGGTGGGTATTGTTATTTATCCAACCGATTAATTCTTCTTGAGTATAAATTTGCACAACTTTTAAATTATCAAATTCATTGGCTTGGCTGTTGGGGGTTATTAAAAGGCTAAACAAAGTGACTAGCGTAGAAAATGCTGCCGTAGTTTGTTTTAAAGTAGAGTTGTGGTTAGCCATAGTTATCTGCCAAAAAAATGTCGTTAAGTTAAATTTAGCTCAATGTTGGTGATTTAAGCAGATATTGTGCCGAATTGGAATTGTGGAGGAAATGTCATCCTTGACTGCGTCTATACTCCTACTGAAATTGCCGGTTGGCAACATCAGTAATTCTGTTGTTATAGAGTGCCGGCGATAACCGCTCTCTATATTGGGTGTAAGAGCGATAATTTAGAGCAAAATTTCTTTTTCATGGATGAAAAAGCGAAGCGTACAAGGATGTATTCACAGCGGTTTTGTGAAAATTATGCTCTTGCGCCCTCGACTCCAATCTAAATTATCGCTCTAGCTTTATCCTATTCCTAACTATGGTGTCGGCGGTTTTGCGAAAATTACGCCCTTACGCCCATAACACCAAGCTAAATTATTGCGTCAATTACAGTTAACTTGCTGGTGACAATACTATGCTGCCATCTGCTTGTTTTTGGTATTGAATCGCAAAGTTCGATTCCAATACACTCAATAAACCATTCACATCGCCGGTTTTAAATACCCCAGCTACTTTAGTTTGTTTGAGCTGGTCATTGCCGTTAATAACAAATTTAGTTTCAGTGTAGCGGCTAATTTCTGCCATAGCTTGCTCAAGCGATTCACCTCTAAAAATCAGGTTGCCGCTGCGCCATGACAAGTTACTGGCGATTTCAATCGGCTCAATCGCCATTACTTTTTCAACCGCTTTATTACTTGGGTCTAAATCCACTTTCTGCCCTTTAGCCACAGCTAACGATTTTTTCGGTAACTGTTTAAGTGTTTTGTCATCGGCTTTTTCTGGTTTAGGCGCAACCACCACTTTGCCGTCAGTCACTATTAATTCCACTTTCTCAACATCCATTTGCACACTAAAGGCTGTGCCAACAGCTTGAATGACTTTGCCGCCAGCTAATACACTGAGTGGGCGCTCTTTATCATGTGCCACTTCAATGTGAATTTCACCGCGTTGTAAATCAATAATACGCCCATATTGGCTATATCTAACCTGGACAAAAGTATTGGTGTTGAGGGTTAATTTGCTACCATCAGGCAGGGCTATCGTATTGTTTTGGCCAACGCGAGTTTGATAATGTTGACTAAAAGCCAAAATATAATCATCGTTCGACTGCATAGGCGAAAATACCAATAACCAGCCTAAAATAGCTGCGAAACACACACTGGCAGCTGTTAGCCAATAATGCGCTGGCTTTTTAGCTGCGACCGGTGTTTTGTATTCAGCATGTGGAAATAGCGCTGACAGTCTAGATAAATCATCCATTTTGTCCCACATTTTCGCCACTTCAATAAAAGTTTGATAATGCGCTTTTGACTCGGCTAACCAAGTTTTTAAATCGGCCGATTCTTGCTCGTTTAATTGGCGATCAATTTTGGCAATCCAATCACAAGCTGTTTGCATAACTTGCTCGTTATTGATCGCAGTTTTATTTGGGAATGGGTAGACATTACTCATGCTGGCCTCCCAATTTAGATGATTGTTTATCGGATAACTGATGTTGACGCTGTTGCATAAACTGCATGCATTTTTTCATACCCGTCGCGATATGCTTTTCCACTGTACTTTCACTTATATTCAATTGCTGGGCGATTTCTTTTTGTGAATGCCCATACACTTTCTTCAAAATAAACGCCTTACGGCTTTGCAAGGGTAACAACCTAACGGCTTCACAAAAATCGGCAAATTCTTCCTTGCTAGCTGCTGCTTCAAACATTTGATCTGTCGAATCAGCATTTAGTTCCAAAACTTCGTGCACATCTTGGCCGTCCATCCACTTTACATTGGCGCTTTTTAAATAATCAAAGGCCAAATTTTTTGCGGTTTTTAGCATAAAAGAGCGTGGTGATTGAATGCGTTCGGCATTATCTATTTGGCAAATACGCACGTACGTTTCTTGTACTATATCTTCAATTTCTTTCGGCGGCACTATTCTCGAGACAACTCGAGTTAATAAGTCGCGCGACGAAATAAACAGATTCTGTAGGCTACTGTCTTTAGACATAATTAAAACCAAAGCTTTTGTTAATAGCAGTATAGCTTGTATTTACTAGGACGAGCGGCGAGCAAATTTCCACTAGTTAAAATGCAATTAATTTTAAATTTGCTGCAACTTATAGCTGATTGGACAGTATCAATTATTAAAAAAATCTATTACTTTAAAATAGTTAAATATTTGTGATTAGTGCGAACTATACTCAATAACAAAATAAAGCTAATAAAAACAATCTATAAATTGATTTTTATAACCTGCTAACAAGAGTAAATTGAATTAAATACCATGGCAAAAACAGGTGTGTTAAAAAATTATTTAAAAAATGTATGGTGGAATTTGCCAGCTTGTTCGTCTTCAACCTATGAAGGGCTTGAGCCTTCAAAAATTGGGAGAAGATGTAACAAGTTGAATGCTGCTAGCATGGTATTAAGCATTAGTTTAGCCGGTCCTGTGCTCGCAAACTCAAACTCGTTGCATCAATTTGAAATCCCACAGCAACGAGCTGACTTGTCGTTAATTGAGTTTGCTGAACAGGCCGATATCACTCTGCTGTTTCCGGTAGAACAAATCGACCAAATTCAAGCAAACGCCTTGACGGGGCACTACCCAGCTGCCAAAGCAATTGAATTATTGTTAACTGGCACTGGGCTGAGAGGCGAATTTAATGACAAGGGCCAGCTCGTTATTTCTCTAAACACAAATGTGGAGCAAGATAACGACATGGCACATAACAAAAACAAAGTTGCAGGCGCAGTCGCGGCAATTTTAGGCACTGTCATAGCACAACAAGCAATTGCTGAAGAATCAGCAGGTGCAACAGTAGACGAAACCATTAAAGTTCGAGGTATCCGTGGCAGTTTAATTCGCGCTATGGACGTAAAACGCGACGCCGATGGTGTTGTAGATGCAATTTCAGCCGAAGATATCGGTAAGTTTCCTGACACCAACTTAGCTGAATCACTCCAGCGTATTACCGGTGTTTCTATCGACCGTTCAGGTGGTGAAGGCCAATTAATTACCGTACGTGGTTTTGGTCCGCAATTTAATACTGTATTGGTAAATGGCCGCCAAATGGCCTCGGAAAATGATACGCGTGCATTTAGTTTTGACACCATTGCTTCTGAGTTAGTCAGTGGTTTGGATGTACACAAAACATCAACTGCAACTATGCAATCGGGCGGTATAGGTTCAACTATTAATATTAATACTGCTAGACCGTTAAATAATCCAGGCTTTAAGTTAGCCGCCAGCGCTAAAGCGGTTTACGATGAAAATAGCGAAGAAACTTCACCACAAGTGTCTGCCTTAATCAGCAATACATTCGCAGATGATTCTGTTGGTGTGTTGTTTGCCTTGTCTCATCAACAACGTAAAACCCGTTTAAACCAAGCACAAATGGATGGTTGGTTAGAGTTTGCGGTTGATCAAGAAGGTGGTATTCATAATCCACAAACCGAGTCAGGTGCTGATTTCACCGGACAAACAATTTTTTCTCCGCGTAATTACGACCATAAAGTTACTTTTGAAGAGCGCAAACGTACCAATGCGAATTTAGTTTTACAGTATCGTCCATCGAGTGATTTAACTTTAACCGCAGATGTTTTGTATTCAGATTTTGACATTGAAACTGATGCTACTTCCTATGGTCACTGGTTTACTGCACCAAATATTCAAGGTGTGGAAGACGATGGTGATTTGTTTGATGCAAACGGCGATCGCGTTCGTCCAACAGTTGATGCCAACGGTACTGTAATTGATTTGTACCAAGAAGTTGGTTTAGCGACCGATATGCATGCGAAAAAATTCGACCGTTTAACGGAAACCGTTGCAATTGGTTTTAATGCAGACTGGCAAGTAACTGACAGTTTAAATTTAGAATTTGATGTTAGCCATTCAACTGCTGAGCGTGCTGCAAACAATGGCCGTGGTAATCAATTATCGCTTATTGGCTATGCCAACCGTGTGCGTTTCCAAGTAGACGACAATATTTTGCCATTAGCCAGCATGTTTGCTAGCGCTGATAGCGGAATTTATAGTGGTCAGCAAGAGTTGGATGGAGCGTTAAATACTGGTACTCCTGACAATGTAGGTGATGAATCTTATTTTGATGCTGATGGCTTCCCTGCATATAACCCTGAGTGGGCTGCAGCGGGTGTATCTGATCATTTAGATAAAAGTAACAGCCGTGCACACGTAATGTTGCGCCGTGGTTGGGCTGTTGAAGATGAAGTGACGCAATTTAGAATTGATGGTGATTATAAATTAGCTTCTGACTTTATTACTGCAGTGAAATTTGGTGTGCAGCATTCTTCTGAAACTAAAGATTTAGTTCGTTGGGATAACGAAGGTGTTGGTATTCATTGTACCTACTGTGGTTACCCTGATAATCCGGTAATTTTAGAAAGTGCTCAGTATGTTTTTGATGCCGGTAGTGACTTTTTGTCTGATGTTAGCGGTAGTGGCCGTATGCCAACTAGTTGGCTAGCGCATGATGGTGAAGCAAACTTTGCATTTTTAGAGCAACAAAGTGGTTCTAATTTTGATGCTGTGCGTCGCAATAACTCTTTCACTGTAGAAGAAGAAACTGTTTCTGCTTATGCAGAGGTTGATTTAGAAACTGAGTTTTCAGGTATGTACTTTACTGCTAACGCCGGTCTTAGAGTTGAGTCAACAGATATTACCGTTGACGGAACTCAGGAGCAGGTTGTTAACTTAAAAATTCTCGATAAAACAGAGATGTTAGCAGAATACGGTAGTGCAAAACCTATCAGTGAATCTAAATCTTATGATTCGATATTGCCTAACTTCAGCGCTAAATTAGAAATTACTGATGACTTAGTTGCTCGTATGGGCTTATCACGCACCTTAACTCGTCCAACTTTACAGAGTATGTCGCCAGCAACGGTAATAACTACAACTCGTCAAGGTGGTAATTTAACCTCAACTTCAGGTAACCCTGAATTGGAGCCGTTTGAGTCAGATAACTTTGATTTATCACTCGAATATTATTTTGGTGATGCAAGTTACGCGTCGGTTGGTTATTTCCGTAAAAACGTTGCTAACTTTATTGTTAATACTAAAGACACTATCACGTTTGATTTGCCTGATGGTGGTCAACTAACCGATCCTTCTACTGGTTCTGATACTAATAATCCTGACGCTAGCGACAGCATTGCAAGCTTTACCAACACTTTACCTATCAATGGTGAAGATGCGACTGTTGATGGTTGGGAAATTGCTTTCCAGCACACCTTTGACTCTGGTTTTGGTGCTATGGCTAATGCAACTTTAGTGGATAGTAACGCACAGCTTGATCCGACCAATGTAAGCCAAGTATTTGCATTAACTGGTTTAAGTGATTCGTTAAACTTAGTTGGTTTTTACGAAGACGGGCCGCTACAAATTCGTTTAGCCTGGAACTGGCGTGATCAGTTCGTTCAATCGCTAACGCAGGTTCAAGGTAATGGCCCAACGATAGTTGAAGATTATGACCAGTGGGATCTCAGTGGTAGTTATGATATCTCAGATGATATTTCTATCTTCTTTGAAGGGATTAATTTAACTGAGTCATACGTACACAAACGCGGTCGTTTTGATAACCATTTATTGTTGGTTGAAGATAGTGGTCGACGTTTTGCCGTTGGTGTTCGAGGTTCGTTCTAATTAGCCAGCTGAGTTGTTGGTTTTAGTTCGGAGTCGTCGATGGAGCAAGCAGAGCATATGTTTACGCAAAAACGGTACATTATGGGAAATTAAGAGTTGGAATTCGTCCATGAATGACAGGCCCTGTCGCCGTCCATGGCTCCACCTCATCAAGCTGCGAAGCGGTGCTTCGGTCTTGATTCGCCCATGAAAAGTACATTTTGCTTAAAACATATTGCTCTACTTACTCCAGTTCACCGGATCTCTCAGCCACTCTGATAGCGGAGATGCATAGGCAATAAAAAAACAAACCCTCTGAGCCATGGATGGCTCGGCGGAGCTCCAAGGATGGATTTATGCGTGTTTGTGTTTTATTGCCTATGTGTCTCCAGCGGTTTGAGGTGTTGGTTAACCAACGCAAGTTTTAAAATATTGAGGTGAAAAATGTCACATTCACTCACACAAGTGGTCATTGTTGGTGGTGGTACTGCCGGATGGTTAACTGCAGCCCGTATAGCCGCTTACCATAAATGCCAGCAAGCTAATGCTAAAGTACAAGTGACCTTGATTGAATCAAGTGACGTACCACCTGTTGGGGTGGGCGAAGGTACTTGGCCAACTATGCGCGCGACGTTGCAAGCGGTTGGCATTAGTGAAACCGAGTTTTTACGCGAATGTGATGCAAGTTTTAAACAAGGGGCCAAGTTTGCTAAATGGACAACAGGTGCAGAGGTCGATTTTTATTATCATCCGTTAATGTTGCCGCAAGGTTTTCCAAAATTCGATTTAACGCCATATTGGCAACAAGCCAATGATGACGGAATGGATATTTCATATTCCAATGCAGTGTGTTTTCAAGAAGCTTTATGCGAGCAAGGGTTAGCGCCGAAACTTATTACCACAGCTGAGTTTTCTCATGTGGCTAATTACGCTTATCACTTAGATGCAGGTAAATTTGCCAGCTTGTTGAAAAAACACAGTATCAATAAATTAGGTGTGCGCCATATAGTCGATCATGTGGTTAAGGTTAATAACTCAGTTGCTGGTGATATTGCAACTTTAACCACTAAAGCGCATGGCGAAATTGCTGGTGATTTATTTGTCGACTGTTCTGGTTTCCAATCTTTATTGCTTGGCCAACATTACCAAGTGCCTTTTGTTGATCAAAGTGATGTGTTGTTTATTGATAATGCGTTGGCGCTGCACGTGCCTTATCAATCAGAAGATGAAGATATTGTTTCGCATACGGTTTCTACCGCACAAAGTGCTGGGTGGATTTGGGATATAGGTTTGCCGAGCCGCCGTGGTGTTGGCCATGTGTATTCGAGTAAACATACCAATGAACAAAATGCTGCCGATGAGTTGTATCAATATGTACAAAAACTCAATCCAGCGGCCGCGAAAGATTTCAACTATAGAAAAATTCCAATTCAAAGTGGTCACAGGCAACGCTTTTGGCACAACAACTGTGTTGCGGTCGGTTTAGCGGCAGGCTTTTTAGAGCCGTTAGAAGCATCGGCGATTGTTTTAGTTGAGTTGTCGGCAACTATGATTGCCGAGCAGCTGCCGCATAATCGCAGCAATATGGATATTGTCGCCAAACGTTTTAATCAAACTTTTCAGTATCGTTGGGCGCGTATTATCGACTTTTTAAAATTGCATTATGTGCTGAGCAAACGTCAAGACAGTCAATTTTGGCGCGATAACCAAGACTTATCATCTTGCCCGCAAGAGTTGGTTGATTTATTGTCTTTGTGGGCAACTCGCGCGCCAGCGGATTACGACTTTACCAGCAACAATGAAGTATTTCCTGCAGCAAGTTATTTGTATGTGTTGTATGGTATGGGTTTTAAAACGGATTTTAGTCAATCAGATTATTTACATCAGCAATCGCAGCAAGCAGCACATTTATTTCAACGTAACCAGCAAATGATTAAACAAAGCTGCCAGCAATTACCGAAAAACCGTGAGTTATTAAATAAAATTGCTCAATACGGCTTAAACAAAATTTAAGAGAGTTATTATGATTGAGTTTTCTTCAGAGCAAACCCCAAACCTTGTTGCGCTAAATCCAGCAGAGCACAGAGAATTGCGTTTACTGCAGGACAAAATTGAACAACACGCAGCTGCACAGCATTTAGTCCCTGCTATGTTTTCAGAATATGTTCGTTTAGCTGTGTGTTACCCAATTGTTGTTAGCAAAAATGAACAAACAGGCCAATTTGCTACTAGCGTATTGTTAGGTTTAGAAAAAAATGAAAACCTCTTTTGGCAAGACAAACAATGGCAAGCTGTGTATGTACCTATGCAAGTGCGCCGCCAGCCATTTTTTGTTGGTCAAGAACCGTCAGTAGATGAGCCGGGCAAAACTAAATATGTTTTGTGTATTGATGAAAACAGCCCAGCGCTTAGTTTTGAGCAAGGCGAAGCTTTGTTTGATGAAAACGGCGAACAAACTGAAGTTTTTAAACAAAGTTATCAAGTGATCAGTGATATTTTAAAAGACGAGCCAATTACGCAAGATTTTGTCCAGAGTTTAGTTGAGCTAGATTTAATTGAACCTATGAGCTTAGATATAGTATTGGATAACCAACAAAAACTGCAAGTGAATGGTTTATATACAATTTCGAATGAGCGTTTAAGCATGTTAAAAGCCACTGAATTAGCTATGTTGAACGACAAAGGCTATTTGGGGGCTTGTTTTGCGATAGCTCATTCAGTTGCGCAAATTTACGCTTTGATTCAAAAGAAAAACCAAAGCATAGCAGACAATTTAGGCTGAAACCGCAGTGGTTGATTTTGGCTTAAATGGTTCGGCGAATGTTCAGCTAATGCGGGTGGGGCAGCTAAATACGCCCGTGTTAGTGATTGATGACTTTGCTGCTAATCCACAAGACATACAGCAATATGCTATTGAGCAAGGGCAATTTGTGGACCATGGTAACGATTATTACCCAGGTAAACGTTGCATTGCGCCTCAAGCATATCAGCACAATTTAGTTGAGTTACTTCAGCCAATGTTATCGACGCACTTTGCTGATATGGGTGATAAGCTCAGCTGTTTGCTTTCGGCGTATTCACTAACAACCACCCCAATTGATAAGTTAAAACCCATTCAAATGCTGCCGCATTTTGACAACGCCGCAAATAATCAATTTGCTGTTGTGCATTATCTAGCGGCTGGTGGCTTAAATACGCCAACTAGCGAGCCAGGTGGCACAGCATTTTATCGACATATCTGTACAGGTTTAGAGCGTATCAGGCAAAACGATTTAGCCAATTATGCGAAAGTGTTAAAACAACAAGCGATACAGGCACAACTACATCAAACACCGGGTTATATATCTGCTATGCCAAAGTCCGCGCCGCATTGGCAAATGTTTGAGCAAATAGGCCAAATATCACATAAATACAATCGCGCTGTTATTTATCCCGCTAATTTATTGCATTCAGGTGTGATAAATCCACAGCTCCTTAATTCAGAGCCAACAAAAGGTCGCCTAACTTTAAATAGCTTTTTGTGTTTTAGTTAATAGCTGGCTATGCTTATAGCAACTTCAGTTATTTAGTGGCGGGTATGAAAAGCTTGTTAAATAAGTTGGGCGTATTAATTGTAGCCGTATGGATACAGGTTCCTGCTTTAGCTTTTGGTACAGTATTTACCTATATGGGCAACGAGTCGTCGTTGGATGAGCGCAACTCATATGATAAAAGCCTGCTGGAATTAGCCTTAGAAAAAACCGTTGCTGAATACGGCCCTTATACCATGCAGCCAAGTGGCGAGGGTTTAAGTTTAAGTCGCTTAATTAAACTCGCCGAAGCTAAACATTATCCAAATTTCTTTTTCAAATTTTCCGCAACCGACGAGATGCTAGAAAAGTTTTTAGCTATCCAAATACCGGCAGATCGTGGTGTAGTTGGTTATCGAGTTGCTTTTGTTCATCAGCAAAATAGCCAAGCTTTTAATCAAGTTTCAGACATAAGCTCGCTAGCTAAATATTCAATTGTGCAAGGCATTGGTTGGTTAGACACTTCAATTATGCAATACAACAAGCTGAGTGTGTTTCAAGTGAGCAACTACACAAGTATGTTTGCTATGGTTGAGCGCAAACGGGTTGATTTATTTTTTCGTGGGGTTAATGAAATTGCCAATGAATTTACTGACTTTTCTCAGTCCCACAAGAATTTAGTTATCGAACCAAACTTGTTATTAGTTTATCCACTACCAAGATTTTTTATGACGTCGAAAGACAATATCAGCAACGCCAGACGAGTTGAATTGGGTTTACAAAGAGCATGGCAAGATGGCAGTTTTGTTGCCTTGTGGCGACAAAACCATTTAGCTAGCCTAGAGCAAGCACAGTTAGCGAAACGTAAAGTTATTCAGTTAGAAAATCCTTTTATCAAAACGTTAGATCCTAACTATCGCAAATATATCTTCACCATTGACGAATTAATTACTGAGCCAGCGGCAGCGCAAAACTAAATTCGCTGCCGTGTTGTGGTTTAGATGCGACTTTAATTTCGCTATTGTGCAGTTTAAGCAAATGATTGACTATTGCTAAACCTAATCCGGCATTAAGCTGCTGACTTTTACTATTGCTCGCTTTGTATTTGGCTTGAAAAATATGCTCAAGCTCGTGGTCGGGTATACCCACGCCAGAATCTATAATTTTAATAATGGATTGCTCTGATTTAACCTGAATAACCACATCAATATTACCGTTTTCTGGTGTATGGCGAATGGCATTTTCGATTAAATTGACCAAGATACGTTCAAGTTTCGCTATGTCAGCGATGACCATAGGTGAAGAATTATCCGCGGCTATAACGTTTATTTTTACCTTAGCTTGTTGTGCTTGAAAGCTTAGACGCTGCACAACATCTAACGCCAACTCTACTAAATTAATGTTTTCAAAATGGGTTTTGATATCACCATTTTCTAGCCTTGCTAGCTCAAATAATGCCTCAACTAATTGACCTAACTGTTGGGCATTTTTATGCGCACTTTCAATAAGTAGTGGGCTTTTTTGTTGCTCTTTGGCGATAAGCCAGGTTTCTAAATAACCATTGAGTGCTGTCAGTGGCGTTCTAAAATCATGTGATATATGCGAAAGCAGTTCTGTACGCAATTGTTCAGTTGATTTTATTTGGCTAAATTGTTGTTGAATATGTGCCGCAGCAAGCTGAATATCTTGTTGCAACAAAACAATTTCGTCAGAGCTAAACCAATGTTTTTGCTGTTGCGGTAATTGGCTAAAGCGACTATCAACAAAACTATGTAATTGTTGGCTAACTTGGCGCACAGGGCGGCTAACAATATGAATAATTAGAGCTAATACTATGGCTGCAAATAATAAGCTCAACAGCAGAATAATTAAGCTATTCTGTAAAACTTGGCTGGCCGACAAGATGTCGACTAAACCTGTGAATTTTTGCCCACCAATAACCACATATAAATAGCCGGTTAAGTCACCTTGAGGCGTATATATTGGTGCTGCTGAGAATATTTTGCTTTTCCCCGGTGTACGTGGATCACTGCCATAAATAGGGTACTGCTGACCAGCTAAAAAAAGCTTGATTGGTGCTAAATCTATTTGCTTAAGTTTAACCACATCGTCAGGCGCTGAATACGCAAGAATATTGCCGTTTGCATCGGTTGCATAGAACTCCCATTCTGGCCCTAATAACATTTGGGTATGGAATACTTGTTTTAAATCAGCTTTGTTAATTATGCCGTTTTGTAAATCTAGGCTGTCATGAATCAGGTGGTGGGCTAGTTCGTGATGTAGCTGTTGTTTAACTTCGTGGCTAAAGGTCTGGCTGCTCGATACATACCAGTTAAAAGCAAAAGCACTAAACAATAGAAATAATAAACCAAATAATAAACTTAAACGTGCGGCTAATGAGTTAAACATAAGTTTGTCCTAATGCGACAGCTGGCTGGGCGCTACAAATTTATAGCCGACACCCCATACGGTTTGTAGCCATCTTGGATTAGTTGGATCATCTTCTAATTTGGCGCGCAGTCGATTAACCGTCGAGTTAACTGTATGCGCTGAATTAGCATGTTGATAACCCCAAATTTGTTCTAATAAGTGTTCGCGCGAAAATACTCGGCTTGGCTGTTGGGCTAAAAAATGTAGCAGTTCAAACTCTTTATGGCTGATATCTTGAAATTCACCATTGAGTTTTATTTGATAGCGATTTGGGTCTATTTCTAGCTGCTCAAAAGTGAGCACTTGTTGTAAATGTTCAGTGTTATCGCCGCCAGTTAAATTTTGCAAGCGGCGTAAGTGCGCTTTTACTCTAGCTTGCAGCTCTAATACAGAAAAAGGTTTAGTTAAATAATCGTCCGCACCACTTTCAAGGCCGACAACTAAATCAAGCTCAGACGATTTAGCCGTTAGCATAATAATTGGAATATTTGGATGTAATTGACGCATACGCTTACACAACTTAAGCCCATCTGTACCGGGCAACATAATGTCAAAAATAGCCAGATCATAATTTTGATTTAGCTGTTTATATGCAGTATTACCGTCGCTAAATACGGTAATTTTATGATCTAACATGCCCAAATTTATCGACACTATATTGGCGATATCTGGATTATCTTCCACCAATAAAATATGTTTACACATAGTTGCTCCCTATCATCTACCCAAGCAGGTTTAGATAGAGAGCGTGTTTTCCACAAATTTATTGCATGCGGGTTATGCTTATTTTTGTGACAGGGTTATCAAATTTGTGCTCTGGGCTGAGCATTGAGCCAGTTAGCTCTGCATTTGACAATACACCAGGGTGAATATGCACTCGGTCTACGTCGTTACGAGTACTGTTATAACCTTCACCACCTGCCGCTGGGCCAGGCAAATTAATTTCATCATTTGCTTCTGTACCTGCATCGTACGCCATAGTGGTGTAATGCATACTCATGCCAACTTCAAGGTTTGATAAATCAATACCTGTTTTACCGGTAAAGGCGTCATTGGTATTAACCAGCATAGTCGCAACAGACAGGTGCATATAATTTTCATACATGCTTTCTATCATCCAACTTTGGCTATGGCCTGGCATTAAAATGCCATCACCAGAGTAGGCCATTTTTACTGCAGATAACTCGGCAATTTTGCTGTTGTCGCCACCTTCAGCCATAACTTCAATCGCGCTGCTGGCCATTTCACCTGGCATCCACAATTTGGTTGAAGCATTGTGCAAAGTTAAACTCACCGGAGATAAAGGCTGTGCTTGGGTTAAGTTAGTCACTGTTACTTGGTAGTGATAACTTTCGTGCATGTCTTTATCTTTGTCGTCATCATCGTCGCCGTTAATGTCTATGCTACAGCCGCTTAATACCGACATACCTGCAATTAACGATAACCAAACAAGACTATGAGCGGGTTTAAATTGAGTTTTCATAACCGACTCCTTACTTAACTGTTACCACTAATTTTGCAACTGGGTTTAACCAACGGTGTACTCGGCTATCCACATCTGAAATACCGCCTGTAGCGTCTGTATCGCCAATGTTACCAGGGTGAATGTGTACCATGTTGTTGCTTTCAGTGCTACGAACGCCCGATGCACCTGTGCCACCATCACTATTTGGAGCAACTGGAATACCAGGTGTGCCAGAAGCGCCACCACCGTTAATAATTTCGTCATTTGCTTCTGTGCCTGCATCATAAGCATTTAACCAAACTGTGTAAGTGCCAGCTTCTGATGGAATTTTCCAGCTATCTAAACCAACAAAACCATCGTTAGTTGGCAATAACATAGCTGTTAATGACAAATACATATTGTCTTGTGTATCTAGCATGGCCATGGTCATAGCGCCTGCGCCTAACATGCCTTGCGCTGGATTTTCGACTACAACACCACCAGCAGTTGTTACTTGGCTAGATAAATCATCAATTGCGCCACCTTCAGCCATTTTTTGTAATGCGGCAGACGCGGTATCACCTACTTTAAACAACATAGTTTGGCTGTCGTGCGCCGCGACTAATACAGGGGTAAAAGTAATACCGTGAGTTAAGTTATAAAGTTTAATATCTAATTCAGCTGCTTGAGCTGAAAAAGCTGTTGCAGCCAATGCTGCTGCCATGACTACGTTTTTTGCGAGTGATTGAGCTGTTTTTTTCATTTTGATTCTCCGTCAAAAAAGTTGAGTTATCAGGTCAGAATCATTGTCGAAAATAACTATCGCAAAACAATGTAAGTAAATATCACAAAAGTATCCCAAGTTGTTTTCGTACAATAGTTCGAGGTGTGGAGTTTGGATGATTGTTTAATTTGTGCAGGACATTAGACTCAGATCTAAGCTTGAATAGCAGGGATTAGCACCAATCAAAATTATTGCTCTATCACTTTTCACAAGTCACCTTAATAAAAGAAAACTCAAATGAATTTAACTTTAAAACTAGCTCAACAACTGATCACCAACACAATTGAAATTGCCACTAGCAAAAATCAGCAAGTCGCAGTCGCGATTGTCGATGCTCACGGAGAATTGCTCGCCTACGCCAAAATGGATGGCACCGCCTTTCATGCCGGTGTGCTTGCACAAAACAAAGCTTATACCTCAGCGCGAGATAGACAAAAAACATCGTCACTCGCAAAGTGGGCGCAACAAACAGGTAAAGATCTAGCTTATTGGACGGATGCAAAATTTACCGGTATCGCAGGTGGTGTACCAATTGAAAGCAACCAAGGTGTAATTGGCGCAATCGGCATTAGTGGCTTAGCTGAAGAAGATGATGAAGCTTTAGCATTAAATGTGCTGAAGATTAGTTTATAGTTTGCCGTTTATCACGGCTATAAACCGCTTGTCATGTTTATTTGTCAAAACATCTTCACACAAGTAGATTTATCTCTTGGGTGAGTTGTTGTAAGTTCAGTTATGTCATTTTGGTCAAAAGAGCCATTGTTTTGGCTATTTCATTTTTTAGCACTGGTTTGTTACCTACTAATTGTCACTGTATTGATGTTGCCGACTCCTGAGTGGCTGCTATATACAGTGGTACATGCTGGCGTAAAAATTAGCCTGATGTTGTTGGGATGTTTTACCTTTAGATATTTTTATTTACAGCAAGCTTGGCAAAATTTAACTGTATTTAATCTTGCACAAAAAATAGCTATCGCAAGTCTACTGATTAGTATCCTAGCTTGTTCGTTAAGTTTGAGTTTTAGTTATATCTCAGCTCAATGGATGTTAGCTGACCATCTATATCAAAGTGTTATTGTCCACGGTGAAACCAAACATAAGGTTTTGGAATTGGCATGGGCTATTTTTAGTGGCCTTTTTATTGTCTTGGGTTGGTGCGCACTTTATTGTTTTATCGAGCATAGAAAATTACAAACAGCAACTAAGCTAGAAAACTTGCAGCTGCAACAGGCGTTAAAACAAGCTCAATTGGATGCCTTACACACTCAACTTAACCCACATTTTTTGTTTAATAGTTTAAATAATATCCGCAGTTTAATTCGCATTAACGCTGAGCAAGCAATTGAGATGATAACTGCGCTGTCGCAAATCTTGCGTTTTTCACTTGCTCATCAACAAACAGATAAAATTCCACTGGCGAGTGAGCTCGCGATAGTCGATTGTTTAATTGATATTGCCCAATTGCAATTTGCCGAGCGCTTAGTTTTTAGCAAACAAATTGGTCAAGGTTTAGAACAAGCGCTGGTGCCACCTTTGGCGATACAAACTTTGGTTGAAAATGCGTTGAAACACGGGGTGGATCAACGTAAGTCAGCCACTGAACTAAAGCTAATAATTAAACATGGCAAGCAGCAATTAAATATTGAAGTGAGCAATTGTGGCACGCTTAATCCAGAGGTTAAACACGCCCATAGTGAAGATAAAACGGGTGTTGGCTTAAGTAACTTAACCCAAAGGTTGCAGTTAGTTTATGCCAACCAAGCCAACTTTCAACTAACAGAAACTGACGGAAAAGTTGTTGCTCAGCTGAATATGCCGCTGCAGATGGGATAAGAAAATGCGTACATTGATTGTTGAAGACTCATATCTGGCCAGAGAGGACTTAAAAGCCATGTTGGCAAAACATCCAGAAATAGAGTTAGTTGATGAAGCGAGTAATGTAGTAGAAGCACTTGAGCTGATAAAACAGCAACAGGCTAGGCAACAAACAATTGAGTTAATCTTGTTGGATATTCATTTGCCAGAGCAAGATGGTTTTGCCTTGTTAGAGCAAATTAACGCTGAAGTGAAAGTAATATTTATTACTGCTTATTCAGAATATGCGATTAAGTCATTCGACTATCACACTGTCGATTATTTGGTAAAACCTGTGCATCCACAAAGGTTAGCTGCAGCAATCAAAAAGTTGCACATGCCAGACATAAGCGAGCCGGAAGTTGTGAGTTCGCCATTTTCCGAGCAAGACAGAATTTTTGTTAAAGATGGGGACAATTGTTACTTAGTTGCTCTTAAACAAATTCAGCGCATTGAAAATTGCGGCAATCACTCTTTACTGTATTTTTATCAGCACAACCGCAGCGGCCAATTGCACAAGGCTTTTGTATATAAGTCTTTGGTGAAACTAGCAGAGCGTTTGCCTGAGCAGATGTTTTTTCGTGCCAATCGACAAAATATTGTTAATTTAACTTATGTCGAAAACGTCGAACCTTGGATTAATGGCGGCTTTCGCTTAACCCTAAACAATGCTCATTTAGTTGAAGTTTCACGCAGGCATGCCAGCCAACTAAAAAACAATTATGCCTTTTAGCCGACTATTCTGCCGCTTATCATAATTTACAACATCTTATTAACCTCTGTGATTAGACTGATATTCCCAAGCTCTGAGACATGAATCTTCAAGTTGCTTGGGGATATTCCTGCGACTAGCAGGCACACATACAAACGATAAACAAAAACAGAGGGAACACAGTGAAAAACTTTAAACCCAACCTACTTATGTTGGCGCTTACTGCTGCTGGCATATCTGCTCCAACAACAATCTTGGCACAACAAAATAATGCAATCGAACAAGATGTAGAAACCGAAGTTATTGAAATTCGTGGTATTCGCCGCAGTATTTTAGGCTCAATTGATAAAAAGCGTTTTAACGACACAGTTAGTGAAGTCATAGATGCGGGTGATTTAAATTCATTGCCAGACGTTTCAATTGCCGACGCATTAGGGCGCTTACCTGGCGTGACAACTATTCGCGCCAGTGGTCAATCGTCACAACTAAATATTCGTGGTATGGATGGCGACTTTATTCAAACCACACTCAATGGTCGTGAGCAAGCGAGTACCAGTGGTTATACTGCTGGTAGCCGTTGGATCTCTTTTGATCAATATCCTGCTGAATTAATTAATCAAGCCGCAGTGTATAAGTCACCTAAAGCTTCATTAGTTGAAGGTGGGGTTGCCGCAACTGTTGAGTTAAAAACTGCCAATCCACTTAACGCGGAAAAACAGCACAGCTTTTCTGGCTCTGCTCGATATTCGTGGAATGATGAAGCGGATGATATCGACGGTGAAAAGTCAGGTCACAGACTGAGTTTGTCTTATCAAGGCAAATTTTTAAACGATACTTTAGGGGTCGCAGCTGGTGTGGCCGTACTGGACCAACCAAACTTTTTTAAAGGTTTTGATGCACATTCTCCGAGCAACCGTCAAGATTATCGTCAAGATGGCACCCAAGTGCGCTCACTTGATGGTATGCAACTTAGATACGCTCGCGGTAAAGACGAACGTACCGGCATGTTATTCACCACTGTCTATCAACCAACAGATAATTTTAAAGTCGCATTTGATTATTTCCGCTCTACGTTCAAGTCAGAAGACTTTCGCCACGGCCTAAATTTCGAAGGCATGGAAAAGTCGATAAATCTTTATGATGTGGCCAACCCAGTTTATGAAATTGTTCCACAAGCTGAAGGTGCAGAAGATGACAACGACTGGTTAGTTGGTGGCACAGTGCACAGTATGGCGTACAACGGCCCTTGGTTTGAAATGCGCTCAGAAGACCAAACAACAGATGCAACTACTGACAGCTATGGTTTAAATGTCGAATATGTAGGTGACAAACTGGAAGTAAAACTCGATATCGCGCGCAGTGAAGGCGAAAAAACGCGTATGGATATGATAGCAAGTATGCATGCCTACGAGTTTGGTACTGACACTGTTACAGATGGTGACGGAAACCAAGTTCAAGTAGATACTTGGCAAGAAAAGTCAGATCAACAAATTACTTTTGCTTATCAAAATCAGAAAATGCCGAGTGTGGAGCTCAATACTGATTACACAGATCTAGACTATATGCGTTTAGGGATTTTTGAGCGCTTCCCGCACAGATATACAGACAAAGTCGATAGCGCCAAACTAGATTTTAAATTGCATCTAGAAAGTGATTTTTTCACTTCAATTGAATTTGGTACTCGTTTGTCTGAGCGTCGTTTTGGAGATAAACGTAGTGTATTTAGATGGGGCACACGTGAAGGGCAAAAAGGTTACCAAATGCCAGATGGCACAGTGGTAAGCGACCCGAATACCACCTGTGAATTTAATCATTATGGTTACGATTGTACGCCAAGATCGCTGGATGGTTTTACCAAGGTTACTGAGTTAGACGGTATTCAATTTCTTGAAATTACTGACATGGCAGGCCTAGCTGACGCAACATTTGGCGCTGGTGGTTATGAAGCGCAGCAAACTTGGAATCACAACTGGACTTTAATTGAAAGTGGTGCGGTTGAAGAAAAAGTCAGTGCGGGTTATGTAATGGCGAACTTTAATACCGACCTTGGCAATGTTGGGGTAACAGGTAACTTTGGTGTGCGTGTAGTTCGAACTGATACCAAAACCATAGGTATTCAGCAGCTACAAGGTGGTTTGGTTGGTGATGAAATTACCGATGACAATGGTGTTACCCGCAATGACTACGAAAATGTCAAATACGGCCCTGAATATACTGATACCTTGCCATCGATAAATTTAAATTTCCAAATATCAGAGCAAGAGCAAATCCGTTTTGCAGCAGCTAAAGTATTAGGTCGTCCACCTGTTTATCAATTACGCGGTGGTGCTGGCTCTTGGGCAGACACTGCCAACGATGGTACTAGCCCTAGATACAATGTTTGGTCTAAAGGTAATCCAAACTTAGATCCATTTAGAGCGACTCAGTACGATCTGTCATACGAATACTTTACTGACAATGGCGGCGCATTTACTGCGGCTATTTTCTATAAAGATATTGAATCTGTTGTTGAATCAATTACCTATAACGAGGGGGATATCGCTTGGTCTGAAATTGGTTTAGAAGCACCTGAAGGTTTTGTTGAAGGCCAGTATCAAACGGTACGCAACACAGCTGAAGGCGGTTATATGCAAGGTTTAGAGCTTGCTTTCACCACAATATTCGACCAATTACCTGGCGTGTTTTCTGGTTTAGGGATTAATGCCAACTACTCATATACCGACAGTGAAATAGGTTTAGACGGTGGTAATACCTTTACCAATGTGCAGGTGAGTTTGCCTGGTTTATCTGAGCACGTTTGGAGCGCAACTGTATTTTGGGATATTGATAATTTAAGTACCCATTTTAATGCTAGGTATCGCGACGAATACATCTACAACGGTGCAACACCGGGTGGTGCGACTTTTGAGCTAGCAGACGAATACCTAATTGTTGACTGGCAAGTAAGTTATAACTTCAACAATGGGGTAGATGCTGTGCTGCAAGTGAACAACTTAACCAATGAGTCCAATTCATCAACTTATGGCACACCGTTATCAACAGGGCGTTACCATAGTTTTGGCCGTCAATTCTTTGTTGGCGCAAACTTCAACTTTTAGTTGTCGCTAACATAACTAAGCTCGCAGCTATATGGCTGTGAGCTTTTATACACAGGGTGAGGGAGCAAGCTAGATGAAAAAAATATGCATCTTAGGTGGTGGCACTGCAGGTTGGATGACGGCATGTTTAATGGCAAAACATTGGCGTAATTGCCAAACAGCCAGTCCAGCTGAAAAAGTGCAAATCACGCTAATTGAATCAGATAAAGTACCAAGTGTTGGTGTAGGTGAAGGCTCAACTCCGCAGCTTAAAAAACTATTTGATACCTTAGATATTAGCGAACAAGAATGGATGCCAGCTTGCCATGCCACATACAAAAATGGCATTCGTTTTGTCGATTGGTCTACTCGCGCTGGTTTTAAACAATACTTCCATCCTTTTCCGGCACAAGTGGATGATCACACAGTGCCAGGCTTTTTTCACAACAGCTTTTTAATTCGAAAAGGCATTGATTTAAACGCACATCCAGATCACTTTTTTCTGACTACATATTTAGCCAAGCAGAATAAAGCGCCTATTTCAGCGGCAAACTTTCCGTTTGAAGTGAACTATGGTTATCACTTTGACGCCGCCAAAGTCGCACGCATACTCAAAACCAAAGCACAGCAGCTGGGGGTAACAGTGGCGGTTGCAACTATCGAGCATGTTGAGCAAGATATTGCCGGCAACATAAAACAGCTAGTTGCTCAAGACGGTCAAACCTTCTCAGCTGATTATTTTGTTGATTGTTCTGGCTTTCAATCATTGTTGTTACAGCAGAGCCTTGCCGTACCTTTCCAGTCTTTTGCCAACAATTTATTTAATGACAAAGCTGTGGTGTTAAGTGTGCCCCGCAACAAGCAGCAACCACTTATGAGCCAAACAATTTCAACCGCACTAAAGCATGGTTGGATGTGGCAAATACCGCTGCAACACAGAACAGGTTTTGGTTATGTTTATAGCAGTGGATACACAAATGCTGAGCAGGCAGAGCAGGAATTGCGCACAAGGTTAAATATTGAAGCGAGTGACATATCAGCGCGGCATATTAATATGCGAGTCGGGCAGGTAGATAAACACTGGTATAAAAACTGTGTGGCTATTGGTTTGTCACAAGGTTTTATCGAACCCTTAGAAGCAACAGCTTTGCATATAGTGCAAGAAGGCATAGAAGGTTTTATTGATGCACTGAGCAAAGGTGGTTTTAGCAACCAATTACAAGCGGAATACAACCAACAAATGACAGCGCGTTTTAATGCTATTCGAGATTATATTGTTGCTCATTACAAGCTGAACACGCGCAGCGATACGCTTTATTGGCGTGATAATGCGGCTAATCAAAACTTGTCAGACTCTTTACAGCACATTTTAAAAACTTGGTTTAGCGGTCAGAATTTGTCTGATGAATTAACACGCCAGCAAATAGACGAGTATTACCCAAGTGTATCTTGGCATTGTTTATTGGCGGGGTATGGGCATTTCCCAGAAAAATCGCAGCTGATTGAAGGCAATGACTTTGCTAAACAATACTCCATAGACAAAATTCAGCAATTTATCCGTTCTTGTGGATTAAATTACCCTTCACAGGCTCAAGCTTTAGGTATGTAACATGTCGGCCAATGAATCATTAGCCTTCAAACTAAAATGCATTGAAGCTGTAGTTCACAGCAATACGAGTTTGTGTACAGTCGCTGAACAAAATAATGTCGGCAAACGCAAATTATTACAGTGGATCACCCAATATCGCCGGGGCGAATTGTACCGGCAGCATATTAATGAGCTCAATCAACTTCAATACACTGTTGTTGAACTAGAAAGACAACTTAAAGATCTACGACAACTCACCAAAATGCTCAATGCTAAGGTTGAAATTTAACTAAATCGTTTTCATTGGCTACTTTCCTTAGTTTTTCCCACTTTTACATTTGTTTTTCTGCGAAAAACGGTCTACTTTTTATCTTATGTTAAAAAAACGTATGTTTTTTGCTGGTTTTGTAAGCAAAAAATGTTGACGTAGTAAAAATGATCGATTAGATTGTGTAAATGTTTACATTGAAAGTCGATTTGATTCGGGTTTTTTTAAGAAGTTATGTAAATGATTACATTGGCGAAGGGCCATAATTAAGTTTTCCAACACATGGGTGAACACAATGAAAAATAATAAGTTTAACAAAACACGACTAGCAACCAGTTTGTCGCTGGTGTTGAGTGCAACTGCATTTACTTCAGCACCTGTATTTGCAGAAGACGCAGCTGATACAGAAGTAATTAAAGTAAAAGGTATACGCGGTAGTTTAATTCGGGCAATGGATGTGAAACGTGACTCGGTTGGGGTTGTTGACGCAATTTCTGCTGAAGATATGGGTAAATTCCCTGATACTAACTTAGCAGAATCTTTACAGCGTATTACCGGTGTATCGATTGATAGGGATCATGGTGAAGGTAGTAAGGTTACTGTCCGTGGCTTTGGTCCAGATTACAACTTGGTATTGTTAAATGGTCGTCAAATGCCAACCGCGACTATTAAGGCAACCACTAATTCAGACTCTCGCTCGTTTGACTTTGGGACTTTAGCGTCAGAAGCTGTAAGTGGCGTAGAGGTCTACAAAACGAACAAAGCATCTATTGCAACAGGCGGTATTGGCTCAACAATCAATTTGAATACGACTCGTCCATTGAGCCAACCAGGGTTAAAAATTAGTGTTGGTGCAAAAGCTGTAAAAGATACCTCGTCAATTGACGATGACAAAATAACACCTGAAATCTCAGGCATATTTAGCAACACTTTTGCTGATGACAAATTTGGTATTGCGTTCGCAGCTAGTTACCAAAACAGAAACTCAGGCGAAGCTCGTGCACACGTAGAAAATAGCTGGCGACCAACCTCAGAAGGTTCGGGTGGTTGGGGACAAATACCTGGCGAACCTGAAACTGGCGTTGATCCACATATTAATCGACCTGCTAATGGCACTACAGTCATTATGCCGCAAAATTTATTGTATGGTTTCAAAGACGTAGAGCGTACACGTACTAATGGCCAACTTACCTTCCAATTTCAGCCTATTGACAGTTTAACCGCGACCTTAGACTACACTTACGCAAAAAATGAAGTTGAGATAAACCAGAACATTGCATCGGTTTGGATGAATTTCGGTGCTGTTGCGAGTGAGT
This sequence comes from Catenovulum sp. SX2, assembly GCF_052056295.1. NCBI lineage: Bacteria > Pseudomonadati > Pseudomonadota > Gammaproteobacteria > Alteromonadales > Alteromonadaceae > Catenovulum > Catenovulum sp. SX2. The sequence continues at coordinate 2,950,360 of NZ_CP182493.1, forward strand.
GGCGTGATCCTGTTGGTGGTGTATCGTCTCCACTTTGGGTTAAAGAAGATAATGTGGGTGTTGCGTCAGACAATGGCAATCCAACTTACTCTGCTGGTGAACTTAGTTTTGCTGATTTAGTTAGCCAGGTTGAGCAGAGTGCTCAAGTAACAGAGAATAAATCGGTAGGTTTAAACATTGAGTACAAAGTTACCGACAATTTTAAAATTAAATTAGATGCTCATAGCTCTAGTGCAGAAGCAAAACCTGATAGCATATACGGAAATAGTAATACTATACAAATGGCTGCTAATGTTCGAGCGACAACAACGCTAAATTTTGAATCTGAATTTCCTGTCGCTATTGTTGAATATCCAGCATCAGTAACTGACCCATCACAGTATGCCAACGATACTTATCCTAATCCAACTAATGGATTATCTAACGTATCCTCATTGCCTGCTGGTTTAGTTCGTACTACTGGTACAAGTTTCCGTAACAGCTATATGAAATCAGAGATAGATCAAATTCAGTTAGATGGCACATATACGTTCGATTCAGGCATTGTGGAAAGTATTGATTTTGGTCTTGGTAGCAATACAGTAAATAACAGAACAGCATTTGCTATGGCTGAACGGGCAACTTGGGGTGGCGTCGGTCAATTTGATGACGTACCAAATGAATTGCTTGAAGCTAGTAGAGATACTATGGCCGATAAATTTTCAGGTTTACCTGGCGACAAAAGCAATATGTTAAATGAGTTTTGGAACATTAAAGATTTTGACGCAATAGCAGAAGTTGTTGGCACAAAATATGGTGACCCGAGTGATCCTGAAACTTGGCCTTGTGGCAACAAAGTTTGTGCACCAACGAAATACACCACTGATGCTCGTACTGAGGAAGAGTCTACCAGTGCTTATGTTCAAACTAAATTAGGTTTTGATATCGGCTCGATGCCATTTGGTATATTGGCCGGTGTTCGTTACGAAAAAACCGATGTTACCTCAAATACACTTTTACCTGATGTTGAAAGAGTCGCTTGGATTTCAGACAACGAATTTAGAATAGAACGTGGTGAACCTGAGTTCTTTACTGGTACAGGAAGCTACGATTATTTTTTACCAGCGATTGATTTAAACCTAGAAATATTTGATGGCTTTGTAGTAAGAGCTTCGGCGAGTAAAACTTTGACTCGTCCAAATTATAATAATCTGACAGCTGGCCAGCGACTAAATTCAGTTAATCGACAGCTTGCTAGCGGTGTTCGTGGTAACCCAGGATTAAAACCAATTGAATCAACCAACTATGATTTGTCGGTTGAGTGGTACTACGACGAAGCTAGTTATGTGTCAGTTGGGTACTTCAAGAAAGATGTTGTGAATTTTATTGGCCGAGTCAGTGTTACTGAGCAACCGTATGACGCTTTAAGCCCTGTAACAGGCAGTCGATTTGATGACGCATTTAACAAGGCCAAAGCTGCCAATAATGGAGATGATCCATCCAATGCTGACATAAGAGCACAATTATTGGCGGATAATCCTGCGGATGGTGTTTATATTATTGAAGCTGACCCAACCTCTGGTCAGGCAGCACAAATATATGGTGAGCCAGGGTTTAATGACAAAATATCAGTTCGATTTGATGTTCCTGAAAACTTAAATGATAACGGTGCCGATGGTATTGAAGTTGCGGCGCAGCATGTGTTTGGCGATTCTGGTTTTGGTGCTATTGTAAACTTCACCTTGGTTGATAGTGATTTGGAGTATGACAAAGCACAAATTGATCGTTCAGGACAAGCATTTTTATATGGTTTAAGTGACTCGGCAAACCTAGTAGGTTTTTATGATAAAGATGGTTTCCAAGCAAGAATTGCTTACAACTGGCGCGATGACTTCTTGGCAGATGAAATTGACGAAGGGCCAATATTTACAGAAGCCTATGGGCAGGTAGATGTGAATGTTAGTTTTGAACTTACAGAAAACTTAACCATATTTGCTGAAGCAATTAACTTGACTGATGAGTATGCAAGGCAATATATGCGTGACAGCCGAGCAACCTTTAAAATTGCACAAACTGGCGCACGCTATAACTTTGGTGCGCGTTATACCTTCTAAAACCTTTGTTTGACCTTGTAGTAACCTTAGTGTGCCGCTAATTGAGTAATCATTAGCGGCTTTTTTGATTTAGATTAACTCAATACTATTGCTGATGATGTTAATCGTTTGTTATGCTGCAGGTTATGAATGCGCTTTCTTTTGTGGAAAGTAAATAATAAGACCCTAAACGGGCAGTAGAAGTTTAAACATAAGGCATACACATGAATAAAGTTACAAAAGTAGTGATTGCAGGTGGTGGTACCGCAGGATGGATGGCAGCTGCAGCACTGACTAAATTGATCAATAATTTAGAAGTCACCTTAATTGAATCAGAAGAAATAGGCACAGTTGGTGTGGGTGAGGCAACTATACCAACCCTCATTTTTTACCACAGACTGTTAAAAATTAATGAAGCTGAGTTTATGAAGGCGGTGAATGCCACCTTTAAGCTTGGGATCAGTTTTGAAAATTGGCGCGATGTAAATGAAGATTACATTCATGCATTCGGGGTAACCGGACGCGATTGTTGGGCAGCGGGTTTTCAACACTTTTGGAAAAAAGGTCGTGACAAAGGTTTTGCGTCTGACTTTGGTGACTATTGTATTGAACAAGTCGCGGCTAAACGCAATCGTTTTGCCCAACTGCCAAAAAACGGTATTAACTACGCTTATCATATGGATGCTCCTTTATATGCTAAGTTTTTACGAGGTATAGCTGAGCAGCACGGCATTAAACGCATTGAAGGCAAAATCGGCAAAGTAAATGTGTGTTCTGAAAATGGTTTTATTCAGTCGCTTGAAATGGAAAATGGCCAAGTTATTGAAGGTGATTTATTTTTAGATTGCACTGGCCAGCGTGGCTTATTGATAGAGCAAACATTACACGCAGGATTTGAAGATTGGTCTCATTGGCTGCCTTGCGATAGCGCAATTGCCATTCAAACAAAAGCTGTTGAGAAACCACGTGCCTATACTCGCTCTATTGCGCATCCGTTTGGCTGGCAGTGGCGTATTCCACTGCAAAATCGCGTTGGCAACGGCATAGTTTATTCAAGCAAATATGCCTCAGATGACGAGGCAAAACAAACCCTGCTAAACAATATTGAAGGTGAGGCGTTAACCGAGCCCAGAGTGATCAAGTTTAGAACAGGCACGCGCCGCAAGCATTGGCATAAAAACTGTGTGGCAGTTGGTTTATCCAGTGGCTTTTTAGAACCGTTAGAGTCAACCAGCATTCATTTAATTCAACAAGCTATCGTGCGTTTGTTACGCATATTCCCATACGACGGGGTTAAACAGTGTGATATCGACGAGTTTAATGAACAAACTAAAGTTGATGTGGAAGCCATCCGCGACTTTATTATTATGCACTATAAAGTGACCAACAGAGATGACGCCGACTTCTGGCATTACTGCCGCAATATGCAAGTACCTGAAACGCTCGCACATAGGTTAGAGCTGTTTCAACAAACCGGTAAAGTATTTAGAAAAAATAACGAGCTGTTTGATGATTCGTGGCAGCAAGTCATGATAGGTCAAGGTTTAGTACCTGAACATTATCATCCGATTGTCGATAATATGTCAGATGAAGAGCTACAAAACTTCTTAAAATCTATTAGAGATGGCATTGACAATACGGTTAATCAGTTGCCTGAGCATTGGCAGTTTATTCAACAGTTTTGTCCGTCGCCACTAGCGAATTAGTTGTTTAATATAAACAATAGTTAAAGAAAAAGGGCACTCAATGAGCGCCCCTTTTACCATTTCACTTAACCCACAACTCACATATAGTACGGCTTTCTGTGGCTTGAAAGCAGCTTACATTTGCGATTGTAAGTAGTTTTGAATACCCAACATTTTGATTAAGCGCAATTGTTGCTCTAACCAATATGCGTGATCTTCTTCAGTGTCGTCGAGTAATTTTTCAAGCATTTCACGAGTTACGTAATCTTGCTCTTTTTCACATAATGCGATGACTTCTTTTAATGCTTTGCCTACCGCATATTCAACACGTAAATCACTTTCTAACATAGAAGGAACATCTGTACCTATAACTAAACCATCTCGTTTAGTCATGTCTGGTGTGCCTTCTAAAAATAAAATACGCTCGATTAATGCAGATGCATGTGACTTCTCGTCATCAAATTCGTGGTCAATACGTTCGTATAACTTATTTAAACCCCAGTCTTGGTACATGCGTGAATGGATAAAGTATTGATCCATTGCAGCTAATTCGAACGCTAACAATTTGTTAAGCGATTTGATTACTTTAGCATTGCCTTTCATGGTCATATCCCCCAATTACAGTTGCGATTGGAGATAGTTGGCAATCCCCATATTGTCGATTTGGTATTGTTGGGTTTCAATCCAATCAATATGCTCTTCTTCATATTCTAAAATTTCTTCTAAAATATCCCGAGTTACATAATCTTGCGCAGTTTCACACAAAGCAACAGCTTGTTTTAATAAAGCGACTTGTTCAACTTGAAACTCCATATCGCACTTGAGCATTTCTTCAGTGCTTTCGCCAATACGAAGTGAGCCTAAACGCTGTAAATTTGGTAAACCTTCTAACATTAAAATACGCTCGATAATTTCGTCAGCTTGTTTCATGTCTTTAATCGATTTTTTGTAACTTTTTTCGTTTAATTCAGATAGTCCCCAATTTTTGTACATACGAGCATGTAAGAAAAATTGGTTAATAGAGGTAAGCTCTGCAGTTAGAACTTTATTCAACATATCAATAACTTGCTTGTCACCTTTCATGGTATGCCTCACGCGCGTTACGCCAAAGATGAACAAAGTATAGACTAAATTTGATCTATGTCAAAAAAATCTTTAAATTTCAATGGTTTGCAAAGAGTAACTGTTCTCATTACCATTCCTGTTATTGCTACTGCTGCTGATAACTACGGTATTGAGGTGATTATAGATTTAGAGATTAAAAACGAAAAAAGGGCTAAAATTTTAGCCCCTTAGATTAACAAACTACTGGCTGGTTAGGAGTTAGTTTGAAGAGCATTTAATTGATGCATAGTATACATAGCATTGATTCGAGCTACCCGTTGATTTCTCTTTCCATTGTTGAGAACTCCAATCGAAATTAGAATACTCTGATTCATCTTCATGGCAACCTACTTTCCCACCACTAACTTGAGTTGAACGGCCTTGTTCGTTGCAAAATTGCTCCCCATTTATTGTATTCAACATTATTATGTTGAACCCATATTGGTTTTGAGCAGTAGGATTGTAGTAGACGGTACCGCCAGCTTCATCTTGTTTAAAACTGTAAGCTGTTGCTGCATTCGCTAATGAAGGTAATATAAATAGGCTGCAGATAGAAAGTGAGGTTAATAACGTATTGATCTTCATAATTTATCCTTAAAATTAAACGTGTTAATACATCCAGTACTCCATTTGAGTACGATTGTAGCTTAATAATGGATTATGATGACTTTCTTGCAAGTCCATGACATATCAATTAAAAAAGGAGCCTAAGCTCCTTTTAATCGTTAAGCATTAATTGACTTGTGTTTATTAAAGCAATACACGTGCTCTAATTGTACCGTCAATTGCTTTTAATTGGTTTAATGCAGCTTCGCTGTCGTCAGAATCAACTTCTAATACAACGTAACCTATATCAGCAACAGTTTGTAAGAACTGAGCTGAAATATTAATACCTTTTTCAGCAAACGCTTGGTTAATTTTAGTTAACACACCAGGTTGGTTTTTGTGGATGTGTAACAAGCGGCTGCGGCCTTCGTGAGAAGGTAGAGAAACTTCAGGGAAGTTAACAGCTGATAACGTAGAACCATTGTCACTGTATTTAGCCAATTTACCCGCTACTTCAATACCAATGTTTTCTTGCGCTTCTAATGTTGAACCACCAATGTGTGGGGTTAACAATACATTGCCTAGGCCACGTAAAGGTGTAACGAACTCTTCGTCATTTGACTTAGGTTCAACTGGGAATACGTCAATTGCTGCGCCACCTAAATGTGGTTGTTCGCCAGCTAAAAACTCAGCTAAAGCTTCGATATCAACTACAGTACCGCGAGAAGCGTTTAAGAACATAGCGCCTTTTTTCATCGCTTTAAACTGCTCGGCACCAAACATATCTTTAGTGCTAGCATTTTCTGGTACGTGTAAACTTACCGCGTCAGCTTGTGCTAATAACTCGTTCATATCGTGAACTTGTTTTGCATTGCCTAGTGGTAATTTATCTTCGATATCGTAGAAAATAACGTTCATACCAATAGTTTCAGCCAAAATACCTAACTGAGTACCTATATGACCGTAACCGATAATACCTAGCGTTTTGCCACGAGCTTCAACAGAGCCGTTCGCTGATTTTTCCCAAATACCTTGATGAGCTAACATGCTCTTTTCAGGGATACGACGGAACAATAATAAAATTTCGCCGATAACTAATTCAGCAACTGAACGCGTATTTGAGAAAGGTGCGTTAAATACCGGAACACCGAATTCTTGTGCTGCTTGTAAATCAACTTGGTTAGTACCAATACAAAAACAGCCAACACCGATTAATTTTTCAGCTTGTTGTAAAACTTCACGAGTTAAATGAGTACGTGAACGAATACCAACAAAATGTGCATCTTTAATTGCAGCTAGCAACTCGTCTTCTGGTAACGAGGCTTTGTGGTATTCAATATTGGTATAACCCGCATTGTTCAAAGTTTTAACCGCACTTTGATGCACACCTTCTAATAAAAGGATTTTGATTTTATCTTTAGATAAAGAATATTTACTCATTGGGTTTCCAGGGCATTACTTTAAATTGGGCGCAATTATATACTCAAACTACCTAAAGATGCTAGATTTCAGCAATAGATAAAAAGCATTTAGACAAGGCATTGATTGCAGGTAATGGTGGACCCTTATCAAAATCAATAACGCAGTATAAATGCTTTTTAGCATTGCCCTTCGGGAGCTTCTCAGAGCTCCCACTACTGTGTTATGTTAATTTGAAAGGTGCCTACATTCCCGCATTAACATGCCTTGTATTGAGAGCTCTGAGATAGCTCTGAAAATAGCAGCTTCAGGTAGTTTGAGTATTTAAAAAAACGCATCTTTTTTTGCGTTATTTTTAGCCGTAAAGGCGGCTAAACTTCGCTGAAATAACAAGATTTAACAGCTTGTTTAACGGGTTTTAACACCATTATCGGTTGCAACTAAAACTACATCGGCACCACGCATAGCAAATAAGCCATTAGTAACCACACCAACAATTTGGTTTAACTTGCTTTCTAGCTCAACTGCATCGGTAATTTGTAAGTTGTGTACGTCTAAAATTACGTTGCCGTTGTCGGTTACTACGCCTTGACGGTAAACCGGATCACCACCTAATTTAACAATTTCGCGTGCAACATAACTGCGTGCCATAGGGATAACTTCAACCGGCAATGGGAACTTACCCATAACGTCAACTTCTTTTGAATCGTCAACAATACAAATAAAGCGTTTAGCTACAGCTGATACGATTTTTTCACGGGTGAGTGCTGCGCCACCGCCTTTTATCATGTGGCTTTGTGGATTAACTTCGTCAGCGCCATCAACATAAATGTCAAATGAGTCAACTTCGTTTAAATCAAATACTTCGATACCTAAAGCTTTTAGTCTTTCAGTTGATGCTTCAGAGCTAGACACTGCGCCTTTTAAATCATCGGCGAGTGGGGCTAATGCATCGATAAAAAAGTTAGTAGTACTTCCTGTGCCAACACCAACAATACTGCCTTTTTCAACGTATTGAATAGCAGCTTCGGCGACAGCTTTTTTCTTTTCATTCTGGTTCATGTGCGACGGCTCCTCGTAAAAGTGGCGATAGTATAACTAACCTCGAGCTTGCTTAACAACTTAGTCGTTTTTTATTTGTGATTATTTCATTTTAAGCTGTTGCATATTTATATAATAAATTTAGTATATAACTAAATTGTTATGGAGTGTGTTTTGAAAATATTGTTCTTGTGCACTGAAAATTCTGCACGGTCGATTATGGCCGAAGCTTTGCTCAAACATCATGGTAAAGGTAAATACCAAGTGTATAGCGCTGGTTCCAATCCTGGTGAAGTTGATGCTCGTACCTTGTCCGCTATTGAGCATTTTGGTTTGCCAACAGAAAACTTAACTTCCAAGCATGTGGATGAATTTGCTGAACAACATTTTGATTATGTTATTACCTTGTGTGATAAAGCTGCCACCGAATGTGATGGCAGAGTGAATGGTAGTAATTGTTTGGCGTGGGATTTTACTGGGCCTAAATCACGCGAAGGGGCAAATCCATTTGAAAAAACGCTGCAAGAACTCAACGAACGAATAAAAACTTTTTCACTTGAATTAGAACACTTAAAACCTGATTCCATTTCGCCGACGCGCTTTTATAAGTCTCTAGCGGATGATATTCGGCTCAAAACTTTATTGATTATCGCGGTTGAGCAGGAGGTGTGCGTGTGTGAGTTAATGGTTGCGCTTGCACAAGAAAGTCAGCCCAAGGTCTCACGTCATCTGGCTCAGTTAAAAAAAGCAGGGATTTTGTCCGACCGTAAATACCAACAGTGGGTTTTTTATTCACTCAATCCAACTTTACCCATTTGGATGAAACAAGTGATTACCTCAACTGTGGTTAACGAACCAAATTTTATCGAACAAGAACTCAACAGGTTAAACGCCATGGGCGATAGGCCTGCGCGCATGGCAACTTGTTGTAGTTGATTAGAAACAAAAATTTAAAACCCAAGTGCAACAAGCTCATTTGGGCAAAGCAATGAATAAAATATTTGGAGAAAAAACAATGACTATTAAAGTAGGTATTAACGGTTTTGGCCGTATGGGACGTTTAACTTTTCGTGCAGCATTTGATTATAGTGAAATTGAATTTGTACAAATAAACGATCCTGCGGGCAATGCAGAAACTCTAGCTCATTTAATCACTTATGATTCAGTGCATGGTAAATGGGATAAACAAGTAGAGCATACAGAGTCGAGCATTGTGGTTGACGGCCATGCAATTCAAGTAACGCAAAACAAAACAATTGCAGAAACGGATTGGTCTAACTGCGACATAGTGATTGAAGCGTCAGGCAAAATGAACAAAACAGACTTGCTGCAAAAATACTTAGACCAAGGCGTCAAAAAAGTTGTAGTTACTGCGCCGGTAAAAGAAGCCGGTGTATTGAATGTGGTAATGGGTGTGAATGATAATTTATACAATGCGGATGAGCACAGCATAGTTACAGCGGCTTCTTGTACGACCAACTGTTTAGCGCCTGTCGTTAAAGTGCTACAAGATAAAATTGGCATTAAACATGGCTCAATGACCACAATTCACGACATTACCAATACCCAAACTATTATTGACGCACCGCACAAAGATTTACGTCGTGCTCGTGCATGTGGTAGTAGTTTAATACCAACCACAACTGGCTCAGCAACCGCAATTACACATATTTTCCCTGAACTAAAAGGTAAATTAAATGGTCATGCGGTACGTGTTCCATTAACCAATGCATCATTGACTGACTGTGTATTTGAAGTAAGCCGTGCAACAACAGCAGAAGAAATTAATGCATGGATGAAAGAAGCCGCAGAAGGTGAGCTAAAAGGCATTTTAGGTTACGAAGAAAAACCTTTGGTTTCGATAGATTATAGAACTGATCCTCGTTCAAGTACTATTGACGCTTTGTCGACTATGGTGGTGAACGAAACTCAAGTTAAATTATATGCTTGGTATGATAACGAATGGGGTTATTCAAACCGTACAGCAGAGTTAACTCGCAAGGTTGCCTTGTCGCTGTAAGAGGGAATTGTTATGAAGCGCTTGGCAAATTTATCGGCCGACATAAAACAATATCTAATTGTTACTGGCAACTATTGGGCGTTTACCCTAACCGACGGTGCATTACGCATGTTGGTGGTGCTGCATTTTCATGCATTGGGTTATTCACCACTTAGTATTGCCATGTTGTTTTTGTTTTACGAAATATTTGGCGTTATCACTAACCTAGTGGGTGGATATTTAGGCGCGCGTTTAGGCCTAAATAAAACCATGAATATTGGTTTAGCAATTCAGATTGTTGCTTTGCTCATGTTAGCTGTGCCAGCAGAATGGTTAACTGTTGTGTATGTGATGATTGCTCAAGCGCTTTCTGGTATTGCCAAAGACCTCAATAAAATGAGTGCCAAAAGCTCAATTAAGATGTTAGTTTCGGCGGGCCAAGAAGGTACTTTGTTTAAATGGGTAGCCATTTTAACCGGCTCGAAAAATGCGCTTAAAGGCGTCGGCTTTTTCTTAGGTGGTTTGTTATTAACTTTAGTGTCGTTTAAAGGCGCTATGATGTTAATGGCAGGTGCTTTATGTTTGGTCTGGAGTTATAGCCTGTATGCACTTAAAAATGATTTAGGCAAAGCCAAACAAAAACCTAAGTTTACTGACATATTGTCAAAAAGTCGGGCGATAAACATTTTATCCGCAGCCAGAATGTTTTTATTTGGCGCACGCGACGTTTGGTTTGTTGTTGCTCTGCCGGTGTTTTTATCCCAAGTATTTAATTGGGACCATTGGACTGTTGGAGGCTTTTTAGCCTTATGGGTTATTGGCTACGGTATTGTGCAATCAATTGTACCTAAGCTAATTAACTTTAAACAAGCTTTGTCACCAGCCGTTGCTACAAGCAAATGGGCGACACTACTTGCGGTTGTTACTTTATTTATTGCAGTTGCGCTGCACTTTCAGTGGTCAATAGAAATTAGCTTGATCTGCGGTTTGCTGATTTTTGGCGTTGTGTTTGCAATTAACTCATCGCTACACAGTTATTTAATTGTCAGTATGGCTGATGCCGATGGTGTTTCGCTTGATGTCGGTTTTTATTATATGGCGAATGCACTTGGTCGGTTGATTGGTACTGTGTTGTCTGGTTGGATCTATCAGTTATATGGATTAGCCGCGTGTTTAGTAATCTCTTTTATTTTTATTGTTATCACTGCCGTTATTTCCATGCAACTACCGCAAACTAACCCAAAATTGAGTGATTAAATCATTATAGTTTGGCTTGGGGTGATGATTGCGTGTAGCGGCACATCCCAAGATTCTATTGGTAGTTTTTCAACTTGTTGGCAGTCGTGCGCAAGGCCAATAAGTTTAGTTGTTGTATTGTTGGCAAAAGTACGATCGTAAAAACCACCACCCATGCCCATGCGGTTGGCAAATTTATCAAACGCGACCAAAGGCAAAAACACCAACTCCAACTCGGATGTTGGGCAAATACTCAAGCAATTTAACTTAGGCTCAGCAATATTGTATTTGTTGAGCTGCATTTCACTATTAGAGTTGTACTGTAAAAACGCTAAATGGCCGTTGGCAAAAGGGTGCAGTACTGGCAAATAAGTTTGCATATTATTTTGCCATGCATAGTCAATTAAAGCCTTCGGATTAATTTCACCATCATTAGCTAAATAGGCAGCAAACTGCTTAACACCATTTAATATGCCTGAGTCGATAACTTGCTTCAGTAATAATTGCGCTGCTTGAACTTGCTGCTCTGATGTAAGGGCATTGCGTTTTTGTCTAACCTGTTTGCGCAGTTCCGCCCGAGTAAATGAAGTATACATTTCTAACCTTAAAAACCTTGTGTTCACAGCCTGAAAGGCTAACTGAACTCCGTTTGTTTATTCTATAACATTGTCATAATTACGCACTATGTAATTAAAATGTAAAGGAAAGTGTTTGTGATTTATCCGATTTTTGTGCTCACTCATGTCTACTAAAACTCCCAATTCTTCTTATTTGTTATATTTTTCAGTTGCTTAGGTTTGTTTTTAGGTCGGCTGACTAGAATTTTTCTAATGAAAACAAAATGATGAAATTATAATTTGTAATTCAACTGTCATAAAACTGGCAACTTTCTGTCACTTTTGATGCGTAATCTCTGCCGTAAATTTTAAGTACTGCTTTAAATATATTAAATAATTAATCGGAGATATCCATGAAACTTAAGCGCATTTTTTCTTTAACGGCAATTGCAGCTTCATTAGCTTTAGTTGGTTGTGGCGGTGACATTAACATCACTCCTACTTCTGTAGATAACAGCGTTGACAATAGCACTACTAACTCAAATAACACCACAACAACTACTACTCCTGATACAGGTACTGACGTAGTTGAGTGTGCCTCTTATGATAAAGATGGCGTTACTGTTGAAGGTGTTGCTCAAGGTAATGACTGTGTTTACGATAAAGATTTCGTAAGTGCTGCTTCACCAATTATGACAGATGTAACATTAAAAGCGCTTGAAAACGGTGGTGTTCATTACTTCCAAAAATCTTTAGTAATTGGCGAAAGCTGTGACTTAAGCCAAGGTACTTGTACTATTGATGTAGACGGCCCAACTTTAACTGTTGAAGCTGGTGCTACTGTAGTGTTTGATGATTCTTCTTCACGTGTTCAAATTAACCGTGGTGCAAACATTCAAGCTGTTGGTACATATACTAAGCCAATTACATTTACTTCAGCTAACGCAATTGCTAGCTTAAAAGTTAAAGATGCAGAGCCACAAGATTGGGGTGGTATCATGATTGATGGTTTAGCTCGTACTGACCAATGTACTGATGCTGAACGCACTGCTGGCACTTGTAACGCAGAAACTGAAGGTGCAGTTACCTATTACGGTGGTAACGATGATACTGATAATAGCGGTACATTAAAATTTGTTAAAATTCACTATGCAGGTGGTTTGCCAGCAGGTGCTGAAGAAGGTGATGACCTTAACTCTTTAACTTTAGCAGCTGTAGGTTCTGGTACTACTATCGAATACATCGATATATATGCTGGCTATGATGACGGTATTGAGTTATTCGGTGGTACTGTAAACTTGAAATATATCGTAGTTACCGACACGCAGGATGACAGTATTGACATCGATGCAGGTTGGCAAGGTAATGCTCAATTTATCTTTATTAAACACGGTACAGTTAAAAACGCTGCTGGCAATGACATCAACATGGGTAACGGCGGTTTTGAGTCTGATGGTATCAAAGTAAAAGGTACATCTGTTCCAGCTTCAGCACCAAAAATTGCTAACGTAACTGTTGTTACTACAGATGAAGAATCTGCTCGTGATGGTGCTGCTTCTATTGCTGTTAAGTTAGACGATTTCATTGCTGCTACTTGGTACAACACTATTTTAATTAAAGATGCAGCAACTCAAACTTACTGTATTGATTACAACTCTTCTGATGCAGTTGACGTAATTGTAGAAAACACAGTTAGCATGGAATCTTCTGTAGCGTCTTGTGCTCAGCTAGCTAAAACTGGTGCAGAAACTGTAACTCACTCTGACGGTGTTCAAACTGTAGCACTTGAGGAATGGTTCAAAAATGGCGGTAAAAATGAAGTTCTTAACGCGGGCGCTGACATCTTAGATGGTTTTGCAACTAAAGCGACTTCTGATATCACTATCGCTGCTACTGATATGACAACTATTGATAATAGCTTCTTTACTAAAACTGACTTCATTGGTGCTATCTCAACGACAGATACTTCTTCTGATTGGTATGACTGGCTTAAAGATGCTTACAACAATGCAAATGACGAGTAATTAATTACTTATCTTTTAATTAGGCGTACTCAAGTTGCGCCTTTTTTTTGTTCAGTAAGTAGGATTAAGCAATGAAAACCCAAATAAAAGCGAAAAGTGTCTCGCTCGCAGTTGCGCTAAGCTTAAGTTCTGGTTTAGCTCTAGCTGAAGAAGATGTAGCAATGGAAGAAGTGGTTGCTACCGCGAGTCGTCTGCAAGGAACTGCAGCAGCAGTAATTGAAGAAAGAAAAAACCAAGCTTTCGTCGCTGACATACTGGGCTCAGAACAAATTTCTCGAACCGGTGATAGTGATGCAGCTTCAGCTTTGCGTCGTGTGACAGGTTTGACTTTGGTTGATGGTAAATTTATCTACGTACGTGGTTTAGGTGAGCGTTATTCAAGTGCTCGTTTGAATGGTGCTGCAATTCCAAGCCCAGACCTGACACGTAATGTTATCCCAATGGATATTTTCCCAACCTCAGTTATTGAAAGCTTGTCTGTTCAGAAAGCCTTTTCTCCAAATATGCCAGCAGCATTCGGTGGTGGTAGTGTTGATATTCGCACTAAATCTACACCATCTGAATTCACCGCGGGTATACAAATAGGTGTGGGTACTAATACCAACAACTCTGATGGTTACACTTACACCAGAGATGAGAGTGGTTTAAACCAAGCAGTAAGTAATGCGATTGTTCAATACAAAGGTGATTTTTCTGTTCGTGGTATCACCAGTAAGGATGGTATTTCTGCTGATGAAGCCACTTTGGTCAACAAAGATCTTCTAAAATTATTTCCGCGTAATTTAGAGTTGCAGCAAGAATCATTAGATCCAGATTATTCTTTGCAAGGACATATTGGCAATACTTTTGACGAAGGTATTTTTGGTGGGACAATAGGTGTTTTAGCCACTGTATCTTTGGATAAAAAATGGCAATACCGCGAAGGTATTGATGCGGTTATTAAGCCTGCACCAGAGATTCCAGCCAACTGTAAAACTCATTACGATTCTTTAGATGATCTTGGTGCAGCGTGTCATGAAACGCGCACTGATAAAAGTGTGACTACCGAGAACGAAAGGTTAAATGGTCTTTTTACCATTGGCTATCGTTATGATACTCATAATATCAGTTATACACGTATCTATATCGAAGACAATGAAGATGAGTCAAGTATAGGTGTTACCGAAAAACAAGAAGGTAATGCAACTATTGTCGAAGGTGACGCAGATAGATCTTATACTTTTGATTTTGAAGAGCGCTCATTGGACGTTGACCAATTTAAAGGCCAACATACGTTCTTAGATTTCATGGGTATAGGTTTTGACTGGCAATATACCGAATCGCAAGCGACAACGGACATTCCATTAAAAGCAACTTATAAGTTTGCCGATAGTTTTAGAAATGATGGAAATAACTTCCACTATACAGGATCTGAAGTAAGTGGTGGTAATGGTCAGATAAATTATGAATTTATCGAAATGGATGACTTTATGAAGTCTTGGGGTGGTAACGTTAATTTACCACTTACTATTGGCGGCTTTGAAATAGAACTGAAAGGTGGTTGGGACTTTATTGACCGCGCTAGGTACTATACTACGTCAAGCTTCTTCGTAAATAATGCCGGTGCACCAATTTCTGTTGACTCAACATCAGAAGATACTGCTGATATTTTAAGCTACTACGACAATAGTTTAGGTTTAACTAATTATTTGACGGATAGCTTTATTGACAACAATAACGTCGTGCTTGCATTTAACGAACCTGACATCGACCAAGCTGATGATTATATGGCAGCGCAAAAAGTTGAAGCTGGCTACGGCTCGTTTGATGTGTTCTTTAGCGAATCTTGGCGTGTCAGTGGTGGTTTACGCTACGAATCATTCCAACAGGTAGCTTTGGAATTTACCAGTTCTGATTTGTCGAAGACTGCTATTGAAACCTTGTTCAATGCGGAAAAAGTACAGCAACGTACAATCAACGAAGATGATGTTTATCCTGCATTAAGTTTGACTTACATTGGCGGTGATTATCAATTGCGTTTTGGTTACGGTGAAACTGTTGTTCGACCTGATTTACGTGAGGTTGTTCCGGTAAGTTATACCAATCCATTAACTGATATATTAACGCGTGGTAATGTATCATTAGTTTCTAGTACTTTGAAGAACTATGACATGCGTTACGAATTGTACTTTGATAATGGTGATAACTTAGCGCTATCTGCTTTTTACAAAGATATTAGCAAGCCGATTGAATCAGTACTACGTGTTGGCGATGCCGCGTATTCATCCACATTCACTAATGGTGAATCTGGTGAGTTGTATGGTATCGAAGCCGAATGGTTGTTTGACTTGAGTGGTATTGCAAGCGGCTTCTTCACAACAGGTAACGTCACCTTAAGTGATTCTGAAGTTACTATCGCAGCAGCGAACGCAGGTAGTTTGACCAATGCAACGAAACGCATGACAGGCCATTCACAATATGTTGTTAACTTGCAATTAGGTTTTGACTCTGCTGATGGTGAACACAGCGGTTCACTTGTATACAACGTATTTGGTGAGCGTATCATTGCATCGGGTATTGGTTTACGTGAAGATGCATTTGAACAACCTTTCCACTCGGTTGATGCGGTATATACATACTATCCTGATTTCAATTCAACGATTAAATTGAAGCTACAAAACTTATTGGGTGAAGACCAAGAGGTTACTCAATCTGATATAATTGTTCGTAGCAGAGATCGCGGTGTTTCGATGAACCTATCTTATAGATACGAGTTCTAATCTAGAAATCTCGCACTATAAAGGGATGAAATATTTCATCCCTTTAATATTTCTTTCATACAAGTCTCTAATTTCTAGCCTGTCCTTGTTGTTTTGTCACATTACTGTCATTTTGCATTAATCTCACTGTCATCTAACCGACATATAGTTGCTCCTAATTTCAAACGGTAATTTTAGGAAGCTTAACTATGAGCCTTTCGCAAATGTTTAAAACGACTGTTATTGCTTCATGTGTCGCAATGGCTTCGTTTGCACAAGCAAACAGTTTAGAGCCAGCAATCAAAGCTGGACAAAAAATTAATCAATCTGCTGAAAAGTCGCAGCAAAAAATCGACAAAATTAGCGACGACATTCAAGTTCGTTTGCAACAGTTCAAAGCAATTAACAAAGAAATTGAAGGTTTGTTGGTTTACAACCGTCAATTAGAAAAACAAGTTGCTAACCAAGAAGCTGAAATGGCTGACATTAATGAGTCAATTGACAAGGTGTCAGTTGTTGAGCGTCAAGTTACGCCATTAATGATTCGTATGATCGATGGTTTAGAGCAGTTTGTTGGTTTAGACGTACCGTTTTTACCAGAAGAACGCACCCAACGCATAGCTGATTTAAAAAGCATGATGGACCGTGCTGACATCACGCCTTCTGAAAAATTCCGTCGTGTATTAGAAGCTTACCAAGTAGAAGTTGATTACGGTAAAACAATTGAAGCTTATACCTCAACTTTAGAAGTTGAAGGTGAAGTACGTGATGTTGACTTCCTTCGTGTTGGCCGTGTTGCTTTAATTTACCAAACGCGTGATGGCAAATTCAGTGGTGCATGGGACAAAAATCAACAAGGTTTTGTTGCTTTATCACCTGAATACCGCACGTCAATTACTAAAGGTTTACGTATAGCGCGTAAGCAATTAGCACCTGATTTATTAGTTTTACCAGTTTCAGCTGCTGAATAAGAGGTTTTAAAATGAAAAAGTTTGTTAAACATATTCTGACAACAGCTGCGCTTTCTGCAACTTTATCTGCACCTGTTATGGCTGAAGCTGAAACTGCAGTTAACTTAGACGAGTTGTTAACTAAATTGGAACAGGGTCAGTTGTTTCAAAATCAACAAAACAAACAACGTGAGTCTGAGTTTTTAGCGAAAAAAGAACAACAAGTTCAAATGTTAAATGACGCTCAAGCACGCCGCAACCAATTGGTTAATCGCAGTGAAGAGCTAGAAACAACTTTCGAACAAAACGAAATTCATTTAGCCGATATCACCAACACTTTAAGCAACCGTATGGGTTCGTTAAAAGAGTTATTTGGTGTATTACAGCAAGTATCTGGCGATATGAAAGGTAAGTTCCAAAACTCAATTATTTCTGCGCAATACCCTGGCCGTGATGTGTTTTTAGATGAATTAGCACAAAAAATGGGTAAAAGCTCAAAATTAGCCTCAGTTGAAGAAATTGAGCGAGTATGGTTTGAATTACAACGCGAAATGACTGAATCAGGCAAAATTGTTCGTTTCAATGCACCTGTTGTGAGCGCTGAAACTGGCACTAAAACTGAACAAGAAGTTGTACGTGTAGGCGCATTTAACTTAGTGTCTAACGGTAAATTTGTTGAGTATGTGCAACAAACTGGTTCATTAGCTGAATTATCTCGTCAACCAACTGACCGCTACTTAGCAACTGCTTCTGCAGTGCAAGATAAAAAAGGTGAGTTAGTTGAATTTGCAGTCGACCCAACTGGTGGTTCTATCTTAGGTTTATTGGTTCAAGCGCCTAACTTACAAGAGCGAGTTGAGCAAGGTGGTACTGTTGGTTATGTAATTTTAGGTGTTGGTTTAATCGGCTTATTATTAGCGTTAGAGCGTTTCATCAGCTTAACCATAGTTGGTGGCAAAATTAAGCGCCAATTAAAACAGCCTACACCACAAGCAAACAATCCGCTTGGCCGTGTTATGCAAGTTAAAAACGATAACCCACAAGCTGACAGTGAAACACTTGAGCTTAAATTAAGTGAAGCAATTTTGCGCGAAGTACCAAAACTTGCACGTAACTTAACCTTTATCAAAATCATCTCTGTTGTTGCACCTTTGTTAGGTCTACTAGGTACTGTGACAGGTATGATTAACACTTTCCAAGCTATTACTTTATTCGGTACAGGTGACCCTAAATTAATGGCTGGTGGTATTTCTCAAGCATTGGTTACTACTGTATTAGGTTTGGTTGTCGCAATTCCAACCTTGTTGTTATACACAGTGCTTAACTCGCGTAGCCGTGGATTGATTTCAATCTTACAAGAGCAAAGCGCTGGCATTATCGCGGAAAGAGCAGAACAAGGAGAATAAGGTGTACGCTTTATTCGAAATGTCCGAAGCGATTCAGAGTTTTATGGAAACTGGTGGGCAAGTACTCACCTGGATAGCCGCTCTAATATTCGTGATGTGGATCTTAATATTTGAACGTGTTGCTTTTGTACGCTTTAGCTACAAAAAGTACGAGCGAGAAATGGTAGCGCAATGGGAAGCGCGAACAGAGCGTAAATCATGGAATGCTCAACAAATTCGCGAAGCTGTTATCTCGCGTGCAAGCAATAAATTGAATGAAAATTTACCTTTGTTAAATGCACTTGTTGCACTGTGTCCACTACTTGGTTTGATGGGGACAGTAACAGGCATGATTGAAGTGTTTGACGTTATGGCTATCTCTGGCTCTGGTAACGCGCGCTCAATGGCATCAGGTGTATCAAAAGCAACTATCCCAACTATGGCGGGAATGGTTGGTGCCTTGTCTGGGGTTTTTGCCTCAACTTGGTTAAAGCGAGTAGCGAAACGCGAATCTGAGCTACTTGAAGATCATTTAACAATGGATCATTAAATAATTATTGCAGATGAATTAAGCGACTACTTTGCACGCTTCAATTCTAAACCTTCTGCGCTCATGGATGGCGCAGCAGAGCTCTAGGGACAGATTTATGCGTGTTTAGAATTGAATGCTGCTAAGTAAGAGCGAGAACAAATGCAAAAATTAGTAAGGTAAAAATTATGCGAGCAAGTCCTTTAAACAAAATTATGGAAGAAGAAGAAACAACCATAGATATGACGCCTATGCTAGACGTTGTATTTATCATGTTGATCTTCTTCATCGTAACTGCATCTTTTGTGAAAGAGTCAGGTATAGATGTTAATCGCCCAGATGCACCAACAGCAGTTAAAAAAGAGCGCGCTAATATCTTAATCGCAATTAGCGACACTGGCGAAATTTGGATTGATAAGCGTCGTATCGACATTCGTGCGGTACAAGCAAACGTTGAGCGTTTAAAAGCGGAAAATCCACAAGGTTCTGTGGTGATTCAAGCGGATAAAAAAGCCGACGTAGATACGCTAATTAAAGTAATGGATGCCTCGCGTGCAGCGGGTGCGTTTGACGTGTCAATTGCAGCAAACGACTGATAAATTATGAGCAGATATTTAATTGCAATTCTTTTATCTGTTGCGACGACTTTCGTAATTTTTTACGGCATGCAGTCGTTAATACAAAGCGGAGAGGGGGCACTAACTGATCCTCCTCGCGGCAGTGTATTAGACTTTGTCCGTGTGAAAAAAGAGTCGGCACCAGAGCAAAAAGACCGAAAACCACAAAAGCCACCTAAACCACAAGAGCCACCACCGCCGATGGAAGCGCCACCTATGGATGCGCCAGATCCAAATGCAAACGCAGTGACCACTGACTTTGCTGCGGATATTGAAGCGGATGTAGGTATTCAAAACGGTTTGTCTCTTGAGTCTGGCGACGGTGAGTATTTACCTATAGTTAAAGTACAACCAATTTATCCGCGCCGAGCACAACAACGTGGCATTGAAGGTTACGTGATTGTTGAGTTTACCGTGAGCAAATTAGGCACAGTTGTTAACCCTGTAGTGGTTGAAGCCGAGCCTGCCAATATATTTGACCAAGCTGCGATTAATGCTGCAATGAAGTTTAAATATAAGCCAAGAGTGGTAAATGGTGAGCCGATGGAAGTGGCTGGTGTACAAAACCGTATTACCTTCAAAATTGACTAGTTATTCAGGGGTCAGGTTAGGAGCTAAATTAAGATGAAAAAATTATCCAAAAAACTCGTGATCATGTCGATTGTCGCTTCGTTAGGTGCTGCTGTATCTAACACTGTTGTTGTGTCAGCTTATGCTGAAACAAGTGCGAGCAGTAAAACGGTAAAAGTACCAGCTATGCGCTCTAAAGTGTATGAGCAACTTGCTCGTGCACAGGCGATTGCCGATGAAGGCAAACCACAAGAAGCAATTGAAGCGTTAGACAATGTAAATCGTAAACGCAGCTCAATGAATAGTTACGAAATTGCCATGATGCATAACTTCTATGCTTTTGTTTATTACAACATGGAAGATATGGCGAAAGCGATTGAAAACTTTGAAGCAGTGGTTGCCGAAGAAGCAATACCAGAAAGTTTACGTCAAAGTACTTTGTACAGTTTAGCGCAATTGCAAATGGCGCAAGAGGATTATCAAGGCACTATTGATAAATTAAACGCTTGGTTGGCTGCTGGTGGTGACGCTGAAAACCCAAATGCACAGGTGTTAATGGCGCAAGCTTATTACCAACTTAGGCAATACGACAATGCACTTAAGCCATTAGAAAAAGCAATCAAGTTAGTTGCAGATACGGGCGAAACACCAAAAGAAAATTGGTTTGTACTACAACGTGCGATTTATTATTCGCTTAAAAAGCCTGAGCATGTTGCTGATGTAACTGAAACTTTGGTGCGTTTATTCAATAAACCTGAATATTGGTTACAACTTGCGGGTATGTACGGCGAGTTAGGTTTCGAGAAAAAGCAGCTTGCTATGATGGAAGTAGCGTATCAACAAGGTTTTGTTGAAAAACGCGCGGACGTATTAACCCTTGCTCAGCTGTATGTTTATCATCAAGTGCCTGTTAAAGGCGCAATTTTGTTAGAGAAAGCAATGCAAAATGGCGTAGTGGAAGAAGACGTAAAAAACCTTAAGTTTTTAGCGCAAGCTTTCACCCTAGCAAAAGAAGATGAAAAAGCTGTGCCTGTATTGGCTAAAGCTGCAAACATTTCTGAAGATGGTAACTTGGATGCGCAGTTAGGCCAAACTTACCTAAATATGGAAAAGTGGCAATTAGCTATTGAGTCTACTCAAAAAGCTTTGGAAAAAGGTGAGTTAGATGATATTGGCAAAGCACAACTTGTTTTAGGTATGGCTTACTTCAACTTAAAACAATATGACAAGTCATTAAAAGCGCTTGATATTGCTAGCGAACATACCTCAAGTAAAGTTATGGCAAATCAATGGAAGAAATACGTTTCTAAAGAGAAACAAAATGCTGAAGCGTTGGCGAGTATTTCAGCTTAAGTTTTACGATAAATTTGAGTTAGATTTAAATTGACAGAAATTCCCCTATGCATCTGATGCATAGGGGATTTTTTTATTCGGTTAAATAAGGCCAGTTGTCACTGTCCCATTTTAAATCCGCTAGATTCAATTTGGGCGCGCCATTATCAAAAGCATCGTAAGCGTGGAAATTGATTACGCTGCCTTGGTATATATCTTGACCACCAGGCCCTATCCAACGCGCATCACCCGACCACAATAAAGAGCCACCGGCATTAAGCATATCCGTACCGGATTTATCCAAGTAAGGGCCTGTTATTGAGGTTGAGCGGCCGTATCGTATTTGGTAAGTAGAGTTAGTACCGTCACAGCATTTACCCACAGAAACAAATAAATAGTAATAGCCATCACGATACATTAAAGATGGGCCTTCTAACCCACCACCGCGAGTTGCCAAAGATGTCAGTGAGCCAGTTGGCTTCATTGTGGTTTTATCCAGCTTAGTTAGTTTGATACCGCTCCACCATGAACCAAACACTAACCAAGGCTCGTTATCTGTATCAATAAATAGATTCGGGTCAATTGCGTTGAAATTTTGGCTGCCATCCGTGCTAATTACGTGCCCTTCGTCTTGCCAATTGGCATTTGCCAGACTATCTGCCGATAACAATCCTATGGCCGATATGTTTGAACCAAATGTCGAAATAGAATAGTACATCCACACTTTGCCATTGTAGATTTCAACGTCTGGTGCCCATACGTCATTATTTGCGTGTTCAGGTACATAGTCAGCCCACCAAGCAAGTGCGTTAGGTAAAACTGCGCCAGTGCCAGACCAACTTAATCCGCCATTGTTACTTTGTTTTGATTGAATACCTGTACCGGTTTGGAATTCGTACCAAATATCGTTTTCAATTTCTAGGGTTGGATCATGTGTACCTAGATTGCCGCCAACTGGGTATAAAAAGCTCGTTGTAGAATCGGCCGTTGGCACACCATCCGTTGGTTTTAAAGTAAAGCGTTGGCAGTAATTATCTAACCATTCCCACTGACCAAAGTTAGTTCCGTCTGCTAATAAACAGAAATCTAGATCCAGTACATGGCCTGAAGCGCGTGAAACAAGGCGATAAGTGCCATCACTGAGCGGATCAAAACGCCAATGCGATTGGTTGCTACCACAAGTTCCAGCAATGACATCTGCACCTGGTTCAGTTACCTGACCACTGAGTTGCAGACAAGTGTTTTGCATATGGGTTGGCATGATCTCAAACCAGCCGTCTTCCACATGTTTTGCACTTGCACGTTGGCAGTCAGTACGGTTCCACTGCCACTGTACTATGCTCGACCCCGGCACATCCGAACAGGACGCTGTTTGCAACACTTTGCCTGTGTTCAAATTAGTGATAGCGAATTCTCCCGCGGGTTGTAAACTCCAATTACTACACTTGTTACTTTGATCTGTATAGTTAACTTGGTCCGGCGTGGTGTCACACTGATTTAGGTTTAGTTTGCTATTTGCATCTTTACTGATACTGACTAAGCCATTGTCGTCTTGTGACAGTTGCCATTCAGCACAGCCTAGTGCAGTCCATGGCTCAAGCGCTGGTGTTGACGCCGCTGGCAGTGGTGAAGTTGAGTTGCTTAAACTTGCAGAAGTACATTGAGCATCAGCTAAAAATTTACCCGATGGATTGTGAGCCAGTCGGTACTTGCCATCTCGGGTATAATCTACAACCCAGGTATCTGACGCATGGCTACAGCTTTCAACCGTTAAAGAATTGTCGTCCTTGGCAACAAGACATTTATCGTCAATTGCTATTCGATAACTCATACCCTCAACTTGGGTAACCAGAGGGCCTGATTCTCCCGATGGCACTTGAATTTCTTCACCAGGGTCGGCCGGCGTACCAAAATTTGGAAAGCCAGTCTCGTCATAACTTATAGGCTGCACTCGAACTGAGCGCGTATTGCCACATCCGTCTTGTGCGGTTGGATTTCCGTGATAAACCAACCAGTCTTCCGAACCGTCAGGCGATTGAAAAAATCCATTGTGACCTGGACCAAATACAGTTTCAGTTGCCGTGAACATAGGTGTCGGATTTTTTTGCCAAGCACTTGGCTCAAGCGGATTTGTGCCAACTAA
This sequence comes from Catenovulum sp. SX2, assembly GCF_052056295.1. Classification (NCBI taxonomy): domain Bacteria; kingdom Pseudomonadati; phylum Pseudomonadota; class Gammaproteobacteria; order Alteromonadales; family Alteromonadaceae; genus Catenovulum; species Catenovulum sp. SX2. The sequence goes on from NZ_CP182493.1 coordinate 2,974,307, forward strand.
TTCAAGCAAACCTAACTTGTAATTAGGCCCGTGACACGGGTTAGTCGAGTAACTCATAAAAATACGGCCATCGTGTTTTAAAATAGCTTGGCCTTCTGTTACTCGGCCAATATTGCCGCTTAGATCTTCACCAAATTCCCAATCTAATTCTGGTTTGGTGATAACAACAGCTGTGCTTTCATCCACAGTCCAAGGGTTATCCATTTTTGCAATCCAAGTACTTTGGTCTGCTCCTACCCATTCACTCCAAACCACATAAAGTTGATCATTAACGGTAAAATATGAACCATCAATATTCCAGCGGTTTGGCATTAAGGTTGATTTAAACTCATACGGACCGAGTGGATCATCACCAGCACTTTCGAGTACGTGCAAGCGCTGCCCATCTAAATTTTCTTGATGGCCAGAGGTATACATAAGATACCAGCGGAATCCATTTGGCCCCTGTAAACGGTGAAATTCGAATGCCCAAAAGTTATAGGCGCGTGAAACCACTGTATCTGACCAAATATAGTGTGGGGTGGCAGTTTTAAACCCTTCGATAGTTGGAGATTTGCGCATTACCAACTGTGAAGTCCAAGTTGTTGTGGTTAAATAATAGTTGCCTTGGTACCACTGCAACCACGGATCTGCGCCATTCGAGTAAAGGGGATTTGAAAATACTTCACCTGTAATTGGTGTAGGTGTTGGTTCCGGACTTGGTACTGGCGTTTCTGTGCCACTATCAAGATCGGATAGATCTAACGAAACATCGCCGCATGCACTTAACATTAGTGATAGCAATATAGCTTTGAGTTGAGTTGTTGTCCTGAGCTGGCTAGCCATGAAATCTCCTTGGTAACAAGTTATCAGTACACTTGACCATACTTGTTACTCGTTTTGTGTAAAAAATGTTAATAATACTATATTTAAATATTAATATTTTAAAGTTGAATGCTGTAGATTTGCTTGCGGCAAGCAGATATGTCGAATTGGAATTAAATTGCATGAATTTAGCTCGCAACTTTGTGGATATTCTTCTAAGCTATTTCTACATTAGCTGATCCCATGGTGGAGTATTTATGAGCTTTATTTTAGACGCCAGGCTTGAAGCGGACTGTATAGAAGTTGCGGATTTGGAGTTGAGCCGCCTATTGCTGATGAACAATCGCCTTGTTCCTTGGTTAATTTTGGTTCCTCGCAGAGATAATGCTGCTGAGATAACTGATTTAACCGCGACTGAGCAGCAAGTTTTGTTAAACGAAATTACTATGGTTACCAATATTCAGCAAAAGCTATTTTCGCCGGATAAAATCAACACGGCGGCGATTGGTAATATGGTTAGACAGTTGCACATTCATATTATTGGACGCTACAAAAATGACCCTGTTTGGCCGGCGCCGGTTTGGGGTAATTTAGCCCAAGAGCATTACCACGAAGGCGAGTTATTGCAGCGTGTGCAAATGCTCAGACATGCAATTTGTATCTAAAATCATAATCGCAACTTATGTTGGGTATTTGTGCAGTTAACGCCAGCCCACCTGTTATTTTATCAAGCATCACTTATACTTGCTGGCATATTGTATGAGTAGAATAGGCGCTTTGCCTTTCTTAAACATAACAAAAATGAATTTTATAATATTTAGTGGAATTGCCCGGAGGTGTTAAATGAGCCTATATCAAGAATATATGGCTGAAATCGAGAGCCGTAAAACGGAACTCGGTTTAAATCCTAAACCGATTGACAGCGCGGAGTTGCTGTCTGAAATCATTGCTCAAATCAAAGATACAGGCAATGAATTCCGTGAAGACTCTTTAAAATTCTTTATTTACAATACTTTGCCAGGTACCACACCTGCTGCGGGTGTTAAGGCTAAATTCCTAAAAGAAATTATCTTAGGCCAAGAGTCAGTTGCTGAAATTAATCCTGAATTTGCGTTTGAATTACTTTCGCACATGAAAGGTGGTCCTTCAATTGAAGTATTACTAGATCTTGCTTTAAGTGACGACGCATCTGTTGCAAAACCTGCTGCTGAAGTATTAAAAACACAAGTATTCTTATACGAAGCTGACACAGCTCGTTTAGAAGCAGCATTTAAAGCTGGTAATGCAATTGCTAAAGAAATTTTAGCAAGCTACGCACAAGCTGAGTTCTTTACTAAATTACCTGAAATTGACGAAAAAATTGAAGTTGTTACTTATATCGCTGGTGAAGGTGATATTTCAACTGACTTATTATCGCCAGGTAACCAAGCGCATTCACGTGCTGACCGCGAGTTACACGGTCAATGTATGATCACCCCAGAAGCACAACAAGAAATTGTTGCGTTACAGAAAAAACATCCAAACGCCAAAGTAATGTTAATTGCTGAAAAAGGTACTATGGGTGTAGGTTCTTCACGTATGTCTGGTGTGAATAACGTAGCTTTATGGGCGGGTAAACAAGCTTCACCATACGTTCCATTCATCAATATCGCTCCAGTTGTTGCTGGTACTAACGGTATCGCACCTATCTTCCTTACAACTGTTGATGTAACTGGTGGTATTGGTCTTGACCTTAAAAACTGGGTTAAGAAAACTGACGAAGCGGGTAATGTTGTAACTGACGAGAACGGCGACCCTGTATTAGAAGAAGCATATTCAGTTGCAACTGGTACAGTTTTAACAATTGATACTAAAGCTAAGAAGTTATACAAGGGTGACAAAGAGTTAGTAGACGTTTCTTCTGCTTTCACTCCGCAAAAAGTTGAATTTATGAAAGCGGGTGGTTCTTACGCAGTTGTATTTGGTAAGAAATTACAAACATTCGCAGCTGAAACTTTAGGTGTTGACGCGCCTGTTGTTTATGCGCCGTCGAAAGAAATTTCACACGAAGGCCAAGGTTTAACTGCGGTAGAGAAAATCTTTAACCGCAACGCTGTAGGTGTTGCATCTGATGCACCTTTACATGCTGGTTCTAACGTTCGTGTTAAAGTAAATATTGTTGGTTCGCAAGATACAACTGGCCCTATGACATGCCAAGAGTTAGAAGCTATGGCTGCTTCAACTATTTCTCCAAGTGTTGATGGTGCATACCAGTCAGGTTGTCACACAGCATCAGTTTGGGATGCAAAAGCGCAAGCAAATATCCCTAAACTAATGGCATTTATGAACAAGTTCGGTTTGATCACAGCACGTGACCCGAAAGGTGTTTACCATTCAATGACTGACGTAATTCACAAAGTATTAAACGATATTACTGTGGATGACCGTGCAATTATCATTGGTGGTGACTCACATACACGTATGTCTAAAGGTGTCGCATTTGGTGCTGACTCAGGTACAGTTGCATTAGCACTTGCAACTGGTGAATCGGCAATGCCAATTCCTCAGTCTGTTAAAGTTACCTTTACTGGCAAGATGGCTGGCCATATGGATTTCCGTGACGTTGTACACGCAACTCAAGCGCAAATGCTTAAGCAATTTGGCGGTGAGAACGTATTCCAAGGTCGTATTATTGAAGTTCACATTGGTACTTTGTTAGCAGACCAAGCTTTCACTTTCACTGACTGGACTGCAGAAATGAAAGCTAAAGCTTCAATCTGTATTTCAAATGATGAAACTTTAATTCAGTCTATTGAGCTTGCTAAGAGCCGTATCCAAATCATGATCGACAAGGGTATGGACAATGAAGCTAATATGTTAGCTGGTTTGATCAAACTTGCGGACGAGCGTATTGCTGGAATTAAATCAGGTAAAGAGCCTGCATTAGCACCAGATGACAATGCTAAGTACTATGCTGAAGTTATTGTTGATTTAGACGCAATTGATGAGCCAATGATTGCTGACCCAGACGTAAACAACGATGATGTTTCTAAGCGTTACACCCATGACGTTATTCGTCCTGTTTCATACTATGACGGCAAACCAGTTGATTTAGGTTTTGTTGGTTCTTGTATGGTACATAAAGGCGATATGCAAATTATCGCGCAAATGTTACGTAACCTTGAAAAACTAAATGGTACTGTTGAATTTAAAGCGCCATTAGTTGTTGCGCCACCAACTTACAACATTGTTGATGAGTTAAAAGCTGAAGGTGACTGGGCTGTATTAGAGAAGTATTCTGGTTTTGTATTTGACGATGCTAACCCTAAAGGTGCAGCACGTACTAAGTACGAAAACATCTTATACCTAGAGCGTCCTGGTTGTAACCTATGTATGGGTAACCAAGAAAAAGCTGAACCAGGTGACACAGTTATCGCAACTTCAACTCGTTTATTCCAAGGCCGTGTTGTAGCAGACTCTGCTGAGAAAAAAGGTGAATCTTTATTAGGTTCAACACCTTTAGTTGTACTTTCTACTGTATTGGGTCGTTTCCCTACGACTGAAGAGTATAAAGCGGCTGTTGACGGTATCGACTTAACTAAGTTCACACCGCCAGAGCAAGCTATGACGACTAAGTTTGGTGCAGCTATTCCAGCACAGCGTGTTGACTAAAATTAAACGCTAATTTAGTTAAAATAAAATCCCTGTTAATCCTAGATTAATGGGGATTTTTTCATTTGTACCTGGAGAATTAATAAACTAAGGTTATTAGAGTTTGTTAAATTCACTTTTTAGTTGATAGCTAGAGTCCGTGACGATTTTTTCTAGATTTTCAATGCGGCGGTTCAGTTGCGCTATTTGTTGTTCGAGTTCAGTGTTGCTCGATTTTTGTTGGTCAGACTTTATTTTTAGTTTGTACATATCGTAGGCAATACCTGCAACAACGACCACTGCTATCATTTCGAATACACCCATGTTTGTCTCCTTGGTGAAATTAGGATGATTTTTAATCAAGTATAACAAGCTTTATAGCAATTTGTGTTTTATTAAACAAATCAGAAGTTTAGGTTTTATTGTTCGCGAATGCAGCATAGTCATTTGAGTATAATGACGAATATTTGGTAAAAAACGCCACTTGTTATATTCATACTCCTGCAGCGGATTGGCCTAACGCACCGGCGATTGCTTGTGCAGGCACGGCAAAAACGCTAATATCGCAACATTCAATAAAAACAGCCTAAGAGCATGTAATGTCTACAATAAAAGAAGTATCAGAGCGCGCAGGTGTTTCACAAGCAACTGTCTCTCGAGTGATGAATGGGACGGCGAAAGTCGTCGAAGAAACTCGACAGAAAGTCCTAACCGCGATGAAAGAACTTGGTTATCGACCAAACGCACATGCTCAGTCGTTGGCGTCTAATCGCTCCAATAGTGTTGGTTTGCTTATTTCTGAGTTTGATGGGCCTTTCTATGGTGCTTTGATGGCTGGTGCAGAAGAAGTATTACGTGACGCGAAAAAGCGCATTTTGATATCGGCTAGCCATGGCGACAAAAAGCTTGAAGAAGAGGCGGTTGAATTTTTATTGAGTTGCCGTTGTGATGCTTTGATATTACATGCCGAAACTTTACCGGATGAGTATTTAATTGAACAAGCTAATCAAGGCACGCATGTTATTTTAATTAATCGCAACATTGAGCAAATGGAACAGCAATGTTTATATATAGACAATGAGCAAGGGGCTTATTTAGCGACTGATTATTTGATTAAAAAAGGCCACAACAGTATTGCTCATATTGCTGGCCCACAATGGAAACACGATGCTAGAGAACGTTTTTGGGGATATCAACAAGCGTTAGGCAAAAGCAATATTGGCCTTAAGTTAAATTTAGTGGTTGAAGGCAACTTCCGTGAAGACGGTGGTTATGCCGCGGCGAAAAAATTATTGGAATCGGGTGAATCTTTTAGCGCTATTGTCTGCGGTAATGATCAAACTGCATACGGTGCTATTTCTGCAATCGAAGATGCTGGTTTAAAAGTTCCTCAAGACATATCTGTTATTGGTTTTGACGATTTACCCTACAGCAGCCTGATTAAACCTAAATTGACCACAGTGCATTTTCCCATACGACAGATGGCAGCAGAAGCCGCCAGACGAATTTTAAAAGACGTTTATCACGTTAAAGATATCAATACTCAGCCGTCTAGGGTTGAAGCACATATTGTTGAGCGTGAATCGGTTAAATCTTTGTTGTAGTAGCGATTTAGCTTAAGCGCCATGGTTTTTTCTAAATTCGCTTGGAGTTACCCCATAACGACCTTTAAAAACCATCATCATATATTGTGGTGACTTGTAGCCGACAGAGTCGGCGATTTGTTGTAGAGTCATTTTGCTATTGAGCAAATAGTCCGAAACTAAATTTAACTGTTCATCAAAAATCACTTCGTGCACTGTTGCATTCAGTGCGGTTTTAAATCGTTTATCTAAATTCGCCCGAGAAATGGCTAAATGGTTGAGCACATGCACAACTTTAATGCCTTTATCTGCATTGGCTTTAATAAAAGCGAGTGCTTTGCGTACATATTCGTCGGCAATGACTTCAACATTGGTTGAATGACAAACTTGCAAACCTATTGGGTCAACTAAGTGGATCGTTTGTTGTGGTGGCACGCTCGCCATAATTTGATTCAAGATAGAGGAAGCTAAATAACCCATATGTTCACTGCCTTGGGTGACAGTACTGAGTTGATTGCCGGTTAAATCTAGAATTAAATCGTCGCCATCTACCCCGAGTACAGCAACATCTTCAGGTATGCTGACGTCTATTTGTTGGCAGGCTTCAAAAACTTGCCATGCACGCATATCGGTTGGTGCCATTATGCCAATGGGTTTAGGTAAACTCGCTATCCAATCGGCTAATTGATTGATATTTTCAACTCTGTCTACTGATACATTCTGCGGTCTTAAAACATACAAGTTTTCATCTTGGTAACCTGAATTTTTTGCATGTTCGATAAAGGCCAACTCACGCTCTTTCGCCCATCGGCTATTGACGTCAACAAAGCCGGTGTAAAAGGCTAAATTTTTTAACCCAAGTCTGCTTAAGTGCTCACAACCAAGTCGAGCAATTTCATCATTATTGGTTGCCACATAATGGATGTTTTGTGGATATTCGCTGGTTTGTCGGTATGAACTGCCAACAGCCACACAAGGGATGTTGTTTGCACAGACAAAATCGACAATTTTAGGATCATCAAAGTCAGCTATTATGCCTTCACCTTGCCAATTGGCTAAATTGTCTAGGCGGGTGACTAAGTCTTCTTCAACACAAATATGCCAATTGGCGACTTCTCTTGAATAACGTGAGATGCCTTTGATTATTTTTCTGTCGTAACCTTTGTTGGCGTTAAACAGCACAGCGACTTTTTGCAGTTTCTTCATAAATGAAATTTTTAATTAATTTTCATACGTTATATAAGAAATTTTATAAATTTAAGCTAACACAAGTTTTGTTAATATGAAACAACAAAAGTACATAAGATGTTAACTTGGCGTAACTGTGGAGGTTTGGGTGGAATCTATTGTCAGCAATCAGTATCAACAAGAAACTGGTGGCGAAAATACTTGGTTTATTATTATGGTTAGCTGTATTGCAACCATAGGTGGATTTTTATTTGGTTACGACAGTGGCGTAATTAACGGTACGGTTGAAGGTTTGCAAGTTGCATTTAACTCTGACTCTGCGGGCACAGGCTTTAATGTCGCGTCTATGTTGTTGGGATGCGCTGTTGGTGCTGCGCTTGCTGGACGTCTAGCTGACTTATATGGGCGAAAAGCCATGTTAATTTTGTCTGCTGTGATGTTTATTGTATCTGCTTGGGGCTCTGGTGTTGCGACTGGCTCGTTTGAGTTTGTTATTTATCGAGTTATTGGTGGTATTGCTGTCGGTGCTGCGAGTGTTATGACGCCTGCATATATCAGTGAAGTTGCGTTAGCTCGATATCGTGGTCGCTTAACCACAATTCAACAAGTGGCGATTATTTCGGGTTTAACAGGTGCGTTTTTAAGTAATTATTTGTTAGCTAATCTATCCGGCTCGGCATTAAATCCTTTATGGGCAGGCTATGAAACTTGGCGTTGGATGTTTTGGGTTGAGCTTATTCCTGCAAGCATTTTCTTATTTGCATTGTTTTTAATACCAGAAAGCCCAAGGTTTTTAGTTGCCAAAAGTCGTTCACAACAAGCTAAGTCGGTATTAATTAAATTGTATGGTGATGCGGAAGGTAATCGTAAATTTGCCGAAATTGAAGCGTCATTAGCTGATCAAACACAAGCTAAACATCAACCAAAGTGGTCAGATATCAAAGATAAAGTGACAGGAAAGGTTCGTCCTATTATCTGGATTGGTATTGGTTTGGCTGTATTCCAACAATTTGTTGGGATTAACGTGGTATTTTATTACGGAGCGATATTGTGGCAGTCGGTTGGTTTTTCAGAGTCAGATGCATTGTTTATAAACGTGCTGTCAGGCAGTTTAAGTATTGGTGCCTGTATTTTAGCCATTGTATTGGTCGATAAATTAGGCCGTAAACCATTATTGTGGATTGGTTCAATTGGTATGGCGATCACTTTAAGTATTGCTGCATATGCGTTTTCAACCGCCTCTTTAGATGTCGAAGGTAGCCTAAGTTTAACCTCGGACATGGGCATGCTGGCCTTGGTATCGGCCAATCTGTATGTGATATTTTTTAATATGTCATGGGGGCCGATCATGTGGGTTATGTTGGGCGAAATGTTCCCGAATCAAATTCGTGGTTTAGGTCTGGCGATTGCTGGTTTCTTCCAGTGGGTGGCAAATTTTGCCATCACTATGACTTTCCCTATCTTATTGGGTAGCGTAGGTCTTGCATATGCGTATGGTTTTTACGCTGTCTGTGCGGCTATTTCAGCTTATTTTGTGTTTAGGTGTGTGATGGAAACTAAAGGCAAAGAACTAGAGGAAATGGCTGGTTAATTGATTTAGCCACAGTTTGAAAATTTAATGATTAAAGCGCTAAGTTAACAACTTAGCGCTCGACCCAATCTGTTACCCAAATATTGAGCGCATTAAGCTGATAACTTCTTCTATTTTTTTGCCACCCATCACTTGTTTAATAATGGCGTCACGGTTGGCTTTTACAAAAGCTGGGATCTCTTCGTCTGCAAGTACACGATCTACCATAGCTGTGACCGACTCTAAACTTTTACCATTTCGTCTAACTACTGTGCTTTTGCTGCTAGCAGGTGTCGCTTTGTTCAAAGCTTTATAATAGTTAGTTTGCTGATGGGCGTTTTCTTCACTAAACCAGAATAAATCTAACAAAATCGCTCTGTGTGCAAAAATAAACTGCTCACTTTTACTGCTATTTGTCGCTAATTTCCACCATGGCATTTGTTGATAAGTTGTCACAACATCATGCCAGTAGGCTAAAAAGTCTTGGTTAGATAATTTATTGATGGCAAACGCGATAGATAAAACATCAGCCTTGGTTGAATTAAGGCTAACAAATGTGTCAGGACGGCGCAGGGCTAATAATCGAGTTGCAGGGAATAGTGGTGCTTTTTCCGGTTCAGCTTGTTGTTCAAACATTGCAACGTATTGATTTACGAAGTTTTGGTAATGTTGAAACGTTACTTCACCTTCTAGTGGAATCGCCTCTAACATAGCTTCAATTTTTTCGCCATTATGGACTACTGTCGCTAGATAGGTTTTTGCATTGCGAAAGCCAGTAAAATGCTCGACATCAAATTGATAAACACTTGGATCATGTTTGGCGGTATGTTTGCCAAAAAAGACCAGTTGGTCTTCGGCAATCATCTGACTAAATGCTTGTGATCTTAATTCTGCGAGATACTGTAAAAAGTTATGTTGTTCTAACCAAATTTCACGCTGTTGAAACTGTTCAACACTAGCGACAAAAATAGGCCAAGGGGTAATACGTAGCATTTTAAGTTGGCAAACACTAATAGCTTGTTCTAGTAATTTTAATAACTTGGCAACTTTGGGCAATTGTTCATCATCTAACAACTGATAATTGAGATGCTTGTTGCAAATTAAGTGCATGGTTTGGCACCAAGTTAAAAAATCACCGGGGATTTCATCTATAATGTCGGCGGTTTTTATCGCCAGCAAGTTTAGACTGATATCTGAGATGATCTTCAGCATGTTTTGATACAGCTGATTTTCACTTTCTGGTAAGGACATTTTTACAGGGGCGGCTAGCAGTTTCTTCATTTACTTCTTAATAATGCGCAGTGAAAGGGGCGCTGATGATACGGATTCGTTAACTTGGTTCAAGTGGCTTTTTCGGCAAACTGCTATAATTTAGTTTAACTGCACGATAAATAGTCAAACTCATAAGATAAAGTGAAGTTTGTAATTCGGGCAAAGGTTAGTTCAGGATATTTTTATGTATAAATTTGATAACGCATTTTTTAATAGTTTAATCGCAGCTATCGTCATTTTGTTGGTCATTGACTATACCACGGGTGTTAACGACAAAAGCAGTGATGTGGATGAGCAAAGTGATTCAGCTTATATCGACCGAGGCAAACAACTTGCCTTACCTAGCAAGAAACCAGATTTTAAGGCTATTCCTGCTGGTAAAGAGCGCAAAAAAGCTTTTTTTAATTATTTTTTACCTATTGTTGAGTTTCGCAATAACCAGTTATTAGCTTTGCGCGAGGAAGTTGTTGAGCTTTATGAAAAGCGCACTCAGCTAACGTCTGAGCAAATAGCTCATGTAGAAAGCATTGCCAACGAATATGACATTGAAGGGTTTTCGGTCAGCAATGAGCAGAATTGGCAGACGTTGATTCGACGAATTGATGTTGTTCCACCTTCTTTAGCGCTAGCGCAAGCGGCTAATGAAAGCGCCTGGGGTACGTCAAGGTTCGCATTGCAAGGCAATAACTTTTTTGGCCAATGGTGTTTTCGCAAAGGCTGCGGCTTAGTTCCAAAAAGTAGAGGCGAGGGGCAAGTCCATGAAGTTGCCAAGTTTAATAGTCCGCAGCAGTCGGTTTTTCGTTATATGCATAACTTAAATACCCATGAAGCTTACCGCCAGCTTCGTGGTTTACGTGAGAAGTTGCGTAATCAACAGCAAAGCATTACAGGTATTAAACTAGCGTCAGGTTTGGAGAAGTATTCTGAGCGTGGTCATGAATATATAGAAGAACTTAGACAGATGATACGTTTTAACAAATTAGACCGTTTAGATAGTTAAATTTGCCACAAGCGTATCGCTTTAATCTGGTGGTACGCTTGCTAAACTCGCTCGTTTTCGCAACTTTTCGACATTAAATGTCAAAAAAACAGTTTATTTTTAAATCTAACGCTGTCTTTCTTTTCAATTGCTCGTTTACCTTGTATCCTATCGCGCGTTACATTTCTTGACATATGTTTAATAGAGTATAGCAATGACTGATTTATCCAAATATAGAAATATTGGTATTTTTGCTCACGTAGACGCGGGTAAAACTACTTCAACTGAACGTATTCTTAAACTTACCGGTAAAATTCATAAAACTGGTGAGGTACATGACGGTGAATCTACTACCGACTTCATGGAACAAGAAGCTGAGCGTGGTATCACAATTCAATCAGCAGCAACAACTTGTTTCTGGAAAGACCACCGCTTAAACATCATAGATACCCCTGGACACGTTGACTTCACAGTTGAAGTATACCGTTCATTAAAAGTTCTTGATGGTGGTGTTGGTGTATTCTGTGGTTCTGGTGGTGTTGAGCCACAATCAGAAACTAACTGGCGCTACGCGAATGACGCAGAAGTATCTCGTTTGATCTTCGTAAACAAATTAGACCGTATGGGTGCTGATTTCTACCGCGTTGTTAACCAAGTTAAAAACGTTCTTGCAGCTAACCCATTAGTTATGACTTTACCAATTGGTATTGAAGATGACTTTAAAGGTGTTGTAGACGTATTAAGCCAAAAAGCTTACATCTGGGATGATTCAGGTTTACCTGAAAACTACGAAGTTGTAGACATTCCTGAAGATATGGTTGAAAAAGCAGCTGAATATCGTGAAATGTTGATCGAAACTGCTGTTGAGCAAGACGACGACTTAATGATGGCTTATATGGATGGTGAAGAACCAACTGTTGAGCAAATCAAAGAGTGTATCAAAAAAGGTACTCACAACTTATCTTTCTTCCCAACTTTCTGTGGTTCTGCATTTAAAAACAAAGGTATTCAACTAGTATTGGATGCAGTTGTTGATTATTTACCTTCTCCAACTGAAGTTGAGCCACAAGACTTAACTGACGAAGAAACTGGTGAGCCTACTGGTGAAAAAGCATTAGTATCTGTTGATGAGCCTTTCCGCGCATTAGCATTTAAAATTATGGATGACAGATTTGGTGCATTAACTTTCGTACGTATTTACTCTGGTAAATTAAACAAAGGTGACACCATTCTTAACTCTGCTACAGGTAAAACTGAGCGTGTTGGCCGTATGGTTGAAATGCATGCGAATGACCGTACTGAGTTAACTTCAGCACAAGCTGGTGACATCATAGCTGTTGTTGGTATGAAGAACGTACAAACTGGTCATACTTTATGTGATCCAAAAAATCCTTGTACATTAGAGCCAATGATTTTCCCTGAGCCGGTAATTTCTATCGCTGTTGCACCTAAAGATAAAGGTTCAACTGAGAAAATGGGTATCGCTATCGGTAAATTGGTTGCTGAAGATCCATCTTTCCAAGTTGAAACTGACGAAGATTCAGGTGAAACCATACTTAAAGGTATGGGTGAACTTCACTTAGACATCAAAGTTGACATCTTGAAGCGTACTTACGGTGTTGAATTAAACGTAGGTCAACCTCAAGTTGCTTACCGTGAAACTATTACTCAAGCAATTGAAGATAGCTACACGCATAAGAAACAATCTGGTGGTTCTGGTCAGTTCGGTAAAATTGATTACCGCATCCGTCCTGGTGAGCCAAACTCAGGTTTCTCATTTAAGTCTGTTGTTGTCGGTGGTAACGTTCCTAAAGAATTCTTCCCAGCAATCGAGAAAGGCTTTAAAGAGATGATGAATCACGGTGTTTTAGCTGGATTTCCAACTCTTGACGTTGAAGTTGAGTTATATGATGGTGCATACCACGCAGTTGACTCATCAGCGATCGCGTTTGAAATCGCTGCTAAAGGCGCTTTCCGTCAATCTATGAAGAAAGCTGGTCCTCAATTACTTGAGCCTGTCATGAAAGTTGACGTATTTACCCCAGAAGATCATGTTGGTGACGTAATCGGTGATATCAACCGTCGTCGTGGTATGATCAAAGACCAAGAAGCTGGTGCTACTGGTGTACGTGTTAAAGCTGACGTACCATTATCAGAAATGTTTGGTTACATAGGTCACTTACGTACTATGACATCTGGTCGTGGTCAATTCTCTATGGAATTCTCACACTACGCAGCGTGTCCACAAAACGTAGCTGACGCTGTAATTGCAGCAGAAAAAGAGAAAAAAGACGCTAAATAATCTATTAGCTGATTAACTCTTTAAAAGCCTCACTCGAAATAGTGGGGCTTTTTTGTGTTTGTTGCTTATTTAAGCAACATAATAGTTATCTCTTTTCAACATTTATATCACAACATAATCAGCATCTATATTGCCCTCAATACTAAGGTTACACCTAGCGATACTAATATCTATCGGCTGTTTCGGCGATAACGGCTTGGCTAATTTCATTAAACCGAAACTTAATCAATAGATTATTGAGGAGAGTGGCTTACAAAACGCTTTTTACCTATTATTGAAATCTGGTATCTTAATGTTTTTGGTATACTTACATCACTGTAATAATCAATGGATTTAACTACATGGCTTTGTTCTGGGTTCCACTAATAACTACAATTGGCAGTTTGATCTCTTCACGTACGGCTAAGCTAAGTCGTAATGAAACTGCTACAGTTGCCCTAATAGCGCCACTTATTGCGCTGGTTGTTTGTCTCTACCATTCTGTGGCGGTATTTAACGGCGAAACTCTTTATGAGCATATCCAATGGTTGGATGTGCTTGGTATTCACCTAAGCTTTCGGTTAGACGGCTTGTCCCTGCTATTTGCGCTGCTCATTTTAGGTATAGGCTGCTTAGTTATTTTTTATGCACGGTATTATTTAAGTGCTAAAGACTCACTGCCCAAACTATACGCTTATCTACTGTTGTTTATGACAGCTATGTTAGGCATAGTCATGTCTAATAATATGATCCAGCTGTGGTTCTTCTGGGAGCTAACCAGTATAAGTTCGTTTTTACTTATTAGTTATTGGTCGGATAAAACTGAAGCGCGTAAGGGCGCTTTAATGGCGCTAACAATTACAGGTGCCGGTGGTTTAGCCTTACTGGCGGGTTTGTTAATTCTCGGCAATATAGTTGGCAGCTACCAACTTGATCACGTTCTTGCTAGTGGTGAACTGATTAAACAAAGTCAGTGGTATGAGTTGACGCTGGTTTTAATTTTATTAGGTGCATTTACTAAATCTGCACAGTTTCCATTTCACTTTTGGTTGCCACATGCCATGGCTGCGCCGACCCCTGTTAGCGCATATCTGCACTCTGCAACCATGGTAAAAGCAGGCATATTTTTAATGGCGCGTTTCTACCCTGCATTAGCCGGTACTGAAATATGGTTTATTATTGTCAGCTTAACAGGTTTAACGACTTTGTTATTGGGTGCATATGTCGCGCTGTTTAAACATGATTTAAAAGGTTTATTGGCCTATTCAACCATCAGTCATTTAGGTTTGATCACCTTATTGCTGGGTTTAGATACAGAGCTTGCGACTGTCGCTGCTATTTTCCACATTATTAACCACGCAACTTTTAAAGCCTCGTTATTTATGGCGACAGGTATTATTGACCACGAGACAGGAACTAGGGATATGCGCAAGCTTAACGGTATGTGGAAATTTATGCCGTTTACCGCCACCTTAGCTATGGTTTCTGCAGCTGCTATGGCAGGTGTACCTTTGCTCAATGGCTTTTTATCCAAAGAGATGTTTTTTGCTGAAACCCTGCATGCTCAATTGTTGGGGTCTATGTCTTGGTTAATCCCAGTTTTAGCCACACTGGCGGGGGCATTTTCTGTTGCTTATTCTGCCCGTTTTATTCACGACGTCTTTTTTAACGGCGAACCAATTGATTTACCGAAACAACCGCATGAAGCGCCGCGTTATATGCGCGTACCGATTGAAGTACTAGTTGCAATTTGTTTATTGGTTGGCATGTTTCCGAACTTGATAGTGGATGAAATCTTAGATGCAGCTTCAAGTGCTGTGTTAACCACAAGTACACCTGTATTTGAAATTGCGCTGTGGCATGGTTTTAATTTGCCATTATTAATGAGCGCAGTTGCTGTGGCGGGCGGTATTTTAATTTATACGCTTAGAAAACACTTGTTCCAGTTTCAAGCCACGTTACCTTCTTTAGAAGGGCGTTATATATTTGAGCAAGGTCTTGAATATATCTTAGCTTGGTGCCAAAAACGTATTAGCCAGTTTGAAACTGGCTCATTACAGCGCTATACCATTATATTGATTGCAGTTGTGTTATTTTTTGCTGGCGCACCATTATTTGATATGCAGAGGTTGGTTGGTGAAAGTGAACCTCATTCAATTGATATGTTTAATGCAGTAGGAACCGGATTATTAATTGCAGGTGCGCTTGCTACTGTTATTTGGCATCGCCATCGTATGATCTCGCTGATTATGATTTCTGTTGTTGGCCTTATGGTGTCGGTGGCGTTTACCCGCTTCTCCGCTCCGGATTTAGCTCTTACACAGCTTAGTGTGGAAGTAGTTACTGTGGTATTATTGATGCTTGCGCTCTTCTTCTTACCGCAAAAAACGCCTAAAGAATCTAGTTCAATCCGAGTATTGCGAGATTTACTTATCGCCACAGGTTGTGGTGTTGTGGTTGGCAGTATTTGTTATGCGTTAGTTACCCGGCCACTTGATTCTATCTCGCAATTTTTCATTGCCAATGCAAAAACTGGTGGCGGTGGTACCAATGTGGTTAATGTTATTTTGGTCGACTTCAGGGGTTTTGATACCCTAGGTGAAATTACCGTATTAGGCATAGCGGCACTTGGTATTTACAAATTACTCAATAATTTACCTTTATTTATGCCATCAACTGACAGTGAAGGGCGTAAATGGGCTTTAGAGAAGTATCCTTTGTTGCTTGCGACTATATCGCAAACCTTGTTGCCTTTAGCCTTGTTGGTTTCGGCATTCATATTCATTCGAGGCCACAATTTACCGGGCGGTGGTTTTATTGCCGGTTTAGTGACAGCGACAGCGATTATTTTGCAGTATATTGCGCACGGTTCTAATTGGGTTAATGAGCGATTATTCTTTAACTACCGTAAAATTATCGCGACTGGAGTTTTGATTGCCTTTGTTTGTGGTGCGGGTAGCCTGATGTTTGATAAGCCATTTTTAACCAGTTGGTTTGATTATTTTGATATTCCGTTAGTTGGAAAAACTGAGCTTGCCAGTGCTATGGTGTTTGATCTGGGTGTATACATTACTGTTGTTGGTGCAACTATGATGATTTTGGCTAGTTTAGGCAAACTGACAGCCCATGATGAAGTAAAAACCAATACTAAAACAATAGGAGCCAATAAATAATGGAGTTGTTATATTCGGTTTGTGTCGGCGTGTTGGTGAGCTGTGGGGTTTTTCTAATTCTTCGTGCTCGTAGTTTTCCAATTGTTTTAGGTTTGACCATGTTGTCTTATGCGGTGAATTTATTTTTATTTGCATCAGGCCGCTTAACCATTAACAAAGCGGCAATTTTAAGTGCAAATGAACAGTATGCTGATCCACTACCACAAGCTCTGGTTTTAACCGCAATCGTTATCGGTTTTGCTATGACGGCTTTTTCGGTGATTTTAGCAATTAGAGCACGTGCCGATTTAGGTAATGATTATGTGAATCAGCAAACGAATAATAAAATTGGAGTTAAAAAATAGTCATGCAGCATATTGTCGCTTTTCCAATTTTATTTCCGCTATTTAGTGCGCTGCTGTTGCTTTTACCACCTTGTGGTAAAAACCTCAAAGTAAGAAGAATTGCATCTATTAGTTTCTCAATCATAGCACTAACAATTAATCTTTGTTTGTTAAGAAAAATCTTAGAACTTGGTACTTTGAGTTATGCGATAGGTAATTGGCAAGCACCCTTCGGTATTGTGCTACACGCTGATTTATTTGCTGTGGCACTAACCAGTTTAGCGTCGTTTTTAACCTTGTGCTGTGTGTTATTTAGCTGTGCTGGTGATGATGCCCGTGGGAGCTTTTTCCATCCTTTAGTGCAGTTTTTATTGATGGGGGTTAGTGGGGCATTTTTAACCGGTGACTTGTTCAACCTCTTTGTCTTTTTTGAGGTGCTTCTTATTGCATCTTACTCTTTGTTGATGCATGCCGCGGATAAACACAATACGCGTGGTGCTTTGCATTATGTCATTCTTAATTTAGTCGGCTCAGCGGTATTTCTGATTGCGCTAGGAACAATTTATGGTGTTGTTGGTAGTCTAAATATTCAAGATGTGGCTGTGCGAATTACACAGTTAACTGGTGATGATGTCTATCTTGCTATGATAGGCGGTTCACTATTGTTAATTGTATTTGCATTAAAAGCTGCGCTACTGCCTTTACATATGTGGTTGCCGGGCACTTACTCAAATGCAATGCCAGTTGTCGCCGCGTTATTTGCCATTATGACTAAAGTTGGGATTTATTCGATTATTCGAGTTTACAACTCTATTTTTAGTCAAGGTAGTGGCCCGCTCGGTGCCATGGGGCAAGATATATTATGGTATGCGGCGCTAGCAACTATTGTGGTTGGTACTATTGGTGTGCTCGCTAGTAAAGACATGAGTAAATTAGTGGCTAATTTAATTGTGGTTTCAGCCGGTACCTTGGTTGCGTTAGCCAGTATGCAGCAAATGCAAGCAACGGCCGCTGCAATCTATTATTTAATCCACTCAACTTTGGTTTGTGCCGCACTGTTTTTATGTGTTGATTTAATTGCTAGTCAGCGTGGAAAAGTGGCAGACAGGATCACCACTGGTCGACCGGTTAAACAAGGTTTATTAATCGGAGTTGTGTTTTTTGTCGCAGCTTTGGCTGTTGTTGGTATGCCGCCACTTTCTGGTTTTATCGGCAAAATCTGGCTGTTAAAAGCGACTTATCAACACGGTGAGTATGCTTTATTCTGGCCGATTTATCTTGTGTCTAGTTTGTTGGTATTGGTTGGTATTACCCGAGCTGGCAGTATAGTGTTCTGGCAAAATACCCCAACTGATGTGGATAAAATGGATACTAAACCTGCACATAAAGCACAAATTTACGCTGTTTATGTTTTAGTGAGTGCATCACCGCTTATGGTTGTTTTTGCTAAGCCGCTTAGCGATTTTTGTCTGCAGGCTGCCATGCAGATACATCAAGTGACTGCAATTGCGCCACTTGCAGGAGGGCACTAATGAATCGTTATTTCCCAGCGCCAGCCACCAGTATTTTGTTATTGGTTGTTTGGTTATTATTAAATAACAGTATTTCTTTTGGTCAAATTTTATTGGGCGCCTTGTTGGCGATTGTCATTCCTATGGCAACTCAGCCGTTTACCGACGAGCACCCAAGAGTTAAACGGCCAATGTTGGCGATTAAACAATTATTAATTGTTTTGTTTGATATTATTACCGCCAATATTCAGGTGGCAATTTTAATTATTGGCCCGAATAAAAAGCTTCGTCCTGCGTTTGTTAAAGTGCCACTTGATATGACAGATGCACTGCCTATCACTTTGCTTGCAAGTACAGTATCGTTAACCCCAGGAACTGTCAGCGCTGAGGTTTATCCTATTAGCGAAGAGCATGACGACTGGGATAATAAAGAGCAAAAATATTTGTTGATCCACGTATTAGATTTAAACGATGAGAGCAAACTCATAGAGCAAATTAAAAGCCGTTATGAAGCGCCACTGAAGGAGATTTTCCAATGTTAGGTAGTGTGATTATTTTGGTGTTTGCTATGCTAGGTTTGGCATTGTTATTAAATATTTGGCGGCTATTTAAAGGGCCATCAGTGCCTGATCGTATTTTAGCGCTGGATACTATGTATATTAACAGCATAGCTGTTATTGTGTTGTATGGCCTGCACAATGGTACCGGCTTGTATTTTGAAGCCGCCTTGCTTATTGCTATGTTAGGTTTTGTGAGCACAGTGGCTTTGTGTAAATATTTATTAAGAGGCGATTTGATCGAATAATGATGATTTACGAATGGATAGTCTCAATTTTATTATTGTTGGGCGGCACTCTGATACTTATTGGTTCAGTTGGTTTGGTAAAAATGCCTGACTTTTTTATGCGCCTGCATGGGCCAACTAAAGCGACCACACTAGGCATGGCTTGTTTGTTGATTGGGGCTATGATTTATTTCTCCGCGACCCATACAGATTATAGTTTTAAAGAAATCCTGATCTCAATTTTTCTGTTGATAACTGCACCTATTAGTGGATATATACTGATCAAATCAGCTATCCACCATCAGCTAAAGGCGAGACAAGATACCCAAGGTATGGATAAAATCGAACGAGATTAATCTCTCAGATTAATTTTGATATAACTCTAACGGCAAGCCATCAGGATCTTGAAAGAATGTAAATGCCTTGCCAGTTAGCTCATCTATTCGAACATCTTCCACTGCTATACCTTGTTGCTCCAACCATGACTTAGCTGCAGCGACATCATCTACTTTAAAAGCTAAATGACGCAAGCCTTGTGCTTCTGGACGAGAAGGGCGCTCTGGTGGATTAGGGAAAGAAAACAGTTCTATTTGACAGTGGTTGTCTACCGCTAAATCTAATTTGTATGAATCGCGTTCTGCTCTGTATGTTTCTGCGATGACATCAAAACCTAAAATTTGTGTATAAAAGGCTTTCGATTCTTGATAGTCAGAGCAAATAATCGCGATATGGTGAATTTGTTTTATATTAAGCATTAGTGAAACCCTCTAACTCGCTGATGATTTTCAGCGCTTGCTGCGCATTTGTGCCACAAATCTGTCGATCAGCTTTAAATTGTAGGCAGACTTTAGGCCTTTCAGGTAGGCCAAAAATTTTGCACAAATTATTTTCATCAAGTTGTATGCAGCGTACACCAGCTGGTTTGCCATTTGGCATGCCTGGAATTGGGCTAGAGATTGATGGGGCGATACAACAAGCGCCACAACCTGGATTACATTGCATTAAATTAGCCTTTGATAAAATTTACTATCGCCAAAAACAACAATAGCCGGAAAACCGGCTATTGAAACACATATGTTTATGCTGAATTATAAAATTACTTGAACTTATAACTCACCCATAGCATTACGGAGTTTTTTCATTGCGTTAGCTTCAAGCTGACGAACACGCTCGGCAGAAACACTGTATTTTTCGGCTAACTCTTGTAGCGTTAATTTGTTGCCATCGTCTAACCAACGAGTACGGATAATGTCTTGGCTACGCTCATCTAAGGTTTGAATCGCATGCAACAAGCGGTTATTTGCATGATTATCCCACTGGTTATTTTCAACATGCATTGCAACATCAGACGACGAATCTTCTAAATATTGTGCAGGTGCAAAGCTGGTGCTTTCGTCATCATCGTTGGTTAAGTCAAAAGCTGTATCCTGGTTGCTCATACGGCTTTCCATTTCAAGCACTTCTGAGCGGCTTACACCTAAATCGTCAGCGACTTTATCAACCTCGGCGTTATTAAACCAACCTAAACGTTTTTTCGATTTACGTAGGTTAAAGAACAACTTACGTTGTGCTTTTGTGGTTGCAACTTTAACGATGCGCCAATTTTTTAATACGTATTCGTGGATTTCTGCTTTGATCCAATGCACGGCAAAAGAGACTAGACGTACACCAACTGATGGATCAAAACGTCTAACAGCTTTCATTAAGCCTACATTACCTTCTTGGATTAGATCTGCTTGTGGCAAACCATAACCCGAGTAGCTTTTGGCAATGTGCACAACAAAACGCAAATGCGACATGATAAGTTGTTGTGCAGCTTCTAAATCACCGTCGTTAAATAATCTTTCGCCTAAGCTTTTTTCTTGCTCAGCGGTTAATACAGGAATGCTATTTACGCTTTGGATATAAGAATCCAGACTACCCGTTTGAGGGGTCAACATTAATGCTGTAGATGTAGATGACGTTGTCATGAATCACTCCAGTCCGGTTA
This sequence comes from Catenovulum sp. SX2, assembly GCF_052056295.1. NCBI lineage: Bacteria > Pseudomonadati > Pseudomonadota > Gammaproteobacteria > Alteromonadales > Alteromonadaceae > Catenovulum > Catenovulum sp. SX2. Next base: position 2,995,395 of record NZ_CP182493.1, read on the forward strand.
CCTTGATGAGAACATTTTATCAATATCGATTTTAACACTCAACAACCGATTATATAGGGTTGTGATGGTTTTTCTTCAAGGACCAATTAATCATTTAATAAGGTTATAACTGCTTTGTTAGAGCCAAGTCAACCTATTTTGTTCCGTCAACATACCACATTGAGATTAGATTTTTATATTAGTGCGTTATATTAAATAGCGATTGCTTTCAGATTGGTTATTTATTACACGTTAAATGGTGTTTATCGTACAATTTGCTGGCTATTCTGCCGAACTGACATTAATCTGTAAGAGAATGTTAAAAAAAGATAACCAAGTTGTATCTATTGAGAGTGGTTTATGTATTCTTATGTCGCGCGCCAAGCAATACTTAATGTGGAAGAGGAAATCGTTGGATACGAATTGTTATTTAGGGATGGGGTCGAGAATGCATTTCCGGATATATGCCCAGATCAGGCAACCTCACAAATATTAACCTCGAATCATTTAACCAAAGGGTTGGAATCCATCACGGATGGTAAATGCACTTATATTAATTTCTTTGACGATACCTTAATTAACCGCTTTCCAACTTCGCTTGATCCTAAAAATGTGGTGATTGAAATTTTAGAGAGTGTCGAAATTAGCGAAGAGCTACTAGATGCTTGTCGAGCGTTAAAAAAGCAAGGATATAGATTAGCGTTAGACGACCATAACTTTGACCCAGTATGGGATATCTTCTTGCCTTATATTGACACTATTAAAGTAGATGTTCGTCAATTCAATATATTACAGATTAGTAAATATGTTCGGCGCATCGCCGGATTTGGCGTCAAGCTATTAGCTGAGAAGGTTGAAACCCGTGAAGAATTTGAGCAGCTTAAAACTTTAGGTTTTCAATATTACCAAGGTTACTTTTTTGCTCGTCCTGAGGTGTTGAAATCTAAACAAATTAAAGCGAATAAACTTAACTTGCTGCAGCTTATTTCACAAGCTAGCCGCAAAGATATGGATATTGATAAGGTGAGCCAAATCTTGGCGCAAGACGTGGCTTTATCTTATAAGCTATTGCGTTTTATCAATAGCGCAGGTTTTAATTCTAGCCAAAAAATTACTTCATTAAAGCATGCGATAGTGTATATGGGCGAAGCAGAGGTGAAAAAATTTATCTCGTTGTTAGCCTTAGCTAATTTAAGCGGTGGTAAGCCCGATGAAATTATGGTTTTGTCATTAGCTCGTGCGCGCTTTTGCAGCCATATTGCGCAGGCAAGGGGCGATGATGAAAACCCACCTATGGCGTTTTTGGTTGGCATGCTGAGTTTGGTCGATGCCTTGTTAGATGAAACTATGGATACTTTGGCAACTAAACTGCCGGTGGCCGATGAAATTAAACAGGGATTAATTGATCAGAAAGGGGTGTTGGGTTTGTATCTCAAATTGGCACTCAATTATGAAAAAGCACAATGGGATGAAGCTGAAACTTTGTCAATGGCAATACGTGTGCCGATTAATGATATTCATGAATTTTATCAAGAATCTTTGGCGTGGGCGGATAAAATTCGTAATGGCGAGCGCAGTTGAGGTGGAGCACAGGCTAGCTGCTGTGCTCATCTTCAAAATAGGTATAACCTTCAATGCCGGTTTTCAGCATTAAATAGTACTCATCTTTTTGTTCTGGAGTCAGTTTTGATTGGCTCAGTTGCGACATATAGTTTTCCAACAAATACGATTGTTGGAAGTGCACTGTTTTTAATGCTGTTTCTGCTGTATCACCATGCAATACATGGTTAATACGCATTTTTCCAGCTGCATCAAACTCTAAGTGAGCTGAGTCTGTGTCGCCAAATAAGTTATGCATATCGCCCAAAATTTCTTGATACGCACCAACCATGAAAATACCTAAGTAGTATGGATTGTCTGTGTCAAATTTAGGCACTGGTAAGCTACTTTCAATCCCCATACCATCAGCATATTGTTTAATTTGCCCGTCTGAATCACAGGTAATATCTTGCACTATGGCACGCTCAGACAATTCTTGTTCCATATGGCTTAACGGCACAACTGGGAAAATTTGTTGAATACCCCAAGCGTCAGGCAAAGATTGGAACAATGAGAAATTACAGAAAAGTTTGCATGCGAGCTTTTCATCTAACTCGACGCGTAATTCTCGGTGTGAACGTGCATTGTTGTCGAGATTGTCTCTAACAATGTACAGCATTGAGAAGTAGAAACTTTCAAATTCAGCCCAATGCGTTAATGAAATTAATCCCAGAGTGAATTTTTGTTGTGCTTCAGCAAAATAGTGCACCGCATCGTGGTAACACTCAATTGCGCGACGTGGCGAAACACTTTCACTGAGTTTTATTAACTCGACAGTTTCTGCTGGAGCATCGGCACTGGCAATAAAAGGTGCAGCGAGACGAACCGGTTGTTCACTGTCGATAATATTAGATAAGAGTACCGCATGGTGCGCTGTCATAGCACGGCCAGATTCGGTAATAATGTTTGGTTCAACTACGCCATTGGCATGGCAGGTTTCGCTAATACCAGCAACTATGTTACGCGCATATTCATGCATATCATAGTTCATGGAACATTGGCTTCGACTGCCGCTGCCTTCGTAGTCAACGCCTAAACCACCACCTACATCTAAGGTATCAACCGCTAACCCCATGTTTTTTAATTCAACGTAATAACGTGCACATTCTTTTATTGCTACTTGAATATCACGAATATTGGCGATTTGTGAGCCAATATGGAAATGGATTAGTTGAAACAAATGGGTTTGTTTATGTTGTTTTAATAGCTCAATTGCTTGTAATAACTGGTGTGAGGTTAAACCAAATTTACCTTTTTCACCGCCGGAATCTTGCCAACGGCCTTTACCAACAGTGTTTAAACGAATACGAATACCAATCGCAGGTGCCGCACCCATTTTTTCCGCTTCTTTTAATAAGGTTTTTAATTCGGATAGTTTTTCAATAACAACATAAACTTGGTGGCCCATCTGTTGGCCAATAATCGCAAGTTGCAAAAATTCGCTGTCTTTATAACCGTTACAGACTATTTTTAACGGTTCAGTGGTAGCACCTAAAATAGCCAATAATTCTGGTTTACTGCCTGCTTCTAAGCCAATTTTTGGTGTGACCCTTAATAACTGTTCAACCACACTGTGCTGTTGGTTAACTTTAATCGGATATACAGCATGATATTTACCTGAATAATCATGTTGTGCAATTGCATCTTTAAAAGCTAACTGTAGCGCTTGTACACGATCTCTTAGAATATCGGTAAAGCGGACTAAAATAGGTAAGCGTAAACCTGCTAGTTGAAGGTCGTGAACTATCTTATTAAAGGCGATTTGTAATTGTGGTTTGCCTTTAGGTTGGGCAACCAATTCACCTTGATTATTGATGTCAAAATAACCATCACTCCAATTAGCAACGTTATATATTTGTTTAGCGTGTTGAATCAAACTATCAGTCATTAGCGAATAAAATTGAGTCTTAACAAGTAAAACGAATAGTGTAATCTGATTATGCCGTATGAGCTATAATTGATTTAGTTTTTTAACTTTGCTTGGTTAAATTGAAGGACATTGTATGGCGGACACTTCAACTCAAAATTGGTACTCAGAACAAAATCAAGCGGCCGGAGCTGCCGTGTCTTTAAGACTGAAGCATAAGGTGGTAGAAAAACAATCACCTTTTCACAAAGTAGAAATTTATCAAACGACAGATTTTGGTTATTTGATGGTCATAGATGGCTGCACTAAGTTAAGTAGTCGCGATAATTTTTTTTATCATGAAATGATGACTCATCCTGCGTTATTCAGTCACCCTCAACCAAAAAGCGTTTTGATTATTGGCGGTGGCGACTGTGGCTGTTTACAGCAGGTATTAAAGCATCCGCAGGTGGAACGAGTTACTCAAGTCGAGATGGATAGTTTAATTACTGAGGTGGCAAAAAAATATTTTCCAGAATTATCTACTAATAATCAAGATGATAGGGCTGAGCTATTATTTAGCCAAAGTGTTGATTTTGTCTATGGATTAGCCAGCAATAGTTTTGACATTATTATTATCGATTCAATGCATGCGGTTGACCTAAATGAAGATTCAGCCCACCAAGATTTTTATCAAGCCTGCTTTGCTGCATTGACTGAACAGGGAATTTTAATCCAACAAAGTGGCTCGCCGCTGTTGCATCAACACCTGATTAAAAACACCCGCGACAATATGGCTAAAGCAGGTTTTATTCAATTGCAAACTCTGTTGTTCCCTAAACCTATTTACCCCGGCGGCACTTGGACGTGCACTATGGCGTTGAAATCTGCTGATGCAGGCAATTATAGAGTTAATGATGCGGCTATGCTTGCTGAGAAATTAGAATACTATAACGCGGATATTCACCAGCTAAGCAGTAAATTACCAAATTTTATTGCCAATAACTTGTAAGACTTTTAAAGTCTAGCGGCACAAATTTAGAAGTGCTTGGCTCAGTCTGTGCGGGTCGTAAAATGGTGCAGACTGTTCGCTAACCAGAGGCAAAATCTCCACTGCTATGCCCAATTCTGCCAACGCTTGATATTGCTCTGCGGTTAGCTGTTTCTGCGCGCTGCGGTCGAGCAATATGCTATCTAATACTGTGTTGATAGGCGTATGTTCAGCGAGCTCTTTGGTTAAATAGTGGATTAGCGTATTAATGCAGTCAAATAAGCTCATGCCAAGCTGCTCTGGATCGTTTTGTAAGTTTGGCACATATACTTTTTTAGCTTTACTTTGACTAATAGCTTTGCCGACACCTTGGGTCAATAAATTGGTTATTAAGCTTGAATAAAAGCTACCTGGGGGGTAACAAATTAGTTGGGCTTGCTCAACAGTGTGAACCACATTAGCTGGTGTTTCACAGTGCAACTCTGATAAATATTCGGCGCTGCTTGATAGTTCAACTTTAGTGATTTTACTGCTAATCGGCGACACTTCTTTGCCGGTTAAGTTGTGCTGGCCGAGTATGACTTGCCCATCACTAAGATGTGCTGCTAGGTGACAGTAGCCATCAAGCATAGGAACAACTTGACCTTTTATTGACAATAGCTGGCTAAAAAGGTCGATCGCTGCGGTTAAACTTCTATTATTCATTAAATACGCTGACGCAATGCAAACATTGCCTATGCTGGTATTACGTAAATCAAAGTCTTCAGGGATGACTTGAGCAAAATATTCTAAGCAACTTTGAATTGTCAGTTGCTGATAAGCAGACAGCTGTGCGTACATAGGGTGATCGCTATCACTAAATGCATGTAGTGATTGCCTAAGTGTCGCCGCACTACCTTGTTTAGCGAATCTTAATCCCATAATGCGTGCGACCGCGGCAACATCTTTTTTGTTGTCGTCTGCTAACGCGAGCAATCTATTACGAATATCACCAATTGCAGGCATTAAAAAACATTGACGTAATTTAGCTGTGCAACCGCCAGAGTCTAATGTGGTAATTATATGGCTATGGTTTTGATTATACTGTTTTAATGCTTTGCTAAATCCAGCTAATGCACTACCACCACTAAAAAACACCATTGAAGGTTGATTGTGGTGCGGGCTGTGCTCGGTCTGCGAGGTACTTTTTTCAGACGCTAAATCAAATTTAAAATGTGAGTGTTCTGGAAGCATGCTGTCACAATGTAAGTGTCTAACAATCATAATCGTTTCGCCATAATGCAACATAGATGGTTTGTGGTTAATTCGCAAGCAATATCATATTAATTGTTATCGCCCCCTGCACCTAAAATCTGAATAAGGGTATAATGTTGTTTTTAGATTTGAGTAGGTTGTCACAACATGAGTTGGTTTGACTGGCAAAGAGCTGTTATTAAAGTGGGTAGTGCACTAATAGCACCTGACGGAAAAGGGTGTAGTGGTCAGTATTTGTTGCCCATAGCTCGTTATATTTCTGAATGCCGGTTACAAGGGAAAGAAATTGTTTTAGTTTCAAGTGGCAGTGTCGCAGCTGGCCGTGGCATTATTGCGCATAGTGGCATCCCTTCAATTGCCGAAAAACAAGCTATGGCAGCCGTTGGGCAAACGCGTATGATGGCTAACTGGGCGCGCTTTTTTGATTTTCCTTGTGCTCAAATTTTATTAACCCATGATGATTTGGCCGATCGCCGCCGTTACGTCAATATTAAAAACACCATTCGTGAGCTGCTAAACAACGGTATTTTACCTATAGTTAATGAAAACGACACTGTTGCGACACAAGAATTAAAAGTGGGTGATAACGACAACTTAGCCGCTTTAGTCTCACAAGTATCAGATGCGGATATGATGATGATATGCAGTGATATAGACGGTTTATTTACCGCCGATCCACGCAGTAACCCTGATGCTAAACTAATCCCAACCGTTGAAAGCATTACCCCTGAAATTTATGCGCTCGCAGGTGGTACAACCAATAAAATAGCCACAGGTGGCATGCGCACAAAAATTGAAGCAGCGGAAAAAGCCACAGTTAATGGGGTACACACCTTAATTGTTAACGGAACCAAAGGCCAAGTATTTGATGGTTTGTTGCAACATGCACCACAAGGCACTTGGTTTAAACGTCAAGCTAGCCCGATAAAAGCGCGTAAACATTGGTTGCAATACACGTTAAAAGCACAAGGCGCAATCATAGTAGACAATGGTGCGGCAAATGCTTTGATTAACAAAGGCGCTTCTTTACTGAGCATTGGTATTAAAGAAACAGACGGCAGCTTTAATAAAGGTGATGCTGTTTATATTAAAGATTTAGCTGGCAAAACTTTAGCTAAAGGTATTTGTCAGTATAGTGATTTAGAGTTAGATAAAATTAAAGGATTACAAAGTCAAAAAATCATCCAAGTCTTGGGTTATTGCCCAAGTGATGTCATTATTCATAGAGATGATTTGGTGATCCTGTAACAAATAAAGGTATAAAGATGAGTTTTTCAATTGCACAAATGGCTAAAGATGCGCGTAAAGCGTCTTTCTCGGTTGCCAATTTGAGTACAGCGCAAAAAGATGCCGCATTATCGGCAATGGCGCAAAAATTAATTGAGCGCACAGAGTTAATTTTAACTGAAAACCAAAAAGATTTAGACGCAGGTAAAGAAAACGGTTTGACCGATGCAATGATTGACCGTTTGCGTTTAACCCCTGAGCGAGTTAAAGATTTAGCTAATGCATTAATTGAAGTAACTACTTTACCCGATCCTGTTGGTACTGTGTCTGATTTAAAAATTAGACCAAATGGCATGCGTGTTGGTCGTATGCGTATACCACTAGGTGTAATTGCTATGATTTACGAAGCGCGCCCAAATGTAACAGCGGAAGCTGCAGCCTTGTGTTTGAAATCAGGCAATGCTGTGGTGTTACGTGGTGGTAAAGAAGCTTTGTTTTCTAACTTAGTGATTGCAAAGTGTTTGCATGAAGCTTTGGTTGAACAAAATATCGATCCAAATGCAATTTGTGTTGTGCCTGATCCTGATCGCGCCATTATGAATGAATTGATGACCTTATCAGATGATATCGACTTAATTATTCCACGTGGTGGCGAAGGTTTAATTCGTTTTGTCACTGAAAACAGCCGCATTCCTGTGATCCAGCATTTTAAAGGTGTGTGTCATTTATATATTGACCAAGATGCTGACAACAAGATGGCGTTGGATTTACTGTTGAATGGTAAAACTCAGCGTACTGGTGTGTGCAACGCGTTAGAAACCTTGTTGGTACATCAAGCTCAAGCGGATAGCTTTTTGCCAATTGCAGCTAAAGCATTAGCCGAAAAGGGCGTGAAAATTCACGCCTGTGAAAAAAGCATAGGTTATTTTGCTGGTGCAGAGCTGGCAACTGAAGATGACTGGCATGCTGAGTATTTGGCTTTAGAAATTGCGGTACGCATTGTTGATGATTTTGACGCGGCAATTAGCCATTTAGAATCTTACAGCTCAGGCCATACTGAAGTGATTTGTACCCAAAGTTACCAAAGAGCTAACGAGTTTACGCGTCGAGTAAATAGTGCGGTTGTTATGGTGAATGCATCTTCGCGTTTTTCTGATGGCGGCCAACTTGGTTTAGGTGCTGAAATTGGTATTTCCACCTCTAAACTGCATGCGTATGGTCCTATGGGTTTAGAAAGCCTAACTACACAGAAATTCATTGTACAAGGCGAAGGTCAGATCCGTCCTTAATCAATATCTCTTGCATACCTCTAGTAGCAGCCGTTATGAATTGCGGCTGCTAACTTTACACTTCTATCATAGCCACTAAAACCAGCCTGATTTTTAAGCTGCTTAACTATTCATTGTGCTATTTTTTAAATTAAACCTTGTAATAATTTAAAAAATATTTAACATCTATGTTACTTTTTTGTGGTTAGATATTTGACCTAAATTTGATTTGATAGAAAGTAGGAGATGTTATGTTAAAGCGCTTAGCAATTTTGGTTGCCTTGATAAGCTTTTGCAGTGGATGCAGCAAAATAACCGCCGATAATTACAATAAGATTAAAGTTGGTATGGAGCTAGACGAAGTTGAAGCTATTATTGGCTCAGCAGACGAATGCTCAGAAGTGATAGGCACTAAACAATGTGTTTGGGGTGACAACAAACGTAATATCAAAATTACCTTTGTTGCTGACGTTGCAACTCTAACTTTGCAAAATGGTCTGAAATAACTTCACGCCACATTCATATTCTGTGTTTCAAGGTTTGCTTTTACGCAAACCTTTTTTGTTTATACCAGCCTAAAATTTATAAAAAGATCCGCTTACCTACCTTGTAATTTATTCTATTCAACCAAATAACTAAGAATAATATGGCGAGAGCTAAATCAATATAAATTACGAGTATCAGAGCCATCACAGACAGTTCAATTCAAGGCGTATCATTGTAGGAATGTAGGTACCTTTCAAAATGATACAACACAGAAGTGGGCTGTCTGTGAGGCTCCTAAAAGGCTGGGCTAAAAGCCATTTATTCTGCGTTAAGTAGGCTTGGCATAGAACCACTATGTCTGTGCCAACTTGCCTTGCCTAAATGGCTTTTATCTCCAGCTGATTATCGCTATTTATATTGATTTAGCTCTATAGTTAAATAGCGTACAACAACAAAGGATCCTAAATGAGTAATCCATTATTATCTGAAGCGAGCTTACCGGAATTTTCCAATATTAAACCTGAGCATATTTTACCTGCGGTAGAGCAAGCGATAGCAGAGTGCAAAACTGTTATCGAGCAAGTGGTGCAACAATCAAACTATACATGGCAAAACTTTGTCCAACCTATTGATGAAGTAGACGACAAACTTAGTCGCATTTGGTCACCAGTGTCACATTTGCATTCAGTTGCGGATAGCGAAGCGTTGCGCCAAGCATATGAAGCTTGTTTACCTTTGTTATCTGAGTATAGTACTTGGGTTGGCCAACATCAGGGGTTGTACCAAGCTTATCAACAAATAGCCGATAGCGAAGATTTTGTCGCTCTTTCTCAAGCGCAGCAAAAAGCGATTAACGATGCGTTACGTGGTTTTAAATTATCCGGCGTCAGTTTACCGGATGAAAAGAAAAAGCGTTTTGGTGAAATTAGCCAAGCTGTGTCTGAGTTAACTACTAAGTTTTCCAACAATGTATTAGATGCAACTCAAGGCTGGCGCAAAGAAATTACTGACGAGCAACAATTAGCTGGTTTACCTGAAAGTGCGATTGCTGCAGCTAAACAAGCGGCGGAAGCAAAATCAGTTGATGGCTGGTTGTTTAATCTTGAATTCCCAAGCTACTTGCCTGTGATGATGTATGCTGATGATCGCAGTTTACGTGAAGAAATGTATCGTGCATTTGCTACGCGCGCGTCAGATCAAGGCCCAAATGCAGGTAAGTGGGACAACTCAGAAGTGATGCAGCAAATTCTTGAGCTTAGATATGAAAAATCACAATTACTTGATTTTGTTAGTTATGCCGACTTAAGTTTAGCGACTAAAATGGCGGAAAACCCACAGCAAGTGACTGACTTTTTGTATGATTTAGCTAACAAGAGTAAAAAACAAGCACAAGCTGAATTGGCTGAATTAACCGAATTTGCCCGTGAGCAACATGGTATTGATAAACTCGAAGCTTGGGATATGAGTTATTACGCTGAGAAACTAAAGCAGCAAAAATACTCAATTTCCGATGAAGTTTTACGCCCATACTTCCCTGAAGAAAAAGTCATTAGTGGCTTATTTGCCACAGCACAGCGTTTATTTTCGATTGAAATTAAACCAAGAGAGGGTGTGCAAACTTGGCATGAATCTGTGCGTTTTTACGATATTTTCTCGGATGATGGTCAATTAAAAGGTAGCTTTTATTTCGATTTATATGCACGTGAAGGCAAACGCGGTGGTGCATGGATGGATGTATGTGTTGGTCAAATGCGTAAAAACGATGGTGAATTACAATTACCAGTTGCGTATTTAACCTGTAACTTCAACAAACCAGTCGGTGATAAACCTGCGTTATTCACCCACAACGAAGTAGAAACTTTATTCCACGAATTTGGCCATGGTTTACACCATATGTTAACCCAAGTGGATGTAAGTGCAGTTGCGGGCATTAATGGTGTAGCTTGGGACGCGGTTGAGTTACCAAGTCAGTTTTTAGAAAACTGGTGCTGGCAGCCTGAAGCACTTGGATTTATCTCTGGCCACTTTGAAACCGGCGAATCTTTACCACAAGATTTGTTGGATAAAATGTTGGCAGCGAAAAACTTCCAGTCAGCTATGATGATGATGCGCCAGTTAGAATTTTCATTATTTGATTTTGAATTGCACCATGAGTTTAAACCTAATGTTGGGTTTGATATTCAGCAAAAAGTAAATCAAGTCCGTGAAACGGTTGCAGTGGTTCGACCGCCTGAATTTAACCGTTTCCAGCATAGTTTTAGCCATATTTTTGCTGGTGGTTATGCTGCTGGTTACTATAGCTACAAATGGGCTGAAGTATTATCGAGTGACGCGTTTTCACGATTTGAAGAAGAGGGGATCTTTAATGCCAAAACAGGCCATGATTTCTTAGAGCATATCTTACAAAAAGGTGGTTCGCAGGAGCCTATGGAATTGTTTAAAGCTTTTAGAGGGCGTGAGCCTAAAGTGGATGCTTTGTTACGCCATAGTGGTATTGAAGTTGAAGCTGCTTAGATATTGCTGTTCGACAAAGTGCAATCAAGCCTAGCTGAAGCATAATTTTTAAAAACGCTGTTCGGGGCTTAATCCAGTTCCGAGCAGACTATTCATCCATGAAGGTCAGGCCCTGTCGTCATCCATGACTCCACCTCATCAAACTGCGAAGCGGTGCTTCGGTTTTGATTCGCCCCTGATAAAGAGGTTTTAAAAATTAGCATTCAGCTAGACTCCGCTAAACACTTTTATCGTTTGCAATGGTGCGTAGCGGTGTAGCTTAAAACTGAAACTCAAAACCTAAATGTAAGCCTTTATCTAAACTAACATTTCTGCCATTTTCAATATTAACTTGGATTCGACGGTAACCCGCAAAAAACGCACCATTTGGCAATAATTGGTAGCTTACTCGCAAGTTTAAGTCTGTTTGATAATCAATATCGTCACTTGCGGTAATACCAGGGGCATAGAAAAACTCAGCTAACAATGAAACGTTTTTAGCATTTGGTACTTGGTATTCAGCATACCCACCTAAGGCAAATGCCTGCATGTTTTCATCGTTAACGTCGTTAAAATAAAGTTTGCCACCTAAACCAGCAGTTACATTTTCTATTTCTTGTACAGGCCCAGCAACAACAGCGCTTACCGCAAATAGGTTTGCATCATCATCTGTAGCTATACCTGTTGCGGTAATTCGTGCGTTTTGCACTAATTTATCTGAACTTATTTCGGCTTTAAACGCATCATTACTGATATCTGCAGTTAGATAGTTAGCAGCAACTGAGTGACTGACTAAAAGAGATGCGCAAAGTGTGGTTAGAGAATATTTCATCATCTGATCCTTATTCCTTATGTTATAGCGCGCATGATATACAAGCGGTATGAATAGTCAAAGGCAAAACTATGAAATGTGATGTTATGCAGAGAATGTTTATCTTTGTGGTGTATCAATAATTTATCGAATATCACAACATTACACAGAAATAGCGTTAAAATGGGGTTTATTAGTATCTGATAAGAGTTGGCTAGCATGACTGATTTAATCAAAGTTCAAAACAACGACTTTAGTGTCGCAGAACAATATCAACAGCTGATTGAAAATAACCAACAAGATGGTGCAGTAGTATTTTTTGTCGGGTTAGTGCGCGACTTCAACCAGCAACAAAGTATTAAGAGTTTAACGCTAGAGCATTATCCAGCTATGACAGAAAAAGTGCTCAAACAAATAGTGGCACAAGCGCGCGAAAAATGGTCGTTAGGCCGTGTTGCAGTGGTGCATAGAGTGGGCACAATGCAACTCGGTGAACAAATTGTATTTGTTGGTGTTACTAGTCAACATAGGCAAGCAGCTTTTGAAGCTGGGCAATTTATTATGGATATACTCAAAACCCAAGCGCCGTTTTGGAAAAAAGAGCAAACCGAGCAGGGCAGTCATTGGGTTGATGCGAAAGAAAGTGATCAAGCGCAAGCACAGAATTGGTTGAAATAGTCTTTATTTAGCTTTTAATTTTTTCATATAGTCGCAGCGTTAGCATATTTCGGTATAATGTCGCCAATTCAAAATTGACAGGAGAGTTTCATGCGCCCAAGTGGTCGAACGTCTAGCCAAATACGCCCTATTACTATTACCCGTGGTTTCACAAAACATGCTGAAGGTTCAGTATTAATCGAGTTTGGTGAAACTAAAGTTATTTGTACCGCTTCAGTTGTTGAAGGTGTACCAAGATTTATGAAAGGCAAAGGTGAAGGTTGGATCACGGCTGAATATGGCATGTTACCTCGCTCAACCCATACGCGTTGTGATCGTGAAGCAGCTCGTGGTAAACAAGGTGGCCGCACATTAGAAATTCAACGTCTAATTGGCCGTGCATTACGTGCTGCGGTTGATTTAAAAGCATTAGGTGAAAACACCATAACTTTGGATTGTGATGTTATTCAAGCGGATGGTGGCACACGTACTGCTTCTATCACAGGTGCTTGTGTTGCTTTAGTTGATGCTTTAGCGCATATGCGTAGCAAAGGTATTCTAAAAACCAATCCATTAAAACATATGATTGCCGCGATTTCTGTTGGTGTATACAAAGGCCAAGTAATAGCTGATTTAGAATACTTAGAAGACTCAGATGCTGAAACAGACATGAATGTAGTTATGGCTGAAAACGGCAAATTAATTGAAGTTCAAGGCACAGCTGAAGGCGAACCGTACAGCTTTGAAGAAATGCAGGAAATGATGGAATACGCGCGCCTTGCATTAAAAGAAATTTTTGATATCCAAAAAGCGGCTTTAGCTTAAGAGGTGACCGAAATGCAAGATTACAAAAAAGCTTTTATTGAATTTGCGTTATCTCGCGGTGTGCTTAAGTTCGGTGAGTTTACCCTAAAGTCAGGTCGTACTAGTCCATACTTTTTCAACGCAGGTTTATTTAAAACCGGTGGTGATTTAGCACAATTAGGTCGTTTTTATGCAGCAGCCTTGCAAGATAGTGGGGTTAAATTTGACGTGTTATTTGGCCCAGCATACAAAGGTATTCCTATTGCAAGTGCCACTAGCATAGCTTTGTTTGATAGCTATCAAAAAGATGTACCTTACTGTTTCAACCGTAAAGAGAAAAAAGATCACGGTGAAGGTGGTACTTTAGTCGGTTCTGACTTAGTTGGTAACATTATGTTGGTTGATGATGTGATCACAGCTGGTACCGCAATTCGCGAATCAATGGAAATTATTCAGCAGCAAGGTGCAAACTTATCTGGTGTGTTAATCGCATTAGACCGCCAAGAAAAAGGCAAAGGCGAACTTTCTGCGATTCAAGAAGTAGAAAGAGACTTCGGCACACAAGTTATCTCAATTATTCAATTAACCGATTTAATTGAATACTTAAAACAAAACAGCCAAGACGCGCAAAGTCAAATCAACTTAGAAAAAGTTCAGGCATACCGCGCTCAATACGGCATCGCCTAGTTAATCCCCGATAAAACAAGGTAGTGATGACTACCTTGTTTTTATTAAAACCAGTCTGCAAGTAAAAAGCCCAAGCTCACTCGATTAACTTTGTGATTGTAATCAATCAAAGCTTCACCATACCCAGTTGAATATTGCACGAACCCTTTTAATTGACTCACTGGCAGTGGAAAACTCCAATTAAGCTCAAGATAACCTTTATTTTTGGTTGTGTTTAAGTTGTTGCGTAACTTAGTTGAAAAGGTATGTTTACCGACCTTATACGCAGCAGATAAATCAAATTTTCCCATATAGTGGTCAGTTGAAGTATCATGCACTTTTAGATGATCACCCGGCATACGTATCCAAGGCCTAAAGGCGATTAACCAGTTTTTATCGCTGAACATTAAGTGAAAGATCACCCGATTCCAACCAAGCGAAAAATTATTGGAGCGACCATTAGATTGATGATTAAACGAAACACCAAAACTATCAATTGGTAAGCCGAACAAACTAGGTGGTTGTTTATTGTCAAAATCTAACATCCACATAACTTCTGGTTCGTAATTGTTTTCGCGAAAGGGTTTTGATGCGTTTTTATTATAAAGTTGCCAAAATGACAGCTGAGTATAATTCATACTAACCACGTCATTTTCCATCAAAACATTTTTGGCCAAAGGTAGCTTAAAACTAATCTGGAACTTTACTTCAACATCATCAATGCCAATACCTTCTTTTGGACTATTAAACAAAATATTTGGATCGCGTGGGTTTTGTTTAGGGTTGTAACTGAGCGGTAAAAAATAACTCGGGCGATAAGATTGCATAATAAACGGCGTATCTGAGGTGGCTTTTTCGAGCTCTCGCCGCTCTTTTTGTAATGATTTTTGTTTGTTTTGCTGGCTTTTCGCATCAAAACAGGCAAGGCGTTTTTCATTGTTAGTAATTTCACTACAAGGTTTTTGTAGTTGGGGGATGATCGCGCTATCGAGCGTGTTTGCTTGAACACTTGCGATCAAAGATGCGCAAAGTGTAAATGCTAGCTGAATTTGTTTTGAGATAGCCATCCTAACCTATTATTTCAATTGAATTTATCTCAAGTATAGCAAGAAATTTAATTAGGGTTAGGCGTAACGGGTAAAATGAGTGGATTGTGGCACACTTGTGCTGTTGTAAAACTTCTGTATGCGCAATGCGCGGGCACTAACGCTTGGGTCGTAATCTTCTGTGCGTGGTTGCACTGTCTCTTCAATATTTAAACTTTGTTTTGGTTCAAAGTTAGGGATAGCATCTTTGACCCCGAAGATAGTTGCAATTGCTTCAGCTTGATTGATTTCTCTATTGGCAGCAACGCCATCAACTTGAGTCGGCTCAGCCACTTTGCTGACACTTTGAATTTCTTCAATTTGTTCTTGCTGTAAATCAGCGCGAGCCTGTTGTGCTTTTTGTGCTGCTTCATTGGCAACTCGTCTATCCGCAGCTGATGGTTCCGCAGGCGCTAACGCAGCACGTTGCACTTGTTCCATTTTACGGATAGTTGCTTGTGGATCGTTTTGAACTTTAGATACATCAATTTTTACTTCGCCGCCAACAGCATAGTTTTTACCGTCCGGTCCACGCTCAAATTCGTAACTCGGAGAACCTGCATATTGACCACCAATGTTAGCGTGCGCTTGTTCATGTGTTCTAACTTCACGATCGCGTTTTTCTAAATCATCAACTTTTTGCTGCTCACCTTCGGATAATTGTTGTCCAGCAGCACCTTTTTGTTGCTTGCCTTGTTGTTGATTTTGGTCTGTCGCTTGTTTGTCGCTACTATCGTCTTGTGGATTATCTTCTGAATGATCTTTGGCATGGCGCTGTTCAATATGCTGTTCATGGCGCTCATGTTTTATAAATTCGTAGGTAACAGGTTGATTGGCTCTTGCTTGGGCACGTTCACGCTCTGAGCCTACACCAGACTCTTTAGCTGACTGCTCGTTTTCAGTAGCTTGGGTAATAGCATCACGTGACAAAGCTTCTTTGCGCGCCGCTTCAGTTTGCGGGTTGGCAATATTCAAGTTAATGTTAACTGGAAACTGAGTCACAATGTTCATTGCGAGTTAAACCTTAATATCAATAATGCTGCCTAAAACTTCGTTTTCAGTTTGCAAAGCTTTAATGTTAGCACTAGCTAAATTTTTATCTTCAACTAAACCGACTAAACTATCGGTTGTAGAAGGCGCTGAAGTTGTTTGTTGGTTTTGATCGGCATCCGCTTGAGTCGGCAAACTATTATCGCGAATATCACGCGCATGTTCTGTTATGCCGTCACTGCTTTTCTGTAAACCTTGCAAACTACTCTGCAAAGCACCAGATAAAGACCCGGATGAAATTTCCATCAAACCACCTCAACTACTCAACCAATGCTTAATTATTAATCAAAATGGGTTGAAAATAAAGCTGTAAACGACAAATTAACCATTGAGCAGCGTCTGCAAATATTTACAAAATTCATCAGCATGTGAAATAAACGGCGCATGTGACGCTTTGTCAAACACATAACTCGTACTTTGTGGGTGTAAGCCCTCGATTTGGCTGATAGCCGCTTTTGGCACTAAGCTGTCTAATTTGCCGTATAGACGATAGGTCGGCGCAGCTATTTGCTGAATTTTCTCACGTAAATCAGCAGTCTGTAATATGACTAATCCAGCTGCGAGTGCTTCTGCATTTGGCTCTTCACAGCTTAGCAATAAGGCTTTTAACGTTTTGATATCTTGTTTTGCATCCGCGCTGCCCATAGCTTGAATGGCTAAGAACCTTTCTAAGGTTTTTTTATAGTCTAATTTTAGTTGCTGCTGAAAGTTGCTTAGTACTTTATTTTGTATGCCCGGCCAGTTGTCGCTAGCTGCAAAAAACGGTGTAGATCCAACTAGTACTAGCTGCTCTACCAACTCTGGTTGACAGATGGCAATTTGCTGCGCAACTAAGCCACCTAATGACCAACCAATAATCATACCTGGTGTTTGCATTTGCGCGGCAACTTGTTGGCTGATTTCAGCTAGGTTATAGTTAGTTGGCAATTGATTGATGCTATTGCCATAACCGGGCAAGTCGAGTGCGATGAGCGGCCGGTTAGTATGTTTGTTTAGTTGCTCAAACGTCGGTTGCCAGACTGCACGGTTCATGCCCCAACCGTGTATAAAATAAATTGGATGATTATTTGCCATGGAACTGCAAAACTACTTTAGTGGATTAAAAAAACTGCCGGCTATTTTAGCACAAGTTTGTGCAAAGCTACCCAGTCAATGTTTCAGTTGTAAAAGCGCAACACAAGCTCAGCATCTTGTTTGTTTATATTGTTTAAATGATTGGCAACTAAGCTCTGAATATCTGGCTTGGCAAGATATTACCAGTGTTTTTGCAGCGCAAAAAAGTATGCAGATTGACGAACTTGAGCATATTTTTTGTTTAACTGAACATATCAGTCCAGTCAGTGAATTAATCTCCAATTATAAATACCGCAGAGATTTAACCGCGAGGACGGCTTTGGCACAGCTGCTATCTGCCAGTTTTTCTAACTGGCAAGACTCTCCACTAGTACAGCTTCAAAGCTACGACTATTTGTTGCCTGTGCCTATGCATTTTACCGCATTGTGGTTGCGTGGTTTTAATCAATCAAAGTGGTTGGCCGAACAGATTGGTTTGCATACACAAGTGCAAGTTTTAGATGCACTGCGAAAAACGCAAGCGACTCAACACCAAGCAAGATTGTCTGGAGGTGCACGTAGACTGCATAAACAGAATATTTATGCAGTTAAAGCCGAATTTGTCGAGCAAGTTAAAGGTAAACGTATTTTGCTGGTTGATGATGTTGTAACCACAGGCACTACGCTTAACTCAATTGCCACTTGTTTATTAGACTATGGTGTATCTGTAGTCGCGGCGGCCACATTAAGCTGGGCTAAATTGAAGTAGCCTTGGCTTCTTCTAATAGGCTATACCAAGCTTGAATGGTTGGATTTAACCCAAGCTGTTGAAAAGTTACGTTAACACCTAAAGCTTGCCACTTTTCAATAAGTTGCATCACTTGAATTGAATCTAAGCCATAATCCAACAGGTTATCGTCTATTGGTAACTCTTCTGTTGGCATTTCTAGCATATCCGCAATATTTTGTTGTAAACCCGCTAATGTTAGTAGCGGATCAGTTGCTGTGCTTGCAACATTATTCAAAATACTCTGACTATCACAAACAAAACCACAGCGGCCTGAGACAAATTCAAGCGCTTTAATATGCTCTTGTTGGTTAAAATCAGCGACACAGTCTGCGAGCATAAAAGGTTTAATGTCGCGCATAAAAGCGTCGTTTGCGCTGATCATGCAGCCGATATTTGCGTATATGCCCACTATGGCTAATTGGTCTATACCTTGGCTTTTTAAAATATCTTCAAGCTCAGAGCGGACGAACGCACTGTAGCGCCATTTGGTTAAAACAATATCATCTTCTTCTGGAGCAAGCGCAGCCACAATTGCTTGTTGTTCTGGTGATTTATTTATACCAGGCCCCCACATATCATTGAGCAAACCGCGCTCATCTAACGATTGATGCTCGGGTTGGGCTGTGTAAATAATCTTAACCCCTTGTGCTTTTAGCTGTGCACGCAACTGCGCAATTTTGCTGATCACTTGTTCGATTAGTGGATTGTTATCGCCATAAAAACGCACAAAGTATTCTTGCATATCGTGAATTAACAAGGCTGCTTGTTGTGGTTGGAAAGTCCATGAAACTTTATTAGTAAATTCATTTGCTTGTGGTGGTGTGTAACTGGCTATTTTTGGAATGCTCAACTGCGTACTCCTAATTGGGTTTGTGTATGTATTAATATGCTAAACTTATAGTCAGTTAAATACAATAAAAATGACAATGGTTATCATTTGCAATAAAATGCAGTTAATTTTAAAAGTTGAAGTGATATTTATATGCAAATTGACAACCAAGCTACAGCACCATCTGCGCCGACATCAGCTCCGCAATGGGTAGAGCATGCAAACGAGCGAACTATTTTATTGATAATTCTGGCACTGAATTGCGTATTTTTAACCACAGCTATGATGGTTATGCCACTTGGCCCTGATATTAGCGATGCATTACAAATGAACCCAGCTTATGTCGGGTATTTAAATGCAGCGGTTACCTTGGCAGCGGCTGTGTCTGGCATTGTATTCGCGCCGTTTTTAGACAAATTTGATCGCCGTCCTTTATTGGTGATCAGCACTATTATTAAATCTGTATTTATTGTCGCAGCCGGTTTTAGTCAGTCTTGGCTAGAACTTATTGTTTGGTTGGTGTTGTCTGCAATATTTGCAGGGCCAGCGACCTCTGCATTAATGGCGAGTGTCATTGATATAGTGCCACCTCAAAGGCGAGGGCGCGCTATGGCTTTGGTTGGTTCGGCGTTTTCTATCTCGGCAATTGTTGGTATTCCGGTTATTCTGCAGCTAGCGCATATGTTTAGTTGGCAGCAGGTATTTATCATTATTGGTGTATTACCCATTGTGATGTCTTTGTTGGTATGGCGAGTATTGCCAAGTTTAACTGCACATAAAAATCAGTCGAAACCGCCTTTTTCTGCACTGTTTAAGCGTCCTGAAATTATCGCCGCTTTTGTATTAGTTGCTTGTCATATGCTTGGCCATTTTATGTTGGTGCCAAACATTGCAACGCATTTAGTATTTAATTTAGATTACCCACGAGATTGGTTAGGGGTTTTATATTTTGCCGGTGGTATTGCGAGTCTATTAGCGCTTAAATTTAGCGGCAAATGGATGGATCAGCGTTCACCTGTGTCGTTAATAATTGCGCTGTCTGTGGTGATTATTGTGGCCATTGTCTTGCTATTTGTTGAAACCACAGTTGTACCGGTTATTTTTGCTTTTATGCTATTTATGGCCGCCACCTCTTCACGGACAAGTTCGACTATGGCGTATGTATCGCGCTTTCCTAAACCTTTTGAGCGCGCTGGTTTTATGTCGTTACAGAATACAGTTACGCAATTAGCAGCGGGTGTTGCTAGTGTATTTGCCGCGCAGTGGTTATCTGCTGGTAGTGAGCTTGCTGATACTGCTGCAGTGGTTGATTTATCCGGCATGAGTTCGTTGGCATTATTTGCAATTGTGTTTATGTGTTTACACCCTGTGGTGTTTATTTGGTTGGTGCGGAAAGCGAGCTAATAGTTGGGTGGCATGGAAGAGCAAGCTGCTTGGGATGTGTTTTGTCAGTTGCTGAGAGTTATGTGCAACATAAGGAAATTACTAGACCATAACTTTCACAAAAACGCTGTTCTGGATGTAAGCAAGCTTTGAGTAGACTATTCATCCTTGAAGGACAGGCCCTGTCGCCGTCCTTGGCTCCACCTCATCAGACTGCGAAGCGGTGCTTCGGTTCTGATTCGCCCATAAATAAGAGATTTTGCTCTAAGTTATCGCTCTAGTACTTTCCTGAAATGAGTTGCTACTAGCGCAGTATGGACTTTGTGAAGTTTTGAAAAACACACTCCCAACCATCTTTTGGTATTGATAGTGCTGCTCGTTTTGAGCGCAGCAATAAAATAGCTCGATTGAGTCTACTGAAATGCTAATTTTGCAAAACTTCAAATGTCATGGATGACATTTGGGAGCGACCATGGAAGGTGTACAGCGTTTTTGGAAAATTATGCTTTCAGTGGGCGAGCTTGCACATTAATGCCAGCGCTATTCTCCAATTGAGAACTGCAAATTACACGTTTGCTGTATTGTGTTGCCAGTTTGATGGCATGGAAGGCAAGCTGGTTGGGATGTATTTTTCAAAAGCGCTTCAAGGCCGTCCTTGGCTCGCTCGCACAAGATGTCTCTATCTTGTGAAGTTTTGAAAAACACATTCCCAACCATCTTTTGGTATTGATAGTGCTGCTCGTTTTGAGCGCAGCAATAAAATAGCTCAATTGAGTCTACTGAAACGCTAATTTTCCAAAACTTCAAATGTCATGGATGACATTTGGGAGCGACCAAGGAAGGTGTACAGCGTTTTTGGAAAATTATGCTTTCAGTGGGCGCTTTTGCACAGGAATACCAGCACGATTCTCCAAGTGAGAGAAATAAATTACACTTTCAGTGAGCGAGTTTGCACAAGAATGCAAGCGCATCTTCACCCTTAGCCATTTAACACAGCGCCACCATCAACCACTATATCCTGCATAGTGATATGCCCAGCTAAATCCGATGCTAAAAATAGCACAGTATTAGCTATGTCCGACGGTATGGCTATTTTGCCAAGGGGAATTCCTAATTTAAATTGGCTCGCACTGCCTTCAATAGCAGCATTGATAAAAGAATCATCTTGATATAAAGCTCTGAGCATAGGCGTGTCTGTACTACCGGGCGAAACCACATTCGCTCGTAAACCAAAGCAGGCTAACTCTAATGCATAAGTAAAAACAAAATGAGTTAGCGCGGCTTTGCTTGCGCCGTATGCCGCCATATTTAACCTAGGAACATGCGCCGCGTTTGAGCCAATAACCACCACATTGGCAGGCTTGCTTTTAAAGTTAGCCGCTAAACTTTGTAAAAATACAAAAGCGCTGTGGCAGTTAACATTGAAGCTAGTCAGCCAGTCGGGCATTGAAATAGTGTCAGTGCAGCCAATTTTTAACACGCCAGCGGCATGAACAAAAATATCCGGTGCGGCAACTTCCGGTTGGCTTTTTTGTATATATTCAATGGTTTCAGCTATGTCTGCAGCATTGGCTAAATCTAGCTCGACAGGGTAAAAGTTGTGCTCTAAGGTTTGTGGTTGAATATCAAATCCAACCACAATTGCGCCATTTTCAATAAAAGACTGACGAATTTCATAGCCAATCCCTTGTGCAGAGCCGGTTAACCAGACAACTTTATTGGCAAAACTAAAGTTTAATAATGACATATCAACCTCAGTTATAAACAGCGTAAACGCAAAGTGCGCTTATCAATTTTGCCAACAGCGGTTAGTGGTAGCTCATCAACAAACTTAATTTGGTCTGGAATTTTATAATCAGCCACACCTTGCACACGCAAATATTTACGAATGGCGACTGGTGTTAATAAATCACTGCGGCTGACGATAATCGCACAGCTTTTCTCACCGAGCAGGGCATCGTCAATGCTAATTAGCGCGACGTTTTGTACATCTGGATGCGACAATAATTCATTCTCAATTTCTTGTGCATCAATTTTTTCACCGCCGCGATTGATTTGCTCTTTTTCACGGCCAACCACAATTAAATGGCCGGACGCGGTTTGTTTAACTAAATCGCCGCTGCAATAAAACCCACCTTGATCAAAAGCTTGTTGGTTTGCAGCAGGTGCATTGTAGTAACCTCTAAAGGTATATGGACCGCGGGTGGTTAATAAACCAACTTCACCTGTGCCAACTTCTGCACCATTCACATCCACTATTTTTACTTCATCTAAATCACTCATAGGTTTGCCTTGAGTGTTTAGTCGGGTCCATTCGTCGTCATCCAAACGGGTGTAATTAACCAAGCCTTCCGCCATACCAAATACTTGCTGTAAAGTTATGCCCAACTCAGGCTCTACTCGTTCTGCAACATTGGGGTTGAGTTTAGCGCCGCCCACTTGAATGTACTGCAAGCTTGCAAGTTTATTTCGTTGGCGCTTAGCTGCATCTAACCACAACAATAATGCTGGTGGTACAAGTGCGGTCCAATTCACCTGGTATTTTTCAATTAATGGAAAACAACTAGTGGGTGACGGATCGCTGGCAATCACTAAAGTGCCGCCCGCCATAAATACTCCTAAAGCACCGGGCGAACTTAAACTAAAATTATGTGCTGCGGGCAAAGTTAATAAATAACGCGTTACCGATGACCACTGACAGACTTCAATGCTTTGACGGACACTGTAAAAATAGTCGTTATGGGTACGAGGGATCAGTTTGGGTGTGCCAGTACTGCCACCTGACAACTGATAAAAGGCTACGGCATCTGGGTTTAAAACAAGCGTTTTTGCTACTGAAAATTCGCTGTCTTGTGTTAAGTATTGCTTCAACTCTTGGTCGCTGAAACAAATTGTATTTTGGTAATTCTGTTTAACTTGATCAAGATACTCAGTCGTTTGAAATAGCTTGTGAGTATTTGAGTAAATAACCAACTTGGACTTTAGTTGCTCAAGGTAATTATCTAACTCTTTTTTATTGTGGTTAAACAGCGCATTTACCGGTAAAACACCAATTTTGAGCAGGGCGAAATAAATTGTATAAAACAGCTGGCAATTAGGTAGTTGAACTATTGCAGTGTCTTGCGCTTGTAAACCTTGCTGACTGAAAAAGGCTGCCAGTTTATCTACTTGCTCTGCTAGTTGTAGATAACTAAATTGTTGAGCTGGCACTTGGCTGGCATCAATAATGGCAATTTGCTCAGGGTTAGCAGCGGCTTGATCAAATAAAATGTCGGTGAGTGGCTTGTCTTGCCAATAACCCGCTGCTTTATATTTAGCTGCAAATTCTGCAGGGAAAGCTGTATGTGTAGACACGGTTGACCTCATTAACAAAAACTTTAAGGGTTTAACGCATTTAAAAATGTTTGTAATTTTGCGCCAGTTTCTTGGTACTCGGCGAGCGGTGTGGAAGCTGGAACTATGCCTGCGCCTGCGTATAAACACAGCTTGTTACCAGACAACTCTGCACAGCGAATAGTGACAGCCCACTGGCCATTTCCTTGTAGATCACACCAACCGACAGAGCCTGTAAACAATCCACGATCAAAGGGTTCCAATTCATTGATAGTTTGGTGGGCTAAGGCGGTTGGTGTGCCACAAATCGCAGGCGTGGGATGGACAGCATTGAGCAAGTCGATAATATGAATTTGCTCACTTTCTAGCTGACCTTCAATTCGGCTGGCTAAATGCCACAAATTGGCGGTGGCAACTATGCTTGGTACTTCAGGTACTGCTAACGTATTGCAATAGGGGCCAAGTGCTTTGCCTATTTGGTTAGCAACATAACTATGTTCGTGTAAGTCTTTTTCTGAGTTTTGTAGATAGCGATAATTTTGTTCGCATTCAATCGGATCTTGGCTGCGTTTAATCGTGCCTGCAAGTGGGTGGCTAATCACGCTATCAGCTTGTTTTTCTAACAATAACTCTGGGCTTGCCCCCAACAAATAACCATGGTTTTCGGTTGGTATTAAAAAGTGATAAACCTTGGGGTTTTGTTCAATCAGTTGGCTGACAATTTGTTGCGGTTCAATATGTGTGTCTAACTCTACTTGTAGGGTGCGAGACAACACTACTTTTTCTAACGAGCCACGAGCGAATTTAGCTAATGCTTGTTCTACCGCATGGCAAAACTCTGTTTGGTTGGGCACTTCTTGCTGACTAACAACCTGATAATCTTTTTTATTTTTACTAAAAAGCTCAAGTACTTGTTGCTGGTTTAGCTTTTGGTATTGCAAAGGAATAATTAGATTACATTGCTGCTCAGAATGAAATGGAATTGCACCTATAACTATTGGATTGTCTAAACCGTCATTCGCTGCATTTGCCAAAGCTTGATTTATTTTTGTGACTAAATCGCCATGCGACAGTGAACCCTTGACTCGCTGGTAAATCCCTTTACACAGCAAAAAGTCATCACCTGCGGAAAACAGGCTTATGTGTGTGTGTTGTGTGTCCATGTATGTGTCCTCTTGAACTAGCTGCATTGCTAATCTTTACAAGATGATGAGCCGATACTTAATGTATTTGCTCATTGGCAATATGTGTATCTGTGTTGTAAAACTGCTAATAAGTATAAATAAAGATCTAAATAAAAACAATTATCATTTAATGTTTTATCAGGGAATAGAAGATTTGGCTGATCGCGCTCTATGCAGATTTACTGCCTTGTTCAGTGTTATTATGCGCAGCTAGTTGAGCACAGTAGTAAACCACACTTTTATTTTATGTTTTATCAGCAACCTAACTTTATAAAAAATATAGCTAAATTAGACTTATTGTGCAGTCGAAAACCGTCTGAGCAATTGGTCGCTTTGCAAGCCGAGTTTGATGTTGCAGAGTGCAATTTGTTGGTTTGGCAACAGCATATGGCCGAACATGGTCTTGATATTAGCAAAATGCGCCAAAAACGTGCTGCTGAGTTTGTCGCTGGGCGTTATTTAGCTTGGCTTGCTTTACAACAACTCACTGGTCAAAATCAGGCAGTTTTACCAATTGGTGAAGATAGGGCGCCTATCTGGCCTAAAGGTGTGGTTGGCAGTATTTCACATTCTAATGGTCATGTGGTGGTTGTGGTTAAGCCTGCAGCTGAGCAAAGTTCGCTTGGCATAGATATAGAACAAATATTATCAAACGACAAAGCACAGACTTTATACAAAGAGTTTATCAATCCAGATGAATTAACTGTGCTGAACAGCAGTGGTGACTTTTCTGCACACGACTTTGCCCTATTGGTTAGTTTGGTTTTTTCTGCCAAAGAAGCGATTTATAAAGCTTATTACCCGTTAGTTCAGACGTTTTTCTCGTTTGACGCAGTTGAATTAACTTCAATAGACAAGGGGCAACTGGTATTTAAATTGACTGAAATGTTTCCGCTAGCTGGTCGAAAGATCTTAGCTGACCAGCCAATTATAGTCAGTTGGATACAGCAACAAGATATGGTTTTTAGTTGGGTAATGGAGGGGTAAATGAAATTATCGTTAATGGCAGCTGTGGCTGAAAATGGAATAATAGGTTGTGGTTTGGATATACCTTGGCAGGTTAAGGGTGAGCAACTGTTATTTAAAGCAATGACATTCAATCAATGGTTGATTGTTGGGCGCAAAACTTTTGCTTCTATGGGCAAGTTACCTAATCGAAAATATGCAGTTATCAGTCGGAGTCAGCATCAATCCAATGATCCGGATGTTATGTACTTTACCAGTACAGAAAAAGCACTTGAACATTTACAGACGATTACCGATCATGTTTTTGTCTCAGGAGGCGGTGAAATATACAAGATGTTGTTACCACAAGTTGAAACAATTCACCTTTCAACTATCCATAAAAATGTAGCTGGGGATATATACTTTCCCGAATTACCTGCGGGGTTTTCTTTAGTGTTTGAACAGAAATTTAGTTCTAATATTGATTACACCTACCAGATATTTCAGCGAGACAGCAGCGATAGCTAATTAGCCTCAACTGCGGGTAAGCTGAGTTGAAGTTAATGACTTTCGCGAATTTACAAGTTCGCTAGCTCTGGATATATGTCTACTAAACGCTCGGCAATATTGGGCTTAGATTTCAACAGCAGGGCGAGTGTTTGTTGGTGACTAGTTTCAATTATTGCGCCTGCTTGCAATAGAGCAATGGTTAGTTCAAGTAGCTTTTCTTGTTGCTTGCTTTCATACATCAAGTCGCTCAATACAAAATCTAGTGGGTCGTAACCATATTCTGTCGGTTTTACGCTTATGCCACTGTCGAGCAAATATTCTAGTATTTGATACTTTTGCAATGATGCAGCTCGAGTGATGGCATTTTCATTGTTGGCAGTCACGAAATTTAAATCCGCTCCGTGCTGATGCAGGGCTTTTACAACAGCTAAATTTGTCGTTGCAACTGCGTTGATAGGCACATCTGGCAGTATTTTAACCCCTCTATATATCAGAGCTAAACTTTCATTTATATCACCTTGTGCTACTGCAAGAGCGAGTTTGTAAGCATCTGCTAATTCATCAACATTATCGATTTCACTTTCAATAAATTGCAATACATTTAAATCGGTATCAACAGGATATTTACCTATATATTCAGATAGTTGTTGTTTATTTTGTTTGTTTCCGTCAGCGGCTAATGTTTCGATTATTTGCGCTCGAGGTAATTGCTGCGATACAAGTGTTTGGTAGCTTACAGCTGAATCAAAGCTCGTGCTTGTGTTAGTTTGTTGTATGGGTCTATGCAGTTGTGCTGCCAACACTTTTGCTGCTGCGAATTGGCACTCTATAGGCTGGTTGGTCAAGTTGAACAAAGGTGCTCTATCATCAAGCATTACTTGGGTAAAGCTGTCGAGAGCTTGGGTTAATTCAAGGCTTTGATGATGAGATAAGTTATTGGTGTGCTGCCAATACTCAGCTACTGCCAGTTGCTCTTTAGCTCTGGCAAGCGTGAACAAATTATGAATTTCTCCTTGGTATTGGAAGTAAACATCGAGTTCAAATTGACTATTTAACTGCAATAATTGAATAACAGATTCACTGAGACCAAGTTCAGTTGCCACTACCAAGTCTACAAAATAAACCGGAACACCTGACTCGATTAAACTCGTTAACAGGTTTAGCAACTGAGCCTGATCTTTTGCTAGCTCTGATTTCAGTACTGTTGCAATTGGCGAAACAAGTGTTTTTGGGTTTGTGAGATATAACCACTTGTGGGTAATTTTATCTTGCTGGTAAAACTCGATTAACTCGTAATATTTGCTGTCGCGAATAAGGGTCAGAATAAGCTCGTTGTCTTGAGCTGAATTTAACGCTAGCGCACTCGGAATTAAACTGCGTAATGCTATGTCCCCTTGGTACCAAGTGGTTAATCCAGTGTACTGAAGGAAGTTAACTAAAACTTGTTTTGATTGATGGTTGATGTCGCTTATTAATAAATCTAGCGCTGCTAATTTTTCTGCTTGCCATTGAGGTGATTGCACAAAAGTTTGCAGATCTAGTTTGCAAACAATCTCTTTTGCGACTGGTTTTTCGGAGACAGCTGTAAGGCTCTGTTTGTCGGGTTCTGGCACAGGTGTAGCTGTGCTGGTATTTTCTATCGGACGCTTTGTTATTTCACCTAAGGAACCCGTGGCAAAATATAGAACAAAGCCACCAATAATAATGGATGCAGCAAGCCAGTATTTCATTCTATCCGTGATCTTGTATTTTTACTTGGCTTAAATATTATTTGCCATTGTCATCGCCGTAAAGTTCAACTGAAAAAACATAACTTGATTCGTTAAATTGTTAAAGCTTTCTCCTTCATTTTTCTAAATCGTCTGGCGGAAATAATTTGAATATTTGGTCATATTCAGAAGTGTTAATGGTATTAAACTTCTACCCTTTTTGACTTCTTTGCCAATGATATTGGCGTCACTCAACTGATAACTACCCCTTAGAATTGAAAATGTATATTTGTTGTAAATAAAGTGTTGTAGTTTGTTCTTATTTATGTTTATCATACTATAGTAGTACTAAATAAGCGTAAAAGGGATACATAATGAAATTTAATAAGAGCATTTTAAGTACGGCAATAGCATTAGCTATTTTACCTAACATGGCGTTTTCAGCTGAAGCTAATCCAGAAGAAAGTACTGAAGTAATTCAGGTCAAGGGGGTTCGTGGTAGTTTGGCTAAAGCGCTCGATATTAAGCGAGAGGAAACTGCAATTGTTGACGCCATAGTAGCTGAAGACATTGGTAAGTTTCCGGACAACAATGTTGTTGAAGCTTTACAGCATGTAACAGGTGTGCAAGTTGGTCCAAGAACAACAGGTGAAGCTTCTGAAATTGTAATTCGTGGTTTTTCGCAAGTTGGTACAACCATGAATGGCAGAAATATCTTTACTGGAGTAAATAGAAATTTTGCCTTACAAGACATTCCAGCTACCTTGGTTAAATCAGCCAAAGTATACAAAACAACTACTGCTGATATGGTTGAAGGTGGTATGGCAGGGATGATTGACGTTGAAACTTGGAGACCATTTGATTTTGACGGCTTTAAATTCTCGGTAAACGCCAAAGCGACCTACAGTGACCAGTCAGATAAATTCGATCCAAACATTACCGCATTGCTTTCCAATACTTGGCAAACAGACATTGGTAAAGTTGGTGCTTTGGTCAATGTTTCATACCAAAGGTTAAATTTTCGCGATAACGTAATCTGGACCGGCGGCAACTTCCCTTATAACCGTGAAACTGGGGCCATGATCCCATACGTAGCCGGAACGGGGATAGAAGGTGGAATTCAGCTCGATACCACTCCTGGCTCTACCCTAACTCATCCGACTTCTGGAGAGATTGAAGAGTATGTAATTATGCGAGACGCGATGGGAGCCATTGATTATTGGGGCGAACGTGAACGTCCAGCGGTAAGTGCTTCTTTGCAGTGGCAGCCAAGTGATGCTTCAGAATATTACCTAGATATTTTTTACAATAAATTTGATGAAACTCGAAATAATTCATTTTTATTTACCCGAGTTGATGGGGACAACGCATCAACAGAAGATGAAGATTGGTTATTTTTTGAAGGGACAAACGTCGTAAAAAGCCATAGAGCTGACAACCCGTTTGTACTGTTAAGTTCTCAAGCTCGAATGGGTGAAACAACCGGCATTCAAGGCGCATTAGGTGGTAAATGGTCTCTATCTGATCAATTAACTGCTAGTGCTGAATTATCAGTTTTACGCAATGAAACCAAAAATCTATGGCAAATTTTTGATATTTACCAGGATTATCCAGGTTATCTAGTAACAGACTTTAATAATAATGGCTCTGGAACCGCCTCTTTACAGTATTTTAATGCAGACGGTTCTGAAGGATCATTGGTACAGGAGGACTCGAAGTTTGTTTCAGGCACTTATTTTGATGGTAACGATATCGGAACAGGCCATTCGACCTCATTCCGGGCAGATATCAGCTACTTAACTGAAGGTTTCATTACTGAAGTTGAAGCTGGTATTCGACTAGACACTAGAGGTGCAGAGCAAGACAAAGCTGATTCAGTATATGGTGGTACTCTAACACCACTTAACGAAACAGAAGTATTAATGGGAACAACACCTGGCGATTTCTTCCAAGGCGAACAAACATATCCAATTCAGTGGTCTACTCCTGATGCAGATTGGTTATTAGCTAACCAAGGTTATATGCGTGAAAACTTTGGTAACGGTGATCCTGCTAAGCCTGCTGTATTACCGACTGAACATTTTGATATTACTGAAGATTCGATTGCTGTGTACGCGCAGGCAGGTTTTGCTGCGGATATAGGTGATATGTATTTGTCCGGTAAAGCTGGGGTGCGCTATGTTAAAACTGATTCTGAGTTGAATGCATTTGAAATAGATGATGAGGGTGCCAAACCTAGAATGATAGATTCTAGTGATAGTGAAATTTTGCCTAGCTTAACAGCCACATTAGAGGTATCGGATGATTTTTGGATCCGTGCTAGCGCGAGTAAGACTTTGACTCGCCCTAACTTTACCGATCTAAACCCTTCAATGACATTAAGAGCACCAATCGATGGTCAGATTCAGCAGGGGACTGGTGCGGGTGGTAATCCAGATTTAAAACCGATTCTATCTACCAATTTAGATGTATCTTTTGAATACTATTTTGCCGAAGACAGCAATGTATATTTCGCAGTATTCCAACGTGATATTGAAGGTTTAATTATCAGCCGTACGGAGAATGTTAATTTAACCAATGATCTATTCACTGGTGTTTATCAATTGACTCGTCCGGTTAATGGAGAAGATGGTAAATCTACCGGCCTTGAAGCAGGTATTACTTACTTCCCTGATTTCGGCGATAGTTTCTTAAACGGATTCGGCTTCCAAGCTAACTATACTTATGTCGATGCTGATAGAAATGGTTTGCCGATCACCAATGTATCGAAAAGAGCATATACCGGTGCTTTGATATATGAAACAGGCCCTGTTTCAGCGCGTTTCTCATATGTTTATCGTGATGCCTATAAGAGTGGTGAAAACACTTGTTGTTCAATGCCTATCGATATAATGGTTGATGAGTTAGATATTGCCGATGTTTCAGTTAGTTACGATTTAACAGACAATTTAACAGTAACATTAGATGGTACCAACTTGTTTGGAGGTGAATATAAAGATTACTTTGGTAACGCCGCCATATTTAACCGTGATACACGTCGTTATTCTAAAACTTACTCGTTAAGCGTTAGATACGACTACTAAACTTTTGTGTCCTCAAGATTAAGGCTCCGGCCGAGTGGAGCCTTAATCTTTTTAGCTGAGCGCTAGCTACAAATAATAACTACCCTTACTTACTTGTTTATCACGATATTGCTGCAGGCGAAATTCAATGTCTGGTATTTCTTGCCAGCCAAGCTCTTCGGCTTGCTCTTTAGCTTCAAGTTGAACTTCAATCGCTTGGTCAAAGTCACCTAATGCTGCATAGGCAGCGGCTTTAGTTTCGATAAAACGCACTTTATCTACTTGATGAAATGGTAGATCGTCCAAAATTGTCAGTGCTTCTTGTGGATTTGTTAATTGACTAAATTCAGATGCGACTAAATGCCAAGCCAGTTCTAACTTGGGTATAACACTGTGGCCAACCAAAGATTGGCGCAATATATCTAACGCCACTTTATGCTCAGCCAAATCACTTGTAGTTAATTTTTTATTGGCGATTAACAGCTTTGCCGGTAAGAAATTTTGTAACGCACTTGCTTGCAACCAAGCTTGGCCTTTGAGCTGGTCAGCTTCGCACCCTTGGCCGTTTTGAATGTTCATCCCTAACTCGTATTGAGCTTGAGGATGACCGTTTTGTGCAGCTTTTAACAACCATTTATTGATTTCTTGATGTTCAAAAGGGGAGTGCTGAATATTGGCATTTTTTCTCGCCCAATAGGCAAATTCGCTTTTGCTGCGTTCGTCTATCAGTTGTCTCAGTACATACAGCTGGCGGCCAAATTTAAACTGTTCGGTTGCACCTTTTTGAGTGGCTTCGGCATATTGATCTTGCAACAATTCTACCGCTCTACTATATGTGGTATTGCCTGAAACCTTGTATACCATGTGCAGTTTGTAGCCTTTATGTAATGGGGCTTGGCTGTAGCGCCACTGATATAAAGCATCTAGTGTGCTGGTCAAAAAGTGTTCATTGGTATATAACGAGGTTTCAACATCACGCACATGACCTTGTGCCGACACTGTGTATGTTACTTCAACTGCACCTTCAACAAGTTGTTTTGATCTGGCTAATTTTCTGGGATATTCAGGGTTAATTCGGTTGATACTTTTATGTATTTGTCGCTCTTCACATTCTTCATCTGACAGCAGTTTGGGCGCAAACTGTTGGCTAATCGCCTCTTTGCCATATGTTGATTTTAATTCGGCTAAGCGGGTTTCTATCGCAACTATTGTTGCCTCATCTAGATTGCCAAAATGGAGTAAAAATTGATGGTAAATATCTTGTCTCTGGCTATTTTCATACGCAAGAAATATCCAAGCGCCGGCTTCTATAAAATCTTCTGTGGCGCCATCTCGACCGGTTAAGTGGTTTTCACCAACTAAGTATTGAGCAAGTACATCTCCTACGGCTGCTCGGGTCAATAAGTCTTGGTGGCTAGATATTTGTATGTTGCTCGCTGCAGTTGTGCTCGATGTATTTGTGTTATTTGGCGTTGAGCCACAGCCAGCTAAGCTTAAGATGATAGCGGCTGAAATGACGGTTTTTCGTTTGTAAATTTTCACGTATAGTCCTTCTACTTGGTGTTATCCAGAGTTCGTTTTTTTATTTTTTAGCTCTGGGCAACCAGAGTCTCGGTTGATTATGCAGTGGACTGTGAATTAATGCATTTACTTTTTTGCGTAGGCATAAACCGCTACTTGTGTAGCGGTTTTTAGAGGTTTGCCGCTTAATTTATGAGTTGTTGCTGTTCAACAACTCATTCAGCCTTGGGCCTAATTCCAATAAAGCTTGTGCAGATAAAATATCATCGTGTGAATAAGCGTATTTATACTGCTGCAAGTTTTGGATAAAGGGTTGCCAGTGTTGTTCTATCACATAGTCGGCCGGTACGGTTTTTTCGGCAACAAATAAATGTGCTGTACCTTGATAACTAAGCGACTGAGCTTTAGACAACAAACGCACAGCATCTGCGTAATTTGCCACTATATCGCTAAACATTTGTTGTTGAATGGCTCTGGCTTCTTCATTGGCAAATGCTTGTTCTGTGGCGGCAAAAAACTGGCGTTTTTCGCGTTCAACTTCTTGCTGTGCTTCAGCGTCGGTTGGCTTTTTCCATTTTTGTCCTTCTGGTGGATAAGTATCAAATAACGCCAACAACGCCACTTCTTCACCTTGTTGCTGCAACATAGCAGCAAGCGACTGCGCCACTGTGCCACCAAAGGAGTAACCACATAAATAATATGGCCCTTGCGGTTGCACTTGTTTCAACAAATCTAGATACTGAGTTAACGCATTTTGCATGTCGTCACTGCTGGCCATTGCACCCAAAGGGCGGGGCGACTGCAAACCTACTATGCGCCATTGTTTGTCTAAATGTTGCGATAGCTGAGTGTATTGCCAAGCAAAACCAGAACCTGGGTTGATACAAATTAAGCTTTTTTGCCCTCGTGGGCGAATTGGCAATATTTGTCCAAAACCCGCTTTGGTTGGATCGCTGCGCAGGGCGTCATCCTGCAGTACAGCGGCGAGTTCGTTAATTGCTGGCGAAACCAATATTTGCCCGACAGAAACTTGAAAGGTTAGTTTTTCTGACAACTTAGCCGCTAGTTGCATGGCTAACAACGAATGGCCACCCAAGCTGAAAAAGTCGTCGTCTGCGGTTAATTCTACTGCGTCTATTTGCAGCACATCTGCGTAGCTTTCAGCTATGTCTGTTTCTATACCAGGTGAAGGTTTTCGACCTGCACTGTTACCAGCAAGTTGTGGATCAGGTAGCGCTTTTCTGTCTAACTTGCCGTTGGCACTCATAGGTAAACTGCTGACTGCAACTAAGGCAATTGGCAACATATGCGCCGGTAAAAACTCTGCCAAGCTAGTTAACATTTGCTCACTGTTTAAACTATTGGCTGCCGTGTCTGTTGCGACATAATAACCCACCAATTGGCGCGCATCGGCTGTACTATTATTGGCCACTTTGTTTAACACCCTAGCATGGACAGCAGCTTGTTTTATGCCTGGCAGTTGGCAAATAGCTTGTTCAATTTCACCGTATTCAATGCGTTGACCACGTATTTTTAATTGGTCGTCGCAGCGGCCAAGATATTCAATCTGACCATCGGCTAAATATCTAACCATGTCGCCAGTTCTATACATAAGCGCAGCCGAGTTATTCGAATCGCTGACAAATGGATTAGCAACAAAACGGTCTGCAGTTAACGAGGGTCTATTTAAATAGCCATTTGCCAATTGCACACCAGCTAAATAAAGTTCACCAATACAATTTATCCCAACTGGGCGCAGCCAATGGTCTAATACGTGTAATTGGGTATTCCAAGTTGGTTTGCCAATAGGCACACTTTGCAAACTGGCTAAGTATGCATTATGGCTTGCATTTGCTTGAAAATAGCTCACATCTACCGCAGCTTCAGTTGGGCCATATAGGTTGTGTAATGGCGCAGTTAATACTTGTTCGTATTGGTTAACTGTTTGCGACTTTAACGCTTCGCCACTACAAAATACTTGTTTGATACTCGGGCAATGCGCGCTGGTTGAATCGCTAGTTTCGCTAAATAAATGTTGGACAAAAACATCCAACATTGACGGAACAAAGTGCAGTGTAGTGATTTGATAGTCATCAATTAATTGGCGCAGTTGCAGCGGATCTTTATGTGCCGCTGGTGGTGCCATCACTAAAGTTGAACCTTGCATCAGCGGCCAGAAAAACTCCCAAACCGATACATCAAAACTGGCTGGGGTTTTTTGCAGTACATTATCGCTTACCCCAATTGGATACATGTGTTGCATCCACAATAGTCGATTAGCAATTGCACCATGTGAAACCACAACACCTTTTGGTTTGCCAGTTGAACCTGAAGTGTAAATAACATAAGCAGGATCTGTCGAACTCACTTCAGCTTGTTCTATCTCTACCGCGGTATTCTCAGCACCAAGTGCATCTAAATTTAATTGGCTGATATTTAAATGGCTAAACTGCTCACTGGTTTGATTATTTGTTATTAACAAAGCTGCATTAGCATCCTCTAACATTAAATTCAGCCGGTCTTGTGGATATTCACTGTCGAGCGGCAAATAGGCAGCACCTGAATAAATAACAGCTTGTAGTGCCAAACTCAGCTCAACACTACGCGGCAAACACACCGCAATAATTTGCCCTGGTTTAACCGATACCTTGCTGGAGATAGCCTGTTGTAATTGAGCTATTTGCTGCTGCATTTGCTGGTAACTCAATTGCTGCTGAATATCAATTAACGCGGTTTGTGCCGCATGCTGGTGGGCGGCGGCAGATAATAAAGTGAGTAAATTGTCCGCTTTAGTTGCGTAAGCCGTTTGGTTAACCGCATGAATTAGGTGCTTTTCATCGGTTGCACGTAAATCTAGCTGAGCCAATTCTGTTGTAGTTTGGGTTGGTAAATTATTTAACAGTTGAACAAAACGCTCGGCGATAGCAGGGGCGTTGCTGACATTGTTTTGGTATTCAAACAGGATGCGAATTTGTTCGCCCGGCAAGACCAATATGGTTAATGGAAAATGGGTGAAACCTTTGTTTTCAACATGCTTAATCTGTAAGGCATGTTTGTTTTGTTCGGCCTTTTTATCAAACGGATAGTTTTCAACTACAAATAAAGTGTCGAACTGACAGTTTTTATTCAGAGGTTGAATATCCGTTAAACCTACATAATCAAACTCAAGTAATTCAGCTTGTTCTAACTGCATTTGCTGCGCATTGGCCAATAAGCTTAGGCTTGGGTTTAACTTAACTTTGACCGGTAAGGTATTGCTGAACAAACCAACCTGATTGTTGATATCAAATTGGCTGGCATAACCTTGGCTGCGACCAGATACAGGGCGGGCAAATAACACTTGTTCACTACTGGTTAACTGGCTTAATAAAGTTGCCCAAGCGGTTTGCAATAAGTTACCTAGCGTAACACCTGCCTGCGAAGCCAGTTGGTTGAGTTGTGCTGTGGTGTGCTCATCTATCTGAAAATCTAATTCATTGATTTGAGCAACTTCGTTATGGCCTGGGTATAACAAACAAGCTTGGCAGTCGGCCAAATATGCTTGCCAGTGGTCAAGTGCCAGTGCTTTGTCACTGTGGTGAATGTGCTCCACTAGTGCTTGGTAGCTGCTGGCAAAACATTCAGCCTGCACAGGCTGAGCTTGCAGTAAACTTTGGTAGTTTTGTTGCAGCGCTTTTAAACACACAGGCAAAGACCAACCATCAATCACTAAGTGATGGGCGCTAACAATCAATACGCTATGATCGCCATTTGAGATTAAGTGCGCATTTAACATAGCTTGTTGTTGGGCTAAAGATTTAGCTGGATCAAATTTAGCCGTCGCCATTTGATAAATCAGTTGTTGCTGGCGCGCTTGGGCTTGTTCAGCGGTTAACAAGGTAAAATTAGATACTTGCATTGGCCAGGTGGCACTGTGCTCATCGGCTAAATTTGGAATAATTTGGCAAGCTTGGCCTTGTTGGTCTAGTGCAAAATAAGCGGCTAATTGCGGGTATTGCTGCAAGGTTAAATTAAGCGCTTGCTGCAAAATGCCGGCATCTGGCGCTTGGCTAAAATAAAGCTGAGTTGAAAAAGTATATCCATGCACAGAGTTTAATTGTGACTGGAAATACAGGCCTGTTTGTAGTGGTAAACAAGGTAATACCGCACTAATGGCATCAGCCGATAACTTGTGTTTATCTGCTTGATATTGAATGTTTGCTCGGCTTTGCGCTTCGCTTAGTTTTGCGCTTTGTTCTGCGCTTAGTTGTGCAGAGGCTGTTACTTGAGGGGCAGCTTCTGCGATTGCCAACATGCATTGCGCCATTTTATTCAGTTGGCGACTGGCAAAAATATCTTTAACTTTTAGTTGCCAGTTTTGTTGTTTTAAACCTTGGCTGAGTTGCATGGCACTAATGCTGTCGCCGCCTAAATCAAAAAAGTCGTCTAGCATACCAATGCGCTCGCGCGCCAACACATTTTCTAAGCTAGTTAACAAAGCTTTTTCAGCGGCTGTTTCCGCAGCTATATATTGGTTCTGTTGTAATATTTCAGGTTTGGGCAGGGCTTGTTTATTCAGTTTGCCACTAACGGTTAGCGGAAATTCAGTTAACAAGGTTAGGCTAGCTGGCAACATATAGCTCGGCAAACTTTGTGCTAATTCAGCTTGTAAAGTTTTGACTAACTGGGCTTTGTCCTCTGACGTTTGCGGCAGTGTTTTATGCAAAGTTGCATAGGCAGCCAATTGGTTACCAGATGGACTGCTAATGCAGGTTACTGCGGTTTCTTTAATTTGTTTAAGCGACGATAATGCCGCTTCTACTTCGCCTAATTCAATGCGGTGGCCACGCACTTTAACTTGATTGTCGCAGCGGCCGATAAATTCAATTTCACCGTTAAGATTCCAATAAACTAAATCACCGGTTGCATACATAACTTGGCCAGTTGCAAATGGATTTGCAACAAAACGGCTGCTGGTAACTTCAGGGCGGTTTAAGTAGCCTAGCGTCATATTATCGCCAGCCAGATAAAGTTCACCGGCGACGCCTATTGCAGCTGTTTGCAGTTGCTCATCTAATATATAGCTTTGGGTATTGAGCATAGGGTAACCTATGCTTGGCACTGGCCTTTGTTGGCAAACCTTGGCATAAGTTGCATATACGGTAAATTCAGTTGGGCCATAAATATTGTAAGCGTTTAAGCCTATTGCTGGGTCGGCTGCTAATTTTTGTAGCTTGTGCCACAATTGCGGCAAAATGGCTTCGCCACAGATGTTCCATAATTTTGGAAAATATTCAGCTTGGGTAAATAAACCAGCGTCAATTAACTGAGTAGCAAGTGATGGCGCTAACGCCATGACATCAATTTGTTCAAGGCTCAAATATTCAATTAGCTGCTGCATATCTTGTTTGGTTTGATCCAACACTATGTCGAGCCTATGCCCAAGTAGCATTAATAGAACAGGATCCCACGAGGTATCAAAACTAAAAGAGCCGGTTAAAGTAACGTTGAGGCGGCTTTTGTCAGTGGTTAGGCGACTGTTGGCATCTGGATATATCTCATCATCCATAGCTGCGGCTAAATTTAATAAACTCGCATGCGGCACCATAACGCCTTTTGGTTTACCAGTAGAGCCAGAGGTATAAAAAATATACGCACGTTGTTTATGTACAATGGCAGCGGCTGCTTGTTTAAAGTAGCCTGTTACTTGATCTATTTGTGTCTGATCTGGCTCTGCTATGTCACAGATAACATCATCTTCAATGAAAAAATGTGAATAATCATTAGAAAGTGATTGGCTAAATTGCTGCTGACACAGGATAAATGTTGGTTGCGCATCATCACAAATAACTTGTAAGCGCTCAGCAGGGTAGTTTAGGTCGAGTGGCACATAGGTTGCGCCCAAACTAAATATCGCCAATATACTGACTAAACTGGTTAAGCCGCGTGGCAATGCAACCGCAATAATACTGTGTTGATTAACCCCTTGTGCTTGTAATTGATTGGCGATTTTTTGTGCCGCTATGGCTAATTGGGCATAACTGAGCTGCTGTAAATGCGGTGCAAAGCAGCGTAGTGCAATACTGTCAGCTTGTTGCTCTAACTGTTTAACCAATAAGTCTAAACAGTTGTTTCCATATTTTTGTTGCAGTGCATTTACTGCTAACAGTTTACCTTGGCTATATTCAGCTATTTGGCTGCGCTCAGCGAGTGTTACAAAGTTAAGCTGTTGAATGTTTTGTTGTGCATCTAGACAAATTTGTTTGAGCAATAATTGGATGCGGCTTAAATGTAAATCGGCAGTTGCTGCTGGATATTTTTGACTATTTAAACTGACTTCTAACGCAATATTTTGCCTGCTGGCATAAATAGCAAATTCACAATCGTCGATTGGACCAGTGGCAATTTGCTCACTGCTGATTTGGCAATTGTCGAAGGCCAAGGCTGCATCAAATACTTTGCAATTAAGCATAGGGCCGTACAATTGTGCTTGGCTGCCAGTTAAGCCTAAATCGCGCTGAATTTGTTCAGCGTCGTACTTTTGATGGCGTTTAATTTGCCGCAGTTGGCCTATTAAATCTTTGGTTAGTTGCACAAAAGAAGCTTGTGGATCTATTGTCAGTTTTAACGGCAATACATTGGCTGTTGTGCCTAAACTATTAATCGCCACTGAGCCCAAGCGGCGCATTAAAGGGTAACCAACACAGATAGAGGTTTGTTTACTGACTTTGTGCAAATACACAAATATTGCAGCGCTGACAACATCAGCCGCTGAACATTTAAGTTGTTTAGCTAAGCTGTGTAACTGCTCAACCTGCTCTGCTTCAAGTGGTAAATTTTGTCTATGTACTTGTTGGTAAGCTGACCCTTGTTGCGCGTTATTGTCGGTTATTTTGCCGGCATAAATTTGTGGTGCTTGGGGTAAGTCTTGGCAATAATCGGCCCAAAAGTTTTTATCTTGTTGGAATTTATCCGACTTTTTATACGCCTGTTCTTCGGTTATCACCTGAGAAAACGGGGTTAAATCCCAAGTTAACAGAGGTTTTTGTGCGGACAAAGCTTGGTAGTTCAGGCTAATTTGTCGGGTTAAACTGCTAAAACTATAACCGTCTAACATCAAGTGGTGGTAACGCGAATACCAATACACTTGTTGCTCAACTCTAATTAATAAATGTTTACAGCTGATGTTACCTGAGGCCACAGAGTGAGCTTGTTCAATATCATGTTTAATCACTTGTTTGGCTTGTTGTTCAGATAAATCTAATATTTGTACCCATTGTTCAATTTCGCTCAGGCTTAATTGTTGAGGCGTTTGGCTAATTTCGCCATCTTGCTGGTTAAATGCATATTGCACTGTGTCTGCTTGCATTAAGGTTTGGCAAATCGCGCGTTTTAATACGGCTAAATTAATCTCGCCGCTTATCTTCACTAGTTGTGCAACCGCAAAACGGTTTTGTTGCTCGGCCAAGAGGTCGGCATACCAAATGCCACTTTGGCTGCCCGTTAGTGGTAACTGTTGTTTCATTAGGCTTGGTCCTGTTCAATAAAGTTAATGCATTGACTGCGAGACTCAGGACCATAAATTGCCTGCCAACCTGCCGGTATTTGTTTAAATTCAGGCCATAAGCTGATTTGCCCTAAATTATTTTTTAAAACCAAAAATGAATAATCTGAATTGTCGAATGGATTTTGATATTGATCTTGCATGAAAAAATCTCTTAGTTGGACTGAGTTTGGCGCCAGTCGCTAGATTGGAAAAGTGTGTGTAAGCCAGCAAAAATTTGTTGATACCAACAAAACTTGTCGTGACCGCCGGGATAAATTGTTTGCATAAACTGAATGTGCTGTTTGGCTGCATGTGCAACAAAAGGCAAATGGTGTGCAGCTATGCTGTGCTCTTGGCTGCCGTATTGCAGCAACCAATGTAAATGTTGAAAACTAGGGTTAGGTGTTTGCCGTTGCAGTGCCAAAAATTGGCTTAATAAACCTTGTTGTTGATTACGAGGTTGGCGAAAGTTTTTTAACGGCCACCATAACGAAGCTGATTGACTAACCACAAAACGAAAACGCTGCGGCCAGTTTAAACTGGCATATAAACTAGCGAGTCCAGCTAAACTTTGCCCAACTAAAACAATTGGCTGGGCTGAAAAATCGCTTAATAACTCTTGGCTGATAGCCTGCCAAAAACGCGGATTGCACGTCAGTTCTTGTGTGCGTGTTTTACCACTGATATTCGGGATAAATAAATAATCAGCTGCTGGTAAATAAGCTTGTTCTGTTGCAGCTTGTAAGTTGTCCGCTAGTGGAATTTGTTCAGTCCATACCTCTCCATCTAACAAAATAATTAAGGGTTTTATCTTGTTGTGCTGAGTTGTTTTAGCGGACGCAACTTGCGTTGACAATAAACTGATTTGGCGGCTATTGGCTAAAATGTCACTGTGCCACAGGCGTTTTTTCAGTTGAGCTTTTTGCTTGGTTATTGGCTGTAAATAACTCGCCAGTTCTTGGTTATTTAGCGAAATTATCGACTGTTTAACTGCATATTCACCGCAGGTAAACTGCTTGTTATTGAGCTTATCTACTTGCCGATAGGGCAATAAACTGAGCCAGCGTTGGCGACTGTTATTGTTAGCGGTCAACGTTAAGACATCAGCCATTTTTTTACACACTGGAATATAAAAATAACTGCCTTGCCAATTACGCGGCAGCTTTAATTTTATCGACTTAGACCAAACGCCAGTATGCGCACCAAACTTATCAACAACAGGCTGTAACTGGCAGAGTTGCGCTGCGTGGTGATCTGTTACGCCGAGTATTTCTAATACGACTGTTGTTATCTCTTTGTCTTTGTCTTTGTCTTTTTTGGGGCTGCTTTGTTGCCAATAAAAAGTTATTTCAAAATCTTGGTGAATACCACTTTCAGTTACTTGTTTACCTGTGTTTAATTTTTTAATCACAGGAGAACTAAGCTCTGCTGGCAAATTTTCTAGTGCGTTGTTTTGCATGTCCGTCAGTTTTAGTTGCG
This sequence comes from Catenovulum sp. SX2, assembly GCF_052056295.1. NCBI lineage: Bacteria > Pseudomonadati > Pseudomonadota > Gammaproteobacteria > Alteromonadales > Alteromonadaceae > Catenovulum > Catenovulum sp. SX2. The sequence goes on from NZ_CP182493.1 coordinate 3,036,934, forward strand.
TGTTGAATTTACCTTTTTAATATAAGTTAATAAAAATGCAATTGTAAATAGTTCTCATTTAGAATATTATTGCCGCCGATATAATTTAAAGCAAAAATAAGCTGAACTAGCAAACAGCCAGTTCAGTTCGTCTTTAGTGGATTCATCTGGAAGTGAGCTTGCGCCATTACGAAGTATTTGAATCTCTGAGGAAATATTTCAAGAGGAAGATAAATAAATGAAGAACACGTTCGTGTTATCTAGCGTTTGCGCTGCATTATTAACTAGCATGTCAGTAAAAGCTGAAGAAGAAAAAGTCGAAACTATTGTTGTAACAGCAACTGGTTTTGAGCAACTTATGAAAACTGCCCCCGCATCTATCAGCGTGGTATCAGCAGACGAAATTATCCAAGCGCCAATTCGTGACTTAGGTGATATTTTAAAAGGTTTGGCCGGTATTGCAGTTGATAACTGGGCGGGTGGTCGTAACGGCATTAAAATGCGTGGTTTAGATGAAACTTACGTATTGTTTTTGGTAGATGGCAAACGAGTTTCATCAAGCAATGGTTTGTGGCGTGGTGGTAACTTCGATACCACTTCTATTCCACTAGAATCAATCAGCCATGTAGAAGTAGTACGTGGTCCTATGTCTGCACTATATGGTTCAGACGCAGTAGGTGGTGTAATCAATATTATTACTCGTAACCCAACTGATGAATGGCAAACAACTTTTAATGCAGAATACTCGAAAGTAGACGAAGGTACCGGCGGTAGCCAGTATCGTGCGAATGTTTATACTGCGGGTAAATTAGGTGACAAACTAGGTTTAACTGTTAGTGTTGAAAAAGCTGACCAAGATATTTGGGTGAATCCTAAAGTAACCCCTACTTACGATACAACTGAAGCACGTGAAACCTTCAAGTTTAATTCAACTTTACGTGTTGCTTTGCAAGATGGCCACTCTTTAGACATTGATATTAGTAAAGATGAAGATGATGTGCCAGTAACCAATTATGGTGGTGCAGATCGTGCTCAAACCATAGACCGTAATACCTTTGGTTTAACCCTTAATTCTGAATGGGATGGTTTTGGTACTAAAGTTTTAGTTAATAAATCTTGGGCTGAGCTGTATGACTACAATACTCGTTATGCGGTACAACCGCCATTAGGTCGCGATATCGATGAAATCTTTACCACTTTCCGTGCAACTGCATTTACCAACATTGCCAACCACACGTTAACTGTTGGTACAGAATATCTAAACACTGAAATTCTTGATGCTGTGCAATATCCTGAAACGGGTGGTGCTTCTCAATCACTTCGCTCTATTTTTGCTCAAGATGAAATTTCTATTCTTGATAATTTATCAACCACACTTGGTGTACGCGTAGATAAAAGTGATTCATATGGTACTCACGCCAGCCCACGTGCCTACGTTGTGTTTGAAGCAACACCAGATATAGTTGTTAAAGGTGGTATTGGTACCGCGTTTAGAGCACCAAGTTTATATCAATCATCACCTTCTTTCGTAACTGTAAGTTGTGGTGGTAGTTGTGAAATTAAAGGTAACCCAAGCTTAAGCGAAGAAACCAGCATTAATGCTGAAGTAAGTGTACTTGTCGACAAACGCGATTGGGATGTGTCGGCAACTATCTTTAAAAATAAAGTTGAAGACATGATTGTTGCTTCTTTGGTTGATGGCAACCGTGCTTGGGTTAATTTAAACGAAGTTGATATCACAGGTTTAGAAGCAGGTTTCGGCGTGAACTTTGATGTGATTTCTGCTGATTTTAACTACACCTATTTAGATACAGAAGATCAAAACGGTAACGAATTAACCTACCGCCCACAACATAGTGCCAATGTAAAAGTGAACGCGAATGTTTCAGACATGGTGTCACTATTTACTAGCTTAAATTACCGTGGTTCGCACATTGGTAATCGTCGCCAAGAGTTAGATGGCTACACCACAATCAACGCAGGTGTAAATATTAATGTAAGCGATGCAGTTAAGTTGCGTGCCGGTATTACTAACTTAACCGATACCCAACCTTTAGTTGATGATCCAACTTATGTTAACGGCGAAGGTACAACTGTGTTTGGTAGCGATATGGTTATGCGTGGCCGCGCATACTTTGTTGGTGCAACAGTTAAGTTTTAATTAGACACTTTCAAGCTAGCTCTCTAAAGGGCCTGTTTGTCTTTCGAGGACAAATTTTGTTCTAACTAAATGCTTTTTAATCAAGGCGCAGCATTGAAGGCCTAATGGATTAAGTCAAAATGCTGCAACAAAGAGTAAAAAGTATTTAGAACGAACCCGAAGGGCAGCGTTTGTTTGGTATTTCTTCTGCGTTATAGCTCATTCATGTAGCTCACTACACGTCAATCGCTATGCCTTGGATAAATACCAAACAAACTGCTGCAAAATTGCACTCGAAAGATAAACAGGCCCTAAACCAACTGTGTTGCCGCTTTTTGTGGCAACACAGTTTTTTTGCTTCAGCAGCAACAAAGAAATCACTTATCCATGGAGACATAATGATGATTTGGCACGGAGTTTATTTTTTATTGATTTGCACCAGTGCGGCACTTATTTACGCCAGCCATAAAAATCAGCTGTGGTTAACTAAACCTTTGGCGATAAAACCTTGGCGCTATGTAGCTTTATCACTGCAGCTAGTTGCTTTGGGTGGTGAACTAGCAGTGTTTACCACAACCTCAGCTATTTTTGGTTGGTTAGCAATGAACATGCTGGTGTTTACTTGCATGCCATTTGTAAGCTTATTTAAAAGGACACACTAATATGGCGAGCAGAGATAAAAAAATTCAACCAGATTGGTGGAGTAAAACCCTAGCGGGTGTATTACTCGGGTTAACTTTTTCATTTGCGCTGGTTGGCTGTTTTGCTTGGTATGGCCCAGGTGGCATAACCGCTGACAGCAAAGTGCAATTTAATATGTGGATCACGCCAGCTATTTGGTTGCCGATAATGAGCTTTGTTTATTTGTTTAATAACGGCAAACAAGCTTGGATGTACTTGGGTGGGGCAAATGTGTTGGCCTATGCAGCGCTCTTTTTGTTGAGGTAAGCAGATGAAAGTTAGAAGCGATATATTACGAATTTATCAATCCTTACATATTTGGACTGGTATTATTAGCGGCATGGTATTGTTTATTGGTTTTTACGCTGGTTCACTAACCATGTTTAAAGATGCAATAAATCAATGGATGACTCCACCATCAGAAGCTTTAGCGCCAATTGCTACTCACCAATATGACGATTTAATTGCCCAAGCGGTTGCACAATACCCAGACGCAGAAAAAGGTTTTACCCTGAATTTTGATCATGCTGATAAAGCGCCGATGGAGTGGTTTGAACAAGGTTCAGACCGAGAACTCAATTTAGCTGGTGTTGTTCGACAAGCGAGTTTTGACCAAGATGGTCAGTTAGTTAGCCAAGTAGCAGAGCCAAGCGTATTAGCTGACTTGGTAGATATGTTGCACAGAACCGCTGGTATATTTGGTGAAGTTGGCCACGAAGAATTAGGTGTATATGTACTGGGTATAGCATCCTTTTTGTATTTTTTAGCTATAGTCTCTGGTGTGATTTTCTTATTGCCAACTTTAGTTAAAACTTTATTTAGTTTGCGCCAAAACAAAACTTCGAGCCGATTTTGGTTAGATGCTCACAATGCTGTGGGTATTTTGAGTTTGCCATTTCATATAGTGATAAGTTTAACTGTTATTGTATTTGCCTTTCACGACCAATTATATGATGGCCTAGAGCATATAGTGTATGGTGAACAGCCTTTATTCACTCGACCAGCACCACCTAAAGTTGAATACACACTAGAGAATGTCCCCAGTGTTGCTGAGCTGCAAAATATAGCCAAAACAATCGCGCCGGAACATCAAATATTGTCGATGAACTATGGCAACTTAACCACACCGCGCGCAACCATTCGAGTGGGGGTATTTGATGAAAACTCGACTATGCGCGGCCCAGTGCATGACTATGTATTCATTCAGCCTTATTCGCAGCAAATTTTAAGCAGTACACTCAACCCTGCGCCAGAAGGTGTATGGGTTCGAACTGTTGCTACCTTCTTCGCCCTGCATTTTGGTAGTTATGGTGGTGAGCTGGGGCGTTGGGTTTATTTTGTATTAGGCATTATGGGGGCGTTTTTGTTCTACTCAGGCAATTTATTGTGGTTAGAAAAACGCCGCAATAAAAAAGGCCCAGAACAAGCGCGTAATGTTAGGTGGATGGCCAGTGCAACAGTTGGTATTTGTTTGGGCTCTATGTTGGCGGTTGCTGCCTGTTTTGCATCGGCTAAATGGATAAAAGCTTATACAGATGCACTGAACTACGCGCACATGTGGGTGTATTACGCAGTGTTTTTTGCTTGCATGCTCAGCGCTTATCTGCAAGGTGCAGCCAAAAGTGCGGTGATTATTTTGCGTTTATTGGTGATCACTTGTTTAGCTATTCCGGCAAACTCAGTTATCGCATTAATGTTGCCAAGTTTAGCTATTTGGCCAGCAGATTCATTGTCAGATATAGTCTTAGAACTGGTCGCAATTGTTTTAGCCGCACTGTTTTATTATTTTGCTAAACAGACTGCTAAAAGAGTTAAACAAGGTGAAGAAAATAGTGTTTGGGTAACTAAACAGTCATTAGCTTAATCTATAGAAAAAGCCTATAAAAAATGGGTAGAGATTAAGATCTCTACCCATCAAAATGTCAAAGAAGTTTAATCAAGTTATCGAAGCGTAAGTTTTATTCTGCTGCCTCAACAACTGGTGCGACATAAACAACGTCATTGCTAATGACACTTGTGCTTGCATCACCTGTTACGTCAATGCTGGTTTTGAAAGCATAAACAACAACTTCATCGTCTATTGTTTCAGCGTCATCTAAATGCGATAAACAGGTATAAGCCAGAGCATAATTTCCTTCGCCTAAAAAGCCAATTTCCGCCATATAATCGCCAGAAACATCATCCATAGTTAAATTAGCGGTTGCAACAGGACTCATGCTGACAGAATCATCATCTGCATTAATATCTAACGCATTATCCGCAGTTGTACCAGATGAATAAACATAAACGCTGTGACCAAAACTGCTGTCTAATTCAGATGCAGAAGCTGCAAAGTCTGATTCACAAGTACCGATTACCGCTGAATCAACCGTCACCATTAAATTAGCTGCATCGGTTAAGTTTTGTAAACGTACCCCACGTGGTTTTAGTTTAATGCTGTCGTCGTTTGGATTTTTTGGGTCAACCAATGAGCGTTTTAAATCAAACTCGGCAACAAATTCATTAATGCCTTGGTTTAAATTAAAACCATCTAACTGAATTTCACCAACACCATCATTGCCTTTGCGCTCAACAACTAACGGGCGAGTTTCGGTTGGAAATACCACATGGCTGGTATTGGTTAAGTCATTTTCGTCACCATTAACAACATCAATGCGTAGCCATTCGTAATTGCCGAGGTCGACTTCTTCATTGCTGATTAATTGATAAGCTTGGCTACCTTGGAAATCTAATAAGTTAATTTTAATTGGCTGATCATTTTCATCTAAAGTTGCGAAAACTGTGTCTTCACCGCCAGCGCTACGTAAAGTAACTTGGGTGGCGAATATATTAACCTCGGTTGCACCTTCAACTGCGGCATCTGAAACGCTTAGAGAAAATTGTGCAGTGTCGTCATCACCGCCCGTTGAAATATCAACGCTAGAAGAGCCACATGCTGCTAATCCAATAGCTAAAGCAAGGCTTGATAATGTGTAGGTTAAAACTTTCATCTGAAATACCTCTATTACTGTTTTCCTAACAAGATGCTAAATAGTATTGGCGGCACAGGCTGACATTTCAATGTTGGCATTGTGGTTATGTGGCTGTCTTCGCACTTTATCGTTTTAATAAAATTTATCTGCAACCTTATTTGCTGGTATCCGTTGTACTCATGATTGCAAGCTGAGCTAAATTTGGTTGTACGTAAATTAAGCAAATGTAAAAAGCTTGTTCTACACTTGCTACAGGTTAGTAAGAAAAGTAGAAGTAAATTGAACTGGTTATTATCACTGTCGTGGAAATATAAACTGGCGTTGTTGTCCGGAATTTTTATTGTGATTGTTCTGGCAATAGCTGTGCTCGCGAGTACGACAATTTATCGACAAAACTTGTTAATTACCGAGCAACTGACTCAATCAGAGTTGAGCCAAGATCGCGCGTCAACCGCTATGTTGGCAATCATGCAGTTGGATAGAAATATTCAAGCCTTGATTGCCGCTGATGAAAAATCAGATATTCGCCGCGAAGCCATAGCATCGATTAAAGCTTCATCCGTGGTTGATGAACAATTGCAACTTTTATCTAATACCCTTAAAGGTAATGCCAAAGTTACACAACTTGTTGATGCTTTGCAGTCGGTTAAACCTTCGTTGCTAAAAATTGTTTCAGCGGCTAAACGCAATAACGACGGTGAAGCTTATGAAATCGTTAATCAAATCACAGATTCAGTTACTGAAATAGTCGAGTTATCACAAACTATTTTGCGTGACGAACAAACCAAAATTGCTGAATTAGCGCTGAAAAACCAGCAAGAAGGTATGCAGTTTATTCAATTCATGCTGATATTTATTGCTATAGCGGTAATTTTTGGCGTTTTAGTTGCTCGCTACTTTAATAACCTATTGTTGGTGCCACTTCGTCAAGTAAATAACGGAATGGAGCGCTTCTCTCAAGGTGATTTAAGTTTTCAATATACTGTCCAAGGTGACGACGAGCTTGGTAAAACTGTGCGGGCGTTGCAGCATGCAACACAAGTAACACAGACAATTGTAAATAGTATTTGCCAAGAATCTCGTGAGCTAGATGACAATGCTCAACAAATTAGTAAATCGGCGACAAGTTCTGCGGACAATGCGGATGTGTTACAAAGCAGCGTTGAGTCGATAGTAGAGCTAGTTGCTAGCCTTCTCGCTGGGGCTCAACAGGTGCAAACATCATTGCAGATAAGTGAAGTAGCATCCGCTGAAACCGCTGATGCTTGCCGTCATGCTAGCCAAACTATGAATGCTGCTTTAGGTCGCTTCGAGTGTTTTCAAAAAGCCATGCAACTTGCGGTTGATAAAACGCAAATGTTGCAAGCTTCCGCAGAAACGATTTCACAAATTACTCAAACCATTCGCGCAATTTCTGAACAAACCAATTTGCTTGCATTAAACGCAGCGATAGAAGCTGCTCGTGCAGGCGAACAGGGGCGTGGTTTTGCAGTTGTTGCCGATGAAGTAAGAGGTTTAGCGCAAAGGTCAAATGAAGCGGTTAATGAAATATCGAATTTAGCCAGCGAAATGACTACGACGGTAAGTGATACAGTTACCGCTTTGGATAGTGCAAACAATTTGGTTGTTGAAAATGTGGGGGATATAGAAACCACAGCTGCTTCTGCGCAAAAAGCGTTGGAGAATGCCGACAGCACATTGCAGCAAATAGACACGGTAAAACATGTGTGTCATCAACAACATGGTTCACTCGAACAAATTTCTAATAATAGCCATACACTGGCAGACCTTGCGCAAAGTACCCTAAACGGTGTACAGGATTTGGAACACTTATCAGAAACGCTGAGCGCAGTTTCTAAGGACATGAAAAAAGCTGTGTCTCATTTTAATAAAGCAGGCCAGTAAAAATGAAAAACAAATTGCTCCTTATTTGTATCTTGCTTGGTTTTGTTGTACCCGCAAGTTATGCGGCTGATAAATATGTTTATCAGGCCGGACACCCGTCACTACAAGAATGGCTACTTGGCGAAGTACCAGTACCGAAAAATAATCCGTTAACACCAGCCAAAGTAGAGCTTGGCAAAATGTTGTTTTTTGACCCACGTATGAGTGGTGAAGGCACAATGTCATGTGCAACTTGCCATAGTCCACTCTTTGGTTGGTCTGATGGCCTAGCAACCGCTAAAGGTTTTTTAGGTAAGGTGTTGGGAAGAGCAAGTCCAACTGTGGTCAATACAGCTTACAACCCGATTCAAATGTGGGATGGACGGGCAAAAACTTTAGAAGATCAAGCCATGGGCCCAATGCGCTCAAATGTTGAAATGAACATGAATATTGGCCAGTTGATGAGCTTTTTACGCACCAATGAGGTTTACAAAAGCCATTTTGAAAAAGCCTTTCCTGGCGAAGGTGTGAATGAAGAGACAGTTTCAAAAGCAATCGCAAGTTTTGAGCGCACACTGGTGAGCAAAAATTCGCCTTTTGACCTTTGGGTAAAAGGAGATAAAAAAGCCATGACTGAACAACAAGTACGCGGCTTTAAAATTTTTGTCGATCCTGAAAAAGGCAATTGTGAAGTATGCCATTCTGCGCCTAATTTCACTGACAATGGTTTCCATAACATAGGTTTAGCTTCATGGGGACATGAAAATGCTGATATGGGACGTTACACCGAAAAACCATTACGCTTGATGAAAGGCGCGTTTAAAACACCAACCATTCGAGACGCAACCTTAACAGCACCTTATTTTCATGATGGCAGTGCGAAAACCCTAGAAGAAGTGGTTGAGCATTACGCCAAAGGTGGCGAGGTGACGACTAATTTATCTCCCAATATGAAAGCGCTCAATTTAACCAAGCAAGAAAAACGCGATTTAGTCGCATTTTTGCAAGCGTTAACCACAGAGCCTAAGCCTTTTACATTGCCAGTTTTGCCTTTGTAAAAAACAACCATTGTCCTAGCCAGGAGAAAAATCATGAAAAAATTCATTCTATTTTTTATCACATTATTTAGTTTTAACGTGGCCGCAGCTGAGCACGAAGTGGGTCAAAAAAACAAAGAGTTTACGGTCGAAAAAATCACCATTAAAAAAGGTGACACAGTTAAATTTGTTAATCTTGATCCCTTTTTTCACAATGTGTTTAGTTTAAGCGACGCTAAGCTATTCGACTTAGGTTCGTTTCCGCAAAACGATTCGCGTGATGTTGTGTTTGAAGAAGCCGGCACTGTAGATGTTGAATGTGCTATCCATCCAAATATGCAGATGGTTATAGAAGTACAGGAATAACCATGAAATTTCTGCGTTTAGGGTGCTGGTTGTTTGTTGCTTGGCCTATGGCCTTGTTTGCAAACGGAGAAGACCCAACTCCAAACCTGAATAAAGGCGCTGAAGTGTATTATCAGCGCTGTAGTTTATGCCATGGTAGCGCCGGTATGGGTGATGGTTTATTGCCGATTAAACTTAAAAATTACCCAAATACCAATTTAATGAAACCTAAATATCCAACCGATAGAGAAACTGTGCATAAAATCATTGTTTATGGCGGCAGTCTTGGCTACACATCGAACTTAATGCCACCTATGGGTAACGACTTAACATGGACTCAAATTGAGTCAGTGGTGAACTTTGTATTATTGCTCAGGCAAGATCAAGCAAAAGCCAACGCATTATTGGCTAAACTGCCGGATATGAAAAAAGCCACCAAAAAGGTTGGTCAGGAAGTATTCTCTAGTCGCTGCCAACTTTGCCACGGCAAATATGGTGAAGGGGATGGCCGTATGGCTAAGGTTATTAAGAATCCGCCGCCAGCCGATTTAACCGCCAGTCGAGTACCTGACGATTATTTGCGCCTGATTATCACTAAAGGTGGTCAAGGAGTGGGGCGTTCAGGGCAAATGCCACCTTGGGGTGATCAACTAAATGGACTAGAAATTGAATCCGTGATTTTGTATTTGCAATCCATTCGAGACTAGTTATGCAACAAACGACGCCTGCAGAAGTTTATTTTAATAGACGTCAGTTTATTCGAGCTTGCGTTGCATTTGGTTTATTAGCACCAGAAGTATTGGCTGGTGCTAATAAACACATAACCCCGCAATCCAAAGCGACACGTTATAACAACTACTATGAATTTAGCAGTAACAAAGAGCTAGTGCATGTAATTGCCCAAGATTTCCAAACAGATAATTGGCAAATTAAGATTAGTGGTTTGGTTAAAAAAGAACTGGTTATTGATTTAGCCGATTTCAAACAATTGGAGCGCGTAGACAGAGTTTACCCACTGCGCTGTGTTGAAGGTTGGTCGTTTGTTGCGCCTTGGCACGGCATTATGCTTAAAGATTTATTGGCGCTAGTTGAACCAACTGCAGAAGCTAAATTTGTTGAATTTGTCGGCACGTTTCGGCCTAGTGAAATGATCAATCAAAGGCGTGATGTTTTGCCTTGGCCTTATACCGAAGGTTTACGTTTAGATGAAGCCATGCATCCACTGACCATGTTGGCCACTGGCATGTATGGAGACGATTTACCAAAACAAAATGGCGCACCGGTTAGATTATTAGTGCCGTGGAAATATGGTTTTAAAAGTATTAAAGCCATTAGCCAAATTAACTTGGTTGCGCACCAACCTGTAACTAGTTGGAATCAAATCGCGGCAAGTGAATATGGTTTTTATGCCAATGTGAATCCACAAGTTGCCCACCCAAGGTGGAGTCAACGCAAAGAAGTTAGATTAGGCGAACTGAAAAAAGTGCGCACACAAATGTTTAACGGTTTTGCCGACCAAGTTTCCGCTTTGTATCGCAATATGGATTTAACTAAGGACTACTGATGAATATTGTATTTAAACTAAATCAGTATCATCAGAAGTTTTCGCTATTCATATTTATTGTATGTTTGCTCCCTGCCATCTACTTATTTTCTGTTGTTGTCGGATGGACGGAAGTTTATAACCCGTTTGCCACACTCATTCATGATTCAGCACACATATTTATGATTTGTTTACTGCTCACCTTAGCGATAGCACCACTTCGTCATTGGTTTTGTTGGCTCGCATCGTCTCGGCAGTTAAAGTTTGGCAAACGCATGGCAGACTGGAATTTTTTAATTCGTCAGCGCAAACAGTTAGGTTTATGGTGTTTCTTTTATGCATTAGTTCATGTGACTGTGTATTTGTGGTTAGAAATGGATTGGGATTGGCAGTTTGTTTGGCTAGAAATATTCGAGCGCGATTTTATTCCCTACGGCTGGATTGCACTCTTTCTGTTAGCTTTATTGGCTGCAACCTCATTCAATACTGCGCGATTATTGTTAGGTGTTTGGTGGTTTCGCCTGCACAAATCAATTTATTTAATTGCGGCACTGAGTTATTTGCATCATGTATATGCCGTAAAACCAAATGACCTGCTACCTTTAATATACTTGGTTGGCTTTTTTGTAATAGCTTTGCACCATCTTGTTTTGTATGTAGTACCTAATTTACGTAACCCAAATGATGGTGAAATCGAGGTGTATCGAAAAAACCAAGAAAATTAATACATTTGTGATGAAAGCGACCAGCGCTTTGGGTAACATACGCGCCCTTCAAAGAGGAGACAGAAAAACTAATGAGCGAATTTGCATTAGGACAACGCTGGATCAGTGATTCAGAATCAGATTTAGGTTTAGGCACAGTCGTTGCCTTAAATGGTCGTCGTATTTCCATGTTATTTCCCGCATCAGGCGACCAAAGAGAATACGTAATTGGCAGTGCACCTTTAACCCGCGTAAGTTTTAATCCGGGTGACAATGTTGAAAGTGCTGAAGGTTGGAGCCTAGAGGTTAAGCAGGTTATCAACGAAGATGGTTTAAATATTTACCTAGGCATTCGTTCAGATAATAACGAGCCAGAGCAACTTATTGAAACGCGTATTAATCACCATCTTAAATTTAATAAACCACAAGATAGATTATTCACAGCACAAATCGACCGCAACGACTGGTACACACTTAGATACGAAGCACGCAAACTACAATACGAATATCAAACCCATCCGTTAGTTGGGTTGGCGGGCGCACGTACTGCGCTTATTCCTCATCAGCTACATATAGCTAAAGAAGCCGGTAGTCGTGTTGCGCCTCGGGTTTTATTGTCTGACGAAGTCGGTTTAGGTAAAACCATTGAAGCAGGCATGATAATTCATCAGCAGCTATTAACTGGCCGAGCTTCGCGCATTCTTATTTTATTACCAGAAAGTTTGCAATATCAGTGGTTGGTCGAAATGCTGCGCCGCTTTAATTTACAGTTCGCGATTTTTAATGAAGAAAGATGTGGCGAATACGATTCATCCGAAGAAAACCCATTTGAAACTGAGCAGCTAATTATTGCGCCAGTAGGATTGTTGGCAGATTCTGACAAACGTTTAGAACAAGCAAGCCAAGCACAATGGGATTTAGTGGTAGTTGACGAAGCGCATCACTTAGACTGGCACCCAGATGGCGCAAGCCCTGCTTATTTAGCGGTAGAAAAACTATCACGCATTTGTGCTGGTTTATTGCTATTAACCGCAACACCAGACCAACTTGGCCACCAAAGCCACTTTGCGCGTTTACGTTTGTTAGACCCAGAACGTTTTTACGACTACGACAAATTTGTTGCCGAAGAAGCGGGTTATAGCCAAATAGCCGAGCAAGCGAAACAAATCACCAGTAATGAAGATTTATCCGAAACACAAATTTCCGAGTTGAAAAAACTGATTGACCAACATGGCACAGGTCGCGTGTTATTCCGTAATACGCGTGCATCAGTTAAAGGTTTCCCAGTGCGTTGTGTATTGCCGGTAGAAATGGAGTTACCATCAGAATATCAAGCTGCGGCTGACTGGTGGTTAAGCCGCCACCCTGATGATGCATCGGCTAAAACGGTTGCGCCATTATTAACCCCTGAGTTTTTATACGAAAGTGCGATCAGTGGTGATATTGAATGGTGGAAAGTTGACCCTAGAGTTGAATATTTAGCCGAGCTGATAAAAGAAAACAAACATGAAAAGTTTTTAATTATCTGCGCGCGTGCATCAACGGCGTTAACCTTAGAGCAAGCTGTACGGGTTAAGTTTGGTTTAAATGCTGCTGTTTTTCACGAAGGCATGAGCATAGTTGAGCGTGACCGCGCCGCTGCTTGGTTTGCCGACCAAGACGAAGGCTGTCAGTTACTTATTTGTTCGGAAATTGGCTCAGAAGGGCGTAACTTCCAATTCGCTCGTCACTTAGTTTTATTTGATATTCCACTAAACCCTGATTTATTAGAGCAACGTATTGGCCGTTTAGACCGTATTGGTCAGCGCCACGATATTCAAATACATATTCCATATTTTGTTAACTCAGCCAGCCAAACTTTGTTTAACTGGCAGCACCATGGTGTTAACGCCTATGCCAATACTTGCCCTGCAGGGATTAAAGTATTTGAGCAACAGCAAGCCGAATTATTGCAAGCGCTAGCGACAAATCAATATGAACAAAGCCAAATCAGCGGTTTAATTGAATCAGCAAAAACACAAATTACTGAATTAAATACTCAGCTAGAGCAAGGCCGCGATATTTTATTAGAGCTGAATTCAAAAGGTTTTGATGGTGCAGCCATTGCTGAGCAAATTGAAGAAATGGACGACGACACTCGCTTAGTTGCTTTTATGCTGCAAATATTTGATGTGTACGGCGTATCGCAAGAAGATAAAGGTGAACAATGTATAGCGGTTAATCCAACCGAGCATATGTTAGAGCCGCATTTCCCGGAATTGCATGACGATGGCATGACAATTACCTTTGATCGTGAAACCGCGTTATCACGTGAAGATGTGCGTTTTATCAGCTGGGATCACCCTATGGTGCAAGGCTGCTTTGAAATGATCGCCGGTGGTGAAGTGGGCAACAACGCCGTAAGTATTCTCAACAACAAAGCGTTGCCAGAAGGCACTTATTTGTTAGAGTTAATTTATGTTGTTGAAACTAGCGCACCAAAACAATTACAACCGGGGCGTTTTTTACCACCAACCCCAATTCGATTATTGCTAGATAAAGCTGGTAATAACTTAGCTGCAAAAGTGGGTTTTGATGGCTTAAACAAGCAGTTAAAACCAGTAAATAAACAAGTAGCGTCACAATTAGCAACTGCCTTGCAGCCACAAGTGCATGAGTTAATTCAGCAAGCTGAACAAAAAGCGACTGCTGAATCAGTCGCTATTATTGATGCAGCAAAAGAGCAGGTTGCTAAACAATTAGGTGAAGAAATTAGCCGTTTAACTGAGCTTAAAGCGGTTAACCCAAATATTCGCCCAATCGAATTAGAGTCTTTGCTGCAACAACAAAAATCGCTAGAAGAACATTTAGCCCAAGCTAGGGTTAAATTAGATGCTTTAAGATTGATTGTTGTGAGTCATGGTTAGTTGTTGGTAAAACCTGTCTGACTAGATATATCAGAGGTAGCTGAGATTTATTTTTGGCTACCTCTGAAGTTTTTATTTGAATAAGACTTAGCTTGATTTGTACGTCTCATTCATTATTGCTTTGGATGCATAGTGATTTAGTTTCATAACGACTATGGTTTATCTGAAAACAACGCCCGACCAACAGGCGTTTGTTAGGTATTGATACCATAAATCTCTTTAAGCCTTGCTATTACTGTTTTTCTCGGCGTCTCAGCCTTTTTGCTAACGCTGTCCATAGAGCCAGACAGCTTTAATGTTTCGTAATGCGCTATGTCACCGCTACCCATTACATTTGATACGATATCGAATATTGGTCGATATGCTTCGTGTACCATAGCGATAATTTCGTCTTCAATATAAAGTTCGTTTTTATGTAAAAGAGCGTTTATTTCAAGATATTTTTCAGCAAAATTTTTATTCCGCTCTTCGATGCTCTTATAATGTTTAGATGCGACATTGAAATAGAGCATTTTTAACTCAAAATCAGCTTCAGTCATTAATTCGTTTAGCGTGGCGCATATTTCGAGTTTTTTAGCGTAATTATGTGTTTGCTGAACAGATGACTTTGCAACCTCTTTAGCTAGTTCACTTTTAAATTTCTCCAGCTTTTCATTTAAGGATAAGCTCAACCTTTTTTCGATCCAAAGCTTTAATAGAAAACATAGCGCACCCAGCAAAAGCGCATTGGAAATTATAATTTCAGCTCCGTTCATTGTGATATCTAACGCCTCAATCAGCCGGTGTGTTCGCGGTCAGCTGGATTGAATTGTTAAATTCTTTCATTGCTGGCGCCAATACATTTACAACCAAATGTTCCACTTCTCCACTCGCTATTTTGGCCAAATTACGTCTCCGTTTCCTTATAAGCAAAGCTGATGACATATAGGTGGAAAGCCCAACCTTAAAGGAAAGTCTCCGAATATCTGACTCGAGATCCTTTATGGAATCAAGTTCGGCATGCTTGGTCATATGAGATTTTAGCGATTGAGATAGCACGTTACCAATGTCATTTTCTTCAATTGGGGCTAGAGATTTTTCTAGATACGAGTCAAGAAACTTGAGGAACTTCTTTGTCTTACTGGCCGAGCTAATTTTATATGCAAAAATTGGATCATCTGAAGATATGAGCGAAATAGCTTCTTGATATCTTTCTTGGTAACCATCTAAGTCGGAAAGAGCAATCCCTCTTACAGTCTCCATTAATATCGGAGTGAAGTGAGCCTTAGAAGCATTAATTTCACTTTCTGAAATATTTTCACTCGGAAACTGCCTTTTTATTTCTCCAATTATTTGCTCAAACACATCATCGAAGTCCTTCCTGTAAAAAACAGAAATTCGATGCCAGATTTCAAGAAGGATATAAAGGGCTATCTTTCTGTTTTTTATATTCTCTTTTCTTGCGCGATAAAAATAGCCGACAGCTAATAGGATTGGCGTTATTATCCCAAGCAATATTTTGCTATCTATATTTGTCAGATCCACTAGCGATATTTCCCTAAGAATTTAACTGCTTAATAATCAGAAGTGCGTATAAAACTTTTCAGTGTTGAGTCTATCAACGCCATTCCAATTAGTTTTAAATTAAATATTTTCATAAACTTAAGCCTAGACTAATGAAAATGCAACGATAATTTTAGGGGGAGAATCCAAGCTGCTAACTTTCTTCGGTTGGCTGCTTATAGCTGGCGGGTTCATACCTAAAATGGCCGGTTATTTTATATGCAAATAACATATCTTCTAGTTTTGGCCCCGCACCAATGTTATGGACAATTAGCGGGTTGCCAGTAATAGGTGATACTTTGTTTGATACTATGCCTATATGTGGCAAATTGCCTGGCAACATCCAAGTAACTAAATCCCCTGGTTGATAATCTTCTTTATCGTTCGTGATCGCTAATTCGACCGCATTACGCGCAAAAAAAGTTTGTAAGTTTGGTACTCTGCGGTGGTCAATATTTTTGTCGGTTGAAGTTAATCCCCAAATACGTTTTGATGGATAGAGATTAAAGTTGCTTCGCATATCTTCATGGACTAAACGCTGCAAATCTATACCAAGCGCTCGATAACTGCGAATAACTACGTCAGTGCACACACCAATATGTGCTGGCACGTCGCCGTTGGGGTAGGGAATTGCGATGTATGAGCCATCATAGGTAATTTGTTTGCTTGTTCGTTCTAGTGCCGCGTCAGTAAAATCTTGCACAAAACTAGCGGCGTTAGAATTGATAGAAGCTAGGCATAGGAATGTAGTTAAAATTTTACGCATTGGCATGGTCTGAATGTAAAGAAGCTTGCACTAAGTTATAAACTTGAGCTGGTGGCAAGTCAAACCGCGCTTGAGAAAACAAGCACTTGTTTTCTCAACCATACGCCTCGCGGCACTCATTAATATAATTTTTCAAACTAATATTGCCGTTTCAGGTTCGTAATAAGTAACATTAGCGCGTCTATTTATGCATACCACGTATAGGGTAATTGTTAGCTGGATTGCGTATCCATCCTAGGCCACTAATCAATGACTGAATTTCTGGTCTTACAAACGGGTTGTTCGAAATATCCGCTACGTGCACTTTACCTTCACTGTTAACAACAAACAGTCCCGGTTCAGCAAATGGATGATCCGTTTCTTCGGGTGATCTTGGATCTGATATATACAAGCCAAGCTCTTTCATTTGTTCAAGAGTAAGGCCGTAGGCAATTGGAAAAGTAACATCAAGTCTATCCATATGACTTTCTAGTTGTTCTTTACTGTCGCCAGAAACTGCGATTAAATCCACACCCGTTTCCGCAAGTAAGTCTTTCGCACTTTCTAATTGGTTCAGGTATCGCGTACAAAGAGGACAGTGCTGGCCTCGGTAAACCACAAGCATTTTCCAATCCAAACCATTTTCAGGTGTAGACAGTTTTTTCACTTCACCATTTAGTAACTTTGCTTCAATTACAGGGAAGTCAGCACCAGCATGCAATTTGTTGGTATATTCAATGTTCATCTTAGCCTCCTAAGAAACCTAAACTCTGGATAAATAGCCCCTAGAATAGTTAATAATAAACTTTGCTATAAATTACAGAGCATTAGCAAATTTTTTATCCAGACTTCAGGTTAAAAATGTTTATGGATGTGCGCTTCAAAACGTTTAAAGTCATTTTCGACATCGGCATTTTTCATCACGTCAAAACAAGCAAAGGTTTCCATTGGCTTCATCCCAAAAAATTTAAAATTCATATGCATAGGGAACATTAAGTCGTCGATTGATTTACCATTAAAGAACTCGTCTGCATCGTTAAATGCTTCTTCCGGCGCATTAAAGGTAAGTGACATCATGTATTTGGTATTGGTTAAGGTGCCGCCCGTACCATAGTTTTTCTTTGGCGCTTGTTCACTGCGGCCGTCCCCAACACATAAAGCACCACCCATACCTGCGGTATAAACTTCATCCATATATTTTTTAAATGACCAAGGAACGCCCATCCAATTGCTTGGTGATTGCAGAAACACAATGTCGGCCCATTGGTGATGGGCTAATTGCTCGTCGATATCATATTCGTCACTCATGGTAACTACGCGAGTGTTATAACCTTTGCTATCTAGTATGGTTATCGCTTTATCAATTAAAGCTGCATTTAACTTACCTTGTGAGAATGGGTAATATTGATGGGCATTAATAATTAATACGTTCTTCGAATCAGTCGTGCTCATAAAACAACTCCAAATTAAGTTTCTGTCAAAACAAGTAAGAGAAACACTCTCAAACTCAGTTGATGTGTGGTATATATTAGTTACCTGATTTAGGTAATCAATTAGTATACTTTTAGTAACCTAGTTAATTTGTGAGGTAAAAGAGTGGAAAGTGTCGTAAAAACAGATAGTAAAGGCAGGAAAAAAGTTTTAAACGCATGCACTGAACCTTGTGCTATTGAAAAAGGCATGCGTTTAATTGGCGGAAAGTGGAAGGGTTCCATTATTTACCACCTGAAAGACGAGCCAGTGAGGTTTAATGACTTAACTCGTATGCTTGGTGGTGCTAGCAAAAAAATGGTCGACCAACGCCTGAAGGAATTAGAAAGTGAGGGGATGGTCGTTAGAAAAGTGATAAGTGATAGACCTGTCGCTGTAACTTACGAATTAACTGATTTTGGTAAAACCGCACTGAGTATTTTAGATGAACTTAGGATTTGGTCTGAATCCCATCAAATATAGAGATAATTACCTTGAACTATCTAGCGCACCTTTACTTAGCTCAGCCAAATGCAGACTCTCATTTTGGCAATCTTCTAGGAGATTTTGGTGGTAAAAGGGATGTAAAGCATATGCCGGTTACAGTGAAAAAAGCATTAGATAATCATTATTTAGTCGATAAATTTACAGATAACCACCTGGCAATTAAGCAAGCTAAAGGGTATTTTTCCAAACCGCGTAAACGATTCGCGAGTATTGCGATTGACGTAGTATTTGATCACTTCCTGATTAAAAATTGGATGCTGTTCAACCAAGAACCATTGGCAGTGTTTAAACAAAATAGCTATCAACTTTTGCATAAACGTATTCCTGATATGCCGTGTAGAATGCAAAATGTTATCAATAGCATGATCAAAAATGATTGGTTTAAAGAGTATGAAACGCTAACAGGTATAGGCGGAGCACTGGATAACATAGCTAAACGCATTCGTTTTACTAATAATTTTTCAGGTGCCGTTGAAGATATCCAGTGTCATTATGACGAACTAGAAATGCTATTTTTAGAGTTTTTCCCACAATTAATTAATCATGTAAATCAAAATGCGCTTGAAAGCCGCGACTTGAAGAGCTGTGTTAAATTAGATTTTTAACCATACGCCTCACGGCACTTATTAATATAATTTTCCAAACTAATATCTTCAGTCGGTACAAAAACTTGTTCGC
This sequence comes from Catenovulum sp. SX2, assembly GCF_052056295.1. Taxonomy (NCBI): domain Bacteria; kingdom Pseudomonadati; phylum Pseudomonadota; class Gammaproteobacteria; order Alteromonadales; family Alteromonadaceae; genus Catenovulum; species Catenovulum sp. SX2. The sequence goes on from NZ_CP182493.1 coordinate 3,056,067, forward strand.
TTAGACAAATCGACTCAATTCTATCTAACCTAAACATGCGGTAATCTTCGCGTTTTTTGCACCAGGCAACTAAAGTCCAGGTTTTACCCCAGTAGATCATGCCAAGCGGCCAAATAGTACGGTTGGTTTTATTGCCGTTTTCATCTTGGTAATGCAGATTGCATTCAAGTTTTTGTTTAATTGCTTTGGATATTTGTTCGCTGGTTTGTTGGTAATCTTTTGAAACAAATTTAGGAATAATTAACCATTCGGGTTGGCTTGTCGCTTTATGATGTAACTGCTCGGGTAACACAGCATGAATTTTGGCAAGCGCTGAAGATGCCGCTGTTGCCATGCCTTGATGGCTCCAACTTTCCACCATACGCACACCCAACATTAACGCTTCTAACTCAGCTTGGTCGAACATTATGGGTGGCATATTAAAGTTGGGTTTGAGCCGGTAGCCAATGCCTGCTTCCGACTCAATCGGTACACCAGATAATGATAAAGCCTGAATGTCTCGATAGATAGTGCGCTGCGAAACCTGCAAGTTTTCTGCTAATTGTTCAGCAGTGACTACGCCACGTTTGCTGCGTAAATAAGTTAATATCTGAAAGAGACGTTCGGCTTTTCGCATGGTGTTATATTTTCAGCTAACTATGCTGGTTCATTCATGAGTGTCGATACCTCTGATAGTACCTGCATATATTGCATGTTTACAGTGTCTGCGACTGTAGAATCCATAATCAACTTGCAAACAGGCAACTGCATAAAAGCTTCCGACGCTTGTTTAGCTTGTTGCATATCATGCCAATAAATAATGTCGTGCTGCAGACCATTGGCATCTTCACTTAATGAGCGGTAATAAAAACCCGGCTGTTCAAGTAAAAAGGCATTTAGCTCGTTATTCATTTGATCTATCTGGCTTTGATCAATATTTGATTTGAATTTGTAGGTGATAAATTCGATTACTGTAGAGGTCATTTTAAGCTCCTTTTCCGTAGTTAAAAATTATTGCTTAGGTGTTTGACTGATGACCTAGCAACAATAAGAAGCTTAAACAGGGGCTACTGACAGCGTAGTGTCAGTAGTGTTTTTTATTTTTGCTCCGACACTAACTCTGACCAAACTGCAAACTCATTGCCACTTGGTTCGGAAAAGTGAAAACGGCAGCCACCCGGAAATTCAAAAATATCTTTAACTATGGTGCCACCATGCTGTTTTACTTTGGCAAAAGTGCTTTGAATATCTGCACTATAAAACACCAACAAAGCACCGCCACTTTGGCTATTGCTGGCTAAATCTGCTTGGTAAAAACCGCCATCTAACCCTTGGTCACTAAAAGCTGTATATTCAGGGCCATAATCAACAAAATCCCAGCCGAATACCGAGCTAAAAAAGTTTTTTGTTGCGGTTAAGTCGTACGCGGCAAATTCAACGTAGTTAAGTTTTTCGTGCTGATTCATTTGTGATGTCCCTTAGTAAAAACTAAATTTATTTTTTGAAAACAGTTTTCAGTATTAGTTCATTTTTAACACAGTTTTTCATACCGACCAATTTAAACGGTAACCGCAATGTAACCCTTGCTTACTTACTATCACTTTTTAACTAAGTTCACTCTAGGTAAATTTATGAAAAAAGTGCTTACCCTATTAATTGCGAATTTACTGTTAAACGCATGTTCTACAACATCTAACACTATGCAATTAACACATACTCCTGAGCAATCAGCTAATCAAATCAGCAATGATGAATTTGTACCCCAATGGGCCAAAAGTGCCGTTTGGTATCAAATTTTTCCCGAGCGTTTTCGCAACGGTGATCCGTCGAACGATCCAAAAGTTGAAGATATAGCTGGAGCCGACCCAGCTGAGCCGCCTGCACAATGGCAAATTCATCCTTGGGGCAGTGATTGGTACGAGTTACAAGGTTACGAAAAAGCCAATGGTGAACCAGAATTATGGAAGCATTTATTGCGCCGCCGTTATGGTGGTGATTTACAAGGCGTGATAGATAAGCTCGATTATTTAGCTGAGTTAGGCATTAATGCAATTTATTTAAACCCGGTATTTGATGCACCTTCATTGCATAAATACGATGGTGCAAGTTATCACCATATAGACCCAAACTTTGGCCCAGATCCAGAAGGCGACCGTAAATTAATCCAGCAAGAAAATCCGCTCGACCCCGACACTTGGGTGTGGACTAAAGCGGACGAATTAGCTTTAGAACTTATCGAAAAAGCGCATCAAAAAGGTATTCGCATTATTTTTGATGGCGTGTTTAATCACATGGGCATTAATAGTTTTGCTTTCCAACATTTGGCCGAACATCAGCAACAATCACCGTATAAAGACTGGTTTAGCGTAACCAGTTTTGATGACAAACAAGCCGGAACAAAATTCGATTATGCAGGCTGGTTTGGGGTTAAATCGCTACCCGAATTTAAAGAGGATGAAAATGGTTTAGTAGCAGGCCCGAAAGATTATGTATTTGCCGCAACTGAACGTTGGATGAATCCTAAAGGTAAAGGCGCGCAGTACGGTATCGATGGCTGGCGCTTAGATGTGGCATTTTGCATAGCACATGGTTTTTGGAAAGACTGGCGCAAACATGTAAAACAACTTAACCCTGAAGCCTATTTAACGGCCGAGATAGTCGATAAACCAGAAAACGTTATTCCTTATTTTCAAGGGGATGAGTTCGACGGTGAAATGAACTACAACTTTGCTTTTGCTGCCGCTGAATTTATGTTTAACCCTGAAGGCATGGATATTAACGCCAGCGAATTTGCCGATAAACTTGCTGAGCTGCGTGACTTATATCCACAAGGTGTTGCTTATGTTGTGCAAAACCTGTTTGGTAGCCACGATTCAAACCGTATCGGCTCGCATATAGTTAACCGTGGTATTGGTAACTTTAGATATTGGGGCGACTATTTCGGTACTTCGCAAGCGGCAAATAACCCAGCTTATCAAGTACGTAAACCAAACGCGGACGAAATTCATTTGCAAAAATATTTTGCTGTGTTGCAAATGACTTATGTTGGCGCACCTATGTTGTATTACGGTGATGAAGTTGGCATGTGGGGCGCAAATGACCCTGATTGCCGCAAACCTATGTTGTGGGACGATATTCAGTATCAAAACGAAGTATTTAACCCAGATGGCAGCAAGCGCAAAGCTGACGTAGTTAAAGCTAACATGGCACTTAAGCAGCATTACCAACAGCTAATTAAAATTCGTAACCAACATACTGCATTGCAGCTAGGGGACTTCAAAGTGGTTAAAGCTGATGATGCAAATAACGTATTTGCATTTGCTCGTAGTTATCAAGGGGAAACGATTTGGGTGGTGTTTAATAACCAAACTAATCAACAAACAATTCGGTTAGAAGCTGAAAATGTTAAGCGAATTAAGCCACTATTTAATGCTGAGCAAAGCTCGTTGTCGAAACAGCAAATTCAGCTAAAACTTGCCGGTAAAACCGCTGCAATATTTAAAGTGTTGTAAAGCAAACGAACCAGTCTAATTACAAAGCAGGTAAGTGTATTCGCCACATACCTGCATTTTGCCAGCTGTAGTGCAAAAATAATAAAAAGAGGATAGGAATATGGATAATTTAAGGCAAATACTTGTGCTGATGTTTGTTGCTGTATTAGCCAGTTGTGCTGTTACATCACAAACATTAACTCAAGCACAATCCAACAAACATCAAGTCAGTGATTATGTAAAAGTTAAGCATCCAACTTGGTTAAAAGACGCAGTTATTTATCAAATTAACACCCGTCAATTTACCCCTGAAGGTACTTTTTCTGCGGCAACAGAGCAATTAGAGCGTTTGCACAAATTAGGTGTGGATATCCTTTGGTTAATGCCAATTCATCCAATTGGTGAAGTAAATCGCAAAGGCTCCTTGGGTAGCCCATATTCAATTAAAGACTACTTTGCGGTTAATCCAGAATTTGGTACAGAGCAAGATCTCAAAGCTTTTGTTGATAAAGCGCATCAACTCGGTATGTATGTGATTTTAGACTGGGTGGCTAATCACACTGCTTGGGATAATGAGATGAAGCTTAATCATCCAGAGTGGTACGAGCGCGATTATAAAGGAGACTTTACCTCAACACCTTGGTATGACTGGGCTGATATTATCGACTTAGACTTTAATCAACCAGAGCTACGCCAATACATGGCTAAAGCTATGCGTTATTGGGTGGAAGATATCGGCATAGATGGTTACCGCTGTGACGCTGCTGGTTTAGTACCTCTGCAATTTTGGACTGATGTTCGCCACGAATTAGAACAAATTAAACCTGTATTTATGTTGGCAGAGTGGGAAGGCAAAGAGTTTCACGAACAAGCGTTTGACGCCACTTATGCGTGGAGTTGGTGGCAAGCCGTGCATGACATTGCTCAAGGCAAAAAAGACGTAAACGCCTTATACAATTATTACTCGTGGAACACTGGTTATTATCCGCCTATGTCCATGCGTTTAACTTATATAAGCAATCATGATGTAAATGCGTGGGAAGCGACTCAGTTTGAGGCATTTGCCGATGCTTTACCTGCTTCAATCGTGTTGTCTGTTGTTGGCGAAGGACTGCCAATGATTTACAACGGCCAAGAAGCGGGTAATGCCAAACGCCTAGAATTTTTTGAGCGTGACCCAATTAACTGGCAGCCACACCCAATTGGCGATTTATACCAACAAGTCTTCACGCTGAAAAAACAAAACTCTGTATTGTGGAATGGTAAATGGGGTGCACCTATGCAGCATGTACCCAATAACCAAGCAAATCAGGTATTGAGTTTTGTGCGCCAGAATCAGCAACAAAAGCTCTTTGCGGTATTTAATTTTTCTGCACAGCCGCAAAAGGTTAGATTTTCCGAAAGTTTGTATCACGGCAACTATGTTGAGTATTTCACTCAAACCCAAGCGAGCTTTTCTACTGATACTGAGTTAACGCTAGCACCATGGTCGTATCGAGTGTTTGTTGCTGGGAAATAAGCAATAGTTGTTGTGTATAAATACTTGGCTGACAAAAAATAATTTGTCAGCCAAGTTAACAAAATATTTTTTGTCAGATTAGCTGTAGTAGCTCATATCTGGTCATTCAGTTTAGCTAAATGGATTTAGACTATCTTCTGATAGGCACTTTGAGCTAAAAGCGGTCGTCAATATTCACCTTTCATACCAAACCCTATTACAGAAAGCTGATGCTCAGGAAAAATAGCACTGGCGTATATTCTATTTATTTGTTATCACTATTAAAATTAGAAAAACGACCATACCCCCTGTGACAGGATAAAAGCGACCCTGTGGGTGATGTTAAATTGTTATGTTGAGATGGCAATGAGAGTTGAATACGCGACAGCTTTCCATGAGAAGGCACATGCTAAAGTTATTATTTATTCAGTAGGTGGTGTTCTGCTGGCTGCGTTGTTCACATATATTTTTAATCAGACTGGTTTATTTGATACTAATTGGGCAATATTGGGAGCTATTTTTATAATATCGCTATTCTTGAGCGGTTTTTTTCTTGGGTGTTTGGCTTCGAAAAATGATTTTGAATGTGTATTCAAATGCAAACAGTGTGATGAACCTATAGCAAAGCCTTTAGAAACAAATGGCAGTGATTTACCAATATTATACATGTGTTCAAAATGCGAGATCTTGTGGTTTACAGGCGATAATTCATAACTCAACCTAACAAACGCTTCAACAAAGGACGCAAAAAAGCTTGGCTTGCATCACTTCGTTCCTAATTATAGCCAAGCTTTTATGCGCCTGTTAAGCGGGCGTTATGCCTCAAGGAGTCTCATGGCACATTTAAGCAAATCACTAATTTTATTACTGTTCACTATCTTAATGGCTGGATGTAATTTTCAAGCCAAGGATATGCAATTAATAGAAATAAAAGCTTTGCCTGATGAAGAGCAAAATGATCAAGTTGCTCAGGCATTAATGTATTATTCACCTGCTTATTTTATGCATCACATTCCAAGCATAACCAAAGAAAATGGCTCTGGTGTTCAACCCGGTTATGTTCGCCCATCTGACGAAAATATCTCCTATTTTAGAGTATTTTATGTAATATCGAATAGCAATTTAAAGTCATCTGCCGTTGACTCAATAAAAAAAGAATTTGAAAGACATATTCCTATAATGGCTAAAAACCATGCTTCGGTTTGGGAGTTGCAAGAAAAGGAATCTGTTCAAAAAGCCCAATGGCTCAAAAAGTTCTTAAATAGTGGTGACACAGAAGTTTTTCGCAAGGATCTTTCTCAACAGCTTCCTCTCGATTACAAAGATTATTTCTTGAAAACCCCGAAAAACACTCAAGAGAAGCTGGGATTTATAGAGAACACTACCTATTTAAGGTATCAATATTATAAACCTTTTGGTGAATTTAAAGAGCAACTAGTTTTAAATTACAAAGTAACTTTTGACAAAGGGCACACTGCTTTGGTCAATGTTTCTCTTGATAAAGAGCAGAAGGTTTCGTTAATTGAAATTGTGCCACCAAAGGCATAACAAGGCCGTTAAGAAAGGACGCAAAAAGCTTGGCTTGCGCTCATTCTTCGCTAATTATAGCCAAGCTTTTATGCGCCACTTATGCGGGCGTTAGCTGTATAAGGACATCAAAGTGAAGATTTTAACCATTGTTATTATTGTTTTTTTGAGTGGGTGTGTGTCACTCCACCAAAGTAATTGCAGTGGAGTATATCAATTGGCTGCTAATTGGTATCAAAAACAAATGGATGCAGCTAATATTTATCCATTATGCAAAACAGACAGTAGCGAGATAGAACAATATCGATTTACTTGGTTAAGAACATTTCATAATCCTATTTTTATTACACTTTCTAAACAAGGTGACAATATTAGTTTATCTGGCATAAGGCTAGATGGAAAAGGAGGCTATGAACCGGGTAATGCTGTAGAAACAAAATCTATTAATTTATCTCCAATCGAGTTTGCTGAGTTTAAATCTTTGCTTAACCAATTAGATTTTTGGAATTTGTTAAATGAAAAAGAATTGCAAGATAAAATGGCAAAAGATAACGGTGAGATATTGATCTCATTTGATGGGGCTAGATGGATTTTAGAAGGGGCAGATTTAAATCGAAGCCATTCGGTTGATAGGCAATCTTATCTAAATAATTCATATAAAAAAGTAGCGTTATTTTTACTTCATAAGTCACAATTAGATTTAAATGGTGATATATATTAGTAAATACAGCTAACAAGTCGCTCAAGACGGGACTGCTGACTGCTTGACCGGTTCCGCTTCGCTACACATTTTAGCAAGCTATTATCAGCCCCATATTGCGGCGTTAGGCTGCGCTCACTTTACCACATGCAAGATCCGCTACAGCAATCCCGTTACCAAGGCTTAGTTGCCAAGGAGGCATAAAATTAAATCATCCGATTACCCAAAGCTAATAGGCTCACTTACCACGAAGCAAAAAATTCAATTTTACGAACTATTGGCTCATCGTTTAACGATCGCGGTTCGAGATTTTTGGTCTGATGAAAAAACTTCTGATGCAACGAAAATATCGCAAATGAAGTGGGTCAATGAAATTTTACACCGTGTTACTGCCAAATCTAGAGTTGAGCGCTTACAGTTGCATGAATGGTCGGAAGATAGTTTTAATCAAATGATAATTCAGTATGTTAAGCAAGAACCTACTATTGCTACAATGGTTGGTTGGTCAATCCGAGATGCTTATGAAACAGTATGTGGTGATGGCAACTAGCAAAGCAATCAAGCGGACTGTAAAAGCTTGGCTTGCGCTCATTCTTCGCTAATTATAGCCAAACATCTTTAATGTGCACTTAAAGACTGTTAGTCGCATTATTTGGGCTTTTTCGGCGCTAAAATCCCGCCAGTCTCTATTTTGCTGGTGTGCTCTAAAAGTTCTGATAAATACCCAGCAAAGCCTGCTAACCCTTCATCCTTAATGTTTTTTATCGCTGCTCTTAATTCGGTTAATCTATTGTCACTTTGGGCTACATTGCCCAATTGTCGTTCGTAATTTGCAGCTAGATAGAGGTATTCAAGTTTGGTAAATTCTTCCAACTCTGTATCTAACGCGTTATTTATATCTGCAAGCGCACTCGCTCTAAATTCATTTGCAGTTGTAATTTCTCCCTTGCTTTCATACGTGTAAGCTAAAACTCTTTTTAGTTTATTTTTAAACTCAGCTGTTGTGTTACGCAAAGCGTAAACTGATTCAAGTAGTTGTAGTTTGGTTAGACTATCTTCTTCGGCTGATTGCGCACGTTTTTGTAGGAAACTTTTTATCGCTTCTTTCTCAGCATCGGTAATATTCTCAAAATCGCCAATGAAAGCGATAAAACCGGAATCTTGGCAGTGCCAAATCCCCTGTGATGTGGTGAGTGGCCAAAAAACTTGATCATATTTAGACGGCCAATGGTAAATGTAACTGCCAGAGCTCATGGGTTCAGAAACTTTGCATTTCTTTCCGGGAGAAAGTGGATCATCCACTTCAGAGTCAGCCCAAGTTGTTGCTTGAATATTGAATGAAACGAGCAGACACAAACTTGTTAAAATTTTCATAATACTCTCCATAGCTTTATACATTGTTAATAGTGCAATAAAGGCACTGCCGTTAAATCTAAATTTAGTTCGGCTTCTATTTTTAATCAAATAGATTCATGAAGTTAGGTTTTTATTATGTAGTTTGGTTTATCAATATGAAGCTGAGCAAGTAAACTATGCGGGTGGTGCAGCTTTTGAAACAGAACATGCAGGTTTTACTGGCAGTGCCAAATCTTTACCTTTATATGTCGATAACCAATTTCAGCAAACCCTGACTTTTAGCAATGGTAATGGTGGGCGCTTTTACTCAAACTAACAATCTATAATCTGGCAATCGTAATTCTGTAAATGAGTTGTCAGGGCGGTGGCCGTTTTATTGCACACTAGGTAGTCGACATCTTGTGATGGCAAAAACGGATAGGCAGATAAAACTTCTACTTTATTGTCGGTGCATAACACAGCCACTGAGCTAGATTGGGCGGCGACTTTTTGTTTAAAGTTACTGTCTTGATAGTTTATTGCGCTAAAACCGATTTCAGACGACCAAGCACACACACCTAAAAAACAAATATCAAAGCGGAATTTAGCCAAAGCATTGGCTGCGGTAATATCAATTGCGCCACCTACCTTATAATCTAACTCGCCACCTATCATTATAGTTTTAATGGTTTTTCTTTCTAATAATCGACCGGCAATCGCTGGGCTATTGGTGACCACGGTTAAATCTAAATTGTCGGGTAGTACGCTTGCTAGCAGAATATGTGTGCTGCTGGCATCTAGAAATATCAGTTGGCCGTGTTTTATGAGTTTTAATGCGGCAATGGCAAGCTGCTGTTTTTCCGCGCTATTACTTGCAAGGCGTTCTTCTTGTGTCCCCGAAGGTGGGGCGAACGACATAGCGCCACCATGAATGCGTTTGCAATAACCTTCTTCGGCTAAGTAACGCAGATCACGCCGAATGGTTGCTTCTGTTGTGGCCAACTGCTGTGCTAACTCTACAGCCATTACTTTGTTGTTTGACTGTAAAAGTTGAATGATTAATTGGTGCCTTTCTTCGGGTGAGTACTTATCCATTTTGTTGCTCTGTGTTTAGCCTTTGTTTGATATTACCTTAAATAAGTTTAAATGAACATAAATAAACTTTTATTTGTTTGTTTGTGTTCACTTTGTTGGATTGATCTGTATGATAGTGATCAGTTTCGGTTACATAGGAATATAGATGTTTTCAGTTCTTGCTCGGTCAAATCCTCAATTTGATCGCATCGCGACCAAAGCGACTTTTTTTAGTGCCGGTTTTATTACCGCGGCTTGGGCAGCCATTATCCCTTTTATTAAAGCGCAAGTCGGCATTAATGATGCTGTTATGGGCTTAATGCTGTTGTGTTTAGGTGGGGGCGCTTTGGTTGGTATGCCAATCGCTGGTTATTTCACCAATAAATATGGCTGCAAAGCAGTTTTGTTAGCTGCAGTGTCAGCTTTTGCTTTGTTATACCCAGTGTTGATTGTTGCCGATACACTGCCGCTGCTCACACTAACGCTGATCTTTTTTGGTATGAGCATAGGTATTACCGACTGCGCAATGAACATACAAGCGGTGGCAGTTGAAAAAGATGCTGAGCAACCTTTGATGTCAGGTTTTCATGGTTTTTATAGTTTAGGCGGCATGTTTGGGGCGCTCACGTTAACCCTATTGATGTCAATGAATGTACCCACGTTAGCCGCATGTATTGTTGCTACGATATTTGTTTTATTGTTGTTGCTGACAACAGAGTCGGGTTTGCGCTCGGATAAAGCTGGCGAACAATCACAAATGTTTGCAATGCCACGAGGCACAGTGTTTTTTATTGGTATTGTCTGTTTTGTCTTTTTCTTGGCAGAAGGCACAGTATTAGATTGGAGTGGCATATTTTTAACCGAATACCGTGATGTATCCACTGCATCAGCAGGCTTGGCCGTTGCATGTTTTTCTGTTGCTATGACCTTTGGCCGTTTATTAGGTGACAAGGCCGTGGTGTTGTTTGGCGCGCGTTTTATGGTGGTGGGCGGTGCATTGCTCGCCATGTTTGGTTTTATTTTAAGTTTGTCGATTGAGCACTGGTTGGTGGCGTTAGTGGGTTACACCTGTATAGGTTTGGGCTGCTCGAATGTGGTGCCTATTATGTTTTCGGCGACAGGTAAACAACAGGTTATGCCAGAATCAGTGGCGGTTACTGCTGTGTCCACCCTTGGGTATGTGGGTGTATTAGCAGGCCCGGCACTTGTAGGTTTTGGCGCGCAAGCATTTGGTTTGCCAACTGCGCTATTTTTCGTTGTTGTACTTATTTTACTTGCCACGCTATTGAGCTACAAAATAAAAACAAATTGATACCTTTTTGTAACCTACAAAATTCTAGAGTGTTTAAACGGTTGAAATTTCACCGTCACTAAACATTCAGAATTTTGGAGATGCACAAAGATGCAAAACTTTAAACCAAAAGCTATCACTCTAGCACTTGCCACTGCAGGTTTGCTAACTTTCAACACACAGGCGGCAGAACAAACACAAGATGAAGACAGTACTGAAGTTATAAAAGTACAAGGTTTTCGCGCCAGCTTAATTAAAGCGCAAGCCGTTAAACAAGACAGCTCAGCGATAGTTGAAGCTATCACAGCTGAAGATATCGGCAAATTGCCCGACCCAAGCATTGCTGAAACTATTACCCGTTTACCGGGTATTGCCGCTCGCCGCGTTGATGGCCGTTCGGCTGAAATTTCTATTCGTGGTTTAAATGAAGATTTTAGCACCACAACTTTTAATGGCCGTGAACAAGTATCACTAAACGACAACCGTGGGGTCGACTTCTCTTTATATCCAGCGGAAATTATGTCGGGTGTGACTGTATATAAATCATCTGATGCGACATTAATGACTCAAGGTTTAGCTGGTGTGGTTGACCTACAAACGGTTAAACCACTGGCGCATGGTGAACAAACGGTGCAGTTAGGCGCGACCTTTGAAAAAAACACCTTGGGCAGCTTAAACCCAGACGGCGAAGATACAGGGAAACGCTTTAATTTATCTTATATCGACCAATTTGCTAACGACACTATAGGCGTGGCTTTATCGGTTAACCATATGACCTCACCAACCCAACAGAAAAAATGGTTAGCTTGGGGCGACGACAACTGGCCGACGCGCAATTATGAAGGGGAAGATGTATATATTTTAGGTGGGGCAAATCCGCGTGTGCGTTCAACTTTGCAAACGCGTGACACCATAATGGGTGTAGTTGAGCTTAAACCTTCTGACAATTTACACATAGTTGCTGACGCATTAATTATTGATTTTGAAGATGAACAAATTCAACGCGGCATTGAAACTCCAGCGGCGTGGAGCGGTGCCAACATGGAAATTTACGACACGGCTAATGGTGTTGTTAGTCACGGTAAAATTGGCAATACTCGTTCGGTATTACATGGTGACTACCAAAGCGAAGACTCAAAATTATATGCACTTGGCGTAAACACTCAGTATCAAGTGAATGACAGTTTAACCCTTGAATTTGATGCAGCTACGTCCAAAGTAACCCGTGATAAATGGCAGTTAGAAACATACGCGGGCAGTGGCCGTGGTGACGGTGTTGGTGCAGTTGAAAATATCGAGTTTTGGATGCGCGATGGCAACCAAGGTGTGGTATTTAAGTCTGATCAAGATTATAGCGATACCGACGTATATAAAATTGGTGCCGCGTTAAGTTGGGGCAGTGGTAACCCACTGTACGAAGCGTCTGACGACCAAGACGGATTCTTATCTATCATTGAAATTGAAGATGAGTTAACCACCTTGAAATTAGCCGCAGAGCAAAGCTTCCAACAAGGATTTATCAGCAAAATTAACTATGGTATTAACTATAGCGATCGCAAAAAATCTAAATTAGACACAGGTCGATATTTAACCTTAAAAGCTTATCCTGAAATGCTGGATATCCCAGATGAGCTGATTCTGGCACCTACCTCATTAGAATTTTTAGGTATGGGTAATATGCTGAGTTACGACTCAAAAGCTTTATACGACCAAGGTTATTTTGATGAAGCTGTCAGTGATGAAACTGAGTTATTCCGCGCATCGAACTCTTGGACAATTGAAGAGCAAGTATTAACGACTTTTGTTCAAGCGAATTTTGAACATGAAATGTCATCACAAGCTATTTTTAGCGGTAGTGTCGGCGCACAGTACATTCGCACTGAACAAGCTGGTTTAAGTTATGTTGGCTCATTAATTCCAAACCCCACTGCAAGTTTTCCAGCGCAAGTAGTGAAGCGTTCACCTATTACTGATGAGCATGACTATGCGAACTTTTTGCCGTCGGTAAACTTAAATTTAAATCTGTTTGACGATGTGTATCTGCGCTTTTCTGTTGCTAAAACCATCTCTCGCGCACGTATGGACAGATTGTCGCCGTCTTTCTCAATTAATTACAACGAAGCTGTCACAGATGATGGGCAAGATTATTCGTTAGACTGGACACCATGGAGTGCCAATGCGGGTACAGCAAAACTTGAGCCGTACGAGGCACTTAATTACGACTTGTCGTACGAATATTATTTTGCCGACGACGGTTATATCTCAGTGGCTAACTTCCATAAAGATATTCAAAACTGGCAGGAGCCAGTACCACGCCAAATCGACTTTACTCAGTATGCAGAGTTTGCGCCTGTACCAGCTGATCAAATTGAATATTTCCAAGGTTATGTATGGGAGTGGGGCAAAGTAAATGGCGGTAATATAGATGGTTTAGAAATTACCTTAGCTTTGCCTGGGCATATTTTTGCTGACGCTTTAGACGGTTTTGGGGTAATTGCTAGTGCAACTTATTTAGACGCAAGTTTAAATATAGAAGGTCGAGGCGAATTACGTATGCCGGGTTTATCTGACTCTGTTTATACCTTTACCACTTATTACGAAAACCACGGTTGGCAAATTCGCGCTAGTTTGCGTAAACGCGATGAATACCCTGATTCATTGGGCTACAACAATGCCGCAAAAACTGTAATGGGGGAAACTTTAGTTGATGCACAAATTGGCTATAGCTTTGAACATTCAAACATTCAAGCGCTGCAAGGCTTAACTCTTATGTTGCAAGGTTACAACTTAACCGACCAGCCATATCAAGCTTATGTTGCCAACAACCAAGCTTTGGTTAGTGACTATCAAGAATACGGCCGCAGCTTGTTATTGTCGGCTAGTTATAAGTTCTAATCTCGTGAATGCAAACACCACAAGTCGCTTGTGGTGTTTGACTTGTTGCCCAAATTTATTTGCCCGATAGGTTTTATTATGAAAATTCAAGCTATTTCAGCCGCTATCGCTTTCAGCTTATTATTAACCGCATGTGGTGGATCTGATGCAAAACCGACCCCAAGCCCAACGCCATCGCCTTCACCTTCACCTAATCCATCTCCCAGCCCAACGCCGACACCTGTAGAACAACAAAATCCGTCGCTTGCGGAAACAGACGATACCAACCTTACAGCTCAGCGTTATCAAGCGGAAGCTCAGTTTGTCAGTGGTCAGGTCGAACTTGCTGACTCATATATCAGCGGTTTTGCTCAAGCGGATGATCAAGTGATATTTACCCTGTTAAGCAATAGCGCACAAACAACAGATGTGAGCATTCGTTACGCCAATACCTTAGCGCAAGCGCAAAGCTTAGCTTTGTATGTAAATGGTTTATACATTAAACAGGTTAGTTTGGCGGCAACCGGCGCGGATGCATGGGCAAGTCACAGCGAAAGTTTAACCTTACGCGCAGGCATTAATACCATTAGTTTAATTTCAGATGAAAACAACACAGGCAAAGTCTTTATTGGTTCTATCTATGTGGCGGGTGGTGAGCCACTCGCAGAGCGCGGAGCCACTTTGCCTTATCACGAATTAGAGGCTGAAAACTTAACCACCAATGCAAGCATTTTAGCCTTTGATACAAGTTACGGCACAATTGCGGCTGAATCTTCTGCTCGCCAAGCGGTTAAATTACAGCAGCAAGGCGACTATATCGAATTCACTGCGCCGGCACAGAGCAATCAATTAGTCTTGCGTTATGTTATCCCTGATTCAACTGATGGCGCAGGGCAAATACAAAGCTTAAGTGTGTATGTAGATGGGGTTAAAACCAGTGTTAATCTTTCGAGTGAACATGCTTGGGTGTATGGCAGTTATCCTTATACCAATATACCCGCGCAAGGCGGTGCGCACAGATTTTACGATGAAGCGGCTTTCGCCCTTGATATTGCCGCCAACACCACAGTGCGCATTCAAAAAGATGCCGACAACCAAGCAGCTGAATACATAATAGATTTAATCAACCTTGAACAAGCGCCTGCGCCTTATATCAAACCAGCTGATTTTATTGATATTACAACAGCGCCATATTTGGCCGATGCTACTGGCGTTGCTGATAGCACCCAAGCCATTTTAGCTGCAATTGTCGATGCTAAAGCTGCCAATACTGGTGTGTGGCTACCCGCTGGAAAATTTACCATTAACAATCGAATTGATATTAAAGATGTACATATACGCGGCGCGGGGATTTGGCATAGCGAATTACATGGCACTAATGGCAAAGGTGGTTTTTATGCCAATGGTGGTCGAAATACCATAGCAGATCTCAAAATAACCAGTGATGCGAAAATTCGCAAAGACTCAGATGATCACGCGGCGTTTGAAGGCAATTTTGGCAAAAATTCACTGATTCAATCTGTCTGGGTTGAACATATGAAAGTTGGTGGTTGGTTCACCCAAGGCACCAATGGTTTGTATCTAGTAGATGGTCGAGTGCGCAATACTTATGCGGATGGTTTTAATTTTCATGGTGGAGTGATTAATAGCCAAATCAGCCAGTTTAATGTGCGTAATACAGGTGATGATGCATTTGCCATGTGGTCGGAAAAATCGTTACAAATCAAAAATCGCAATAATAAATTTAGCTTCAACACAGTGCAAATTCCAACCTTGGCCAACGGCTTTGCTATCTATGGTGGTGAAGCTAATTTAGTGACAGACAACCTAGTCAGCGACACTGTAGTGTCTGCCGCGGGCATTGCCATTAGCCATAGATTTGCACCTCATGCTTTTAGTGGCACAACCCTTATTGAACGCAATACGTTAACGCGCACCGGTGGTTGGGATTATGGCTGGAATACCAGTTTTGGCAGTATCTGGGTATTTACCGACAATAGTGCAATTGACGCTCCTATTGTGCTGCGCGATATACAAATTAATCAGGCAACATACGAAGGTGTATTGGTCAGCTACAATCAAAATGTCGCTGATTTACAACTAGAGGATGTGGTGATTGATGGCGCAGGCAGTTGGGGAATTAAAACTGTGGTGAGTGGAGGCAATATCTCGCTTAACAAGGTTAGTGTCAGCAATGCCCTTAGCGGTGGTATGGACAACTCAGGTTTTGCTGTCAGCGATCAAGGCAATAATTCAGGTTTGTGAAAACAAAAGTGATTAGGTTAACCCATTTGTAACCCCAACTGGTTTCAAATGGGTTTAAAGCACTTTTTATTGAGGAAAAATATGCGATTTATATTAATTCTGCTCAGCAGTTTGTTGGGGTTAAGTTTAACCAGTTGTGGCACAGCTGAAAAAAACTTAAGTGTGAGTTCGCCGGATAAACAAACCCAAATACAGCTGCAATTAGCAGACAATGGTGAGTTAACTTATCAAATCATGCGTGGGCAACAAGTGATAGTTAAGCCGTCACAACTTGGTTTTGAGTTTGTTAAACAGCCTGCGTTAACTCAGTTCCAATTACTCGATAGCCAAATGCGTTCGCATCAATCGAGCTGGCAAGCCGTATGGGGTGAGCGTAAACAGATAAAACAAAACTACAATGAGTTATTTGTTTTGTTACAAGACAAACATAGCCAGCGCAAACTCAATCTGCGTTTTCGCTTGTTTGATGATGGCTTAGGTTTTAGATACGAATTCCCGCAGCAAGCGGCGATGTCGAAGTTTGTTATTACCGACGAAAAAACTCAGTTTAACTTAGCAGAAAATATGCAAACTTGGTGGATTGAGGCGGATTACAATAGCTATGAAAAACCTTACCAAACCAGTGAATTAAACAAGATAAAGCATGTGCAAACGCCGCTGACCATGCGAGGGCAAGATGGTTTGCATTTGAGTATTCACGAAGCTGCATTAACCGACTATGCGAGTATGTCGTTAGTCCGCACTAATGACACAGTATTAGAAGCTGAACTAGCACCTTGGGCTGATGGCACCAAAGTTAAGGCACAAGTGCCATTTCAAACACCGTGGCGCACTATACAAATTGCCGATAGTGCCGCGAAATTAGTTGAATCTGACTTAATTATTAACTTAAACGAACCCAATAAACTAGCTGATACCAGTTGGATTAAACCAATGAAGTTTATGGGTATTTGGTGGGAAATCCACTTGGGTATACACACGTGGAAAGAAGGGCCACGCCACGGTGCCACCACAGAAAGAGCCATGGCCTATATAGACTTTGCCGCAGAAAACAATATTGAAGCTGTATTGTTTGAAGGTTGGAATAAAGGTTGGGAACAATGGGGCACACGCGAAGCTTATGTTGTGCCAACTGACGATTTCGATTTAGCAAAAGTCGCTAATCATGCCAAAAGTAAAGGCGTAGTTATTGTTGGCCACAATGAAACAGGCGGCAATATTGAAGCATACGAATCGCATGTGGATGAAATATTTTCTATTTACAGCGAGCTGGGTATTAACGTGGTTAAAACCGGTTATGTCGCTGAACAGGGTTTTGCCAACGGCGAAAATCATCATGGGCAATTTGCGGTTAATCACTATCGTAAAATTGTTGAATTGGCGGCCAAATACAAAATTATGTTAAATGTGCATGAGCCGGTGAAAGACACAGGTATTCGTCGCACCTATCCAAATATGATGACACGAGAAGGCGCGCGCGGCGGTGAGTGGAATGCGTGGAGTGCAGGCAACTCGCCTGACTATACTATGATTTTGCCTTTCACTCGTTTATTGGCTGGTCCTATGGATTATACGCCGGGCGTGTTTGATATCGACTACAGTAACTTTGCAGGAAAACGTTACGATTGGTGGGGTAATCCACAAAAGTCTGAATATCGTGTACATACCACTTTGGCGCGTCAGTTAGCTAATATGTTGGTGCTGTATAGCCCAATTCAAATGGCCGCAGATGTAATGGAAAATTACCAAGGCCATCCAACATTTGAGTTTATTCGCCAGCTCAATGTCGATTTTGATGACAGCAAAATTCTCGCCGGTGAAGTCGGTGAATATATCTATCTTGCGCGGCAAACAGGCGATACTTGGTATATAGGTTTAGCGACCAATTCACAAAGCCGCTTAGCGCAAATAGAGCTAGATTTTCTCGACGCTAATGCGACTTATCAAGCGCAAATATTTAAAGATGCTGCAGATGCACATTATCAAACTAATCCAGAAGCATATGTGATTGAACAACAGCAACTGACACAACAAGACAAACTCAGTATTAATTTAGCCGCAGGTGGTGGGGCTGCGATTATTTTGCAAAAAGTTAAATAAAACAAATAATTTGCATTGTGTAACCCAAATGTTACCTGCAAGGGATTAATTTATTGCTTGTGGTATCCCCACATTTTGTTGTGTGCAAAAAGCCCTTGCTCTACTGAGTAAGGGCTTTTTTTTCAGCAGACAAGGTAACTGAAAGTAGCGCAGTTGGTGTTGCTGAATTTTCTAGTACTTTAAAACGCGCATGTAGGTAGCGAGCTTTCGTATTATGCGGTAGCTCAAAATACATATCTGATGCATAAAAAATGTGTTGCAGGTGGACGATAGAACCCGCTTCGCTGATACCAAATTTAGACTGTTCAGGCGTGTCGTGCGCTTTGCTAAAGCCAAACTCGTGAGTCCAGTCGGCACTGGCGATTTTAAAGCGAGAGCCCCAACTGTCGACCTGCTTGTTGTTGAGTTCTATGTTGTTTACATAATAACTTTGGCTGCTGGCATCATAAACAAATTGGTTAAGTTCATTTGGCTGCCAACCTGTATATGAATTGGGTAGGTGAATAGCGTAAGGCAGTTGATAACCTGTTTGTTGGTCAAATTCACTTTGGCTGGTTGGCGCGGAAAATTGTTGGGGCAAGGTAAAATGCATTTCACAGCCAGCGAGCAAAAGGGCAAGCGCTGGTACAAGCTGAATAACAGAAAGTTTGCGGTGGCTGTGTTTCATTTAAGTGGATTTTATTGACTAAATATTATTACAATATTTTAACGAAGTGGCGACAAAACCCAAGTGGTATTTAGCTGAGTGCATACGAATGCAAGTGAGGTAATAGTGACAACTCGAGTTTTATTTGTTGAAGACGATAAAAAGTTTGCCGAAAGTGTGACTCAATTTTTAGAGCTAAACGACATACTTGTTGATTATTGCCACAATGGCCGCATGGGACTCAATTTACTGTCGGATAATCAATACGATGTGATTATCAGCGATGTTAATATGCCTAAATTAGACGGCTTAGACATGTGCCAAGCCTTGCGGGAAAACGGCGTGGATACACCTGTTATTTTATTAACCGCGTTAAGTCATTTAAACGACAAGTTAACTGGGTTTGAGCGTGGCGCAGACGATTATTTAACTAAACCATTTGAAATGCGTGAATTGGTTGCGCGGGTATTTGCGTTATCAAAACGCCGCAGTGGCAAAGTGAGCAAATTATCTATTGCAGAGCTCCAGTTAGAATTAAATTTAGATCAACACACAGCTAGTCGGCAAAATCAACCCGTGCAATTAACGCCTTCAAGTTGGCGCATTTTAGAAACCTTAGCGCGGGCTTATCCTAAAGCTGTCAGCAAACGCGATTTAGAGCATGTTATTTGGGGGGAAGATGCACCAGATGGCGGTGCACTGAAAGTTCATATTCATAGGCTAAGGCAAAGATTAGACAAACCATTTGAGCAACCCATAGTACACATAGTTAGTGGCTTTGGCGTTAAGCTTGGGTTAGGAGCATCAGATGGCGCTTAATTGGCACGCCATTTCAGTTGCTAAAGTTTCTCAGTTTAAGCTGACAATAGTGGTTGCATTCGCATTAGTTGGCTTGATGTTGAGTTACTTAGTTTATAGCTCGGTTAGTTATCAATGGCAGTTTATCCAGCAAAAAAGCAATGTACTGCAAGGTTTTGCTGAACGCGCTTATAGCCGAGTAATGACTAATCCACAGCAATATTTAGGCGCAAATGCGACTATTTTAGGTGATGACAGAATGCAATTTGTCAGTAGCTATCAAGAGCTAAAAACACATTTAGTTGACGCACCAGAGCGCGAGCAAATAGTGGCGGAGCAAGTGAATTTAATTTTGCGCCGTCTAGGCGCTGTGGTTACAGCTGCTGACATAATGCTGATTTATAGTTTTGAGCATAACCAGCAAGAATACTTTGCCTATTTTCACAACAACACAGATTTTAATAATTTAGAGCTAAACAGTTATTTACACGGACGTATGCAACCTGCTTTGTTGGTTTCAATTGTGATTATTGCTGTGTTATTTGTATTTCAATTTGTTCAAACCTATAGAGTAAACAAAGTAGTCAATGCTTTAGTCGATTGGGCGGATGATATGGCGCATTCAAAACAGTTTACTGCCCCGCCTAAAGTGGCAGCTGGCGGCATGAATTATCTAGCGCATACGTTAGATCAAAGTTTAAATACCTTTAGCCAAATTTTAGAACAAGAACATGCATTTGCGCGTTTTAGCAGCCACGAATTGCGCACCCATGTGGCGGTATTGTCTGCCAATATGGATATTCTAGAATTTATAATGAAAGACTTAAAACCGGCAGAGCGCAAAGCCCTGAATCGCATGTTATTGGCGGTAGAAGATATGAAATATCAAACCGACGCACTGCTGTGTTTAAGTAAAGAAAGTGAACTGTCGAGCATAGAAGAGTGTGAGCTTGTGTCGTTGATTGAAAAATCGTTAGATGAAAACCGCATTTATCACGACGAACAAAATGTGGTGATCAATAAACACTGGCAAAAACATGACATTGCATGGCAAACCGAACCCATGTTATTGCAAATTGCCATTAATAACCTGATCCGCAACGCCTTGCAAAATACCCAAGTGGGTTCGATAGACATTCTAGTAACTGAGCAGCTTATTGTTATTCATAATAAAAACAACTCGGCGGATAATGCTAGCCGACACGATGGTTTTGGCATTGGCCTTGAAATTGTTAAACGGGTAATGGAGCGGTTAAAACTTAATTATCAGGTAGAAGAATATGCAACTGGCCGAAAAGTAACCCTGTCGGTAACCTAAATGTAACCACAACTTTTATATACCTGACTCATGCAATGAATGGGGTGAGTTTATGGTTAACAAAGTTGTGATTTTAGGTGGTGGTTCGGCTGGTTGGATGTGCGCAGCATTTTTAAGCCGAGTTTTTACAAATCTACAAATTAGCCTAGTTGAATCTAACCAGTATGCTCCTGTTGGTGTTGGCGAAGCGACCATACCCCCAATCCAACTGTTTAATCAAATTTTAAAAATTGATGAAGCAGACTTTATCCAATACACACATGCAACCTATAAATTGGGCATTCAATTTAATCATTGGGGCAAACAGGGGCAAAGTTATTTGCATGCGTTTGGTGAGGTTGGCAAACCACTTGGGCTAATTCCATTTATTCATTATTGGCTACGAGCTGCCAAACAACAGCAGTTATCCGTCGATGATTTTTGGCAATATAGCTTAAATGCCCAAGCTGCAGCACAAAACCAATTTGTGCAAGCAAAACACTTAGCGGGCACTCGGTTGCCCGGGTTAACTTATGCTTATCACTTTGATGCAGCTTTATACGCTGACTTTTTAGAACGTATTAGTGTGCAAAATGGAGTAAGCCACATTCAAGGGGAAGTGATTGAGGTGCTCCAAAACCCACAAACCTTGGATATCAGTGCTTTGAAACTGGCAGATGGGCAAATAATTGAAGGTGATTTGTTTATTGATTGTTCGGGTTTTAAAGCATTATTAATTGATAAAAGCCTTAATACCCCCTACCAAGACTGGTCGCACTATTTACCCGCTGACCGTGCTGTTGTTGTACAAACCGATGCCAAATTACCTTTGTTATATACGCAAGCAAATGCTCATAAATTTGGCTGGTCGTGGCAAATTCCACTTAAATCGCGCACCGGAAATGGTTTAGTTTATAGCTCAAAATTTGCGTCAGACGACTGGGCCATAAACACTTTGCTGCACGCTAGCCAAGGGCAAACTTTACACCAGCCAAGAATAATTCAATTTAAAACTGGTCGTTATACTAAACCTTGGCATAAAAATGTTATTGCCGTTGGTCTTGCGAGTGGTTTTGTTGAACCTATGGAGTCAACCAGTTTGCATATGGTGCAAAGCAGTTTATTAAGATTACTAAAACTGATGCCAAATGGACAAATTACCCCAGCCAGCCAAAATATGTTTAACCAACTTGCTGAAGTAGAAGCTGAACGCATTCGTGATTTTATTGTGCTGCATTATTTTTTAAATCAAAGAGGCGACAGTAAGTTTTGGCAACATATGCGTACTATGCCGATCCCAGAGAGCTTGCAACAAAAGCTAGATTTATTCCGGCAAACCGGCCAAGTAATTCGCCAGCAAGATGAGCTTTTTTCTGAATCGAGCTGGCAGCAAGTTATGTTAGGCCAAGGCTTAGTACCAGATAATTACCATCCATTAGCCGAGCAAATTAGCCAACAACAGTTAGATGACTTTTGTGCAAGTTTTAAAGCCGTGGTGCGCAACAGTTTAAACTAATTAGTTTAATAATTTAGATACAGTTAAATTATCTACTGTTTCGAGTTTATCGCGCAGCGGAACTGCTAAATGCGCACGGGATAACTCAATAATCGGCAATGGTTCATAAAGCTCTTTCATCGCCCATTTTGCATAACGGGTATTGAGTTTACGGTAGTTAATTTGGGTGCTGATAGAGATAGGGCTTTTTGCCCAATATGGAATTTTAAATTGGTAATCAATGACATCGGATTCGCCGGCTCGGATTACGTTTACTGAAGCTTTGCCGACCATATTAAATAAGTCGTGTTTCCACACAATTTGCCCTTGTCTATCTGTAGGTAATGAACGGTATTGGTAGGCTGTTTGTTCAAGATATCCAGCTTCATCTACATCACCACTATTAAAAATTGCATGGCCTTCGGCATCAACAACTTGCACTGCCACCCAAGCTTGGTTGATATCTATTGTGCCACCGGGGAAGTTATGCCCAACACCTGTGTTAGCGACAATTACTTTAATACTGGCGTTTTCACCTTTGTAAAAATAATAAGGCTGTACTGCTGCATGGCGTAAATTTGGGTTTATCGGCATTTTATTAATGGTTGCGTCTTTTCTATGCGGCGGCTCGATGCTGATACGCACCTTGTTTGATTGCATAAATTGTGCGATAGCTTGTTGGCCTTGGTAGTCTTTGCTTAGGGTAGTTAACATACTGTTGGCAGCAAAAAATTCATGGCTGCGTACATAACCATCTTTCGACGCGGATGGATCGTCACTTTTAACCAAAGGCATATGGCAATCTTGGCAGCGCTGTTGCTGCGCATGGCTAAATTTAGGATCGTTGTTGCCTGAGTAGGGGCTGTCTAACCAAGCTGTGTATTCATCTTGCATTTTGATCCAACCCCAACCGTTGAGATCTTTATCAATAAACTGACTATGGCAAGCAGAACAATATTCTGCCGTGCCAAGTAAAGCGGGTGCCATATCTTGTTTATGTTGTGCTGGATTAAAACGCATCGCCAAACGGTTGAGTTGCTGCAACATAGTCTGCTCTGCAGTTTCAAAAATATATGGCTGATTGATATCAAAATGATAACTCGCTACACCTTTGTTGTGGACTAACTTACTAATGCCGTGGCACGACTGACAATTGACCCCTTCTACATTGGCAAGGCTACCAACTATACCTGCATGTTCACCGCCTTCAGATAACTGGCCGGTTAATAAAGCTAATGGTGCATGGCAACCTTCACAATAACGTGTTGCTTCAATACCCTTTTTAGTTGCGAGTAGTGTCACGTTAGTGACATAAGTTTTATCCGATGCTGCTTGGCGATGTGCTGAGCGATACCATTGTTTGGCGATATCCATATGGCAACTGGCGCATTTATCTGTGGTTGCTAAGGCTTTTTCATCAATAAAAATATTGTTGGTTGTGTCGGTTTGGCTCGGGCGAAATGGGTGAGGGCCATAATTGTATTGATAATTTTCAACAATTGCTTGGGTTGAATAGGGCTGTTCTGTAGTTTTGTCTGCCCACCACAATACACCGCCAGCGACAATAGAACAAAGGGCAACACTGGCAAAGACGCTTGGAATGTAATAACTGGTTTGAAAACGTTTGTTGGCTTGGCTTCTATGAGTGACAAAATGTAGCAGTATATGAATAACTAAAAACAAAACTATGCTAATGGCGCTGAAAAAGTGCCATTGGTAAGTGCTGCTATTGTCTTCGCGCTGGCCTTGGTAGACTAGCTCGATACCGGTAAAAACTACGGTTAACATTACCGCTAGTGTTAATAAGCCACTAACAAACACCATTGACCGACGTACACCGAGTATGCGTTTAAAATGGACAAAACTATAAGGCACAATGAGCAGCGCCCATAAACTGCCAAACACTAAGTGCAGCAGGCTGTTAATTTGATTAAATACATGGTGCGGTAAAAAGTAGCTAACAAAACCACTGATAGCCAGTGCAAAAAACAATACCACCAACCATGCAAAAGCATGAGATTCTAAATGGGCTGATTTAGTCATTGCACTTTCTCCTGTAAGCTATTTTCCTGTAACCAGTAGCTTTTTAGTTTTTCGCGTACATGCGTGGCAAATAACTGATTTTCCATTATTTTATTGATATCTTGTGTTGCGGCTAACCAAGGATAATCACCCGCTGTGATCACGCTGGATAACACAGCATTATTGCCAGCATTGATTTGCTGTAATAACCAATTGGCGCTGAATTTGTCTTGTTTATATTGGTGTAGCGCCCAAGTTTGTTTTATTGGTGTAGCTAAGTTCGGCGCTGTGATAATAGCCGCTGATAAACGCTGGTAAGCTAAGGTTTTGCGGGTTTGTAACGGTAAATCTAACAAGCTTAATAATTGAAAATGGACAGGCGTGTCGACGCTGGCGAGCCAATTATGGAGCTGACTAACTAAGTCATTTGCGCTTTTTTTATTACTTGGGTGCAGTTTACTTTGTGCCAGCATATTACATAAAACAAACTCGCTCCCAATTGTGCTGATGTCTAACTTATCTATCATTTGTGCATGGTTAAAGCAGCTTTGCAACAGCGCTTGTTGTTGCATTTTACTTAGGCCACTTTGCCAACCGAGTTGTTGGTATATTTGTACGAGCGTTTGCTGCTGTTTTTTCGTCAGTTTGCTAAATAATGCAACTAGGTTATTAGTTTGTGCTGCATTCAGTTGTTTGATATCCAGCTGGATAATATCTTCTAACCAATTGTTACCAAGCAAATGTAATTCTTGCTGATTTAACTGCAAAGCTAGTAGTTGGCCCAACCAATATTTTTTGTCTGTTGAGTTTATAATTTGTGGTTTATGAATCAATAAAGCTAAGGCTGCATTGCGCACATCTGGCTTTATCTTTGTTTGTTTAAATAAGTCAAAATCAGGCAAATTGAGTGCACCTTGCTGTGCTGCGGTTAAGTATAAGATTTGTTGCTTGCTGCTCTGCATATCAGCATAATTAACTTTAAACTGAGTTAACCAGTGTTGCACTTGTTGTTGTGAGAGCACAATCGCATCTTCTGCTTGCAACATTAAAGCTAAAGCCAAAAACACATTAATATTTTTATTGGCTGCCAACTGAGTTATCAGACTATCTAGCTCAGTATTTAAGCGGGTTAGTGCAATCAAGGCTTGTTGAATTTCTTGATAATTGTCGCTGTGCGCTAACCTTTGTAGCAGCAGCGGCCGCGCTTCAGTTTGTCTTATTTTGCCAAGTGCATTGAGTAAAGTGGCGCGACTCGATACAGGCGCTTGGGCAAAAGCTTCAATAATTACACTACTTGAATTGTGGTGCTCTGCTTCGGCCAAAGCGAGTGCTGCACAATTTACTGTGGCAGCATCTTTGCTTTGAATTTGTTTAAATAAGTATGGCAGGGCTTTATTTTTACTGCGAACCACGGCTTCTTCTTGGCTAAACCAATAGGCGAATATATTGGCGGTTGCACAAAATGTTTGGGTGTCTTTAGTATCCAATAGGCTTAATAAATAACGGGTACTTTGCTCTGCTTCTAACTGGGTTAGCGCACTAGCTGCTGCTTGTTGTAATTGACCTTCGGCTGTTTCTAACCAATATAAATAAAGTGCTAACCAATTATCTTGTGCTGTGCTTGCGACTAATACCGCCAATTCATTTTGATTGGCTGTGCTACTTGCCTGTTTAAGTTTTTCTAACACAGCATAATGCAAAGTTTGCTGTTGGTTACGGCGTAAATAATCGGTTAAATCTAACTCTTGGGTGAACTCGGCTAATGCCGCTGGTTGCTCTGCAGTGGTTTCTGGTTTGTTGGCGACAGGCAGCCATTGATTATGTTGCCATTGATAAAAAACATTTGCAGCTAGGGAGTGCACGTAAGTTTTTGCTGCACTTTTTATGGTTACTTTGACCGATTGTTTATCCGCTAAACCAAAATGTAATCTAGCATCGTGCTGGCCAAATAAAGCTTGGCGATTGATTTGGCTGTTGGCTATTTTTTTATCTTCAAGCTGAATATATTCAATCTTAGTATTGTCAGGGATAGTTAAATTGAGCCAGTTGTTTTGTGCTGATTTATCAGCACTGGTATTTAACAATAATTGTGGGAAAGCATTATTGTTGGTGAACAGAATATCTAGTTTACCATCATTGTTAAAATCAAGCCGAATGACACTGCGGCTAGAGTCTAAATTAGTGGGCAAGCAGTCTGTTGTTTGAAAGGCTACAGGCTGAATACTTGCTGGTTGATTAGTCAATTGTAGGCAATGATTTTTAGAGCCAAGCCCCATTTGTGGGCTAAAAGGATCTGGCATTAAATTACCTGTGGTTAAAATAAATTCGCTGAAACCGTCGTTGTTAAAATCAGCAAAAGTATGACCCCAACGCGTTTGATAAATGTATTTATGTTGGTTGAGTTGTAATGGCCAACTTAAGTCACTTGCTTGCTGTCGCTGGTTCGGCGCTGCAGCAATATCCAGCGCTAAATTAGCCAAACCACTATTGCGGCTAATAAATAACAAAGAGAAAGGATCATTGAGCTGGTTGTTAAAAGATGCGTAACGACTGTCGTTGGCAATAATTGGCAGAAAGTCAGTTGCCATAGGTTTAAACGACATTTGATTATTAATAAAACCACGAACAGCTTGGTCAGCACTATTAAATTCAAGTAAATCAGGCCAGTCATCATTATTTAAATCTAACCAAATCGCCGCCAAAGTGCGTTCGGTAATTTTAGTTAAACCAAGGTCGCTACTGATGTCTTTAAACTGCCAATTACCTTGGTTGAGCAATACTTGATTGTGTATACCATCGTAAGCTTGTGGCTGAAATTCTCTATGGTGTTGTTCGGTAAAACCGGCGGCTTCTTCAAGGTTTTTCTGATTTTTTTGGTATTTGAGGTAATGGCTCAAATGAATGTCAGGCAAACCATCAAGATTAATATCAGCAACACTAATATGTGATGTCCAAGCTGGCAAAGTCAGCTTGGAAAAAGCGTCTATTTGTTTAAATTTAAAGTTACCTAAATTTTGATAAAGAATATCCTGGGTTTGTGTCGCTATGATAATGTCTGGTAATCCATCCAAGTTAAAATCGGCGACAGCACATGCATGGCTGACAGGGTGAGTGGCTAGAGCGCCTTGTTGTAAATGAAAGTATCCTTGGTTATTACGATAAATTTGCACACTATTGTGTTTGTGCCACCAAGCTTTGTTGCCATAATAACGGGTTTGTCCTGCGCCGCTAATAAAGAGTAAATCAACCCAGTTATCTTGATCAAAGTCAGCTACACAAGCACCTGCGGCGAGCGAATCAATTAAATCTGTGATTTTGCCTGTATGCTGGGTGTGGCTGTGTTGCAACCCACTGGTTAAGCTCACGTCAACAAACTTGAGTGGCGAAAGTTCAATATTAGTTTGTGAGTTCGGGGTACTTTCGTAAACATAAGTTGCCGAATTATCATGCCACAGCGCAATTAAAATAAGCACAAGCATAATTAAAGCCAGCATAAAAAATATGCTCGATATTATTTTAACGCTTTGTTTATACAGTACAAATGCCATGACTTTAGTTCCTTATCGGCTGTCAGATCTGTGGCAAATTCCTGCTTTAAGTCTTGTCTAAAAAATATCCAAATGCAAGTTGCTATGTCTTAGTTATTTGACTATACCTTATGGATGCCATGGTCAAATATTAATCATTCTGGAATGTGTCTCTTCAGATGAAACTGGTGTAATTTTGTTGTAGTAGCTTGATGTCAGC
This sequence comes from Catenovulum sp. SX2, assembly GCF_052056295.1. NCBI lineage: Bacteria > Pseudomonadati > Pseudomonadota > Gammaproteobacteria > Alteromonadales > Alteromonadaceae > Catenovulum > Catenovulum sp. SX2. Next base: position 3,084,206 of record NZ_CP182493.1, read on the forward strand.
TAAGTGCCTACTTTTATTAGTACAGAAGGCGCAAAGCTGTAAGTTAACGGATTAATAATATTTCAGCTGGACTATGCATATTCCAACACTAGGTTGCTTGCAGCCACAACTATTGTTGGAGAGCGTAATGATGTTGTTCGGAACTAACAATCTGCGCTGGCTTCAAGGGTGTTTACTTGTAACCACTCTGCTTTTACCCGCCTGTAGCAAAAACGACAAAGATCCAGAAACCCCAATGCCCAATCAATCGCCGACAGTAACCATTGCTGGTGATACCCAAGTTACTGAAGGGGATAATTTAACTCTGCAAGCAAATGCGAGTGATCCTGACGGCTCAGTGCAAAGTTATCAATGGACCTTGCAAAGTGGTGATGGTGTAACCCTAGGCACCAGCACTAATAGCAGTTTGCAGATCACTACTCAAGATATCACAGCCGACAGTCAAGTAACTGTGTCTGTTGTGGTAACAGATAACGATGGTGCAACCGCAACTGATAGTCATTCTTTTACTGTCAGTCGTATCACAAGCTCTCTTACTTTAACAGGTATGGTGACGGATGCGCCGTTAGCCAATGCTTTAGTGAAAATTATTGTTGGCTCTGATGAGTTTGAGGTGCAAGCTGGTGTTGATGGTAGTTATTCGCTGCTAATTGAAGTGGACCAAAGCAATATTAATAAGTTAGTTAAATTAATTGCTGAAGGTGATCCAACAACTCATCCCGGTGTTGTGTTTGTATCCCAGTTGCCAGCATTTTCGACCTTAAGCAGCCAAGCCGGTGATGACGGCATACTGTCGGCTGAAGATAATTTCTCTATCAATATAACCAATGTCACCACAGCTGAAGCGGCTTTATTACAACGCGCCAACCAAGGTGCAGAGGTAACCACAGAAGCAGAGTTGAATACTCTTCTCAGTGGAATAGATGTGGTTGATAAGCTCAAATTCTCCGCGCTGATAAAGTTAGTGGTTGATAATGCAGAATATAGTTTGCCGGATGGTGTGAACGACACATTAGCTTTGGTGTTAGACGAAGTTTCGCAACAAAACTTTGAAGCTTTTGTGAATAGCCAAGATGCCACTTTATTGGATGCAACTATTACGCTGATTATCGAAGACGATAACTTAGTAAACGTCGGTGGTGAAAACCAAGATTTTGACAATGACGGTGTGTTAGATGTAGTTGATGCATTTCCGTTTGATCCAAATGAATCTGTTGATACAGATATGGACGGCATAGGTAATAACGCTGACTCTGACGATGACAACGACCAAGTTGCCGATGTTGATGATGCATTTCCTCTGGATGCGACTGAATCTATTGATACGGATATGGATGGTATAGGTAACAACGCCGACCCAGATGATGATAACGACCAAGTTGCAGATATTGATGATGCATTCCCGCTAGATGCAACTGAGTCTGTTGATACAGATATGGATGGCATAGGCAACAACGCCGATACCGACGATGATAACGACCAAGTAGCAGATATTGACGATGCATTCCCACTGGATGCAACTGAATCTATTGACACAGATATGGATGGCGTAGGTAACAATGCCGATCCAGATGATGACAACGACCAAGTTGCAGATATTGACGATGCATTCCCATTAGATGCAACCGAGTCTGTTGATACGGATATGGATGGTATAGGTAACAACGCCGATACGGACGATGATAACGACCAAGTTGCCGATGTTGATGATGCATTCCCACTGGATGCGACCGAATCAGTCGATACAGATATGGATGGCGTGGGCAATAACGCAGATACAGACGATGATAACGATGAAGTTGCCGATGTGGATGATGCCTTCCCACTGGATGCAACAGAATCGCTTGATACAGATATGGATGGCACAGGTAATAACGCTGATACGGACGATGATAACGACCAAGTCGCCGATGTTGATGATGCATTCCCACTAGATGCAACAGAATCTGTTGATACAGATATGGATGGCACAGGCAATAACGCAGATACAGATGATGATAACGACCAAATTCTTGATGTCGATGATGGATATCCGCTTATCGCAATTGGTGATTTAGTTGATACAGATAAAGACGGTATTCCAGACGATTGTGATCAAGCCTGTATAGATTTAGGCATGATGGCCGATGACGACGATAACGGTAATGGTATTCCAGATGATGAAGAAATTGATCTACTTGCAGTTGAAATTCTTACACCTGATTCGTTAATCACAGTTGGTAGTTCACCTATTACTGTAACTGGTAGTGTGTCAGCCGGTGCAGTTATTACCTTAAACGGTGTCACTATTACCAATGACAATGGCGTATTTAGCGGTGAAGTTGCATTAAAAGAAGGGTTAAACACCATAGAAGCAAGAGCTGTTGATGGTCAACAAATACAAACAGATACCATCTCTGTTTCGCTGGATAAAACACCACCTTACTTAACCATAGACTCTCACCAAGATGAACAAACTGTTTATTCAAGCACAGTTACTATTACTGGATTAGTGAACGATATAGTGCGTGGCACCATTGAAGACAGCCAAGCAAATGTAACGGTAAACGGCGTTGAAGCCAATATTCAAAACCGTAGTTATTCTGCGACCAATGTAACTTTGCAAGAAGGGAATAATACCATCACAGTGCGAGGTTCAGATCAGGTTGGTAATACCAATAGCCTAGAGATTAACCTTGTTTATGAAATTTTACTCGGCAAACGTGTACTGCTCGAAAGTGGTGATGGTCAAGATGCAGTCATCAACAATCAGTTGAATGACCCTCTGGTAGTGCAAGTATTAGATGATAATGACGATCCAGTGCAAGACGCCTCTGTGGTATTTAGGGTCGCACAAGGCTCAGGTGCAGTTGCTATTGGTACTGAAAACCAAGGGCGTGCAGTTGTGGTTGATACAGATGAAAATGGTTTAGCCTCAACTACCTTTAAACTGGGTGCAAGAACTGGAGTTAACAATCATAAAGTGACAGCCGCTGTGGTGGGATACACAGGCACTATCACTTTCAGTGCTTCGGCAAATGGGCAAATTGGTAACAAACTCAGTGTTAATTCTGGCAATAATCAACGTGGTGCTGTTGGTAATGTGTTACCTGAAGCTATGGTGGTTGTGGTGACAGATGCAGGCGCCAATGTAGTACCAAATTCGCGTGTGCGTTTTGCGGTAACTAAAGGGGATGGAGTATTTTCTAGCAATCAACAAACCTCAATTGAACGCACGACAGATTCGGATGGTCGTGCGTCGGTTGCCTATAAATTAGGTCAATTAACTGGCATAGATGCACAGCGCATAACCGCCACCTTAATTGATGCCCCTGAAGGTCAAACTATTACTGCTGGTTTTAGTGCAACTGCATTTGTACCTGCAGATCCCGGTGCAACCACTATTACTGGTGTGGTGTTAGATAATCAAGAAACACCTATACCCAATGTGACTATACGGGTTGAAGGCAGCACCCGTGAAGCAGTCACCAATGAAAATGGTCGTTTTGTGATCACCCAAGCGCCGGTTGGCCCAGTACATTTAATTGCTGATGGTTCTACCACAACTGTGGAAGGTGAGTTTCCATCTTTGGGTTACAACCTAGTGACAGTTGCTGGGGTGGCTAATCCATTATCCGCGCCCATTTATATGGTGAAACTCAACACAGATAACGCAGTTTATGCAGGTGCTGAAGATGTATCCTTAACCCTAGATGAATTTCCTGGTTTTAAACTGGATATCAAAAAAGATTCAGTCACTTTCCCAGATGGTAGTCGCCAAGGTTTTGTTTCTGTTACCCCTGTCAATGCCGGTACTGTGCCCATGGCACCACCTAATGGTATGCAGCCACAATTTATTGTGACCATACAACCAACAGGTACAAGATTTGATCCACCAGCAAGATTAACCTTACCCAATGTTGATGCTCACGAAGCGGGTGCGCAGGTGGAAATGTATTCATTCGACCATGATCTCGAAGAGTTTGTTGCTATTGGTTTAGGTACTGTCAGTGAAGATGGCACAGTTGTCGCTTCGAACCAAGGTGTCGGTGTTATTAAAGCTGGTTGGCATTGTGGTTCACAACCTGGTGGTCAAGCATGTGCGCACAACTGTCCAATTTGTCAGGACTGTGATGGAGAATGTAACTGTGTGCCAGCAGAAGGTGATCCAAGGCTTGCAGGAATGGATCAACAAGGTGATTGTAAAAAACCAGAATGCCAAGAAGGCACATTAACTAACGTCAATGACGATGCTGATGTTCCACCGGATGATGAAACTGGCGACTGTAAATCTTTTGTTTGTGAAAATGGCTCGTCAATGCAAGTGGTGGATAATTCAGATGAAAGTTTGTGTACCACATGTGGTGATGAGGGCCCTGAACCAAAACCTGATGGCCACGTTCCAGACGAAGATAAATGTATTATTTGCCAAGACGGTAAAGAAACGAAAAAACCGGACAACGAAATTAGTAGTACCTCTATCACCTTCAATGGCGTGAAAAACTTTATCGCTGATGTGAATAAAGTGCTCGACTTTTTAGGTGCCGACCGAAAAATCCCAGAAATAGCCTTGTCGTTAAGCAACAGTATTAAAGAGGTCTGTTGTACTCAACAAAATGGTGTTATGACCCGTGAAGAAAAAGACGAAGGCACTGTGATATTCCCGCGCTGGAGTTACGCATGGACACCGACTATCCCTCCTTGGTCGGGTGACTATACCTTTAGTGTGTTAGGCCGAGAAATTGGCATTGCCTACGGCATTCGTTTTGAAGTGGGTTTTGATGGCAAATTTAGTATTAGCCGGACTAAACGTGAATGTCAGGGCGACAACTGTTGGGGTGGTGAAGTGAAAGGTGATTTAGGTGTAGGTGGTGGCCCATTTGGTAGTGTGCCAAATCCAGCTTCGTCACCAACCGAATGTGGACCTCCTAACGATAAACGCCCATGCGACATTATTCGTATTGAAGGCAAACTCAAAACCGGCATTAATATTCAAGCTGGGGTGAATTGCGAAAAAGTCACTGGTGGTATAGGCCACAATGGTGTGTCGGCCGAAGCAACTATTATAGTCGCTGAAGGCTCTTGGGTTGAAACTGGCGGCAGCACAAGTATTCAACTAGTGAACTCAGGCAGCATTGCCACTATTGATATTCCATTGCCAGATTAAGGAGGCAGAAGTGAAAGTTTGTTGTGGATTAACCTATTTATGGATGATGTTAATTAGTTTTTCGCTGGTGGCACAAAATAACTTTTGGGCGACACCCACCTTTGCTGTGGGTGAAGCAACAGAAGGTGTGATCAGTGTTGAACAGGTTTATCACTATCAGTTATACGAGCCCAAAAAAGGTTACGAAAAAGTGCGTTTAGTCCAACGTAAATACTCGTCTATGGCCTCAGCTGAAGAAGCTTTTATTTCGCGTATGTCAGCGATTGCATCGCTCGATTATCAATGGTGGTTAGATACTTGGGAAGGGGATTCGAAACATTTAGCACTTGAGTATTTTTCGAGCAAAGGTCTGAACCAAAGTTATTGGTTGGATACTTGGCAAAAACAGTTTGTTGGGCGAAAAATCACCTTTAAACAAAAAATTGTATTACCTCAGCACATCATCATTATTTACAACGTTGCTGGAGCCAATGGCAAACCAGGTCCGATAGATTTACCTGTGGTTTTTAGCCAGCGTGAACAACAGTGGTTAGTCAGTTTAGATTTACGCCGCGAACCTTTGTTGCGTTACAGCCCATGGATAAATGGTGAAGACAGAAAGGTGATTGTATATGAATAAGTTAATCACACAGGTTACCAAGTCGTTTTGTTGTTTGTTGCTCACTATGCCTATGTTGGTTGGTGCTGTGGCAACACGTTTTCAAGATGAAGGCGAACGCAGTTTTACTTTAGTTGAACACTACAAATATCAACGTATGCAGTACACAGATGTGGTGTTAACTCAGTTTGATATACAAATGCGTGATGTTAATGAGGGCGCTGATCGTCAGTTAGTGCAATTTTTATCAGCACTGCGTAAAGATAATTTTGATTGGTGGTTAACTAGTTGGAATCAAGCCACTTTGCAAGATTGGCAAGCGAAAGTAGAGCTGAAAAAAGCCCGCCGTGTTTACAATTTTTGGCGCGCCACTTTTACCAAACAGTCGGTTGCACAGCTGAAAGATTTTATCTTGATGGGTCAGTATGTCTTGATAGGTGTGCAAATAGACAGCGAATATCACTTGTTACCTTTTGAACTCGAAAATGGTCGCTGGCGCATTGACCAAGCTTATATGAATGCAGTGTTTTTTCAAAAGCTCAAAGAAAGGTTGAGCAAAGAAAAACTACATATGGCACAGGCAGGTTGATATGGCACGAATTCTACAACAAGACAGTGACAGACTTGTGGTTAGCGCATTTCCCAAATGTATCAGTTTGCTGGTTTTCGGCTTTTTATCACTGTTTTGGCTGGCTGCAGTTTTTGGCGACAAAGATTTAAAGCTAGAAGATTATTTAATTTTTAATGGTGTTTGTTTGGTTGTTTTAGCAATTCAGCGCAGCCGCAAAACAATGTTCGACAAACACAATAAAACTGTGGTGTTACATACGCGGTTTTTATGGATTAAATCGGAAGATTGGTTTTCTCTGAAGGATGTCAGGGGAGTAGAAATGGTTTACGGCAAAGGTGGCAGATATGCGCGAGGTGGCGCTGTTTATCTGCTAGTGAAAGATCAACGTAAGGCAATAGTCGATTCTGATATTTGTTTTGGCAATGTCAAACGCAATATCGGAATTAAACAACAAATTGCAGAGTGGTTGGAGTTGTAACCAAAAATACAGACTACGGTATCAGCTAATGAAAAACTTTATCCAGACTGGACGAATACTGCTGACAGCCTGCTTTTTAAGTAGTGCTTTGGTGACAGCCACCAAAGCTGAAGAGTTGGATGAAAACTGTGTGGTGAATATTTTAAACCGCACTATACAGGTGGCAGAAGATGGTGGCTGGTCACTACCAAACGTACCTTCTAATCAAGGTGCAGTCAGAGCTAGGGCAACTTGTGTTGGCGAAGAAGGCACTACTTTATCCGGTCAATCAGGTTATTTTAACCTGCTTACCAATGGCATAACTCGGGTTGGCGAAATTCAATTCGTTGAACAAGAGCCTGTGCCGGTACGCATAAGTTTTTTAACCACAATTCAAATTAGCCTAACCGCACTTGGGCAAACTTATCAACTTGACGTTACCGCCGAATATCCGGGCGGTTTATTAGACAATGTTACCGCTGCCACCTCTGGAACCAATTACACCAGTTCTAATTCTGCGGTCGCGAGTGTTAACGCCAATGGTTTAATTTCTGCGGTTGGCAGTGGTAACGCATTAATTACTGCTAGCAAAGATGGCCAAGTGGCAACACGTTTAGTTAGAGTCAGTTTCACTGGTGATCAGGATGGAGACGGTTTACCCGATGATTATGAAAGCGCTAATGGATTAGACCCGAACGATCCGGCAGATGCATTTGAAGATAGAGACAACGACGGCTTAAGTGCGTTAGATGAATATCTAGCAGGCACAGACATTGATTTAGCCGACACAGACGGTGATGGCATAGACGATGGTGAAGAAATTATTGAAGGTGAAGATGGGTTTATTACCAATGCATTATTAGCAGATTCAGACGGTGATGGTTTATCTGATTTTGTTGAAGTGACATTAGGCTCATCACCAACAGATAGCAGCGAAGCCGATTATCAAAATGCGATTACCGCTATTAGTGTTGTACCCGAAAATGTGGTGATGACTTTTAACGGTATCGACAGCGAAGTCAGCACTCAACTAACTGTGACAGCAACAGTATTAGATGGCACAAGTTTAGATGTTACCGCTAAATCAAATGGCACCAGTTATCAATCGAGCGACTTAGCCACAGTCAGTTTTGGTATTACCGACGGACAAATATTTGGTGGTGCGGAAGGCAATGCTACAGTGACAGTGTCTTTGTTTGATTTATCGGTTGAAGTGCCAGTAACAGTTGAAAGTTTTCAACCAGCCGGCATATCAACTTTGTCATTTAGTGGCACTGCTTATGACAATGATGTGCAAGGCGATTATGTCTATATAGCTGCCGGTAGTGCAGGTTTACACATAGTCGATACCAGCGACAAAACCAACCCTGAAATTGTCAGCACATTAGTCACCAGTGGTACAGCTAGAGATGTCAAAGTTGTTGGCACTTATGCTTTTGTTGCTGTCGCAAATGCGGGTTTGGATATTATTAATATTGCTGATGTCAGCCAACCTACTTTAGTCAGCAACATAGGCAGTAATGGGATTGCGGTCGACTTAGCTGCCCAAAATAGCCATATATTTGTCGCCAATGAGAGTGGTGGTTTTGAAATATTTAATGTTGAAGATGTTTCTGCACCATTTAGCGTGGCTAAACTAGATAATTTAGGCAAAATTATCGGCGTGGATGTCTCAAACGATAGAGCCGTTGTTGCCAATAGTTCAGCTGTAATCGTATTAGATATTAGTGATTTAGCTTCACCTATGCGCCTAGGTAGCATCAATATAGGCAACATTCGTGCTGTGGTGATGGACGGTGATTATGCTTATGTCGCCTGTTATACCTGTGGTTACAAAGTCATAAATCTTAGCGACCCAATGCGCCCAACTATAGTGGGTGGTGATACACGTTTTTACCCATCGGATGTTGAATTGACCAATGGCTTTGCTTTCTTTAGCGACATCTTGTTTGTTAATGCTGTGCCTTTTGTCAACATAGCCGATCCTGAAAATTCTATCTTCCAAGGTGTGATTGATATTCGTCAGTTCGGTGATAGAGATGCAAACTCACTATCGATTGATGCTGGGTTTGTTTATTCAACCGCCACCAGTCGATTATATATTTCGCAATATCGAATCTTAAATGACAACCAAGGTATCCCCCCGAGCGTTGAAGTAATATCACCACCTGATGGTGATGTTGTGGTTGAAGGCAGCCGTATTTTAGTCAGAGCAGAAGCAACAGATGATGTGGCAGTTGCAACTGTGCAAATACGGGTAAATGGCACTATAGTTGCCTCGGATACAACCAGACCATACGAAGTACCTATTACTGTACCAGCTGGCATCACCAGTATGAATATACTGGTCGAAGCGGTCGATTTTGGTAACAATGTTGGCGACGATCTGGCGTTGTTAACCGTCGAACCAGACGAAGACGGCGATGGTTTAGGTGACAATGAAGAGGTATTTACTTGGAATACAGATCCTGAAAACCCAGATTCAGATGGTGACGGTCTACTTGATGGTTTAGAAATAGAGTTAGCAACAGACCCGCTCGACACAGACTCAGATGACGATGAAAGAACCGATGGTGATGAAGTCGCCGCTGGCACAGATCCACTTAATCCGGACGTCACACCACCTGAAGTGAGCTCAATTGACCCAGCAGATGCAGCGACCGATATTTGTGAAAACAGCAATATAAGTGTGATCTTTAATGAAGCTATTTTACGTCGTTCGTTAACCGATCTCAGTATTCAGCTAATTGCTGAAGACACCACAGTGTTATCTGGTGTGCAAAGTTTAACAACTGGCAATACTGAGCTGATATTTAATCCAACCAATTTGTTGGCGGATAATAGTAGCTACACAATCGAAGTCAGTGGCGTTAGAGACGAAGCTGGTAATCCTTTGGCTGAAACTTTTACTTCAACCTTTACCACAGGTAATTGTGTTGATGAAGAAAGACCAACTCTGATTGATATCAGTCCAGTTAATGGCAGTTCCAATATTCCAGTGAATGCCGTGATCACTGCGATTTTAAGTGAGCCAATCGATCCTGTAACTGTTACTGAAGACACTATGTATGTGGTTGACCAATCTAGTGGTCAACGCATAGGTGGTATTTTAGACATAGCAGAAAATAACTCAGCGATTTCGTTTATTCCGAATGTGCCTTTGTTGGTTGGCCGTCGTCATTATGTTTACCTAACCAGTGGCATTCAAGATACTTTCAATAACCCCTTTGTTGGTACATCACGTTGGTTTGATACCTCGTTTGATATAGATGGCAGTGGCCCACAAGTGGTTGCGACTAGCATGCTCGACGAAGCAACGGATATTCCGGTCAATGTCCAACCAGCTGTGCGTTTCAATGAAGCAGTAAATGCGCTGTATTTAACCCAAATCCAATTGCTTAACTCAGTTGGTGCTGAGGTTGCTGTCAGTCGCAGTTTAAGCAATGACAGACGCAGAGTTGTATTGTCGCCAGTACAAAATCTTAATGCCAATGAAAGTTATACCTTATGGATAGACGGTGTGCAGGACTTAAGTGGCAACTTGTTAGCTAATCCTATTGAAATTAACTTTATGACCAGTGATGTCGCCGACACTGAAACTGGCTCAGCGATACGTTGGAGTATTCCAAATAATTCACGCGATGTTGCGCGTAACCCATTATTGGCGGTTGAATTTTCAGAAGCTATCGATCCTAGCAGTGTTAACTCCAGCAGTTTTTATTTATACGACAGCAGCACCAATTTATCGGTTGCTGGCCAACGTATACTCAGCGAAGATGGTCGCAGATTAACCTTTGTACCAAATCAACCTCTCCGTGAAAACCACCTGTTTTATTTATACGTTGGTTATTCACCGTATTTGCAAGACTTAGCGGGTAATTTGATTGCACAAAATAACTATCATTATTTTTATACCGGCCGTGATTTAGACAATGAAACTCTTGCCGTTAGTGCCAGTAATTTAGGTATGGATAATGACCAAGCGCCGCTCAATAGCAGAGTGGTCTTGTATATGGATCAAATTATCAGCGACAGTTGTCCGATAGCGGATGCGGTTCAGTTGGTGGCAGGTGAAGAGCAAATTGCAGTTGATACGGCCCTTGCGAATGATCGCCGCACTATTACCATTACGCCGCAAGAAAATCTCACAGCCTTGACTGAATATACCTTAACCCTAGATGGTTTATGTGACTATGCGGGTAATGCATCTGAAACATATCAATTGTCTTTCACCACAGTTGATGCCGAAGCTGAAGATACTAGTGGTCCAAGTTTATTAGATATCAGCCCTGCCAATGCAACGTCAGATATAGATGTAACCACTCAAGTTGTATTGACCTATGATGAGCCGATTGATTTACGCTCTGCACCACCAATTAAAGGTGCTGGCATTACAGTGCCTGGTAGTTATCAAGTAAATGGTGCGGTAATTACCTTTACCCCAGATATTTTATTACCTGGCAGTACACGCTTTACCGTGGAGCTTTATTACAATGTACCTGATTTAGCAGGCAACACACGTTATGGTGGTACAAGATACTTTGATACCCAAGTAGTTGAAGATACCCAAGTACCGAGTGTCTTGGCAATTTCACCAGCGGATATGTCGAATGATATTCATCCTGCACAAAATGTGGTGTTGTCGTTTGATGAACCTGTTAATTTAAATACGTTAAATGCCAATAACTTAGCACTGTTCTATAACGGCTCTGTGCTCAGTTCTAATATTTTCCGTTCGGCTGATGGACGTCAAGTGACGCTATCTGCTTCATTGCCGCATTCAGCAATTGTTTCTGTGGTCATGACAGACGGTGTGCAAGATTTAGCGGGTAACGCGATAGTTCCGTTTGTGAGTTCGTTCACCACAGGCGTAGCCGATACCGACAATACTCGCCCACGCATCATAGCGCAGACGCCAGTTAATGGTTCAAGTGGCTGGACAGATATTAATCAAGTGTATTTCTACACAGATGAAGCTGTGGATGAAAGTACTTTAGCCGATGCATTTAACCTAGCTGAAGATGGTGTGTTAGCTCAGGTTGAAATTGATGTGTTAGGTGATGGCCGCACTATACGTGTGACTAAAGATACAGATTTTAACGACAATGCGTTAATTCAATTGTATTGGGATAGCAGTGTATTAGATTTATCTGGCAACCCATTACATGCGCATAACTCATACTTTAATACCTCAACCACCACAGATAATTTGGGTATTAGACCTAGAGTTGAATCTTACTTCCCGAACAATGGCAGCCGAGGTACGCCATTGAATGCCATTATCTTAACGCGCTTTAGCGAAGAAATGGATTTAACCAGCTTCACCAGCGAAAGTGCCATTCTCTATAATGTCACAGACAATTGGAGTGTGATGCCTCGTACCATTACCTTAGATGATACAGGGCGAATTGCACAGGTAGTTGCTGATGATGGTTTAGTTGCCGACAACCAATATTATTTATGGTTCTCGACCGCCTTGTTGGATACAGATGGCGATAATTTACAAGGTAACTCAGCAACTTATTTCCAAACTGATGCTGATTCAATTGTCGATGATACCCAACCAACAGTTGCAGCTATGAGTCCACCAGATGGTGAAACTAATGTCGGCACCAATGCTTGGTTTGCGACACGCTTTAGTGAACAAATTAATCCAATAACCTTTGCAGCAGAAGGTGCGATTAATGTGCAGTTTGCGGAAAACAATCTAACTGTGCGTTACAACATGTTGCAACCTTTGGCGAGCGAAAGTGAAATTACTGCTATGAGTCCTGAAATGGCGGATTTAGCCGGTAATATGGCGGTCGGTAGTCAAACTCAGTTTACCACCACAACAGGCCCAGACTTTGTTCAACCTAGCGTGACAGATGTATCCGTATTTAATAATCAGCAAGATATTGCATTAAATAGTGCATTTGAATGGACCTTTAGTGAGCCAATCGACCCTATTAGTGTGACTAGCTCAGGCGTATATATTTACGACAATGTTGATAGAGTGACTATTGCCAGCAGTTATGAATTATCCGCTGATGGCAAACGCTTAATCTTAATGCCTGATCAAGCACTGTTAGCTGGTCGTCAATATTATATTTACGCCTACTACATGCGCGACTTGGCCGGTAACAATTTAGGTAATCACTATAGATATTTCACTACAGGTTTTGCTGAAGATGTAGTTGCACCTGAAGTGGTTAACACCAGCATAATAGATGGTCAAACAGAGTTACCAACCAATGTTAGATTAAATGTGCGCTTTAGCGAAATGCTCAATCCACTTGATTTAGGTGGCATTGTCTTAACCGACTCTAGTGGTCAAGTTGTGCCTGTGCATATTAGTTTAAATCGTGGACGCCGTTTAGTGAGCTTAGTCCCACGCCACTTATTGGCACCAATGCAAGATTATTTGTTAACCATAGAAGGTGTGTCTGATTTAAGTAGTAACCAACAAGTTGAAACGCTAATGCTCAACTTCACAACAGGTGCAACGGTTGATTTAACTGCTGGAAGCATAGTGCGCTGGAGTATTCCAAATAATACCCGTGGTGTTGCACTCAATCCTAACCTTGAAGTGCACTTTAGTGAGCCTGTTGATAAAGCAACTATAGATACGGATACCTTCTATTTATACGACAATGATGCGCGTATTAGTGTTGCTGGTGAGTGGGTGTTGTCAGCTGATGGTTTAACCCTTAACTTTGTCCCTGACGAAGCGCTTAGAGCAAATCATCTACATTATTTTTATGTGGGTTATTCACCTTATTTACATGATTACGCAGGAAATCGAGTTGGACAGAATAACTATCACTATTTCTACACAGGTGACAGTGCAGATGAAGCTGCACCTGAATTAGAGCAAATTAGTGTGGTTGAAGGGGATACTGATGTACCGGTAAATGGCCGAGTTGTGATTGTGCTTTCTGAGCGCCTCAGCGATACCTGCCAAATAGCACCTGCCTTTAGTTTAACTACTGGCGGCGAAGCGGTTGATATTCAAGTATCAATGGAAAACGATAGACGAACCTTAACCATTCAAGGCCAACAAAACTTGCAAGCTGCTACTGAATATCAATTAGCCGTTAATGGTATTTGTGATTATTCAGGTAATGAGTTGGCGCAAACTTTAGTTAACTTTACCACTTTGGTGAGTGCTGATGCGGATAGCTCTGGACCGAGTTTATCGACTATTTCACCAATTCATCAAGCAACCGAAGTTGAGGTTGAGTTAACTGAAATTGTGATGACTTTTGATGAAGCAATTGATGCGCGCAGTCGTCCGCCAGTTACAGGTGGTGGTATTACAGTACCTGGTCAATATACGGTTGAAGAGAATGTTATTACCTTTGTTCCGGCTATTACGCTAGCAGGCAATACTCGCTATACCATCGAGCTGTATTACAATGTGCCGGATTTAGCCGGTAATACTCGTTACCTTGGTACACGTTACTTTAATACGCAAGAAGCTGCTGATTCCGTTGCACCAACTGTTAGTGCAATATCACCTGCAGCGGATAGTGTTGATGTGAACCCAGCACATAGTGTAGTGCTGAGTTTCAGTGAACCTATGTTATCTAGCAGTATTACTAATCAAAATATTGCTCTGTATGCGAACGGTGTTGTGATTACACCAAGTGTATTCCGTTCGGCTGATGGCCGCGATGTGACAGTTTCAGCTTCGTTACCTCATGCAAGTTTAGTCAGTGTTATAGTGACTGAGAATGTTCAAGACCTAGCTGGCAATGCAGTTGCGCCATTTATCAGCTCATTTACCACAGGCACAGTGACTAATGATGTCACACGTCCAACTATAGTGACGCAAATTCCAGCCAATGGTAGTTCTAATTGGATTGGCTTAGAAGAAATTACCTTGTATGCATCTGAAGCCCTAACTTTGGCGAGCATAGATGCTGCAATCAAGGTGACTGACGATGGAGTATTGTTACCTGTAGATGTGGCATTAATGGGCGACGGTCGCACTATTCGTGTAACACCAACTGATGGTAACTTCCCAGATTCTAGTCGTATCAGTTTATACCTCGACAGTTCAGTTGTGGATACCACAGGTAATGCGCTGCAAACCTATAGTAGTTATGTTAATACCAGTGTGGCGACCGACGGAGTAGGCGCTCAGCCAACAATTGTCGCTTATCATCCAGTTAATAATACTGCGGGTGTACCACTGAATCCGATATTAACCGCACAGTTTACCGAACCGCTAGATAGCAGCACCTTCGGCTCTGAAACCATTATTTTATATGATGTCACAGACAATTGGACTGTATTGGCGAGCAGTGCTGAGCTAGATGCAACTGGCACCATAATCCGTGTAACCCCTGATGCAGCTTTAGTTGCGGATAACCAATATTACGTTTGGTATTCAAATGCAATTAAAGATACTGATGGTGATAATTTACGCACTAATTATGCGACTTACTTTAACACAGCGGCAGATGCAGTTGCGGATGATAGACAACCTATGATCAGTAGCTTAAGCCCACCTGATCAACAAACAGGTGTTGGGGTGAATACCTTGTTTGCTGTACGTTTTGATGAACCAATGAACCCACTGACTTTTGATTATGCTGATGGTGCCAACATTAGTGTGCAGTTTAGCGAAAATAACCAAGTGGTGATTTACCGTAAATTAACCCCTCTACCTTCAGAAGCTGAACATACAGAAACTTTTGCTGGCATGTTGGATATGGCGGAAAATCAAGTGGTAGAAGATTCTACGACCTTTACTACACTAGCTGGGCCTGATTTTGTTAGACCTGAGCTTGTAGATGTTGCTTATAGTAATAATCAACAAGATGTGGCGACTAATCCTGTGGTGGAATGGATATTCAACGAACCAATTGATCCAGTTAGTGTAACGGCTTCTGGTGTGTATATGTACAACAATACCACCAGAGAAACCATAGCTTC
This sequence comes from Catenovulum sp. SX2, assembly GCF_052056295.1. Classification (NCBI taxonomy): domain Bacteria; kingdom Pseudomonadati; phylum Pseudomonadota; class Gammaproteobacteria; order Alteromonadales; family Alteromonadaceae; genus Catenovulum; species Catenovulum sp. SX2. The sequence goes on from NZ_CP182493.1 coordinate 3,099,900, forward strand.
TAGCTCACAATTGTCCGCGGATGGTATGCGTTTAACTACTGTACCTGATGAAGCACTAGATACCGCTAGTCAGTATTATGTCTATGCTTATTATATGCGTGATCTTAGCGGTAATACCCTGGGTAATCATTATCGTTATTTCACCACAGGTGCCGCTGCAGATGAAACAGCGCCAACAGTTGTTAGCACAAGTGTGACAGACGGACAAAGCGGTATACCTGTTAACTTACGCTTTAACGTACGCTTTAGTGAATCGCTCAATCCGCTGGTGGATAATGCAGTGAGTTTACAAACTGCTTTAGGTGTAGATGTGCCGGTTAATCTATCGCTTTCTCGTGGCCGCACCTTGTTAACCATAGTGCCAAAACAGTTATTGATGGCTGATACTGACTACAGCTTAACTGTGACAGGTCTCAAAGATATCAGTGGCAATACATTAGCAACTGATTTGGTGGTTGATTTTACGACCAGTGGTACCGGCGACTTCCATACCAGTGGCGTGGCACATTGGGGTATACCCAATAATAACACCCAAGGTGTGGCGCTGAATCCATTGTTGCAAGTGCATTTCGCTGAGCGGGTGGATAAAACCACAATTGATGGCAATACCTTCTATTTGTGGGACAACACAGATAGAGTGACCATCGCCAGCAGTTGGGATTTAACCGCAGACGGTATGACTTTAACTTTAACGCCAGATGATTTGTTAACCGCAGAACATACTTATTATTTGTATGTTGGCTATAGCCCTTACCTGACTGATTTATCCGGCAATCGTATCGCAACAAATAACTACAAATATTTTGTTACTGGTACGGATACTGAAGCGGATGAAACAGCACCAGCTGTAAGTCGCAGCAATATTGCAACTGGCGAAACTGACATGCCGATTAATGGCCAGCTAGTATTAGAGATGTCAGAGCCATTAAGTGGCGCTTGCATACTTGCCAATGGTATTGACCTGACCTTAGGTGGCGAAGATGTTGCTACAACACTGAGTTTAACTAATGGCCGCAATATTTTAACGGTAAAAGCTGCCGCAGGTTTTGCCACAGAAAGCAGTTATCAATTGGCATTAACAGATGTTTGTGACTACGCTGGTAATAAGTTAACAGACTATACTTTGAGTTTCACCACTAATGCGAATAGCAGTAATGATACTGGCGGCCCAACACTACAAACAATAACGCCTGAGCATAACAGCACAGGTATTGCGGTTGGCAGCAATATAGTATTGGATTATGACGAAACCCTCGATTTACGCGCAGCGCCGCTGTTAAAACAAGGCGGTAACTTAGTGGCGGTTAGTTATACAGTTAATGGCAGCCAAATTACGCTCGACCCTGATGAAGACTTACAAGCCAACACTCAGTATGTTGTTGAGCTGTATAACTATGTGCCAGACTTAGTGGGTAATACACGAAATGGTGGCACGCGTACTTTTACCACAGCGGAATAAAGCAATAGGAATATGTGATTAATATGAAAAAGTTAAAAGCAATATTCATAGTCTTCATAGGTGTATGTGTTGGTGTGCTTTTGTATCAGTTATGGCCGACTGAACAAGCCTCCAAACATTCACCTTCGGTGCAACAGCAACAGGGGGGAGGCGGTGATGTTGAGCAAGTGCAAAATTTGCCGCAAGGAGTTGACTCATCTCAGCAAGATCTGGTGGATAACAAACCTGAAAGTGTCACTGACTCCGCCAAACTGTTGAGTGAGCGCAAACAGCAAGTTGCGCTCAAACAAGCTGAAATTGAAGTTTTGATGGCTGACTTGGATGAAAACTTAAGTGACAGATATAAAAAGCAACAAATAGAACAAAAGCTTCATCAGAAATTGGCTGAGTATAATGAACTTGTGTTACCTATTGCGTTACAGCAAATGCAGCATGAGCAGCAAGTTAATATTGATCAAGCCAATTAACTGGCTGTTTATAGCTGTATTGGTGGTTAACCTGTTGCTGCCTGCGCGGGCGCAGCAGGTGATGCCAATACCCGATCCTGTCACTCAACAGGCTTTTTTACTCAATAGCTGGCGTGCCGACCGACCAAACTTATTAGTGTTTAAAGATCCATTTTGCTCCTACTGTATTAAGGTAATACCCAAACTTGACCAACTCGCTGGCTACAATATTTATCTATTTTGGGCACCCATATTAGGCTCTGCTAGTAAACAAAGAAGCAGTGAATTTTTTCAATGTCAGCGCCCAGTCAGTGAAGCTATATTGGCCGCAGTTGCACAGCGGCAAAAACCACAATGTGATGGTGAACTACAGAGTGATTTAATGGTACAAAACACTCAATATGTCGACGCTTATCAAATTAATGCTGTGCCGAGTTTTTATTTACAAGGGCAAAAAGTATCACTGGCGCGATTGCTTGAATATCAACAGTCGACTGCCGCCAGTGTATTTGGCGTTAAACCCGACTGGCAGCGATTTACTAAGTTGCAGCAACTCCCTGCTTGGCAAGCAAAAAACTTAGTGCTCTTGATAGCAGAACAAGACGCAGGCAAAACGGCACAACTACTCAAACAATATCAACCAGAATACGTTATTGCCGATTTAACTGTGCTTACACAAAATCCACAATTATTGGGCTGCAGCGACAATTCAGACAGCTGCTTTTCGCAGAAAATCACTCAATACCAAACCCAAAAACAACTGTTTATGCTGATGTTTGGCGACAGTCTTAACCTTTCACGTAGCTCAGTGATTGAGCGCAATGGCACACATCTTTATTTGTAGCTGAGCACATTCTAGTTTGCCTTAACCAAATTTTTACTTTGTATAGGGTAGAGTCGTGTTCGTGGGTTACCACATTTTGTTGTGTGCAAAAGCCTTTGTCATGTGTGGACAAAGGCTTTTTATCTAAATACCCCCTAGAAAGCAGGTTGTTATCCAGAGTTCAGGTTAAATATCTCAAGCTAAACCATTTATCCACGCATGCTTATCTATGCTTTTTTGTATATAATTTAGCGCAATTCCCTTCTTTGAATCTAAGTTGTTTGAAATGAACCGCAAGAAAAAAATTTTTACCATTTTGAAAAAACGCGCGAAAAAAGCCAATGCTAAAAATGTACGTAGCTCCAAACCCAAATATATTTCAAAGGCTGAACGCGAGAAACAAGCGTTAGAAGCGGCTCAAGTAGAGCAAACTGACACTGCTAAATTAATTGAGGAATAAATCCTGTGGCATTAAAAGCAACAATATTCAAAGCCAAATTAAACATAGTGGATGTGGACAGAAATTATTATCAAGATCACGAATTAACCATAGCGCAGCATCCGTCGGAAAATAATGCTCGCATGATGGTGCGCTTATTAGCTTTTATGATGCGCGCCAGCGAAACTTTGTGTTTTAGCAAAGCACTGTCGTCAGATGATGACGAAGCTGAGTTGTGGGATAAAAGTTTAAGTGGCGAAATTAATTTATGGGTAGCATTTGGCCAGAGCGACGAAAAGTGGTTGCGTAAAGCCTGTGGCCGCGCCAAACAGGTATTGTTAATTACTTATGGTGGTAAAAGTGTGCCAATCTGGTGGCAACAAAACCAGCAAGCGTTGGCGCGTTATACTAATTTAACCATTATTAATATTCCTGAACCCAGCGTACAGGCGCTGGCTGAACTTGCACAACGCAATATGAATATTCAATGTAATATCACAGATGGCGAAATTTGGTTATCAACAGACTCTGCTAGTGTGACTATTAATCCTGAGATTTTAAAAGCCTAATTGTATTGAACGAATAGAAATTAGGTGGACTAAGCTGCGCAAGTAAGCCCACCTTAATTGAGTTGAACTGTATAGAACTTAACTCTCTAACCTTTTATATAAGCGCTCAACTGCTAGCTCTAAACGTTTTATTTCACGCACCGTCGAATTGCGGTTCATTTCCATAAAAAACCATAGTTTCAACATAGCTTGAATAAATAAACTGACAATAAACCAAATACCCCAATGTATTTTATCAATAACTAATTCGGCCATAACAAACTCATAGCCACACCAAAGTAATAAAGCAGTGGCGATAACACCGGCAATACTGGCTATGATTAACCAAATGCGCAACGCGCCGCGGTACGAGTTATTTATCATGCCAAAAATACCCGGCTGTTGCGCAAGTATCGCGTCTAGTTGTTGTGCTTCTTGCTGTAAAGACTGTTTAATTTGCTCATCAAGTTTCATATCGCTTCTCCTAATCTTCCAATAAGGTTTTTAACTGTTTACGTGCTCTATCGAGTCGAGATTTAACTGTGCCAACTGGAATACTGAGTACAGCGGCAATCTCGACCATTTTCATTTCATCCAAATAAAATAAGTGCAGTACTTGTTGTTCAATGTCGCCTAACTGCGCAATGGCTTTGGTCAATTCATCGCTAACATTACTTGCCTGTTTGTTTTGTGCTGCAACATCATCAAGCTTGTCTGTGATTTCATTGTGATCGACTAGCTGTTGTTTTCTAGCTAAGTCGGTTATGCGCCAACGCAAGTTTTGATATAACCAACAGCGAAACGCGCTGGGATCATTTAACTTATGCAAACTTTTGGCTGTGTTTAACCAAGTTTCCTGCACGGCATCTTTGACCAACTCTGGGTTCGCACATAAACGATAACCAAAATGCAGCAGTGGTTGGTTAAAGCTACTAACCAATTTTGCAAACGCCGCTTGGTTGCCACTTTGTGCTGACATTACCAGTAAATCAATTTCCGCTTGTTGCACTGAATTCCTTAGCTTATATGGGGTTTGTTATTAGAGACGAAGCGAATTTTAAAAAGGTTCATATGAATCAATTATCATAGTTTGATATAGGCTTGCCGCGATAAAAGCGTACATCAGCCAATGCCAACATTTGTTTATCTTCTGGGGTATCACCATAGGCATATATTTGTTGGTAGTCGGCTAATTGAATTGTTTGTTTAATCAATTTGGCTTTGGTCTGTTTACTGCAATCTCCTTGTACGTAGCGTCCTGTATATTTGCCATTTTTTACTTCAAGTTCGCTGCAAATGAGCCTTAAGCCCATTTGTTTGCACCATAATTCTAAATAAGGATTTAGTGACGCTGAAACTAAATAAATAGTGTCACCTTGCTGTTGGTGCCACTTTATTTGTGCAATTGCACTTTGGCGCAAAACGCTGGGTATATATTCATCAACATATTGTTGGGCTGATTGATTAACTGCTTTGTGGCATCGGCCGATAAATGCGGCTTTGGCGACTAGGGGTCTAGTTATACTCGCCGGGAGAAGTTTTAGTTTGTATAGCAGTATGATCGGTAATAAACATAAACCAGCGATGATTAATCTAGTTTTAGGTGTGGCGTAGAAGATAAATTTGGTAAAGGTATCTTGCTTTGTGATTGTTCCATCAAAATCAAACAGTGCTAGATTCATGAGTTAATCTATTGGGTTAGCGTTATTGGTAAGGTTATATAAATAATGCGGCTTAGACAAATAGTGCAATATTGTCGGCCTAGGATTAGGTTTCTAACGCAGACTCGCTGTAAGTCCATCCGTGGAAGCTCGAGACAAATCATCCACGATTTGTACGGTCTGCTTATATAAACCTAACCCTAGTCCTATGAGCCGATAATGCTGAGCGATTTGCTAACCATGCAGAAGTTAGCAATTCGGCATACTTGTATTCAGCTTTGTGCAGTACTTAGATTAAATGTGCCGCGACAAAAATGTTCATAATATAGATGGGAGTGTTTCGAACAAAACTTCACAAGAGAGGGACATCTTGTGGGAGCGGCTCAAGGATGAGTTAAAAGCGATTTTGTGAGGAATACCCCATTTATATTATGTGTTGAAAGCACATAACCACAAGCGCTGTTCCCTAATCCATGGCTGCTCGCTGAATTTATGAAATTTTAGAAATTAGCAATTTAGCATACTTGTATTAAACTCTTGAGCAGTGCTGGTCGTTAGGCAAGGAGAACAAAATGCAAGTGAACGTAAGTGTTGATATCAAAGCAGATAAACAAAGCGTCTGGTCTGTTATTACCGACTTCAATAATGCAAAAAACGTTATTAATGCGATAACCGACTTACAAGTATTGGCTCAACCAGAGCAAGGACTAATCGGTTTTAAATGGTCGGAAACACGTAAAATGTTTGGCAAAGACGCCACTGAAACTATGTGGATCACCGACGCGGAAGAAAACCACTACTACCAAACACGTGCTGAAAGCCATGGTGCTATTTATATCAGCCGTTTGATTGTCGAAGAAATTGCCGATGGCACTAAACTCACCATGACCTTTAATGGCCAAGCACAAACACTATTCGGCAAAATAATGTCATGCTGTATGGGCTTTTTAATGAAAGGTTCGATGGAGAAAATGATCAAACAAGATTTGTTGGATATCAAACAGCACATTGAAACTAGACTATGAGCCATCAATGACAACAAGCCAATTATCAACAAAGGTTAAAGCTCGGGTAAGCTTAATAATCGTCAATCCTGAAAACGAAATACTTTTGATAAAACGTAGAAAAGATAACAGAGTGTATTGGGTTTTCCCAGGTGGCGGGGTTGAGGACGGTGAATCTTTGGCAGATGCAGCCATAAGGGAAACCTTAGAAGAAACATCACATAAATTAGTTAACGTTCTGCCGTTATTTTGTTTGCTAAACCATGGAAGACAAGAACACTTTTACCTTTCCTTTACAGAAAAATTTGATGCTAAATTGGGTCTAGGACCCGAACTAGAGACACAAAATCCGTTGAATCGGTATGAATTAATCTGGGCCAGTATCTCAGGTTTGGCTGCTCTTCCATTAGTGCCGAACGAAGCGAAGGAACTCGTTTTCCAATGGTACTTACCATGATAATCTCCGGGTGTTTTAAGAACTAAGTCCATACTGCGGACTAGCAATAGGTATGTTGATTTGTGATTGATTATGTTTTATTTTGACGTTTAAATTTAAGCTAATGGATAAGGTTTGATTCAAGGCTGAATAAAACCTAGCGCCATAATTTGGAATCAATCGTTTGAAAAATATAATTTTACTGCTGCTTAGCTTTTCTTTAATTGCCTGTATTAATACGCCTCAATATGACAAACATTGCGCTAGTCGCTCGGGTAAACCTCTCACTACTGACACAGTGAATAGTGTCGTTAAAGTTGAACCAATTTATCCTGCAAACGCAAATCAAGCTGGTTATGTACGGGCTCGATTCTCTGTGGATCAAAATGGTCGGCCGCAAAACATTAAAATATTTGAATCAGAACCAGCTGATTTGTACGACAGTGCGGCGATAAATGCAATAAAGCAGTGGCACTACACACCCGTTTGTCAGAATGGAATTTATGTAACAGCGCCAAATGATATTCAGCAAACTGAGGTGAAGCTGAGCTTTACATGGCCTGTGGTAACTATGGATACAGTTAATAAGGCACTGCAATATCTGAAAGCACACACAAATGATGTTAAGGCTGAAGATATAAACTTAGAGGCGTCTAGCGAAGCACTACAGCAAATAACCACTTACTTAGATAATAACCCCCACTTGTCAAATGAGACGCTAAAGATTTTGCGAGAAGCGCGAGGGTATGGACTAAAAGCGATAAATTTCAAAAGACACTACATCAATACCGACCAAATTGAAGAATCAACTGCTAATGAGCAGGATGCTGAGGTTAATAAACAAGAAGTTATGCTGGCAATTGACGACTTAGAATTTGTTAACCAAGCCAGACCATATAGTGAAAGATATCGAGATATGGCTGGTATGGCGAGCGTGTTACTAAAAGATTATCAACTAAGTAATAGGTACTACGAGTATTGTGCCGAGATGAAAAATGCTGCGTGCATGAACATACTTGCTGTTTATTCATTTTACGGAATGAAAGACAATGTTATTAATCCACAAAAAGCGATTTATTTGCACAAACAAACTTTTAAGTTAGCTACTAGTTGGGGTTGTGCAGGCTACTTTTCTGCATTGCATCTTGCTGAAATATCTTATTTTACTCAATTTAATACAGGTGATACTTGGCAGAACTGGTATAAAAAAGGTGAGCAGTTCTTGCCAATTCTAATAAAGGAATTTAATAAAGATGTGCCTTGTTCTTCAGCGTATGTTGGCTTACTTAAATACATATCCTATTTAGGAGAGGGTGTGGTCAAAACTGACTATCTTGACAACGCTCTGTCGTTAGAGCCTGCAGCCTGGGAAATAGAATTAATTAATGCATTAAAGGCCAATACAGATTTGAACCAGCCGAGCGAATATTTTTTCTCAACTAAAGCAGAGCCAACTCAATGCAATCTAGGCATGTTGTTGGTTACGTTTGCCCATGTTACAAATAATGACAAGCTTATAAAAATTCAAACAAATAACTTTACGGACTTGGATAAAACAGAATGTAAAGATGAGTATTTAATGCTTAATTACGCCAGTTGGTTACCAGAAAGTTCGGACATTTAGCCAGCTAAAACAGGGAGTTTACTTTCGTGAAAAATATCATTTTACTGCTAGTTAGTTTTTCTTTAATTGCTTGTGTTAGCACACCTGAATACGATTCATCATGCACTAGTCGTTCGGGCAAACCTATGACTACTAACAAAGTTAAAAGTGTTATGCAGGTTGAACCAAGATATCCTGCTAATGCTGATCAGCCAGGATTTGTCAAAGCGCGATTCAAAGTCGACAAAAAGGGTCATCCAAAAAATATAGAAATCTTTGAATCTGAGCCTGCTGGGATGTATGAAGATGCTGCTATTAAAGCGCTCAAGCAATGGCGTTATTCCCCTATATGCGAAAAAGGTTATTACCTAGCATCAGAAGAGGCGCAAAAAACAGAAGTTTTACTTAGATTTGATAATTTTCCAATTTCGGCAGATACAGTGAACACTGCTATGCGATATTTGAGAAAACATACACACAAAGCAAAAAGAAAAGAGATAGATATGGTCAAGTCGCTAGAAGCATTAGCACAAATTGATCAATTTATGTTAGAGAGACCAAATTTAAATCATGAATCCCTTCGTATTTTACGCAAAGCTAGAGGACTTGCTTTAATTGCGATAAACCACAAGCGAAATGGTGTTCACCAAGGGGAAGTTGATGGAGATGTGACCGATATAGGTGAGGTTAGTAAGAGTGAAATTAAGCTAGCGATAGACGACTTAGAGTTTGTTATGCAAGAGGCACCAGATAAGTATTTGTATCGAAGTATGTACTCTGCTGCGTTATTTCTGCTAGAGGATACTTTGCTCGGTAGCCGTTATCTAGAATATTGTGCTGAAATGAAGCATGCGGCTTGCATGAATATTTTGGCTTATAAAAATTTTTATGGGCAAGATGACACAGTTATCAATCCGAAAAAAGCAATTTACTTGCATACAGAAACCTACAAAACCGGCACTGAATGGGGTTGTGCTGGTTATTACTCATCCGGCTCTTTAGCTGAAACTGCCTATTTTTCACCCTATAAAACTGGTGATACTTGGCAAAACTGGCTTGCAAAAGCCGACGCCTTTTTTCCAAAGCTACAAGAAAGGTTTGAAAAGGAGCTTCCGTGTACTTCTGCAGATGATGAATTACTTAAATACCTGATGTATTTAGGCGAAGGGCAGCCTAAGCCCGAATTGTTGGATAACGCAATGGCGCTAGAACCCGAACCTTGGGAAATTGATTTCGTTAACGCGCTAAAAGCAAACAAAGCGGCTGAGCAGCCAATTGAATATTTTTATCAAACTAAACCAGATTCAAAACAATGCCATTTAGGCTTTTTATTAATGATATTTGCCTATTCATCAGGCAATGATGAGCTGATTAACATCCAACAAGGTAACTTTGCAAAGTTAGATAAAAACGAATGCGCTGATGAATATTTGCTGCTTAGTTTAGCCAATATGCTGCCCGCAGGCAGCTAATATCAGATTAAGGTTTCTCTACCGGTTCAACATACGCCGCTGTGCCCCACAGTGGCACTGTTGATAAACTATGTTTAAAACTGCCGTCGGTTTCTTTGGTGGTGTAGCTTAAATACAATAAGGTTTGATTTTCAGCATCATAAATACGTCTAACTTTCATAGTTTTGAAAAAGATGCTTTTCGACTGTTTAAATACAACATCACCTGATTTGCTTTTATCTATATTGGTGAGCATTTGTCCGGTAATTTCACCAGTTTGACGGCAGGAAATTGAGCTATCGCTTGGGTCGGATAAACTTAAATCAGCTTCAATAGAAGCAACATGGCAAGTAACACCGGGCACAAGCGGATCTTGCATAGACGATATTTTGATATCTTTAGTAGTAAATAAACCCAGCGAAACATCACCCACTTCTTTGTCTGAGCAGGCGCTTAAACTGCTTGCCAAAGCTGTGATTAATGCCGTTGTAATCAGTACATTTTTCATATTAATTCCTTGTTTGTACGTATTTTTATTAAGTTATACTTGCTAAAGGCTACCAGCATAAGCAACAGTTAAACTAGATAGTTTATTTGCGGCTGTCGCAATAATTTGTTGGGCTTGCTCAATATCCAATTTGGCTGCTTTATTTTTTAAATAAGGCACGGTTAGTACTGCGACAATATCGTCACTACTACCAGCATAAATTGGGTATGAAATATCAATTAAACCTTCAATTATTGGGCTGGCAGTTAATGCAAAACCAGCTTGGCGAATTTGCTGAAGCTCCTTGGTTAACTCAACAAAATTATACTCAGGCGCTTGCTCGGCTAAACGCTCAAAAGTTTGAGCCAAAACATTTGGGCTTTTCCATGCGAGTAAAACTTTTCCCGAGCCTGACTCATGTAAATACAAGTGATGGCCTAAATGCACAGTAAAACCAACACTTGCAGGGGTATCTGCTTTAGCAACCACCACCATACGATCTTGGCTTTCAACCGCAATATGGCTAGATTGAAAAATTTCTGCCGATAAGTTTTTTAAAATAGGGTAAGCAGATTCAATAAAAGTACCAACGGGCGGTACACGCACGCCCAAATCAAACAAGCGATTGGTAATTCGATAGTAATCAGAGCCTTCTTCTTTGGCTAAATACCCCATAGATTCAAGTGTTGTGATCATGCGGTACAACTCGTTTTTCGAGCGATTGAGTGCAGCCGAAATTTGCACCAACGACATCGCATCTTGTTTTTCAGCCAACAATTCTAAAATCTCAAATCCTTTTTCTAGCGCAGGCGCTGTGTAGGTTCGTTTGTTTTTTTCTTCCATCAATTCACTCTAGGTATATCTGTATTTAAACGGCTTAGATGCAGTGTGTGAAGCAGTGTAACCGAATCATAGTTATGCATGAACAACTAAAGCAAACATAACAAGAATTGTTCATTAAAAGAACTTTGTGTTTTATATATTAAATGTATTTCACTTGTAAATTATTTTAAATGTATTAATAATGTAGCTATATAAAAATTAATTAACAAAAATGTTGAGTTATGAGCGCCATTGATAAAAGGTTTGTCCTGTTGGATGCACGTGACAATGTACTTGTATGTTGTCAAAACAGCCCAAGTGGAGAGTTAGTGCAAATAGAACAGCTACAGGTGCCCTTGAGTTGCGAGATCCAAGTAGGGCACAAAATAGCTCGAACTTTTATTCGCAAAGGCGAAAAAATTATCAAGTATGGCGCACCTATTGGCTCTGCAACACAAGACTTAGCCATAGGTGAACACGTACATATGCACAATATGCAAAGTGATTACATTTCTAGCCACACGCGTGCTCAACAAGTGGAAAAACGTCAATGAAAGCTTATCTAAGAGCCGATGGGCAAAAAGGTATTCGCAATGTCGTGGTGGTGGCGTATTTAGTTGAATGTGCTCACCATGTTGCGAGAAAAATAGTGACTCTGGCGGACAATACCGATGTGCAATTAATTGGCTTTCCGGGGTGTTATCCAAATGAATATGCCTTGGATATGATGAAAAAACTCTGCACCCACGCTAATGTTTCAGGTGCTTTGTTGGTGTCGCTTGGTTGCGAAGGATTTAATCGCGAAGCGCTGCAACAACAAATTATTGCCAGTGGACGAGATTGCGAAACTTTAGTTATCCAACAAAATGGTGGTACTCGTTCAACCATAGATAAAGGTTTAGCATGTGTTGCTAATTTAGTTGCCAAAGCGCAGCAAACCCCTATGGTTGATTTTGCAATATCAGAGTTAATAGTCGGCACTATTTGTGGTGGCTCAGATGGCACCAGCGGCATTAGTGCCAACCCTGCTGTGGGGCGGGCATTTGACAAGTTAATTGCTGAACAAGCTACCTGTATTTTTGAAGAAACCGGCGAGTTAATTGGCTGCGAACAAATTATGGCAGACAGAGCAATTGATGATGAAGTTGGCCAAGCAATTATTGAGTGTGTTGAAAAAGCGGAAAATTACTATCGCATTATGGGTTATGGCAGTTTTGCCCCGGGTAATGCAGAAGGCGGTTTAACTACCCAAGAAGAAAAATCTATGGGCGCTTATGCAAAATCGGGTGCATCTAAAATTAAAGGTATTATCAAGCCTGGTGAAAAAGCCCCCGAGCATGGTTTATATTTAATGGATGTTGTACCAGACGGCGAGCCTAGGTTTGGTTTTCCAAATATTGCCGACAATGCTGAAATTGTTGAGATGATAGCATCTGGTTGCCACGTTATATTATTTACCACTGGCCGCGGCTCTGTAGTTGGCTCTGCCATATCACCAGTTATTAAAGTATGTGCAAACCCAGAAACTTACGCAAAATTAGCTGAAGATATGGATATAAACGCTGGCAAAATTATCTTAGGTCAAGCAAGTGTCGACTCGGTCGGTGAAGAAATTTACCAACTAACATTACAGTTAGCGCAAGGTGAAAAGAGTAAATCGGAAGCACTAGGCCATCAAGAATTCTTATTAACCTATAAACAGTTTCATAAGTTAGGACCGGCTTGTTTGCCGCATTAATGGAATAAACCATGATTAAAAACACAATTGCCAATACAGATATTCAAATTACCCAGCTCGGTTTAGGTTGTGCTGGGTTAGGCAATTTGTATCAAGCTGTCTCGGATGAATCTGTGCAGGCTACTCTTAGTCAAGCGCTTAGCTGTGGGATTAATTATTTTGATACAGCGCCTTATTATGGTTTTGGTTATAGCGAACGTAGATTAGGTGATGTATTGCGTGCGCAGCCAAATAACCAATATGTCATTTCAACCAAAGTAGGGCGTTTGCTGAAACCGAGTAAACAAGACGTCAGCCAAAACCGTCATGGTTTTGCTTCACCTATGCCATTTGAGTCTGTATATGATTATAGCTACGACGGGGTTATGCGTTCGTTTGAAGATAGCTTACAGCGACTTGGTTTAGACAAAATAGATATTTTGTTGATGCATGATATCGGTCAAGTGACTCACCAACAGCAACACGCTCAAATGTTTAAAACGGCTATGCAAGGCGGTTATAAAGCAATGGATGAGTTGCGTTCGCAAGGTTTAGTTAAAGCCATTGGTTTGGGGGTTAACGAGTATCAAGTATGTGAACAAGCTATGGATTACGGCTACTTTAATTGTTTTTTATTGGCCGGCCGTTACACCTTACTAGAGCAAGCTGCGTTAACCAGCTTTTTACCTAAATGCCTAGCGCACAATAGCTCTATTATTTTAGGTGGTCCATATAACTCGGGCATTTTAGCCAGTGGCACACAAACAAATGCACCTCTGTATTACAACTATGCGCCAGCTAGCCAGCAGATTATTGATAAAGTTGAACAAATCGAACAAGTTTGCCAACAATTTGCTATACCGCTTGCCGCCGCTGCTGTGCAATTTCCACTGTTTCATCCAGCTGTGGTTAATGTTATTCCGGGTATGAGCAGCGCCGAGCAAGTGCAAAATACAGTCACAAACTTTAACTTAAAGATAGATCCTGAATTTTGGTTAGCGCTAAAAAACCTAGGGTTAATTGCCGAGGATGCGCCCTGCCAATGAATGCATCACAACACATTCAATCATCAAAGCAGATTGCCAAAATAGATTCACATCAGCATTTTTGGTCTCTTGCTCGTAACGATTATCATTGGTTAACAGCTGAGTTAACTGAGCTGTATCAGGATTTTTTACCAGAGCAGCTAATGCCTTATATGCAGCAAGCAAATGTGCAAGCAACAGTATTGGTGCAAGCGGCTGAAACAACAGCGGAAACTCATTATATGTTGGCATTAGCCGCAGAGCACTCGTTTATTCGCGGCGTTGTTGGTTGGGTTAATTTGGCTGATGAGCAGGTATTTGCGCAGTTACAAGATTTTGCGAGTAATCCAGTATTTAAAGGTATTCGGCCAATGCTGCAGGATATCGACGATGATAAATGGATTTTACAACCTCAGTTTGCCGCCATTTTTGACTATTTAATTGCCGAAAATTTAACTTTTGATGCCTTGGTTTTACCAAAACACTTACCGCATATCTATCAACTAGCTTGTCAGTATCCACAATTAAAAATCGTAATAGATCACGCTGCTAAACCACAAATTGATGCAATTCATGCCGGTGATATTAAATCGTCCGCTTGGTTTTATTGGATGAATAAACTAGCGCAATTACCGCAGGTGTATTGCAAGTTATCTGGTTTAGTTACCCAAATCGCTAGCCCTAGCGACAAAGTTTATATAGACAATTTTGCCAAGGCGTTATTGCAAATGTTCACCAGTAAAAAGCTGATGTGGGGCAGTGACTGGCCGGTATTAAATTTAGCTTCTAATTACCAAGAGTGGCTGAGCATTAGTGAACAAGTGTTGCACTTGCTCAACCCGCAGCAGCAAGCCGATGTGTGTTTTAACAATGCAGTCGAGTTTTACAACTTACAACTAAATGTGGAATAAAGAATGATGGCTGAACAAAGTTATACAGGCAAAACTATTGTGGTTACTGGCGGCGGTAGCGGCATAGGTAAAGAAACCTGCTTACAAATGGCAAAGTTAGGTGGCAAGCTGATCATTATGGATGTTGATGAGGCGAGCGCGGCTGCGGTACAACAACAAATAATCGAACAAGGTGGCCAAGCACAAAGCATTATTGTAGATATTTCTAATACCCAAGCGGTTAAAGATGCACTGCAACCCATATTGGCGCAAACAAGCATAGATGTGTTGGTTAATAACGCTGGCATAGCGCATATAGGCAATATCGAAAACACCGCAGAAGAAGATTTAGATCGCATCTATCAAGTGAATGTAAAAGGTGTTTATAACATGCTTGCTGCAATTATTCCTGCAATGAAAGAACAAAAATCTGGGGTGATTTTAAATTTAGCGTCAATCGCTTCAAGTGTTGGTATTAGCGACCGTTTTGCTTATTCAATGAGTAAAGGTGCGGTATTAACTATGACTTACTCAGTTGCGCGTGATTACATCGACTATGGTATTCGCTGTAACTGCATCTCTCCAGGCCGAGTACACACGCCATTTGTTGATAACTTTCTCGCAAAAAATTATCCAGACAAGCAAGCAGAAATGTTTGAAAAATTATCCAAATCACAACCTATTGGCCGCATGGCCGAGGTAGCGGAAATTGCGGCGTTAATTTGTTATTTATGCTCAGAGCAAGCTGCGTTTATAACCGGCAGCAATTTCCCAATTGATGGTGGATTTGTCACGCTGAATAACTAATCTGAACTCTGATTAATTTAAAAAAGGGTAGACCAATGGAAGCGATAGATAATTATAAAGAGCCGAGCACAGTCGGCGAAAAACTAGTCGCCAAAACAATATTGTTGCCGTTTATTTTGGTAACCAGCTGTTTTGTTTTGTGGGGATTTGCCAACGACATTACCAACCCTATGGTGGCAGCGTTTCAAAAAATATTTCTAACGGGCGCAACCGAAGCAACTTTAATTCAAGTTGCCTTTTATGGCGGATATGGCGCTATGGCTATACCGGCGGCTTTGTTTATTCGTCGGTTTAGTTACAAAGCGGGCATTTTAATGGGGTTAGCTTTGTATGCTATGGGTGGGCTGTTGTTTATTCCGGCCACTTCCATTGGCGAGTTTTATCCATTTTTATTGGCTTATTTTGTCATCACTTGTGGTTTGTCGTTTTTAGAAACAACAGCGAATCCGTACATTTTATCTATGGGTAGTGCGGCAACCGCGACACAAAGGCTGAACTTAGCCCAAGCCTTTAATCCAATGGGTTCACTGATAGGTATGTATACAGCTTCACAGTTTATTTTGGTTAATTTAGATGAAAGAACCAAGGCAGAACGGGCGCTATTACCGCTAGAAGAATTTAATACAGTTAAAACACATGATTTAGAAATTGTTAGCCAGCCTTACTTGTTTATTGCTTTGGTGATTGCGCTAATTTTTATCTTTATCGCGCTAGCCAAAATGCCAGAGCAGAAAAGTGAAAGTGAACACAAACCACTTAAAACCGTATTTGCCAACTTAATCAAATCAAGAAATTACACTCAAGGTGTTATCGCGCAAATGTTTTATGTTGGCGCGCAAATTATGTGTTGGACTTTTATTATCCATTACGGCACTGAAGTTTTTATGCAAGAAGGTATGTCTGAAAAACAAGCACAAATTCTATCGCAAGAATACAACATACTGGCCATGGTGCTGTTTTGCACTAGCCGCTTTATTTGCACTTATTTGCTTAAATTTATTCAACCGGGGTTGTTGTTACTGAGTTTAGCGATAGCAGGTGGTGCTTTTACCCTTGGCACAATAATCCTAGATGGCCGCATAGGTTTGTATTGTTTAGTGGCGATATCTGCTTGTATGTCGCTCATGTTTCCAACCATTTATGGTATTGCATTAAAAGGTTTACAGGGCGATGAAGCTAAGTTTGCCGCAGCCGGTTTAATTATGGCCATTGTTGGTGGCACCTTTTTACCTATGCTGCAAGCCAGTGTAATAGACAATTGGACTGGCACTATTGTTACTGCAGTACAGGCTTCTTTTACACTACCCGTTGTGTGTTTTGTCATTATTGCTGCTTATGGATACCAAACCATGAGAGCTAAATGAATATAAATTGCTGATTATCGCTATTTAGATTGATTTAGCTCTAAGCACAGCAACAGGCTGAAAATTAACAGCCGAATTGAAAAGAGAGTAAACAATGAAATTAATTAGATTTGGACAAGTTGGCGAAGAAAAAGCTGGTTTAGTAGATGATCAGGAGCAAATTCGTGATTGTTCAGCGCATGTTGAAGATTACGATAGAGCATTTTTTGATAATGCTGGTTTAGCAAAGTTAGCTCAGTTAGATATTAACAGTTTGCCTGTTGTTGCCGACGATGTGCGTATTGCTCCGCCAGTTGCACAGGTTGGCAAGTTTATTTGTGTAGGTTTAAATTATGCGGATCACGCAGCTGAATCTGGCATGGATGTGCCATCTGAGCCTGTATTGTTTATGAAAGCCACCTCGGCAGTTGTAGGGCCAAATGACACTGTGTTGTTGCCACCCAATTCTGAAAAAAGCGATTGGGAAGTAGAGTTAGGTATCATTATAGGTAAAGAAGCTCGCTATGTAGATGAAGCCGACGCTATGGACTATGTTGCAGGTTTTTGTGTGGTCAATGATTTATCAGAACGCGCTTATCAATTAGAGCAACAAGGGCAATGGTGTAAAGGTAAAGGTTGTGACACTTTTGGACCAATTGGCCCATATTTAGTGACGCCAGATGAAGTAGCTGACTACAACAATTTAAGCATTTGGTTAGAGCTAAATGGCGAAAAAGTCCAGAACGGTAATACCAATACCATGGTGTACCAAGTGCCATTTTTAGTGCACTACATTAGCCAATTTATGAGTTTGCAACCGGGTGATGTAATTAGTACTGGTACACCACCGGGCGTAGGTTTAGGAATGAATCCACCGCGTTACTTAAAAGAAGGTGATGTAATGCGTTTGGGCATTGATGGCCTGGGCATTCAACAGCAAATCACTAAAAGATATCAAAAGTAATAGCTGAGCTCGTGATTAGGCTCCTAGTGTTAGGAGCCATTACCAATTTTCTTTTATATCCAAGTTAACTATGCTTTAAAACGTTTGTTTGAGCATGACTAACATATCTTCAACTGATAACGGCATAGCTTGTTCATTGCCTGCCAATAACTTATCCGCTAAGTCGCGTTTGTTTTGATGCAGGGCGACAATTTTTTCTTCAATGGTGTTTTTAGCAATTAATCGGTAGATAGTCACAGGCCTTTGTTGGCCTAATCTATGTGCGCGGTCGGATGCTTGTTCTTCAACTGCTGGGTTCCACCAAGGGTCCATATGAATAACATAATCAGCCGCAGTTAAATTTAACCCTGAGCCACCAGCTTTTAGGCTAATTAAAAACACGTCACCTTCGCCGTTTTGAAAGTTATTTACCGCTTGTTGGCGTTGTTTTTGTGGTGTCGAACCATCTAAATATTGGTAACTTAAACCCTTGTTTTCAATGTGCTGTTTAATTAGCTGCAAATGGCCAACAAACTGGCTGAATATCAGCGCTTTATGTTTGTTTTGTTTAAGTTCATCTAACAATTCATCTAATGCAGCTAGTTTAGCACTTGGAATCGTACTTTCAGCCATCACAAGTTTTGGGTTGCAGCAGGCTTGGCGCAGTTTAGTTAATTCGGCGAGCATTTTTATTCTGTGTTCACCAGCGTTGCTGTTCAGCGATGCTTGGCTGATATTATCAATTGCGGTTAAGCGCAGCGCTTCATAAAAGTTTTGTTCATCGCTGGAAAGTTCAACGGCCACATTAATGTCGGTACGTGGTGGTAGTTCAGTCAAAACTTGGTTTTTCATCCGGCGTAAAATAAATGGCGCAATTAAGGTTTTTAAACTTTGCCTTGCTTTATGCGCTGCTAGTTTATCTTCTTTCGCATTGGCGATTGGCTGAATAAACCTGCGGCCAAATTCTTTTAAATTACCGAGCAAACCTGGGTTTACAAACTTAAATAAACTCCAAAGTTCAGTTAAGTCATTTTCAATTGGTGTACCTGTGGTGATCATTTTAAATTGGGCTTTTAACTGAAAAGCCGCTTTGCTGCGTTTTGCTAGCGGGTTTTTTAACGCTTGCGCTTCGTCCGCCACTATAGTTTGCCAATTAATTGCCGCAAGTTTGTCACTTTCGCGCTGTAATAAGCCATAACTGATAATCACTAAATCAAATTCAGCTAAATTGTTTAACAACTCAGTTCTTTGTTCGTCACCTGAATGATCAGCAAATAATTTAACCTTAAGCGTAGGAGCAAACTTAGCCACTTCTTGTTGCCAGTTAAAACATAC
This sequence comes from Catenovulum sp. SX2, assembly GCF_052056295.1. Taxonomy (NCBI): domain Bacteria; kingdom Pseudomonadati; phylum Pseudomonadota; class Gammaproteobacteria; order Alteromonadales; family Alteromonadaceae; genus Catenovulum; species Catenovulum sp. SX2. The sequence goes on from NZ_CP182493.1 coordinate 3,119,139, forward strand.
AGAAGTTGGCGCAATGACTAAACTTGGCCCAACAGATGCGCGAGACAATAACACAGCTAAAGCTTGCAGAGTTTTACCTAAACCCATGTCATCGGCTAAACAAGCACCTGCGCCCCAATGGGCTAAGCGGCTCGCCCAATCAAAACCTGTTAGTTGATAGTCCCGCAATTCAGCTTGTAAGGTGCTTGGCACTTGAGGCTCAATTTTATTCGCCTGATACATTTTCTCAGTTTGGGTTTCCCACGCATGCAAGGTTTTTAAACGCATACCTTGGGTGGCTTCAGCCACTTGTAAACTGGCGAGAGCGTGGAATTTGCCATCGTCTGTGCTGTGCGCCAAAGTTTGCACGCGGCGGCGTAAGTCATCTGACAATACCAATACTTGCTCTTGGTCTAATTCGATAAAACGTCCATTACTTGAGCTGACTAATTGCAGTAGTTTTTTCAGTTCAATAACTTGTTCGTCATTTACTTTTAGCTCGCCCGCTATTTCAAACCATTCATTCTTTTTATTGACTGCCAGTTGCATATGTTCGCTGGTTAGTTGTTGGCTTAAGTTTAGTTTTTTACCTTTTGGCCAGCGCAGTTTTATCGGCAAATCAGCAAGTGGTTGTTTCACCAAGTGCTCAAGCTGCTCAAGTGTTGCTAGTGCATCTTGCGGTTCAGCTAGCATTAATTTGGTATCGGCCATGGCTAAAAAGCTTGAACAAGCTTGGTCTAATTTATCCAATAACTCTTGTTCGCGAATTAAATCACGTTGAGTCGCTATGCGTTTGCCGTTTATTTCTGTGGTGATATTGGCACTGCCAACCGCAGGTTGTAGGGCTGGGCCATCTTCGCCAAAAGGCATGATCACACAATCAAACTCTAAACCTTGTTGGAAAGGTTGAATATTAATAACCAAGTGTTTGTCACAGTCAAAACTGCTTAACCCTGTATTCAGTTCAGTTAAATCCGATTGAATATTGAGTAGCGGTGCAATTGCGCGAATACTGGTAAGCACTTTTTCTTTGGCTTTGACTGGAATTAACAAACCACCTTCACCAATTATTTCAGCAACTTGCAGATGAGTTGGGCTAAATACAGTTAAACAATAGACTTCGGGTTTTATTTGTTTAAGCGAAAAAGCTTTGTTTTTATCACCATTAAATTGTGGCAAATCGGCAATACTTAAACAAAGCTGGTCGTCTTGCTGGCTAATTAATAACTCTGGCTCTTTTTGTTCAAGTTCAATTGGTGCGGATAAATCATCGGCTAAATAAATATTTTCAGCGCCAACAGCTGCAACAAGTGCATCTAAACCTTCTAGTTCAAATTGCACTGTGCCGTATCTATTCCAGGTATCGTATGCTTGAATTTTCTGGCAAATTTGCAAATCTTGCTCAGTTAAATACGAGTAAGCTTCAGGTGTTTCAGCGAGTTTTTTTAACGCAACTGCGCGGCCTTTGCTCCAGCCACTTTTATTGAGTTTTTGTTCACGCGGTTTTAGCTCAACCTGATAACGCGATATATGCAGCTCCCAAATAAGTCGCGCTTCATTGTTCGATTTATTCTCAGTGTTTGTTTGCTCGCTGGTTTGTTTGCCTGCTAACGCTTGGAGTTTTTCTAGTGCAATATCCCACTGGGCTTTGGGTTTAACTGCATCGGGGAAAAAGTACAAGTCGTTGCTGTTTGGTGTGCTTAGCAACTGCTCGGCAAGTTGGCTAAATAAGCAAAAACCACTGTGGCTAAAAAAGTTGTTGGCATCTTGAATGCTTTTTAATTCAAAACGATTCATTTCGCCGTTAACCCAACAGCGCAATAATAAGTCGATAATTTTTGCTAGATGATAAAACCCTGGGTGCAAGTCAAGCAAGTTGCTCATTGCCGCAGCACTATTTTGATATGCAGTTGCATTGGACAAAGCAAATATGCCGGGTTGCAAACAAGCGGATAAATCAGCTGGTAATGGCTGGCGCTTTTTATCAGTTTGTTCAAACTTAATTTGTTCAAGCGCAGTGCCAAAATAATCAGCCGATTGTTGGTTGGCCAATATGGTTAAACACAGCTTATAAAACACGCCAAAAATGCCGGCTAAATACTGATTTTTACGGCGGCTAAATTTGTTTTTCGCTCTAATCGCTTGGCTAAATAAAGCTTCTGCTTGGACAAAATCACCGGTTAAAAAGGCCAAGCTGGCATTTATTTGTAAAGCATAACAGCTAGTGTCATCGGCATTTATCAACTTAGCTACTTGCTCTAATTGACCTTGATATAAATAATGTTCGGCCAATAAATAGCACAAGTTTTGATTGTGCGGATTATGCTGTAAAACCTGCTCAGCCAAGCTGATAGGGTAGTTTAGCGCAAAACCATGTTGTAAATGGCTATCAAACAAAGTAGCAAATGCTTGGTATTGAATGTCATCCGCCAACGCGAGTATTTTGTCTAACTCAAACGGAATAAATAGCAGCTCAATTAACACTTGATTCAGCGAATAATCGACTTCTTGTGGGTTGGCATTAAAGTCTAAAATTTTACTGACATTGGCAATTTCGCCTAGATAGAAAAAATCGCGCACTAACCTTTGTTGGTCTTTTAGTACAGGTTGCCAAGCAAAAGGATTAACCACAGGCACAACTTGCTCGGCTAAAGTAATCAGCTGGTGAAACAGGTTTTGCTGAATGCATTCGGCCATTAACTTGCCGCACAACAACCTATTTAAAATCACCCCATCTGGCTGTACTTGTAGCAATTTTTGTTCAACTAGAAACTTTTTTTCTTCGGCGTTAATACCAGTCAGCTTTTTATCCAAATTGAACGCATTATATGCAGACGCGAGTTTAATCAACTCTGCGATTTTAGTTTGGCCAATTGGTTTGTGCACAATCACAAATAATTTTAGGATGCACTGAAGCTTAAGCGGTAGCTCTAGATAGGTTTGATAAAGCGCTTCGATTTCATTTGTTGTATTGGCTGAAATGGCAATTGGATGGCTGATTTGCATTAAGGTTACGGTCTGAAAATTTGTTATGCAAACTAGCAAATTTGGCTAAATAGCTCAACGGCAAAGCACAAAAGTACTGCAAATATTAAGTCTTTGCAGTTAAATGGCTATAGGTGGAAAGTACACAATATAATTCGGAGAGTTCAATCGGTTTACCTACGTATTGATCGAAACCCGTTTGTTTATAAACTTCTACATCTTCAGACATTACATTAGCCGTTAGCGCTATTATAGGTATCTCTTTGTTTTGTGATTTTATCTGAATACATGCTTGTACGCCGTCCATATTGGGCATTTGAATATCCATTAAAATTAACTCTGGTTGTAGACGTTTAAACTCATTCACTGCAATTAATCCATCCGCGGCAAAGTGGCAGATGGCTTTGGTTGGTTTAAGCATACATTCAATAACTGATTGGTTTATTTCATTATCTTCGGCTATTAAAATATGTTTACCAGCAAGATTTGGTGGTTTGACATCAATAATATGTGACGCAGACAACTGCGACGCATCGGCTTTGGCTAATGGCAGTTCAATGCTGAACTGACTTCCCACACCTAGCTGGCTTTTTACGCTGATTTTGCCATTCATCATGTCGACAAGGTTTTTACTAATTGCCATACCCAAACCTGTGCCGCCATACTGGCGAGTGGTGGAGCTGTCGGCTTGTTCAAAGCGGGCAAAAAGTGCGGCTAAACCTTTTTTATCCATACCTATACCCGTGTCTTTAATCTCTATCTTAACAGCATAAGTATCGGCTTTTTTAATCTGCTTGAGTGATATGGTTACACTACCTTGTTGAGTAAATTTAACCGCATTAGAGGTTAAATTTAAGATAATTTGTCGAATACGTACAGGATCGCCAATCCAACCATCTTCGAAATTTTTGTCTACTTTTAGATGCAGAGAGATATTTTTTGCGCTAGCAACTGGGTTTAAATCTGAACAAATAGAGCTGACAACTTGTTCAATTAAAATCGGCACTTCTTCAAGCTCTAGTTTTTGCGCCTCGATTTTTGAGTAGTCTAGTATGTCGTTAATTATGGTTAACAATGAGCGTGCAGAGTAGAGAGCTTGGTCTACCAATATTTGTTCACTACCTAATGACTTGGTCATTTGTAAGGTTTGCAGCGTGCCAAATATCGCATTCATTGGTGTACGAATTTCATGACTCATGTTGGCTAAAAAGTCGCTTTTTGCCCGGTTAGCATATTCAGCTTTAGCTTTGGCTTCACGCAGGTTTAACTCGATTTCTTTTATTTCTGAAATATCCTGCACTATAGTCCAAATGGTTTTTTCGCCACTTTCTTCTCGGGTTAAAATGCCATGCAACATCACCACTTTACTATCCGCTTTATCTATATCTAGTTGCAGTTCAAATGGGCCAAAGAAATTGGTTTTTTTTAATAACGCAAATTGTTGTTGTAATTGTTGCTGGTTAATTTGGGTTAAATAGGGACTGAGGTCTTGTCCGGTTAGTGTGTCTTTATGCACCCCGAGTAGTTTGGCAAATTGTTCATTGACTAAAATAAATTTGCCATTGCGAGCATTCATTTTAAATACACCAACTGGCGCTATTTCGATAAAGTCGGCAAACGAGTTGGTCAAACTTTGGTTGTACGCCAAAACTTGCTGATTTAGCCTTTCCATTAAAATGGCGTTAGCGCCCATTTCCGCTATGGTTTGCGCCAATGTTGAAAGAAAATCGAAGTGTGCTTTAATTTTTTCTTCTGAATACACAGGCACTCGTTGGATAGCATCTATATACGCTTCTTCATCAAAACCTAAATTTTTTGCGCGTTGGCGAAAGTGCTCAATATCCGGTGTTTCAAAGAAAAACTGCCCTGTAAACAAATTGGCGACATGCTGATCAGCTATTTTTACAGGCGTCGCAACATCAACTAAGCCATTTTTACAACGGTAAACATTATAGGTATCACCTGCGGCTAATTGGCCTGCAAGTATGGTGTCGCTTTCTAAACAATTTGCACAGGTTGTGGCGTTTTGACGATGGAATTTGGTACATGAATCTTGCCAGTTGGTTGCAATCAGCACATTGCCTTCTAAGTCGAGCAATGCTGTGACCATACCTGTGGCGAGCGAGTATTTTTCTAACAGCGTTGTTAGTTGCTCTATGTCTATCAAATCCTTGATGAAATACTGCGGAGCTATCAGCAAATTAGGATCGTATTTCATTTAGGTTGCGTTCGAGTTTTATTGGATGTGTGATTAATTAAAGATAGCTTATCAATGTTATTTCAGCCACTTTGCATGGCACTCTTTTTGGTCTGACCATTGGGGATTGGTACACAATAAAAAAGGGCTGCCGAAGCAGCCCAAAAACCTCAAGGTATATGAGAGACAGAGGTTATTTTTTCAAATCGAATCTATCGTTGGTCATTACTTTTGTCCAAGCGTTAACAAAGTCTTGAACAAATTTGTTTTTAGCATCTTCAGATGCATAAACTTCAGCAATGGCACGTAATTCAGAATTTGAACCGAAAATTAAGTCAACTGGCGTTGCCGTCCACTTTAATTTGCCTGTTTGGCGATCACGACCTTCGTAAACACCAGCATCTTTATCTGACTTGCTCCACTTAGTAGACATATCTAATAAGTTTACAAAGAAGTCGTTGGTTAAAGTGCCAGGTTTAGCTGTGAATACACCATGTTGGCTTTGTTCAAAGTTAGCGTTTAATACACGCATACCACCTAATAAAGCTGTCATTTCAGGTACAGATAAATCAAGTAAATCTGCACGCTCAACTAACATTTCAGTTGGCCCTTTGTAGTTACCACCGACAAAGTAGTTACGGAAGCCGTCTGCTTTTGGCTCAAGGTAGCTGAATGATTGAACATCAGTCATATCTTGCGAAGCATCCATACGACCTGGCTTAAATGGTACTTCAATTGAATATCCAGCATCTTTCGCTGATTGTTCAATTGCCGCTGCACCCGCTAATACTATAGTGTCAGCTAAAGAAATCTTTTTGCCACTACGTGTTTTGCGGTTGAACTGCTGTTGAATTTTCTCTAGTTTGTTTAAAACTTTCGCCAATTCTTTTGGATTGTTCACTGCCCAATCTTTTTGTGGCGCTAAAGCAACACGTGCACCATTTGCACCACCACGCATATCTGTACCACGGTAACTTGCAGCAGACGCCCAAGCAACACGAACTAACTCAGATACAGTTAAACCAGAATCTAAAATTTCAGCTTTAAGACGTTTAACGTCTTTTGCGTCAACTAACTTGTGGTCAACTTCTGGGATGTAGTCTTGCCACTTTAGTACTTCTTGTGGAATTTCTTTACCCAAATAACGTGCACGCGGACCTAAATCTCTGTGGTTTAATTTGAACCAAGCTTTAGCAAAAGCAAGTTCGTATTTTTTCGGATCTTTGTGGAAGCTCTCTGCAATTTTACGGAATGCAGGATCTTCTTTTAATGCCAAGTCAGTGGTAAACATGATGGGTGCATGACGCTTACCAGGAATATGTGCATCAGGTACTAAATTGGCTGCTGCTTTATTATCTGGGATCCATTGGATTGCACCAGCAGGGCTGCGAGTTTGTACCCAGTTAAAACCAAATAAGTTATCTAAATAGTTAGATGTCCATTGAGTTGGTGAAACTGTCCAAGCACCTTCTAAACCACTGGTAATAGTGTCTTCAGAATGGCCTTTACCACATTTATTTTTCCAACCAAAACCTTGTTCTTCAATTGCCGCTGCTGCTGGCTCTTTACCAGTACAATCAGAAGGTTTTTTCGCACCATGTGCTTTACCAAAAGTGTGACCACCAGCAATTAACGCAACGATTTCTTCGTCATTCATCGCCATACGGCCAAATGACATACGAATATCTTGTGCTGCTAATAGTGGGTCTGGGTTGCCATGTGGGCCTTCAGGATTTACGTATATCAAACCCATTTCAACTGCCGCTAATGGACCTTTTAAGCCACCTTTGCCGTCACGACGCTCGTCTTTTAACATAGCTTTTTCAGGACCCCAATAAACGTGATCTGGTTCCCAATCGTCTTCACGACCACCAGCAAAACCGAAAGTAGTAAAGCCCATGTCTTCTAAAGATACGTTACCGGTTAAAGCCATTAAATCAGCCCATGAAATATCACGGCCGTATTTTTGTTTGATAGGCCATAATAAACGACGTGCTTTGTCTAAGTTGGCATTGTCTGGCCAGCTGTTTAGTGGATCGAAACGCATTTGACCACCGCCAGAACCACCGCGGCCGTCATGTACGCGGTATGTACCCGCTGCGTGCCATGCCATACGAATAAAGAATGGCCCGTAATGACCATAATCGGCTGGCCACCAATCTTGTGAAGTGGTTAAAACTTTTCGGATATCTGCTTTTACTGCGTCTAAATCTAGTGCTTCGAATGCTTCTGCATAGTTGAAATTGTCGCCGTATGGATTTGATTCCACGCCGTGTGCGCGAAGTTGGGTAAGGTCTAATTGCTCCGGCCACCAGAATTTATTTGTTTTGGTGTCTGTACCTGCCATTGCTGTTGCTGATGAAACAGCAAATGCAACCGCAGTCATTATCGGAAGTGCTTTTTTTAACATGAGTTAATCCTTCTAGTCTGTTGTGTTGTGGAAACTTTTTACAGTATAAGTCGGAGGTTGCACTAAGATGGAGCGGGAAAAACAGATTGGATTAATCGGATTTTTTGAAGTGCGTTTTGGAATTATAGATTAAGAGCAAGTGTAGAAAAGTTGCTGCAAGTTTTGTGCATTATGCCCACGATCGCTGCAGCTAAAGTGCCATTGAAGGTCAAGCTGGTTGAAATATTTTTTGCAAAATCGCTGCAAGGCCATCCATGGCCCGCTCTCAAACGGTATCCCTACCGATTGGAAGTTTTGCAAAAAACACTCTCAACCATCTTTCCTTGGCAATTTTTTCGCTGAGATGTTGCTGTTATGCGCAGTAGAGCTAAATCAATATAAATAGCTTTTAGCCCAGCCTTTCAGGAGCCTCGCAGACAGCCCACTTCTGTGTTGTATCATTTTGAAAGGTGACTACATTCCTGCAGTGATACGCCTTGAATTGAACTGTCTGTGATGGCTCTGATACTTGCAATTTATATTGATTTAGCTCTAAAACGCTTTAAGTACGTAAGAAAAGGTAGTTAACCTGAGATTGGGTTAGTTAGGGTGAAAGAAGCGTTAAAGGTGCTAAGAAGGTGGATAGGGTGTTGCGAACAAAACTTCACAAAATAGGTATATTTTGTGAGAGCGCTTCAGGGATGAACTCGCAGCGTTTTTGGTCGGAATATCCTATTTACCTTCGGTCTTTGCCACCACATCCCAAGCGCTGCAACTAAGGCTTTTTAAACACATGTACTTTTGTTTGGTTATAGAGCTAAGCAATGCATTAAGCAGGATACAAACACCCAAGCACTTTTGGTTTTTTTGCACCAGTTAAAGCTGGAATATTCGCCGCTAAACGCTCAACAAAACAAAATGCTAACCAAGCAAAACACTGCGACTCAACCCAATCAGGATCAACCCCTTTTTCAGCAGAGCTCGCTACAGTAAAATCGCTACCAGCATAAAAACTCAAACGCTGCATCAACAAACTATTGTGTGCACCACCACCACATATCCAAATATCCGCTTGGTCAAAATAATTTTTGACAGCCTTGATAATGGTCACAGCGGTTAAATCAACCAAAGTAGCTTGAACATCTTGCGCAGAAATATCAGTAGAAAATTGCGCTAACTTAGTTTGCAGCCAAGCTAAATGAAAATACTCGCGACCAGTGCTTTTAGGCGCTGACCGGCTAAAATAATCATCATTTAATAACAAAGTCAGTAAGTGGTCATTTACCACGCCTGATTTAGCCCATAAGCCATCGTTATCAAAACTCACTTGCTGATGGTTAAAAATCCAATCATTTAATAACGCATTGCCGGGGCCTGTATCAAAACCTGCAAGCACGTTGCCACTTTGAGCAATCGCGGTAATATTGGCAATGCCACCAATATTAACTATCGCTTGATTGTTTTGGCCGCTGGTAAAAATACGTTGATGAAAAGCAGGCACTAAAGGGGCACCTTGGCCGCCTGCGGCAATGTCCGCACTGCGAAAATCACCAATTACATCAATACCAGTTAACTCGGCCAATAACGCATGATTACCAATTTGCACAGTAAAAGCAGGGTTCAAATCAACACAATGGCGAATGGTTTGCCCGTGGTTACCAATAGCGACAATTTGTTCGGCTTGAATATTTTGTTGCTGGAGTAGCTCGTTTACTGCTTGAGCATATAAGTGGCTGAGTTGTTGGCTAATAACTCCAACTTTTTCTACTTCATTGTCGCCACTTTGATACAAACTGCGAATTGTATTGGCAAAGTTATCAGGGAAGGGTAAATAATAATGAGCAAGAGGATTAATTGAGTGTTGGCCGTTATTCTGGCTAATGTCGACTAAGCTGGCATCAACACCATCAGCGCTGGTGCCAGACATTAAGCCAATAAACAAAGGCATATATCATCCATTAATTTGCGGCTAACAAAACGTTTTTATTGGTTTGCAATAACGACATCATGTTAGTTGCTATTGCCATAAACTCTTGTTTTTCGTTCGACTCAATTGGCAAAGCTTTAGGTAACTTGACTGTTTTTGGGTTTCTATGCACACCATTTACTAAAAATTCATAGTGTAAATGTGCGCCTGTCACTCGGCCTGTTGCTCCAACTGTACCAATTTTTTGATTTTGTTTAACTTTAGCACCTGTGCGAACATATCTTTTATGTAAGTGCAGATATTTAGTCACGTATTCTTTGCCATGCTGAATAAATACATAGTTACCATTTAAGCTGTTGTAGCCAGATTTAATTACTTTACCATCACCAGCGGCCACAACCGGAGTGCCGGTGCGAGCTGCGTAATCTATCCCTCTGTGCGGAGCGACATTGCCTGTTACTGGATGTAAGCGACGAGGGTTAAAGCTAGAGCTAATATATTTAAAGTTAACTGGTGCGCGCAAAAACGCTTTGCGCATGCTGTTACCTTCTGGTGTGTAATAGTTGCCGTCGCTATGGCGAATAGCAGTAAATGCATCCCCTTGGTTAACAAACTCGGCGGCTAAAATATTGCCATAACCAGCGTGTTCACCTTCAACTAATAATTCTTCATAGACAACGGTAAAACTGTCACCTTCACGAATATCTAAGGCAAAATCGACATCCCAGCCAAAAATGTTGGCAAGGTTCATAATTTGTGTGTCGTTTAAACCAGCTTGAACACCCGCATTCCAAAAGTTACTTTTAATGATAGCTGCGGCAAATGCGTGTTTTGTATCAACTGCACGAGTAACTTGTTGGGCGAAATAACCATTTTCTACTGGGGTGATTTCGATAAATTCAAATTTAGATAAGGGGTACATTAAACGATCAAACTTATCGTCTAAAAAGCCTAATTCAATGCTTTGTCCAGGACGCAATTTATTGATCAGCGTATTGGCTGCTGGGCCACTTTGGCTGACCTGTAATAAAGTTTTGGCAGATATTTTGTTACGCTCGAAGATTTTCGCTAAATTATCGTTCTTTTCAACTTTAACTGTGCGCCATTCTATTTTGGCATTGCTCTCAACTTCTTGCTCAATTACATCGGCTACTTGAGTACTTTCAACTCTGCTGTCTAATACTTGATTAATTTCGCTTGTGTCAGTAGGAGAATCTTGGCTGTTTTCAACCGAGGAGGGAACAACTTCAAGTGTAGATAAATCGTATCTAACACCGGGTTTTAAACTGGTCGTGCTGGCGTCATTTTGTTTGGAGGCGCTGGCGTCTTCTAGTGGCAACCATAACGCTATCACCATAACTAAACTAATAAAGCCTATATAAACTTTATGTAATGTTGGAAAGTCGCTCCAAAAACGTGTCAAGCCACGCATTACTTCTTAACCTCTGTCACTAAAACAAGCGAAGAATATAATGAATTTGCTCGTTTTACCAGCATCCAAGCTTTAAATTCATTGAATTGACGGATAAAATGTCGGACTTTTACGCTGGATTGTCAACTTATCGGCACAGCACTGTTAACAGAATTCTAAGATAGTAGGTAAATCATGGCCGACATTCAGGCAGCACTAGCAGAAATTAAGCGCGGTGCAGAAGAGATTTTGGTAGAAGAAGAGCTAATTGAAAAGCTTAAATCAGGTAAACCATTAAAAATTAAAGCGGGTTTTGATCCAACAGCACCTGATTTGCATTTAGGTCACACTGTACTTATTAACAAAATGCGTGCTTTCCAACAATTAGGCCATGAGGTAATTTTCTTAATTGGTGATTTTACTGGTTTAATTGGCGATCCTACTGGCAAAAACGTTACGCGTAAGCCGCTAACCAAAGAGCAAGTACTTGCTAACGCTGAAACTTATAAAGAGCAAGTGTTTAAGATTTTAGATCCGGCAAAAACGCGTGTTGAGTTTAATTCTAAATGGATGAACGAGTTAGGTGCTGCAGGTATGATTAAACTTGCAGCGCGTCAAACCGTTGCGCGTATGTTAGAGCGTGATGATTTTAAAAAGCGTTACACTGGCGGCCAGCCAATTGCGATTCATGAATTTTTATACCCTCTGGTACAAGGTTGGGACTCAGTTGCATTAGAGTCTGATGTTGAGTTAGGTGGTACTGACCAAAAATTCAATTTGTTAATGGGCCGCGAGTTACAAAAAGAAGAAGGTCAAAAACCACAAACTGTGTTGATGATGCCTTTATTAGAAGGTTTAGACGGTGTACAAAAAATGTCTAAATCTTTGAATAACTATATTGGTATTACCGATGCACCAAACGATATGTTTGGTAAAGTTATGTCTATTTCTGATGATTTGATGTGGCGTTATTTTGATTTATTAAGCTTCCGTCCAATTGAAGAAATTGCTCAGCTGAAAGTTGATGTTGAAAACGGCAAAAACCCGCGAGACGTTAAAATTGAATTAGCGAAAGAGTTAATTGCTCGTTTCCACGATGACGCTGCGGCGCAAGGTGCAGAGCAAGATTTTATTCAGCGTTTCCAAAAAAATGCCATTCCGGATGATATTGACGAAGTAACTGTAACTACTGGTGAAGCTCAAGGTATTGCGAACTTGCTTAAAGAAGCTGGTTTGGTTGCAAGTACCAGTGAAGCTATGCGTATGATTAAGCAGGGCGCTGTTAAAATTGATGGCGAAAAAGTTGCTGATAATAAGTTGCAAATTGAGGTTGGTAGCGAAGCTGTTTATCAAGTTGGTAAACGTAAATTTGCTAAAATTTCATTAGTTTAGTTATTGTTGCTGCAAGTATCGTGGCATGGAAGGTCAAGCTGGTTGCGAGATGTTTCTCAAAACCGCTGAAATTCTGTGCTATAAATGCGAAGCTTAATGGAATATTGTTCGCAAAAACGCTTCGAGCCCATCCCTGGGCCGCTCGCAAAAGATATCCCTATCTTTTGAAGTTTTGCTCACAACATTTCCATCAACCTTCTCGGCATTTTTATTGCTGATAGCACTATGACTATTCTCATATTTTGTCGCATAACTTTACGTGTTCGCAGCAAAACAATTATCAAGGAAAGGTGGTTGGGAGTGTTTTTTGCAAAACTTCCAATCGGTAGGGATACCGTTTGAGAGCGGGCCATGGATGGCCTTGCAGCGATTTTGCAAAAAATATCGCAACCAACTTGACCTTCTATGGCACAATTCTTAAAGCTCCATAAACACACTCCCAACCGTCTTTCCATACACTTATATTGCAGGAACGAAAAGCGATTTTAGAAAATTATGCTTCGACAGGACTCTGTTACTCGGTTTTTATAGCGCTAAAAGGAACTCCCCTTAAACGACCGTGCACTGAATATAGAAAATCACGCATAGAGATGGCTTGGATGCACCGCAACTTAAACTAATTTTACGGCATTTAAGTTGCCATTCGTGGCCGAAATATCTAAACTGCGTCGGTCATTTTTTAGAAGAACTGCGCTGTGAATTTATATAAAAAAATAAAAAACAAAAGCTTACAACTAGCCAGCTTATTGGCACTACAATGGGTTGTATTAACCTCATATGCGCATGCAGAAATAGCGATTATTATTGACGATGTCGGCTATCGCGCAACAGACCGCGCGCTACTTACACTTCCACCCGAAATTACCTTATCAATGTTGCCCCACACCCCACATGGCAAAGAGCTTGCTGATTTAGCCAGTGCGCGCGGCCACGAAATTATGCTGCATTTACCAATGGAATCACTCAGCGGACAAACGCTAGAGCCGGGAACAATTTATAGCAGCATGTCAGAGCAACAAATCACCCAAACACTTGAAACCGCGATAGCTCAGTACCCACAAGTTATTGGGGTGAACAATCATATGGGCAGTAAACTAACTCAAATGGAAAAGCCGCTAGCGGCGATTATGCGCGTACTGAAAAAACACAATTTGTATTTTGTTGATAGCCGCACCAGCAGTGCGTCGCAGGCGTTAATTGTGGCTCAGCAAAACGGGGTGACAGCATATCGTCGGCATGTATTTTTAGACAACGAAATAGACGAAGTGGCTATTCAACGCCAGTTAAATAAAGTGCTGCATTTAGCCACCAAAAAACAAACTGTTATTGCTATTGGCCACCCGCATCCACAAACAATTGCAGTTTTGCAAAAGTTTTTTGCTCAGTACACAGCTAATGCAATTGCTTTGCAGCGAGTGTCTGATTTAGCGCCAGCGCAAGTTCATATTGCCAAACATGTGTCTTATGCCGAATGACACGCGTTTAAATAAATCGAATTAAACTAACAAACAAAAATTGAGTCTTACCACTCACTAAAAAAACAAGCACGAGGATTTTTGCGTGACACTGCACAACAAACTTATCATCACAATTACCTGTTTATGCAGCTTAGTTGTCGGCTGTAATAGCACTGACAAAGTGGCTGAAGTGAAACCTGTTATAAATACTAAACCTGTAGAAATAGTTAAAAGCCCAAGAGACGACAGGGAATATCAATATTTAGTCCTAAATAACCAATTAAAAGTATTGTTAATATCCGATCCTCAATCTGAACAATCTGTTGCATCACTTGCAGTAGGGGTAGGTAGTTACCACAATCCTAAAAGCCAACCAGGCTTAGCGCATTTTGTTGAGCATATGCTGTTTTTAGGCTCAGAAAAATATCCAGAGCCGTCTGGCTATTTTAACTTTATCGAAACCAAAGGTGGGTCGAGCAACGCCTATACAGCCAAAGATCACACTAACTATTATTTCTCTATTCCGAATGAACATTATCAAGGCGCGTTAGACAGATTTTCGGATTACTTTATCAGCCCACTGTTTGATCCAGTTTATGTGGACAAAGAACGCACAGCGGTAGATAACGAATGGACTAAACGCAAATCGCACGATGGTGTGATTATGCAACGTGTGCGCGGCCATACTGGCAATCCTGAACATCCAGTCAGCCAAATTAGCGTTGGTAATTTGCAAACACTTACCGATAAAGCGGATAGCAAATTGTTAGATGAAGCAGTTGGGTTTTATAAAAAACATTATTCAGCTAATCAGATGAACTTAGTATTGGCTGGCCCACAAAACTTAGCTGAACTTGCTCGACTAGCAAATGAGTATTTTGCTGCAATAAAAAATACTCAGGTGAAAACCGATAAAATATCCGTACCCGGTATTACTGCAGATACGTTAAACCAACATATTTATTATCAGCCGCAGCAAACGCATAAATTGCTCTTTATTGAGTTTGCGTTAACAGACAATAGTACCGACTGGCAGTATCAAGCAAATCGTTATTTAAGTTATATTTTAAGCTCAGAAGAGCCGGGCACTTTAGGTGAATATTTACGTAAACAAAACTTAGCAATTTCAAGCTCAGTGCAATTCGCGCCAGACTATTATGGTAAGGACGGTTTTGTGCAAATTCATGTGTCATTAACCGATGAAGGAATCAATAAAACAGATCAAATCATCGCGGCCACTTTGGCCTACATTAATCTGATTAAACAGCAAGGTGTTAGCGAGCAATATTACCAAGAGCTTGCGGCTATGGCGGTGGATGAATTTAATAATGGCGCTAAAGGTAATTTAATGCATACAGCCGTTAATTTAAGCGCAACTTTATTTGATACACCTGCTGAAAATGTATTAAATCGCGCTGCTGTATTCGCTGATTTTAATGCAGATAAAATTAACCAAGTGCTGGCGCAAATGTCTGTTAATAATATACGTGTATGGCATGTTTACCCGCAAGTTGAAGTAAACCAACCAATTGACCACTACAACGGCCAATACGCAGTAAAAGCTATTACTGCTGACGAACAAAACAAATGGCAAAATGCGAGCCAAAACATTGCCATGCAATTGCCAAAAACTAACGAGTTATTTGATACACAAAAAGACTTAGGCATAACAGTGGAGTTAACCAAACCAACCCAAGTTTATCATCAAGATGGTATTGAAGCTTGGTTAAGCCACAGCCCAAATTATCAACATAACCAAGGTTGGTTAGAGCTCATTATTAACACAGATGTGGGTGACTGGGATGGTCAATATAAAGTGGCATCTCGGGTATTTCTCAATATGTTTGAGCAAGATTTAATTGCACTGCGTGATAAAGCATCTCGTGCCGGAATCAATATTTATATTGAGCCTTATTGGGGCGGCAGTATGCGCTTTAAAATTCAAGGTAAAAGCGCCAAACATTTATTGTTAGCGCAGCAGTTGTTACAAGCTTTAGTTGATTTTAAGCCAACAAAACAAGAGTTTGAACAAGCACTAACTAAATACCAAGAAGAGCTCGCCAATAAAGCTTTAGATACACCTGCAGAGCAGGCACAAAGATTATTAACTCAGCTAATGTACACAGCATTGACGGACGACCAATTATTGCAAGCAAGCAAATATGTGAACTTAGCTGTGGTAAATAAATTTAAGCAGCAATTGTTAAACCGCAACAAAGTACTCATTTTTGCCTACGGCGCTTATCGCCAACATGAACTACTCAGTGCAATTAATACTTACGCGAGCATTTTACCAGCAGAGCGTAAACGTATTGATAGATATAAAAAGCCACTGATGGATATTCATGTTGGTGAGCAACTTAACTTTGCGCATAAAGTTAAACATTCAGATCATGCTGTGTTGGACGCATTTATTGCGCCACGTGAGAGTTTAAAAGATAGCTTGTCACTAAAAGTATTAAATAACTTTTATCACAGTGAATTTTTTGCCCAGTTACGCACCGAAGAACAGTTAGGTTATCAAGTTGCAAGCATGGCATTTGATTACCAGCTAAAACCTATATTCGCTATGTTAGTGCAAAGCAATAACACAGATTACAAAGCGTTGAAAAAGCGTATGGACACATTTAGGAAAGACTTTGCTGTGAAAGTTAATCAACTGACGCAAGCTGAATTTGAACAAGCGCGTGATGGTCTGTTGAGTTATTACCAACAAGCACCGAATAACCTATATGATGAAGCGGGCAGCTATATTTACGATTTTTTTGACAATCAAACTCAGTTTGACAGTAAAGAGCGTAGCATCGAATTGTTGCAGCAACTGACCTTGCAAGATATTCAGCAGCAATATCAAAATATGCTAGTCGGCAAAAAACATATGGAATTGTTAATTCAATTACGTGGTAGCAAGCAATAGCCAACCCATAGAAACCAGCGGGTTAACTTAACCCGCTGACTCCTTAACCGCCCTAATTTTCAATTACTTCGCTGCATACGTATGCATATAAAAACCTGATTACAAAAAAAAGTCGGGTGATAGAATGTTAAAAATTCGTATTAAATTTTTAACATTATGAGCAGTGAATTATTATGAAACAGCCTAAGTTATCGTTTTGGCAAATCTGGAATGTCAGTTTTGGCTTTTTTGGTGTGCAAATTGGTTTTGCACTGCAAAATGCCAACATGAGTCGCGTTTTCTCTGATTTAGGAGCAAACCTTTATTCATTGTCGTTTATGTGGTTGTTAGCACCACTTATGGGGGTGATTATTCAACCTATTGTGGGTGCAAGCTCTGACAGAACTTGGACTCGTTTAGGTCGTCGAAGCCCATTTATTTTAGGTGGTGCATTAACGGCTGGTGTCGCAATGATATTAATGCCACAAGCGCCAGTGTTTGTAAGTTTTATCATGCCTATGTTATTTGGTTTGATAATGCTTGCGGTAATGGATGCTGCTTTTAACGTTGCATTCCAACCGTTTAGAGCTTTAGTGTCTGACATGGTGCCGGGCGAGCAACGCAACCAAGGTTATTCAATTCAATCTTTGTTAATCAACATGGGCGCAATTATCGGCTCAATTTTACCTTTTGTTTTAACTAATGTTTTATTGCTGAGTAACGAAGCTGAATTAGGTGAAGTAGCCGAAACTGTAGCTTGGTCTTTCTACCTTGGTGCGTTCATTATGATAGCGTCAGTTGTATGGACTGTGGTTAAAACTAAAGAATACGCGCCAGCTGAATATCGTCAATATAAAGGCTTAGCTGAAGAGCCAGCAGAAGTTGAGAAAAAAAGCCTGACAGAAAAAGCGCAAGGTATGTGGCAGCTGATGACGTCTATGCCAAAAACCATGAAGCAGCTGGCGTTTGTACAGTTTTTCTCATGGTTCCCGATGTTTTTAATGTGGGTATATATTTTGGCGGCAATTACTCAAACATCGTGGGGAATAGATCCTAATTGGTTTAATGCTGACTATATTAAATCTGTTGAAGCTGTACCGGCAGAAATCAGTGCTGCTAAAGGCGCTGCCGGTGATTGGCTGGGTATTTTATATGCCATGATGTACATAGCCGCCGCTTTGTTTTCTATGGTTATGGGTAAAATGGCCAATACCTTTGGACGTAAATTTACCTATGCAGTGGGTTTGTTAGCAGGCGCTATTGGTTTCTTATCTATGGGCTTGTTCACTCAAGCTGAAATTGTTGAAGTGAATTTATTAATAGCACAAGTTGAAATTCCAGCAGGTGCACTAGGTTTGTTAGTACCTATGATAGGTGTAGGTATTGCTTGGGCAGCTATTATCGCTATGCCATATTCTATATTAGCTGGTGCGTTACCTGCGGATAAAACCGGTGTATATATGGGTATATTTAACTTTACCGTTGCAGGCCCGCAAATCGTTTGTGGTATTATTGCTGGCCCAATTTTATTGTATCTATTTGATAATAATGCAATTGGTATGATGTGGTTAGCAGGTGCATCTTTAGTATTGGGTGCAATTTCGGTTTGTTTCGTAAATGACAGTAAAGAAGCTGAAAACACAGAGTCAAAAAAGGCAGGCGCTAATTCTGCTGAAAACTCACCTGCATAGTTAACCTATAATTGGTGTAAAAAAGTGCGTGGTAATAATAAATTACCACGCATTAACTTTTAGCCATATTCTCAGCAACAACTCTATTCCGGCCAGCTTGTTTCGCTTTGTATAATTGTTGATCAGCAAATTCTTGCAATACAGTGTAAGAATCTGAAATAGTTGGAATGGTTGAGGAAACTCCCAAACTTACGGTAATGAAATCAGCTGCTGTACTAAATTCGTGTGGTATAGCTAACTGAATAATTGCATTACGAATTTTTTCTGCAACGCTAGATGCAGCTCGCAATTCTGTATTCGGCAAGATGATCGCAAATTCTTCACCACCATAGCGTGCGACATGATCGCCACTACGCATTACTTGATCAGATAAACATTTAGCCACGGCCTTTAACGTTTGATCGCCTAAACTGTGACCATAGTGATCGTTATATTGTTTGAAATAATCGATATCTAACATGATTAACGAAATTGGACTCTCAGCGCGCGCAGCGCGTCGCCACTCTTGGACAAAAGTTTCGTCGTAATTTCGTCGGTTAGGGATTTCTGTTAAGCCGTCAAGCAAGGCGAGCTTTTCTAATAGAGCTGACTTTTTCTTCAACGAGATCTGGTTTCGAATACGCGCATGTACAACCGACATATTGAATGGTTTAGGAATATAATCCATAGCGCCAAGCTCTAAACCTTTTGCTTCGTCTTCAGCTGAATCTTTACCGGTAATAAAAATAACAGGGATGTTTTTTAAATGGTCACTTTGTCTAATTTCTAACAAAACTTGGTAGCCATCTATATTAGGCATTTGAATATCCAGCAATACCAAGTCTATTAGTTGATGATACTTATTGAGCACTTCTAATGCTTGGTATCCATCAGAAGCGGTAAATACTTCGTACAACTGTGAAAGCGCGGATTGTAATATATGAGAATTGATTTCTTGGTCGTCAACAACCAATATACAAGGACGGTTTTTACCTGTCGCTATGTTGTCATCTACGTACATAATTTACCAAGAAGATGTTTCTTCAATTACTTTTTGCAGCGCATTGTTAAATTCTATAACTAAAGCTTCTGTGTCTAAATTGTCTGCTCGTAACTCCGTCTCGAGAACTTTTGCATGATTGTACAGTTCCACCATACTCAAATTGCCAGCTGCGCCTTTAATCGAATGCACTAATACTGCTGCATCTTTTAATTGCCCTGACGAAACGAGTGTTGTGACTTCTTCTGCTGAATTTTTATATTGGTCGGTAAATTTATTTACCAACATCACAAATAGTTGTTCGTTACCTGCTAATCTTTCTAGCGCATCTGCTTTGTCGATTACCATACAAGTTTCCTTTAGAATAAACCTATAGTGTAAGTATAGGTATATTTTTACTAACTTAAAGTTAATCTATTAATTTTAATCAGGTTGTTGCTAAATTTATGAGTCAGTTCGATTTTTCTAATATTAATGCAGTTAAAAATCCGTGTATTGGTTATTGCCAATTGAATGAAGATGATGTGTGTAAAGGCTGTGGTCGTACTAAAGATGAGCGCACTGATTGGATTTTTTTATCGGACGATGAGAAGCGTAAAATAGCTGATGATGCAAAAGTTCGGCTAGCGGCAATTAAAGAAGCAGAATAGGGCTTTTTCGCTGGAAAAGCGGGGCATAGAAGGTCAAGGTGCTCGCAATATTTTTTGCAAAATCGCTTCGAGGCCATCCATGGCCCGCTCTCAAACGGTATCCCTACCGATTGGACGTTTTGCAAAAAACATTTACGATCACCTTTCCTAAACATATTTGTTGCTATTAGCGGCATCGAAGCAATGCCAATGCTTAATAAAAGCGGGCTCAAAAGCGACTTATTGGTTGAGGACTGTGATTAGATTTACCAAAGCAGAACGTCCTTTTCAGGGGCGAACCTGAAAAAGAAATTTTGCTCTAAGTTAATGCCCTAGCACTTTCCTGGTATGGAATTGCGTGATATTTAATCTGTCGTCTGCATTTTCAAGTAGCGATAGATGAGCTAAATAAAAGTGTACGCGAATGCTGGTTTTCTAAAACTTCACAAGATATGGATATCTTGTGCGAGCGGCCCATGGATGGGTTTAAAGCGTTTTTAGAAAACCATGCTTCGCGTGCGCTTGTTTGCACTGAGCGCAACGCAATCTATTCCAAGCGCTACAAATTTTTCTCCGCAAACGACGCTAACCTAGAACGCATAACACCTGCAATATGCACAGTCGCGCTGCCTTCAAAGTCTTTAAATCGCTCAACTATATAAGTTAAACCAGAGGTTAGAGGACTCAAATAATTACTGTCAATTTGTGCCAAGTTACCGCAGCAAATTAACTTAGTGCCTTCACCCGCACGAGTAATAATGGTTTTTAACTGAGACGATGTCATATTTTGGCACTCGTCCAAAATAACAATCGACTTTTGAATACTACGGCCACGCATAAAGTTAACCGACTTAAATTGAATATTCGCTTTCTCAATAATATAACGTGTGCTGCCTTCGCGACACTCGTCGTGGCGATGCAAAAAGTCTAAAGAATCGCTAATCGCCCCTAACCAAGGTGCCATTTTCTCTTCTTCAGTACCCGGTAAAAAACCAATG
Organism: Catenovulum sp. SX2; assembly: GCF_052056295.1. NCBI lineage: Bacteria > Pseudomonadati > Pseudomonadota > Gammaproteobacteria > Alteromonadales > Alteromonadaceae > Catenovulum > Catenovulum sp. SX2. The sequence continues at coordinate 3,140,069 of NZ_CP182493.1, forward strand.
GATTCAGCAATCTCAGGCGTGTTGCGGGTTACTATTATTTTTTCGTAAATGCCTTTCTCCACCACCATTTCTAAAGCGGCAGCCAAGGCTAATAAAGTTTTACCACTACCTGCAGGGCCGGTTAACAAGCATAAATCAATGTTGGTATCTAACAGGGCATCTAACGCCATGGCTTGATGGAAGTTTTTCGGCGAAATGCCCCAAGCATGACGACCCATTAAACGTTCGTAACCAAGGTCTTTAAGTTTTACCTGGCTATCATTGTGCTCTATCACCTTACCCGCAAAGCTTTTTGCTTCATCAAAAATATATTGGTTGATAAAAATGGTTGAAGGAAGCGCGGAACGTTCAACTGTGTGAATTGCTTCTCTGCCTTCGGTTTCACTATCGCAACTTTTTACTTTTGACCAAAACTCACCTTCAATTTCAGCATAACCTGTACTTAAGTATTTAAGATCTGAAATTAATTGGTCGGTGCGGTAATCTTCAACACGTTCCATACCTGCACCTTTGGCTTTCAGGCGCATGTTGATATCTTTTGTCACTAAGATAACGGGTTGCGGAAATTTATCTTTTTGCAAATGCAATGCAGCGTTGATGATTGTGTTGTCATTTTCGGGGCCAGGTAAAGTAACCCGTTCGTTTTTGAGTAGGTGGTCTGGATAAATGGCCAAGCGTCCGGTTGAACCATGTTCACTTTGATACCTTTTCATCGGCACACCTTCGGCTATTTCCTCTGGTGTGGCGTCTTTTAATGCTTCTTCCAACGCGCGAATAGCAATACGTGCGTCGCGGCTAACGTCTTTTTTCCGGTCTTTAATTGCGTCGAGCTCTTCAAGCACAATCATTGGGATATAGACGTCATGTTCTTGGAAATTGAGAAAGGCGAAAGGTTCGTGTAGCAGTATGTTGGTGTCGAGTACGTATATCTTGGTCATTTGGTCGTTGCTCATCAGACCCCCTTGATGCTTTTTTATGAACCGTATTCAGCTTTTTCAGACTTAGCTGAAATATGGCAGGTTGGTTTTATGTCGCGTCATTGCGTTTCTAATTTTACTATCGTTTTAAATTGGAAGAAGAGCAAGTATTTTTTACTGAAATATTTGAGCCGAAACCAGAATGTCTGATAAAACTATGCTTCAAGTTGACTTTATTGCACTGTAGTTAAGGCGCTGCTAATTTTGAGGCATAGAAAGTTGAGCTAGTTCGAGATGTTTCTCAAAACAGCTGGAAGTTTCGTGCTATATATCGAAGCTTGATGGAATATTGTTCGCAAAAACGCTTCGAGCCCATCCTTGGGTCGCTCGCAAAAGATATCCCTATCTTTTGAAGTTTTGCTCACAACATTTCCATCAATCTTCTTTATCTCTACGGCGCTAATCTATTCTCAGACTTTTGGTCGCATAGCTGCACATGTTTGCAGCAAAACAATTGCTAAGGAAAGGTGGTTGGGAGTGTTTTTTGCAAAACTTCCAATCGGTAGGGATACCGTTTGAGAGCGGGCCATGGATGGCCTTGCAGCGATTTTGCAAAAAATTTCGCAACCAGCTTGACGTTCTATGGCACAGTTGTAGGAAACGCTTCCACAAGCCTATATACCTTTATGTAATTATCGTTTGATATTTAAATACTTCACTTTTGCGATCAACAATTACAGAAAAAGCATTAAGGCGATAACTTAGAGCAAAATCTCTTTTTCAGGGATGAAAAAGCGAAGCGTACATGGAAGTATTCACAGCGTTTTTGCGAAAGTTATGGCTTAATGATTTTGAGCATATTGCACTAGTCTTGCTGCGACTTTTCAAACACCACCATGTTCGTTATATGGTGGCTTGATTGCACATTACACTCCACAACAGATATAATCCCCGCATTTCGAGCAAACAAAGAACACCCATGACCTCACAGTTACCGCAAAACTTGCAAACAAACATAGAACAAATGGTCGCACTGGCACTATTTGAAGATCTAAATGGCACAGATGCCAGTAATGACATCACAGCGCAATTAATTCCAGCCGAGCAACAAGCAAAAGCTCAGGTTATTAGCCGTGAAGATGCAATATTTTGTGGAAAAGCATGGGTGCTCGAAACTTTTAAACAAATAAATCAACCGGTTGAAATAGAGTTTTTAGTCGAAGATGGCGACGAAGTTGGTAAAAATCAGCCACTTTTCATCTTAACTGGCTCTGCACGTGCTATCTTAACTGGCGAGAGAACGGCGCTAAACTTTGTGCAAACCTTGTCGTCAACAGCAACTATTACCCACGAATATGTGAGTAAAATTGCACATACCCAAACAAACTTGTTGGATACACGTAAAACCATTCCGGGTTTAAGGCTTGCGCAAAAATACGCAACAACTTGTGGTGGTGGTAAAAACCACAGAGTCGGTTTATATGATGCGTTTTTAATAAAAGAGAATCATATAGCGGCGGCAGGCTCGATTGAAAATGCAGTTAAACAAGCAAAAGTTATAGCGCCGGGTAAACCGGTTGAAGTAGAAGTTGAAAACAACAACGAGCTGCTACAAGCATTAAACGCAGGTGCAGATATTATTATGTTGGATAACTACGCGCCAGCTGACATTCCTGCTGCCGTGGAAATAAACCAAAATCACCAAACACCGGCGAAAATTGAAGTATCTGGCGACATCACCTTAGAAACTATCGCAAGTTACGCGCAGCCAGGAGTCGATTTTATCTCAAGCGGTGCACTGTCAAAACACATCAAAGCACTCGATTTATCCTTACGAATCATAGGATAGGCATTAATCGAGCAATTTTCAGGCTTAAACTATGGTTTAAGCCAAGCAAACTGGGTACAATACGCGGTCATTTTTCCCGTTGGTTAAATTTTGGGCGATATTTAAATGGGCAAAAAGCTATTTATTAAAACTTGGGGTTGTCAGATGAACGAATACGATTCGCAAAAAATGGCGGATCTATTAGACTCAACCCACGGATACACACTTGCTGAAGAAGCAGAAGACGCAGATGTGATCCTCCTAAACACATGTTCAATCCGTGAAAAAGCACAAGAAAAAGTGTTCCACCAATTAGGTCGTTGGAAAGAGCTAAAAGACAAAAATCCTGAGTTGGTTATAGGTGTTGGTGGTTGTGTAGCTTCGCAAGAAGGTAAAGCAATTCGCCAGCGCGCACCATATGTTGATATGGTATTTGGTCCACAAACCTTACACCGCTTGCCAGAAATGATTAACCAAATCAAAGCGGGTGATAAGTCTGTCGTCGACGTAAGCTTTCCAGAAATTGAAAAGTTCGATCGTTTGCCAGAGCCGCGTGCTGAAGGGCCAACTGCTTTTGTATCTATAATGGAAGGTTGTTCTAAATACTGCACATTCTGCGTAGTGCCTTACACTCGTGGTGATGAAGTATCACGACCAGTGGATGATGTATTATACGAAATTGCCCAGTTAGCAGAACAAGGTGTACGTGAAGTAAACCTACTAGGCCAAAACGTAAACGCATTCCGTGGTGAAAACTTTGATGGCAGCATTTGCCACTTTTCTGAGTTATTGCGTTTAGTTGCATCTATCGATGGTATCGACCGTATTCGTTACACAACATCACACCCAGTAGAATTTACCGACGACATTATAGAAGTTTATAAAGACTTACCAGAATTAGTCGACCACTTGCACTTGCCAGTGCAATCAGGCTCTGATCACATCTTAAACTTAATGAAACGTGGTCATACTGCAATTGAATACAAGTCAAAAATTCGCAAGCTTAAGAAAATTCGCCCTAACTTAAGCATGTCGTCCGACTTTATTATCGGTTTCCCCGGTGAAAGCAAAGAAGACTTCAAAGCAACAATGGACTTAATTGCCAGCATAGGTTTTGATATGAGCTTTAGCTTTATCTACAGTGCACGCCCTGGTACACCTGCAGCAGATTTACCTGACGATGTTACCGAAGAAGAAAAGAAAGAACGTCTATACTTATTACAGCAACGTATTAATCAGCAATCATTACAAATTGCCCGAGGCATGTTAAATACCGAACAAAGAATTTTAGTAGAAGGCCCATCGAAAAAGAATCCAATGGAGCTTTGTGGCCGTACTGAAAATAATCGAGTGGTTAACTTTGAAGGTCCACACACTTGTATCGGTAAATTTGTTGATGTGAAGATAGTTGACGTGTGGTCAAACTCATTACGCGGCGAATTTATTCGTTCGGAAGAAGAAATGGGTTTACGTGTTGCTACTGCACCAGCTGAAATTTTAGCGAAAAAACAAGTAGCAGTAGACGAAACAGGTGTGGGTGTATTTAACCCAAGCCTGTAATTGAACAAACAAATAAAAGGATAACTCTTGAGTAGCCAGTTAGAATCAATCGAAGTATTTTTAGAACCAGCCGACAGCTTTCGTTTAGCAAGTTTGTGTGGCCCGTTTGACGATAACATCAAACAAATTGAACGTCGTTTAGGGGTAGAAATTACCTACCGTGACAACCAATTTAAAATAACTGGCAAAAAAGATGTGGTGGTGCCTGTTGCAGGTTTATTACGTGACTTATACGTAGAAACACAAATTGTAAAAGGCAAAGCCAGTGAACTTGACTCAGAACAAGTTCACCTTGCTATTCAATCGCTTAAAGTGCTTGAACAATCAAGTGATGACGACGAAATTGGTAAAGAAAGTTTTATCAAAACCAAACGTGGGGTAATTAAACCGCGTAATCCAAACCAAAGTAAATACGTTCATAATGTACTGACTAACGATATTTGTTTTGGTGTTGGCCCTGCTGGTACAGGTAAAACATATTTAGCCGTTGCCTGTGCGGTAGATGCACTCGAGCGCCAAGAAGTGCGCCGTATCTTATTAACTCGCCCCGCAGTTGAAGCCGGTGAAAAACTCGGCTTTTTACCGGGTGATTTAAGCCAAAAAGTCGACCCATATCTAAGGCCACTTTACGACGCCTTGTTTGAAATGCTTGGTTTTGAAAAAGTAGAGCGTTTAATTGAGCGCAGCGTTATCGAAATAGCACCACTAGCTTATATGCGTGGTCGTACCTTAAACGATGCCTTTATTATTTTGGACGAAAGCCAAAACACCACTGTAGAACAAATGAAAATGTTCTTAACCCGTATTGGTTTTAACTCAAAAGCTGTGATCACAGGTGACATCACCCAAGTTGATTTACCACGTGGGCAAAAATCTGGCTTACGCCATGCAATTGAAGTTTTAGAAGGGGTTGAAGACATCAGCTTTAACTTTTTCCGTTCACATGACGTAGTGCGTCACCCAGTTGTGCAAAGAGTTGTTGATGCATACGAGCGCTGGGACGAAATAAAACAGCGCGAACAAAAAGCGAAAAAAGACAATGACGCTTGATGTCTCTAGGATAATGTTAGATCTAGATTTACAAATAGCCTGCGAAGGGGATATCCCACCTGAGTCCAACTTTGTTAAATGGGCGCAGGCAGCTTTGGTTGAGCGCGGTGATGCATTAACCGAAATGTCTATTCGTTTAGTCAACGAAGACGAAAGCCAAGATCTAAACAATACCTACAGACACAAAAATAAACCAACCAATGTATTATCATTTCCATTTGAAAACCCGCCGGGAATTGAATTGCCATTAATTGGTGATTTAGTGATTTGTGCTCAAGTTGTTAGGCGCGAAGCCGAAGAACAAAATAAGCCACTAACAGCCCACTGGGCACACATGGTTATACACGGCTGCTTGCATTTATTAGGTTACGACCATATAGAAGACGAAGAAGCCGAAACAATGGAAAATTTAGAAAGACGAATTTTGTCGCAATTAGGGTTTGACGACCCGTACAAAAGTGACGAAACTATTGATCCCTAACAGAATGAGAAAAAAGCTAACATGAGCGAAGACAATCCTCACTCTAGCAACGGTTCTTCTGGCAAGTCTTGGTTAGATAAACTAGGACAAATGTTTGCAGGAGAACCGCGAAGCCGTGAAGAATTACAGGAAGTTTTTGAAGAAGCCGCCGAGCGTTCTTTAATAGATAACGACACCAAGGAAATGATCGAAGGTGTTATGGACATTGCTGAAATGCGTGTTCGTGATGTGATGATCCCAAGATCGCACATGGTTACCATTGAAAGATCACAACCTGTAGAAGAATTCCTCCCTATCATGATTGAATCTGCGCACAGCCGCTTTCCGGTTATATGCGAAGACAAAGATCATGTTGAAGGCATACTACTTGCCAAAGACCTACTAGCCTACGTTTACCACAATGGTTTTGAAAATTTCACCTTTAATGAACTATTGCGTCCAGCTGTTGTTATTCCAGAGAGCAAACGATTAGACATACTGCTTAAAGACTTTCGTAAAGAAAGATACCATATGGCAATAGTGGTCGACGAATTTGGCAGCGTGTCGGGCCTTGTCACCATTGAAGATATATTAGAACTCATTGTTGGCGAAATTGAAGACGAACACGACGTTCAAGAGCCAGAAGATATTCGCAAAGTCACCAGCTATGTTTATGCTGTGAATGCGTTAACTGAAATTGAAGAATTTAACGACTTTTTCAAAACACAATGGCAAGCAGAAGACGTAGACACAATAGGCGGATTAGTTATACAAGCATTTGGTCACTTACCAACTAAAGGTGAGGCGATAGAAGTAAATGGTTATAACTTTAAAGTAGTTAGCTGCGACGGACGCCGTATCAACCAGCTACAAATGACCATGCCACGCGACAATGCAGAAAACAAGGAAGCCACTGCTTAATGCAACTAGATGCTAAATGCCAAAGTTTACTGCTGTTTGTAGCAGGTGGCCTCGGCACTTTAACATTTGCGCCTTTTTCATTTTCTTGGATGATATTTTTAATATTACCAGGAGTGATTTGGGCCTGCCTGACCGCCTCAACCAAAATGGCCGCAGTATATGCTTTCAGTTTTTCGTTAGGTTGGTTTGGTTTTGGCTTAAGTTGGATATACGTAAGTTTAGACCAACACGGCGGCGTGCCTATGCTTGGCTCTGTCGCGATGATTTTGCTGCTTGCAGCCTATTTATCTATCTATTTTACCGCCGCCTTGACCATAACTCGCTACCTAATGCGCTACAGCTTATATGCATTATGGTTATTGCCCGCTTTTTGGTGTTTGTTTGAATGGCTGCGCAGCTTTGTATTAACCGGTTTTCCGTGGTTGTCGGTTGGCTACAGTCAATTTCACACCATGTGGGGAAAACTCGCACCGTTAATTGGTGAAACAGGCGTAACTTTAGTTGTTGTCGCAATGAGTTTATTGCCCGCTGTATTTAGCATAATTCGAAAGGTCAGTGGCACTCAAACGGTTGCAATTGCAATGTTATTAACCACGATAACTGCAACCAGCCAACACATACTTAGAATTGCTGATTCTCCGGTTCTGCAGCCACCGATAAACCAGCTGCCACGCTCTACCAAATTAATTAACCTAGCATTAGTGCAAGGCAACATAGCGCAGGAAAATCGTTGGCAGCCTGAATATTTATTGCCGACCATGCTCAAATATCAAGATATTAGCCGGCCACATTATTCAAAAACTGATATCGTAATCTGGCCTGAAGCAGCTATACCGGCAATAGAGCCGAACGCACAAGAGTTTCTAGCAAACTTAGACAAAGCCGCCAATTATACCAATACAGCAATAGTGACAGGTATTATTGACTACCGGCCATATTCTGGCGCGTTTTATAATAGTTTGATTGTTGTGGGGCAACAGCAAAGCGAAGCCGGTGATGCGAGCTATTTTCACGGCCACGATAATAGATACAACAAACATCATTTATTGCCGATAGGCGAATTTGTCCCTTTTGAAGATTGGTTACGTCAACTGTCGCCGATATTTGATTTACCTTTTTCTTCTTTTACCCGTGGCGACTATGTTCAGCACGATCTGGTTGCTAAAGGTTTTCATATCACCCCAGCCATTTGTTACGAAATTCTCTTTCCAACACAAATTAGAGACAATTTAACCGAGCAGACAGATTTCATTTTAACCGTCAGTAACGATGCTTGGTTTGGCAATTCACACGGCCCACATCAACATTTAGAAATCGCGCGTATGCGAGCGCTAGAACTCGGTATTCCGATAGTGCGTGCGACCAATACAGGTATTTCTGCAATTATAAATGCAACAGGCAGAATATCAGCGCAAGCACCACAATTTGAGCAACACGTATTAACCTACTTATTACCAATTATTCAGCATCAAACTGTATATAGAAAATATGGTGATTGGTTCGTTTACCTTTGTTATTTAATCAGTATTTGCGCAGTAGTAGGGTATTTTTTACGCAAGAAAAACTATCAACCGCAGGCTACGGAGCAAGTTTAACCATGACAAATTTTAAGTGGGGCATTATCGGCCCAGGACAAATCGCTAATAGATTCGCCGGTGCACTTGCTGCTGATTTTGTCGGTAGCCTATACGCAGTTGGTTGTCGTAGCCAACAACGTGGTGAAGAATTTGCAAAAAAATACGGCGGCGAAAAAGTTTATACAAACTACCAAGATTTAATAAACGATGAACAAATAGACGCTGTTTACATAGCCACTCCGCATAATTTTCATTTTGAACTAGTAAAAAGCTGCCTTAAAGCTAAAAAGCCAGTTTTGTGTGAAAAACCATTAACAGTTACCGCTGCACAAACGGCAGAGCTAATTGAATTAGCTAACGCAAATAACACCTTTTTAATGGAAGCCATGTGGTCGCTATATTTACCTGTATATTTGCAAGCGAATAAATGGATAGCTGAAGGCAAAATTGGTGACATACAATTAATTCGCTCAACTTTCGGTTTTAATATACCTAAAGACGACCCAGAAGACAGAAACCTTAATCCAAACCTAGCAGGTGGCGCACTATTAGACAGAGGCGTATATTGCGTAGCAACCGCCCAATGGTTTATGCAAGAAAAAGCACAAAACATACAAGCAATGGGCACAATAGGTGAAACTGGGGTCGACTTAACCAGCATGGCCAACCTTAGCTATAGCAACAACAAATTTGCCCAATTTAACACCAACCTAGTGTGTAAAACCGAAAACAACCTACATATCTACGGCAGTGAAGGCCGGATAGAAATAAGCAATATGTTTTGGGAAAGCGAAGAAATAACCCTATACACCAACGAAGACAACAGCAAACAAACACTGCAACTACCATTTGCCGTAAATGGCTTTGAATACGAAATAGCTGAAGCAGAAAAATGTATTAAAGAAGGCAAAATACAAAGCGATGTAGTAACCCACCAGTTTACGTTAAATACAATGCAAACCATGGACGAAATATTGGAGCAGTTGCGCTCGGTTTGTAATTAGTTACCCGCGTCGATTAACCTAATTTTATACGGCGGAAATTTTTCATCGCAAGTAATAATTGTTAAACCTTCAGCTTGGGCTTGAGCTATTAACATTCTATCAAATGGATCTTTGTGGTGTTCGGGCAATAAACCCGCTTGATCGCCATGGTACAAACTAATTGGCAGTGGCAAAAAGCCCTCATCTTCAATTAAACTGTCCATATCTTCAGGCGCTTTAAGTTTACCTAAAGCGCGTTTAATTGAAATTTCCCAAGTAGAAGCAGTGCTGACAAATACTTGATTGCGTGGGTCTGCGATAATTTCCCTAGCTTTAACACCTAAGTTTTGGTCATCTGTCAGCCACCACAAAAGTGCATGCGTATCTAACAGAATACGTTTCATAAGTCGGCCTCAAAAAGATCGTTCAACTCTTTAGATTCATTATTGAAAGAAGGATTTAGTTTGATTTGGTCTTTATAACGGCCTGGTTTACGCTCTTTTAAAACAGTCTTATGCGGCACCAATTCAAGGTAAGGTTTGCCTGATTTAGCAATAATAACTGATTCACCACTCCATGCAGCTTCACCTAATTTTGATAACTGAGATTTTGCTTCGTGCATGTTAACTTGCATATTTACTTACCTAGCTTAGCTAAACTTAGCTAAATTTTAGGTTCTACATTGCAAAAAAAGCAATACTCAACACTTAAAGCAGCAAAACATGCGCCATAAATCCGAGGCTTAAGTTAAAACCATCACAATATACCGCCTACCAACAAAAATTAATTCGCAACCATTCATAGTTTTGTTATATTAGCGCGCTATAAACAACGCCTAAAAAAGAACATACAATTATAAGTGTAAAAATACACACATAGACGTTAGACGAGTTTAAAGTTATTAAAAAGCAATTTAACAAAATGTTAAATTGACGTTTCGGATAGGGAAAAACAAAACATGAAGCAGTTCATGCTTGCCAAAATTTTCGCTTTAGCAGCTGGTATTAGCTTGGTACAAACCACCTACGCAGCAGCGCCATCACAAGAACAAATCGCACAATTCAAACAACTACCAAAAGCGCAACAACAAGCATTAGCAGCGCAATATGGTATAAACCTAAACGAAATAAACCAAAGCGTAAATGACGAGAAAGTAACGAATCCAAACGTAGTGACTGCCCGTTCAGTAGATGATGCTGTAGTTACTGAAATTGATAAAGGTTTGTCTAGCAGCACTGGCTTAAAGTCAGACGGTGATGCAAAACAACAAGGCAAAAAAGCGCGAGTATTAAAACCATTTGGTTACGAACTATTTGCCGGCAGCCCATCTACCTTTGCACCCGCAACCGACGTACCTGTACCAAGCGAATACGTAATAGGCCCAGGCGACACCATTAAAGTACAACTATTTGGTAAAGAATATAAAAGCTACGAACTAGCAGTAGACAGAAACGGCACAATAACCATGCCAGAAACCGGCCCACTACAAGTAGTAGGCATGAGTTTTACCGAATTTAAAAACTTTATAAACCAACAAATAGAACAAAAAGTAATAGGCGCAAAAGCTAATGTAACTATGGGCGCATTACGCTCAATTCGTATATTTGTATTGGGCGAAGCATACAAACCAGGTGCCTACACAGTAAGCAGTTTATCTAGCATAACCCATGCGTTATTTGTGTCAGGTGGTATAACTGAGGTTGGTTCATTACGACAAATACAATTAAAACGAAAAGGCCGTGTAGTAACTACATTCGACTTATACGACCTACTGTTAAAGGGTGATACCTCTAACGACACCAACCTACTACCAGGCGATGTAGTATTTATTCCACCAGTAGGCGCTACAGTTGGTGTAGATGGCGAAGTAAAACGTGCAGCCATATATGAACTAAAAGGCGAAGAAACAGCAGACGAAGTAATACAACTAGCCGGTGGTTATTTAGCAACTGCATATCCAAAAGCATCAAAAATTGAGCGTATCTCTAAGCAAGGTGAACGCACAGTAATAGACCTAGATCTCACCCAAAATAACCGTAAACAACAAAAGCTAACCAATGGTGACGTAGTACGAGTATATTCAATACTCGACTCGCGCGAAAATGTAGTGTCGATAGAAGGCCACGTACAACGCCCAGGTGCATTTTCATGGCGTAAAGGTTTACGTATAAGCGACTTAATAAACAATATAAAAGACCTAAAAGCCGAACCAGATTTAATGTACTCAATAGTGGTGCGAGAACAACAACCACTGCGTACCATAAGCGCAATGCAATTTTCGTTAGGTAAAGTATTCGAAAATAGTAACAGTGCAGACAATATCACCTTACAACCGCGCGACAAAGTATATATATTTGGTGCAAACCAATCACGAGAATTAACTAACGTACTTGCACAATTAAGATCTCAAGCGCGCGCAACCGAGCCCGCAAAAGTAGTTTCAATTACAGGTAATGTTGAATTTTCTGGTAGTTATCCGCTTACCAATAGCATGACGGTAGAACAACTACTGCAAGCAGCATACGATTATAAAATTGATACCGACTTAAAATTTGCATTACTACAACGCCGTAATCGCAACCCCAAACGTACTTGGTTTGAACAAATAGACTTAACCAGGAGCAGTACCAAAAACATTCAGCTAAAAGCAGAAGACAGATTATTTGTATTTTCAAGTAACGAATCGCGTAGCGGTCAAATTGGTGACTTAGCCGGTGCATTGTTAGAGTTACAACAACAAACACGTAACGGCGAACCAGCCAATATTGTACAAGTAACAGGTAATGTAAAATTTCCGGCGTACTTTCCGTTAGCAACAGATATGACAGTAGGTGACTTATTATTAGCCGCACACGACATAAAACTAGAAACTGATTTAGATTACATGTTGCTAAAACGCCGCAACTACCTGCTAGACAGATTTGAGTTTGAAACACTCAGTATGCGCAATGCACAAGACTTAAGCCTAAAACTACAACCGCAAGACAAACTATATGTGTTTGCCCAAAACGCATCGCGCGCTGAAGCAATTGCTGATTTAGTTGCACAAATAAAAGCGCAAAACAACAAACAAAACCGTGAACTATTGGTAAATATAAATGGTGAAGTACGTTTTCCGGGTACTTACCCGCTTTCATCAAACATGACTATTGCTGAGTTAGTAGATGCTGCTGGTGGTTATACCGAAGCCAGTTATTTAAACGAAATGAATATCAGCCGCTTTGACTCAAACTTAATTGACTCGTCTGAATTTATATTAGAAACCATAGACCTAACCACAACCAGTATAGAAGAATACCAACTACAACCGCGCGATACAGTACTGGTTAAAAAAATACCAGAGTGGCGTGACCATGAAACAGTTACCTTAATGGGCGAATTTAAGTTCCCGGGCAACTACACAATTAACAAAGGCGAAACCTTAGCTCAGTTAATAAAACGAGCAGGCGGCTTTACTGGTGATGCATTTTTAGATGCTTCAATATTTACCCGCAGCTACTTAAAAGCTAAAGAACAAAAACTATTAGACGAAGCCGAGAAAAAGCTGCGTCGTGAATTAGTTTCAACGCAAATTAATTCAGGTGAAGCCGGTAATGCAGATACCATTCTAGCTTTGTTAGATCAATTGCAAGCGACTCAAGCGACTGGCCGTATGATAATAAATCGCGACCAGTTATTAGATATTGAAGAGTCGGTACAATTACGCGACGGTGACGTACTAATTATTCCAACTATAAACCAAGCTGTATCAGTTATTGGCGAAGTATACGCACCTACCGCGCAAATATATAAAGCCGGTTGGAGTTTAGAGGACTATGTTGCCGCGGCAGGTGGTTATAACCAATTAGCTGAAACTTCTGATGCTTACATAATAAAAGCCAATGGTAGAGTGGTATCAAATATAGGCTGGTTTAGTTTTGATGATGCTGTAGAGCCAGGCGATACCATAGTTGTACCAACAAATGTAGACCCAGTACCTTCGTTAACCATATGGAAAGAAGTTACGGGTATTATTTATCAATCTACTGTAGCTGTTGCAGCTGTCGCAGCGTTGTAAGTTGGGAGTATATACGATGAGCAACCATTTAAGCCATAGCTCTGAAAGTAATGACGAAAAGTTAGATGACGAATTACGCGATAACTGCAAACCGTTCGTGATTGAAACTGTCAACCTGAATCAACTATGGGATATATTATGGAGTGAACGCATCAAGATAATTGTTATGACATTGTTGTTTGCTAGCATATCTGTTTTCGTCGCTTTACTGATCCCTAACCGTTATCAATCTCATACAGTGTTGGTGTCTACTCAAGCCAATTCAGGTGGAGGACTTGCTGGAATATCTTCTAGTTTTGGTGGATTAGCTGCGTTGGCCGGAGTTAATGTAAACCAAGAAAGTAGCCGTATGGAGCAGGCAATTTTACTTGGCCGCAGTTGGCCATTTATAGAGACATTCGTTAATAAGCATGAATTAAAAGCAAAGATAATGGCTACAGAAGGGTTTGATCAAGTTAACAACGAGTTGATTTACGATCTCGATAAATATAACCCAATAAATGGAGAGTGGATGATAAAGGATGGCGAAAGCAGTGAGCCAACTAGCTTTGAGACCTATCAAGTATTCAGGGATATGCTTTCTATCGAACTCGACTCTAAATCTGGCTTGGTGACGATTGCGTTAGAGTTCTATTCTCCTGATTTAGCGTATGAGTGGGTAGTATTGCTGAAAAAAGAGCTGAACCTTTACTTCCAACGCTTAGATACTCTAGAAGCTAAGCAAAACGTAGAATATTTACAGAGAAAGATAGCGGAGACCAATTTGACTGAAATGCATTCTGTATTCTACAAAATGATTGAAAGCCAAACCCAAACTCTTATGCTTGCTGAAAGCAGTTCTGAATATGTATTAAAAACTTTAGTCCCAGCAAAGGTTGCAGAAGAAAAATCTTTCCCTAATAGAGCTATTATTTGTATTGTAATCACTTTCTTGGGAGGGGTGTTTGCTCTAGTCGTAGTCTTAATGCTTCATCATTTTAAAGGCTCTTTTAACAACAACACTAAATGTCATTAGGTCACAGTCTATGAAACAGGCAATATCTGCAATAGCTAAGAGTTTAATCACTTATCCAGAGAGGAGAGCATTAAGCCGCTTTGTATATGGGAAATCAAAAAGGACATGCATCTATAAACCGTTTGTGTTAGACAAAGACTACATATTTATTCATATCCCAAAAGCTGCTGGAAAAAGTGTTGCTTTAGCTGTTTATGGGGATGATAAGCCTGGACATTATTCGGTGAAAGACTATTTATATTATGACCAGAAACACTTCGAAGAAAGTTTTATTTTTGCATTTGTCAGGCACCCTATTGATAGGTTCTTGTCTGCTTACTCCTTTCTGAAACAAGGGGGAACAAGTCACGGAGATCAATGCTTTTCTGAAAGCGTGATGTCTAAGTATGTTGATGTAAATCATTTTATAGAAGATTGGGTTGACTCAAGAAACATTAATAAAAAGGAGCATTTCGTTCCTCAAGCTTATTATTTGAAGGATAATAAAGGCAAAGTGAGAGCTGATTTTATTGGAAAATTTGAATCAATTGAACAAGACTTTTTCAATTTAATGAATAAATTGAGGTTAGATACACAGCTCTCTCATTCAAACAGGACAAAACAAAAAACTGAGCTGCAGGTTGATGAAAGCAATATTGAGAAACTAAAGCGCGTTTATAGAGAAGACTTTGAATTATTCGGTTATGAGTGATGATTGCTTATAGGCTCCAGCCAGTTATTATCTTTTTGTATCTAGTGCCAATATTTTTTGCGAATGTTGATTTTGGTGCAAAGGGTGAGTTTTTTCTTAGGAGTCATTTGATCTTTTACCCGTTATTAATTGTTATTTTACTCCAAAAGAATGTTTTACCATTAAAAAAGGTAACGTTAATTATTAGCTTGTTGCTAGTAATTCTGTTGATATATTTAGGTGATACGTTCCTCAATCGCCCCTATTATTTGGCATCTAGTTTTGCTTCAACATTACTATTTTTTACATATGTTATTGTGACTTACTTTTTCTTTTTATTTGTAAAAAAATATGATTGCCTCCAACAGTTTTACGATTTGTTTTATCGCTTTATCAAAGTGTCTTTAATCTTAGTGATTGCTTCATGGGGGATCCACTTTTCATCTGGCATATATGTATTAGCAGACGATGGATACGGTTTGTTTCGGCCTCATGCTCTTCTATCTGAACCCTCTGCGTTGTCTTTATTCGTGTCTTGGTTTTTTATACGTAGCATACGTGACAAAAGGCCTGTAGATTTATTGATTGCGTTAACTTGTATGTCACTTAGTGGTTCTTTGATCTTAATTATAGTGACTTTTTCTACTTTTCTTTTTTATTTATCTCTTTCATTAAGTGCGTCTAGAAGATTAGTTTTGTATATCGCTATTCTAGCTATAGTACATTTTGTTGTTCAGGCTATATTGGATTATTCCAGAATCGGGGTTGACTATCTTGATGACCCGTTGATCAAGCTAAAAGCCGCACTCGAAGCGATTGTATATTTGGGAAGTGAAGGATATAACCCAAGATTAAACACTGTTTTAGACTTATTTAGGTTTATGCTCGAAAACAATAGGCTTTATTTGGGGATGGGGCCTTTAAGTGATACTTATCTACCTTTTAGTTCGATTGCTGGTAGTGCGTCTTCACTATTGTTTATGCTTATTTTTAACTTTGGGATATTAGTCGGTAGTGTGATTATAGTCATTTTATTATATAACCTTCTTAAGCTCCCAGATAAAAGTGACTCCAGTGTACTTTTCATATGTTGTGTTATTACGACTTCTTTGAACTCTGCCCAAGGGATGCTCGTTTACCAAATAATGTTGTTGGTTATGCTATATGCAAAAAACAAAGAAAATACTTTTTTTAGACCCTTTTGAGGAAGTGATTAAAATAGTTGATGTGTCAAGTTTAGATGAATTTGATTTAGTATATTCGGGTCAACTTTTATTAAGAGACAGCGAATTAACATCGTTTGACGTTGTTATCTGCATCAACACTATTAATCTAGTTAATCAATATTTAATGTTAGAGCAAATGCTTGCTGGGAAGTTAACTATTGTTATAAAAGATGGCTTATACGACTGGACTAATGCCTATTATAACCCCAAACATCTTCAGAGAGGTTTGGCTCTATATGATCCCATTCCTGCAAGGGTTATACTGGGGCTCAATGATGGAAGTCAAGAGTTTCTTGAATATCAAAACCCCGGTATTAAATACTTTTCATATATACCTAATAGGATGGAAAAAAGTTTGACGAGTAGAGTGAAAAGAAAAGGTGTTAGTTCGAGTGTTCTATTAATTACAACGGCAAACGCCCCATATTTTAATAATGATGAAAAACGGGAATTAGTAAAGTTAATCAATTCAGTAATTTCACAAGCTGAAAACGTATTTGACGTAGTAGTTCTTAGGATATTTGATGAAGACCTTATGGCACAAATTAATGGCGAAGGACTTCGGAACGACACGAGTTCAAACTTTAATGATTTGATGTCTAAAGTCGACTTTTTAGTCACGACCCCAAGCTCTGTATCGATTGAAGCTATGGCTTATGGCGTTCCCGTTGCACACTTTGATTATCGAAGCTCTCCTATACTGTATCAATCAGCTTGGAGGATTACAGCGAGCGTATCTATCAGAGATACGCTATTGTCTATGCTAAATCATGAGCCAGAGCGCATGGAGTTCCAGAATTTTGTAATTCGAAAAATTCAAAAGGATCCAAAAACACTTAAAGAAATATTGAATAGTAGAATAGAGCCTATGGCCACTGGGTATACGGGTTATTACAGTTCGTTGAGAGAGCAGGCTGCTTCAAGGGTGTTGAACTCTAGATGGAATTTTAATTTATACCTATTTATGAAAAAAATTATTAGAATTGTAGGAACATTCAAATGAAATTAATAGTCCTATCAAGCGCTGAATCAGTCCACACAATAAGGTGGTGTAACGCATTGTCAAAACGAGGTATCCGCATATTGCTAGTATCTCAACACACCCTAATATCGGGATTATCTTCAGATGTAAGCTTTCATCAACTTAAATATAAAGGCTCTAAAGGGTACTTTCTAAATACTTTTGAATTTAGGAAACTGGTCAAGCAGGAAAGCCCGGACATCATCCATGCACATTACGCAAGCGGCTATGGTACTCTTGCTGCTAATAGTGGTTTTGAGTACTTACTTTCGGTTTGGGGGAGTGATGTATATGACTTTCCAAATAATAAGTTTACTAAATATTTGCTTGGACGCTCTTTAAAGAAAGCTAGCCGTATTTTTTCAACCAGTCATTGTATGAAAAAACAAACGTCTAATTTTTTCAATGGCGAAATTCATGTGATTCCGTTTGGTGTCGATTTGGTTAAGTTTAGGCCCGAGATGCAAAAAGGGCACAAAGAATCAGTTAGATTGGGTGTGGTAAAGGTTCTGGATCACAAATATGGCATTGATAATTTGATCGAAGCTTTTGCGCTATTAACTCAAGTAGAATATAGTGATATAACCCTCGACATAGTTGGTGATGGGCCTAAGTATGACGAATTAGTTAATCTCGCTAAAGCACTTGGTGTATATCAAAAAATTAATTTTGTTGGTTGGGTAGACAACGATACCTTACCAAGTATTATAAATTCTTTTGATATTTTTGTTGTGCCTTCAAGGTTAGATAGTGAAAGTTTTGGTGTTGTTGCCGTTGAAGCTGGAGCTTGTGCTGTCCCATGTGTTGTATCGAATGTAGGTGGGCTGCCGGAAGTTGTAGTTGATGGTGTCACTGGGTTGGTTGCTAGAAAAGAAGACCCTAGCGATTTAGCTGACAAAATAAAGACTCTGGTTGCAGACAAAGCTCTTCGGAATAACCTAGGAAACAACGCTAGAAAACGAGTCGTGGATAACTATGATTGGGACCAAAATGTAGAAAGTATGATCTCTCATTATAAGGAGTTTGTTTAGATGAGATTGATTTTTGAGCTAGTTGCAGTGATATCGTTTTTAATCTTGTTCTACGTTTATATCGCATACCCTTGCGTACTGTATATAGTAAAAAAACTAAGCAGTTTGGGTGATAAAGAAATTGCTTCGGACAATATTTTTGAAAAAAAAACCGTCACAATTGTAATCCCAGCGCATAACGAAGAAGCTGTTATTGCACAGAAACTAGAAAACCATCTTAGTTTAGACTATCCAAAAGAGTTAACTTCTATCATTGTGTTAAATGATACTTCGAATGATGCAACTGGCCAAATCGCAACTGAATATGCAAAAAAATTTCCTGGACTAATTAGTGTATTTGATGTGAAGGACGGCAAGGGTAAAACCAACGCGATTAATCAGTTAATGCCAACAATACGCACAGACATTACTGTATTTTCTGATGCCAACGTAATGCTTGACGATAAAGCGCTTATGAACATAGTTAAAGCATTAGCCGCCAGCAATGTTGGTGGGGTCGCTGGGCAGCTTACTTATGTCAATAGTTTCGAGCCAGGTGCTGCGTATTCGAATGGGTTGTACTGGCGGTATGAAGAGAGTATTAAGAAACTTGAATCTGATACTGGTTCGATGATGGGAGCCGATGGTTCTATTTTTGCAATAAAAACTAATTACTACAGGCAGCTCGATATCAATGTTTTGGATGATTTTTCGACTTCAGTCGGGGTTATTTGCCAGAATCAGAGGTTAATTTTCTCAACGGAAATCAAAGCTTATGAAAAGGGCGCTGAAAGGGGGGACGAAGAGTTTTACAGAAAGATAAGAATTAGCAATAGATCCTTCAACACATTTAGAAATATGAAAAAGGAGATAGTTGCAACGTTCTCTTATTTCGATTTGATAAAGCTTTATTCACACAAGGTTTTACGTTGGTATTCATTTGTACCTATGTTTTGTTTTTTAATATCAAGTGCATATCTATCATTTTACTCTGATGTAATATTAACTCTCACAGTTTTCCAAATTTTTGCTTACGTATATAGTTATATTATAACAAAAAATATATTAGACAATAAATTTGGAAAAATAGGTAATATCGTCGTCTATTTCATTGCTGTTAATTTTGCAGCATTTTTAGGCTGGTATTTGTCAATTACTGGGAAAAAAATAACAACTTGGAAAAAAGCAGAGTCCACACGTTAAATTAGCTTCAGAAAATTTTAGTTATTTAGACGTAAGAAATGCTTTAAACATAATAGGGTTAACATGCAAAACAATGATCTACTCTCAAATCTTGCTAAGTCTAGGGATAATAATTTTAACTTAATACGCTTTTTGGCTGCTTTTATGGTTTTAATCAGTCATAGTTACTTTTTGATGTCTGGTCCCGGGAATAGCATTTCATTGCTACAGGAATTAGTCGGTAAATCTTGGGGAGCGGTAGGGGTTGATGTCTTTTTTGTTACTAGTGGTTTTCTTATTGCTGGTAGTTTTTTTAGAAATGACAGTGTAATTTCATTTATATGGGCACGTGTTTTAAGGATTTTCCCTGCTTTAATCATTTCTGTATTATTTTGTGTGTTTATCATCGGACCTATTTTTTCTGAATTAGGGTTCGTCGAATATATGAAAAGTAATGAAGTATTGGAATTTATTTTAAGGAATTGTACATTAGTTTTCGGGGTTAAAAGAGAGTTGCCAGGTGTTTTTTCAGATCTTCCTGTGGAAAATGTCGTAAATGGTTCATTATGGACTTTACCTTACGAAATATGGATGTACATACTTTTAGGTATATTTGGGTTCGTGACTATTACAATATCTAAATTATTAAAGTTGGATGCACGAGGAGTGCTGTTTGCCTTAGCGACGCTTTTTGTCACATCTGTACTGATACTTAATTATTCCTACCCTGATTTTTTTATTTCACATATTGGTTTGTCTCTTGGCTCTGGCGATGGTTTTTTGCGATTTTTACAATTGTTTTTTGCTGGAGCTACGTTTTATGTTTTAAAGGAGAAAGTAAAACTCAAGCTTGAGTGGTGTTTTCTAATTCTAATATTGTTAGTTTTACTCACCGTGGTAAACAAAAGTGTGTTTTTGTTATGTTATCATATAACTCTGGCTTATATTGTATTATGTGTGGCGTATTTGCCAAAAGGGTATATCTTAAATTTTAATAAATTGGGTGATTATTCATATGGAATTTATATTTATGCATTTCCTGTACAGCAGGCAATAGTATCTGTTTTTCAACCTCAAAGTATAATGACGATGATAATCCTATCTAGTTTTGTGACATTTATTTTTGCCTTTGCTTCATGGAATTACATTGAAAAAAATGCATTGAAGCTAAAAGGGTTTTTGCGTGTGAAAAAAAATAAAAAGCCTAACCCTACAAACGCTTTGGAATACTAATAGGCTTTTTGTAGTCGCTATTATAATAGGTCAGTTAATTTATTGTTAGTGAATCAAGTCGTTAATAAAATTAAAGTTTGAGGTAGTTTTGATGTTTTTAATTGCAGGCCCATGTGTTATCGAATCAGAAGAATTGATTTTTGAAGTTGCAGGCCATATGAAAGAATTAACCCAAAAACTGGGTATGGAATATATTTTTAAATCTAGCTTTGACAAAGCGAACCGCAGCTCTACTGGTAGTTTTCGTGGTCCGGGCATGGAGAAGGGCTTAGAGATTTTAGCGAAAGTTAAAAAAGAATTAGGTTTACGTGTTTTAACGGATGTCCACGAAGATACACCAATTGATGAAGTTGCCAGTGTGGTCGACGTTTTGCAAACCCCTGCATTTTTAGTGCGCCAAACCAATTTTATTCAAAAAGTAGCGCGAGCGGGTAAGCCGGTCAATATTAAAAAAGGCCAGTTCCAGGCTCCATGGGATATGCAACAAGTCGTCAACAAATGCCATGAGGTCGGAAATAAAGATATCTGGCTATGTGATCGTGGTACCTCGTTTGGTTACAATACATTAGTCTCCGACATGCGTGGTTTACCGGTAATGAGAAGTACAGGTTGCAAGGTGGTTTTCGATGCAACTCATTCAGTGCAGCAACCAGGTGGTCTGGGAACAACTTCTGGTGGCCAGCGAGAAATGGTTCCAGTACTAGCGAGAGCTGCTGTTGCAGTAGGTGTTGATGGTGTATTTATGGAAACGCATCCTAATCCGTCAGTTGCATTAAGTGATGGTCCAAATATGATCCCGTTAAAACATATGGAAGAAATGCTGGAAACTTTACTTGAGTTAGACCAAATCGCACATAAGCGCCCGTTTTTAGAATCTAAATTGGGTTAATATGCAAAATATTGAACTTGTTCTATTTGATGTAGATGGCGTAATGACTGATGGCGGTATCTACATTGATTCATCTGGCGAAGCCTTTAAAAAATTTAATGTAAAAGACGGATTAGCTATTGAGTTGCTAAGAAGTCATGGTATTAAAACTGGCGTGGTATCTGGCAAGGCCAGTGCGGCACTAAATAAAAGATGCGAAGGTTTAGGTTTTGATTATGTGATCACTGGCTGTAAAAATAAATTACCTCGGGTTAAACAAATTTGCAATGAGCTTAATATTAGTTTGCAGCAGATAGCCTTTGTTGGTGATGATGTTCTGGATATACCTGTTATGCGTCTTTGTGGTGCAAGTTTTGCTCCGGTGGACGCGCATGAGCTGGTAATAGAAACAGCTGGCGTTATCACAAAAGCAAAAGGTGGACAGGGTGTGGTACGTGAAGTCGCCGACAAAATTTTGATAGCCAAACATGGCACATTAACAGCTGTCTATGAAGTGTTGTTAAACAAAATTTCCGCAGACGATGTTAATTCATTAGAACAATAAAATGAGCCAATTAAATATTAAAGTGGTTATTCCAGCCCGTTATGGTTCGAGCCGTTTGCCGGCTAAGCCTCTTTTGGAAATTAATGAAAAACCTTTATTCTGGCATGTTGTTCAACGCGTTTTGGAAGCCGGAATTCTTATTGACGATATTTTGGTTGCAACTGATGATGAACGTATCCTGCTTAAAGCTAAAGAGTTAGATGTGCCTGTCGTCATGACATCAACTTCACATATAAGTGGCACAGACCGTATTAATGAAGTTGCAAGATTACAGAACTGGACTGATGATACTTTGGTGGTCAATGTACAGGGTGATGAGCCTCTTTTACCACCTGATTTAGTTAAGGGGTTAACGACATTTGCGGTTGAAAATAACCATTTTGATATAGTGACAGCGGTAACGCCCATTAATTCGCTGGATGATTTCCATAATCCAAATGTTGTGAAAGCTGTGGTTACAGAAATAGAGCAAGCGCTTTATTTTACCCGGAGTCCAGCGCCTTTAAACCGTGACGAGCCAATGGATTACAGTTTGGCGTTGAGGCATATTGGTATTTATTTATACAAAGTCAGTGTACTTTCCCGTGTCTGTGAATTTCCTGAATCTTTATTGGAAAAAAGCGAAAAATTAGAACAGTTAAGAGCTTTGAGCAATAACCTGACTATAGGTGTAATGCGTTATCTTGGTGATTTACCTCATGGCGTGGATACCCAAGAAGATTATCTCGCTTTAAAGAGGCTTATGAAATAATGACCGGTGCATTGAAAACAGCCAAAAGAGTTATTGATATTGAAATAGCGGCATTGGCAGCTGTTTCAGAAAAACTAGATGAGCAGTTTATTCATGCGATTGAACTCATTTTTAAGACTAAGGGTAGAGTCATCATTTGTGGTATGGGTAAATCGGGTATTATTGGAAAAAAAATCGCTGCTTCGCTAGCGAGCACTGGTACTCCTAGTTTTTTTATGCACCCAGGTGAAGCGTTTCATGGTGACTTAGGAATGGTTACTAAAGACGACCTATTTTTAGCAATTTCTAACTCTGGCGAAACTGAAGAGGTTATTAAACTAATACCTTTTTTGAAAGACAATAAAAATACTATTATTGCTTTGACAGGAAAACCAGAATCGACGCTTGCGAAGAACTCTAATTGCCACATTAACATCGGTGTACCCAAAGAAGCATGCCCTTTACAGTTAGCTCCAACCTCCTCGACTACCGCAACTTTAGTTATTGGCGATGCATTGACTGTTGCGTTAATGGAAATAAACAAATTTCAGCCAGAGAGTTTTGCGAGGTTCCACCCAGGAGGGAATTTAGGACGCCGTTTAGTCCGCAGCGTAGAGTCAGAAATGATCTCAGAAAACTTGCCTATTGTTAAAGAATTTACCCCAATGTCAGAGGTGATAAATGTTATGTCAAAAGGCTCAATGGGTTTAGCTATTGTTGAATGTGACAATAAGATTAAGTCAGTTATTACAGACGGTGACTTAAGACGTGCTATAGAGAGGTACAGCAAAGACTTGTTTGACATGAAGGCTAGTGATATAGCTGTTGGGTATCCTGTAACTGTAGCGCCAACGATGTTGATGGGAGAAGCTTTTGATTTAATGGAGTTAAAAAAAATAAAAAGCCTAGTTGTATGTGAACGCGGTAAAATTGTAGGTATTTTACAGAAATAATTGGTGTTTATGCCAAGCTTTTTTAATAACTTATGTTTAAAAAAATATACGAGTTAATTACTCATCCAGAGCACCGGCACACAGTCTTTCACTCTATCCTTGCTCTGAGTATTAGGGTGATGGGCGCTGGAATGTCATTTGCGTTCAATCTTGTTGTAGCTAGGCAGCTAGGTGCAGAAAAGGCTGGAATATTTTTTTTAGCTTTGGCAATTGCTATAGTGCTTTCGGCTATTGCTCGATTGGGTTTTGATAACACTGTACTAAGATTTACTGCAGCTAATTCTCAAAACGGTAAAACAGTTAAATCTATACTGCACTTCACACTTCGATTCAGTGTTCCATTTGCTACGTTAATTGCGGTCTTAACTTTTTACAATGCTCCTTTTATAGCAGGAGTAATATTTAAAAAAAACCTTTTAGAAAACGTATTGCAGTATATATCTCCCGCCATAGTTGGGTTTGCTATTGTAAGCCAACTAGCAATGAGTTTGCAGGCGCGACATAAGATTTTTTACAGCATACCATGTCAAAATATTGCTCATTTTTTTCTGTGCGGCGCAATTATTTTCGCTTTTCAAACAAAATCTCCAGAAAGTATTGCTCTTTACCTAAGTTTGTCTTTGGGAGTGTCATCAAGTTTTTTTTATTGGGTGAGTTTAAAAGGAATAAATTCTAATGGTAGTCCTCTAAATTCTAATGGTAGTCCTCTAAATTCGAATGATATTTGGTCGAGTGCAAGGCCAAACTGGTTTACTACGATCATGAGTCAAACAGTTCAATGGTGTGCGCCTATTATAATTGGTTTAATCTTGGCCTCGGAACAAGTTGCTTACTTCAGTGTGGCTCAGCGTATTGCATTATTAACTAGTTTTATCTTAATGGCCGTAAATCTGGTTGTAGCTCCTAAATTTGCAAAGTATAGAGCAAATGGTGACGATCTAAGCATCAAAAAAACCGCACTTTTTTCCGTTAAATTGTTAATATTGAGCGCATGCCCGGTTGTTCTTTTTATGCTCTTGTTTCCCAAATTATTAATGGGGTTGTTTGGTAAGGAATTTGAGCAAGGAGCTGTGCTACTACAGATTTTAGTATTGGGTCAAGCAGTTAATGTTATAACCGGTTCAGTAGGTGTTTTACTACAGATGACTGGTTACGAGAAAGATATGCGACTGGTTACAATGGTTAGCGGTTTTGGAGTTTTGGCATCGGTCCCATTTTTCACTAAGCTATATGGACCCATTGGGGCCGCTTCGTCAATGGCTTTTTTTATAAGTTTACAAAACTTGCTTGCTGTGTATTTTGTTAAGAAGCGGTTAGGGTTTAATACCCTTGCTTTCTGGAGGCGTGTAACTTAATTCAACATTCCGGAACACTTTGCCGACGGATACCTAAGCCCTGGCGCTAGCCGTTGTGCTAAGTGTACCAGTAAGTACGCTATTTTCTTGTATGAATGGTGAGAAAATTATGCAGTTTTAAGACATTGAATGTCAGGATACCAGTTGATTAGGAGCGTACCTACTATGAATCAATAGTTTTCACGTACGATAACTGATATACGCGTATTTGTTCCCATCGAGCTAGAAGAGGGGGCAATACTAATTTTGTATTTTCCATCTTCAGCAATACTTCTATTGGGGTTGTTGGTTATGATTTTAAAACCCGACGCTGAACCGCTTGGAATGGTATGAACAACTTTTAAACTGGAATCCATTGCTCCTGTTTCGTCAAAGGTTTCAATTCTAACTGCCACGTCAGTTGTTAATGTATCGCCTTCAAGTTCAATAATAAATTCGCGTATTTCAGTATGATCTCTGACGTATTTATCTGCGATTGAAGTTTTACCCGATGGATATAAATTAACCATACCGTCACTAGATAGTACATCTCGCGTAAATACCACTTGTTCAGCAGTTTCACCTATGAGTGTTTTTTTAGAAATGGCGCCAGATTCGTTTGCAACTTGGATTAATTGCGCAAAACCACCATTGCTACTGTTGTATTTGTGAATGCTTGCGACTTTAGCTTTGCCTGTAAAACCAGAAGCGCAAGCCACCAAACCAATGAGACCAATAGAGCCTGAGTCTTCATCTGTGCCCATTTGGTTAAAAAACGATGTTCCCTCAACTTTAATGCTGCCTGCACCATCTACACGGAATATATGACGGCCAACACTGGTTGACGCCGGAATATTTGTGTCTCCTGTCCAACTTTCAATCCCTTTTCTGAAAGTTTGAATGTTTGAACCTTCACCAATTTTTAAGTTGGAGTTGTACAGCGCTGAATGGGTATTAACAAATTCAAAAGCCCCCTGCATCGAACCATCAAATTGAGTACCTTTAATAATTCTTGCAGCTGCGACTTCTGCCCCAGTGATAGATACACCACGGCAGTAATCAGCTTGAATGAATGTAGTGTCGTTTGCTGCATTTTTTCTACAGTATCCGTTGGGTGATAGTAAGCTAAAGGATGCATTGGTTTCTCCGTTGGGTGTGCCTATGCCATTATTTTCTTCAATTGAAAAATAGAACATAGTTGAGGCATCTTGTGATCCGTCTGACGCGTTTGACAATGCTCTACAATGTATAAGCGTTGCGCCAAATGCTGCCTGATTAATATTGAAACCACGGACAGTATAATTTCTGACACGAATATTAGCTAAAAATGAATACTTAATTCCGTCAAATTGATTACCGTTATGTCGCACGTCAACACCAGTTGAAAAGCCGCCAGCATCCACTTCAAAATCGGCATACACTTTTCTATCTGGGTGTAAGATTAAATAGGCATTGTCTGCACCTTTAAGAAATTTAACGCTATCTCCTCCGGCAAAACTGCGTGCAAAGTTAACGCTTGAATTAAATAAATATGTTTTGTTATTTTCAGATGTGCATTTATTTAATATAAACCCAGCATTAATAGCTATTGTATCGTCAACAATTCCGTTGCCAATCGCCCCTAATTGACTAAACAAAGTTTTTTCATCCAAAACTAAGCAAGCCCATAATCCTGAGTTGTCAATTTCTGAACATGCAACTCCCTCCAGTCCAGCGTATAGGCTTTGATCTTTTTCAGCCGTCGTCAGTAATTTATATTTTGCCGAGCCCACTTTAGACGTCGTATTATGAACAATCGTTCTAAAACGAACATCATTTGACTTTAGCGTTTGTAAATCAGCTTGAGAAAGCTTTCGACCATCAGATGAAATAGCAGTAGATAAGCTAGAAAAAGTTTGAAACTCTATTGTGTTTTTTAATAAAACGTCCGATAAACTAACACCGCGGTTACCAATTAGAGCTGCGCCTTTGGTTTCATCCGTTTTGTTGGTTAAATCACCCACTGAGTTATTGGCATCAAATTTTACGTTATGCGCACCACCGTTCGAGCTAAGTATAGTCAGTGCATCAGAGTTATTACCGAAGGGATTCAGTTGTTTATTTTGCGTGTAAGTTGCACCTGAACCTGCCGCTGCGGACAAAGCACTAATTATTAAATCTCGCCTGTTTATAGCCAATGGGATAGCTCCTTTGGTTACTTGCTACCATTAGTTTAATTTATTTTTGGTTCGGATTTCGCCTGAATATTTCCAAACTGACGGTTTGTTCTACTAATGAGGCCTATGAATATAAATTGCCGCTTTCGTTCCCAGGGGGCTGTGCTACGCGGTGCCACAAAACTGCCTGACCTTGCATCTGTGTGGACGACAACAATGCATAATTGTAATGTTATCTTCGCCTGCATTGATTATTGGACAGTAAATCAAGGAGCTTTAACCATATTCTACTGCGATATATCACCATTAGTAGATAAATTTTCAATAGCTTATATACACCGTCACAGTTGTATAACTTCTATTTGTTGGTTTTGTCATTTCTGGTTTCAATAATTGGGTTATATTTCATTATTAAAGTGTCTGGTTTAATTAACATAGACCACCTGTGATTGTTTGACTTAATGATGTAAACCAGATTGCGACATCAACTAGCTATTTCTTGGAGTGTAAAAGTTAGGCGTGGTTTAGCCGATGTATACGTAAAAAATTAAACTAATTGCTTTTTAATCTTTCCTAGTATGGCCGCTTCATTTTCATTTAGCAGGTTGTAATTATGTATTTATATATTAATAGACTGTATCAAGAAGTTAGTTGAAAGTTTTTTTTTAATTTTTCAATTCGGGTGATACGTTTAACCTCTCAAAAAAATAAAAATTATTGATTTTAGTAATTAAATTTCCACTAAATTACGCTTAGAATATTGCCAAAGTTAATGATTGGCAGTTCAACTGAGGTTTTTGTATGGGATATAATAAGGGTTTGCATGGGTACCAGTCTGCACTAATTCGGATTCACCAAATTAGTGATTGGATTTCTATAGCTCTTGCTGCTTATTTGGCTTCTTATTATGTGACAGGGCAGTTTTCTTTATCAGCTTCTACCACCGCCACAGGTCTAATAATGCTTTTGTTTGCAGTATTTCTTTTTCGGCCTATTGGCATGTATCGGCCATGGCGTGGAGAAAAGAAATCACGCGAATTGGCTACTATGTTAGTTGCGTGGTCTACAGTTTTTATCTTGGGGGTTGTGGCGAGTTATGCTATTGGTTTGCTTGCCGCAAAAGATAGAGAGTTACTAATTTGTTGGTTTGTTATTGGTTCAGTTGCATGTTCTATTAATCGCTTAGTTGTTCGTATTGCCCTAAACTGGGTACGTGAGCGTGGCTATAATATAAAAGAAATTATTATCGTTGGTGACGACGAAATTACCCAAGCCGTCATTCGACGTATCAGGCAGAGTAAGTGGACAGGTTACCGAGTGATTGGATATTTTGGTGATGATGATCTAGATATGCCAGTCAAACGCCTTGGTAGCTATAATGATCTAAAAGAATATATGGAAGCACACCCAGGTATCGCAGAGCAAGTTTGGATTGCCCTACCTTTGTCTGATGCTCTAGTTGTGCAAGAAATTGCGGCTCAGTTAGAGTTAACTACAGTTGATATTCGTTATATTCCAGGGTTTGACGGATTTAACCTAATTAATCACTCTGTTAGTATGGTTTCTGGTATGCCAGTCGTGAACCTTAGTTCTAGCCCTATGTATGGCTTCAATCGTATTATTAAAGCGGTTGAAGACAGAGTGTTGGCGTTTATGATTTTGCTTATGATATCACCTATAATGCTTGCTTTGGCTATAGGGGTTAAGTTGTCGTCACCAGGGCCTATATTTTATCGTCAAGAGCGTGTAGGTTGGAATGGTAACCCTTTTTATATGCTTAAGTTTCGTTCCATGCCCGTAAATACCGAGGTGAATGGTGTACAATGGGGTAATGCAAAAAGTAAAGCTAATACTCGGTTCGGTAAATTTATTCGAGCTACCAGTCTAGATGAGCTACCACAGTTTATTAATGTGTTACTAGGCGATATGTCTATTGTCGGCCCTCGCCCAGAACGTACTGTTTTTGTTGAAGAGTTTAAAACTCAAATTCCAGGTTATATGAAAAAACATATGGTTAAGGCTGGAATAACTGGTTGGGCGCAAATTAATGGGTGGCGCGGTGATACAGATTTAAATAAACGGATTGAATGCGATCTAGAATATATTGAGAACTGGTCTTTGGTTTTAGATCTCAAGATTATATTTTTAACCTTGTTCAAAGGCTTTGTACATAAAAACGCAGCTTGATATAAATTAAATAATTAAAACTAAGGGAGCTCTGCTCCCTTTTTTCTGTTTAGGGAATACAATGAAACTTAAATTCAAATTATTGGTGAGTACGGTACTATTTAGTTCAGTTTTCTCTTATGTTCACGCAAATGAACCAAATGTAACACCAAGCTTTCAGGGATATGCAGGATATTATAATGTGCCAACAGCTTACTCTGTTGACGATGGAGATTTTGGTTTTAGTTATAGCACTTTCACTGAATTAGAAACCTTGAAGCCTGGAAGAAAAATTCAACAAACACCTAACTTCCAGTTTATTGTTAACCTATGGAATACTGTAGAAATCAGTGCTAGGAATGCTGCGTATACTGAAAAAACTAGCCACGGATCGGATTTATCTGCAAATATTAAATTCATATTCCCTTACATTCCTGATGATTGGTTTAAGCTAGCTGTTGGTTGGCAAGATGTTGGTGGTGAAGTTAGTTTTTTTGGAAGTAAATATATTGCGCTTTCCAAACATATAGAAGCCCTCAATCTTGAAGCAACTATTGGTGCAGCTTCAAGTGACTCTTTTTATGGTAGAAATGATGGCCCGTTTGCAGGGGTAAAATGGAGCCCTGTTCCTTGGGCTAGTTTATTGCTTGAACATGATGGGGGTAGTACAAATTACGGGGTAGAAATTAATAAAAAATTTGATCTGTTAGGTAGCAACTATCAAGTTTTTGCCAAGACTATGCTCGGTGCTAGTAACTCAGAATTACAAGACAATAGCTATTTTAATGTAGGTTTTAAGAGTAATTTATACCAAGGCCGCCACGAAGTTACGCCAGCTCAAATTAGTGAGTTTTCTCCGAAATCTAATCTTGAGCAAACGGCCAATAATGAAAACTTGATCAATATTTTATCGGTTGCGTTGGCGCGCAAGGGGTTTGATCAGTATCGAATTGGTTCGATTGGTTCAATGCTTGTAGTGGAAGTCGAGAATAACGCTTATTCTGGTAATCATATCGATACTTTTTCTGTTGTGTTGGCTCTTATAACTAGTTATGTCGATAGAGAGTTTGATAGCTTTGCTGTAAATATTAAACAAGCGGATATTGTTATTGATACAGTCAGCGGCAGTATTGAAGATTACAGAGCATTTTTACGGGGTGGAGAGTTAAAAATTGCTGGTAGGCTTAATTCCGAAAGTCAGATCGCATGGTATGACGAAGCTAGGTCATTTTTCTTGAAGCCAAAATTTACCTTATACCCACATTTGAGCACCACAGTTGGTAGCGATGCCGGAATGTTCGACTACTCTTTAGCTTTAGCAACCCATGTCGAATTACCAATTCCTGTTTGGCCTGGATTGACCGCCACTGCCTTTCATTTAACACAATTAACTGAAAGTTCAGACTTTCGTGATGGTAAGTGGTATGCAAATTTTAGGCAAAAGTCAGGTATTCATAATGTTACTTTGAACCAAGCAATTTCACTCCCATATAACACAAATGCGTTGTTGACTTATGGTACCTTTGCGCAAAATTATACTGTAAGCAGTGCGGAGATCGGGTGGCAAACCGAGAATGGGAGACATCAGTTTTTTCTTTACAGTGGGAGCTATAAGTATAAAGGGCAAAAAGAATTCGGATATGATAGGAGTTGTGTGTCTGATCCAACGAAGCTTTTGTCTGATTGTTATGGTGTATTGCCGCAATATGCGGATAAAAAGGTCAATTTAGCAAAGTACCGTTATTATTCTCCATTGTTAAACACCAGTTTTTATGCGAAGTATGGAACATTTTGGTCAAATGACAAAGGCCTGCATTTACTAGTGAGCCGGTATTTCGACGACTTTGAGATTAACCTTTCATTTAAAGCGACAAAGCCTGATGGTGAAGTTGATGCTTTTTCTGGCGGGTATGAATACAAAAGTACTTATACTAAGATGTTAGGTCTTGGCTTTACTATGAATTTTGGACCGCGAAAAGATTTTAATTCTAGATATGTGAATATTAGGAGCCGAGCAGATTGGAGCTATTCGGTGCATACTTTGGTCGGTGAAGATGCCAATTACTTAACATTTGGTATAGCTGACGAGGCGCGCACTTTTTACCATTTAGATAACCACTTTAATAACTTTGGCCGCAAAGGCACAAGTTATTTACAGCGCCATCAAGACAGGTTGCGTGCAGCGTACTTTGAGCTTTAAGTTTGCTTTAAACAGTTTTTAGGATAAAGGTTTAACAATGTTAGTTACTTCAAGTGTTATTAAAAATTCGGGTGTTCAGTTTGGCACTAGTGGTGCGCGCGGTTTAGTGGTTGATTTTACCCCAAGTGTTTGTGCTGCTTTTGCTATTGCTTTTGCTAAGGTGGCGCAACAAAATTTTAGTTTTTCTACTATTGCCATTGCTATTGATAACCGCCCAAGTAGTTATGCTATGGCGCAAGCTTGTGCGCAGGGTTTGCAACAGTTGGGTATAAATTCTGTTTATTATGGTGTGGTGCCAACACCGGCCTTGGCTTATAAAGCGATGCAAGATAATGTGCCTGCTATTATGGTTACTGGTAGCCATATTCCGTTTGATCGCAACGGCTTAAAATTTTATCGCCCGGATGGCGAAATTTCTAAAGCAGATGAGTTGGCTATTTTAGCTGAACAAGCTGAATTTACCGCGTTAGATGATAGTTTGGATTTAGCTGAGTTAGCTGTAGATGATGCTGCTAAAACAGCTTATATCGAGCGTTATACTTCTTTATATCCTGCTGATGCACTGGCTGGTAAGAGCATTGGTATTTACGAGCATTCAAGTGCTGGTCGGGATATTTATCGACAAATTTTTGAGGCTTTGGGCGCACAGGTAACTAGCTTAGAGCGCAGTAATGAGTTTGTTGCTATTGATACAGAGGCGGTTTCGGCTGAAGATCAAGCAAAAGCGCAAGCTTGGAGCAAAGAGTATGGTTTTGATGCGATATTTTCTACCGATGGTGATGGTGATCGCCCGTTAATTGCTGATGAAAACGGTAATTGGTTACGTGGTGATATTTTAGGTTTGTTGTGTAGTAAAGCACTTAATATTGAAGCTTTAGCTGTGCCTGTAAGTTGTAATACGGCTATTGAGCAGTCTGCTTTATTTACTAAGGTTGTACGCACTAAAATTGGTTCACCGTATGTTATTGCTGAGTTTTCGGCGCTGTCGGGCGATTTTAAGGCGGTTGCTGGTTTTGAGGCCAACGGTGGTTATTTGTTAGGTAGCGATGTTTTGGTTGAAGGCAAAAGTTTAAAAGCTTTGCCAACACGTGATGCGTTATTGCCTGCGTTTGCTTTGTTAACTCAAAAGGCTACGTTAGCTGAGCAGTTAAAAACTTTACCACCACGTTTTACCGTAAGTGATAGGTTGAAAGATTTTGCAACTGAAAAGAGTAAAGCTTTAATTGCCGAGTTAACTACTCAACCTGAAAAAGTAGCTACTCAGCTGGGTTTTGCGGCTGTGAATAATGTGAATACTACTGATGGTTTGCGTATTACCATGAATAATGGTGACGTTGTGCATTTTAGGCCATCAGGTAATGCGCCTGAGTTGCGTTGTTATGTTGAATCTGCATCAAATCAAGCTGCGCAGCAGTTGTTAACTAAAGCGTTAGGATTTTTGTTAGAGCTTTAGGTTTTTTACCTAAAGCTCATTTGCTATTGCCCTGTTTTTGGGCGATAAATTCATTCATGTCTTCGTTATTTACTCGTGAGTATATTTCTTCTACTGCGAGTGCTAGGTCTATTGATTCAAAGTGAATTTCATCGCCTAAAAAGTAATGAGTTGGCCGCCACTGGTCGCTTTTACGAAATACCGCTACATCCACATAGTCTTGTTCAATTATTACGTATTCGACTAGCGTTGGAATGTTTATGTATTCCATGCGTTTTATTTGTTCGTCTATTTTTCGGGTTGATTTTGAGATTACTTCAACTGCGATAACTGGTGTTGTTGTGTAGTACGGGGTTGTTTCATCAACGCTACAATCTACCAATGCATCTGGGTAATAAAAGTTATCTCGCACTCTTATTTTCATGTCTGAACCAAACGGTTCGCATGGTGAGTTTTTGAGGCGATATCTAAATTCTGACAGGATATTAAGTGATATACGCTCGTGGTTTTTGCTTGCCCCCGCCATTGCATATACGTGGCCGTTAACCAGTTCGTGTTTGGTGTCACTTATTAACTCACCATTTAAGTATTCTTCTACTGTTATGTTTTGTTGTTTTGTGGCGGTAGACATTGTTGAATCCTTAATTGTTTGTGCTGGATGTAGTTTACTATTAATTTGTAGTTTGAGTCGATATTAATGGTGATGCAAATTGCATCAATGTTTTATGGGTGCTACACTTTTAAAGATTAGAATGATTGTGAGGTTTGTATGGCTACTTTAAGCGTTCGATTGGATGAAGAGTTTGTTGAAAGAGCTAGTATTATGGCTAAGGCTTTAAGTCGTTCGACTTCTAAACAAGTGGAGCACTGGGCTAAAATTGGTGAAATTATGGAAGACAACCCAGATTTGCCTTACGAGTTTGTTAAGCAAGCTTTAATTGCTAAAGCAGAAAAAGAGGCTGGCAAGCTTGAGGCATATGAGTTTGACTAAAATTACCCAAGTTCTACAAACATCTAGTTTTAAAAAAGCAGTAAAAAAGTTAAAGGGTAACCAGAAATCTGATTTGGACAAGGCTGTTAGAGCTTTGATTAATGACCCCAAGTTAGGTGAAGTAAAAAAAGGCGATTTAGCGTTTTTACGCGTATATAAATTTAAAATGGTTAAGCAGCTAACATTACTTGGTTATAGTTATCAAGATGGCACTGTTATTTTAGAGTTAATTGCGTTGGGCTCGCATGAGAACTTTTATCGAGATTTAAAACGCTAATTTATCAACTTAACAAGGATTGTTATGAACATTTCTAAAAATATTTCTGCAGTCG
Source organism: Catenovulum sp. SX2 (assembly GCF_052056295.1). Classification (NCBI taxonomy): domain Bacteria; kingdom Pseudomonadati; phylum Pseudomonadota; class Gammaproteobacteria; order Alteromonadales; family Alteromonadaceae; genus Catenovulum; species Catenovulum sp. SX2. Next base: position 3,174,506 of record NZ_CP182493.1, read on the forward strand.
TTTCTTTGCCTGTTATTTCCCACCACGGTGCGGTAGACGGTGTTACTGGGTCTTGCCATAGGTTAACTATAAAGCCAAATTTTAGTTTACTAATTGATTGTGGATCGTTTCAAGGGGCGGAAACTTCTGGTAAGGCGGATGCCAATTCGCCGCATATCGATTTTGAAATTGATTCGGTGGCTGCGCTTATTGTTACTCATTGTCATATTGATCATGTTGGGCGTATTCCGTGGTTGGTGGCGGCGGGTTTTCGTAAACCTATTTATTGCACGCCTGCAACCGCGCATTTGTTACCTTTGGTGCTGGAAGATGCAATTAAGCTTGGCATTACCAAAGATAAGCGTTTGGTTGAGTCGTTTTTAAAGGTGATTAAGTCGCTTATTGTGCCGGTTGAGTATAAAACTTGGTTTAGTTTAACACCTAGTTCTAATGGTGAGAGGGTTAAGTTTAAATTTCAGCCTGCAGGACATATTTTAGGCTCTGCCTATGTAGAGATTGATTGCCATAAACATAGGTTTGTATTTTCTGGCGATTTGGGCGCGCCCTATACACCTTTGTTACCTTCACCCAAAGCGCCATACAAAGCGGATACTTTGGTGATAGAAAGTACTTATGGTGATAAAAATCATATTGGCCGTAAGCAGCGGCGCGCACAGCTAAAAAGTGTGGTGGAGCGTTGTTTAGAAAACAATGGCGCTGTGTTAATTCCAGCTTTTAGTATTGGCCGCACGCAGGAGTTGTTGTATGAAATTGAGGATATTATTTACCGCTCGGCTAATAACTCCACTTGGCAAGATTTAACTATTATTTTAGACAGTCCTATGGCGGCAGATTTTACGGCGCATTATAAAAAGTTGTCGGCCTTGTGGGATAAAGAAGCTAAGCGTAAGTTAAAGCAGGGTCGGCATCCGCTCGATTTTGATAATTTGTATACTATTGATGATCACCAGCAGCATTTAGATGCTATTGAGTATATTCGCCGTAATGGTTCGCCTTGTATTGTTATTGCCGCTAGCGGTATGTGCTCTGGCGGGCGTATTATGAATTATTTGCAGGCGTTGTTGCCCGACTCGCGCACCGATGTTGTGTTTGTGGGTTATCAAGCTAAGGGGACGCCGGGGCGGGATATTCAAAAATATGGCCCGCGTGGTGGTTATGTTGTGTTGGATGGTCAGCGGGTTGATATTAAAGCAGGTGTGTTTACTTTGTCGGGTTATAGCGCCCATGCTGATCAGTCTGATTTAATTAATTTTGTGAAACGCATGCGGCATAAACCTGGGCATATTAAAATTGTTCATGGGGATGACGAGGCTAAAGTGGCGTTGCAGGCTAAATATCAAGCATTGTTGCCTGAGTGTTTTGTGGAAATTGCTAGATCATAACTATTGCAACCATCTCTCAAGACTCTTTTATTGTTTGCCCGTACAATGTTTGAAAAAGTGACCTAAACTTAATTTAATAATTCTTATTAAATTGGATCATGTTTCTATGCGCTTTGTATTTTCCATTCTAGTTTTGTTCGGCGGTTTTAATCTTCACGCCAAAATGTTGTGGTCGGATGCAAGTTTTACTTATTTAAATGGCAGTAATTACCAAGTGGGGGATAACAAGCGCGAGGTTTATACCTTTGAGCATGCGGCTAAAACTACTTGGGGTGATAGCTTTTTGTTTATTGAGCAGTTGCAAAGTAATAATGGCGATAAACAAATTTATGGTGAGATAAGCCCTAGATTTGAGTTGTTACAGTTGGAAAATAGTATTGCTAAAAGTTTGTTTGTTGCGACTACTGTGGAGTTTAGCCAGCAGCATTTGCATGATGGTTCTAGCCGTGAATTTGCTCATTATTTGTTGGGCTTAGGCACTAAGTTTACCCCTGAATATTTTTCTTTTGTTAATTTGAATTTGTACAAGCGTTTTAATGATTCTGGTGATAGTAATTACCAACTTACTCTTGCGTGGGCGTTGCCGTTCGATAATTGGTTGTATGATGGTTTTATAGATTATGCGAGTGCGGTTTCGGGTAAGTCGCCAACTATGAATTTTACTTCGCAGCTTAAGTATAATTTAGCTTCTTTGTTGTCGCTTGATACTAAGGTGTTTGTGGGGGTGGAGTATGTGTTTTGGAATGATAAGTTTGGCATTGATGGGGTGAATGAGCGTAATGCGAATTTGCTTGTTAAGGTGCATTTTTGAAAATTTGCTCCTGGATTTGTGGCAGGGAAGGTCGAGTCGGTTGCGATGTATTTCTCAAAAACGCTGCGAGTTAGTGCACTATGTGGAAATTACTAGAGCATAACTATCGCAAAAACGCTGTGAATACTTCCTTGTACGCTTCGCTTTTTCATCCATGAAAAAGAGATTTTGCTCTAAGTTATTGCTCCAGCACTTTCCTGGCTTTTATATCGTTTTTGGTTCATATACTGTCTTCTAGCTGTAACAAATATGCTTGATAAAAGCGTACTCGAAGACGACGCATTACTTGAGGACTGTGACTAGATTTACCAAAGCAGAACGTCGTTTTCAGGGGCGAACCAGAACCGAAGCACCGCTTCGCAGTCTGGTGAGGTGGAGTCAAGGATGACGACAGGGCCTGCCTTTCAGGGATGAATAGTCTACGCCATTCTTTGAATAGGGCAGAACAGCGGTTCTGTGTGGTAAATGTAATCATAGGCCGATTATATTGCAGGGACTGGCGAACAGCGTTTTTAGAAAATCATGCTTCGAGTATGCTTGTAAGCACTGAGTTTAAAGCGCTGCAAGTCAGGGGCTGCAGCGATACTACGCCACTTTGCGACTTAATTTATTTTCAACTTGCTCGGGAAATTGCACTTGCGCCCACAGTGATTTAAGCAAAGGTTGGGTATTGTGATAGTCGCCAGCCATAATCCAATTGATCAGTGGTTGTGGATCTGACGGAAATATCACTCTGCCACCATTATTTTGCGCCAGCCAAGTTTCAACACTATCAAAATTCAAGCTAGGCATAACTGACGCTAATCCCATAAGTTCAAGCGTATACGCGTTGCTAGCTTGCTCAAATTGACCATTTAATGGCTTTAGCAAAATACGTTTGCCATAACACAAAGCTTCGCTTGAAAGTTCAAAACCTGCGTTGGCGATTATGCCTTTGCTGTCGCATAAGTCTTGTTTAAAACCACTGCGGCTGAGTTTGCGGAGTTTTATATGTTCTTCGTCTTTATCTTCAGTGATATCAGGGTGGTAACAATAAAATTGATAGTCACAAAAATCTGCGAGCAACAGCTTAATTTGTTCAAGTGATTCAAATGGTAAATACACCATTATTTTATTATCTTTACACTCAAGCTTTTCCGGCGCTTCAATAAAGGGCGGTATAATGTTGGCGCCAAAGTGATACCAGTGCACACCTAAGTTGTGCTGACACGGCGCGAAGTATTTTAGAATTTTTTTATCTGCCCATTTTGCACCTTTGCTTGGAATATCCTGCATAAAAGCGGCTTGGTGAGAGATGTTGATGCTGGGTATACCTTGGCGTTTTGCTGCCCATGCGCTTATTGGTTCAAAGTCATTTAATACGACATCATAGCCAGATAGATCTAAGCTTTTTACGTCTTTCCAAAATTTTCTAATTTCAACTTGTTTGAGGGTTGAAAATAATGCTAAGTCGCCGTCTTTGCTCGAGAATGACATACCTTTGCGAACTTGATAATCGCCAAACGGTTCCATATCAAAAAACTTGTCGGCTTCGCGACCTGAAAACAAATAATCTACTTTAATACCCAGTTCGTTAAAGCGGTTCGCCATAATTCTTGCACGGCTAATGTGACCATTCCCTGTACCTTGTACACCATAAAAAATCTTCATATATCTATAATATCCATCCTAAACTTAACCAAGCGCTGACCATTCCAAGTAACGCGCCTGCTAAAATATCTGTCGGGAAATGCACACCTAAAAGTACGCGAGATAAACCAACCATTGAAGCCCAACTGTAGGCTAATAATGTGAAGCTTGGGTAAAATGCGCTGATTAAGGTTGCCATTAAAAAAGCGGCTGCTGTGTGGCCTGAAGGCAAACTAAATTTATCGCTTGGCTCTATATGGGCTGACACCAATAAGTCACTTGGGCGTGTGCGTTTAAAGGCTTTTTTCAGCATAAAGTACGACGGCAGCTCCATTAAAAATGCAACTAAACCTACGGCTAAAAACCAAATACCTTCTTGTTCTAACAAGGCTAAAATAATGGCTAATGCAATATAAAAGTGTCCGTCACCGGTTTTAGAAATTAGGCGCACCCATTTCATATCGCGATTGTGCGTGTGCGAGAATATCCAGCCGAATAATTGTTGGTCTTTTTGGGTAATGATGTTCATAACACAGTGCCTAAATATTGTACTTTACTTGGCAAATATTATGATTTTTGTGTGACCTTATTTTGAACCAAATTGGTCAAAAATGTGACAGTGGTACTTGTTGATTTTTAACTGACTTTTTACATTGGATCTCACCCTATGTGCTGTTTATAATAGACGAAATTTCTTTTCCAATAAGGTAGTTAACCATGGAATTCAGTACCTCTTTATTATGCGACACCTACACAGATATGATTGATGTTGTTGAGCCAATTTTTAGCTCTTACGGCGGCATTACTAGCTTTTATGGTGTTATCACTACAGTTAAGTGTTTTGAGCATAATGGCCTTATTCGCCAAGTATTGTCGGAAGATGGCAGTGGTAAAGTGTTATTGGTTGACGGTGGTGGCTCAAAACGCCGTGCGTTAATTGATGCTGAATTGGCTGAGTTAGCCGTTGCAAATAATTGGGAAGGTTTAATTGTTTATGGCGCAGTGCGCGACGTAGATGAACTAGAAGAAATTGATTTAGGTATTCAAGCCATTGCATCTATTCCTGTTGGCGCTGATGATGAAGAAAGTGGCGAAGTAGACGCGGCAGTTAATTTTGCCAGCGTAACCTTTTTACCTGAAGATTATGTTTATGCCGACACCACAGGCATTATTTTATCTCCTGAGCCACTTGAGCTCGATGATTTAGTAGAAGAGTAAAGAACCAAATGGCAGCCCCACCAGGACTCGAACCTGGATCGGTCGCTTAGGAGGCAACTGTTCTATCCTGTTGAACTATAGGGCCATTTTGTGCCCTTTAGTATACTTATTTTTCCACTGTGTTGAACCCATTGTTTAGCAAACTAAAAGAGATTTTTCGGTATATTTGTTAGCTATACGGCTAACTTCGTTCTTTTTATTGTAATGTTAGCTATATGGCTAATGTGGTGGGTCTAAAAAATTATCGGCATGACCCAAAGAAAAAATTTAATTGATAGGTATAATGCCTTTCATAACTTGCAAATTTCAGAACAAGATTCAGATTATAGAGGAAAATATGACTAAACCTGTGGTTTTAAGTGGTGCGCAGCCAAGTGGTGAGCTGACTATTGGTAATTACATGGGCGCTTTACGTCAATGGGTTAACATGCAAGGTGAATACGATTGTTTGTTCTCAATTGTAGATTTACACGCTATCACAGTGCGCCAAGAGCCAGAAAAGTTACGTAACGCTTGTTTAGATGGTTTAGCTTTATATTTGGCCTGCGGAATTGACCCTGATAAAAGCACTATTTTTGTTCAGTCGCATGTTCCTCAGCATACTCAATTAGGTTGGGCGCTTAATTGTTATACCCAAATGGGTGAGCTGAATCGTATGACTCAGTTTAAAGATAAGTCAGCTAAAAATGAAAATAACATCAACGCTGGTTTGTTTACTTATCCAATTTTAATGGCGGCGGATATTTTATTGTATCAAGCTGACCAAGTGCCAGTGGGTAATGACCAAAAGCAACATTTAGAGTTAAGCCGTGATATCGCTACTCGTTTTAATAACGCCTATGGTGATGTATTTAAGGTGCCTGAGCCTTATATTCCTGAAACCGGCGCGCGTATTATGAGTTTGTTAGAGCCGACGAAAAAAATGTCTAAGTCGGATGATAATCCGGGTAATTTTGTTGGTTTATTAGAAGATCCGAAAAAAATCACTAAAAAAATTAAACGTGCGGTCACTGATTCAGATGAACAAGCGCGCATTTATTTTGATGTAGAAGAAAAAGCCGGTGTGTCTAATTTATTAACTTTGTTGTCGTGTGCAACCGGTAAGAGCATTGAAGCTTTAGTCCCTGAATATGAAGACAAAATGTATGGTCATTTAAAGAAAGACACTGCTGAAGCTGTTGTGGCTTTATTAGAGCCTATCCAAACAAGATTCGCTGAAATGCGTAGTGAACAAGATTTCTTAAACAAGGTGATGGCGCAAGGTGCTGAGCGTGCGTCAGAACGTGCGCAAGTTATGGTTGATAAAGTTTACGAAGCTATCGGATTTATAGCAAAACCTAAAATCTAGTCTACGCTTTAAATTAAGCCACCCCACAAGTGGGTGGCGTGATTAATTTATAGAGCGCCCATATGTTAGCAAAACCCTTGTCGATAGGCTTTATTGCCACACTTTTTCTTTTATTATTTGCAAACTGTAGCTACGCCAAAGACAAAACTCATATTTCTGGGTTTGGCTCTATTGTTGGTTATCAGGCAGACGGTCGGGATTTGGGTTTTCGTTCTAATATTTCTTCTTCGCGACAAGGACGAAGCGGTGATATTGAGCTTCTAGAGCTTAGTTTGGTAGGACTACAAGTTAATTATCAAATCAACTCGAAGTGGGAGTTAGTCACTCAAGCTGTTGTTCGCCACGAACAAATTGAGGACTTAACCGATAGAATAAAACTAGCTACGATAAATTATACCCCCAATGCTGAATGGCTGATAAGACTAGGCCGCTTTTTTCCTAAAATCTACTTATTGAGTGATACTCGGTATATAGGTTATGCACAAGATACTGCTTACCCTGTTGTTGATTTTTATGCACAAATTCCGCTAGCCAGTTTGGATGGTGTTGATATTGGTTATCAAACTCGCGCTGGAAAATTCTTATTTACCGCTAATGCATATTCGGGAACATCTGAGGTGTGGGCCGATATTGATGGCTCCAATGTCAAAACGCCTTTGAAAGATATACATGGGGTAAATTTTGGCGTTGAATTTGGCAATTGGTTGTTTAGAGCTGGTTATACAGTGGCAACGCACGACGGCTTTGATACGGATACTGAAGTTGAAATGTTATTAAACTTGCTGGCGTCCCCTCCACCGGCTTTAGGTATTCCTGGCTGGCCTGGCGCACAAGATATGTTACAGGCTTATCGGATTAAAAATACCGATTTTTCGTATTCATCATTAGCTTTTGAGTACAGTGAGATTGATAGCTATTGGCGAGGTGAGTTAGGCAAGTTAGCAACAGATTCGTTTTTGGCGCCTGACAGTGTGGCGGGTTATATTCAATACACAAAAAGGGTGGGTAAAGTATCACCATTTGTTATTGTTTCAGCTATTGATACGAAAAAAGGTTATACACCAAGGGATTTACCACCGCCAGAATTGTTACACGCACTATCAGTTGCATTGCAACAAGATTTAACTCAACCTTTCCACCTTTTGCGTAATTCTCTTAATATTGGCTATAAACAGCATAGCCTTATCGGCGGTGTGCGTATTGATTGGGACGAGCAAATTGCCATTAAAGCTCAGTATGAACGTAAGTGGGTTGGAGATGGCGGCGCAGGCTTGTGGCAGAGAGACCCTCTAGCACCTATTCCAGACCGAGTCGCAAATATTATGACGCTCGGTATTGATTGGGTGTTTTAATATGAAAAAATTCACCCAAAAAGTATTAGCCGCGACCATATTTTTGTCTTGTAGTTATAGTGCTGCTGCTGAGTTGGTTATTGTGGTTAACAAAGAAAACCCTATAGACGAACTTAGTTTAACCAATGTTGTTGATATATACACAGGCCGTTATATGGCTTTTCCGAATGGCATTACTGCCGAGCCCGTTGATTTACCCAATGAATCTAGCGAAAAAGCGAACTTCTATTATCAGGCTACTGGTTTGTCACTGGCGAAAATTAATAGTTATTGGGCAAGGCTTAAATTTACCGGGCGTTATTTGCCTCCCATCCAATTAGAAACAGCTGAGAATGCTCTGACGTATGTGCAAAAAAACACGAATGCAGTTGCTTATATTGATGAAAAATACGTAACAGATAATGTGAAAGTTGTTTATCGTTTTTAATTATTGGCTGTGGTTTTAGTCTTGCCACTGATAGATGGCGTAAGCATTTTTGCCTTGTTTTTTAACTTGGTACATGGCGTGGTCGGCATGATCAAATAACTTGTCGAAGTCTTTGCCTGATTTGGGATACAAGGCCGCGCCGATACTGCTGCCAATGTAAGCTGTATTGGTATCATCCAATGGAATTGGAACAGCAGTCGCTTGCACTAGTTTTTCCGCAATTATTTCTACTTCAGTGCGATTAACATTGGTTAATACAATTAAAAACTCATCACCACCCCAACGGCAAACAATATCTGACTTACGTGTGAGTTTGCGATACCTATTTGCCACTTCTATTAATACTGTGTCTCCTGCATCGTGACCAAATGTGTCGTTAACGGCTTTGAAACCGTCTAAGTCTACTAGCAACAATGCAAATTCTGGTGTCAGCTCGCTTGAGTCGAGAATTTTTTCAATCATACGTCTAGCAGAACGACGATTTTTAAGGTGGGTCAGGGTGTCGTGATCTGCTTCAAATTCAGTTAATAACAGTTTTTGTCTCGCTTCGGTAATGTCGCTGATAATCACGAAAATATTTATTTCACCAAACATATTTTCAGCTTTGTTGTAGGTGAGGTTAAACCATTGTGCTTCCATGTCGGTGTCGCTGGGTTTTCTCACTTCTATTTCGATTGTTTGTGAAGTATTTAGCTTGGGGAAGTCGAGAATTTTTTGCTTAATTTCGTCTACTTCAAAAGATATCTTTTCTAGCCAGTTATGGTCGTAAACAACTTCATGTTGACCACTGTTTTTTAACCATAACTCTTTAAATTTAGGGTTAACCGATAATAAATTAAGTTTTTCATCTGTCACTACCAGTGCATTGGTAGAAATGTCACAAATCATTTTAAAGTTGCTTGCAAGCTTTTCTTTTTGCGTAGACAAATTGCGTTCGTGTTGCAAGCGTTCGTCTAGCTTAGCAAGCATTTTGTTGACTATGCTGCGAATGAGTCCAAGTTCGTCGTTGCGAGATTGCTTTTTTAGCCTGTCAGTTTCTTCGTGGCTAAAATCTATATTTTCTAGTTCGTCAGCAAGCATGGCGATAGGGTGTGATACCAACAAATAGGTTGTAAATAAGGTACAAAGCGCAATGATAAATACTATGGTAAAAATATTAATTATGGTGCTGGTTACTTGGGTTAATACTTTCTCTTTAACAAAGTTAATATTCTTGTAAATTAGCAGGTTGCCTATTTTTTCGTTGGCATTAAAAGGTGAATACAAAGGCTCGGAATGTAATTGGTTTTGGTCGCAATGAATGCCCCGTGCTTGTTTGAGTTTAGGGCTGGTAATGTCGGCACATTCAACCACTGCATTTTTTAATAAACCGGAAATAACGTCGTTGGCTAAAGGTTCGTCATTTAAATAAGCTGCAGCTGCGGCTGTGTTGTACACAGTTGCTGCTAGTGATTTGATGGTTTGGTCAGCCTCTTGCTGACTGCTTTTTAAGATATGCGAATACGACAGCAAAGATATGAGTATGCTGGAAACAATTGCTACTAGGGCTACAAGTAGGGTTAGTTTTATGTTTATTTTCATACTCATGATACAGCTTTACAGGTTACCTTAGCTTTATATACACTTGGCATGTATTTAATATAGCCTAATTCAAAAAATAGCGGAGTTAAATTTGATGGAATTTATTCAGGTATTAAATAGAAAAGCTGTTCATTTTGTTAGTTTATTTTTATTGATTGTTCTTTCTTTGGATTACTCTGCTTGCTAAAAATATGCTTTTGCCCTTGTGCTAATTATCGGCAACAAGGGCATGTTGGTGATTTAATACCAACAGCAATACCTTTCCTACTTAGCTAAAATTCGTTCCATTTCGTCCATTATATTGTTCATACGCTTGACCAAAGCTCGGTAAGGTTCGGCTGTCGCCATATCTACCCCAGCAGTTTTCATCAAATCATACGGATAATCAGAACCGCCTGCTTTTAGCATATCAATATAGGCATCTCGCGCATGGATATCACCATGACCAATTTTTTCAGCTAGGCCTGCTGCGGCTGCAATTGAAGTCGCATATTGGAACACATAAAAATCGTAGTAGAAATGTGGAATATATGCCCATTCCATTGCGTAGGCATCGTCAATTGTCATTACGCCTTGGTCATGGCCGTGATAACGCTTCAACAGCTCTAGGTACATTTCAGACAATTTAGCTCCGGTTAAGATTTCACCCGCTTCGGCTGCATCATTAATTTTAAGCTCAAACTCTGCAAACATGGTTTGGCGGAAAAAAGTACCACGTAGTGCTTCTAATCCTATGCCTAAATAGTAAAGCTTTTCTTGGTCGGTTTGTGCTTCGCTGATCACCATATCTTCCAATAGCATTTCATTCATAATTGAGGCTGTTTCTGCAATAAAGGTTGCGTAACCAGCTGTTTCCCATGGTTGGGTTTTATTACTCAATACAGAATGCACCGCATGCCCATATTCGTGTGCAAAGGTTGACGCACTCTGGAAATCATCATTATGGTTTAATAATACATAAGGGTGAATATCATAAGCTGCGCCAAACATGTATGCACCCGAGCGTTTACCTTCTTGTGGGTAAACATGCATCCAACGTCCTTCTACACCTTTATCGTATGCTGCTAAAAACTCTGATCCTAGCGGTTTTAGTGCTCGGCGTGTAATGGTAATTGAGTCTTCAATGCTATAAGTTTTGTCTAATTCTACCAATGGTGGGTAAATGTCAAAGTAACGCATATCATCTTCGATATTCAACATGCGTTTTCGCAACTTAAAGTAACGGTGCAAGGTTGGTAAAGCATCATTTACTTCTTTAATTAGTGTGCGGTAAACCGTTTCTGGCATATTGTCACCAAACAAGGCTCGGCTGACTGAGGTCTCGTGGTTACGCACTTGCGTATGAAATACTAAACCTTGAATATGCGAGTTTAGAATACTACCAAGTGTGGCTTCATAGTCTTTCCACGTACCCCAGAAAGTTTCAAAAACTTTTTGTCTGTCTTCACGTGAGCTAGCTTGGCGCAATTTTGAGTAACCAGCTTGATTTAGTAACTGGGTTTCACCTGTGCTTAGCGTGATTTCTGGCCAAGGTAAGTTAGCATTGGCGAGCACTGAGTAAATAGAATTTGGTGCACTGGTTAGTTTGCCTGTTTTGGCCAGTACAGCTTCGACTTCTTGGCTTAAAGTATGTGGGCTATTACGGAGAGTATTCTCTAATGAGTGCTGGTGTACTTTAAGTCTTGGCTCTTGCTTAAGAAATTGGCGGATTTTCTTTTCACCAATTGCCAGTATTTCAGGGCTATACCAACTTACTGCTGCTGAAAGATCGCTGAGTAAAGCTTTAGCTAGTTGTCGGCGTTCTTCATTTTCTGCAACTTTTAGATTTTCATCGGCTTTTAATGTTGCGTATACCAATAAGCGCACGGCATCTTTATAAACAGCAGATATTTCATTGCTCGCAATCAGTAAAGATTGAGCATTTTTACCTAAGCTGCCTTGTAGCGCCTTGAGTTTATCTATCTCGCCTTTAGTTTTACTGTGATTTTGTTGCCATTGTTCATCGCTAGCGTATAAATCTGTTAAGTCCCATATATATTTTTCATCTACTACTTTGGCTGATTTTTCTTTTTTGGCCGCCGAGATGGTTTGTTGGTTCGCTGGTTCACTTGCGCTTTCGGAACCTGAAAGCGCACTTGTTTGCGAACAAGCGGTTAATAAGTTGGCGCTGATAATTAAACTAAGTAGCTTAAGTTTCATTGTTATCATTTCCTTGTATTTTGTTTGTTAACCTGAGTAGTCTAAAACCGTTTTGTTTTTTTCTATGTTTGGATCTGGGATCGGCACGGCCGACAATAAAGCTTTAGTATAGTCATGTTGTGGTGCAGTGTAGAGTTGCTCAGCATCTTCTAACTCTACTTTGTTCCCTTTATACATGACCAGTACACGATCTGAAATATGTTTTACCACAGCGAGATCATGCGCGATAAAGATTAAGCTTATACCTAACTCCTGTTGGAGCTGTTTAAGTAAATTAATTACTTGCGCTTGAATCGATACATCTAGTGCTGATACAGGTTCATCACAAACGATCAATTTCGGCTCTAATATAAGTGCTCTTGCAATTCCTATACGCTGACATTGGCCACCAGAAAACTCATGTGGATAGCGATTGATAAGGTCGGGTTTTAAACCGACTTTATTCATCATAGTTTGCACTTTTTGTTTGCGCTGACTACGGGACAATTCTGGATAATAAGTTTTCAGTGGCTCTGCAACAATTTCCCCAACTGTCATTCTTGGGTTGAGTGAACCGAGCGGATCTTGAAATATCATTTGAATATTCTGTCGCTCAGCTCGCCATGCTTGTTTGTCAAACTGAGTTACATCTTGTCCTTGCCAGATGACTTTACCTGCTGTTGGTTTAATCAAGCCGATAATAGCGCGTGCTAGGGTTGACTTACCGCTGCCTGACTCACCAACTATACCCAAGGTTTCACCCGCATTGACTTGGAAGGAAATACCGTCAACAGCTTTTAGGGTTTCAGCTTTGCTCCAAGGTAACGCGTTTTTTGCAGCAATTGAAAAGTGCACTTTAATATCTTGAACATCGAGCAACACAGAGCTGTTGTCCTGTTGTTTTTTCGCTGTGGTTACGTCTACAGAGGCGTGTTGACTTGCTGTTGCTGCGTGTTCGGTTAACGTTGGTAGAGATGCAAACTTTTTGTCTAGCCTAGGTACGGCTTGTAACAGGCGCTGGGTATATGGATGTTGTGCTCGGTAAAAAATATCATCAGCACTAGCGTACTCTTGCATTTCACCATTGTTCATTACTAATACATTTTGACAAATACCCGCTACTACACCTAAGTCGTGGGTGATCATGATAATTGCAGTATTAAACTCATTTTGTAGCTCGCGCAATAACTGCATTATCTTAGCTTGCACTGTTACATCTAACGCTGTGCTCGGCTCGTCGGCAATTAAGAGTTTAGGCTTGCACAATAGTGCCATTGCTATCATTACACGTTGGCACATACCACCAGAAAATTCGTGCGGATACTGACCCATGCGCTGTTTCGCATGCGGAATTTTTACCGCATCTAACATGGCGAGTGCTTCATTATAAGCTTGTTGTTTAGATAAACCTTTGTGCAGTCTGAGTACCTCAATTAATTGTTCGCCTATTTTCATGTAAGGATTAAGCGATGTCATAGGATCTTGAAAGATCATTGAGATTTGTTTGCTACGAATTTGATTTAAGCTGTGTTCGTCTAGATTAAGTAGTTGTTGTTGGCCAAACAGTGCTGAACCACTGACAATAGCGTTCGCTGGCTGTAAACCCATTAGTGCAAATGCTGTTTGGCTTTTTCCTGAGCCTGATTCTCCAACTATGCCTAAAGTTTCACCTTGGTTTATGCTAAAACTTAGATTGTTAACTGCGGTAACTGTACCTTCTGGTGTGGTAAATTTAACGTGTAAATCTGTAACTTTAAGTAGTGACATCTGCTGCTCCTTAGCTTAGTGCTTTTGCTTTGGATCGAGCGCGTCACGTAAACCGTCGCCCAGATAATTAAAACAGAATAAGGTAGCTACCATAAAACTTGCCGGCACTAATAGTTGCCAAATAGCCAGTTCCATAGTTTGTGCGCCCTCCTGCAGTAGTGCGCCCCACGAGGTCATGGGCTCTTGCACGCCTAATCCTAGAAAGCTTAAAAATGATTCAAATAAAATCATTCCAGGTACAAGTAAAGTTGCGTATACAACCACTACGCCAAGCACATTTGGCACAATATGCCGTGTGATGATTTTCCAGTTACTGACGCCGCACACTTGCGCTGCTTCGATAAAGGCTTTGCCTTTTAAACTTAAAGTTTGACCGCGCACAATCCGCGCTATGTCCAACCATGATACGCAACCGATAGCAACAAAAATTAGAAAGATATTTCGGCCAAAGAATGTTACTAACAGAATCACCAAAAACATAAATGGCATTGAAGATAAGATCTCAAGTACACGCATCATTACCCGATCAGTATTACCACCAATAAACCCTGAGGTTGCCCCATATAAGGTGCCAATTAACACAGCAACTAACGCACCTAAAATCCCAACTAGAATAGATATTCGCCCGCCAATCAATACCCGCATATATAAGTCACGGCCAAGAGAGTCTGTCCCCCAGTAATGACCATTTTGCCAATTAGGGCCAGTGTGAATATTCGGCCAATCCGCCACATCAAATCCGTGTGCACCAAACAAGGGGCCGAATATAACAGCGCTGATGATAAACAATAGGATATAGGCGCTAACCATAGCGGCTTTATTTGCTTTAAAACGCATCCATACATCTTGCCAAATACTGCGGCCTTGCACTTCTAGTTGTTGGCTAAAATTTTCGACTGCTTGGCTATTATTGCTTTTAATGACCATAAACTAGTTTCCCTATTCGTAGCGGATTTTTGGATCAATTGCCGCCAGCAAAATGTCGACAATAGCATTGAAGGTAATGGTTAAAAAGCCAATGAGTATGGTTAAGCCAAGTACCAAGGAGTAATCTCGATTTAAAGCGCCATTTACGAATAATTTGCCTAAGCCGGGCAAGCCAAAAATAGTCTCAATAACCACTGAGCCAGTAATAATACCAACAAAAGCGGGCCCCATATAAGATAACACAGGCAACAACGCAGGGCGTAAAGCATGGCGTAATACTATGGTTGAATAAGGCAGGCCTTTTGCTTTCGCAGTACGGATAAAATTAGAGTTAAGGGTTTCTATCATAGAGCCGCGGGTAATACGCGCAAACGAAGCAATGTATAATAAAGACATACTTAACATGGGTAATAGAATGTTTTGCCAGTTGCCACCTTGCCAACCGCCCGCCGGTAGCCAGCCGAGCTGAATTGAAAATAAATAAATCAATACGGGAGCCAACACAAAAGAGGGCATAATGACACCTAACATCGCGGTAGACATCATGCTGTAATCAAGCCAGGTGTTTTGTTTTAGCGCCGCTAGAGTACCAATACCAACACCAACAATTGAAGTAAAAACAAAAGCCAGCAGACCTATGGTTGCAGAAACTGGTAATGCTTGCTCAATTAACTCATTCACTGAGTAATCTTTGTATTTAAATGAAGGGCCAAAATTACCTTGTAAAATATTACCTAAGTAGGTGAAATACTGCTCGTGCATAGGTTTATCTAAACCATATTCGGCTTCTATTTTTTCCATTATTTGTGGTGGCAGGCCACGCTCAGTTGAAAAAGGGCTGCCCGGAGCTAAACGCATCATAAAAAACGATACTGTGATCAAAATCAGTAATGTTGGTATGGCCTCTAAAATGCGTTTAATAATAAATTTATACATAATTATTTATCTCAATATTCGCAGGTGTGATTATTCGGCAACTTTGTACATCAATTTACTGGGTACAATATCCAGTGCGTTATTCATTGAATAACCACGAAGTTTAGGGTTAACTAAACGTGCTTTGACATAGTGATACACAGGAATTATCGGCATATCTTCAGCTAATATGGCTTCGGCTTCTTTGTACGCTTGTAACCTATCTTGGCTAGACCTTGCTTGTAGGGCTCTATTTAATACAGCATCGTATTCTTCACTTTTATAGTGGTTGTCATTTGACGAATTATTCGACATCAACAAAGTTAAAAAGGTGGAAGGTTCGTTGTAATCACCACACCAGCCTGCGCGTGTAACTTGGTAAGAGCCAAAACGACGGGTATCCAGATAGGTCTTCCATTCTTCATTGATTAACGACACTCTAACGCCTAAAGCTTGTTTCCACAGTTGGCGTGCTGCAGTTGCGATTTTTTTATGATTTTCACTGGTGTTGTAAAGCAGTTCGAATTCCAAAGGGTTGTCTTCGTCGTATCCGGCTTCTTTTAATAAACGCCTTGCTTCAGCATTACGTTGTTCTTGCGTCCAGCTTGCATATTCGGGCAACTCTGCTGCCATATCTGCTGTTTTATCAGGGGTGAAATAATATGCAGGAGCTTCACCTTTACGTGTAATGTAATGCGTCAGGATATCGCGATCTAATGCGTAAGCTAAAGCTTTACGAACGCGCACATCGTCAAAAGGTGGGTTTGTTACGCGGATGCCATAATAATAGGTACACAAAAACGGTGTGATAGTTAAAGCCTCACTATGCTCTTTGGCAAGGCGGGGGAAATGTTCATTTGGTACTTCGTAGGTAATATCAATTTCACCGCTCAAAAAACGGTTCATTTCGGCAACTTGGTTCTCAATTGGCAAGTAGGTAACCGTTTGAATAACAGTCTTATCTGCATCCATATAGTTTGGATTTTTTTCTAGCACAATACGTTCGTTAACTATCCATTCTTTTAATTTGTATGCACCATTGCCGACATAATTGCCTGGTCGGGTCCATTTGCTACCAAACTTTTCAACGGTTGCTTTGTGGACAGGTTTCACTGGCGTGTGTACGAGCATTTTGGGGAAATAAGGTAGGGATTCGTTTAGTTTAACTTCTAAGGTAAAGTCATCAATTGCTTCTACCCCTAGGGTATCTGGACTTTTCTTTCCCTTTAGAATCTCAGCTGCGTTGAGCATAGTGGTCATTTCGATATACCAAGCATACGGTGACGCAGTATTTGGGTCAGCTAAGCGGCGCCAACTATAGACAAAATCATGCGCGGTAACTTGATCGCCATTTGACCATTGAGCATCTTTTCGTAGGTAAAATCTAAAGGTTTTATTGTCTTCAGTTGTCCAACGCTCTGCTATTAATGGAATTAAGTTACCTTCGTCATCTTCTGTCGTTAACCCTTCCATTAAGTCGTATAACACCATAGTGGCGGTTGAGCCTTCGACTTTGTGTGGATCTAAGGTGGCGACTTCGGCACCAGCTCCACGTACTAAGTGTTGCTCTTTGGCAAGTTTTGTCCCTTCTGGAACAGTCGCTGCGTTCAAGGATGAAAGGGGCATGGCCAATAGACTTAATAATACCCAGCGATGAACCCAGTTTAAGCGGTTGGTAAACATACTTGACCTTTGTTTTTATTAAACTTTTTATTTGTTCTAATGAGGTGAGTGACTTACCCCATAGTATTGGCAGAAAATACAGTTGAGGGCAAGTACCAAGGCGGTAAAAAATTAAATAACCAGTTGTAAAACTCCAAATAAGATAAACAGTCCACCAGCAACAAAGCGCGTCACATTTAACGGTAAACGTTCCATTAAATAACTGCCAAACCATATAACCGGCACGTTTGCTAACAACATACCTAAGGTGGTGCCTAAGGTGACTAACAATACATTCTGATATTCAACTGCAAGCAGTACAGTCGCAACTTGGGTTTTATCACCAAGCTCGGCAATAAAAAATAAAACTAGGGTAACAACAAAGGCACCATATTTATCTAATTTGCTGCTTTGTTCTTCGTCTTTATCCGGAATAAATAGCCATAGGCCAAGTAAAATAAAGCTAGACGAGAGAATTATTTGCCCTGTACCACTTTGTACATATTGGCTAGCCCACTGGCCTAAGTATGCGGAAGCTGCATGGTTAAGTATGGTTGCAACTAATAAACCTGCGACTATAGACCATTTGTTTTTGAATTTGGCTGCTAAAAATAAAGAGAGTAGTTGGGTTTTATCGCCTATTTCGGCAAGTGTAACTGCAAGGGTTGAGAAGAAAAAAGTTTCCATAAAATAACTCAGGTGGGAAGCTAAAACCAAGGCAAACAATAACCTCCCACCTATGGGGCTATTATTTACCTCAGGTCTTGCCAATACTGTGTTCAGTATGAAATTGCCATAAGCCATTGAGGGCTTAAGTATGTTGACAATTTCGCTTGTTGATTTTTACAAAAATCTAAGCAGGCTACTCCCCTAAGACTTCGCCATTATAAATGACTCATCATCAACATACAATGTTTGAATCGAGCAGTCTCGTTATTCCAGAGTGTGCTTAATAGCACTGTGTTATACAGCGATGCTCAATCGCTGATTGTTCTATGCAATATAAGTTCAAGCTGGTTGCGAGGTATTTCTCAAAACCGCTGCAAGGCCATCCATGGCCCGCTCTCAAACGGTATCCCTACCGATTGGAAGTTTTGAGAAACACACTCCCAATCATCTTTCACCAGTTTTATATTGCTGCGTGATTTAAGTTTGGCCAATTTACCCTGAAATTTGGCAGTGATGCTATCTCGCGGAAATGCAACCACGTTGTTGAGGACTATGATTAGATTTACCTAAGCAGAACGTCGTTTTCAGGGATGAAAAGGAGAGCGTACATGGAAGTATTTACAGCGATTCTGCGTGGTAAATGTAATTGCAGGCCGATTATATTGCAGTGACCGACAGCGATTTTAGAAAATGATGCTTCGAGTGTGCTTAATTGCACTGCGTTATACAGCGCCACCAATCATCGTTCACCAGTTCGATGTTGCTGCTTAATTGCACAATTCTTGATTAATATGGCTTTGGATCCAGCTTATCCTCACCATGTGGCTGGTTTATCGTCGCTTCACTTGCAACCAGCGGATTCTCCAACCTAAACCAATAAGCTAATATCACATTAGTAAAATACACCACCCAAAAGGCAAAAACAGTATCACTCAAAAAGTGGCCTCCTTTAGCAATTCGGGTAAAGCTGACCAAAATACCAATGGCTAAACCAAGATAAAATGCATTTTTGCGTCTAAATAACCAAGCTAAACCAATAAAATAAAAACCAACCGCGGCGTGTCCACTAACAAAAGAACAGTTGGTTTGGCAATAACCAGAATACACAAATGCAGGGGTAAATTGTGCATCCCCGCCATACTGCTCAATGTGCACTGGCCGTGCTCGGCCAACCGAGTTGTTTTTTAAAACTTCGTTTACTATTAAACCTGGCCCAACAATAAGCGAAGCTAATAAAAAGGCACAAACGTATTTTTTATGCCGTTTGCTGTGGCATCTTTTGCGGTAGCGTAGGTAACAGAATATCGAAAACAAAATAAGCAGTGGTAATAAAACAACTTGGGGTTTGGCGAATAGTTGATAAATGCCATCAACTAACCAATGTTCAGCAAGATAAAAATTTTGCTGAACGCTATCGTAAAACCAGTTAGATACAATTAAGTCTATTTGTGGAAAGATCACAAAAATAAGCGCAAGCAGTAAACAAGCTAATGTATCTTTACGCAGCAATATTTGCTTTGCGCTTATTTCATTCATTCATTGCTCTCCTGCTTGAATCCGCCAACTTGGTAAAGGCGTACCTCGCGGTCAAAGTTTTTATAAACTTTAACCTTTTGTTGTTTAATTAATTTGACTGATTGAAAGTGCGTTTGTAATTCGTGTTTTGTCCAATCTTGTGTCACAAAAAAATACTCGTTTGCAGGCTGTTTTGCAATGGCGTATTTTAATTCGTAATGATCGCCTATGTGTTCACTGCCATCTAAATGTGCGCCCTGAAAGTCTTGGTTGGTTAGGTAATAACCAAAATAAGCCAGCAGTTTTCGTGAATCGCTGGCAAGTTTCATTTGTGGATTTTGCTGAAAATCAGCGTCAAATTGGCTAACTAATTCCGGCCACTTTAAGATGCGTTTGTACGGATCATTATGTTGAGTTCGCTCAACACCAATAAGCTGAGTAAAACCATTAAAATGGTAAAAAGCCAGCATCAAGAATAGGTTTATAGCGACAGCACTGGCGACCACAAGTTGTTTAATTCGCTTGTTTGATTGCCACATTTGTGCAAAATAAAAACCCGCCAACAAACTCGCGCCGACAAAAGCAGCTGCTGCCCAGTTCATGTTGGCGCGGGCGGTTAAAGCTTGTAGCGAAATAACAAGCAAAGTTGGTAAAAATAAACACCAGAGCAGTTTGACTGAATCTTTAGTTTGTTGATTTTGTTCAGCTTCTTGCGAGGATTTTTTCTTCAATCCACAAACTATTAGAATAATTAAGGCGATTGGACCAAAAACAATCAGTTGCAGTGCCAAAAATTCAAACATGCGAGCAAAACTTAGCGTGTTCTCAGCGTGTTTGGATATTTCAGATGTATGCTGAAAGCTAATAAAGTCGTGGTGATAATTCCAAATTAAATTGGGTACTAAAATACTGATGGCTAATGCACAGGCTAGCCAAAATCGACTATTGGTTAAAATTGCCCGGCCACTTTGGCTGATAATTGCATACAACAAAAAGGTCACTGGCAATAAAATAAAAGTGTATTTTGACAATAAACCACAACCACCTAGTACGCCAGCTAACAACCAGTATTGCCATGCGTTGCTGCTTTGTGCGCGTAAAAATGCGTAAAAAGCTGCAGCCCAGAAAAATAGTTGCGGCGCGTCAGTGGTGACAAATAATGAGTTGAGACTGACCAAAGGCATAATCATAAACATCAGCCCAGCCCAAAAACCAGCTTTGTCGTTAAATAGGTGTTTGTTTATTGCAAAACATAAGAGTGCTGTTGCAGCGTACAATACTGGCGCAGAGAGTTTTACCGCCCATTCGGCCATACCAAAAATTGCAGTGGTTGTGGCAATTAACCAAGCAACCATAGGTGGCTTAGAGTAATAACCCCAATCTAAATTTTGTGCCCATGATAAATAATAGGCTTCGTCATAAAACAAAGTAATCGGCGTATTGATAGTTACTGCAATACGGTAGGCAAATACGCAGCTAACAATAAGCAATAACCATTGCCATGCGCTTCGTTTATTTGAGTGTGCGTTTATTTGCATTAAGCTCTGCCTTGAACAAATTTAAAGTTTTTTGCGTGGACGAAAATAAAGTAGCTGATCGCAAATAATATAACTGCACTGATATAAGGGTGGCCTAATGGGTATCCACCATTGTGCTCAATGACTTTATAACTCGCGTAAATAGGAAAAACTAACAGGATAGCTTGGCTATATTTGTGTTCACCCAGTTGATATCTGGTTGCTATTTTATACCCGAGCAGTGAGCAGAGTAAACCAATGGCCGCACCAACCATGACATCTATCGGCCAGTGTGCACCGACCATAATTCGGCTTAAACCTGCAAGTACTAACAACCCAGCTAAAGCGTAACTAACCCAATTTTTGCGAATAAACAGCATAAATAAACCAACCCATACAGCTGCTGTCATTGTATGGCCTGATGGAAAACTGCCCATTTCTAGCAGTCTGCCTATTTGTACATAACTGTCTTCTGGTAAAACTGAAAAAGGTCGGTCGATTGGCATGCCACGTTTAAAACTTTGCGCAATTATCGTCGCGGGTATGGTGGCAATCAGCGCAGCTGGCAATAACTGTTTATGCTGCGATATTAAAAATAAGGTGAGCGCGACTGCAACATGGGTATCGCCAAACAATGTGATAACCGACCAAAAAGTAGCAGGAAAATAGCTGCTGGTTGAATTTATAAGCGTAAAACCAAAATGATAGCCTGCAATTACAAATTTGCTGGCTGCTAACCCAAGCAATACGAATGCAAACAGGCAAACAAAATGTTCAGTATTATTTAACTTCACTTGAGCCAACTTCATAGTTTGTATCCTTTTGTGCAAGTTTGTTGCCGGCTATTTGGGCTAATACAATGCCACCTTGCTGATAGAAGATATCAACTGCTTCAGCACCAAACTTTTCTTCTAATTGGCTAATGCGATCTGCCCGAGTGTATACATAATCGCCAGCTGTGACTTCGCGACGGTGGGTTATTTGCTCTCGATAGACACTAAAACTAGGCATGTGCATTTTATACGCAACAAATTCTTGTTTGATCTCTTTGGCAAATAGCGCCGCTTGTTTAATTGGTTGTTGTTGAATTTGTGCAATTGCTGGCAGTAAAACAAGGTAACAAAATACGCTTTGGCAAAAAGCAAAACTCACCAATTTTTGCCATGATTTGGCTGGCAAAATAATCAGTGTTAGCAGCAGCAAGCTAAGTAGTATGCTGTTAAATAAGTAGCTGTTGTTAAATACTTTATCTGCATTCGCCAACATTTGTTGTTGGTAGTGATTATTGTTATTGGCTAAATCGGGCGCTATGTAAATTAATACAAATTGAATTAAGCAAAACAGCATAGGAAAAAGCAATTGCCACTTACCGGCCAGCAGACTATTGCGGTATTTCGCCATTAATATAATCACGGGTGTTACACCGTATAAAACATAGTGGGGCAGCTGAGTTTGCGAAAACGAAACTAATATAAACACTACAACAAACCATATGACCAGTAGTCGGTCGAGTGGATCTTTAATTAAACTTTTACTCAAGCTGATTTGTTTAAATAAGCCACCACTAAATGGCAGTAAAATCAGTGGCAATACGTAGATGTAGTAATACCATTGGCCTCCATGGCCTTCTTTAGTGTCGGTAAAGCGTTTTAGATTATGCTCAACTAAAAATCCATGGAAAAACCCACTGCCTTGTTCCAGCCACACCATATATAACCAGGGTGATACAACCGCGAGTAAAATTAACCAACCAACCGGATTAAAAATGGCTTTTAGCCAGAGATTAAATTGTTTATTCGAGACAAACCAAATTAAGCTGGCTGCACCAGGTATGGCGATGGCAACTGGGCCTTTGGTTAATACGCCCAAACTCAACCATAACCAAGCGCGATAACAATGCCATTTATTTTGTGACTGTGCGTAGCGGTAAATATCAAAAAATGTCAGGGCAATAAATAAGTTAAGCAAAGCATCAGCAGTTGCGGCGCGACCAATTAAGGTGATCCATAAAGTAGAACTGAATATCAAGGTGGCAACAAACGCGCTTTTGCGGCTAATAAATTGTTGGCAAAAATAAAATATCGCGGCAGCCCACAGCAGTGCGCTGATCACTGAATGCATACGCAAAGCAAATTCATTTAAACCAAAGGCTTTTACAAATAAAGCCTGAAACCAGTAGGTTAAGATAGGTTTGTCGTATCTTGGTTGGCCATCTAAATAGGTCGCCGACCATATACCTGAGGTGAGCATTTCACGGGTGGCTTCTGAAAATGCGCCTTCATCCACATCAAATAAAGGCACTCCCCACACATTTAAGATAAATCCAACAGCTAAGAATATTGCAAGTGTAGTTGGCTGATAAAATAGCCGACTAAGGTTTTGTTTGGTTAACGTCATGGTTTATTTGCCAAGATTTATCCGTTTCCTGCTCGCAGATATTGCGCACAACAAAATTTTTGCCTTTGTTGTTTTGAAAGAAAATTCGAGTCAGCATTTCCGCCACGACACCCGTGGTGATAAATTGTAATGCCATCACTAACATGAGTATGGCAACTGATAACATTGGACGATGACCAATGTCTTCTCCGAAAATAAATTTTACCGCTAATAACCAAGTCATGAGCAGTGCACCAACTGCGCCTGTGAATAGACCGATTGAGCCGAAAAAATGCCCTGGACGTGCTTTGTAGCGCAAAAAGAAGAAAACGGACAGTAGGTCAATAATTACTCTAAATGTTCGGCTAATGCCGTATTTTGACTCACCAAACTGGCGGGCGTGATGGGTCACAACAGTTTCACCAATTCTATGTGGTGCGGTAACACCCGCAACCCACACAGGAATGAATCTGTGCATTTCACCAAATAATCGAACTTGTTTGAGCACATTAGCACGGTATATTTTTAAGCTACAGCCATAGTCATGTAACTTAACGCCAGTAATACGAGCGATAAGTTTGTTGGCTATGCGTGATGGTAATTTGCGTTTTAATGCGGCATCTTGGCGGTTTTTACGCCAGCCTTGTAATAAATCTAAATCACGTTCGAGCAATTCATCAACCATACGTGGAATATCGTTTGGATCGTTTTGTAAATCACCATCTAGGGTTGCAATTAAATTGCCGCGTGCTGCATCTATACCTGCTTGCATCGCCGCTGTTTGGCCAAAATTTCTTTGCAATTCGATAATTCTTACATGTTGACCAAAAGTCTGTTGAGCTTGTTTGAGTGCTGTTAACGTGCCGTCTGGGCTACCGTCATCAACACATATTACTTCCCATGGGGCGGTATAATTGGCGAGTCCTTGATGAATGCGCTCAAGCATAAGTTGTGCGTTTTCTTGTTCTTTGTACATAGGAATGACAATAGATAAACTTTTTGGATGACTTGCTGGCATATCTCTGTTTTCTCAATTTAGTTGCAGCAAGGCTAACCTTGCTGGCTTAAAAATTTATGACATCTGTGTGTTACTTTTGTTTAAAACACAGTGCGACCGGTATGCTTAATAGGGTTACTACCAGTACGTAAATATGTAGATTGACCGCGGCAGATAAAACTTGCTGTTGATTTATGCCTAGTGGCACAAGCGCTGCTAGAATGGCTGCTTCAAAAGTACCACTGCCTGCAATGCCATGTATGGGTAATATACTGCTTAAGTCAGCGCTGATAACTGCAAATAATGCTTGTGCCGATGGCAGCGGGATAAAAAACTGTAAAATTAAACATAAAGCCGACAGTTTAACTAGCCAAATCAATGCTGTGAGTAGGTATATTCGAGCTATAAATTTAGGTGTTAGCTCGGCATGTTCTTTTATTTGTACAAGTTTTTGTTTGATTTTTTCCGGTGCCACTTTGTGCAGATTAGCCCAGCAATTAGGCAGCATCAAAGGAACTAGTATAAGAGGGATGAGTAACCACAATGCATGTTGGCTGATTTGTTGGCTAGCAATAACCACAAGCAGAACTAATAACCAGTGTAAATCCATCAGTCGAATAACCAATAAACCTGCGGTGCTTTTTAGCAGTGGAAATGCAAAACTTTGCTTCATAAATAGTGGAAAAGATGCTTCACCAAGGCGCATGGGTAAAAAGTTGTTGAGTGCGTTGTGGAGTAAATTAATGCGAATATATGGGGAAAATGGGTGTTTAATTTGTTGGCCAAAATAACAGTATACACGCCATGCTCTTAACCAGTAGCTGATAAAAGTAACCAGCGTAAGTAAAACTAGCTGGCTGAGTGAGACGTTTTGCCATTGCGAAAATACACTTTTCCAGCCTATGTATAGCTCTATTCCGTAGATAACAGCGATAAATATACTGGTGGCGATTATCCAGCGTAAGGTTTTATTCCAATCCATGCTCGACCATTATTGTTGTTAGTTGGCTAATGGTTAGCTTACGGATTAAATGTTACAAAGTAAATTTGTCTACGAAAGATAAAGAAGCGCTAGGCTGGTTCGAAGCATAATTTTCTACAAGTGTCGCGAGACAAGGCTAAAAAAGAAGAACAAAGCGCAAATGTGTCGTCAGGGCAGTGCAATGCAAAGGAAAGTACTAGAGCATAACTTTCGCAAAAGAGATTTTGCTCTAAGTTATTGCCCTAGTACTTTCCTCGAATCCATATCGCTACTAGCGATTAAAACCAACGTGCTGATGTAAGCGAACCGACATAGTTTCAGCTTTGTGTTGATAGTTCAATTTACCAGCAAAGCTGCGCATCGCAGAATGTACTTGGTTTAAGAATTTGCCGTAACCATAACTCGACATATCATTTTTCGCAGCCACAAAAACAAACTGTACTGAGTCAACTAAGCGACGGCGTGAGTAGTGCGCTGAAAAACTATTGTCAGGGGCATTTTCATTAAAGTCGATAGTTTGCAATTCACCATTTTCAGAGATTACCGTGTCGCGCTTGCTACGAACCACAGGTACTAAACCATTGGCTATCATAATGCCTTGGTCGATACCATTTTGTTTGGCACACTCAATAAATTGTTTTTCTAAGCTGGTGTATAAATCTTCATACGGGCATTGCGCTTGTTTATCAATATCAAACAAAGCTTGGATGCGTTTGGTTAATGGCATATCAACAACAGCATATGTTTGTTGATCAAATTCACCTTCTAATGCTACATCATGTGCTTTGAATCGATTTTCGATAGAACGTAATTTATGCGCTTGTGTACCTTCAACACCCTTTTCTTTAGCGAATAAATCGTAGGTTAAATGCTGGTGGTCGCATAAACGAATGCTACCTGCATCTAGTTCTAATAAACGACTAAACTCAGCAACTGCTTTTTCTACTTTAGAATGGAATTTAGCTGAGTTATGACGAATTTCTTCACCGCTTGCTAAGAATAGCAATTTGAGTTTGCGTACACGCTTTTTACTATCAACAAAAGCTTTGTGGCCTGAGTGATATTTAGGGTTGTATAAAAAGATAATTTGTTGGTCTGTCTGTGCGGTGATTTTTTCAGGGCTGTAACGCACACGGATAAATTTGTCGTTAGCAACAAACTGGCCACTTTCGATGTCGTGTTTGTCACACACATCAAAAAATAGATTTGCCAAAGTTTGATAGAAATCGTGGTAAGGCTGTTCGCTACCTGAATCAATTTGCTCGGCGAATTTTGCCAACAAAGCATCTGGCAATTCAAACTTAGCTAACAAATACTGATTTTCGCGGGCGTTAGACGGAATATAAACTTTGTGCTGAGCACTTCTATCACGAGTTATGGGCATTTTTCGTACCTTTTATATATGCGGTTGTTCTTGTAATTTTACAATAAATAACATTGTTATAACTTTACTGCAAATCTAAATCTTAATCGTTTTTTGCTCAAGGCTACTTTGCATCGCCAATTCAATTATTTTTATCGACTTCAATGCGTCGGCAGCATCAACAGGTGGTTGAGCATTTTCGCTTATGGCTAAGTTCAGTTGTTGAAAAAATGCTTGGTAGCCGCCTAACTCAGTTGGAAACTGTGCGCTGCTGTCATCTTTATACAAAATTCCATAACTTTTTTCGGTTTCAGCCGCCCACTGAGCGCAACTGGGCGTAGCTCCTGCTTTTAATCTATCTTCTTGTGGGTCTAAACCGAATTTTTCGTAATTGGCTTTATCGCCTTGTACTTTGTAGCGCAAATTTGGCCCAGCACAATGCAAACTAGCTTGTAAATTGGCAAGCATGCCAGCGTAGTGCAATGTAATACTAAAGTAGTCAATATTGTTTGATTTAGCTCTGGTTTTTTCGCAAATCGCTGTGATTTTGTCTGGCCAACCAAATAAGCTTAAACATTGGTCAATTAGGTGCGGGCCTAAATCAAACAAAATGCCGCCACCTTCGCTTGCTTGCTCACGCCAGCGATCTCGTACGACAGGACGGAATCGGTCAAAATGGCTTTCAAAGTATTTTATGTCGCCAAGTGTTTGTTGCTCGATTAATTTTTTTACCGTTAAAAAGTCGCCATCCCAACGTCTGTTGTGGTAGACAGTTAAGACTTTTTGTTGTTTTTCAGCTAACTCAATTAAACTTTGGCCCTGAGCGCTATTGGTTACAAAAGGTTTTTCAATGACCACATGTTTGTTGTGCTCTAGCGCCAATTTAGCTAACTCGAAGTGCACATCGTTCGGTGCAGTTATCACTATTAACTCTACGTTTGAATCGGTAATGAGCGCTTTTGCACTTGCGTATACTTGTGCTTGTGGCAGCTTTTCTTTTACTTGTTCTGGTTTTGAGCTTGAAACTGCGGTAACGGCAAATCCATTATCTTGGGTTAAAAAAGGCAGGTGAAAAGTTTGTGCGGAAAACCCAAATCCTATGAGTCCTGTGTTAATTATTTTATTTGCTTGCATTTTTCCTCCATTGGGGTGGCTTATCTGCCAGCTTTGATAAATACTAGTATATATCTAAGCGTCTTGAAATCTAACTCATTTAGGCTGCTTAGATATATAAGTCATTGCAGTTTATGGCTTCAATACCTTGTTTATTTTCAGAAGGATTTTTCATGTCAGATAAACGCCAACAAGCCCTAGATTATCATCAGTTCCCAGTGCCGGGAAAAATTAGCGTTGAACTTACTAAACCAGCTGAAACCGCCCATGATTTGGCTTTAGCCTACAGCCCAGGTGTTGCTGAGCCAGTTAGAGAAATTGCGGCTAATCCAGACGAAGCCTACAAGTATACAGCCAAGGGTAATTTGGTTGCAGTGATCTCCAATGGTTCGGCCATATTAGGTTTGGGTAACTTAGGCCCGTTGGCTTCAAAACCTGTAATGGAAGGCAAGGCACTGTTATTTAAAAAGTTTGCCGGCCTTGATGCGATTGACATTGAAGTTAAACACAGAACAACCGAAGAGTTTATTCAAACGGTTGCGAGTATAGCGGACACTTTTGGAGGCATTAATTTAGAAGATATTAAAGCACCTGAGTGTTTTGAAATTGAGCGAGCTTTAGTTGAAAAATGTAATGTACCTGTATTTCATGATGACCAGCATGGTACTGCTATTGTTACAGCTGCTGGAATGTTGAATGCGCTGGAAATACAGGGCAAAGATATTCGCGAAGTGATTATTGTGTGTATGGGCGCAGGTGCTGCCGCTGTTGCCTGTATGGAGTTGCTGATTAAATGTGGTGCGCAGCGTGAACGCATTTATATGTTAGATAGAAAAGGTGTTATTCATACACGCCGCGAAGATTTAACTGAGCATAAGAAGTTATTTGCGAATAATACTGATAGACGTACGTTGGAAGATGCTTTGACTGGTGCTGATGTATTTGTTGGTGTGTCTGGCCCTGATGTATTGCCACCCGAAGCATTGGATTTAATGAACGAAAACCCTGTTGTGTTTGCTTGTTCTAATCCAGATCCTGAAATTAAACCTGAGCTTGCTTTAGCACAGCGTAGCGACATTATTATGGCGACCGGCCGTTCTGACTATCCCAACCAGGTAAATAACGTGTTGTGTTTCCCATTTATTTTTAGAGGTGCATTAGATGTACGCGCAACTGATATAAATGATGAAATGAAAGTGGCCGCTGTTCATGCAATTCGTGAACTGGCTAAAGAGCCTGTGCCTGAGAGTGTAATTAAAGCCAGTGGAGGCCAAGATTTAATTTTTGGCCGTGAGTATATTATTCCTAAACCTATGGATCCTCGTTTGTTGGAGCGTGTTGCTAAAGCGGTTGCTGTAGCGGCCGTTGAATCGGGTGTTGCACAAATTGAGTTGCCAGAGCGTTATTTACAACCTGCCTGATAATTGCTTTTGGCCGCAGTTATGCGAAAATTGCGGCCAAAATTCATCCAAAAGCTCTACAAAGGAATAAATAATGAAACTTAGACTAATTGGATTAGCGTGTTGCGCATTTATATTTTTAAGTGGTTGCGCTAGTAACATTCAATCTACCCGTATTAATGACAAAAAACCACTACCTCAAGGTCATGGTATTGTTGCTGTACAAGTTATCAATAATACCGACAGGCTTGCTCCCTTGCATCAAGATTGGACAAACATATATGCGGTACGGATTGATAATCGAGAAGCTTTGAAACAGGCGGCAATTGAAAAAGCTAAGGCTAAAGCAAAACAGTATGGTAAGAAATTTGACGAGAGTAAGGTGGATTGGGATCTAGATGTATACGAAATGTACCCAGCATCTGAAGGTGTTATTAATAGCCAACTATTTGTAGGCAGTATGCCTGCGGGGGAATACCTAATCTCCAGTCTTTATAGTTATTACAGTGATGGCCAGATGAGCTCTTGGATTTCCATGCCAGTTGGCTACAACGCTGGAACTTTTGAGGTTGGCAGTAAACAGATTACCGGATTAGGTACTATTGCTTTTCAGCCATTATTGAGTATTAAATCACCTTCGTTTTGGAATATGTCTTCGTCCAAAAAAGCTTTCGTTGTTCGTTTATCTGAGCGTCAATATTTAGAACGTTTTGTTGTGCAAGAGTATCCGAATATTTCCAAAAGCTTAAATCAAAGCAAAGTGTTAGGTTGGAAAGAGGATATCTTGGAGTCGATTCGAGAAAAAATTGGCTCAATGGCTCGCAAAAACGCTTATGGAGAGCAAGTTATCTCGTTAAGCAATACGTTAGGGCATGCAGCGATAGCAGCTAAATTTGGTCAGTTGCGTGTGTTAGATAATGAAGGCAGCTGGCAGCAATTTGACTTACCAACCAATGCTCAGCTGTCAGCTACTGTGGAAATTGACAATAAAATTTATGTTGCGGGTGAGCGTGGTCAAGTTTTTGTTAGCGACGATAAAGGACAAAACTGGCAAAGCTTTAACCCTGTATCTACACAAGAAGCTATCATGTGGTTGGGTTACCGCGATGACAAAGGTTATGCAGTGACTAGTTCGAGTAAAGCTCATAAGGTTTATCAGTTTAGCGAAATCAGCCAAGCTTGGAAGAAAGTTGGTGAGTTTAAACGTGTTCCAGGTGCAAGCTTTTGGGTGCAAAATGGGGGAATGTTTCCATTTTTTAATCAATTAGGGCAACTGAATATAATTAATGATACCAAGTTACATGCGTATGATTTTAATTCTGGTAAATGGGCAATGAGCAAAACGAAGGCACTTAAGAAGTTTGCCCAAATGGCAGATGGTAGCTTGCTTGGAATAGAGGTGAGTCAATGGGATGGTTATGGTGACCAAGTGTTTAGTTTAGATGAAGGCAAGAGCTGGAATACGGTTTCGCGCAGTTTACGTTGGGGTGATGTTAAATCGGAAACTAGTTTGCCTGCTGTTTTACCAAACGAGTTATTTGTGACTGTCGGGCGAATTAAAAAATCAAATGACCGTAGTTTAAAGATATTATCAGCTCCATTTTCTGAGATTACTAAAGAGCAAGTAACTTGGAAAACACATGGCTTAGTTAAAGAAAGTTGTGCCACATTGTTACCAAGTCTAACGCTTAACGACACTTTGTATTTTCAATGCGATCAAGGGCAGGTTGTTAGTACTCGTGATTTAGGTGAGACATGGGATACGGTTGTTGACATCGACATCGCTAGGTTGCAGAACGAGTACGACAATTTGCTAATAGCTATCAAGTTAATGGCTGAAAAGAAACAAGCAGAGAGTCAGGCCAAAAAGACAGAGAGTGACCCTGAGCAGCGCGAAGCTGCAAAGGACATTTAATTTTTTGTTTTTAGCGAGCGCTGTGTTTCATCACGCGCTCTTTTTGGCGTTCCCAGTCGCGGTCTTTAATATCATCACGCTTATCATGCGACTTCTTACCTTTAGCTAGGTGAATGGCAAGTTTTACCCAGCATTTGCTCCAGTACATAGCGGTGGCAACAATAGAATAACCTTCACGTTCACGCGCACCGATTAACCTATCAATTTCACGACGTTTCAACAATAGGCGACGTTGACGGGTTGGGTCGGCAATAACATGAGTTGATGCGGTATTTAATGGCTGAATAGTGGCGTTTAATAAAAAAGCTTCGCCATCTTTTAAATGGATATAACAGTCAGAAATATTCACCTTACCTTCGCGAATACTCTTAACTTCCCAGCCTTGTAACTCAAGCCCAGCTTCTAACTTGTCTTCTAAAAAGAATTCGTGTCGAGCTTTTTTATTTTGCGCTATCGTGTTTGATGGAGCGCTTTTCTTTTTACCTTTTGCCATAAATCCTAACTTGCCTATGTCACATGAACGCCAAACTGACGGGCTATTATACTCAAGCCTGTTGAAAATGCGAGAATTCCACGACTTAGAAATACTAAGTAAAATGGCCAATTTTATGCTAGCATGCGCGCTCAAATTTGAAAGGGGAGTGAGGATGCCTAAAATCCACCGCCATGCTCTAGTCATGCATAGCGCAGAGCAAATGTACAACTTGGTTAATGATGTTAAAGCGTATCCAGAATTCGTACCGGATTGTTTAGGGGTAAAATTACTTGAGCAGTCAGAAAACGAATTAAAAGCGTCGTTACAAATTGGCAAGGCGGGTATTGGCAAATGGTTCACCACTCACAATACAATGGTGAAAAACCACTCGGTTAAAATTGAATTGGTTGATGGCCCGTTTAAAAAATTAACCGGCTTGTGGCAATTTCAAAGTTTAGATGTTGATGCATGCAAAGTTGTGCTTGATCTGGAATTTGAATTTTCCACAAAATTGATTGAAGCCGCGTTTGGCAGTGTATTTAACCATATGGCGAACCAGATGGTTAAAGCCTTTACCACGCGTGCGAGTCAGGTTTACGCCTAATGAACGAACATTTATTTAAGATAGAGATTGCTTATGCATTGCCAACAGTACAAAGTTTATTGGTGGTGCATGTTGCTGAGGGTGCGACAATTCAAGATTGCATTGAGCAATCTGGCATTTTGTTAAAGCATCCAGAGGTTGATTTAAAAACTAACAAAGTTGGGATTTGGAGTCGAACTCGAAAACTTACCGAGCAAGTTGAAGATGGTGACAGAATTGAAATCTATCGCCCTTTAATTGCTGATCCAAAAGATGTTCGCCGTCGTCGCGCTGAAAAAGCTAAAGAAGAAGGTCGAGCAAATAAAATTACTGGCGGACGTCCTTAAACGCCAGATCTTTCACATATATTGATAGTTAATTACAGAGATACTCATGTTTAATTTAATTAATTCAAACCAGAGTAATGTAAAAAATGACGTTTTATCAGGTGTTACCGTAGCCCTTGCTTTGGTGCCTGAAGCGGTTGCTTTTGCATTTGTTGCTGGTGTCGAACCTATGGTTGGTTTGTACGCTGCGTTTATGATGGGGTTATTAACCTCTATTTTTGGTGGTCGACCAGGTATGATTTCTGGTGCTACTGGTGCAACTGCGGTTGTTATGGTTGGTTTAGTGGCAGTGTATGGTGTGCAATACTTGTTTGCCGCTGTAGTACTTGCCGGTATTCTGCAAATTCTTGCTGGGATATTTAAGCTAGGTAAGTTTATTCGAATTGTTCCCCATCCAGTTATGCTCGGCTTCGTAAATGGTTTAGCAATTGTGATTTTCTTGGCACAGCTGAGCCAGTTTAAATCACCGGATGAGCTTGGTCATTGGCAGTGGATCCAAGGTGAAAACTTAACCTTGATGCTTGGTCTAGTTGCTTTAACTATGGCGATAGTGCACTTTTTACCTAAATTAACCACAGCTGTACCATCTGGTTTAGTGGCTATTATTGTAGTGTCTGGCATTGTTATTGGTATGGATTTAGACACGCGCAATGTTATCGACTTTGTTCGTGAAATGTTGCCAGCAGAGCAAGCTGCAGATGCGTCATTAAAAGGTGAGCTACCTTCGTTTGCTATCCCTATGGTGCCTTTTACTTGGGAAACTTTAGTGATTATTTTCCCAACCGCTTTAGTTATTGCGGCAATTGGTTTAATTGAATCATTGTTAACTTTGACTTTGATTGATGAAATTACCAACACGCGTGGCCAAGGTAACCGTGAATGTATTGGTCAAGGTATTGCGAATACCACCAATGGTTTCTTTGGTGGTATGGGTGGCTGTGCCATGATTGGTCAAAGTATGATTAACATCAACTCAGGTGGCCGCGGTCGTTTGTCTGGTATTACTGCTGCGTTAGTTTTACTTGGTTTTATTTTGTTTGCCGCAGAATTAATTGAAATGATCCCGTTGGCTGCTTTGGTTGGCATCATGTTTATGGTGGTACTTGGCACATTTGAATGGTCGTCATTTAGAATTATGCGCAAAGTACCAGCGTCAGATGCCTTCATTATTGTGCTCGTATCAGGTGTTACAGTTGCGTTTGACCTTGCAATTGCGGTTGTGGTTGGTGTGATTGTGTCTGCACTTGTATTTGCGTGGAAACATGCAAAACACATTCAAGCCAATACCTATATTGATGACAAAGGTTACAAAGTTTACGAGCTTCGTGGGCCGATTTTCTTTGCATCTGTCTCTAGCTTTAAAGAGTTATTTACGCCTGAAGATGATCCAGAGCACGTGGTAATCGAATTCCAACGTTCTCGCGTAAGTGATCACTCTGGTATTGAAGCTTTGGATGGTTTGGCAGAAAAATATCAAGCTTTAGGCAAAAAACTGCATTTACGTCATTTAAGCCCTGAATGTCGACAGTTGTTGAGCCGTGCTGATGATTTATGCGAAGTGAATATTATGGAAGATCCTGACTATCACGTAGCAAGTGACAAGTTAGGCTAAGTTAAACGCTTGAATAGCGTAAAAAATAGAGGCCGATATTCGGCCTCTTAATCAATACCTATCTGCACTTAAGCTTCTATGGTATTGCGTTCAGGGAAGATTCCAGTTCAAACTAGTTTTGCGTTTTTTCAACCGTTTTGTTGGTTAACGCAACAACTTCAATCGACAAATCTTTTGGATTCATCTTCATCATAGCTAAAGCCATTGGTTGATTAAAATTGGCGGCATCTTGTTCGATTAGCGCAATTTCTTGTTTAAGCTGAGCATTATTACTTATAGTATTAGCAATACATTCAGCATTTTGTTGCAAAGTGGTTTTATCTACACAATCGTAGATGTTAGTTTTCAGTTGGGCATTGGCGGTAAATGATGCTGCTGCCGCTGACAAAGTTACCACTAGCGCACATAGTTTTTTGTTCATAAGACCCATCCTGCTTGTTTAAGGTTTTGTATATACATAATGGGCTAAACTCGCTGAATTTACTAATTTTTAACAATTGTTTTTTATACGAAAAATTAATGACCGTAAATATAAGTTTACAAATTTTAGGTGGGGTGAGTCTAATATGAATATTTTGACATTTAACTGTCACAATTGTTTTGAGCTCGCAAATACTGCATAAGGAAATGGTTGAAGCATGATTTTTAATAAACTGATTTCTATTGTTCAACGCCACATACATCAATTTACTTGGCCTTTATTAGTTGTGTTGGTGATGGGGCACTTTATTTTAACTTGGCTAGGCTTATTCATTACCAATGAAGTCGATTTAGCCAACTGGTTGGTTTATCCCTACTATTATGTTGTGACAACCAGCACAGTAGGCTATGGCGATTATAGTCCTGTCACGGATGGTGGACGCATTTGGGTTTGGTTATTTCAAATTCCTATCGGACTTGCGCTATTTGGCGCATTTTTAGGTAAAGCAGGGCAGTCGATTGCACTATATATGAGGAGAAAAATAATGGGTACAGGCAAGTTTGAACATTTAACTAATCATATTGTGTTGGTGGGTTATCATGAGCAAGTCACACCTAAAGTGGTTGAGCAAATTCTAGCTGATAAACATAGGCAAGGGCGTAAGATACTCTTGTGTGATAAATATCAAACTGAACATCCATTACAAGAATATATGGAGTGGCTTGAATACGCCCGAGTATCGAGTTACACCTTAGATAATGAGTTGCGACGAATTGCGCTGAACCGTGCGGACAAAGTGATTATTTATGCAAATGGTGATGATCAAACCTTAACGACAGCGCTAAAATTAAGCAAAGTAGTCAAAGCGGATTGCCATATTACTGCATGGTTTAACGATGAATCGAAAGTGGAGCTGTTACGAGAGCATTGTCCAAATATTGAATGTTTTAGTTCAAAAGTCGCCGAGTCGCTAGTTCGCTCGATGCAAGACCCTGGTGCGAGCAGAGTGCAAGAGCAGTTGTTGTCTGGCCTATTTGGTGATACTCAATACGCTCTGCAACTGCCGACGAATTTGCCTAAGTCATTTAGTTATGGACAATTATTCAGCGCTTTTAAACTTAAGCATGATGCCACGTTATTAGCTATAGCTAAAGAGCGTAACGGTAATAGATTAGAAGTGAACCCTGAGTTAACCGCTATTATTAACCCAGGTGATTATTTACATTATATTGGCAACAACAGAATAGATGTTGCCGACATCGATTGGCATGGATTCTACGAATCTTGATTTGATTTAGTTGTTTGGTTTTTTTGTTCCATTTGTCGCTGTTTTTCTTTAATTTGTTCGCCAAAACAGTAGAGTAAACCAGCGATAGCACCTGCCAAATGTGCTTCAACCGCGACATCGGCTTGGATCATAGAAGCTGTTGATGCACTCGCACCATACAATTGTTCGTAGATCACTTTGGCAAATACACCTAGGAGCAATAAATATCCTGTTTTATCTTGGTGCTGAATATCTTTAATTGCACCCCAAACGATTAAGCCATGCAACACGCCTGAAAAGCCTGAATAAATATTGATGTCGGTAAAAAAGTATACATAAGCTGTAATTAAACAGGCATTCATTATCACTACACTAAATACTTTACGTGCTTGGTAAAATTTACCGTGTAGTGCCCACAAAGCGATAAAAGCGGCTGTATTCATTAGGTAATGATTCCAGTTGGTGTGGATAAAATGCCCAGTAATGATGCGCCAGCTTTGTTGATTTTGTAGTTCAGTGTAGTTGTAACGCAACCAAGTTTGCGCTTGTTCAGGAATAAGCATCATCAAAGTAAAAATTATTATGAAGATGGCGACAATAGGTAATTGTTTCCAGGGTAGGTTTTGAATAAATTGGCGCATAATAAGTAGTTAATAAATGTTGATGCGCTGCATTATAAAGGAAAAATTTATTGAGGAGAAAGGCTGCTAGATAGCAGCCTTAGTTGTTTTTTGTTACAGCGTTTTATTGCGGCCCGAACGCAACCATAATACCGTTTTCTGTTGAACCTTCGCTTGCATCTAACAAATCTTTGCCTAGCTTGAAGCGTTTTAGTGCGTCTGAATAGTTATTGGTTTCAGCAACGTCAAAAGGGATAAATAACAACATACCCATCTTGTCGTCTAAACTCATCAATTTTGATAATGCATCGAGGTTGATATGATTTGTCATTGGCATGGTGACAATTGCTGCGTGCGAAAATTCCCCATTGTCGTTATTGTACGTAGCGACGATTTCCATAAAATCAAAATCTTGCAAGTTATCACCACTTAATAATATCTCTTGGTTGGTCAATTCAACATCTAGTGACGAATTACTCGGCTGCAGTGGAATGCTGGTGGGGGCTAAGTCGGCACTGGTATAGTTCTGAAAATTACCTACCCAAGTCGGATTTAAGTAAGCTAAGTCAGACGTGTTGTTGTTGAAACCTTGTAATGCAGCAGACGTTTCGTTGCGATAATTGAATTGAACGACATCGTAATCAGCTTCAGCAACGAAGTGATACGCATCGTTTGCATATTGTACATGCGCATAACTATGATTGTTTACATCATAATAGTTTGTTTGAAAGTGAGCCAAGGTTAGGTTTTGGTCAGAAACCATTGGGGATAGTGACTGGAGTTGTTTGTCTAAGGTAACGGATGTATCTGAGGTAATGGAACCTGCGGCATAGTAACTGTACATACCGATAGTAGGGGCTGAGATAATGACAGGATCGTCTGCGCATATTTCTACATTATACAGCCATTCGCCAGGGTTACTACCTGCAGACCCAGTTTGAGTTCCAAACTTAGTTGAAAAAGTCAGGTTGTTGATATCTGTTATATTTACTTCATTGACTGTTACTGAGTATGTGGGACAACCACAGGTTACTGCACTATCGCCCCTAATGGTGAGCGTATATGTCTCATCGCTGAGCAAGTCTGTATAGGTTCGTGTATCTACGCCTGTTTCATAGGCCAATGTATAAGTGTCACCAGGCACATCTATTTCTATAGTATTGGCGTCACCGTCGTGTGTGTAAGTAAATTCATCAAATACTGCACCTGTGTCGTCATAAATTGTGATTGGTACATCAGTAGCCGAAAAATTTCCGCACACATCTTTGAATTCAGCGAAGTTTAAATAGGTTGTGAAATCTGTACTGTCATCTTCATCGATCTGAACTTCTATATTACAAGCCGAGAGTGCTAAGGTAGCTGCTAAAGCAGTTAAATAATGGTGTTTCAATTGCATCGTCCTTCACCTTTTAGTTGTTAAAATTTGATCCTAAGCGCGTTAAGATTAAGCTATAAACATAGTTGAGTGCTTAAGGATTGCCAAATGATAGTTTTTGCATACGTATGCAATTTAGTGTTTAAACGCTTTTTTACTTATTTATCTGTTTGTTTTTTAGTTACTTTTTTATCGTCTTGCAGCTCTAGTTCTAGCTCTAAAATTGAAGTTACTGCTATTGAAGCTAGAGATCCTGAAGCTGCAACTGGATTAAAAGCCAAAAACTTAGTGACAAGCGAGCACGCAATGGTAGTTGCGGCTAACCCATATGCAGTTGAAGCTGGCTTAAAAGTGTTAAAATTGGGTGGCAGTGCTTTTGATGCGGCTATTGCCGTACAAATGGTTTTGACACTAGTTGAGCCGCAATCATCTGGCATTGGTGGTGGTGCATTTATTTTGCATTGGGATGAAGAAAAGCAAAAACTGACCGGATTGGATGGGCGCGAAACAGCGCCTAGTCAAGCAACCAGTGAATTGTTTTTTGAAAACGGCAAGCCAGTGAGTTGGCACCAAGCCGTGGTTGGTGGCCGCAGTGTGGGAGTGCCTGGGGTTATTGCTGCGCTTGAACTGGGGCATAAACAATACGGTAAACTACCTTGGAAAATATTGTTTAAATCAGCCATTGAATTATCTGAACAAGGTTTTGTGGTATCACCTAGGCTAGCTAGTTTGCTCGACAAGAAGTTAAATCCTGGGGTAAAAACCTTGCCTGCCAGTCGAGAATATTTCTACCCTAAAGGCCAAGCTTTACAAGCAGGGGCTGTAAAAACCAACCCAGAGTTAGCTGCGAGCTTACGACTAATTTCCCAGCAAGGTGCGCAAGGCTTTTACCAAGGCCAGTTAGCCAGCGACATAGCTAATGCTGTGCAGAACAGTAAAACTGCCCCCGGATTATTATCGTTAACAGATTTAGCCAGTTATCGAGCCAAGTGGCGCGAACCTATTTGTCAGCCATATCACAGTTATAAAGTGTGTGGTTTTGCACCACCAACATCAGGCGGAACGACAGTTTTATCTACGCTCAAATTATTAGAGCCGCTTCACTTAGCTGACTATGAGGTTAATTCAGCGCAAGCTTTGCATTTGCTCACGCAAGCTTGGCGATTGTCGTTTGCTGACAGAAATCACTACCTAGCAGATCCTGACTTCGTTGATGTACCGCTTGATGAGTTATTTTCGGATAGCTACTTAAACAAACGTCGCCAGCAAATCGATCAAAATAAAGATATGGGACTCGTTGAAGCTGGGTTGTTTGCCGTTTATTCTGGAATTTCTTATCAGCAACCAAGTACTACACACATCAGTATTGTTGATCAGTGGGGCAATGCCGTGTCTATGACCAGCAGTATTGAAATGGCTTTTGGCTCAGCTGTTATGGTCGGAGGTTTCTTATTAAATAATCAACTTACCGATTTTGCTTTCACTGCGGAAAAATCTGGTCAGCTGATTGCTAATCGAGTTGAAGCAAATAAACGTCCGCGCAGCTCTATGGCGCCGACTATTGTGTTTGACCAGCAAAATAACTTTAAAGGTGCGTTAGGCTCACCTGGTGGCGCGCGCATTATTAATTATGTTAGCCAAACCTTAATTGGCTTGATTGATTGGCAATTAGATATTCAATCTGCGATTGATTTGCCAAAAATTACTAATTTAAACGGCTCTACAGCAGTTGAGGCTGGTACTAGTTTAGTTGAGCAAGCGGCTTATTTTTCGGGGTTAGGCCACGAGGTGGTGGTGCGTGATTTAAATAGTGGCCTACATGGTATATGGGTTGAAGGTGGTAAATTAACTGGCGGGGCTGATCCGCGGCGTGAAGGGGTAGCTATGGGGTATTAGGATGTGCAAGGATGGTCAAGTTTGTTTTTAGCTATAACTCAATTGGTTGGAAAATGCTGGGGCAATAACTTAGAGCAAAATTTCTTTTTTATGGGCGAATGAAGACCGAAGCACCGCTTCGCAGCTGAATGAGGTGGAGTCATGGAAGACGACAGGGTCTCGCATTCATGGATGAATAGTCGCCTCTAAACACAGCGGTTTTGCGAAAGTTATGCGCCAGAAGTTTCCGAGTATAGCACTTGATTTCAAGCTATTAGTGGAATGCCGCTAGCACCAAAGCCCAGAAAATTTATTATCTATAAACATCCGCTTTTAGTTTATCTACCAACCATTTGCCTTGTTGTTTAACCATAACAACATATTTAATGTCGCGGTGGCGGTTGCCATCATAGGTGCCATCTAACATCAGCGACACTGTGGCATTTTTAGCGCTAGCTGGAATTAAAGAACGACCCATTTGTGCTTTGTCTTCTTCAATTTGTACTGAATCATAACGGCGATTAAATAAAACACTCTGTACTCTTTTAGCACTGTGGTAAGACTCTAAAATACGCCCATATTGAGGGGTTGCTAATTTAACTGCGGCGTTTAAATCATCTTGATTATAAATAGCTTCGAAAAATGCGATTGCGGCTGGGCCTGGTTGTTCGTTTTCTGGTGCTTTGTCGCCACAAGCGGTTAACAATAAAGTCAAAGCAATTAAAGTAGAGATAGGAAAAAAGTTGGGTTTTAACATAGCATCCAAAGCTTATTTTTTAAGTACCATAACCATCATTGTCGTAGCAACTTGAAAGATTGTAAAGGCTATACAACAAAAACCTTTAAGATAAAAAATGGCTAATAAAAAAGCGACTCAAGTGAGTCGCTTCAAAAAATGTTTTTCTATATAAAATATACAGAATGTTACTGCACTAATTCAGCATCAGTGAATACTTCTGCAAATAATGGGCTGCTTAAATAGCGCTCTGCAGAGCTTGGTAAAATAACAACGATATTTTTGTCTTTGTTCTCTGGTTTTTCAGCTAAACGAGCGGCTGCAACAACGGCTGCGCCAGAAGAAATACCTGCTAAGATACCTTCTTCTTTCATTAATCTGTGTGCCATTGCCATAGACTCTTCATTAGAAACTTGCTCAACAGCATCAACTAAATCTAAATCTAAGTTACCAGGGATAAAACCAGCACCAATACCTTGGATTTTGTGTGGACCAGGTGTTAAATCTTGGCCTGCTTTAGCTTGTGCAATTACTGGTGAATCTGTTGGCTCTACCGCAACTGATTGAATTGCTTTGCCTTGAGTATTTTTGATGTAACGGCTAACGCCTGTGATAGTACCACCAGTACCAACACCAGCTACGAAAATATCGATTTGGCCGTCAGTCGCTTCCCAAATTTCAGGACCTGTGGTTTTTTCATGGATTTCAGGGTTAGCTGGGTTTTCGAATTGTTGTAATAACACGTATTTGCTTGGATCAGAATCACGAATTTCTTCTGCTTTAGCAACTGCGCCTTTCATACCTTTAGGGCCTTCAGTTAATACAATGTTTGCACCTAAAGCTTTTAATAATTTACGACGCTCTAAACTCATTGTCGCAGGCATAGTTAAAGTTAGTTTGTAACCACGTGATGCAGCAACGAATGCTAATGCAATACCTGTGTTACCAGAAGTTGGCTCAACAATTTCTTTACCAGGAGCTAATAAACCTTTTTTCTCAGCGTCCCAAATCATATTTGCGCCAATACGACACTTAACACTAAAACTTGGGTTGCGAGCTTCTACTTTAGCGTAAACATTACCAGAAGTTACGCGGTTTAATTTTACTAGCGGGGTATTACCAATAGATAGTGAATTATCTTCGAAAAATTTCATTTAAATATATCCTTCGTTGTCGTTATTGGAAGATGTATTGGTTTCTAAGCTTATACCTAAAGTGCAGAAAAAGAAGTGCTTTTTTGTTATAACAAATAGCTATTTGCTTGAAACGAATTGATATGTTGAGAAACAACAGCAGAAAAGCAGGCTAGCTGCGTGTTACTAGCCTGATACGAGTACAATAATATAGCGGAGTATCTTAAGCGTTACAGTTTACAACTGAGTTGTCTGTACCGCCGACTGGAGATGGTGCGTAGTTGTCAGCATCCCAATCATTTTCCCAAACACCACCGTCTAACAAGTATTTGAATTGGTATTCTTTACCAGATTCTAAATCCATGTTTAAGCTGAAATCGCCATTTTTAAGACGTTTCATTGGGGTAGATTGCTCGTCCCATTCGTTGAAATCACCAACAAGAAAAAC
The DNA here is from genome assembly GCF_052056295.1 of Catenovulum sp. SX2. Taxonomy (NCBI): domain Bacteria; kingdom Pseudomonadati; phylum Pseudomonadota; class Gammaproteobacteria; order Alteromonadales; family Alteromonadaceae; genus Catenovulum; species Catenovulum sp. SX2. Next base: position 3,216,442 of record NZ_CP182493.1, read on the forward strand.
ATTGTCTGCTTGTTGCGCTTGCTCTGCAGTTAAGCGAAAAGTCACTTTACATACAGGCTTAGATTTTAAAAATTGTTTCTTCAGGCTCATACTCGATCCCTTTAGTTTATTAATGGAAGACTTTGATACATTTAGCGTGCAATTAAATTGATACAATTTCTATACCATGAGCAAGGTCTAGCTGATGCTTATCACGCAAAACCAACTTTAGTATAGCAATAAATTTAATTTACGCACTAGGCTGATTTTTATCCAGTTTATCTTTTTTCATGATTATTTCAGCCAAGTGTTACTTATAGATGAAAATAAGGTTATAAATAAGCCGAAATCTATTTATCAACGTATTTAATGCTAAATCAGAAATCAAATTAACCTTCATTAAGGAAACTGTCTTGAATACTAAAAATCTTCCTTGGCGATTTATTTGGCCTGTTCTCATTCTTGTTTTCGCTGCGATTGTTTTTAAAATTTTACAAATGCAGGCTACGCCGCCGGAACAAAAGCCGTTGGAGCATGCGCCGCCATTGGTTGCGACTGAGGTGTTAAATAAACAAGCTTGGCCTTTTTCTATCGACAGCCAAGCAATCGTTCAAGCTAAACAAACAACGATAATAAGCAGCCAAATTAGTGGCAAGATAGATAAAATAGCACAGCAGTTTGATGCGGGATTTTTCCTAGAAGAAGGCGCTGTGTTAGTTGAGGTTTCTCAATCAAATTATCTCGCAGATGTTAAATCCGCTAAAGCCAACTTGAGTTTAGCACAAGCTAATTTACAAGAAGAATTAGCCCGTGGTGATGTGGCGAAAGTTGAATGGCAAGCCTACGGTGACCAAGCAAGCGACTTAGCGCTTAGAAAACCACAAATAGCTGCGCAAACAGCCAATGTTGAATTTGCCAAAGCGCAGTTAGATAGGGCAGAGCGTGAACTTAAACGTACTAAAATTAGTATGCCGTACAAGGGTGTCGTGGTAGAGCGAAAAGTTAGTCTTGGAGACTATGTAACCACAGGTTTTGCCGTAGCAAAAGTAATTGCCACGGATGTGGCTGAAATTCGTTTACCACTGACTTTGGCTCAATATCAAAAGTTAAAACCTCACTTACCACAAACAAATGCGGTGCAAATTGCACCAATATCAGTCGAATTATTCAACAATTTGGCTCAACCTCAGCGCTGGACAGCTCAATTAGCTCGAATTGAACAAGTAGTTGAAAGTGATACACAAATTATTTATGCCGTTGCACAAATTAACGATCCATACAATTTGGCTAATTCACATGCCTATCCACTTGCTGTTGGTCAATTTGTTAAAGCTAAAATCACTCTAGAGCAAACTGAACAAGTGTTTCGTGTTGCGCGTAGTTTATTAACGCCACGGCAGCAGTTGTTAGTTGTCAATGGTGATGTATTGCGCATTCGAACACCAAACATAGTCCATCAAGAGCTTAATTATATCTACGTGGATAAAGGGTTGGAGCCTAATGACCTTTTGGTTGTATCTGCTTTAAGTAAACCAGTTGACGGTATGCGTATCCGCTTAACAAAAGGAACTGACTAGATGACAACTCAAGCATATAAACGAGGACTGATTGCTTGGTTTGTCAATAACCCAGTCGCTGCAAACTTATTGATGATCAGTATAGTGTTGGCAGGCATTTATTCAGTATTCACCATTCGAAAACAATCTTTTCCGACCATTCAGCTCGATGAAATTCACGTGCAAATTCCGTATTTGGGGGCGGCACCGCAGGAAGTTGAAGAAGGGGTAGTACTTAAAGTAGAAGAATCGGTTAAACGTATTGAAGGTATTAAAAAAATTGAGTCGATTGCCCAAGAGGGGCTAGCTCGAGTCATCATAGATGTTGAAGAGGGATACGATGTTGTTGAGCTACTCAATGAAGTTAAAGTGCAGGTAGATGCGATACCGAGTTTACCTGATAACACAGAAAAGCCAGTTATTTACCGAGTTAAACCTGAACAAGCTGTGTTATGGCTGCAAGTGTATGGCCGTGTGTCTGAGCAAATGATGAAAGCTTATGCTAATCAATTACGTGATGAAATAGTCCAATTACCTGGTATTTCATCCGCTAAGGTAGTGGGCGCTCGAGAATATGAAATTGGTATTGAAATTAGTCAAGAAAAGCTTGTGGCTTATGGTTTAAGTTTAAATCAGGTGGTGCAAAAAGTTAGGGCATCTTCAATAAAAATGCCAGGCGGAACCATTAAAAGTAGCAATGGTGACATTTTAATTCGTACTGATAATCAAGCTTACAATGCAGCTGATTTTGCCAAAATTGTTATCATCCAGCGCGCCAATGGCACTAAAGTTATATTGGCGGATGTTGCGACAATTAAAGACGGTTTTGTTGAACGCGAAGCTTTTTCTAATTTTGATGGTCAACCAAGTGTTGGTATTCAAGTTAACTCTGTGGGTAACCAAAATGACTTGCAGATATCACAAACAGTTAAAGACTATATCAAACAAGCCGAACCATCTTTACCAAGCGAGGTTAAATTGGCAGTTTGGGGGGATAGTTCGTATTACTTAAATGGTCGCCTAGAATTAATGTTAAATAACATGATGATGGGCGCTTTATTAGTCTTTTTTATCCTGTCGATTTTTCTCCAACTTAAACTCGCATTATGGGTGATTGTTGGCCTATTTGTCTGTTTTTTAGGTGCGCTGGCTGTGATGCCGCACGTTGATGTCAGCATCAATATGATCAGCTTATTTGCGTTTATTTTAGTTCTAGGCATAGTGGTAGATGATGCTATTATCATAGGTGAAAGTGTCCACAACACTGTGCAAACACATGGTAACACAGCGCAAAATGTTGTTCGGGGCGCGCACCAAGTGGCTGTGCCCGCAACTTTTGGTGTGTTAACCACCATAGTTGCATTCATTCCTATGCTGTTGGTGCCAGGCGCATCATCACCGATTTGGGCTTCTATTGGTATGGTGGTGATTTTGTGTTTGGTATTTTCTTTGGTTGAATCTAAATGGATTTTGCCTTCGCATTTGGTCAGCCGTAGCCATAAAGTAGCGAACGACGCCGAGGGTAAAACCCTATTAGCTAAAGTGCGCAATGGCGTAAATGGTAAACTCAATCATTTCATCGACACTAAATATTCACCATTTTTAGCTAAGTGTATTCATTTTCGTTACACAGTGTTGGCTGGTTTTTTCGCCTTTTTAATTATCACTGTTGGTATGGTTGCTTCAGGTGCGGTGCGTTTTGTCTTTTTCCCAAATTTACCAAGTGATTATGTGCAAGCTAGCATAACAATGGAAGATGGCACGCCGGATGTGGTAACCAATCAAGCGATTGCGCGTTTGGAACAAGCATTATATCAAGTACATCAAGCCCATTATTCAGAGTTAGATCAGCAGGTTATTGCTCATAGCTCAGCTTTTAATACAGGGCAGACAACTGGACTTATTTGGGCTGAATTAAATCGAGATTACAGCGGTAAAATTGATGGGGTCAAAGTGGCCAATTATTGGCGCGAGCAGTTTGGTGAGTTAGCCGGGGTACGTTCGGTCAGTTTTGATGGTTCAATACAAGGCGGTGCTGGTGCTGACTTAGAGTTTTTATTTAGAAGTGACAATACTGAACAAATTGCTGCCGCTGCACAATTGCTCAAAGAGCGTCTGCAAACTTATCAAGGTGTTTATGATGTTGATGACTCTTACACGGGTGGTAAAGATGAAATTCAGTTATCGCTAAAACCAGCTGGGGTTGCCTTGGGCTTGCAATTGGCTGATTTGTCTAGCCAAGTTCGAGCCGCATTTTATGGTGCTGAAGTACAGCGTATTCAACGCGACGACGAAGAAATTAAAGTTATGGTGCGATATCCACGTGAGCAGCGTCAATCTATCCAAAACCTAGAACATATGTGGGTGGATTTACCCAATGGCAAACGGGCTATTTTTGCCACTGTTGCTGAGTTTAGTATGGCGAGTGGTTATTCTTCTATTCAGCGTATTGATTATCAAAGATCAGTCAGTGTTACCGCGAAAGTAGATAAAGCGGTCGCTGAACCAGGCAAAATTGCTACCCAAGTTTCAGATCAAGTTATTCCTGATATTCTAAAACAATTTCCTGAGGTTAAATTCGAATTGTTCGGAGCCTCGAAAGAAGAGCAAGAAGCTATGGTCAGTTTAGGCATCGGGTTTTTATTTGCACTTGTGGCAATTTATGCACTGATGGCCATCCCGCTTAAATCTTATAGCCAGCCTTTTATTATTATGTCTGTTATTCCGTTTGGGATTTTAGGTGCTGTGATTGGTCATATGCTGTTAGGACTGTCGGTCAGTATACTGTCATTTTTTGGTGTTATCGCACTGGCGGGGGTTGTAGTTAACGACTCGCTTATTTTAGTTGATTTTATTAATCGAGCTCGCCGTCAAGGTGAAACTTTATTGAATTCAATTCAGCAAGCGGGCGCTAAACGTTTTAGAGCAATATTGTTAACCTCGCTAACAACTTTCTTTGGTTTGATCCCAATAGTTTCTGAGACTAGTTTACAGGCACAAATTGTAATCCCCATGGCAGTGTCGTTAGCTTTTGGGATCTTGTTTTCAACCGTTATTACACTTTTGTTACTGCCTATTCTATATGCGATATTAAGTGATATTACTGGTGTAATTAGGTTGTCTAAAAGTTAGCTTTTTGTAAGTGAAATATGAAGCTGTCGCACTGTGGTACGATGTCTTAATTCATTTTGAATATAAGTGTTCCATTTTTGACTGACTTTCATTATTATAGACATCGACTTAAACGATTAATCCTATTTAGTTGTTTAAGTCTGTTGTGTGTAAGTGTGAGGGCGATTATTGTGTGAGTCGTTCTCGGGCAAACCAGTTTGTGTGCTGGTTTGCCGTTTAACTTATTTGCAAGTGTTTATTCGTCGATTGATTGTGCGAATTCTTCTGGCTTATCTACAGTACCAGACATATCAACTAATTTACCGTCTTCAAAGTTTAAAATTAAATCCATTCGTTTTGTTTCACGGCCATCACCGTAGTCAACTTGGTACACGTAATACCATTTTTCGTCGCTAAAGGTATCTTTTAACACAGGTTTACCTAAAACAAATATCACCTGATCTTTATTCATGTTTTGACGTAATTTAGCAACATCTCGTTTTTCAATATAGTTTCCTTGGCGAATATCAATTTTATATGCACATGCAGACAACATGCAGATAGCGCCAATACAGATTAGTTTTTTTAACATAACTTTATTCAAATTTATTAATTACGGCCAAATAGGTTTAAGGAAATGAGTATAGCGACTATAGACAGTGCTATAAAGCAATAGTTTCTTATTTCAGCTGACCAATGTTTTTAATCGCGCCGCGTGGCACAATACGTTTAATGCCATCACTATTAAAAATAAAATCGAGCTGAATGGTATTGCTATCAAATAAGGATATTTTACCGTCAATCACAAGTTCATATTTACCCTTGATACTGCGCTCTGGCGCTTTGCGTAATTCGATTAAGTGCTCGCCAATTTTATAAGTAAAGGTAGAGAAGTAACCTTGAGAGAATTCTGAAACCCAAATAAATTCATCTTTATGTAGATAAAGGGCTAAGGTGTATTGCTCTGGTACTTGGCTGACGGATACGCTAGACGTACCGGCACTAAATTTTGTACCTTCATCTGTCATTTTAAAACTAAAACCAAAGTCGACGGATTTTTCTAACCCTGAAGGGTATACCAAGGTTGCTTTGCCGGGTAAATCAAATTCAGCTCGGGCAGGCATAGACAAAAATAAGCTTGCAGTGAATAAACAGATTAGGATGCGTATAAACATGTGAAGACTCCGAGTTCGTTATTCGCAGGTTAATAAAAATTACGTTTTTGTTCAAATCGACTGATTTGTGTTTCCAGTTTCTCAATCGCATCTAAACAACGCTGGCGGCGAACTCTTAGTTGATGATTGTCTGGTAGTGTTGGGTTTAGTCTAATTTGATCATCAAACTTTGTTAGATATTGGCGATACTCTGCTAGCTTTTTGTGCATTTGGCCAAGTCTACTCGCATAATTACTTTTGTTTGATATATCTTCAATTTTTTGGTTAATGGCACATTTTGCCAACAATTCAAGCTGATCATTTAATCGATCAAACAGTCGTTCATTATTGTGTGCAAAACATTGTTCGATTAACTGTTGGGTTTCGTTTGCATAGTCTTGCAGCTCTTCAGACTGGCAGGCATAGCTAGAATGAAACTGTAACAAACTGATAATTTTTTCTTGGTAACTCAACTGACTAATTTTACTTATCAGCTGGTTGAGTGTTTGTTCAACTTTTGTTTGTAGTGGCTCAGACATATGCCGCAAATAGCGAATTTTAAATCAATGAACTAAGCTTAAACTAATTTTGGTCATTAGGCATTAGTAGAGTCAGATATGCGACTTGAAATTCGATGTGAAAACAGATTAGGCATCACCCAAGATGTATTGGAAATCTTGGTTCGGCATCAAATTGATTTGCAAGGTATTGAGGTGCATACGAACAAACTGTTTATTCATTTCCCGAATATTGAATTTGCTGAGTTTCAACACTTAATGCCGGAAATTCGTCGTATTAACGGCGTATCGGATGTTTTAAAAGTGGCATTTATGCCTTTGGAATTAGAATCAGCAGAATACCAAAACCAGTTAATCTCAACGACTGAAAAATGGTTAACTGTTTCAGCCAGCGGCGAACTTATTCGGTTAAGTACTAGTGCAAATGGTTATTTTTCTCGCTTATTGAAACATGACTTAATACATGTGTTTGATTGGATAAAAGGTTTTAATTTACAAAAGTGGTTAGATAAGCAACCAAAAGAACGTTTGTTGGCCGTTGCTGAAGTCGCAGAGCAGACTTTCCAACTTGAGCTACAACCAGTGTGGTTAAACAACAATAAAGGACTACAAGGTTTTGCTGGCGCAACCATTCGTTTCATTAATGGTCATTCACAATATCCAAACGAGCAAAAAGCCAATGCGATTTGTAACTCAATTGTGCAGCAGTCAGCGGCAATGCGCAAAGTGGTGCGTGATGGCAAAAAACTAGCCGCTAATTTACAGCCAGTTTTATTGGTTGGTGAAATTGGTGTAGGCAAAGGCCTTGTTGTTGAGTTGATGCACGCTTTAAGTTCAACCAATAACAAAGCGCTGATTGTGGTTGAATTAACTGCTGATGATGTGTCCACACAACTGACTAAAGTTAATTTGGATGTTTGCGGTGGCTTATACTTAAAGCATATTGATAGGTTAGGTGCGGCCCAACAAAAAAACGTGTTAGCCTGGTTGTTAAGCAACCGCAACAAATTGCAGCAGGTGAAGTTATATGCGTCAGCCAATAATAATTTAACTTTGGCTTTGCAGCAGGGAACCTTTAATGAACATTTGTTTTATCAGCTTGCTGACAGTAAGTTAGTGGTGCCTAATTTGCGTCAGCGTCTGGAGGATGTTGCAGAGTTAAGCCAATTATTTGTTGAACAGATTTGTTTAGATTCAGGTATTGCGCCGATTGATATCGCGGATGATGTTATTAAGCGTCTAACAGAGTATAGTTGGCCTGGCAATGCATCTCAGTTACATAATGTATTACGCCAAGCCGTGGTTTTATCTGATCAACAGTGCATACAGTTGGCCAATATTCATATCGAAGAAGATCAGCAAGAGGATGAGTTATTAACCGTTCAAGACTATTTGGAAAATGGCTTAGACGAAGCTGTTAAACAGTTTGAGAGCACTTTGTTACGCAAGCTTTATCCGTATTATCCTAGCACTCGTCAGCTTGCTAGTAAGCTTGGACTGAGCCATACAGCGATTGCAAATAAGCTACGTGAATATGGCATCAACCGTTCCACCGTTAAGATAGCGAGACGGTCTTAGGGCCTGTTGATCTTTCGTGGACAAATTTTGTTCTAACTAAATGCTGTTTAATCAAGGCGCAGCATTGAAGGCCTAATGGATTAAGTCAAAATGCTGCAACAAAGAGTAAAAAGCATTTAGGACGAACCCGAAGGGCAGCGTTTGTTTGGTATTTCTTCTGCGTTATAGCTCATTTATGTAGCTCACTACACTTCAATCGCTATGCCTTGTATAAATACCAAACAAACTGCTGCAAAATTGTACCCGAAAGATCAACAGGCCCTAGTGTTTTATACAGACTCTAGAGCCTCGTAACACACTTTATTACGACCACTTTGTTTTGCTTGATATAGGTATTTATCTGCCTTAGCAATAGCGCTGGTTATGGTTTGCTGATTGTGTAGCTCAGTAACACCTATACTCACAGTTACTTGTTTACGAAAATGTTTAATCTCAAAATTGTGTGTCGCCACTTTGTCCAACAGCTTTTCAGCAACCTCGACCGCTTGTTGATGATTGGTTTCGGGCAACATAACTAAAAATTCTTCGCCACCCCAACGAGCGACTAAATCGTGCGTCCTTAAGTTCTCTGTCAAGGTTTTGGCCAATTGTTGCAGTACAAGATCACCAACGTCGTGCCCATAACCATCGTTTATCAATTTAAACCTATCAACATCCAATAGCAGAAGGCATAAAGTGTCGTTATTGCGATTAATGCGTGCGTATTCTTTTTGGATTTGTTCCATCATTTCGCGGCGGTTGGCCAAACCGGTAAGCGAGTCTGTTTTAGCCATCAATTCAAATTTGTCGCTTAAACTCTGAATATGTTGATAAGAGGCTTTTCGTGAGTATTCGTAACAACAAGACAAAAAAGTTACGGTAAAAAACGACAAGATAAACCTAAGTTTATAACTGTCTGTGTATTCTGCTGTCATTAGCTGACCAGCATCAAAGTAAAGTAAAAACGAGCTTAAACAACTAAATAGTATAATATTAACTACGCCTGTTGATAATCCACCTAGAAATAATGCTACTGGCGGTAGTATGTATACCCAAAGTAATCCAGTGTTATCCACGCCACCAGAATAAACCAGATAAAGCATTAACATGGTTAAGCAATACAGTACTAAACGTGCTGGTAGTTTATAATCGGAAGAAAATCTAATACATAAGTGGGCGGATAAAAATACTACAGCAGCAACATTTAGCACTATGGCTAATAAAAAATTTGCTTCAGACCAAGCACGCAAACCCATAACTAAGGTTAAGCTACTGCCGACCAGTGCAAACAAGTTGATGATCATAATGCGGCGGCGATCTTCTGTATCTGCATATTCAGGGATGCCACTTTGGCAATATTTTATGAACTGTTGTTTGATAAAGCTGAACACGCCAACCCGATTATAGTTTTATCCGTTTAACTTAAGTCTAGCGGGATTTTGTTAACTATCTAGAAAAAATAGTAAAAACCAATAAAAAAGCGCTAAATTTATTAGCGCTTTTTGGAAGTAAGCATCCATGCTCGGGGGATTTCCAAAGTTTAATTAGTAGTCATACTCAGCGATATTGATGACTTGCAATGTTGCTGTGTTACTAGTGTCGTCAGTAACATGCATTATCATGCGTAAGTCTGTATCGTTGGATACGTTAAGGTTAATGTTGGCACCGCCATTAGACAGGGCGTAACTGCTACCAAATGTACCTGTACTCCAGTCTTCATCCATACCAAAGTTAATATTTGCCCAATTTGCATCTGCGATTTTGAACTCTGTGCTTGCAGTTGCTTTTACGTCTAAGCCATAGTAACCAGCGCCATAGTAGGTGAAGCTGTATGGAGTACCCCAGTCGCCGTTAAAGCCACGTAAATGAGCTGTTTCACCAGTATAAGGTAAGGTTTCTTTGCTTACGGTTAATATTGGCGCTGCTGGGTCAGTTGCATCCACCTCAAATACATAGTCTCCTGATTCTGTAATTGGCAGTGCAATATCGCCATTATCAGTGCCACTGAGGGTTAACGCCTGACCAAGCGTAACTGTCGCGTTGCTTGCGCCTAGGTTGATAGTACCCCAATCTTCCGACGCTAGTTTAAACATATAGTTGTCATCATTAGATTCTAGATATATCGAGGTAACATATTTACCATTGCCAACATATAACATTGGATCTTCTGTATTCCAGCCGCCGTTCGCATTTACCGTTCCACGGATATAAGCGGTTGCTGCGAATTTAGGTTTATCAGCTGCAGGTTTAACCATAATGCTAGGTGCATTGCGGTCAGAACCGTTTAGAATAAAGGTATATTCACCCGCTTCAGCAATATTCATTTGAATATCACCACTGCCACCATCAATACGCAATGTATAGTTCTCGCCGAGGCTGATTTGTACTTCGCCAGCGTCACCACCGTCACCAATGTTTGGATATGCCCAACCATCTGCTGATACTTTAAAGTTGTAGTCACCTGCATCTAATTGAGTTGTGATTGCGTAGCTAGAGTTGCCAACAAAGCTCATTTTGTAAGCCTCTAAATGAGTCCATTGCGGGTCTGAAATTGAGCCAACTAGATACAACTCAGTAGCACCATAAGGCGGTACGTCTGGACGACCAACTGTTGCAAGTGCACTTAAGCCAGCACCTTGAACACCATCTTGGTTTTTAACAAATACAGCGGTTGTTAACGCAGGCACAGTAAAGAAGCCGTTGTCTGCATCTGAGCTAAAGCTAGACGATGCAACTGTATTATCTGCAGAGCCTTGCTGTATTGAATGTAGCGCAAAGCCAGTTGCCGTTGGAATTGTCATAGTTTGTTCAGACTGAGTACCATTAAATACAACAACCACAGCATCGTAATTAGCATCTAAATCGGCACGTAGATTATCCGTGTTTGTTTGGTCACAGTTACCTTCGAAGTCTTGTACTGCTAACAAACAACCAGCACCATCGTCAATACTCATAACAATTACACCGTGAGTTTGACTTGCACCTACATTGTGGAAACCAACACGGTCTTTAATTTGTTCTGCGGTATTTAAACGGAATAGCTTGCTACCTGAACGGATTTTTAATAACTCTTTATATGCATCAGACGCGAAACTAATTTCACTGCTGTCTACTTGGATATTTGAGTTTTTCAGCAATTCGACCGTTCTGTCGTAGTTAGTTACCTCAATTGGTAATGACACACCCCAATTATTAGTTGTTTTGGTGAAATCAACTTTATTTAAATAATCAGTGGAGTTGTAAGTATTTCTGTCCATTGATTTTGAACGCAATAGGTCTGAACCCATTTGCATAAATGGAATACCTTGGCTCAATAATGGGAATGAACCTGCAACTACATGTGCACGTGCACGATCCCATGCACTCCAGTCGTCTCCTAATGAGTATTGTAATTGATCCCATAAAGTTTCGTTGTCGTGCTTATCAACATAGTTGATGGTATCTGCTGGATCTTGTGATTGACCTGGTTTATTAAAGGTATTGGCTTCTGCAAATACACCACTGGCTGATTTAAAGGTGTAATCAGAAATGTTACCTGCTAAACCAATGCGTATATTGTCAACGTCATTGCCGTTGCCATCAGAGTTAAACAATGCACCGTTACGCACGCCGTCACGTTGTACATCAGAGAAGGAACCAATAGAAGTACCAGCCATAGTTGCCTGAGTTGCCCCTTCGGCTTGCACTGGACCAAATGACCAACCTTCACCATAGAAGTATGTATCTGCGTCAACGGCAGTTACTGCGTCTCTTGCATCCAACATAGCTTCTTTCATAACTAAGTTCATTAAGTCGAAGCGGAAAGCGTCAAACTTAAAGTTAACTGCCCAAGAAACTAAAGTGTCCGACATTAACTTAGCGGCCATTTTGTGTTCAGTTGCCGTGTCCTGGCAGCAAGAGTCACCTAATACGTCACCAGTTTCAGTATTTAACCTTTGGTAATAGCCAGGGACAATTTTGTCTAACACTGAATTATCCCACAAGCCAGATGAGCTAGTGTGGTTATAAACAACGTCTAACGAGGTACGTAAACCCATTTCATGTAAAGCTTGTACCATGGCACGCATTTCAACTATGCGTGAAGTATCTTCTGGGTTAGTCGCGTAACTGCCTTCAGGCGCATTAAACGCATATGGGTCATAACCCCAATTAAAGCCATCTAAGTCTTTTAGGTCGTTTAACAATTGGCGGCCACGTTCGCTAGTTGCTGAGTAGTTATCTAACAGGTCTCTGATAATGACATTATCTTGAGCAACTGAACAAACTTGTGCATTTTCGTTAACTGCGCATAAATCACCAACAGTATCGTCAAGTTCTATACGATTTGCCGTATTTTCATCAATTGTAGCGATATCGTTAGCTGGTAATACTTGGAAGTGAGTTAAGCCTGCGTCTGCTAAAGATTTTAAGTGCTGAACAGGTGCTGAGTCGTTGTGTGTAAATGCAAGGTATTTACCTCTGTGTGCGGCAGGGGTAGATTCATCCATAATTGAAAAATCGCGAATATGCCCTTCATAAACAATAGCATCTTCAACGTTTTCTATGGTTGGGATTGTGTGTGTGTCCCAATTTTCTGGTTTTAAGTCTTCGTCATTTAAGTCAACAAAGCGTGCATAGCGGCCATTGGTGGTTAAACTGACTGCATATGGATCAATAACTTCGTAGTTTTCGAAATTATCATTTAAGTGGTGATAAACACTAATGTTATAGCGGAATAACTTTCTGTCTAAATCAGCACGACTGCCTGTGTATGACCAAATACCAGTGGTATCGTCAAAGGTCATTGCCATTTCGCCAGTTGAGCTGTAGTTCCCACTGCTATCCATATCATTGTAAAGTTTTAACTTAACGTCAGATGCAGTTGGTGCCCATACTGATGCAGTAACCATGTCGCCATCATAAATGATGCCTAATGAAGCTTCATCAGCATCGTTTTCACCCATGGTGTAAAGTGCGTCGATTGCACCCGCTGTTTGTACTAGGTTGCCAGAAATTTGTTCGTTATTTGCATCTAAGGCTACGGCGACAATACGCGATTGTAACATTTGTTTGGCAATAGCCGGCTCAATGCTTTCAGCAGCAACAAAAGTAGTCATGCCACTACGATACATAGCTCGGCTTTGCTGCTCTGCAGTTAACGCATTTTCGTTACGAACAAACTCGACGTAAGGTACACCACGATAGCCTTCACCTGGGAAAAGTTTTGGCATAGTTTGTGAGTAATACAAACGAATGGTTTGTGCATTGTCATCGTTAAATAACACCACATCTTTATCAAACCAGTGGGTAGCTAGATCAGTATTGATTTCACGTAAACCGTCAGTTGGATCTCCAGCTTCACTGTAATAAGGGTAAAATGATGCTACAGGTTGATTAGTCGAGCCAACTGCAACGTAGTTCATGCGGTCAGAGTTACGAGAGTCAACTATGCCACGCATGTCAGCTTCTATCGGTGATTTAGTGCTACCTTCATGGATAATAAAGTTGAAACAGCCAGTATTTTCAGGCAGCAATCGGAATGTCCAATAAACGCCGTAGTTTGGATCTAAGCCATCAGGTTTTACCCCAGTTTGCCAATCTGTTCCCCAGTAGTCATTATTTTCAGGATCTTGTGTAGCACCTTCCTCAAAATACGTTGGGTCGTAGGCGTTACAATCAGCATTGTTCCATGCATGAATAATTAAGTCGTCAGTACCGTCACCAATAACATCGTTCGCTTCAGTTAGGCCTTCGCGCCAGAAAAACAAAGTAGCAAACTGTTCACCTTCTTGTTCTGAATATGAAGGAATGGCTTGCGCCAATTCAAGAGGTGCATTTGGATGGCGTCCTTTGGCTTCACAAGCATGTGAAATTGGATTGTAGTTTTGCCCTGAACAAACTAATGCGACCCTTTCACATTGTTGGTTGCCATTCTCATCAAGAATAACGGAACCAAAACTATCTGTTTTAATTGTGTCTGGATATGAACAGACTAAGCCTGTATCTACTTGGCTGACATTATCAACCTCATCTAACCCTTTTTCATTTGACACGTTACAGCCTGTTAGCACACTGCTTATAGCAGCAGCGATAACAGAGACTGGTATCATTTTATTTATCATAATGTTTAAACTCCAGTGCTGAAAATCAGTTCGGAAAAATGCGCCCACTTTGGACATTGTTGTTAGCTTACAAAAACACTGGTTAAGAAATGGTTAAGGAAAAATAGTTTTTTCTTAACCATTTCTTAACCACGGCTTGGTTATTATGCAATTAATCAAGAATCCACTTGCTCAAACTTCTGTTTTGAACAAGTAGGTGGAATACACATTTTAATTTGACAATAAAAAAGAGTTTGAGGATAGATGCATATGAGCCAATTCAAACCCAGCTTGTTAACCTTAGCTTTGTTAACCGGCGGTATGACCATGACTTCTTTACATGCACAAGAAGTAGATGATGTTAAAGCAGAGCTAGAACAAGGCGCTGAAGAGCAGGAAGATACTGAGGTTATTCAAATAACGGGTATGCGCCGTAGTTTAATCGAGTCAGTTAATATCAAGCGGTTCTCTGATACTATGGTCGATGCGGTTACCGCGGATGATTTGGGTTCACTGCCTGATTTGTCAATTTCTGATGCATTATCTCGTTTAGCTGGTGTTACTGCTATTCGTAATGGTGGTCAGGCGAGTGAATTAAATATTCGTGGTTTGTCTGGTCAATATGTATTTGCCACGTTAAACGGACGTGAGCAAGTATCCACTGCTGGTGGTCGTAGTGTCGAGTTTTCTCAGTTTCCTTCTGAATTAATCAGTACAGCTCAAGTGCACAAATCGCAAAAAGCTTCATTAATCGAAGGTGGTGTGGCAGGTACGATAGACTTAGTTACTGCCAACCCTTTGGCTATGGCTGATGATTTCAAGGGAAACTTTAATTTGCAGCTAACATCCAACTCACGTTCAGATGATCACCCTGATACAGTTGAAGTTGGCCACAGATTTAGCGCCTCTTTCCAAACTAAATTATTAGATGACACCTTAGGTGTTGCAGTCGGTTTTGCTCGTTTATTCCAGCCACGTGTTTCAACCCAATTTGTTGGCTACAACTTTGACTACAATCAAGTTAGATATGATGGCCTTCAAGGTTTAAGCAACTGCGGCAATGAAGAAACAGACCCTTACTGGCGTGAAAACGGCTGTTTTGCCTATAGCGGTGGTTTTGAAATGATGTCGCGCGGTGGTGAAGATGAGCGTAATGGTGTGATGTCTGCAATTGTGTGGCAACCAACCGATGATTTTACTCTTAAAGCCGATGCATTTTACTCCACTTTTGATTCAAAAGCTTGGGACCGAGGTATTCAAGTTCAAGGTCTTGGAAGTATTAATTCAACTGAACATTTACGCAGTGTTGAATTGCGCGACCCTACAGTTGTTGGTAATGATGAAGTAGGTTATTCAATCATTGGCGGTACTTATTATGCTTCGTTAGCTACACCATTTGCTGAATATGATCCCGCTGATTCATGTAACGCAATAACTGACGGTAAAGTTCAAGCTCCTTGTATTGCGGGCAACGGCAGTTCTGGTGTTAACCCTCTACATATACTTAATATGGCGGATGATGCAACCAGCGAAAGCGAAACCTTAACTTTGGGTTTAAACGCCACTTGGGTGATTGATAACTTAACCATCACTGCTGATTGGTCACATTCAAAAGCCTCAGAAGATTCGTATGACCGCACCATGAGCATGTTAATGTTTGAAGACTCGTCTGCGGCTACACCAAAAGTAGAAACTGATTTAGTCCTTGATTACCGTATGAATGGCCTAAAAGTTCCAACTGTGTCAGTTACTAATATGGCAGGTGAAGCGGTTGATTTTACCAACATAAACAAGATGATGGTAAACAGCTATTCGCAATTTCCTCGCTATGAAGAGAACCAAGCGGACGCTTTACGTTTAGATGTAAAATATGAACTGGAAAATGACTTCATTCGCTCAATTGAGGCCGGAGTACGTGTTTCTGAACGTAAGCATTTACTTGAGCGTGGAGTTTGGTCTTATGGTGGCCCAGGTCACTTTGAAGATGGTGTTCATATGGATCGCCGAGGTTGGGATGCGATGCGCCAAGGCAACTATATCGCTTTTGTCGGTGGTGAAGAGGATGTTAGATTTGCACCTTACCAATTATCGGCTGATGAAGTGGAAGTGGTTAAATTTGGCGGCGAGTTTTCATCTCTACCTTCATTCTTGGCGATTAATAACGAAGCTATTGCTGATAAATGGTTGGTTGACAGTCAAGGTAATCCGTTAGACAGATCTCCTGTTGATGTATGGCAAGGCGCTGATTGGACTATTACTAATGACAGAGAAATTACCGAAAAGGTTAAGTCTGCATATGTAATGGCAAATCTTGATTTAACAGTGTTTGATATGCCTCTTACCGGTAACTTAGGTGTTCGCTTTGTGGAAACTGAACAAAACGCCTTTGGTGTGAGTGCTGCGCCAACCTCTCGTCGTGTTAAAACTGATGAAAATGGCGATCCTGTATTAGATAAAGATGGTCGTGAGGTATTAGAGGTTGTAGGTTTAGGTGACGAAATAACCGATGATGTGGGGGTTACTCGCTCTTCACATTTATACCGTGATTTAACTCATAAGTTTGACAATGTTTTACCTTCATTAAACTTAAGTTTAGCTTTAACAGATAACGACTATCTTAAATTCGCAGCAGCTAAAGTAATTGCTCGACCAGATATGGCACAAATGGCGGTAAGTGGTAATTTTAATTATCAAATTAATCGTACTCGTGACGGTAAAGACGTGGTGAATATGGATATGAGTACCAGCCCATATTTAGAACCATTCTTGGCTACACAGGTTGATGTTTCATTCGAACATTATTTTACTGAAACCGATGGTACATTCTTTATTGCCTTATATAACAAAGATATTGAATCCTTTACCGACACAGTAACTATGTTTGATTTTGATTTTGCTGCTGAGGGTATTGAATTACCTACAACTTCAGATAGTGGTCAACCTGTTGAGCCGGGTGATTTAACTGTAACTGTTAATAACGACAAAGGCGGTTATGTTCGTGGTTACGAAATTGGTTATACGCAAACATTCGATTTTCTGCCTGCACCGTTTAATGGTTTAGGTTTTGCGGGTAGCTATTCACATACAGAGAGTGAAATTACTCGTACCGTTAATATTGGTAATGGTCAAGGTGATGTAGATACGCCAATTGAAGGTTTATCTCCTAACATTTATAGCTTCACTATTTTCTATAACTATGAAGATGTGTTTGAAACTTACTTAAATGCACGTCACCGTGAGTCTTACTTAGGCCGTCAGATTGCAACTGGTCAAGATCAAAGTGCATTCTTTATGGAAGAGACTATTTTGGATTACCAAATTAAGTATAAATTCACTGAGGACTTAAACGTTATCTTTTCGGTTAATAACTTAACTGATGAAGCGAATCGCTCTTACTTTGGTGATGAAAGCAAAACAGGTACTATCCAATACTTTGGTCGTAACTACTTTGTAGGTTTCAACTACAGCCTATAATTATTCGTTCTTTATCATCCTTGCTTGAGGATGTTTGACGCCTAGCCCATATACTTGTAGCCATGTATATGGGCTTTTTTGTTTCAACTTATTTTAACCAAATTAACTCTAAATCTTTACCAAATTTTAACTATCTGTCAGTTAGTCTATTTAGCATTCCTAAATAAATTGAGTAATTATTATGCAGGTAGACATATCGATTTCTAAATTATACGACCACTTAACCAAGGTATTAATTTGCACTGGTCTAGTTAGTTTTACCTTGAGCGCTGCACCATCTAACAAGGCTCTGGAGGTTTTAGCTGATAAGTTGCCAGTTGAAACTATGTTGAAAAATCGTAGTGATAAATCTAAAGGTTTGAAAAATGGTAACGTCGCTTCTGTGGTTCGTGCGTTTATCCCTGCGCCGGCTTGGATGGATGATAACGCTGAAGCAATTTGGCAAAGATCTCCAGGTGTATATAAAGAAGGGGATAATTGGATTGTTGTTTTTCATGCGGCAGAAAATGACCAAAACGTGAAGCTATTTGGTGATTTTACCAACGGTGAAACAGGTGCAGTTAGCTTAACTCAGACACCTGATGGCAAATTCTGGTGGTTTAAAGGCTCTGATGAATTTTTTGCTCGAAGCCCTCTGCATGGTGATCATTATCGTTTCAGTTTAGTTAGAAACGGAGAAACAATCACGATGCAAGATCCGGCTGCTCGCTGGGTAACACATTCTGGGCTAGATTCTGGTTGGTCAAAAATTTATCTCTCTGAGCAGTACCAGTGGCAAACATCTGACTGGCAAAGACCTGCTCAAAGTGACTTAAATATCTATCAATTACACCCACTGCGTTTTACCAATCGAAATTCGGGCAATGCATTTGTGCAGGTAACTGAAGAATTAAATGCAAATGGGCACAATGATTATATTAACAATTTGGGGGTAACAGCAGTACAAATGTTACCGGTAAATGAGTTTGCGGGTGATTTTAGCTGGGGTTATAACCCAGCATTTTTCTATGCCGTTGAGTCTTCTTTTGGTGGGCCTGATGGTCTTAAACAATTGGTAGATACTGCGCACTCTAATGGTATAGCTGTCATTCTTGATGTGGTGTTTAATCACATTGGCCCAGGTGACAATATTTTAGATCAAGTCGATGCTGCAACTTATCTAGATGGCCAAACTATATGGGGGCCAATGCCAAATTATAATAATGATGTGACCCAGCATTTCTTTGTTCAAAACTTACTTTATTTGGCACGTGAATTTCGTATAGATGGTTTTAGGTTTGATGCAACCAACACTATACATAACCCGAATAACTTTGCGATAACTCAAGCGCATGACGGTGGTGGCTGGGACTTCTTACGCCAACTATATGGCAATGTTAAAGCATACGACAACAATATCTGGTTTAGTGCAGAAGAGTTACCCGATTGGGAAGGTATTACTGCTGACAATGTAGGTTCATCGGTTGCGGGCAGCTCACATGGTCCTATGGATAGTCAATGGGTTGATAGATTTCATGATAATTTCAAAGAGGTTTTAAGAGGCGCACATTTAGACCATTTATTTGAAGTTTTCTCTCATTTTGGTGATAGCTGGCAGGACGCTACTGTTTACACTGAATCGCATGATGAAGTGGGAAATGTTGACGAGCGCATTGCTAAAGTAGCTAGAGATGGCAAAGGTGGGCAAATGGCGCAAATTGCATTGGCCGGAACCGTTATGGCGCGTGGTACACCTATGGTGTTTATGGGACAAGAAGCGGCTGAAGAAACTCAGTTTCATATTGATTGGTGGGATGACAGGTTACCGTTAAGTCAGTATGAAGAATCCAATGGTCAACAGAAATTGTTGGCTTGGTATCAGAAATTAAACCAGTTACGTGCAAACGATACAGTGTCGCTGTCTTCGGGCGATAGCAAAGTAGAGTATATTCATGATATTAACGGCATTGCAGCTTTTAGTCGTGATAATGGCAAGTACTTAGTTATTATGAATTTTAGAGGTACGGATTGGTTTGATTATGACATTGGTCTACATGGTGGCTATCGAGAAGTTGCAAACACCAGTTGGCCTCAATATAACTTAACTAATTCAGCGGAAGTTAGCCGAGGTGGTTGGCATGCCCAATACTTTACCTCTTTCCACATTCCTGCCTATGGTGCTGTGATATTACAGCGGGAATTTGTGGAGCCGCCTACACCTTTGGTGGATATTAATTTCACTTGCCACAATGGTTATACCGAATGGGGAGAGAGTGTTTATGCGGTTGGCAATATTGCTCAGCTTGGCGGTTGGAATACATTACAAGCGTTCAAACTAGAACCGACTAATTATCCTGCTTGGTCTGCCACTTTAACAGGCGTTGCCACCGACACAGCAATTGAATGGAAATGTATCAAACAAGGTTTAGGCGAGGTTTATTGGCAAAGTGGCGATAATAATCAGCTTATAACGCCCGTTGAATCAGCTGTAGTTCAAGTGGAAGCTTGGTTTTAGCTACGAATATAGACCAAAGTTGCTAATATGCACTTTGGTCTGTACTCAGATGTTTAATTTTGTTTATTTATTCACCGGATTGTTCTATATTTAACGAAGAGATTCGCGCAGGTGTAAGGTGAGCAGTATGGCGATTAATTCAATTCAACCCGGTTTAAATCAATCAATTTTACAGCAGACATTTGCACAAAATAAACCTTCGTTAACTGCTAACTCTATTAACCTTGCGCAACAAAACCAAGCGCAAACAAAAGAAGAGTTACTTGCAGGAGTTGCCTCGCAACAAATAGGTTTAACAGGCAATTTGTTATCAGGCATAGGCAAGGGCGATCCTTTAACCGATAAGCTCGTCTCTTTTTCTGTGCAAGCCAACACAGCTTTAGCTAACAGCAAACTGCCAACGGATATCGGCAATGTTGTCGGGCGCATTATCAACGAAACAGTTTAGGCTACTGATTTCTATCTGTGCTTTGGAAAATTTTATCTGCTGAATTTGGTACAAAACCATCAAACTGTTGGCCATCTTCATCGCTAAAACGCTGCGCAAATTCGTAATAACAGGTGGGGATTTTGTACATGCCGTCATTAAATGGCATTTTTTTCTGATACGCCAAAGTAGATGATTGCAGCAGCCTGTCTTGTTCTGAGCCCTTAATTTCACCGCCATGCGCATTCAGTTTATAGCCAACAAGTTTTAGTGATTGATTGACTTGTTCTATATTTATGCTGTCACCACCTTTGGTTTTTAAGCTATTAACCAAAATGGTAAAGTGATTGGCATGAAAACCCAAAGCTGCCCACCAAGCTGCATATTCGGATACATTTGCCAGTGCCAAGTATTCGTCATAAGTGCATGACCACAAACGACCTGCATATAACAATCGTTCTGTTTTTAACTTATTCGCTGGAATTTGCGCCACTTTATCGGTTAACAGCTTTTGCACCTTTGTTGGAAATTCAGCCAATATCAACTGCGAGATAAATATTTTTGGCCAACTTGTTTCTGTTGGGTGTTGGTAATATTTTGCTTTAAGCTTTTTCTCAGTGAAGTTATAGGTATCTTGTTCAACAAATCCATATTTTTCAAAAAACTGCGCGAGGACAAATATATTTATATCAGGGTGATCAAGTGTGCGCAGTGCAATATGGTCATTGACGACTTGTTGGTTGGGCGACAACAAATCGTGGATTTTATCCGCATCAGGGTTGAGGGCGACATAATCAACCCAGAGTTTGTGCATTAAATGAGGAAAGCTTGGACGCGCCATAACACCACCCATTGAGCATTATTTAATCTAGTCAGTATAGTCGGGGATTTGTAACTGCGCTATGTTGGGTATGCTGGCACTGTGCTGCTATTTCAAGGTGAATAGGTACAGTGTAATCTCGCAGCGTGCTGAATTTGAGGACTTGGCTTATTTTATCCGAAACAGAACCTACTTTTCATGGATGAAAAGTCGGAGCGCACAGGGATTGTGTTTACAGCGTTTCTGTTTGGATAAAGTAAGCCGAGGCCGGGTGGTTCAAAGCTCCATCTGCATCCACTGAGTTTGCTCTTGCGGTTGTCCATAATATTGCCATTGGTGTTTGCGGAAAAATCGCATGGCTAAATTGTTATTGATGTTTATTTTGCTTAATAATTGCTGTTTTTGTTGTTGTTTAAAATAACCATACACGTGCTGTAATACCACTTCAGCAAAACCCGAACTACGATATTGGCGGCGCAGAAATAGGTTGTTTAAATAATTTGAATTTGCTTGGTTATCACTACTGTATTCAATTAAACCAATTACTTCATCGTGCCAATAAACCAGTTCGATATGGTAATCCGCTTGGTTAATTTTTTGCGCTAAAGTTATTTTGTTACTAGCAGGGCAAAAAGCTTCAACGTGGCCTTGGTTGAGGAATTCGAGCTCACGGTAAAACTCTAAACAAGTGTTTACTTGGCTGGCATCAACCGCATGATATTCAAGTTCGTTTTCTAGTTGAGGGATCAGCTGTTGAGCAACTGACTTGTGTGTAGATGGCTTGTGTGGGGGCAACATAACTTACTTCCTGTAATCAAATTTAGTGTGTGTAAAAAATATAGTTGCTGAGTCTTACCCCCACAAGTAAGACCAGCAAAAAATTTATTGATGTGCTAAAGGTAAAGCCGAATCAGCTTGTCTTAACAGGTTTAAACTTTCTTTGGCAAAACCTGTACCTATCTCTTTGTGGTAATTAAATACAGTATGAGCGCCGGCTTTAACTAACAATTCGCTTTCGTCTGTGTATTGAGATATCGCCGCTATTTGCCCTTGGTAGTTACATAGTTTGAGCTGCATAATGACGTTTTTCATGTCGGCTAAAGACGGCAGTGCAAGCATTACTAACTGAACTTGATGTAAGTTTATTTGTTCCCAAAATTCGATATCTTCCGCATCCGCTAAAGCGACTTTCCTGTTGGCTAGGTTGTGTTTGTCGATACGGTCGGAATCAGCATCAATGCCCCAGACTTTCTCACCAATTAATTCAGATAATGCGTCGTAACTACCACTACCGACACGTCCCATACCTACTATCAGTACTTCGGCTGAGGTCGGTAAATTAGGGCAGGTATTATTAACCGTTGCGTCGGCTTCATATTTAAGAATGTGCTTTTTATAGCGGCTAAAATATAAATGAGCATTTTTGAATACTAGGCTACTAACAATAAAAGATAAGGTTACCGCGATAGCAATTGCAACTAACCAATCTGGCGCTAACCAGTTTTTTTCAACAGATATTTTTGCGACAATTAAACCAAATTCACTAAAGTTGGCCAGTGCCATCGCAGTCAAAAAGCTAGTACGTGCACGCAATTTTAGTTTCGCCAATATGTAGAAGAAAATAGCGAATTTAACTGGTATTAGCGCAACAAGTGTTATGGCTAACGCAAAGGTTTCCCACGTTGGCAGCGCGGTAAAACCGATAGAGATAAAAAAGCCAATTAAGAACAAATCTTTAAAGTTCATCAAAGATTTATATAACTCGTTGGATTTAACGTGTGAGCTTAATAACATGCCAGCTATAAGTGCGCCTAAATCACCTTTTAAATCAACCGCATAAAACAGTTCATAACCACCAAAGGCAAAGCAGAAACCAATTAAGGGCAATAACTCACCGTGACCAGCTTGGTCGAGTAATTTATTGAAGATTTTACGCGCTGGAATCAGTAGCACCAGCAACAATGCCCAAATGCTTGGCAATGCGCCTAAAGCCGCAACTAGAAAGATCACGGCAGCGAAGTCTTGAATAACTAAAATACCAATTGAAACTTTACCGTGGCGGGTTTTCAGCTCACCCGTTTCTTCGAGTATTTTTGCCACACACACAGTACTTGAAAAGCTCAAGGCAAAACCTATTAATGCTGCGGTTTGCCATGAAATGTCGAATAAAGCTGTGGTAGTAATGACCCCGAAAAATAGACTGCCTAAAGCAACAATAACTGTGGTGATCACCATAGGGTGAATCGCGCCACCAAGCACAACTTTGTCCGTCAGTTCTTTAACTTTTACTTTAAGGCCTATGGTAAAGAGTAGCAGGGTAATACCGAGATCTGCGAGGGTTTCCACGTTTTGCAAAGGCGAAATGCCATAAGCGTGCATAGCAAAACCTGCAATTAGATAGCCTATCATAGGTGGCAAACCTATTTGTTTTAACGCAAATCCAAAAACAAAAACGATGAGAATCCAATAAAAATCCATGCAGAAAACCCTGTAACCAAGTTAACACCTATCATAAAGGAAAGCTTGAACTGTGTTAAGCATGACTTTTAGTGGTTTTTCAAATAGCTGGATAAAGCAGGCCACTTGGCAGCAACCTGCTAATAGAGGAGTTAAGGCGTGCGAATATCTTCAACTAACTGTGCAATTTCTGCTGGTGGCTCTGCAGTTGTGCGTGCAACTACATTAGCCACAGTAAAGTTGATAAGTGCGCCAATTGCACCAAAAGCTTCGGGTGAAATACCTAACCACCAATTATCAGGGGTATTTGCAAATAACTCTGTGCCTTGCACAAAGAAGAAACCTTTGTAAGCGAAGATGTACAGCAACGTAGTTAACAAGCCAGCTAGCATACCTGCAATGGCACCATGGTTGTTAATACGTTTGCTAAATATACCCATCATAAGCGCTGGGAAAATACTCGCGGCCGCTAAACCAAAGGCGAGGGCGACCACTTGTGCGGCAAAACCAGGTGGGTTTATACCTAAATAACCAGCGATTAAAATTGCCCCTGCCATCGCCATGCGACCGGCGTTCAGTTCTGCTTTTTCAGAAATATCCGGTTTAAAGGTGCGTTTTAATAAATCATGCGAAATAGCTGAAGATATTGCCAATAATAAGCCTGCTGCAGTTGAAAGTGCAGCTGCAATACCACCTGCCGCAACTAAGGCGATCACCCAATTTGGCAATTGAGCTATTTCTGGGTTGGCTAACACCATAATGTCGCGGTCAACTTTAGTTAACTCATTACCTTGCCAACCTTGCTCTGCTGCTTTAGCTGCAAAGTCTGGGTTTTTATCATTGTAATACTGTATTTGGCCGTCGCCGTTTTTATCTTCTACCTGTAATAACCCTGTATTTTCCCAGGTGCTAAACCATTGCGGTTTGTCGGTTACTTCAAGTGAATTAACTTTTGCAGGTAAGGCTTGTTCTGTACCTGCTACTTCGGTCACTTCAGGCTGGACGGTTTTTAACACATTAAACATCGCCATAGCACCAACAGCAGGTGCTGTTGTGTATAAAATTGCGATAAATACCAACGCCCAACCTGCTGAGCTACGTGCTTCTTTAACGCCAGGTACAGTAAAGAAGCGAATTATTACATGTGGTAAACCGGCTGTACCTATCATTAATGACATGGTGAGTAGAAATAAATTCATGTCAGAGCCTTTTTGCTCGGTAAATGCCGTAAAACCGAGATCTTTGAGGGTGGCATCCAGCTTATCGAGTAGATAAATTCCATCCCCGCTTGCCATTTCAGAGCCCAAACCTAATTGTGGCAGTGGATTGCCTGTTAATTGCAGTGAAATAAACACGGCTGGTACTGTGTAGGCGAAAATCAAAATCACATACTGGGCGATTTGGGTATAGGTAATGCCTTTCATGCCACCTAATACAGCGTAGACAAATACAATCGCCATACCTACCATTACACCCGCTTCAAATTCGATTTCTAAGAAGCGACTAAACGCCACACCTACACCTTTCATCTGGCCGATTACATAAGTGATAGACGCAACCAATAAACAAATGACTGCCACTATGCGAGCGCCATTTGAATAGAAACGATCACCAATAAATTCCGGCACTGTGAATTTACCGAATTTGCGCAAATAAGGCGCAAGCAATAATGCCAGTAATACGTAGCCACCGGTCCAGCCCATCAAGTAAGCTGAAGCGTCATAACCTATAAAGGCGATTAAACCCGCCATGGAAATAAATGAAGCTGCTGACATCCAGTCAGCTGCTGTTGCCATACCATTAGCAACAGGGTGAATGCCTTTACCCGCAACATAAAACTCGCCTGTACTACCAGCGCGAGCCAATATTGCGATACCCATATAAATACAGAAAGTAAAACCTACAACAAGGTAGATCATGGTTTGTAATTCCATTGTTTATTCTCCTTGTTGAAATTTTTGGTCTAATTTATTCATTTGCCAGGCATAGAAAAAGATTAAGCCGACAAAAGTGTAAATAGAGCCTTGTTGTGCAAACCAAAAGCCAAGTGGGTAACCACCTAAACGCCATTGGTTAAAAAAGTCTGCCGCAAGTATGCCTGCGCCAAAAGACACAACAAACCAGACGGTAAGACAAATTGCTAAAAGTTTGAGGTTGGCTCGCCAATACTGTTGAGCCGGCTTGAGTGAGTTAGCCATGTTTTTCCCTAAAATTATAATGTTTATATTTTGTTTCCTAAAAGTTAGCATGTATTTATATTTGGTTAAATGGAAAAATGTCTACTGGTGGCATTTTTTGCTCGTTTTTGACAGGTATGGCTAGGGCCTGTTGATCTTTCGGGTTCAATTTTGCAGCAGTTTGTTTGGTATTTATACAAGGCATAGTGATTGAAGTGTAGTGGGCTACATAAATGAGCTATAACGCAGAAGAAATACCAAACAAACGCTGCCCTTCGGGTTCGTTCTAAATGCTTTTTACTCTTTGTTACAGCATTTTGACTTAATCCATTAGGCCTTCAATGCTGCGCCTTGATTAAAAAGCATTTAGTTAGAACAAAATTTGTCCACGAAAGATCAACAGGCCCTAGCTTTGTTGCCAATCCGGCAATAGATTAGAGTTAATTCACTAGTTTATCTGTTAATTTGGCTTTGTTATCTTAGACTGTATTTGTTAAACGCTTTTTTTTGGGATAAAACGAATAATGAAATATAGTCAATTAGGCTCAAGCGGCCTGTCAGTATCACGCGTTTGTTTAGGCACTATGACTTGGGGCAATCAAAACACTCAAGAAGATGCAAATGAACAAATTGAATATGCATTAGCACAAGGTATTAATTTTATTGATACAGCAGAGATGTATGCTGTACCTCCCAGCCCAGAAACTTATGGTGCGACTGAAAGTATTATTGGCAATTGGATTAACGCGAATAAATCTCGCAGAGATGAATTTGTGTTAGCCAGCAAAATTGCCGGCAATGGCATTCCATGGATACGTGATGCCGGTGATATTACTGCTGAAGCTGTCACTAAGGCAATTGATGCTTCATTGGCGCGTTTGCAAACTGATTGTATCGATTTATATCAATTACATTGGCCAAACCGCACATCACCGCATTTTGGCAAACATATGCCAAACTTTATCTCCTTCACTGATGTGGATGCTGAGCAGCATACAGCACAAATGCGCGAAATTTTGCAGGCTGCCGAGCAAGCAGTAAAAGCTGGCAAAATTCGTTATTTAGGGTTATCCGATGATACACCTTGGGGGATTAATCAGTTTGTGCAATTGAGTAAAGAATTCAACTTGCCACGTATCACTTCTATTCAAAATGAGTTTAGTTTGTTACATACCAAAGACTGGCCGTATTTAATTGAAAACTGTGTGCATCAAGATGTTGCTTATTTGCCTTGGTCTCCGCTAGGTGGTGGTGTTTTAAGCGGTAAATATTTAAATGGTGCTAAACCTGAAGGTTCACGTTGGAGTCAGTCGCAACGCAATGGTTTGTTCCGCGATACTGAAAACACCCATAAAGCCGTTGCTGCATATAAACAAATTGCTGAACAACATGGCATGACAGCAAGTCAGTTAGCGTTGGCTTGGTGTGATCAGGTTGATGGTGTTACTTCTACTATTATTGGTGCTACTTCGATGGCGCAATTGAAAGAAGATATAGATGCTTTTGCTATTGAGTTATCAGAAGAAGTTTTACAGCAAGTGGCTGAAGTTCAGCAGCAGTATCCAGCACCTTTTTAGGTGTTTCGAATCCGCTGTGCACTAGGTGGCATGGAAGCTCAAGTTGGTTGGGATATTTTTTGAAAAATCGCTGCAAGGCCATCCATGGCCCGCTCTCAAACGGTATCCCTACCGATTGGAAGTTTTTCAAAAAACACTCCCAACCAACTTTCTCACATCGGTTTTGCTACTTGATTGTTCTGTGTTTCAGTAACTTCTAGCTTAGTGCGCTATTCGGAAATTACTGAACCATAAATTTCGCAAAAACGCTGTGAATAAAGGCGACTATTCATCCATTAATCAGCACTACCTATTTTTCTCCAATTGGTGACGATAGGATTGGTGTCTTTTTGAAGTTTTCCAAGAAACACTCCCTACCATCTATCACACGTCAATCCAACCGCGGAAAAAGGCGTTGCTGGCAGCGATGGAATTGTTCGATAAAAGTAGACTTGAATGCTAATTTTCTAAAACTTCATAAGGCATGGATGCCTTATGTGAGCGACCATGGATGGTGAACAGCGATTTTAGAAAATTAAGCTTCAAGGCTGCTTGGTTGCACAGGGTTGCAGTAACTCGGCGTATATCGCAATATAGGGAAATTACTGGTGCAAGCCCTGCATATTAATTGCTGTTAACAATTAGAATAAACTAATAATGCCGGTTACGGATATCAAAGTGAGCATGGAATAATGCAATTTAAATTACTTGAAACCAAAGAAAAAATAAAACGAGTGGATTACCATCAAGGTAAATTGGCCTATATACACTGGGAACATCAAATAGAAGTAAAAGGTCAGCTATATCAAATAGAGGATAATGCCAACTTAGTTGGGGGCAGGTCACTATTGACGAATCGATATGATGAAAGGCTATTTATATTTGATGGTGAACAAGAAGTTGAAATTGAGAAATTTGATTATAAATCGATCGGCTGGTCGTTTTCCGTGCAAGAGTATATTTTAAGCGCAAATATTACTGGCTCGAAACTACGCAAATATGCCTATATCAAAAACGGTCAAAAAATCTGGGAAAAAGAACTACCCATTCGTTTTATTGACGTATGCAACAATAATAATCAGATATGTATTATCAATGATAGTTCTAATCGCCAATTTGCCTATTTTGATAATTGGCAGGAACGCTGGCGTTATCAGGCACCAGAAGGTACAAAGGTACTGTTTAACACAATAGTTGAATTAGAAGATAAAATTCTCTGTGAGCTTATGTGCAAAAGTCCAGATGACCCTTCAATAGTGATTGCGCTTGATAAACTAACTGGAGAAATTATTTGGACCGCCAAGCCAGACATAGGAGGTGGCGTGGTTAGTGGTTACGATCCCGTCACCAAACAACTTGTCAGCTATGTCAGAGTGCGAAACCCTGATATGAGCAAATGTGAAGCTTTGCATACAATTGATGCCGAAACGGGGGCAATCGAACTAACGATAACCAGCGATACGCCGTTTAACAGTTTTCCTGGGTATAGTCAGCCAACTCAAGCATGTGCCGACGGTTATTTATATGTACCCGAAAAAGGTAAAAAAGGGCGAATACTGGTGGTTGATTTGGTCACTCGCCAAATTGTTGCAGAACAAGCCATTAAACACAGAAGTTCAGCATTTTATAAACCGGAAATATATCAAGGAAAAGTTTATTTGTTAGATACACGCGGTGTATTGCGAATTTATCCAGCGCTAACACGTTAGCAATGTTAATGCCTGAAACTTGGTTCCACTGTGTTTTAGCTTAGTGCTCTATTCGTAAATTACTGGACCATAACTTTCGCAAAACGCATCAGATAATGTAAGCAAGTATTGAGTAGACTATTCATCCTTGAAGGGCAGGCCCTGTCGCCCTCCTTGACTTCACCTCATCAGACTGCGAAGCGGTGCTTCGGTTCTGATTCGCCGATGAAAAAGAAATTTTGCTCTAAGTTATTGCTCTACCGATTTTTCTCCAATTGGTGACGATAGGATTGGTATCTTATTGAAGTTTTTCAATAAACACTCCCTACCATCTATCACACATCAATCCAGCTGCTGAAAAAAACGTTTCTGGTAGCGATGGAATTGTTCGATAAAGTAGACTTGAATGCTAATTTTCTAAAACTTCATAAGGCATGGATGCCTTATGCGAGCGACCAGGGACGGTGAACAGCGTTTTTAGAAAATTAAGCTTCAAGGCTGCTTGATTGCTCTGTGTTGCAGCAACATTGCGTCAAAGAACCTGCGAGTTAAAGCGACTACTTATTACCACTAACTCGATTTAAAACCAAAGATGCAGCAAAAAAACCAAAGGTGCCGGTAACAACTGTTGCGGCACCAAAACCCGTCGCACAATCTAACTTAGCCACTTCACCATTTTCAGGTTTAGCCAAACTAGTCTCCCCACAGGCGGTTGGATACTTTAACTGCTCAGTTGAATAAATGGCCTCTACACCAAATTTACGTTTAGTATTTTTCGAAAAATTATATTCACGGCGCAAAGTATTACGCACTTTAGCCAGTAATGGGTCTTGAATGGTTTTGGCAAGGTCGGCCACTTTAATTTGTGTTGGATCTAACTGGCCACCCGCACCACCAATAGTAACGATGCGAATTTTATTGCGTTTACAATGAGCTATCATAGCCGCTTTAGATAATACGCTATCAGTTGCATCCACTACATAATCGAGGTCGTTGGTTAAATATTCAGTTAAGTTTTCTTTAACCACAAAATCTTCAACCGCGTTCACAACACAATCAGGATTAATCAGTTTAACTCTTTGCTCCATAGCTAAACTTTTCGATTGGCCGTACTGGCCGGTGACTGCATGTATTTGTCTATTGGTGTTCGAAACACAAATATCATCTAAATCATACAAACTGAGTTTACCAATGCCACTGCGCGCTAACGCTTCAACAATCCAACTACCAACACCACCTAAACCAACAACAGCCACATGCGCTGCATTAATTTTTTGTAGGCCTTCAACGCCATATAAACGTTGGGTACCACCAAAGCGGTTGTCGAAATTGTCTGTACGCACTGTAAAACCTTGAGTCATTTGCGATAAAGGCGCGATTATAGCCAAAGATTGGCAAAAAGTGCAGCGCTCAGCACTCTATATTGAGTGCTGAACCTATATGGTCATTTTATAAAGGTAGGTTAAAACCAAATTGGAACTTGTTTTGCTCAGTAATTAAATCATCGTCGCTATATATATATTGCAGGTCAAGGGTTACATTGAGTTTGTTGAGCGTTAGCATATCAAAATCTAAGCCCAAAACCATTTGGTTGATTTTTACATCAACTAAATTGTTTGCTTGCTCAATGTCATAGTGCCTAAAAGCTAATGCCAGTTTCTCTCGGCGCAGTGAGAAAGGCGACTTTAACGAATACCAAGACAAGTTGAATACTTTAGATGCAGAAATTTCGGCAAAAGAAACCGATTTGGCAAATAAGTCACCTTTAAGTGAAGGCAAAACAAATTTACTTGGATCAGGGTTGGTAAATTCGTAGGTATCTTGCAATTCAACCCCTAAACGATTGAGTGGATCTACGTTTTGTAAGTTGGTTTGTGAATGTTTTATCTTTCCTTGTAGATAAAACTCGTTGGCAAGGTCGGTTGCTAGCAACATTTGCCCGCCGGTTATTTTGCTTTCTCTATCTTCAGTTGCGTATGCGCTCACGGCAAAAGACTCGTTATACAGCCAGCTATTTGCATAATGTTCAGTGCGGCTGATATTTAATGCGACAGACAGCGGTTCACGTTCGTCCAACTTATAATCTTGATAATAGTTAGTGTCTAATTCGGCGCGCCAGAAACCTGATTGCAAAAATGGAATTTTAATTTGTGCAGCAAAACCAGAGTCGCGTGTTTGCGTTGTTGCATCATTATCAAAACCATTGTTGGCGACATAATAGGCTTGTAAGCCAGTTAACAAAAAGGTTTGGTTATTACTGATGCTGATGCCAACCAGATCTGAGTAATCACTGTCGCGCATTGCCCACAAACCAATTTGTGTTCTATCTAGTGGGTCGGCTATCAAAGCACTAACGCTATATAAGGTCTTGATTTCTTCTTCGCCTTTGTCGTTTTCTTCGGTGACACTGCCAAGCGCGATATGGCCACCACTGAACCTGAGGTTATTGAATAAACCATAGGTTTTTTCATTAGTGATTTTTTTATCCGGTAACTCGGTTACCGCGACTTGTGGTTGTTGTTCACTAATTGCTTGCTTATCCCAAATTAAATTAACCACGAAAGGTGTTTGTTGGCTGATTTTGGGTGTTTCAAGTGAATAATAATATTCGTCTTTAGATATGGCCGAAACTAACACTTGGTCGTTAACTAATTTAGCATCCACCACGTTATCTGCGGCTAATACACGTTCAATAGACCCTTGGTTGGTTCGGTATAAACTGCTGCCATGTTCACTATTGGCAATAAAATAAACATGGCCTTGTTTATCTACATCAACCACTATGCCGTAGTGTCCGGTAAAACTCGCCAATGCTTGGTTATTTTTAAATAAGGTACGCTCGCGGCCACTTTGGACAAAATAATATAAATTATCTTGATGCACTAGCACTGAAGAATTCACTTGCGCATAAAATTTATCACCCACATACAACTGCGGTTGTTCAAAAGATTGACTGCTATCAAAATAAACCGCACGACCATCAGTTAAATATCCTTGGAGAATTTTGCCTTCGCTGCCTAGTTTTATATGTGCACTTTCATCAAATAAACCTTGTTGGCTGCGCCACACTGAGGTTTTTCGGCCTGAAACAGTATAAAAATCATCGCCTATCGCAAATACCTTGCCTAAGGCTAGACTGGTTTTATCTGACTTTAAGCTCGAATTTTGTATATTAAATTGCTGCAGAATTGGCGCACTCACCGCATCTGGATTGGTTAAAAATACAATCTGCTCAGCTTGTCTATTCATAGGCGCGAATTGTTTTGAGCTGGTTATGATTTTGCCATTGGCTAATTGCATGTCTTGTGCGTCTTGTTGCAATTTTTGTTGCCAAGCAAACAAACTGTCGTTGAAATTTACCCCTAAAGTATTACGCATTGGTCGGTTAACCATAAACGGCCAATACCAGTGGCGCGAACGCATTTTAAAGTATTTGTTAACTTTGTCTAAGCCATACTGCTCCGCTAAATAGTGCTGATATTGCGAGCCAAAAATATAAAAACCTTCAGCATAAGGGAAGTTAAGTGTGTTGTTGTACATACGCTCTGGGGTTAAATAACCCGCTTTGGCGTGTACATTGGTCATGGCTCTATACAAACCACTATATAAACGGCCGCCATTACCATGCCAAGACTCGTTTAAGATGGCGTTGCCTTCTAAAATAAAACTAGATTCAAAAATATTTGGATTAATGCTCGGAATTATCGGCGACATTAAACTGCCATTGCCTAAAACTTTATATAAGGTTTTTGAAACAAAGTTATTCTTAGCTGTAGTTTGATAATTATGTGCCGTTTCGTGCAATAACAAAGTATCCAACCAAGAAGTTGATGCAAAATAATCGACCATTTGTGCACCACCTATATAATTTATTTGTCTATTAACTGGGTAGGGGGTAGCAAAACCATTGGCGATTTGGTTGTGTGACGACATCAAACCCACATACAAAGTATCGTCTAATGCAAAACCAAAAGTTTTTTGATACTGGCGCTGTAAATATTCTTCAACTGCGGCGGCGTGCTCTGCATGTTCTTTATGTTCTTTAGAAAAGATAAGTCGAGTATTTGCAACATCTTTGGTGTAATAGGTTTCATCGTGCGCAACCGAAGTTGAGTTTTGTCCAACCAGTCCTTGTGCTTGCGTTTGTGCCGAGATTACTAACGCGAGCAATGTAAAATATTTGTACATGTTATTCCTTGAACTTATACCGGTAAAAATAGGATATAGGGTTATACTGTCTCAGTTGTGATGTGGGATGAATCATAGCAGAAGAACTTTAACAAAATAATAAGGAATCCATAGTGTTAATTGATTTAACAAAACTATCACCGAGTGAAATCTATTTCTTAATGACCCAAACTGTGGTGCCTAGGCCAGTAGCTTGGGTATTAACCCAGCATCAAAACCAACATTTTAATTTGGCGCCGTATTCGTATTTTACTGCTGTGAGCAGTGAACCGCCTTTATTAATGTATTCTGGTGGTAAAAAGCCAACGGGCGAGCTGAAAGATTCGATCGCCAATTTTGAATACAATAAACATTGTGTTGTGCATATCGCCTCTGCTAGTCAAGTGCAGCAAATGCAAGATAGTGCCAATACTCTAGCGGCTGAAGAGTCAGAGATAGACGCATATAATATCGAAACAACTGAGTTTGCAGGTTTTCCCCTGCCAAGAGTTAAAGATTGCCCAATTGCATTTGGCTGTAAGTTATATCAAACAATTGAAATGGGTGACAAACCTCAAACTTTGGTGTTTGTGGAAATTAAACAAATTTATATTGCCGATGACGTGGTGGGTTTAGATGCCAAACAAAGATTGAAAACAGATGTACTTAAAATTGACCCGATTGCACGTTTGGGTGGACGAGAATACGCTAACTTAAAAGAAATTATTTTGGCAAAAATTTGAAAACTAGAATAGAGCGACTAAAATGCGCGCAGAATTGAATTATTAGGTAAAGCAAAAATGACAAAAATCGGTATTTTCGGCGCAAATGGCCGAATGGGACGCGCGTTAATTGAAGCGTGTGAACAAAACGAAGCGGTAACATTACATCAAGCATTTGTTCGTGAAGGCTCTGCATTTAATGGCATTGATGTAGGCGAAATTGCCGGTATTGGTAATTTAGGTTTACCAGCACAAGTTTGTACTGATACAGCATCTGCAGATGTGTATATTGATTTTACTTTGCCGGATGCCAGCATTAACAACATTCGTTGGTGTGTGGCTAACAACAAACCTATCAT
This sequence comes from Catenovulum sp. SX2, assembly GCF_052056295.1. Classification (NCBI taxonomy): domain Bacteria; kingdom Pseudomonadati; phylum Pseudomonadota; class Gammaproteobacteria; order Alteromonadales; family Alteromonadaceae; genus Catenovulum; species Catenovulum sp. SX2. The sequence continues at coordinate 3,250,738 of NZ_CP182493.1, forward strand.
CATTGGTACCACAGGTTTTAGCAAAGAACAATTGGCAGAAGTAAAAGCTGCTGGTGAGAAAATCCCTGTCGTTTTTGCTGCAAATATGAGTGTTGGTGTTAATTTATTGTTTAAGTTGCTCGAAATGGCAAGTAAAGTCATGGGCGACTATACAGATATCGAGATTTGGGAAGCGCACCATAGGTTCAAAAAAGATGCGCCATCAGGTACAGCTCTAGCCTTGGGTCAAGTTATTGCCGATACCCTTGGACGTGATTTAGAAGAAAAAGCAGTTTATGGCCGTGAAGGCAACACAGGCGAAAGACCGCGTGATGAAATAGGTTTTGCGACAATTCGCGCTGGTGACATAGTGGGTGAGCACACAGTCATGTTTGCCGATATAGGTGAGCGCATCGAAATTACCCATAAAGCTTCTAGCCGTTTAACTTTTGCAAAAGGCGCGGTAAGAGCTGCACATTGGTTGAGTGATAAACCAACAGCGCTTTACGATATGCAAGACGTTTTAGGCTTGAAGTAAAGATTAAACTTATAATTTTGTCTGTTTTAGGTTTTTTTTGTGCTTAAACGACTATTTGTCATAGTTTTGCAATTTTTATTAGCAAAAAAGAATGAATTCATCTAGAATAGACAAGATTTATCTGCAGCGAATTGAAAGTTCGCTCTCATTCACATTCACAGAATTTCAAGAACGGGTTGCTGTTGTTCAAATGGCTCCCGTTTTTTAATGTTCAGGAGGTCGTTTTGGCTGAAACCGCCTTGCTAGTGCTACAAGATGGCACTGTATTCAAGGGCACCTCAATTGGTGCTGAGGGGATGTCTGTTGGTGAAGTAGTATTTAATACTTCTATGACAGGTTATCAGGAAATATTAACCGATCCATCCTATGCTGAGCAGATCGTAACTTTAACCTATCCTCATATTGGTAACACAGGTACCAATGCAGAAGACGAAGAATCTGCAAACATTTGGGCTAAAGGCTTAGTTATTCGCGATCTTCCACTACTAGCTTCAAACTTCAGAAATCAACAAAGCTTATCAGAGTATTTGCAAGCGCGCGGTATAGTTGCTATTGCGGATATAGATACTCGCCGCTTAACACGTGTATTACGCGAAACAGGCGCACAGAACGGTGCAATTATCGTTGGCGACGATGCAGAGAAAGCATTAGCGGCTGCAAAAGCTTTCCCTGGTTTGAAAGGCATGGATTTAGCCAAAGAAGTAACAGTAACTGAAAGCTACCAATGGAATGAAAAAACTTGGCAATTAGGCGAAGGCCACCAAGTTCAAACTGAAAAACAGTTTAAAGTAGTTGCTTATGATTTTGGGGTAAAACGTAACATTTTACGTATGTTGGCAGACCGTGGTTGCGACTTAACTGTTGTACCTGCACAAACTCCGGCAAGCGAAGTGTTAGCAATGAACCCAGACGGAATTTTCTTATCAAATGGACCTGGTGACCCAGAGCCATGTGATTATGCAATTGCTGCAATTAAACAAATTCTAGAAACTGATATTCCAGTATTCGGTATTTGTTTAGGCCACCAATTGTTGGCATTAGCCAGCGGTGCACAAACTCAAAAAATGAAGTTCGGCCACCATGGTGCTAACCACCCAGTGCAAGACATAGAGTCAGGTGTGGTTATGATTACCAGCCAAAACCATGGTTTTGCGGTTGATGAAGCTTCACTACCAGCAAACTTAGTTGCAACACATAAATCTTTGTTTGACGGTACTTTGCAAGGTATTCATCGCACGGATAAACCAGCGTTTAGCTTCCAAGGTCACCCTGAAGCTAGCCCAGGCCCACATGAGGCGGCGGTTTTATTCGACCACTTTATTGAGTTAATGCAAGCTGCAAAAGCTAAATAACGAGCCAGATAGAGAGACTGCAATGCCAAAACGTACTGATATAAAAAGTATTTTGATTCTTGGAGCTGGCCCTATTGTTATCGGTCAGGCCTGTGAATTTGACTATTCAGGAACACAAGCCTGTAAAGCTTTAAGAGAAGAAGGTTATCGAGTTATTTTAGTTAACTCTAACCCTGCAACTATTATGACTGATCCGGAAATGGCTGACTCAACTTATATTGAGCCAATCCATTGGGAAGTGGTTGCTAAAATTATTGAAAAAGAGCGTCCAGACGCTGTATTACCAACTATGGGTGGTCAAACTGCACTAAACTGTGCGCTTGATTTAGACCGTCATGGTGTTTTAGCTAAATTCGGTTGTGAATTAATCGGCGCAACTGCTGATGCAATCGACAAAGCTGAAAACCGTGAGCGTTTCGATAAAGCGATGAAAAACATCGGCCTTGAGTGTCCACGTGCTGAAACAGCACACTCAATGGACGAAGCTATGGATGTATTATCACGCATCGGCTTCCCATGTATTATCCGTCCATCGTTTACTATGGGTGGTTCTGGTGGTGGTATCGCCTATAACGTTGAAGAATTCGAAGAAATTTGTACTCGTGGTTTAGACCTTTCACCAACTAACGAATTATTGATTGATGAATCATTAATTGGTTGGAAAGAGTACGAAATGGAAGTGGTTCGTGACAAAAAAGACAACTGTATCATTGTTTGTTCTATTGAAAACTTTGATCCTATGGGTGTTCACACTGGTGACTCTATTACAGTTGCGCCAGCACAAACCTTAACTGATAAAGAATATCAAATCATGCGTAATGCCTCTATGGCAGTATTGCGTGAAATCGGCGTAGAAACTGGTGGTTCAAACGTGCAGTTTGGTATCAACCCAGATACTGGCCGTATGGTTATCATTGAGATGAACCCTCGTGTATCTCGTTCATCAGCATTAGCCTCAAAAGCAACTGGTTTCCCAATTGCTAAAATCGCGGCTAAATTAGCTGTAGGTTATACGCTGGATGAATTAGACAACGACATTACTGGCGGCAAAACACCTGCATCCTTTGAGCCTTCAATCGATTATGTTGTAACTAAGATCCCAAGATTCAACTTCGAAAAATTTGCTGGTGCAAACGACCGTCTAACCACACAGATGAAATCTGTTGGTGAAGTTATGGCAATCGGCCGTAACCAACAAGAGTCAATGCAAAAAGCGTTACGTGGTTTAGAAGTAGGTGTAAGTGGTTTTGATCCTATTATCGATATCACTGATCCAGCATCAAAAGCGAAAATTCGCCACGAATTGAAAGAGCCAGGTGCAGAGCGTATTTGGTACATAGCTGATGCATTCCGTGCTGGTTGGTCGATTGACGAAATTTTTGCTATTACCAAAATTGATAAATGGTTCTTGGTACAAATCGAAGATATTATCAAGTCAGAGAAAGCAATCTCTGATAAAGGTTTAGCTGGTTTAGATAAAGATTTCTTATACAGCTTAAAACGTAAAGGTTTTGCTGATATTCGCATCGCTGACTTAATTGGTGTTGCTGAAAGCGAAGTACGTAAAAAACGTCAACAATTTGAAATCTTCCCGGTTTACAAGCGTGTTGATACTTGTGCGGCAGAATTCTCTACTTCTACTGCTTATATGTATTCAAGCTATGACGAAGAGTGTGAAGCGCAACCAACTGATAAAGATAAAATTATCGTATTAGGTGGTGGCCCTAACCGCATCGGTCAAGGTATTGAGTTCGACTACTGCTGTGTACATGCTGCTATGGCATTGCGTGAAGACGGTTACGAAACTATTATGGTTAACTGTAATCCTGAAACCGTATCAACTGACTACGATACTTCAGACCGTTTATACTTCGAGCCTGTTACTTTAGAAGACGTACTTGAGATTGTTCGTTTAGAAAAACCTAAAGGTGTAATCGTTCAGTACGGTGGTCAAACTCCACTTAAACTAGCACGTGCGTTAGAAGCCAATGGTGTGCCTATTATCGGTACTTCACCAGATGCTATTGACCGAGCAGAAGACCGTGAACGTTTCCAACAAGCAATTGAGCGTTTAGGCTTAAAACAGCCACCAAATGCAACAGTTAAAACCATGGAAGAAGCTTTGGCTAACGCAGCTGATATCGGCTTCCCATTAGTTGTTCGTCCATCTTATGTATTAGGTGGTCGTGCAATGGAAATTGTTTACGATATTAACGACTTAAAACGTTATTTGAATGAAGCAGTAAAAGTTTCTAACGACTCTCCAGTATTGTTAGACCGTTTCTTAGATGACGCGATTGAAGTAGATATCGACGCTATCTGTGACGGCGAAAAAGTTGTGATTGGCGGTATTATGGAACATATCGAACAAGCGGGTGTTCACTCTGGTGACTCAGCCTGTTCATTACCTCCATATTCTTTAAGGCAAGAAATTCAAGACGGTTTACGTGAGCAAGTAACTAAGCTTGCATTTGAATTAAACGTAATCGGCTTGATGAACACTCAGTTCGCAGTTAAAGATAACGAAATTTATTTAATTGAAGTTAACCCGCGTGCAGCACGTACTGTGCCGTTTGTATCGAAAGCGACTGCTATTCCATTAGCTAAAGTTGCTGCTCGTGTTATGGTTGGCCAGTCTTTAACCCAGCAAGGTGTAACTAAAGAAATTATTCCACCTTATTACTCAGTTAAAGAAGTAGTTATTCCATTTAACAAATTCCCAGGTGTAGACCCTATCTTAGGCCCGGAAATGCGCTCTACTGGTGAGGTTATGGGTATTGGTGATACATTCGCTGAGGCCTTTGCTAAATCTCGTTTAGGCGCCGGTGATTCAGTGCCAAAAACAGGCCGTGTTTTATTATCTGTTCGTGACAGCGATAAAAAACGTGTTGCTGAGCTTGCAAAAGAGTTAACCAAAATTGGTTATCAAATTGATGCAACTAAAGGTACTGCGGTTATCATTGAAGAAGCGGGTATCGAAGTACGTACAGTTAATAAAGTTTCTGAAGGTCGCCCACATATAGTTGACCGTATTAAAAACGGTGAGTATACCTATATTGTAAACACCACAGAAGGTCGTCAGGCTATTACTGATTCTGTACCAATTCGTCGTGGCGCTTTACGTTATAAAGTAAACTACACAACTACGTTAAATGCAGCATTCGCTACTTGTTTAGCGCATGAAGCTGACGATAGAAATGTGGTTAACTCTGTACAGTCGTTACATCAAAGGGTAGAAGCATGAATCAATTTCCAATGACAGTTTTAGGTGCAGAAGCACTTAAAGCCGAACTTGAAGATCTTAAACGTGTTAAACGGCCGCAAATTATTGCGGCTATTGCTGACGCACGTGAACACGGCGATTTAAAAGAAAACGCTGAATACCATGCTGCACGTGAGCAGCAGGGTTTTTGTGAAGGTCGCATTCAAGAAATTGAAGCTAAGTTATCAAATGCACAAATTATTGATGTGACCAAAATGCCAAATAATGGTCGAGTTATTTTTGGTGCAACCGTTAGTATTGAAAATGTCGAAACGGGCGACGAAGTAACTTATCGAATTGTTGGTGATGATGAAGCTGATATTAAGAAAAAATTAATTTCAGTAAACTCACCAATTGCGCGTGCCATGATAGGCAAAGAAATTGACGACGCCTTTACTCTAACAACACCTTCAAGTGAAGTTGAGTATGAAATCATTAAAGTTGAATATATTTAGCTCGAATGATTATTTGAATAAAGAAGCCGACTTAACGTCGGCTTTTTTGTAGTTAACTTTTTGATGATAGAAAAGTTAATCGAATTAAGCTTTAGGAAGGGTGATCTTTTTCTCTTCTGAAGCTTTATACAAAATTAACGTATGGCCGATAGTTTGTACGTGAAAGGCTTGAGTTTCACGCACAATTGCGTCTATGATGGCTTTTTTAAGATCGCGTTCATCGGTTGGAATTTTAACTTTAATTAATTCGTGATGGCTCAAAGCGTTTTCGACTTCAGCTAAAACGCCTTCAGTTAAACCGTTATTACCAAGTTGCACGACAGGTTTGAGCGAATGTGCTAAACCTTTTAAATATTGTTTCTGTTTAGTGGATAAGTTCATATTTTCACTTTTTGGATGACAAAGCTTGAATTTTCGGTATTTTAACGCCATCTAAAGCGTATTACTAATTAAACCCACTTATAATGGTACAGAAAAAGAAATCCGCCAGTAGTAAACGCTGGTTAAAAGAGCATCACGATGACCACTATGTGCAAAAAGCACGCAAAATGGGTCTACGTTCTCGTGCTGTGTTCAAATTAGAAGAAATTCACAATAAAGATAAACTGTTTCGCCCAGCTATGACTGTGGTGGATCTTGGTGCTGCACCGGGTGGATGGTCGCAATACGCTGTTGAGCAAGTTGGCCAAAAAGGTGATGTGATTGCTTGTGACATACTCGAAATGGACTCAATTGCTGGGGTAGATTTCCTGCAAGGTGATTTTCGTGAAGAAGCTGTGCTAAATGCACTGTTAGATCGTATACAGGGTAAGTGTGTTGATGTATTGTTGTCGGATATGGCGCCAAATATGAGTGGCAACGAAACAGTAGATCAGGCAAGATCCATGTACTTGGTAGAATTAGCACTAGATATGTGCAAACAAGTACTGAAAAAAGATGGTAAATTTGTAGTAAAAGTTTTTCAGGGAGCGGGTTTCGATCCATTTCTAAAAGATGTTAGAAGTGCATTTAAGCAGGTCAAAATTCGCAAACCAGATTCGTCGCGTGGCCGTTCACGTGAAGTGTATTTTGTAGCATCTGGTTTCAAATATTAAGTCGACAAAGAGGTTAGTGTCTTGAGTGATATGGCAAAAAACTTAATTTTATGGGTCGTTATTGCTGTTGTGTTAATGACCGTGTTTCAGAGTTTTTCACCTGGTGGTGGCTCTGAACGAAAAGTGGAATACAGCACCTTCGTAAAAGAAGTTGATCAAGGCATGGTGCGTGAAGTTAAAATTGACCCGCAGACAGGGGTAATTATTGGCACACGCAGAACTGGCGACAAGTTTGAAACAGTGTTCCCAATGCGTGACGACAAAATATTAGACGAATTATTAAATAAAAATGTAAAAGTAGAAGGCATAGAACCTGAAGAGCCTAGTTTACTAGGAACCATTTTTATTTCTTGGTTCCCAATGATTTTGCTTATCGCAGTGTGGATATTCTTCATGCGTCAAATGCAAGGAGGCGGCGGTAAAGGCGCTATGTCATTTGGCAAAAGCAAAGCGCGCTTAATGAGCGAAGACCAAATTAAAACTACTTTTGCTGATGTTGCTGGTTGTGACGAAGCAAAAGAAGAAGTAACAGAATTAGTTGATTACTTAAAAGACCCAAGCAAATTCCAAAAATTAGGCGGTAAAATTCCTAAAGGCGTATTGATGGTGGGTCCTCCTGGTACTGGTAAAACTTTGTTAGCTAAAGCAATAGCGGGTGAAGCGAAAGTACCTTTCTTTACTATTTCTGGTTCAGACTTTGTTGAAATGTTTGTTGGTGTTGGTGCTTCACGTGTACGAGATATGTTCGACCAAGCAAAAAAATCTGCGCCTTGTATCATTTTTATCGATGAAATTGATGCAGTAGGTCGTCAACGTGGTGCTGGTCTAGGTGGTGGTCATGATGAACGTGAGCAAACACTTAACCAAATGTTAGTTGAGATGGATGGTTTTGAAGGCAACGAAGGTATTATCGTAATTGCGGCGACTAACCGTCCAGATGTACTTGACCCTGCATTATTGCGTCCTGGTCGTTTTGACCGTCAGGTTGTGGTTGGCTTACCTGATGTTCGTGGCCGTGAGCACATTTTAAAAGTACACATGCGTAAAGTGCCTTTAGGTGATGATGTTGAAGCATCTTTAATTGCACGTGGTACACCGGGTTTCTCTGGTGCAGATTTAGCAAACTTAGTGAATGAAGCCGCATTATTTGCTGCGCGTAACAACAAACGTCTTGTTTCAATGGAAGAGTTCGAAAAAGCCAAAGACAAGATAATGATGGGCGCAGAGCGTAAATCTATGGTGATGAGCGAGTCAGAAAAAGAAATGACAGCTTATCACGAAGCTGGCCATGCTATTGTCGGTCGTTTAGTACCTGAGCATGATCCAGTTTACAAAGTGAGTATTATTCCGCGTGGTCGTGCCTTAGGTGTGACTATGTACTTGCCGGAGCAAGACAGAGTAAGCCATAGCAAACAGCATTTAGAAAGCATGATTGCGAGTTTGTACGGTGGTCGATTAGCTGAAAAAATCATCTATGGCATGGATAAAGTAACCACAGGTGCTTCAAACGACATTGAAAGAGCTACCGAAATTGCACGTAAAATGGTCACTCAATGGGGTCTATCAGAAACCATGGGGCCAATTTTATACGCTGATGAAGAAGGTGAAGTATTCATGGGACGTAGCTCTGCAAAATCTAAGAGTATGTCAGATGAAACGGCCAAAGCAATTGATGTTGAAGTTCGCACTGTGTTAGATCGCAATTATCAGTTAGCCGAAAGCTTGCTAAATGAAAACATAGATATTTTGCATACTATGAAAGATGCTTTAATGAAGTATGAAACCATAGATGCAAAACAAATTGATGATTTAATGGCGCGTCGTGATGTACGTCCACCGCAAGACTGGACTAAAGATCAAGACAACCAACCACCTAAATCAGGCTCTGATACTGCAGCAGAATCAAAAGCTGATTCAGCGGAACAATCTAAGCCAGAGCAAAGCGTTACGTCAGACACTGACGATTTAACCGCAAAATAATAGCTTTAAACAAAAAGCCCCTTAACGGGGCTTTTTAATATTTATACCCATTAATGAAAATACAACAGCTTATTCATCAATCTTCTCGCCCGCTTGTCATGGGTATACTCAATGTTACGCCTGACAGTTTCAGTGATGGTGGTCATTTCCATTTATTAGATTCAGCACTTAAACACTGCCAGCAAATGTTGGATTTAGGTGTGGACATTATCGATATAGGTGGAGAGTCAACTCGCCCTGGTGCTGAATATGTGCCATTAGAGCAAGAGATGCAGCGTGTTTTACCTGTTTTAGAGCGTATCAAACAAGAATTTAATACTTATGTATCCATTGATACCTATAAACCCCAGTTGATGGCTGAAGCGATTAACCTAGGTGCAGACATGATTAATGATGTACGCGCACTTGCTGAGCCTGAAGCATTAAGCGTAGTTGCAGCTTCAGAGGTAGATGTGTGTTTAATGCATATGCGTGGCAACCCACGTACCATGCAACAAAACACTCAATACAGCAATGTTGTGGATGAAGTAAACGACTTTTTGCAACAACGCATTCAAGCTTGTGTTGATATGGGGATTAACCCACAGCGTATTTGCATTGACCCAGGTTTTGGTTTTGGTAAGTCGGTTGAACAAAATTATCAAATGTTGCAGCAGTTTGAGCAGTTTCAACAGTTAGGTTATCCGGTGTTAGCTGGTTTATCACGTAAATCCATGTTGGGCGCTGCTACGGCAAAAGAGCCTGCAGAACGAATTGATGCCAGTGTTGCTGCTGCTACAATAGCTGCAATGAAAGGCGCAAATATAATAAGAGTGCATGATGTCGCACAGACGATAGATGCTATGGCAGTAGTGGCTGCCACTTTAAAGGAGCAATAAAATGAGTAGACAATATTTTGGAACCGACGGTATTCGTGGTGAAGTAGGTAAAGGGGTTATTACCCCTGAGTTTGTCATGAAATTAGGTTGGGCCGTTGGTCGAGTATTATCTAGCCAAGGTACACATAAAGTTTTAATTGGTAAAGATACGCGTATTTCCGGTTATATGTTGGAGTCTGCACTAGAATCCGGTTTGTCTGCTGCAGGGGTAAATATTGGTTTATTAGGTCCTATGCCAACGCCTGCCATCGCTTACTTAAGCCGTACATTTAGAGCGGATGCAGGTATTGTTATTAGCGCATCACACAATCCTTACCAAGATAATGGTATTAAATTCTTCTCGCGCAATGGTACTAAGTTAGGGGATGAAATCGAATTAGCAATTGAAGCTGAAATCAACAAGCCTATGACGATTGTTGAGTCTTCTAAGTTAGGTAAAGCTAGGCGTATAGATGACGCAGCGGGTCGATATATCGAATTCTGTAAAAGTCGCTATCCGTCAGATATGTCTCTGAAAGGTTTAAAAATTGTTGTTGATTGTGCCAATGGTGCGACTTATCACATAGCGCCAAATGTTTTACGTGAACTTGGCGCTGAAGTGATTGAAATTGGTACGTCTCCGGATGGCGTCAATATCAATTTGAATTGTGGCGCAACCTCATTAAAAGCTTTGCAAGAAAAAGTATTAGAAACCCAAGCTGATGTAGGTTTTGCTTTAGATGGTGATGGTGACCGTTTAATGATGGTTGACCATAAAGGCAATGTAATTGATGGTGACCAATTAGTCTTTATTATTGCGCGTGATGCACTGCGCCGTGGTGAAATGCATGGTGGAGTTGTTGGTACTGTAATGAGCAACTTAGGCATGGAAATTGGTGTTAAGCGTTTAGGTATTCCATTTGCTCGTAGTAAAGTAGGCGACAGATACGTACTTGAATTATTACAACAAAACGGTTGGTACATAGGCGGTGAAAGCTCAGGTCATATTATCAATTTACATTCAACCTCTACTGGTGACGGTATTATTTCTGGTTTACAAGTTCTACGTGCAATGCAAACCTCAGAAATGTCCTTATATGAACTGAGTTTAGGTATGGATAAATATCCACAAACTCTAATCAATGTTCGATACGCGGATGGTCAAGAGCCATTAGAAACTGACTTAGTTAAACAAGCGGTTGCGGATGTAGAAGCAAGTTTAGGTGATACCGTGTACTGATGCGTAAATCCGGTACTGAGCCAGTTATTCGTGTTATGGTTGAGGGTGAAAATGCAACTCTAGTAGAAGATCATGCAAAATCAATTGCGTCAGCAGTTGAACAAGCGGTCAAATAATCTTCTGTTTTGATTTTTAATTGTAATTTTTCTTGTAACCATGTCAGATGATAGTTACAATCTCGGCCGCTTTTAGACGGAGTGGTTATGACAAGACGCAAGCCAGTTGTTGCAGCTAACTGGAAAATGAATGGTAGCAGACAGTTAGTTGACAGTTTGCTACAACAAATTAAACAGTCAGGTGTCGACCAACAGTTGGATGTAGTGCTTAGTCCACCGGCAACTTTATATAGTTATGTTGATAATGCGATTAAGCAGCTAGATGTGAATGTTTTTCTAGCTGCACAAAATATCAATGAATTAGACTGCGGTGCTTACACAGGTGAAATATCCGCCCATTTAGCCAAAGAAAGTGGTTGTAATTGGGTGATTTGTGGCCACTCTGAAAGACGTTCATTGTTTAACGAAAGTTCTAAAACAACGGCGCAGAAATTTATTAAAGCACAAAGTTTAGGTATGAAGCCGGTACTTTGTGTTGGTGAAACCACAGAAGAGCATGAACAAGGTAAAACATATTCGCGTTTAACTGCGCAAATTGAAACCATTCTGCACTTAGGTGGGATAGATGCGATTAAAGATTGTATCATAGCTTATGAGCCAATTTGGGCTGTAGGCACAGGTAAACCAGCATCACCAAAACTAGCTCAAGAAGTGCATAGATTTATTCGAGGCATGATTGGTGCAATTTGTGCTGAAACAGCACAAAGTATACGTATTTTATACGGTGGAAGTGTAACCCCTGATAACGCTGATGTTATGTTTAGTCAGCCAGATATTGATGGTGGTTTAATTGGTGGTGCCAGTTTGGTTCCAGAAAAATTTATAAAAATATGTCAAGCGGCTTTGGTGAAATAGATGTTTGAAGTTTTAATTTTTGTATACATAGTAGTATCGGTTGCCTTAATTGGATTTATTTTAATTCAGCAAGGTAAAGGTGCTGATATGGGCGCTTCTTTTGGCTCAGGTGGTTCAAGTACTGTATTTGGTTCTTCAGGTGCGGGTAACTTTTTAACTAAATCCACTTCAGTATTAGCAACAATCTTTTTTATCTTATGTTTGTTATTAGGCGGCATGTCAGCGAAAAAAGCTGAAACGACTGATGAGTTTTCAGATTTGCAAGCACCTGCTGTTGAGCAGAGTGTAAATGAAGAGATCCCTGCTGCTGAACAAGCAACTAACGAGATCCCTGAATAAAAGCAAATTTGCTTTTGCCGTGGTGGTGGAATTGGTAGACACGCCATCTTGAGGGGGTGGTGAGCTTAGCTCGTGCGGGTTCAAGTCCCGCCCACGGCACCAAATATAAAAAAGTAACACCGGTGCAAGTATTAGGTTTGAATTTAACAATTTGAATCACTATAATGCTTGCCATTGACGCGGGGTGGAGCAGCTTGGTAGCTCGTCGGGCTCATAACCCGAAGGTCGTTGGTTCAAATCCAGCCCCCGCAACCAACCGGTTTTATTTATGTGTTTGAGAAGCCCCGGTCGCAAGTTCGGGGCTTTTTATTTTGTGTTTTGAAAAATCAGAGGTCATTTTGTCAAAACAAGATATCAAGCTTGATAGCCTAGTTGCTCAAGCTGTAGCTGTTACAGGCTTTACCTTTTGGGGTTTAGAGTTCTTCCGAGCGGGGAAAAACTCAGTCTTGAGAGTTTATATTGACCATGAAAATGGCATTGGTGTTGATGATTGCGCTGAGGTGAGCCGCCAAGTTGGCTCAATGCTGGATGTAGAAGATCCAATTAGCGGCGAATATGTCTTAGAAGTTTCTTCGCCGGGTATGGATAGAGTCTTGTTTAAAGCTGAGCAATATCCAGCTTATGTAGGCGCAAAGTTAAACGTCAAAACCAAAATGCCAATTGAAGGGCGCCGTAAATTTAGCGGCAAACTAAATAGCATTGAAAATAACTGCATCGTATTGGAAGTTGACGATGCAGAGTATGAGATTCCATTTAAAAATATTGAAAAGGCACAAGTAGTTCCACAATTCTAGGAACACTGGTAGCGAGGCTGAATAATGAACAAAGAGATCTTGTTAGTAGCGGAAGCTGTATCAAATGAAAAAGCGGTTCCTCGTGAGAAAATTTTCCAAGCGTTGGAATCGGCTATATCTATGGCCACTAAGAAAAAGTACGAAGGTGATATCGAAATTCGTGTGAGTATCGACCGTAAAACCGGTGACTTTGTTACTTTCCGTCGTTGGATGGTGGTTGAAGACACAGGTAATCGTTTAGAAAACCCATTTTCTGAAATTGGTTTAGAAGCGGCGCAATACGAAAATCCAGAAATTCAATTAGGCGAATATGTAGAAGAAGAAATCGAATCTATTGAATTTGACCGTATTACGACACAAACAGCTAAACAAGTAATAGTACAAAAAGTACGTGAAGCTGAGCGCGCACAAATCGTTGAAGAATACGAAGAAAAAGTTGGTGAACTTTTAACTGGTGTGGTGAAAAAATCAGGTCGTGAAGGTGTGATTTTAGATTTAGGCAGCAACGCTGAAGCTATTATTCGTCGTGAAGAATTATTACCACGCGAAACTTTCCGTCCAGGCGACCGTGTTCGTGGTTTATTATTTGATATCAAACCAGAAGCGCGTGGCCCACAATTAATGATGAGCCGTACTCGTCCTGAAATGCTAGTTGAACTATTCCGTATCGAAGTACCAGAAATTGGTGAAGAAATGTTGGAAATTCGTTCGGCAGCTCGTGATCCAGGTTCACGTGCAAAAATCGCGGTTAAAACTAACGACAAGCGTATTGACCCAGTGGGTGCTTGTGTTGGTATGCGTGGTTCACGTGTTCAAGCTGTTTCAAGTGAACTAGATGGTGAGCGTATTGATATTGTGTTGTTTGACGACAACCCTGCTCAATACGTAATCAATGCTATGGCGCCAGCTGATGTTGCATCAATTATTGTTGATGAAGACAAAGGCACTATGGATATCGCTGTGGAAGCGGATAACTTAGCTCAAGCAATTGGACGCAGCGGGCAGAATGTAAGACTAGCGAGTCAATTGACTGGTTGGGAACTCAATGTGATGACAGTCGCGGATATGAACGAGAAACATCAGGCAGAGAATGACAAGTTAATGTCATTGTTTGTTGACAAACTCGACATTGATGAAGACTTTGCCACTGTATTGGTAGAAGAAGGATTCTCTAGCTTAGAGGAAATTGCATACGTACCAGTGAACGAATTACTGGATATTGAAGGATTTGATGAAGACATTGTTGAAGAGCTTCGTACCCGAGCTAAAGCAGCTTTAACAACTATGGCTTTAGCAAATGAAGAATCATTAGAAAACACCGAGCCAGCTGAAGATTTACTGGCGCTAGACGGTCTTGACCGCCATACAGCATTTGTTTTAGCCAGCAAAGGCGTGTGTACCTTAGAAGACTTAGCCGAGCAGGGGATTGACGATATCTCTGATTTAGAAGGCTTAGATGAGAAAAGCGCAGGTGAATTAATCATGAAAGCCCGTAACATTTGTTGGTTTGGTGGCGAGAACGAAGCTGAATAAATCGGCGGAGGTAGAACTGAATGTCAGAAGTTTCGATAGATAAACTTGCCGCAGACGTAGGTACATCGGTTGATAAGCTAGTACAGCAATTTGCTGAAGCTGGTATTAATAAAACAGCAGATAGCCAAGTAACTGAGCAAGAAAAACAAACATTATTGACGCATTTAAGCAAATACCATGGTGGTGAAGAGCCTACTTCACAACCAAGTAAAATGACTTTGCAACGAAAAACCAAAAGCACATTGAGTGTTGCTGGTAATCATGGCAAAGCTAAGTCAGTACAAGTTGAAGTACGCAAAAAGCGTACTTATGTAAAAGCGAGCGCTGTAGAAGCTGAGAAAGCAGCAGAAGAGCAAGCGAAACGCGAAGCTGAAGAAGCCGCTAAAAAAGCAGCAGAAGAGCAAGCAAAGCGCGAAGCTGAAGAAGCTGCGAAAAAAGCTGCAGAAGCTAAAGCTAAGCAAGAAGCTGAAGAAAAAGCCAAACGTGAAGCAGAGGCTCCACAAGCTGAAGTAACAGCGAAAGAAGCTGATAAAGCAGTTAAAACTGAAGCGAAAAAAGCGCCAAAACACGTAGAGACTGAAGAAGAAATTGCTTTACGCAAGAAAAAAGAAGAAGAAGAGCGCAAAAAAGTTGAAGCTGAAGCGGCACGTATTGCTGAAGAAGCTAAGCGTTTAGCTGAAGAGAACGCTGAGCGTTGGGCTGCTGAAGAAGCGCGTCGTAAAGAAGAAGAGAAGAAAGAAGTGCATAGCCATTCTTCTCGTTACGCACAAGAAGCTGAAGCTGAAGCTGACCGTCGCGAAGAAAAAGGTTCACGTCGTCGTAAGAAGAAAACTTCTAAGAAAGACGAAGAAGCGCAAGCACAGGCGAGTAGTCGTGCTGTTAAAGGTAAACGCAAAAAAATTGCTACGCCTAAAAACATGCAACACAGCTTCCAAAAACCAGTTGCACCAACTCAACATGAAGTTCGTGTTGGCGAAACCATTACTGTTGCAGACTTAGCTGCAAAAATGGCAGTAAAAGGCACAGAAGTCATCAAAGTTATGATGAAAATGGGTGCTATGGTGACGATTAACCAAGTTATCGATCAAGAAACTGCATTGTTAGTTATCGATGAAATGGGTCACGTTGGTAAAGCGGTTAGCGAAAACGCGTTAGAAGAAGATTTATTGGCAAACCGTGGTGAGCAGACTGAAATCCGTCGTCGTCCACCTGTTGTGACTGTAATGGGTCACGTTGACCACGGTAAAACGTCATTACTTGATTATATTCGTCGTGCAAAAGTTGCATCTGGCGAAGCTGGTGGTATTACTCAGCATATTGGTGCATACCACGTTGAAACAGACCAAGGTATGATTTCATTCTTAGATACCCCTGGTCACGCCGCGTTTACCGCTATGCGTGCTCGTGGTGCTAAAGCAACTGATATCGTAGTGCTTGTTGTTGCAGCAGACGATGGTGTAATGCCACAAACCGTTGAGGCTGTTCAGCACGCTAAAGCAGCTGGTGTGCCTTTAGTTGTTGCTGTGAACAAGATAGATAAAGAAGAATCAGATCCGGATCGTGTTAAAAACGAATTAGCGCAACATGACGTAATCCCAGAAGACTGGGGCGGTGATGTGCAGTTCTGTCACGTATCGGCAAAATCAGGTCAAGGTGTTGATGAGTTATTAGAAGCGATTCTATTACAATCTGAAATGCTTGATCTTGACGCGGTTCACGAAGGTTTAGCATCAGGTGTGGTTATTGAATCAAAACTTGATAAAGGTCGTGGTCCAGTTGCAAGTATCTTAGTTCAGTCTGGTAGCTTGAAAAAAGGTGACATCATTTTATGTGGTTTAGAGTACGGTCGTATCCGTGCGATGAAAGACGAAAATGGTGTAGACATAGAAGAAGCTGGCCCATCTATCCCAGTTGAGATTTTAGGTCTTTCTGGTGTACCAGCAGCGGGTGATGAAGCCACTGCGGTTAAAGATGAGAAAAAAGCACGTGAAGTATCACTTAAACGTCAAGGTAAATTCCGTGAAGTTAAGTTAGCACGTCAGCAGAAAGCTAAGTTAGAGAATATGTTCTCTAATATGACTGAAGGTGATGTTAAAGAGCTTAACATAGTACTTAAGTCTGACGTTCAAGGTTCACTTGAAGCAATTTCTGACTCGTTAACTAAACTGTCGACTGAAGAAGTTAAAGTTAAAATTATCGGTAGCGGTGTTGGTGGTATTACTGAAACTGACGCAACATTAGCTGCAGCTTCACAAGCGATTATCTTAGGTTTCAACGTTCGTGCTGATGCAACTGCGCGCCGTACCATTGAAACTGAATCGGTTGAACTTCGTTATTACAGTGTTATTTATGACCTAATTGACGAAGTTAAGAAAGCTATGACTGGTATGTTAGAGCCTGAATTTAAACAGGAAATTATCGGTCTTGCTGAGGTTCGTGATGTGTTCCGTTCACCTAAGATTGGCGCGATTGCTGGATGTATGGTTACTGAAGGTGTTGTGAAACGTAATAACCCAATCCGTGTATTACGTGAAAACGTAGTAATTTACGAAGGTGAATTAGAATCACTACGTCGCTTTAAAGATGACGTTGGCGAAGTTCGTAACGGTACTGAATGTGGTATCGGCGTTAAGAACTACAACGACGTTAAAGTCGGCGATATGATTGAAGTATTTGAAATCGTTGAAGTTAAACGCGAACTATAATCCTTCAGTTATTGTAGGTAACGTATTTAAAGGGGCCTAAGGCCCCTTTTTGCGCTCAATATCAATAGAGTTTAAGAAGTTTATGGCAAGAGAGTTTTCCAGAGCCGATAGAGTTGCTCAACAAGTGCAAAAAGAAACTGCACAAATTTTACAACGTGAACTTAAAGACCCACGTGTAGGCATGGTGACCATTTCTGAAGTGGAAGTGTCACGCGATTTAGCTTACGCAAAAATCTTTATTTCGTCTTTATTGCAAGATGAAGAAAAAGCTAAAACCAGTGTTAAACAATTAAACGAATTAGCACCTTATATCCGTTCTTTGTTGGCCAAACGTTTGCGCATGCGCCACGTTCCTTCAATTAAATTTGTCTTGGATACCAGTTTAAATGAAGGTATTCGTATGTCTGAGTTGGTTGATAAAGCGGTGAAAACTGATAAACAAAAATCAGATCAGTTTAATTCTGCAGATACAGAACAAGCGCAAGACGACGAGCAAGCTAAAGATTAATCGTAATAAGTAGTAGATAGCTAGAGGATTATTGTGGCGAATAAACGCACATTTATAGATATTAATGGCATTGTTTTATTAGATAAGCCACAAGACATCAGTTCAAATAAAGCGCTGCAAACTGTGCGCTTTTTATACACAGCAAAAAAAGCAGGGCATACAGGTGCGCTTGATCCGTTAGCGACTGGTTTATTACCTATCTGTTTTGGTGAAGCAACTAAGTTTAGTCAGTTTCTATTGGATGCGGATAAAACTTATCAAGTAACAGCTAAGCTTGGTGAACGTACTACAACTTCTGATTCTGAAGGTGAAGTGGTTGAAACGCGTGACGTGACTTGTGACGAGGCGCAAATTCGCCAAATGGTTGGAAGTTTTGTTGGGGTACAAGATCAGCAACCTTCTATTTATTCAGCATTAAAATATCAAGGTAAACCTTTGTATTTTTATGCACGTCAGGGCATTGATGTACCTAGACCGATTCGTCAAATTGACATTTTTTCTATCACAATCGATGAAATTGCCTTACCTAATGTGAAGATGACAGTACATTGTTCAAAAGGTACTTATATCCGCACCTTAGTGGATGATTTAGGCGAGAAGCTAGGTTGTGGGGCGCATGTTATTCAATTGCGTCGAACTCAAGTAACTGGCTTTGACGGCTTACCTATGTTCGATTTGCCTACCTTACAAGCTATGAGCGAAGCTGAGTTGGCGGAAAAATTGTTGCCTATGGATGCAGGTATTCAGCATATTCCAGTTATTCAGTTAACCGATGAGTTGGCAGATAGATTTAGCAATGGTCAACGTATCAAATGGTTGGAAGGCGACTTAGGCACGTATCGTGTTTATCGCGAGTCGACTAATTCTATGTTGGGTGTTGCTGAGCTTGAAGAAAATCGTAATTTGCAGCCGAAAAGATTAGTGAGTCAGAATTAGTTACTGAATTCTTGGTTGCTGCTGATTTGGTGGTAACTAAGGTCAAGCTGATAGTGATATTTTTCGCATAATCGCTGCAAGGCCATCCATGGCCCGCTCTCAAACGGTATCCCTACCGATTGGAAGTTTTGCGAAAAACAATCACCACCACCTTTCCTAACATAGCGTTGCTGTAAACACTTCCATGTACGCTTCGCTTTTTCATCCCTGAAAAAGAGATTTTGCTCTAAGTCATTGCTCTAGCACTTTCCCGGATTCCAGTTCACGTAAGCACTATCGGCACTACAGAAATTGTGCCGTATACAAAGGTACTCAAAAATCGATAGCGCTACGAGGTTTAGCGACACCCTAGTATGACAGAGCCAACTGGAATGCTGATTTCCCAAAACTTCAAACGTCTGGGACGACGTTTGGGAGCGACCATGGAGGGGCACAGCGATTTTGGGAAATTATGCTTGCAGTGGGCTTTTTAGCTCGGAGGTTAAAGCGCTGCTAGTACAGTGCTATATGCGGAAATCACTAGAGCATAACTATCGCAAAAACGCTGTAAATACTTCCATGTACGCTTCGCTTTTTCATCCATGAAAAAGAGATTTTGCTCTAAGTCATTGCTCTAGCACTTTCCTTAAATTGTGCCGTCGTAAACTTTTTTATTTCCTTTTATCAGTATTCTATTGTTCAACAGACGAATGTTAATCCACAGGATTTAGCGACACCCTAGTATGATGATAGAGCCAACTGGAATGCTGATTCCCAAAACTTCAAACGTCAGGGATGACGTTTGGGAGCGACCATGGATGGTGCACAGCGCTTTTGGGAAATTATGCTTCCAGTGGGCGACAATTCGCCAAAGCTTTTAGCGGCGCTATCTTTGTGGCGGCTCCTAAGCAAGATATACCAACAATGCGCGATATTTAAAATCTTGCAAAATCACACGCCCTTGACCACAGCAATACAAACCAATACGTAAACTTAAAAAGCCACCAAATACATTATGGTTAATACCAGCCACCTCCATTCTAGTAGGATGACGCTGCCAACTAGCGCCATTATCTGTCGAATAATGGTAAGTAATTACATTGTTATCATTGGTTAAACGCATCTTAAGTTGCTTAGATTTATTTGGAATTCGCGCCCACGGATGCTCTTCAGCATATTGAAAACTCTTGATTGAATTGCCATCAGCGCCCATGCCAACAAATGCTTTATGGTTATAAAACAGCAATAAACCGGCTTCGGCTTTGTCCTCAAGCATCATAGAAACTTCAACTTGATAACTTCTATCTACCGCATTACAAACCATAGGCGAAGAATTACTTGGGTTGGTGCCAGCTGCAACCAAGCTCAAAGCAGATTTTGAATTGAAGCTGCTATAATTTATGCGTTCTAATTCATTGTTGCTTGGCTTATGAAAAGCCCACTGCAAACCAAACTTATTAGTTGAAAAATCATCTGAGCGCGCCAATCCATTTTTAACGCCACGAATATTGGCCGGCTTTTTCATTGGTTGTGATAAGTCACCCCCTTTAGCTTTAAACCAGCCATCATCAGTCCATTCGATTGGCTCTAATAAGGTTTGTCTGCCCAAAGTTCTAAAGCCATTTTCATAACCGTGGTAAATCATCCACCAATCTTTATTTGGCCCTTCAATTAAAGTTGCATGCCCGCGTGACCACCAAGGTTCTTCAGTCGACTGACTGCGCACTAGTGGATTATGTGGGCAATGCTCCCATGGACCATGGATGGATTTAGACCGCGCGGCGATTACCATATGGCCAGTCACTGGGCCAGCTGTGCCACCAACTGCTGTGACTAAATAAAAATAGTCTTTATAACGCGTTATTTTAGGTCCTTCAGGAGCAAAATTTTCGGTTATCCAATGGTCAGGATAAACCCAAGGTTGGTAGGCAGGTTCAACTTTTCCATCTGTTTCCAAACCATTGTCTTTGAGTTTTATTTTTCTAATGCCATTTACAAACAAATAGCGTTTGCCATCTTCACCCACGGCATGGCCTGGATCGATACAACCATCTATATGTAGGTTAATTGGCTCGCTCCAAGGGCCTGCAATATTATCGGCCCAAATAACGTAAGTTCCCCAAGGTTTGCCCGCAGGAGCGGCCGGTATGTAGATATAATATCTATCTTGGTGTTTACAAATATCCAGTGCCCATACTGTGCCTATGTTGGTATGCAAAGCTGGGCCAATCGGCGTCCAGTTCACTAAGTCTTTTGAATGCCAGATAACAATGCCTGGGTAGTTATCAAACGATGAAAACGTCATGTAATAATCTTCACCATCTTTTAAAACAGTCGGATCTGGGTAATCACCCGGCATAATTGGGTTTAAGTAATAACCATTGCCTAAATCTGCTTGGCGCTGACCTTCAATCCCTTTTGGCCAGCTTGGCTGGTTTGCTTTAGCTGCTGTATTGTCACAACCTTTTGATGCTGGCGCTGAAAATGCACTGATAGGTGATAATAAACTTGAAGCGACAACAGATTTTAATAAAGTTCTTTTATCGATATTAGTCATGTGATTTCTCTTAGTGCTTTCTCTTGGTAGTTAGTTGTAAGGACTTAGCGGCAAACCCGCTTGTTTACCTCGTAACAAGGCATCTATGGTATTTTGTTCAAAAACTTTGTTATTGTGACGGTCGAAAATACCTGAATTAAAGTTATCTAAGCTGCCGTTATCCCAAAAGAACGGAATTAAGCCATATATAAAAGCCTGCTCGACTACAAACTCATGGTAATAATCTCGAGAGGTGTTGTGTAATGCTTGTTGCTCGGCAGCTAATTCGCTACGGCGCATCGCCGAATATTCACCAAGTAATACTGGAATGCCAGCATCAACAAACTGACTTTTCATTAGGGCGAACATTTGTTCGACAAAAGCTTCTTCACCCCAAGTTGGGTTATACTCAGTGTCGGTGGTTGAATAGTTGTCTTTGCCCCAATAATAAAATGGATTGCCCCAAGTTTCTGGTTCGCGCATCATCACAAAATTGAACGGGCTATAAAAATGCACTTCCATCATTAACCTATCGGCGACAGTGTCTGTTGGCATTTTTGTCCATAGATTGTTGGTTTTTTCTATATCAGTGACTGGCCCTTGCACAACCAATACTCTGTAAGCATTTTTGCCGCCGGTCGCTCTAACAGTATCAACAAAAGTTTGGTGATAGCTGTCTAATACTGCCATTTGAGCTGCGGTTTCGACTGCTGGTTCGTTGGCACTGGCAAATAATAATCTTTCATCAAAGTCGCGCAGGTGTGTAGCAATTTGTTGCCAAAATGCTTGTTGTTTAGCATTTACTGCTTGCTGGTATTGAGGCTCTATATGGTTTTCTAACCAACCGCCATCCCAATGAACATTTATTAATACATATAAATCCTTGTTGATACTTTGCTGCACCACAAGTTTTACTCGGTCAAGCCATTGTTGACTGATTTCGGCTGTATCTTGATTCGCGTATTGGTTCCAAGCAATTGGAATGCGTACCGCATTAAAACCACTTTGTTTAACGAGTTGCAGTAACTCATCTGAAACTATTGGGTTACCCCAAGCCGTTTCACTGCCTAGAGCTTCCATGGTATTACCTATGTTCCAGCCTAAATGAATTTTGCCAGCGAGCTCCATGGCATTGCTTGGCATGCCGCTGCTATCAGCCGCTAATGGATTGGTATTATAGTTTGGGTATTGCAGCGAATTAGTATCTTCTGGTGTGTTTGGTTCTGTTGGTTGTTCGGGTTGTTGTTCAGTTGGAATTTGTTCGACCACCGAAGTTTTTGTTTGTGTACTACCGCCGCCACACGCAAGTATTAAAAACAGGCAGGTTATTATGCTACTGAGTTGGATTATTTTTTTGATCATCTTTGTTAGCTAGTTATTGTTAGGAGCTAACACAATAATAGAATGAGTAACTGACCGTTATTCCGTAAAGGGGTTAAAGTAAAATTTATCTAATAATGTTAGTTTTTATGCAGATTTTTTTATATTCACAGCTCCTAACGCATATAGCTTTTAAAAGATTTTGGTGTGCAGGCGTATTCTTCTTTAAATAATTTATTAAAGTAAGAGACGTTTTTATAACCAACGGCAAAGGCAATTTCTGCGACGTTAGCATCCACTTTATTGGTTAATAATCTGGCTGCTTCAGTTAAACGAACTTTATTTAAATAACCGGTAAAAGTTAAACCTAATTCATCTTTTAAAAGCTCATTTACTTTGCCGCGGTTTAAACCTGTTTGTGTACATACTAACTCTAAGTTGAGTTCACAGTTTGTATAATGCGTGGCGATATAATTAAACAAAGCTTGTTTGTCTTTTTCTGTGTGGCTGGTGATCTCAAGTTGCTGGTAGGCAACAACAGGTCGTTCTTTTAAGATCTTATTTTTCAGTTCAAAAGTGAGCGCTTTGGTATAATTTTTAAACAACCAAAAACCATAAATAAACAGGGTTAGTATTAATACAACTGCGAGTACATAGAGGTACAACCAATTTTCGCCGGTTAAGGTCAGATGGTTAATTTGCACTTGGGCATTCTCACCAATAGGGCTTTGTCTTGTGCTGCCAAATTGTATTTTGGCTACTTTATTCAAGTTGTAGTTGTTGGAGTCGAGTTTTTGCTCAAACATTTCAAGCCACCAATCGTGCAAATCTAAGTGAGTTAAATCTATTTCGACTTGCCGCCATTGCGGCCCACATGAAAAATAACTCGACGGTGCGCGATAACTTAAATAGTTGTCTTTGGTTGTTAGTTGCTCATCAACGGTAAATACAATAAATGTCAGTACATTGGCAGGTGAACATTTAACATTGAAGCGCAATAGGTTATAGCTAGATAAATCAATCGTATCTGATTGTTGGACTGCATTGCGCAATTCTATTGCTAATGAAGCCGAAGGGTAGTCGACGCCATTTTGCACATGCATTGTGTAGTCTAAACTAAATTGGTCGTCGTTTAGTTTAGCTGTTGATTGACCACCTCGGCTGCTATCTGATTCTACATAGGCAGACCAATTTATTGCGCTCTGCGCTTTTGGTAATAAAGCTGAGTGGACAAATGTTTTGTTAATCAAAAAGGCACTAATGGCGATGCAAACAATCAGCATGGCCACTAGAGAGATAAATGCCTTTTTATAAAAATCTAACATCAGTCCTGTTTACTCAAATTACCAAGCCATTTTTTGTTGGATAAACTTAGTTAGTTTAGCCGCATTGGTTTTGTGTTGGTGAACACGCGGGTGTGCCCAATAGCCGTTAAAATCGAAGGTTAAAGTATCAATGCGTTTATATTTTTTCTGCTGTTTAAACTGCTCAACTGCCTGTTTAACATATCCTGGCCATTTTGAACCTTCACGAGTGGCATCCATACTACCTAAAGCACAGATAAAGTAGGCACTTGGATATTCAGCGTAAATTTTGCTGATAAATTGAGTGTAAGCGTTAATAATATCTTGCTCTGTCGGTTGCGGTTTTAACCGTTTCTCACGGTCAATCAACCAGCTATCATTTTGAAATAAATTGATCACCACAACATCGGGCTGCCACTGACTGAAATCCCACTGGCTATCATTGTTGCCGACGGCGGATAATTGGTCGTAAAACTGCGGCATAATAAAATCAAACCAGCTGATCATAATACCTATGCCACTTTGTGAAACTGTATGTTGCTCAGCATTTAGTGCACGTGCTGTGATTGAACTATACGACCAATAGTTATTCTTTTCTGAGTTTAAATGGTCTGCGCCATTATCCGCTGCTTCATTACCCATACCTGTGGTAATAGAATCACCAAAAAAGGCGATTTTTCGTTGTGGGCGAGGGGCGGGCTGCTTCAGCTTGCCATCAACTGATATGCCATAAAAATAGCTGCCACCTTGTTCACCTTCGGTGCGTTTGTATATTTCTAATGTGTGCTCACCGCTAGATAAATCTTGGGCTATCACATATTCGTGTTTGCCTTTTTTCGCTTCAATCACGTAAGGATGATAAATTTCATCGTCTACTATCACACTAAAATAATTTTCACCTTTTTCATCTTCTAAAGTGATGGCTAGATAAGAGCCAGTAAATTTAGTTTTAATTGAAGTACCGGGCCAAGAAATCATAGGTTTGTGTTTTTGACTAAAGTCGACGCGACCTGTGTATTGAAAGTTTTTATTGTCAGCGGTAAACAGGTTAGCCGCGATACTCAGTTGAGTGCTAGCCAACAAACAGCCTAGGCTAAATAAGCTAATTTTTGTAATTGTTTTCATTTTTGTTGTTAAGTGCATGGAGTTTTCCATTTATCGTTATAATCTAAAACCTGCAAGCAGGTGGTCTAAGTTGGCATCATAAAACATTCTGTTGAGGTTAATCTAGTTGATCTTTTGATTAATTCGCGTAGAATCCGCGCTTCACTATATTAGGTACGCTGGCTTAGTGATCGGCTTACCCGAATTTTGGAGATTATTATGTCACTAACTATTGAAGAAAAAGCGAAAATTGTAGCTGAATATGCAACTAAAGAAGGCGACACTGGTTCACCTGAAGTACAAGTTGCTTTGTTAACTTTCCGTATTAACAAGTTACAAGGTCACTTCTCTGACCACAAAAAAGATCATCACTCACGTCGTGGTTTGATCCGCATGGTTAACTCTCGTCGTAGTTTATTAGACTACTTAAAGCGTAAAAACCTTGAGCGTTACTCTTCATTAATTCAACGTTTAGGCTTACGTCGCTAATCGTTAAATGAATTTATTGTGAAAAAAGGGCCTAAATGGCCCTTTTTTTTTCTGTTTTGCACATAGGATATACTTATTTGCAAAATAGTTACGTATAATTAGTCGCGAAAATAAGCGATCAAAGATTAAAGTAAGAACAAAGGAAACATTATTGTGACTCCAATTACAACTTCATTCCAGTTTGGCCAACACCAGGTCACTTTGGAAACAGGTGTTGTTGCTAGACAAGCATCAGCAGCTGTTATGGTGAGTATGGACGATACTTCAGTATTAGTAAGTGTCGTAGCAAAAAAAGATGACGAAGTAAGAGATTTTTTCCCATTAACGGTTAACTACTTAGAGAAAACTTATGCAGCAGGTAAAATCCCTGGTGGTTTCTTTAAGCGTGAAGGCAAACCGTCTGAAGGTGAAACTTTAACGGCTCGATTAATTGACCGTCCAATCCGCCCATTATTCCCGAAAGAATACACCAACGAAGTACAAGTTGTTGCAACTGTAATGTCGGTAAACCCTGAAATTGCACCTGATATCGTATCTATGATTGGTGTTTCTGCGGCTTTATCAATTGCAGGTATTCCTTTCCAAGGTCCAATCGGTGCTGCTCGTGTTGGTTATAAAGATGGCCAATACATGTTAAACCCATTAACCAGCGAAATGGCTGATTCTGAATTAGATTTAGTGGTTGCTGGTACTGAAAACGCTGTACTTATGGTTGAATCTGAAGCTTCAATTTTAAGCGAAGATACTATGTTAGGTGCGGTTGTTTATGGTCACGAGCAAATGCAAACTGTGATTGAAAACATCAACAAGTTTGTTGAAGCTGTTAACCCTGCGCCTTCTACTTGGGTTGCGCCTGAAGTTGATTCTGCTTTGTACGAAAAAGTTGAAGCTTTATCAAAAGACGGTTTTGTCCAAGCTTACCAAATTGCTGACAAAGTTGAGCGTAAAGACGCTGCATCAGCAGTTAAAGAAGCTGCGGTAGCAAAAATTGTTGAAGAAAGCGAAGAAGTTGACCAAAAATTAGTTGGTGAATTCTTAGGCTCTGTTGAGAAGAAAGTTGTACGTAGCCGCATTATTGCTGGTGAGCCACGTATTGATGGTCGTGATCCTACTATGGTTCGTGCACTTGACGTACGCACTGGTATTTTACCACGTACTCACGGTTCTTCTTTATTCACTCGTGGTGAAACGCAAGCAATCGTTGTTGCAACTTTAGGTACTGAAAAAGATGCACAAAGATTTGACGATTTGACTGGTGATAAAACAGATCATTTCTTATTCCACTACAACTTCCCTCCTTACTGTGTTGGTGAAACTGGTATGGTTGGTGCGCCTAAGCGTCGTGAAATCGGTCACGGTCGTTTAGCAAAACGTGGTGTTGCGGCTGTTATGCCAACAGTTGAAGAATTCCCGTACACAGTACGTGTTGTTTCTGAAATTACTGAATCAAACGGTTCAAGCTCTATGGCTTCTGTTTGTGGTTCTTCACTTGCGTTAATGGACGCTGGTGTTCCAATTAAAGCTTCTGTTGCGGGTATCGCAATGGGCTTAGTTAAAGAAGGCGACAATTTTGTTGTTCTTTCTGACATTTTAGGTGACGAAGACCACTTAGGTGATATGGACTTTAAAGTAGCGGGTACAACTGAAGGTATCACTGCGCTGCAAATGGATATCAAAATTGAAGGTATCACCAAAGAAATCATGCAAATTGCATTAAACCAAGCGAAAGCGGCTCGTTTACACATTTTAGGTGTAATGGATCAAGCTATCGGTGGTCACAGAACTGAAGTTTCTGAATTTGCTCCACGTATTTACACTATCAAAATCAGCCCGGATAAAATCCGTGACGTTATCGGTAAAGGCGGCGCAACTATCCGTCAATTAACAGAAGAAACGGGTACTACTATCGAGATTGAAGATGACGGTACTGTAAAAATTGCTGCAACTGGTAAAGACAAAGCAGACGCTGCAATTGACCGTATCAAGTCTTTAACTGCTGAAGTTGAAGTAGGTACTATTTACGACGGTAAAGTTACTCGTATTGTAGATTTCGGTGCATTTGTTGAAATTTTACCTGGCAAAGAAGGCCTAGTGCATATTTCTCAAATTGCAGAAGAGCGTGTTAACAATGTTTCTGATTACTTATCTCAAGGTCAAGTGACTAAAGTTAAAGTATTAGAAATCGACCGCCAAGGCCGTGTTCGTTTAAGTATGAAAGCTTGTGCTGAGCCTAAGCCTGCTGCACCAGAAGCAAGCGAAAGCGCTGAATAAGTTAGCTTTTAGCTACTAAATTTTAAAAAGCGAGTTGATGCAAATTAACTCGCTTTTTTTCTGCCTAAAATTTCTTCATTTATCTTTATCTATCTTAACCACTTGGTAACTGCGGTATTTATATACTTTTCATTTTTATAAGTGATTTGTGTTGAAAATGCGCTTTCTTCTATTCAACATTTTATTATGTCTACTGGCTTTAGCTGCTTGTGGTGAGCAAAATCAAACTGTCGCTGTGGTTTCTCCGAATAAACAACTTGAGTTTAAGGTGGTTAGCCAAGTTGATGCTGAGCTGTCATTGCAGATTTTGCGTGATGAGCAATTTGTATGGCAGCTAAATGCTTTGCAATTGAATTTTGTTGAACATAGAAGCATGCAGCATTTTGAAATTTTAAAAGTACAATCACTTACACATCCACATGCGTTGCAGCATAAAAATTATGCTGAGTTATTCGTCGTGTTAAAAGAGTTTGAACATAGCCGAATTGCCCATTTGCGTGTGCGTGCATTTGATAGTGCCGTGGTGTTTAGATATGAGTTTCCAACTCAATCTAGTTTGGTAGATTTTTCCTTGGATTTGGCTAATCAAACTTTGCCAAGTGTTGATGATGTGAGCTTGCCGGATAAACTTGAATTAACCCATTACCCGCAGTATCCGAGTATTGTGTCCCCTTGGTTTATTTATCAGTTTTGACTATTCCGAATAGGATAGCGCTGTGAGTTTGGTGCACTATTTATTTAGCGCTGCAGGTTCGGTGTCAAAAAAGCTCAAGCTGGTTGGAATATTTTTGGCAAAATCGCTTCGAGGCCATCCATGGCTCGCTCTCAAACGGTATCCCTACCGATTGGAAGTTTTGCAAAAAACAATCCCAACCATCTTTCACGACTCTAATATTGCTGTCCTGTTTATATAAGGTTGTAGACTCATTAGCAGAGAAGTCCAAACTGGCCGAGATGTTTTTTCAAATTTGCTGTTGGGCTGGTGCAATATATCGGAAATTACTAAACAATAACTTTAGCAAAATCGCAGTTATGGACATAATAAATATCAGAGTAAATCATTCATCCATGGCTCGCTCTCAAACGGTATCCCTACCGATTGGAAGTTTTGCAAAAAACAATCCCAACCTCCTTTCACGACTCTAATATTGCTGCCCAGATAGAATCGAAGCAATATCAATTTCAGACAAAAGCATACTCGAATGCTCGTTTTCTAAAATTTCAAAAGATATGGGCGAATCAAAACCGAAGCACCGCTTCGCAGTTTGATGAGGTGGAGTCATGGATGACGACAGGAGAGGACCTTCATGGATGAATTACCTCTCAGTACTTGCATAAGTATCGAAGACTTAGCGTTTTTAGAAAATGATGCTTCGAGTGTGCTTGATTGCACGGCCGAGCAGCGTCTACCTCGGATGCACATGCAATCTAAGTCACCTAAATTGCACGGACACGCATAAATTTATTCAACAAATTATGCCCCCACAAATACAAAGCTAATCCACATAAAATAGCCGCAGTGCCAAGCAATAAATCACGCGTTAATACTTCGCCATTTAATTGATTACCCAAAATAAGTGCAATCACTGGGGTTATCAAAGTCACTAACGACACGGTTGATACCGGTAATTTCTGCAAAATAAAGAAATAAGCAATAAAACCGAATAAAGAGCCAAATAAACCTAAATAGACAATAGCGCCAATTGAGCGCTGACTCCACTGCGCGTAGTCAATTTGTCCATCCATCAAATACCAACAGACAAAATACAAAGGTAAACTCATAGTTACAGCACCAACAGTCGTTGCCATAGGATGTATATCAATCTCAACGGTTTTAACCAAAACACCACTTAAACTAAATAGGGTGACAGCAATCAATACAATCACAATGCCAATTAAGTTATTGTCGCCGTTGTTAAAAGCGTCCTTAAAGATAAAAGCCAAACCTAACAAACAGATAACTAAAGCAAACCAACGAATTTTAGTAAATGGTGCATCACCCAATATTTTTTGCCCAGCAAAACCAGCAATTACCGGCGCTAAACCAAATACCACAGATATTAACCCTGATGGAATGTACCAGGCGGCTAAGTAACTAAACATCATGCCACCAAAAACACCAACAACAGAATAGGCATATAGTTTTAACGCAGCTTTATTAATTGGTAAACGAATACCTAAAATGGGTAGGAGAGACAAACCAATGACAGAGGCTAAGCACATACGCAACATTACCGCCAATACAGGGTGCATAGATTCACTACTCCATACGATACCGAGTGGCGTAGTCGACCAAATTAAAACGACGGCTAAATAGCTAAATGTAACTTTTGATGAAGTTTGCATTGTGTTATCCCTAAATAAACTGAGAAAAAAGTCACCAATGCAAACAAAAAAGCCGCATCGATAACTGAATGCGGCTTTTAACAATGGGTCTTATATACTTGTTAACTTCCGCATTCAAATACACGCATACGCATAGGCAGCGGGCGAATGACGACCACTGGTTTTGGTAAGCGAATATTAAAGGCGGTTAAGTTCAAAATAAGTCCAAAATTGTTGTTAATAGCCACTCCACTATGCCACTGTTTTTGTAATTTGGTCAATGACAAATTAATGACAATTTTAAACCCACAAAAGAATGATGGTGATTTGGTCTTACCAATATGTTAATTTATGCGCACTCGAACATGATTAATGAGGTTAGCTATGCAAAAAGGCATTGATGATTCTTTGTTAGAAACAGTCCGCTATTTAGGGACCGAACTCGGTCAAATTATCCAACAGCACTTAGGTGATGAATGGTTGGAGCGTATTGAGACTGTACGAAAACAAGGTCGTAAATCTTATGCAGGTGACAAAGCCGCAACTAAAAGTTTGCAAGCGCTATTTGCGCAAATGCCAGACGAGTCATTATTGACTATTGGCCGAGCTTTTTCACAATTCTTAAATTTAGCCAATTTAGCAGAGCAAGAGCACACAGTTGCTAACGTTAGCGAACAAGATCCAGTTGATGAGTTCTTAGCTAAAATTAAACAAACTGACCAAACTCAAATGACACTCGCACAAGCGGTCGAGCATTTATCCATTGAGTTAGTATTAACAGCGCATCCAACAGAAGTCACGCGCCGTACCCTTATTTATAAATACTCACGTTTAGCTGAGTGTTTGTCACAATTACACGAAAGTGATTTAACTGACAAACAACGTAAAAAAGTTGAGCAGCGTATTGCTGAGTTAATCAGCCAAGCTTGGCACACGGATGAAATTCGTGCTGCACGCCCAACACCAGTTGACGAAGCACAATGGGGTTTTTCTGTTATTGAAAACTCTTTGTGGCAAGCCGTGCCAGATTTTATTCGTACTTTAGATGGCAAGTTGGCGGAAAACTTTGGTTTAAATTTACCAACAGATGCAGTACCAGTGCGTTTTGCCTCTTGGATGGGTGGTGACCGTGACGGCAACCCATTTGTGACGTCTAAAGTAACAGAGCAAGTATTATTGCTTGCGCGTAAACGTGCTGCGGTTTTATTTTTAGATGATATCAACAAATTGTACGTTGAATTGTCTATGGCACAATGCTCGGACGAATTGCAACAGCAAGTTGGTGCTGATGAGCATGAACCTTACCGCGCGACTATACTGCAATTAAAGAGCAAGTTAGAAAACACAGTTGAAGGTATTGAAGCTTATTTAGCTGGCGAGCAATATCAAAGTGAAACTTGGATAAATCACCAAGACGAGCTAATCAAACCACTTCAAGCTTGTTATCAGTCGCTGAATGCAGTTGGTATGCAGGTTATTGCCAACGGTTTATTGTTAGATACCATTCGTCGTGCACATTGTTTTGGTATTCATTTACTTAAATTAGATATCCGTCAAGATTCGGATCGTCACGACCAAGTGTTTAGTGAAATCACTCGTTATTTAGGTTTAGGTGATTACTCAAACTGGACTGAAGCGGATAAACAAGCATTCTTGTTGCGTGAGCTTGCTTCTAAACGCCCACTTATTCCAAGAGTATGGCAGCCATCAGCAGATGTCCAAGAAGTATTAGACACCTGTAAAGTGGTCGCTCAGCAAAACCAACAAGCGCTAGGCATTTATATTATTTCAATGGCGCGTGCGCCGTCTGACGTATTAGAAGTCCACTTGTTATTGCAAGAAGCGGGTATTAAATGGCCTATGCCAGTTGCGCCATTGTTTGAAACCTTAGACGATTTAAACAATGCATACGACAGTATGGCAGCCTTATTAGATATTGAATGGTATCGTGGATTTATCCGTAACCATCAATATGTGATGATAGGTTATTCTGATTCAGCTAAAGATGCCGGTGCATTAGCAGCAGGTTGGGCACAATATCAATCGCAAGAAGCTTTAGTTGCCTTGGCTGAGCAGCACCAAGTTAAATTAACTTTGTTCCACGGTCGTGGTGGTACTATAGGTCGAGGTGGTTTACCTGCACGCCAAGCAATATTCTCGCAACCACCTGGTAGCTGTTTAGGTGGCCTACGTGTTACTGAACAAGGTGAAACCATTCGTTATAAGTTTGGTACCGAAGCTTTAGCGAATCGCAGCTTTAGTTTATACACAAGTGCGATTTTAGAAGCGCTGATGATCCCACCTCCAGCGCCACAACAAAAATGGCGTGAAGTGATTGAATTTATGGCTGGTCATGCTCGTGACAATTACCGTGAAGTTGTTCGTCATGATGAAAACTTTGTACCTTATTTCAGAAGCGCGACACCTGAGCTTGAGCTGTCGAAATTGCCTTTAGGCAGTCGTCCGTCTAAGCGTAAACCAAATGGTGGGGTAGAGAGTTTGCGTGCTATACCATGGATTTTCGCTTGGGCGCAAAACCGTCTAGTTCTTCCTGCATGGTTAGGCGTAATGAAGGCATTTAAAACTTCATTAGAAGCTGGTCATGAAGATTTGATCAAAGAAATGATGCAGCAATGGCCATTCTTTGCCTCACGTTTATCTATGCTTGAAATGGTCTTTATGAAAGCAAACCCTGAAATGGCGGCTATTTATGATGACCAACTTGTACCTGAGCCACTAAAATACTTCGGTGAGAATTTGCGCACTGAGCTTAAAGAAGCACAAGTATTATTGCTTGAACTTTTAGGGCAAAAAGAAGTGATGCAAAACGATCCGGCTGGCAAAGAGTCTATGCAAATTCGTGCAAACTATTTAGAGCCACTACACTTATTACAAGTTGAGTTGCTTAAACGTGCACGTCAAGCGGATGATGAAGAGCTTGCTCATAGCTTAGAGCGTGCTTTGATGGTGAGTATTGCAGGTGTTGCAACAGGTTTGCGTAACACAGGTTAATTAAACCAACTTAAACAAATTGAAAAGCCACTTTAGTTGCAAAACTAAAGTGGCTTTTTTGTATCTGCCTAACCTAACTAATCTGAACTTGGGTGAACTAGTATGGGCCGTTAACTAGGCTGCTGTCGGTCCAATCACTCTGCCAAATTTGGTGGTTTTGAATAAAGTAAATAATATCGTCGTGAATAATGCCACGATTATCCCAACTGTGCTGAGTGCTGTCTGGTGTTACTTCACCAACAAAATTCAAGGTTGCACTGTCATTGTCTTCAATCACATTTAACAAACCAAGTGTGTTTGAATAAGTCCAACGCCAACTGTTATTCACTAACTCAGTTTTCCACGAATTAACTGGCAAACCAATTCTATGTTCAGTATCTGATACTTTGACGTAAGCTAGCGCTCTATAGTTATACTCCACCTCTGAGTGACTGTTTACAAATACGTGTTTGCCTAATTCAACTGGGTTATTTATATCAGCCACATCAAACAATGCGATTTTTAACCCGGGTTCAATTACGTCATCTTCAGCTTGGCCGTCAGCGCCAATATCACGCAAACCGCCACCATTCGGGTCGACTTCTTGACCAAATCCTAATAACAGATTGTTGCCAAGTGGATGCAAATACGAAGAGAAGCCGGTAATTTCTAATTCGCCAGTAATGTTAGGGTTGGCCGCGTCAGACACGTCTATCACATATAAAGGATCTGTTCGCTCAAACGTGACTATATAAGCTTTATTGGCAAAATAACGCACTGCATATATATCTTCATTCGGTTTACCAATTTTTGCCGGTTGGCTGTCGTTAGGTAACTGGCCGATTATTTTTAAACTTTGGCTATCAGCGTCATGCTGCAAAGTGAATAGTTTATGGGTGAATCTATCATCGCTATTCGACCAATCTGTTTGTGTGGTGACGACGCGTAAAACATTTTGATATTCGCTTAAGCGTAAATGTGGGTTTTGCCAGTTAAGCTGGCCTTCAACCATACCAGAGCCAAGATAATCAAAACTATTATTGTCATCTAACTTAAACTGGTGAATTATGGTTTGACTGGCATTTGCGTTACTTTGATATTCGCTGCCAAATAAATAGATGGATTGTTGGCTAGCATAAAATCCAGCAACAGAAGCATTGATACAGACTGATTCAATTGTTTCTGGATTAGCTAGAGAAACTTTGCTTAAAGTGACTAAAGCGTCAAAACCGTCTTTGTCGGTAGAACCTTGTGGCAAATAACAATTATCTGCTTCAACCAAATTGACATTGTCGGCTTGATTTACTTCAACTTGCGGCAGTATGTCACTTTCAGCTAGTTCAGAGACTCTTTTATAGCTGGCAATTTTTTCTTCATCTGTTGTTGGGCTTAACCACTCATAAGGCAGGGTAGGTGCATAACTACTAACAAAATATAAGTTACCGTCTATCACTCTGCTAGAAATTAAACGCCCATCAATTTTGAATTCTTTTTTCAAAGCGGGCTGTTCGGGCACAGCAATATCTTGAATTGAAATATAAAATGCACTTTCGTAAGGATACCAAAGAGCATCGCCAAATGCTAAAGACGCCATATCCACACCAGTATCTATAGCATAAAAATAGTTTTGTTCGTTAACTAAAACTAAATTGTCGCCAGCCAGATACATAGCATCTGGGTGTATATGTTGTTCGCTAGTTTGCGCGTCAAAGTGAGTGGTCGCTACTTGAGTTAAACTTGCATCTGCGTTGCGTTTTAAAATACGCACATGCGGGGCGACACTGTTTTGATAATTGCCTGAGTCATTAACATATACATAATTGCCATCGTATTTAACTCTGTCGGCTTCATCTACTCCGGCTTCTTGGGTGACGGTTTGCGAGAAATTGCCGCCGTCGTCAGATGAGCCACCGCCAGCATCAGCTGCAGCATCTACAGCCACTTCCGGGACTGCTATACCATCTTTGTACACATAGCCGTTATTGCTTGCAGATAAATACAAACCATTTTTGTAGTGGGTTAAAAATTCAGTTTTTGAGGCTTTAGATAGCGGACTTAATTGAATGGGTTTTTCATTTAAATCGGGTACAACTTGTTGAGGCTGGTCGCCATCGCCTGGATCTGTGTCAATACTACTGCTGCCACAAGCGGTTAAACTAGCTGCTAGCAATAATGCTAGGCTGTTATGAGCGGTTAACGTGCGGTTCATCTTTCTTCTCCTTAAAAAGCATATGTTCAAAGTTTAACCCATTGCCTCAATAATACCGTTGTCAAATGCTAATAAATGTAATTAAGTGTTAATCAATCTAGTAAAAATTCAGATGTGTCTGTAATCTTGGCAATAGATGTATGTTGGAGATTCGACGGTGAAATTCTTTCACAAACAAAAGTTTATTGACTTAAAAGCTTTGCTGCTATTGCTGCCCTTTATCGGAAGCTTGCAAGCTGAAGAGTCTTCGGTTGAACAAGCCGAGGTGGGCGAGTTGTCGATTAGCTTGGTTGTCGGTTACGGCGAAAAATCAAATCCTTTGCACAAAGGAGACGCTTTTCCATTGTTATTGGTACCTTCTGTCCATTATTACGGCAAAAACTGGTATTTCGACAATGGTGATTTAGCCTACACTTTGGTAGAAAACAGCGATTATTCAGTTAACTTAGTTACAAGTTTTAACGGTGAAGCTGCTCATTTTTATGATTGGCATCCGGCCAATATTTTGGCTGTTAGTCAATTTGTTCAATCGGATACTTCTGAGCAAAGCCCTGAGTTTGATCAATCAAGTGAGCCTGCGACCCCATCTCCAGGTACAGGTGGTAATAATGGCGGAGGCTCTGACGGATTTGGTTCAGACCAACAAACCCCGACAGGTATTACTGATATCCCGGAACAAAATCAAAAACAACAAGTTGAAAAAATTCACTATGATCAAATTGCCAAACGTAAATGGAATTTAGATGCGGGTGCGCAATTACATTGGTTTATTGATGAGCAGCAACAAATTAAAATCCGTTGGATGTACGATGTTATGGGGGTACACCAAGGGCATAGTTTAAAACTCGAATACAGTCACAAATGGCGTTTTAATCAATGGCGGCACAAAATTAAATTCGGCATAGATTGGTTATCCAGCGATTTAGTTAATTATTATTATGGTATTTCGCAGCGCGACACCCAAGCAGAAAGTTTATGGTATCAACCAGGTTCGGCTAGCTTGCCTTACCTAGGTTACGCCAGCAGTTATAAATTTAATGATACTTGGTCTTGGGTAATGTCGGCACATTATCAGCAGTTGACGTCCAAAATTGCTGACAGCCCAATAGTTGCTAAGGACTATCGTTACACCCTATTTACAGGGATTAAATATGTTTTTTAAGCAATGGATTATGCGCTGTCGGTTATTATTGTTAGTTTTGTTTAGCTGTCCACAAATATTGAATGCGCAACAACAGCCACATGCTCAGTCAGTTTTTATGGTTAAACCTTTGGTTTGTATTGTTGAACAGTTAGGTCAGCCCTGTCTGATGCAAGCCAAGTTTAGTTGGCAATATGTCAGTAATCAGGCAAATGCCAAGCTGTGCATTTGGCAAGATCAAACAGAGCTTTTTTGTGCTCAGGCTAATGGTCAGTTGCAGCATAAAAAATGGTCGGTAGAGCTAAAAACTTCAACTGTATTTAGTTTACGCTTTGCGCAAAACATTATCGCCGAACAAAAAGTTGAAGTAGCAGGATTGCAGCCTCCTCAGTATAGGCGGCGTTTGCACTCAGATTGGAGTTTATTCTAATGCAGAATATTTTATTGGTTGAAGATGATGAAAAGTTAGCCAAATTAATCGCTGATTTTTTACAGCAGAATCAATTTAATGTTGAAGTTGTTAGCCGTGGTGACACAGCGATTAGCCAAATTATCCGTCAGCAACCTGATTTAGTTATTTTAGACATCAACTTACCCGGTCAAGATGGCTTTTCAGTTTGCCGCGCAGTCCGCCCGCAATATAATAAACCTATTTTATTCCTAACAGCTCGAGATAGTGATTTTGATCATGTAACCGGCCTAGAAATTGGCGCAGACGACTATTTAATTAAACCTATTGAGCCACATGTGTTATTGGCACGTTTGCATTCAATTTTACGTAGATGCAACTCACAACCAGTAGCTGTTAGCTCAAATGTTTTGCAGTTTGGCCAGTTGACGATAGATAAACAGTCACACAAAGTTGCTTTGGCGGGTGAGCGGGTCGAATTAACCAGTCATGAATTTGAGCTACTCGCATTGTTGGCGGAAAAGCCAGGTGAAGTACAAACCCGCGAATATGTACATCAAAAAATGATTGGCCGCGAATATGATGGCTTAGACCGCAGTGTAGATGTGCGCATCTCAAGGCTACGTAAAAAACTCCAGGATGATTTAAAAAATCCATATCGAATAGTGACTGTGTGGGGTAAAGGTTATTTATTTAGTGCCACAGCGTGGGACGATGAATGACCAAACTTTTCTTAAGTTTGTATATATTTATTTTGCTCGCTATGGCCACAATCGGCTGGGGTGGCGAATGGTTATGGCAAAAACTTCAGCCTAGGCATAATCAGCAGCAAAATATAACCTCAGGCTCAGAGCAAGCTTGGTTAACCTCGGCACAATTAGCCGCAGCATGGTATCAAGATTCTGCGCAGCACAACCAAGCTCAATTGTTAACTCAACTTAGCCAGCAGTTTGCCACTCAGGTTAGTGTTATTAATAAACAAGATTTACCTATCCAGATTAGCCAGCAAGGGTTAGTTAGTTATTTGGATGATAATCGCTTGATGGTATTTCAGCCCTTGGTTACTAAGGAGCAAGTATTACAAATTGGGCCTATTGTGCTGGCCGATAATACCGCAGATGAGCAGACGCTAAAAACCACACTCTTGTTTATCTCGTATCTGATGCTCGCTTTGTTTGTCGCATTGTGGACTTGGCCGCTTTGGCGAGATTTGCGTGCGCTTGAGCGCAGCAGCGAACAAATAGCTAAAGGTCAATTCGAACAAACTAGCGCGATTGCACCCACTTCGCCTGTCTATTTTTTAGCTCAAGCTATGCACAATATGGCGAATAAGATTGGCGAGTTAATTGAAGGGCAAAAAATGATGTTAAACGCTGTCAGCCATGACTTGCGTACGCCTTTATCTCGGCTTAAATTTTCGTTAGCGGTTGAAGATAAAAACGAACAAAAACAGTCAATGCAACAAGATATTAATGCGCTGGAAAAACTTATTGACGAACTGCTTAGTTTTGCCCGTTTTGAGCACCAAAATCAAAGTATTCAACTAGCACAAATTCCGCTCGAACAAGTTTGTCAGTCGGTGATAGAAAACTTACAGCCAAGCGATGTTTGTATTCAATTCGAATGTAAATTGGCCGAAAATCAGCTTTGGTTATGCGATGGTTTTTTATTTGAACGTATAGTACAAAACTTACTGAGCAACGCAGTTAAATATGCAAAATCACAAGTTAAACTGGAACTGAATATTGTCGAATCAAAGTTGTTGTTAATTGTCGATGATGATGGTGACGGCATCACAAAAGAAAACTGGCCGTATATTTTTAAGCCTTTCTATCGTATTGAAAAAGGGCAAAAAAATGCACACAAAGGTTTTGGTTTAGGGTTGGCGATAGTCGCGAAAATTGCTGCTTGGCATCAAGGGCGTTGTTATGTTGAACAAGCGCCTATTGGCGGCGCTCGCTTTGTGGTGGAGTTAAGATAAGTATTTATTCCTCGTCATCCACTTGTTCTGCTTTAAAGGTTTTTATCGCTTTATCTAAATGTTTTTTCGCTAGGTTTAACTGAATTGGATTAGTCACCAGCGGATAACATAACGCCACAATCACCATAGGAATTAACATCCACCATTCTTCAAATTTAGCCACCATAATAAAAATCGGCGTTAATATGGCTAATTTCGTAATATTCAGAATAAATTTATCCGGCACTGTCATGTATGAAGCTGCCAACAACAAAATTTGTGCGCGTTCAGTAAAACTAAATGATTTAAGTTCAGGTATTTGTGAAGATTTTAGGTAAAATGCCATAGTCAGTTAAACTTATTAACCTGAAAACAGGTATAAACAAAAGTTGCACCATTTTAACCAGAAAATTGATTTATTCCACAGGACCGAGCTTTTATGTCTATTTTTTACCAAGTGCGCCGCGAATATGCACTAAGTGATTTGTCTGAAAACGACTTAACTGAGTCGCCATTTGAGTTGTTTGAAACTTGGTTACAGCAAGTAATGCAGATAGATAAAATATCCGACCCAACTGCCATGATAGTTGCGACTGTTGATGAGCAAGGACAAAGTTATCAGCGCACTGTGCTGATGAAAGCTGTCGATGACACAGGCATCACCTTTTATACCAATAAACAGAGTCGCAAAGGCAAACAACTAGCACAAAACAATCGTATTAGCGCAATATTCCCTTGGTTAGCCGCTGAGCGCCAAGTGGTATTTAGTGGTGAAGTGGTTGAACTAACGGATGCCAAAAATGATGAGTATTTCGCTAGCCGCCCGTTTGAAAGCAAAATTGCGGCGATAGCCTCTGCTCAAAGTGAAATAATCGATTCACGTGAAAGTTTGGAACAAAAATACCATGCGTTAGTCGAACAGTACCAAGGCAAAGAAGTACCTAGACCAAAACATTGGGGTGGATACAAAATTATTGCCGAACAAGTCGAGTTTTGGCAGGGTGGTGAATTTAGAATGCATGACAGGTTTTTGTACCAACGCACAAATTCAGACTGGAAAGTTTGCCGATTACAGCCTTAACTTAGAGTGGAATTAAAATAACCAAAGGAAAATAAAGTGGAAAATTTATCTAGTTTGGCACAAAAGATCATAGAGCAAGTGTGCCAACAGGTGTTAGGTAAACCACAACAAGTTAAATTGGCGTTAGCTTGTTTATTAGCAAAAGGGCACTTGTTAATTGAAGATTTGCCCGGCATGGGCAAAACCACCTTATCACATGCAATCGCCCATGCTATGGGGCTAAGCTACAATAGAGTACAGTTCACGTCTGATTTATTACCAGCCGATATCACAGGTGTGTCGGTTTATAATCAACAAATCAATAAATTTGAATTTCACCCAGGCCCTTTATTTAGCCAGTTGGTTTTGGCCGATGAAATAAACCGAGCTAGCCCAAAAACACAAAGCGCTTTGTTAGAAGCAATGGCTGAACAACAAGTCACAGTGGATGGCACTACTTATCCAATGACAGCGCCATTTTTTGTAATTGCGACACAAAACCCACAAGAGCAGGTTGGCACTCATCCTTTGCCTGAAAGTCAATTAGACAGATTTCTAATCCGTATCCGATTGGGTTATCCCAGTGAAGAATATGAATTGTTAATGTTGCAAAATGCTCACCTCAATAGTGAACAGCATAGCCAAGCTTGCTGTAGTGCTGAAGAATTAGTTGCTATGCAGCAAGCAGTAGAACAAGTTTATAGCTCAGAAGAAGTACTAAAATACATTATTCGTTTAAGCCAGTTTACTCGCCAGAGCAATCAGTTTAGCCATGCTTTGTCGCCACGTGGTTCGAATGCGATTAAACAAGCTAGTAAAGCTTGGGCATTTTTGCATGGACGAAACTATGTTCAACCTGATGATGTAAAAGCAATATTTACCGCAGTGGCGGAACATAGAATTAACCCTGAAGATAATCTTAATCAACTGCCAATGAGCGAGCTTGTTATGCAAAATGTGGAAGTATTGAGCTAAGGGAGTCTGCTCAAATGTCTAAATTGCAAAGTTTTCGCCAAAAACAATTTGCCCAATGGATTAACAAACGTGTGCCTCGGCAAGCGAGTCACCAATTAAATAAACAGAATATTTTTATTTTGCCATCTGGTGCAGGTGTAGCGTTTTTATTGTGTTGGATTGCTATTTATTTGCTCGCGACCAATTATCAAAATAATTTGATGTTGCTGTTTAGCTATTGGTTATTGGCAAATTTTTTATTGGTGATGTTATTAAGTTTTCTTAATCTACAAGGCTTGGTATTAACGGCT
Organism: Catenovulum sp. SX2; assembly: GCF_052056295.1. Classification (NCBI taxonomy): domain Bacteria; kingdom Pseudomonadati; phylum Pseudomonadota; class Gammaproteobacteria; order Alteromonadales; family Alteromonadaceae; genus Catenovulum; species Catenovulum sp. SX2. The sequence continues at coordinate 3,291,644 of NZ_CP182493.1, forward strand.
GGGCGCACATCTGCGCAGGCAGTAGATAATTTAACCAATCAACACATTATTTTTATCGGCCAAGCTGCACAATTAAAAGTTGCGACCCAAACCACCAAAGATAGATTTGATTTGTGCTGGCATGATCATATTCAAAGTTATTCGGCACAAATAACGACACAAGATAAATTTAGCCAGTTACATTGGTATCCAGAACAGCGTGGTGTTTTTGACTTTCCGTTATTTAAACTAACATCAACCGCACCTTTGGGCTGGTTTAAAGTTTGGACCTATCTACATTTTAACGACAGAGTTTGGGTGTGCCCAACACCTATTGCTTGCCCACAATATTTATATGGCACAACTAACCGACTAGATAAACAAACTGCGATATTTTCCGATGAGTTTAGCCATTTAAGTGGTTACAAACCTGGAGATTTGCCGTCACGCATTGTTTGGAAAAAATTACTACCACAGCGGCCGTTACAAGTTAAACGTTTTGCCGGTGAACAAAGTGAATTGATTAAATATTCGTTAAACGATATTACAGGTGATTTAGAGCATAAACTGGCTTGTATCACATGGTTAGTTATGCAAGCGCATCAAAATACTTGGTTGTATCAAGTGGAGTTGCCTAACAAGTTATTGTTAGCAAATCGTAGCGAGCAACAATATTTGCAAATTCTTCAGGCTATTGCTTTAGTTGGTCAACACAATGGATAAAACTAAAGCCGTTTCTAATATTGCACTTATTGCAACAGCCGCCGGTGTGTGTTTGTTGTCGCTGATGATGAGTCAACAACTTGGTTGGTTTAGTTTTGCTTTTGTTTTGTGCTGTAGTTTGTATCGACTCTGGCTGATTGACAATAATAACTACAATGCATCTAAATGGTTGAGTAAGTTATTCTACTTATTGGCAATTGTATTAGTTGGCTCGTCGGCGATTTCTGGTAACTTAATCGCTACTTTATTGAGCATGTTGGTTGTCGCACAAGGATTGACCTTATTAACCCTAAAACAAGTTAGGGGTTTATATACCATTTGTTGGGTTCAATTCTTTTTAACTACAGCGAGTATGATGTACTTGCAGAGCATGCATTTAGCGTTTGTGTTATTTGCGCTTAATTTTTTAATTTTATTTGCGATTTATTCTGTTTATCACCCAAGTTTAACAAAGCAGCAGAGCTTAGCTCATGTCCATAAAGTAGCTAAATTGGTGGTGGTGGCATTGCCTATCTGCTTGTTGTTATTTGCACTAATGCCAAGATTGCCCCCATTATGGAAAATGCCTAAACCACCAACAGAAACTCGTGGTTTGCAAGAACAGTTAAAGCTGGGGGATATTGCACGGCTGAGTCGTTCAGAAGAACTTGCGTTTAGAGTGACATTTGATAATCAAGCCGTTGAGCGAACACAAATGTATTGGCGTGCGTTAACACTTGACCAGTTTGATGGGGAAACTTGGCAGCAGAGTGAACTGAAAAAAAACATTACTAAATTTGCTCAGATCAAAAAACGTGATTTACGCAAAACTAAGTTAGTTGCACAAAATCCAACTGAGTTAATTTCATATCAAGTGATTGCAGAAGCAAGTTATCAACCTTGGTTATTCAACTTAGATCTTGGTTTTAGCCAAGACAATAATGTGCTGCACATGCCTGATTTTTCGTTAATTTACTATCAAGACTTACGGCAAAAATTGCAATATTCAGCTTATTCTGTAGTCAATGAAGCCTTAACAGAAACTCTCAATACCCAACCGAGTGTGAGCTTAGATGCATACTTACAGTTGCCAGCACATCAATCCAACCCAAAAACGCAAGCTTGGTTACAAGAGCTAAAACAACTGAACACGGATAATCCTAGCTTAATTGCTGCGGTATTAGACTATTTTAATCAGCAAGATTTTTATTACACCTTGAGCCCCAGCCGATTACCACAGCCAATCATAGACAATTTTTTATTTAATACCCGCGAAGGTTTCTGTGAGCATTATGCCAGTGCCTTTGCATATGTGATGCGTTTGGCGGGTATTCCAAGTCGGTTAGTGATTGGTTATTTAGGTGGGGAACATAATCCAAGTGGTGACTATTTCAGTATTTATCAATTTGATGCACACGCTTGGGTAGAGGTATATTTACAGGGGCAGTGGCGTCGTATAGACCCAACTTCATATGTTGCGCCCGAGCGGATTACGCAAAACTTGCAGCAAACTCTTGGTCGCGACGAATTTTTGCCAGACAGTTTATTCTCGTTATACCACTATGACCAAATTCCTTTGGTGAACGATGCGCGTTTATTGTTGGCAAATATAGATTATCAATGGACACGTTGGATATTAAATTACGATATCAACAAACAAAAAAAACTACTCAAACAATTATTTGGCGACAATCAAGTATGGCGTACCTTAATGTTAATTACTGTGGTGGTCGTCACTTTAATCGTTATTACGCTGATTGCGCTGTGGTTGAATCGGCATAAACAAGCGCAATTGTATTGGCAAATAGAATATCGCCGAGCGTGTAAAGCACTGCAATATCTGGATATTGAAAATTACAGCGAATTAACCCCACAGCAAATTTTAGCAAGGCTGCAACATAAGCCTGCTAGTATCAAACAAAGTTGGCAGCAAATTTGTGTTATTTTAGACCAAATTTTATATAAACCACAGCAACAAGGGATTCAGGCTAAAAATAAAAAGCAGCTTAAACAGGCTGTTAGTAAATTTGTTCGCAGTGCCAGAAAACAACAGTAAATTAGCCGCAAGAGTAGACAACAATACTTATACTGTTACAATTGTGTTAACGTTTTCGCTGGTGAGTTGTAACTATTGCTGTTGTTGACTACAAAATATGCAAAATTTTGTAGAAAAATTGGTTCAATAGCTTGTAATTAACCCAGTGTTGAGTCAAAAATAGCGGTTTGGTAAGCATAGAAAAATAACAACAACTAAAAGAGAAGTATTTAATGAGCATTCCTGTACTAATTTGTGACGATTCAGCCCTAGCTAGAAAGCAAGTGAAAAAGAGCCTGCCGAGCCAATGGGATGTAGAAGTCCAGTTCGCCACCAATGGTCGAGAAGCTTTGGAAGTTTTGCGTGAGAAGCAAATTGGTGTGTTATTTTTGGATCTGACCATGCCGGAAATCGACGGTGTCGGTGTGCTTGAAGCTAATCACGCCGAAAAACTAGTCGACTTTATCATTGTTGTGTCAGCGGATATTCAGCCGGAAATGCAAAGTAGAGTTTCAGAACTTGGTGCACTGGCTTTCATTCAAAAACCGGTAAATACAACTAAACTTACAGAAATACTCCAGCAATACGGATTGTTATGAACGATATAACGTTAACTGAAGATCAAAGAGACTGTTTACAAGAGTTGATAAATGTTGCAATGGGCCAAGCCAGTGACAAGCTAGCGCGTTACTTGCAGACTTTTGTGCATTTACAAGTACCTTATATAGAGCTAATTGATTCAACTGTATTACCTGAACGTTTTGCCGAAACTTACGCAGAAGAAGGTGTATCTCTGGTAAGCCAAGGTTTTTATGGTGAAAAAGGTATTTTGGGTGAGTCATTACTGATCTACAAATCACACGATGCGCATGGTATAGCTGAAATACTAGGTTATGAACCAGATGATGTGTCTGAAGTTGAACAACTGACTGACATCAGCTCTATTTTAACCACGACTTTTTTAAATGGTTTGGCTGAACAAATAGACAATCAGCTTGCGTATAGCGCACCAAGAGTGGTTTCTTCGATGGAAACGCCTTTAGAGCAGCATTTACAACAGTTGTCGTTTAACTGGGATTTAGCCCTCAAGGTGGATATCAGTTATCAAGTGGTAGATTTCTCGTTTAATTGTGACATGGTGTTATTGATACCAGGTGAAGCGATTAAAAATATTCAGAAAGTGTTAGATCAAATCTTAGACGAGTTTTAATTTTGGATGTAGCAGCGGTTCAATCACAATTAATCGAAAGAATTAATTCGGGTGTGCTGGTTGTAGACCAAAATTGCTGCTTGTTGTACTTCAATCGATTTATGGAATCGCATAGTCTGTTACAAGCCAGTGAAGTAATAGGCAAAACCCTTTTTGATATCTTCCCTGATGCGCCGCAGCGTTGGTTACAACGTAAAATTCAAAGTGTATTTATGCTCAACACACCTGCGTTTAGTTCGTGGGAGCAACGCCAATTCGTTTTTAAAATGCGCCACGCTCGGCCGGTAACCACCAGCAGTGAATATATGGCACAAAATATCACCTTTATCCCAATTTGTAGTGACGGCCAAAGTGAGCCTGACAAAGTTGGTATAATTGTCGAAGATATGACGGATGTTTTTTTCTATCAACAAAAGCTCAAAGACACTTTAAAAGAATTAGAAGAAGTTAGCCGCACTGATGGTTTAACTAAAGTGAGTAATCGCAGATATTGGGAAGAGCGATTTCGCATTGAATTTGAAACCGCTCAGCGGTATGAACATGATTTATCCTTAATCATGTTTGATTTGGATAAATTTAAACGCATCAATGACGAATACGGTCATCAAGCGGGTGATTTAGTTTTAGTTAAAGCAACTGAGTTGGTTCAGCAAATTTTGCGTAAAGGCGATTTATTAGGCCGGTATGGTGGCGAAGAGTTCGGCATTATATTGCCAAATACAGCTGAAAAGGGTGCTTTCGAATTAGCTGAGCGCATTCGCAGTCAATTTTCATTATTAACCATGCAGCATGATAACCGTAGTATTAATGCGACTATGAGTATGGGCATTTGCCAATTTGATAGCAGGTTCACTCGATTTGAAGACATGGTTACGCGCGCTGATTTAGCCTTGTATCAATCGAAAAGAGAAGGCCGCAACCAAGTTACTATATATCAGGCGTGAAATTTGTGTGAATACTGTGCAATCGCTTAAATATTGATTGACAGACAGCGGCAGATCAGGCACAGTTTCGCCCCATGAAAAAATGCGCAATTAACACCATTACCGTCATTACAACCATTACCTTTATTTAAGGGGTGGTCGCTGGCTGTTGCGCTAAAGAAATCGAATCAATGCAAAAGCCCGTGACCCAAAAGGTCACGGGCTTTTTTGTCTGAAAGATAGGGTAAAAAAATACATGCAAGTATTAAAGTTTGGTGGTTCATCATTAGCGGACGCACAACGCTACAAAGTAGTACGTGATATCGTCCTAGATAAACAAAAATCAGCTAACACAGCTGTGGTCTTGTCTGCACCTAAAGGTGTTACAAATAATTTAGTTGCTTTAGTCGACGCTGCAATTGCAGGTTTGCCAACGACAGATTTAATGGCGCAACTAGAAAACACCATTCATTCAATTATTAACGATTTAACCGCTGAATACCCTAACTATGACAAAGCTCATGTTGCGGGTATAGCTGCAGAAAAATTCACTTTTTTAGCCAACAGATTAAAAGGTATTAGCTTATTGGGCGAATGTCCTGATTCAGTTAATGCGAGCATTATTTGTTTAGGCGAATTTATCAGTGTGGAAATTTTTGCAGCACTTGTGCGTGTTAGTGATGTACAAGCAACGGTAATTAACCCAACTAAATTGATTGTTGCGCACGGTGGATTTTTAGAATCACAAGCTGATATTGAAGCAAGCCGTAAATTGTTTGCCGCGTCACCATTACCACAAACTGGTGTTTGGGTGATGCCAGGTTTTTGTGCTCAAAATGCAGCTGGCGAGTTAGTGACTTTGGGTCGCAATGGTTCAGACTATAGTGCGGCGATTTTAGCAGCTTGTATTGATGCTGAAGTCTGTGAAATTTGGACAGACGTGGATGGTGTATATAACGCTGATCCTAACAAAGTATACAATGCGCAATTAGTTGAGCAGTTGTCTTATCAAGAGGCGATGGAGTTATCTTATTTTGGTGCTAAAGTCTTGCATCCAAAAACCATTGGCCCAATTGCCCAATATCACATTCCATGTCGTATCCGTAACACGTTAAACCCAGTTGCACCAGGTACTTTAATTACTAATGAAAGCACTGACGGCGACCATGTGGTTAAAGGTATTTCAACCTTAAACGACGTAACTATGGTTAACGTTGCTGGCCCAGGTATGAAAGGTATGGTTGGCATGGCGAGCCGTATTTTTGATGCAATTTCTCGAGCTAAAATTTCAGTTGTATTAATTACCCAATCTTCTTCTGAATATAGCATTAGTTTTTGTATTCATTCGTCAGACTCAAGCCGTGCACAAGACGTGTTAGAGCAAGAATTCGAATTAGAATTATCTAACCAATTATTAGAGCCAATTGAATTCCGTGACCATTTGTCTGTTGTATCAATTGTTGGTGATGGCATGCGTATGCATAAAGGCATTGCAGCTAAGTTTTTTGCATCACTTTCTCAAACCAATGTAAATATTGTCGCGATTGCTCAAGGCTCTTCTGAGCGCTCAATTTCAGCTGTTATCGAAGGTAAAAAAGCGCAAGATGCAATTAAAGTAACGCATCAAAACTTCTTTACTAATTTACATGTTATCGATGCATTCATGGTTGGTTGTGGCACTGTCGGTAAAGCGCTTATTCAGCAGCTGACTAAACAGCAACCTATCTTAAAAGCGCGCAATATCAGCTTACAAGTTTATGGCATTGCCAACAGTCGCAAAATGGCGGTTGATAATGCAGGTTTAAATTTAGCTGAATGGGAACAAGCATTAGAAAACGGCCAAAGTAAATTTACCCTTGAAAACTTAAAACGTTTTGTTTCAGATAATCATTTAATCAATCCAGTGATTATTGACTGTACCAGTAATGAAAGTATTGCTGACCAATATGCTGATTTCTTAGCTGCTGGTTTCCACGTAGTTACACCAAACAAAAAAGCCAATACTTCAAGTATGGCGTTTTATCACCAAATTCGTGAAGCTGCAGCTGAAACCAATCGTCGTTTCTTATACGAAACTAACGTAGGTGCAGGTTTGCCAGTTATTGATACTTTGCAAAGTTTAATCAGTGCAGGTGATGAATTAATTGGTTTCCAAGGTATTTTGTCTGGCTCATTGTCATTTATCTTCGGTAAATTAGACGAAGGTATGAGCTTGTCACAAGCAACCGCAATTGCACGTGATAATGGCTTTACAGAACCTGATCCGCGTGATGATTTAAGTGGTATGGACGTTGCACGTAAATTATTAATTATGGCGCGTGAAGCTGGCATGGAAATGGAGTTATCGGATATTGACGTTGAGTCAGTATTACCAGCTGACTTTAACGCTGATGGTTCTATTGACGAGTTTATGACTAACTTGCCAAAAGCGGATGCGCATTACCAAGCATTAATTGAGTCGGCTAAAGAAAAAGGCCAAGTATTGCGTTACGTTGGTATTATCGAAGATGGCAAATGTCGTTGTAGTATTCAAGCAGTAGGTGCAGAGCACCCACTTTATGCAATTAAAGACGGTGAAAATGCATTAGCAATTCACAGCTTGTATTATCAACCAATTCCGTTAGTTATCCGTGGTTATGGTGCGGGTGCTGATGTAACAGCCGCTGGTGTATTCGCAGACTTAATGCGTACTATGCCGTGGAAACGTGAAGTTTAATTGAGGTTGATTATGTCTGTAACTGCTTATGCACCAGCTTCTACCGGTAATGTCAGCTTAGGTTTTGATATTTTAGGTTTAGCGTTAAAACCTATTGATGGCAGCTTATTGGGCGACAGAGTGACTGTTGTTCAAGAACAAGAGTCGTTTAGTTTGACCAACGCCGGCCGCTTTGCGCATAAATTGCCAAGCGACGCGACACAAAACATAGTTTACGATTGTTTTTTAGGTTTTAAAGCAGCACTGGCTGACTTAGGTATTGACGTTCGCCCAGTTGAAATGGTGTTAGAAAAGAATTTACCAATCGGCAGTGGTTTAGGCTCATCGGCTAGCTCTATAGTAGCTGCACTTGCTGCACTGAATGGTTTTTATGGTAATCCGTTAAACCAAGAGCAATTGCTTAGATTAATGGGCAAATTAGAAGGTCAAATCAGTGGTAGCATTCACTATGATAATGTAGCGCCTTGTTATTTAGGTGGTTTGCAGTTAATGGTTGAATCAGACGAGCAAATTAGCTTGTCGTTACCTGTATTTGACGACTGGTATTGGGTAATTTGTTATTCAGGTGCAAGTGTTTCTACGGCCGCTGCACGTGAAATTTTACCAAAAGAGTACGACCGTGCGACTACAATTAATTTTGGTCGCCAACTTGCCGTATTTGTTGATGCTTTGCATAGAAAAGACAAAGTACTTGCAGCGCAAATGATGCAAGACGTTATTGCAGAGCCTTATCGTAAATCTTTATTACAGAACTTTGATGCAGGCCGCTCGTTTGCTGAAGAGCAAGGTGCTTTGGCATTTGGTATTTCAGGTTCTGGGCCAACTGTGTTTGCTGCGGTTGAATCGTTAGAAGCAGCAGAAGCGATTAAACAATGGTTGGTTGATAACTATATTCAGAATGAAGATGGGTTTGCCCACGTATGCCAGGTTGATGGTCAAGGCACCCAGGTTTCAGAGGACGTATAAGTGGAATTAGTAAACTTAAAAGACGCAACTGAAGTTGTTAGTTTTTCACAAGCTGTAAAACAAGGTTTGGGCCGTAACCAAGGTTTGTTTTTCCCTAAATCTATCCCGGCTTTAGGCGATGTAGATGCTTTATTAGAAATGCCTTTTCAACAGCGTAGTGTTGAAATTTTAAATGCATTAATTGGCGATGAGTTAGGCCGAGACACGGTTGAAACTTTGGTGACCAACGCATTTCAATTTACTGCGCCGTTAGCACACGTTAAAGACAATGTGCATTCACTAGAGCTTTTCCATGGCCCAACATTAGCGTTTAAAGATTTTGGTGCGCGTTTCTTAGCTCAATGTTTAGCGCATTTAACCGGTGAAGGTGAGCCAATTACAATTTTAACTGCAACCTCTGGTGATACAGGTGCGGCAGTTGCACATGCTTTCCATGGTTTGGCTAACATTAATGTGGTTATCTTGTACCCTAAAGGTATGGTGAGCCCACTGCAGGAAAAACAATTTTCAACTTTAGGTGATAACATCTTAACTGTTGAAGTTGATGGCCCATTTGATGATTGCCAAGCATTAGTCAAACAAGCTTTCGACGATAAAGATGTACGTGAGCAATTGCATTTAAATTCAGCAAACTCAATTAATATTGCACGTTTGTTAGCACAAGTATGTTATTACTTTGAAGCATTAGCTCAGTTACCAGCTGAAGATCGCGCGAAAGCGGTTATCTCTGTACCTAGTGGTAACTTTGGTAACTTAGCTGCGGCTATGATTGCTAAAACCATGGGTTTACCAATTAAGCGTTTTGTCGCTTCTACCAATGCCAATGACACTGTACCTCGTTATTTGTTGTCTGGTTTATGGGAGCCAAAGAAAACTGTACCAACTATGTCGAATGCTATGGACATTAGTTCACCAAACAACTGGCCACGAATCGAAGCTATGATTGAGCAAGGCATTGTTGATAAAGCTTTGTTATCTGCTGAGAGTGTTGATGAAGATTACACGCAAATTGGTGTTAAGCAGTTAAATGAATTGGGCTATTTAAGTGAGCCTCATGCAGCTGTTGCTTACAAAGCATTGAAGCGTCAGTTAGCCGATGATGAGGTTGGTATTTTCTTAGGTACTGCGCATCCTGCTAAGTTTAAAGAAACGGTTGAGAACATTTTGGGCACACCTGTAGCATTGCCAAAAGCTTTGGCTGATGTGGCGAATAAAGAAGTATTGTCTGATGCGTTAACCGCTGATTTTAGTAAGCTTAAAGAGTATATGTTTACTAAGTTAGGTTAATGGGTCCGTTATAAGAACTAAAACATAACTTTCGCTTGAAGTTATCGGTTTAGTGCTTAGTTGCCTTGTGATTTGAAAAATGCCCGAAAGGGCATTTTTTTTAGGTGCTGATTGTAAGGTTAGGTGCAGATTTGCATAACTCCTAGAGCATAATTTTCGGAAAGACGCGGTGAATACTTCCATGTACGCTTCGCTTTTTCATCCCTGAAAAAGAGACTTTCCTCTAAATTATTGCTCTAGTATTTATGCAAATAGCCTGCACTTGAGTTAATGGGAACTTTGAAGGTAAATAAATATTTCGAACAAAAACGCTGCGAGTCCATCCATGGAGCGCTCTCATAAAATATCCCTATTTTATGAAGTTTTGTTCGCAACACCTATTCACCTTCTTTAGGCCACTCTATTGCGGTTGATTCATGCTTTGTAACTTGGAGTTAGTATTAATTTGCATAGCGGCGCTAGTGTTTTCTTGGCAGAGAACATCGAAGGTGAATAGGTATTTCGAACAAAAACGCTGCGAGTCCATCCATGGAACGCTCTCATAAAATATCCCTATTTTATGAAGTTTTGTTCGAAATACCTATTCACCTTCTTAAAGCATCTTTATTGCGGCTGGTTGCAGGGTGAAAGATCTTGGAAGGGCAAACAACGAAGATCTAATATAAGTCAGTGGATGATTAGGAGCAAAACTTCAAACGTCTTGGATGACGTTTGCGAGCGCACAAGGACGTGTTTACAGCGATTTTGCGATAATTATCCACTGGCTTATATGGCAATCGATTCCACTTGAGCAAGCAAGAACAAACTAAAGTATTTAAATAAATAGGTAGCGAATATGAATTGGACTGATGTACTCGGTGAAGAAAAACAACAAACATATTTTCAACAGATTATGCAATTTGTCCAAAGCGAGCGTGATGCGGGCAAAATGGTTTACCCAGCACAAGAAGATGTTTTTAATGCTTTTAAAGTTACAGAGTTGGATCAAATAAAAGTTGTGATTTTAGGGCAAGACCCTTACCACGGGCCAAACCAAGCACATGGTTTAAGCTTTTCGGTTTTACCCGGTATTAAAACACCACCATCGTTGGTGAATATGTACAAAGAGCTAGCAACTGATATAGAGGGTTTTCAAATTCCCCAGACAGGTTATTTATTACCTTGGGCCAAGCAGGGCGTATTTTTACTCAATACTGTATTAACAGTAGAAGAGGGTAAAGCGCATTCACACGCTAAATGTGGTTGGGAGTTATTTACCGATAAAGTGATCGCTGCAATTAACCAGCATACAGATAAAGTTGTGTTTATGCTGTGGGGCGCTCATGCGCAGAAAAAAGGCCAACAGATAGATAGAAACAAACATTTAGTCTTGACTGCCCCACATCCATCACCCCTATCGGCGCATAGGGGCTTTCTAGGCTGTCGCCACTTTAGCCAAGCTAATCATTATTTGCAGCAAAATAGTAAAACACCAATTGATTGGAATTTATAGCCGAAACTGTCATTTATGAAATGTCCTGAATGCAAACAAAATGGAATTAGTCTTTACGCTAAATTACTCACATTTTTGGAACTAGATTGCCGTTGTATGAAATGTGGTACTTTATTTCAACTAAATAAAGGATTGTATTTATTGCTAAACGTATTGCTGGAAGGCGCAATCATAATTGCTATTGTGTATGCTTTTGCTAACTTACAGCCAATTATTGCATACGTAGGCACCTTGCTTGGTTTTGTCGCTATCTTCTTGTTAGTTGCTTTGTTGCCAGTAAAAGTAAAATCTAAATTACGACGGTCTAGGTTAGATAGATAAGTCAGGGTGAGTAGCACCAACAAAGTTAGTGCTACTTATTTAATAGCTGATAGCTGAGTTTTAACTTAAGCCGCGCTATCGCTAGTGTTGGCAAATTGACCAAACTCGTCAAATTCTTCTAATTCTTTATATAAGTTTCGTTGGTCTAAAATGGCTTCAATTTCGCGCCATTTGCGTTTTTTGTTAGTTTTACTAGAGGTAGATTTCGAAGCTTGATGATCTGAGTAGTAATTGTCGACTGCTAATTCCATTGTTCACTCCTTGCTTAGAGTTGAAGTTTAAATTAAGTCCGCGTTGGTAAAGTTAGTCGACTTACATGACCAAATTATTAACCTTTTATTAATAATAAAATCACTGACAGTTTATCGCTTCTCTAAACCACCTTTTGCCATCTAAAAACAATTTAGTATCACCCTCATGAGTAAGGGTATATTGGCTAATGCGCCCATCATTAAAGTACAATTCGAGTGTGCCAGAATTTAAGTTGCCGCTTGTCCGCCATTGGCCGCCGTCCTTCGAAGCCAAAGCGCCGCTAGCGCCGCCTCCAAAACCGCCAGAGTTAAAACTCTTATAAAAAGTATTATTACCACACAGCCAAATATATTGTTCCTCGGTATAACCAGAACTTGTGTAGAAATAAGTCAATTTCCGGTTGGATAAATGTGGATACCAGGCGTTGTGCTGTAACGGCGCAGCTTGGACACTCTCGAACACGATTGAACTGGCGATTTGTCGCGTAGTTTGTTCTAACGCAGACTTGTCTTGGTTGGTAGCTATGCCGACTGCAGAAATCGCCCAACCAGCTTCACCTACAACCGAAATGACTAAAGCAAACTTATCGTCAGATTGCGCGACTGAATAGCTCGCTTTAATTTGTGTGTTATCGATAACAGTAACTTGTCCTTTGGGGACTAAAACAAAACCATCACCAAAATCTATCGATTCAGACATTTGTTGTTTTAAGTTGTTTAAATCAGTTTGCTGCGCTATCAGCAATACATTCTGACTGGCAGACACCGTCGATTGCATAACAAATACTTCACTGTTTTGCGGCAGTATGCCTTGCCATTGTTCGGGCACTGAAAAAGTGGCATTGATATCAGCTACAGATAGCTTGATGGGGCCGTTATATAGTTTACCAACTTGTAAAGTTTGCGCGCTTAAACTGCCGAATATTAAGCATATGATTGTAAGTAGGTATTTTGCCAAGCTCATAATCCAGCTCCAATTATACTGACCTCTAAACTATAGCTGCAAAATTAAGCTCTGCCTTTATTCCAATCACTCTTTCGCAAATTTAGTATTGCACAATTGCCATGGGAGCTGGGTTGGATTCACTAAAAACAGAACCTACTTTTCAGGGATGAAAGTCGGAGCGCACAGGGATTGTGTTTACAGCGTTTCTGTTTTAGTGAATGTAAACCTGACCCTGAGCATATTGCACATAATTCACCATACATAATCCAACACTAGCTCTGAATATAATGCACCTAGCCTTTATAAACACAGCTAAATTTCCTCACACTGATCCTTTCACCACAGATAGCTGGTATTATTTACACCCAATGAAAACAACCAACAAATACACGGATTATCATGCATATACATATCTTGGGCATTTGCGGAACATTTATGGGCGGTTTAGCCGTTTTAGCTAAAGAATTGGGCTACAAAGTAACAGGCTCAGATTTAAATGTTTACCCACCTATGAGCACCCAATTAGAAGCACAAGGTATTGAATTGATTCAGGGTTACGACCCTGCACAGCTAGATATCAACCCAGACTTAGTTGTTATAGGCAATGCGATGTCGCGTGGCAATCCAGTGGTTGAAGCTGTACTCGACAAAAATATCCCTTATATATCTGGGCCACAATGGTTGTTTGAACACGTATTAAAAGACAAATGGGTATTAGCTGTAGCTGGTACACATGGCAAAACAACAACATCAAGTATGTTGGCTTGGATACTTGAACACACAGGTTGTAAACCTGGCTTTCTAATCGGTGGAGTGGCGAATAACTTTGCGATATCCGCTCGTTTAGGGGATTCAATCTTTTTTGTAATTGAAGCCGACGAATACGACAGCGCCTTTTTTGATAAGCGTAGTAAGTTTGTCCACTACCATCCGCGCACATTAATTTTGAATAATCTAGAATTTGACCACGCGGATATATTTGAAAACCTCGCAGCCATTAAAAAACAGTTCCATCATTTGGTTCGCATTGTGCCGCAATCAGGTTTGATTATTAGCCATCAAGACGATGCTAATGTTGAAGACACACTAGCTATGGGCTGCTGGAGTGAACAAAATAAAATTGGCAAAGAATGGTCGTACAAGGCTGTTAGCCCCGACTGTACCCAAATTGAAATTTATTTTAACCATGAGTTGCAAGGGCAACTTAATTGGCAATTATTAGGCGAGCATAATGCGCATAACGCGTTAATGGCCATTATTGCGGCGCGCCATGCTGGGGTTAAACCAGTTGACGCTATTGCTGCATTAGCCGAATTTAAAAACGTCAAACGCCGTTTAGAAAAAATCGGTGAAGTAAATTCAATTAGTGTATTTGATGATTTTGCCCACCACCCAACAGCTATTACCACTACGCTGCAAGGGGTTGTAGCCAATAACCAATCAGGTAGAGTGATTGCTGTATTAGAGCCTAGATCAAATACTATGAAAATGGGCTTTCATAAACAAGAGCTTGCCGAGTCACTCAATTTAGCTGATGCAGTATTTTTGTATCAAGACTCAGGATTAAAATGGTCACTCGATGAAGTAACGCAGAATTTAACCCAGCACAATTTAGTTTGTGCAAACGTTGACGAACTCGCAATTAAAATTGCGGATTACGCATCACCTAACGACAAAATAGTGGTTATGAGCAATGGTGGTTTTGGCGGTATTCATCAAAAAATTATCAAAGCATTGGAGCAACAAGCTTAATGGCACAACAACAAATAACCTTAGCACTCACTGGCGCATCAGGTATGCCGTATGCGCTAAAGTTATTACGAGCTTTGGTCAAAGCAAATTGGCAAGTGCATTTACTAATATCATCCGCGGCTAAAGTGGTATTAAAAACCGAAAGTAAATTAGACATACCTAGCCAGCCCAAAGCTGCACAGGCGTTTTTAACCGAATATTGCCAAGCTCAGCCTGAACAAATTTTGTGTTATGGCAAAGATGATTGGTTTTCACCGGTTGCATCTGGCTCTGCTGCCCCCAAATCTATGGTGATCTGTCCATGTTCTATGGGCACAGTTTCAGCTGTTACGCATGGCGCAAGTGATAATTTAATTGAGCGTGCGGCAGATGTTGTGATCAAAGAAAAAGGTCAACTGATTATCGTGCCGCGCGAAATGCCGTTTTCAGCCATTCATTTAGACAATATGGCGAAACTTGCGCATTTAGGTGTGACAGTTATGCCGGCAAACCCGGGTTTTTACCACGCCCCCAAAACAATGGATGATTTAGTTGAGTTTGTTGTTGCACGCATTTTAGACCATATAGGTGTGGCACAAACTATGGTTAAACCTTGGGGTTACAAAGCTAAATAACCTGAGCTCAGGTTAAACAAATGGAAAAGTGAAAATAACATTATGAATGCATTGGAAATTTCACAGTTAAAAAAAATATACAAAGGCCAAGTAGAAGCGCTAAAGGGCATAGATTTAACTGTTGCTGAAGGCGATTTTTTTGCGTTACTAGGGCCAAACGGTGCGGGTAAATCAACCACAATTGGTATTTTAACCGCGCTCGTAAACAAAACTTCAGGTCAGGTTAAAGTATTTGGCCACGATTTAGACACAGAATTAGAGTTAGCTAAATCGCATATAGGTTTAGTGCCACAAGAATTTAATTTCAACCAGTTTGAAACTGTGCAACAAATTGTGGTTAACCAAGCTGGTTATTATGGAGTTGAGCGTAAAGTTGCGATAGAGCGTAGCGAAACTTACCTTAAACAAACGGATTTATGGGAAAAACGTAATACACCCGCTCGTAACTTATCTGGTGGTATGAAACGACGTTTAATGATAGCACGCGCTATGATGCATCAGCCCAAACTACTGATTTTGGATGAACCAACCGCAGGGGTGGATATTGAAATTCGCCGTTCAATGTGGAAGTTTTTGCAAGAAATTAACCAAAGTGGTGTCACTATAATTTTAACCACGCATTATCTAGAAGAGGCTGAAAGTTTATGCCGCAATATCGCCATTATCGACAAAGGGCTGATTATTGAGAATACCAGCATGAAAGCTTTGTTAAGCAAGTTATCGGTCGAAACCTTTATTTTAGATTTAGCTAAAGATGTTAGTGACCTCACTTTAACCTCAGCTAAATCACAGCTGGTTGATGCGCATACTTTGCAGGTGGAAATTAACAAAGGTGAAGCGCTCAATCAGGTATTTGCCGAGTTATCTAGTTTAGGCATAAACGTGCTCAGCATGCGCAATAAAAGTAATCGCTTAGAAGAGCTTTTTGTTAATTTGGTTGAACAAGGTAAACAACAGGAATCAGTATGATCAAAGCAAATTATTGGATTGCGCTACAAAGCATAGTTTATAAAGAATGTAATAGATTTTTACGTATCTGGGTACAAACTCTAGTGCCACCAGCCATTACCATGACTTTATACTTTGTCGTATTTGGTAGCTTAATTGGTCGCCGTGTTGGTGAGGTCGATGGTTTCGAATACGTAGAATTTATGATGCCAGGTTTAATTATGTTATCTGTTATCAACAACGCTTATTCGAATGTATCGTCATCGTTTTTTAGCGCCAAATTTCAGCGCAATATTGAAGAGTTGTTAGTTGCCCCTGTGCCTACTTGGGTGATTGTCTGGGGTTATGTATTAGGTGGAGTTTTACGTGCTGTATTAGTGGGCGCGATTGTCACAGCCGTTGCGCTGTTTTTTGTTGATATTCAAATTCATAACTTTTGGGTAATTGTCACTACCTTATTACTGACTGCTATTTTGTTTGCTTTGGGTGGTTTGATAAACGCTGTATACGCAAAAACTTTTGACGACATTAGCATAGTACCAACTTTTATATTGTCGCCACTGACCTACCTTGGTGGGGTATTCTTTTCGGTTTCTATGTTGCCAGGATTTTGGCAGCATGTTAGCCAAGCTAACCCGATTATTTATATGGTTAACGCCTTTAGATATGGATTTTTAGGTATTACTGATATTAACTTAACTGTGGCTTACAGTATCTTAGTTGGTTTAACCATAGTGTTGTTTACAACAGCAACCATGTTAATTAAAAAAGGCGTTGGGATAAGACATTAATGCAAGCAAACTCTCGAGCAATTGTTTCTAATCAAGACGGTTTACATAAAGACTTAGAGTCAATTGTATTAAAGCACAAAAACAGCCAATTCTTAAAGCCTGTTGCTGAACATTCGCAGCAGGCATTTGAACAAATTTGCCAGTTTGTTGATTTCAATACACAAGATAAATCTGTTAGCAAAGCCATTATTTTTGACGCTTGTTGTGGGGTGGGTGAGAGTAGTCGCCAATTAGCGCAAAAATATCCTGAGCATTGGGTTATTGGCGTGGATAAATCGGCTGATAGGCTTAATCGGCAAGGCCGCGAAGATTACCCTAATCTGTTGTTGGTACGTGCTGATTTGAACGATTTATATCGTTTATTGGCTGACAGTCAAATGCCCATTGCCCAACACAAAATTTATTACCCCAATCCTTGGCCAAAAAGTCAGCATATTAAAAGACGTTGGCATGGTGCGCCGGTATTTAAACAACTTATACAAATTTCTTCTAATATTGAACTACGTTCCAATTGGCCTATTTATTTACAAGAATTTCAAGCAAGTTTAGAAATTTATGGGATAATGAGCCACTTACACACCTTGGACAATCCTGTTCCTGCTATCACACCTTTTGAAGCTAAATATCACGCAAGTGGTCAGACCCTTTATTGTTTGCAAACTCTGTGATTTTTAAGCCTTTTATTTGAATTTTTTGCGCTAAAAATTTTGCTTAAACTTATATGTTGACTAAGCTTTATTAAAAGCGATTTTGTTAGTTTGCTAAACTACGTTAGCTAGGATTTGGTATGAATATTCATAGTATTAGAATAAAAAGCTCAATGCCAATTGTCGCATTAGGTATTGCGCTGCTGTTTGTTTTTTTCACACTTACCCATTTAATCTCAATGCAAGAAGATGCATTAAAGTATCAGTCGGAAAAATTCTTAAAATCGATCGCTGTTGTATTAAATGCCGACCGAGATTTATATCAAGCTAAGGTGGCCGAATTAAACATTCTGAATAATGTTGGTGACAAAGCTTCAAACAACGAAGACAGACGTGAAAATGCACTGCAAGTAAAACAACGTTTTGAAGCTTATAAAAGGTATTTAGCCGATTTTCCTGATGTTGTTGGAAGGTTTGACGACTTTGATAAATTATTCAACGAATGGTACAAAGCTTCCGATAGCATGGTGCAAAAGACTTTTAGCAGCGAAGCCGAAAAGCAAAGTGTTATAACTGCAACGGATAAAAAATTTGAAGCATTGCGCTCAATTTTAGATAAAGCGGGCGAGGCCGCTGAAAAGAAATCTGATGAATTAAATGAACAGCTAAAAAGTGAAGTGAGCGCATTTAAGCAGACAGCAATTGTAATTGCACTAATCGTTTTAGCAGCCGCCGCATGGTTTAGTTATATCATTCCAAAAAATTTAACTGAACAAATTGATAACTTAACTAACCAAATTCGCCAGATAGCCTCTGGTAATGGTGATTTGACGAGGAAAATAGATGTTCGTAGTAAAGACGAATTTGGCGAATTAGCTACCCAGTTTAATAACTTTGTTGGAAATTTGCGCCAGTTGATTCAATCAATTTTAGAGCAATCTAATAAATTGGCTGATTTAACCGACACCTTGCACCAGTCGTCGTCTCGCACCAAAACAATTACTCAAACTTTAAACAAAGCATCCGATTCGATTGTGAGTGCTGTGCATGAAATGAATTTATCGAATAAAGAAATGTCGCAAGTTGCTAGCGGAAGCGCAGATGAAGCAGAGCAGTCAACTAAAAAAGCGCAGCAAGGTTTATTAGTGGTTAAAGCGTCCAACGAGATAATTAAACAATTGTCAGTGGATATGGAAACTGCCTTGTCTTCGTCGGGTGAGCTAGAAAAAAGCTCAGCGGATATCGCATCAGTATTGGATGTTATTCGTAGTATCGCCGAACAAACTAACTTGTTAGCACTCAATGCGGCAATTGAAGCGGCTCGTGCCGGTGAACAAGGCCGAGGTTTTGCTGTTGTTGCCGATGAAGTACGAACCTTAGCAACCCGCACCCAAGAAAGCACCAATCATATTCAAGATATGATTGCGCAACTGCAACAAAATGTTGATAAATCGGCTCATGCTATCAATAGTGGTAAGTCTAATGTTGATAAAACCATAGATAGTTTTTCGCAAACAAACCAGGTGTTTGAAGGTTTATTAAAATCTGCCAATGCAGTCAGTGAGTTATCATCACAAACGGCACAAGCAACTGAAGAACAAAGTGTTGTCGCAGACGACATTAGCCAAAACTTGTTTGCGCTCAATGACCAAAGCCAAGCTGCAAACGAAATTGCTCATACTGGTGAAGATTTGGCTAGAGATATTGGCAACTTATCGAATGCTTTAAATAAAATGGTTAATAGATTTACCGTTTAAATTTGCAAGGAAGACTTGTGGAAAAAATTATTCTTGCTGGCGGCTGCTTCTGGTGTATTGAAGCCGCCTTTAATCGTTTAAAAGGTGTTGAAACTGCTGTTTCTGGTTATTGTGGTGGCAGTGAAGAAACTGCCAATTACAAAGATGTATGTAGTGGTTTAACTGAACATGCTGAAGCGGTTGAAGTTATTTATGATCCGAACTTGGTCGATTTAATTTCTTTGTTGGAGGTCTTTTTTAGTATTCACGATCCAACCCAAATGAACAGGCAAGGTAATGATATTGGCCCCCAGTACCGCAGCGCTATATTTTATGCATCAAAAAAACAGCAGCAGATGTCGCAAGATTATATCCATTTAATTCAGGGGAAATTTGCTGCACCTATTGTCACTCAGGTGGTGCCGGTACAAGATTTTTATCCAGCTGAAGAATATCATCAAGCGTATTTCGCACAAAACCCAGGGCAGGGTTATTGCCAATTTGTGGTGGCGCCTAAGCTAGATAAATTTGCCGAAGCTTTTGCAGACAAGTTAAAGTGCTAACGAGTCATTTTCTTGACAAAAACCACTACGAATAAAGCCATAGTAAAACTGCCAGTAAAAGCTTCACAAGCGGCTATTACTCGAGAAGGCCCTGTTGGGGTTATATCACCATAGCCAAGGGTAGTAAAAGTCACTACGCTGTAATATAGCGCACTAAAAAACTCACTGATGTTTTGTGTCCATACTTGTTGGCTACTAAATTGAATTCTATCATCACCAAAATTCACCCCAAGGACAAAATACAAACAGGCACAGGTGAAAATCAGCATCATTGAAAATGCAATTACATTGGCTGGCCTTTCACCATAACCGCAAAATAGATCTACCAGCTTAGATACTAGGCGCTCACGTGAATACTTGCGCATTTGCATACGCCGCATAGTTAATTCTTTATGAATACAATAACCGGTTAAGTCAAACAGCCCTTGGTGCTCTGAAGCTTTACGAACGTCGCGGTATATTTCTTCTGCTTGCTCAAAGTTGTCTAAAGCTACATCATTTTTACCTTGTTTCATGGCTTCTAACGCGGTTGTTTCTTGAATTAGTTTGGCACCTAATTGAATATTATCTATTTTTGTCTGAATGAGCTTAGCACCAAGTAAATTGGTATTTTGTAGTTTAGCGCAATGCAAATTAGCTTCGGTTAAATCGGCTTTCATAAGTGAACCGCCATTTAAACGAATGTTGAATAGGTGGGCATCACGCAAGTTGGCGCGGTAAAAATCTGAGCCGGAAAAATCGTAACCTAAATTGCTGCCACGTCTAACTAAGTTTACCCCTTCAAGATTGGCATATTTTAGCTGTAAACCTTGGGTAATCCCGCCGCTGCTGGCGTAGCGCTCTAGCTTATCGGTAAGCTCCATACCTTTTTTGTCGAAAGTTGGGTCATGCCAAAAACAAAAA
Organism: Catenovulum sp. SX2; assembly: GCF_052056295.1. NCBI lineage: Bacteria > Pseudomonadati > Pseudomonadota > Gammaproteobacteria > Alteromonadales > Alteromonadaceae > Catenovulum > Catenovulum sp. SX2. Next base: position 3,312,426 of record NZ_CP182493.1, read on the forward strand.
CCGTTACCCATATCTACTTCTTGGCAAAAACTACCATCTGGCGCACAGTACTTGCAGGTACCAAATTTGTTGTTGTCTTGCATAGGAAATCTTCGTTATTTAATTATATTTGTTGTAACTAGCTTTACTCTAAGCCTAATGCAAGCTGCAGGTAACGCAAGTTTTAACGCCACTTTTTCTGTGGCGGATTCAATTTTTCCATCAAGCTATGATATTGTTTTTCTAACTCTTTATAGCGCTCAAATTGTTTACTTGGCAGCTCAATACCCTCTAAAGCTTGAAAGGCACTTTTTATCCGTTTCATTAAATCTTCAGGTTGTTTTTCACTCATCTCAATAAGTTTAATAATCGCAAGAATTAAGTTAAGTGTGCCACCTGTATGTAACGGGGCATATTTCAGCGCGCTATCAAATTGGTGTAGGGCTAAAATATAATCTTGTTTTTTATAGGCTTCTATACCCGCTTGATTAAGTTGCTTAAAACCACGTTGGCGTTTTTTGTTTTCTTGTTTTAAGTGGTTAATAGTGTTCTTAATAAAGGGATTATTGTTGATTTGTTCGTTTTTGCATTCATCCGATATGTGATCTGCCAACTCGTATTCACCCATTTTGTACAGCAAACTAAGTTTGTCTGCAGCAAAAGGGTCTTCAGTGGCATTTTCATCTTGGGCATGAGCCGACATAACTTTGAATAATTGTTTTTTGGCATTGATTAAATGCTTGTCCATTGCCTCAAGCCGTGCATTACACAAGGTTTCAAATATAGTGTAGCTGGCTGCGTCTGTTATCAATTCGTCTTGTTTAGCCCTTTGAATGGCCAGTACTGCTTCTTGTTTAAGTTTGTTTTGTTCTGACTTTTCTTCACTATGTTCAGCCGCATTGATAGTCGCGCGAATATAATTGAGCAAATGAACACTATCTTGCTGAATTGACTTTCTTGTCATGTCTAAAATCGCTTTGCAAGCATCTTTGGCAATATCGTACATATGGCTTGATTGAGCAATTTGGCAAAGCCTATATTGCCGTGTTACCGAGTAGGGGGATAATTCAGTTGCGCGGATCGCCATTTCAAGCGAGTGAGTCAAATCACCTTTAGCGTGAAACGCTTCGGCCATCAAATCGTATGAGTCGATAATCATAGGCGCTTGTTTCATCACTTCGGTCGCCAATACTATGGCTTCTTGATGTTTACCTTGATGGTGGTAAGTTCGGGCGAGCTGAATTTGCCCCCAAGTATAAGGTTTCACTTTTAACAGTTGTGTGAGCAAATATTCAGCTTGTTCATAGTGTTTTTGTTTGCACAGCAATTCAGCCAGCAAATTATTACAGAAATTGCGATAGCGATTGTTTTCACTAATCAGGCGTTTGCATTCCGACATGGCCAGCGGAAAATCTTCTTCGTGCATGGCTTTATAGATAGACAATAAGTTGGAACGCTTGTGCATCGCCTTGTCTAACCTGTGTTTCAGCACATTTTGCGAAAATGGCTTCATAACATAGTCGTCGGGCTGCAGTTCTATTGCGCCAAGTACCATTGGCCTATGGTTTTCACCAGTCACCATTACCATGATGCAATGAGCTGGAACTAGCTTTTTTGTGCGGATCTCTTCAACTATTTGCCGACCATTTTTGCGATGGCCACCTAAATTATAATCAACCAAGATAAAGTCAAATTCGTGGCTCTTAGCCGCTGATATAGCTGCTTCACCATTAGTGACCATTTGAATGTCTTTAACACCCAAATTAATCAGTATGCCTTTTAACATAACTTGAAACGGGCGCTGATCATCAACAATTAAAAAGCGTTTGTCCTTGTACAAGGTTCCTGGTTGCATAATAGGCGATATGATTTTCTAAAGATAAATTGAGTATTTACTTTAATTTTGACTGTTGCAAGTGGCTTTTAAATTTAAAGAATTTAATTTTGGAATATACTGAAGAAAAGTGGTGGAGGGGGCTGGATTCGAACCAGCGAAGGCAGAGCCGTCAGATTTACAGTCTGATCCCTTTGGCCACTCGGGAACCCCTCCGGAAGACGCCGCGCATACTATCAAATTAAATTGTGCTGTAAAGCTTTTTTATAAAAAAACTTAAGTTTTTTTTTCAAAGGCCGATGTAAAGAGTAACTTTTACTCATATTGATTAATTACTCAGCAAAAATGCAAATTATCAACGAAGGACATATTTCAAATTCGCTTAATCGCGCTTTGGAACAAAATCACCGCGGTGATTTTGCTTTGTTGTTAGCTATGCTGGATGAAAATGTTTGTGAAAACGCCCAATTTAAAATTGCTAAACAGCAACAACAAGCTTTTGAATCTGACGAAGCTTATTTAAAACAACAACTGGGTGTTGTTCATCAATATAAAGTGGCGGCAGACGATGCCGCTTTTGAATCAGCGCTTGATCAAAGTTATGCGCTAAATTTTGCAGGACTAGCAATGAACAAACTTGTTGCTTGTTTAAATCCCCCCGCGTTATCACAATTTAATGATAAAGCTAAAGTCGACCAGCATGTAATTGATAATTTATCGTTACATGCACGCAATCGTTTGTTTGCATTACAGCAAGCCGCAGACGAGCAGCAACCAACTCAAACTGATCCCACACTGTTATACGATATTCTTCAAGCGGTTTAAGCAGCCTGGCCTTATTTTTGCAAAGCTAGCCTCACTTATATGAGGGTGCTGGATTATTGACGTATGCAGTTAACGCAAACTTTGCAAAAATTTAATTTGAGTAAAGACAGTTTCCAACAAATGACAGGATTTGGTGTCGCATTTGTTGTTTTGGCCATACTTGCTATGGTTGTTTTACCTTTGCCGGCCATCCTATTAGATATTTTGTTTTCGTTTAATATCGCTTTGTCTATGGTGATATTGCTGGTGGTTATTTACACGTTAAAACCACTGGAATTTGGCGCTTTCCCGACCGTTATCTTAATTGCAACAGTTTTGCGTTTGGCGTTAAACATTGCGTCTACCCGTATCGTTTTGCTTGAAGGCCACAATGGTGGTGATGCAGCCGGACAAGTTATCGCCTCTTTTGGTGAGGTGGTGATAGGTGGCAACTACGCAGTTGGTTTAGTTGTTTTTGCCATTTTAATGATTATTAACTTTAAAGTTGTGACTGCGGGTGCAGGTCGTATTTCTGAAGTAAGTGCTCGTTTTACCTTAGACAGTATGCCAGGTAAACAAATGGCGATAGATGCCGACTTAAACGCAGGTTTTATTAGCCAAGAAGAAGCGGTTGTACGCCGTAAAGAAATTACTGACGAAGCAGATTTTTATGGTTCTATGGACGGTGCGAGTAAATTCGTAAAAGGTGATGCGATAGCTGGTTTGTTGATCATGTTAATCAATATTGCCGGTGGTTTGATTATTGGCATGGTTCAGCACGATCTTAACTTTTCTGATGCAATCGAAATTTATACCTTATTAACTATAGGTGATGGTTTGGTTGCACAAATTCCATCACTTTTAATGTCGGTTGGCACAGCAATCATAGTTACGCGTCAAAATACTTCGGTTGATTTGGGCGACCAATTAACTGATCAGTTGGGTAACTCCAAAGCTTTATATATAGCCGCCGCTATTTTATTTGTTATGGGCATAGTGCCGGGTATGCCACATATTGCATTCCTTGGTTTGGCTGCTGTTGTTGCGGGTGCGGCATATTGGCTGAATAAACAAGGTAGTGAAGCACCAAAATCAAAATCAGGTGCATTAATCAAAGGGCGCGATGGTAATAAAGCTGGTTCAGCCAATGCTGGCAACAAAGCGCTTCCAGGAAATGCGGCACCTGCGGCAGAGCCTCAAGAAATCAGCTGGGATGATGTTCAACCTATGGATGTAATTGGTCTAGAAGTTGGCTATAGACTCATTCCTCTAGTGGATAAATCACAAGGTGGTGAACTGCTTTCACGAATTAAGGGTGTTAGGAAAAAAATGTCGCAAGAAATGGGCTTTTTGGTGCCTGCAGTGCACATTCGCGACAACTTAGATTTATCACCAAATGTTTATCGAATTTCTTTAATGGGTGTAGTGATAGGCCAAGCTGAAATTTATCACGACAAAGAAATGGCGATTAATCCAGGACAAGTATTTGGTAATCTTAAAGGGGTTAAAACAACAGATCCTGCATTTGGGCTAGAAGCTGTGTGGATTAACCCTGACCAACGCGAACAAGCTCAAACCCTAGGTTATACAGTCGTAGATGCTTCGACCGTCGTTGCGACTCACTTAAGTCAGTTGCTAACCAATAACGCATGGCAATTAATTGGCCATGAAGAAGCGCAAAACTTAATGGATATGTTGGCGAAATCTTATCCTAAGTTGGTTGAAGGTTTAGTGCCTGACATCTTAAGTTTGTCGTGTGTCGTAAAAGTTATGCAAAATTTATTGTTTGAAGGTGTGGCAATTCGTGACATGCGTACCATAGTTCAAACCTTAGTTGAGTATGCACCTAAGAGCCAAGACCCCGATGTACTAACGGCTGCGATACGAATTTCGCTGCGAAAATTAATTGTTCAAGAAATATCCAATGGCTTAGATGAACTGCCTGTCATAACTTTGGCGCCAGAGTTGGAGCAAATATTGCATCAATCTATGCAAGCAGGTGGAGCAGAAGGTGGTGGTATAGAGCCAGGGCTTGCAGAGCGCATACAAAATGCCTTGCAAGAATCATCTCAACAACAAGAGATGAATGGTGAACCATCAGTGTTGTTAACCTCCGGCATACTTAGAAATGTGCTGGCTAGGTTTACCAAACACACTGTACCCGGATTACATGTGCTGTCGTATCAAGAGATACCGGATGATAAACAAATTCGTATCGTTCACTCGATAGGGCAGTAACGTCAAATATTTGTCTGAGCATTGCTTTGTCCGTGCATAGAAATGCAGCGTGGCTGAGGAGGATTGATGAAAATTAAAAGGTTTGTAGCAAAAGATATTCGTTCGGCATTAAATCAAGTTAAAGCGACTTTAGGGCCTGATGCTGTCATTATGTCAAATACCAAAGTACCAGAAGGTATCGAGATAGTTGCAGCAATTGATGCAGAACCGGCACAACAAGCTTCACAGCCAGTAGCGGCGGCTCCAACTGCACCTGTTCGCGAAGAAGCTGAAGAAATTAAAATGTCTGATAGCTTACAGTCTTTATTACAACGTCAAAGCCAACCTGCACAGGCATCCAGTCGTGTACACAACAATCGTCAAGAAAGTGACATGCAAAAAAACTTACGTGCCAACAAACAACGTATGATGCGTTCACTAGCTGCTTCAGTTGACCAAGACGAAATGGAAGATGATTGGCGCAATTCGCCATTGTTGCAAGCTTCACAACCTCAAACTCACGCAAAACCTGTACAAGCACAAGCTCAACCAGAATCAAATAATGAAGAGCTAACATCGATTAAAGCTGAGATGGCCGAACTTAGAAGTTTATTACAACATCAAGTTTCTGGCTTGATGTGGCAAGAAATGGCGCGCAGTGAACCGATTCGCGCTTATATTGTTGACCGTATGGTTAAAATGGGTATCTCAAGTGACGTTGCAGATCAAATAGCCAGCTTTTTACCAAGTGACATAGATCAAAATGAAGCTTGGGAACATGCGTTAGACTTATTAACAAATCAAATTAATGTAACCAACAATGACATAATGCGTCGTGGTGGCGTAGTGGCATTGTTAGGGCCAACCGGCGTGGGTAAAACAACCACAGTGGCTAAGCTAGCTGCGCATTTCGCGAAAAAACATGGTGCAGACTCAGTTGCTTTAGTAACAACCGACACATATCGCATTGGTGCACATGAACAATTACAAACTTATGCGAAAATTATTGGCTGTCCGTGTAAGGTTGTATCACACTCAGAAGAATTGGCTGATACACTTCACCAGTTACGTAATCGTAAACTAGTATTAATTGACACCGCAGGTGTTGGCCAACGTGATTTACGTTTAGCTGAACAATTAGATAGCCTGATGAAATCAACTAATGTTAAGATTCGAAGTTACTTAGTATTACAGGCTACAGCACAGCGCCGCGTTTTAATGGAAGCTGTGCAACAATTTAAACGAATTTCGTTATCAGGTTGTATTTTCACCAAATTAGATGAAAGCATGAGTTTGGGAGAAATTATTAGTGTTGCCATTCAAAATGCCCTGCCAATCGGGTATCTTACTGATGGTCAGCGCGTGCCAGAGGATATAAAAGCAGCAAGTGCACAATATTTAACCGATAAGGCAGCCGGATTAATGGACGAAAGAGATTTTTCTCATCCATACTGGTTTACAGATGGCGCAAGACAGCCTATATATAAATAAGAATTTATGAAGATAATGAACCAGTTAGGTGATCAGGCCAATGGCCTTCGAAATATGAAGCAAAAAAGAGTAAAAGTAATTGCAGTCACAGGCGGCAAAGGTGGCGTTGGTAAAAGCAATGTATCGCTGAATATGGCTGTTGCAATGGCACAGCAAGGCAAGCGTGTACTCGTTTTTGATGCTGACTTAGGTTTAGCCAATGTTGACGTAATGTTGGGATTGCGTGTAGAGAAGAATTTATCTCATTTATTAGCGGGAGAATGTGGCTTAGACGACATATTGTTAACAGGTCCGCATGGTATTCAAATTGTTCCTGCTACTTCTGGTACACGTAATATGGTTGAGCTAACGCCACAGGAGCACGCTGGCTTAATCCGAGCATTTAGTGAATTGCAAAAAGATTTTGATGTATTAATTGTTGATACCGCAGCAGGTATTTCTGACATGGTGCTGAGTTTTTCCCGTGCAGCACAAGATGTCATGGTTGTGGTATGTGATGAACCCACCTCAATTACAGATGCTTACGCATTAATGAAAGTATTGAATCGTGATTTTGGCGTATTTCGTTTCAAAATAGTTGCCAACATGGTTCGTTCAATGCGTGAAGGTCAAGAATTATTTGCTAAACTATCCAAAGTTACTGATAGATTTTTAGACGTAGCCATTGAATTGGTTGCGATAATACCGTTTGACGAAAATATTAGAAAATCGGTCAGACGACAGAAAACAATCGTAGATGCGTTTCCGAAATCACCTGCCGCTATCGCCTTTAAAACCTTGGCGGCAAAAGCGGGACGCTGGCCCATACCAGATAATGCAACTGGGCATCTAGAATTTTTCATTGAACAATTGGTTGCACCAGGAGCTTAGTCTGTTGTGAATAAAGTGGCGGCTTACCAAACTGTAGATCAAAAACAGGCATTGGTGGAAATGCATGCTGGTTTAGTTAAACGCATCGCTCATCATATGATGGCGCGTTTACCCGCCAGTGTTCAGGTTGATGACCTGATTCAAGCTGGCATGATAGGTTTGCTTGAAGCTTCGAAAAATTTTGATGGTAGTAAAGGCGCAAGTTTTGAAACTTTCGCTGGTATTCGAATTCGAGGTGCAATGTTAGACGAGATCCGTCGTGGTGATTGGGCACCTCGTTCTGTACACAAAAACAGCCGTATGATTTCTCAAGCAATCGCCGAAGTAGAAAAAGAAACTGGCCGTGATGCAAGAGATGCAGAAGTAGCTGAAAAACTTGATATTTCGCTAGATGAGTACCATCATATTTTAAATGATGTAAATTGTGGCAAGATAATTGGCATCGAAGATTTAGGTGTTACCGAAGACGTTATCGGTAGTCCCGACAGCAAAAATGCTGACGAGCCATTTGAAGATATGGCTCATGGCGCTTTCCAAGGCGCCTTAGTCAAGGCAATTGAAACTTTACCCGAAAGAGAAGCGTTAGTTTTATCCTTGTACTATGATGAAGAATTAAACTTAAAAGAAATCGGTGCAGTGTTAGACGTAAGTGAATCGCGCGTGAGTCAGATTCACAGCCAAGCTATGCACAGGTTAAAAGCCAGATTAAAAAGCTGGCAACAGATATAATTTGATTTGCTACATAATAATCGCGAGCGGAGGAAGCTTTGGACAAGAATATGAAAGTGCTAGTTGTAGACGATTTCTCAACTATGCGACGCATTATTAAGAACTTACTGCGAGACCTAGGTTTTACAAATGTGTCAGAAGCAGATGACGGCGCTACTGCCTTGCCTATGTTGCAAAATGGTGATTTTGAATTTGTTGTAACAGATTGGAATATGCCAGGCATGCAAGGCATCGACTTGTTAAGAGCCATTCGTGCAGATGCAAAATTAAAACATATCCCTGTTTTAATGGTTACGGCAGAAGCGAAAAAAGAACAGATTATTGCAGCAGCTCAAGCTGGTGTAAATGGATACATAGTTAAACCATTTACCGCAGCTACATTAAAAGAGAAGCTCGATAAGATATTCGAACGTTTAGGTTAAGTGATTTAGGAGAATTCTATTGTTGCCAAATGCTCCTAAAATCAGTTTGGAAGATGCTAGACGGTTAGTTGCTAGCCTTGAACAAGGTGACAACGACACTGCCAATCAAATTATTGACTCCGCTACGCAAGCTGCGTCTGTAGAGCTTTTTGAAGAAGTAGGCAAGCTGACGCGACAGTTGCACAACTCTATAGGCGATTTTCAACTAGATGTGAGAATTGCCGACTTAGCGACAGAAGATATTCCTGATGCTAAAAACCGTTTAAGTTACGTAATGGAAATGACCGAAAAAGCAGCCAATAAAACTATGGATGCTGTGGAGGATTGTTTGCCGATTGCAGAGGGCTTAGACGATAATATTAAAGATATAATTCCGACTTGGGATAAACTAATGAATCGCCAAATCGAGCTAAGTGAATTTAAAACACTTTGTCATGATTTGGACAGTTTATTAAAGAAATCGCAAGGTGATGCCGAAAGCTTAAAGACGCGATTAAACGATGTATTAATGGCTCAAGACTTTCAAGATTTAACAGGCCAGGTCATTCGTCGAGTAATTGAACTAGTAAAAGAAGTAGAAGATAACTTAATTCATTTACTTACCGTATTTGGTGAACCACAACCAGCTGAAAAAACAGACAAAGCGGTTAATGAAGGTCCAGAAGGGCCAATCATTGACGCGGAAGAAAGGGTGGATGCGGTTTCCAATCAAGATGAAGTGGATGATCTTTTGTCGAGTTTAGGTTTTTAATTAGGGGACAGGTTCCATGAGCTTTGATGTAGATGAAGATATATTGCAGGATTTTTTGGTCGAAGCGGCTGAAATTCTGGAACTGTTATCTGAGCAGCTAGTGGAGCTTGAGAATAATCCAGAAGATTCTAATTTACTCAATGCAATCTTCCGAGGATTTCACACCGTAAAAGGTGGCGCAGGCTTCCTAGCGATGACAGCACTAGTTGACGCTTGTCATGGTGCTGAGAATGTATTTGATATTTTGCGTAAAGGGCAACGTGAAGTTACCCCTGAATTAATGGATGTTATTTTACAAGCGTTGGATACTATCAACGTCATGTTTGCGCAAATTCAAAATAGAGAAAGTCCAGAGCCAGCAGATCCTCAATTATTGGACACTTTACACAAACTCAGTGAACCAGCGTCAGCCGATGAAGCCGCCATCTCAGCACCCGCTCCAGCAATAGAAGAACCTATTGGCGATGATTCAATAGAGTTTTTTGATTCAGCTTTAGATGAACCTGAAGTTGATTCTACACCAGCTAGCGCGAGTGAATCTTCGGCGCCACTGGATGAAATTACCGATGATGAATTTGAAAAATTATTGGATCAATTACATGGTGCGAATAAAGGGCCAACAAGTACAGGCTCACCAGCGCCTGCACCAGCACCAGCTGTAGCCGCGGCACCAGCATCTTCATCGACAGATGAAATAACCGATGACGAATTTGAAGCTCTGTTAGATGAATTGCACGGTAAAGGGCAGTTTAGTTCAAATGATTCTGCGCCAGCTCCGTCAGCAACGCCTGCGCCATCGCCAGCTGTTACTGCTGCAAGCTCAGGCGATGACATTTCAGATGACGAATTTGAAGCTTTATTAGACCAGTTACATGGTAAAGGAAAAGGTCCTTCTGCTGAATCTGCTCCTGCGCCAGCGGCACCTAGTCCGAGCCCCGAAGCAAAAGCGCCAGCTCAGACTCCAGCCGCTAAAACGCCTGCACCAAGTCCAGCTCCCAAAGCAGCACCCGCTCCGAGCCCTACAGCTAAAGCACCTGCTCCAAGTCCAGCACCAGCTGCTAAAACAGCCGCGCCGGCAGCTGCAGCTGAAAAGAAAAAAGCGCCAGCGCCAGCCCCTGCAGCTGAAACAACAGTGCGGGTTGACACTAAACGCCTTGACCAAATTATGAATATGGTTGGTGAATTAGTGCTAGTGCGTAATCGTTTGGTTAGTTTAGGTATCAATGTAAACGACGAAGATATGTCCAAAGCGATCGCTAATTTGGATGTAGTCACTGGGGATTTGCAAGGTGCGGTAATGAAAACGCGTATGCAGCCAATCAAAAAAGTATTTGGTCGTTTTCCGCGAGTGGTACGTGACTTAGCTCGTTCATTGAACAAAGAAATAACTTTGTTGTTAGAAGGTGAAGAAACCGATTTAGATAAAAACTTGGTTGAGGCGTTAGCCGATCCACTTGTGCATTTAGTTCGAAACTCAGTCGATCATGGTATTGAAATGCCAGATGTACGTAGTGCCAGTGGTAAAGCACGTTGTGGTACTGTTAAGCTTTCTGCATCGCAAGAAGGGGACCATATATTATTAACCATCGCTGATGATGGTGCTGGTATGGATCCTGAAAAGCTTAAAGAAAAAGCAATCAAAAACGGTATTATGGATTCAGACGCTGCGGCACGCATGTCTGATTCCGAAGCTTATAATCTAATTTTTGCGCCAGGTTTTTCGACCAAAGAGCAGATATCCGACATATCTGGTCGTGGTGTGGGTATGGACGTTGTTAAAACGAAAATTACTCAACTTAACGGCTCTGTTGTTATTAAATCTGAAAAAGGTGTTGGTACTCAATTAGATATTAAAGTGCCATTGACCTTGGCAATACTACCAACTTTAATGGTGATAGTTTCAGGGCAAACTTTTGCATTGCCACTTGCTGGTGTCAGCGAAATTATCAATCTAGACTTGAAAAAAACCAATACGGTTGATGGTCAGTTAACTATGATAGTGCGTAAAAAAGCGATACCACTATTTTATTTGCAAGATTGGTTAACTCGTAACGATAAAAAACAAAAACGCGGTAATCGCAATATTGGCCATGTAGTCGTAGTACAAGTTGGAGCGGGCAAACAAGTTGGTTTTGTTGTCGATTCTCTAATTGGTCAAGAAGAAGTGGTGATTAAACCGTTAGACGCTTTACTTCAAGGCACGCCTGGCATGGCCGGTGCGACCATTACCAGTGATGGCGGCATTGCGCTTATTTTAGATGTGCCAGGTATGCTTAAAAAATACGCTAAACGCTAATATCGTTTAGTTATCTCTGGACAAAATTTAAGGCGGAGTTCATGCCGATTCGTGTTTTGGTAGTAGACGACTCAAGTTTTTTTAGAAGACGGGTGTCGGAAATAATAGATCAAGATCCAGACTTGACTGTTGTAGATACTGCATTAAACGGTAAAGACGCTTTAGAAAAAGCCATGAAGCTCAAACCTGACGTTATTACTATGGATGTGGAAATGCCTGTGATGGATGGCATTTCTTCTGTGCGTGAGATAATGAAGAAGTATCCCACGCCTATTTTAATGTTTTCGTCGTTAACTCATGATGGTGCGCAAGCCACACTTGATGCATTAGAAGCCGGCGCTTTAGATTTTTTACCGAAAAAGTTTGAAGATATTGCCCGCAATAAAGATGAAGCAGTAAACCTGCTGCAGACCCGAATAAAACAAATCTCCAAACGACGCATTAGTATGCGTATGGCTGCGCTTAAGTCTGCTGGGACAAACAGATTTGCCACTCGAAGCCAAATTGCTTCTCGGGTTGAAAAGAAAGAAACAGCTGTTCCAGAGCAGTCTACCAGAGCGCAATTAGAAGCAATTCAATCAAAACGTCGAGCTGTTAGCCCAACTAAAAATGCGGGCAGTTATAAAATGCTTGCCATTGGCACATCAACCGGTGGACCCGTTGCGTTACAAACCATTTTAACTAAGTTACCGAAAAACTTTCCGACGCCTATTTTGTTAATTCAGCATATGCCTGCAGCTTTTACCTCAGCTTTCGCTGCAAGGTTGGACAGCATGTGTGAAATTTCGGTCAAAGAAGCACAAAATGGTGATGTATTAAAAGCTGGCTGCGCTTATTTAGCACCTGGCGGCAAACAAATGATGGTGGATGGTGTTGGCAGTGGCGCTCGAATTCTAATCAAAGAAGATAACTCAGATAGATTGACATATAAGCCGAGCGTAGATGTGACCTTCGCATCTGTCGGTAAAGCCTATAAAGGGCAAGTGCTGGCGTTAATTTTGACTGGTATGGGCGCTGATGGTCGAGATGGGGCTAAATTTTTGCAGCAACAAGGTGCGACGATATGGGCGCAAGATGAGGAGTCTTGTGTTGTTTATGGTATGCCTCAGGCTGTCGCGAGTGCAGGAATTTCTTCAGAATCTATTGCATTAAACCAAATGGCTGACAGAATAAAGAACGAATTTAGTTTGCAATGATTAAGGGTCACTTTTGATAGTTTGGACGATTGCCAATCAAAAAGGAGGCGTTGGCAAAACAACAACAACGGTAACGTTAGGTGGGATCCTTGCTGAACGCGGAAAACGGGTATTACTAATTGATACCGATCCTCACGCATCTTTAACTTATTATTTTGGCATTGACTCCGAAGAATTAGACAACAGTGTTTTTGATTTGTTTGTAAAACGCAACTCAATGAACAAAGAGCAACTGTTGCAAATGTTGTGTCCAACTTCTATTGCTAATATGGATATATTACCAGCCACTATGGCGCTTGCGACTTTAGACAGACGCATGGGTAATCAAGGTGGTATGGGACTTGTTCTAAAAAAAGCGATACACCTTTTGCAGGATGAATATGACTACGCGCTAATTGATTGTCCACCTGTACTTGGGGTACTTATGGTTAACGCCTTGGCAGCTTGTGAACGCATATTAGTACCGGTACAGACTGAGTTTTTGGCATTAAAAGGTTTAGAAAGAATGATGAGAACCTTGTTTTTAATGGCAAAATCACAAAAAAAGCATTATAAGTACACTATAGTTCCAACTATGTTTGACAAGCGTACCCGAGCATCGTTAGAAGCGTATAAAGAATTGAAAAAGGTTTACGGGGATGATGTTTGGTCAAGTGTTATACCCGTTGACACCAAATTTAGAGATGCAAGTTTAGAGCAGTTGGTACCGTCAATGTATGCACCTAAATCTAGAGGTGTATTTGCGTACAACTCGTTATTAACATTTGTATCGGAGTTAGATGATTAGGGCCATGAGTAAAGGTGTATTTGCTAACGAAGAGGTAATGGAAGAATACCTCAACGCTTTATTAACGGAAGAAGTTGATCTTGCTGTGGCACCTGCACCCAAAGCTCAAGAAAAAGTGGTAGCGAAAGAAATCGCTCGACCTTATGCACCAGCAGCAGAACGTGTAAAACCAGTTGAAGAACTGCTAAAACAAGTTGAAATACCCGTTGAGCCAATTGTACCGCCAACACCTGTTGTAGAAGAACCAGAAGTTATTGAACAAACTGAAGTTGTTGAAGAGTTAGTGGTAACACCTCCACCACCAACAACTCCAGAAAAAGAAATACCAGTTGAAGATTTTCAGGCGCTTTATTTTGAAGTAGCAGGTTTAGTATTAGCTGTACCACTAACTGAGTTGGGTGGTATACATAACCTAGCTGAGGTTTCGCCACTGTTCGGAAAACCTAAATGGTTTAAGGGCTTAATGATCCACAGAGAACAAAAAATTAATGTGGTGGATAGTGCGCTTTGGGTGATGCCTGAAAAATACAACGACGAGCTAGCAGATTCGTTAGACTATAAATATTTAATTATGTTGGGCGATAGTAATTGGGGGCTAGCTTGTGAAGGTTTAGTTAATACAGTGACTATGGCACCAGAAGATATTAAGTGGCGCACCTCTGACAGCAAACGCCCTTGGTTGGCAGGTTTGGTTAAAGAGAAAATGTGTGCTTTACTGGATGTTAAGCAGTTAATTCAATTATTAAACCAAGGCTTAAATAGCCTTGATAAAAAATGACACTAGTCGGAGCTTAGAATATGAATAGTGCAAGCAGAAATACTGTGGCAGATGCGGCCGATAATGAGATTTTGCAGTGGGTTACTTTTAAGTTAGACGATGAAACCTATGGTATCAACGTAATGCAAGTGCAAGAGGTATTGCGCTACTCTGAAATTGCGCCCGTACCTGGTGCGCCTGACTATGTGTTAGGTATTATAAACTTGCGTGGTAATGTTGTTACCGTTATTGATACACGCTCGCGTTTTGGACTAAACCCTTCTGAAGTGACTGATAATTCTCGAATTGTAATCATTGAAGCAGAGAAACAAGTAATTGGTATCCTAGTAGATAGTGTTGCTGAAGTCGTTTATTTAAAATCTTCTGAAATCGACAGTGCACCAAACGTTGGCACCGAAGAAAGTGCGAGATTCATCCAAGGTGTTTCTAACCGCGGCAGCGAATTATTAATTCTTGTTGATCTAAATAAACTGCTAAGCGACGAAGAGTGGGATGAACTTAGTACTTTCTAAGCATATATGGAAATAATCATTTTATCGGGCTGCATTGGTGTTTTAGTGTTGGCCCTAATGGTGACCTTTTACCAAATAAAACAACTCAAACGTCAGCTAGTTGATACAAACGCCTCGTTATCTCAACAGCTGAGCCAATTTGAACGAGATGTTAAAATAATCAAGTTAGAGCTTGAAGAAATTCGTCAGTCAAGTGTTGGTGTTGGTAAAACGGTCAAAACCTTAGGCCAGTATTTCTCTCAACTAGAGCAAAAATTTAACGAAGTTGAGCTATTTGAACCTGAATCTAAGCTTTATACTCGTGCGGCTAAGTTAGCGGAAAAAGGCGCTTCGGTAGACGAAATTATGGCTGAATGCGAAATACCTAGAGCTGAAGCCGAGTTAGTGCTGTCTCTGCGTAATAAAGTCGCTAGATAAATCGCTAATCTGTTATCTAATTCTTTACTTTTGTTGACGTTTCTATAACAATCTTTTTAGTGCCTAGGGTAAATTGGGTATATAACTAGCTGGGAAGCTAACCTGAATACAATAATAAATCGGAGTCAGAGTTGATAAACATACTATTGGTTGATGACCATGAATTAGTACGTACAGGGATTAATCGGATTTTAAGCGAAGTCCGTGGTATTAAAGTTGTTGGTGAAGCACAGACTGGCGAAGAAGCGGTGCAATTTTGTCGTAAAAATAATCCAGATATCGTATTGATGGACATGAATATGCCAGGCATTGGCGGAATGGAAGCGACAAAAAAAATAGTACGTTATTGTCCTGACACTAAAGTTATTTTTCTGACCATACACACAGAAAATCCGATTCCTGCCAAGGTCATGCAAATTGGTGCAGCTGGTTATTTGACCAAAAGTGCAGCACCAGATGAAATGATCAAAGCGATTCGCCTTGTTCAATCCGGCCAGAGATATATAGCACCAGATATTGCACAGCAGATAGCCTTATCTCAATTTGGTGGTCAGGATGAAAACCCATTTGATGTGCTGTCAGAGCGCGAGCTGCAAATCATGATGATGATTACTCGTGGTGAAAAAGTTCAAGATATTTCCGAACAACTTAACTTAAGTTCCAAAACAGTTAATAGTTACCGTTACCGCATGTTTGAAAAATTAAAGATTAGTGGTGATGTTGAATTAACTCATTTGGCGATTAAATATCGCATGTTAGACACCAATGATCTATGAGGGTAATCTCTATCTGAGATTAACCTCTGAGACGAGCGTTTTATTTGCCAATAAATTCAGCATAAGCCTCTTCTAACGACACAAATGCGTCCTCAAGCTCGTTGTAAACCTTGACCTTGCCATTTTTAATATCGTATACCCAGCCATGAATGCTTACTGCTTTTTGCGCTAATTTAACCGCTACAGCAGGGTGTGTTTTTAAATGGGCCATTTGCATAACAACATTTGCTTCTATGACATCGTTCATATGCACAGGCTCTAATTTCCCGTACTTAGCTTTAACTATCTCACCAGCAGCACGACAGTGACCAAGCCAATTTTTAACGTGCGGCACTGCATCTAAGCCTGTTGGGTCAATAACACCTTTCATTGCACCACAATCTGTATGGCCACATATTACAATATGCGCAACGCTTAGCACTGTTACTGCAAATTCAATGGATGCTGTCATTCCGCCTGTTGCATTGCTATGTGGAGGGACGACATTGCCCGCATTACGACAAATAAATAAGTCGCCCGGTTCTGAATTGGTTAACAGGTTAGGGTCAATACGTGAATCTGCACAGGTAATAAATAGCACCTCTGGATTTTGACCGTTGGCTAACTCTTTAAACAAAGCTTTGCGCTCTGGGTAACCTTGTTGTTGGAATCTTTTTACACCGCGGACAATCTCTTCCATTTAAACCTCGCATTATTTACCGATCGTATATTATTAGTATGCACTATGCCTAAAGTCGCAGGTACAAAAAAAGCGCCAGTCAATGGCGCTTTTTTTGTTATGCTTGAAGGCTAGCTTCAGAGACACTTCCGTGTTGAACCAAATATTCATTGGCTCTGAGTAAAGCTTGTTCTCGAGAGCGGACAAACATGTCTTCAGACAATTGCCCTTTGCTCATACCACAAAGTTTACTTTTATTCGCTTCCAATTGGTATATCACACACACTTGTTTATTTGCGTCGAGTGATTCTAAAATCATATTCTCGATAGACAGGGAAATGGTATCGTCAATTAACGACACATCACTTAAATCAATAATAATTGAGTCGTGATTCTCAATTGAGGAACGTTCACGCGCCAGCGCTTTTGATACACCAAAAATCATAGGGCCACTCAAGTAGAAATATAAAATTTTGCCTTTTCCTTGATTGAGTAGCTCACGTTCAGATTTATTTAATGGCAACTCATCATCCATATCAGAAATCGCTTTAATTTGTTGTGATTGGCTGCGACTCAATTTCTCAATAATAATGATATTTGCGACAAATAAACCAATACCAACAGCAACCATTAGATCGACTAAAACAGTTAAAGTCAAAACTGAATACATAATAAGAGTCGACTGCCATGACACTCTATGCGCTCTTTTAATAAAGCTCCAGTCTAGTATGTTTACACCCACTTTTACCGCTATACCTGCGAGTACAGCTAAAGGAATGACACTAATTAATGAAGCAGCACCAAATATACCTATGGCTAACACAATAACTCGAGTGACACCAGACCAAGCGGTTTGTGCACCAGCTTGAATGTTAACTACCGTACCCATAGTGGCACCTGCGCCAGGTAATCCGCCAAATAGTCCAGACATTAAATTCCCTAAACCTTGACCCACGAGTTCTTTATTAGATTTATGCTCAGTTCTAGTCAGATTATCGGCTACAACTGAGGTTAGCATAGAATCGATACAGCCGAGCATGCCTAATACTAAAGCCTCAACAACCATTCTTTGCCACTGACTTGCAGTAAATGTTGGCATTACTATGTCCGGCAGGCTAACGGAAACCTCACCTATGCGGCGAATACTAGAACCATCGATAAAATATACAGACGCGACTGTAATTAAAACTAGAGCAATTAGCTGAGCTGGAATTAAACGAGTAATTTTATTTGGGGTTAAAAAGAGTAAGAGTAGCGTAGCTGCAAATAGTGAAAACTCAGACAAACTCACGTTGGCAAAAATTTCAGGCAGGTTGCTCAATGTACCAATTACGCCGCCTGCTGGAGAGGCTTGCCCAAGGGCAGGAGCAAGTTGCATTATTATTAGAATGCAGCCAATACCTGACATAAAGCCAGATACAACACTATATGGCATTAGAGTTATGTATTTACCGAGTTTTAAAGCGCCAAATAGTATTTGAAATAAGCCAGCCATCATAACCACGGTAAATGCCATGGCTACGCCATTTTCCGGGTCAGTTGCGACAAAAGAAGCAATAACAGCTGTCATTATTACTGTCATTGGGCCAGTCGGCTCTGAAATTAGAGTGGGTGTTCCGCCAAAAATTGCAGCGAACAAACCAACAAGTAATGCACCATATAAACCTGCTTCTGGTCCTAAACCTGAAGCTACGCCAAATGTCAGTGCAAGTGGAAGCGACACTATTGCGGCAGTAACACCACCCAATATATCGCCGCGTATATTTTGCTTGTTGAACAGATTAAACATATTAAAGCGACCTCCTCTGCGGGCGCCATTCTATATAAATTGAGCAGAATGTAAATTAACTCGATTAATCATTGCTGCTGATTTAATCACCTTGCCATCGCAAACTGTCGCCAAATTCAGCTTATAAAATTCGTTTTATTGGGCGATTGTTTTAATTAATTTTCACGTTAAATCGAAGTTTTAATTTAATTGATTGATTTATATGTAGAAAATAAATTTAAAAAGTTGCAAAAAAAAGCTAAAGGATATTCAGAAAGTGCCGATAACCTTTAATGAGGGGAAATATAAATTTTGAAATGAGGTTGAGGGGCCGACTTTCAAAGCTTTAGAGGTGACTCGAAAGAGTTAAATTTTTGGCGAACTGACTTTGCACAGGTTTGAGGGAACCTAAAGCAGTTCTCAGGAGGTAACTACTATGGGTATGTTCGTAAATACTAATGTTTCATCGTTGAACGCACAGCGTCAATTGATGGACTCTTCAGATCGTTTAAATACTTCATTTGAACGTTTGTCTTCGGGTTTCCGTATTAACCGTGCAGCAGATGACGCTGCAGGTATGCAAATTGCGGCTCGTATGACCAGCCAAATTGAAGGTTTGAACCAAGCAGTACGTAACGCAAATGACGGCATTTCAGTAGTGCAAACCGCTGAAGGTGCAATGCAAGAAATTACTTCTTCTTTGCAACGTATTCGTCAATTGGCAGTTCAATCGCAAAACGGTATCAACAGTTCTGCTGACCGTACAGCGTTACAAAAAGAAGTTTCAGCTCTTAAAACTGAAATTAGCCGTATCGGTGCCAACACTCAGTTCGCTGGTGTAGACTTGTTAACAGGTTCGTACTCAGCTGCTTTCTTAGTGGGTGCTAATGGTGGCCAAACTATTTCTGTAAACTTATCTCGTTCAGGTGGTTATGGTGCTTCAGGTTTAAGTTTAGCAAGCTTGTCTGTTTCGACTACAGGTGATGCTTCTGCTGCGTTAACTTCAATTGACGCTGCAATTTCAACCATTGGTGGCGCGCGAGCTGACCTAGGTGCGTTGCAAAATCGTTTCCAGTCAACAATCCGTAACTTAAGTAACGTTATTGAAAATGTGTCATCAGCACGTTCTCAAATTCGTGATACTGACTTTGCGACAGAAACTGCTGAATTAACACGTAACCAAATCGTGCAACAAGCAAGTTTGTCAGTTTTAAGTCAAGCGAACCAACGTCCACAAAGTGCATTATCTTTATTAGGTTAATGTAAGTTTGTTTTAGTAAGGCTTTTAAACCCTTTGTTTATTAGCCTTGCCAATAAACTGAGTTGACGGAGGTGATTTATGGATGTGCAATTAGAAAAAAGTGGCAGTCTATTTGCTTACGCAAGTAATGATCTGAATTCAGGTCGTTATACAGCGGAAAATCGCCAAAATTCCGACGATTCGGTTGCATCAACTGCTAACGATCCTACAATAAAAGTAACAGAATCGACTAAAGTTGCTGAGACTGAAGCCGATAACCTTATTGAGGGTAATGAAAGCATTTTAGATAATGCTGTTGCTGAAGTATCTGAATTTATTAATGCGCAGAATCGTCAGTTAAATTTTGATTATGATGATTCAAGCAATAGGTCAGTTATAAAAGTAACAGATTCCGAATCGGGTGAAATTATTCGCCAAATACCATCGGAAGAAATGTTGAAGTTAGCACAACGTATTAGTGAACTGCGATCTGATGCAGGCGAAGCAATAGGGGTGCTGATTAACCGCGAAGTCTAATCTTTTTTTGTGAGGTAAGTATGTCAGTTTCATCAATTGGTGTTGGTTCAGGCCTAGATTTAAGCGGCCTTGTTCAGCAGCTATTAGAAGCTGAACGTAAACCAAAACAAGATAGATTCGATGCTCGTGAAGAGAACTTGGAAACAGTTATTTCAGCTATTGGTACGCTAAAGTCAAAAATGGATGAATTTAAGTCATCTGTGGATGATTTAAGAAGTAGCTATGAATTGCAAGGACGTAAAGCCCTAACTAGCCATCCAGATGTGTCAAGCGATAGCGATGCATCTGGTCCTTTCACCGCAGAAGCATCAAACAGCGCAACTGCAGGTTCTTATGCCATTACTATTGAGCAACTTGCGGCTGGTAGCCGGATTCAAACTGCTGATGGCCAGTATACCAGCTCTTCTAGCACAGTCTCTTCAACTGCTGGTACTTTAACTTTCAAAATCGATTCAACTGGCGATAGTTTTACCATAAACGTAACTGCGGGTATGACCTTGTCTGGTTTGCGTAATGCGGTAAACAATGCGTCGGGCAATGACTTTGGCATTACAGCGAGCATTATTGATACAGGTACTGCTGCTGGTGCAAAACTGGTTTTTACTTCTGACACTACTGGTGATGGCAACGATTTAACCATAGTGAATAATGGTGACATTGCTGATTTAGAGCAAATTGCCACTGTTGATTCAACCGAGACAACAACATATGGCAATGTTTCTACTACCAGTGCAAAAAACGCCAAAGCAAATATTGATGGTATTGATGTTGAAAGTGAAACAAACACTTTTGAAAATGTAATTGAAAACGTAAGCTTTGAAGCATTAGAGTTAAGCAGCGTGGACAGTGTCGGCGATTTCGAAGCTTCAACATTAGAAATAGGTTATGACAAAGATGGCCTTAAAAATAAAATCACAGATTTTGTTGATAACTACAATGCGCTTATTTCGGAAATTCAAACATTGACTAAATATGGTAGCTCAGAGCTAGAAGATGATGGCGCGCTTGCTGGTGATTATATGGCACGTAGCATTCAATCAGGTTTAGATTCAATTATTACCTCAACAGTTGATGCCTCTTCTTTGGGAACCTTATTTCAAATCGGTATCTCATTTGATGATGACGGTAAATTGCAAATTTCCGAAACTGATGAATTTGGTTTAGGCAGTGGTCAAGAAATGCTCGATGATGCGTTAGAAGATTATTATGATGAAATTGCCGCATTATTTGCTGATGACGATGATGGTATCGCCAACAAACTGTATGATTTTGTTTATGAATACACGACTTTTGGTGGTTTATTAAGAACACGCGAACAGTCATTCAAAGACGAAAAAGAATTATTAAGTGATGACAGAGCACGTTTTGAAGTGCAAATGGCAGACTATGAGCAGTTGCTCAGAAATAAATATATCAATTTAGATTTAACCGTAGCTAAATTACAGCGTACGGGTAGTGCATTAAGTGCGTCATTATCGACGGCATTTTTATAAGAATAGGTGAGTATCATGTTTAAACGCGGTATTAATGCATATCAAAAAGGCAATATTAAACAGCAGATAGCACAGGCTGATCCACACCAAATAACCTTAATGTTAATGCAAGGTGCTATTGATAAAATGGCCTATGCAAAAGGTTGCATGGAGCGTAAAGACTTTGAAGGTAAATCAATCCATTTATCAAAAGCCTCAGCCATAATAGTTAATTTACGCGATACGTTAGACTTTGACGTTGAAAGTGAAGTTACGGATAACTTGTTTGCTCTGTACGATTTTATGGTAAATCGCTTAACTGATGCGCATGTGCAAAACAGCCAAAGCATTATTGATGAAGTGATTGGTTTGATGTTGCCTATTAAATCGGCTTGGGCTTCTATACCAGAAGAAGCCAAACAAGAAGCTTATGAGATGCAGCGTCAAAAACAACAAAGTGCCGTTTAAACATGAATGACAAAAGTAAAGCTAGCACGGATGCTCAAGTCGCTACTGTGCCTACGCGTTTGTTAGAAACCGATATAAACCACGCTCATACACCTGAAGATCTTCTCTCCATAAACAAATTAATTATCGAACAATTATCTGCTGACAATGTTGACGATACAGAGCTTTTGTCTCTGATAGAACAAAGAGATGATTGTGTGCAAAATACACTCGAACAGCTAGGTGCAGCGCCTGAACGGCAAAAAGAATTTGCTTTAGCTGAAACTGAGGTCAATAATAAGCTAATTCGTGTTTGTAATCAGCTAGTTAAACAAGCACAAAACGACTTAACCAAATTGGTAAAAGGGCGAAAGGCAATTCGGCAATACCGATAACTCGGAGATTTTTGTAGTGTTTAATGGTAAATCAATTTTAGTCACAGGCGGAACAGGTTCTTTCGGCCACTGTTTTATAAAACACGTGTTGGCAAACTACTCGCCTAAAAAACTAATTGTTTTTTCCAGAGATGAACTCAAACAGTACGAAATGCAGGAAACCTTTGATAGCCCAGCAATGCGTTATTTTATCGGTAACGTGCGTGATAAAGACAGGCTTATCACAGCAATGCGCGATGTCGATTATGTAGTGCACGCAGCAGCATTAAAGCAAGTGCCTGCTGCTGAATACAATCCTATGGAGTGTATTAAAACCAATATCATGGGCGCACAAAATGTCATTGAAGCCGCTATTGAAGCAGGGGTTAATCGTGTTATTGCTTTATCAACGGATAAAGCTGCCAACCCAGTTAACTTATATGGTGCGACCAAACTAGCATCTGACAAACTTTTTGTTGCAGCGAATAATATTTCAGGTGCTGATGGCACTCGTTTTGCCGTAGTGCGTTATGGCAATGTAGTTGGTTCTCGCGGTTCAGTTGTACCATTTTTTAAAAAACGTGTTGCAGAAGGCAAATTACCTTTACCGGTAACTCATACTGAAATGACACGCTTTTGGTTGCGATTAGAGCAAGGTGTCGAGTTTGTGGTTAAAAACTTTCAGCGTATGCGTGGAGGTGAAATTTTTGTACCGAAAATACCTTCAGTTAATATTCTTGATTTAGTTGAAGCTATATCTGGCAGCAAAGAGCATGAAGTTATCGGTATACGCCCAGGTGAAAAACTGCATGAAGTTATGGTGCCAGAGGAAGTTGCTCATCAAACGATAGAATTTCACGATCATTATGTGATTATTCCAGCAATTAAGTTTTTTGAGCGTAATGTAGATTACTCGGAAAACAAGCTTGGCGAAAAGGGTAAAGAGGTTAGCAGCAAATTTGAATATCATTCAGGCACCAACCCGCATTTTCTTTCAGTGGACGAGCTAATTGAGCTAAACAAAGATTTATGATCCCATACGGCAAACATCATATAGATCAAACGGATATAGACGCAGTAGTCGATGTTCTGCAAAACCAATATTTAACCCAAGGTCAACAAGTACCTGCTTTTGAAAAAGCACTGACTGAATACACAAGTGCAAACTATGCACTTGCTGTTAATAGTGCTACGTCAGCTTTGCACTTAGCCTGTTTAGCATTAGGGATAACAAAAAGTGATGTGGTTTGGACAACGCCGATAACTTTTGTTGCTACTGCTAATTGTATTCGTTTTTGCCAAGCAGATGTCGATTTTGTTGATATCAACCCAAGCAGCCGCAATATTTGCCCGCAAGCGCTCAAAGAAAAACTACAACAAGCAGCGCAGAAAAATAAGTTACCCAAAGCCCTTATTCTTGTTCATTTTGCTGGTTTTAGCTGTGATATGCAGGTCATTTCTGACTTGTGCCAGCAGTATAATGTCAAAATAATTGAAGATGCTTGCCATGCTTTGGGCGGTTTATATTTAGCTGACAAATCTAAAATAGGCCATTGCAAGTATGCTGACTTTGTCATTTTTAGTTTTCATCCGGTCAAATCAATCACCACAGCAGAAGGTGGTGCGCTATTAACCAATGATAAACATTTGCTCAAACAAGCAAGTTTATACGCTAAACATGGCGTTACCCGCGATGCTGATTTAATGCAAGGTGAAGTTGAAGGGCCGTGGAGTTATCAACAACTGACCCTTGGTTACAACTACCGCATGAGCGATGTGCAAGCGGCATTGGGTATCAGCCAGTTAATTCGGCTGGATTCATTTATTCAACAAAGACGTTTATTGGCGCAGCGATATTTTGATGCACTAGCTCAATTAGAAAGCCAGTCACTGATTAAGTTACCAAGTGCAGAACAGTTAGATTTTAGTGCTTGGCATTTATTTGCTATTGAGCTTAATGGGCAAAATAGATTAGAAGTTTATAACGCTTTGCTCGCGCACAAAATCCAAGCAAATGTGCATTATTCAGCTGTTCATTTGCAACCTTATTATCAGCAGCTTGGTTTTAAATCAGGTGATTTTCCAAACGCAGAAGCCTATGCAAAAAACACCTTAACTTTGCCTTTGTATCAAACAATGACAATTGCTGAGCAAGACTATGTAATTGAGCAGTTCAAGGATGTGTTATGTCAAAATCCGCAATAGCTATAATTCCAGCACGCGGCGGCAGCAAACGTATACCTAAAAAAAACATCAAACTGTTTGAAGGTAAACCTTTAATCTCCTACAGCATTACCGCAGCCAAACAGTCTGGTTTATTCGATAAAATAATTGTTTCAACCGACAGTGAAGAAATCGCTGAAGTTGCTCAAGCATATGGTGCTGATATTCCTTTTATTCGCCCAAAAGAGTTAGCGGATGATTTTACAGGCACAACGCCTGTTGTGAATCATGCAATTAACTATATGCGTGAGCAAGGACATAACTATCAATATGCTTGTTGTATTTACGCAACTGCGCCGTTATTAACGGCTGAATACTTGTTGGAAGGTTTTAACGCGCTGCAAAGCCAAACAGGTAAATCTTTTGCGTTTTCAGTTTGCACCTTTCCGTTTCCAGTACAACGAGCTTTAAGAGCAAATAGTGAAGATGTCACAGGTGTTGAGCCTATGTATAAAGAGCATATCGGCAAACGTTCACAAGATTTAGTTGAAGCCTTTCACGATGCGGGGCAGTTTTATTGGGGACACAGCCAAGCCTTTGTCGATAAAAAAGGCATGTTTGCTAAACATAGCATTCCGATTTTTATGCCTAGATCACGAGTACAAGATATTGATACTTTAGAAGATTGGCAAACTGCCGAATTAATGTATAGAGCAATAAATTTTAAATAGCAGGTAAATTATGACATCAGCACAACCAATCAAAATTTTAATCATGCGATTACTCAATGTTGCAGATGTAGCCGCCATTGCCGTCCCCGCGATTCGTTATTATCAGGCGCAATACCCAAATGCAGAAATTACTTTTTTAAGTTTTGCTCAAGGTAAAGATATCGTTGAGTTGGCTGAGCCAAATGTAAAACATATTAATTTAGGTCGCCAAGACTGGCCTGATGCATTTATCCCAGCTATGGAATCATTTTTGGGCTTAGCCGAAACTATAGTGGGTGAGGCGTACGATCAAATTATCAATTTAGACACTAGCTTTATGCCATGTTTTTTAGCGCGTTTTTTAAAAGATGCGGGCGAGCGTGTAATGGGCAACTATATGAGTTTGTCTGTGCAAGAGTTAATTGACCAATTTCAGTCGCAGCAATTAAAACCTGAATATGTAAATGACCCAATGGCATTTATGTTAAGCACATTCCCAAAAATGGATAGTTTATATGGTGCTTGGTGGCAAACGGGTGATTTACCACAAGACGGTTTTCCACAACACTTTTTGCAAAACTGCTGCGGTTTTACCACACTTAAATTTGATATGAAAATCGCAGTTGAGCCAGACGCAGAGTTGTTAGCACAAGCTACTGGTAAATATAAAGTAGCACTAGCAACTAATGCTGTGCCAAATTACCCGCACTTAAACGAACTAAAACAACAGCTGCAAGACAAAGGCATATTTGTTTGGTCGGAACCTTTTACCGATATGCCAATGAAACAAAAACTGGCTAAGTTAGCTGCATGTGATTTAGTCATTACACCACCGAGTGAATTTTTATGGTTAGGTAAAGCGGCTGGAACACAAACTTTATTAATATCTGGTGCGACCGAGCCACAAATATTGATGCCAGATTTTGCGACAGATCCTACTGGTGAATGTCCAGCATGTTTGCAGCAACTTGCGGCCAATGATGCACCTGCAAACCAGTTGTTGTGTAACTGTGTAAAACCAGCAACAGTGATTGAATGTGTTGATGAAATAGTTGCAGCTAAAGTATAAAACGGACGCAAGTTAAAAAATGGCAGAATCAATTTCTATTGCAGGCCGATTAATTGGCAAAGGACATAAACCTTTTGTGATTGCTGAGTTATCTGGTAACCACAATCAAGATTTAGCTTTGGCAAAACAGATGATAGCGGCTGCTGCCGAGGCTGGAGTTGATGCGATTAAATTGCAAACCTACACCGCTGATTCCATGACGCTAGCTATAGACTCAGATAACTTTCGCATTCAAGAAAAAGACTCTTTGTGGTACGGTGCACATTTACACGAGCTTTATCAGCAAGCTTTCACACCTTATGAATGGCATGCCGAGTTATTTGAGTATGCCAATAGCTTAGGGTTAATCGCATTTAGCTCTCCGTTTGATGAAGACGCTGTCGACTTTTTAGCAAGCTTAAATGTGCCTTGTTATAAAATAGCTTCGTTTGAACTAACAGATTTACCCCTGATCAAAAAAGCGGCTTTAACTGGTAAACCCATCATAATGTCGACAGGCATGGCGAGCATAGATGAAATTGAACAAGCTTTAGCGACGGTTTATGCCACAGGCAACAAACAAGTTATTTTATTAAAATGTACTAGCACCTATCCAGCCAGCCCAGAAAATACGCATTTATCTACCATAGTCGATATGCAGAAAAGATTTGGCTGTGACATTGGTTTGTCTGATCATACTCGCGGTGTAGGTGTGGCAGTGGCTTCGGTTGCTTTAGGTGCTTGTGTGATTGAAAAACACTTTGTGCTGGATAGAAATGCCGGTGGCGTTGATGCTGCATTTTCATTAGAGCCACAAGAATTTGCCGATTTAGTTGAAAACAGCCGGCAAGCATTTGCAGCTATGGGGCAGGTTACATATGGCGGCAGTGCGGCTGAAGAAAAATCTAAATACTATCGCCGTTCTATTTTTGTTACTCAAGATGTAAAAGCGGGTGACGTTATCGACAAACACAATGTCAAAATAGTTCGCCCAGCAATAGGGTTAGCGCCCAAGTATTTACCTGCAGTTTTAGGGCAAACCTTTAGCCAAGATTTAACAGCAGGCTCAGCTTTACTGGCCGAACACATTGTTGATTTTCAAGCTGAAAAAGCGTGATTGTTTTTGTAGTAGATATTAACCCTAAAATTGGTGCTGGCCACTTTATGCGTTGTTTGGCTTTAGCGCAGGCCGCAAAAAATCAGCAAATAGATTGTGTATTTATTTGTGCCGAAAGCAATATTCAGTACGCTGAAAAAATACTGCAAGCAGACTTTTTATTAGCAGGTTATCCTTCACAAAAAACAGAGCTGCAGCCGCAACAAGGTTTGGATGAATTGCTTGCAAAGTATTTAGATGAATCTAGCCACAAAGTCGTTTTTTTAGATGGTTATCATTACGCGGCTGATTTTAAACAGCAGCTACAACAAAGCTGCCAACAGTTAGCAGCCACTTTAGTACAAATAGATGACAATGCTGATTGCCCGCCATATTTAGCTGACTATATAGTTAATCCATCGGTTAATTTGCAAACTGTGCCAGATTATTCAAACTGGTTGGCTATGGATAAAGTAATCGCTGGTGATGAATTTAGATTGTTAAGGCAAGAATTTTCTGAGCAGGCTTTGGTTGCAGTAGATGGACGTCAAGGTATAGTGATCACTTTGGGTGGCACAGACCCACTCGAATTAACTTGGCCTGTTATACAAGCCTGTGAAAAATCACTTGAACAGTCTCAACAAATCTCTGTGGTTATAGGGCAAAATTATCCGCATGCTGAACAATTAAAAGCACAAATTAACCAGTTACCTGCGCACATCAATTACGTGTATGCACCAGAGAATATGGCTGCTTTACTTGCCTCTGCTAAATTTGTTATATCTGCCGCAGGCTCAGCGCAATTTGAATTATTTGCAATGCAGACTCCGGCAATTTTGTTGGTCGTTGCAGATAATCAAGTTCGCAATACAGAAGTTGCTAAGAAGCAAGGCTGGGTTGAGTTGTTAGATTGTCGGGATGGATTGCCGGGCGATGAGTTGGTTTGTTTAATTAGCAATATGTGCAATGGTGATTGGTTGGTAAAATATCAGCGTATATTGGAGCTTCAGCAGGAGTTGTCTAAACCAATTGCTAGAGGGGCTGAGAATGTGTTGGTTTGGTTGTTGTCAAAAGTTGATAAAAGCTTAGTCGAATGCTGATTTTCTAAAACTTCTTTATCAGGGGCGAATCTGAACCGAAGCGAAGCTTCGCAGTCTGATGAGGTGGAGTCATGGATGACGACAGGGACCAGCCTTCAGGGATGAATAGTCGACTCCCTATCAGAGTTTTTAGAAAATTATGCTTCGACTCAGCTTGTTTGCACTTACTCACGGTGCAACAAGAAGATGAATAGGGTATTTGGTTCAAAACCGCTGCAAGGCCATCCATGGCCCGCTCTCAAACGGTATCCCTACCGATTGGAAGTTTTGAACCCAACACGCCTATACACCTTCTTTTAATTGGCTACAGAGTTGTGTTGCAGAATTTAATTGTGCAAATCTAAGGTAAGTGTGTTTTGTTGCGCTCACCAATTGTGCAAACAAGAAGTTGAATAGGGTATTAGGCTCAAAACCGCTGCAAGGCCATCCATGGCCCGCTCTCAAACGGTATCCCTACCGATTGGAAGTTTTGAACCTAACACACCTATCCACCTTCTTTGAATTGGCTACAGAGTTGTGTTGAAGTATTTAATTGTGCAAACCGATGGCATATAAGGTTTCGCAACTACTTTTCTAACAGCGCTAAAGAAGTTAGATAAAAGCGTACTTGAGAGCTGAGCGATCCCCAGAAATTTAAAGCAGCTCATAACCAACACCGTCACTACAAATTTGAAGTTGCCGGATAGCAAGCAGGCAACTTCTAATTTTAAAAACAAATCGCTGATCGGCTGCTACTCTTCGGCCAATAAAAGCCAGAGATAAGACAGTGTCACTTTTTATAGAATTAGCTTGGTATTGCCGGTGCTTATTTTCGAGTTTTGCCATCATTCCAAAAATCATCAATACCCAGTGCGCCAGCGTGGTTAGAAAGATTAGAATGGATAACCTTTTTAGGTGAGTCGTTTTATTGTATTCAAAACCCAATCCAAAACGTCGACTTTTCATATCCCTAAATCCCTCTTCAATTTGCATCCGCATTCTGTATATTTTTACCACCCGCTTGGCTAATTGATTACCTTGAGGTAACGAAGTTGCTAGTACCCAAGGCTCTCTCGCTGAGCGGCGATTATTCATTGCGGTTGTGGTTCTTAGCAGTTGACCTCGACGATTGTACGAGTGTCGGCCTTTATTATCTTGTTTATAAACGACAAGCTGGCAGTGTAGTGGGTCATACCTAGGCATTTGCACTGAAAATGATTTAGGACAAGATGTTGCTTTTGCATGCAATGTGCTGACACATTGCCAGTTATCAACACCTGTTGCATACAAATTAGGAATACGAGCTCGCCCAACGAAATCCCATCCCATTGTGAGTACACTACGAAACCATGGCGCTTTAAACCCAGCATCAGTAACGATTATTGGTTTGCAATCTAGGGGCAGTAGTTCAGCCAATTTAAATAAAAACTTGGTGTGGGTGTTACGCTTTTCTTTAGTTTTCGCGTCATGAACTTCTTCATAAACACATAACCCTCTGCCATGCGAAGCAAGTGTGGCACGTATTAAAAAATGTCGGCGATATTCGTCTAAATCAGACCAATCAACTAAGATAATTGGTCTCTTGCAATTACCGACGGTAAAATTGGCTAAAGCTTGATACACAGAAAACGTCTCAGTGTGTAAGGTTTTGTTTGATAGTAATCGGTCTGCACGCTTTATCTTGTGTTTTTCTTTAGAGTTAGATGCTAAACCTCGACCAAGTGAAGTTACCGTTGCCGCAGAGCCTGAAATTAAACTTTGCACCGCTACAACTAAGGCATTTCTTCTATGTCCGTGCATATTTGGCGTGACAAGAGTCAATGTTTTATTCAAAATAGATTTTGCTTTCATGGTGCTCAATGATTTGTGATTTTTCGCAATTGATCAGATCACCAAGCACTATGAAAGTTCCCCAAATAACTCTCATTCCTTTGTTTTATATAAATAATTTCTGGGGATAGCTCAGACTTGAGAGCTAATTTTCTAAAACCTCTTTATCAGGGGCGAATCTGAACCGAAGCGAAGCTTCGCAGTCTGATGAGGTGGAGTCATGGATGACGACAGGGACCAGCCTTCAGGGATGAATAGTCGACTCCCTATTAGCGTTTTTAGAAAATTATGCTTCAAGTGTGCTTGTGAACACCGTTTTGGCAGCACTTACTTTGTGTTGCACAAGCTCGAAGGTAAATAGATATTAAATTCAAAACTATGAGAACAAAATTAATTGGCTATGCAATAGAGTTGCTTCCAGTCACCAGAGAAAATTTTCAATTGTTGCGTGAATGGCGTAATCAAAATGATATTCGTGCGCAAATGGGTGATACCGCACTGATCTCAGCAGAGCTGCATCAGGCTTGGTTTGATAAAATAGAACACAGCCAGCAGCAATTGCATTACATCATTCAATATAAACAACAGCTTATTGGCTCAATAAACGTGCGTAATTCAGACGGATTAAATCTAACTGACTGTAAATTAGCCGAAGTTGGTTTATATATATCCGCACCAGAATACCGCAATAACATGTTAGCCTTTGCGCCGTCGTTATTACTCAATGATTATCTGTTTGAACAATTGCAAATTATTGAATTGAAAAGTAAAGTGCGTAGCAGCAATGCGGCAGCGTTAAAATATAATCAAGCTTTGGGATACCAACTCTCACCAATAGCAGATGATAATGAATTTATAGAAATTAGTTTGACTGCCGATAACTATAAAAAAGCGACTCAAATGGTTAAGCGTTTATTAAGTCGCAACCGTTCAAATTAGGTTTTGTTATGACAGAAATTAACACAAATAAACTAGCCGAAGCTTTTGTTAGTGCATTAGCAATAGATGCCGCAGAAGTTAATGACGAGCTGGCATACAGCCAACACCCAAAGTGGGATTCAACCGCGCATATGGTGCTGGTGGCTGAGATAGAAGCGGCTTTTGATATTATGCTGGATACCGACGATATTATTGATATGAGTTCTTTTGCCAAAGCAAAAGAAATTGTCGCTAAGTATTGAGATTGGTGGGTGATGATTGGTAGTCGACCAGAATGTTCGCCAAATGAATATAGCACAATGGTTAAAAGTGGTGGTGGGGTATTAATTGGGAGCAAAACCTCCTTTTTAAGGGATGAAAAAGCAGAGCGTACAAGGATGTATTTACAGCGTTTTTGTGACAATTAATATCCTATCACCACTATAGCCTCAACTGACAAGCGAGTCATTTTTACCACACCAAACCAACGAGCCAGCATGCAAACTATAAATAGCGATAAAACAATTTTCATCACAGGCGCAACGGGCGGTATAGGTTTCGCTAGTGCCAAGCTATTAGCGTGCGCTGGTTATAATCTTATTTTGCATGGCCGCAATGCAGAGAAGTTGGCAGAGGTAAAAGCACAGCTGCTAACAAACAACTCAGCTATCCGCATCGAATGTTTAACGGCAGATCTAGCCGAACCTGATGTTATCGCCAGTTTATTCAAACAAGTGCAGCAATTTAAACTGCCACTTTATGGTTTAGTACATTGCGCTGGTAGTTTGTACGAAGCCCCCTTGATGATGTTAAAACCAGCGGAAGTTCAAAAGCAATTACAACTGCATGTAACCAGTGCAATTGAGCTTGCTCAATATGCCAGCCGATTTATGCTAAGGCAAAAACAAGGTTCTATTGTGTTTGTTTCATCTGTGGTCGCAAACCAAGGTGCTGCAGGGCAGAGCGTTTATGCCGCGGCGAAATCAGCGTTATCTGGTTTAACTAAAAGTTTGGCGAAAGAGCTAGGTGCTCAAGGTATTCGGGTCAATTCAGTAGCACCAGGTTTTATACAAACCGAGTTGGTTGCGCACTATAACGAGCAACAGCAACAATCATTGCAACAACAAACTATGCTCAAACGATTAGGTCAAGCTGATGATGTAGCTGAGTTAATTGAATTTTTATTATCAGACAAAGCAAGCTACATTACCGCACAAGAGATTGCGGTGGATGGTGGTTTAACTCTGCCATAGCTATATAAAAATAAAATACTGAAAAACAATATGCATTTTTACAGCTCTCAATATATTCAACAAATTGCACAAAACACGACTAGCCACATTATCGATGGCGAAACAGGTGTGCAGTTGAATTATGCTGAGTTTGATAAAACCGTTAGCCAAGTTGAAAAAGTATTTCAGTTGTTATTCGAGCTGCAGGGTAAATGTTTAGTCGGAATAGAAAGCGACAACAGCCTAAATTGCTTGGTAATGTATTTTGCGCTTTTACGCAGCCAGCACTGTTTGTTATTGCTAGAAAGTGGCCAAGATAAGCTTAAACAGCAACAAATTATCCAAAATTATCAAATAAACCTATTGTTGGATAAAAGCTTGATAAATCTGTTGGTGACAGAGTTAGCCGAATCTACACAAAACCTATATCAACAGTTACCACTAAAATTTTTACCAGCACAAAGCATTCATCCAGATATCAAATTATTGCTGACAACCAGTGGCTCTACTGGCAGTTGCAAATACGTCAAATTAACCGCAGATAACCTGCAAGCGAATTGCCAATCTATCTGCCAATATTTACAACTATCAGCTAACGAAGCTGTAGTGACGACCTTGCCTATGTTTTATAGTTTTGGTTTGTCGGTAATTCATACACATATTGCAAATGGTAGTCAGTTGGTGCTGAGCAACGCTACGCCTATGGATAAAAGCTTATGGGCGCTGTTCAAACAATATCAGCCAACTTGTTTATATGGTGTGCCGTTTTTCTACCAAATGTTATCGCGTTTGGGTTTAATACGTTTGCCGCTGCAGTCGGTAAGATTATTCGCGCAAGCGGGTGGTCGGTTAGATAACTCGTTAATTTTGCAATTGCATGAATATATCCAGCAACAAAATGATGGCTCCTGCCAAAAACAGCTTTTTATTATGTATGGGCAAACTGAAGCGACCGCGCGTATGGCTTATCTGCATCCTGCTAAACTACCAGAAAAAGTCGGCTACATCGGCCAAGCTATTCCAGGTGGTGAGTTTAAACTGGTTAATGATCTCGCTGATCACGCCGATAACCAAGATAGCAACACCCAAACAACCCAAACCGGTGAGTTGTACTATCGTGGAGGCAATGTGAGTTTAGGTTTAGCACAAAACAGACAAATGCTCGAACAGGTAGAGAAAACCGAGTGGTTAGCTACAGGTGATTTAGCCGAGTGTGATGCTGAAGGCGACTACAAAATAATTGGTCGACTCAAACGTTTTATCAAAATAGTCGGTAAACGGATAAATTTAGATGAAGTAGAAGCTTGGTTAAGCCAATCAGATTTAGCTAGAAACTTAACAGATGAAACGCAAATACTAGCATCAGGTGAAGATGATAAGTTAGTGTTAGTTGTAGCGGGCAAGGTAGCAGCAAAGCACTTAGAGCAAATTCAGCAACAATTAATACAAGATGCAAGTGAACTATTGTCAGTGCATGCAAGCTATCTGCGGGTAGCTCACATAGAGAGTCTACCACTTACTGCCAATAACAAGGTTGATTACACTAAATTAAAACAGCAGGTGTTATATGCAAATTGATGACTATAACAATGCTGCAGTATTCAGCCAATTTCCAGTATACGGCTTAAATAGTGTGCAAAAGCAGGCGTTTTTACAACAGAGATTAAATTGGCTCACTCATCATCATGCAGCTCATTGCCCTGAGTATGCTCGGCTACTAACTTGTATTGGCGAAGCCAATTCACCTATGTGTAATATCGAACATATAGAGCAAGTGCCGCCAGTCGCCGCAAGGTTATTTAAAGACTACGGCCTAAAAAGCATTAAAGATGATGAAGTATTTCGTTTAATGCGCTCATCTGGCACCAGTGGTCGTCAATCACAAATTTATTTAGATGCTGACTCAGCTAAATTACAAAGCCAAATTTTGGTGAAAACGCTGCAACATTGGTTAGGCAAACAGCGCAGACCCATGCTGATTATTGACGCGAAAGAAACCATGCAAAATAAAAACGGCATGAGCGCACGCGCGGCAGGTTTACAAGGTATGTCGTTTTTTGGGCGTAACCATTGTTATGCGCTAGATGAAAACATGCAATTGCGTACTGATGAGGTTAAAAGTTTTATTGAGCAGTTCCACAACCAACAAATCTTTATATTTGGTTTTACCTTTATTGTTTGGCAGCAATTTATTCAAGCTTTACAAAGCTTAGGATTAAAGTTTAACTTACAGCAGGCGATATTAATTCACGGCGGAGGATGGAAAAAAATGCAGCAGCAAGCCGTGGACGATAAAACCTTTAAACAACAAATAAGTGCACAACTGGGTGATGTCAGTGTGCATGACTACTATGGCATGGTTGAACAAACTGGCACTATTTATATGCAATGCGAACATGGCCATTTACACTGCCCTGTGTGGTCAGATGTAGTAGTGCGTGATATCAACAGCTTGGCACAATTGCCAAATGGTCAACAAGGACTGCTGCAAGTGAATTCTGCACTACCAACCAGTTACCCAGGCCACAGTATATTAACCGAAGATTTAGCTGTTATTCATGGCGAAGATGACTGCCCATGTGGTCGTTTAGGCAAATATTTTACATTGCATGGTCGAGTGCCAAATTCGCAAGTGAGGGGGTGTAGTGACACATTCTCTTAAATTTATCGAAGCGGTTAAATGGCCACTGAAAACTGAGAACTTCGCCAACCCTCAAAACAACCTAGCTTGGCAGATCGAGCTAGTTGAGGCAGTTGCAGGCTTTTCGACTTTTATTTTAAAGCAAGCTGAACTAAAACAGTTTCCAGAAATTATTGCGTTAGCGTATTGGTTTCGGCCTGCGCATTTAAAACAATTGCAAACAGAGCAAATTGTATCGGACAAGGTACGAAACATCGTTGGTAAAACTGCCGGTAAGGTTTTTCATATCGCACCTGCGAATGTAGATACAGTTTTTTTGTACTCAGCTTTACTGTCGGTTTTATGTGGTAACCAAAACATAGTGCGCATCAGTGAGCGAAGTGGTGATATTACCCGCATGCTGGTGGAGCTATTAAAAATATATTGCCAAAGCCCAACAGGTAAACTGCTCGCTAACTACTTAGCGGTGGCTGAATATTCGGCGCAGCTTGAAAATGTAACCGCACAACTAAGCCGCTGGTGCGATTTAAGAGTAATTTGGGGCGGCGACCAAAGCATAGCTGCAATTAGCCAAATAGAGCCGAATACCAAACAAATTGAATTTCCTGACAGATATTCAATAGCGCTACTGAGCTTAAACAAAGATATAAAACAAACGGCGCAACAGTTTTTAACCGATGTATTGCCATTTAATCAACAAGCTTGCTCGTCACCAAAAGCTATTTATTGGCTAAATGTGCCAGAAGAAAAACAACAAAACTTTTGGTCAAATATAGAAAACTTGCTGCCGAATAGCCGTAACCAACTGACCATGAGCAACAAAGTTGAACAGCACATACTGCTGCAAAAACTTGCGGTAGAACATGGAATTGAATTAGCCAACCATACTGGCAAGTCATTTGCTAAGATAAAAAGCATAGGGCCGTTAGGCCAATGTAAAGTCAAAAAATTGACAAGTGAAATGTTAGTTGCCCATTCAGGTAATGGTTTAGTGTTGCAAACTGATATTGACGATGTATCTGAAATTGCCAGTAATGAAAAGTTGCAGTCGGTGATTATTGATGACCCAACCTTGGGTGAGACTGTACAAGTAGGCAAACGCAGTGTGCAAGTAGGCCAAGCATTGGCGTTTGATACAGTTTGGGATGGGCAGAACTTGCTTGAGTGTTTTATCAATACTACAAGTATTAATAGCCCCAATAGCTAGGAATTAGAGTTTAGACAATGTTAAAAGATATTCGCTTACATATAGAACAAGACGAAGAAAAACAAAGCGAAATAGAAGCTAACTTAGCTGCTGACATCAAACGTATTCATGCACGTAATATCCAAGCATTTAGTTATCATATTCCGAGTTTATTAGAGCTAGTGCAACATGTGCAAACATCTAACGCAGCTTTAATCTGTAACAAATTTGGTGAAAAAAATATAGTTGATTATGGTAATGGACGCACCTTGTATGGACTTAATCCGCTACAAGAAATTGACAAGCAGTATCAAGAATTTTGTCGTTTTCCACAGAAAGTTGAGCTTGCAGCGGACAGCATAGTTGAACAAGGTGAGGATTCAGATCAAGACGAAAACAGTGACGCTAACAATCTAGGCCTCTCAACATCAGCCAACTACCAAGAATATTTATCTCGAACCGCTTTACCACAAGACATCGAGGTTTTAGTTGTACTTGGCATTGGTTTAGGTAGACATATCCAGTCGCTCATCGCAAATCACAATATTCGTCATTTAGTGGTTTACGAACCTGAAGTGCAATATTTTCAGTGCTCAGTGATGGCGACTGATTGGGAAAATATGCTCGACCAAGCGAAAGCTAAAAAAACTTCAATTTATTTACAAGTAAACAAAGACGGCCGTGACATAACCGCAGATTTGTCAGAGCTGAATCAACACTTTGCGTTTGAACAGTTTTATTTGTATCAGCATTACCATCACCCAATATTTGATTCAGTAGCGGCCAGTTTACGTGATCATACTTGGCAATATTGTGTAACCAACGGCATACGAGTTAAACAGCAAAGCGCAGCTAACTATATCCCTATTTGGACACAATCCATTGCTTTGGACACAGTCGAAGATGTAGAAAAGAGCGATTCAAGCTTCTTTAAAAATAATATAGCTGCATTTAAAAAATATTACCCAGCGATAGCGAAAGAGTTCGAGCGGTATCAAAGTAAAACTTGGAATACAGTTTTGCATGCTGATAAACAAATAAACCTAATTGAAAATAACACACTAGCTTGTTGGCATGGGGATGATCCTAAAACTGAAGGCGAACAGAATTTTGCTAATTTTAGCCGTTATCCAAATAAAGACGGTTTAGTTTTAGGCTACAAAGGCACTAAACTTAAACATTATTTACACTACCAATTTGTTGCTGAAACCGAAAAAATTCTTGAAGAATTAGAAGAAGAAGCAGGCCAACTTCCAGAAGAGATAAAATCTCTAATAGTATTTGGTATAGGCACTGGCTACCAATTAGATAGTTTGTTTGCCAATCACAGGGTCGAAAACCTATTTATTTGTGAGCCGAATCGCGACTTCTTTTATGCCTCGTTACATGCGATTGATTGGGCAAAATATTTAAAACAAATTGACGACTCAGGTGCACGCCTATACTTAAATATTGGTGATGATGGTACGCATTTGTTCCGCGATTTATTAAACCAGTTTTATTCAATTGGCCCGTATATTCTGGCCAATACCTATTTTTACCAAAGCTATTACAATTCAAACTTAGTATCTGCTGTAGCCCAACTGCGTGAACAGCTACAGGTTGTAATCTCTATGGGAGAATACTACGACCACGCAAGGTATGGTATAGCTCATACCACTGAAACAATATCGCGTGGCTACCCATTTTTAATTAAAGATGCAGCAAAAAAGCTCAGCTACCAAGATAAAGAAGTACCGATATTTTTAGTTGGTAACGGACCATCGTTAGATAAAAGCATAGAAACTATTAAAGAGTGGAAAGAGCAAGCTATTGTAATTTCTTGCGGTACAGCACTAATGCCACTATACAAAAATGGCATAGTGCCTGATTTTCATGCGGAGATAGAGCAAAACCGTTCAACCTTCGACTGGATATGTCGTATTGGCGATTTTGACTACCTTAAGAAAATTAGTTTAATTAGCTGTAACGGTATTCATCCAGACACCTGTGATTTGTTTAAGGATGTATATTTAGCGTTTAAAGAGGGTGAGTCATCTACGATTTCAGCCTTAACTATACTAGGCAGAGAAAACTACGAAGAGCTTAAATTTGCTTTTCCAACTGTGTCGAACTTTGCATTAAACTTATTTACAAATGTAGGGTTTAATCAGATATATTTGTTTGGAGTTGATTTAGGTTTTGTCGATCCAGTTAACCATCACTCCCAGCAATCAGGATATTACTTAGAAGAAGGTAAAGAGCTTTATAACTACCAAGATAAAAATAATACTTCATTAGTCATTCCTGGAAATTTTCGCCAACCGTTTTCACCAAGCACGAATATAAAGTTTCTAAAACAATAATCGAACAAACCTTATCCTCAAGAAAAATTGAGTGTTTCAATGCATCAGATGGCGCTAGTATTCGCGGTGCGAGTCCTTTAATTTTGGACAGCGTATTGTTGGTTTCTTCACGCGACAATAAAGCAACATGCGTGGCAAATTTCAAACGCGATGTATTTTATACAGGAGATAATTCTTCTTCATATCTCGAGCAACTTTTGCAAAAATTTAAACAAGAAAATTTGGTATTTGAATTAAAAGCATTAAAAGATTTGGTTGACAGTACTTCTGGTTCAGAAAAAGATATTGAGTACT
Source organism: Catenovulum sp. SX2 (assembly GCF_052056295.1). Classification (NCBI taxonomy): domain Bacteria; kingdom Pseudomonadati; phylum Pseudomonadota; class Gammaproteobacteria; order Alteromonadales; family Alteromonadaceae; genus Catenovulum; species Catenovulum sp. SX2. Next base: position 3,351,323 of record NZ_CP182493.1, read on the forward strand.
TAGTTCAAAGACAAAAGGAAATGTTGTTTGCATCCTACTCTCACAGCAAATCATTGTTGTTTTTCTTGCTCTACGGAACGGTAAATTATGCTAATGCTTTTTTTAGCAAATTGCTTTTATGCTCTAAAAAAGATGGGGCACTTTCAGATTCTATTGAGAAAGTTAAATTTGCTTGGAGTAATGCTCTTGATTGCGTCATAAGTGATGTAAGCGAGATTATTAAACTAGACCATTCCATTTCTTTGTCAGCAGCTAGAGAGTTGATTTTTTGTCGGCATAACACTAAGTTTACTCATTTTAATTTTCTGAATTCAGAACCATATGCCAACAAATTTTTTGAAGGAATTAACAAGGCTACACAAGTTTTAGATGGGACAGTTCAAGATGAGCCATCTAATAGGTTGCTTTACGTCGATGCAAACGTTTGGGATTCTGATGAGTGCTTTGAAAAGCTAGACTGTAATGGTTCTACGATTTTGGTAAATGGGTGGGGTGAGAATTTATCCGAAGTATTGTCTTTGTTCTCTAAGCAATTTTCTGAGGGAGATCTAAAAGTAGTCATTCAACCTAAATTTATTGAAAATAAATCAGAGTTGTCGCTTTTTAGGGATGGCTCGAATGTTTTTAATTTGGATTACACTTCTGCATTAAAAGCCTATAAAGCGTTATTAGGTTCACCTGATGCTGCGTTTTTTATACCTAAATTCCAAATTCTTGATTCATTCACTTCTCAAATAGGTGCTCTGATTAAACAATTGAACGGTATGCTAGATTCGAAACTCGTTTGGGTTGAGTATTCTAGCTATATTGCCGGTTTTAAACGAGAAAGTTTTTTAGCAAGTATTCATTTAAAAGACGGCTTAGGTAATAGAGGTCGAGTTATTCAACTCCCACTATCGTTGGATGATGTTTGTGCGAGAAAATTCTCGTTAGACGAAGTTGAGCGTATGTATAAAAAGTTCTCAAATGTTTTTGAGAACTTTTAGGTCATTAGTATGTGGAGTGCTAACTTTTCCAATTTCGTCACTATCTGGATGCAAACGTTTTTAGTTTGTCTTCCTTTGGTTCAAATTAGTAAAAATATACGTTCTAAGAGAGGTGCATTGTTCTTTGATCTTTGCATTGGAGACGTCATATTTGTTGCACTGTTCTCGTTAGTTGGGAGTATATTTTCAAGCATATTTGCAATTCAATTTCTTTCTCTTGCACTTGTTCAAGTCTGGTGTATTTTTCTCTTTATTGATGCACTATTGTTTGTTCAATATCGTATCGAGCTTACACCACAGAGTATCCAGTGGTTTTTTTCAGGTAGTAAAGGGATTCAAAAGGGCAGCTCATTTGCGCTAAATCTAGTCAAACAAAACCTTTGGATGACTGTTCTGCTTTGGGGCCCTTTATTACTTTTGATTGTAGCGCCTAATAGCCACCTTCTATCAGCAGCTATTTTAACAAGTATAGTTTTGATTGGGGGGGTTACATTAAAGTACAAACTGTCATTAAAAACGCCATATTCAGCTGTATTACTAGCAATACTGTGCATGTTTTTTCAGCCTTTTATTCCATTTGGCTCCGATCAAACTACCGAGATAGTTGTAAGTTTATTGCCTATACTGCCACTCGTTATTCATTTTTATTTGTTACGCGGTACAGCTTTTTATTCAGCCCCAAGTACATTGGCTAGTATGTTTTTTGGTTCATTAAAGGATTCCGATTTAGCTGATGTTGACACCTCTCAAATTGCCAGAGAATTTGAAGGTAAAGGAAAAAGCAACAAAAGCAAAAACAAAAGTGATTTATTTGGCCTATGCAAAAACGCCAATGTCATTCTGATTACCGTTGAATCTCTGGGAGCCTATGTTAAACCATACAAAAATGCTTCTGTAGATATGAAAACATTACAGAATCATTTTCGTGACGCTATGTTTTCTGAGCATCATTATTGCTTATGTCCGAACACAACGGTAGCAACGAATCAAATTTATACTGGTCACTACTCTAACAACCCATACAACAAAAATGACTCTGTATTCTACGGAAAAGAGCCGCTTTATTTACAAGAGCTTAATTCAAATAACTATTTCAGCATGTTTTTAGATCTGGCTGATATTAAGTTGTACGATTATTGGAAACTGTTAAAGCGAATAGGGTTTGACAAAATTTGGGGAACAAATGATTTGCCAAGCAAGGGGTTAAAGGCAGATTATCGTTTGTTAAATATGGTTGATGAAGTTGCTGGGATAGTTAACTCAAAGGAAAGACCTTTTTTTCTACATATTATTAATGACCAAACACATATGCCATATGAAGTTGTTAACTCTGAAAAGTTTAACCGTCACAAAGACGGGAGTGAAAAGTCGAAATACCTCAACGCAGTCGAAGAGTTTGATTTTATTTTGGATGAATTTCTGACAAAACTTAAAACCAAAGTGGATTTGAGCAACACTATATTTGTGTTGACGGGCGATCATGGTGAGTCTTTTGGGGAGTTTGGATATTATTTTCATAGTAACTCTTCAATTATTCCCCAACTTCAAGTTCCATTCTTTTTACAGCACCCCAAATTAGCAAATCGTCCTAAAAATAAATTTGAGTCGTCATGTCACTTTGATATTTTTCCAACTCTTATGGATCTTTTGGGGATTGAGAACAAAGTTGAAGGTTTGGGGGAAAGCTTATTTTGCTCAACCGAAATAAGGCCCTACTTTTTTCATTCAGCAACATTAAAAGGAAACGCCCCTGCTAACTATAGTGTGCTGTATAACAATCAGCACTACTGGAACGATAGGTTGTTTGGCAAACTTTATCAATTTGATAATGGGGAATTAGTAAAAAAAACCAATGAGGTTTATCAGAAAAGCATTTTAGTTCATTTTTTGAAAAAATATGGTTTGGTGGGCAATTAAAATGGCTGAGTTTAATTTCGTATTCTGTATTGACGAACGATTTGTCGAGCCTTTGGGAGTTTTACTAACAAGTATAGAAGCAAATAGAGCGCGATCTTTTGTTCCTCATTATCACGTGATTTATCAAGGCCTTTCAGGTGAAAAAAAATTACTACTTAAAAAAAGCCTATCTTCTGATGCCTTAATATCCTTTTATTCGTACACATCAAGTCACATTGGTTGCTTAAATGTCAGTGATGAATTTAAGAATCGCTTATCTGTTGCGACCTATTTTAGGTTTGAATTGGCGAGTATACTTCCAGAGTATATTGATAAAATATTATACCTAGATGCAGATATGCTAGTGCTCACTGACTTGGCGAAAATATTTGCATTAGACTTTACTGATGGAGAGTTAGCTGCTGTTGTTGAAGATGCTTTGGTTTCTAATAGCATGTACGCCAAAAACCTTGTAGATGGTGCCCGCTACTTTAATGCTGGGATGATGATGATTGACATGGCCAGATGGCGAGCGTCCAATATAACTCAGCACTTGTGGGCAGCTTATGAGCAACACCCGAATGTTAAGTTCAATGATCAAGACATACTAAATGTAGTTTTAAAGAACAGAGTTAAGATAATTGCTAACGGATGGAACTTACAAACTCAGTATTTAGTCAACAGTGCCCCAAATGCTATTGGCTCAACGCAAGATGTTGAGCACAAGATAATCCACTATACAGGAGCGGAGAAGCCTTGGCACTTTACTTGTGACCACCCCTATACTAAGCATTACCTAAAATATCGAGCGTTATCTGAATTCAGTTTTCAGCCATTGCAACTCTATCTTGATGAGCATGATAAAAAATTACTAAGTCGGCTTACTAAGCTTCCTTCAAATTGCGGAGTTGTTATATATGCTTGCGGAGTTAAAGGACGAAGAATTTCCAGCTATATATCTCAATATTTACCCTATTTAGAAATCTCGCAAATGGTCGATAAAAAGGTATCAGGGTCAAATTGGCTTGGTAAAACAATTGAAGCAACATTAAAAAATGATCGAGATTGGATTATTGTTTGTTCTGAGAAGTTTGCGAGAGAGATATATAACGAACTTGTTGAACAAGGAATAAAACCAGACTCTATTATTTATCAGGAATAATTCATGTCCGAACAAAGAACTTTAGTGGTGGCAGCTGCTTCTCAATCTGTCGTAGAAAAATGCATTGCGTCTGTTGCATTGTCTGGGAAAGTCACGTTATTAACAACCAAAAAGTATAGTTTGCCTATTGAGAGTTCAACCTTATATTTAGACGCAGCTATGTTTGATGAAGCACTAGAAATAGACTTTCCAGAGTATGATTCAATAGTATTAGTCCAGCCGAACGATAGAGTTGTATCGTATTTGAATGTTTACAGGTTTCTCCAAAAATACAATGTTGAACAGGTCAATATATTAACGCCAGATAAGCCAGCAATTTCTACTTCTGTATCTAAATTGCTTAGTTATTTTAGTTTAAGTGACGTTGAGTCCTGTCAAGTTATCCATATTGATCCGCAACTTATTCATGATTGTGTTTCTTTACCACAAATTTGTCACGGACAAATACTCAGTGGGGATTGGGATCTAGACTGTGTTCCGTTTGATTCGCACATAAGTTTTTATGAATCTCTCAAACAGAGAGTCGAACAAAACGTACCATGGGAAGATACGCACTATTTTTCTGAAGTTTTGAGCGATATTCGAAGTGGACAATCAAGATTTGGTTGCAGTAGTGAAAGCGATTTAATTCGACACTGTGCAGCCATGGACAGTTTGTTTCAATCAATTTCCGAAGAAGGTTGGATTCAAAGTAAAGCTGTTGATTATGTGACGATCCATATTTCTAGAGATGGCAAAATGCTTTTTGCAGATGGAAGGCATAGGTTATCAATTGCCAAACAACTAAAACTAAAGTCTATACCTGTAAAGGTTTCTGTTCGTCACGCACAGTGGGTAAATCTCAAATCTGAAGTTAAATCGTACGCCAATGCTTTTTGCCATGGAAAACTATATGCCCCGGTTGAACATCCAGACTTTGTAGAGTTTGAGCAAACTCAAGATTCTAGCCGATACACATTGATTCAACGGAATATTTTACCAACGAGTACAACTGTTTTAGATATTGGCAGTCACTGGGGGTATTTATGTGGATTTCTTGAAAAATTTGGCTATGACTGTACAGCAGTTGAAGGTGATGTAAAAAACTTCTATTTTCTAGATAAACTTAGAACGGCAAATCAGAAACAATTTAAAGCGGTCAGAACCAGTATATTTGATTTTGAGCAGAGTAAATTTGACGTTGTTTTGGCTTTAAATATCTTTCACCACTTTATTAAAACACCTGAGCTCCACAAAATGTTCGTCACATTTTTGGGCAAGCTCGATATTAATGAGATGTTTTTGCAAACACATTCAACCGATGAACCGCAAATGATTGGTGCGTATAAAAACTATAAAGATGAAGAGTTTGCTCGCTTTGTAATCGAACATTCATGCTTGAACCGATTCGAACTTATTTCAGACATGGAACACGGGAGAAAACTATTTCATTTAGTTAAATAAATTATGAAGATATTGTACTGCTGTCGAATTAACGAACACTCAACCAAAATGGCTGGAGTGTTTAAGAAAGTACTTGGGCAAGTGAGGGCGTTGGCTCATGCTCACCAAACCTTCTTTATGTATATGAGTTACGACTCGTTTAAAATTGCAGAGTACAATGTACAGCGTGATACTTTGAGCATAATTTTTGAACAAAAGGGTGTATCAAAGCTTGGCGAGCGAGAATATTTTTGGGAATTAGCCAATCAATATTATTGTCAAGTAAAACCCGACTTTGTTTATGCTAGATATGACCAAATGTACGACGGTCAAAATTTAGCTAAATTTTTTCAAAGTTTGTACAGTAATAACATTGTTACATCAATTGAGTTCCCCACTTATCCGTATGAATTTGAAATAAAAGATAAAACACAACTAGAACGTGATGTTGAAAATAGGTCGACACTGCTACCGTTTGTATCATTTATTTCGTCAACTAATCCTGCAACTGAACTACTGGGTAAATTAAACTTTTACTTTGATAATAAGGTTTCTGACGCTTGGCTCCAGCCAGAGCTAGATAACATTCAATGGCCAAAGCATCGCATCGATTTATTGGCTGTAGCCAATATTAGTGATTGGCATGCATTTGATAGAGTGATTCGAGGTCTAGATCGATATTATCAATCAGAACATGAAGTTGATGTTCATTTCAATTTGGTTGGCGATGGCAGTGACTTGGATAAGCTGCAGAGCATAACTAACAACTTAAATTTATCGGACAAGGTTCATTTTTGGGGATTTAAACTTGCGGACGAATTACTGCCGTTTTATTTAAGCTCCGATATAGGGATCGATACTTTAGGTTGTCATCGAAAGCATGTATTCACGATTAGTTCACTTAAAGGAAGGGAATATTTGTATTTTGGCTTACCAACTGTAACGACAAATATAGATAAAGAACTTTCAAAAAAACCCTACTGTATTATTTATGACTCCGATGAAAGTGCTTTGGATATTCATAATTTATTAGAACAATATAAAAAATTTAGTACTACTGGCGTGACCAATAAAGCGATTCAGAAATATGCTAAAGCAAATTTAACTTGGTCAAGTTGGTCAGATAGTTTAATCCAATTTATTAGAAATAATATAAGGTAAGCATAGTGGTAAATTATCTGAATTCGGTAAATTTTACGATTATTGTGAGTACAGGTAGAACCGGTACTGAATTTCTGGCTCATGCTCTTCCTCAAATCTACCCTAGTATTCACGCTGAACATGAACCTTATCCAGATGGTTTTGTTTTAGGTACTCAATACCATAGAGAAAACTATTCTAATGAAAGAGTGATTGAGCAATATTTGAAAATGCGAAAGCCCGTGCTGGAGAGGCTCGAACAAAGTAATAAAACAATATACGTTGAATCGAACAACAACTTGGTAATGTTTTTACCTGCGTTAATTGAGTTTTTTCCTAGACTTAAAGTTATACATGTTGAACGGTCTCCTTTGAGTTATATTCGCTCAGCAATTAGCAATGTTCAACAGTCTAGGTATACCTTATTTTCGGACACTGATCCTAGAGCTAGGCTAAACGCTAAAGATTTTCCGGATGATCCTGAATTCCACACATGGGAAGAGTTTAGTCAGTTTGAGAAACTTTGTTGGCATTGGAAAAAATACAATCAGTTAATAGAATCAAGTATTAAACAACCGTTGAATTATCTAAAAATATCACATCAGAAATTGTTTGAAACTGATACCTTAAATGAATTCAACAAATTCTCGAAGTTTATTGATCCAACACTTGCGACTTCTAGCGATAAGATTCTAAGTTGTTTTTCAAATCCTAGAAATCAAGTTAAGGAGTATTCGATTGGTTCGTTTGAAGATTGGGGAACAACTAAAATTCGAGCATTCGAGCGGATAATTGGGCCTATTAAGGATTACCTATGAATACATCTTTACTTTCGTTAATAGGTCGAAACACGGGCCTTTTTGAATTCGATCTAGAGAAAAATTCTAATAAATTACTTGAGATTGTGTCTGAAAGTTCATTCTTGGTTTTAGGTGGGGCAGGGACTATCGGTCAAGCCGTGACTAAAGAGATTTTTAAAAGATCACCCAAAAAATTACATGTTGTTGATATTAGCGAAAATAACATGGTTGAGCTCGTTCGAGATATAAGAAGCTCATTCGGCTATATTGAAGGTGAATTTAGGACACTTATTTTAGATATTGGTTCACTTGAATTTGATCGGTTCATCGAATTTGACGGTCAATATGATTATGTCTTGAATCTATCTGCAATGAAACATGTTCGAAGTGAACGAGACCCATATACATTGATGAGAATGCTAAATACCAACGTTCTCAATACACAAACGTCGTTGTTAAAATTTAAAGATAGAGGCACAAAAAAATACTTTTGTGTCTCAACTGATAAAGCTGCTAATCCAGTAAACTTGATGGGTGCAACAAAGCGCTTAATGGAGAAAGTGGTTGGGAGTTATAGCAAAGAAATAGATATATCCATGGCTCGATTTGCAAATGTTGCCTTTTCAGATGGTTCTCTCTTATATGGATTTGAGAAACGTCTTTCTAAGAGGCAACCTATAGCAGCGCCTAGAGACATCAAACGATATTTTATGACCTCAGAAGAGTCTGGCGTGCTATGCCTAATGTCCTGTCTATTAGGTTATAGCGGAGACATTTTTTTTCCAAAATTAGATGAAAAAACCAATCTTATTACTTTCGCTGATATTGCTAAAAAATATCTGAAGTCTATGGGGTTAGAACCTTTCGAGTGTGAAAATGAGTTAGAATCGAGAGCTTTCTTTCTAAAGACATCCAAAGCTGATTCTTCGAAATGGCCCTGCGTATTTTCCGATTCAGACACTACAGGTGAAAAACCATTCGAGGAATTTTTTGTAGACGGGGAAAGTGTTGACTTGGAGAGATATTTAGAAATTGGTGTGGTTGCAAATTCGCTAGGGAGCGATGAATTTTCTGTCACAGAGTTTGAACTAGACTACCATGAACTACGACAGCAGAAGCTCTGGTCAAAACGATCAATTGTGGAGTTTGTTTGTAAGTATGTTCCAGAGTTTAGCCATCTAGAACTCGATAAATATTTAGATCAAAAAATGTAATATATGAAAACACTAGATGTGGTCAAATTTATACAAGATTATTACCAAACAAATTCGGTAATACCTTTGCATGCTCCATATTTTAATCAAACAGATAAAGATCTTATAAGAGACACAATTGACTCGACCTTTGTCTCTACAGTTGGTCGTTATGTAGATTTGTTCGAGCAAAAATTGGAGTCATTTACAGGCAGTAACAGGTGTATTGCTACCGTGAATGGCACATCTGCGTTACATGTTGCGTTAAGCTTATCTGGTGTAGGAAACGGTGATTTTGTAATAACGCAAGCTCTCAGTTTTGTAGCGACAGCAAATGCTATTAAATACTGCGGTGCTAGCCCTATCTTTATTGATGTTGATACAGAAACGCTTGGTCTTTCGCCGTCGTCACTTGAAACATATTTGTCTGAAAATGCACAATTGACAGAAGATGGAGCCTGTATTCATGTTAAAACTAAACGCAGAATCAGTGCTATTGTACCTATGCATACGCTTGGACACCCTTGCGATATGGATGAACTGTGTAGGGTTGCGAATGACTGGAATTTACCCGTTGTGGAGGATGCTGCTGAATCATTAGGTTCTACCTATAAGAGTAAGCATTGTGGAACAATAGCATCTTTGGGGGCGGTCAGTTTTAATGGTAATAAAATTATTACTACTGGTGGGGGTGGTGCGATATTCGCTCAGGATTCGACTTTAGCAAATAAGGCAAAGCACTTAACTACAACTGCCAAAGTGGCACATGCCTTTGAAATGTATCACGATGAGTTGGGTTACAATTATAGGATGCCCAATTTAAACGCGGCTTTAGGATGTGCTCAGATTGATAGGTTGCCAGAATATCTAAATGATAAGAGAAGGTTAGCAAACTTATATCGAAATTTATTTGAAGATAGTGAATATCAATTTATTGTGGAATCGCAAAATTGCAAGTCAAACTACTGGTTAAATGCTATACGTTGTCCTGATGTTGACAGCAAACAAAACCTAATAGAACAATGTATTAAAGCTCAAATTTTAGTCAGACCCCTATGGCAATTATTGCATACACTCCCACATTTAAGAGATTGTGAAATAGGTAATTTGAGCAATTCAGTTGAAGCCTATAACACAATAGTTTGTTTACCGAGCTCGATTAAGTCAGCGCTATGATTAAACTCGTATTACTTGGAGGCGGCGGACATTGCCATTCTGTTATAGATGTTATTCAGCTTACAAGGCAATATGAAATTCTGGGTATATTGGATTCTAGATTGCCTAAAGGGCACTCAGTGTTTGGGCATGAAGTGCTGGGTGGAGATGAACTCATCAAATACTATCTCAACAAGGATGTCCTTTTTGTAAACGCTATTGGCCAAATTGGTGTTACTGCAAGCCGAATTAAGCTTTTTCGAGTTGTTAAAGAAAGTGGTGGGACGTTTGCAACGATTGTTTCACCGAGAGCTTATGTGGGCATTAACGTCAGAGTTGGTGAGGGGACTATTGTTATGCATGATAGTTTAATCAATGCAAATTCCATTGTGGGAACAAACTGTATAATAAATTCAAAATCTCTTATAGAACATGATTGTTTCGTGGGTGACAATTGTCATATTTCAACTGGCGCCATTTTAAATGGAGGTGTTGAAGTTGGTGACAATTGTTTTATTGGAAGCGGAAGTGTGTGTGTGCAGAGCGCTAAAATACCAAAAAACTCTTTTATTAAAGCACAATCCTTATACAAAGGGGCTTAGTTATGAGTTCAAAAATTATCCTAGAGCATGAGCTATTTATCAGTGAAAAACAAACATTATTGTTTGCACTTAAGCTTATGGACAAATTGGGCAAAAAGTTATTAATTGTCGTTGATCAGAATGCTAAATATCTAACTTTGCTTTCAATTGGTGACGTGCAACGAGCAATTATTAATGATGTCGATTTGAATTCATCAATTGAAAGCACAGTTTTAGAGAGTAAGTTAGTAGCAAGTGATGTAGATTCCATTCAGAAAATCAAGAAAATGATGGTTAAAATTCGTTGTGAATTTATGCCAGTTATTGATTCTGAAGCTAATGTTGTCAAAATTTATTTCTGGACAGACTTGTTTGGTAAATTACAACTCCCTGTAACAAATAGCCGTGTTGATGCCCCTGTAGTTTTAATGGCTGGAGGTCAGGGTACTAGACTTAAACCAATCTCTAATGTTTTACCCAAGCCACTTATACCAGTGGGTGACAAAACTATCATTGAATCTATTATGTCTCAATTTAGTGATATCGGGTGCAAGCATTTTTATGTATCGGTTAATTATAAAAAAGATCTAATAGAGCATTTTTTGAACCAGTTGGTTACACCATCCATTAATATTAGATATGTTTATGAAGAAAAGCCATTAGGAACAGCTGGTGCATTGGCATTTCTAAAAGACGAAATTAACCAAACTTTCTTTTTGTCAAATTGTGATATTTTACTTCAGCAAGATTTAAGTCAACTATATGATTTTCATAAAAGCAATAATAACGAGATTACTTTAGTATCAGCTTTAAAACATCATAGGTTGTCTTATGGCACAATCACAACTAAAGAAGATGGGTTGTTAGATTCACTTAATGAAAAGCCTGAACTCACGTTTAAAATTAACGCCGGTGTATACGTATTAGAACCTCACTTGTTGAAAGAGATCCCTAACAATACCTTTTATCATATTACAGACCTGATCAATACCGTTAAGGAGCGTGGAGGGAGAGTCGGCGTATTCCCTGTTAGTGAAAAGTCATGGTTTGATATTGGAGAGTGGCCTGAATATATTAAAACCGTCAGACATTTTAATGGAGACGAAAATTTTTTAGGGCTAGAACTTCCACATGACTAACACAACCACAAAATAAAGTTAGATGTTATTGCTATGATTAATAATTATGTCCAATTGTAAAAAGCTACTTATTGTTGGTAACCCCAACGCTGAACTCATAAAGGAATTAGTCAAAGCATACCGAAAGAAGCTCCCTAGTCTTCAAATTGACTGTTTTGCTTTACGTCCTCTTGAATCGAACCAAGAGAATGTTTTTGATAAAATTTATAACAATAGTATTTTCGAATGGTGGACTCGCAATTTTAAGACTAGAGCGAGAATTGGCTGGCTACTGGGTGTTTTATTAAACTTAATTCCTAACATTATTCAGCATGCTCGTTTCGATCGATACGACGTTGTTCAAGTTCAATATGTTTCTCTTTTACACCAATATGCAATGCGTTTTTATCGGATGATTGGTAAAAAAATCTGGATTGTTTTTTGGGGGACAGATTTATTCAGATGCAACCGATTCGACATACTAGAGACAATAGTTAAAGATGCAGATCAAATTAATTGCCACACTCCTGAGTTAAAACAAGCATTGTTGGAAAATTTACCAAACGCCAGTTTAAGTAAAAAAAATTGGACTCAATGTTTTTTTGGTTTAACACCACTAGAGTTAATTTCTGAATTTAAAGAGAAGCAATATTCAAAACTCGAGTTGTTTAATGTTTTACATATCGCACCAACAGATAAAAAGATTATTGCGCTAGGATATAATGCCTCTTCTGCTCAACAACACTTAAAAGTCATAGAGAATTTGTCAGATGACTTTTTTAGCAACGCTCAAATATGGTTACCGATGACTTATGGCAATTCAAGTGAATACATACGGAAAGTAGAAAAAGCGCTAATTGATAAAAATGCAGACTATGTAATTATTCGAGAGTTCATGACCAATGAACAAGTTGCTGCACTGCGAATGTTGACGGATATATTAATTCAAGTCCAAGTTTCAGACTCATTTTCAGGTTCAATGCAAGAACACTTGTATTGCGGCTGTTTAGTGATCACGGGGTCATGGCTTCCATATTCTACCTTGATAGAACGAGGTATTTTAATGTCAAAGGTGGACCAAATTTCTGAGATCGGTGGTGTGATAACGAGAGCGATGAGCAATTTTGATGAACTTTATGAAAATTTGCAGATAAACCCAGACATAATCGAGTCCATTAGTAAATGGGACAACGTTATTGATAATTGGGTACAAGCAACGATTAAGTAATTAGCTATAAAGGATAAATTTATTTATCCGATATCAAATTAAGTCCTGTAATTGGAAATGGTATGAATAAAACTCTCGGCACATTAGGCAAGTTGGCAAATAAGCAAGCGACCATAGGTATTATTGGACTTGGCTATGTAGGTTTACCCTTAGCTATGCAGTTTTCAAGGGTAGGTTTCAAAGTAGTTGGTTTTGATATAGATAAAACCAAAGTGGAGAAGCTATCTGTTGGAGAATGTTACATTCAAACAGTATCGAAAGCAGACATATTGGCTGGGCTTGCAAACGGTTTTATTGCAACTTCAGATATGTCGATAGTAAGTGAATGTGATGCGATTGTTTTATGCTTACCAACGCCACTAAACAAATATAAAGAACCAGACCTTAAATATGTAACGGATACTTTGGATCAGATTGTTCAGTATTTTGTTCCTGGACAAGTTTTATCCTTTGAAAGTACTACTTACCCAGGCACAACTGATGAAGTTATCGTACCAAGAATTGAATCTGCTGGATTGATAGTTGGTGAAAATTTTTATGTGGTTTATTCTCCTGAACGAGAAGACCCTGGTAATCAAAAATATAGCACACATAGCATACCAAAAGTCATAGCTGGGGTTACCGAGGAGTGCTTACAAGTTGGATTAGCTCTTTATAAGCACCCAATTGAAACTCTCGTACCAGTTACGTCTGTCAAAGTAGCTGAAATGACCAAGTTATTAGAAAATATTCACAGAGCTGTGAACATCGGACTCGTTAATGAAATGAAGATCGTTTGCGACAAGATGGGAATTAATATTTTTGAGGTCATCCGTGCCGCAGCGACTAAACCATTTGGCTTTACACCGTATTATCCTGGACCTGGGATCGGTGGACATTGTATACCGGTCGACCCTTTCTATCTCACATGGAAAGCCAAAGAGTTTGATATTGAAACTCGCTTTATTGAACTTTCTGGTATGGTTAATTCAGGTATGCCTGCATGGGTCGTCACTAAAATAACTGACGCATTAAATAACAATAAGAAAGCAGTCAATGGTAGCTCAATTCTAGTTTTAGGTGTTGCGTATAAGAAGAATGTTGACGACACCCGAGAATCACCATCGCTTAAAATTATAGAGTTATTGCAAAATAAAGGTGCTTACGTGGATTATTCAGATCCTCACGTTCCAACTATGCCTAAACTTCGAAAATATTCATTTGATATGAATTCAACAAACCTTACCGCAGATGTTATTTCCACATACGATGCAGTGGTGCTGGTGACGGAGCATGATGGTTTCGACTATGAGATGATTTTATCGCATGCTCAACTTATCGTGGACACAAGAGGCCACTTCCTTCATCGAGAAACAAACAACAAAGTGGTATGGGCATAACTATGTTGGAGTGGTCTCAAGTAGATGCTACCTTTATTATTTCGACTGGGCGGACTGGGACCCGTTTTTTAGCTGATAAACTATCTAAATATGCTAACCATGCATTAGTCCATCATGAACCTCAACCTAATTTGCAAAAAGAGGCATTTGAGTATTATTCTCAGGGGAAAGTTGATTCCGATTATTGCGCGTTATTTAAAATGAACCGTCTTAATATGTTAGATGAGCTTCGTTCATTAGGGCGAAGCACTTATATTGAATCTAATGGTGGCATTACATTTATGTTGCCGCATATTTGTTCATTGTTTAAGAGTTGTAATGTCATACACATTGTTCGTGACCCGAGAACTTGGATACCATCAGCATATAGTCGAACGCAAATCCGAAATGGGAAATCTGAGTTGAAATATTTGCGTGATAGCTCTTGGGTTGTGTCACCACAAAATTTAGAAAACGATCCTTATCGCAATAGATGGCAAAATATGAATTTGATAGAACGCTTGAGTTGGATTTGGGAATTTAAAAATCGTTACGTATTGGATAAGGTAGCCTCAGATTGCGAAACGTTGATGCTGAGATACGAAGACGTATTTGAAGCACTGGACTGTGACAGTAAGAAAAAAATTTTAGAGGTCTGTCAGGTAGATTTACAAGTACTGTCTAAAGAGAAAATACTCGAAGATTTTAACGATAAAATCAATCAAACCTCAAAATTCGAATTAGATAACTATTTGAACTGGGCTAAAGATGATGTTTTAAAGTGTGATGCAATCGTAACACAACTTAGAAATAGATTTTATTCATAGCTAGTTGTTTATTAATCTTGCCCTTCCCACCAATATGCTATACTGTACAAATATTATCCACTTGATGTTTAAGTTGTACAAAGGATACGGTCATGGCGATTAATAATGTCTCTTCAGGTTCAAACAGTTTCTTTTTGGATCAAATTCAGCGTAAGCAAGATGATAATTTAGAGAAACTAGCCTCGGGTAAAAAAGTAAATAAAGCGGCTGATGCAGCTGCGGCTCAACAGATTATTGAGCGTTTATCTTCTGAATCAAATGCTTATCAGCAGTCTATTCGTAATGCTTACGATGGTATTTCGTTATCTCAAGTTGCAGATGGTGCTTTGCAGGGCATTAATGACGATGCGCAGCGCATTCGTGAGTTAACTCAGCAAGCCGGTAGTGGTATTTTAACTGATGCTGATCGCAAAGCCATTCAATCTGAAATTTCTGGTTTGCAGCAAAACATTCAAGACACCATTAACAACACCGAGTTTAACGGTAAGTCCTTGTTCACTGAAGATAGTGAGTTTTCATTCCTAGTAGGCTCGGGTGCGGGGCAATCACGTTCGGTTAACACTAGTGATTTATCTTCTGACTTAAATGCTGTATTTAATATTGATGTAACTGTTGCGGGTGGTGTTGATTCAGCGTTGCAAACTTTGGATGATGCAATTGGCACTATTGGTGAACAGCGTGGTGATTTAGGCGCTACGCAAAATGCATTTCAATCGTCTATCAATAATTTGTCGACGACTAACGAAAATGTGCAAGCTGCACGTAGCCGTTTGCAAGATACTGATTTTGCACAAGCAACAGCTGATAAAGCCGCGAACGATATCTTGTCGCAAAGCACTAGCGCAGTTGCGGTGCAAGCTCGCCAGAGTCAGCAGTCGGTTTTAAGTCTGTTAAGCTAGCCGAGTTTAGTAAGCTAATTTTTAGCGACTACTGATAGTCTAAAGTTTTTGTTAAGATGGCGGTGTACTTAAATTGAGTACACCGCCATTTTTGTTTGTATTTAACCTGAACTCTGGATAACAAATTAGCTAATGTTTTGTAATTTATAACAAAGTTTATTCATAAGTATTTTAGGGAGATAGTTATTCTTAGAGCAAGGCGAATTTACGTACGTAATAGCTGGCTATTACTAGTGAATTCAACGCAGCTGTAAGGATAAATAGCCCCTAGAAAGCAAGTTGTTATCCAGAGTTCAGGTTATTTAAAGTTCAGGTACGGTCGTAACTATTTGCATGACTTCTTTATTTGATTCCGCCGCATTTTTAAAAAATTTAACTAATCAGCCTGGGGTTTATCGTATGTATAACGATAATCAGCAGGTTATTTATGTTGGTAAAGCTAAAGATTTAAAAAAACGTGTTAGTTCGTATTTTCGTGCTAATCAAACTAGCCAAAAAACCATAGCCTTGGTTAGGCAAATTGCCAATATTGAAGTCACTGTCACACATACTGAAACAGAAGCGCTGATTTTAGAAAATAATCTAATTAAGCAGTATTTACCTAAATACAATATTTTATTGCGTGATGATAAAAGTTATCCGTATATTTTTTTATCTGGGCATAAACATCCGCGTTTGGCTTTTCATCGTGGGCCAAAAAAAGAAAAGGGCCAATATTTTGGGCCTTATCCATCCGGTGGGGCAGTGCGTGAGAGTTTGCGTATTATGCAAAAAGTTTTTCCGGTTCGCCAATGTGAAGATACTTATTACCAAGCGCGCAGTCGTCCTTGTTTGCAGCACCAGTTAAAGCGGTGTTTAGCACCTTGTGTTGAAGGGTATGTTGAAGATATTGATTACACCCAGCAAGTTAATTTAGTTAAGTTGTTTTTGCAGGGGCGTAATCAAGAAGTGGTTACTCAGTTGGTTGATAAAATGGATGCTGCCAGCCAAAACTTGGCTTTTGAACAAGCTGCTATGTATCGAGACCAATTAACTGCGCTTAAAAAGGTTAGAGAAACTCAATCAGTTAGTGGTGACCATGATTCATTAGATATTTTAGGTTTTGCCAGTCAACATGGGGTTGTGTGTATTCACTTACTGGTTGTGCGTGATGGCAAAGTGCTTGGCAGTAAAAGTTATTATCCGAAAACGCCAAAAAATTCTGAAAATGAAGAGATTTTAACTTCGTTTGTTGCTCAGTATTATTTAAATCAAACATCTGAACGAACGCCAGCTAAAGAGTTATTGATCCCATTTAAGTTAACTGAGCAAGTGGGTTTGCAGCATGCCATAGAACAATTACATGAAACAAAAGTTGAATTAAAAGTGCCGACGCGCGGTGAACGTTTACGTTATTTAAAGCTTGCGCAAACTAATGCTGAAAATGCGGTTTCAACTAAGTTGAGTGAGTCTTTATCTATGCAGCGCCGGTTTGAAGCTTTGGATATGTTATTGGAATTGCCAGAGCCCATTCAGCGTATGGAGTGTTTTGATATCAGCCATACTATGGGGCAACAAACGGTCGCATCCTGCGTGGTGTTTAACCGTAATGGACCAATGAAAACCGATTATCGCAAATACAATATCACGGGTATTACTCCAGGGGATGATTATGCGGCTATGGCGCAGGTGTTGTCGCGTAGGTACAAATCACCTCAACCGGAAGATAAAATACCAGACATTATTTTTATCGACGGTGGTAAAGGTCAACTTGCACAAGCGGAGAATTATTTTGTTGATTGGCCACAAAAAATGCCCTTGTTAATTGGTGTTGCTAAAGGCACAAGTAGAAAACCCGGGTTAGAAACGTTAATTTTGGCTGGTAGTCATCAAATACTGAATGTTGAATCGCATTCGCCTGCGCTGCATTTGATTCAGCATATTCGTGACGAGTCGCATAGGTTTGCGATTACTGGTCACAGAGCAAGGCGGCAAAAGGTTAAAACAACCTCGTCTTTGGAAGGAATCGCCGGTGTCGGGCCGAAAAAACGTCAGAATTTACTTAAATATCTGGGTGGTATGCAAGAGGTTAAAAACGCCAGTATTGATGATATCGCAAAAGTACCGGGGTTCAGCTTGCAGCTAGCTGAAACGGTTTTTTACCATTTGCATGAGAAAAGCGACTAACAAAAGCCTACAATTAATGCGACAATAACTGAAACGTTTAAATATTAACTTTAATTAACTTTGCGTGAAGTATTAACGAATGTGGAACATACCCAATATTCTGACTGTTTTTAGAATAGTTTTAATTCCTTTTTTTGTACTGTGTTTTTATTTACCTGTGGCTTGGGGTCATTTATTGGCTGCGTTTTTATTTGCCGTTGCAGGATTCACAGATTGGTTGGACGGATATTTAGCTAGGCGTTGGCAACAAAGTACCCCTTTTGGTGCTTTTTTAGATCCAGTAGCAGATAAGTTGATGGTTGCCACCGCGTTAGGCTTAATAGTAGAGCATTACAGCGTGTTTTGGATAACTTTACCTGCCGTGGTTATGGTTGGCAGAGAAATCTTGATATCGGCGCTTAGAGAGTGGATGGCAGAAGTAGGCAAGCGGGCGCATGTGCAAGTGTCGAATATTGGTAAATTTAAAACTTTTGCGCAAATGGCGGCAATTGTTGGTTTATTAATTTTTCAAACAGGGTCGTTTTTTTACGTTTCGGTCGCACTTTTATATATAGCTGTCATCTTAACTTTCTGGTCTATGATGGTGTATTTACGTGCCGCTTGGCCAAGTTTAACGCAAATCCATTAAAAATTGACCACATTCGCTTGTTTATTGAGCGGTTAGAAAAAAGATTTAAATAAACAGTTGACTCGTTCCTAATACTTTGTAAAATGCGCCTCGTTTTCGGGAGTTATGAAAGAAACATGACATAACTTCAGTGAGATGCGGCTGTAGCTCAGTTGGTAGAGCACAACCTTGCCAAGGTTGGGGTCACGAGTTCGAGTCTCGTTAGCCGCTCCAAAAGTGCGGCGGGTTGGCAGAGTGGCCATGCAGCGGATTGCAAATCCGTCTACCTCGGTTCGACTCCGGGACCCGCCTCCATTAAACGAAAACATGTTAGATAAAGTGTCTGCCCGGGTGGTGGAATTGGTAGACACAAGGGATTTAAAATCCCTCGCTGGTAACAGCGTGCCGGTTCAAGTCCGGCCCCGGGCACCAATTTTTATTTGCACTTTATTATGAGTGCGGCTGTAGCTCAGTTGGTAGAGCACAACCTTGCCAAGGTTGGGGTCACGAGTTCGAGTCTCGTTAGCCGCTCCAAATTGTTAGTTTTACATTGTTTTATTATGCGGCTGTAGCTCAGTTGGTAGAGCACAACCTTGCCAAGGTTGGGGTCACGAGTTCGAGTCTCGTTAGCCGCTCCAAAATCTTGATTATATGAACTTATGTTTGTGTAATTCGTGTCTGCCCGGGTGGTGGAATTGGTAGACACAAGGGATTTAAAATCCCTCGCTGGTAACAGCGTGCCGGTTCAAGTCCGGCCCCGGGCACCATTCTTACTACTAAGAATGCTTCAAAATATACTCTTTATTACCTTTTAATTCGGCTAGCTTCTTAGTCACCCTATCTATTCAAAACTATTTCGCTGACTCGTTTGTCATTACTGCCGCATGCGGATAGTTATTCATCTATTAAGGTGTTTTTATCCTTCTATATGGCTTGCTATTAGTAGAAAAAACAATATGCAGGGATGGGTATGTTGAGCATTTTAATTACGCGCAGTTGAGGTAGTTTAAACCGAAAAACAGAATAACCTGTTTATTTGGTGGGGTAGAAGGGAGTAGTGTGTGTAAGTGGTTGTTATTTTTGGCTGGGGTTATGCAAAAGCTGCAATCAATAAATCGTTGTCTTCAATTTTGTGTTTTGGTTGTGCTTCACGCAAAATGTTGATCGCTTGTTTACGACATTTCCCACAATCATTTGCGATATCCATTTGTTTGCGTAGCTCAACTAAACTGCTACAGCCTTTTTCTGCTGCTGCAATTATGTCTTTATCAGTGATGCCATTACATAAACAAACGAACATATAGAATATCCTCTACAAAATATAGCTATATTATAAATGAGAAATATTCGTATTAGCAACTATGTTTTTAGATCTTTTCATAAAAAATAGTTGAGTTCTGCCCTTGGTTTTTATTCATTCGCCTATATACTCATTTCCAGTTATCGAATAATCATATTTATTCGCGGTGTATATTCACGTTCACAATAATATAAATGGAGAATGTTATGTCTGTATTAGTAGGCCGTCCGGCTCCTGATTTCACAGCTGCTGCAGTTTTAGGTAATGGCGAAATCGTTGATAGCTTTACTTTAAGCGAAGCAATCAAAGGTAAAAAAGCAGTTATCTTTTTCTATCCTTTAGACTTCACTTTCGTATGTCCTTCAGAGTTAATCGCTTTCGACAAGCGTTTTGCTGAGTTCCAAAAACGTGGTGTTGAAGTTATCGGTGTTTCTATCGATTCTCAATTCTCTCACAACGCATGGCGTAACACTCCAGTTAACCAAGGTGGTATTGGTGAAGTACAATACACTTTAGTTGCTGACGTTAAACATGAAATCTGTCAAGCATACGACGTTGAGCACCCAGAAGCTGGTGTTGCTTTCCGTGGTTCTTTCTTAATTGACGAAGAAGGTAACGTACGTCACCAAGTAGTTAACGATTTACCATTAGGTCGTAACGTAGACGAAATGTTACGTATGGTTGACGCTTTAGCATTCCACCAAGAGCACGGTGAAGTTTGTCCTGCTGGTTGGAATCAAGGTGACAAAGGTATGGACGCTAGCCCTTCAGGTGTTGCTTCTTACCTTTCTGAGAACGCTGACAAGCTATAATCGAATTTTCAATAATTTGATTTATCAAAAGCCGGTTTATACCGGCTTTTTTCGTTTTTGGGGGAGTGCAACAAAGCCCATTCTCAGCATAATTTTCTAAAATCGCTGTAAACCCAATCCCTGGGCGCTCCCAAACGTCATCCAAGACGTTTGAAGTTTTAGGAAATTAGCATGTGAATAGGCTTTCATCTGACATATTTATCTTCGACGAATATTCAGAGACTGTGTTGCTGAAAAGGTGGATGGGTGTGTTGCGAATAAAACTTCACAAGATAGGGATATCTTGTGTGAGCGGCTCATGGATGAGTTCAAAGCGTTTTTATGAGTGATACCCCATTTACCTTTGAACTTCTCTGCCACGAGCTAATTAAGCGATATAAAATTTTTAAAAACTTTATTTATCCGTAGCGGCTTCTTCAGGCTCTTGCCAACCACCTAAACTTTTCCACTTATTCACCATATAACAAAAAAGCTCTGCAGTTTTTTGTGTATCGTATAAAGCCGAATGCGCTTCTTTATTGTCAAACTCAATACCCGCAGCTTTACAGGCTTTCACCAACACAGTTTGTCCTAAAGTTAAACCGGCTAAACTTGTGGTATCAAAAGATACAAAAGGATGTAACGGACTACGTTTAATGTTCGCTCGGGCAATTGCTGCGTTAACAAAACCCATATCAAAAGCCGAATTATGTGCAACCATAACTGAACGTTGGCAATTGTAGTGTTTTTGGCGCTTGCGAATTTGTTTAAAAATTTCTTGCAGCGCAGTTCGCTCATCCACAGCTGCTCTGAGTGGATTGCTCGGGTCTATACCATTAAACTCTAACGCTGATTGTTCCAATACCGAACCTTCAAATGGCTCAATATTAAACTGAATGGTTTCACCGCAATAAAACTCACCATCGTCATTCATCTCGGTTAAAGTTGCAGCAATTTCTAATAAGGCGTTTTTCTGTGGATCAAAACCAGCAGTTTCAACGTCAATAACAACAGGGTAATACCCACGAAATCTATTTTTTAGCTGTGCATGTGGCATAAAATAAAAACAGGTGCCAATATGGAAAAATTGCTGAGCATTATGCCAGAATTAACTTAGTTGCTCACCCGTTGTATAAAAGTAATTTGGTCTAAAACTTGCTAAATCATAGGTAATTGTCAGTTTGTCTATGATCAAGTCAAAGTTTTGTCGCTGGAGAAAGGTTAAATGTTAGGTAAAATTGCTCAATTGGCCGCTATTGTGAGCCTTGGATATGCCGGGCAGGTTTTAGCCGATGTACGGCATTATCAAGCCTCAATTGCCGATTCTAAATGGGTGAACCAACAAAATGCACGACTCAGCTGCAGTTTAGAGCACCCAATTCCGCGTTATGGCAAAGTGGTCTTTTCTAGCGTTGCAAGCCGCGCAACTAATATGACAGTTAATTTAGACATGTTAAAAACACCACATGGTTACGACATGGCCAAAGTATTGTCGGTACCACCCACACATAGAGCCGGTGTACCTAGCCGTGAAATTATTGATATGCAGCTGTTACAACAATTTGATGGTGAGCTAATTGATAAACCAGCCTGGACTATGTTGTCTGAACTAGAAAAAGGCATGTCGCCAACCTTTTATTATAAAGACTGGTATAGCGATTTTGATCATATAACTGTTGCTATTAGCTCAGCTAATTTTCACAACGCCTATGAAAGTTTTTTAACTTGTATGGATAACTTACTACCATTTAACTTCGATGATATCAGTTTAACCGTATTAACATATCAAAGTAATAAAGCTGAACTGACTAAAAATTCAAAAAAACGTTTAGCTATGATAGCTGAATATTTAAAACAGGATGCTCAGTTAGATTTAGTTTTACTCGATGGTTTTAGTGATAGTTATGGTGGCCGTTGGCACAACGAACAACTTGCCAAACAAAGAGCTGAAAATATTCGTAACTTTTTTACTGAAGCTGGGGTAGATGCAAAACGAATAGAAGTAGATAGCTACGGCGAGCGACGCCACATTGCAACTAATCAGAATGTATTGGGCCGGGCAAAAAACCGTCGTGTGGTTATTCGTATGGAGCGTGAAATTCAGTAATACTTCAATGAGCATTAGCCATCATTTAATCGCTAATGCTCCTAGATATACCCTAGAGGTTACTCTTCAATTTTGAAGTGCTTTTTCATTGAAAAGCTATAGGCAGTAACAAAAGCACTTTGTTGGAAACCTTTTAAGCCAGTTTCTTTAAAATCAACCGGCATAGGGTTGCGTTTAATCACAGCTTTTTCTGTTTGTGGGCTTTGAATTTCAACCGTTACATTTTCCAAAAGTTGAATAGCGGCCTCAAGTTTAAAACCTAATGCACTGCCAGCAAACTTGCCTTTCATTGGTCTTTCTTTAATTACAACATGTTCTATTTTGTAGTCATGCATTAATTTGCCAAAGGTAAATTGGAAATCAGCTAGACCTTCGGCTGAACTGGCATCAGTTAAAACCACTTTTTGTGCACGACAATTTGGAATATCAAATACATCACCATCCATAGTTAACAAACAAATAATGGCTTCGTTTGACTTAATTTCTACACCACAAACTTTCACTTAGCTACTCCAACACTTGTAAATATACACAAAAGATAAACAGACCCTAGTTTACTGTAATTTTGTCCTCATATATACGGTCTAACTAGGGTCTGTTTAACTTTTATGGACAAATTTTGTTCTAACTAAATACTTTTTAATCAAGGCGCAGCATTGAAGGCCTAATGGATTAAGTCAAAATGCTGCAAAATTGTACTCAAAAGATAAACAGACCCTAGCAACAACATTAAACTTAAATCAATTTTGTTGCTGAGTAGCAAAACTATTGGGTTTATACTCAAGTCGCTTGGGTATAACTAACTTTTCGGGTATTTTGTTTACCATCTTATTTTATTGAGGAAAATTGCGTGAATTTAGCTGATTCGATTGAACTATTTTTTCAACAACATGGTGTGCAGTATGCCAATAGTTTAAATAGAGGTATCGAAAAAGAAGCATTACGCATTACGCCTACAGGGCGCTTGTCGACACAACCTCATCCAGCACCTTTAGGCGCAGCTTTAACTAACCCCTACATAACAACTGACTATGCAGAAAGTTTGTTGGAGTTTATTACGCCAGTTGAGAACAATGCGCAAACCAGCATAGAGCAATTAATCGATTTGCATAAATTTGCTTACAGCCACCAAGGGGATGAATTGTTATGGCCTATGAGCATGCCTTGTTTTGTTGGCTGTGAAGCAGATATTCAAATTGCCCAATACGGCAGCTCGAATATAGGTAAAATGAAAACCCTCTATCGTGAAGGCTTAAAACATAGATATGGCAGTTATATGCAGGTGATATCTGGTGTGCATTTTAATTTTTCATTTCCTGATAGTTTTTGGCAAGAGTTGGCTCAGTCTGAAGGGCAAAGTTTAACGCAAGATTATATTTCGGCTAAATATCTGGCTGTGCTTAGAAATATCAAACGTCATTTGTGGATTTTAGCTTATTTATTTGGTGCTTCACCTGCATTATGTGGTTCATTCTTAAAAGGTAAAAAATCAAACTATCCGTTTAAAACAGTTGGTAAAGGTACGTCGTATTTACCCTATGCAACTGCTTTACGTTTAAGTGATTTGGGATATACCAATAAAGCTCAAGCAGCGCTAAGTATTCGTTACAATAATTTGGCTGAGTATATTCATGGACTTAAACAAGCGATAAAAATGCCATCAGCGGATTTTGCCCACATCAAAGCAGGTGAGCAGGGTGAATATCAGCAGTTGAACAAAAACGTATTGCAAATCGAAAATGAATATTACTCACCTGTCCGTCCAAAACGTGTCGCCAACAGCGGTGAAAAACCAACGGACGCTTTGTTACGCGGTGGCGTGCAGTATATTGAGCTGCGAGCTTTGGATATTGACCCTTTTTCTCCTGCCGGTGTTAATATTGAACAAATCAGATTTTTAGATCTATTTTTAACTTGGTGCGCGCTGGTTGAATCGCCAGAAATTCACAGCTGTAATGAATTTTTAAATGCAGCTAATTTGCAGCAAACATTATTATATGGGCGTAAACCAGGCATATTGTTGGATAAGTCTGGTGAAAAAATAGCTTTAACTGATTGGGCTGAGCAAATAATGATAGAGCTTAGCCAACTGGCGAGCTACTTTGATGGCGCTAACTCGAATGACTATCAAAATGCATTAAATAGCCAAAGAGAAAAACTGTTAAATCCTGATTTAACCCCTTCGGGTAAAGTTGTTGCTGCGCTAACGGAAAATAATTGGGATAACGCAACCCTAGGCTTGAATATAGCTGCAGACTTTAAACAAGCTGCACTTGAGCGTGATTATGTGCAGTTTAGCCAAGAATATTTGCAGCAAACCAGTCAACAAAGTGTGGTTAAACAACAAGCTATAGAGCAAACTCCACAAGCTGAGTTTGCCGATTTTTTAAATGATTATTTTGCAAAATAGTAATATGCTGAAATTCAAATTATATATAGGACTTTTGATTGCTAGCGCCATTCTTGCGGGCTGTGCAACATCACCGCCACAGAAGCCAGATGATTTATGTGAAATCTTTTATGAGCACAGAGATTGGTACGACGCGGCAGCTGATGCCAGAGACAAGTGGGGTGTGCCAATTCATATTCCAATGGCAATGATGTACCAAGAAAGTTCTTTTAAATCAGATGCTCAGCCACCAATGGAGTATTTTTTAGGTTTTATTCCGATTGGTCGTGCCAGTAGCGCCTATGGTTATTCGCAAGCTAAAACAATGACTTGGGATGATTATAAACGTGAAACAGGCAATGGTTGGGCTGATAGAGACGATTTTGAAGATGCGATAGATTTTATGGGCTGGTTTATTTATAAAACGCATAAAATTAACGGCGTTTCAAAATGGGATGCAAACAAACAATATTTAAACTACCACGAAGGTTGGGGTGGTTATCGCAAAAAAACTTATAATAAAAAGAAATGGTTACAAAACGTAGCACTTAAAGTACAGCGCCGCGCCGAAACTTATGGTGCGCAACTAAAACGCTGTGAAGAAGACCTACAAAGTGGTTGGTTATGGCGCTTGTTTTTTGGCTAAAAAAACCGTCTTTTGGTCAGTTGTACCGATTTTGTGTTAATAAGTAATTTTTTAATTAACAAATTGTTATATGTTATTTCTTTTTGTTAGCAAAGCAACTTAGCCTTGTTTTGCTAACTGCATGATTCTACTTTAAACCTGAAATTACTTAAATAACGAGACTTGTGGTCAGTTATTTCTCGCAAATATTTCATTTCTGCAATCTATTTTCATTCAACTAGGCTTAAGCAAAGGGTTCCCCCCTTTTACTTTTTAAATTGAACGCAGTTGAGGGTTATGTATGCAAGTTTCGCAGCAAGCGTCGACTAAACCGTATACCTCAAGGAATTGGCAAATAAAAACAATAGATGGATTGTGTTTAATCGCGGAGCAAGGTCAGTTGAAGCTGACCGGAGAAATGGATGCACCTAATGCAATGTGGAAGTTTAGAGCTGGACACGACATAGGTTTGTATCAAATTTATAATGCAGTAAGTGGTGAAGTACTGATAGACAGTATAAACGGTGGTCATGATGAATGGGCTGTTGAACCTTGTTATCAAGGCTATTGTCATTTAGTTAGCCCTGGTGGTTTATTCAGACATTTTGAACGCTGTAATGACAGTGTGCAAGGTGTTGCAACTTTCAAGTTTATTGAATACGAAAAATGGTATTTAACCTAATCTTTCATGTGTGCCTCTTGTGCTTGGGCGCTACGCTCAAGCAATTTTTCATATCTAGTTTGTTGTTCATTTGGTAATTGTTGTACTGAAATAATGCTAATCGCATTGTTATATAAAGCTAACTGCGCTTCAGTGAGTTGTGTTCGAAACTTTTGATCAACTAATGCTTGCAACATATTTAATGCAATACGAACATTTTTTGGCATAAGTCTAAGCGCGTCAGCAAAAGCTTGAATGGCAGCTGGATACTGTTTTTTTCCATATAGTTGCACCGCAATATTATTCAGCTGCCTTGGCGTAAATGGAATATCGGTTTTTTCACTTTTTTCTTGGTTTAAATAAGTGGTTAATACTTTGTCACTAATTGAGTTGTCCGGTGTATGGTGCTGATGAATATGCTCTAAAATATTCAAAGCTTGGTCTTGAAAACCCAATTCGTGAAAAGCTTTAGCTTTATCAATATAGTCTTCTAAGTTGCCACTTTCTTCGTGCTCTAATACGCCTGCGACCAATTGTTTGGCTTTGCTTTCTTCATCTTTTAAATAATGGATACGCGCTTGCACAATAGATATTTTGTCTTTGTTTTCAACCGAAGAAGGGAATTGGTCCTTCATTGCTTCTAGACATTTTTCCGACTGACGCACAATCACAGCTGACTCTTGTTCAGGCAGGGTCAGCGCATAATCAATACCAGCTCTTGCTACTGTTAGATACAAATCAGGTGTTTCATGAAACGAACGTTTCGCATATTTGAGCATAGCTTTGGCTGCATCGTACTGGCCTGAGTGGTCATGTACTAAACGCGCTAACTGCACTACGTTTTTGTGCCTATCAATATTACGTGGCGATAATTCACTGGCGTTTTGCAGTTTTTGATAAGCAAGTTCAAACTCATCATGTTTTATGTAATATTGGCCAAGCAAATCTAATGCGGCTAAACGGGTAGAAGGTTTAGCAACTAACTTCTCTAAAATATTAATTGCAGCATCTTCCTTGTGTAAACCTAAATAAGCTTTGGCTAAACCAACCATGGCCCAAGTAAATTTCTGTAAGGTGATTATTTCGTAGTAAAACTGTGCCGCTTGCTGATACTTTTCTGACGCAAGCAATGCATCACCTTTCATACGCATCAATAAGGGATACAGATTAGCCGCTTTCGGATCCATTAATAAAGATTCAACTTGCTCCAGCACCATCACATAATCTTGTTGATCAATTGCCCAATAAACTTTAGCCAGTTTATGTTTGCGGGTTAATACACGGCGTAGGCGGTCACTTAATTCTTTAGCAGTAAAAGGTTTTGCAAGAAAGTCATCCGGTTGCAGTTCAACCACACTATTTACTAAAGCTGCATCTGTTTCGGCACTGGTAAATATAAAGGCTGTGGTAAGTTTAATTGCGCCTTTGGCTTTTAATTCTTCAAATAGTTGATAACCGTCTTTGTCACGGCTTAAATTAAATGAACATATAATCAAGTTAAACTGACTTTCGTCCGCCAAACGCAAAGCATGTTTAGCGCTTTCCGCAACCATAATTTTGTCGAAGCCGAGTTTTTCTAACGACTGTTTTAAGAAAACTTGCGCTAAAGCTTGATCGTCAATAATCAGCACATTGGCGTTTTTAATCAGTTCAGGGTTCATTTTTATCCGTGTGTTATCGATATGCCTGCTGACAAAAGCTTTGGCTCGATGAATGAATTGATTATTGATTTAATGCATAAAAATTACAAGTGATTAGCCATATTACTGGTCTGCTATGTTGATTATATAAAAATATTCTGTTGATTAAGCTTTAAAATTATTCCGTAAACTATATACTTTGTCGTGATTTTACTTGTCGGAGTGCCTTAGGGCTGAGATCGCAATAGCGGGATCCGTCGAACCTGATCTGGTTTATACCAGCGTAGGGAACAAGATACGTTTCAGTATAATGTCTTGTCGATAGCCACACTCCGTCTTTAATTTACTTTAATGATTAAAGGCAAATATATGTCACAACCAAACCGCAGAGAAAAACGCGCACAAGCGCAAGCGTTTATCAGTAGCTTATCTGGTCAACCATTCCCTAATTCACAAAAGATTTATGTTGAAGGTAGTGATCCTTCTATCCGTGTACCTATGCGTCAAATCAGTGTTTCTGACACTTTTGCTGGTGGTACTAAAGAAGATCCTATTTTCGAAAAAAATGAGCCGGTTAATGTTTATGATACTTCTGGTCCATATACAGATCCTGAAGTTGTTATTGATGTTCACAAAGGTTTGCCGCGTATTCGCGAGCAGTGGATTGATGCGCGTAACGATACCGAAGCATTAGACTCAGTAACTTCTCACTATAGCCAAAAACGTTTAGCAGATGATGGTTTAGACCATATTCGTTTTGACCATTTACCTAAAGTTCGCCGCGCTAAAGCGGGTAAAAATGTTTCGCAAATGCACTATGCTCGCCAAGGTATTATTACCCCAGAAATGGAATATATTGCCATTCGTGAGAATATGAAACGCGCTGAAGTTAAAGAGCAAATTTTATTGCAACAGCACAAAGGCCAAGCTTGGGGCGCTAAATTGCCAGACGAAATAACACCTGAGTTTGTTCGTAAAGAAGTAGCTGAAGGTCGTGCAATTATTCCAGCAAACATTAATCACCCTGAAATCGAACCTATGATCATTGGTCGCAATTTCTTGGTTAAAGTAAATGCGAATATCGGTAACTCTGCTGTTACTTCGTCAATTGAAGAAGAAGTAGAAAAACTAGTATGGTCAACGCGTTGGGGTGGCGATACTGTAATGGATTTATCAACTGGTCGTTATATTCATGAAACGCGTGAATGGATTATCCGTAACTCGCCTGTACCAATTGGCACAGTTCCAATTTACCAAGCACTAGAAAAAGTAAATGGTGTTGCTGAAGATTTAACTTGGGAAGTTTTCCGCGATACTCTAATTGAGCAAGCCGAGCAGGGTGTTGACTATTTCACTATCCACGCAGGTGTTTTGTTACGTTATGTACCTATGACAGCCAAGCGTTTAACCGGTATTGTGTCGCGTGGTGGTTCTATTATGGCTAAGTGGTGTTTAGCGCATCACCAAGAAAACTTCTTGTACACGCATTTTGAAGAGATTTGTGAAATTATGAAACAGTACGATGTTTCATTCTCTTTAGGTGATGGTTTACGCCCAGGTTCAATTGCAGATGCCAATGACGAAGCACAATTTAGTGAATTACGCACTTTAGGTGAGTTAACTAAGATTGCTTGGAAACACGATGTACAGGTTATGATTGAAGGCCCAGGCCATGTTCCTATGCATATGATCCACGAAAACATGACTGAGCAATTAAAACACTGTCATGAAGCACCTTTCTATACCTTAGGCCCATTAACCACAGATATCGCACCCGGTTACGACCACTTTACTTCTGGTATAGGTGCGGCACAAATTGGTTGGTATGGCTGTGCTATGTTGTGTTATGTAACACCAAAAGAGCATTTAGGTTTACCAAACAAAGAAGACGTTAAAGAAGGTTTAATTACCTATAAAATCGCCGCGCATGCAGCCGATTTAGCTAAAGGCCACCCAGGTGCTCAAATTCGCGATAATGCATTATCAAAAGCGCGTTTTGAATTCCGTTGGATTGATCAATTTAACCTAGGTTTAGATCCTGAGCGTGCACGTGAATTCCACGATGAAACCTTGCCACAAGAATCAGGTAAAGTTGCGCACTTCTGCTCTATGTGTGGTCCTAAATTCTGTTCAATGAAAATCACGCAAGAAGTACGTGACTATGCTGCGGGTTTAGAAGCGCAAGAAGCCGAAGCCCAGGCGATTGAAATTCAGCCGGCTGACGTTAATTCAGGTATGGCGGAAAAGTCGAAAGAGTTCCGTGAAAAAGGTTCTGAGATTTATCACAAAGCTTAATTTTTTGCTTCTAAACTTAGGTAGTTAGCAGGATGAAAATAGCCGTTGTAGGCGGTGGTTTACTTGGGCGTTTATTGGCTTGGCAATTGAGTTTGCCAAGCCAAACTCTCGGTCAGTTAAATCAAGTCAGCTTGTTTGAAAAAGGTGATGAATCCGGTAAAAGCAGTGCGGGTTACATAGCTGCAGCTATGGTTGCACCTGTTGCTGAGTCGGTCATTTCTGGTGCTTTAGTTAGCAGTTTGGGCGAGCGCTCGTTGCAGTTGTGGCCTCAGTTATTAAAGCAGTTACCGCAAACTGTTTTTTATCAACAAAATGGCAGCCTGATTGTTGCACACGCGCAAGACAAAGGGGATTTGCTCAGTTTTAACCAAAGGTTGAAACTGTATGATCAACCTAGTCCTGATGCAGATGTTAAAAACGGCAAAGTGCAGTGGTTATCTGGCGAGCAAATTGCCGAAGTTGAGCCGCAGTTAGCAGGGCGCTTTCATCAAGGTTTGTATCTTCCGACCGAAGCGCAAATTGATAACCGGGCTTTATATCTAGCGTTAAATCAAGCTTTACTTGATAACCAAGTAAATCTGCATTGGTTAACTCAAGTTGAAGTAGCGCCAAATCAAGTATTGCTCGCGGATAAAACATTAGAATTTGATTTGGTTATAGATTGCCGTGGTATGGGCGCAAATGTCGATATTAAAACTTTGCGTGGCGTACGTGGTGAAGTAGCTCGGGTATATGCACCAGAGGTTTATCTACAAAGGCCGGTGCGCTTAATGCACCCAAGGTATCCAATTTATATTGT
This sequence comes from Catenovulum sp. SX2, assembly GCF_052056295.1. NCBI lineage: Bacteria > Pseudomonadati > Pseudomonadota > Gammaproteobacteria > Alteromonadales > Alteromonadaceae > Catenovulum > Catenovulum sp. SX2. The sequence goes on from NZ_CP182493.1 coordinate 3,382,468, forward strand.
ACCTAAACCAAATAATCAGTATGTGATAGGTGCAACTGAAATTGAGTCGCAGTCAGATAAGCCACCAACTGTGCGTTCGGCACTTGAATTATTGTCTGCCGCATACAGTGTACATCCTGGATTTGCCGAAGCGGAAATTTTAGAAATTGAAAGTGGTTTGCGACCAACCCTGTTTGATAATGAACCAAAAATCTTTAATCAAGCAGGTTTAATGCGAATAAATGGTTTATATCGTCATGGCTTTTTATTAGCGCCAGCTATTATGGAACAAGCTTTGGCTGTGTTAGATGAAAATTCGCATACTCAGATAAACCCACAGGTATTGTCACTATGCAATTAAAAATAAATGGCCAAACGGTCGAAGTTACTGAAACAAAATCTTTGTTAGACGTGGTTGGTGAATTTGGTGCAATCGCTCCTTTCGCTCTAGCTGTGAATGGCCAATTTGTGCCAAAAAGTCAGCACGAAAGTTGGAATTTAGCTGAACAAGATTCAATTGAAATTTTGTCACCAGTACAAGGTGGTTAATATGGCTATTGATGTAAACACAGATTTGTTAGACATATATGGGCAAAAATTTAGCAGCCGTTTATTAATTGGCTCTGCTTTATATCCCTCACCCAAAGTGATGCAAGATTCAATTGCAGCTTCACAAGCACAAATTGTTACTGTGTCACTTCGTCGCCAGTCACCAGAATCTGGTGGTGGTAATATGTTTTGGCAACAAATTAAAGATTTGGGTTTAACCATATTACCCAATACAGCTGGTTGTCATTCTATTCAAGAAGCTGTGACGCTAGCTCAAATGTCGCGCGAAATCTTTGAAACTGATTGGGTGAAATTAGAGTTAGTGGGGGATGAATATAATCTTCAGCCCGACCCAATTGATTTGGTTAAAGCGACTGAAATTTTAATCAATGATGGTTTTAAAGTTTTACCTTATTGCACGGACGATTTAGTGATTTGTCGCCATTTGGTTGAATTGGGCTGTGAAGTATTAATGCCGTGGGGCGCGCCAATTGGTACGGGCAAAGGTTTATTAAATCCGTATGCTTTGTCGGCTATCCGCAATCGTTTTCCACAAACGACCCTGGTGGTGGATGCAGGTATTGGCAAACCATCAGATGCAGTACAAGCATTTGAATTGGGCTATGATGCAATTTTATTAAACTCAGCGGTTGCGCAAGCGCAAGATCCTATTGTCATGGCAAATGCGTTTAAAGCTGCTTGTGAAGCTGGGCGTTTTGGTTATTTAGCCGGTAAAATGCCGGAAAAAGATACTGCACAGCCAAGTACCCCGACTTTAGGCATGCCATTTTGGCACCAGTCCTAAGAGTTATAGACAAAAAACAATATAGATAAAATAGTTAAGTTAACATGCAAAATTTTCCGATAGTTTGGAGCATAGCCGGCTCTGATTGTTCTGGTGGTGCCGGTGTTCAAGCCGATTTAAAAACCATGCACAATTTAGGTTGTGATGTCAGTACAGTAATTACCGCAAATACTGCACAGAGCTCTTTTGGTGTACAGGAAATCAATGCTGTTTCGGTTGATGTATTGTTGTCGCAGTTAGATGCCTTGGCAATTGACCGCCCACCACAAGTTATCAAAATTGGTATGTTAGCCAATGTGCAGCAAATTGATGCTATCTCACAATGGTTAGTTGATTATGCTGCCCGTATGCCAATGCCAAAAGTGGTCTACGATCCAGTTGCTATTGCATCGGCTGGTGGCAATTTGGCCGAAGAAGATATTTTACCTGCGATTAAACAAAAGTTATTACCTTTAGTTGATGTGTTAACGCCGAATGCGAATGAAGCACAAAGATTGTCAGGTGTCTACATTATAAACTGGCAAAGCATGTTAGATGCGACTCAAGCATTGATGGCATTAGGTGTTGGGGCTGTTGCGTTGAAGGGCGGCCACATTGATATTGATAAAGAATATTGTGTTGATATGGCAGACAATGGTCATCAACAATTTTGGTTAGCGTCAAAACGTATTGATACTGAACATACCCATGGTACTGGCTGCACTTATGCCTCTGCTATTGCAGCTTTATTTGCGCAAGGTTATTTATTGCGTGATGCAGTCACTGTTGCCAAAGCCTATATTAATCAAGGTTTGCGTTTAGCCCAAGATTATCAAGGTGCGTATGGGCCGATTCGCCAAGGCAACTGGCCAAATAAACTGGCAGATTATCCAAGCATATTACAAACAGACTCGCAATTAGCTGACGAATTGGATTGGCAGCAAGGCACTGAAGGCAAATTTAACTATGCTGATAATTTTGCTGATTGTGGCTCGTTATCTTTAGGTTTATACCCAGTTGTTGGTGATATTCAGTGGATTGAAAGGTTAGCGCCACTCGGGGTTAAAACCATTCAACTGCGTTTAAAAAATTTGGCTGTAGAACAAATAGAACAACAAATTCAGCGAGCTGTGGCTTTAAGTCAGCAATATGGTTTTCGACTCTTTATTAACGACTATTGGCAGTTGGCGATTAAACACCAAGCTTATGGTGTGCATTTAGGCCAAGAAGATTTAGCCGATGCGGATTTACAAGTAATTAAACAGGCAGGTTTGCGTTTGGGCATTAGCACTCATGGTGAATATGAGTTGCTTGCCGCTAAACAACTTAAACCAAGTTATCTTGCAGTTGGCGCAATTTACCCAACAAAAACTAAAGACATGACAGGGCAAATTCAAGGTGTTGTACGCCTTGAACGTTATTTAGATTTAGTCAATGATTTACCTGTTGTTGCTATTGGTGGTATTAATATGCAGCGTGTACACGAGGTTAAACAAACAGGTGTCGGCTCTATTGCTTTGGTTACAGCAATTACTGAAGCTGAGTCACCGGAAGATGCGTTTAAAACTTTGCAGCAAATTGTTGAGGCTTAAGTTTAAAAGTGATTTGCAATAGATCAATTATTCAAGCTTTCTTTTGACATATACTAGGGCTGAATTCGTGTTTAATGTAAACGGAGCTAAATAGTGCAGGACAAATTATCCGACCAAGAAGCCACAAGATACAGCCGTCACTTATTGTTAAGTCAAATTGGTGAAGCTGGGCAAATAAAACTAAAAAACGCGCATGCTGTGGTGGTTGGCGCGGGTGGTTTAGGTAGTCCTGTCTGTTTATATTTAGCCGCTGCTGGTGTTGGTAAAATTACCATTATCGACCCAGATACAATTGAAGTTACAAATTTGCAAAGGCAAATTTTATATAAAACCAATCATGTTGGCCGTGAAAAAGCCCAAATGGCGGCAAATCAAATGCAGGCGTTAAATCCACTTATTCAAGTACAAGCAATTGGCAAAAAGGTCGAAAATTGTAACTTTGAGCAAGTTATTAAAGATGCGACCGCTGTATTAGATTGTACTGACAATGTTTCAAGCCGTTATTTAATCAATCAAGCTTGTGTGCAAACTAAAGTACCTTTAATTAGTGCAGCAGCCATTCGTGGTGAAGGCCAGTTTATGATGTTTAATTTTAAACACCAAAAGTCACCTTGTTACCACTGTGTTTTCCCTGATCTCGACGGTGACGAAGCTGGACTAAATTGCAGCAACGCAGGGGTTGTAGGGCCATTGTTAGGCTTAATGGGCAGCAAACAAGCACTTGAATTTGTTAAATATGTAGTTAAACCTGAATCTTGTTCATTTGCTAAGTTGAATATTATTGATATTTGGTCAGATCAAAATAGACAGTTTAACTTAGCCGCTGACCCAACTTGCCCTGTTTGTAGCAATTAGAGCTAAATCAGCCTAAATACTTGCCCGAAACGTCAACAGAGTTTAACCTTAAACCAATGCATTACGCGTGATCTAAGGTATTCAATTTCATGGCGATAAAAATTACCGCAGCCGAAAAACAAATATTACAAAACGTTACTATACCGCCGCGTCCAGAAGCTTTATTAAAAGTAAGTGAAGAGGCAAAAAAGCCTGAGCCTGATGTGACGGTTATTGCTAAAGCCATATCCAGTGACATTGCTATTTCGGCTTCTGTTTTGCAGGTGGTTAACTCTGCAGCTTTTCGTCGCGCCAAAGAAATTAAATCAATTGACCAAGCAGTTATGGTTTTGGGCCTTAAACGTGTTTTCCCTATTGTTAAAGCTGTTGCGCTTAAAAGTGCGATGCAGGCGAGCGATGAACTAGCGACTTTTTGGCAGGATTCAACCGATGTCGCTAATGTCTGTGCTATGGTGTGTAACCAGTTAGAAAAACCTCAGCTGGCAGATAATGCATATATGTTGGGTTTGTTTCATGATGCAGGTATACCTGTAATGGTAATTAACTACCCTGAGTTTGCTGCAATAATGCATAAAGCTGAAGATATCGGCTGGGGTAGTGAACTACTTGCTTTAGAGCGTGAGCAATTTGATACTAACCACACAACCATTGGTGCTTTATTAGGCCAGCGATGGAAGTTAGCCAAAGATTTAGTTGAAGTAATTTATTATCAGCATGATAGTGATGGCATTTTTTCAACATCTGAGCTCAGCCGTGTCGGCTTGTGGCTACTAGCCATTTTGAAAATTTCTCGCCATATAGTGCTAGATTTACAAAAAGGCAAAGAAGTCAGTGAAGAGTGGATAGTGGTAAAAGAACAGTTGTTGGAGTTTTTTGATTTTGAAGAAGAAGATTTAAATGATGTAATTGAAGCGGTTATGTCTAAACAATCTTAATAGTCTATAAAATAAGCAAACAAACTGAATATGAAATTAATTGCTTTACACAATAAAAAGCCTATGTATAATCGGCAGCAACTCGATAGGGGTGTAGTTCCAATTGGTAGAACAGCGGTCTCCAAAACCGATGGTTGGGGGTTCGAGTCCCTCCGCCCCTGCCAGTCTTTCGAAGATTTGTTATGTCGCAGTTAAATACTTATCAAATGGCAGTTCTTGCCGAATTGAACATAGATACTTTTAAAGCTCAAAGTTCAGTTGCAGCCAAACAAGATATTCCAACAACAACTTCAGTTGCAGAAATTTCTAAGCCTGCAGAAAAAATAGATCATTTAGCGCAAATTAAATCAGCTATTGGTTTGGCTAAAGCTGAAACATCAGAACCAGTTACTCAGAAAGCTAACACACAAGTTCGGCTAGTAAACTTTGACAAATTGGATCTCGCTGCATTGAAGGCTTGGTTTAAGCAAGTAGGCCTAAACTGCCAAGACAGCCAGCAAACAAATCAGGCAAATGCGGTTGAACAATTGATTTTTGACCAAGCGTTGGATAAAGCAGTTTTCAACTTTGACTTGAGCAAAGCTGAAGACAAACAAGCATTTTGGCAGTTAATTAGCCGATTCAAATTTTGATCAAGCCTGATGATAGAAATTGTTTCTTTGTCCGCCGAGCATCTAACCCAAGTTCATCAAATAGAACTTCTAAGCCAGCCCGACCCTTGGTCACTCTCTTTATTCGAATCCTGTTTGTCGCCGCGGTATCTCAATTTTGTTGCAATAGAAAACAACAAAGTATTGGGTTTTTTAATTGCTGACTGGATTGCTGGCGAAGCTTGTTTAATGAATATTTGTGTTGATCCTCAGCAAAGAAAAAATGGCATTGGCCAAGCGCTGCATCAGCATTTTGTTGGACAACTTCTTATGCGTGGCACAGATAAATTATGTTTGGAAGTTCGCCAGTCTAACCTAGCCGCACTGGCGTTATATCAAAAACTCGGATACCAGCAGATTGCACTACGCAAAAATTATTATGCTGCCACAGCTACAGTCCCCGCTGAAGATGCGATAATCATGCAAGCTGAGCTAGCCAATTGCAATTAAATCAACGTAATTGCTAAATTGGTTTATTATTTAAGGTAACTGCAATTGTGTTGACAGCAAAAAGCAAGCTATCAAATTATAAGGAAGGCTAAGTTGGATTTCCCTGCGCACTTACAAAGTATTGTTGATAAGTTATCGCCGGCAAAAGCCTCGGCTACTTTTGACAAAGTGTTTAAGGCGCAGACTAAAAAACTATCTAATTCGGAACGCTTTTTAGTAAAAATGGAAGTTAACCGACTAAACAAAGCTTGCCAACGACCGATTGATTTGCGCAGCAAACATGGCAGTTTATGCCAAGCTCACCAAGCCAACGGCATTCAGCACTATCTGCCGCAACCGGCTATTGAGCGGTTAAACCAATTGCTCGAAACATATAAACAAAACTATTGTTTCGCTATTTATGAACAGATTTTGTTTGAATATAAACAAAAACCTCAAGCACAATCGTACGACTCAAAAACACAGCGCAGTGAAATAGAACGAACACTTATCAGCCCAATTGAGTTTGGTCAAAGGGTTATTCGTAATGAAGAGCGTATGCATTACACCACCCAAGTATCGCTCAATATCGGCAAGTTAAAGTTGGAAGCAATTACCTGCGATATTTCACCGTCGGGCTTGAGAATAAAAATTAAGGCCGAACATCATTTTGAAAGTGACGAGTTGCTCCAAGTTATTTTTGTTAAATGGCAAAGTAAATTTGCTGAACAAACTTGTCGGGCAACCTATAAACTCTGTTGGCAGAAGCTTGAAGGGGATAATACCTTATTGGGTTTAGCCATACTACCGGACTTAGATCAATTTGAATTCAGCGTTTTTATTGATAAATACGTCAAAAGCTATCGACGCAAGTATAAGTTAGATGCTTGCAATACCTTACAGTCGGCACGCAATATTTTATTTGAACAATGCTATTTTTATACCCATACCGCACTGCCATTGCTGTTAACACGCGACAGTGAAGGTGTACATATTCCGTATGTTTGCAAACAATCAAGCAATGCCCATGTGCTTGATTATTGGCAAGACGAGCACAGTGTTTGCCAGTTAAGGCAGTTATTTTCCGGTGCTCGTTTACTTAATCTGTTAAATCAAATTACCCCAGTTAAACACGAATATTTATTTTGTTTTACCCATATTCAGCAGGGCAAAAAGTATCATTTTAGTGCTACTTACGATGAATTGGTTGAAGCTGATTTATTAGGATTGTTTCTTGGCTTTGCGGCGCAAAAATCGAGTTGGCGAGTGTTGAAAATACAGCTACAAGAGATAGATCTTAAAAATGCCCAAAGAGCTGTCGCGATCCCTGAAAGTGCGGGGGAAGAAATTACTCAGCAAAACCAACCTATTACCCCTGAAGTGACTGCACAGTTAGCCAATTTAACCCATTTTGCCTTGCTGATTGACGTGACCAATCAATATGCCAAAGCGAGTTATTCTGATCATCAAGTGGATACTCAGCAGCTTGAACGCTTAATGCGTTTTAAACAAGAGAAATTAGCCACAACCCAAACTCAGGCTTTGCACTTTCAGTTTTTGGGGAAACGTAAAGAACCGCGGATAAGATATTCAAGTGCAATCCAATTAGAGTTAACCGACACTAAAGTTACTGGCCAAACTATGAACATCTCAACCAATGGTATTCAGTTAAAATTAAAAAACTGGCCCGAGTTGGAGCGCGGTCAATATGTATTGGTGGCATTTCCAGAACTCGCAAAAAAATTAAAACTCAAAGGCGAGCTGATTAAATATCAAGTTATGGCTACCAATGCGGACAACTGTTTGGTGGGGCTGCGTTTAGTTAGTGGGTCAAGCGCTTTGGTGCAAGCTTTGGGTAAAATATTTGACGCTAGAATGGAGCAAGCTCAGTCACCTGCAAGCACGGCGCTAGAACATGCCATTCGTAATCTTATAGTGATGTCTACCTCGCAGTGTTGTGGTTTTGTTTATCGTTCAGAACACAATCAATTTAACATGTTGGCGCAACCCAGTACGTCAAACCGCTTAAGTGCCTTGTTAGATAAGTGCCATACCTACCAAGCAAAAGCTTTGGAGCATTTTATTCTCAAACGTTTTGAACAAAATAATTTTGCCATCAACAAGAGTATTTTTGAGTTGGTGATTACTGTGGTTAACCAGCATGATATTTTTCCTGATGTGTGGTTAGATAAAGTCACAGATGAACCTAGCCGCCAACTCCTAGTTCAGCAACAACTTGCGTTAGGCCATGTTTGGGTGGTGCGTTTAGAGTGCCACGATGCAATTGAAGCAGATTGGCATGCAATTGAACTTGAACTAAGTTACCTGAGTGCCTTTCAACCTGCTGGTGCTCAACAGCTGCAAAATTATTTTGCTCATATTAAACATTCTTACACCTTAACTGATGTAACGCGTGAAGTTTTGGTTAGATACGAATTCACCGCTGAGCAAATCTCGCAAAATCATACTCAGCAAAATGAGTTTATTTTCGATATTTTCGATTAACAAGCCCTGTACCAACTTGCCTTGCCTAAATGGCTTTTATCTCCAGCTGATTATCGCAATTTATGGTGATTTAGCTCTACTAGTTTGTTTTCATATAATGATCATTTAGCAGTTTAATTTCTAATTTGGAGTTTAAAAGACCACAATGGTCTCAATCAAACTTGCTTTGTGCTTTATTTTGGTGCTAAATTCCATTGTTTACGGTTAATAAATAATCTGTTTTTAGATTTTATAAATTCTAGTTAATTATTAGCTTATCTGATGTTTGTATTGAACTGAGTTGGTGCATTGAGTGGGGTGGAATTCTATAATAATAATATTTTAAAGTTCTCCTAAGTGTTTATACCCGGGACTGTGCACCCCGGGTTTTCTTTTTCTTCTTATAATAAATCTGTTAATGCAATGCCCAAGCTTAATCTTTGCTGCGAATGGTTGTAGTCGATCAAACTTTCACCATAACCACTGTATGCTTGAACGTATCCTCGAAGACGTCCCCAAATCGGAAAAGTTACACCGGCTTCAATTGAACCTCGGCCACTATTGAAGTTATAGCGCATTAAAAATTGGCTTTGCAGATTTTTATCAATTCTATAAGCACCAGATAATTCCCAATGTCCCATGTATTTGTCTATGTCTGGATTATCATCACCATTTGGGTCATCAATCGACTTTTTGGCATTTTCTGGTAATCGCCACCAAGGCCGAAAGTTTAAAACCCAGTCTTGATGTTCAACTAATACGGCAAGATAAAGTCGATTCCAACTGCGTGACAAAGGAAGCTCACGGCCATTCGATTGATGCTCCAAACCTATGGCTAAATTGGTTGTGGTGTTAAATAGTTGCCATTTGGTTGGCAGAAAATAAAACACTTCTGGTTGATAGTTAGTTTCTCGAAAGGGTTTGCTGTATAAGCTGCTATATACTTGCCACCACGACTGCATTGTCATGCCAAAAAATAAACCGTCACCGTATTTAAATATAGGTGCATAGTTAAGTGGCACTTTAAAACTCAGCTGCATTTTAGCTTCAAGTTGTTGCTTTGGGTCAATTAATGTTGAACCTTCGTACGCCTGTTCATTGTAACCTGTGGTGTAGCTTGCAGCTAAGATATAGTTCATCCTATGTGGGGTAATTACGTAGGGGCTGAATGCGGTTTTTCGTTCTTGTTCTAGGCGTTCCGATAGTGCGCCATTGCTGGAGGCTTTTTCTAGTGCTTCTATTTGCGCACATATTTGATTTATTTGTGCCACGTCTAAGTTGTCGTTTACCCGTTTCATTTGGCGTAATTGACATTGTTCAAATTTACTTAGCTCAGCATAGCCAGGAGTTGCATAGCTAACTAAACTAACCAACCAGATATAAATAATGTGCTTAAATTTAACTAGCATATAAAGATAGCCTAGAGTTTGTTTTTACGTGTTTGTTTTACCATAGTGGTTGTTCGTTAGCATTGTAAACATAAGCCGATGGTAAAAGTATCACTGAAGGGCTTTTTATTGGCAGATAAACTGTCCAAAATCATGCATATTTAGCTGAATTCGGTATAATGCCCGCGATTTATACTTGCCATTATCTAGTAGAGAGTTTGTTGATGTCATTTTTAGAAGAAGTTCAACGCCGCCGCACGTTCGCGATTATTTCGCATCCCGATGCCGGTAAAACCACAATTACCGAAAAAGTTTTGTTGTTCGGAAAAGCCTTACAAACGGCTGGTACGGTAAAAGGCCGTGGCTCTAATCAACATGCTAAATCTGACTGGATGGAAATGGAAAAAGAGCGTGGTATCTCGGTTACAACCTCTGTCATGCAATTCCCATATAATGACAAGCTAGTTAATTTACTAGATACCCCTGGGCATGAAGATTTCTCGGAAGATACCTATAGAACACTGACGGCAGTGGATTCTTGTTTGATGGTTATTGATGCAGCCAAAGGTGTTGAAGATAGAACTCGAAAACTCATGGAAGTAACGCGCTTACGCGACACGCCTATTGTTACTTTTATGAACAAACTCGACCGTGATATTCGTGATCCTATGGAGCTATTGGACGAAGTTGAAACTGAACTGAATATTGCCTGTGCACCTATAAGTTGGCCAATAGGTTGTGGTAAAGAGTTTAAAGGTGTTTACCACATTCATCGTGACGAATGTATTTTGTATCAAACAGGCCAAGGCCATACCATTCAAGAAAAGCGCATTATTAAAGGATTAGACAATCCTGACTTAGATAAAGCTGTTGGTGAAGAACTAGCAGAAACCTTACGCGAAGAGCTTGAATTAGTAATAGGTGCATCGCATGAATTTGACCAAGAGTTATTTTTAAAAGGCGAGTTAACCCCGGTATTTTTTGGTACTGCATTAGGTAACTTTGGTGTTGACCATATGTTAGATGGTTTAACTGAATGGGCGCCAGCGCCTATGCCGCGTGCAACCGAAGAACGTAACGTTGAAGCAAAAGAAGAAAATTTCAGCGGCTTTGTTTTTAAAATTCAAGCGAATATGGATCCAAAACACCGTGACCGCATTGCATTTATGCGTATCGTATCTGGTACATACCAGCAGGGCATGAAGTTAAACCATGTGCGCATTGGCAAAACGGTTAATATCTCGGATGCGGTTACTTTTATGGCGGGCGATCGTGAACGTGCCGCCAACGCTTATGCTGGTGACATTATTGGTTTACATAATCACGGTACCATTCAAATTGGTGACACCTTTACTCAAGGGGAAAAACTTAAATTTAGTGGTATACCAAACTTTGCCCCTGAGCTGTTCCGCCGTATTCGCCTAAAAGATCCACTTAAACAAAAACAATTGCTTAAAGGTTTAGTTCAGTTGTCGGAAGAGGGCGCGGTACAAGTATTTAGACCTTTAGCTTCTAACGATCTAATTGTGGGTGCGGTTGGTGTGCTCCAGTTTGACGTTGTAGTGCAAAGATTGAAGTCTGAATATAATGTTGATGCGATATATGAATCTATCAATGTTGCAACCGCTCGCTGGGTAACAGGTAAAGACAGCAAGAAATTTGATGAGTTTAAACGCAAAGCTGAAGCTAACTTAGCATTAGACGGTGGCGACAACCTCACTTATGTTGCACCAACTATGGTTAATTTAAGTTTAGCGCAAGAAAGATACCCAGATATTGAATTCCACCAAACGCGTGAACACTAAGGTAGATAAATGAAAGTAAAACAGTTATTAACAAACAAAGTTCATGCAGCTATGCAAGCTGCTGGAATTCCAGCTGAACATGGGCCACATATTGCTTTGTCAAAACAAGCTCAATTTGGTGACTATCAAGCCAATGGTATTTTAGGTGCGGCTAAACAATTAAAAACCAATCCAAGAGCATTGGCACAACAAGTTGTTGAACAATTAGATTTATCTGATATTGCGAGTAAAGTTGAAATTGCTGGCCCTGGTTTTATCAACATCTTTTTGGCACAAACTTGGTTGTCTGAAACTTTAAACCAAAACCTTGCTGACGAGCGCTGCGGTGTTACTGCAACGGAACAGCCATTAACTTGTGTGGTTGATTATTCATCGCCTAACCTGGCAAAAGAAATGCATGTTGGTCATTTGCGTTCGACCATAATTGGTGATGCGGTGGTACGTGCACTTGAATTCCAAGGACATAAAGTTATTCGTCAAAACCACATGGGCGACTGGGGAACACAGTTCGGTATGTTAATTGCCCATTTAGAAACGATTTTGGCAGATAACTCAGTTGCAGAAGTGGCATTGTCTGATCTTGAAACATTTTATCGTGAAGCGAAAAAACGTTTTGACGATGATGAAGATTTCGCCAACACAGCACGTGAATACGTGGTTAAGTTGCAAGGTGGTGATGCTAAATGTATCGAGCTTTGGCAGCAATTTATCGATATTTCGGTATCGCATAGCGAAGAGGTGTACAACACACTGAATGTTACTCTAAGTCGTGATGATATTCGCCCTGAGAGTGCATACAATGACATGTTGCAGGATATAGTCAAAGATTTGCAACAACAAGGTCTAGCTGTTGAAGACCAAGGTGCTCAAGTGGTCTTTTTAGAAGAACTAGCTGATAAAGAAGGTAACCCTTCGCCTGTAATCATTCAAAAGTCGGGCGGTGGCTTCTTATATGCAACAACAGATTTAGCTGCATTAAAATATCGTGGTCAAACGCTTAAAGCTGATCGCAACCTTTATTTTATCGATGCGCGCCAGTCACTGCATATGCAACAAGTGTTTACCCTAGCGAAAAAAGCCGGTTTTGTTGCGCAAGATATGAGTCTTGAACATCATGCTTTTGGTACTATGATGGGCAGTGATGGCAAACCATTCAAAACTCGTTCAGGTGGTACGGTTAAACTTGTTGAATTGTTAGATGAGTCGGTAGCACGGGCACAAGAGCTTATTGCTCAACGCTCCACTGATTTAACCGAGCAAGAGCAACAAGAAATTGCTCAAGTTGTTGGTATAGGTGCGGTTAAATTTGCTGATTTATCAAAACATAGAACCAGTGACTATATCTTCAACTGGGACAGCATGCTGAGCTTTGATGGTGCTACAGCACCTTACCTTCAGTACGCATATACTCGAGTTAAATCTATTTTTGCTAAGGCTGGCATTGATGTTGCGGATATCTCTGGGCCAATTAACATCGAAGCAGAGCAGGAGCGTAGCTTAGCGATTAAATTACTTCAGTTTGAAGATACTTTAGATTTGGTAACAGCCGAAGCGCATCCGCATGTGTTATGTCAATATTTGTTTGAATTAGCCAGTGCCTTTATGAGTTTTTATGAGGCTTGCCCAATATTAAAATCTGACGTAGAGCCACAAGTGCAACAAAGCCGCTTGGCAATCAGTCGTTGGACTGCAAGTGTTATCAAACAAGGTTTAACTTTGCTTGGTATTGCCACAACCGAAAAAATGTAAACACTTGTATAAATGTTAACAAACGTAGCTGCATGCGGTTGCGTTTGTTGACCCATCTCTGATTTACCCCTACTTAAACGCTATTCACTCAACAAGCATATAAACAATTCTAATATTTTTGTTTACAACTTAATCGAATAAGATTTTCTCAAGCAGAAATAGCTGAAAAGAAACGTATAAAAAATAACCTTTAGACTTCTTGCTTTGGCTATTTTTAATACAAAATAATCACTTTTGTTAATCAGAGTGAAGAAAATAGCCAAAATATTACGTATTTATATAAAATTCTTTGCATTCTACTGCACATTTTAGCTAAGATTTACCTGCGTCTATATAAAGTGAATCTGATGATCGAGTTTTTAGTGCGAGACTTCGAGTAACCAGACTCCAACAAGTAAGCGGCTCGGTACAAGATATTAGACTTGTACCCAAGCTAAGTATGTTCCAAACAATTTTAATTATTGGGAATCGTGTCAAAGATGATAAAGAGCAAAAAACTCGCTTCTGCTATTGCTGTTGCATGTGCAATGTCACTGCCTACAGTAGTTTCAGCAGACCAGGTTGAAAACCTGCATAAAGAAGAGCGTGCTATTCATGATGCAGCAGTCAAATCTCAAAAACGCGTAGATTCGTATTTTGAGCAATCAATTGACTTACTAAGTGAATACCGCCAAGTTGTAGATGAAACTGATAACTTGCGTTTATACAATGATCATGTTCAAAAATTGGTAAATAACCAAGAAAGATTGATCGGTTCCTTACAAAGTCAGATCGATAGCATTGAAGATACTAAAAAAGGTGTTGTGCCTTTAATGTACAAAATGCTTGATTCATTAGAGAAATTCATTCAATTAGACATTCCAATTGAAGTTGAAGCTCGTACAAAGCGTGTTGAGCGTATCCGTGAGTTAATGGGTGAGCCAAACATCACAACTTCAGAGCGTTACCGCCAAGTACTTGAAGCTTACCAAATCGAAAACGATTATGGTTCAGCTATGTCTGCTTACCAAGGTAAGTTAAATGACATCACTGTTGATATGGTTCATATCGGCCGTGTTGCTTTATTAGCACAATCATTAGACCTTAAAAACTCTTGGGTTTGGGATAACAATGCAAGAGATTGGGTTAAATTAGGTGAAGAGTACAACAAGCCAGTAACTAAGGTTATTCGTATGGCTAAGAAGCAAATTGCACCTGATCTATTAGAAGTGCCAGTATTTGCCGCGGAGAGTGCAGAATAATGAAACAATTAAAAACAATTCTAACTGCTTCAGCTATTGCATTGTCAACAATGACTTTTGGTGCATACGCCAACACAGCTGCGTTAGACAAGCTATTACAAGATGTTAAAGCTGACCGTGTATCTGAAGCAAAAATTAATTCAGCGCGTGAGTCTGAGTTCCGTGCAGCACGTGACCAGAAACAAGCTTTATTAAACAAAGCTAAAAAAGAATTAGCGGATGAGCAAGCTCGTCAAAAGCAATTGCAACAAACTTTTGCGGATAACGAAACTCGTATCACTGACAAAACTAAAGAGTTAGACGATGCTAAAGGTACGTTAGGTGAAATGTTTGGTGTGGTACGTCAAGCAGCTGGTGAAACAGTTGGTCGTGTTGCTACATCAATCATCAGTGCTCAACCTGCTTACGCAAATCGTACTGAAATTTTAGCGACTTTAGCTGAAGCTAAAGAGTTACCAAAATTAGCTGAATTAGAAGAATTATGGTTTGCATTACAAACTGAAATGACTGAGTCAGCAAAAGTAGTTAAATTTGATGCTAACGTAGTGGCATTAGACGGCCGTGAGTCAGTACAAACTGTAACTCGTATCGGTGCATTTAACTTGTTAAGCAACACTGAATACTTGAAGTTCAACTCTGAAAGTAAACAAATTGAACCTTTAGGTCGTCAACCAGAAGGCCATATGGTTTCAGAAGTTGCAAACTTCAACGCGACTACTAGCGGCTATGCAAGTTTATACCTTGACCCTTCACGTGGTGCGATTCTTGATATCTTCAAGCAAAAAGCAACATTGGAAGAGCGTTTTCATCAAGGTGGTTTACCAGGTTATGTAATCACAGCAGTATTAATCTTCGGTATGTTAATTTCTCTTGAGCGTTTCATCACTTTAACTGTAGTTGGTGCGAAAATCCGCAGCCAGTTAAAAGATTTAGCGAATCCAAGTGAAAAGAACCCATTAGGCCGCATCTTAGGTGTTTATGGTGCTAACAAAAATGTTGATACCGAAACATTAGAACTTAAATTAGATGAAGCTATTTTACGTGAAACCCCTCGTATCGAGCGCGGTGTTAACGTAATTAAGATTTTAGCTGCAATCGCACCTTTATTAGGTCTACTAGGTACGGTAACAGGTATGATTGGTACCTTCCAATCAATTACATTGTTCGGTACGGGTGACCCTAAAATCATGGCGGGTGATATCTCTATGGCGTTGGTAACAACAGCTCAAGGTCTTATCGCAGCTTTACCATTGATTTTCTTACACAGTATTACAGCAGCTAAGAGCAAATCTATCGTTCACGTATTAGAAGAGCAAAGTGCTGGTATTGTAGCTTCTCACGCGGAGAAGGAGCGAGCATAAGATGTTATACCTGATAGATATTTGGGAAACTGTCAGGGGATTTATATCAACCGGGGGCGACGTATTATGGATCGTCTTCGGGGTGCTAGCTATCATGTGGATTCTGATGATTGAACGCTACTGGTTTATGTTGATTGAATTTCCTTCAATTCGCAAAAACATTATTGAGCGTTGGGATTCACGAGAAGATACGACCTCCTGGTATGCGCATCGTGTGCGTGATGCCTGGATTTCGGAAGCATCAGAATTGCTGAACGCCAGAATTCTTTTGATTAAAACCCTAGTTGCAGTATGTCCTTTAATCGGATTGTTCGGTACGGTAACAGGCATGATTTCAGTATTCGAAGTAATGGCTGTTTCTGGTACAGGTAACCCACGCTTAATGGCATCGGGTATTTCCATGGCAACAATTCCAACAATGGCTGGAATGGTTGCGGCGCTTTCTGGGGTATTTTTCAGCTCTAGAATTGAAACACGCGTTCGAGTGGAAGTGGAAAAGTTAGTGGATAGTTTGCCACATCATTAGAGAGAATTATTATGGCACGTAGACATCGCCGAGAAGAAGAAGATGCAGCGATCGACATGACGCCGATGCTAGACATCGTATTTATCATGTTGATCTTCTTTATCGTAACGACCTCGTTTGTTAAAGAAGCTGGTATTCAAGTTGATAAACCTGAAGCCAACAACTCAACGACGCCACCTAAAAATTCAAACATCTTCATTGCTATCAGTGAAAATGGTGATATTTGGATGGATAAGCGTATGGTTGACGTAGAGCGCGTTCAAGCTAACTTAGAAAAAATGCTAGCTGAACAACCTACTGAAGCGGTTATTGTACAGGCGGATAAAGAAGCGAAACATGGCAAGGTAATGAAAGTCATGGATCAAATCAAAGCGGCCGGTATTGATAAAATAGTAGTAGCGGGGAAGAAGTAATATGATCCGCCTACTGTTATCTATACCAATAGGCATCGCGATAACATTCGGCCTGTTTGTACTGATGGCAGAGTTGATTGCAAACAATCAGAGCGGCCCTGAAAAGGGTGAAGAAGCTCCGCGAATTGAAATCGTGATGAATAAACCGTCGGACTCTGTACAGCAGCGTACTAGAACGCCGCCTCCGCCGCCGCCGCCACCACAGACTCCGCCTCCGCCTCAACAGGCTGAGCCAGAGACTACTAAAGCAGATGCTGGTGGTGTTAACCTTGATGTTCCAAATGTGAACACAGGTAATGTGGACGTAGGAATCGGCGACATTAGTGGTGCGTTGATGAAAGATGGTGACGCAACACCAATTGTCCGGATTGAACCTCGTTATCCTGCGCAAGCAGCGCGAGATGGAATTGAAGGCTGGGTTGAATTAAGTTTTACAATCGATGAAGTCGGTGGCGTAATCGATGTAGATGTAATCAATTCAGAGCCAAGACGTATTTTTGACCGTGAAGCGAAAAAAGCCTTGGCTAAATGGAAATACAAACCAAAAATTGTTGATGGTAAACCTGTTAAGCAGCCTGGTCTAACCGTGCGTCTTGACTTTACCTTAGCTAAATAAGTTTGTCTTTCGTTCAATTGAAGAAGGTTAGCTTACCCAGTAAGTAAGCTAACCCCGGAGAAAGTATGAAACTCTCACGATTGATTTTGACCGCAGTTTTAGTGGGTACTTCTGTGACTGGTACTATGATGCCAACTCAGGTTTCTGCTAAAACTTTGGAAGAAAAGAAAAAAGAAAGGCCTGTAGAGGTTATGTCGGAGCGTGTTGGTAAAAAAGTTGCTGAAGCAATTGACTTATTAACCGCAAACGAAGAAGAGGGCAGAGAAGCTGATCCTAAAGGTGCTATTAAGTTACTTGAAGAGATTGAGCCTAAGAAAGAGTTTGATAAAGCTTACTTAGCTCAGTTGATTGGTAAATTATATGCGCAGGAAGGCGACTATAAAAAAGCCCTTGAGAAAATCAAATACGCTGCAGATCTTGACGTTTTAAGCTGGGATGACCAAGCGGGTGTGTTAAAAGTTCTTGCGATTTTAAGTTTGCAAGAAGAAAACTACCAAGATGCGATTAACTATTATGGCAAGTGGTTTACTTTTACCGAAGAGCATGACCCTGCTGTTTATACGCATTTGTCGTTAAGTTATTATCAGTTGAAAAACTACAAGCAAACAGTTGAACAAGCTGATCTTGCGATTAAATATGCTAAAGAGCCAAAAGCTGACCCTTATCAGTTAAAAATGTCTGCTTACGTAGATACTAAAAACTATAAGGAAGCGATTAAAGTTTGTGTTGCGGCAATTAAATACTTCCCAGAAGATAAAAAATGGTGGGTTCCACTCGCGCAGTTTTATCTAATGGAAGAAGATTATGCTCGTGCATTGTCTACATTTGAATTGTCAGACAAACAAGGCTTCTTAAACAAAGCTGCACATTATACAACTTTGGCACAGCTGTACTCTATGTATGGTATTCCATATAAAGCTGCAACAACTATGCAGCAGCATATGAAATCAGGCTTGATTGAGAAAGATGCTAAAAACTTAAGTGTTGCGGCTAACTATTTTCACCAAGCTTCAGAGTATAAAAAAGCGGCAGACCAATATTTAGCAGCAGCTAAGTTGAGCAAAGACCCAGAGCATTTCCGCAAAGTGGGTGATTTGTTAGCTATTGCTGAAGAGTATAAATCTGCTGTGGACGCTTACGAGCAAGCATTAGACTTAGGCTCAGCTAAAGAAGGCAGTATTAAAGTTGCTTTAATTGAAGCACACTTTTATTTAGGTAATTACAAAAAAGCTTATAGCTATGCTCGTGAAAGTTTGCAAAACAAACAATACAAGCGTATGGCTCAAGGCTGGATTGGTTACATAAAAGATACAGCACAACGCAAAAACGTTGATATTTAATTTAGCGCATGTTCACAAGTTTAAAAAGGAGCCTCTGGCTCCTTTTTTTATGCCTGCAGATAATGGAACTATTTCTCATTTCATCTTAATTTATCTGATTGAATAAATTAATTTGAAAGTATATGTTAGCGCTACAGGTCTTATTCAGTGACTTTGTTATTTATATTGTAAAGGAACAATTATGAAATCACTTAAACAAACTTCTGTTGCTGCTACTTTAGGTGCGGTGGTTGTTGGCTCTTTAGCTGCTGCAGGTACAGCAAACGCAAATCCATTTGCTATGACACAACTAAGTTCAGGTTATGAGTTATCCAGTACATTTGAAGCCAAGTGTGGTGAAGGCAAATGTGGCGAAGGCAAGTGTGGTGGTAAAGCCGACAAAGAAGCAAAATGCGGCGAAGGCAAGTGTGGTGGCAAAGCCGACAAAGAAGCTAAATGCGGCGAAGGCAAGTGTGGTGGCAAAGCCGACAAGGAAGCAAAATGCGGCGAAGGCAAGTGTGGTGGTAAAGCCGATAAAGAAGCAAAATGCGGCGAAGGTAAGTGTGGTGGCAATAAATAAGCTTTTCCCCCATAATTTATCTGGTGGAGGTCTCGGTTTACGCCGAGACTTTGCTGATTCAGTGTTAGATGGTTTGGACGAACCGATAGATTTTTTCGAAGTCGCACCAGAAAACTGGATGAAAATGGGCGGTCGTTTTGAGCGTTTATTTGCGCAAATAGCAGAACAGCATACTATGACAACCCATGGACTGTCGTTATCTATTGGTAGCCCTGATCCGCTAGACATCCAATTTGTTAAAGAGATAAAAGCCTTTTTAGACAAATACAAGATAGAATTATACTCTGAACACTTAAGCTTCTGCTCAGCGAATGGCCACATGTACGACCTAATGCCTATTCCTTTTACCGAAGAAGCTGCCAGCTATGTGGCCGAGCGGGTTAAGCTGGTACAAGATATTATTGAAAGGCCGCTTGTGCTAGAAAATGTATCTTATTATACACCTTTGAATAGCGAAATATCCGAAATCGACTTTATCAATTCAGTACTAACTGAGTCAGGCGCTTTATTATTACTAGATGTTAATAATGTCTATGTTAATTCAATCAATCATAGATACGACGCTAGAGCATTTATTGATGCTATGCCAACAGAAAAAATAGTCTATGGGCATATAGCTGGTCACTATAACGAAGCTGAAGACTTGATTGTCGACACACATGGTACCGACGTTATAGCCGAAGTTTGGCAGTTATTAGCTTATGCATACCAACAACACGGCACATTTCCAACCCTGCTTGAACGCGATTTTAATATTCCATCTTTGCCGGAGTTATGCCAGGAAGTTAACAAGATAAAACAGGCTCAGGTAGCAGCTGAACAATTTGAGCAAATCAATGTCATCATTTAAACAACAACAAATCGACTTTGCTAATGCTATCAGGCAAGGCAACGCCGCAATAAATGGAATTGAGCAGCGGCGTTTAACTATTTACCAAGAGCTGTTTTTTAACAACACTTTAGACTTCGTCAGTAATGCGTTTCCGGTATTAAAAAGTTTATATAGTCAGCACGCTTGGTCTCGATTAGTCCGGCAGTTTTTTATTGAACACACTTGTACATCAGCCCACTTTGTCGATATTCCGGCTGAGTTTTTACAATTTTTGACTGAGCAATATCAAGTTAAACAATCTGATCCAATATTTATCAAAGAACTGGCACATTACGAATGGATAGAATTAGCGGTGACAGTTCAAACGCAACCGCAAGATAAACTGCCTATATTGCCAGCAGATGTAGTCACGAGTGAAAAGTTTTCACTATCGCCATTGGCTAGAGTTGTTAGTTATCCATTTCCAGTGCACCAGATTAGCCAAAATTTTCAGCCAACATCCGCAAGCGAGCCAGTTTATTTGCTGTTATACCGTAATTCTGCGTTCGAAGTTAAATTTATTCAAATTAATGCGGCTATCGCATTTGTATTAGATCTACTGATAAAAGAGGTTGAAAATAGTTTTGAGGGTTTAGTGGTGCAATTGTTATCAGCCTTGCCAGACGTTGAACAAAGTGTGCTACGACAGTCACTACATGCCAATTTGCTTGAGTTTTCACAACTAGATTTACTGGTTAAATGCGAATAAATGATGGCTTTTTCGACTCGTTTTGACTAACATACGCGGCAAAAATTCTCGGAGATAATTTATGGGTCATCAAAACGAACAAGGTGAAACTGCGAATGTCGGTCATTTATTGGTTGCTGTTGCAGTAACTGTGGCATTACCTTTATTACCAGCAATACTTGGCTGGTATGTTATTTTCGCTAAATAATTTTATTGCCTTTTAATCGGCAATTTAAACCACAAATCTATGGATGCTCATGTGGTTAGAGTATGGAATCATGCGCTTTCGCATGAACTAATTTGCAGATTGGCTATCTAAAGCTTATCTGCAAGCTTTCAGGGCAGAAAAGGGGGAAATATGAAGATTTTGTTAGTAGATGATAATGCCAATGTGCGTGATACACTTGCACAAGCTTTGGAAAATGAAGGTTATGAAGTTGAATTAGGTGATAATGGCCTAGCTGGATTTAATGCCGCAAAACAACATAACTACGACTTTATCATTACAGATTACAAGATGCCGATAATTGACGGTGTTAAATTAATTGAAAATCTTACCCTTGATTTAGCTTATCCCAAATCAAAAATTCTGTTATTAACAACAGATGTGAGCAACAAAGCCAAATTTATTTTTGATAAGTTGCAAATTAGCTGGCTAGCAAAACCGGTTGAGATCCCACAGATACTGCAAAATTTGCCAGATATTCAAACTTCGCAAATTGCTTAATTTATCCTGAGTTGAGGTTAATTAGCAAAACTCAGTTTTTGTTGGGTATAATGCTGCCAGAGCAAAAGTACGGATCGTAAAAATGACATCAAGCGCAGTTCTGGCAGAAATTAAGTCTAGTATTAAAACCATTCCAAATTATCCCAAAGCCGGGATTATGTTTCGAGATGTAACCAGCTTAGTCGAAAATGGGCGCGCTTTCGCTTTGTCTGTACAAGCTTTGACTGAACCTTTTAAAAACCAAGGTATTACTAAAGTGGTTGGCGCGGAAGCCCGCGGTTTTATTTTTGGTGCTGCGGTCGCAAATGCACTAGGTGCAGGATTCGTTCTTGCGCGTAAACCGAATAAATTACCACGCGAAACCATATCGCAAGATTATGAACTAGAGTATGGTTCGGACGAACTGCACATTCATAAAGATTCGTTGAACGATACAGATAAAGTTTTATTAGTGGATGATTTAATTGCAACTGGTGGCACAATTGAAGCTGTTACTAAGATGGTTCGTCAATTAGGTGCTAAGGTTGAAAACGCAGCGTTTGTGATCAATTTGCCCGATTTAGGTGGCGCAGATAAGCTGCGTGATTTAAACATTACACCTTATTGCCTAGTAGAGTTTGAAGGGGAATAACTGAGTTTATGAGTTATCAAGCACTCGCGCGTAAATGGCGTCCACAAAATTTCGGCCAATTAATGGGCCAAGAGCACGTGGTTGCGGCATTAAGTAACGCATTAACCAATGACAGGTTACACCATGCCTATTTGTTTACCGGCACTCGCGGTGTTGGTAAAACCACTATTGCACGTATTTTCGCAAAAAGCTTAAATTGTGCTGACGGTATAACAGCTGAACCTTGTGGCCAATGTCAAAATTGTCGAGCAATTGAAGAAGGACGTTTTGTTGACTTGGTTGAGGTGGATGCAGCGTCGCGGACTAAAGTGGAAGATACTCGTGAGATCCTCGATAACGTGCAATATCGCCCAACTCAAGGTCGCTATAAAGTATATTTGATTGACGAAGTACACATGTTGTCACGCCATTCATTTAATGCATTATTAAAAACCTTGGAAGAGCCACCCCCGCACATCAAATTTTTGTTAGCGACCACAGATCCACAAAAACTGCCTGTGACCATTTTGTCACGTTGTTTGCAATTCAGTTTAAAAGCGATGAATGTCGCACAAATAGAAGCTCAGTTAAATAAAATTTTAACTGCGGAAAGTTTATCTTCTGAACAAGCTGCAATTAATCGACTTGCTGTTGCTGCAAACGGCAGTATGCGTGATGCACTGTCTTTAACTGACCAAGCCATTGCTCAGGGCAATGGTGCTGTTATCGAACAAGTTGTAAAAAACATGCTTGGTTTATTGGATGAGCAGCATGTTGACGCGTTAATTCGTGCGCTAATAGAGCAAGATTTTGCTGCGGCAATGCAAACGGTTGAAAGTTTATTTTTAGCGTCCGCCGATCCAACGCAGATTTTGGTTGAGTTGATGGACTGTTTACATCAAATTGCGTTGTTACAAAGTTTACCTGAATATAAAATAATCGACAGCCGCAATTTTGAGCTACTTAGCCAAGCCGCTGAATTATGGCCGGCAGAGCAAGTACATTTGTATTATCAAATTTGTTTGCGTGGGCGGAAAGATTTACCTTTTGCGGCGTCACCTCGTGCAGGATTAGAAATGACGCTGATGCGGTTATTTGCGTTTTCACCTATAGATACTCAGCGCAAAGAAATTTTTACTGCGGTGAAGCAAGTCGCTGTAGCGCAAAAAGTTGAAAATGCAGAAGTCGCAAGCGCGCCAGCAATGGAAAAAACTCAAGAGCAAGCAGCAGACGCGGAAAAAAAAACTGAATTAGTTAGCGACACAGTAGCTATTGCTCCAACTGAAATAATTGAAAATACTACTGCAGAGCCAGAGCCAGAGCCAGAGCCAGAGCCAGAGCCAGAGCCAGAGCCAGAGCCAGAGCCAGAGCCAGAGCCAGAGCCAGAGCCAGAGCCAGAGCCAGAGCCAGAGCCAGAGCCAGAGCCAGAGCCAGAGCCAGCTTCGGAACCGCAAAATTTTGTAGAGCCGCATTCGGCTATGGAGTCAGAATACCCCGCTGAGTATGCTCAATATGATGTGCAGCAAAATTTGGCTGAGCTCGAAGCACAGCAAGCGCAAATTGAATCGCTAGCATCAAGCCAAGGTTATGAAAATTATCCGCAACAGTCAGCTGTTGAACCTGTAGCCAAAACAACTGAACATGACACAGTTGCAATTCAACAAGCTATGTTGTCGCTGCGTCAAGCAAAACAGCAGAAATTGCAATCTGCCCAAGCTGAAAATGCAAGTCCTGCTGTCAGTGCAGCCCCAGCCATTCCAGTGGTGCCAGCACCAGTCGAACAATTGCCGACCCAATCTTTGCCAAGTCAAAGTTTACCAGGTGAGCAAACAAATGCTGAAGGTAGCGAAGAGGGGGAAGAAGCGCCATGGGTAGATCATTGGTCTGGCGATATGTTTGCAGCGCCGGACGAGGCGACAAGTCAGTTACAACAAAATGATGAACCAGAATCGGCAGAACAAGCAAGTAGCCAACCTGTAGCGCCTACAGATGGCGAACAATTGCCAGCTGAAACTAGTGAGCCAATAGAGAGTGCAACTAATCCGCAAGGTGCAGAGCAACAAATTCCCCCGCCTATGGCAGAACAGTATGTTGCAGTTATAAGTGCAGATGAACAGTCCGATTACGCAAGCTACACAGACTCAGTAGAATATTCGGCAGACGATGCTAGTTACCAACAAGGATATGAAGAAGCTGCAATAGACGCGCCTTACGTGCCAAGACAGGATATTATCCAAGCTTTGGCGCTTGAAAATGCTGTGGCAGATGATTTGCGTTATGCCAAAGACATTGATAATTGGGCAAACTTAGTTGAACAAACTGGTTTGGTCGGTTTACAACGTCAGTTGGTATTGCACTCTAGTTTTGCTCAGTCAGGTCAACAAGTAACTTTGACTTTAGTGCCTGCACAAGCTCACTTAAACGAGCCAAACAATTTCGCTGTAATCAAAGAAAGATTACAGCTGGTTTTACAACAACAAATTGAACTAAATATTCAAATTGGCGATGATAATTTAATCACCCCATTTGAAATTCAACGCGCTATCGACTATTGCCGCTTGCAATATGCCAAACATAGTTTGCAGGCTGATGCTAATGTACAGTTGTTACAACAAACCTTTGGCGCACAGGTAGTCGAAGCAAGTGTAGTCGCGTTATAATGATTTAAACTGACAGAAATAGAAGGTAGTAATATGTTTAAAGGTGGCGGTGGCTTGGGCAACATCATGAAACAAGCCCAACAAATGCAAGAAAAAATGCAACGTGCACAGCAAGAAATTGCCAATATGGAAGTAACGGGTGAAGCAGGCGCTGGCATGGTTAAAGTAACTATGTTGGGCAACCACAATGTTAAGCGTGTTGATATTGATCCAAGCTTAATGGAAGACGACAAAGAAATGTTGGAAGACTTAATTGCGGCAGCTATCAACGACGCAGTTCGTCGTGTTGAAAAACAAAATCAAGAAAAAATGGCTGAAGTAACTGGTGGTATGCAATTACCGCCGGGTATGAAAATGCCTTTCTAATATAGCTTTTGGAGTAAAAGCCTGTATGAAGTTTGCACCTGCGTTACAAAAACTAATTGATGCATTGCGTATATTACCTGGTGTCGGGCCTAAATCGGCACAGCGTATGGCCTTTATCTTGTTAGAAGATCAACAAGGAGCAACTCAATTAGCCCAAGCAGTTCAACAGGCTTTAACTCAAATTAAAAGCTGCAATATTTGTCGCAATTACACCCAAACAGATACCTGTGAAATCTGTGCTGAACCCACTCGCTCGGAGCAAGCTGCTATTTGTGTAGTAGCCCAACCACAAGATGTTTTATCTATAGAGCAAACAGGCCATTTCCATGGTCGCTATTTTGTTTTAAAAGGCTTGTTGTCACCAATCGATGGTATTGGTCCTGAAGAACTTGGATTAGACAGTTTACAGCAACAACTGCAACAAGGTATATCTGAAGTTATATTAGCCACATCACCTAGTGTTGAAGGTGAAGCAACCGCTTTTTATATATCTGAAATGGCGAAAAAACTTGGTATATCAGTTACGCGCCTAGCACAAGGTTTACCGGCCGGAGGCGAATTGTCTTCATTAGATAGCCGCACTTTAGGTCACGCTTTTAGTGGCCGTAAACAGTTATAAAAATCTGCAAAATTTTGCTTGAAAAGAAAATCCGCATCCCCATCTATTAAAGCAATCAAATAAATTGTTATTTATTGCCATATAGCAGGAGATGTATTCAGATGAGCGAAGTAGCCCATAAAGAAACACATGGCTTCCAAACCGAGGTCAAACAACTATTACAATTAATGATCCACTCTTTGTATTCAAACAAAGAAATTTTCTTACGCGAGCTAGTTTCCAACGCTTCAGATGCCGCAGATAAATTACGTTTTAACGCCCTTTCAAATAATGACTTATACGAAAATGATGGCGATTTAAAAGTTCGTGTAAGTGTTGATAAAGACGCTAAAACCATCACCATTTCAGACAATGGTATTGGTATGACGCGCGACCAAGTCATTGAGCATTTAGGTACAATTGCTAAATCAGGTACAAAAGAATTCTTCAGCAATTTAACCGGCGATCAAGCAAAAGATTCTAAGTTAATCGGTCAGTTTGGTGTTGGTTTCTACTCAGCATTTATTGTTGCTGATGCTGTAACAGTTAAGACCCGTGCAGCAGGTGAGAGCACAGAACGTGGTGTTGAATGGTATTCAAAAGGTGACGGCGAATTCACCATAGGTGATATCGAAAAAGCCACTCGTGGTACAGATGTTATCTTGCATTTAAAAGAAGAAGAGAGTGAATTTTTAGACGATTGGAAAGTACGTTCTACCATCACTCGTTATTCTGATCACATTGGTATCCCGGTTGAAATGTGGCAAGAAGGTACACCTGAGTCTGAAGCTCCAGACGGCGAGAAAATTCCAGCTACAGAAGCGCATTGGTCACCAATAAACAAAGGTACAGCTTTGTGGACGCGTGATAAATCAGAAATCACTGACGAAGAATATAAAGAGTTTTATAAGTCAGTCGCGCATGATTTTGAAGAGCCGGTTAAATGGGCACATAACAAGGTTGAAGGTAAAACAGAATATACAAGTTTGTTATACATTCCAAAACGCGCGCCTTTTGATATGTGGAACCGCGAGGTTAAAAGTGGCATCAAACTATATGTTCAGCGTGTATTTATTATGGATGACGCTGAGAAGTTTATGCCGACCTACTTACGTTTTGTTAAAGGTTTAGTTGACTCAAATGATTTACCGCTAAACGTATCACGCGAAATTTTGCAAGATAACAAAATTACCCAATCTATACGTTCAGGTAATGTAAAACGCGTATTACAAATGTTGACGCGTATGGGTGAAAACAGCCCTGAAGAATATGCTACTTTCTGGAAAGAGTTTGGTAACGTATTAAAAGAAGGTCCAGCTGAAGATTTTGCCAACAAAGACAAAATCGCTAAGTTGTTCCGTTTTGCTTCAACTCATGCAGATACCAAAGAACAAAATGTATCATTGGATGACTACCTTGGCCGTATGCAAGAAGGCCAAGATAAGATTTATTACATCACGGCGGATACTTTTGAAGCTGCAAAATCTAGCCCTCACTTAGAAGCTTTCCGCAAAAAAGGCATCGAAGTATTATTGATGGCAGAGCGTGTAGATGAGTGGATGATGTCTCATCTAACTGAATACAACGAAAAACAGTTCCAGCATGTTGCTAAAGCCAATATTGATTTATCTGACTTGGATGATGAAGAAACCAAAAAAGCGCATGAAGAAACTGAAAAAGCCTTTGAAAGTTTTGTTGAGCGTGCAAAAACAGCATTAGGTGACAAAGTTAAAGACGTTAAAGTTTCACATCGTTTAACTGAATCACCAGCTGTTATCACAACTGATGAACACGATATGAATACGCAAATGGCTAAGCTTTTAGAAGCGGCTGGACAAGCTGTTCCTGAAACTAAGTACATCTTTGAGGTAAACCCTGAGCACGCATTAGTTAAACGAGTTGCTGATGAAACTGACGAAAATCTATTTAAAGAATGGGTTGAAGTTTTATTAGACCAAGCAACTTTAGCTGAGCGCGGCTCATTGAAAAACCCAGCTGAGTATGTAAGCAAGTTAAACAAGTTGTTGTTACAACTAGGCAGATAATTGCCTGAAGCTAATGTATAGCAGTTGAAAAATCATTGTCTGTAGTTAGCTAAAATAGGTAGAAAAGCTCGTAAAAACGGACGTTCAGCGTCCGTTTTTTGCTTTTAAACTTGTATAATTTGGCCCATCGTTGTATTGTTCGCGCCAGTTTATTTTTAAGATTGAGGATATTATGCGAATTATCTTATTAGGCGCACCAGGCGCCGGTAAAGGGACTCAAGCTCAGTTCTTAATGCAAGAGTTTGGTATTCCGCAAATCTCCACTGGCGACATGTTACGCGCAGCTATTAAAGCTGGCACGCCTTTAGGTTTAGAAGCGAAAAAAGTAATTGATGCAGGCCAATTGGTTTCTGACGAAATTATCATTGGTTTGGTTAAAGAGCGCATTGCACAAGAAGATTGTGCTAAAGGCTTTTTGTTAGACGGTTTCCCTCGTACTATCCCACAAGCGGATGCTATGGTTGAAAGCAACATAGATATTGATTTTGTACTTGAGTTTGATGTACCTGATCAAGTAATTGTTGAGCGTATGAGTGGTCGTCGTGTTCACACTGCATCTGGCCGTGTTTATCACATCGTTTATAATCCACCTAAAGTGGAAGGTAAAGATGATGAAACTGGTGAAGATTTAGTTATCCGTGCAGACGATGAAGCTGCAACGGTTAAAAAACGTTTAGATATTTACCATGAGCAAACTGAGCCATTGGTTGCTTATTATCAAAACTTAGCTGGCCAAGGCAAAACTAAGTACCACAAATTAGATGGTACTCAGGCTGTTGAAGCAGTTAGCGCTCAGTTAAAAGAATTGTTAGCTTAATATTTTAACCCTAATAAGGGTTAGCTGAGCTGTCAAATATAGAACCACTCCCTTATTGATAGGTGAGTGGTTTTTTGTTTTTAGCGATGTTATTTGGAATTGTTATGCCACATTTAAGATTGTATGCAGTGCCTGAAGAAGCCGCCGTTGCTGCGAGCGAAACCTTGTTGCCAAAGTTGGCCGAGATAGTTGATTGCCCACTTGATTATTTTACTTTGCAGTTGGTTAATAGCACTTTTTATTCGGCTGGCAAAAAGGTCTGTGGTGAGCCATATATTGATGTACATTGGTTTGCGCGAGAGCAAGCTGTGCAAGATAAATTTGCCGCTTGTGTGCAAGAATTCTTTTTACCATATTTTTCTGGCCAAGATATTACATGTGTTTTTACCACGTTAGAGGGTAAAGATTACTACGAGAATGGCGTGCATTATTAATTGGCGCTGTTAGTCCAGTGCATTAATGGCTCCTTCGAAGCATAATTTTCTAAAAACGCTTTTCACCATCCTTGGTCGCTCGCAAACGTCGTCCCAGACGTTTGAAGTTTTAGAAAATTAGCATTCGAAAGAACCATATCTAAGCATATGTGGTGCTGCTTAAAATGTAATTGACCTATTTTAATGCCTACGCATGAAAATACTGCGATTGGTAGCGGCGCTAGGTTTAAGAAGGTGAATGGGTGTGTTGTGAACAAAACTTCAATCGGTAGGGATACCGTTTGGGAGCGGGCCATGGATGGCCTTGCAGCGTTTTTGTGAGCAATACCCCATTTGCCTTCAGGAATATAAACTCGCTCTTTTTCTACCATGCCCATCAAAATCTAATTAAATTCGTATCAGCTCGCCCAAGATCCCCCCTCTCCCAAACGCATCAAAATTTTGACGTTTAGAAGTTAAAACTGGATTAATTAGCAAAATTCGTCAATAATCCAATTATCAAAGCAAATATATAACAATAAATTGACGTGCATGGCATCCACCAAAAGAATTTTATTAATTGATAGCGCATCAGCAGAACTAGAACAGTTAAAAACAATCTTGCAATTTATTGACGAAGATTTCGACTGTGTTAGCCCAGAACAAGCACAACAAAACCTACGCGATCACCAACAGTGGAAAGCTGTATTGTTAGGTGGCGCTGTTGGTGATATCAATATCAGTGAAAAACTCATTAATGGCGCACCAGAGCTACCATTTATTGTTCAAGATAGATATTCCGAGTTAACTGCATTTGCTAACGTGGTTGCCGCGATAAACGGCGGTATTAACTATTCACAGCTCACCCAAGCACTGCATCATTGCGAAGCTTATTTACGTAATAAGCCAGGTAAAGCAGTGCAAACTAGCAAAGATTTGTTGCACACCTTAGTCGGTAAAAGTGCCGAGATGCAAACCGTGCGTAAATTGATAGAGCAAGTTGCGCCAACCGATGCCAACGTATTGGTATTAGGTGAATCAGGCACAGGTAAAGAGGTGGTTGCTCAATCTATTCATAAATTGTCTAAACGGGCAAAAGGGCCTTTTGTCCCTGTTAACTGTGGCGCTATTCCGGCCGAGTTATTAGAAAGTGAATTATTTGGTCATGAAAAAGGCGCATTTACCGGTGCAATTAGCAGCCGTAAAGGCCGCTTTGAACTTGCACAAGGTGGCACATTATTTTTAGATGAAATTGGTGATATGCCATTGCCAATGCAAGTTAAATTATTGCGTGTGTTGCAAGAAAGATTGTTCGAACGTGTTGGTTCAGCCACACAAGTTAAAGCAGATGTTAGAGTTATCGCCGCAACGCACAGGAATTTGGAAGATTTGGTAGAACAAGGTAAATTTCGTGAAGATTTATTCTACCGCCTCAATGTTTTCCCAATTGATACCCCATCACTGCGCGAGCGCCGTGAAGATGTTCCACAACTTGCCCAAGCGCTAATTGACAGGTTAGCAGAGCGTGAAGAAGACAGCGTCAAATTAACCGATAACGCCATGCAAAGTTTAATGGAGCACAAATGGGCAGGTAACGTACGTGAGTTAGCAAACTTACTCGAGCGCCTAACCATTTTATATCCCAACCAAGTGGTTGATGTTGGTGATTTACCGGTTAAGTATCAGCACATTGAAGTTGCACAATTCGAACCTGAATATCCTGAAGCCATTCTAGAGCGCGAAGCTTTGAATGATCTATTCTCATTCGAAGATGAAGACGACTTTGAAGAAGAGCCTGCTGTTTCTGTTATGGATGTTTTGCCCGAAGAAGGTATCAACCTCAAAGAATATTTAGCTGATTTAGAAGTTAGCCTAATTAATCAAGCACTTGAGTTCCACGATGGTGTAGTCGCTCGTGCTGCTGAGATGTTAGGGATGCGCCGCACAACTCTAGTCGAAAAAATGCGCAAATACGGTTTAAACCAATAATCCAAGTGTTTATTCTACCGGGTGTCATATCACTGACGCCCAAAGTTTTTCCTTATCCTTCTGAAAAATAACATAAAATTAATTGGCATCATCTTTGCTGTACAGAACTTAGTATTTTAATGACCAAGTTTTTGACACGGAGCCAAGCATGCCGTCTAGTTCTATTAAAAATCAACCGCTAGCCAAAGAAGCTTACGCTGGTGAATTAGCTAGTTTGCGCAGCCAAGCCGATCAGCTAGTGCACTTAATTGATGTTATTCCAGCGGGTGTGGTGATTCTTAATAGCCAAGGGATAGTTGAGCGAACTAATCAAATCGCGATTGATTTACTGGGTGAGCCATTAACTGGGCAAAAATGGTTAACGATAATAGCTCGCTCATTTAATCCTCAAGCTGATGATGGCCATGAAGTGTCTCTGGTTGATGGTAGGCGCGTACGATTAGAAACCAATGCGCTAACCTCTGAATCTGGTCAGTTGATTCTGCTTACTGATATGACCCAAACACGCTTGCTACAGGCTAGAGTAAGTCAATTACATCATCTTAGTACTTTGGGGCGCATGGTCGCGACACTTGCTCATCAAATTCGCACGCCGTTGTCGGCGGCTATGTTATACGCAGCAAACTTGGCAAATCCGTCTCTTATTCATACAGCGAAACAAACGTTTCAACATAAGTTGATGGGGCGTTTGAAGGATTTAGAATCACAAATAAACGACATGTTGTTGTTTGCTAAAAGTGGTCAGCAGCAAGTTGCCGAGTTGTTGTCACTTGAGCAATTATTAACTGAAGTACAATCTGGTGCTGAAGCTATGCTTAGCCAAAACCACGCAGTGCTGAAAGTTGAATTACCCGAGCCTGATATCAATATCTTCGGTAATAAAAATGCCTTGGCTAGTGCAATTCAAAACTTAATTCACAACAGTGTGCAAATTATTGGCCGGGGTGCTGAAATTTCTATCAGTGCCAAAATGTCTACTAAATATCCAGAGCAAGTTGAAATAGTGGTTACGGATAATGGCCCGGGCATAGACGAAAAAAACTTCCCACATATTTTTGAGCCGTTTTTTACCACACGAACAAAAGGTACAGGTTTAGGTTTAGCTGTTGTTAAAGCTGTAGTTGAACAACATCAAGGGAAAATCGCCGTTACCAACCAAGTATCAGGTTGTCGTTTTGTGTTGAGTTTCCCATGCGCGCAGCAACTTGCTGTGGCCGCTGGTCAAAATTGAGAGGAGAGGAGTTATGAATCGTAAAATTCTAATAGTAGAAGACGATGCTGATTTGCGTGAAGCCATTTTGGATACGCTTGTTATCTCTGGTTTTGACTGCGATCAAGCCGATAGTGCTGAGCAAGCTTTAGTTAAGTTAAACAAACAAAGTTACAGTATGGTGGTTTCTGATGTACAGATGCCGGGGAACGATGGTTTATCTTTACTTAAATCAATAAAAGCAAAATATCCAGAGCTGCCAGTATTGTTAATGACAGCCTTTGCCAATATAAAAGGTGCGGTTGACGCAATGAAAGTTGGTGCTGTGGATTATTTAACTAAACCCTTCTCGCCTGAGGTGTTAATTAACTTAGTCGGTCGCTATATATTGCCGGAAAAAGTCGAAGTCTGTCAGCCGATAGTGCGAGACAGTCAAAGTATTCAGCTGTTGAACTTGGCACAAAGAGTCGCGCAATCGGAAGCATCCGTTATGGTTTTGGGTCCTAGTGGCTCGGGTAAAGAGGTGCTTGCTCGTTACATACATCAAGAATCCAAACGCCAAGATATGCCATTTGTTGCCATTAACTGTGCAGCCATTCCGGAAAACATGTTAGAAGCCACTTTATTTGGGTATGAAAAAGGCGCATTTACCGGTGCACTGCAAGCTTGTCCTGGTAAATTTGAACAAGCACAAGCGGGCACTATTTTATTGGATGAAATTTCTGAAATGGATTTGGCTTTGCAAGCTAAATTGTTGCGGGTAATTCAAGAGCGTGAAGTAGAGCGTTTAGGCGCGCGCAAAACTATTAAGCTAGATGTGCGTGTTATCGCTACCAGCAATCGAGATTTAAAGTTGGCCGTCGCTGAAGGTTTATTTAGAGAAGATTTGTATTATAGGTTGAATGTATTCCCGTTAACTTGGTTGCCACTGAGTGAACGAAAAATGGATATATTGCCACTGGCGGAACATTTAATTGAGCGCCACTGCCAAAAAAATGCTCAGCCAGTACCTAAACTCAGTGTTGCCGCTCGCAACAAACTCCAACAACATGATTGGCCGGGCAATGTACGTGAATTAGACAATGTTGTGCAGCGTGCATTGATATTGTGTCAGCACCAAATAATAGATGAAGCAGATGTATTAATTGAAACAGATACAGCTGTTTTACCTGCAATGACAAATATTCAAAAGCCTGCAGGTTTAGGTAAAGAGTTACGCGAGCAGGAACACCAAATTATTTTAGATACCTTGATAGCTTGTCATGGTAAACGCAATAAAGTTGCAGACAAGTTAGGTATCAGCCCGAGGACACTAAGATACAAATTAGCCAAAATGCGTGAAATGGGTATAGAGATCCCGGTGTAAATTTATTTGCTTCTCAATTCAAATCTGGCAGACTCGGTTTATACTTAGCACTAACAATTTGAAATTAAGAAGAATCTTGAATGCATATTATCGCAAAAGTCGTAGCTGCTTGTTCACTCTGTTTGTTGTTTGTTGGTTGTAGTTCAACCAATAAACAACCTCAGTTAACTCAAATTGCTAACTCGTATGCAGATTCAGTACAACACCAAGTTGCGATACGCCGTTTGTCTGATTTTTTGCAGCAACAAGATTTGTCTGAAAAACAAAAATCTGAATTGTATTTTCGTCGTGGGCTTCTGTATGACGAAATTGGTTTAATGCACCTTTCTTATTTTGATATGTTGCAAGCCATTGAAAATAATCCAACTCAAGTTGAAGCTTATAATATTTTGGGTATTTATTACGTTAGGCAAAATGAATTTGGCCGTGCGTACGAAGCATTTGATTCGGTTTTAGAGCTCAAAGCCGATCATAATTACGCCTATTTTAATCGCGCAATCGCTTTATATTATGGTGAAAGGCCACAACTGGCATTAAAAGATTTTGAATCATTTTACCAACTAGATCCACAAGATCCATACCGTTTGATGTGGTGGTATTTTGCCGAACTAGCTGTTGAACAAGCTCAAACCCAGCCTCAAAATTTACCAAATAAAATGGATGCATTAGCCAATCTACGCCAGCGTTTACAAGGCTTAGATAAAGATGACTGGGGAGTATTGCTAACCAAGTTATATACGGGCGAGCTAACACCACAACAACTTTTGCAATTAGCAGCGGTTAATAATCAGTCTGAACAAATGCTTAATGAAAAATTGTGTGAAGCGTATTTTTACATAGCTAAATATTACCAACTACATGATCAACTAGCGCAAGCCGAGTTTTATTACAAAGCTGCAATTTCCACTCATGTCTATCAATTTGTTGAATTTAGATATGCACAAACAGAGTTGACCAAACTACTTGGCCCTGAGCTGCCAAAAGTTGCACCTGTACATTAAAGCTAGCTTGCTTTTATATGCGTTTTGCTCGACCGCTGGGATTTAGTTTTGTTGCCTTGCTAGTTATTGGCTGTAGTCTAGCTATTGGGCTGACCAGCCATAACAATCAACAAACCAACAGCATCAAAGCATATATAGCGCTAACCAAGTTAGTGTCAGCCAATCAAGCGGATAAAACGCTGGACCAGAGGCGAAAATTTGATGAATTGTATCAGCTATTATCTAGCGACAATCGCGAGCGGCTGCGTAATCAACTGATTCAATTTTCCAGCCAACGAGATATTAGCTCTAGCTTCAAACTTTATCCTACAAGGTTACTTGTTGATTTAGCCCAACATGGCCATGTTAATGCGATGCGTTTTCTGGCTCGCTCAAATCTGGCTGATGCGAATCAGTGGCATACAGAGTTACTGTCAATTGATTATCTACATACTTGGCAATACGCCAGTATATTGGCAGATACGCAAGGCGCAGACAAACAGTTAACCCAAAAAATGTATTTAACAGCTTTGACTTTTCTCGAAAACGAATTAGAGCTAGAGTCGCAAGCTAAATCACAACAATTAGAAGCGTTAATCGATGAGTTAGTTAAACATGCGATAACGCACAAAGTTGAGCAATGGCAAACTTTGCTTATGAAGTACTCAACCCCAAGGATTAGCCACTGGCGGAATTTATATCAGCAATATTATGTGGAAAACTTGCGTGAACTTGATTCGCCATCAGTGAATAATCCAGCCAATAAGTGCGATAAACCACTGACACTGTTGGCCAACACCCCTTGGGATTTAATCCAGCTATCGCAGGTAACTAAGCAATTTTTGCAAGCGGAGTTATCCGAAGGTTTTTGCATTCGCCGCCTCGTTTGGAGCGCCGATATACAGCAGATAGAGCACAATCTGACAAACAGCTCGCAGCCATATTGGTTGGTTATGCGTCAAGTTAATAAAGCTTATAGATTTAAACAGCAAATTCATGTGCCGCCAACAGCTAGCTTAAAGTTGCTGCAGCATGAAATTGCTCATTGGCTTGGCTTTGAAGATGAATATGCACTGCGTGCAGAAACCGCTAACATCAGATGCACTAGAGTAAATAGCAGACAAAATATTTGGGCTATGGGGCACAATATTGTCGCGATAAAAGATGGCACTCGGTTTAACTCAGTAGCAGACGCTTACCAGGCACTAGCACCGCATATGAAATGGATTGAACATATCTCGGATATGAAATCTTTTCTTACTCTAGGTGAAAAGGGCTGGGAAATTAAGCCGGTTACCGAACATTTTGAGCATATTGGCATTTACCCGGCGGATACTTGCAATAATTTTTATGGGGTAACTGCTTATAAACCTTTGCTAAATCTCTCCTTTATGTACAATTATGAGCTAAGTATTCCAAAATTTTATAAGGAATTGTTAATTGACGATGGTTAAGTAATAACAGCTGAACTAGACTATGAAATGCGTTTTTTACGCGTCTATATGGAACAAGGAAATTAAGGAAATAGTCCAATGAGAAAATCTTCATTAGTCGTTGCGCTTGCAACTTGCGTATCTTTTGCCCCCCATTTATCTGCTAACGTTGAGCACTCTGCTACATCTGTTGTGCAAGCTGCTAAGACAGATGAAGCCACCACCAAACTTAACCTCAATACTATTAGTTACGAGCAATTAGTTAAGGTGCCAGGTATAGGTAAAGCACGTGCTAAAGCTGTAATTGCCTATATAAAAGAAAACGGAAAATTAGATAGTTTTGAACAATTAAAGTCGGTTAAAGGTATTGGTAAAGGTACACTTAACAAATTGAAACAAAATTTTGTGATTGAGTAATGTAAGCTATTGCAACTTAGGGGATTAGCAGTAGAATGGGCATAAAGTTGTGAAGTGGCAAAGCCGTCACAAAAAAGACACTTGCAAATTTACCCCAACTGTTTTTTAATCAACCTGAATTCCAATTTTCTTTCAGATCTCAATACAAGGAAGCTGAAAAATGAAACTAACATTTAAGCACACTGCAATTTCACTAGCTTTGGCTGGTTCTTTCGCGTTAACTGGTTGTAACTTTATAGGTGATGGCGATCCTGTTTTTGTCGATCCGATAGACCCAGTTACTCAATCAATCTCTGTAACAGGTGAGGCAACTAAAGGTGCTTTGATTGGCGCTGATGTATTTGCCTGTATCGCTAAGACGGCATGTTCAACTGCAGACGTAAACGACATCCGCGGAGCAACAGGTTTTGTTGGTGAAACAGTTACTGACGCCAACGGTGAGTATACCTTAAATATCACTAACACTAGTGCATTTGGTAAAGTGATTGTTGTACGTATTATCGCAAACTCTACTTCTTCTATGGATTGTGACGTTTATGATGACGCTGGCAATGAAGATTGTTCGTTCGATTTAGATGGTACTGAGCTTAAAACTATTGCTGTAGCACCAGTGCCTGCTGGCGAAGAAACAAGTGTTGCATTACCTGATGTAGATGCGAGTGCACTATCGACTTTAACAGTTGATTTAATCGAAGCCGATGAAACTTTAACTGACTCTTTAACCGCTGAACAATTGTCAACTAAAGCTAAAGGTGCTTCTAAAGCTGTTGCAACTATTTTAGGCTTAGAAGAGTCTGATATCGGTGCAGATGTAGACTTCACTAAACTGAAGTTAGGTTCTGCTAAACAAGGTAACGCAAAATTTA
Organism: Catenovulum sp. SX2; assembly: GCF_052056295.1. Lineage (NCBI taxonomy): Bacteria > Pseudomonadati > Pseudomonadota > Gammaproteobacteria > Alteromonadales > Alteromonadaceae > Catenovulum > Catenovulum sp. SX2. The sequence continues at coordinate 3,419,779 of NZ_CP182493.1, forward strand.
ATGCTTTATCAGACGCGGGTAAGAAATTAGCTTCTGTTAACGCTGCATTAGGTGGTGTTGCTGCTTCAGGTGAAAACTTGGGGCAAAAGCTTAAAGAAGTTATTAGCACAGTTAAAAAATCTATCCAACAGCCAGCAGCTGTTAGTGATGCTGATGTGGTTATTTTCCAAAAGGTAGCGACTGTAGTTGATAAGCAAGTAACAAGTAGTGCAACCAAAACTAGCATTACTAAACCTGTTACTAAAAATCCATCGGTAGTAAACAAAGACTCTGTAGTGAAAGATGCACAAGACGCTCGTGATGATCTTATAGATTCGGGTACTAACCCTGGTGGTACTGGTGGTACTGGTGGTACTGGTGGTACTGGCGGTGGTAACACTGGTGGTAGCAATACCTAATATCTAGGTAACTAGTAATTTCAAAAACCCGACTTTGGTCGGGTTTTTTGTTTTTACCGATTTGTTTTTTGATTTTGTGCTTGCGAAATATGCACTGCTCAAGCTAGCTGGTTTGATTTAGCAGTGTAAGAAGGGTATCAATTGGTGAGAAGTAGGTGAAAAGGTTAAAGCATCGAAAGCTAGCAGGATGTTAGCGACTAATTAGCCGCTAACTCACTTGCTCTGTCATTCGACCATTGAATGGCCGTGTGGTAGTAGTCAGGTACTTGTTCAGTATTTAAGGTTAAGCGTTCTATCAGTAGTCCTGCTTTAACCCATTCAGCTTTTTCGTAGTGCTCAACTAAATCTAGATAGTTTGCTAATAAACCTTCACGTTGAATTAGTGCTGATTTAATCTCTTGAGCCAACGGCAGTTTAGTCATTATGCTTTCAATTGGTTCATCTAAAATTGCATCGATAACAGACAACATGCCGGTTAAAAATGCCATAGATGAGTCTCTGAGTTGACCATGGTCTTTAGCAATAGATTCACAAAAATGCGCTCGACTCATTGACAATCTAATCAATTCGACCGGTTTGTCTGAGTTTATTTGTGCCGCAAATAATACAGCTAAGAACTTTTTCAGCTCAGCTTGACCTAATACAACCAAAGCTTGTTTTATTGTTTCTATGTCGCCGCGGCGTTTAAATATCGCTGAGTTTGCATAACGCAATAACTTAAACGAAAGTGTTACATCACGCTGAAAGATATTGATGATGGCAGATAAATCCATCTCAGCTTTAGACGATTCATACAACAACTCAGCTAAGCTCATTTGAGAAGGTGCCAACGCTCGGCTTTGCATTACCTCAGGCTCACTGAAAAAGTAGCCTTGGAAGTAGGTGAAACCCCATTCTAACGCGCTGTTAAATTCTTCGTAGGTTTCTACTTTTTCAGCCAATAACTTAATGTCGTATTTTCCGGCTATTTTGCCTATCTGCTGAATTTCTTCATGCGACGATTCACGAAAATCAACTTTAATAATGTCGATATATGGGAAGAAGTGCAGCCATACAGGATCGTGTACATAATCATCTAAAGCAATTGTGTAACCTTCTTGCTTAAGTTCAGTGACCGCTTGTAACAGTTTTTTCGTTGGTTTCGCAGTTTCCAGTATTTCTACAACCAGCTGTTCTTTTGGGATCAAACTTGGGAATTTTTTTATTAATAATTCGTCCGAAAAGTTTATGAAAGCTGGATGTTGGTCGGTGAAATCATCTAACCCTAGGTTAAATTGGCTCGCTTCTATTAGTTTAGAAGTTGCCTGATCACCATCAATATTTGGGAATACATTCTCTAAGCTATCTCGAAATAGTAGCTCATATGCGAACAACTGCTTATTTTGATCAAATATGGGTTGTCTTGCAGCGTAAAAAAACATCTATTTATCCAAAGCTAAAATTATTTAAACTAATTTATGCGTACAGCCCTAATTATCGCAATAACATCCATGAGAGAGTGTCGTGCAACACTTGCTTAACAACATGAATAGATATTCTCGTTTATTTGAGTATAAATCAAGTTTTTTGTCCTGCACGGCAAATATGTATTTCTTTTAGGACACAGAGTAGAATTAACAAAAATTAGGATGAAATTAAATCAGTAATGCAGAAAAAATCATCACATAAACTAGGTTTAGCTTTGGGCAGCGGCGCTGCGCGTGGCTGGTCTTTGATTGGAATTTTACGAGAACTTAACAAATTAGGTATTAAACCTGATGTAATAGCAGGTTGTTCTATTGGCTCACTGGTTGGAGCTGCGTATGCCACCAATAAATTGGTTGAGTTAGAAGAGTGGGCTTTGTCGTTAGATACATGGAATGTGGTGCGCTTACTAGATTGGGGTATGGGACGTGGGGGGATTGTCTCTGGCGGTCGACTTTACAATCGATTAGAACAAACCATAGGTAAAATAAAAATTGAAGAATGTCCAATTCAGTATGCCGCTGTTGCTACTGAGCTTTACACAGGACGAGAGCACGTATTTACCCAAGGGTCTATGTTGCAGGCCATTAGAGCCTCCTGTGCAATACCTGGATTTTTGGCGCCACAATATATTGAAGGTCACTGGATGGTAGATGGAGCTGTTGTTAATCCTGTGCCGGTTTCTGTTTGTCGCGCTTTGGGGGCTAATCGAGTGATTGCAGTTGATTTAAACGGCGGTAGGCTTGCAGAGGGGCACAACCCTTCGCTAGATGTAAAAAATACCAGCGGCAATAGCAATAAACAAGCTTATGATCAGCAACCAAACAAGTTTCAGGATTTACTCGGTGAAAGTAAGGGGTTTCTCGAACAATGGGTTAAAAAGATACCTGTTGGCACCAACCAATCTCCCGGTATGATAGCTGTTGCGACCAGCGCAATAGATATAATGCAAAACCATATCACGCGCAGTCGCCTGATGGCCGATCCACCTGATATTTTGTTACAGCCTAAAGTTGCTCATATAGGTATTCTCGAATTCAACCGAGCAGAAGAAGCAATCAAAATAGGTGAGCAAGCTGTGCGTAATATCGCTCATTTATTAGAAGATTTCTCTAACTTCGAGCCGAGTTAATGCGAAATTTTATTGCATGCGAACATTGTGATTTATTGATGGAGTATCCAATACTTAATCACGCTCAGCAGGCTCATTGCAAACGCTGTGGCAATCATTTGATGTCACGGCCTAAACATAGTTTACAGTTAACTTTGTCGTTTATTACCGCCAGTATTATATTGTTTATGGCGGCTAACTTTTTTCCAATGATCTCAGCAGAGCAAGCCGGCTTTAAAAACCAAATGCGATTACTCGAAGCTGCATATGCATTTTTCGTCCATGGCGAATGGTTGCTCGGTTTTATTGTACTTTGTGTTGTACTGCTATTGCCGTTTATCTTGATGTTACTGCTAGTTTATTTGTTGCTGCCGATGATCTTTTATCGAATATTGCTACCAAAAACCAATTTTGTTGCGCGTTTGGTTTTTTCTTTGCAAAAATGGTCAATGGTCGATGTTTATCTAGTTGCTATGTTGGCAAGCCTCACTAAACTTACCTCTATGGTTACTATTGAACTGGGTGTTGGTATTTGGGCGTATATCGGCTTTAGTTTGTGTTTATCTGCCGCATTGGCCAATTTGGATAGACAAAGATTCTGGCGCTATTTGGATAAAATTAAATGTCATCAGATATTAAAACAGCAAAAGATGTAGAGCTCACTTTATGTCTGCACTGCCACAAACTCAATCCAATATCTTGGAGTGTTTGTAGTCGATGTGGTGGCAAAATCTATTTGCGTAAACCTAAGTCCATACAAGTCACAGTTGCTTGGTTAATCACGGCGATTGTATTTTATATACCAGCCAATGTTTTTCCCGTTATGACCACTTTTGCCTTTGGTCGAGAAACTGCGAGTACAATTGTTGGAGGAATATTTGAGCTGTGGGAACAAAAATCGTACGTGATTGCGTCTATCATTTTTATCGCCAGCATAATTATTCCTATACTAAAAATTCTGTTGTTATTGTGGTTGTGTTTGTCGCTAAAGTTAAATTTGACTGAAACGCTGAAACTACGTACGTCATTGTATCGATTAACTTTATGGATAGGTCGCTGGTCTATGATAGACGTATTTGTTGTCGCGATATTGGTTGCTTTGCTGCAACTAGGCGGTTTACTATCCATCCAGCCAACAATTGGTAGTTTAGCTTTTGCCTGTGTTGTAATTGCCACTATGTTGGCTGCAGAGTCGTTTGATCCAAGATTAATATGGGATAGTTTAGAGCGTTAGGAAGTTTATGCAGACCCCACAAGTTACCAAAAGAACAAAATTATCCTCAGTATGGCTCATACCGTTTTTGGCTCTGGTAGTGAGTTTATGGTTTGTCACACAGCATTATTTAAATAGAGGGACTGAAATTCAAATTCGTTTCGCCAGTGCTGAAGGGATAGAAGCGGGCAAAACTCAAATTAAAACGCTAAACGTTGATGTAGGCGTGGTAACGCGAGTAGAAATTAACCGCGATTTAACCACAGTTAATGTAACTGCCAGAATTAAACCTCAAGCAGAAAACTTACTTAGACAAGATTCCAAATTTTGGGTAGTCAAACCTAGAGTTGGTGCAAAAGGGGTTTCAGGGTTAACGACTATATTGTCTGGTGCATACATAGAGCTAGAACCGGGTAAAGATTACCCAGGAAAAACAGAGTTTGTTGGATTAGATAACCCACCACTCACTCGAACTAATAAACAAGGGGTCAATTTATACCTGCTGAGCCAAAGAATTGATTCACTCAGTGCCGGCGACCCGATAATCCATAAAGGTTTTGAAGTGGGGCAAATCACTCAAATTGAAGTGCTGAGTCCAAACAGCATTAAAACCAATATCTTTATCGAATCACCTTATGATCAAATGGTGACAAGCAACAGCCGTTTTTACAATAGCAGCGGTGTAAGTTTTGCCGTTAATGCACAGGGCATAGAAGTTTTTGCTGACGCGATAGAAAGCACTTTAACCGGCGGTATAGCGTTTGATTTACCGTTTGGCATGCCTGAAGGTGACTCAATTAGCGATGGCACTGAGTTTCAGCTCTATCGGAATAAACTTGAAATGGAAAAGCATCCGTTCAAACACAGCCTAGATTTTATATTGTTATTTAATCGCTCTATACGAGGATTAAATATCGGCGAATTTGTTGAGTATAGGGGCGTTCGTATCGGTACTGTAGTTGATATTGGCTTTAAGTATTTGCCAGAAAATAACTTTAATATAGCTACGCAACCCCAAGTACCTGTGTTAGTACGCTTAGACCCAGCACGTTTGTTGGGACAAGATACACCTGCAGCTGGTAAACAAATGTTAACTACTCTAGATACGCATATCCGCAATGGATTAAGAGCAGCATTAAAAACGGGTAGCTTAGTAACAGGTCAAAGTTACATCCAGCTTGATTTTTATCCTGCAGGTGAAGAAAACAACAGTCAGCTAGGTTATGTGGGGGATTACCCTAGTATTCCGACTGAGCATGATGACCTAGATTCAATGTTGTCGGATTTTGGTGTTTTTGCTAACAAACTGGCGAACTTGCCATTAAATGAAACAGTAAACCAAGTTTCGACTACCTTACAGCAAGCTCAAGCGTTAATTGCTCAGGCAGAGTTGATGGCTGCTGAATTTCAATCAGTCGCTAGCTCAGTTGATGGGTTTATGCAAAATGAAGCCTTACACAATTTGCCGCAGCAATTAGCTAATTTAATTGGCAAGTTGAATAATTTGGTTGAGAACCTAGGTAAATCTGACGGAACCATAGCCGAGGTTGAAGATACTATGCTTAAATTAAACCAAACTTTAGATAGTGTTAAAAAAGTTGCTGATACGCTAGAGAGTAAACCTGATTCGTTAATTTTCAGTCAGCCGAGAAGTTCTGATCCTATTCCTGGAGCAAAAAAATAGTATGAAGCGATATAAGCGATATATATGGCTAATATTAACAGCTGTCTTGTGCATCTCCTGCAGTTCGTCGCCGGAACCAAGCATAAACTATTATGTGTTACCTATACCAACCAAGGCGGAAAACCAAGCCAATTCGGCAGCGTTAGCTACTGAAAGCAAGGTAACAATAGTCTTAGCGCCATTTTTACAAAAAGAGAATTTGGTGGTGATGCAAGACGACGCTCGAGTTTATTTCGCCCATTATCATAGGTGGGCGCAGCCGCTTGAATATATGCTTAAACAAACTTTTGTTCAGCAGCTTAAATTATTAAACAAATCGGCAAATGTGACGATACAGTTTGATAAATTGCACGGTAGCACGGCAGGCTTAGTCACACTGCAAGGTATTTTTGTCATAGACCAGCAAATAAAGCAGCCATTCTTAATCGAAATTAAACAAGCAGAGGAGGGCTATCCCGCAATGCTTGATGCAATGACCCAAGGTTTGTTAAGCTTGGCAGAAAATATTGCTAGTGCAATGTAAAGTAATTTTTACTATCGAAACTCAAATTAAGTTGTTAAACTTTATGGGTTTTTATAAGTGAGACTAGATTTTAGCGATTAGCGACGTGATTCAGTCAATCTATCAAGTCAATTGATTGGCGTTTTGGTATTTTATACATCATGCTTATGCTAGAAATACAATTGTGGCCTAATTCACAAATTGCAGTATTCACCGCTCATGGAGAAGGTGATAAGGGCTATGGACATTAAATGACTTTAACGAACAAATTAACTTTTGCTCCGGCTTTGTTATCCTGCATTTTTTGCTTGGTAGCCGGATTATACGTCAAGCCAGCCAAGGCTTTGATGAACCAGCCTGACGAAGCAAGTTTAAGGGCTGCGGTTATTGTTGGTATTCTACGCTACACCAAAATAGCTATCGATAGTGACGCAGGGCAAATACGCATGTGTTCAGTCGGTGAACCCTATTCAGAATCCAAACTTAAACAAGTCTCAACCAGTTTAAGGGTGCAAGGCAATACGCTCGACTTCGCCGTTATTGCAAATGCAAACGTATCAAGTCAAAGATTGGCTAAATGTGATGTTTTAATTACTGGGGAAGATTTTTCCTTTGACAACGCGATACTTAACCAATACCAAGGTTTAAGCATTTGTGATGGTTGTACACAGCCAAATGCAGATTATGTAGTTGAATTAATTAAAAATGACAAAAGAATCGGATTTAACGTCAATTTAATTCTCGCCGAGAAACGAAAAGTTACTTTTAGTTCCTCTTTGCTTGAACTTGCAAGTAAAGTCATCAGGTCAGAGAAATGAACTTAGTTAAGCGTTCATTAAAATTTGCCATTATTTCGCGCCTGCTGATTCTTTTTGTTGCGACACTAACCATAATAGGTTTTACCATTTCGGTTGTGGAGCGAGATTTAGCCAAAGAGAAATTAACCAGCGACTTAAATGTAATAGGTGAAATTCTAGCAAATAGAACAATTGCAGCCTTGGTATTTAATGATGTTTCCGCGGCAACAACCAACTTATCTGCGGCTCAGTTCCATGAAAGTATTGAGGCTATTTGTTTATATGCGCAAAATAGAGCTTTTTTTGCTCATTATTATCGCCAAGCGGGCAAAGTAACCTGTCAGCCACAAATTAATGATTTAGCCCATTCCACAACCCTGTATTTAGACAATAGTATGCAAATCGTCAAACCTGTGTGGGATGGAACCGAGATCATGGGGGCGCTACGGATATATTCTAATTTAGATTATGTCGACAACACCCAACAACACGTCATACTTGTTATCGTTTCTGCGATTCTACTGGCTATTTTTGCCGTATACATAATTGCCAACCATTTGCTCAAAAGAGTGCTTGCACCATTGCAGCATTTGCATACAACAGCTCAACATATCACACAAAATGTTTTTTCCGATATTAGAGCTTATAAAGCCAAAGACGATGAAGTAGGTCAGCTGGTTGATGTATTTAATACCATGTTGGATAGCCTAGTTGACGAGCATAAAATGCTGCACGAATCTGAACAGCGTTTCCGTACTTTAGCGGACCAAGCGCCCATAGGCATCTTCTTGCGCGACGAAAATGATAATTTTTTGTACGTGAATAACTCATGGCAGAAGATGACAGGCTGTAAGTTGCCTATCAATATGGATGAGTACCAACAAAAAATTACTCATTCAGATAAACTGCGTGCCATTCAAGTGTTTGAACATGCGAAAACCTCGAATCAATCTAGTTCGGTCGAATATAGATTTGCGACGCCTCAGGGCAACCGCAAAAACTTTTTAGAAAAGATATCGCCGATTACGTTAGATAATGGCCAGTTGTCAGGTTATATAGGCTCGGTGCTGGATATTACCGAACTTAAAGATGCAAGATTTGAATTAGAGCGTATGGCGTTTCAAGACCCTCTGACCGGCTTGGCCAATCGACGATTTTTCAATGAACACTTAAAATTAGAAATTGCCAATGCGAATAAATTGCAGCAGCAGCTAGCCGTATTAATGATAGATTTGGATCACTTCAAACGTGTCAATGACACCAAAGGCCATGAATTTGGAGATGAATTGCTAAAATCTGTTGCGGATAAGCTTTCTGAAGTAATTGAAGATGATGATCTTGTCTCACGTATGGGCGGCGACGAATTTATGGTTCTTATTCGCGACGTAGATACTATTGCGGATTTGGATGCTGTGGTTAAACGCCTGTTAAAAGCTGTGCTCACACCTTTAGAGCATCAATCATTATTAGACGTCACTGCTTCTATCGGGGTGGCTGTGTATCCAAAAGATGGCGACACGGTTGGCGATCTTGTGCGAAACTCCGACATTGCTTTATATAAAGCTAAAGATTATGGCCGTAATCAAGCTGTATATTTCAGTCATACACTTGATTCAGAAATCAAGAATAAGGTGAAATTAGAGCACAAACTTAGACGTGCAATCATCGAAGATGAGCTTATGGTTTATTTACAACCACAATACGATGCTTCGAAAAAGCGCTTTGTTTGGGCTGAAGCTTTAGTTCGATGGATAGACGCCGAAGAAGGTTTTATTCCGCCTGATAAATTTATTGCCGTTGCCGAAGAAACTGGCCTTATTCATGAGCTTGGCCTATTAGTTTTACGTAAAGTCTGCCAATACATTAAAACTTACCAACAAGAGTTGTCAGAAAATGGCATTGACGGCATAGCTGTGAATATTTCGGCACGTCAGTTATTCGCGAAGAGCTTTTTTGATGATGTGATGGCTATCATTCATGAATTTGAAGTATTGCCTAACCAAATTGAGTTTGAAGTAACTGAATCTTTATTAATGGAGAATGCCAAACAAGCGGTTGAAGTGATGAACCAGCTCAAAGCTGAAGGCATTAAATTGGCTATGGATGATTTTGGTACTGGTTATTCATCGTTAGCATACCTTAAACATTTCCCAATCGATTGCGTTAAGATTGATAGAAGCTTTATCAAAGATATTCCACATGATTCTTTAGATATGGAACTATCGAGTGCGATTATCGCTATGGCGCTTAAACTCGGCTTAGAAATTGTCGCTGAAGGGGTAGAAACTCAAGAACAAAGCGCATTTTTACACAGCCAAGGTTGTCGCTTAATGCAGGGTTATTATTATGCTAAACCAATGCCAATTGCCGAAGTGTTAGCAATTAACAGCACATCATCTATAGGTTAAAGCCGTCCTACAGCAGCGTTGGTGTTTAAGCCAGCGCACTCGTTTCATCTATCCCTTGCGCACGTTAGGGGCTTATTATATTTCCTTATAACAGTGAACTCGCTAGTCATCCAGTTATTGGTTATGTACGTAAATTAGCATTGGGCTATAAAGATAAACGGAGTAGTGTTAAAACCCATAAAACAAAAAAAGCGGCTCAAATGAGCCGCTTTTAAATGTTTTAACTAGCCGTTAACTTTATTGTCTTGCTTGGGTAGCAGGAGATGACGACTGGCTACTAGGAGCGCTTGCACCACCTTGTTTACCTGAAACACTCAGTGGGATTCTGCTAGTTTGTGGTACAACATTGATAGACAATGCTTTTTGTACATCGATAGACTCAGGCACTGTTTGTGAAATAGGCGCTGAAGCAAAACCTTTTAATTGGCTGACAACTTGAGTTGTTTTTGCTACTTGCTCTTCTACAACAGCTTCATTTTCTTCATCTAAAGGCAAAGTCTGTTGTACTTGAGCAGAGTCACTCTGTTGTTCAGGACTATCGGTTGCTGCAGTTTTTACAACAGGAGCGTCAGACTCTTCGACAATGTTAGTCTCCACTGGCACTGCTTCAGCTTCCTCTACTTGTACAGCCGCTTCAGTTGTTAGTTCCGCTTCAGCAACAGTGGCTGTTACAGCTACGTCTGTAGCTTCTTCAGCTTGAACTTCTGCGTTGTCGTTTTCAACAGTCTCTGTTGGCTCAGATTTAACAATTTCTTCTGTTGTTTCAACTGTAGCTGTTATTTCAACCGCGTCAGCTTCAACTTCTGTGCTCTGTAATTCAACACTGTCAACTTGTACTGATTCTTCAGCTGCTTTTGCAGTTTCAGCCGCAGGGTAGCGGCTTTCTACCGGATCTTCTGTAACTTCAGCGTGCTGCATTACTTCAAACGCAAGTTCACTTTGTTTAGTGTCTTTGCGGTAGTATTTGTCGTAACGGCCATTATTTACGTCTTGATTGTCGTTTTCTTCTTGATTACGACGGCGACGTTGGCTATTTGCGCGTAAGTGACGCGTACCACGGCGTTGACGTGGGCGCTCTTCAGTATTTGCCTCAGCAGTGTTTTCTGATTTTTCAGCCACAGGTGCTTGTTCAGAACTTTCGGCCGATTGAGTATTATCAACTGGCGTGTTAGCTTGAACTTGCTCAACTGCAGGCGATTGTTCCGTTTGTTGAACCGTTTCAACCTGTTGCTCTTGGGCAATAGTTTCAACTGCTGCTGCGTAAGGAGACGCCTTTTCAGCTTGTGCTGGGGTTGCAGGTTTTTCCTGTGGTTTAGCTGCTACATCAGCTTGTTCAGCTTTTGGCTGAATTTTTTGTTGTGGCTGTGTTGGCTTCTGCTGTTCAGCCGGTTTTTGTGGCGCAGCTGATTTTTGCTCAGTTACTTCTTGTGGCTGTTTGTTTTGCTCAACACGCACTTTTTTACGCTGCTGACGTCTAGCTCTGCGCTCCTGTACTTTTTCTTCGCGTACTGGTTTGTTCGTATTATCAGCATTGTCGCTTTGCGCTTTTTGAGTTGGTTTATTACCACGCTCATTCGTGCGCTCTGCTGGCTTTTTATTACGAGGTTTATTGTTACGACGATTATTGTTCTTACGCTTAGCATTGTTATTATTGCTACGCGATTGAGATTTTTTCGCCGGCTTTTTCACTTCTTCTTCAGGCTCTGCTGCGAATAGTGATTTTATCCAACCAAACAAACTCGAAAATAAACCTTTTGCTGGTTTGTCTTGTTGTTTTGGTGCTGGGCGAGCGGCTGGTTCAACTGCTACTGGTGCAGGTGCATCAGGCGCAGCAAATCCTTTTAATGCAGGCTCTTCTTTTTTCGCCAAAGGTTTAATTGACGGAGAAATCGCCACTGTCATATCTTGTTCTGGCGCATTAACCAATTTGTAGCTTAGCTCGTCGCCTGTATCTTCTAATTTAATACGCGCTACTTCAAAGTTAGGGCTTTCGATATGTTGATTTGGCACAACCACGATACGAACGTCATGGCCTTTTTCAATAAAGCGCACCGCACCACGTTTTTCATTTAATAAGAAAGTTGCAACTTCAATTGGTACTTGAGCTTGAACTTGCACTGTGTTTTCTTTAATCGCTTCTTCTTCTAATAAACGCAATACTGATAAAGCAAGAGATTCAGTTGAACGTACTACACCTGTACCCTGACAGCGCGGGCAACTTTGACTCGAACTTTCACCTAACGACGGACGTAAACGTTGACGCGACATTTCCAATAAACCAAAACGTGAAATTCGGGCTAATTGGATACGCGCACGATCAGAGCGGACAGCATCACGTAAACGGTTTTCAACTTCGCGTTGATTGCGCGCAGGTGTCATGTCAATAAAGTCGATAACAACCAGGCCGCCTAAGTCGCGTAAACGTAATTGACGTGCAATTTCGTCTGCAGCTTCTAAGTTGGTGTTTAAAGCTGTTTCTTCGATATCACCACCTTTAGTTGCTTTAGATGAGTTGATATCAATAGAGGTTAATGCTTCAGTTTGATCAATAACAATTGAACCACCAGAAGGTAAACGCACTTCACGTTTAAACGCAGATTCGATTTGGCTTTCAATTTGGAAGTGTGTGAATAACGGCACTTCACCTTGATACATTTTAACGCGATTAACAAAATCAGGACGCACTAGAGCAATATGCTGTTTTGCATCTTCGTAAACTGCAGGGTGGTCAATTAAAATTTCACCAATATCACGGCGTAAATAGTCGCGGATTGCACGAACAATGACGTTACTTTCTTGGTGAATTAAAAATGGTGCAGGGCGGCTATCCGCTGCTGTTTGAATTGATTGCCAATGTTTTAATAAAACATTTAAATCCCATTCTAGCTCTTCGTAAGCTTTACCAACACCAGCTGTACGAACAATTAAGCCCATGCCATCAGGTAGAGATAATTTAGCTAAGGCTTCTTTAAGCTCGGTGCGCTCATCACCTTCGATGCGGCGAGAAATACCACCTGCTCTTGGGTTATTTGGCATTAGAACTAAGTAGCTACCTGCAAGGCTGATAAAAGTAGTTAACGCAGCACCTTTTTGCCCACGCTCTTCTTTATCAATTTGCACTATAACTTCTTGGCCTTCTTTAACCACATCTTTGATGTTTGGTCGGCCTTGGAAAGTATAACCTTCAGGGAAATAAGTTTTTGCGATTTCTTTTAACGGTAAAAAGCCATGGCGCTCAGCACCATAGTCAACAAAAGCGGCTTCTAAACTTGGTTCTACGCGGGTAATTGTGCCTTTGTAGATGTTTGCTTTCTTTTGCTCATGACCGTGACTTTCAATGTCTAAATCGTATAAGCGTTGGCCGTCAACCAGCGCAACGCGCAACTCTTCTTCCTGAGTTGCGTTAATTAACATACGTTTCATAGTTGTTTTTTTCACCAATATGAAACGCCAAATTGTCTACCAATAGTCTCAGCTGAAGAGTCACTCTCACGAGTGTCTTTGCTATTTGTGCAGAAATCCTAATTAACCTTGTGCTAATACACTAGGGAGCTTAAACCTTGGCTGAATGATAGCAACTAGGCTTAACAAATCCTCTTTGATAATCGTATTGTTATAGCTCCTTCCGTTTGCAACTTAAGCTTAATGGTGCAAACAAGGTTTTGTCTTTCTGTTGTTTAGCCGAATGTGCTTTCTGGTCTAAACAGCTTATTTCAGTTTTATCTGTTAGCTTATTTGGCGTTTCTTTTATATAACTCGGCATTCGCTGTTGGGGTTAGTGTTTTGTCCACCTCTCGAAAAATTACACACTTCGTTTGGTACAAAAATGCGTAGACAAACTGTTTATGCTCAAAAATGACCAGTTTGTTGCAGCACTAAAGCCTCTTACACAGTCCGAATGTCACCACCAATAATCGTGTATTTTTGACACGTTTTCGAAAAAATCTGGCAATCATGGATGCCATCAGTGAAAATATAGCAAAGCTCTGCCCATAGCGGCAATCTAAATTCATCATTTATAGAAAGATATTTACATATGAGTTCAAATGACCGAGGGTCGGTAAGTTATTTTGACATTGATACAGATAATTCTGGTCAAAGAATAGACAATTGGCTAAAAAGAGAATTAAAAGGTGTACCCACTTCACTGATCTATCGCATTTTGCGCAAAGGCGAAGTTAGGGTGAATAAAAAGCGCGTTAAACCAGAATATAAATTGCAAGCGGGTGATGTTCTACGTTTGCCGCCAATCCGAGTTGAAGAGAAAAAAGACAACGAGGTTATGGTTGGTGACAAGCTGAAAAACTTGGTTGAACGCTCAATTTTATTTGAAGACAAATATTTAATTGTTTTAAACAAACCGTCCGGTTTAGCCGTGCATGGTGGTTCGGGACTTAATTATGGTGCAATAGAAGCCATGCGCCAGATCCGTCCAGAATTAAAACAACTTGAGTTGGTGCATAGATTAGACCGAGATACCTCAGGTTGTTTAGTTTTTGCGAAAAAACGCTCGGTTTTACGTGCGTTACATGAACAATTACGTACGAAGCAAGTCGACAAAAGATACTGGGCGTTGGTCAGTGGCGCTTGGCCAGCCAAATTAAGAGTTGTTGAAAAACCTCTATTTAAGAATACCTTAGCTTCAGGCGAACGGGTTGTAAGGGTTGATGCTAAACAAGGTAAACCAAGTGAAACTCGTTTTAGAGTGCTGAATAAGTATAAGGGTGCCACTTTAGTTGAAGCTTTTCCTGTTACCGGACGTACCCATCAAATTCGTGTACATGCAGCCGCTTCTGGTTACCCAATTGCGTTAGATGATAAATATGGTGAAGCGGAATTTGATAAAAAAATGAAAGCTGTTGGTATAAACCGTTTATTTTTGCATGCAGCCTCTATCAGTTTTATCCATCCTAAAGAGCAAACGACGATCCGCGTTGAAGCGCCACTAGAAGCTAATTTAGCCCAAGCTTTGGAGCGCCTACCGAGTGAATAGTTTGCAAGCTAAATACCCATTAGTTATTTTTGATTGGGACGGTACGCTGATGGATTCGATTGGTCGCATCGTTTCAAGCGTGCAAAACGCAGCCAAAAGTTTGGATATTCCTGTTCCTGATGCACAAGCGGCTAAATCAATTATAGGGTTAAGTTTACCGACGGCAATCGCAACTTTATTCCATGATGTAGATGAAAGTTTGCATCCTGAATTAGTTAAGCGTTATAGCCACCAGTATGTTGAATTGGATACGACGCCTACGCCCATGTTTGATTACGCTGAAGAGCTGTTGGTTAATTTAAAAAACGCTGGATGTTTATTAGCCGTTGCTACAGGTAAGTCACGTGCAGGTTTAAATAGGGTATTCAACTCAACTGGTTTAGAACATTTATTCGATGCCAGTATATGTGCGGATGAATCTCTATCTAAACCGCATCCTGCCATGTTGGAAACTCTATTGAAAGATTTAGCTATGGCTAAACACCAAGCTGTTATGGTGGGTGACACAGTGCATGATTTAAAAATGGCTTTAAATGCTGGTATCGATTCAATTGGTGTGACTTGCGGAGTAGATGACGCAGCTACACTAACTAAGTTATCGCCCATTGCAGTTGCGGATGATATCCGAGCACTAAGCTCTGTGTTGTTACGCTGACACTCGTTTGGTGTTATTGCGCTCGTGTGTAATGGCTATGCAAGTTCGGTGCACCAAGCCGAATTGAAGTGTAATTTTCTAAAATCGCTAAATTGCATTATGTAGCAGTCGCTGGGCTATTCGTCCATGAAGCTTGGTTCCTGTCGCTATCCATAGCTCCACCTCGCTTAGCTGCGAAGCGGTGCTTCGGTCTTCGCTCGCCCTATCTTGTGAAGTTTTAGAAAGTCAGCATTCAATTCGGCTTTTTTAACATTGGTGTTTTCTAAAAGCCAAAAAGTGCCGCAACTTTGTTGTTAGTGTAGGTGAATGGGTATGCTCCGAACAAAACTTCACAAAACATGGATGTTTTGTGAGAGCGCTCCAAGGACGGACTTGCAGCGTTTTTGAGAGGAGTATCCCATTTGCCTATACGGCTATTTGGCGAGAGCTAACAGCGATTTTCAGTTCAGGCTTTCTAGCAGTTAACGGCTCTGAATCAAAGGATCAAACCCAAAGGCTCGGAAAAACGCACACAACTTTATCAGTGGTAAACCAATTAAAGTATTTGGATCATCCCCTAGCAACTTATCAAATAAAGTAATACCTAAAGCCTCACTTTTAAAACTACCCGCACAATTGTATGGTTGTTCCAAATGCAAATAGGCAGTTATCTCATCAGAGGTTAATTTACGAAAATGCACTTCAAACACTTCAACCGATGATTTTAACTGACCTTCAGGATTAATTAATGCTAGTCCGGTATAAAATTTAACTGCTTTACCAGATAATTTACTCAATTGCGCAAAGGCATTATCAAAGTTACCTGGTTTACCTAAAATCTCGCCATCACAAAAAGCCACTTGATCAGATCCGATTACAAAATTGTTTGGATGAAGGCTAAAACCAGCTTGTGCTTTTAATTGAGCTAAACGCTCAACTAACTCGATTGCAGATTCATTTTCTAATGGCGTTTCGTCCGTTTCAGGTTTGCAACAACTAAAAGGTAACTGCAATTTTTCCAAGATAGCTTTACGAAAAGGAGAGGTTGAAGCTAATACAATTTGATGATTTGACATAAAAGTTCGCGCTTATTTTAAAATGTTATACTATTTTTCCTATTTTCATTTGACTAAGCAAGGGCAGATCGATAATATCCGCGCCCTATGCAAAAGGTAAAAATGCCAGTTGAGCTGGATCCAGTCAAAAGTGCCCAAAAGCGCTCTGACTATAACGGTATTTATCGACTGGAAGATTTAACGCGTTTACGCGAGGCTGTATTGTCTGAAACAGGGCAAGTTGATGTCTCGCTTAGATGTACCTATGATGAGCAAAAACTGCCTGTTATGCTCATCAATGCTGTGACGGATGTCGATGTGACATGTGAGCGCTGTGGTCAACCTATGCCTATACACATAGAGTTGTCAGCGACCTTCACGCCAAAAACAATGCGGTTAGACGAAGACTTAGTTCCGAGCACTTACGCTATTGTCGAGGCAAATGATTATGGTTTAGTGGATTTACGTGCATTAATTGAAGATGAATTAATGTTGGAAATTCCATTAATACCTAAACATGAAGTTGAAAACTGCGCAATCAAAGAACAAGACATGGTTTGGGGGGAGCTAGATAAAGCAGCTTACGAAAAACCATCGAATCCGTTTGACGTTTTGAAAAGTTTAAAGAATCCAAAATAACAGGAGATCTGTAATGGCTGTTCAACAGAACAAAAAATCTCGCTCAAAGCGCGACATGCGTCGTTCACACGATGCTTTAACTGCTGCTGCTCTTTCAATTGACACTGAGACTGGTGAAACTCACCGTCGTCACCATGTAACTGCTGATGGTTACTATAAAGGCAAAAAAGTAGTTTAAGCTAGCAGGTCAGCTTTGACGAATCTAACCATAGCGTTAGATGCAATGGGGGGCGATAACGGGCCTCCCATTACTATTCCAGCTGCGCTCGAAGTGTTAGCTGACAATCCCCAATTAACCATTATTGCCTGCGGCGATAAATATCAAATTACCCCTTTATTACAAAACGCTGCTGCGAGTGTTGCTGCACGTTTGCAAATTATTCATTGCCCACAAGTTGTTTCTATGGGTGAAAAGCCTTCTCAAGCATTGCGGCATAAAACCCAAAGTTCAATGCGTGTGGTACTTGATTTACTCAAAGAAAATAAAGCACAAGCATGTGTCAGTGCGGGTAACACAGGTGCATTGTTAGCTATGGCTTATTATGTACTGAAAATGCTGCCGGGTATTAAACGACCAGCGCTAGTTACCGCTATTCCAGGTTCGCTTGGGCATAAAACTTATGTGTTAGATTTAGGCGCAAACGTTGCTTGTGATGAACATATACTTCATCAATTTGCATTAATGGGCAGTGTGTTATCTGAGAAAAACGATTTAAAAAATCCACGCATCGGATTATTGAACGTTGGCGAAGAAGAAATAAAGGGCAGTGACACAATTAAAAAGACAGCGCGCTTGTTGAAAGAAGATAAATCGTTAAACTACATAGGTTATGTAGAAGGAAACGATATTTTTAACGACAAAGCCGATGTCATTGTATGTGATGGGTTTGTTGGCAACATATCAATGAAAGCATGTGAAGGTTTAGCAAAAGCGGTTATTCAAACAATTAAATCACTCGCCAATGAAAATTGGTGGAGCAGAGTGTTTGCTGCAATTGCCCTTCCTATGTTAAAAAAGCTCTATCGACAAATGAACCCCGACCAGTATAACGGGGCAAGTTTGTTAGGATTGCGCGGAATTGTCATAAAGAGTCATGGTAATGCCTCAAAAGATGCTTTTAAGTACGCGTTAGAGGAAGCGATTAACGAAATTCGCCATCAAGTACCAGAAAAAATTGGTAATCGAATAGAACAGGCGTTAACTGACAGGTCTCAATAAGTATGTATTCTAGAATTATCGGCACAGGTAGTTATTTTCCAGAACAAGTGCGTTCCAACGCAGATCTAGAAAAAATGGTCGAAACCAGCCACGATTGGATTGTTGAACGCACTGGCATTCATGAAAGACGTATAGCTGCTGAGCATGAAAATGTTGCAACTATGGGTTTTGAAGCTTCTAAAAAAGCAATTGAAGCAGCGGGCATTCAAGCAGCAGATATTGATCTAATTTTATGTGCAACCACAAGTTGGGAAAAAGCACTGCCAAGTGCTGCATGTGAAATTCAAAATTTACTCGGTTTACCTGGTGTACCGGCTATGGATATTGCAGCCGCTTGTGCAGGTTACTGTTATGCATTAAGTGTTGCTGATCAGTTTATCAAAGCGGGCACTGCAAAACGTGTATTAGTTGTGGGTACAGACGCACTAACACGTTTGTTAGATCCAACAGATCGCACCATGATTATTTTGTTTGGTGATGCAGCTGGCGCTTGTATTTTAGAAGCCAGTGAAGAGCCGGGGATCTTATCTACTCATATTCATGCTGACGGCCGCCATGCAGATTTACTTGGGGCTGATTTGCCTAAGCGTGGTGTTGAAGCTTCAGTGCACGAAGCTTATGGTTATATGAAAGGCAATGAAGTATTTAAAGTTGCGGTAACCAAGCTAAGCGAAATTGTTGAAGAAACTTTAGCTGCGAATAATCTACAAAAATCTGATGTAGATTGGCTAGTACCGCATCAAGCAAACTACAGAATTATTAAAGCAACCGCGAAAAAACTCGATATGACCATGGACAGAGTTGTTGTGACTTTGGATAAACATGGCAATACTTCAGCGGCTTCTGTTGCAACCGCATTAGATGAAGCGATTCGAGACGGCAGAATTCAACGTGGCCAAACCTTGTTGTTAGAAGCTTTTGGTGGTGGATTTGCTTGGGCTTCAGCTTTAATCAAATACTAAAATGAACACTTAAGTGTTCAGAACTCAGAATTCAATTAGAAATTAACACAGAGATAATTTATGTCTGATAAAAAATTAGCTTTTGTATTCCCAGGACAGGGATCTCAAACAGTAGGTATGTTAGCTGATTTATTTGATACACATGCCGTAGTCAAACAAACATTTGAACAAGCGTCTGACGCTTTAGGTTACAACTTAGCTGAATTGGCATTAAACGGCCCAGCTGAGAAATTAAACCAAACACAAATCACACAACCTGCATTATTGACTGCCAGTACAGCTATTTTCCGTTTATTGGAAGAAAAAGGCGTAGCAGCACCTGCGTTTTTAGCAGGTCATAGTTTAGGTGAGTATTCAGCGTTAACTGCTGCTGGTGTGATTGCGTTTGAAGATGCGGTCAAATTAGTTGAATTGCGTGGCCAAGCGATGCAACAAGCTGTACCAGAAGGTGTCGGCGCTATGGCTGCAATTATCGGCTTAGATGACGACGCAGTTAAAGCAGCTTGTGCTGAAGCTAGTGGTGATCAAGTGGTCGCTGCGGTTAATTTCAACTCTCCTGGCCAAGTGGTTATTGCTGGACATAAAGATGCAGTGGCAAAAGCTTCTGAATTATGTAAAGCCGCAGGTGCAAAACGTGCATTGCCTTTACCTGTCAGTGTCCCTTCTCACTGTAGCTTGATGCAGCCAGCTGCAGACAAGTTAGCCGAAGCTTTGAACAATATTCAGTTATCAGCGCCAAAAATTGCGGTTGTGAATAATGTAGATGTTAAAGCTGAAGTAGAAGCTGCAGCCATTAAAGATGCATTAAAACGCCAATTATACTGCCCAGTGCGCTGGACTGAAACAGTCCAATTCTTGGCAAGTCAAGGTGTTACGAATTTAGTTGAAGTTGGACCAGGTAAAGTACTAAACGGTTTAACTAAACGCATTGAAAAATCTTTATCAGCTGTATCGATAAATGATGCGGCTTCATTAGAATCATTTTTAAACGGGTAATTTATTTATGTTCTCTGGATTAGACGGACAAGTTGCACTAGTGACAGGTGCGAGCCGAGGTATTGGTAAAGCTATCGCACTTAAATTGGTAGCAGCAGGTGCTAAAGTTGTGGGTACAGCAACCTCTGAAAAAGGCGCGGCAGCTATTTCTGAATATTTAGGCGACAATGGTAAGGGTTTAGTTTTAAACGTAACTGACGATGCTTCTATTGCTGCTGTGTTTGAGCAAATCAAAGCAGATTTTGGTGAAATAGATGTATTAGTAAACAACGCTGGTATTACCCGCGATAACTTATTAATGCGTATGAAAGATGCAGAGTGGACGGATATAATCGACACTAACTTAACTTCAGTATTCAAGTTATCTAAAGCTGTGTTACGCGCCATGATGAAAAAGCGTAATGGCCGCATCGTAAACATAGGTTCAGTTGTTGGCTCAACTGGTAACCCGGGTCAAGCTAACTATTGCGCTGCAAAAGCAGGTTTAGTTGGTTTTACCAAAGCTATGGCTAAAGAAGTTGCATCTCGTGGCATTACTGTTAACTCTGTAGCACCAGGTTTTATCGATACAGATATGACAAAAGAGTTGAATGACGATCAGAAAAGCACTATCTTTGCGCAAATTCCAGCGGGTCGTTTAGGTCAGCCGGAAGAAATTGCTGCAGCTGTGCTATTTTTAGCATCGCCTGAAGCGGCTTATATTACAGGTGAAACCATTCATGTGAATGGTGGCATGTATATGGCCTAATTGCGGGTAGATTCTTAACTCGAATAGGGTTATCATTCGCACGCATTCGGATTTTACATTCGGTGACTGGTTAAATCCTTGGTGGTTAGACCAGTTGGCGAAAGCAAAGCATTAAGCTTGCAACCGATTTATTGACTTTAATAAACTACAGCAAAATTGTGCATGGTGCACAATGTCTGAGGGAAACTTATATTATGAGTAACATCCAAGAAAGAGTATACAAAATCATCGTTGAACAACTAGGCGTTAAAGAAGAAGAAATCACAAACGAAGCTTCTTTTGTTGACGATTTAGGCGCTGATTCTTTAGATACTGTTGAATTAGTTATGGCTCTTGAAGAAGAATTCGATACTGAAATTCCAGACGAAGAAGCTGAAAAAATTACTACTGTTCAAGCAGCTATCGATTACATTGTTGCTAACAAAGAATAATTTTATAGAGGCGGTGTAAACCGCCTTTTTTTCATCACCCTTTCAAATTCACTCCTCCTGGGGGCAATCTAGTGTCAAAACGTCGTGTCGTTGTCACCGGACTAGGAATGTTATCTCCTGTCGGTAATACAGTAGACGATTCTTGGAAAGCATTATTAGCGGGTCAAAGTGGTATTCAACTTATTGATACTTTTGATACCAGCAGCTTTTCAACTCGTATCAGTGGTTTGGTAAAAGGCTTCAACTTTGAAGATTATCTTCCAAAGAAAGAAGCTAAAAAAATGGATACTTTTATCCAATACGGTGTTGCAGCCGGTATTCAAGCTTTTAAAGATTCAGGCTTGGAAATTACTGCAGAAAATGCACATCGTGTAGGTGCTGCGGTCGGTTCTGGTATTGGTGGTTTAAGCTTAATCGAAGAAAACCACGCTAAATTATTAGCCAGCGGTCCAAAGCGTATGTCACCATTTTTTGTGCCGTCAACTATTATCAATATGATTTCAGGTCATTTGTCTATCCTGTTTGGATTACAAGGACCAAATATTGCGATCACAACTGCATGTACTACAGGTGTTCACAACATAGGTCACGCTGCGCGCATGATTGCATACGGCGATGCCGATGCTATTTTGGCCGGTGGTGCAGAAGCTGCAACTACGCCTTTAGGTTTAGGTGGTTTCGCGGCAGCGAGAGCTTTGTCATCTCGCAATGACGAGCCAACTAAAGCAAGTCGTCCATGGGATCAAGACCGTGATGGTTTTGTTATGGGCGATGGTGCTGGCGTGATGATGTTGGAAGAATACGAACATGCAAAAGCGCGTGGTGCTAAAATTTACGCTGAGTTAACTGGTTTTGGTATGAGTGGCGATGCTCACCATATCACGTCACCACCAGAAGACGGTGCAGGTGGTCAAGCTGCTATGGCGAACGCGATTCGTGATGCAGGCATATCACTTGAACAAGTCGGTTATTTGAACGCGCATGGCACTTCAACACCAGCTGGTGATAAAGCTGAAACTAATGCTGTTAAAAACTTATTTAAAGACCATGCGAAAAAAGTCATGGTTAGTTCAACTAAGTCTATGACAGGTCATTTATTAGGTGCAGCTGGCGCTATCGAAGCCATTATCACAGTTAAAGCCTTGCAAGACCAAGCTATTCCACCAACTATTAACTTGGATAACCCAAGTGAAGGTTGTGATTTAGATTATGTTCCGCATGAAGCGCGTCAAGCGTCGTTTGAATATGCATTGTGTAATTCATTCGGCTTTGGTGGCACCAACGGTTCATTATTGTTTCGCAAAGTTTAATTCGAATACTGCAATAGGGCATTTGCACTGATGCAGATTATTCAAGCGCACAATGGCCAACAGCAAATTTCAGCTTATAATCGAGCTGTACAATTTGGTGATGGCCATTTTTCGACTTTAAAAATCCTCGAGCATAAAATTTGTGATTGGTCTTATCACAGATGTAGATTATTAACTGCTAACCAACGCCTTGCTTTTCCAACATTAGATCTAGAGTTAATCTACCACCAACTGAGTAAAATAGCGGCAGTGCAAGCCAATGCTGTGGTTAAAATTTTAGTCAGCCGTGGAGAAAGCCAGCGTGGATATGCTTTTGCAGCAGATATCGAACCTGTTGTCTTAATATACGTAAGCGACTGGCATGCTGAATTATTTTCATATCCTGATGGTATATCGCTGATCTCGCTTGATACACAGTTGGCACGTCAACCTCTGCTGGCTGGTTTAAAACACACTAATAGGTTAGAACAAGTTTTTATTAAACAAGAATTGACTAACAAAGGTGCTGTTGATGGTCTAGTTTTTGATACTGAAAACCATTTAATTGAAACTTCATTAGCTAATATTTTTGTCCGCATCCAAGGCCAATGGTGCACACCCGATTTGACATACGCAGGGGTTGCTGGAACAAAACGAGCCTTGTTATTAGAACAAGCCAGCCAATCTAGCGAATTTACTATCAGACAAAAACATATAACCAAAGCAGAGATCAAGGATATTGAAGCTGCGGTGATTTGTAATGCATTGATTGATTTTGTTTGTGTGCAATCTATCGATGGAAGAGCATTAAATCAGCAGTTAGCTATACAACTTATAAAAGGATTACAAGGGTTAAGCCATGGTTAAATGGTTTGGTCGAGTATTATTGGCACTAGTGCTGATAATCTCCATTGCTTGCAGCATTGCATATAACCAAGTTAAACAAGACTTTTCTGCGCCAATTGAGTTGCAGCAGCAACTTATTACCATAAACCAAGGTGCGTCGTTTCAAAAAATTATTCAGCAGTTAATGCAGCAGCAGTTGTTACCAAACAGTCAATTGCTGCACTGGTACTTGCGTATACAGGCGCGTTTACAACCAGATTTTTCCCAGCTAAAACAAGGCACTTATCTATTTGATGGTCAATATAGCGCGCAACAAGTATTAGCCAAAATTCGCAACGGTGAACAACACCTTTTCAGTATTACTTTTGCTGAAGGCAGTACTTTTGCGCAAATTCAAGCTGTGCTGCAAAATCACCCTCAGGTACAACAAACAGATTATCAAACTTGGTTAGCCGAACAAATTAAACCGCATTTGCATGCTGAAGGTTTGTTATTTCCGGATACTTATCTATTTGCGGCAAACACCAAAGATAAAACAATCTTGGGGCAAGCATTAAATAAAATGGCACAGTTACGCGACAGCGAATTTGCCCCATTAGCAGAGCCAAAACTCAGTTGGTATCAAACATTAATTTTGGCCTCAATTATCGAAAAAGAAACGCCAATTGAAGCGGAAATGCCAACAGTCGCTTCTGTATTTTATAATCGACTGGCAAAAAAAATGCGTTTGCAGACAGACCCAACAGTTATTTATGGTTTAGGTGCTGAGTATCAAGGTGACATCACCCGAGCGCATTTAAAACAAGCAACGCCATACAATACTTATGTGATTAAAGGCTTACCACCCACACCTATTGCTATGCCTGGGTTAGCTGCAATTAAAGCGGCTCTTGCACCAGCAGATACTGATTATTTTTATTTTGTTGCCAGTGGTGATGGTGGTCATGTATTCTCGAAAACCTTACGTCAACATAATTTGGCAGTTGCACAATATTTAAAAAAATTAAAAGCTGAGGCAAATAATTAACTATGAACTTAGGTAAATTTATCGTTATTGAAGGACTTGAAGGCGCGGGTAAGAGCAGCGCAATTTCTGTGGTAACGGATTTTTTACGGCAACAAGGTATAGACTTTGTGCAAACTCGCGAGCCTGGTGGTACACCATTAGCCGAAAATTTACGTAGTTTAGTTAAATCAGTACAGCAACAAGAGCAAGTGACTGCAGAAACCGAATTATTAATTATGTATGCCAGCCGCTCGCAGCTCATTCATAATGTGATCAGCCCTGCATTAACTTCGGGAAAATGGGTAGTGGGTGACAGACACGACATGTCATCACGTGCTTATCAAGGTGGTGGGCGACAAATTTCTCGAGATTTAATTGAACCTATACGCCAATGTGTGTTGAAAAACTTTAAGCCAGACTTAACTATTTATTTAGATGTGAGTCCTGAAGTTGGCTTAAGCCGAGCGCAAGCACGTGGTGAGTTAGATCGCATTGAGCTAGAACAAATTGAATTTTTCCAACGCACCCGTCAAGCTTACCTAGATATCGCTAACAGCGAAGCGAATATCGAAACTGTAAACGCCGAGCAAGATATGGCGCAAGTTCATGCTGATATTCGTGCGATATTAACCCGTTATTTTGCTTAGGAATAAATCGAGCTTTAATTATGTTATATCCTTGGTTAACTGAACTCGCAGCTAAATTAACAGCGCAATACCAACAAGCTCGCTTGCATCACGGTTTGTTAATTACTGCTCCGACAGGTTTTGGTAAACGTCAATTGGCGGTGCAACTGGCGCAGAATCTGCTCTGTGAGCAAGTCAATCAAGCTAAAGCGCAACTAGCATGCGGCCAGTGTAAAGCATGCCATTTATTTGCTGGGCAGGTTCATCCAGATTATCTAATGCTCGAAGATGAAAATGCTAAAAGTATAGGGGTTGATTTAATTCGAAAGCTGGTTGTTAAATCTCAGCAAAAATCACAACTTGCTGGCGCACAAGTATACATAGTGCCGGATTGTGAACGCATGACAGAAGCGTCGGCCAATGCTTTGCTTAAAACTTTAGAAGAGCCTGGTCAGCAAAAATTTATTATTTTAACTTCAGCACATCCTAGTCGTTTATTGCCAACTATTATTAGCCGTTTACAGCAGTATAAAATTACCCCACCACAAACCGATGAGTTAACTACTTGGCTGAATGAACAGCAGCTTACATCAGATGAATTTCACAAGGTGTATCCTAAGCTGATAGCTTCGCCATTACTGACTGTCGACTATATTAATAATGGTATGCAACAAGCGCAGCAAGCATTTCTGCAAGGTTTTAAAGCTTTATTGGCTGGCAAGTTAACAGCGGCAGAATTTGCCCAAGAATTTAATGAAGACAAGGTATTTCAGCAACTAGAATGGCTTGAGTATGCTGCGTCCGCTTGGCTTGAAAATAAGCTAAAAACCAGCCAAGCTGATACAGCGGACAGCGCTGTTATCCGGCTTAAAATATCCGACTTGTACCAGCAAGTTACCCAGTGTAAACAGCTCATGTTACAATCAGGTATGAATAAAAAGTTACTCTTTAGTGGCTTATGTTCTAGAATGCGTCAAATACTAGTGACGGGTTAGTTTTGGTCAAAGAGTTAAAAGCGAATATTGAATGGAAGAGTTGGTCTTAGAGTTTAATAATGTACATGCCTTATATAAATGTTATATGTCATTTATCAAAGAAGGTGGCTTGTTCGTTGTGACTAATCGTAAATACGAGATGGGACACTCGTTGGCGTTAAATGTTTTATTGCCGAATGCTATAGAGCCAATAGTTGTGACAGGTCGAGTATGTTGGGTGACGCCCCCGGCTTCGCACAGCAGCGCACCGCAAGGGGTTGGTGTTGCTTTTATTGATGATAAACACCAATTAAAAGACAGAATAGAAACCATCTTAGGCCCAATGCTCAACTCAGCCGAGCCAACCTACACCTTATAATGAACCAACTAGCTGGAGTTTAATTTGTTAGTCGATTCACACTGTCATTTAGACAGACTGAAACTTGAAGATTCACAAAATTTAGCACAAATCATTGACCAAGCGCGCGCCCGTGGTGTTGAGCGATTTTTATGTGTCAGTGTTACTTTAGATGATTTTCCAAATATGCTGCAAACGGTTGAGCCGTATTCGGATGTCGCTGTGTCTTGTGGCGTTCATCCACTGCATAATGAGTGTCAGTATCAGATTGATGATTTACGCAAACTTGCTGCCGACAAACGTGTGGTGGCTGTCGGCGAAACTGGCTTAGACTATTATTATTCCAACGAAACTAAAGCTTGGCAGCAAGCTTCTTTTGCCAATCATTGCCAAATAGCCCATGAACTTGATAAACCTCTGATTATTCATACGCGCGATGCTCGCGAAGATACTATCGCAATATTACGCGAGCATAATGCAGAAAAACCTCGTGGTGTGCTGCACTGTTTTACTGAGTCGCTAGAAATGGCTAAAGCGGCAATTGATATGAATTTTATGATCTCAATTTCTGGCATAGTCACTTTTGGTAACGCCAGTGAATTAAGAGATGTTGTAAGAGCTTTACCTATTGAAAATTTATTGGTAGAAACAGATTCACCTTGGTTAGCGCCTAAGCCTTATCGAGGTAAACAAAATCAACCTGCTTATGTTAGAGAAGTAGCTCAGTTTGTAGCAGATTTAAAAGGTGTATCTCTTGAAGAATTGGCGCGCACAACTACAGCAAACTTTTATGATTTGTTCAAAGGCGCGGCGCATGCGTAACTTGACTATTGGCTAAAACATACAAGAAGAAGAATCAAATATGTCTGATTTAATTGAAATTAGTGAAGATGGTATTGAAAAAATAGCACTGCGTAAGTTTACCGAAGATGCTTATTTAAACTATTCCATGTATGTCATCATGGATAGGGCATTGCCACACATTTCTGACGGTTTAAAACCAGTACAACGTCGTATCGTTTATGCAATGTCTGAGCTTGGTTTATCTGCCGCAGCAAAATACAAAAAATCAGCGCGTACCGTAGGTGACGTATTAGGTAAATTTCATCCACATGGTGATTCTGCTTGTTATGAAGCTATGGTGTTAATGGCGCAGCCATTTTCATATCGTTATCCCTTGATTGATGGTCAAGGCAACTGGGGTGCACCTGACGATCCTAAATCTTTTGCTGCTATGCGTTATACCGAAGCGCGCTTGTCTAAATTTGCTGAAGTTTTATTAAGTGAACTTGGCATGGGCACGGTTGAATGGGGCCCTAACTTTGACGGTACGTTAAAAGAGCCAATTAACTTACCCGCGCGTTTGCCTCACATCTTATTAAATGGTGTCACAGGTATCGCGGTTGGTATGGCAACCGATATTCCACCGCATAATGTCAAAGAAGTTGTTAATGCAGCTCGTTATTTGTTAGACCATCCTGGTGCAAGTTTAGAGAAAATCATGAGCTTTATTCCAGCGCCTGATTTTCCAACTGAAGCTGAAATTATTACGCCGCGTGCCGATATCGAAAAAATTTATCAAACTGGCCGTGGCTCAATTAAAATGCGTGCGGTTTATGAAGTCGACCAAGGCGAAATTATTATAAATGCTTTGCCGCATCAAGCGTCTAGCGGCAAAGTGATAGAGCAAATTGCGCAACAGATGCAAGCGAAAAAATTGCCTATGGTGGCGGATATTCGCGATGAATCTGATCATGAAAACCCAGTGCGCTTAGTGGTTGTGCCTCGTTCCAATCGAGTAGATGCGCAAATGTTAATGCAGCACTTGTTCGCAACCACAGATTTAGAAAAAAGTTATCGAGTTAACTTGAATATGATAGGCCTAAATGGCCGTCCTCAAGTTAAATCATTGCCGCAAATTATCAATGAATGGCTGCAATTCCGATTAGATACAGTAACTAAACGTCTGCAATATCGTTTAGATAAAGTATTAGCACGTTTACATATTTTAGAAGGCTTGTTAGTTGCCTTCTTAAATATAGATGAAGTGATCCACATTATTCGCACTGAAGATAATCCAAAAGCTGAATTAATGAGCCGTTTTGAATTATCCGACAAACAAGCTGAAGCTATTTTAGAACTTAAACTACGCCACTTAGCTAAGCTTGAAGAAATTAAAATTAAAGCTGAACAAGCGGAACTTGAAAAAGAGCGTGAATGGCTTGAAAGCATTTTAAATTCAGAATCAGAGCTTAAAAAGTTAGTTAAAAAAGAATTGGCACAAGATGCTGAAAAATATGGTGATGAGCGCCGTTCGCCAATTGTTGAACGCGGTGAAGCCAAAGCATTAAGTGAAAAAGATTTAGTACCAAGCGAAGCCGTCACAGTGGTGGTATCCGATAAAGGTTGGGTGCGCTGTGCTAAAGGCCATGAAGTGGATGTTGCTGGACTGAACTACAAAGCAGGTGATGGATACCTTGCTAGTGCTGCCGGCCGTTCTAATCAAATTAGTGTATTTGTTGATACAAGTGGTCGTGCTTTTGCTACTGACACACATACTTTACCGTCAGCACGTGGCCAAGGTGAACCTTTGTCAGGACGCTTTACTGTAGCCGCAGGAGAACGTGTTGAGCAAGTGGTCATTGCTCAACCGGAAGATATGTTTTTAATGGCCTCTGACGCAGGTTACGGTTTTGTTGCTAAGTTTGCTGATCTGATTAGTAAAAACAAAAATGGTAAAGCTGTGTTAACTTTGCCAGCTAATGCCAAAGTATTGCAACCGAAAAAAGTTTCATCAGCTGCTGAGCAACTGATTGTTGCAATCACGAATGAAGGTCGCATGTTGTTATTCCCTGTGGCTGATTTGCCTTGTTTAGCTAAAGGTAAAGGTAACAAAATTATTAGCGTGCCGTCTGAGCGTGCACGTAATCGCGAAGAATTTGTTAAACATGTTGCGTTAATACATAACAACGACTGTTTAGTATTAGTGGCAGGTAAACGTAAAATGTCGTTAAAACCGGACGACTGGTCACACTATCGAGGTGAACGCGGACGCCGCGGTAACAAATTACCACGTGGTTTACAGCGTGTTGACGAGTTACTTATTGAAGCATCATCTACCGATGAGCCGTTACAAGATAATCAAGATTAATTAGGAAGTGTATTAGTGTTAGCTGTTATTCGAGTTATTTTACTCGGCATATTTGTAATTTTTGCCAGTGTATTCGGAATTTTATTTTGTTTAGTTCGACCCTTTCACTCCAACAATGTTTATTGGTTAGGTAAAACTTACAGCAAAGCCGCCAAGATATTAGGCATCAAGTTGGTATTTCGAACCCATCCGGATGCCTATAAAGCGCAGCCAGCGGTATTTATTGCCAACCACCAGAACAGTTACGATATTTTTACTTTGTGCGGTAGTGTACTGCCAAACACAGTTACTATAGGTAAAAAGAGTCTAAAATGGGTGCCGTTTTTTGGCCAATTGTATTGGTTATCGGGCAATATTTTAATAGATCGCGAAAATCGCAAAAAAGCTATGGCGGCGTTAAAAACGTCTAAAGAGATTATCCAAAAACGAAAAGTTTCTGTGTGGATGTTCCCTGAAGGTACACGCTCTTATGGCCGAGGTTTATTGCCATTCAAGCGAGGCGCATTTCAGTTAGCGCTAGCAGCTGATGTGCCTATCGTTCCAGTATTAATGAGTACAACTTGCAACAAAATTAAGTTGAATCGTTGGTCAAATGGTACTGTTATTATTGAGGTGATGGCGCCCACTTATATGAGTGATGAGCAGAAGAAAAACCTCAAACAAACTTGCGAAGATTATCATAGCTTGATGTTAGATAAGCTCAAACAGCTAGATGCTGAAGCTGACCAACTCAATGCACATATACTGCCACAAACAAATCATTCTGAAGGGGCATCAAAATGATGGACTATATCGACGATCCTAAAGGTTTTACCACTAATATAGTTAATATGTTGATAGAAGATGGCAGCGACTTAGATGCTATCTATACAATTGAACACCATTTTTCTTCGACCAATTTCGATAAGTTGGAAAAGGCCGCAGTAGCCGCGTTTAAATTAAACTACGAAGTAACAGATGCCGAAGAGTTTGACACAGATGATGGTCAAGAAATTCTTGCATTTGATGTGATTGCTGAATGTAAATTGGACATTGAAGTTATTCAAGCCCAAGTGAATCAAATGGAAAAACTTGCAGCAGAATATCAGGTTGAATACGACGGCTGGGGCACTGAGTTTATTGAACCAGAATAATTGCTAAAACATATTTTGGCATAACCTGTGCATTACCCCACTTAAGTTAACAAATAATCAAATTTTTGACGTAAGTGGGGCTCACAATGAAAATTGGCGCAAACAATAATCTATATGCGGAAATGCAAGCTTTAGCTACGCAAGTGCGCAAAGATATTTCTGCTGATCAATTACCAATCTCACCTAAAGTTGAAAATCCGACGCCTTCGACTTTTGGCAATATGTTGAACAAAGCAATCGACAATGTGAACGACTTACAACACCATTCTAAAGCGCAAGCGATTAAGTTTGAAATGGGTGATCAAAGTGTTTCACTTGCTGATGTGATGATTGCAAAAGGTAAAGCCGGCATTGCTTTTGAAGCGACAGTACATGTGCGCAACAAAGTAATTGAAGCGTACGACAAAATTATGCAAATGCCTGTTTAATACAGCGGAATTTGTTGGAGTAAATAACAGTGGCAGAACAGAGCGCATCGACAGACATAATGGTCAACGACGGTAATGCAAATGATGCAACGTCTTCAGATATCTCATCAGAAGAACAAAAGTCTGGCTTTTTAGGCGGCTTGGGCAGTGTAGATATATTACGTCAAGTTACGCTGATTTTGGCTTTGGCAATTTGTTTGGCTATTGCTGTATTTATTATTGTCTGGGCACGTGAGCCAGATTTTCGGCCATTGGGTAAAATGGAAACCGACGAGCTGATTCAAACGCTTGATTTTCTCGACCAACAAAAAATTGAATATCGCCTAGAAGGTGATGTTGTTTATGTTATTGAAGACCAATACCAAGACATTAAGTTACAAATGACCCGCTCGGGTATGACTTCAGGCCCGGCTACTGGCGACGACATTTTATTGACGGATATGGGTTTTGGTGTCAGTCAACGTGTTGAGATGGAGCGTTTAAAGTATAGCCGTGAACAATCATTAGCACGTGCAATCGAAGAGCTACATTCTATTCAACGCGCCAAAGTATTATTGGCTATCCCTAAAGAAAATGTTTTTGCACGCCATGAGAAAAAACCTAGTGCGACTGTGGTTTTAACCATGAAACGTGGCAAGGTACTTAAATCCGAAGAAATCGATTCAGTGGTTGATATGATTTCTTCTGCAGTGCAAGGTTTAGAACCCACTCGCGTAACGGTTACAGATCAAAATGGTCGTTTATTAAATTCAGGCTCACAAAACGACTTATCCGCGCGCAGCCGCAAAGAATACGAAATTGAACAGAAACGTGAAGCTGAGTATTTAGAAAAAATAGACTCAATATTAATTCCTGTGGTGGGATTAGGTAACTATACAGCGCAAGTTGACGTTACTATGGATTTCACTGCAGTTGAACAAACTCAAAAACGCTATAACCCAGACTTACCTGCAGTACGCAGTGAGATGACGGTTGAAACCAATTCCTTGGGTGGAATAGTCGCAGGCATTCCAGGCGCTTTAACTAACCAGCCGCCACTTGATTCAAACATACCGGAAGAAGCAAAAGGTGGCGACGGTTCGGCTAATCCAAGTAAGAGCCACAGAGAAGCGACCCGTAACTATGAGTTAGACACAACCATAAGTCATACTCGTCAACAAACGGGGGTTATTCGCCGACTAAGTGTATCAGTTGCAGTTGACTATCTGCCTGAAACAAATGCTGAATCTGGCGAAACGACTTATGAACCTAGAGCAACGGCAGAACTGGCGAATATACGTAGATTATTACAAGGCGGCATTGGTTTTGATATTCAGCGTGGTGACACCTTAGAAGTAGTGACAGTACCATTTGTGCGTACTGACTTAGGGGATTTGGAACAAACACCATTCTACGAACAAGCTTGGTTTAGTAAATTAGTTCGATTAGCATTAGGTACACTGATTATTATAGTGCTGATAGTCATGGTCGTCAGACCTATGTTGCGTAAGCTGATTTATCCAGAAGAAGTTGTTGATGATTTTGATGACGGTTCATTATCATCAGGTATAGATTTGGGTGACGAAACCCTTGATATGTTAACCACAGATTTTGATGCGAGTGCTGTTGGTTTTAATCAAGATGGTACCTTGATGCTACCTGATTTACACAAAGACGAAGACGTATTGAAAGCGGTAAGAGCCTTGGTTGCAAACGAACCAATTCTTTCAGCACAAGTGGTTAAAGCGTGGTTAAACGAAGATGCCTAAAGACGAAGAACAAAAAAGCGAATCCTACGATATTTCGCGGTTAGATGGGATAGAAAAAGCGGCTGTATTACTCTTGAGTTTATCTGAAGAAGATGCAGCCCAGATCCTAAAACATCTTGAACCAAAAGAAGTGCAAAAAGTAGGTATGGCGATGGCATCGCTTGATGATTTTTCTCAAGCGAAAATTACCGCTATCCATAAGTTGTTCATCGACGAAATTCAACGCTTCAGCACAATCGGTTTCCAAAGCACTGAATTCGTACGTAAAGCATTAACTGCAGCTCTGGGTGAAGATAAAGCCGGTAATTTAATTGAACAAATTATCATGGGCAGTGGTGCTAAAGGTCTTGATTCACTCAAATGGATGGACTCAAAACAGGTTGCCAATATTATCCGTAATGAGCATCCACAAATTCAAACCATAGTTATGGCTTATTTAGAGCCTGAACAATCAGCTGAAATTATGAGTCAGTTCTCCGAAAAAGTGCGTTTAGACTTGATGATGCGTATTGCGAACTTAGAAGAAGTTCAACCAGCGGCATTACAAGAATTAAACGAAATTATGGAGAAACAGTTTGCTGGTCAAGCTGGTGCACAAGCTGCGAAAATGGGTGGCTTAAAAGCTGCTGCCGATATTATGAACTACTTGGATACCAATATTGAAGGCCAGTTGATGGATTCAATCCGTGAACATGACGAAGAGATGAGCCAACAGATTCAAGACCTTATGTTTGTATTTGATAACTTGGCAGATGTCGACGACAAAGGTATTCAAGCTATATTACGTGAAGTACAACAAGATGTACTTATGCGCGCAATTAAAGGTGCGGATGAAAGCCTTAAAGATAAAATTCTCGGCAATATGTCTAAACGTGCGGCGGAAATGTTATCAGACGACTTGGAAGCTA
Source organism: Catenovulum sp. SX2 (assembly GCF_052056295.1). Lineage (NCBI taxonomy): Bacteria > Pseudomonadati > Pseudomonadota > Gammaproteobacteria > Alteromonadales > Alteromonadaceae > Catenovulum > Catenovulum sp. SX2. Next base: position 3,453,500 of record NZ_CP182493.1, read on the forward strand.
TGGGGCCAATTCGCATTAGTGAAGTTGAAGCGGCACAAAAAGAAGTATTGTCTATTGCTCGTCGTTTAGCTGACGCAGGCGAAATTATGCTTGGCGGTGGCGGCGGGGAAGAATTCCTCTAACGAGTAGTATATGACAGAAGATGAACTGAAGTTTAAACAAGCTGTACTCAGAAACCAAGCAAGCTCAGAAGCTAAAGCTTGGCATATACCCGTTGTTGAAGATGAAGGCACCAAAGTTCCTGAAAATTACACTAATGCATTAGGTAAAAAGAAAGGCTGGGTTTACGAAGAACCAGAGCCTGAGCCCGAACCGCCAAAACCACCAACCATTGAAGAAATAGAAGCCATTCGCCAAGCCGCTTATGAAGAAGGTTTTAACGAAGGTAAAGCTGAAGGTTTTGCTAAAGGCGAAGCTGAAGGTAAAGAGCAGGGGTTCCAACAAGGTCTAGCTGAAGGACAAGAAACAGGCCACGCCGAAGGTTTAGCAAGTGGCACCGGCTTAATGGAAGAAAAAGCGCAAATTTGGAATCAATTGATAGAGCAACTGGATAACCCATTACAACAACTTGATCAAGAAGTTGAACAGGAATTAGTTGAACTTGCAGTTGCTTTGGCTAGGCGGGTAATTCAAAGTGAATTAACCACTAACCCAGACATTATTCTGCAAAGTTTAAAACAAGCTGCTGAACAATTACCGTTTAACACGAAACAGTGTTTTATTTTGCTAAACCCTGAAGATTATGAGCAGGTGGTCAGTCAATACGGTGAGCAAGAACTGCAACGGCGTAACTGGCATGTGCAAACTGATCCGAATATTTCTCGTGGTAGTGTTGAAATTAAAACCGACAGCTCTTCTATTGCCAATAATATGCAAGAGCGCATAAAAGAAATATTTGCTCAATTCCAATAAAGACCTCGGAAATTTATATTTCCACCATTCGTATTGGCGTTACTTTTGCAAAGGCTATACTTATAACTAAAGCGAGTCAAAAAATTGGCTCGTGCGATCCCGCTATATAGTAGAGCATTTATGAAACCAAGCTTGAGTGAGCGTATTCATCAGTATCAATCTCGCATCGGCACTAGCAGGCCAAAAGTTGCCGGGCGTTTAACCCGAGTTGTCGGTTTAACCCTAGAAGCTATAGGTTGCCAAGCAGCCGTAGGTAGTAGCTGTTTGGTGGAAGCATATCAAGGTTATATCGAAGCTGAAGTTGTTGGTTTTGAAGGTGAAAAAATCTACTTAATGCCGAGCGAACAAATTGAAGGTATTTTGCCGGGTGCTAAAGTTATTCCTATTCCAGCGCAACGAACTTTAGTTTATTCCATGGCTCTGCTTGGCCGCGTAATTGACGCTCGTGGTGTGCCTATGGATGGCAAAGGGCGAATTTCAGCAGATGAAAGCGAAAATTTTCGCGCTAAACGAATTAACCCGCTAGATCGCAAAGCAATAAATCAGCCGTTAGATGTAGGCATAAAAGCAATCAATTCTATTTTGACTGTGGGTATGGGGCAAAGATTAGGTTTGTTTGCCGGTTCAGGTGTTGGTAAAAGTGTTTTGTTGGGCATGATGACCCGAGGCACTGCCGCCGATGTAATTGTGGTTGGTTTAATTGGTGAGCGTGGCCGTGAAGTAAAAGAATTTATTGACGACATTTTAGGTGAAGAAGGACGAGCCCGTTCGGTTGTAATTGCCGCACCGGCTGATAATGCTCCTTTGATGCGCTTAAAAGGTTGTGAAACCGCACTATCTGTTGCTGAATATTTCCGTGATCAAGGATTAAATGTACTTTTACTGGTCGACTCAATCACTCGATATGCACAAGCGCAGCGGGAAATCGCATTAGCGGTTGGCGAACCGCCGGCGACCAAAGGTTATCCACCGTCTGTTTTTGCTAAATTACCTGCTTTGGTTGAACGTGCGGGTAATGGTGGCAGTGGTCAAGGTTCGATTACCGCGTTTTTTACCGTTTTGTCGGAAGGTGATGATTTACAAGATCCAATTGCCGATGCGTCACGGGCAATTTTAGATGGTCATATTGTTTTGTCGCGTGATCTAGCCGATCAAGGGCATTATCCGGCAATAGATATCGCTAAATCCATTAGCCGTGTGATGCCAGCAGTTACCAGTGAAGATCACCAAATACAAGCGCGCATCGTCAAACAGTTGTATTCAGCTTACCAAAACAACCAAGATCTCATTTCTATCGGTGCTTACACTAAAGGCAGTGATCCTGTGGTGGATGCGGCAATCAAATTAAAACCGAAAATGGATAAGTTCTTACAGCAAGGCATGAAAGACGTGATTAATTATGATGACTGTTTAGCTGCACTTGCCTCCATCACCAGTAGCATGAGGGCTTAATATGAATAAACAATTGCAGCTGGTAGCGGATATAGAAAAACGCAAAGAAGACGATTTAGCGCTTAAATTCGCACAAGCTAAACAAGATTTACAAAAGCAGCATGAAAAATTAGCCGGTTTAGAGCAATTTCAACGCGACTACATGAACACAGTTATAGAATCTGGCAAAAAAGGCTTATCTAGTAGTGGTTTTCAGCGGTTGCAAAGTTTTATCAGCCAGCTTGATTTGGCTTGTAGCCAACAAAGAGGCAACATCACAAAAGCTGAAAAAGTGGTCGAACAACGCCGGGCTTTATGGTTACAACAACAGAGGAAACGTAAATCGATTGAAGCTGTAATAGAAAAACAACAAAAGAAACATGCGCTACACCTACAGCGACAAGAGCAAACACTAGCCGATGAATTTGCCAATAATATGGCGGCACGGCTTTTGCAGAACATCTAAGTAACTTAGCTTAGCAGCCATTTTCCGTTATCAGTAAGGTGAAAAAATGCAGTATATTGCCAATATTCAACCAAATATTGCCGCTTCTACGCCCGTTAGCAAAAATAACGCGGTGGATGCGTTATTAGATTCTAAAAGCAATTATAGCGACGAAGCAAAATTCTCGCATTACCTAGCTGAAGGTGCAAAACAAGACAATGATCACAAACCGACTGCTAAAAGTGCCAATGTGACTGAAAATCAGCCCGAGTCTGTTCAAACGGCTGATAAATCAACTACTCAGCAACAAAAAAATGGCGCGCAAGAGCAGTCAAGTACCCAAGCAAAAGAGAGCAGTACTGAAAGAGCGCAACCATCCAAAAGTGCTGATAAAACAACAGAGACAAATCCAGGGTTAAATAAAACGGCTAAAGCTGTAAATGACGCGATAAATGAAAACCAGCCTGAGGTTGAAAGCACAAATTCAGATACAGAAGAAAGCTCAGCCTTCGATTTACTTAGCTTTTTAAATCAGTCGAATAAAGCTAAAACAGATATAGACAAAGCAGCAAGTGAGAAAAAATCCAATCAGCTTGATAAAGAAAACAGTCTATTACAGAATTTAAAGCTAGGTAAAAAAGCAACTGAGTCGACTAAAGACGAAAAACAATTACTGCTAGATGAAGTTGCTAAATCAGCTACTGAGGATAAAGAGTTAGTTGACGAGGCCAAAGCCGCCGATACATCAGCAAAGCCAACAAACAAAGTCGTCAGCGATAAAGCTGCTGCTAGTGATGTAGTGAAAGTCGCAAGCAAAAAACAGCTTACCGAAGGAGAAAACGAACAAGCGAGCGCAAAAGACAGCACTGAAGCCAAGAAGAGTATTGCGAGTGTTGAAGGGCGTGAGTCGGTTGAGAACAATAATGCAGAGAAACATACTAGCTCAACAAAAGAAGATAAAAAAACTCTGGCACAAACTGGTACACCGAAAGAGAGTCAATCTAATCAAGATACTCAAGTTGAAGCTAAAACAAAATCAGCTGAGCACAAAACAACCTCTGAATTGGTAGAAAATGCGTCTGAGGGGAAAGCAGCAAACAACAATGCCAACACAGCGAAAGATTCAGCGGTTATAAACTCGGTTGACACAAATAAACAGCAGAACAAAGCGCAAGCAAAATTAGCTCAGACAGAAGTAGCTACAGAAGTAACTAAAGCTGCAGCAGAGCAGGCAACTAAAGCACATGCGTCTACAGGCAAACATGAGCCACAAGCGGAAAACCTAGTTAAAACACAAGCGAATAAACAGCAGTTAGATAAGACTGAGAATAACCTAAGTGCCAGCAAAGCGGCAAAAGCCGCTGAGTTAGCTAATGAAGATAAAAGCCAGCAACCGCAGCAAAATCAATCAATAAATCATGTTAAGAATGCAGAAACTAAACCAACAAAAGCATCTGAAAAAAGTGAGCAAAAAACACTTGGTGCAGATAAATCTGCAGAGTCTGTTAGCAAATCTGCTGAGTTGGAATTAAATCAGCCAACTGAAGCTGTACTTGCTGCAAATGAACAGACACAAGGCTCTAGCGAGCAAACAGCTGAACAGCCTGATAAAAAACAAGCACAAGTTGCAAAAGCTGCTGCAACAAATAGCAGTAACAAAGAGAAGTTGCTAGAACAAGTTGCGACTAAAGAAAACAAAGTGGCTGAAGATGGGCAAATTAAGCCAGATGACACGCTAAATAAAGAGTCGTCTGCGCAAGTTTTTGAAGCGCAAACAATCGCAGCTCAAGTGCAATCTCAACAATCTACAGAGCGGCTACAAGAAAGTCATAAACAACAAAATGTTCAGCAAGTAACCAACAAACAAGAAGTTCAACAAGCTGAACGTACAGCGAAAAATCAGCAGCAAATTGTGCAGTTAAAAGAACAAGTGCAATTGCATAAACCAGAAGCAGCAACAGCGTTAAATGATGCTGTTCGATTTATGATGAATGGCCGAGTTCAAGCGGCTGAGCTCAGATTAGACCCTCCAGAGCTTGGCAGTATGCAAATTAAAATTAGTTTGAATGGCGATGCGGCCAGCGTCAGCATGTTGGTGCAAAATCCACAAGCAAAAGAAATGTTAGACCAGTCTGTGCCTAGATTAAGGGAGATGTTAGAGCAACAAGGGATTGAATTATCCGACTCGCAAGTTGAACATCAACAAGCTAATTCTGGACAAGGGTCAGATAAAAACGCGCAAGGCGGTCAAGGCCAAGGAGATGGTGACAATGTTGAACAGGACGATACAACGCAAGTTATTGAACAAAAAATACATAATGGTCATTTAGGTGCTGTCGACTATTATGCATAAAATACTTACGCTCTGGATAAAATCCGTTAAACTTAAGCTAGCGTAAATTATTATTGATTGAGTGGAGAAAAGAATGGCTGCAGAAGAACAACCAGAATTAGAAGTAGAAGACGGTGGTGGCGGTAAAAAGAAGCTGATTATCATCATTGCTGTTGTGCTTGTAGTTGTGCTTGGCGCTGGAGGTTTCTTTTTAATGTCTGGTGGTGACGACTCAGCTGCTGAAGAAGTAAGTTTAGATGAAACGCCTGCAGCTAGTGCTGGTGGTTCAGCTGCTTCGGTTGAGCTTGGTGATGCTATGTATGTTGCTATGCCACGACCTTTTGTTTTTAACGTACCTGGCGCTAATCGAGATCGCTTAGTACAAATTAAAGTGCAATTATTGGTGCGTGGTGCCCAAAACGAAGAAACAGCAAAAAAACACATTCCACTGATAGAAGGCACTTTATTAAGAGTATTTAGTGGCACAAGTGCTGACGAGTTAGGTACAAGTGCAGGTAAAGAAGCGTTAAAGAAAAATGCGCTTAAAGCTGTACAAGATGAACTATTAAGCATTGCCGGCAGAACAGTTGTTGAAAGTGTTCTGTTTACCGGTTTTGTAATGCAATAACGTTTGGCGACACAATGACTGATTTACTCTCGCAAGACGAAATTGACGCGCTACTCCACGGGGTAGATGACGTCGAGGAAGAAGATGTAGAAGCAGGTGCTGCCACTCCGGGTAGCGCAATTGCTATGGCATCCGAGTACGACTTTTCATCACAAGACAGAATTGTTCGTGGTCGAATGCCAACATTGGAAATCGTCAACGAAAGATTTGCCCGCCACATGCGTATCTCATTATTTAATATGATGCGCCGCACCGCTGAGGTGTCTATCAATGGCGTGCAAATGATTAAATTTGGCGAATACATACATACGCTATTTGTACCAACTAGTTTGAATATGGTTAGGTTCAGGCCGTTAAAAGGTACTGGTTTAATCACTATGGAAGCTAGATTAGTTTTTATATTGGTGGATAACTTTTTTGGTGGCGACGGTCGTTATCACGCTAAAATCGAAGGGCGTGAATTTACCCCAACCGAGCGACGCATTATTCAAATGTTGCTTAAGCTAGTATTTGAAGACTATAAAGAAGCTTGGGCACCTGTAATGGATGTTTCTTTTGAATATTTGGATTCTGAAGTAAACCCGGCTATGGCTAACATAGTGAGCCCAACCGAAGTGGTTGTGATTAGCTCATTTCATATCGAACTTGATGGTGGTGGTGGCGATTTCCACATTTGTTTACCTTACTCTATGTTAGAGCCGATTCGTGAGTTATTAGATGCGGGTGTGCAAAGTGATAAGGAAGACACTGATTTGCGTTGGAGTAAAGCTCTGCGTGATGAAATTATGGATGTTGAAGTGGATATTATGGCTAAGTTGCTTGATTTTGAGTTGTCGTTAGAACAAGTGATGAACTTAAAAGCGGGTGATGTGATCCCAGTTGAAATGCCTGAACATTTAACCGTGTTTGTTGAAGATTTGCCGACCTACCGAGGCAAAATGGGTAGATCACGCGATAACTTAGCAATTAAAGTAACAGAAAAAATTAAGCGACCTGCATCAGTTAAATCTGAACTGCAAATGGTAACACGTGGTGGTCGACGTATAGATGCGGAAGCAGAATTACGCGAACTTGAAGATTTTGAATAATTAGATTGATGTAACAAAGAGCAAAGATTATGAGTGACGATATGGATGACTGGGCAGCCGCTATGGCTGAACAGGCAGAAGCCGAAGCAGAGCAAGAAGGTGACGCTGGCGACGAAGCACAAATCGCAGAATTAGAAGATTTGAATGCGGATAGCCCACCAATTACCGCTGAAGAAAAACGCAAACTTGATACAATTTTAGATATTCCTGTAACCATTTCTATGGAAGTGGGTCGCAGTAAGTTAAGTATTCGCAACTTATTGCAATTAAACCAAGGTTCAGTAGTTGAGCTAGACCGTGTCGCAGGTGAGCCATTAGATGTATTGGTCAACGGCACTTTGATTGCGCACGGCGAAGTTGTAGTTGTTAATGACAAATTTGGGATTCGACTAACGGATGTTATCAGTCAAATCGAGCGTATTAAAAAGCTCAAATAAGTCAGCAGTTCAGTTTGTACTAGCCATGGGGTTAACTTGTGTTAGCTCCAAGGTATTGGCGCAATCTGCTGAGCTTGGCGCTGCAATTCCAACTATGTTGTTTGGGTTATGCGCGACTATCGCTATTATCTATGCTTTAGCTGGGCTTGCGCGCAAAACCAATTTGGGTCAATTTAAAAACAGCACTATGCAGGTTTTGGCTGTGCTGCCTTTAACTGCGAAAGAAAAACTCTTGTTAGTTCAAGTCGGCGATAGTCAACTTCTGTTAGGTGTGACCAGTCAATCAATTAATTTACTAAAAGAATTTTCCGAACCTCTGGATATAAAAGCGCCTGATTTTAAACAATCACTTAGCCAATTTATTAATGCAAATAAGAAAAATAATGACTAAATATTCTTGGTTGATAATTTTAATTAGCTTGTTTTCACCGATAGCTCTGGCGAACACGGGTCTTCCGGCGTTAACAGTCACAGATAATCCTGACGGCACTCAAGACTATACGATCACTTTGCAGGTTTTAGCATTAATGACAATGCTAAGTTTTATCCCTGCAGTTGTGATTATGATGACATCTTTTACCCGTATCATTATTGTTTTAGGTATATTGCGTCAAGCAATAGGGTTACAAAGTTCGCCGCCGAATCAGGTGCTTGTTGGTCTAGCGTTATTTTTAACTTTTTTCATTATGGCGCCGGTTTTTGAAGAAATTAATGACACGGCAATCCAGCCGTATATCGCCGAAGAAATGACTGCTAGAGAGGCGTTTGATGTAGCACATTTGCCATTAAAAGCCTTTATGTTGCAGCAAACTCGGGTTAAAGACATAGCGACCTTTGCTGAAATTGCGGGTTATCAAAGTTTAAATGGCCCAGAAGATGTACCGATGCGAGTGTTAATTCCTGCCTTTGTCACCTCAGAGTTAAAAACAGCCTTTCAAATTGGTTTTATGCTGTTTATTCCGTTTCTAATTTTAGACTTGGTCGTCGCTTCAGTATTAATGGCCATGGGTATGATGATGCTTTCACCTATGATGGTATCTCTACCTTTTAAACTTATGTTATTTGTATTGGTTGATGGCTGGAATTTGACTATGGGTACATTAGCCACCAGCTTTGGTGTCGGCACTTAGCTGACGTAGGAGTCACACTATGCAACCAGAAGTATTTGTCGACATATTACAAGAGGCCATGTTTATGGTTATCTTGCTGGTGAGTTTAGTTATTGTCCCTAGTATGATAGTTGGTTTAATTGTCTCCATATTTCAAGCCGCGACCTCTATCAATGAACAAACCTTAAGCTTTTTACCTAGGTTGCTTGTGACCTTAGCCGCTATTATTTATGGTGGTCATTGGGGTATGAACAAAGTGATGGACTACACCATAGACATGTTTACCCGTATTCCTCAGGTTGTTGGCTAAACCGTGACTTACACCACAGAACTTATCATGCAGTATATTGCGGATTTAATGCTGCCGTTTGTGCGCATTTCTGCTTTGCTGGTGGCTATGATAGGCTTTAGTGGTAAATCTGTGCCAACTAAAGTTAAAGCACTGTTAGCTTTATCAATTGCTTTTATCGTCAGCCCTATGGTGCCTTCGAGTGGTTTCACCAATTTGTTTTCCCTTGAAGGGTTTTTATTGGTCATACAGCAAGTGTTGATTGGCGTATCAATCGGTTTTATTTCACAAATCTTTTTAAATACCTTCGTAATGGCGGGTCAGACAATTGCGGTACAAAGTGGTTTAGGTTTTGCTACTTTGGTTGATCCTGTGAACGGTATTAATACAGCTGCCGTCGGCCAGTTTTATATCATACTTGCAACGCTAGTTTTTTGGGCTATGGATGGGCATTTAGCTATGATCCAAATGTTGGTTTATAGTTTTGAAGCTATGCCAATTGGCTCTGGTTGGTTATCACTCGATAAAATATACAAAATTGTCGAGTGGGGTAAATGGTTATTTATCGCGACAATTACCATAGCTTTAACGCCGATAACCGCTATGTTAATCATAAATTTAACTTTCGGTATTATGACGCGTGCAGCGCCTCAATTAAATATATTCTCTATCGGTTTTCCTGTGTCGCAAATAACAGGTTTGATAGTGGTGTGGATCAGTTTATCGGCCTTTATGCTGCATTTTGAAACTATCTGGGACAGTGCTGCTTTCCTTATGTGTGAAATTGCGGGGTGCTAATCTATGGCAGCTGATGATCAAGACCGCACAGAAGAACCCACGGCGAAAAAGAAATCAGACGCAAGAAATAAAGGGCAAATACCGCGCTCACGTGAACTCGGTACTATGATGGTGCTTGTTGGTGGTGGTATTGGCTTTTTACTTTACGGCCACTATTTAGCCGGCGCACTGTTTCGCATGTTTAAACAAGGTTTTATCTTAGAGCGTGAAGATGCATTTGATATGAGCCGTATGTTAGTACGGCTAGAAAATCTTCTGTTCGAAGTCACTTGGCCAGTATTGGCTGTGCTGATTGTGCTGGTGGTGTTTGCTGTTATCGGCAATGTCGCTGTTGGTGGTTACAATTTCTCGACCAAAGCTATGCAGCCTAAACTGAGTAAAATGAATCCAATTAATGGGATTAAACGCATTTTTGGTACACAAGGATTAATTGAGCTGGTTAAGTCGATTGCCAAAGTTGCTGTGGTTATTGGCACTGCTTACATGTGTTTTAACCTGTTTTACCAAGAGTTGTTGCACATTAATGTTGAGAATATGCCATCTGGTTTATTCAAAGCGTTAGAAATTCTTATATGGGTGTTCTTAATTTTATCTTGTTCGTTAATCGTAATTACTTTGATTGACGTGCCGTATCAGCTTTATCATCACAACGAACAGCTGAAGATGACCAAACAAGAAGTTAAAGACGAACACAAAAACTCAGAAGGTGATCCGCAAGTTAAAGGGCGTATACGCTCAGCAATGTTTAGAGCTCACCAAAGACGTATGATGCAAGAAGTGCCAAAAGCCGATGTGGTGGTGACAAACCCGACCCACTTTGCCGTGGCGTTAAAATATGATCCATTAGGCACAGGTGCACCTAGGTTAGTTGCTAAAGGGGCGGATGAAATGGCCGCGCATATTCGAAAAATTGCCGAGGCACATCAAGTTCCTATTCTAACCGCGCCTATGTTGGCGAGGGCAATTTATTATACAACTGAGTTTGAAGAAGAAATACCTGAAAAGCTTTTTGCCGCCGTTGCACAAGTTTTGGCTTATGTATTTGCACTGCGCGATTATAAAAAAGGCAAGGTGAAAAAGCGGCCTAAACAATTTACCCCGAGTAAATTACCTATACCGCCTGATATGCATTATTAAGTGTTGCAGTTAGTTGATTATTGTACGCGTTTAACACTCACACCTTGTTGCTCAAAGTGTTGAATGATATTGCCTTCACCAACCATATGCATTAATCCAACTGCGATAACAACATTACCTGTTTTTACCTCGGCGATTAATTTTTTCATCCAATTTTGGTTACGCTCTTTTAATAAAGTATCTAACACAAAATCTGTGCTTGGGTATTCAGCTAAACCTAGGGTTAACAGTTTTTCTAGTTGCTCAATCTCACCATTTTGCCACATGTCGGCTAGATGTTTGATTGTGTACTCGTTCGTTTCAATTTGCGCTAAGGTATCGACTAACAACTCTTCACTTATACCTGAATTCGCAAAAAATCCGAGCTGTTGTTCTAGACTTTCTAATCCGCTCACTTGGACTTGGTTAGCTCGTGCATGTTGCATCAAGATATCATCAATAGCTTGGGTAAAGTCGAGCCCAGCTATTTGTCCTTCGATAATGCCCAATTGCAATGCGACAAACCAAGGTGTAAAAGCGCTAAAGGCATTTTCTGGGATCCCTTTGTTTTGCTGGTACCTGAGTAAACTTTGCCAAGTTTTATCGTCAACTTGTTGTTGCAGGTTTTTGCCGTTAGTGAGCAGTGCTACTTTCAACGCTAATTCTTGCTGTTGCTCGGCTGAATATTGCGCTAAATCGACTTCGGTGATTAGTAAACGTGCATTAGTAATTTTGTTTTTAACTAAACCCAGTGAATTATCATTACGCATAACTTGGGTGGAAGCGTGAATTGTGCCAAACACCCAAGAGGTTTTATCCTGATATTCAAGTTTCCAAAGTGCAGGCTGAGCAGCCTGCACTGAATTAACAGCCAACAATAAAACAAATAATATTTGGCAAGGGAATTTAATAAAGCGCATATTATTTTTTCTCCAACCACATGCCTTGCGGTTTATTGTTAGGTGGGATAATTAATGCTTCTTCATTTAATGGGCGAGCTAACGAGCTGCTGCATGACGAGTAACCGCTATTAATATAACTAACCGCTTTCGCAAATACTGGATCTTGCATGCTGGTCCATGGATAGATGTTGCTGCTTTCGGAAACGGCACAATCAGGCGCTAAACCATTTAAATAATCACCAAAACCGACTGCATTATTTGTTTGGAAATTTACTGCTAATAAGGTTTCGTCACAGTAGTCATCTGGTAAAAAGCCGACTGGCTTACCATAAGTACTTTCTCCTATAGTATGCACTGTAATATATGGGTCTAAACTATTGATTAATACTTCGCTCGCCGAAGCCGAATAATCATTGGTTAAAATAGTTAAGTTATCTAGATTTAAGCTATTTTGCCTAATGTAATTGATATGGCTTGTCACACTGCCGTTGAGTTCGGTGTAGATCAATTCTTCAGTACGGGCAACTCCACCATACTCACTGTTATTTGGATTAAACTCAAACTCCAGAAATATTTGGTTGTAGATTGTATCTCCAGCAAGATATAACGCGAGCTCAGCGGCTACACTGACTAAACCACCAGTGTTGTTGCGTAAATCTAATACAAAATGATCAAAGTCTTGCGATTTTAAATAACTAAAAGCTTGTTTTAGTTCAGCTGGAGATGGTTCTAAGAAACCATTTTGGAAACCCAGATAGGCAATTTTGCCTGCGTTACTATCAATAATTTCTACTTCGGTCACTGTATTTACTTGGTACTGTGATTTTGCCAAAGTTGCACTTTTTTCAGCACCATTGCTATCACGCCAGACAAATTCAAGCTCATAGCCATTTTGGTCTGGGCCGAATGCTTCTGAGTAAGCTGTATAATTTCCATAATATAGGTACTCGTATAATTTGGACGCGGCTACCTCTCCAATCGAGACAAGTTGGTCTCCTCGAGTAATACCTGCATTTGCCGCGGCGGAATTATTAAACGATTGCACAACAACAATTCGGCTACCTGGCGCTGCCGCGAGCTCTATACCATAACCGAAGTTGTTACCGGCAATACTATCTTGCCAATCATCACTATTTAATACCACGCTGAATCTATCTTTGCTTGGCAGTACGTCGTTTAATAGTTGATTACTGTCTTCATACAAATTAAATGAAGTTGATGGTGAAGAGAGCTCGTCATACCATAAATAGTCTTGCTCTAAGGTTTGATACCAATGCGAGTGGATATCTTGTTTTGAGCATTGGCCACCATCATCAGAGCCGCCACAGGCAGTTAAAAATATTGAACAAGCGAGTCCAATGCTTAGGCATTTTGCTTTGCGCATAAAATAGTCCCTTTATTTAAAGAATTGTTATCGATTTCGGTGGCTTAGGATATGGATAAGCGCTTGTGAACGCAAGAGATTATTTTTGATTGTTAAACGCTGGTTAATTTATGCCAATTAAAAATGGAAGCTACCTTGCACACCATAAATTTTGTTTTCAGCAATGATTTGTGCGTGGATCCCCGCCGATACAGATTGGCTAAAAAAGTATTCTCCCGAAAACTTAAACCCAACTTCTTTGTCTGCTGTTTCTAAGTTGGCTTGCTGCTGCTCTTTGGGCACACGATAAATTATTGCACTATAGAGCTGAATTGCCTGATTAAGACGGTATTGAGTGCCTGCCTCAATCGCAAGATGTTTGATTGGCTGATCTGTTGCAGATTGTGTGCTGTTTTCTTGATATAACATTGCGGCTTTAATATCTAACTGCGCGGTAACAGGCATTGCATAACCAGCGCCTGCCTGTAAATTAAGCTGATTCACAGGACTATTTTGTTCCGCGACAATATACAAACGCTCGTGCACTGTGTTTTTGGGGCTGATTGTAAAGTTAGATAAGCTTGAAGGATCGAGTTGGAAATAGCTCATTGAACTTTGGGTAATATCAAAGGATTTGTCAATGGCTGAACAAACAGGTGCAAAAGCGTACAAGGCTACACTGATTAAAGCGAGTAGACGCACGCGCAAATATTGCAATTTCTCCATAATCTGTGCTCCAACAATTCTCAATTTTTATTTGTTTTTGTACTGTGTAACCTAAAACTGAACTGCTAATTTGTTACTTGAAGTTCAGGTTAAGCTAGCTTTTTAAGTGTAGATTAAAATAGGTAGTTTGCAGAAAAAATATACAATTTTTTGTCGGTGGAAGAGGAGAGTGCGCCAACTTGTTGAATTGACGCAATATATATCGAAAAATTATTTTAGTTTAAAAAAATCTTGTTTGTAACGAGCCAATTCTTCGATGGATTCGTGGATATCTTCTAAAGCTAGATGAGTCCCTTTCTTTTTATAATCGCTAACGAGTTCAGGTCTCCAGCGACGAGCAAGTTCTTTGATTGTACTAACGTCTAAGTTGCGATAATGGAAAAAGGCTTCTAGCTCTTGCATATGCACAAACATAAAGCGGCGATCTTGATTGATGCTATTGCCACACATAGGTGACTTGCCAGCTGGTACATATTGTTGCAAAAATTCAATGGTACGCTTCTGAGCTTCTTCAATTGTGGTATTACTGTCACGACATCTTTGAGTTAGTCCTGATTTACCATGTTGGTTAATGCACCACTCATCCATATTATCCAAAACTTCGTCTGGTTGATGGATCGCAAATACTGGCCCTTCTGCAATAATATTTAATTCACTGTCGGTGACTATGGTTGCGATTTCCAACACTTTATCTGTATCTGGATCTAAACCTGTCATTTCCAAGTCTAGCCAAATAAGATTATTTTCATTAAATGACATATAGTATTCCTACTAACCCCTCAAAAGGTACAACTTTCAATTAATCTGTGTACATTCCTAAAACTTTATCGCCAAATTGGTGTAAAGTACTCTTCGTTTTTAGTTTAACTGATTATTGATAAAAAGTAGCACCGTGACGAAAAAAAAGAAACTAACCAAACAACAACTTAGGCGCATGCGATCTAATCGTAGCAGAAAAATAGAACAAACTAGAAATAATCCGGAAAATTTATCGGAAGATTGTCTATTAGGCCCTGCTCGTCATGGTGTTGTTATTAGTAGATATGGTCAGCAAGCCGACATTGAAAACGAACAAGGTGAACTTATTCGTTGTGATATGCGTCGCACGGTTGAATCCATAGTTGCTGGTGACAAGGTCATTTGGCATGAAGTGCAGTCTGAAGGTGGTGCACAAGGTGTCATTGAGGCTGTTGAAGAAAGGGAGTCGGTACTAACGCGCCCAGACTTTTACGATGGGGTAAAAGCGGTTGCAGCTAATATTGAACAAGTGGTTGTTTTATCTTCAATATTACCCGAATTATCTTGGCAAATTATCGACCGCTATTTGGTTGCTGTTGAACAAATGGGTGCACATCCAGTTGTGGTGATTAACAAGGTTGATTTGCTTGATAGTGCAAAACAGGCTGATATTCAAAAAATAGCCGATTATTATCAATCAATTGGATATCCAGTTCATTTACTCAGTGTTAAAACGCAACAAGGTTTTGAAACTATTGCGCAATTGCTGCAAAACAAAGTTTCTATTGTGGTTGGTCAATCTGGTGTAGGCAAATCTTCTTTGGTCAACAAACTATTACCTGACACGAATGCGCAAACGGGTGATGTATCCGATGTGTCTGGTTTGGGTACACATACTACAACAGTCGCTAAACTCTATCATTTACCGACAGGTGGCGATTTAATTGACTCTCCAGGTGTGCGCGAATTTGCTTTATGGCACTTAAGTGCTGAAGAAATTTTTGACGGTTTTGTTGAGTTTGCGCAATACCGCGGCAATTGCAAATTTCGTGACTGCAAACATTTAGACGATCCAAAATGTGGATTAAAAGACGCTGTTGAGCAAGGGTTAATATTGGCTTCGAGGTTGGAAAATTACCATAAAATTTTGCAATCTATTGCTGAAAATAAACCAGCTCATAGCAAACATTATTAAGCTTAATGACCGACAGCATTAGACCTAATCCGTCATTGTCGGTATTATGCGTGTTATATAAAACATCTTGCGCTATTCATTATTAAAGGAACTTTCGGTGTCTGTAGAAAAATTCAAAGTTGCACTTCAATATTTAGTACCACAACATCTTATTTCAAGGTTTATTGGTAAAATTGCAGCTAGTCGAAATAAATTTATTAGCCAAACCTTTATCCGCTTATTTGCTAAAAACTATCAAATTCAATTGAAGGATACACAAGTTCAAAAATTTTCTGAATTCGCTAGTTTCAACGACTTTTTTACCCGGGCTTTGTTGCCAGATGCTCGACCTATTGCTGACACAGACATAGTGTCGCCAGTAGATGGGGAAGTGAGTCAGTTGGGACCAATTGATGGCGATGCTATCTTTCAGGCTAAAGGGCACAATTATAGTTTGACGCAATTGTTAGGTGGTGACGAAGAAAACGCACAGCCGTTTCACAATGGTGTTTTTAGCACTATTTATTTATCACCAAGTGATTATCACAGAATTCACATGCCGTGCACTGGTAAATTAAAACGCATGGTGTATGTACCAGGCAAATTATTTTCAGTGAATCAAGCAACAACTCGGAATGTTGATGGGCTATTTGCGCGTAACGAACGTGTTGTCTGCGTATTTGACACTGAATATGGCGAAATGGCTTTGGTGCTGGTGGGGGCTATGATAGTCGCGAGCATAGAAACAACTTGGGCTGGTGTTATAACACCGCCTGCTGGCAAACGTCCTTTTACATGGCACTATAATCACGACAATGCGCCTGTCATTGAAAAAGGCCAAGAGATGGGGCGCTTTAAATTAGGTTCAACTGTAGTATTGGCATTTGAGCCGGGTGCAATTGAATTTGATGCAGCTATTGATGCCGCTAGCAAAGTTACATTAGGTCAGGCTCTCGCATCATCAATTAAGTAGTTTTCATGTCGCAACAATTAAATTCTGCAGCACAGCGTAAAAGTGCTTTGCTGCAGGTTCACCTTGGCGTATTGCTACTTGGCGGTACGGCCTTATTCTCCAAAATTATTCCGCTTGATGGTGCTGCGATTTCATTTGCACGCGCTTGTGTTGCAGCTTTAGTGTTAACTCTGTTGGTTAAGGTAACTGAAGGCAGAGTGCGTTTAAATAGTTTGCGCGACTACCGCAACGGTATTATTTTAGGCGTGTTGATGGCTGTGCATTGGGTAACCTATTTTTATGCCATGCAGTTTTCTACTGTGGCGACAGGTATGATTGCTTTGTACACCTATCCAGTCATGATAGTTTTGATAGAACCCCTGTTAAATAAACAACTGCCACATAAACTCGATTTTATGATGGCTTTGTTTGTACTTGCTGGGGTTGGCCTTATGGTGCCAGAGTTGTCACTTGAAAGTGAATATACAGTCGGTATTTTACTCGGTGTTTTGTCTGCTGTCTTTTTTGCCGCGCGCAACATTATGAGCCACAGAGTTTTTTCGCACTACTCAGGCATGAAAAATATGATGTTTCAATCAAGCATCATCGCCTGTGTTTTATTGCCTTTTGAATACCACCATTTTGCCGAATTGCCCCTGAGCACGTTCGCTTGGATTATCTTATTAGGTGTACTCTTTACTGCATTACCACATTCTTTGATTGTAAATGGATTGCGTAGCATAAAAGCAAAAACAATGAGTTTGGTGTCTTGTTTATCGCCGTTTTATGGCACTATATTTGCTGCTGTGTTGTTAACTGAATATCCAAGTTGGCAAACTTTAGTGGGTGGCACACTTGTGGTTTCCGCTGCTGTGTACGAAACTTTGAGTGGACATAAACGAGGGTAAATCAAATGTTTATTTGGGCACACAGAGGCGCGAGTGGCATAGCGCCGGAAAACACATTACAAGCGTTCGAACAAGCTATTGAAGCTGGTGCTGATGGCATTGAACTCGATGTACAAATTGTTGAAGATGTGCCTATTGTATTGCATGACGCTTGGCTACAGAAAACCACCAATGGATTGGGGTTAGTGCGCTCTTCAACACTAGAATATGTGCAAAGTTTAGATGCTGGCAATGGTCAAGCTGTACCAAGCTTGCAGCAAACTTTAGCTACAATTGCTGGGCGTTGCCAAGTTAACATAGAAATTAAAGCGCCGAATAGTGCAGGTTTAGTTGCGCAAGATATACAGTTGGCGCTTGATAATGCTTGGTTTAAACCTGAACAATTGATTGTATCTTCATTTGATCATAAACAATTGCAACAATTTGCCAGCTTAATGCCGAACATACGCATTGGCGCTTTGACTGCCTGTTTACCGACTGATAATAGTCGCTTCGCAGTTGAACTAAAGGCGTGGTCACTGCATTGCAACCGTGACTTTATTGATATAGAGCTAGTTAAAGACGCACAAGCTCAAGGTTTGAAAGTTTACGTTTATACGGTTAATCACGTAGAGGATATTACCTTGATGCAATCACTCGGCGTAGACGGTATTTTTACTGATTACCCAGCTAGAGCTATACAGTACTTTAAGGCTAATTGTCAGTAACAAAGGCGCGTGAAAAAGCCTTTATTGTTCTAATTTTTGCGAGTGCTTGTGCTGCGCTTTCATCTGTTTTAAACGGCCCCGCCAGAATTTTAATTGCGAACATTTGTTCAATTTTGTGTTTTATCGTGAATTCTAATTGGTTGGTCGGCAAGTTGTTATTTTTGGCTAAGTGGTTAGCGAAACCCTGTAACCACTCGGCTTGAGTTTGGTTAGACTGCTCACCTAAATCTATATATAACCTGTGATCTATCATTTCGATCTTAGCCTGTACTCTAACGCGTTTATCCGCGTTGATTAATTCGACAAATGCTTGTGCTGCCTGCTGTTGGCTGGTTAATCTCGACAGTACTGAAAATCTATCTTTGTTTTGTTGGGTATATTTTACCTGACTTGGCAAACCTAAATTTTCAATATATTGCCTATAGGTATCGACACATTTTTGTTTATGGCACGCTGCTGCTTGGATGTAGATGTTTTGCTGCGCGCTCAGTTTAAAACTGCATAAACATATTAAGCTTAAAATGACATAAAATTTCATTGTGCTGGACCCGTGTGCTGCATAAGCTCAGTGATGATCTGCCGTAGCCTTTTAATCAGTTGTTTTTGTCCGGATATATGGTATTTTTTGGCCACTGTACTAGGTGCTTGGCGTTTAAGTATAGTGTCTGCGAGTAAATTCTGCTGCTCTATAGGGAAAATGTGCATAATTGTGGTCGATTTGTCTAAGCAAAAGTTATATAGCTCAGGCAAAGCTGCATATAGGTTGGTGCTATGTTGTGCAAACCCTGAGATTAAACCTAACTTATAACTGCGAGTAGGCTGACTATTTTGTGCCAAGGAGGCGTACCATAACCACAATAAATGACCTGCTACGTCTTGATAATGACTTGGTAGAAAAAAGTCCAGTTGCCGCGCGCAGCCTTGCTGAATCTGCAGGTTTAGCTCAGTATTCGATTTGCTTAACATTTTTAAGCACAAGGTCGAAAATAGCCCGCTGTGATGTTCTGCTGTTGTACTGACTCTGGCTAATTTAAAATTATTTTTAAACCAAAAGTTGGCAACTGGATAACTCGCAGCAAAACTGCTCGCTAAATAATCTATATCTGACGCTTGTTGGCTTAGCCATTCAAGCATATTTGAAGCAATATTGTTATTGCGTAATGTTTCTGCAACGGCAATACGGACTACCCTTAAACCTTTTAATTGGCTGAATTCTACAATACCTGATTGTGCTGCAATAATTTGTGGCGTCAGATGGCCATTGGGTCGGCGTGTCCCATTAAGTACTTCATTGGCTAAAGCCGGAGCTAAATTTCCTTCTTCCGATAACAGGGTTGCCGCTATCACTTGACCCTGACTATTTTGCCCAATACACAATTTTAACGCGGGACTATCGAGCATGTGTTTTAAGTCGTTAGGCGTTGTTCGATAATGCGCTTGGCTTAATAAACCAAAAATTTCTACGACGAGTTGGTTATTGCCGACTAGCTCGGCAGATTGAATAAACTTGAATGATATCTTGTCGCTTTGATTATTGCTCAAACTTGGCTGATAGTTAGGCATGCAGATAGAGTTTAACCAATTTTCAAGTGGATCCTTAAGCGCCCAACGAATCGGCTTGGTTAACTCAAATGTTTCAACCAACTCATTATCCATACTAAGTTGTTTGATGAAGTGCTGGCTGAGTCCTTTACCTGATCCTTCATATCCTTGTTCTGTTGTTGCGTATATTACCCAGTTAAATTTTTGGCTAATGGCTCTGAGTAGTTGGCTCGGTAAGGCTGCAGCTTCGTCAACAATCAAAACGCTGTTGTTATTTTGTTTGCTACTAACGACTTGAGTGAGTTCATCTGGTGCGACAAAAGTTAAATTATCTTTGTCGCATTGCCATTTATCTAACCAGTTCCATACGGTTGTTAAGCATCTTTTCGCTGGGGCTGTAACGGTTATATGTGTCCCTTGTTGTAGGTACTCTTTCACCAAAGCCGCTAAAACGGTTGATTTCCCTCTGCCTCTGTCTGCTTTGATAAAATAATGCCCCTGTTTTTTTAACTTTGATAAGGCATTAAATATTGTTTGTTGTGCACTGGTTAAATCTGTTGGTTTAACAAATTTTTCTTCTAGTGCTTGAGGGAATGCATTGGTTGTTAATTCACAGTTATCGACGATAACACAGCCCGCCGTTTGCTGGCTAAGTTGCCATAGTCTTTGCATATAATATGAATAATTATGGCTTGCTTGATTGTATGGGTGGGGCAGGCTGCTGATATTGGTCGCATCTTGCTCGATAAAGGTTGGACTTAAGGTGAGTATTAATGCCCCACCATGTTGTATGCATCCAGCTAACGCACAGACAACATCTATATCAAAAAAGCTTGAACTATCGAGCCAAACATAATCTAGCTCTTGGCCTAGGTAGGCTTGTAAGTGTTTGTTATTTGTATTGAGCGTATCTGGATTAAAACCTGCTCGCCAATTTTGCTGATTTATTAATGTTTGTGCAATCTGATAGCGTGTTTCTATATCGCCTTTTATCAAGATTGGGCAACGCCAACCATTGTTGGTTAATTGACTGAATAAGGCAGAAGAAATAGTTGCTGTCATTTGGCGCTGTGGTTAGGTGTTATTTTGATGCCAGTATAGCAGCTTTTCAACTTTGGCTTAATTGCTCTTGCAGTTTGCTTTTATACAAATCAACCCTGTTGTCTTCAATGGTAAAACGAAACGAATTTGTGGTTTGATGAGAAAATTGTGCTTGATTAGCTATGTAAGCTTCGACAAAAACATCAAGATAATCATTGTACTGCTCAAATCTAAAGATCAAATCTAGCGACTTTTGCTCAACAAAGTTGTTTTTTCTGTATCTATACTTTTGTACGAACTGAGCTGCGTCATAGGAGTTATTTAATGGCTGATTCCAATGCGATTGGTGAACAAAATTAAGTGCATTAAGTAACTGAAACCAAGTGGATATATGCTCTGACGGCGCAATTTTAATTTCTGTCGATAAGTTATTGGCTGCTGAGGTTCCATGGTTTAACTTTAGTTCTAAGCTGTAATGACATATATCATTTGAAATGGGCGAAAATTTTGGCAAGTGAATCGAATAGAATTTTTGTAACTTTTGTTTTGCTGGAATAAAAAAGTCTCTATCAATATCACAGCTGACTAATTTTACTTGAACTGCATTAACATCACCTGAGATCTCATGTAAGTGGCAAATGAGTTCTACCTCTACATTATCTATATGTTGTTCTACCGCGCCACCATGATATTCAACAGAAAATGTCAGATCACTGCCTAAGGCATAGGCTTTTTCTTCCATATTCCAATGTATGCTGGCAGCTTGTTCTGTAGAGGTTAACTGGGTAAATATCCGCTTGAGCAAACTCATAATTAAACATCCAGTGTTTATTAAATGAACAAGTCGACTATAGCAGTTGTATGGCTGGGTTGGTAGATATTTTGCGGGGGAATGTCCCCGCAAAATTAATATTTATAATCCAAGTTCATCTAGTAAATCTTGGTCAACATCTGGGCCTTTTTTATTATTTTGGTTGTTTTCTTCTTCCATTTGCACAGAAGCACCACGAATAATGTCATCTGGGTCAAATTCTTCAGGGACAAAATCATGCAGTTTAATAAATTCAGTTCTATCCATCGCCATCTCTAGATAGAAAATATTGCCTTTTTGTGTGGTAAAAGTTACTCGGCGTGCTTGAGGTCTATCTAAATTCGTATCAATCGAAATAATCAACTGTTTATTTACCGTCAACATTTTCGGCTGACTTTGGGTAATAGAGGTTTGTAACTCTTTATGCACTAAACCTGTAAAGTCACCGAGTATCTGATTAAGTAATTCACCCATAACATTGGCAACATCATCTGAGGTGTGTTGCGAAGAGAGTTCTTCAATTGGAATGCCCATATTGGTCATATACTTTTGGTATATTTCGATAGCAGCAGCTGCGCTAAAGTTAATGACCACCAAACCTGAAAAGCCACCATCAAAAAGGACAAAAGAACCTATGTCGGGTTTTAAACTCGTTTTAGTGATTTTTTGCACTAAAGCTGAATAAGTCACTTGATTGGCATTTGCACCTGCTAACACGTCTGTCACTGATTTACACAACATGACTAAAATGTCGTCAGTTGAGACAAAAGTCGATTTTTTATTGGGCTTAACCGCCGGTTTATTCATATAAGTTCCTGCCAACAAATTGTTTTTATAAAAAGAATCACAATAGCTTGATAGCTATGTAACTTATTAAAAGTAGGTGGAACTTGCAACAAAGGCAAGGAGTTTGTTGGTAAAATTGCGCACTTAACTAGGCTAAGTGCGGTAATTAGTTAACCAAACGGCTTGATACGGTTTTAATACTAAGGTGCCACGTAAATCATTGATTGGTTGCTCTGCTATCAAATCAAACCAATGTTCAGTGTCAATTAAGTTAATTTCTGCCATTTCAATGTGTTGTTCCTGATCCGTCACGTTAAAAATGCAGAATATGCTTTGTTTTCGACTATGACTTTGACGCCAAAAACCAAGAATTTCTTCACCTAACTGCAAAGTAAATTGTACCGCATTTGGATGAAAGGCAGGTTGGGCGATGCGTTTTTCAATTAGCGCACACATACGTTTAAATACTTTGCTATGGTGAGAGAATTGGTTGGCTAACGCGTCTTCTAGTGCTTGAATATCCCACTGATGACGGTTAATGCTGCGATTATGGCTGGTATTATCCATGCGTTCATAATCATTGGTGGTGGCCAATAAACTATGAATATAAATACCAGGGATGCCTTCGAGCGCCAACATAACTGCATGCGCGCAGACAAACCTGTCAATTTGGTATTTGTCGGTACCTTTGAATGTACCTTGCAGCGCATCAAACAAACTGATGTTTAGCTCGTAAGGTTTGTTGCTGCCATTGGCAGTGCGCCAAGATACTTTACCGCCAAACATATTAACTGTGTTGGCTAGTGTGGCTAGTTCATCTTCATCAAGCAAACCCTCGGCAGGTCTTAAACCTATACCATCGTGTGATGCAATAAAATTGAAGTAGGTTGTACCTATTTGCGCGGGTGGCATACTCATCATCCAGCGCTTTAAATGTTTGCAGTTACCGGTAATTAGGGTGTTTACCAGCAAGGGTGGCAATGAGAAATTATATACACAGTGGGCTTCGTTACCGTTACCAAAATAACTTAGATTTTCATGATTGGGCACATTGGTTTCGGTAATGATTATTGCGTCTGGCACGGCATGTTCAACCAACACGCGCAATAGCCTTATCATTTCATGTGTTTGTGCTAAGTGAATACAGTTGGTGCCAACTTCTTTCCATAAAAAAGCCACCGCATCAAAGCGAAATATTTTAACCCCGCGGTCTAGATACAAGCGGGTGATTTTGACAAATTCGTATAAAACTTCAATCTGGCGAAAATCAAAATCAACTTGGTCATGGCTGAATGTACACCAGACATGTTTGGTGCCAGATGGAGTATTCACTTCTCGTAGCAAAGGACTGGTGCGTGGCCGTACCACTGAGTCTAAATCATCAGTCGGGTCTGCGGTAAAAAAGTAGTTTTTGCCCGGTTCTTTATCAAGCTTAAAATTTTCAAACCAGAGGCTGCGACTAGAACAGTGGTTTATCACTAAGTCAGCCATTAATCTAAAATCAGTTGAAATTGCCTCAACATCAACCCAGTCACCCAAAGAATCATTTACTTTGGAGTAATCCATTACCGCAAAACCGTCATCACTACTATATGGATAAAACGGCAGTATATGTATGCTGTTGATAATGCCTGCTAGATTATTTTTGAAAAAACCATGTAATGTGTGCAGTGGTTTTTCTTGTTCACGCAATAAACTATTGCCATAAGTAATGGCAATTATATCTTTCTGGCTCCAATGATTTTGATGATTGGGCGGGGTTGGGGTGGCTCTATCCAAGCGCATTAAAGTTAGCAGCTGCTGGCAGACTTCTGCTTCGTCTAATTCTGGATAAATAAACTTTAAATGTGTTTGAACCTTGTGTTCTAGTTCAGTTTCAATTGCCATTTTTACCACCCCATTTTTTGTTCGAATGTTATTTGTTGATAAATATTTTGGACTAACCGCCAAATTCCTCCATATCAGCCTCAACGGCTTGGATCATTTGTCCATATACATCTGGCACTGCACTTGAAACTCGGTTCCAACTTGGAATAAAAGGGGTTTCCATTGGGTTTTCTAAGAAGTGAATGCCTGCTTTTAAGATGTTGTGCGCGAATAATTCAACTGCTTGTTCTTCACTATGAATGTCGAAATTTAAGCCGTTAATAGTTGCGTCGTTACGATAGGTTTCAACAAAATCTAACGCAATTCGATAATAAGTCGCTTTGATTGAACGGAATGTTTCCGTGTTAAATACCACACCATTAGTTGCGAGTTTTCTAAAGATAGCTTTAGAAATATCAATCGACATTTTTGATAGACCACCTTCATCATTGTCTACTGATAAAGACTGATGTTTATGGTCGTAGGTATCGGCAATATCCACTTGGCACAATCTGTTAGTAGAATAATTGCGCTCCATCTCAGACAGTACACCAATTTCTAAACCCCAATCACTTGGAATTCTAATATCGTTGATCACGTCGGTTCTAAACGAAAATTCACCCGCTAGCGGGTAGCGGTAACTGTCTAAATATTCTAAATAATCTAGGTTGCCAAAAATCTTTTTTAACGCGCGAAGTAAGGGGGTTACAAGCAAGCGACTAACACGGCCATTAATTTTGCCATCTGCTACACGGGCATAATAACCTTTACAGAATTCGTAATTGAAAGTTGGGTTTGCAACAGGGTAGATTAATCTTGCGAGCAGCTTTCTGTCATAAGTTAATATGTCGCAATCATGTAATGCAACTGATGCGGCTTCGCCTGAGCCCAATACATAACCCAAGCAATACCAAACGTTACGACCTTTACCCAATTCTTTAGGGGCCAAACCTTCTTTTTGTAGTAAGGCGTCTATTTTTTGTAATCTTGGACCATCGTTCCATAACACTTTTACGTTTTGTGGTAATTTTGAGAAAAATTTAAGTGCATGGCGATATTCGTCTTCGGTTGCTCTGTCTAGACCAATGACGATTTGATTTAAATAAGGTACTTCCGCCAATTCGTTGATAATATTAGCTAAAGCTGGACCTTGAAGCTCTGAATATAAAGAAGGTAAAACAAGTGACAATGGACGGACTTTGGCAAACTCAGTGAGTTGATGCTCCATTTGTTCAATGGTTACACTGTCTCGTGACAAGTTGTGTAACGTTGTAATTACTCCATTTTGATAGAAATCACCCATACAGAATCCTCTTTTATTGACATAATTGTCGTTACTTTCCCAACTAAACATTAGTTGGTTCGATTTGTTCTAGCTGGTTGTTACTGGTTTTAATTGTTCGTTTGAATGTTGAAGCAATATGTGAGCCATAGTTTCATTCCAACCAGCGGGCCCACATAAATCACTATAAAAAACTTGTTGTTTTTTCTGAATTGTTGGAAAGGCTTTATGGCTTTTTATCCATACCGACACGTCAGCGGCTTCAAGCATGGCGCAATCATTTTGGCTATCGCCTAAAGCTATTGTTATAACAGGGGTTTGCCACAAGGTTTGGTATTGGTTTTTTAACTCCAATAGCGCCTTGCCTTTATCGCATTGACCTTGAACTGACAGGAAACGTCCGCCTTGCAAAGCTAAATAATTTTTCTGTTCTAACTGGCGGATAAATTCAGCTTTCGTTACTTCATTTCCAGAATATAAAAGTGGTTCAGAGTATTGTCGCTGGCTACTGAGTTCTGCTTCTTCTGACGATAGTCCAGTATTTTGAATTATTTGTTGATTACTCCAATCGTTGAATCCTGAAAATTCATGGCCTTGCTCTCGCAGCGAGGCTAATTCAACTAAGATTTGTTGTCGGCTTGCACCAATTGTGTGCAATGTTTGTTCGGCATCTTTTGCGTCAGCTGGATAAATCGCAGAGCCATTTTCTACGATAAAAGGTGCAGATAAACCAATTTGTTGATGTAATTGTTTAACTTCAGCAAAGGTTTTACTGGTATTACAAATAACAGGAATATTGAGTTCGGCTAATTGTTGTAATGCTGGTTTAGCGGCTTGCCACGAGTAATCGTCATGATCAAGCAAAGTACCATCCATGTCGGTAAAAACCAGCAATCTAGCTGAAGTCATAAGCGGCTCCTTTGGCTTTTACAAATTGTTGTTGTTCGTTTAGCTCTATCACTAAGTTGGCATAATCTGGTAATGATTCTAATGCATGCTCTGTGAGCCTTTGATAGTGTTGAATAAATCGATTCAGTTCCGCTTGATCCATAGTAAAACGGGTGGATTGTTGCGAGATAAGCTTGTCTTCTTGGTTTTTCCGCCATTTATACACACAATCGAACGAAGGTGCCTTGAGCATAATGAGTTGATCAAACATATTAAATAAATCTGGGTAGTGCTCTTCAAGTTGAGCATTGACAAATTTACGCCAGCGACCATTGCTGTCTTCCATCTGCTCTAGTTGGTTTATCGGGGTGTACAAGTCAGCTGGGTTTTGTGCTTGTAAACCCATGCACCAACCTTCAAGTATCACAATATCTACTGGAGCGGCCACTTTGTCCCAGAGGTGTTTTTCTGCTCTATCATCATAAGCTTTATTAAAACGTACAAGTTGGACATTATTATGAAGCTCACTGAGTTTTTTTAATGTTTCTATCGCTAATGGAATATCGTGTGTGCCTGGCACACCACGGGTGGCCAAGAGTGGGTGGATATGTTCAGCTAAATGTTTACGCTCTTTACGCGTTAAGTAAAAATCATCTATTGATAAATTAGCGACAGACAGGTCGAATTGATGTTCGAAGATGCACTGTAGAAAAGCTGCCATAGTCGATTTACCACTACCTTGGCTGCCGTTTATCGCCAGATAATAAGTTTGTCCCTTCTGTTGTTTAAGCTCGGTAATTTGTTTGGCAATCGGCCAGTACCAGTCTTTCACTGTATCAATAAAAGATGTTGGTAATTTATGTGTTTGCATTAAATTACTGACAGCGGTTAAACACTGCTTAGACAGTGCCGTCGGTTGGCAGAGAGTGGTTGTTGACATTAGCTGCTCCATGTTAGTGCTGAATATAGGTAACTCGGTAGAACTTTGTTGCCTTTATCTGTATCAAGCAAATTCAGCGCCAATCCTTGTTAATGACTTAATTAGCGACAAATTAAGCATAGCAAAAAAATTGTTTTGCGACAGGAGATAGAGAAAAAACTAAATGGCTGGAAAACTTTATACCCAAGTAGCTTGGGTATATAATGCGCGGCCAAAAGCGCTAAATTAGGATTTTTCATGATTATTCAAACTGAATTTGTCGACTTGCCAACGCCAACAGGCACTATGAGAACATATATATATCGTCCGCAAGCGGAAGGTTCGTATCCTGCGATAATTTATTACTCAGAAATATTTCAGCAAACCGCACCTATCGCACGTTCTGCCGCATTAATGGCTGGGCACGGTTTTGTTGTATTGGTTCCGGAAGTTTTTCATGAATTAAATCCAATCGGTACTGTGTTAGGTTATGATGATGAAGGTAAAGACAAAGGCAATGCAGATAAGTTTGCCAAACCTTTAGAAAGCCATGACTCTGATGTTGTTGCTATGTATGATTTTTTACAGCAACAAGCTTATTGTACTGGCAAAGTTGGTGCTATGGGGGTTTGTATTGGTGGTCACTTGGCATACCGTGCTGCGATCAACCCAAATATACTTTCCGCTGTTTGTTTATATGCAACAGATATTCATTCAAACACCTTACCGAGTGAAGAAAACGGCGACTCATTAACTCGTACTAAAGAAATTCAAGGGGAGTTAATGATGATTTGGGGTAAACAAGACCCACATGTCCCTGATGCAGGGCGTTTTTTAGTTCATCAAAATTTGCTTGATAGCAAAGTTAAGTTTACTTGGCATGAATTTAATGCTGCCCATGCATTTATGCGTGATGAAGGGTTAGATAGATTCGATCCAGAATTAGCCTTAACAGTTTATAAAATGGCTGTTGATTTATTTAGAAGAAGCTTACTTGCGTAATTTCGGTTTAAATTAGCTCAGTAAGTGTGAGGATATATGAATATTTCGTTTGAAGTCGTCCCAAGGACTGAAGAAGCAACTTTTGAACAATTAGAATTTGTTGAACAAAATTTGCCTTTTGTAGACACAATTAATATACCTGATTTGTTGCGTTTGCCTATTCGCAGTTGGGACGGTGCTAAGTTGGTTAATCGTCAAAAGTATCGTTACATTCCACATGTACGTGCGATTGATTTTGATATTAAATCAACTCGATTGCAGCAAATTATCGAAGCTAATGAGTTAGATAAAATATTATTGGTCACAGGTGATCCACCACCAGATAGAACTCATTTAGTTTATTCAACAGACGTAGTGGATTTAATTAAGGTCATACGAAAAGATTTCCCTAATATCGAAATTTATTGTGGCTTTGACCCATATCGTCATGGTGTTAAACAAGAAAAAGACTATATCTTAGATAAGTTTGAAGCAGGGGCTGATTACATTTTATCGCAGCCATTTTTTGATACGCGTTTGTTAGATATATATGCTGATTTTTTACCAGCAGATAAAGTGTATTGGGGGGTTTCTCCAGTTATTACTGAGCGTAGCCAAGCGTATTGGGAAAATGTTAATAAGGTAGTATTCCCATCTGACTTTAAACCAGACTATGATTGGAATACGGATTTTGCAGTAAAAGTACTGAAACATTGTCAGCAGACAGGTTCACACTGTTATTTCATGCCAATTCGTATCGATCTACAAAAATACTTCTTGCCAATTCGCCAAGCAATGAATTGGTAAAGTTTAAGCAAGTGCTTGCATTTCAGTTACTTTAGGTATGGTAATACTGTAATGCAAGCCTTTGCCCAATTCACTTTTAGCACTAATACTGCCATTTAGCGTTTGTTTAACTAAGTTGTAGGTAATATGGGTGCCTAAACCAGAACCACCTTTTTCACGTTTAGTGGTAAAAAATGGGTCAAATAGTTTATTGAGGATTTCTTTGCTAACACCTTTACCATTATCGTGGTATTCAATTTGGATCTCTTCACCTAGGTCGGTGATTTCAATATCGATCTGACCCTGTTTCACCCGCTCAAATCCGTGGATCACTGAGTTCATAATTAAGTTGGTAAAAATTTGTGAAATAGCACCCGCTGGACAACGCATATCTAATTGTTCTGGGCATGCCACTGAAATTTTATGCTGAGTTTTCTTTAAATGTGGATTAAGAGATTTAATGATGTCGTGGACGTAATGATTGAGTTCGATATCTCGAATGGCTTCACTCGCTTGATCAACCGCTATCTGTTTAAAACTAGCAACTAAATCAGAAGCGCGTTTTAAATTAGAGGTGATTAGGTTGATGCTTTCTTCTGCATCCTTGACATATTTTTGCAAGTGTTTTGGTGTCAGAGTTTTTTCTTCAAAGTGTTTATTTAACACACGAATTTGTTCAGTTAAATAACTGCTGGCTGTTACGCTGACTCCTATTGGTGTATTAACATCATGGGCGATGCCGGCAACTAAGCCGCCAAGAGAGGCCATTTTTTCGGACTCTACAAGTTGACCTTGTGCCGATTTTAGCTCGTGCAACGAGGCTTCAAGTTCTTTTTGTTTAACCAATAATGCTTGCTCGGCGTGTTTACGGGTTTCGATACCTTGCCTTAATTCATTACGACTGCCTTCAAGCTCCTTTTTCTGTTCTTCTAAATCAAGCATAACCCGACTCAAATTTGCGGTTTTGCGCGCAACTTCTTGTTCAAGCATTAGATTCTGGTCGTCAAGCTTACTATTGGCTTCAACTAAACGACTGTGAGCTGACTCTAGTTCTTTGTTGTAGTCGATTAAACGATCAATTAAGCCATTGTAAGCATCTTGCAACACTGATAATTCATTGTGCTCGGCCTGATCTAGATTAATTTTAGATTTTGCAAGGCGCTCAATATCAAAGTCTTCTATCTGTTCTGTTAATTCGTATAAAGGTCTAGAGAGTAAAGTTCTAAAAGTGAGCCAAATGATGATAAATAAACTCAAGGTAATAAAAACCGCTTTAAACATTAATAAGAACAGCGGAATTTTTATTCTTTCTATAATGATATTTCGAGAGGAAATAAGTGTCACATCACCAACTTGAATTGGTCGGCCAGAAAACTCAAATATAAGAGGATATATGTAGCCGAATAGTCCATCTGGATTTTTATTGATAATGACAGAGTCTTTGTTGTAGTTCACATCGAGATTATCATTAACTATGGCGTCACCAAGTCGAGAAATGACTTGGCCATTTTCGTCACGTAAAATAATACCTTCTATAGAAGGCATAGCTAACAAACCTTGAGCAATAGTTACGGATTGCTGAACATTTAACTCCCAAATTGCTCGAGTGAGACTACCGCTGAAGGTTTTTTGTAGGGTTTTTAATTCGTCTTCAATGTGACTTTTGGTGATGTAGTACTCACTAACGACTTGCACAGCAGTCACTATGACAGTTAAGAGTAAGTATATGGTCAGTACTTTGGTTAAAAGCTTACGAGAAATACTAAGTTGTTTCATCTAGTTAGTAATTTTTGAAAACACCACATAAACACTATAGGCGCAACTTAAAGAAAATGCCTAACTCAATACGACATTTAAATGTAGTTTCATTGTGGCACTTGTTGGGAAATATAACCTAAGCTGTAACAAGATTGTTTGATTTGTACGTTAACTGAACAAACAAAACTTTTATCAATAAATATTTAAAAAAATCGTTGACGCCCATTCTTTTCTCCCTATAATGCGCCACCACAACGCAGCGACGCGGTGAAGTTCAACTCCTCCAAATCCTGCTAGCTTGAATCAAAAACTTGTTTTTAAAACTTATCTAAAAAGCTTAAAAATAAAAGGTTGACAAGCGAAATGAGAAGCGTAGAATGCGCGCCTCACTTAACGAGTTAAACATAAGTTGCTCGCTAAAATGTTCTTTAAAAATTAGTAACCTTATTTATCTGTGTGGGCACTCGCATAGTTTGAATAGATAAAAAATATTCAATCTATCAGAAGTGACATACTTGTTAATTCAGTAAGATTGAGACAAAGATTAAAACTTTTTTATGAAGAGTTTGATCATGGCTCAGATTGAACGCTGGCGGCAGGCCTAACACATGCAAGTCGAGCGGTAACATATCTAGCTTGCTAGATGATGACGAGCGGCGGACGGGTGAGTAATGCTTGGGGATCTGCCTTGTTGTGGGGGATAACCATTGGAAACGATGGCTAATACCGCATAATACCTACGGGTTAAAGAGGGCTTCGGCTCTTGCGACGAGATGAACCCAAGTGAGATTAGCTAGTTGGTGAGGTAATGGCTCACCAAGGCGACGATCTCTAGCTGGTTTGAGAGGATGATCAGCCACACTGGGACTGAGACACGGCCCAGACTCCTACGGGAGGCAGCAGTGGGGAATATTGCACAATGGGCGCAAGCCTGATGCAGCCATGCCGCGTGTGTGAAGAAGGCCTTCGGGTTGTAAAGCACTTTCAGTTGTGAGGAAAGGGTAGTAGTTAATACCTGCTATCTGTGACGTTAACAACAGAAGAAGCACCGGCTAACTCCGTGCCAGCAGCCGCGGTAATACGGAGGGTGCAAGCGTTAATCGGAATTACTGGGCGTAAAGCGCACGTAGGTGGATAGATAAGCTGGGTGTGAAAAACCGGGGCTCAACCTCGGCCGTGCATTCAGAACTGTCTGTCTAGAGTAAGGGAGAGGGGGGTAGAATTCCAGGTGTAGCGGTGAAATGCGTAGAGATCTGGAGGAATACCGGTGGCGAAGGCGGCCCCCTGGCCCATTACTGACACTGAGGTGCGAAAGCGTGGGTAGCGAACAGGATTAGATACCCTGGTAGTCCACGCCGTAAACGATGTCTACTTGCTGTTTGTGCATTTAATGCGTGAGTAGCGAAGCTAACGCGCTAAGTAGACCGCCTGGGGAGTACGGCCGCAAGGTTAAAACTCAAATGAATTGACGGGGGCCCGCACAAGCGGTGGAGCATGTGGTTTAATTCGATGCAACGCGAAGAACCTTACCATCCCTTGACATCCAGAGAATTTAGCAGAGATGCTTTAGTGCCTTCGGGAACTCTGAGACAGGTGCTGCATGGCTGTCGTCAGCTCGTGTTGTGAAATGTTGGGTTAAGTCCCGCAACGAGCGCAACCCTTATCCTTAGTTGCCAGCATTAAGTTGGGGACTCTAAGGAGACTGCCGGTGATAAACCGGAGGAAGGTGGGGACGACGTCAAGTCATCATGGCCCTTACGGGATGGGCTACACACGTGCTACAATGGACAGTACAGAGGGCAGCTAACTTGCGAGAGTACGCGAATCCCTTAAAGCTGTTCGTAGTCCGGATTGGAGTCTGCAACTCGACTCCATGAAGTCGGAATCGCTAGTAATCGCAGATCAGAATGCTGCGGTGAATACGTTCCCGGGCCTTGTACACACCGCCCGTCACACCATGGGAGTGGGCTGCAAAAGAAGTAGGTAGCTTAACATTGGGCGCTTACCACTTTGTGGTTCATGACTGGGGTGAAGTCGTAACAAGGTAGCCCTAGGGGAACCTGGGGCTGGATCACCTCCTTAACGAAGCTATTAAACGTGCTGAGTGTTCACACAGATAAATAACGGTACTAATAATTAAGAACGACGAGAAGTTATCGCTAAGATGCTTACCTAAGTGTATTAGCAATGACTTAACGTCAAATGCTCTTTAACAATCTGAAAAAGTAAAAGCTAAAATTAAATTTTTAAGTTCAATTTTAAATCTGATCTAACGAGTTTAATCAAGCAAACCAAGTATTCTAATCCAGAATATATCGAAAGATATATTCAAATAAACGAAGCGTTGTTTAATTTTATAATCTGATAAACATTCGGGTTGTATGGTTAAGTGACTAAGCGTGCACGGTGGATGCCTTGGCAATTGGAGGCGATGAAGGACGTGTTAATCTGCGATAAGCTTGGTCGAGTCGATAAAAGACGCATGAGACCAAGATTTCCGAATGGGGCAACCCACTCTTTTAGAGTATCTTACAGTGAATACATAGCTGTAAGAAGCAAACCCGGAGAACTGAAACATCTAAGTACCCGGAGGAACAGAAATCAACCGAGATTCCGTCAGTAGCGGCGAGCGAAAGCGGAACAGCCGATATCATAGAGTTCAGCAGAACATTCTGGAAAGTTTGACCATAGTAGGTGATAGTCCTGTATGCGAAAAGCTTTATGATACATATTAAGTAGGTCGGGACACGTGTTATCTTGACTGAATATGGGGGGACCATCCTCCAAGGCTAAATACTCCCAATTGACCGATAGTGAACCAGTACCGTGAGGGAAAGGCGAAAAGAACCCCTGTAAGGGGAGTGAAATAGAACCTGAAACCGTGTACGTACAAGCAGTGGGAGCAGACTTGTTCTGTGACTGCGTACCTTTTGTATAATGGGTCAGCGACTTATATTCAGTAGCAAGGTTAACCTTTTAGGGGAGCCGTAGCGAAAGCGAGTGTTAACTGCGCGTTCAGTTGCTGGGTATAGACCCGAAACCCGGCGATCTACCCATGGGCAGGTTGAAGGTTGAGTAACATCAACTGGAGGACCGAACTCACTAATGTTGAAAAATTAGGAGATGACCTGTGGGTCGGAGTGAAAGGCTAATCAAGCCGGGAGATAGCTGGTTCTCCCCGAAAGCTATTTAGGTAGCGCCTCGGACGAATACCACTGGGGGTAGAGCACTGTTAAGGCTAGGGGGTCATCCCGACTTACCAACCCTTTGCAAACTCCGAATACCAGTGAGTACTATCCGGGAGACACACGGCGGGTGCTAACGTCCGTCGTGAAGAGGGCAACAACCCAGACCGCCAGCTAAGGTCCCAAATACTAATTAAGTGGGAAACGATGTGGGAAGGCTTAGACAGCTAGGAGGTTGGCTTAGAAGCAGCCACCCTTTAAAGAAAGCGTAATAGCTCACTAGTCGAGTCGGCCTGCGCGGAAGATGTAACGGGGCTAAATTAGTAACCGAAGCTGCGGATTCATACTTTGTATGAGTGGTAGGGGAGCGTTCTGTAAGCTGTTGAAGGTGTGTTGTAAAGCATGCTGGAGGTATCAGAAGTGCGAATGCTGACATGAGTAACGATAAAGCGGGTGAAAAACCCGCTCGCCGAAAGACCAAGGTTTCCTGTCCCATGCTAATCAGGGCAGGGTAAGTCGGCCCCTAAGGCGAGGCAGAGATGCGTAGTCGATGGGAAACAGGTTAATATTCCTGTACTTTTATTAACTGCGATGGAGAGACGGAGAAGGCTAAACTAGCTTGGCGTTGGTTGTCCAAGTGAAAGTAAGTAGGCTAAAGTTCTAGGCAAATCCGGAACTTTATTAGGCTGAGATACGAGACGAGCTACCAAGGTAGCGAAGTAGTTGATGCCCGGCTTCCAGGAAAATCTTCTAAGCATCAGGTTAATAAGAACCGTACCCGAAACCGACACAGGTGGTCAGGTAGAGAATACTAAGGCGCTTGAGAGAACCCGGGTGAAGGAACTAGGCAAAATAGTACCGTAACTTCGGGAGAAGGTACGCCACGTTATTGTGAAGGGCTTTACGCCTGGAGCGAGAGGTGGTCGAAGTAACCAGGTGGCTGGAACTGTTTATTAAAAACACAGCACTGTGCAAAATCGAAAGATGACGTATACGGTGTGACACCTGCCCGGTGCCGGAAGGTTAATTGATGGGGTTATCCTTATGGAGAAGCTCTTGATCGAAGCCCCGGTAAACGGCGGCCGTAACTATAACGGTCCTAAGGTAGCGAAATTCCTTGTCGGGTAAGTTCCGACCTGCACGAATGGTGTAATCATGGCCACGCTGTCTCCACCCGGGACTCAGTGAAATTGAACTTGCTGTGAAGATGCAGTGTACCCGCGGCTAGACGGAAAGACCCCGTGAACCTTTACTATAGCTTGGCAGTGAACATTGAACCTACATGTGTAGGATAGGTGGGAGGCTTTGAAGCATGTACGCCAGTATGTGTGGAGCCATCCTTGAAATACCACCCTTGTATGTTTGATGTTCTAACGTAGTCCCATAATCTGGGATGCGGACATTGCCTGGTGGGTAGTTTGACTGGGGCGGTCTCCTCCCAAAGCGTAACGGAGGAGCACGAAGGTTGGCTAAGTACGGTCGGACATCGTACGGTTAGTGCAATGGCATAAGCCAGCTTAACTGCGAGACAGACACGTCGAGCAGGTGCGAAAGCAGGTCATAGTGATCCGGTGGTTCTGAATGGAAGGGCCATCGCTCAACGGATAAAAGGTACTCCGGGGATAACAGGCTGATACCGCCCAAGAGTTCATATCGACGGCGGTGTTTGGCACCTCGATGTCGGCTCATCACATCCTGGGGCTGAAGTCGGTCCCAAGGGTATGGCTGTTCGCCATTTAAAGTGGTACGCGAGCTGGGTTTAGAACGTCGTGAGACAGTTCGGTCCCTATCTGCCGTGGGCGTTTGAGAATTGAGGGGGGCTTCTCCTAGTACGAGAGGACCGGAGTGGACGAACCTCTGGTGTTCCGGTTGTTCTGCCAAGAGCATTGCCGGGTAGCTAAGTTCGGAATCGATAACCGCTGAAAGCATCTAAGCGGGAAGCGAGCCCCGAGATGAGTTGTCACAGACCCTTGAGGTCCTGTAGGGCCCTTGTAGACTACGAGGTTGATAGGTTGGGTGTGTAAGTGCTGTGAGGCATTGAGCTAACCAATACTAATTGCCCGTGCGGCTTAACCATACAACGCCAAATGTTTATTGGGTTGCGAAGAATACAAAGATAGTTGTTTGATTAAATAGATTAGATAAACAACAGATTGAAATAGAACTTAAAGATTAAGCTTTTACAAATTCAGATTGGTGATTAAGAAATTAATCACGAGACAGTTTATGCCTGGCGGCGATAGCATTGTGGAACCACCTGAACCATTTCGAACTCAGAAGTGAAACACAATAGCGGCGATGGTAGTGTGGGAGTTCCCATGTGAGAGTAGCACACTGCCAGGCTTTTAATTTAAGAAGAACCCCAACTCAATGAGTTGGGGTTTTTTCGTTTATAGTCTGTAAATATTCGAGGCGGGGTTTTTTCGTTTATAGTCTGTAAATATTCGAGGCGGGGTTTTTTCGTTTATAGTCTGTAAATATTCGAGGCGGGCTTTTTCCATCCGTTGCTGTGCATCTGTTATATCCGGTTTTTCAAGAAACTCGGTCCAAATCAGGCCTAACGTTAGACAAATTCCTAACTCATTCGGAAAAATCTTCTGCTAACTTCGTATTAATTAATCTGATTAGCCTTTCTATAATTTCCCTGATAATCAAAAATACGGGTGCTGACTAGCCAGTTTTTCTGTTTGGCTTTTTTGTCTTGTTTGGCGATTATAAAGTCTGGATGAGGCAACATACTTAAGTAAGGAGCTAACTCTGTTAATTGATCAAATTGTTTTGGTGAGGCTCCAGAGCCAATTCTTCTTGAGAATTCTTGATTAAACACTTCGCGTTGGCGCTTAGAATTAAAATTAAAGCTTTCTTTTATCTCGCTGCCGTCTTCATCAAAATATTGTATATAAAGCGCTTGGCCTTTAATTTCAGCGGTTATTCCTGCACAGCGAATGACCATAGCATCTTTTAGTTTAAGCGCGTCTTTTATTTGTTCATCTGGATCAACCAATACTTGTTTGCAAGCTTCGCAGTAACGCGCTGCTATATCATTTTCGTGCTGGCATTTAGGGCATTGTTTAAAAACGAATCTATAATTGCATTGGATTGGTGGATCTTGCTGGATTAATCCCCAACAACGACGGCCAAAGTGTTCGATTAAATCACCATCCGCATCCACTTTTCCCCAAAAGATATTTTGAAAATCACATACAGGGCAGGGTACTTGTACCGGCACTGTACCTTTATTCGGTCTAACAGAGCCAACTTCTGGGTAATAGAGGTCAAAATCATTACCTGCATAATCTATCACCAAACAATCTTTTTTATTTGGCGCTAGTCTTAGCCCTCGACCGACAATTTGTTGGTAAAGACTAACCGACTGGGTAGGACGTAAAATGGCAATGAAATCGACGTGAGGTGCATCAAAACCTGTAGTTAAAACAGAAACGTTTACTAGATATTTAAGCTTTTTTTGTTTAAAAGCTTCGATTAAATCATCACGTTTTTTGTTGTCTGTCTGGCCAGTAATCAAAGCGGCTTGCTCTGGGTTAAACTGGCTTAAATAATGAAAAACTTCTTGTGCATGTTCAACTGTCGCTGCAAAAACCATAATTCCTTGGCGAGTTTGTCCATGCTGATATATTTGTTCACAAATCGCTTGGGTGACTCTTGGATATTTTGCGACTAATTGATTAATATCATTAGGTTTATATTCACCATTGGCTGTTGCTTTAAGGGATGAAAAATCGTAATGCTCAGTTGCTGCTTTGATTAATTTAGGCTCAGTTAGATAAGCTTGTTTGATCATAACGGCTAATGGTTGTTCAAAAATACAGTGTTCAAATTGTACTGTATGTTCGCTGCGAGCAAATCCATAGTAGTGGTATCTATATATCCAGCCTGTATCAAGCCGGTAGGGTGTGGCTGTTAAGCCTAATACTCTTAAATTAGGGTTTAGCTCTTGTAGGTGACTAAGCACCTTAGTGTATTGATTATGCGCGGTTTCAGTTGCTAGACCTGTAAGCTTTTTACCCACGGTCTCACTGGTTAAATCTTCAGTGGGCTTTACTAGTTTTTCTGACGGTAAACCTATGCGATGACATTCATCAATAATGATTAAAGAAAATTTTTCTCTGAATTTTGTTAAGTTAGGTGCTACTGACTGAATGCTGGCAAAGGTTACTTTAAATTGGGTTTGTTTTTTATTTAACCCTGCTGAGAAGATGCCGGCGGTCAGGCCATAACTTTGATATTTAGCATGGTTCTGTTCAACTAACTCTTTGACATGAGTCAGAACTAATATTTTACCCTTGGCTTTTTTTGCAAGTTCCGCAATAACTAAACTTTTACCTGAGCCAGTTGGTAGAACAATTACAGCTGATTTGGGTGACTTTTTGAAGTGTTCGATTGCTGCATTCACAGCTTGTTGTTGATAGGGGCGAAGTTGATATGCCATGTTTGTTAGGGTTAGAAGATGTGTAATAGAGCAGGTAAATCACTCTATTACACAGTTTCGCTCTAAGCTAATAGGTTACAGAGCAGATATTTCATCATATTGCTGTTTTAGCTTAGTTAATGCACCTTCAAACTCGGCCAGCTTTTCTTTCTCTTTGTCCAATACATGTGCTGGTGCGTTGTTGACAAACTTTTCATTAGAAAGTTTGTTTTGCACTCTACCAAGTTCACCTTCAGCTTTATCCATGGCTTTTTTCAAGCGAGCTAGTTCGGCATCTTTATCAATTAAACCTGCCATTGGGATAAGTATCTGCATATCACCAACAAAGGCACTTGCTGAAGCTGGACCTTTGTCGTCAGCGGCTAGAATTTCAATCGATTCAAGTTTAGCCAATGACTGTAAGAAGGTTTGATTCTCAGCTAAACAGCGTTGGTCATCTACATTTAGGTTACGCAACAATACATTTAAAGGTTTATTTGGTGAAATGTTCATTTCGCCACGAATATTACGAATACCTAAAATAAACTGTTTTAACCACTCAACGTCAGCAATTGCTGCTTCGTCGACTTTATCCGCAGTAAATTGTGGATAGGCTTGAAGCATAATAGTTTCGCCAGTCACACCTGCTAAAGGTGCTACTTTTTGCCAAATCTCTTCAGTGATATATGGCATAACTGGGTGCATTAATTTTAATAAAGTTTCTAGTACTTGGATTAAGGTTTTACGTGTACCACGTTGCTGCGCCTCTGTACCACTGGTTAATACTGGTTTAGTTAATTCTAAGTACCAATCACAGAATTGATTCCAGGTAAATTCATACAAGGTTTGCGCTAACAAATCGAAACGATAGCTATCAATATATTTACGTGATGTTTCTATCGTTTGCTGCAAACGGCCTAAAATCCATTTGTCGGCTAACGACAATTCAATATCACCGCCATTTAAACCACAGTCTTGTTCTTCTGTGTTCATCAATACATAACGGCTGGCATTCCATAACTTGTTACAGAAGTTGCGATAACCTTCTAAACGTTTCATGTCCCAATTGATATCACGACCGGTTGAAGCCATAGCTGCTAAGGTGAAACGCAATGCGTCAGTACCATGTGCTTCAATACCATTTTCAAAGGTTTTACGCGTATTCTTCTCAATCTTCTTCGCTAGCTGTGGCTGCATCATGTTGCCACAACGTTTAGTTACTAAAGATTCAAGGTCGATACCATCTATCATGTCGATAGGATCTAACACATTACCTTTAGACTTAGACATCTTGTCGCCGTTTTCATCACGAATAAGTCCAGTTACATAAACAGTTTTGAATGGCACTTGCGCTTTGCCATCTTCATCTTTAATAAAGTGCATTGTCATCATTATCATTCTGGCAACCCAGAAGAAAATAATGTCGAAACCTGTGACTAACACTTCTGAAGGGTGGAAGGTTTTAAGCTCAGGTGTTTGCTCTGGCCAACCTAAGGTTGAGAAAGTCCAAAGGGCAGATGAGAACCAAGTATCTAAAACATCTTCGTCTTGAGTTAAGGTTACATCAGCCGCGATATTGTTTTCGCTACGTACTTCAGCTTCGTCACGACCTACATATACATTGCCTTCAGCATCGTACCAAGCTGGAATTCTATGGCCCCACCACAATTGGCGTGAAATACACCAATCTTGCACATCATTCATCCACGAGAAATACATGTTTTCGTATTGTTGTGGAACGAACTTAATGTCGCCATTTTTTACAGCGTCAATTGCAGGTTCTGCTAATGGTGCAACACGCACATACCATTGGTCAGTTAACAATGGCTCAATAACAACACCAGAACGATCACCATAAGGTACGGTTAAACTGTGATCTTCAATCACTTCTAACAAACTCAGCTGTTCAAATTCAGCAACTATGGCTTTACGCGCAGCGAATCTGTCTAAACCATGAAAACGTTCAGGAATTGGTGCGTCTAATTCAAGTGGTTTGCCATCAAAGGTGAAGGTTTCGCCTTGAGCTAAAATAGCTGCGTCTTTATCGAAGATGTTGATCATAGGAAGTTGATGGCGTTTACCAACTTCATTATCGTTAAAGTCGTGTGCAGGGGTGATTTTCACACAACCTGTGCCTTTTTCCATATCAGCATGTTCATCGGCGACAATTTTAATGCGGCGCTCAACAATTGGTAAAATGATCTCTTTGCCGATTAAATCTTGGTAGCGTTCATCTTCTGGATTAACCGCAACACCCGTGTCACCTAACATGGTTTCTGGACGAGTAGTGGCAACAACTATGTAGTTTTTGCCATCTTTAGTGGTCACACCGTCCGCTAATGGGTAGCGGAAATTCCACATATGGCCTTTTTTATCTTTGTTTTCTACTTCTAAATCTGAAATAGCTGTGTGTAGTTTAGGATCCCAGTTAACTAAGCGTTTGCCACGATAGATTAAATCTTCTTTGTGTAAACGAACAAACACTTCTTTTACTGCTTCAGATAAACCATCATCCATAGTAAAACGTTCGCGATCCCAATCAACTGAAGCGCCTAAACGACGTAGTTGTTGAGTAATGGTGCCACCTGACTCTTTTTTCCAATCCCAGATTCGGTCGATAAAAGCTTCACGGCCTAGATCATGACGTGTTTTATCTTCTTCTGCTGCTAGTTTGCGTTCAACAACCATTTGTGTCGCAATACCTGCATGGTCAGTACCGACTTGCCATAAAGTGTTAAATTGATCCATACGTTTATAACGGATCAGTGTATCCATTATGGTGTCTTGGAAAGCATGACCCATATGCAAACTACCAGTCACATTGGGTGGTGGGATCATAATGCTGTACGCTTGGCCTTCGCCAGACGGTTTAAAATAGCCTTTTTCTTCCCAAGCTTGGTAAAGGGCTTTTTCGATATTGGATGGATTAAATTTAGTTTCCATAGCCGGTGTCTTACTCTAATACTGTATTAATTGGTTGTTGCAGGTGTGGTTGCTAGCGCAAAACCTGCAGCTCGATAATGTTTATAACGTTCACGTGCTTGTACTTTTTCGGCTTCATCTGCCGGTACAAAATCGCATACTTGTTTAAATTGTTTGGCAAAAGCTGGCATCTGTTGGCTGATATTTATCAACACATCTTTGCGTCCACGCGGTGGTTGCCAGCTAATCTCGACTGGTGAGCCGTATTTAGGACCTTCGCCGAGTAAATTGTGTGGAACAAATTTCGCTGGATCGAATTGCCACAGGTATTCATCAATTTGCTCTGCTTGCTGCTGATTATCGGCAAAAATAAATACACGACTATTCTGACGATAATGCTGTGAAGCAAGTTCACAAGCATAATGCACAACAGCCGATACATTCACGTCCGGCTGTTGTTCTACTATGTAAAAAGTTACTTGAGTCATTAACTGTTAGTTACTTCTGCCGCACGGTCAATTAGGTATTGGGTTAACATAGGCACAGGGCGACCTGTTGAGCCTTTGTTTTTACCACTTACCCAAGCTGTGCCTGCAATATCTAAATGTGCCCAGTTATATTTACGGGTAAAGCGTGACAAGAAACAACCCGCGGTAATACTACCTGCTGGGCGGCCACCAATATTGGCCATATCCGCAAATGGACTTTCTAATTGTTCTTGATACTCATCCCATAAAGGTAAACGCCAAGCTCTGTCACCAGATTGTTCTGAAGCGTTCATCAATTCGTGCGCCAGTGGATTATGATTACTCATTAATCCTGTTGCGTGTTTACCTAATGCAATCACACAAGCGCCGGTTAATGTTGCAACATCAATGACAACATCTGGATTAAAACGCTCAACATAAGTGAGGGCATCACATAATACTAAACGGCCTTCTGCGTCGGTATTTAATACTTCAACTGTTTGCCCAGACATAGTGGTTAATACATCCCCTGGTCGATATGCGTTACTACCAGGCATGTTTTCACAGCCAGCTAAAATACCAACAACGTTAATAGGTAAATTAAGCTGTGCTAATGCATGCATAGTACCTAATACTGAAGCTGCACCACCCATATCGTATTTCATTTCATCCATAGCTTCGCTAGGTTTAATTGAAATACCACCTGTGTCAAAGGTTAAACCTTTGCCGACTAATACTATAGGGGCAACATCTTTACCTGCGCCTTGGTATTGGATAACAGACATGACAGATTCATTATCAGAGCCTCGACCAACCGCTAGGTATGAACCCATACCAAGTTGTTCCATGTCTGCTTCTTTAACCAGGTAAGTATCAATTGTCTGGTAGTTTTCAGCTAAAGCTAAAGCTTGTTGACCTAGATATTCAGGGTTACATATATTTGGTGGCATGTTGGCGACATCACGGCAGATTTTTTTACCTGTAGATATTGCTAATGCTTGTTCAATTGCTTTTTCACCTAAATGTAATTCACGGCGGGTTGGCACATTAAAGACAATTTTGCGCAGTGGCCTGCGAGTTTCGTCTTTTTTGCTCTTTAATTGGTCGAATGTATATAAACAATCTTGCGTTGCTTCAACAGCTAAACGCAACTTCCAATAAATATCACGGCCTTTAACGTGTAATTCTGGTAAAAAGCATACAGCTTCCATTGAGCCAGTTTCATTAAGCGTGTTAATTGTTTTAGCGATAATTTGGCGATATTGGCGTTCGTCTAATTCACGTTCTTTGCCACAGCCAACCAGTAATACACGTTCGCTTAATACATTAGGTACGTGGTGAAGTAATAACATTTGGCCGGCTTTGCCTTCTAAATCACCACGACGAATAAGGTTACTGATATAACCATCACTAATTTTGTCTAGCTGCTCAGCTACAGCGGTTAAGCGTCTTGGCTCAAATACGCCCACAACAATACAAGCACTGCGTTGTTTTTCTGGGCTACCACTTTTTACACTAAATTCCATACTGACTCCTAAAATAGCTTTAGCTTAATTAGCTTGCAAACTGACAATTTCACCCATTAAACATAGTCTTTTTTGCCTATAGGGCAATATCAAGGGATTACTTTTCTCGAAGAAGCTATATAATTTGTTGCAAGCCTAGCTAAAAGCAATTCAAATCGCGGATAAACTGCTATTATCTGCTGATACGTTAAACAGGGCTGCGTAGGACAAAATTGCCACGCATTTGCCTAAAATGGTGCTTAACTTTGCGAAAACAACGAGTTTACTTAAATTTTTGTTGGTTTGCAGCAAAATAGACAATAAACGGATAAAAGTTTGATTATTTTTCGGTATATTTTTTCAGAAACTTTTAAAGCCCAGTTCGCTGTATTCAGCGTATTGTTAGCCATATTTAGCTCTCAGACGTTAATGCGTGTTTTAGATGACGCAATGGACGGCAAAGTACCAACTTCTTTAGTCTTCGACATGCTGAC
Source organism: Catenovulum sp. SX2 (assembly GCF_052056295.1). NCBI lineage: Bacteria > Pseudomonadati > Pseudomonadota > Gammaproteobacteria > Alteromonadales > Alteromonadaceae > Catenovulum > Catenovulum sp. SX2. The sequence goes on from NZ_CP182493.1 coordinate 3,497,217, forward strand.
ATTAAGCATGCCACCACTGGCTGGATTAATTTTACCTCTGAGTTTGTTTATCGGTATTTTTCTGGCGCATGGACAAATGTATGCTGACAGTGAAATGACGGTATTTAAAGCTTGTGGGGTCAGTGAGTGGTATATCACGCGGGTTACTTTGTCGTTTGCATTAATAGTCGCTTTAATCACTGGCTTGTTTGCTTTGTATTTAACCCCGTTATCTTATGAAAAGCGTGAAAGCTTGCGTGAAGAAATTCGCTCAGATGTAGGTATATCTTCATTAGTGCCAGGCCAATTTAAGGAATCAAGCAACAAAAAAGCCGTTATATTTGTTCACGAAAGCGAACAAGATAATTCGTTCGACCGAGTGTTTGTTGCTAAGGTCAACCCAGACACCAACTTTGATAATGAGTTTCATCTTGTTTACGCAGATAAAGGTACAATGGAAACCTTTGCAGATGGCACAGAACAGCTGGTATTGTCTGATGGCACAGCCTATTCAGGTGGCACCAACCGCTTAAACTATCAAATTACCGACTTTAGCCAATATCGCATGGTGGTGAAAGAGCAAACCATTGAAGAGCGTAGGCTAAAACTAATGGCTGTATCTAGCCAAGAGTTATGGCAGTCGAATGAACTTAGCCATATTGCAGAACTACAATGGCGCATTTCATTGCCTTTGACTGTATTGATTGTTGCATTAATTGCTGTGCCTTTGGCTAGAGTAAACCCTCGCCAGGGCAAATACGCCAAAATGGTCCCAGCATTTGCAATATATTTGTGTTATTTCTTGTTACTAATGGCAGGTAAATCTGCACTTGAAGATGGTAAATTGCCAACAAGCATAGGTTTGTGGTGGATACATGCCGGTGCACTTATGTACGGTGGGTACTTGTTTACTATGGAAAGAACTTTAGGTCGTCAGTTGTTGTTTAAGCTTAAAAAAGGACGACGTTTAGCATGATTAAAATTTTAGATATTTATATTGGCCGCTCGATTGTTAGTTCGACATTTTTCTCTATTTTAGTTTTAACTGCGTTAAGTGGCTTGATTCGGTTTGTTGAACAACTAAGATACATAGGCCGTGGCACCTATACCATGGCGGAAGCTTCGTTATTTGTGGTTTATTCTATTGCACGTGATATTGAAGTTTTTTTTCCTATGGCTGCGCTGTTAGGTGGTTTGTTAGGTTTAGGCGCATTGGCAACTAACTCTGAACTAATTGTTATGCAGGCGGCAGGTTGGTCAAAACTTAACATTGTTAAATCAGCAATGAAAACTACTATACTTATGGTTGTACTTGTGCTCTTGATAGGTGAGTTTGTTGCACCTAAATTAGAAGTAAAAGCAGAGCAGGTGCGCGATGACGCGATATACGGCACAGGGAATAGTTTGCAGCCAAAAGCTATGTGGTTAAAAGATGGCAATAACTTTGTATTTGTTGGTGATGGGCAGCAGCCTGAAGCATTACAACAAGTAACAGTTTATCAGTTTAACGACGCGCAGAAGTTGCAACAAGTGACTTACGCGCAACAAGCAGAATATACAGGTGATGGCTGGCATCTTAAACAAGTAAACAATACTCAATTGTTTGCTGAGCATATTGTTCGTTTTGACACTGATGAGCAGTCTTGGTCAAGTAAGTTAACCCCTGATAAGTTAACGGTTGCTAATGCCACACCTGAAGCTTGGTCGTTAACTGATTTACACGACCACTTGGATTATCTTGCTGGTAATGAGCAAGATCCAACTCGTTATCAATTGGCATTTTGGCGTAAAGTTTTTCAGCCAGTGACGGTTGCCGTTATGATGTTGGTTGCACTGTCTTTTATCTTTGGCCCATTACGCAGTACTTCTATGGGCGCGCGCATTTTGATGGGGGTTATGACAGGATTTGGCTTTTTTATTGCCAATCGAATATTTGGCCCTGTGGTCCTGGTATTTAACTTCCCGCCAGTATTAGGTGCGCTGATCCCAAGTTTAGTTTTTACTCTAGTTGCAATGCATTATTTAAAACGCAGATAAATTTTTGTCGGAATTATTTGTCTGCTTTTTATCTTGCTGCTAGTGTTAAATTAGCTAGCGGTGAATTTGGAGTATTCAATCTATGCTTAAGACTGTCGTAAGAATAAGTTTAATGATTGCAGGGTGGGTGTCACTCGCGCTGGCGGTTGCCGGTGTGGTACTACCTGTGTTGCCAACAACACCATTCGTTTTATTGTCGGCAGGCTGTTTTGCTAAATCCTCACCGCGTTTTCACCAGTGGTTACTCCGCCAAAAATATTTCGGACAAATGATTCGAGATTATCAAGCTTATAGAGGTATTCAAAAACAAACGAAAATTCGTGCTATCAGTTTAATTTGGCTGAGCATGACTGCTTCGGCTCTAGTTATCGGCAAAGTTTGGTTAGCCGCTATGTTGTTTAGCATTGCTATTTGTGTGTCTTTATACTTGTGGCGCATGCCAAATGCGCCAAGTCCGTCACCACAAGTGATACACGAAGTTAATTAATCCATTACACTAAATGGGCGTACAATATCACCTGCTTGAATATTTGCTAATAACTCTTTGTTTTGGCTAACCGCTATAGCTGACTGGCCATACACTTGAGTCACTTCTATTTGATGGCGACTAACAATAAAATGTGGGCGGCTAATACCATTTTTATCAACAAAACTCGCTTGATGTAAAATGGTAAAAATATCTCCAGACTGCACATTGTTGTTACGACCTATGTTAAATCGGACTTGGTGCGCATCAACATCCACAATTCTTGCTTTAGCTGCAACACACGCAAGTGAGCCATCAATTTCAGAGACTGCTTTAGCTATCGATTGTTTAATGATTTGCCCGTAGGCGCTATACCAAAAACGTCGACTTGTCAGATCAACTCTTTGTTTTAAATCAAACTCCCACATAGTTTGGTCAAAATAATCAAATTGTTGAATACGCTCTCCAGTAAAGGCATCGTGTAAATATAAGCGCATTTCAAAAAATCTTTCGGCTGTTTGATTGCTAAACCATTGGGTGAGTTGGTTGGAAGTACTGCCAATAGATAAGTCGACCAATTCACCTGAGATAACCAATTGGCTATCGGTTTGTCGCGCTATTTGTTGCAATATTGCAGCTGATTGATTGCTCGATACCTGATCTTTTTTGTTTTCTTGGGTATTTAAAATGGGATTTTGGTAAAAATCTCTTACTTCAACATTCCGACTATGACTGCTCATTTGTTGATAAATTTGTTCACCTAACACCATGCCCAGTTGATATAGACCACCGATTTTTGCATGTTCATTATGTCTGATTTGCAATGGCAGCACAGTAATAGCTTTTTTGTAGTCTGAGGCATAACATTGCCGAGTATCGGCAAATATATCTGCGCGAACCGTAACAGACAGCTCACCTTTGTTAATTGACTCGTCCAACAATTCAATTTCATTGACCACGCCGCTAGCGCGAACCATAAACATGTCTTGCGTCAATAATCCGTTGGTTACTTGTTGAGAGCTAGTGATGGAAGCACCAGAAAACAACAAAGTTTGTTTAACTGCTTCTTCAATCGCTGCTTGGCGCGCCTGAGCAATATTGCCGTTGATCACACGGCTAGAAGCGCTGGCTTGATACCAAGCAGCGTAACTAGAATTCGCCCACGGCAGAGTTAACAGCATACTAAAGATTATTTTTGTCAAAACTTTCATTATTCGACTACCTATCACAAACAGTCATTTAATTGACGAATTAACCTTTAAATCGCCAAAATTAGCTTTATTGATTAGATAAAGCTAAGACTGTGCCAAAACCTCTCATTGAGTGGAAAACTTACACTATTGTTAGCTAGAGATTGATTTAAAAGAAAAAATTATTTGATTGTGGAGCTAAGGCAATTAATAAATATGCTTATTATAATTTTGGAACTAATTTTGCAGTAATCCAGCCAAGAAGTAATTTTTGACTAATTTACGTGAGCATTTTATGGCCTGGCATAATTCATTAAACTTAACCTTGGTTGCTGCAAGTGTTTTACTTGTAAGTGGATGTGCGTACAAATCTACCCATAGTTATATAGTGCCGGAGAAAATGCCTCAGGAAGTGCCACAATATTATCAGCCTAGTGTCAGTCAGCTATCAATAAAAGCTTATGCTTTTATGCTAGCAGATGAGCTACTGTTAAATGTCCGTCCTGAAAGTTTATATGGTAATGTTGCCGTTACCCATTTTGTTGAGCAAGCCAATCGTCAGATTATCGATGGGCAAGGGCATCCGTTAAAAGCTTTAGGTGGTCAGTTAGAAGAAAGTTTTATTTATGAGCTGCAAAAACGTGGTTATTCTGTGGTTGATTTTAAGTTAACTGGTGACATTCAAGTGGGGCAGCAGGCCGATAAAATTTGGAGCCGCGACATTAATAAACTAAATAGCCATGTTGATGTTAGGTACTTATTATCCGGTACTTTATCTATGCATCAAAACGGCGCTGTAGTAAATGTACGAATGATGGATAGCAGCAGTAAGCAGGTTATTGCATCTGCGCAGGGGTTTGTGCCACACAATGTTTTTTATTCTAGCCAAGAAATTATGACCCAAGACGGTATGTTAATTCATAAAGGAGAGCGGGCACGCGTACCTCAGGCTAATGGAGTTCAATATGATTAGACTCTTTGTTTTATTAATCAGTTTATTGGTTATTGTTGGCTGCCAAAATACCATGCCTACGGTTGAGATAAATAAACATTATCAATGGCAATACGATCTACCTGAGCAAGATTACATTGTTTCTGCTATTGGTTATGCGCCAATTGACAGTCAGTTAGGCCAAGACAAATCGACTAAAATGGTTAAAGCGATAAAAGCGTCTAAACTGGATGCATATAGAGATTTAACTGAAAAAGTACATGGTTATAAATTAAATAGCCAAGTAAAAGTCAGTGATCTAGTGTTAGGTAATGAGAGTGTTAGAGCCTCGGTGCAAGGGGTGATTAAAGGTGCACGTATTATTAAAACTTATCACTTAGATGGTGTGTATATCACTGAGTTAGAATTAAATTTACGCGATTTGTATCGCATCAGAGCCTTTACCAATGGGCAAACTCGAATTATAGATGCGAGATACCATTAGGCGGCAACTTTCGAATTGAAAGTGAGGACATTATGAAAACGTTGAAAAATCTAAAAATTGCATCGCCAATAGTTTCTGTGTTGGCTTTGTCTGCTTGCCAGGTCACGTCTCCTTGGGCGCAGCAAGAGCAAACTGAACCGGAAACAAATACGCGTTTGTCTCTAGAAAGTTTTAATGGTCATCAAGACCCAGCGTTATTGAATCATTGGGCGCGTGATCCACATAGGTTTTTAAATCAACAAAATAGCCATATTCGTTCTGACACTCGTTTAGCCATTAGTGATTATGTAGAGGCTATGGCGATTAAGCTGATTAAGAATATGCGCTATGTGACTGATAAAACACCTGTTGCGGTTGCGAGTTTTGTGCCGGTTGATTCCAATTTAGAAGAGACTAATTTATTCGGCATTCATTTAGCGGAAAGTTTTCAGCATCAAGCTATGGTGTTGGGTTTATCCGTAGTTGATTATAAAGCGACAGGGACAATTCGTGTAACCGAAACCGGCGACTTTGCATTAAGTCGTGATATCGACGAGTTACGTCAGTGGCATCCAATTGAATATGTGTTAACTGGTACTTTTACTTATAAAGACAATGGTGTTGAAGTAGTTGCGCGTGTTGTTGGTATTGAGTCGCGTGGCATTGTTGCTTCAGCTCAAGGTTTTATTCCGCACAATGTTGCCCAGCAGTTGATGCCGAGTAAGCAAAAGGATGGCATTAAGTTGGTGAAGGAGTAAGTTGCACCTCTTACTTTGGTTTTGCGAGTTTCCAATCATAGGGGTTACTCGCAAATAACTCCTAGTTAATCTATTAATCGATCGAGAATTAAACACCAAGTTATATTAGAGTTTGTGTTGGTGGGTTGAGCGCTGCACAAGCGGTGCAAAAATAGCGAAAATACTAGAGCATAGCTTTGCCAGGGCGCTGCGTAATTGTGGCTGAGAAAATCGAGCTGCTTGCGATGAATTTCTCAAAAGCGCTTCAAGGCCATCCATGGCCCGCTCTCAAACGGTATCCCTACCGATTGGAAGTTTTGAGAAACACAACCCCAACCATCTCTCTAAACATTTATATTGCTTTGTGCTGCTTTTATGCAGACGCTAAATAAGTGGCGGTTGTAATCAAAAACAACAGCAACTCAAACGCCTGATATGAGCCTGTTTGAATGCTAATTTATAAAACTTCAAAAGATAAGGGCGAATCGAAACCGAAGCACCGCTTCGCAGTTTGATGAGGTGAATTCAGGGATGACGACAGGAGTGGTCCTTCATGGATGAATTACCTCTCAAAAGTTATATGGAGATAGAAGGCAAGCGAGTTTATAAAATTATGCTTCAAATGGGCTCATTTTCCACCAGACGAGTAGCGAGTTTTTTTCAAAAGCGGAGTATACCAGAGTGCGGGGGGAACTATTCTACGAAAGAACTAAGCTTTAATACCTTTACCCAAGGTTTGGGTTTTTGCCTGACCTTGTTTATCGTAAGTCATAGCGTCGGAATTTTTTAACGCGAGGATGGATTGTTTTAAGCGTTGCACATTGTTAAGGCTAGTGCGAATAACACGTTCATTAACGGCATTTTTGCTTTTTACTTGTGCTAGAGTCGTTTCTATTTGCTCAACTTTAGCAGCAAAATCATCTTGAGTTTTTAAATGGTCTAAATCAGCCAGTTCGGCAATTGATTTATCAATCTGCTGGATTTGGTTGATTAACTCGTTTTTGTTTTGCGCGATTTGGTAAACTTCATCGGCTTGGCGATTTTTAAACGCAGACAGCTCACTATCCAATAAACCCATTAACTGGTTTAGGTTATCTTGTTGTTGCTGTAATAAATCAACCGCGTTTGTTGTCATCTTATAAACCGAAAAGTTTACCTTCACTTGCAATAATGTTAGCAGCTAATTTCTCTGCATTCACTTTGTATTCGCCAGAAGCGATTGCTTTTTTTAACTTGTCCACTTTTTCTTGATCAAACCCTGAGGCATCGTTAGCCTTTTTGGTTAAATTATTCAAGTTCTGTGCTGTTTGAGTAAGCGACACAGAGTCTTGACGCGGCGCACCTGTTTGCGCAGCTTGAGTGTTTGTTTGGTTGGCTGTTTGCTGGCCTTGTTGCGCTTTTTGTTGCGCCTCTGCCGCTGCTTTACCAACCTGATTATTGTTCAGATTGTTTACATTGATAGCCATGATCTTTACCTAAAAATTTAACTTCACTATCTGTATCGGCCATAAGTTTAAAAACTTTAGCAATTAATAGCTAGTTTTATAAAAAAATCTGCACTTCTGATACAGAGCTGACCCGTCCTTGAATGACCCGGTTAGAACTACGGTTTTTTACACTCACAGTATCACCATAACTGCCATCAGACAGGGCGACGCCGGTTGTTTTAACACTCAAGTTGTTAGATACCGCTTCTATTGTAACCAGTTCTCCTTGGCAGACAAAACAAATATTTTTGCTAATTATAGCCTCTCCCGAGCGAATTTGCCTTTTTGCTTTGCTGCCTACTATGCTTTTTATATCGGCAATAAAGCCATTTCTTGAACGATTCTTTTCAATCATTGCCACTTTTAAGTCTTGTTGTGTGATGGTTTGCCCAGATTCGATATAAGTTTCCGCGACAATCACAGGCGTCATAATTTTGACTTGAACTGGCACATATAACCCCCAACCGTCGTCACCCTCACAACGAATACGTACAGTCATATTTTTTGAGTAGCTGTTAAAGTTGGGTACTTGTGCGGTAATTTCACTATCACAAGGTCTAATGGTTAATCTACTATCAATGGGTGATGCAAACGCCTCAAGTTGCTCATCGGCTTCAGCCGGATAAATAGACAGTGCATGCTCTTCAGCAAGCGACTCAATGTGTTTTTTATCATAGACATTCGCCATTGACGTAAAAGACATTATACTGAATAAATAGCACAATAAATGGGTAGTTAACTTCATAATATTTACCTAACTAATTTAAGTTCCACTTTTTAAATATTCGACTATGCTTAATTTGAAAAAAGCGTTATAAATGAATCTAATATCTGTCAAATATTTGTTGATTTGGTAACTTTTTCTGCTTTTAGGGTTAAGTTAGGCAAACATTGTGCCGAAACTGATAGAGGCAATACTGCTATCTACTCTATTTAAATCTGGAGATAAAAATGGCCGGAGTACTAGATTCCGTAAATCAAAGAACACAACTGGTTGGTCAAAACAGGCTAGAGCTTTTACTGTTTAAATTACAAGGCCAACAAAGGTTTGGTATTAATGTGTTTAAAGTTCGGGAAGTACTACAGTGTCCAAAACTGACTTCGCTACCAAAACGAAATAAATATATACGTGGTGTTGCGCATATTCGTGGCCAAACTATTTCAGTGATTGATTTAGGTATGGCAACAGGTGGCCGAGCAATTCAAAATACTGAAGATTGTTTTATTGTAATTGCTGAGTACAACCGTTCGGTGCAAGGCTTTTTGGTTTCTTCGGTTGAGCGAATTATCAATATTAATTGGGAATCAATTATGCCACCACCAAAAGGTGCTGGTCGCTATAGTTATCTAACCGCGGTTACCGAAGTTGATAAAGAGTTGGTCGAGATTTTAGATGTAGAAAAAATCCTCCATGAAATCATGCCAATTGATGCCGAAGTCAGTAAAGAGGTGTTGGAATCAAACCCTGTCACCAAAGATTACACTAACAAAGTATTGTTTATTGCCGATGACTCGTCGGTTGCGCGTAACCAAGTAAAACGTGCGTTGGAAGGCTTGGGCATTGATATGCAGCTAGCCATAAACGGTAAAGATGCATTAATTAAATTAAATGAGTTAGCCCAAGAAACCGGCGATGTAACTGACAAAGTAGCTTTATTAATTTCTGACATTGAAATGCCAGAAATGGATGGTTATACCTTAACTGCGGAAATTAAAAATAATCCAAAACTTAAAAATCTACATGTTATTTTGCATACTTCTTTGAGTGGGGTGTTTAACCACGCTATGGTTGATAAAGTGGGCGCTGATGACTTCATTGCCAAATTTAATCCAGACGAATTGGCTGGTGCGGTACAAAAATGGTTGAATGTTTAAGATTAGGAATACTCTGTGTTAGATAAAACCATTGGAACTGACGACTACAATAAATTTTGTACTTTTCTTGAGCATCAATGTGGCATTGTGCTGGGTACAAATAAGCAGTATTTAGTCAAAAGCCGATTATCACCTTTATTGTCCAAGTATAAAGCGGACAGTTTAGGTGAAATAGTTAACCGTGCGATGAATATAACAGAGCGACAATTGCGTGCTGCTGTTGTTGATGCCATGACAACTAATGAAACTCTTTGGTTTAGAGATTCTTACCCATTTGAAGTTTTAGTTAAAGATATCTTCCCTCAATACGACGGTAAAGCTGGTGGTATCAAAGTCTGGTCTGCGGCTTCGTCTTCAGGTCAAGAACCATACTCTATTGCTATGACAGCTTTGGAATATCAACAAAAGAAACGTATGGGCGCACGAGTCAATATATTAGGTACAGACATTTCGCCGTCTATGCTGGATATCTGTAAAAGTGGTGTGTACGACTCGTTGGCGTTGGCTAGAGGTTTATCGCCACAGCGTAAACAGCAATTTTTTGAGCCGTGCGCTGAAGCTGGCACTATGCGTTTACGTGATAATGTTCGAAATTTGGTTAACTTCCGACAAATGAATTTGTTAGATAGTTATTCCTTGTTAGGCAAATTTGACATTATTTTTTGTCGAAACGTATTAATTTATTTCTCTGCTGAAAATAAAGCGAAAATACTGCGTCAATTTGCCCAAGCTCTCAATCCTGATGGTTATCTGTTTTTAGGCGCTTCTGAATCTATTACTGGTTTAAGTGATGATTTTGAAATGCAGCGCTGTAATCCAGGAATTGTTTACCGTCCTAAGAAAAAATAAAGCGGCAATCCTTGCCGCTTTATTGTTTTTACCTGCCAAAATCTAAAAAACATCTTGTTTTAACTTAAATTTGAGTCGTCTGCTTTAGACTCTGGTTTTGTTTTAAATGTTTGATATTAAAGTGTTTTGTTTGTTTTTTGATGTGCCTTTTGTCGAGTCTTTGTAAATTTGGCATCTAAGTTGCTTTGTCTAGTTTAAGTAACATAGGAGACAAAAAAATGGCGATTTCGTTAGATAAAGCCTTTAGTGTGCATCCGCAAGCTATCCAGCTGCGCATCGAACGCTCAGAAGTTTTAGCGAGCAATATAGCAAATGCGGATACGCCTGGTTATAAAGCTAGAGATTTTGACTTTCAAGCTGCATTAGCTGGCGAGAGAAGAAAGTATACAACTTCTTTAGAGCGTACTAGCGAAAAGCACATTAATGTTCAGTCGACTATGAATGATGGATTGCAATTTAGAACACCAACCCAACCAGATACTGGTGATGGTAATACGGTTGAATTGCAAGCCGAACGAAATGAGTTTCTACAAAATCAATTACGCTTTAATGCCAGTGTTCAGTTTATGACTGACAAAATTACTGGTTTGAAAAAAGCAATTAACGGTGGGCAAGGCTAATGAGTAGTTTATTTAATGTTTTTGATATTTCTGGCTCAGCTATGCGTGCACAGTCAGTGCGCTTAAATACCACAGCCAGTAATCTTTCTAATGCCGACAGTGTCAGTTCATCGGTTGATCAAACTTACCGAGCTCGTCATCCAGTTTTTGCAGCCGAAATGTCTCGAGCAAGTAGCAATATGGAAAACAGTGAAAGCATTGGTGTAAAAGTTATGGGTGTAGTTGAAAGTGATAAACCACTTAATATCGAATATAACCCGAATCATCCAATGGCGGACAAAAACGGTTATATCTATAAGCCCAACGTAAATGTGATGGAAGAAATGGCCAATATGATTTCGGCTTCACGTGCTTATCAAACCAATATTCAAATTGCTGACAACGCGAAAAAAATGTTATCGCGTACCTTGCAAATCGGCCAAGGTAAATAAGGGTAGAGGTTTATATTTATGTCAACGATTGATACCAGTGCTGCTAGTTATTTGGAAAGTTTACGCTCAAACACGGCAACTCAGAACGAGAGTGAATCAGAGCGTAACACTATGGGGCAAGAGGACTTTTTCTCGTTGTTAACTACCCAGTTAGCTGCGCAAGATCCAACCAACCCTGCTAGTAACGAAGAAATGATTTCACAGATGACCAGTTTCACTATGGCTGAAGGTATTACCGACTTAGGTGATAAATTTGACACCTTTACCAGCCAATTTAGTGAGTTTTTGGCCAACAACACAGTTAATCAAACGTCGAATAAAGCATTGCAAGCTTCATCTATGGTTGGTCGCCAAGTATTAGTTGAATCAGAACAGGCTGCGCTTTTCCAAGTAGGTGAAGAAGAGTACATGATGCCAGCGCAATTGTTGTTTGAAGGTGGCATGAATGACATTCGTGTCAATGTTCAAGACAGCTCGGGTAAAACCATTCAGACGTTAGAGTTAGGAGCGACTTCTGAAGGCCCGCTAACTTATACGTGGGATGGAAAAAACAGTTCTGGTGAACAAATGCCTGCAGGTTTATACACAATTAAAGCCACGGGGATTGATCCATCATCGGGTCAAAGAACAAGTATTACAAACGGCTCATACTCAACGGTTAGCAGTGTGCGCTTTGGTGCCGGTAATGCACTAGATATGAATTTAGCCGGGTTAGGCAATTACTCAATGGATGACATTATTGAGGTTGCGCCTTAATTAGGTTCAAAAAACGAAGAGGTAATAAGGTATGTCTTTTAACGTAGCGTTAAGTGGTATTTCGGTATCACAGAAAGATTTAAATACAACGGCAAATAATATTGCCAACGCCAACACCACAGGTTTTAAAGAAAGCCGTGCGGAGTTTGGAGATGTGTTTGCAACATCTGTATTTGGTGCAGGCAAAACTAAGGTGGGTGACGGTGGTTTAACCTCGGTTGTTGCCCAGCAGTTTGGCCAAGGTAGCTTAAAATTTACCAACAACTCGCTTGATTTGGCGATTACCGGTAATGGTTTTTTTGCCATGACACCTGATTTAGCATCGCGTGATATGTCGTTTACTCGTGCTGGTAACTTTAAACTCAATGATGATAACTTTGTGGTTTCAAATCAAGGTCATTATTTACAAGTTTACCCAGTAAACGAAGATGGGACATCACAAGGTGTATCCTTATCTACGACTGAAACATTACGTATTCCAGATTCTGCTGGTGTACCGGTTGCTACCAGTGAAGTTGAAATGACTTTTAACGTTGATTCAACCTCAACACCGTTAGATCCAGCCTTGTTTAATCCAAATGATAATACCACTTATCATGCATCTTCGTCTGTGACTGTGTTTGACTCATTAGGTGAAAGTCATATTCAAACAACCTATTTTGTTAAAGATGCAGCAGCAGCAGGCTCGTCACCACCAGTTAACCGTTGGTATGTATTTATGTCTATGGATGCAGATGCCAACGGTAATCCGATTCCAGTCGACTTAGGTGGTGGTAATGCTGTTAATGGCACTGTAGATATTGGTGCCAGTGATGCTGCCAATACGGGCAACTTAACCGGTAATGGTATTACCCGCGGTGGCCATATTACTGCGGCACCTACAGGTTATGCGGCGGGTGATGGTGATTTTATTGGTGTTCCTTTGGTATTTAATAGCCAAGGTGAAATTCAATCTGTTAACGGATATATCCCAGGTACAGATTCAGAGCCATTTGTTCGCAGCCAACCATTAGGTACTGATGATGGTGTTGCGCCAGCGGAAGCTCAAGTGTTAACCAATGGTGCTGATGCAACCCAAAGTATTATTTTAGATTTCACTGAACCAACACAGTTTGCATCCGCATTTGAAGTAACATCACTTGAACAAGATGGCGCGACAGTCGGTCGTTTGACTGGTGTAACAATTGCTGATGATGGTTTAGTTTCGGCGAACTATTCTAATGGTACAGTTGATTATTTAGGCCGTGTGGCTTTGGTTCGATTTGCTAACGACCAAGGTTTACAACAAATTGGTAATGTTAGTTGGAAAGAAACTATTAATTCTGGTCAGCCGTTAGCGGGTGAAGCAAATACAGGTACTTTTGGTACTATAGTTTCGTCTGCATTAGAGCAATCTAACGTTGATATTACTCAAGAGCTAGTGGATTTAATTACTTCACAAAAATCATTCCAAGCTAACTCTAGAGCATTAGACGTTAACTCGCAGTTACAACAAAATATACTGCAAATTCGTTAATTTAATTTTTACCTCTTCTTCAAACGGGCAGTCAAAAAAATGGCTGCTCGTTTTTCTATTTATCAAAGTCGTAAGTTTCTGACTTTCTTTATAAAAATAAATTTATTTTATTTATCTAGTTGGCACTAACCTTGCAAAATTAACCCTATGTCAAACTATTGTCAGAACGGCGGTTAACATGGATAAAATGTTGTGGGTGGCCATGAGTGGCGCCAAACAAAATCTGATGGCGGTATCTGTCCAAGCCAATAACTTAGCGAATGTAAAAACGGTTGGTTTTAAAGCTGATCTTGTGCAAGCGCGCAGTATGCAAGCTTTTGGCGAAGGGCTACCAACACGCGTATTTTCAATGGCTGAACGTCCTTCGCAAAATATGTCGGGTGGCACCATGATAACCACAGGTCGTGATCTAGACATAGCCATTCAAGGTGATGGTTGGATGGCGGTTGAAGATAAAAATGGCCAAGAAGCATATACACGTTCAGGTAATTTACAAATAACCCCTGAAGGTTTGTTAACAACATCTACAGGTCAGCCGGTTATTGGTGAAGGTGGACCTATTTTATTGCCTATTCCAGTCGACAAAATTGAAATTGGTTTAGATGGCGCAATTGTTGTTCGTCCTCAAGGTGCACCGGCCAATTTTTTAGAAGAAGTTGACCGGATTAAATTGATAAAACCTGACAATGATTTTGAACTCGACAAAGGCAACGATGGTTTATTTAGACCAAAAGAGTTAGACGCTTTTGCCCAATGTGGATTCTGTGAAGCATCACCTGATGTACGCATTATCAAAGGTGCATTGGAGTCGAGCAACGTCAATGCGGTAACCGCTATGGTTGATATGGTTTCATTGCAGCGTCAGTTTGAGATGCAAAACAAAATGATGAAACAAGCAGAAAAAATCGACCAACAATCTGACATGTTAATGAGAGTTTTTTAATTGAGTTTAATTACTCAGGAGGTGAAATATGCATTCAGCACTCTGGATCAGTAAAACTGGGCTTGATGCGCAGCAAACCGATATTTCGGTTATCTCGAACAATTTGGCTAATGCGAGCACCATTGGTTTTAAAAAGAGCCGTGCTATTTTTGAAGACTTACTCTATCAAAATATTAACCAACCAGGCGGTCGCTCATCACAAGATACTGAGTTACCAAATGGTTTAATGTTAGGCGCTGGCTCTAAAGTAGTCGCAACCCAAAAGAACTTTTCGCAAGGTAATACTTTAACGACCGACAATGCATTGGATGTCATGGTGCAAGGTAAAGGCTTTTTTGAAGTCCTTCAGCCTGATGGCACCATAGCCTATACGCGTAATGGTCAATTTACCTTAGATGCAGATGGGCAAATGGTTACTTCTGGTGCTGGTTTTTTAATTCAGCCAAATATCACAGTTCCACCTGATGCACAATCTATCACTGTGTCTCAAGATGGTGAAGTGAGTGTTACTTTACCTGGGCAAGCTGATAACGTAGTAGTTGGTCAGTTAACTTTAACGGATTTTATTAATCCGTCTGGTTTACAACCTATCGGGCAAAATTTGTATACAGAAACCGCGGTAAGTGGTGCGCCAGTGCAGGGTAACCCTGGAGTTGATGGTTTAGGTTTTACCATTCAAGGTGCGCTTGAAACCTCTAATGTAAACGTCACCGAAGAGTTGGTTAATCTGATTGAAAGTCAGCGTGCATTTGAAATGAACTCTAAAGTAATTTCGTCGGTTGACCAAATGTTGGGTCAAGCGGTACAGCAGCTATAAACTTAGTGTGATTTGGAGGTGGCTGATGAAAAGTTTAATGTATAAATCAACGGCAACGGGCTTAATGCTTTTGTGTTTAGCAAGCTGTGCAACCACCAAAGAATCAGCTGCTATTCCTGATGATCCTGAATTTGCACCGATTGAACCAATTCCAGAAGCTGTTGCTATTGTGCCGACAGGCTCACTGTATTCAGATATTAGCCCAAATAATATTTACTCAGACAGCAAAGCAAGAAGGTTAGGCGATATCATTACTGTGGTATTGAAAGAAAATACATCAGCGTCTAAACAAGCTAAAGCTGAATATGGGAAAGAAAATGACGTGTCACTACAGCCATTTTCAGCACTTGGCCGAGTGGCAACAATTGGTGGCAATCCACTTGATTTAAGTTTAAGCAGTGAAAGTGAATTTAAAGGCGACTCTAAAGCTGACCAGAGCAACAGTTTAACTGGGCAAATTTCTGTGCACGTAACACGCATTTTACCCAATGGTAATTTAGTTGTACGTGGTGAAAAGTGGTTAACTTTAAATACAGGTGACGAATATATTCGTGTAACCGGCATAGTGCGCCCAGCCGATATTAGCAGTGATAACACAGTGTCCAGTACTCGAGTTGCCAATGCGCGCATTCAGTACAGTGGTACAGGTTCATTTGCTGAATCGAATCAACAAGGTTGGTTATCTAAATTCTTCTATTCCACTTGGTGGCCGTTTTAAGGAGTAGATGATGAAAAAACTTATTTTATTTATTAGTTTGTTGCTTGTTAGCGGTTTTACTCAAGCGCAACGCATTAAAGATCTAGCAAGCATTCAAGGTATTCGCGACAACCAGTTGGTTGGTTATGGCTTAGTAGTGGGTTTGCCGGGAACAGGTGAACAGAGCCCGTTTACTGAACAAAGTTTTCGAACCATGTTAAATAACTTTGGTATTAGTTTACCTGCGTCGACCAAACCAAAAATCAAAAACGTAGCCGCAGTTGCTGTGTCAGCCACTTTGCCGCCTTTTACCAAACCAGGTCAACAAATTGACATCACAGTCTCTTCTATTGGTAGTGCAGGTAGTTTAAACGGCGGTACTTTATTACAAACCATGTTAAAAGGTGCTGACGGTAAAATTTATGCAATTGCCCAAGGCAGTTTAATTGTTGGTGGTTTTGGTATTCAAGGGCAAGATGGTTCACAGGTGTTGGTTAATACCCCAACGGTTGGCCGTATACCAAATGGTGCATTAGTTGAACGAGAAGTTCCGACTGCTTTAGGTCATGGAGATACACTTACCTTTAACTTACATCAATCAGACTTTACCACAGCAAAACGTATGGCTGATGTGATTAATCAATTAGTCGGGCCTAATTCGGCGACAGCGTTAGATGCAACCTCAGTGCAAGTAATTGCACCGCGTGATATCGGCCAACGTGTTTCTTACATTGCGACGTTAGAAAATTTAGAATTTACCCCGGCAGATGCACCTGCCAAAGTGATTGTAAACTCACGTACTGGCACAATTGTCATAGGCAAAGATGTACGTCTAGCTCCAACGGCTGTAACACATGGTGGACTCACAGTTACTATTGCCGCTAATCAGCAAGTGAGCCAGCCAAATGCGTTTGCTGATGGTGAAACAGTGACAACCAAACAAACTTTAATTGATGTTGCGCAAGACGATACACGTATGTTTGTATTGGATGCAGGTACTAGCCTAGACGAATTAGTTAGAGCGTTAAACGAAATTGGCGCAGCACCAGGTGACTTAATGGCGATATTAGAAGCGTTAAAAGAGTCGGGTGCGTTGCAAGGCGAGTTAGTGGTTATCTAGTAGGTGACATCATGGATAAGTTAGATCAAGCACAATTTGTTCAAGATTTTTCTGGGTTAAATGGCCTGCGCGAAGCGGCACAAAGTAATCCGAACGATCAAAAAGCTTTACGTAAAGCTGCTGAACATTTTGAATCTATCTTTATGAAAATGATGTTGCAAAGCATGCGTCAAGCAGAAGAAGTACTAGAAGACAAAGATAGCCCGTTTAACAGCCAAGAAACTAAGTTTTTCCGTGGCATGATGGATGATCAAATGGCGGTTGATTTATCCTCGAGTGGCGCTTTGGGTTTAGCCGATTTAATCGTTGAGCAACTATCTCCAGGTAGTAACAATACCATGCCAGCATCCGCGCTTAGAAACGATGGCCAATTAGCGAGAGCACAAGCCCAAGCAAAAGCTCAGTTCAATTTAATGGCTGAGAACAATCAAAATTCCAATCAAACTCAGCAACCCTTGCAAGCACAAAATACCAACAAAACAAGCAACGAAGAGAAGATAGAGTTTGCCAATAAACAGGATTTTGTCGACAAGTTAATGCCGTATGCCACTATGGCGGCAAGCAAACTGGGTATTTCGCCAATTGCCATGATAGGTCAAGCAGCGTTAGAAACTGGTTGGGGTCAGAAAATGATGCAAAAACTTGACGGCAGCAATGCATTAAACTTCTTTGGTATTAAAGCTGATGGTCGTTGGAGTGGTGACAAAACCACAGTCAATACTTTGGAATATCGCAATGGTGTTGCTCAACAAGAAAAAGCGCATTTTCGAGCTTATTCAAATATTGCTGAATCCATGCAAGATTACGCCGACTTCATCTTAAATAGCCCTAGATATCAACAAGCGGTGGAATCTAGCGATAGCGCCAAAAGCTACTTTTCTGAATTACAAAAAGCAGGTTATGCGACAGATCCTAACTATGCTGACAAAATTATGTCTGTATTAAAAGATTCTGTGTTCGATTCAGCAAGAGATATGCTAAAGTTTTAAGAATAGCTGCCGATAAAGAACATAGCGAAAGTTTTGCTTGTGCTCGGTTTAAGGTTTAATTAAATGACGGACTTGTTAAAAATTGGTTCTTCCGCTTTGTTGGGTAATCAAAACCAACTAGCAACAACCAGTAACAATATTGCGAATATGAATACGCCGGGGTATACCCGTCAGCGTACTGAATATGCTAATTATGTAGAGTGGGGCCTTGGTCGCCCACAAGTTATCCGCATGTTTGACCGTTATGCAATTGACCAATATCGCCGTGACACCACAGAAAACGCACGTTTGGAAACCTATTCTGAAAATACCAGTGTGCTGGATAACCTTTTCTCAGATCAAACTGTTAGTATTGCTAAAGGCCTTGAAGGTGTGTTTCAGCGTTTGCACGAAGCGAACGACGAGCCTACTTCATTAACCCCTCGCCAATTGGTGATCTCTGATTCCAACGCGTTAGTAAGCCGCATGCAAAGTTTGACTGACAGGGTATTAGAGCAAGAAGAAATTGTTAATGATGAAATTAAACTTGAGCTCAGCGAAACCAATTCACTGATTCAAGGTTTATATCAACTCAATGAAAAAATAGTCGCCTCAAAACAATCGTCAGTAAATGGCCAGTCTGCACCTGAGTTACTAGATGAACGCAACGAAGTTATTCGCCGCCTTGCCGAAAAAGTAAATATTCAAACTTTAGAAGCAGATACAGGCGCGATTTATGTTAATACCCAAGGTGGTCAATCGCTGGTAACTAATGCAAACTATTTTCAATTTAAAGCTGTATCTGGCGATCCAGACCCAAATCGTACTGAAATTCAAACCTACATAAATAATAACCCAAATGCGGTCAAAGATTTCCGTACAGATAACTTGGGTGGCTCAATTGGTGGTTTGGTCGATTACAGAACAACAGTTTTAGATGAAGCGATTAATTCGCTTGGTCAATTGGCGATTGCTTTTTCTGATGCGATGAATCAGCAAAACAAAAAAGGTGTTGATTTAGACGGTCAATTAGGGAGTGATATTTTCACTATACCTAGTACGCAAGCTTTGGGTTACGATGACAACAGTAGTGCGAATCATTATGTTGAGGTTCGAATCGAAGAAGGTTTGGGTGATGAAGTCACCAACTTTGATTATCAAATCACCTTTACTTCTGCGACTGAATACACAATTCAAGCATATAAACAAGGTGAAACAATAGGTTCACAAAGTGGCCCATTCACTATTCCTGCGAGTACGGCCGATTATCAAGGCAGCGCAGATGGATTACCTGATGGTTTAGAATTAAGATTTTCACCAGACACAGCTTTTGTTGCAGGCGATAGCTTTTTAGCTCGTCCAACCCGCTTGGCTGGTGTGCAAATTGAAATGAATTTAAATCGCCCTGAACAGCTGGCATTAGCATCACCAATTAAAGTTGAAAACCCGATCACTAATATCGGCAACGGCACAATAAAGTTGCAAGATATAACCTCTACTGATACGGATAACTCGACACTGAATATGAGTGCTTTTGACGCAGCTAATGCGTTAGATGCAGATGCGCCAGCGAAAGTGGTTTATACCTTAACGGGTGAATACGAAGTTCAAGACAGCACGGGTGCTGTTATTGGTACGGTTGCTTCTGGCGACAATATTATGGCGCAGTTGCAAGCAGCAGGTACTTGGCCAACAGCAACGCATGGTGATGATTACCCAGGCTATGAAATTAGTGTTTCAGGCCAGCCGCAAGCGGGTGATGAATTTAATATTAGTTTTAATTCAGATGCGCTGGACGATAATTTTAACGGCCAGAAATTAACTGATTTACAATCAGACGATACCATGCGCCGTAATATTGCTGGGACAGGCAATAATACCCTGACTTTTACCGAAGCATATTCCAATTTAATTGGTTTTGTTGGTGATACTGCCAATCGAGCGCAAATCGATTTAACGGCCAGTACAACTATGCTTGAACAGTCAGAGCAGCGGGTGGCGGATATGTCTGGTGTGAATTTGGATGAAGAAGCCGCTGATTTGGTTCGATACGAGCAAGCGTATAACGCAGCTGCTAGAATCATTACAGTATCAAACACTTTGTTTGACTCTTTGCTACAAGCAGTGAGGTAATGTATGCGATTAACCACTAATCTTATTTATGATCGCAGTTTACAAGGTATTTTGGAAACGCAAAAAAAACTTGTACGCGCAAACGATGTATTAACTAAACAGACGAATATTTTAAAGCCGTCTGACGATCCAACTGGTGCTACTAAAGTTGTTCGTTTTGATGAAGATTTAGCGCGGCTGGAGCAGTTTGGTAAAAATACCATTCATCTAAAAAATCAATTAAGTACCCAAGAAACCGCGTTGACAGGAATTAATACTGCGTTAACACGTGCGCATACTTTAGCAATCCAATCCGGTAACGGCGCGCATGATTATACCGACAGACGCGCATTGGCGGTTGAGCTTGAATTAATTAAAGGTGAAATCGCCGACTTGATGAATTCGAAAAATTCACAAGGTGATTATATTTTTGCTGGAGCAAAATCTTCACAAACGCCTTTTGTCCAAGACAGCAGTGGCAATTATGTGTATCAAGGTGATGAAAACGTCAAGAAAGTACAAATTTCTGAAACACTCAAAGTTGAATCTGGTATTCCTGGATCTGGCTTTTCGATTTTTGAAGACACAGCTGCCCGCAATGGTGTAACAATCGCAGGTACATCAACTGCTAGCGCTAGCTACCGACTCGACAATGGTGATAGTTTTGACAACTTCCACAAACAAAACTATCTAAAAATTCCACCGAGTCCGGCTGGTTCTAACGACTATAGTGTGGTGTTTGGTACAGGCACTTATCAGGTACAAGATAGTGGCGGCACTGTGTTAGATTCAGGCAATTTTACCGCTGGTGAGCCAGTCAAATTTAAAGGGCTTGAGTTTAATGTCAATGGCACACCTACAGCGGGTCAACAAATTGATTTTACCTTAAATGATCCGGCCAAAAGTAATATCCTCAATTCTTTAGATGAATTGATATCTAGATTACAGAGTGACGAAACTGGTGGCGATGGGCTCAATGACATTATTCAAAAAACCTTGTTTTCAATAAATCAGTCGCAAGAAAATATAGGTTTTGCTCGCTCTGAAATTGGTGGCCGTATCAATGTAATTGATAGTGTTGATATGTCTAACCAAGATTTGGAAATAAATGTCAAAGAGGCTAAAGCAAAAGTGTCGGAAGCTGACTTTGCTGAGGCTGTCACTGAATTACAAAAACAAGAAACTGCCTATCAGGTATCTAATACCACTTTTGGCCGCATAACCGGCTTGTCGTTATTTAACTTCTTGTAATTTTTCTTTAGAAATTTTTTGTTAGTTAAACCCGCTTCGGCGGGTTTTTGCATTTCTGCGTTTAAATTTTAGTTAAAGTTTTATCTTATCGTCCGACTCGGCAGAACTTAATAAAACTTTAGAGTCTAATTCATTAATTTATAAGCATAAATTTTAATATTTTCTCTAAAGAGTCAGTTTTTCTCACCGATATATAAAGTGTCAAAGGAAGGCAAATACAAAAACTAGAATAAACAAATTGATTGGCAATTTGTGCTTCTGGTTGTTGTTAAAACAACAAGGTACAAAAACTATCTATCGTAGGAGAGAGTAATTATGTCTATGTTTGTAAATACAAATATTTCGTCGTTGAATGCCCAACGTCAATTGTTTAACTCGGGCAATTCGCTGAATGTTGCGTTTGAACGCTTGTCATCCGGTTTTCGTATTAACCGTGCATCAGACGATGCTGCCGGTTTACAAATTACCGACCGAATGACCACTCAGGTGCAAGGTTTACAGCAAGCTGTGCGAAACGCGAATGATGCAATTTCACTGACACAAACAGCTGAAGGTGCAATGCAAGAAATCACTACCTCGTTGCAACGTATTCGCCAATTGGCGGTGCAATCGCAAAATGGTATCAACACGTCATCTGACCGATTAGCGCTACAAAAAGAAGTATCTGCATTAAAAACAGAAATTAGTCGAATCGGCCAAACCACTCAGTTTGCAGGTGTTGAACTATTAACTGGTACTTATTCTGCGGCATTCTTAGTCGGTGCAAATGGTGGGCAAACCATTTCGGTTAACCTGTCGAGAACAGGTGGCTTTGGTGCGTCAGGATTGGGAGTAGGTACCTTGTCGGTTCAAACTGAAAATGACGCATCTGCGGCATTAACTGCAATCGATGCTGCAATCTCGACAATTGGCTCTGCACGGGCTGATCTTGGTGCGCTGCAAAATCGTTTCCAGTCAACCATTCGAAACTTAAGCAACATTATTGAAAACGTATCGGGCGCTCGATCTCGAATCAAAGACACAGACTTTGCTACCGAAACGGCAGAGTTAACTAAAAACCAAATTTTACAACAAGCAAGCACGACAGTGTTGAGCCAAGCAAATCAGCGACCTCAATCTGCCTTGTCATTGTTGGGTTAATTTAATGGCTAAATGTATGCGAATCTTTATTCGCGCTAAACAAATACATCTGTAATTCACGAGTGGATTTGCGTTTTGCTCTTTGTTTTGAGAGTAAAACGCTACAGGGTGCTTTAAATACATATTTGTGCTGTAGATGTTTTGTTTACATCGTTCAAGCACATGTGTGTCAACCAGTTCGCGCACTCTCTCCTAACTTGTGTAGCGACTTGCTGGGGAAGTTTATTCCCCAGCTGTTTTGCTATTCATATCATATTCTTGCAACTGTTTAGTTGATCTTTTCTAATTAAATTATTAATAAAACAAAGTTCATTTAAATATTTATTTAATGCCCTTATTAGTTTTATTTAATTTGGAAAAATATATCAAAAAATGTTCAAATAATTTCTAAAGAGACTTTATTAAATGCCGATATAAAAAATGAAGAAGAGTAAAGTTTTATTATTTTACCCTTTATAAGTAAATTGTAGGCATTTGCCTTCATTTGTTGAACATTTAATTGCATAGGAGTGAGTACTATGAGTATGTTCGTAAATACTAATGTGTCCTCATTAAATGCTCAGCGCCAGTTATTTAATTCTGGCTCTGCGCTGAACGTTTCTTTTGAACGTTTGTCGTCTGGTTTCCGCATTAATCGTGCGTCAGACGATGCTGCTGGTTTGCAAATTACCGACCGTATGTCGAGCCAAATTCAAGGTTTGAATCAAGCGGTACGTAATGCAAACGATGCTATTTCTTTAACTCAAACTGCTGAAGGTGCAATGCAAGAAATTACCACTTCATTGCAACGTATTCGCCAGTTAGCTGTTCAGTCACAAAATGGTATTAATACCTCTGCTGACCGAACTGCTCTACAAAAAGAAGTTTCTGCACTTAAAACTGAGATCAGCCGTATCGGCCAAACAACTCAGTTTGCCGGTGTTGAACTTTTGACTGGTAGCTATTCTGCAGCCTTCTTGGTTGGTGCAAATGGTGGTCAAACCATTTCGGTGAATTTATCTCGTAGTGGTGGTTATGGTGCATCAGGTTTAAGTATTGGTAGTTTGTCTGTAGCAACGGCTGCAGATGCTTCTGCTGCTTTAACTTCAATTGATGCGGCAATCTCTACTATTGGTGGTGCGCGAGCGGACTTGGGTGCGTTGCAAAATCGTTTCCAATCTACCATTCGTAACTTAAGTAACATTGTTGAAAATGTTTCTGGTGCACGTTCTCGTATCAAAGATACAGATTTTGCGACTGAAACTGCTGAGTTAACTCGTAACCAGATTATTCAGCAAGCAAGTACTACTATCTTAAGTCAGGCAAACCAAAGACCTCAATCGGCTTTATCGCTATTGGGTTAATTATTGACTTAAGCTCTGCTTCCGCCCGTTTGGGAATAGCCAGGAGGTAGTGCGACGGGTTTTTCAGGCCAAACGGGTGAGTTGTACTCACTCCAATAAGGGCCGAGGAGTGGTAAATCTCGGCTCTTATTTTTGCCTTTAGAACTTTTTTGCACTTTTTTTTCTCTAAAAACGGAAATTTTTTTAGGCGGGCAGTGTAGTTGTAGAGCTAGTTAAATCAATGGGTTATATCCCATTTGCCGATCAAAGTTGTGAGGTTTTGCCGCAAAACGGCAAAACTTTCCCTCATTATTTTGCTGCCAGTCTATAAAGATTGTCGCGGCCTCTCCGATATATTAAGTGTCAGCGGATGATAACAACAAAAATAAGGCACTTAATAAACTCAGTTAGGAGAGACCAAAATGTCAATGTTCGTAAATACAAATGTTTCATCATTAAATGCACAACGTCAGTTATTTAACTCAAACTTAGGTTTAAATACTGCTTTCGAAAGATTATCTTCAGGTTTTCGTATCAACCGCGCTTCAGACGATGCTGCTGGTTTACAAATTACCGACCGTATGACTACTCAAATTGAGGGTCTTAACCAAGCGGTACGTAATGCCAACGATGCGATTTCGTTAACGCAAACAGCTGAAGGTGCAATGCAAGAAATTACTACTGCATTACAACGTATTCGCCAATTATCTATTCAAGCGCAAAATGGTATCAACAGTTCGTCTGACCGTTTAGCACTACAAAAAGAAGTTTCGGCGCTGAAAACTGAAATCAGCCGTATTGGTTCAACTACACAATTTGCCGGTGTTGAGCTATTAACCGGGGCATATTCAGCGGCATTCTTGGTTGGCGCAAACGGTGGCCAGTCTATTTCAGTTAATATGTCACGCACAGGTGGTTTCGGTGCTTCTGGCTTAGGTATCGGAACTTTGTCGGTCCAAACAGAAAGAGATGCTTCAGCAGCATTAACTGCAATCGACACTGCGATTTCTACTATTGGCGCTGCTCGTGCTGACTTAGGTGCGCTACAAAATCGCTTTCAGTCAACTATTCGTAACTTAAGCAATGTTGCGGAAAATGTTTCAGCTGCACGTTCACGTATCCGAGATACTGATTTTGCAACAGAAACAGCATCATTAACCAAAAACCAAATTTTACAGCAAGCAAGTACAACTGTACTAAGCCAAGCAAATCAAAGACCACAATCAGCATTATCTTTATTAGGTGGTTAAACAGAATAACAACTCATTTTGGTTGTTTATTAAGTGACTGGACATGGATGTTCAATTTGGAAACCGATTAAATTAATGTGTCAGATCTTTTGGCAAGCATATTGCTTTAATCATTTTAGCAAATACAATTTGCGACCAAATGCATTAGTTAGACAATTATTTGACGGAAATCCCTCTTTCCAGATTGTTTAACTTGAGCATACCAACTGACAGGAATAGTGGCTAACACCTCAACCCTCACTACCTCCTGGCGCTATTTCTGTTAGTTGGTTGGTTTTTCCTCTGTTTAATAGATTCAAATAAACAAACTGAAAAGGTTTTAACTAAACTCCAGCTGCTTTTGCTAATCAGCCGAAGGTACGTTCAACGCCAATTTAGCTTGAATATTTTCGATTTCTTCATACTTTTCTGCCGCGAGTCTTTGTGCTTGGTTAAGCTCATGCGCTGTCAGCCTATGTTGAATATCCATCATAGCGGCTTTTGCTTCTGATACACCATATACGTTTGCTAACGACATCCATACATAACTATGTATGATAGATTTTGGCAGGCCTTCACCTTTAATAAACATCATGCCTAAATAAAACATGGCTTTACCATGTGACGCCATAGCCGCTCGTCTAAACCATTTAGCAGCATGAATATAATCGGCATGTTTAGCGTAATATACGCCGGTGGAAAATAATTTTTGTACGTTAACTGGTTCAGAGTCCGTGTGGCTTTTTTGCTGTAATAAGTCGCTGACAACTTGAGTTAATTGATTCAATTGAGCTGCCAGGGAATCTAGGCTGTTCATAAGTTGCTGATTGACATGCTCATCTTGTTCTTGAGCTATAGCCGAAACCGGATTGGTTTTTTCACTTTGGTGCTGGGCAAGCTTATCCATAGTGCGAGTTGATGGCGACGCACTAGAATCCTTAGCTCTGGCTGGCTCTGCATCCAACTCAAAGTCATCTTCTACTAAGTCGATATCATCTAGCTCTATATCATGTAAATCCATTTGTTCAGAACTTGTTTCATCAAGTGCTTGATCATTTAAGTTTGAATCCGTTAAATCTTCTTCAAGTAACTCATCTTCATCTATCAGCAGGTCATCATTAATTAATTGAGTGTCGTCTAAAGATAATTCTTCAGCGCCATCCTGAGTATCTGCGTGCAAATCATCTAATAAATCATCGTCGAGAATTTCATCCAGCTCGTTTAACACTAGGTCATCATCCGATTCTCGCGGCAGGTCTTTGTCTTGATGTTTTACGAAAGATAAATCTTCATCATCAAATATTTCAAGATCGGGTAAATCTTCCCAGTTGTCTGGAACTAAATCTGTGTCTAAGGATAATTCTTCTTCGGTTGATTTGTTTTTTTGCATGCTAACTAACTTAATTTTTCTATTGGTCTGTTATCTGACGTCTATTTAAAAACTTTAGTTTAAATCCGCTAATTAAGAAACATTTAGCTGAGTTTTGCGCTAAAAATATTTTAACCTAGTGTTGATTTTTACAGCAATTTACTATTTAATGCGCGCGCGTCTTACCTAGGAGTAGTGATTACTCCTACCAAGACCGAAAGAGGTGCGTTATTCAGGTAACTAACATTAGAGGACTAAGCCTTGTTTGAATGTTAGCCAGGGGGATATACGCCGAGAAAACTACTTGTCTTAGTGGAAGTATTTTCGGTTAATTTGGTTGAATCCAACTAACTGTCACCTGAATCGGTGGAGAGCTTTCGGCCTAGAATTGAAGCCTTTCTTCATTCCACAGCCTTGCTTTCCCTTTGTTTATTGAAATGGGAAAATCATGAAAAACCTAATTGTTGCCAAATTCGGCGGAACCAGTGTTGCAGACTTTGAAGCTATGTCTCGTTGCGCTGATATTATCTTAGAAGATCAAAATATTCGTGTTGTGTGTGTGTCTGCGCAATCTGGCGTGACCAACAAATTAGTGCGTTTAACCCATATGGATGTTACCGCGCAAGAGCGTGAGTCTATTTTGGCGGAAATTCGTGCAACTGAGTACGCAATCGTTGATAAATTAGGTAAGCCAGAGTGGGTCACTTTAGCTTTAGATAACTTGTTGGCAGAATTAAAAGAGGTTGCTTATTCGGATAACCTAGTTGGCTCTATGCGTTTGAAAGACCAAATTCAATCGTTTGGTGAACAAATGTCTTCTTTATTATTTGCTGAAGTATTACGCCAACGTGGTGCTCATGCAGTTAACTTTGATATTCGCCAAGTCTTAAAAACCGATAGCAACTTTGGTAAAGCTGAACCAGATGTAGAACAAACACGTGTGCAAGCTGAGAAGTTAATTGCACCCGAGTTAGAAGGCACAGTATTTGTAACTCAAGGTTTTATTGGTTCGGATAGCCAAGGTAATACAACCACTTTAGGCCGTGGTGGGAGTGATTATTCTGCGGCGTTAGTGGCTGAAGCATTAGAAGCCGAAACTTTACAAATTTGGACTGACGTAACAGGTATTTATACAACAGATCCACGTTTAACTGCACAAGCGCGCCCAATTCCTGAATTGAGCTTTGACGAAGCGGCTGAAATGGCGACCTTTGGTGCGAAAATTTTACACCCAGCAACTTTAATTCCTGCTGTGCGTAAAGGCACAGGTGTATTTGTTGGTAGTAGCCGCGAACCAAAAGCGGGTGGTACTTGGATCCGCAACAAAGCTGAAAATAAACCACCATATAGAGCCATCGCGTTACGTCGTGACCAAATTTTATTAACAGTTAAAAGCCCTAAAATGTTATTTGCGACCGGCTTTTTGGCTAAAGTATTTGGTATTTTAGCTCAGCATAAGATCAGCGTTGATTTAATCACAACATCTGAGATCTCTGTTGCTATCACCATTGATAATCCAAATAATACAACTACGCGTGGTATTAAACAGGAAGTATTAGATGAGTTAGCTGAATTCTGTGAGGTGAGTGTAGAAGATAACTTGTCGTTAGTGGCCGTTATCGGTAACCATTTACAAGCAAATTCAGGTGTGGGTGGTAAATTGATTGCCGCGTTAGAAAACTATAATTTACGTATGATTTGCCAAGGTGCAAGTCCACATAATTTCTGCTTCTTAACCCAGTCTGATGACGCTGCTAAAGTGGTAGAACATTTACATGAAGAGTTGTTTGACGCTATCTAACCTCAGCTAGATACAAATTAATAAGGCCTAAACCTTAGGCCTTGTTGGTATCTTGCAACGAAAATGTGTGTAAATTCTCTAAACTTTTTTCATCTTTTTGCCAAACAATTAATGGCTCATCTACTGCACTAGTAAATGTATAACTATTGTCACGTACTTGTACTTTGTTAACTTGTTCATCATTAGAGTGGAATAATACTCGGTTGTTAATGCTCAAAGTATTGGCATTGTCTAATGGAGCTTCCAAGTTAAATACGACAGTATCGCCTTCGATATTAGTTGACTTAATTGCTAAATTAACTGGTTGACCGTCTTCTTTGGTCACTGGCAGATACTCTTGGAAATAATAGTCAATATACGACTGGTATTCCGCAGGCTTTGACAGGTCTATAGCCGATATATGTTCAGCCTCTTGTAGATCTTGTTCGATCATTTTGCGGTTTACTTTTAACGCAAGTTTTACTGTGTCGTCATCAACAGACAACTCAGATGAACTATTGGTTGCGCTTTCATCCGCTTGACTATTAAAAGGCAGCAAAAACATCAAGGCAAGACTACCTAATACTTTGTTTGATGTAAGCTTCATAACTAAATCACCTTGAGAACTCATAATTGTTATTTAATTGTTTCTAATTTGTATTATTTATAGATGTTAATCAAGTGTAAAAGTTCAATTTATTCTTAACTTTTTTTATTTTTTGTAAACATTTTTTGTCAAAGGCCTATTTTTAAAGGATTTTCCTGTTAAAATTCAATAATTAACGTTATCTTTTACCCTAAACGTCATTTTAGAAATATCTTTATGTTAAGTTACCGCCACAGCTTTCATGCAGGCAATCATGCTGATGTCATCAAACACATTACCTTGATAGCTGTTATTGAAAAACTCAAGCAAAAGA
Organism: Catenovulum sp. SX2; assembly: GCF_052056295.1. NCBI lineage: Bacteria > Pseudomonadati > Pseudomonadota > Gammaproteobacteria > Alteromonadales > Alteromonadaceae > Catenovulum > Catenovulum sp. SX2. Next base: position 3,526,243 of record NZ_CP182493.1, read on the forward strand.
ATAAACCTTTTGTTTACATCGACACCCATTCTGGGCGTGGATTATACGATTTATCTAGCGCTGAAGCACGCAAAACTGCTGAGTTTGAGCAGGGAATTCAGCGTTTGCTGGATAATTCAGCAGGTTGTGAACAGATTGTAACCGACTATTGTGAATATGTTGGTCAATATATCAATCAAACACCAGCTTGTTACCCTGGATCGCCCAAAATCGCTTGTGACTTTTTGCGTGAGCAAGATAAATGTATCTTCATGGAATTACATAGTGATGAAATTTCTAAACTCAAGGGTAATTTTTACAAAGATGAGCGAGTCGCTATTCACAATCGCGATGGTTTTGAAGGATTAAACGCATGCATGCCACCAGAGCCAGCGCGGGGTTTAGTCTTGATAGATCCTGCTTACGAAGTTAAACAAGATTATGCCGATGCAGTGAAAGCATTGCAGCAGTCAATCAAAAAATGGCCACATGGGATCTTTTTGCTTTGGTATCCAATTTTAGCCGCACAAAGAGATAGAAGCCGTGATTTGAAAAAGAAAGTTGCCAATTTACCAATCAGTAATCTGTTATCTATAGAGCTCGCCGTTGAGCAACAGCAACAAGAGTTTGGTATGTTTGGCTCTGGGATGTTAGTGATTAATGCACCATACCAGTTAGATAAAATTATGCAGCCGGTGGTAAGGCAACTAGCGCAAAAATTGGCGCAAGATGACAAAGCCTTTGCTAAAGTAGAATGGCTGATTGAGCCTGCTTAAAATTAACTTAGCGGCAATGCTTTCAAATGCTGGTAGAGAGCTTTGGCCGCTGGTCCTGCATTCTCACCTTCTGCCAGAATAAGGTAGAGGGTGATCACTTGATTATTATCCAGCTGTAGTGGTACTTGTTTTAATTCACCACTCTCTAGTTCCTGTCGAATAAACCTTTCTGGGATAGACGCAAAACCAACTTGATTTTTAACAGCATCAATTAACGACGAAAATGAGCTTACTGTCCATCTTTGCTCTGCACCTAACCATCCTGCGTCTTGATTGCGTTTAATGCCGGAGTCACGCACGACAATCTGGCGGTGTTGACGCAACTCGTTTTCCGTTAGCACTTGTTGTTTTGCGAATATTGCATGTTTTGGATGCGCGACAATCAGTTTTTTCGCCGAACCAATTGGTGTGCCCATAAAACCTTGCGGAATGCGTGCTACATAGGCCAATTGCGCTTTTTTCTCGAACAAAGCTTCGTCAGTTGCTGATAATGTTGTTTCTAAAATTCGCAAACGAGTTTGTGGATATTGGTTGGAAAAGCTTGCAAGTTTATTCAGGACTTCTGGTACATAAATCAAAGCGTCTACTGCAATAGTTAGTTCCGCTTCCCAACCAGCGGATAAATAGTGTGCGCTGGTTTCAATATCATTGGCTGTTTCCAACAGGCAGTAGGCTTTTCGCAACAAAACTTTACCTTGTTCAGTTAATTCTGCTTTACGTCCTTTGAGTGTGATAGCGTCAACTGGTAAAGAATCATTTAACCGTTTTATGTTGTAGCTAATACTCGACTGGCTTTTGTTTAACCGCTCTGCTGCTGCTGCGAAACTCTGCTCTTCATGCACAGCAATCAAGGTTGCCCATTGTTCAAGTGTCGTTTTAGGTAGTTTCATTTAATACATTTAAAAAGTTGATGTATTTAACCAGTATTTTAGCGATTTAGGTCAATAAAGTGAATGTATTATTAGTCTTAGTTAAGAAAAACATTTAAAAGGCAGGTGACTTATGGCTAACAAAATTTTACGTATTAACAGCAGTTTATTTGGTAACAATGGGGCTTCAACGCAGATTATTGATAATTTAGTTGAGCAATTATCTGCAAAGTTAACTCATGTTGAAGTGATTACTCGAGACTTTTCGACTCAAGCTATTCCGCATGTTGATGGTGAGTGGATAGGGGCTTTGATGACCCCAGAGCAAGACAAGAGTGATGAGCAAATTGCTAAAACACAATTCTCAGACAAATTAATTGCCGAGGTGAAAGAGGCTGACTATCTTGTAATTGCCGCACCTATGTACAACTTTAACGTGCCTTCTATGCTTAAAGCTTGGTTTGACCATTTAGCTAGAGCAGGTGTGACCTTTAAGTATACAGAAAATGGCCCTGTTGGTTTAATGGCAGATAAACCAGTGTTTGTTGTGACAACTCGTGGTGGTATGCACAAAGACACATCTCGCGATACCGAAGTGCAGTTTATTCGAACCTTTTTAAACTTTATTGGGTTAACCCAAATAGAGTTCATTTATGCTGAAGGTTTGAATATGCAAGACAATAAAGAAAAAGCCTTGGTTGAAGCTGAGCAACAAGTTAAACAAGCTGTTGCGACAGTTTAATTAACTGTCTGGTTTGTAAAATTTTAGGAGCGGAGATGAGAAATATAGTTGAAGTAATACCAGCTCGGCCAACTTCTGATGGCGCTGGGGTTAAACTCAAACGCGTGTTTGGTGGACGAGGGCTAGAGCGCTTCGATCCATTTTTAATGTTAGATGAATTTGGCTCGGATGAATCTGCCGACTATATCGCGGGTTTTCCGCCGCACCCGCATCGAGGGTTTGAAACCATAACTTACATGCTTAACGGCAAAATGGAGCATCAAGATCATCTGGGTAATGTCGGTTTAATCGAAGATGGTGGCGTGCAATGGATGCGCGCTGGCAAAGGCGTGATTCACTCGGAAATGCCTAAACAAACCTCGGGATTATTGAACGGTTTTCAACTTTGGTTGAATTTGCCAGCCAAAGAAAAATTAACCCCGGCACAATATACGGATTTTCCGGCGAGTCATTTTTCGACGACTCAGGTTGAGGGCGCATCCGTCAAAGCATTAGCCGGAGAATTTAAACTGAATAATCAGACGATAATAGGCGCAATCAGTCATCCTGTGACTCAACCTGTTATCGCTGACATCAGTTTAGTTGCCAACAGCCAACATATATTAAACCTTGCCGCTGAGTATAATCTAATGCTGTATGTGTTTGAGGGCGTTGTTGAGTTTAGTCATCCAGCACAGAATGTTAGGGTGGCTGCAGGCAAACTTGCGCGTTTTTCTGCTGGCGATTCAATTGAATTTCAAGCGGCAGAAAATAGCCGAGTTTTGTTAATTGCAGGTTTACCTTTGAATGAGCCAGTGGTGCAGTATGGCCCTTTTGTTATGAATACTCAGCATGAGATAAATCAGGCAATTATCGACTATCAGAATGGCGTACTCACTGACTAAAATATTGACGATAACATAATGTTTACTAGCTAAAAGCGGCTATTTTATGTATGATCGCGCTTTAATTTTTTACTCTTTCAATTCATAGAGGATAAGTTTTCATGAAGAAAGTTGGTCTAGTCGGTTGGCGTGGCATGGTAGGTTCTGTTTTGATGAACCGCATGGTCGAAGAGCAAGACTTTGATTTAATCGAACCTGTATTTTTTACAACATCTCAAGCTGGTAAAGCAGCACCAAATTTTGGTAAAGATGCGGGTGTTTTGTTAGACGCAACTGATATTGAAGAGTTAAAGAAAATGGATGTAGTGATTACCTGTCAAGGTGGTGACTACACTAAAGCTGTTTATCCTAAACTGCGTCAAGCAGGTTGGAATGGTTATTGGATTGATGCTGCGTCTTCATTGCGTATGGATGACGAAGCTATCATCATTTTAGATCCAGTTAACCAAAACGTGATTAAAGACGGTATCAGCAAAGGTGTTAAAACTTTTGTTGGTGGTAACTGTACTGTATCGCTAATGATGATGGGCTTAGGTGGCTTATTTGAAAACAAAGCGATTGATTGGATCACATCCATGACTTATCAAGCTGCTTCTGGTGGCGGTGCTAAACACATGCGCGAGCTATTAGCTGGCATGGGCGTGTTAAACCAATCTGTTGCAGCAGAGCTTGCTGATCCTGCAAGTGCAATTTTAGAAATTGATCGCAAAGTAACTGCGCAATTAAACGACCAAGGGTTCCCAAGTGAAAACTTTATTGTTCCGTTAGCGGGCAGCTTAATTCCTTGGATTGATAGTGACTTAGGTAACGGTCAAAGCCGTGAAGAATGGAAAGGTGGTGCTGAAACCAACAAGATTTTAGGCCATTCAGGTATTCAGATTCCAGTAGAGGGCATCTGTGTGCGTATTGGTACTATGCGTTGTCACAGCCAAGCATTCACTATAAAGTTGAACAAAGATATCCCATTAGATGAAATTAGCGATATGTTAGCTAGCCACAATCAATGGGCTAAAGTTGTACCGAACGACAAAGAAAGTACCATCAACCAATTAACGCCAGCTAAAGTAACTGGTACTTTAGATGTACCAGTTGGTCGTTTACGTAAGTTAGCTATGGGCGGTGAGTACTTGTCTGCTTTCTCTGTTGGTGACCAATTATTATGGGGTGCTGCAGAGCCTTTACGTCGTATGTTACGTATTTTATTAGAAGATTAATTTTCTAATTCAGCTTGGATATCAAGCGCTTTGTTTTTTCACAAAGCGCTTATCCTCTCAAACATTTATCCTTCAATCGTTTTACGCCGTTAGTTTTCTTTACAGCTGTAAAAAATTCTTAATTTCATCCATTTTCGCTTGTGCGTCTTGAAAACCTAATTCAATCAGTTCTTGGCAATACGCTTGTTCAAATAATAAGTAACTGATTAAACTCGAATTAATCGCAGTATTATTGTTAATACCTAATATTTTGAGAATGCTCCGAATAGAAAATGGCATGCTGTTGTAATGACGTGCTGCAATTTCATTAAAGTTTTTCGACGGATTAAGCTGCATGACAGAGATAGGTTTTAACCCACATTTTTTGCGTGATTCAGTGGGAATAAAATGCAGAGTTTGATTAATTCTTTGCATGCGCTCTATGTCTGATGTGAGAGCTTCAGTAAATATAGTGTCTAGCAGGTGGCCAATAATAGCACCACCAGTTGGCGGCATAGCGACTTCGTCTTGGTAACTAAAACGGTTTTTTGGTTGCTCCATACCAATAATAAATATTTTATCTGCACCCAAATGAATTGACGGGCTGAGTGGTGCAAGTTGGTGAATAGAGCCGTCACCAAAATACTCGCCATGTAGTTCAACCGATGGAAAAACCATAGGAATAGCTGACGAGGCCATTAAGTGCTCTATTTTTATTGGGCTATGAATACCACGGCGTTTGGCTCTTATCCAAGGTTCAATATTATCTTTTGATTGAAATAAACACACTGAGTCGCCGCTGTGGTATGACGAAGCTGTAATGGCCAAAGCTCTTAATTGGTCTCTGTCTATATTGCGTTGAATGCGCTCTAAATCTAATAAACGAGTTAATAAGGCTTGTAACGGCGAATTATCAAACCAGCTGATGGTTTGTTTCAGTGTGGGGTGTTCATTACGGGATGTTAGGTTCTTGACGACGTTACGGTATAAAGTAGAAAAATTACTGGTATAGACCATTTCGGTACGGAAATTTTTCCATACCCACTCAAGTTTTTTCACCCCCAAATGAAAACAAGGAGCGTAACAAGCCAATGCAGTAGCATTTATTGCTCCTGCGGATGTTCCTGTTATAACTGGGAATGGCGTGCAATGTGTTCTGGGTACTTCACCTGCAATCGCTTTAAGTACACCAACTTGATATGCAGCTCTAGCACCTCCACCAAGCAACAACAAACTAAAGCGGGATCTATCTGCCATATGCACCTGTCATTATTATGTAATAAATATAAGTATATACGCAATTATGTCTGTGGGTACAGTCAGGTCAATATGAATTAAAATGTTTTGAAGGGAAGTTTGTTTGAAGGAAGAAACACAGGGTATTGTTTTTAAAACAATACCCTAGAGAGTTTTTAATTTTACAATTCTGACAAATACATTTCGTCTTTAATCTGTTTACACCAAGCTTTAACACGCTCTTCGGTTAATTCAGGTTGACGGTCTTCATCAATACCTAAACCGATAAAATGGTCGTCGTCTGCTAAGCCTTTTGATGCTTCAAAATCATAACCATCGGTCGACCAGTGACCAACAATAGTTGCGCCTTTACGCTCAACTATGTCACGTACCATGCCCATAGCATCAAGGAAGTATTCAGCATAATCTTCTTGGTCGCCACAGCCAAAGATAGCAACTATTTTGTCATTGAAGTCAATTTCTTCAAGGTCTGGGAAAAAGTCATCCCAGTCACATTGCGCTTCGCCGTAATACCAAGTTGGAATGCCAAATAATAAGAAATCAAATGCTTCAATTTCTTCTTTAGTTGATTTAGCGATATCGTGAACCGCTACAATGTCTTTACCCAATTCTTTTTGGATCATTTTGGCAACGGCCTCAGTATTACCTGTGTCACTACCAAAAAATAAACCAACAACTGCCATGCTAATCTCTCTCTACAAATCTTAAAAAAATACTTGTATTAAACCTTTAACCAGAAAACCCGCACATCCTAAAAACAGCACCAACCAAACCATAATTTTACCAAACAAAGGTACATCACCGGTTTGTAAAACATCTTTAATTGCGAGCCCAATCAGTAAAAATAGACCTGAAATACCTAGGTAAAAACTTAAAGTTTCAAATTGCTCGAATGTCATAAGATAGGCTGTTTTTAATCGGTTAACTGAGAATCATTTTTAGTGGCCGAACTATACCATAAAAATTATTAACACTCTTGTTTTTGCAGAAAATCAGCGACAATTTTATTAAAAATATTCGGCTTTTCTGCGTGGATCCAGTGGCCAGTGCCTTGAATCACTTTTACTTGTGCTTTGGGAAAACGCTGCAAAATGTCATTTTGATGCTCAGCGGTAATATAATCTGAATCCATACCTTTAATAAACAAAGTCGCCCCCTGATAGGCTTGACCAATATTTTGTGGGAAAGCTGCTATATCTGGATAAGCCTTTTGCAGCACAGGCAAGTTCATTTTCCATTGCCAGCTATCGCCATTCCTTTGCAGATTTTTTGCTAAAAATTGGCTGATTCCCATGCTGTTTATTTTTTGGTTGAGCTGACTTACAGCTTGATTACGGCTTGTTAGTTGGGGCAAATTCAGCTCAGTCAGTGCATCAAAAACATCTTGATGGCGGTTAGGGTAGGTCACGGGTGAGATATCTTCTACTATTAGACTTGCTACTTTTTTTGGATTCAGTAGCGCAAATGTCATTGCTGCTTTGCCACCCATTGAATGGCCAAACAAATGACACTTATCAATGTTTAATGCTGCTAGCGTGTCTGTTAGATCCCTAGCCATGTCTAAGTAGCTGTGACTAGGGCTATGTGCGGAAGCCCCATGATTAGGTAAATCTATATTGGTAACGAGAAAAAATTCCGATAAGTACTTGGCCAATTGAGCTAAATTGTCTGAACTACCGAATAATCCGTGTAATAACACTAGGTTATTACCAGCACCTGCTTGGGTATAATTTAATAACATAGAGAAAACTAAATAAGGCAATTTTTGTTATGTTAACATGACAAAGTTGCAATTAGGCTATTTCGACCAATGAGAAAATTTTATAATGGTCATACAAGAATTGGGCTAGATTATTGCGTATTTTACTGATAAAACTGCTGGCTGAAATGTAACAGGGAAATTCTGTAATTAAATGAGCGAGAGGTTAGACCTGTCGGTTATCTTTGCTACACTTTTTAAAACAAGCGCGGTTGAACGTTCGACGAAATGCAGCATTAATTCGGTTGGGGAAGACATATGTACATCAAGGCTCAGAGTCCTGCAGCGTTTGCAGAGGCGTATTTAGTTGAATCTATTTGGAATGGCAAATACGCACCTGGCACTATTTTGCCAGCAGAGCGTGAATTATCTGAAGAAATTGGCGTAACCCGTACAACTTTACGTGAAGTTTTACAAAGATTAGCCCGAGATGGCTGGTTAACTATTCAGCATGGTAAATCAACTAAAGTGAATGATGTTTGGTATACCTCAGGACTCAATATTCTAGAAACTGTGGTTCGTTTGGATACTCAGAATGCCGACAAACTCGTTGATAATCTGTTATCTGCGCGCACAAATGTTGCAACCATTTATGCTCGTGCATCAATTAAAAATAATCCTCAGCAAGTATTAGACTTTTTGGCTGATTTGGAGCAAGTTGATGATACAGGTGAGGCGTATTCAGAATACGATTACAAATTCCATCACGCGTTAGCAATGGCTTCGAATAATCTTATCTATGTGCTGATTATCAATGGCTTTAAAACACTCTATGATAAATTAGGTGTGTTTTATTTCTCTCATGCCGAAGCGCGAAGCTTAGCTAAAACTTTTTATCAAGATTTTAAATTACTGGCAGAGCAAGGTGATTTTAACGCGGCTCCTGAGTTAATTCGTCGTTATGGGGTCAATTCAGGTGAGATTTTTCAACAATACCGAGACAATATGCCAACATTGGCTGAATCTGTCGTGGTTAAATAATCCTCAGCATGTTTTTGGAAACTTGAACTTTGGGTAATCCAAACTTCCCTTATTGATTATTCACAATTCAGCTTAAGTACCACAAACACCAGCGATAAGCTGGTGTTTGGGTGCTAGATTCACTTGCTGGCTTTAATCAATTTCAACTTTTTTACTAACCCCAGGGCAGCGCTCTAAGATCACAACTGAGCCGTCGGCTTTTTCTTCTTCAAGCTTAACGTCAAATTGCCATAGCTGATAGAGATGTTTCAATACTTCAGCGCTACTATCAGCTAGTGGTATTCTGTGGTGTGGTTTATATCTTAAGGTTAAAGAGCGGTCGCCGCTTACATCCACACTATGTACTTGAATATCTGGTTCTAGGTTACTCAAATTATATTGGCGTGATAAAGATTCACGTAAATCTCGATAACCTTGTTCATTATGAATCGACTCCACATTTATGTAGTTTTGTTGATCGTCATCTTTAATATGAAATAGCTTGAGATCTCGCATGACCTTGGGCGATAAGAACTGCGAAATAAAACTCTCATCTTTAAAATTTTCCATCGCAAAATGTAAAGTTTCTAACCAATCTGAACCTGCAATATCTGGAAACCAACGTTTATCTTCTTCGGTTGGCTCTTCGCATATACGGCGAATATCCACCATCATATTAAAACCCAAGGCATACGGGTTTATGCCTGAATAATAATTACTATTGTATGGCGGTTGGTATACTACGTTGGTATGGCTGTGTAAAAACTCCAGCATAAATCTATCAGTGACTAAACCTTCGTCGTACAAGTGATTGAGTATGGTGTAGTGCCAAAACGTTGCCCAACCTTCGTTCATTACTTGGGTTTGTTTTTGTGGATAAAAATACTGGGATATTTTACGCACAATGCGCACAATTTCACGCTGCCATGGTTCAAGCATGGGGGCGTTTTTCTCAATAAAGTACAACAAGTTTTCTTGTGGTTCTTTGGGAAAACGAATTTTCTTTTGTTCTGACTCAACTGATTTTTTTGGAATGGTCCGCCACAAATCATTCACTTGTGATTGCAAATAAGCTTCTCGCTCTTTTTGTCTTCTTTGTTCTTCGTGAATCGAAATTTTTTGTGGGCGTTTATATCTGTCTACCCCAAAATTCATGAGTGCGTGGCAAGCATCAACGGTTTTTTCTACCTTATCTATGCCGTACTTTTCTTCACACTCTGAAATATAGTTCTTGGCAAATAACAAATAATCAATGATTGAGCTGGCATCCGTCCAAGTGGTAAACAGATAGTTGTTTTTGAAAAAGGAATTATGCCCATAACAAGCATGTGCCATAACCAGTGCTTGCATGGTTATGGTGTTTTCTTCCATTAAATACGAGATACATGGGTCTGAGTTTATGACTATTTCATAAGCCAACCCCATGTGACCACGTTTGTAGTTTTGCTGCGTTTGAATGAATTTTTTGCCATACGACCAGTGGGTATAACCAATTGGCATACCAACACTCGAATAAGCATCCATCATTTGTTCAGCAGTAATAATTTCAATTTGGTTAGGGTAGGTGGTTAGTTTGTAATGTTCTGCCACCCGTTTAATTTCAACATGATATTCTTCTAACAGTTCAAAGGTCCAATCTGGCCCATCACTCAAAGGTTTTTTTGCTTTTGCCATAAACTCACCTTATTTGACCTGTTTTTTGAAAAGCTCTCTAAACACTGGGTAAATATCTGAAACTTCGCGAATATGCTGAATGGCGAAGTTCTCGTGTTCGGCTGCTAATTGTTCATATTCACGCCACAAACTCTGGTGGTTGCGCGCAGTAATTTCGATATAGGCATAATAACGAACAAAAGGAATAATTTTGTTGTGTAGTAGCTCCTTACATAATGGCGAATCGTCTGCCCAATTATCACCATCAGATGCTTGTGCTGCGTATATGTTCCACTCATGTGGTGAGTAGCGGTCGGCAACTATTTCTTGCATTAGCTTTATCGCACTCGAAACTATAGTACCGCCGGTTTCTTGCGAGTAGAAAAACTCCTGCTCATCCACTTCTTTTGCTTGGGTGTGGTGGCGAATATAAACCACTTCAACGTTTTTATAAGTTCGAGTTAAAAAGAGATACAACAAAATATAAAAACGTTTGGCCATGTCTTTAGTGGCTTGATCCATAGAGCCAGATACATCCATTAAACAAAACATCACAGCTTTGCTAGTTGGTTTTGGTTGTTTTTCGTAATTTTTGTAGCGCAAATCAAACTCGTCGATAAAAGGGACTTTTTTGATACGAGCTTTTATTTCTTCTATTTCTTGTTCAAGAATTTGAATGTCAGCTTGGTTTTCTTCAGGTGCTTGTAACAATAATTCTAGCTGTTGCTGTGCAGCTTTTAATTGTTTCTTGTGTTTGCCAGCCATTGCAGTGCGGCGAGCTAACGAGTTTTTTAACGAGCGCACAATATCAATGCTAGACGGATTACCGTCTGCTTTAAAACCAGCGCGAACCGTTTTGTACTCTGTCACTTTGGCGAGTTGATTCTTTTTTAAGTTAGGCAACTCCAAATCTTCAAACAGAATATCTAGGTATTCGTCTTTAGATATTTGGAAAACAAACTCGTCTTCGCCTTCACCATCTTGACTTGCTTGGCCTTCACCTGCGCCACCACCTTGCCCAGAAGGCGGACGTTTTATTTGGTCACCTGGTTTAAATTGGTCGTTTCCTGGATGCACCATATCTCTATCTCCACCTTTACCTTGGTGGAATAAAGGTTCTGATACATCTCTTTTTGGAATGCTGACACTTTCGCCTGATTCAATATCGGTAACACTGCGCTTATTTATTGCATCCGATACGGCTTCTTTTATCTGCTGATTGTATCGGCGCAGGAAACGGCGACGGTTTACTGTGCTTTTATTTTTTGCGTTTAGACGTCTGTCGATAAAATTCGCCATACAATCCTCACTACTTAACTTGTCTGCTATAGGTTGAGATTGGTTAAACCTAGCGACTAGGTTTAACCCAATACTGATCTACACCTAAATTATGATGATTTACGTACACGCAAATACCATTCAGACAATAATCTAACTTGTTTACGCGTATAACCTTTTTCCATCATACGGGCGACAAAGTCATCATGTTTTTTCTGATCTTCAGATGAAGTTTTAGCATTAAATGAAATTACAGGTAATAACTCCTCTGTGTTTGAGAACATTTTTTTCTCAATAACGGTTCTAAGTTTTTCGTAACTTGTCCAGCTCGGGTTTTTACCTGAGTGTTTAGCTCGAGCACGTAATACGAAGTTAACGATTTCGTTGCGGAAATCTTTGGGATTACTGATACCAGCTGGTTTTTCAATTTTCTCCAATTCGTTATTTAGCGCGCTACGGTCAAATAGTTGGCCTGTTTCTGGATCTCGATACTCTTGGTCTTGGATCCAAAAATCAGCATAAGTCACATAGCGGTCAAAGATGTTTTGCCCGTACTCAGAGTATGATTCTAAATATGCGGTTTGAATTTCTTTGCCAATAAACTCTATGTATTTAGGAACCAAATAGCCTTTTAAAAACTCTAGGTATTGTTCTGCTAAATCGGCTGGGAACTGCTCACGTTCAATTTGTTGCTCCAACACATAAAATAAATGTACTGGGTTGGCGGCAACTTCACTGTGATCAAAATTAAATACCCGCGAGAGTATTTTGAAGGCAAAGCGGGTGGATAAGCCGTTCATGCCTTCATCAACACCGGCAAAGTCGCGGTATTCTTGATAAGATTTAGCTTTTGGATCTGTGTCTTTTAAGCTTTCACCATCGTATACACGCATCTTCGAATAAATACTCGAATTCTCTGGTGCTTTGACCCGAGATAACACGGAAAATTGTGCCAAAGTTTCTAACGTACCGGGCGCACATTGTGCTGAGGCTAATTCGCTGCTTTCAATTAATTTGGTATAAATTTTAATCTCTTCAGAAACACGCAAACAATAAGGTACTTTGACTATGTATACCCTGTCTAAAAATGCTTCATTGTTTTTATTGTTTCTAAATGATTGCCATTCTGATTCATTCGAGTGGGCAAGAATAATACCGTCAAACGGCAGAGCCGACATACCTTCAGTTGGATTGTAGTTGCCTTCTTGCGTGGCTGTTAACAATGGATGTAGCACTTTGATCGGTGCTTTAAACATCTCAACAAATTCCATCACACCTTGATTCGCTCGGCATAAAGCACCTGAGTAACTGTAAGCGTCTGGATCGTGTTGGGCATATTCATCTAAGCGACGAATATCTACTTTACCCACTAGTGCGGAAATATCTTGGTTGTTGTCATCACCTGGCTCGGTTTTAGCAACTGCTCTTTGGTCAAGCACAGAAGGATAAACTTTCACTACTTTAAATTGTGAGATATCACCATTAAATTCGTGTAGGCGTTTACGTGCCCAAGGTGACATTATGGTTTTAATGTAGCGCTGTGGGATCTTGTATTCTTTTTCTAACAGTTCGCCGTCTTCATTTACGTCAAACAAACAAAGCGGGTGGTCATTAACTGGTGAACCTTTAATCACATAAATTGGACACTTTTCAACTAAACTTTTAATTTTTTCGGCTAGCGAGCTTTTACCACCACCAACCGGGCCTAACAAATAGAGTATTTGTTTTTTCTCTTCTAAGCCCTGAGCGGCATGACGCAAGTAAGAAACTATTTGTTCAATAGCTTCTTCCATACCATAGAATTCAGAGAAGGCTGGATAGCGGGCGATTACTCGGTTGGAGAAAATTCGACTTAACCTTGGAATTTGTGACGTATCAACCATTTCTGGTTCACCAATAGCCATTAACAAACGCTCAGCCGCGTTGGCGTAAGCTGTCTTATCTGTTTTGCAAAGTTCAAGAAATTCTTGAATAGAATATTCTTCTTCTTGCTTAAGTTCGTACCTTTGTTTGTAGTGCTCAAAAATACCCATAAAGGCCTCCAGCATAGTGTCGCGAAACAAGATTAAGGAAATTAGAAAGCTTGCTAACTTAAATTAAGCTTAGACCTAGTTTTGAAGTAACTACAAGAAAATAAAGTAAAAAAATGTGATTGACTTATCGAAAATGCTGTGGCTGAAAAAACAGTTAAAAAGGGCGGAATTATAAGGGGTTTAAAAGCAAAGCACGGGTGTGCTTTGCTTATCGGAAAGTTGAAATTAACCTAAGTTCTTTTCAACGAATTCCCAGTTTACTAACGCCCAGAAACCTTCTAAATAGTTAGGACGAACGTTACGGTAATCAATGTAATAAGCGTGTTCCCACAAGTCTACAGTTAGTAGTGGAGTAACACCTGCTTCAGTTAAAGGCGTGCCAGCGTTAGAAGTATTAACGATAGCTAATGAGCCGTCTGCGTTTTTAACTAACCAAGTCCAGCTTGAACCAAAGTTGTTAACTGCTTTGTCGTTTAATTGCGCTTTAAACTCAGCAAATGAACCGAAAGCTGCATTGATTGCGTCAGCAACTTTACCGGTAGGCTCACCACCGCCATTTGGGCTTAAACAGTTCCAGTAGAAAGTATGGTTCCAGATTTGCGCTGCATTGTTGAAAATACCACCTTCAGAAGTCTTAACGATTTCTTCTAAAGATTTGTTTGCTAACTCAGTACCTTCAACTAAACCATTTAATTTAGTTACATAAGTTTGGTGATGTTTACCATAGTGGTATTCAATTGTTTCAGCAGAAATATGCGGCTCTAATGCGTCTTTTGCGTAAGGCAATGCTGGTAATTCAAATGCCATAGTCTTTTTCTCCGTTTGGCTCTAGTAATAAACAAGCGTGTTGTTCAATAAAAACCCACAAGATAAAACCTTATATTTTATAGGGAATTATCATACTTTTTATTGTGAAGATAAAGGTAAGGTCTTATTGGTTAATTCTCAAGTGCTAATCGCAAATCAGGGCAACAATTTTCAACATTTGTTTAGTGAATTAGAGATAGCACTAGGGGGTTGAGTTATTTTTCGCTACAATATCGCCATCTAGTTTAACTAAATTGGTAACAGCTTTATGGAAACAATCGAAAAAATTAAAACACAAATTGGTGAAAACCCTATCTTAATTTATATGAAAGGTAGCCCTAAATTACCGAGTTGTGGTTTTTCTGCTCAAGCATCTCAAGCATTGATGAATTGTGGTGAACCTTTTGCTTATGTTGATATTTTACAAAACCCAGACATTCGTGCTGAGCTACCTAAGTATGCAAATTGGCCGACTTTCCCACAACTTTGGGTTGAAGGTGAGTTAATTGGTGGTTGTGACATTATTTTAGAAATGTTCCAAAAAGGCGAATTGCAGCCATTGATCAAAGAAACTGCGGCAAAACATAAAAAAGACGATTCAGCTGCTGAATAAGCTTCTTATTAGTGTTCAATCTGTTCGGAACTGATCCGAGCAGATTGCTTTTAAGCTCATTTCCACACTTTTTATAAGTATTTTTTGTTTCCCCCCTTGTTCATTCAGCAAAAACTTACTAACATTCACCATGTTAATTGGCTTGCGAAAATCTATAATCTAAATGAATATTTCTAAAATTGATCTTAATCTATTGATCTACCTTGATGTTTTGCTGAGAGAGCAAAATGTAACTCGAGCAGCGCAACAACTTGGTATTACTCAACCAGCAATGAGTAATGGCTTAAAACGCTTACGCGAATTACTAAATGACCCAGTGTTGGTACGCACCTCCGACGGTATGTCGCCAACTGAAAAAGCGCGTCGATTACAGCCGACCGTTCGTCGAATATTATTAGATTTAGAAGAAGCTTTGCAGCCAACAGATCCATTTGACGCTGCTCGCAGCGAACGTGTATTTAGAATTATGGCAAGTGACTATGCGGCTTCTACTTTATTGCCGAAATTGTTGTCTCGCTTACAGGAGTTAGCACCAAACGTAACTTTGGATGTAATGACACCAAGTGACGTAACTTTCCATGATGTTGAAGAAGGTAAAATTGATATGGCAATCAATAGATTTGATGATTTGCCGTTATCTTTCCATCAAAAGGTGATCTGGTCTGATAGTTTTGTGTGTTTAACCCACAAAGAAAACCCAGCAATTGAAAACTGGGATTTAGATGCTTACTGCGATGCTCAGCACATTTGGGTGAGTAAAACCGGCTTTGGTGTTGGTTTGGGTATGGACCCGACCGATATTCAGAAACTTGGCTGGGTAGATGAAAAGCTCGAAGAGTTAGGTAAAAAACGTAATATCAGAGTGTTCACGCGTAATTACCATGTTGCAATTCAACTGGCTTTAGCGAAAAAAATGTTGGTGACTGTACCAAGACGCGCGACAGCAAATTATGTGCACGAGCCAAATATCGCGATTATGGAGCCGCCATTAGAGCTACCAGAAATCAAATTAGATATGATTTGGTCGCCATTGTTACATCACGACGCAAGCCACATTTGGTTGCGCCGTTTAATCAATGAAGTTGCAACTAATTAATTTTAAACTTAGCAACAGATGTCACCAGCTCGTCTAAGCTGGTATTCAGCTTAGACGAAATATCCTGATTGGTGGCAGCCATACCATGTATCTCTACTGCTAAATCTCTAATATTAGTCACATTACGGCTAACTTCTTCGGTCACAACATTTTGTTCTTCTACTGCTGAAGCAATTGTTGTATTCATATCTGAAATTTGATTAATCTCTGACGAAATATCTTGCAGCATACGACTGGCAGATTTTACCTCAGTAACCGATTGTTCACTGTCAGTTAAACAAGCTTGAAGTGTTGTGACTATGCTGCCACAGCGGCTTTGTAGGCCAGCAATGTTTTGTTCAATTTGTTTAGTTGATTCTTGAGTACGCATAGCTAAATTACGTACTTCATCAGCGACAACTGCAAAACCTCGCCCTTGTTCACCCGCTCTAGCAGATTCAATTGCAGCGTTTAGTGCTAGTAAGTTTGTTTGCTCCGCTATGTTTTGAATAACTTCGATAATGTTGCCAATGGTTTTACTGTCTTCATCTAATTGCAGAATTTCAGAGTTTGCATTACCAACGCGTGATGCCAAATTTTGGATAGACTTAACTGTATGTTCTACTTGGCCTTTACCTTCTTTGGCTAGCTGAGCTGTGCTTGCGGCATTGCTAGCAGCTAATTCGGTGTTTCTGGAAATTTCCGCCACCGTTGATTGCAACTCATTAGTTGCGGTCGCGGCAAGATCTGCTTCGTCTTGCTGAGTTTTTGTCGCGTCTTGTGTTCTGGTGGTCATGTCGTTTAAATCGATAGAGGCAGATTCGAGCAATTCCGTTGCATGGTGAATATAATTAATTGCCTGAGAAAACTCTGATTGCAGCTCATTAAAGCTGTGCGCTAAGTAACTTATCTCGTTCTGTCCTTTGACATTTATTCTGATGGTAAGGTCATTTGTCCTGCGTATTGTATCTATTGATTTATATAGATGGTTGATTGGATTAACTATATGTCTTGATAAAAAGATACCTAAAGCGAAGATTATGATGACAACAATGCTGGCCATTGAGATGGTAAAAACAAATATGCTGTTTTGTTTATCGGTTATTTCTTGTTGTGTTTCTCGCTTGAGCTTGGACAAAGCATTGATCGTATCCTCAGATAGCCTGACCATATTGCCAACTAAACCTGAGTTTAGGTCTAAGCCCAAGGTGTCTTGAGCTTGCACAAACTTTTCAAAGTTTAGTGCATAGTCTTGCATTAAGCGCGCGATTTTTTGTTGTGTCTGTATTGAGATAGTGGAAGCGGCCAGCTTTTGCGAAAATACATTGATGCTGTCGTTAAATTTATCCAAGTATTTTTTATCTAGCCTTAACATAAAATCTTTTTCAGCTCGGCGTAATTGCAACATTTGACTTAGTAGTTCGTATTCACTCAGTGCTTTGACTTCACTTTCCACGTTATGAACCGCTTGACGTAATGCGCCGTAGTGACCCGATTTAGGATCTAAGCCTATATTTGTTTGATGTGAGACAACTTGGACGAACAATTTACTGTACTGTTGAATGTTATTACTAAATACTTGGATTACTGAAGTTGATAAGTTTTGCGCAATAAAAATTTCGCTCAGTTCATTCGTTTTGTTGGTAATCTGTTGATATTCTTGTTTAAACTGATCTGCGTATTCAAGGTCTTTTTCAGATTGAAATCTACTGGCTGTATTACGCAGCGATTGCACATCACTTTCTAATTCGGATAAATGAACTAAGGTGTGATTAAGTTTTCCAAGCTTTTCGAATTCATTGAACAGAAAAGTGACCAATATGACGATACCAATTAATGTAACACCTAAGTTGAGTAAACTGCGGTGCTGAATAGAAAGGTTATCAAGTGGGTTCATAGTAAAACCATCTCCATGTTGGTAATTGCATACAAACAATATTTTAAGGGTAAGTGTAGCAGTGAATTGCGACAACGATATATTTATTACGGTTGATCAAGCATTAACCAGAATGGCTAATGCAGTACGCCCCATTAAGCAAACTGAAACTGTTTGTTTGCAGGATGCTTTAGGCAGAGTTTTGGCTGAAACTATTTGTTCGCCAATCAATGTACCTGCTTATGATAACTCAGCTATGGATGGTTACGCACTAAACTTATCTGCTAAGTCTGCAAATAGTCGATATAAAGTAGTTAGCCAAATTTTAGCTGGTAAACCCAATGATACCGAGATAAAAGCTGGTGAATGTGCACGTATTATGACGGGTGGTAAAATTCCAGTTGGCTGCGATGCTGTGATAATGCAAGAAAATGTTCGTCTAGTTGACGATAACTGCATTGAGCTAACTAAAGGTGTAAAACTTGGAGATAATATTCGCAGAAGTGGTGATGATATTAGTCAAGGTGAGACTATTTTTGCCATCGGACGCAAATTATCTGCGATTGATATAGGTTGTTTGGCCTCGTTAGGTCTCAAGCACATCCAAGTCATTAAGCAGTTAACTATTGGTATTTTTACAACAGGCGATGAGCTAGCTCAGCCTGGCGAGCCATTAAAAACAGGGCAAATATACGATAGCAATAGGCCAATGTTAAAAGCACTGTTAAAGCAAGCAGGTTTTGATGTGCTTGACGCTGGTGTAATTGCAGACGAGCTAGAGGCGATTAAAACCGGTATAAAAAAACTTGCTGCTGTGTGCGATGCTATCATTACTTGTGGTGGGGTGTCGGTTGGGGTTGCTGATTATACTGGCAAAGCATTTGCCGAGCTTGGCGAAATTGATTTTTGGAAAGTCGCAATGAAACCAGGCAAGCCTTTTGCCTTTGGTTCAATTAAACATCAACAAAACACAGTATTCTTATTCGGACTGCCAGGTAACCCAGTATCATCGGCTGTCACATTTGAAATTTTAACTTTACCTATACTTCGACTTATGAGTAGTCAACAAGCTCAGCCAACTAATACGCTCTATTTACCGACAAATAAAGCGATTAAAAAGCGCCCAGGTCGTCGAGACTATCAAAGAGCAAGTATCCAAAGGAATGAACAAGGGACACCCATTGCGGTAACTCCGTTTGCAAAACAAAGTTCTGGGGTTTTGTCTGAGCTCGCGCATGCAGATTGTTTAATTGTTCTTGAAAAAGAACAAGATGGAGTTGAGCAGGGTGAAAGTGTGTTAGTGCTACCGGTAGCTAAATAAAAGTGGCATTTGTGAGAAATATGTTGCATATTTAACTTAAATTAACTTTGAAGCAACTCTTTTAGCTGCTACATTTAATTTATCAAATTGATGATGGGTTTGTAGCCGGACGTTCATTTATTTGCAATGACTTTTAGATAAGCTTGATGGAACGGTTATTTAAACTTTCTGCTAGTTCTCGGAATTTTAATTGCTAGATTGATACAGGATAAGAACAATGAAAATGCCTAACAAACTAAAATCTAACCTTGCTCTGTGCATGACTGTTGGTTTGTTGTCTGGATGTTTTGGTGGCTCTGATGGGAAACCAACACCGACACCTACACCGACCCCAACTCCTACCGCGAGTGCTGAAATTTCTGGTATTGCAGCTAAAGGTGTTATAAAAAATGGTGTAGTGACTTTATACCGAGTTGAAGCTAATGGTACGCTTGGTGCGCAGTTACAAACTGAGCCATCACCGGTTATAACCAATGCGAAAGGTAATTATACGGCGGAAATAGTCGAAGATTATCAAGGTGCAATTAAAATTGAGGTGACACCGTCGGCCGACACTAGAATGATATGTGACGTAGTTGAAGGTTGTGGTACCGGAGTCGAATTTGGTGATGAGTTAACCCTAGATTCAAGCTTTAAACTTGCTGCGGTTACTAAGGCTGTTAAAGAAGCTAACCAAGACAAAGCGATTGTTAATACCAATGTTACCCCGTTAACAGACATAGCTGCGGCAATTTTTGCTGAGACAGTTGCAAACGCAGGTGATACACAAGTTAACGCCGAAGATGTGGTAAAAGCGGCTAACAAACAAGTTGCTGCGATATTTAAGTTAGGCGATGGTGTTGATGTTTCTGAAATTCCGGTCATAGATATCACTGACCAAGATGAAATTGAAAATGCGGACGCAGAATCCTTCCAAGCCGCAGCAGTTGTGTCAGCAATCGCGGCAAAAGCGGTTAAATCTGAAAACTTATCAAGCTTCTTACAACAAGCGGCACAAGATATAGCTGATAATAAAGGTACAGTAAAAGCTTCGGTTGCAACTAATGCTGATGATGATAAGTTCAAAATCACCTTAGAAGATACGGTAGCCCAAGTTAAAAACTTAAACGACAATTTACAAACCAAAATTAAAGAGAAAATTGATCGTTCAACCGACTTAACTGATCAGCAAAAGCAAGAGGCTAAAGACAAAGCAGATCAAGCTTTCCAAAATAATGATCAAATTAGTGCCGCTGCGACTGGATATGTAGCAGACACTGAAGAAGTTATTGCTGATGCGGTGCAAAATCAAACAGATCGTGCTGGTGATGAACTAGATGCAGACGATATTGAGCCAGAGCCAACAGGTCCGGTAATCGTTGGTAAATTATTCGTTGATACCAAAAGATTAAATGAAGATGGTGACATCACTTTTGACCCACTAGAAAATGACACATTACGTGTTGAAAACGACACAAGTTCTGTTGCAACCCTAGACAGTATAGGTTCCGCGTCGTTTGGTACAGCAAGCATAGTGGATGGCAAGGTAAAATACGTACCAGATGCTGATTTTAATGGTCAAGATACAATTACTTATACTGTTAAAATTTTAGATGAGACTCGAACTGCTAATATTACTTTTACGGTTAATCCACAAAGCGACACTATGGACCACAGTGAAAGCTTGGATGAAGATAATCAAATTACCACATCCATTTCGAGCCATGACGCAAATAGCATTGTAAAAATTGAAGTTACCACCCAACCACAAAATGGTTCAGTGCAAGTAAATGGTACAAGTTTGGTATATACACCAAACGCAGACTTTAATGGTACAGACAGTCTAGTTTATGCAGTGACAACTAACGTAGTATTGGCTGACGGTAGTAGTGAAATTGAAGTTGGTACAATTAATTATGATGTAGCATCTATCGTCGATGCGTTAGATGACACCTTTTCTACGCTGCAATTTGTTTTCAAAGAGAAAATTGATTTACTTGCAAATGATAAGTTTGTTAAAGCAAACGTAGCTAGCATAGCTTTGTTAGATGGCAGCAACCCAGTACAGAGTTTAACCACAGCTATTGCTGATATCTTTATCGAGGCTGATGGCACATTAACTTACCAGCCACTTGATAATAAACTTGGCTCGGATGAGTTTAGCTATCAAGTGACCACGACCAATGGTGTAACTGAAACTGCTAAAGTAACAGTGACAGTGACAGAAAACAGCGCGACCAATCGTGCTATTGCTATGGTTGATGATATTCGTACTTGGGGCGCGTATATGTTCCCTGACAAATTCACTGGACCAAGAGATTTAGTTGAAGATACGGAAGAGTTGTTCGACGCAATTGATGCTGCTATGCCTGTTTTCTCTGACGAAGTAGCTGAATTGGACATGATTGGTGATGTAGCAAATCTGCTTGAGAACATCACGGACGATATTATTTATGATGTGACTGATCTTGAAGTATTTGAAACGGCAGACATTGCCAACTATGACAGCTCGATAACCGGCCGAATTGAAGTTAAAGAATTAGCTGACGGCGAAGCAAGTTATGACGTTGATCTTGAACAAGATGGTGTTACTTTAACCGGTACTTTGAAATTGATGTTACCGGATGAAGAGGAAGACACTTCTGTTGTTGATAAAACTTTATCACTAGAAATTGTTGGTATGTTAGACGCTGGTACAACAAGCATTGAAATATCAGAAGGTACTGCTGTTGTATTAATTGCAGGTGCGGATCACGCAACAGAAGAGCAAAATGAAGTATTAAACATTCAATTTGACTTAGTTGTAAACTTGATGCAAGACGTGATTGCCAACGAACTTGACGACAAGGTTGAGTTTAGTGGTGAGTTACGCGCAACTGTTGTAAAAGGCCAAGAGTTTACTGTTATCAATCATGATACTGACGATGGTGTAACAGAAACAGAAGTATTCGATTTGTATTTACCATCACAAATCTTTGCCAAAGGGGCGTTTGTGGTAAATGATGGTGATGATTTTGAAGCATCATTGGATATTATGGTTGCGAATGCTAAAGAGCATAAATTAGCTGGTCCGATTGAAATATTTGATTTGGACGAAGAAGATGTTGAAGGTCAATTAGAAGATGAAAACAATTGGTTAAATGTGACAGGTGTTTTATCTTTCTTTGCAAATCCTTCTGTGCAGCAGCAAGGTGAAATTGAATTGACTGTTCGTCGCGTGGGTTATGAGCAGGTTGAGGTTGACGTAGAGTTATCTGATAGCAACAGTGAAATTCATATTGCACTGGATTCAGATGATGAAGGTGAACTCATTATCCGCAATAGTTTCGACGTGCAAAACGGCAATGGTCTTGTGCTTGAATATAATGAAGATGGTATAGGTGAAGTTGACGATACAGACCCAGATGCTGCTAAGATTGTCGCTATTATTCGTGATACTAGAGACAACAACAAAATCTTAGCGACCTTTGAACAAGCTGGAGATCTTGTTACTGTGTTCTACACTGAAACGAATAGATTTGAAACGCTATACTAAAGCAGACTAGTTTAAGTAAAAAAGGGGGGCTAAGCCTGAGCGATCCCCAGAAATTTAAAGCAGCTCATAACCAACACCGTCACTACAAATTTGAAGTTGCCGGATAGCAAGCAGGCAACTTCTAATTTTAAAAACAAATCGCTGATCGGCTGCTACTCTTCGGCCAATAAAAGCCAGAGATAAGACAGTGTCACTTTTTATAGAATTAGCTTGGTATTGCCGGTGCTTATTTTCGAGTTTTGCCATCATTCCAAAAATCATCAATACCCAGTGCGCCAGCGTGGTTAGAAAGATTAGAATGGATAACCTTTTTAGGTGAGTCGTTTTATTGTATTCAAAACCCAATCCAAAACGTCGACTTTTCATATCCCTAAATCCCTCTTCAATTTGCATCCGCATTCTGTATATTTTTACCACCCGCTTGGCTAATTGATTACCTTGAGGTAACGAAGTTGCTAGTACCCAAGGCTCTCTCGCTGAGCGGCGATTATTCATTGCGGTTGTGGTTCTTAGCAGTTGACCTCGACGATTGTACGAGTGTCGGCCTTTATTATCTTGTTTATAAACGACAAGCTGGCAGTGTAGTGGGTCATACCTAGGCATTTGCACTGAAAATGATTTAGGACAAGATGTTGCTTTTGCATGCAATGTGCTGACACATTGCCAGTTATCAACACCTGTTGCATACAAATTAGGAATACGAGCTCGCCCAACGAAATCCCATCCCATTGTGAGCACACTACGAAACCATGGCGCTTTAAACCCAGCATCAGTAACGATTATTGGTTTGCAATCTAGGGGCAGTAGTTCAGCCAATTTAAATAAAAACTTGGTGTGGGTGTTACGCTTTTCTTTAGTTTTCGCGTCATGAACTTCTTCATAAACACATAACCCTCTGCCATGCGAAGCAAGTGTGGCACGTATTAAAAAATGTCGGCGATATTCGTCTAAATCAGACCAATCAACTAAGATAATTGGTCTCTTGCAATTACCGACGGTAAAATTGGCTAAAGCTTGATACACAGAAAACGTCTCAGTGTGTAAGGTTTTGTTTGATAGTAATCGGTCTGCACGCTTTATCTTGTGTTTTTCTTTAGAGTTAGATGCTAAACCTCGACCAAGTGAAGTTACCGTTGCCGCAGAGCCTGAAATTAAACTTTGCACCGCTACAACTAAGGCATTTCTTCTATGTCCGTGCATATTTGGCGTGACAAGAGTCAATGTTTTATTCAAAATAGATTTTGCTTTCATGGTGCTCAATGATTTGTGATTTTTCGCAATTGATCAGATCACCAAGCACTATGAAAGTTCCCCAAATAACTCTCATTCCTTTGTTTTATATAAATAATTTCTGGGGATAGCTCAGGGGCTAAGCTCCCCTTTTTTAGTTTGTAACCTTAATATAATGATGGAAATTGGATGAAACCTAACTGTAAAACTATAACAAGAATATGTTTGTTGCTATCAGTCCCAAATTTAGCAGTTGCCCAAGAAGAAGACACATACCAAATTAGCCACTCGTTAGAATCTTTCAGTTACAGCGAAATTATGCCTGTAATTCAAACTTTTGGTGGCGTGATACCAATTGGTAAAATTGGTAAACAAGCAAGCTTTTCTGAAGCTCCCGAAGAAGGTCGTCACGGTTTAACGCACAATAAAGCCTATTTGAATTTCTCGCGTAACAACTGGACTGTGTTTTTAGCAACCCGTTACGATTATTCAATAGATTTTACCCCTGATGCGGCGCAGTTGTTTTTTTTAGACCGCTCAGAGCGACCGGTTGATAAAGATGAATATGCTATTTATTTTAAAGCGCAGCATATTAGAGCCAATGGATTTGGTTTTGCTTACGATAATAACTTAGGTAATTTTTCCTACAAAATAGCCGCAAGTTATTGGGATGTGGGTTACATGGAAGACGGTGAAGTAGATGGGACTTTTTTAGTTAATGACGATGGTGATACCTTCGAAGTTACAGGTGAAATAGATTACGCCTATTTTGATGATGCCGTGTTAGACAGGAAAAACTGCCCAAGAACAGATCCGCCAAAAGCAGGTTGTCATGGCGCTTGGATTACCGACGGTAAAGGTTATAGCTTAGATGTATTTTTAGCGTATCAATTTTCCAACAATTGGCAGCTTGCTGTTTCAATTTATGATTTGTACAACAAGTTTGAATTTGAACATTTAGGTAAAACTAGCGGCCAGTTAGACACTCGCACTGAAGTGTTTAACGATGATGGTACTTTTGACATCAATCCTAGTTTCATCGGTTCATATCCAGATGGTGCGCATAAACTAGATATGTCTAGCCAAATAAACGCTAGATTAGATGGTGAATGGGGTTTACCACTATGGTCTGAGGTTTACGTATCTGATGGTAAAACTTTCCCAAGTTTTGGTATTGGTTATGATATACAAAACTGGCGAATTGAAGCTGGTTACCAACTCAAGACGAATGCGTACATATTTTCGGTTAAACACCCGGTTGTGCATTTTACCCTAGGCAGTGAAACGACTGATTTAGTCAACGCACAAGCTATAATTCTCAATTTTGGGCTGAATTATCAATTCTAGGGGGCTTAAAAAGGCTTACTACGCGCTCGTTTATATAGGTACAACACAACTAACACAAAAGCAAAAGCACCTGTGTATTCTGCGGCTGCAATTGTACTTGGTAGTGGCATAAATAAAGTCGCTGAAATGGCTAGAAAAACGCCCATTAAGGCCTCTCCAGTGACTAAGCCTGATGCGATTAAAATGCCGGAGGATTTGTGCTCGCTGCTTGTATTACGCTGTTTGTAGCTTAATATTGCGCTTAATAAACCGCCTAAAAATAGTGTTGCAACCAGTGAAAATGGTAAATACATACCAATGGCAACGGCTAATATATGAATTTTGACATTAGATTTTCGCCATAGCAGCACAGCTTGGAACGCGAGTATCAATAAACCAATAACAACACCTATGGCTAAATACTGCAGATTGAGTGTTTGCTGAAAAATACCTTGAGTCAGTTCAGCCATTAAACCTGCTTGTGGCGCAGCCAAATAACTAATATTGTCGTTAACAGGGCGACCAATGCCATAGGCTGAGTCTAATAAATTTAATATAAGTGGTAGGGTTAGCGCGGCGAGAATTACCCCTAGCACTTGGTAACATTGTTGTTTCCACGGTGCGGCTTTGACCTCATGACCACACTTTAAATCTTGCAAAGTATCGCCTGCAATAGCAGCAGAGCAACATACAACAGCAGCAATGAAAAGAACAGCGATTGGCGCTATGCTCATCCATGCATCAACAACCAAGCTGAGTTGGTAAAAAATCACTGAGCATAACAACACAGTGCAAATTGTTACCGCTGAAACTGGGTTATTCGAACTACCAACCACACCAGCCATAAAGCCCGCAACACTTGAAAAAACAAAAGAAAAAATAAGTAGCAAGATAAAACTTAAAAGGCCAACGACTAGAGTATTTGCGCCTGTAGGAAACTGCGCAGCAATCATAAAGCTCGGAACTGCTAAACAAATAGGTACTAACAATAACAACCAGGCTAAAGGTAAATCTTGTTGTTCCGAGAGAGTGTCTGTTGGATTATTTCTAAAAGATAAAATGCTGTGTCTAATACTAAAAAACAACGGCTTGATAAGTTTTAAGAAAGTATAAATGGCACCAACCAAAATAGTACCCACTCCTATAGAGCGATTTTGTTGCCAAATTTGACCTGCAAGTTGTTGCAGTTGTTCTGCTGACCACATAGATAATTGGTTAGTCGAATCCAACCAAACAGGCTCGTTTAGCAGTAATTGTAGTGGAATGCCGACTAGAGTGGTAATTAGGCCACCAACAAAAACCTGTGCTGCTATGCCAAAACCCAGAATATAACCAATCGCCAGTAGAGCTGGGCTGAGTTGTGCACTTGCGTGTACTAAGATATTTTGGTTAAACCAAGTTGAAGTTAAGGTGATTTTTTGCGCCATCATGCCAAATCCATCGGCTGTCAGTTTAAACAAAGCGCCTATGCCGGTTGCTTGCAATAAATGGCGTGTCCCCACGCTGGCAAAACCTGTTTTTACTTTATTGGTAAAACCCGCTTGTAAAATTTTGGCGGTTGCAACTCCTTCCGGATAGGGCAAAGCTTGCTCAACAATAAAAGATTTACGCAACGGAATGGTAAAAATAGTCCCAAGTAAACCTCCGCTGAGTGCCAGCAATAAACATTGCCAATAGTGGTATTGGCTCCAGGCTTGAGTAATCACCAGCGCAGGGGTAATAAATATCATGCCAGCGGCTAGTGCTTCACCTGCTGATGCACTGGTTTGCACCATATTACTTTGTTGAATGTTACTGTTACGAAACCAACTTAAAATCGCCATACTCAATGCGGCCGCTGGAATAGATGCCGACACAGTCATACCCACCATTAAGCCAACATAAGTATTAGCGGCGGTCAAACTAAGGGTGATCAGGATAGCAATAAAAATTGTTCGAGCTGAGAACTCAACATGATTAATTAAATGAGCAAGTTGTTGGCGTAGATGCATAACAAGCGCACTTCAGCGGATCTTAAGGTATTGAGAAGATTAACAAACAATTAGCAGGGAAGGGAAGACAAGCCCCCAATATAATTAACCCGTGTTAGGTCAAATAGGGGGCTGATTGATTGGTTTTAACTATTTCTTCAATTCAGGGGTAATAAAAGGTTGGATTTCTTTTAGCGTTACCCCTAATAATTTAGGGTTAGCAGCAACAATGTTGCCTGAGTCAAAATAACCGTAACCACCAGTGAAATCAGTTACCATACCACCAGCTTCACGAACCAATAAATCACCCGCGGCAGTGTCCCAAGGTTTTAAACCTAACTCCCAAAACACGTCAATGCGACCAGCGGCAACATAAGCTAGGTCTAAGGCAGCTGCGCCAGCACGACGAACATCGCCACCTGCTTTAAACAATGCACTAAAAGTACCCATATAAGCGTCAAACAAATGTTTAGCTTTAAACGGGAAGCCAGTTGCTAATAAAGTGCCAGCTAATTCTTTTTTGTTTTGAACACGAATGCGGTAGCCGTTTAATTGTGCGCCAGAGCCTCTGACTGCACTGAAAAGTTCATCGCGGATAGGGTCATAGACAACGGCAACTTCGGTTTTGCCTTTAACTCTTAGGGCAATTGATACTGCAAAATGAGGAACACCACGGGCAAAATTGGTCGTGCCATCTAGTGGGTCGATCACCCAACAATAATCAGGATTTTTACCTGCTTGGTGGCCGCCTTCTTCGCCAATAAAGCTGTGGTCAGGGTAAGATTGTAAAATAGTGCCGATAATTGCTTTTTCGGCTTCTTTGTCGATATTTGTGACAAAGTCATTGTCAGCTTTGTTTTCAACCTTAACTAGGTCTAATTCTGAAAAACCACGAGCGATCACGTGGCCAGCCTTACGTGCAGCACGTACGGCGATAGTCAGCATTGGATGCATTTTCTTACCCTATTTTTAAAAAGAACATTAAATCGGCGCGAATTATACATAAAGGCGGCAATACAGGCAAAGAATATAGCTGAAATCAGGTCGTTTTTGTTGGCAAAATATTTTAATATGGGCGCCAGAATTAATTCGTTGAAATTTTATGGACAATTTTGTGCGCGTGGGCGGCTATAAAAAATCATTACTCTGGTCTTTTATTATATTCATTTCTCTACCTTTTAGCGTTTTTGCGATTGAGGTTAATGGGCTGTATTTAGGTAAAATCGCAGTAGACGGGCAATCATATCAAGATAGAAGCAAAGCATATGACGAAGCACTTGCGCAAGTCCTTATCAGAGTAACAGGTAATCAAGCTGTATTATCGCAGCCAAATATTCGAAGAGCCTTAAAACAACCTACCGAATACTTAATTCAATATAGTTTCGTTGAAGAGGAGCAGCAGCTGTATCTACAAGCCAACTTCAATGAAAAATTGATCAATCAATTGGTTAAAGATGCGGGAATTAATTTGTGGGGCGCACGCAGGCCACTCACTTTATGGTGGATTGCGTTGGAAGAAGATGGCACTCGGCGTATAGTCGCAGATTCTGACAAGCAAGTCACTCAGGCGATTAAACAGCAGACCAAATTACGTGGTGTGCCAAGCTTAATGCCGATTATGGATATTGAAGACCAAATGAATGTGTCCATCACAGACGTTTGGGGTAGGTTTGCTCAAGCGCTTGAGGCCGCTAATGAAAGATATCAGCCCGAGGCCAGTGTGATAGCAAGGGTTTATCGCCAGTCAACCCAAGCTAAATCAGTGTTAACCCAAGACTGGATAGTACAAATTACCTTAGTAGACAATCTGAGAAAGTTTAACGCTGAATTTATTGTCGCAGAATTAGAGCAAGTTTGGCCGACTATGGTGAACTGGGTTTCTGATACCCTAGCACAACAATATGCGATAAAAGCACAGCAATATTCATCATCAAATTTACATATCACCATCTCGAATGTTGAAAACACCGGCCAAGCAGTAGCCATTCAGAAATTTTTAACTACAATATCCGCTGTTGATACGGCGCTAATTAAAAAAATCGATCAAGCTGGTGTAGAATATCAACTTCAACTGATTGGTGAAGCCATCGATGTGCTTGAAGCTTTGGCGCTAGATAATAGAGTAGAAAAAATCGTTCCTATTTTTGCAGATGCGGATAATAAAATTGACAACCTTTATCGATGGAAAGGCAGGTAATTTCCATTGAAACAACAACTCACAATCGACTTTGCGTTTGAACCTGAAGCTCAATTAAACTCTTTTTATGCTGCTGGTAATGAAGTATTAGTGGCTAGTTTACAGCAACTTATCCAGCAAAAAGCACAAAGCCATGCGCAAAATTTAGCTTTTATTCATGGTCCTGCTGGGTGTGGTAAATCACACTTATTGCAAGCTTTATGTCAATACGCGGACGATCTCAATATTAGTGCGCAATATTTGCCTGGTAAAGTGATTCAACAAATGCCACCTGAGTTTTCTCAAGGGTTAGAAGCAAATGATTTACTGCTGGTAGACGATATTGATGCGATAGCAAACGACTCTAGCTGGCAAACCTCTATGTTTGATTTAATTAATCGAAGTTTAGAGCTTGAGCATAAAATAATATTTGCCTCAGCTTTACCGGCTGATGCAGTTGGATTCAGTTTGCCGGATTTAGTATCAAGGTTAAACTGGGGACAAAAGTGGGCGATACAACCACTTGATGAGTTAGCTCGTCAACAGATGTTACAGCAACGCAGTGAACACAGGGGGATAGCTATGCCAGATGAACTAGCAAGTTATATTATCCTTCGCTGTCAGCAAGACAATGCCAGTATCATTAAATGCCTAGATGTATTGGATCAACAATCATTGGCAGAGAAACGTAAATTAACCATTCCTTTTGTCAAAAGTGTAATGGGATGGTAAAGCGCCTAAATTCGGGCGAATAAGATTAATTTTATTCTAATTTGCATGTATCATGCGTGTTTATTAGATAAGCTAAAGGTCTAACATTGAAAGAACTTGTTTCAATACATGAATTTTTAGTATTACCCGACGATTTGTCTGATTGGCATCAAGATAGTGAATTAGCGGCAGATAACTACAATGTTGCGATTCATTTACTTTATGAACAAGTTGAAGATGATATCGAAACTGAAAAACTGTCCGGTTTATTAGAGCAAGTTTGGTATGCCCTGGCTGCGGACGAATATTTAACAGAATTTGAAGATGAGAACGAAATTATGGTTTGGGTTGAGCAATTTTTATCTCAACAAGAATCATGATTATGGTGGTATGAATGCAACAAACTAATCAAGACGTAAAAAGTGAAACCCAAATGGAAACTGTAACCACAGAACAAAGCAGTCAGGCAGACAAAATTAAAGATACACAACAAGTAATTGAATACTTGGCAGAGCGCTTCCCACAATGTTTTTCAGTGAAAGGTGACGCAAAACCTTTGAAAATCGGTATTTTTCAAGATATTGCAGCGCAATTATCAGAAGAAGATCCTATCTCTAAAACCAGTTTACGTGCCGCATTACGCAAATATACCTCAAGCTGGCGTTATCTAGCTTGTGTGCAAGAAGGTATGCAGCGTGTTGATTTAGAAGGTGCAGATGCTGGTTTAATTGAAGCTGAACATGCAGAGCATGCACAAACTCAATTGGCAGAAAGTAAAAAACGAGCAGCGGAAAACCGTAAGAAAAAAGCACCAGCTCGTAAACCTAGAGCGGATAAAACAGGCAAAGATGGCGAGCGCAAGTTTGCTCCACGCAAACGCACTGCAAATGCGAAACCTTCTGCAAAAATCCAATACAAACCTAAAAGCAAAGCCATTGAGCCTTTTAACGGTGAACTAAAATTAGGTATGGAAATCAGAGTTAAGTTAGGCAATTCGCCTGTTCCTTGTACAGTTACTGAAGTCAGTGGTGATGAAGTTGTTGTGCAAACCATGACAGGAATGACGATTAAAACTGAAAAGAAAAACTTAGTTTAGGCTATAGTTAAATAATCAAGTTTTGAAATTAGATGTTTAGAAGTTTGGAGTAGGTGTATGAAGTTACTGTGTCGAGGCATATTACTCGGTTTGGCAATAACTTATGTTGGTACTGTTAGTGCAATAAGTACCAGTAAGGATCCGCTTGAATTACCTGATTTAGCGCAAGAAAGCCAACATGCTCTGGCCAGTAAACGTATTTATCACTTATTTACTCGTGAACATTACAAGCGTTTTGCAATGGATGATACTTTTTCGAAAAAGGTATTTGAACGTTACATTGACCAGCTTGATTACAACAAACAATTCTTTTTACAAACAGACATAGATGAAATGGCCAAACATCAAGGCGAATTTGATGAAGCATTTTATCGCGGCAAATTAGATTTTGTTTACGACATGTTTGAGCTAAATCTTCAGCGTCGTAAACAAATGTTTGAATATGCTTTGTCGGTCATTTCAGCTGAAGAAGAAATGAAGTTTGATAAACAAGAATTCTATTATTACGACCGCGAAGACAGCGCTTGGGCTAAAGATGCAGCTGAGCTGAAAAGCTACTGGTTACAAAGAGTTAAGTATGATGCACTTAATCTTAAATTAACCGGTAAAGAATGGTCAAAAATCAAAGAGCTTTTAACTAAGCGCTATACCACTGCCATTAAACGTTTGGCGCAATCACAAAGTGAAGACGTATTTCAATCTGTCATGAACGCCTTTGCTCGTAGCATTGAAGCGCATACAAGTTATTTGTCACCACGCCGGGCAGATAGATTCGAAATGGAAATGAATTTATCACTCGAAGGTATTGGTGCCGTGTTATTCGCTGAAGATGACTATACAGTCATTCGTAGTTTAGTCCCTGGTGGCCCTGCGGATAAATCACAACAAATCAAACCAGAAGATAAAATTGTTGGTGTAGCGCAAGCAGACGATGATTTTGTTGATGTAATTGGTTGGCGTTTGGACGATGTAGTTGATTTAATTAAAGGCCCTAAAGGCACTGAAGTACGTTTACAATTGCTTAAAGGTGGCGCAGCGGATAATCAAACTGTAGTGGTTAAACTTGTTCGTGACAAAATTAAACTTGAAGATAGAGCAGCCGATTCTAAAGTTTATACACCAGAAGAAGGCCCTTATGCTGGGCGTAAATTAGGTGTGATTGAAATACCTAGCTTCTATTCAGGTTTAACGCGTGATGTTATCAAATTGCTGGAAACACTAGAGTCAGAGAAAGTTGAAGGTGTAGTAATAGATTTGCGCGGCAATGGTGGTGGTTCTTTACCAGAATCAATTAATTTAACTGGGTTATTCATTGAAAAAGGTCCGGTTGTGCAAGTGCGTAGTGTTGGCAATCGCATTGATGTGCAAAATGACCGCGATCCTCGCGTCTATTATCACGGACCGTTAATGGTTATGGTTGATCGTTATAGCGCGTCTGCCTCTGAAATATTCTCCGCTGCTATTCAAGACTATGCACGTGGTATTGTCATTGGCGAACAAACTTTCGGTAAAGGTACTGTTCAGCAACATAGGTCATTAGAAAAACGTTTTGATCTGTTAGAAAAACCTTTAGGCCATATTCAGTATACTTTTGCTAAATTTTATCGCATCAATGGTGGCAGTACTCAGCACAGAGGCGTTATTCCGGATATTTTATTCCCGTCACCAATCAATCCAGATGAGTGGGGCGAAAGTAAAGAAGAGAATGCCTTGCCTTGGGATAAAATAAATAGCGCCAGTTATCTACCTGTCGGTAAAGTAAGTAATAACGAAGTAAATACCTTGCAGGCTAAACACGAGCAGCGTATCAAAAAAGACCCTGAGTTTATCTACATATTTGAAGATATTGCTGAATACAAAAAGAACAAAGATAAAAAGTATCAATCTTTAAATGAAGCTGAGCGTATTAAAGAGCGTGATGATGCTAAAACTATGCGCTTACAACGAGCAAATGAAAGGCTGGTACGTAAGGGCAAAGAAAAGGTTGAAAGCGTTGATGATATTCCTGATGAAATTGAAGAATACGACGTATTTTTAAATGAAACAGCCAATATCATGTTTGACTTTATCGGCTTAAATAAATTAGCACAAAATAATAATTAATAAATTCAAGGCTCTGAGTTACCGCTCAGAGCTTTTTTCTTATCCTGATTTCAGGTTACCAATTCAACTATCTACTTAAATATAATAATTAACTCATTGGAGTGAGGTATGTCTGGTACACAACAATCAATCCATAGCCAATGGTCTAATAAATTTACCTATGTTTTAGCTGCAACAGGTGCCGCCGTTGGTCTAGGTAATATTTGGAAATTTCCTTATATTATGGGTGAAAACGGTGGTGGAGCATTTGTCCTTGTATACTTAGCTTGTATCGCACTGGTCGGCGTGCCCATAATGATAGCTGAAGTCTATTTAGGCAAAAAAGGTCGATTGAGTCCAATGCGCTCGGTTGCTCAAGTTGCAAAACAAAATTCAGCATCTCCGCTATGGCAACTTGCAGGTGGCATGGGTGTACTTGCTGGTTATTTAATTTTATCTTTTTATGCGGTTGTTGCTGGTTGGGCATGTGCTTACATATTCAAAGCCGCTGCAGGTGAGTTTAACGGCCAAGATGCAACAGCTCTAGGCCAAACATTCGGTGATTTTATTGCCGAACCCTCATCACTACTTGTATGGACTAGCTGCATCTTAGCGCTAACCGTTTTTGTAGTGGCGAGGGGGTTGCAGCAAGGTCTAGAAAAAGCCACTCGTTTTATGATGCCAGCTATGTTGTTGCTGTTGATAGTCATTGTTGGTTATTCAAGCATGTATGGTGATATGCGCGCGACATTGAGTTTTATGTTCGCTGCTGACTTTAGCAAACTCACAGTTGATAGTGTATTAACTGCGTTAGGTCATTCGTTTTTTTCACTTAGTTTGGCTTCCGGCATTATGATTATGTATGGTGCTTATTTACCTGAAAAAACCTCAATCGTTAAAACTTCTGTTTGGATTGCTTGTGCTGATACTTTAGTTGCCTTGTTAGCCGGATTAGCAATTTTTCCTATTGTTTTTGCCAATGGTTTAGAACCTGGCGCAGGTCCTGGACTGATTTTTGTCACCTTACCACTTGCGTTTGGGCAAATGCCAGCGGGTCAATTAATCGGCACTGTCTTTTTTGTTATGTTAGTGTTTGCCGCTTTTACTTCGGCAATTGCCCTGATCGAATCTAGTGTTGCTTGGTTGGTTGAAAAGTGTGGGTTCCGTCGTGTACAAGCTGCAATTGTTGCTGGTATTGGTTTGTGGATATTAAGTTTATTAAGCGTTTATAGTTTTGCACCAAATACTTGGGCGCAAACCAATATATTCGGCGAAACTAAGTCCTATTTTGATGTGCTCGATTATTTTGCATCTAACATATTATTACCCTTAGGTGGTTTATTCATCGCGTTATTTGTTGGTTGGAAAGTAAACAAAACTGACTTGGAAAATGAATTAAATTTACCGCAAGCGATTTTTCAAACATTAATCTTGTTACTCAAAGTTATCACACCTATCTTTATTATCGCTGTGTTTCTAAATTTGATAGGTGTTGTGAAGTTTTAAGCAAATATCAGCCAAGGTTTAGCTTTTTTTGGAGCCGTTATGACAATGCAAGCCAAGTATTTAAAAGACTATCAAGCACCAGACTATCTGGTGGATACCATAGAGCTAACATTCGAATTGTTAGCCGAAAAAACTTTAGTTGAATCAAAAGTTCAATATCAAAAGTCTTCAAGCAGTGCCGCGAGTTTAGTGCTCAATGGCGAACAACAAAAAGTCATCAGTGTTCAAGTGAATGGCTCAGAGCTTGCTGCAAGTGACTACCAACTGACTGACGAAACGCTCCAGCTAAATAATCTACCTGAGCGTTTTGAATTAATCATTAAAACGGAGATTGATCCGGCGAATAATACCTCACTTGAAGGTTTATATATGTCGGCTGGTGCATATTGCACCCAATGTGAGGCCGAAGGTTTTAGACGAATTACTTATTATCAAGATAGACCAGATGTTTTGGCTGTTTTCACCACACATATCATTGCGGATAAATCTCAATTTCCATATCTGTTGTCGAACGGTAATAAAGTCAATGAACAAAGCTTAGCTGATGGTCGTACTAAAGTTACTTGGGTAGACCCTTTCCGTAAACCTTGTTATTTATTTGCTTTAGTTGCCGGAGATTTTGATTTACTTGAAGACAGTTATACAACTAAATCAGGCAGAGAAGTTAAACTTGAATTATTTGTCGACAAAGGCAATTTAAAACGTGCACCACATGCTATGAGTTCGTTGAAAACCTCAATGCAGTGGGACGAAGAGCGTTTTAACTTAGAGTATGACTTAGATATCTACATGATAGTTGCGGTTGATTTCTTCAACATGGGCGCAATGGAAAACAAAGGCTTAAATGTCTTTAACTCTAAATGCGTATTAGCGGATCAACAAAGTGCTACGGATGCAGATTATTTAAGTATTGAATCAATTGTTGGTCATGAATACTTCCATAACTGGACAGGTAATCGGGTAACTTGTCGTGATTGGTTTCAACTTAGTTTGAAAGAAGGTTTAACTGTATTTAGAGATCAAGAGTTTAGTATGGACTTAGGCTCTCGGGCGGTAAATCGAATTCAGCAAGTTAAAGTTATGCGTGAGCACCAGTTTGCCGAAGACGCTGGCCCTATGTCACATCCGATTCGTCCTGAATCAGTTATTGAAATGAATAACTTTTATACAGTGACTGTGTATGATAAAGGTGCCGAAGTCATACGTATGATGCACAGTATTCTAGGTGAAGCTGGTTTCCAAGCGGGTATGGCACTCTATTTTCAGCGCCATGATGGTCAAGCGGTCACTTGTGATGACTTTGTTGCAGCTATGCAAGATGCAAATAATGTTGATTTATCCTTATTCAAGCGTTGGTATAGCCAAAGTGGTACACCAGAAGTGTCGGCGGTAACGAGTTTCGCCGATGGTGTCTTCAGTATTACTCTGAGTCAGCACACGCCTGCGACGGCAGAGCAAAAAGCAAAGCAGGTGTTGCATATACCGGTAAACGTTGCGTTTTTTGATCAGCAAGGTCAACTATTAACTGGTGTTGAAGGTGGCGCAGAACAAGTTTTACAGCTAACTCAAGCAACACAAACTTTTGAATTTCAAACATCAGTTGAGCCATTTGTCAGTTTATTACGTGATTTTTCTGCCCCAGTTAAATTGTCATTCGACTATTC
Source organism: Catenovulum sp. SX2 (assembly GCF_052056295.1). Classification (NCBI taxonomy): domain Bacteria; kingdom Pseudomonadati; phylum Pseudomonadota; class Gammaproteobacteria; order Alteromonadales; family Alteromonadaceae; genus Catenovulum; species Catenovulum sp. SX2. Next base: position 3,562,593 of record NZ_CP182493.1, read on the forward strand.
GGATGCGGCGTTAGCCTGTTTAATCCCAGCTGAAACCAGTCAATATACCAAATGGGAATTAATGCAGGCGCTGTACAATAAACACTTAATGGCAAAAATTGCCGATAAAAGTTATCAATTCCCTAGTGTTATCTACCAAACCATTCAGGCTTTACTCGCAGACTCTGATACAGACAAGGCTTTGCTCGCTGAGATACTCTCGGTACCAAGCGTCAATAGTTTGCTTGAAATTGCCGGCGGCGCAAATATTGATGATGTTATTTTTGCGCAAAAATCCCTTAAACAAGATTTGGCGCAAAACCTGGTTGAGCAATTGCGGGCTTGTTATCAACAAAACCATGCACGTCAGTATGAATATAGCCAAGCAGCCATTGCAAAACGTGCGCTAGCTAATGCTTGTTTAAATTTGTTGGCGATTAACGCAAAGCAAAGCAACAATGCAAACTTGCTTGAGTTAATTAATCAGCAATATCAATCGGCCGATAATATGACAGACAAACTGGCGGCTATGTCGGCAGCTAGCATAGTTGGTGGCGAGTTATTCACGGCTGTTATTCTACATTTCGACCAACAATGGCGTGGCGACGCTTTAGTTATGGACAAATGGTTATCGGTGCAAGCGCGCCAAGATGTTGATGATATTTTGGAGAAAATAGCCGCTTTACAATCACATCCTGATTTTAATTGGAATAATCCAAATAGAGTACGTGCTTTAGTTGGTCAGTTTGCTATGTTTAACCCAGTACAGTTCCACCATAGTAGCGGGCGAGGCTATAAGTTCTTGGCGCAAGTGATTGAAAAACTTAACAGTATCAATCCTCAAGTTGCTGCGCGTATGATCACACCTCTAATTCAATTTGCCAAATTAGATGCTGCACGTATCACTATTATTCGCGCAGAACTTGAAAAGTTGGCGGCACTTCCAAACTTGTCTAAAGACTTATTTGAAAAAATATCTAAGGCATTGCAGCAATAGATAGCATTTGATGGAAAGTTTAATGCTAAACAGCTACTTTTTTACATTAGACGTCAGTTACACCGAGTGCCAGAGTTTATACTCTGGCTCTTTTTATGATGTGGTGTTAATCGCTGAAAACGGTGTACGCGTACAAGTGCCAATTAACTTATTAAAGCAGCATATTAATAGTCGGGGTATTTTTGGCCGTTTTCGTTTGTTAACAGACCAGAACAACAAAGCAGTGGCTTTTGAACGCTTGAGGTAACAGTTCACAATTTTACTGCTTACTTTTTTCTTCTGTTGAAAGTGCGGCGACCTTAGCACTTTGTTGGTCAATTTGTCGCAATTTAGCCATTCTGGTTTAGTCTTAAATAAAGTCAAAAACTAACAATTAAAAACTTATTAAGGACAACTAGATGATTCATAAATTTAAACTTTCACTAATTGCCGCTAGTTTGTTTACCGTCGGCTGCTCTGTTGATATCAAAGTTGATGATGAAAATGCTGATGCTGGTTCGGGTGGCCAAGTTGATAAACAAGGCGAGAAAGTCTTTCCTACGGGATTAATGGTTGCGTCACCTTTTGAAGATGAAACTGATGAAAGCCAAGTGAGTGGTACGGCGAAACGCGGTGGTGGTACAGTTCCACATTATTTATGGGCTACTCAGCGTATTGGCCGAGTTTTAAACGGAGTGACACCCTTGCGCGATGAATTTACGATTGATTCATTTTATCGTACTGGTGGACGCGCAGACTGCTTTGGCCCGCAAGTCAGCTATCAAGGCCATCCTGACGCGACTTCTGTAGATATGCAAGATGGAACTTTACCTGGGGGCGATTTAGGCATTTGGCAAGTTGAAAATCAGTTTGGCCAGGCTTGTGTTGTTGCGCAAACCAATAGTTTAATGCGAGGTGTGCAAGCGCGTTCGCGTATGGCTCTTATGACCTTAGCGAGTTTAGTCTCGGTCGCCAATAGTGAGGGCGAAGACTTACCAGAAGACGGTGAAACACTAGACTTAACAGTTGCGATGGACAATCAAGGCATAATGGATGTCAGTTTTAACGATGCGACTATTAGTAATGCAAGTGGCATCTGGCTATATACAGTTGATTTGGATTACACAGTAGACGGGCAAGACTATTCGATTTGGCTGCAAATGACCCACGAACCAACTGCTGATTTTGATGTATATGAAGGCAACTTACAGTATTTGGTGGAAGGTGATGAAACGATTGCGGGTATTCAACTTCCTGGCGGCAATTGCCAACAAAACGAGCGTACGCTTGCTGGCTCATTATCTTACGTCCGTGATGGCGATGATATGTCGTTACAAGCTAGAGCCGCGACTCTTTGTGGTCACTCAGTTGTAGGCTCGTTTGACGCAGATGGTTTGGTGGACCCTAGCAACAAATACGATTCAACTGCTAACTCGGACGGCTGGAGTGAAAACTTCAGTATTTTTGGCGCTGAGTTTGATGTGGTAACAATTGAAGGCGATTACGCTTATGCATGGCAAGCTGGCGTGGGTGATTCAAATAGCCGTATATTATTGGTTGGCATAAACGATCCTGACCTAGCTAATGGTGAAGGTCATTTCGGTTATGGCGACCAAATGGACAATACTAATGGCTGGATAGAAGGCTTTATTTGTAATTGGGCTGCACCAGGCGCAGATCATACCTTGATAACTGCAACTCAAAGACAAGCGTTTGAATTTGATGAGTCAAATCATGTTTATGTTGGCACAGATCACAGGGCCAATATTGAATATGCACCAACTAGCAGTTGTGATTACGATGGGTTGGGAACATTTGTTTTTGATATTGATGCCAGCGGCACTTTAGCTGATATTGCAGAGGAAGATCCAGCCTTGTCGTTTAACAATGATTTATGGAGTCCAACGGATAGCAGTCACACTGTGCCACAAGGTTTAGCTGCTAGGGGAATTAATGTACCCACAATTCCTTATGGTTGGCCTGCGCCTTAGTTGAAAGCTCAATGGCATCACACTGTCGCTCGATGCCATTCTTTCTTTACTTGAAAATTAGATATAAAAAAAGCAGCTTAAGCTGCTTTTTCAAGTAAATCAGAAAGCTGATTAACCTAAGGGTTACTTAACCATATCAGAGATTTTGATATTGGTAGCGTGAAGACCTTTAGGACCTTCTTCAAGTTCAAACTCAACTTCTTGGCCTGCTTTAAGCGTGCGGTAACCGTCCATGCTGATTGTTGAATAATGAGCAAAAACGTCATCATCTTTACCTTCTGGTACGATGAACCCAAAACCTTTAGCGTTGTTGAACCATTTCACTTTACCTGTAGCCATACTACTAATTCCTTCTGAATCTTGAACAGGGTCGATAATTAAAAATCGTCTTAAACAGCCGTTTTCTGATACCACTTGAAATTCAGTTTAACGACTACATATCAAACTGTAGATAAATTATGCAATCAGTCAAGTTAAATTAGAACAAAATTTGAAAAAAAGTGTATATTTCAACTTTAAGAGAAAATCGTTATGCATTCGGTAAAACGCGAGCTATATTTGAGTTATGAGTAAATTTACTAATACAAAAGATCCAAACCAAGGAGAATTACAAGAAGCAGTACGGAAAGCGGTTAAGCCACCGCCAATGTACAAAGTGATACTCAATAATGATGACTATACACCTATGGATTTTGTGGTCGAAGTATTAACTAAGTTTTTTCGAATGGACTTAGAAAAAGCCAATCAAATAATGTTGACGATTCATTACGAGGGCAAAGGTGTGTGCGGTACATTCACCTTTGAAATTGCAGAAACTAAAGTCGCGCAAGTCAATCAATATGCTCGTGAACATCAGCACCCACTAATGTGCACTATGGAACAAGCGTAATGGTAAGGACGCAAAAGCAAATACTGTTAGCCTGTGGAGTACCTTATGCTAAATAAAGATTTAGAAACAACCTTGAATGAAGCCTTTCGTGACGCCAGAGAACACCGCCATGAGTTTATGACGGTTGAGCACTTATTACTGGCACTGTTAAACAATCCGGCTGCACGCGACGCTTTGGTTGCTTGTGGTGCGCAGATTGAGCAAATAGAGCAAGATCTTAATAACTTTATTCAAGAAACCACTCCTGTTATTCCTGAAGACGATGCAGAGCGTGAAACCCAACCAACTTTGGGCTTTCAGCGAGTATTGCAACGTGCGGTTTTTCATGTGCAGTCTTCTGGTAAATCTGAAGTTACAGGCGCGAATGTATTAGTCGCTATTTTTAGCGAACAAGAATCTCAAGCCGTCTACTTGCTGAAAAAAGCAGATGTATCTCGTTTAGACGTGGTCAATTATATTTCTCATGGTATTAAAAAAACCGAAGGGGAAGACTCTGCCGAACCACCCTCTATTGAAGCAGAAGAAAGCAATGATTCAGTTGAAACTGGTAGTGTTTTACGCTCATTTTCGACCAACCTGAACAAAGAAGCTGAAGCTGGCAAAATCGACCCGCTTATCGGTCGTGATCAAGAGCTTGAACGAACAATTCAAGTATTGTGTCGTCGCCGTAAAAACAACCCATTATTGGTTGGTGAAGCTGGTGTTGGTAAAACTGCGATTGCAGAAGGTTTAGCTTATCGAATTGTTAACGGTGAAGTACCAGAAGTTATCGAACAAGCGACTATTTACTCGTTAGATATGGGTGGCTTGTTGGCAGGAACTAAATACAGAGGTGATTTTGAAAAGCGCTTTAAATCACTGTTAAAAGAGCTAGAAAAAGATGAGCAGGCCATCCTATTCATTGATGAAATTCATACCATTATAGGCGCGGGTGCGGCTTCTGGTGGGGTATTGGATGCGTCGAACTTGCTCAAACCACTATTGTCAGGTGGTAAAATTAAATGCATTGGCTCGACAACCTATCAAGAATTCCAAGGTATTTTTGAAAAAGACAGAGCTTTAGTACGCCGTTTCCAAAAAATCGATGTAGTTGAACCATCAATTGATGACACAACCAAAATTTTGTTGGGATTAAAATCGCGTTATGAAGAGCATCATGGTGTGCGTTATACCAACAAAGCGGTAAGAGCCGCTGTTGAGTTATCTGCCAAATACATCAATGAACGTCGTTTACCTGATAAAGCGATAGATATTATTGATGAAGCTGGCGCAAACCAAAGATTGTTGCCTGTTAGCAAACGCAAAAAAACCATCAATGTTAGCGACATTGAGCATATCATTTCGAAAATAGCGCGTATTCCAGAAAAATCAGTGTCGTCTTCAGACAAAGCTGTGTTACAGAACCTAGAGCGCAATTTAAAAATGGTAGTGTTTGGTCAAAACCAAGCGATAGAAACCTTAACCGCAGCTATACGCTTATCGCGTAGTGGGTTACGTGACGAAACTAAACCAATAGGTAGCTTTTTATTTGCAGGCCCCACAGGTGTTGGTAAAACTGAGGTGACTCAGCAATTAGCAAAAGCTATGGGTATCGAATTAATCCGTATTGACATGTCAGAATATATGGAAAGACATGCGGTATCGCGATTAATTGGTGCGCCTCCTGGGTATGTAGGTTATGAGCAAGGTGGTTTGTTAACTGACCAAGTTATCAAACATCCGCATTCAGTTGTGTTGTTGGATGAAATAGAAAAAGCGCATCCGGATGTATTTAATATTCTGTTGCAGGTTATGGATCACGGTACTTTAACCGACAACAATGGCCGTAAAGCAGATTTCAGAAACGTGGTTTTTGTTATGACCACTAACGCGGGTGTGCAAGAAACAACTCGTAAGTCTATTGGCTTTAACCAACAGGATTACAGCACAGATGCGATGAATGAAATCAACCGTACCTTTACGCCTGAGTTTAGAAACCGTTTAGACAGCACTATCTGGTTTGATCACTTATCGCCAGAAATTATTGTGCAAGTGGTGGATAAATTTATCGCAGAGCTTGAAAGCTTGTTGGATAAAAAAGGTGTGGCACTTAATTTACAAAGTGACGCGAGAGAGTGGTTAGCAACTAAAGGTTATGATAAAGCTATGGGCGCACGACCAATGGCGCGTGTTATTCAGGAGCATTTGAAAAAGCCTTTGGCAAACGAACTCTTGTTTGGTGCCTTAAGCAAAGGTGGTGCTGTGACTATTACTGTTAATGGTGATGAGTTAGCATTTCAATTTGAAAGTGAAAAAGACTTAGCTGAAACTCATTAACCAGTGAGTAGAAGCATTCATGTGCCTCACTAGATGAAAGTCAGTGAGGCACCGAACTGAGCTACAGAAGTAGAATTAACGTTGACGGAAAACGATGCGGCCTTTTGAAAGATCGTATGGAGTCATTTCAACAGTTACTTTGTCGCCAGTTAAAATACGAATATAGTTTTTACGCATTTTGCCAGAGATGTGGGCAGTTACCACATGTCCGTTTTCTAGTTCTACTCGAAACATAGTGTTAGGTAAGGTATCTAAAACCGTACCTTGCATTTCAATGCAATCTTCTTTAGCCATTCAGTTAAAAACCTCGGAAATTTAGCTCGTTCAAAAAAATCGCGCAGATCATGCCCTAAGCCGCCCCGTATGTAAAGTTTTAGCTGATTTTTTCTCCATTAATATTGGCTGTTTTAATTTTCTTAGCGCAATTACTTTTGACTTGCCATTTTATTAAATCATCAAACTCAATGTTGTCTGACAATTAAATTGGTTTTATTTTTCTTTTATGTAAGTCATTAATTGTTTATTTTGTTTTACCTTTGTTGTATTTTTGTTTTGATCAAACTTGAGATGTTGATAATTTGGTCTAGATAAATCATGCATACAAAAACTAACAAAGGACATTCTAATGAAAATAAAGTTAATAACAGCGGCGTTGCTTATGTCTTTGACTGCCTGTGTCGACTTTGATACGTCTGACAATGAAGATAACGACGATAGCACCAATACAGCTGCATCAATTTCAGGTTTGGCAAAAACCATTGCTAATAATGCTGCAACTGCAGTGGAAGGTGAAATATATATTCATGATTCAGACGATGATTCTGAGGAAGCGGCTATCCCGCAAAATGATGTGGTAACTACATACGGTACTTTTTCTATCAACTCAGAAGGTGAGTGGACTTATGAGTTGAATACAACGGATAGTGCGGTTGCTGCGTTAGCGTCAGCCAGTGATATGTTGACAGACACTATAACTGTTAGTTCGATTGACGGCACCACTGCTGATTTAGTCATCACAATTACGGGCGTAGATCCGGTCGTTGTAGACACAACGCCAGTATCAGCTGACGATACTGTGCCTACGGTCAATTGTACCCAAGTGGTTAATTCAATTTCTGCGCTGGAAGATGCTGCTGAAGATTTAGTTGCTGGTGATACATTATGTTTAGCCGATGGAACTTATACAGGAGATTTTGAATTACGTGTCGAAGGTGTTGGTACTAAAGAACAACCTATCACAGTTGCAGCTGAAAATCCTGGAAAAGCCATCATTACCGGTGGAGAAATTTCAGCTCGTTTAGGTGGTGAATACATAGTATTACAAGGGTTGGTTTTTCGAGATGGTGAATCAGGCAGTTCAATTATTAAATTTGAGAAAGAAACAGAGTGCAGTTATTGCCGAGTGACTGAAGTTTCTATTATTGATATGGACGGAGGAGACTACAGTAGCTCAAAATGGGTCGAGTTTTACGGTCACCATAATCGAGTTGATCACAGTTGGTTTTCTGGTAAAGAATCTCGCGGCGCTCTAATGGTATTCCCTCGTTGGACATCCGAAGACGACTTTGCAACTAACGGCTTTCCTGCTGACTATGGACAAATCGATCACAACTATTTTGCCGATAGACCACCTGCATTTGGACAAGCATACGCAGGTAGCAGTGACAATGAATACGAAGGCATTCGTTTAGGTTTAAGTACCACACATTCAGCACCTTCTCATACTATAGTCGAATACAATTATTTTGAACGTATTCAAGGTGAAGCTGAAATTATCTCGAACAAGTCGGCCAATAATATTATTCGCAACAACACAGTGCGTGACAGTAATGGCTCTATTGTGACCCGCCATGGTGCTGAAGCGACAATCAGCAATAATTTTATTTTTGGTGATGACAATCCGTTTTCCGGCGGTATACGTTTGGTCGATGATGGCCATGTAGTAACCAATAATTATATCGAAGGTGCTCGTTTTCAAAGTTCTAACTGGAACGGCGGCATAGTGTTAACAACAGGTGATGGTTCGGGTGACACTGAAAATGGTTATCAAAATGTCGAAAACGTATTAGTTGCATACAATACTATTGTTGATAGTGTGAATAGTTTGAACCTAGCTGGTGGCAATAATAACCAAGCGCCTAAAGATATTTATTTTGTAAATAATGTAATTGCGGATGCAATTGGACCTGTTATTCGCACTAATGGCGAAAGTATGCCTGCAGGCTCTACTTTTGATGGCAACTATATTCGTGGGCAAAAGTTTTCAGATCAGGATAGTTTAACTTCGGTAACAGGTTTTGCTATGTTGAATGCTGAATTGGCTAAAGGAAATGATGGTTTATATCGCCCGACAGTCAACAGCCCAAGTTTAACTGCCGCTGTGGTTAATCTTGGTAGTTTTACCTCGCCTGCTATTGATATGGACGGGCAAACTCGTTCTAGTGTTACGACTTCTGGTGCTGATGAAGCATTAGATCAAACCATCTTATTAGCGCCGCTGACCCCGGCAGACGTTGGCCCAAAAAATTATCGTCCGACACCTGGTAAAGTATATGTTGAGAAAGTCGCTATTGCGAATCATGACTTTGATAGCGGTGATTTCACTGGTTGGACTAATAACGGTGCGGTTATTACGACTGCGGATGATGAAGTATTTTCTCGTGGCAATAGCTTGAAGGTAACGAGCAATTCAGCGAATGTTAGTCAAACTGTCACAGTAGCAGCAAATACTAACTATACACTATCAGCTTTTATGAAAGGCGCTGCTAAGCTTGCTGTAACGGTTGACGGACAAACTTATGCAGCTGAAACCAACTCAAGCTCATATGGCTTTCAATCTGTTAGTTTTAACTCTGCCAATGCAACTACCGCTGTGATCACTGCTGCCGTTGACGATTTTGTTAGCAGCAAAGCGCCTATAGTTAATGCAAACTTTGATGATAAACAAACAGGCTGGACTGTGGTTGAGGGCACTGGTATTGGTCAAGTGCAAGATTCGAGCAATTCAGCTGGCGGCGCGGATGGGTCAATCAAGTTTGTCTGGAATTCAGGTGCGGATACAGGCACGCCGCATAATCCGTATATTGCACAAACCATTACTGTGTTAGCAAACACAGACTATACAATGTCGATTTATAATTTATACAAACAATCAAATGATGATTCGTCAATTGTCTTTGGTGCCTCTACTAATGCGGATATCACAGTAACAACTGATTGGCTTGCAAGTAAAGAGTCAATTTATTCTGCACTTAAATCTGCGGGCACTACAAAAGGTGATGATAGTTTCTATAAAGATCAAATTAGTTTTAATTCTGGAGCAAATACATCAATAACTGTATTTGCACAGTTTAAATCAAGCACAGGTACGGAAATTAGAGTTGATCAATTTGAATTAAGTTATCAAGGTGCACCAGCGGAAGGAACCGAAGCGTATTTTGATAATATTCGTTTAGTTTCTCACCCATTGTCGCCAACAGAGTCAGAAGCTGCGGCTAACAACTAATTGGTGTGTAGATTTAAGCTAGCTCGTTGTTGAGCTAGCTTCTTCTTTATCTAGCGTTAGCCAATGTCCTGCTTGTAATCTTTGGTGCGGATAAAAACGCGATTTGTAGTTCATTTTATTGCAGCCATCCACTTGATAACCTAAATAAACATATTGGCGCTGCGACATTCGCGCTAACTCAAGCAATTGTAATATGGCATACGTGCCTAACGAGCGGTTTGCCAAAAGTGGATCATAAAATGTATAAACAGCAGAAAAACTGTTCGGTAGCGCATCAATAACTGATACAGCAATTAAACTGTCATTTACTGACAATTCTAAAAAACCTATGTTGAGCCAAGCTGCTTTTACAAAACTATTAAACTGTTCGATGGAAGGTGGATACATGCTACCGTCGGCGTGTTTATGTTCGATATATTTTTGGTAAAGCGGATAATAAAAATCTGTGTCTGTTACTTTATAAACGATACGCGCTTGGATATCTTGGTTTTTATTCAGCAGACGTTTTTGGCTTTTGCTCGGTTTAAATTCTTGGCTGTCTATGCGGATTGATTGGCAGGCTTGGCAGTGCTGACAATGTGGGCGGTACACTTGATAACCACTGCGGCGAAAACCAAGTGCCATAAGCTTTTCGTAATTTTCAGGGGTATAAACTATATTGTCGAGCGCAACCAATAAACGTTCAGTTTCATTCGGGAGATAGTCACAAGCAAATTCTTGTGAAATACCAAATTGAATTGGAATATTATGGCTCATAAATCAGCTCTCTAGCTATCCAAGCATCTGCTGAAATGGTTTGTTGTGCTAAATTGCTTAACTCAGTCAAAAACTCGTTTCTAGACATTTCATAAACCCCTAAAGTTTCGAGATGGGGGTTGACCATTTGACAGTCAATTAATTGAATATTCAATTGTTGGCAAACTTGCCCCAAACAATTAAAAGCTGCTTTTGATGCGTTAGAAACTAAATGAAACATAGATTCTCCACAAAACAATCCACCAATATTGATACCATATAGGCCACCGACAAGCTGCTGGTTTTGCCAAACTTCAATTGAGTGGGCGTGACCTTGTTGATGTAGCTCGATATAAGCTTGGATCATTTCATTGGTGATCCAAGTGCCATCGGTCTTTTGTCTAAGTGTAGCGCAGTTTTGAATAACTTGAGAAAAAGCTCGATTGACGCTGTAGCTAAAGCCAGATTTTTTTAAATATTTACGTAGGCTTTTGTTTGCTTGAATTTGATTAGGCCGGATAACACCACGCGGATCTGGACTCCACCACAATATTGGCTCACCCGGATTAAACCAAGGAAATATACCGTTTTTGTAGGCTTTTAATAACCAAGCCGGCTTGAGCTCACCACCTATAGCTAATAAACCATTGGGTGATTCGAGTGCTAATTGAGCGGGTGGAAAATAGATATGCTGGGGGTCGAGTTGATATAGGGCTATTTGGCACCTCCAGGCTTGAGTAAACTCAGAAGATAATAGAATTGCAGCGCTCTGCAATTCTATTTTGAGTTGGTTAGTATAATATAACTACACAACTATTTTTGTGCGTCTAAATAACGCTCAGCATCTAATGCTGCCATACAGCCAGTACCGGCACTAGTAATTGCTTGACGATAAATGTGGTCACATACATCACCGGCTGCAAAAACACCTTCAACGCTAGTCGAAGTTGCATTACCGTTTAAGCCAGAATTAATCACTATGTAGCCATCTTTCATTTCTAACTGACCAGCAAAAATGTCGGTATTTGGCTTGTGGCCAATTGCGATAAACACACCTGCAACTTCTAATTCTTCAGTCCCGTCTGATTTGGTGTCTTTAATACGTACACCAGTTACACCCATGTCATCACCTAATACTTCGTCTAAAGTTCTGTCTAGGTGTAAAGTGATGTTACCGTTTTGTGCTTTATCCATTAAGCGGTCGATCAAAATTTTCTCAGATTTGAAGGTATCACGACGGTGAATTAAATGTACTTCAGACGCTATGTTAGAAAGGTACAAGGCTTCTTCTACAGCAGTGTTACCACCACCAACAACCACGACTTTTTGGTTTCTGTAGAAGAAACCATCACAAGTTGCACAAGCAGATACGCCACGACCTTGGAACGCTTCTTCAGATGGTAAACCTAAATATTTAGCAGAAGCACCAGTACAGATAATTAATGCATCACAAGTGTACTGACCTGAATCACCTTCTAAGGTATAAGGTTTTTTTGAAAAATCGACTGTGTGAATATGGTCGAATAAAATTTCAGTTTCAAAACGCTCAGCGTGTGCTTGCATACGCTCCATTAACGCAGGACCTGTTAAGTCATGTGCATCACCAGGCCAGTTTTCAACTTCAGTTGTTGTGGTTAACTGACCACCTTGTTGCATGCCGGTAATTAATACTGGATTTAAGTTAGCACGTGCTGCATAAACCGCGGCTGTATAACCTGCAGGGCCAGATCCTAAAATTAGTAGTCGGCAATGTCTTGCGTCACTCATGATTATTCTCCAAATTCTTATATAAGCTGACGAGCAGGGTAGCTCAATCAGTGATGATTTTTTACAAAATGGGGTTAGATAAAATTATATCAAGTCTAGCGTCAGTTAATCTAAAAGCTAATCGAAAAAATCAATTAGCCTAATCGTTTCTGAATATGCTCTTTGGTTTCGCGCTTTTTCTCGTCAGATTTTTTCAACAATACAAGGGTTGCAGACAAACCACCTAAATTTTTTGGTGCACTATGATAAGCAAGTACCTGTTCAAAACACTCTAACCAATTGTTCAAATAGCTTTTTATCACAGCTGGATGAGGTTGATTATTTAAACCTAAACCGTGTTGTATCAATAAACATCTATGATTGTCATCCTGGCTTTGTTGGATAAATTCAAACAAAACTACACGTGCTTGTTCTACCGATAGTTGGCGTAAATCTAGCCTGTTGGTTACTGAATATTTTGCTTGGCGTAAATTTTTATAAACGCCATCTTGCACACCATCTTTTTTATAATCGAGTGGGTCATATGGGTCTATGGGTTCAACATAGCCAGTGGTTAAACCTAATTGCTCAATTTTTTGCTGTTGTTTTAATTTGTATAAATGCTCAGCCATTGCTTGTGGGTCAAGCGCTTTTTTGTTGGTTGTATTCACCAACACTTTATCTTGTTTAAGCGGTTTTATGTCACCCATTTCTTGGTTAAACAAATCCCAATCGTCATCTTGTTGCATAATTTTAAAAATTCCACTCAAGTTTGCTGATCGTCTACCGATACAAGGTTTAAGTTCACATACCCATAGAACTAGTTATACCAAACCGCGATTTATCCCTCTATAAAAAAAACGGTTTGGATTAAGCGCCTCGAACATCTTGTGCGACAATGGCAACCCCTCATTGTTTATTGTCGCAGCAAGTGTTTCTGCCAACAAAGGCGCGGTTGTTAATCCCCTAGAGCCTAAACCAGATAACAAATACAATCCTTTATATTGCTGTTCTGCGGTCAATTCTTCAGGTCTTTGCCTATGTTTTTTCGCATGACAATATTTAAGTTCAGTGGTTGAAAGCACTTCACCCATTAAAGGTATATGATCTAAGCTGGCTGCTCGAATAGCAGCTCTTTCACTCACTATATGTTGTACGGCAAAACTGTCAGCTTGGTTTGGTAAAAAATGTTGTTGTTGCTGTACATTTGTTAGATTGTCACTCGAGATATTTGACGTTAGATTCAAATCTCGACTAAAAGTTGCACCAATACAATATTCACCTTGCCAGTTCGGCGTTAAGTAACCTTTATGGCACAAAACCGTTTTAAGTTTTGCCATTTCAGCGGTTGCGGTTAAATGGCTTACTTGTCCTCGCAGCGCTTCAATAACAACATGTTCGGTTACCGCAAATTGCTCAAGCTGATGGCCAGTTGCTAAAACCACCTTAGTATAGCTATTAGTTGTTGCTGACTTATCAGCGCATAAAAAATTAAGTTGCCAACTTGGATGCTCACCACTGTAGGTTAAATCGAGCAATTTATGCTGTGGGTAGACGCGGCATTGGTTATGCTCAGTTAAATATTCAATGGCTGCTTGGACAAATAATTTTGGACTCATCCAACCACCGCTCGGATAATACATACCATCAACGTCAAGTTTAATGCCTGCAAGTTTGGATAATTCTTCAGCACTGACAGCTCTGACTAAATCAGTTGGAAAATAGGGATTATTCGTTATAGCCTGCTGACGCTCAGCAATAATCTTGGAAAAATTAAGTTGAGCAACACCGCACCATTGCAGCGGAAAGTCGAATAGATTTAAATAGTTTTGATAAAACTGTTTCGCGAAATAAAAACCCTTGATGTAAATTTCAATTAAGTTGTTATGCTCGTTTTGCAATAGTGGATAAATGGCACCTTGTTGATTACCAGAAGCGCCGTTGGCCGCTTTTTCAAAATATAAATCGACAGGTACATCTCGTTTGACGAGTTGTAGTGCTGTGCAAATTGCGGCTATACCACCACCAATAACAGCAACCGCTTGTCGGCTGGGTGGATTAAGCTGATTTTTTTGTGTTAGTTGTCCTTGAATGCGTTCTCGTTTACGGCCAAAACCAGCGACTTTTTTTACGTCAAACCCAGCTGATATTAAGCCTCGACGGACAAAACCTGCGGCGGTAAAAGTTGAAAAGGAGCCATTGTTGCTTGATAACCGTGCCATATGCTCAAATAAACTTTGTTGCCACATATCTGGGTTTTTGCTTGGGGCAAAGCCATCTAAAAACCAAGCATCAACAAAACCTTGGCCAATTTTTTTGCGCTCGGCTTGTTCGCCAAAGTAGGGCGGTTTTTTCACTTGGTATAATTTGTGATCTTGCATTTGTTGCAAGCTGTCTTGCACATCACCTAACCACAAGTCGAGTTGAATATTTTCATTCAACAAAATTCTGTGTGGGCCTGCAATTAAGTAAGGATAATTTTCAATTAGCGCTTGTGACCAAGTATGCAAACTTGGCCAGCTCGCTAATGCTTGTTGCAGTGCCGCTTTTGTTAAAGGGAACTTTTCAAACGAAATAAAATGCAGCCGTTTTAATTTATGTGTTGGATTTTGTGCAACAAATTGACTAAAGCTTTGGCACAGCGCTAAAAAATTTAAACCCGTACCAAAGCCAGTTTCCGCTATGGTAAAAACTGATTTTTCACAGGTTTGCCAGCGTTCAAATAGCTGGTTGCCTTGTTGAAAAACTTCAATTGATTCAGTTAAACCATCTTCTTGTGAAAAATAAATGTCATCAAAACTTTGTGATACAGGCGTACCATTTTGTCTAAATTCTATCTGGGCGGGGGTAATTTTAGTCAAGTTGCTGCGCTCAAAGAAGGTCAAACATCGCATTTTACCCATAAATAGGCCTATTCTAAATGCTTTTTATCTCTTGTCGAAATCTAGCATCTTAGGGTAGCTTGGGTATAATACGAACTTTGATAAAAGAATTACATGGTAAGCATGCACAAAGGTGCGACTACAAATGAGAGGATTAATATGAAAAGAGCTGTGATTACAGGCCTAGGCATAGTTTCAAGTATCGGAAATAATGCACAAGAAGTGACAGATTCACTTAAAACTGGCCGTTCGGGTATTACACACTCTCAACAATTTGCTGACGTTAACATGCGTAGTCAGGTCTGGGGTAAGGTTGATATCGACTTATCAGAGCATATCGATAGAAAACAATTAAGATTTATGGGTGATGCCGCTGGTTATGCTTATATCGCTATGGCACAAGCGATTGCTGATTCAGGTTTAACAGAAGACCAAGTTTCAAACCCACGCACAGGTTTAATTGTTGGCTCAGGTGGTGCATCTTCGGCTAACCAAGTAGCTGCTGCCGATACAATGCGTGAAAAAGGTGTTCGTCGTGTTGGTCCATATATGGTGACTAAAACTATGGGCTCAACCGCATCAGCGTGTTTAGCAACACCATTTAAAATTAAAGGTGTTAACTACTCAATGAGTTCAGCCTGTGCAACTTCTGCTCACTGTATTGGTCACGCATGGGAACAAATTCAATTAGGCAAACAAGATGTTGTTTTTGCTGGTGGTAGTGAAGAATTAGACTGGACCCTTGCGTGTTTATTTGACGGTATGGGGGCACTTTCAACTAAGTATAACGATACACCAGACAAAGCCTCTCGCACATACGACGCAGACCGTGATGGTTTTGTTATCGCTGGTGGTGGCGGTATTTTAGTTGTTGAAGAGCTTGAACACGCATTAGCACGTGGTGCAAAAATTTACGCTGAAATTGTTGGTTATGGCGCAACTTCTGATGGCTACGATATGGTGGCTCCATCTGGTGAAGGTGCGATTCGTTGTATGCAACAAGCAATGGCAACGGTAGACGGACAAATTGAGTACGTTAATACTCATGGTACTTCTACGCCTGTTGGTGATGTTAAAGAATTAGAAGCCATTCAAGCTGTATTTAGCGAATACAAACCAGCAATTAGTGCAACTAAAGCCATGTCAGGCCATTCTTTAGGTGCAGCTGGTGTGCACGAAGCAATTTATTCGTTATTAATGTTAGAAAATGACTTTATTGCACCTTCGATCAATATTGAAACTTTAGATGAGAAAGCTGAAGGTTTAGACGTAGTAATGACAACCCGTGAGCAAAAATTAAATACGGTTATGTCTAACAGCTTTGGATTTGGTGGCACCAACGCTACTTTAGTATTCAAGCGTTTCGACCAATAAATCAAACTCAGTAATTACGCCTTAAGCCTATATACATATAGTGCTTAAGGTGTAAACCTCAGGTGCAACATGACAACTCAACCGCATTTTTTTATCGAAGATTCCTTATTATACGCTGAAGAATTTTTTGCCGGTCTTGGCAAAATAACGCGTTTTTCTGGCAGAACTGTTACTGCAGATGACATCAAAGACGCCGATTATTTATTAACCCGTTCAACCACCAAAGTAAATGAAGCTTTATTATACAAATGTACTAAACTGAAATTTGTTGGTACTGCTACTGCGGGTTATAACCATATAGATGCAGATTACCTCGCTGAGCGTAATATAGAGTGGGCGCCAGCCGCTGGCTGTAATGCCGATGCGGTAGCTGATTATGTTATCAGTAGTGGTTTGAACTTAGCCAATAAGTATGGTTTTGCATTAAAAGATAAAAAAATTGCTATTGTTGGTGTTGGACAAATTGGCAAACGCTTAACTAAGCGTTTTGCCGCTTTAGGTTGTGAAGTTGTTCAGTTTGACCCAGTACGAGCTGAGCTTGAGAGCGCTTTTACCAGTGCGAGTTTTGCTGATGTGTTAGCCTGTGACTTTATCACTTGCCACGTGCCTTATGTTAAGTCGGGCAAACATACGACACACCATATGTTTGATAAACAAACATTATTAAAACTAAAACCAGAAACCATTTTAATTAATGCATGTCGTGGTGAAGTTATTAATAATGCAGATTTAGTAGAAGTGCTAACTGCAGGACATGACTTGCGTGTTGTGTTAGACGTATTTGAAAACGAACCTGAAATAGAAATGGCATTGTTGCCTTTATTAGAATTTGGCACGCCACATATTGCAGGGCACAGTTTAGAAGGTAAAGCTCGCGGTACTGAAATTTTGTATCAAATTTTATGTCAAAGGTTGGAACTACCGGTTGAAATAAAACTACAAGATTTATTACCAGCAATGGCAGTAGACCATATGGTTTTAACCGAAAAATACCAATTAAGTCAGCGCCAATTTAGAGCTTTGATGAATTTGGTCTATGATATTCGTAACGATGATGTTGATTTCCGCTTAGGGTTAGCTAAATCACCGGATAGTTTTGACAGTTTACGTCGTAACTATTCAATTAGACGCGAACTAACATCGTTGAAAATATACTGTGATGACACTTTGTATCCAACCTTTACAAACCTTGGTTTTAATACCAGTTTAATAAAAGGTGAATAAAAACGATTCGAAAATCCATTGATGGAACAAGGATTGCTTAAAACTATAAAAATGCGTCAAAAAAACGCCAAAGGGTAGGACATTAACAGAATGCGCTGGTTAAAAAATCTCGGATTAACAACATTATGCTTGTTGGCAACGGCAGCTCCGGTCAGTTTACTCCAAGTGGGTGTAAGCAATGACGCGCATGCTGAAATGCGTATTCGAGGTGACAAAGAAAACGATGATGGATTATCTGGCTTAACTTATGGGCCGATTCGCTCCAGCGATACACTTTGGCAAATTTCCACTGAACACAAACCAGATCCTAGCTTATCTACTTATCAAGTTATGGTTGCTATTTATCAAGCAAATCCTGACGCATTTGTTGATAACAATCTAAATAGCATGCGCAATGGTGCCGTGCTTAATTTACCCACCTTATCTGCTATTCGCAAAGTTAATAAAACCGCAGCAAAAAACAAGTCAGATCTAGATGACGAAATTTGGGCAGAAAAACAAAGGCGTTATGTTGCCGCGAAAACCAATCCTGAAGAGAAAAAACGGCAAGAAACCGCCAAACAAGCAGATTTAGAAAATGCCGCAAACAAACTGCAAGACAAGATTTCTGAGCTGCAACAAGCACAGTTAGAGTCGTATGGTGTATTAAGAGAACAATTCGCCGCTTCATTAGAAAATATTCAAGCCTTGCTTGAAGAGAACGAGCGGTTAAAAAATCGCTTGACCAATGTTAATGAAGAAGTGGTGTCGTTAAAACAACAAGTTGGACAAGGTAGTGTTTTACAACAGCAAATGGAACAAATGCTGACACAACAAACTGAGTTATTGGATCAGCAACGCAAAGAGATAGAAGAAGCGAATAGAAGCGGCTGGACAAAATTTGTCGAGGCTGTGTCGAATAGTATTGTGTACATGATACTTCTTGCGTGTTTACCTGCTTTGTTGATTATTGGTGGGATAGTTTGGTGGTTTAAAGCGAAAAATCGCTCAGAAGAAAAAACGGCTGAAGCGCCTGCTCAAGCTCAATCTAGCCAACAATTTGCGCCAGAAGATGATTTTAATCTAGCGCCACAAGCACCAACGCCAGCCGCACCGGTTGCTCCGTTAGCACCTGATTTATCCTCAGAAGAAATTCGTTTAGATGATGACGATGATTTGTTGCCACCGCTTGATGAAGATACAGAAAGTGACGACTTAATTTTCGAAGAAGATGACGACGATTTATTAGATGTACCTGACAGTGCATTAGATGATGAATTGGCTGATGATCTACTAGATCAATCTTTAGACGATATTATAGGTGATGACGATCTCGCTGCGGATGATATTGATGCCTTGTTAGAAGAAGCGAGTGCAGATTTAGGTGATGATTTATCAGAAAGTGAGGCACTAGAGTCTGACGAGCTATCACAAGATGATTTAGATTCACTATTTGATTCGGTTGATTCAGACACAGACGACTCCTTGGTGGATGCTGATGATATAGATTCATTGCTTGAACAAAATAACTCAGATGACTCAGTAGTAGATGTCGACGATATCGATGCCTTATTAGCTGGAAATCAAGCCGACGATATAGACGCTGGTGGTGACTTAGCCGCTGAAGATATAGATGCTTTATTAGAAGATAGTCAAAACCAAGCCGCTGAAGCGCAAGCTGATGTAGCGGATGAAGACATAGATGCGTTATTAGAAAGTGCGCAAGATGATCTTCCTGAGACTGATGAACAGGCTGCAGAAGATGATTTGCTCGACAATGATGACTTAGACGATCTTGATGCCTTGTTAGAACAAGACATGGCAAATAACAAACCTATCGACGAATCCGAAATAAGTGAAGATGTCGATTTGGATTCTATGTTGGCTGAAGATGAAGACTTGATTGATGATGTTGAAGCCGAATCAGAGCCAGCGCAAGATATAGCTGACGATGATGATATAGACATTGATGCATTGTTAAGTAAAAACGAACCTGTTAGTGATAATCAACAAAGCCAAGCCGTAGATGAAGCTAATGACGCGTTACAGCATGAAACCTCTGATTTAGCCGACGATGACATTGATATTGACGCGCTGCTTGATGAAACACAAGAGCAAGAGATTGATGAACTGGATGCTGACGCTTTGCTCGACGAAGTGGCTAACAACGATACAGTTGCAGAGCAAGATGATGCTAGCGAAGAAGAACTAGATATTGATGGCATGTTGGATGAAGTTGCTGAGAATGATCTAGCAACTTCAGAGCAAGACGATACTCGCGAAGAAGAATTAGATATTGATGGTTTGTTGGATGAAGTTGCTGAGAATGATATAGCAACTTCTGAGCAAGACGATACTAGCGAAGAAGAATTAGATATTGATGGCTTGTTGGATGAAGTTGCTGAAGATGATATAGCAACTTCAGAGCAAGAGGATATTAGCGAAGAAACGTTAGATATTGATGGTTTGTTGGATGACGTCGCTGAAGATGATTTAGCAACTGCTGAACAAGAACAAATTTCCGCCGAAGAAAAACACGCCGAAGATTTATCTCTGGATAGTGACTTTGTTGGTGAAGAAGCTACACAGCAACTAGATGAAGTTGCAATCGACGTAGAGGCAGAGCTAGAAGAACAAGCAGATGAAGTTGACGACGAGCTTTTAGTTGAGCTTGATGATGATTTACTTGCCGACGACTTCACCGAAGAAGATGCAGAATTATCTTTAGATGAATTAGAACCAGAGCTAGCGTTAGATGATGAAGTTGACGATGAGTTATCAATTGAACTCGATGATGATTTACTTGCTGAAGATTTCACCGAACAAGACGCTGAACCATCTGTAGATGACTTAGACACAGATTTAGAAGCAGATCTAGCGTTAGATGATGAAGTTGCAACAGATGTCGAGCCAGAACCAGAAGCACAAGCAGATGAAGTAGATGACGAGTTACCAGTTGAATTAGACGATGATTTACTCGCTGAAGATTTCACCGAAGAAGATGTAGAACTAGCTGTAGATGACTTAGACACAAATTTAGATGCAGAGCTAGCATTAGATGAAGAAGTTGCAACTGATGTTGAGCCAGAACTAGAAGCACAACAAGATGAAGTTGATGGCGAGTTATCGCTAGAACTAGACGATGAAGTTGCAACTGATGTCGAGCCAGAACTAGAAGCACAAGCAGATGAAATTGATGACGAGTTATCAATTGAACTCGACGATGATTTACTCGCTGAAGATTTCACCGAAGAAGATGCAGAATTATCTTTAGATGAATCAGGCACAGGTTTAGAAGCAGAGCTAGCGTTAGATGATGAAGTTGCAACTGATGTCGAGCCTGAACTAGATGCACAGTTAGATGAAGTTGACGACGAGTTATCACTAGAATTAGATGATGATTTGCTTGCCGAAGATTTCACCGAAGAAGATGCAGAGTTATCTGTAGATGAATTAGACACAGGTTTAGAAGCAGAGCTAGCGTTAGATGATGAAGTTGCAAGCGATGTAGAGCCTGAGCTAGATGCACAGCTAGATGAAGTTGATGACGAGTTATCACTAGAATTAGATGATGATTTACTTGCAGACGATTTCACCGAAGAAGACGCGGCATTATCTGTTGAAGACGAACTATCGCCAGAAATTGATGATAACTTGTTAGCTGAAGACTTCACTGAGTTGGCGGAAGAAAACGACGAACCTCAAGTTGCTGAAGAATTAGATTGGGATTCCTTGTTAGATGAAGAAGATAGTTCAGAAATAGATTTAGCTGCACAAGATGACTTTGACATTGAAGCTTTATTGGATGCTGAAGCTGAGCCAACAGAAGATGATTTAGTTTTAGACCAAGATGCTGAAATAGATATTAGCGACGACACTTCACTGCAGGAACTTGCAGATCTCGAAAATGCTGATTTTGACGCACTGCTAGATGAATTATCCATTGAGCAAAATGAGCAACTGCCATCAACTGACAATGAACTTGATATGGATAGTTTATTGGCGGCAGAGCCAATTGCAGATGATGATGTTTTAGTTGAAGACATTGCTGAGCTTGATAGCAATGCTGACGAATGGGTTGATGTTGACTCTTTATTAGAAGAGCTTGATAACCAAGAGCAAGGAGATGAACCTTATTCTAAACCCTTAGATGATGTTGGGTTGGACGATTTTATTGCAAAAGAAAATATTTCTAGCATAGATGTTGATGCAGAAAATGCCAATGGTATGCAAGCTAAGTTAGATTTGGCCATAGCTTATATCGAAATTGACGATATAGAAGCTGCGCAAACTGCGCTAGAAGAAGTAATTGAAAAAGGGGATGCTGAACAGCAAGCAGAGGCGCAAAACCTTTTGACAAAGATCTTGGTGTAACCAAGAAACTGACCTAATGTCATCAATTGCAACGAGTTAATTTTAATTTTAGTGAAAAATTCCATTGCAATTTGCTTTGAGGTCTTATAGATTGGGCTCTCTCGAATAAATCAGATGTTAATAACTGAGGAATAATAATGAATAAATCGGAACTCGTTAAAAAAATCGCCGATGGTGCTGAATTATCTCAAGCTCAAGCAGGTAAAGCGTTAAACGTATTAATGGACACTGTTACTGAAGAATTAGCAGCGGGTAACCGTATTGAGCTAATTGGCTTTGGTACATTTAGTGTTAAACACCGTGCAGCTCGTACTGGTCGTAACCCTTCAACTGGTCAACCTATTGAAATTGCAGCGGCTAACGTACCTTCTTTCAAAGCTGGTAAAAACTTAAAAGACGTTTGTAACGCTTAATTAAGTTGATTTGCGGGGTCGAATACACGAGCGCACGCTCGATAAATGGTTCGACCCTCACATATCTTCCCGATTTAAATCACTTACTTCCTAAATATCTCGTTCGCTAGTTTCAAAATATCCAATATAGGTTAAAATAATCTCATTTTAATCAGTGGGATAATTCTTTTGTTGTTTCAGCAGTTTTCATTCGACAGTTACCAATATATAGCCCATCAACAACAAATTGTTTTAAATTATCACGCTGATAACTATCATTTTGTGGAAACTTTAAGTTTTGATTTTCCTCAGCATCAATTTCCAGCGATTAGCGCAGACTTAGACAAGCTACTTAACTATTTATTAATAGTCGCAGGTGTTAGTTATTTAAAGCTCAGTCCCTACGCGCAGCTACAGCATAATTCAATATCCTTGTCGTCTAACGCAAGTGACTTTTTTACTCAGTTGTACCGCATGGGTTTAGCCGAATTTGCTTACCGTAATCGATTAGATTTAACCGATAAATGTCGATTCCACAGCAGTAGCGAAGTGGAAAGACAAGGTGACACGGTAAATCCGAGCCAAACAAAGACTGAGCAGCGCCATAAAGCTTTAGTGCTTATTGGTGGCGGTAAAGATTCGTTAGTTTCGATAGAAGCACTAAAACAACAAGACGTTGAAGTTATTCTTTTTGCGGTTAATCCGGCCAAACCTATAATTGATTGTGCAAAAGCAGCAGGTTTGCCTTTAATTACCGTAAAACGCCAATTAGACGAAAAGTTGTTTGAGTTAAACGCGCAAGGTGGCTTGAATGGCCATGTGCCAATTACTGCAATAATCAGTTTTATTGCGAGTTTTGTCGCAATTGCTTTAGGTTGTGATTATGTTGTCACTAGTAATGAAGCCTCTGCTAGTGAAGCAACTGTGGTACATAATGGGGTTGAGGTTAATCACCAATACAGTAAATCTTCGGCTTTTGAGCGAGATTTTAGCCAGTTATTGGCAAATGAATTAACTGTACCTTTTCGATATTTTTCTTTATTGCGTCAGCAAACTGAAATGCGCATAGTTAAACAATTTTGCCAAACGGACAAATATGACGCTGTGTTCACCTCATGTAATAAGGCTTTTAAGTTACGCGAGAAAAAATCACAGCAGCGCTGGTGTTTGGCTTGCCCTAAATGCCAGTTTGTTCATTTAATGTTTGCTGTTGCCGGTATTTCAGAGCAAAGAATGTCGCAAATATTTGCTGGCAACCCGTTAAAAAATATTGAATTTTTAGCTGATTACCAGTCGCTTGTTGGTTTAACCACAGAAAAACCTTGGGAATGTGTTGGTGAAAAACTGGAATCTGCAGTAGCAATTTATATATTATCTCAGCAAGCTAACTCGCAGGATTGGCCTATAGTCAAAAAACTTGCTCCCGAGGTTGTAAAAAACTACGGAGCAGGCTTATTACAGCGTAGCGAAAATGACTTAATGTCATTGCGCCAGGAGCATTTTATCCCAGCGCATTGGGCTGCTTTGTTTAGTTAGGACGATAAGATGAAGACATATCTAATTTGGGGTTTTGGGGTTGAAGGAAAAAGTGCAGCCATTCATTTAGCCAACAAGCAGCTCAATTTTAGCCTATTGACTGATGTATATGAGCAAACCACTCACGACTATGCTCAGCAACATGGTATTGAATACTTATATGGTGACTCGGGTATTCAACAGGCAATCAAACAGCAATTTAGTTATGTGGTTAAAAGTCCGGGTATTAGCTTATACCGAGCTGAAGTAAATTTGTTTAAGCAAGCGGGCAGTACTATTACTTCAACTACCCAAATGTGGTTCGATGCATACCCTCAAGCAAAAACAATTGTTGTAACTGGTACAAAAGGTAAAAGTACTTCAGCAAGTCTACTGCATTATTTGTTTAATGCATTAGGTATGCACA
This sequence comes from Catenovulum sp. SX2, assembly GCF_052056295.1. NCBI lineage: Bacteria > Pseudomonadati > Pseudomonadota > Gammaproteobacteria > Alteromonadales > Alteromonadaceae > Catenovulum > Catenovulum sp. SX2. The sequence continues at coordinate 3,586,897 of NZ_CP182493.1, forward strand.
GCGAACTTGCGGGCAATTTAGGTCGGGCTATTTTAGAAGTAAAACCTGATGATAATAGTTGGACTATTTTAGAGTTGTCGTCCTACCAACTGGCGGATTTACATAGCCAAGTAGACATCTTTTTATTGCTGAATTTATTTCAAGAACATGTTCCTTGGCATCAAACCGCTGAGCAATATTATTTAGATAAGACTAGGCTGGCACGCGATAGTTTTGCAGATGCCGTGGTGTATAACGCAAAATCTAGCCTATCCGCTAAGTATCTTGCTTTAGACGAACTATCAAGTGGCGTGTGCAAGCTGGCGTTTGCCGATGAATGTGGATTCCACATTAAAGATAATCAGCTCCACTATAAGAACGAACAACTAACACATAACTTTTCACTAAAAGGCCAACACAACCTAAAAAACTTAGCAGCTTGTTTAGCTATAGTTGACTACTTGAAATTTGATTGGCAACAAGTTTTAACTAAGTTAAACGGTTTTGCTGCGTTAGAGCATAGACTGCAGGAAGTGCAGGGGACAAATTCTGTTTTGTATGTAAACGACAGCATATCCACTACACCTGATTCTACTTTATGTGCACTAGACTGTTATAAAAACCAAGAGATCAATTTAATTTTGGGTGGTGCCGAGCGCAGCCAATGTTATGTTGAGTTGATTAGCGCACTCGAAAACTATCATTTGAACAAAATTCTATTGTTGGGTGAAACAGGTAAACGCATCTTAAAACAGTTACCCGCAGCTTTGGCGAGTAAAGCTCAATACTTTGATCACATGGCTATTGGTATGGCCTGGTTAAATCAGCACGCCAAAGCCGGTCAGGTGATTTTATTATCTCCGGCAGCGCCAAGCTTTGGCGAATTTGTTAATTTTGCTGAGCGTGGCAAATTGTTTTTGTCGTTTTCTCGTTAATTGGAGTTCGGATTTTTAGTGGTAACGACAGTCTGCCGCTGAAAGTTACTATTGAGTGAGTTTGCAAACTACATAGCCTCAGCCTAGCTCGTGGATGGGGGCTTGGTGTTTGAGGTAGTCGACAATACCCGATGGATAGAGTATTTTTGTACCATTGAGAAATTCTTCTATGTTAACCCACTTAGCAATAAAACTCGTACCCTCTTCGTTGCACGGAATGTTATCCTGTTGGTAAATTTGTTTGTCTTTAAATTTAGCCGACAACAATAAAACGATTTCATGACCAATTACACCATTAAAGGTGAATAAATTCTCAAAGGTCGTCAGGTAGTTGCCTACTTCAATCTCTGTTTGCATTTCTTCTTGAAATTCGCGAATAACCGTTTGTCGTGCGGTTTCTCCAAATTCAATACCGCCACCGAGTGGGCGATAAAAAGTCTCATTTTTTACTTCGTCGACACCTTCACCAACAAAAATTTTCCCTTGGTGTTCAATCAGGCAAATTGCGATATTTCTTATTTTCATTATTGTCTTATTTTTTTAAAATTAATTAAGCTGTTTTAAACAACTCTAATAAACCGTCAGCGGTTAAATCTTTTACTGAATCAACTTGTTCTTTGGCGAACATGCTCTGGTTTAAATGCTTTTTATTTTCCTGCATCAGCAATACTTTTTCTTCAATGGTATTTTCACAAATCAGCTTATATACAAACACAGGTTTTTTCTGGCCGATACGGTAGGCACGATCGCTCGCTTGCGCTTCAGCTGCAGGATTCCACCATGGATCATAATGAATCACTGTATCTGCAGCGGTTAAGTTCAAGCCAGTACCACCGGCTTTGAGCGAGATTAAAAACACAGATACTTCGCCATTTTGGAAGGCATCAATTTGTGTTTGTCGATCGCGTGTTTCACCCGTCAGTTTAGAGTGCTCTATGCCTAAATCGGTCAGCTTGCCTGAGATAATATGCAGCATTTTGGCAAACTGCGAGAATATTAGTATCTTGCGGCCTTCTTCTAACATTTCCGGCACAACATCTATTAAATATTCAAGTTTGGCGCTTTGTTCAATTTGTTGAGTGCTTTCTAAATCTAACAGTTGTGGCGCACAACAAATCTGCCTAAGTTTTAATAGCGCATCTAAACACTCAAGGTGGCTCTTAGCCAAACCTTTAATTTTTAGAATGTTACGCACTTTATCTTCCATGCTCGCACGGATTGCTTCGTACAATACACGTTGTTCGTTTTCTAGCGAGATGTGTTTGATGATTTCGGTTTTCTTTGGCAATTCTTTGGCAACTTCTTCTTTTTTACGGCGCAATACAAAAGGATGAATTTTGCTATGTAGACGATTTTGCGTTTCTCTGTCTCGTAATTGCTCGATAGGCTTACGATATTCTTTGCTGAATTTATTTAACGTGCCTAAAAATCCGGGCATTAAAAAGTCGAACAACGACCATAATTCACCGAGATGATTTTCAATTGGTGTACCACTTAAACACAATCTTTGACGAGAGACCAGTTGCTTAATATTTTGGGTCATTTGTGCACGTGGATTTTTAATGTTTTGCGCTTCATCCAATACAATCAAACTGTATTCATGCGCAAGCAAAAATTCAAAATCACGATTAACTAGAGGGTAGGTGGTCACCACAACTTGGTATGACTCTAGCTCATCTAACACTTGTTGGCGGTTTTGTCCGTATGCTGCGGTAATATTCAGCTCTGGGGTAAATTTATTCGCTTCATTCAGCCAGTTGCCAACTAAGCTGGTTGGACAAATAACTAATGCAGGTTTATCCAATTTATTCTGTAAGCGCATTGATTCTAATAAACACAAAGTTTGCAGCGTTTTACCTAAACCCATGTCGTCAGCTAATATGCCACCAAAATTGTATTCAAATAAAAAGCTTAACCAGTTTAAGCCTTGCTGTTGGTATGGGCGTAAATTTGCGTTGACGCTTTTAGGCACATCTATGTGTTTTATGCCATCGAAACTTTCCAATAAATGCGCGAGTTTGCGCACATGTTGGCCACCAATACAGGAATTGATTTCCGGAATCTGGTTGAGTATATGCGCTTGTCTATTAGAAAACTTAGCCTGTTTGTTATTCGCTTCTTGTAAAATTGCCAATACAGGTTTAAGCGATTCTATATCCACTTTAATAAACTGGTGACGGTTCAGCGCAATTTTGACCCGACCGGTTTGATTCTTCCAGTTTTCAGTTTGTTTCAACCAGTTAATCAGTACCGGGATTAAATCAATTTTTTGTCCGTCAAAATCAATTTTTAATCCAAGTTTAAACCAGTCGTGGCTTTCGCTAATTTGATACTCAAAGCTAGGATCTTGAATGACATTAATTGGTTGTACACCTGGCTCAAATTCAATTTTCCAGCCTTGTGATAATAACAGTGGGAATACTTCTTCAAATATATTCAACCAAAATTGGTCGTAACGTACACCAATTTCACTGTTGTAGAAAAATTCAAAATCTTGGCTAGTTGAACTGCCTTTGGTATGGGCGAACCCGTACGACTCTAATAAATAAAAGGCTTTGCGCTCAATAGACGGCGTACGTTGAATTTGAATGATTTTGTCTTGTTGTTGCAGTTGGACAAAAGGCGCACTGATTAAACTCATTGGAATTTCGTGCTCGCCATAACGTAATCTCAGTTTGGCAATATAACCAGCTTCATTTAACCCAATACGCAACACAGGCGTGAGTTTTTCTTCCACTCTTTCTATCACTTGTTCGAGCGGTAAAGCTATTGTGCATTCTGGCCAATAGGTATTTTGCCAAACCGAAAAGTCTAATAGTTCATTTTTATCTAGTTCTGGTAAATTTGCTAAGGCAGATAAGTTAAACCCAGATAAATTGTGTTCAATAACACCCATAGTGCCTTTTTGGGGGTCTATATACCAAGGTCTGTCACTGGCAATTAAAAACCAGCGTTCAGATTTATCTAATTGCATTTGCAATTTAAATTGGCCATCGCTTTGTTTTTTCCACTGCAATATGAGCTTGCGTGGGGCACCATATTTTAGTGCTTTAGATTTATTGCTTTGCCAATAACAGCGGTTTGATTCTAATAATAAAGGTAAAGCTTCGCTGGCATTGTTACCTATTAATAATCTTTGACTAGATGATTTACTGCTGACATTTTGATTGAGTGTTGTGAGTATTTCTGCATCTTCTGCATTGGCTTTATGTTTGATGTTATGCAGTTGCAATTGAATTTGGGTAAAACCACTATTGGGTTCTACAATTGGATTTAACACAAAATGCAGTAAGTTGTCGTTGCTTGCGGTGAGTTGTGTGAAGTATCCCTGATCCCAGTTGGGCTGTTTATGCAGTTTTTCTTGCCATTGTAAAAAGGCACTTACGGGTGAGCGACTAATTAAGTTAGCAGCTTCAGCCGCAATCAGCACTGCTACTGCATGTTCACAATTGCCACCTTTGTCGCATGAACAGAGTGAAGATAGATCCGCCTTGTCGATAGCAACTCGATACACTTGGTTACGACACTCAACAACACCAGTTACTGTGTTAAGTGATGATATGGGTTTAAGTTTTCTAACCTGATCTTGCAGATAAAAATTCAATCCCTTTTGGTAGATGGTTTCTCCAAATTGCTCAACCAACTCTGCGTCATATACACTCATCAATACTAAACCTGCTTGTCCGGTTAAAATTACACGCGCATCAGCCAGTCTACCAAACAAATCTGATAAATTGACCAGTTTAATGATAAATTCATTTAAAAAAATCAGCTTTTCTTTACTTAAAGGTCTGAAGGGTTAGAATGTGCAGCCTTGAATGACTGCGGATGATTATCGTGAATTTTGCTGATTTAGACCTAGATGAAAGCCTTTTAACGGCCATTGAACAACAGGGTTATACCCGCCCAACCGTTATCCAAACCTTAGCTATTGAACCAGCTTTGGATGGTAAGGATATTCTAGCCAGTGCACCAACAGGTACGGGTAAAACCGCAGCTTTCGTGTTGCCAGCACTTCAGCATATTTTAGATTTTCCACGAAGCCGACAAAACAATGGTGTACGTATTTTAATTTTGTCGCCAACCCGTGAGCTTGCCGAACAAACCTTTAAAGTCGTCCGTCAGCTCAGTCAGTTTACTGAAGTGACCAGCCGTTTAATTACCGGTGGTATTAATTATGGTAAACATAAAGAAATTTCTGAAGGCTGCGTCGATATTGTGGTTGCAACGCCGGGACGTTTACTTGAATACATTGAAGACGAATCATTCGATTGTCGCGATATTGAATGGTTAGTGTTAGATGAAGCTGATCGCATGTTAGATATGGGCTTTGGTCCAACTATGATGCGTGTCAGTGGTGAAGCACGCTGGCGTAAACAAAGTTTATTGTTTTCAGCAACACTCGAAGGTGAAGGTGTTGAACGTTTTGCCAAACAGGTTTTAAAAGATCCAGTATTAGTTGAAGCCGAGTCTCCACGTCGTGAAAAAGCTAAAATTCACCAATGGATACACATGGCGGATTCGCGCCCACATAAACTAGAACTTTTAGTGCATTGGTTGGCAAAAGAGGAAGTCAGCAAAGCTGTAGTCTTTGTTAAAACACGTGAGCGCGTGGCGGAACTGAGTGGTCAATTAACCACTGCACAATTAGATTGTTGTTGGTTACAAGGTGAAATGCCACAAGATAAACGCCAAAAAGCGGTTAAGGCTTTCACATCAGGACATAAAAAGATATTAGTCGCAACTGATGTTGCCGCGCGTGGTTTAGATGTAGCCGATGTCAGTCATGTATTTAACTTTGATATGCCTCGTACTGCTGATGTATATATCCATCGTATTGGCCGCACAGGTCGAGCAGGCAAGAAGGGCACTGCGATTAGTTTAGTTGAAGCGCACGACATGGAGATATTGGGTAAAGTTGAACGCTACATTCAAGAGAAGCTTGCGCGCCGCGTAGTTGAAGGATTAGAGCCTAAACACAAAGAAGCGAAAGTGCCAGTTAAAAAACCAAAGAAAAAAGTGCGTGGTCTGCTGAAGAAAAAACAAGTTAAAGCTAAGCAGAAGAAACAAGCGAAAAAAGCTCGATAATATAACCTGAACTCTGGATAACAAGGAAGTATAAGGATATAGCTGGGTGTATTGAAGGAATAAAAAAACGATCCGATGAGACGGGGAGTACTCAAGGGATCGTTCTGGCTAAACTTTAGCTATCTAATTGAGCTTAGTTTTGAATGTTATAACCACGCTCTTCATGGCTGGTAATATCCAAACCTTGAACTTCTTGCTCGTTATCAACACGAATGCCTTTAGTGACCACAGCTACAATTTTCAGTAGGATAAAACTAACTACTGCTGTGTATGCTAGTGTGGCTAAAATACCGATAGTTTGTACACCCAACTGTTGACCAATGCTGGTGTTGTCTCCACCAAAGCCATAACCGCTGAAGATACCAAGCTCAGTTGAACAGAAGATACCAGCTAAGAAGGTACCTAAAATACCACCAACACCATGCACAGGGAAAACATCTAATGAGTCGTCAATCTGCCATTTTTGTTTAATTAAGTTTGTTGCGTAGAAACAGACAACACCTGCAGAAATACCAATAACTAAGGATGCAGCCGGGCCGACAAAACCAGAAGCAGGGGTGATAGTACCTAAACCAGCGACCATACCAGTAACTATACCCAATACCGAAGGTTTACCGTATTTAGCCCATTCTAAACCTGCCCAAGTTAATGCACCTGCAGCCGCAGAAATATGTGTGACCAAAATTGCCATTGCCGCATCGCCACTAGCAGTTAAAGCACTACCGCCGTTAAAGCCATACCAACCTACCCATAACATACCGGCACCAGCCACTGTCATAGTTAAGTTATGTGGGATCATAGAAGCGCTGCCATAACCGCGACGGTTTTTAATCACAAGTGCCGCGACTAATGCGCCAACACCGGCTGTGATATGTACAACTGTACCACCAGCAAAATCTAGTAGGCCCATTTCAGCAAGCCAGCCGCCGCCCCATACCCAGTGGCAAACAGGTAAATAAACCAGAATTAACCAAGAAATGGAAAAGAGTAAAACAGAAGAGAATTTCATACGCTCAGCAAAACCACCAACCATAAGGGCTGGGGTAATAATGGCAAAGGTCATTTGAAAAACAAAAAATAACGGCTCAGGTATTGAACCACTCAAAGTGTCTTTACCAACACCGTTTAAAAAGCTTTTAGATAAGTCGCCAATAAAAGCATTACCTTCACCAAAAGCTAAGCTATAACCGAAAGCTAGCCAAACGATTGAGGCTAAACAACCTATAGCAAAACATTGCATTAAAACGGATAAAACGTTTTTACTGCGGACTAATCCTGCATAAAAGAAGGATAAGCCAGGTAAGGTCATAAATAAAACTAACGCTGATGCGGTTAAAATCCAAGCTGTGTCGCCTGTATCTAAACCTTCAGCTGAAGCTGCGAAAGGCAGCATGAGCAAAAGTGCTATAATCGCTCGCATATTAAAGTTTCCTAAGTGTTTAAAGTACTAAATGGCGTCAGGACCTTGTTCGCCTGTGCGGATGCGAACAACTTGGTTTACTGACGTTACAAAAATTTTGCCATCACCAATTTTATTGGTTTTAGCTGCTTCAATGATGGTATCGACCACGTTATCAACACGCTCATCATCAACAACAATTTCCAGTTTTGTCTTAACAACAAATTCAACTGCGTATTCTGTACCTCGGTACAACTCTATATGTCCTTTTTGTCGGCCAAATCCTTTAACTTCACAAACTGTCATGCCTTTAATGTCTATTTCGCTTAGTGCAGCTCTAACTTCTTCAAGTTTATGGGGTTTTATAATTGCGGTTATTTTTTTCATATAATTATCCCACTTATTTGTATTGGTTTTTCACTAAATTGGGGCGAAGGATAGCAGAAAAAGCACCTTTGTGGATCAAATGTTATAAAAAATTACTAGATGCAAACTGTTTTGGGGCAAGTTGGTAAGTTTCAGTATTTGGTTGCATTTTAATGGTGAGGGTTCAGTATCGCGGGACAAAATTGAACATATGTCAGTTTTTTCAAGTCTTGCATCTTCAAGCAGCTTGGGTATATATTGGTGGATTGATATACCCAAGCCACTTGAAGATGCTAGATTTCAGCAAGAGATAAAAAGCATTTAGACAAGGCATTGATTGAAGATAATGGTTATCCCTTTTCAAAATCAATAACGCAGTATAAATGCTTTTTAGCCTTGCCCTTTGGGAGCTTCACAGCGTTTCTATTACTGCGTTATGTTAATTTGAAAGGTGCCTACATTCCTTCATTAACATGCCTTGTACTAAAAACGCTGTGATAGCTCTGAAACATGCATCTTCAAGTGGCTTGGGTATCCAAAACAAGTGCTACTAAAGTATAAATAAAAATATAAATACGGAGTTGATATGGATCAAAGTTACTTCCCAGTTGCGGAAAACTTAGCTGAAAACTGTCATATAGATAACCACAAGTATTTAGCTATGTACCAAGAATCAGTCGATAACCCTGATGCATTTTGGGCGCAGCAAGGTAAAAGGTTGGATTGGATAACCCCTTTTACCAAAGTTAAAAACACCAGTTATGCACCCGGAAATGTGTCGATTAAATGGTTTGAAGATGGTCAGTTAAATGCCTGTTATAACTGCGTTGATCGTCACTTACCTGAAAAAGCCAACGACATAGCGTTAATTTTTGAAGGGGACGACCCATCTCAAAGCCACAAGGTGACTTTTCAGCAGCTTCACGACAATGTTGCGCGTCTTGCAAACGGCTTAAAATCTTTAGGCGTTGCCAAAGGTGACAGCGTTGCCATTTATATGCCAATGGTCTGTGAAGCTGTATATGCAATGCTGGCTTGTGCCCGCATTGGCGCTGTTCATTCGGTTATCTTCGGTGGTTTTTCACCAAATGCAATTGCTGATCGTATTGTAAATTGTAACGCCAAAGTAATCATTACTGCTGACGAAGGTCGACGCGGTGGTAAAACCGTGCCGTTAAAAGCTAATGTTGATGAAGCATTACGCCGAAAAGATGTTTCCACTATTACTAACTGCATTGTCTTTAAAAACACGGGTGCGGATGTTGCCTTCAATCAAACAGTTGATGTGTCTGCTGAACAACTCATGGCGTCGGTCCCTGCTGATTGTCCACCTGAAGTGATGAATGCGGAAGATCCATTATTTATTTTGTATACATCAGGTTCAACCGGCCAACCTAAGGGCGTATTGCATACAACTGGTGGCTATCTAGTATATGCCTCTATGACGCATCAGTATATTTTTGACTACCAGCCTGGTGATATTTATTGGTGTGCGGCGGATGTTGGATGGATCACAGGCCATAGTTATGTTGTCTACGGGCCACTGGCAAATGGAGCGACACAAGTTATTTTCGAAGGTGTGCCGACATATCCTTCTTCTTCACGCATTGGTGATGTTGTGGATAAACATCAAGTCAATATCTTGTACACAGCTCCGACTGCGATCCGAGCTTTGATGGCCAAAGGTGATGAAGCTTATGCAAATAATCAACGTACAAGTTTACGAATACTCGGCAGTGTCGGTGAGCCGATAAACCCAGAAGCTTGGGCTTGGTATTATGAAAATATTGGCAATAGCCAATGTCCAATTATGGATACTTGGTGGCAAACTGAAACGGGTGGGGTGATGATTACGCCATTACCTGGTGCGACTGGGTTAAAACCTGGCTCGGCCACGCGACCATTTTTTGGTGTAAAACCAGCTTTAGTTGATGCAGATGGCCTTATTTTAGATGGTGCTGTCAGTGGCAACTTAGTTATTCTAGATTCCTGGCCTGGACAAGCGCGCACCATTTATGGTGATCATGAACGTTTTGAACAAACCTATTTTAGTGCGTACAAGAATATGTACTTCACTGGCGATGGCGCTCGCAGAGACGAAGATGGTTATTACTGGATAACAGGACGTGTTGACGATGTATTAAACGTATCTGGTCATCGTTTAGGTACTGCAGAAATCGAGAGTGCTTTAGTTGCTCACCCTAGTGTTGCTGAAGCTGCTGTAGTGGGTTTCCCACACGATATTAAGGGTCAAGCCATATATGCTTATGTAACACCAGTTGAAGGCACCGAGTTGTCTGAGGCGTTAACTAAAGAATTGCGCAATTGGGTTAGAACTGATTTAAGCCCGATAGCCACACCTGATTTGATTCATTGGACTGCTGGATTGCCGAAAACACGCTCAGGAAAAATAATGCGTCGTATTCTACGTAAAATTGCCGCTAATGAATATGAGCAATTAGGTGACACTTCAACATTGGCTGATCCGAGCGTTGTTGATGCGCTTATCGAAAATAGGTTAAACAAGTAATTTTATTTAACCAACTGCGTTAAATAACAGAAAAGCCAAACTTATATGTTTGGCTTTTTTAACTGAGCCTAGATCACTTGCGGTTAAGCGCTGCCAACATTAACACCCAAAAACACAAAACTAGATTAAACAAAGGAATTTGCAACTCAGCTGGCATGGTATAAATAATAGATACCGCAGGGATCCACACCAACCAATTAGAAACTATCACACTCGGCAAGGTTAACGAGAAAAAGTGTTTATCTGCAGCTTTGACCGTTTGGTTAAAACTAAAATTGTTTTCTAACCACAAATAACACAGAGTTATACTAGGCGCTGCCCACAATGCACTATAGATAAACTGATCCATTGCAGTTTTTTTCACTATAGTTGCGACTGTATTGTCATAACCGAACCAATAACCTTGCAATTGATAAAATAAATCAACCTCAACCCCTTTGATACCCCAAAATATTAAATAGAAGCAGAGTAGTTTAATGACTGACTGTTTGGGCAATGATTTGGTTAGGTGCAGATAGATAAAGGGGATTAAACCACCAAATAGGGCTGTCGCAATAAAAGTATAGCGCCAGCCATGATTAAGTTTTAACTCGGCAATTGCGTTGAAGCTGGTTTGGCTTGCAGGCAGATAAAAATAGACGAGTACGATAGACAGGGCAAACACTTGTAAAACAAACCCTGGTAGTAAGTTATTTAACAGTGCTTGTTTGATTGTGTTGAATAGATAGTTTGTTTTCATTAATTAAACATTGACCTACATTAAGCAGAGCAATAGTTTAAGTTTGTGCGATTAAAAGGCAAGTCTAGTATGTGCTTATCTGAATTCGAAATTTAGCTAGTATTAAATTGTTTGTTTATTAAACGTAATCTTATGCTTTGCTTGCTTATTAAACAAAAACTGTTCAAAACTTGATGGTTCGATAAAAAAACTGAAATTATTGTAGAAAAAGGTTTGACAATATTTTGAGAATCATTATTATGCGCCCCACGAAAACGGTGAGATGGCCGAGAGGCCGAAGGCGCTCCCCTGCTAAGGGAGTATAGGGTTTGTAGCCCTATCGAGGGTTCGAATCCCTCTCTCACCGCCATTTCGTAACTTTGAAAATGCGCGCGTGTAGCTCAGCTGGATAGAGTACCTGGCTACGAACCAGATGGTCGGAGGTTCGAATCCTTCCACGCGCGCCACTTTTCAAATTATGTTTCTTACGATATGCGCGTGTAGCTCAGCTGGATAGAGTACCTGGCTACGAACCAGATGGTCGGAGGTTCGAATCCTTCCACGCGCGCCACTTCTCATGTTTCTTCATCCGGTTGATGTCATTAAATGAGCAGTGTTGAATAGATTGTGAAGGTGATAAAGTCTTTTTATACACCTTAGAACTGGATTTTAGTCAGTTCCAATTAAAAAACGCTGAATTTGTTTACAACCGAATCTGATATATTCCCAAACAAATTTAGCTCTGTACAAAATTTAACTTGTTGGCAATTGGCTTTTGCATGCTTATTTGCTGGGCTTTAAGCGGAAAATAAACAAAAAGTACTAAAAAAGTGGCTATGTTATGCTACTTTCAATTAAAATGGCTGTAAAAGCTGTGCTTTTTGTTTATTTTCTTAACTTTAAACAACCCATTTGACCAGGTGAAATTTTCCAGCTGGTTGAAAATTGTGCGGTAACTCGTTACCGTTGGGTTAACCTTAACTAACTTGAGACGATATATGGAAAACAATTTAAGCTCTGTATTGCTTGAAGCTGCAAACCTATTAGTTGTCGGCATGGGCGTAGTATTCGTATTTTTAGGGATTTTGATTTTTTTAATCAAACTAATGTCACACTTCTTTGCTGGAGAGATTCCAGCCCCTACCAAAGTGAATGTTCCTAACCGACCTGCAGTAAAATCATCTGGTGCACACCAGGACAAAAAAGTGGTCGCTGCTATTTCAGCTGCTGTCCACCAATATCGTCAAGACAAGAAACAGTAACCAGGAGAATCAACATGGCAAAACCACTTGCAATTACGGATGTGGTACTTAGAGATGCACACCAATCACTATTGGCGACGCGTTTTCGTTTAGACGACATGCTGCCTATCGCTGAAAAGCTAGATAAATTAGGCTACTGGTCAATTGAAAGCTGGGGTGGTGCAACTTTCGACTCGTGTATTCGTTATTTAGGTGAAGATCCATGGGATCGCATTCGCGAATTGAAAAAAGCGATGCCGAATACTAAACAACAAATGTTGTTACGCGGCCAGAATTTACTTGGTTACCGTCACTATGCTGACGATGTTGTAGAAAAATTTGTTGAAAGAGCACACACCAATGGTGTGGATGTTTTCCGTATTTTTGATGCAATGAATGATGTTCGCAACTTGCAAACTGCAGTTAAAGCGGCAATTCAAGTTGGTGCACACGCGCAAGGTACACTTTCTTATACAGTTAGCCCTGTTCATACTATGGACATGTGGATTGATATGGCTCGTCAGTTGGAAGATATGGGGGTTCACTCTATCTTTATCAAAGATATGGCTGGTCTATTAAAACCATATGTTGTTGAAGAGTTAGTGACTCGATTAAAAGAAACAGTAAGTGTTCCAATTGCAATGCAATGTCATGCAACTACAGGTTTAAGCACAGCTACATATATGAAAGCAATTGATGCTGGCATAGATATGTTAGATACCGCAGTTTCTTCAATGAGTATGACCTACGGTCACACTGCAACGGAAACAATTGTTTCTATTGTTGAAGGGACAGATCGTGATACAGGTATAGATTTAGCTGCAATGGAAGAAGTTGCAACTTACTTCCGTGAAGTACGTAAGAAATATGCTAAGTTTGAAGGTGCACTTAAAGGTGTTGATGCTCGTATCTTAACAGCACAAGTACCTGGTGGCATGTTAACTAACATGGAAAACCAGTTAAAAGAGCAAGGTGCTGCTGACAAACTTGATGACGTATTAAAAGAAATTCCTAAAGTACGTGAAGACTTAGGTTTTATTCCACTTGTAACTCCAACTTCGCAAATTGTTGGTACTCAAGCTGTATTAAACGTGTTAACTGGTGAGCGTTATAAGTCTATTACTAAAGAGACTGCAGGCGTGTTAAAAGGTGAATACGGTGCGACAGCTGCTCCAGTAAACAAAGAATTACTTGAGCGCGTGTTAGAAGGTGGTGAGCCAATTACTTGTCGTCCAGCTGATTTATTAGAGCCAGAGTTAGATAAATTAACTGCTGAATTAGATGGCTTAGCGAAAGAAAAATCTATCACTTTAGCGGATGAAAAAATCGATGACGTATTAACTTATGCGTTATTCCCACAAATCGGTTTGAAATTCTTAGAAAACCGCAACAACCCTGATGCTTTTGAACCAGTGCCAACAGCTGAAGACGCTGCGCCTGCAAAAGCTTCGCCTGCGGTATCACAGTCAGGCCCTGCTTCATACAGTGTGCGTGTTGACGGTAAAGTCTATGAAGTTGATGTTGCGCCAAGTGGTGAAATTAAAGATATCAAATCAGTTGGTGGTAGTGATGAGTCTGTACCTCAGTCTGCATCTGTTTCTGGCGCTGAAACGTTAAATGCTCCATTGTCAGGTAATATTTTCAAAGTAAACGTAAATCCAGGTGATCATGTTGCTGCAGGTGATGTGGTTATCATTATGGAAGCTATGAAAATGGAAACTGAAATTCGTGCAGCGAAAGATGGTGAAGTTGTTTCTGTACATGTTAAAACGGGTGATTCAGTACAATCTGGCGACCCAATGATTAGCCTTGCATAAGGAATACAGATGGAAGGTTTAGCGACTCTTTGGGCTTCAACTGGTATTGCCAACTTCCATTGGCAACAGTTGATTATGATTGCTGTTGGCTTTGGTTTATTGTACTTAGCTATTTCGAAAAAGTTTGAGCCGTTACTATTATTACCAATTGGTTTTGGTGCGGTGTTAACCAATATTCCGATTGCCGGTTTTAGTGATCCAGGCGGTGTATTGTACTACGTGTATAAAATAGGTATCGATACAGGTGTGTTCCCGTTATTGATATTTATGGGCGTTGGTGCAATGACAGACTTTGGTGCGCTAATTGCTAATCCGAAAATGTTGTTATTAGGTGCTGCAGCGCAAGCTGGTATCTTTGCAACTTTGTTTGGTGCAATTTTACTTAACTTGATCCCAGGTTTTGATTTCACTCTAGCTGATGCTTCTGCAATTGCGATTATTGGTGGTGCTGATGGCCCAACAGCTATCTTCTTAGCGTCGCGGTTAGCGCCAGATTTGTTAGGTGCAATCGCGGTAGCAGCATATTCATATATGGCATTAGTACCAATTATTCAGCCGCCAATTATGAAAGCTTTAACAAACAAAGAAGAACGTAAAATTGTTATGGAACAATTACGTCCAGTATCACAACGCGAAAAAATCATTTTCCCGTTAATGGTACTAACTATTGCTTTGTTATTGTTACCTGAAGCAACACCTTTAGTGGGTATGTTCTGTTTAGGTAACTTAATGCGTGAGTGTGGTGTTGTTGACCGTTTAAGTAAAACAGCTCAGAACGAATTAATTAATATAGTGACTATCTTCTTAGGTTTAGCTGTAGGTTCTAAACTATCTGCTGAAGCTTTCTTAACGGTAGAAACTTTAGGTATTCTTGCATTGGGTGCTTGTGCATTCGGTATTGGTACCGCAAGTGGCGTATTAATGGCTAAGTTAATGAGTAAACTGAGCGGCGGTAAGATTAATCCATTAATTGGTGCTGCTGGTGTATCAGCGGTTCCTATGGCGGCTCGTGTAGTTAATAAGGTTGGTTTGGAATCTAACCCACATAACTTCTTGTTAATGCATGCTATGGGCCCTAACGTTGCTGGTGTACTTGGTTCAGCAGTCGCGGCAGGTATCTTATTAGCTTTGGTTGGTGGTTAATTCACTAGCAATAGCTTGACACTATTTATGCAAAAACCCGCTTCGGCGGGTTTTTTGTTATCTGCAATAAATTTTTGTTTTTGGGATCTGGGTTAAATTACTCTAGTACTAAGTTGCTAGGCATGATTATGGATAAACTGCAGTGTCCGTTTTTCCATCCAATAATCGCCTTTGAATAACTTTGTTCCACTGACATAACCAACATGACCGCCTTTTCTACTCACTTCAACCGTTACCTTGTGCGATAAGTCATTGGTTGTAGGAATACACTTTTCGGATAAAAAGGGATCGTCTTTAGCTTGCAGCACCAACAAAGGTCGTTCTACTTGTTTTAAAAATTGCATGCCAGCAGATTGCTGATAATAATCTTCAGCATTTTTAAAGCCATGTAACGGAGCCGTGATTAAGTCGTCAAATTGCCATAAGGTTTTTATTTTTCTATAGCTGTGAGCATCTATTTTAAGATATTTGCTCAGGTCAACTCTTTGCATTTTGCGCGCAATGTTGTCCATCATCATATCCAACAAATATTTTTGGTAGATTTTTGATGTGCCCTTCATAATGTATTGGCAGCTTGCTGACAAGTTGAGCGGAGGGCAGATGGCGACGCTGGCTTTAAATGGATTGTTATTTAACTGCTCGCCAGCATATTTGCACAATACATTGCCACCTAAAGAAAAACCAACCGCAAATAATGAGCTCTGTGGAAAGTGAGTTTTTAACCAATTAGCGACAAAGGCTAAATCGCTAGTTTCACCTGAATGGTATGCCCTAGCTAGCCGATTGGCTAATCCACCACAGGAACGAAAATGCAATAGTACACCTATATCACCTTTGGCACGAATAGCATTGAGCATACCACGTGCATAAGTGCTCTTTATTGAACCTTCAAGGCCGTGCAGTACTAAGACAATATTACGAGTGTCATCTTTATTTGGTAATTGTGTCCAGTGCAAATCTAAAAAATCACCATCGGGCAGTTCAAGTCTTTTGAGAACTGTTGGGCAGGGCAGTTTACGTCTTTCAATTTTTTGCCAAATGGTTTGCATGTGCCTATTGGTTAGCCACCAAGCCGGTTTAAAATGACTTTCAATTATCATTGTTTAGTCTTCACTAACAAATCTTAACCAAGCTGTGAGGGCTTGTTTAAAGTCTACTAAACCACAGCCACATATAAGTGCATCTTCACTTAATACTGGCACTTGTTGCTCTGAGTTATCCTCTTGCTCTTCATCTTCGCCAGAATCTGCGATTGTAGGGTAGGCTTGTGCATTAAGCGGCTGAGCATTGTCAATTAATTGAACCTCTAGACGTTCAAGTAGTAATTGATGCGTTTTGCCTTGCACGACATGTTGTTGAATTTCTTTCTTTTCTAAGCGAACGATAATATTTAAAACTTCGGCAATCTTGTGCTTATTGGTCGCAAACTCATCGGTAAACCAATAGCCAAAACTTTCTTGTTCGCTAGCAAACTCGGCGGCGTAAACACCATTTGCATCTCGATAAAAGTCGTAATCCACGTTACTCCACCTCATAATAGTTCCGGAAGTGGAATTTACCACAACCGGAATATTATTGTCGCGAAATAACTAGCTAAATCAAGCTTTAGCTGTGAAGCCGATTTATTCGATAGGTGGTTTGGCGTTTTTAATATTGGTAACGATAAGCCAAACATAATAGCTACATAGGCCTAAAACCACAGTTAAACCAAGTAAAGAACCCCATACAACTGGATCACTCATTATATTGCTCATAATAACCTCCGACTCTTTATACGCTTTTAGTATAGGCAACAGTCGCAAATGGTTATTTGTTGTAGATCAATAATTAGCTAGGTTATTTAAATTAGTTTGCTGCCAGCCATTGTGGAGCTTAACTAGTAATTTTTGGCAAGCTGGGTAGTTTTTTTGTTCGGCTAAACCGAGTAATTGTTGGTAAAATTTGATTGATTGCTCAGCAAACTCTGGCCATAGCTGTTTATCGAGTGACTTGTGTAATAACAAAATCACTTTAATTAACTTAGCTTGATTTTGTTGCTGGCAGGCTTTAATCCCATTTTCAATGGTTGCCAGCAGTCTCTTAACCGCGGGATCTGCTGACAATTGATGGAGCTGATATGCATTAATAGGATGTGGTTTTTCCACCTAAGCGCATTCCTCTAATTATAGACCAACCACTTCTTGTGCTGACTGATTCGCTTGCGCTTGTTGTGCTAATGCAGGATCTGAATTGACTTGCTCTAGTACTCTTTCAAGCTCTTGTTCGGCTGCTTGTTCGTCGGCATTATCGTCAGCGGCTAACTGTTCACTGGTTGACACTTGAGTATTTTCAACCTGTGGTGATGTGGCCAATTCTGTTTCAGCTTGCTCAACCTCAGTTGTTTGTTGTGTTTGGTTGGCTTCTTCTGCTTGCAGCTGACGTAACAATTCAGCACTACTTGATTGCACTTGTTGTGTATTATCGACCTCAGCCATAACAAGTTCTCCTTAAATTAATCCAACTATATACAAAAAATATAGCCGTTATTTTTACTAAATAAAAGTAGCAACTATTTATTGTTCGGCAAGTAAATTCATCAGTGTCCACAATCCTTGCCAGATAGTCTATTCAAAACTTAGCTGATTAAAACTTTCAACAACTGCTAGCGCTTTTTCTGCGATTTGGCGCTCTATCGGTAAATAATCTGGGATAATGACAGTTTGGCAGCCGGCTCGTATTGCGGCTAGCGCACCAGGGTTCGAATCTTCAAACACTAAACTATCATGTGGCGCCACGTTTAACGCACTACAAGCTTTTAGATAACACTCTGGCTCAGGTTTGGCTAATTTCACATCTTCAGCACAGACTAATATATCGAAGTAGGTTAAATAATCTGTATTGCTAAAATTTTTGATAGCAACTTCGCGTCGCGTGGATGTAGCCAAAGCCATGGGTAGATTTTTATCAATACATTGTCGAAAAAATTGCTCAAAACCTTGTTTTACTTGGAGGTTGTGTACTTTTAATTGCGCAACTGATGCTTGATGGGCGCTGATAAAACTTTGCATATCTACACTAGCATCAAACATTTCGCTGGCCATTCGATAACATTCTGCTGAGCGAACACCGGCAAATTGGTCGTACATTTTTGCGGTAAAATGTTGGTTAAATTTCGCAGCTGTATCTACCCATGCTTGGCAATATATAGTTTCACTGTCAAATATAGTACCATCCATATCAAATAGGATGGCGTTAACATTCGGCAAAATAAATTCTTTCATAGATAGTTATATTGACTCGTTGTTTTTCTCAGCAAGATAGTCGTCGACAAAATTGATTAAATATTTGTCGATAAACTCTTGTTCACACCAAAGCTCACTCGAACATATGTTGTGGTGCTGTGGGTTCAATAAATAACAGTCAACCACAAGCTCTCCACTTTCACTAGCAACAGTTAAGCTGGTGCGTTGGTAGTAATCACCTTCAAATATATCGAGTAACTGCACATCTTCAGGTGTAACATCAAAATAAACCATACCATTCACTGAATGATCAGCGTCTTCTATGATAACTGGATAGCTTGCTTGTTTTACTTTGACTCGTTTGAATTTGTCTAGCTGGGCTGGGACTTTTTTGTAGTGACCGCGGACTAGTTTTTGCCAAACTGGCTCGTACATTAACGAGCCATAGGTGAATATATTGGCCAAGCGGTTAATCTCTAACTACTTTATGTTTGTTACCTTGGTCGTCTATCGCAACATAGGTAAATTCACCTTCACATACTTTAAAACTCTGTTTGTTTTCTAAGTTTCTAAGTACTGGCTCTACCCATACTTCCAATTTTATTTTCATTGAGGTGTTACCAATTTTAGCGACTGTGCCGTAGCAGCTGAAAATATCACCAACATGAACTGGGCTTATAAATAGAATATTATTAACGGCGACTGTTACTGTGCGGCTCTTTGCGACTGCTTTAGCCAACATGCCACCGGCAATATCCATTTGTGACATAATCCAGCCACCAAAAATATCGCCATTGGCGTTAGTATCGGCAGGCATTGCCTGTGTTCTTAAAATTAACTCACCTTCAGCGCAAGCTTTTGAATCGCCCATTTTTTGTCCTCTAACATCTTGGAATAGTTAGATTATTCTTGCTCTAGCATTGTAAAGTGCTAAAAATAATCTAGTCTGTTAAAAGTATACGTTATTTACTAAGAATTGTGAGCCGTGATCCAACTTAGCTTGAAAAAAAGTTTATTAATTAGCACAGCTGTTTATCTAATTTTATTAGTTTTGGTCAGTTTGTCGTCTTTGTCGCGTATCAGCGATATGCAAAAATTGGCTGTGACACAACAAAATAAAGCAGTATTGGTACAACAACAAGCAACACAAATTCAGCTTAATCTACTTCAGCAAATCAAACTGAGTTCTGCGAGCTTGGCGGCGGCTAATGCAGCTGCAGTAACGGAATTAGCCAGCAGTTATCAAACTTTACGTCAGCAGTTTGAGCAAAATTTCCAACAGTTTAAACAACAGAACCAACAAACTTCACAACCACTATTAGAACAGTTAGCGACAAGCACCCACAACTATAGCCAAAGTGCCAAAGCCTTATTTGACAATAGTAGCGAAATATTTTTATTAACGGCAAAACTAGATGATACATTGCTTAAGTTTGAGCAGGCCGCAGATGAACTTGGTGCGCAGATATTAGATATTGCTTATGCAGATCACGCAGACAATTCTGCGCAAATAGAAGCGATTGCCAATCAGTTAGATACTGCACTCTTTACCATTATCGGAATTGGTAAGGAGCTTTATAGTGTACAGAAAAAAACTGCGCTAGAGCAGATAGAAGAATCACTGAGTTTTGCCTTGAGCGATTATAAAATTAAAAAAGACTACTTATCACAAAACCTTCAGCCACAAATGTTTGATGAACAAATCAAACAACTAGATCAACTTGCGTTCACTGCATTTGCACTTCTACAGGATAATAATCAAGGTTTGTTGAGTATTAAAAAGCAGTTGTTAGCTAGTATTCAACAGCAAAAGGTTCTTCACAAATCCGGCGAAAGCCAAGTTAATGAAGCATTGGCTGTCGCTGACGAGATTAAATTGGCCGCTGAACATAATATGTCAGATATTCAAAAAGCGGTTGGGGAAAATGTCGAAGCTGCCAAACACATGGCTTTAATTATCATGCTGATTAGTTTGGCTGTCGGGGCTGTGACTTATTGGTTAACCATTAAAGCGATTATTACACCTATTTCTGGAATTGCTAAAGTTGTTGCCGCGATTGCAAGTGGCGATTTGACCCGCCAATTGCGTACTCGTGGAAATGATGAGTTAGGTCAGTTATCCGGCGATATCAATAAGATGACTGACAATTTACTTACCTTAGTTAGGCTGGTAAGTGATGTGTCTGGACAACTAAATAGATCGGCGCAATTGGCTTTCGAGAAAAATAGCCATTTAGGTCAACAGCTGGCGGTGACCTTGGATTTATCAGCAAAAACTCAGCATAACACACAGCAAGTGGAAGAAAGCGCGTTAAAGGTCTCGTCTGATTTAGAAATTTTTGCCGGGCATATGAATGACAATGTTATCCACGTAAAAAATAGCCGCGACAATTGTGTCAATTCTAAAAAGCTGGTTCATCAACTAAATTCACAAGCAAAACAGTCGGGCCAGAATATTGAACAGCTGAAACGCCGCTCAAGTGAAATTAATAATATTGTCGATACCATAGAAAAAATAGCCGAACAAACAAATTTGCTTGCCCTTAACGCTGCAATAGAAGCTGCACGAGCAGGCGAGTTGGGACGAGGTTTTGCCGTGGTCGCCGACGAAGTTCGTGAGCTTGCTTCTAGAACACAGAATTCAACGTTACAAATTCAATCTATTATTGCTGAACTGCTCAAAGAGATTGATAGCGCATATGTTTCCATGCAGTCGAGCATTCAAACCAGTACTGATGTCACCGACAGTATCAGCCAGTTAGACAACTCAATGGAGAAAATTAAACAAGATATTGAGACCATTCAGCTTGAGTTTGGACAAACACTAGTCGCTTTGAAACAGCAAAGTGATTCAATTGAAGATGTAAATGATTCTGCAAGTCAGATAGAAGGTATTGCGGGCAAAAACGTGCAAACCGCTGCTGATGCAGTCAAACAATCAGAACAAATTAGTCGCTTATCGGAAAAGCTCAGCCAAGTTATTCAAAGATTTAAAATTAGCTAGTATGGGTAGGGCGAATAACCCGTTATGGCACTGAAGTAGAAGATATATAAATAAGAGAATTGGTTGCGGGAGCTGGATTTGAACCAACGACCTTCGGCTTTAAGTGAGTTTCGAACGTAGAATTAGCGAGCCCCAGGGCGAATAACCCGTTATGGCACTAATGTAGAAGATATAATAAATAGGAAAATTGGTTGCGGGAGCTGGATTTGAACCAACGACCTTCGGGTTATGAGCCCGACGAGCTACCAAGCTGCTCCATCCCGCGACACTTAAGACAAGAATAACAGTAACATCTTTAGAAAAGAAAATTGGTTGCGGGAGCTGGATTTGAACCAACGACCTTCGGGTTATGAGCCCGACGAGCTACCAAGCTGCTCCATCCCGCGACACTGTTACTAATCAGCTGCATGTGCTGCTGATGTGGCGTGCATACTAAGGTATTTTTATTTAAATGCAAGCCTTTATGTAAAATTTATGACTGTTCGGTGGAAAACTGAACGATTAGCTCTGAGTAGCTGAAAAAGTGACGGGAAGGTTTAAAAAATTTAACATCCTGCTTGCAAATTCAACTTTTATCTCTCAATCAAAATATGAGCTATTAATCGAATGCTTTTTCATCAATTTTAGGTGTCTGAAATATATCTGCTTATTAATTCATTTAATAACTGGTACGACCATTAAAGTGTGTTAAGATTATGTAAGAAAATAATAAGCAAGTTTGGTGTACTACTCTATAGTTATCAAAACTGTTTTGTAAATTGATGCTAAGCCATTGGAGTGTTTATGCAGATTAAATCCAATAAATTAAAATATAGCGCTTTGTGTTGCGCACTCGCAGTAAGCTCTGTTTCTTCAGTTAATGCGGCTCGATTTGAGCTTGGAGATTTCGAAGTTAATTTTGACTCATCTTTTACTTTGGGTACAAGTTATCGGGTAGAAAACAGAGATTGGTCTTTAATCGGTAAAAACAATCAAACCAACTTAAGTTGGAGTAATGACAATGGTCCGTATAATACGGCCGTTAATAATGTATACACAGCACAAGATGTCTGGGCTGAAGCAGGCTCTTATTCAGCCAATGGTGATCTGGCTAATTTAAACCATGATCCAGGTGAAGCATTTTCGCGTATTTTTTCGGGTACGCACGAATTAAGTGTCAGTCAGAATAACTGGGGTGTTTTTACTCGTTTTATGTATTTTTATGACGACGCAGCGCATGATACTAAAGCATGGAAAAATCCACTGACAGGACAAACGTACGATTTATGCCGTGATAAGCAAGCAGAAGAGCGTTTATGTAAAGATTTTCGTTTATTAGATGCTTTTGTTTATTTTGATTTTGATATTGGTGATATGCCAGTGTCATTACGTATTGGTGATCAAGTTGTGAGTTGGGGGGAAAGCACGCTGATTACTCATGGCATTAACTCAATCAACCCTGTCGACATTACCCGTTTACGTGCACCTGGTGCGGAATTAAAAGAAGCTTTTATTCCGGTTGGTATGGTTTGGACGTCAATTGGTTTAACTGAAAACTTGTCGGTTGATGCCTATTACCAATATGAATGGGAAAAAACCATTTTACCAGCAGCAGGCAGCTATTTTTCGACCAATGACTTTGCTGGTAACGGTGGTTATTACAATGCTGTACAAATAGGTTTCACCCAGAATCCAGACATTGATGCGCCCTATTTAGCAGAGCAGCTTAATACTTGGGTTAAACAAACTATGACCGCCAATAAAAGCGATATTGATGCGCAAATGGCAATTTTGGCGACATCCTCTGATCCTAACGCATTACAAGCTGCGGCCGCTGAGTTTTACAATTTAACTTCGGCTTATTATGTTAATGCAACTAAAGTTGCGATCATGGCGCAGCCACACGAAAATAGATATCCAAAAGATTCTGGTCAGTATGGATTAAAATTAACTTATTATTCGCCAGAGTTAAACGATTCTGAATTTGGCTTATATTATTTAAATTACCACAGTCGACGTCCGGTAATTTCGGGCCGTGCGTCAAACTTTACCCCTGGTTCATTGTACTCAGATATCCAATACCTATTGGATAACGATATTTCGGTTGAAAATACCAGCCAACTTAAAGCATTTACTCAGGCATTTTTAGAATACCCTGAAGATATTCAGTTATACGGTTTTAGTTTTAATACCAGTATTGATGAAACGGCGTTAGCTGGCGAAATTGCTTATCGCCAAGATGAGCCTTTCCAAATCGATGATGTTGAACTTTTGTACATGGGCATGCCGGAGCAATTAGCTAACGCGGGTCTTCGTCCTGATTTAGCTGGTATATCTCAGTTGCCACATGTTCAGTCTGGCGGTATAGCTCAAGGTTATATACGTTTAGATACATTACAGGCACAAGCAACTTTAACGCATTTATTTGGTCCGACTCTAGGTGCGGATGCGATAGCTGTTGTATTTGAAGTGGGTGGTGTGCAAGTTAAAGATATGCCAGATCCTGATGTATTGCGTTTAAATGGCCCAGGCACTGCACGAGCGGGCGCTGCAACCAGCAAACAAGGTTTACAACTCGCTTTATCGAATGGCGCTGAAACCACTCCATTTCCAACTGAAAATGCTTGGGGTTATCGAGCGTTAGCGCGTTTTACCTTTAACAACGTTTTTTCTGGTGTAAATGTTTCTCCTAGACTGGTATTTTCGCATGATGTTAGCGGCATTACGCCAGACCCAATGTATTTGTTTGTTGAAGACAGACAATCTGCTGCACTAAGCATTAATTTTGATTATCAAAATAAAATTCAATTTGATATGGGTTATAACGCATTTTGGGGTGGCGTAGGTCAAAGTAACAGTTTTGCTGATAGAGATTATGTATCTTTCAGTGTTAAATATTCAATTTAGGGCGTCGTCTATGAAGTTTTGTAAATCCATTATCACCACTGCTATTGTGCTTTCAGCTTGCAGTTTGAATATTCAAGCCAAAGTATCAGAGCAAGATGCGAAACAGTTAGGGACCACTTTAACACCATTAGGAGCCGAAAAAGCTGCCAATAAAGATGGTAGTATTCCGGCTTGGACTGGTGGTATCACTCAAGCTCCAGCTGGGTATACTGTTGGTGATCATCATCCAGATCCATTTACGCAAGATAAAGTGCAGTTCGTCATTACCGCAGCCAACTATCAGCAATACAGCGAGTTTTTGTCGCCAGGTCAAATTGCTTTATTTAAAGCCTATCCTGAAACTTTTAAAATGCCGGTATACCAAAGTCGCCGCACAGCTTCATTGCCTCAGTTTGTTTACGATGCAACGATAAAAAACGCGACAAGTGCGCAATTGGTATCTGATGGTGAAGGTGTTGAAAATGCAATCATAGGTGTGCCTTTCCCAATTCCACAAAATGGTTTAGAAGCCATTTGGAATCACGTATTACGTTATCGTGGGCCTGGAGTTGCACGTTGGGGTGGGCAAGCTGGCCCAACCGCGAGCGGTGATTACACTATGATAGGTTTTGATGAACAAGTTATGTTCTTGTATTCGCAACAAGATATGACGTCAGCGAAAATTGCTGAAGACAATATTATCTCCATGTTTAAACAAGAAGTGACTTCACCTGCACGTTTAAAAGGGACTGCTTTGTTAGTACATGAAACTTTAGACCAAGTTAAACAGCCACGCCAAGCTTGGACTTATAACACAGGTCAACGCCGTGTACGTAAAGCTCCGAATATTGCATTTGATGCACCGGGTACCGCATCTGATGGTTTAAGAACAACGGACGATTTTGATTTGTTCAACGGTTCTCCTGGTCGCTATAACTGGACTTTAGTTGGCAAAAAGGAGCTGTACATTCCATATAATAGTTATGCATTACATGCTAAAGGTGTTTCATATGATGACATTTTGAAACCTGGCCACATTAATCCAGAGTTAACCCGTTATGAAAAACACCGAGTTTGGGTAGTTGAAGCTAATCTAAAAGACAATATGCGTCATATATACCAAAAACGCGTGTTCTTTATTGACGAAGACAGCTGGCAAATTGCTGTTGCAGATGCATATGATGCGCGTAACGAATTGTATCGAGTAAACATGACGCACGCGGTTAATTATTATGAAGTACCAACAACTTGGACAACATTAGATGTTTACCATGATTTAAATTCGCGTCGTTATTTGGCGTTAGGTTTAGATAACAACGAAAAAATGTATGATTTTGACGTTAAGTTGGACAAAGGTGATTTTACCCCACAAGCGTTACGTAGACAGGGTTTAAGATAAGGCTTATATGCTTAAAGGCTTGCGTTTATTTTCACTCTTTGTTGGCCTTTGCAGCTTCAATATAGTTGCGGGGCCAATTTTACTCCTTGATGTAATAGAACATCAAAACCAACTGTATGCCGCCGCTGAGCGTGGTTATATCGCAAAATTAGATTGGCAGCAAAGTGACAAACCCGTTCTGATTAAAACGCCAACCGATGTGATGTTAACGGCTATTACTTCATCTGAAGGTAATGTTTTATGGGCGGTTGGCCACGAAGGGGTTATAGTCAAAAGCAAAGATGGTGGTGTATCGTGGGAGATTAATTATCAGCATGACAATGGAGGAGCACTGTTTGATATTAATTTCTTTGACGAACAACATGGTATAGCGATTGGTGCTTACGGTTTGTTTCTGCGCACTGACGACGGTGGTGAAAATTGGCAGCAAGAATTCCATTCGGGCTTGTTACCAGTCGAAGACATAGAGTACCTAAATGAAATTCGTGAGCAATCAGAAGAAGACTACCTATTTGAACTATCGAGTATTTTACCGCATTTAAATCAAGTTAAATTGATTGACAGCACTCTATATGTTGTGGGCGAATTAGGTCTTTTTGCTGCGTCAACTGATTTCGGAAAAAGTTGGCAAAGGCTGAATATTAGTTATCAAGGCTCGCTATATGATGTCGCGCAAGCTAAGCAAGGTATTTGGATCTCTGGCATGCGTGGAAACCTTTATTTTATTGGGCAACAAAGTATTACAAATGCCTTGTCAGACAGCGAAACTATGCTGGACGATAACAAAATAGATTTTCCGGAGCCGGTCAACTTAAACAAAATTACATGTAAGCAAGAGCTTTGCATTGTCTTGGGCAATAGCCAAACTGTATGGAAAATTGACGACAATGAAGTGTTAGTCGTTGAGAAATTTAAGAGCAAAAGTTTTGTATCCGCCATTATCCTTGATGAAAGAACTGCTTACCTAGTTGGCGAAAATAGCTATAACAAACTGCGGCTAGCAAATTAGGTGGGGTGAGCGTGTTTTCTAAGTTTATTGATTTTTCCCAAAAACAAATCTTTGCAAATCGATTACCTATTATCGCCATATTTGCTGTGATAACCCTGCTACTCGGCTATTTTGCGACACAAATAAAGTTGGACGCGGCTTTTACTAAAAACATTCCACTTGAACATCCTTATATGCAAACCTACCTTGAGTATGCCGATGATTTTGGTGGTGCTAATAATATCTTGATATCTGTTTGTGATAGCAGTGGTGATATCTACAACCCAGATTTTTTTGACAAGTTAAAAAAAGTCCACGACCAGTTATTCTTTATTTCAGGGGTAAATCGCTCGAGCGTATTGTCACTTTTCTCACCAGCTGTTCGTTATACCGAAATTGTTGAAGAAGGTTTTATTGGTGGACCCGTAATCCCTGCGGATTACGCCAATACACAAAGTGATTTAGCTAAAGTACGCCGTAATATTGAAAAGTCAGGCCAAGTAGGGCGCTTGGTATCGGGTGATTATGCTTGTGCTATGGTGACAGCTCAGTTACTTGAAGTTGATCCAACCACTAAAAAGCCGATAGATACGATAAATTTTGCTAAAACCTTAGAGCAAGATTTACGCGAAAAGCTGCAAAGTAAACAACATACTATCCATATTATTGGTTTTGCCAAAATGGTCGGCGATGTTGCAGCAGGCGCAAAAAACGTCTTACTGTTTTTTGTTGTCGCTATGCTGATCACCTGTGTTTTGGTTTATTTATTCTGCCATTCTGCTTTGTTAACCGCACTGCCTATTGTGTGTTCAGTGATAGCTATGATTTGGAAAATAGGTTTGTTGTCTGTGCTCGGCTTTGGTTTAGATCCTATGTCGATTTTGCTGCCGTTTTTGATATTTGCCATAGGCGTCAGCCATGGTGTGCAAATGATAAACAGCATAGGTAAAAGGGTTGCCAGTGGCGCAGGGGCTAAAATTGCCGCTAAAAAGAGCTTTAAAGCATTATTTTTACCAGGATTTGTCGCACTTGTTTCCGATTGTATTGGCTTTATAACAATACTCAGCATTGATATTGGTATTATCCAAGAATTGGCAATAGCTGCATCAATTGGTGTAGGTGTGATTATTTTAACCAACCTGATTTTACTGCCTGTGTTGGTTTCTTATATTCGTTTCCCGCACGATTACGAATCGCGCATCGAATCAAGCAAAATGGCCGTTTTGTGGCCTGCTTTAGTCAAACTCACAGATAGAGCTTTTGCGCCTGTATTGGTGTTAATTATGATAGCGCTGTTTGCATTTGGCTGGGTTTATTCTAGCAATATGAAAATAGGTGATTTGCACGCTGGCGCGCCTGCACTGCATGAAGATTCACGTTATAACCAAGATACTTTTTTGATTACTGATAAATACGAAATTGGCGTGGATATTTTGTCAGTGATTGCAGAAAGTGTGCCGGATGCTTGTACTGATTTTGCCATTATGAAAAACATTGATGATTTTCAATTCAGATTATCCAATGTTGAAGGCGTACAATCGAGCATTAGTTTAACCAGTGTAACTAAAACCATTACCGCTGGATATAACGAGGGCAACCCTAAATGGCGAGTCTTGCCAAAAGACACTGCTTCTATGGCGCAGTCGGTTGCACGTGTGCCTACAAGTACTGGGTTATTAAACACAGATTGTAGTGCAATGCCTATATTACTGTTTTTACAAGATCATAAAGCTGAAACCATTGAACGTGTTATTAAGGTGGTTAAAGCTGAAAAAGCCAATTACGAAACCGACAAATTGACTTTTAGACTCGCTTTAGGCCCAGCTGGGGTTATGGGGGCAACCAATGAAGCGGTTGCTGAAGCGCAAATACCTATGATGATTTACGTGTATTTAGCGGTATTTATTTTGTGTTTATTGTCGTTTAAGAGCTTGCGTGCAACTTTAGCCGTGATTATCCCTTTATTTGTTGTTTCTACATTGGCCCAAGCTTTAATGACCAAGTTGGATATAGGTTTAACTGTTTACACCTTGCCCGTTATCGCCTTAGGGGTAGGGATTGGCGTCGATTATGGTATTTATATTCTGTCGAATATGATGGGCAAGTTAAAACAAGGTATGCAATTATCTGAAGCATATCGCCAAGCGTTAATTGAACGGGGAAGTGCGGTTATCTTTACTGGCGTGACATTGGCAATTGGTGTCAGTACTTGGGTGTTTTCTGATCTAAAATTCCAACTGGATATGGGGATTTTATTAACCTTTATGTTTTTAGTGAACATGTTAGGCGCAATCTTCTTCTTGCCTGCCATTTGTCGGCTGTTTTGGTGGCGACACTAGCCGAGGCATGGTATATCCAAGCTACTTGGGTATATAATACTGACTTTAGACAAACCAATAGGTTAAAGGAAAACAATGAGTCAAAAGTCAGTATTTGTTCAATCTTTAGAAGTGAACAATGATAAGCCATTTGTCCTTTTTGGTGGCATGAATGTGTTGGAATCGCGTGATCTTGCGATGCGCATTGCAGAAAGCTACAAAGAAGTCACAGACAAGTTAGGTATTCCATACGTTTTTAAAGCGTCGTTTGATAAAGCTAACCGCTCTTCAGTGCATTCATATCGTGGTCCTGGTATGGATGAAGGTTTGAAAATTTTTGAAGAGATCAAAAACACTTTCAACGTACCAACTATTACCGACGTACATGAAACTTTTCAAGCTGCGCCTGTGGCAGAAGTTGTTGATGTAATTCAGTTACCAGCTTTCTTAGCCCGTCAAACTGACTTAGTTAAAGCTATGGCTGAAACTGGTGCTGTTATCAACGTGAAAAAACCACAATTTATGTCGCCTTCACAAGTAACTAATTTAGTTGAAAAGTTTGCTGAGTCAGGCAATGAAAAAGTTATTTTATGTGAGCGTGGAAGCTGCCATGGTTACGACAACCTAGTAGTAGATATGTTAGGTTTTGGCGTAATGAAAGAGGTATCAGACGGTAGCCCGATTATTTTTGATGTAACTCATGCACTGCAATGCAGAGATCCTATGGGGTCGGCTTCAGGTGGTCGCAGACATCAAACCGTTGAGCTAGCTCGTGCCGGTATGGCCACTAAGATAGCGGGTTTATTTATGGAAGCACATCCTAATCCTGCTGAAGCAAGATGTGATGGTCCTTCTGCTTTCCCATTAGCGCAACTTGAACCGTTTTTGGCTCAAATCAAAGCACTTGACGATATGGTCAAAAGCTTTGACCCTATTGATATCCCACGTTAATCGTGTTGCAGGATAACTGGATCTCTTATTCAGCTACTTGAGTAATGATAGTGTCTAGTTGTTCTGCAGATTCTTTATCGTTAGCCAATACTGCTTTGTTGACCGAAATTACGATAGCGTCTTCTACTTTTACGTCAGCAACTAAACTTGCTACTTCTAATTTGATATCTTTTACTAAGTCAGCTTCAACTGAACTTTTTAAAGAATCACTTGTGTTGGCTGTTGCAGCAAAGCTAACAAAAGCAACAACTGATACAAAACTTTTTAATATAGACATAGTGTACTCCTTAAATCACTAACATTTAGTTAGGCTTGTAATTAACTTTCAATTTTTATTAACATTTGGTTGTTGTTTGAACTAATTTTGTTCTCTCAACGGTTTTAAGTATACTCTTGTGTAATTTAATTACAATATTGAAAGCAAATAACTATATTTCTTTTTGGAATATTAAATGAATTTAGCCTAGTTTATGACGTTTTTTCTATCAAAAAATTGTTAAAACTTCTTTGGGTTAATTGTGGTTTTGATTATCTGTGTTTTATTTAAGGTGTTGATATTTAATGTTTATATTTTTATTTTGGAGGCTTTGGTTTGAAAAGTGTTAAATTAATATTAGCACATGGTGCCGGTGCGGGTAGCCAATCGGACTTTATGCAATCAATCTGTAATAAAGTTACAGAGTTCACAAAAAAACAAATGAAAGAAAATGTTGAAGTCATTTTGTTTGATTTTCCTTATATGCAACAAATACATGCGACAGGAAAAAAGCGTCCACCTGACAAAATGGCAAAGTTGGTTGCAGCGTTTGAACAACAAGTAGGGCAAGTTTCTGCAGACGACATTATCTTTGTTGCAGGAAAATCTATGGGCGCGCGGGTTGCGCTTGAAACCGTTTTAGCTTCGAATCGTACGATTAATGCGGCAATTGCTTTGGGTTATCCATTTTATCCGCCCGGCAAAGCAGAAAAACATCGACTTGAATTACTGCAGAAAACCTCAGCACCTTGTTTAATCATTCAAGGCGAAAGAGATACTTTTGGTAATCGTGATTGGGTTGAACAGCAAGCGTTAAGCAACAACATACGAATTAATTGGATTACTGCAGCCGATCATAGTTTAAAGCCATTAAAATCATCTGGAGTGAGTCACGAGCAGGCGTTAGACTCTGCTAGTCATGCAATTGTTGAGTTTATAAAAGCCCATGTATAGAAATATTATTCAAAGTTTTGCCGCTTTAGCTGGCGCATTGGCTGTGGCTTTGGGCGCTTATGCAAGTCATGCTGCTTTGCCTGAGCAAGCTAAACTTTGGTTAAACACGGCTGTGTTTTATCAATTAGTCCATGCTGTTTTATTATTTTGCCTTGTATTTATATTACCCGAATCTCGCCTGAGTACAGTGATTTTAGGCTGTTTTGCCAGCGCTATCGTATTATTTTGCGGAAATTTATATTTACTGGCATTTTCTATTGTTACAATTGGCACATTAACACCAATAGGTGGCAGCTTGTTTATTCTTGCTTGGTTGCTGCTAATGGTTTCTGTGTTTTTTAAAGGTAAATAAATGTCTCGTTATGTTTTGTATTGCCGCGCTGGTTTTGAAAAAGATTGCGCAAATGAAATTCAACACCACGCAGCTGAAGCTGGGTTATTTGGTTTTTGCCGCGCGAAAGATAACTTAGGTTATGTTGAATTTGAGCTGACCAATGGCGACAGTGGCGCATTATTCTCCAAGGTAAAACTTGATAAGCTAGTATTTACCCGCCAATGGTTTTGTTTAATTGAAGAGCTGTTTGACTTAGATCCGGTAGACAGAATTTCACCCTTGGTAAAAGCATTAGTGGGTCAGCAGTATGCAGATATTACCATGGATTATGCGGATACCAATGAAGGCAAAGCAGTTTCTGGATTTACCAAAAAATTCTCAGTGCCGCTTAAAAAAGCATTAGAAAAACAAAAAGTCATTCAACGCAAAGCAACAGCTGTTTTACATGTATTTTTCTTTAATTCACAACATATCTTAGTTGGTTTTAGCCCTAGTAATAATAGAAGTGATTTACACCTAGGGATAAAACGCTTGAAGTTTCCAGCAGCCGCGCCGAGTCGTTCAACCCTTAAACTGGAAGAAGCATTCCATTATTTTATTGCTAAAGATGATTGGCCGACAAAGTTATCTGGTGGGTTAAATGCGGTTGATTTAGGTGCAGCACCAGGTGGCTGGACTTATCAATTAGTGCAACGTGGCATGATGGTTAGTGCGATTGATAATGGGCCAATGAACAAAGACTTGATGGAAACTGGCCAAGTGAAACATTTTCGCGAAGACGGTTTTAAATATGAGCCGAAAAAACGCAATGTGCATTGGCTAGTGTGCGACATGGTTGAAAAGCCAGCCAGAGTTGCGGACTTGATGGTTAAGTGGATAGTCAATGGCTGGTGCCAAGATGCTATTTTTAATTTGAAGTTACCGATGAAACAAAGGTTTCAACATTTGCAACAAGTAATTGAGCAAATGCAGGTATCTTTATATGAAGGTGGTGTGCGTTATCAACTTAAAGTTAAACACTTGTACCATGACAGGGAAGAGGTTACTTGTTATTTGTCGCGCATCTAGGTTTCTAGGCCCATAGTTAATGTATAAACCCGATCAAAACTTTACCGATATCGCGAATAAATTTGCTGACAATATTTATAAAACCTCCAAAGGACGTTTGCGCCTAGCAGTCTTGCAGCAAGATTTAACCAATCAGGGGTTAGTCGCATGTGAAAATCAAGATATCGCGTTACAAAGAATACTTGATGTTGGTGCTGGCTTGGGTCATATGTCAGTGTGGTTGGCACAGCAAGGACATCAGGTGACAGCTGTAGAAGTTGCGCCCAATATGGTGGAATCGGCGAAAGTTTTTGCCCAGCAGTTAGCAGTGGAAGTTGATTTTCACTGTCAGCCAGCGCAAGATTTTATTCGAGTTTATCAAGGTGAACAATTCGACTGGTTAATCTGCCATGCTGTGTTGGAATGGATTGCCGAGCCACAAGCTTTTATCGACTATTTGTTTAAAGTACTCAAGCCTGGCGGCAAACTGTCGATAATGTTTTTTAATAACACAGCAAAATTAATCGGCAATTTGTTGTACGGCAATTTTGATTACATCAATAGTGGCATGCGGGCGAAGAAGCAAGTTAGATTAAGTCCAAATTACCCACAAGAGCCACAACAAGTTTATACTTGGTTAGAGCAGTACGGCAAAATAGTGCATAAACGCGGCGTTCGTTGTTTTCACGACTATATGATTGACCGCGCTATGTGGCACAGTCACTTTGAACAAATTGTCGAACAAGAGCTTGCAGTATCGGATTCAGAGCCATTTATCTCTATGGGGAAATATATACATGTGGTGGTGGAAAAACATTCAAACTAAATTATTGGCTGTTGTGATAACGGCTGTTTGTTTGTTGTCTGCCTGTGGCGAGCGCGAGCATTACGCGCCAGTTGATTTACTCAAAGAAGTTGATAGATATATGGCACCTGAGTTTGTCAAAGGTGTGTGGCGCTATCGTGGCGCACGTGCAATTGACGAAGGCATTGCCGTTTATATTCAAATACCAGATAGATTAGACATCTCAGAAGTGCAGCATAAAAGTTATTTAATTGAAACCATATGCCCAAAAGCTGAAGCAATAGAATTTTGGCGCAAACTAATTCGCTATGACTTTTATTTACGCACCTACAATTATGTCGAGCGCAACTATATAGAAGCCAAGTGCCCTAAACCATTCAACTTGTAGCAAATAGACTAGACTTAGGTTAGGGAGGTGCTTATGTATACCTTGCTAACCAATTACCTTAATGCTTTGTTAAATGAGCCTGAAGATGCTTTTAAACCTGTTAGTTATGTTTGCCAGCAAAAAACTCGCTATCAAGTTGAGATTAAGCAGCATAGTGCTGGCATACTTGAGCTAATACCGGCAACGCTGGTTAAACATTCACTCATTTTATCTTGTGCTGTACATGGCGACGAAACGGCGCCGGTAGAAGTTTTAGATAAAATTTTGGCCGACATTGTTGTTGGGAAAATTCATTTAAACACTCACTTAGTCATAGTCTTTGCCAATATAGCTGCGATTAAACAAAACAAGCGATATATTGATACTAATCTAAATCGATTATTTACCACTGATTTGTTGAATAAGCCGACACAAGCAGGTAATTATGAAGAACATAGAGCAGAACAAATTTGTACTTGTTTAGCAAAAATTTATTCCGCTGGACTATACCCTTTCCGCACTCATTTAGATTTACATTGTTCTATAAAGCCTTCTATATATCCTATTTTTGCGGTTAAACCGGTTAAGTTAGTTGGTGGGCCAGTGGTTGTATATAACACGCCTCTGCGCTATCCAGTGCAAGCTATCATTCATGCGCGTAAACCATCGTCAACTTTAAGTTTTTACACATGCAAC
Organism: Catenovulum sp. SX2; assembly: GCF_052056295.1. Taxonomy (NCBI): domain Bacteria; kingdom Pseudomonadati; phylum Pseudomonadota; class Gammaproteobacteria; order Alteromonadales; family Alteromonadaceae; genus Catenovulum; species Catenovulum sp. SX2. Next base: position 3,621,318 of record NZ_CP182493.1, read on the forward strand.
CTATTAGCTTGTTCTTCCGCTACTTTGGAGCTTGGTAAATCTGCAAAGCTCTATAACAATCAATCGAATCTACTTAGACAAATTTATGTACATTTAGTCGAGGGGTTAGCATGCACCGAGCTAATACCGCGTTTTTGTGTACACAGCGATCGGCATTTTGTTGTTAGTGATGAGATTGTCAAACATAACAAGTTTTTTCATTTTATTAGCCCAGATGTTTTGGTTAATTTTCACCCTCTTGTTCATGCTCAGCCATTCGTTCGGCTGTCTGGCACTGAAACGATAGATTCATTTGGAGAAGAGTTTATTTGTTTTGCTAATCAGCAAGTTGAAATTGGCCATAGGGCAGCGTTAATTCTCAAACGATTGAAGCATTAGTGTATTGTGTTTTAAAAAAGTTAATAAAAATGGGTTTTATTGTGTTATTGCTGTGGACATTCGATGTTTAATGGTTAATATTAGCGCTAGCTAAAAGGAATATTAACTGCCGTAGTAGGAAGGATACTTTGCCGTACATCAACTTCAATCTTGTTAATCTATTCGTTGCAATTGCCTGTTTGTTTTTCTCTATATTTTTACCTGCTTACGCGATAAGCATTGAAGATGCAGAGTTATTGTTTGAAAAAAGACAGTATGCACAAGCCCGCTCCGAATTTGCACAATTTGCTCAACATGGGCATGCAAAAGCCCAATACTACATGGGCATTATGTACTATCAGGGAAAAGGCGGCGCTGCTGATATCTATCAAGCCTACGCTTGGTTTTCTTTAGCTGATGAAAATGGATTTCGCGCAGCAGGTGAAGAAATTCGACGCATGCGTAGAGAAATTCCTTCCAAACGCCAAGCTAAAGAAGTGGCAGAGCAGTTAAGTGTTCAATACGGCAATGCGGCGTTAAGCCGCAAATTATATCCGGATTATGATGGTTCATTTGGTACCTTGCCTGCTTCTTCGACCGTTCAACTCGGGGTTTTACCAGCAGAGCAGAGTGGTTTTGTTATATTGCAAGGTAACATCAATGAAAATGGTCAATTGTTCAACTTGGTTGTTACCCAAGCGCTACCTTCGAATCGATTTGAAAAAGCAGCAATCGATTATGCGTTAGCACAAAATTATCCGCCATTAATTGACAATAACGAGTTGTTAATTAACGAAAATATTCTATTAAAAATAGAGTTCAGAGCACAGAATGAACAAAATCACCGTACTTATACCAAATTATTAAAAACCTACCATGATGCGCTATTAGATAAAGCTGATAATCATGACCTTGATGCTCAATACATGTTGGCGCAATTGATGAGTCTTGAGGTAGTGAAAGCGCAAAAGAGCTCTATAGAAGCTGTGCCTGTCTACTGGTACTTACAAGCCGCTATTAATGGTGATGCCGCTGCGAAATACATGTTAGCAAAACATTTAGATGCAGGTGTTGGTTGTTTAGCTAATGCAAACAAAGCCCAGTATTGGTTGGAGCAAAGTGCTAATCAAGGCTATGCAACTGCACAATTTGAATTAGTGCGTAAACAACTTGCAGGCAAACCAAACAAGCGACAATTACGTAAAATTGTCACCATATTGGAGCAACTGACAGAGCAGGGCAATAAAAATGCTCACCAAGCGTTAGCTTATATTTACGCAACTTCCAAATATGATGATTTTTATTACCCATTTAAAGCCGGCTTGATGGCCAAAGATGGTTTATATGAAGACCCGAAAAATCCTGATTACCATGCTATTTTAGCGGCTGCATATCTAGGTCAAACATCAGTTGATAGAGCGTATGAATATTTTTATTTAGCCTTGAATCATGCGATTGCACGTCAAGTGCCGTTAAAGCCATACATTAGGTTGGCAAATAGTCTCGAAGTGACTTTAGATACAAGAGGTTTAGAGATAGATGAGCAAACGGAACAAGAATTACTCCATAGCCAGTTAGTATTTTCTAAAAAAGATCTTAAACCTGTTTCAAGGCCTTTCCCTGATTATCCAGCGGAGGCTATGCACAAAGCTATTGAAGGCTGGGTAAGAGTGAACTTCACCGTAAACGAACAAGGTCGAGTTGAAGATGTGCAAGTAGTCAGTGCTTCCCCTGAGCAAGTTTTTGAAGAATCAACTCGCAGAGCAGTTGCTAAATGGCGTTATCAACCACCTATGATCAACTCAGAGCCAACTCGTATCGAAAATGTCAGTGTTAAATTGGATTTCACCATTAAATGATCTAGAGCTAAATCAATATAAATTGCGAGTATCAGAGCCATCACAGACAGTTCAATTCAAGGCGTATCATTGCAGGAATGTAGGCACCTTTCAAAATGATACAACACAGAAGTGGGCTGTCTGTGAGGCTCCTGAAAGGCTGGGCTAAAAGCCATTTATTCTGTGTTAAGTTGGCTTGATATAGAACCACTATACCTGTGCCAACTTGCCTTGCCTAAATGGCTTTTATCTCCAGCTGATTATCGCTATTTATATTGATTCCGCTCTATTAGAAAAATTGCCAAACATTTCACAATAAAGTCACCACAACAGCTTGTGAACCCTGATATAATGGGGCTCAAAGTTGATTGAGAAGGACTCTTTATGCTTAGGTCTGTTATGTTTAGACAATTTTTCCAAAATAATTCTGCGGCACAGCAATCTCCCGAATTGAGTAAAGTTAAAGCTTATCGCCGTATCACCATTCGTTCCGTATATTTACAGCAATTCCAAATGGATAAAACAGGGCAAACTGTTACTTGTAAAGATTGTGGATCAGAAGATATTAAAGAGTGGGGTCTATTAAAGCGTGACGACCACAAACGTGTGCATAGTTGTAACGATTGTGGGCAAATATTATTCAGAACTATCGACAGGTTGCCGCAGGTCGAATCGTCGACAAGCCCTGCTTTAGAACCAACAAATAATTTGAATTTAGCCAGTTGTTAACTGGCTAAATTATATTTAACAGCTTAGCGTTTCTGTACCACTAAACCTTTCAAGTAAAAACCTTCTGGATAACTTAATAACACAGTGTGATCTTTTGCTTGTGTCAGCTTCTCTATGATATGCGCTTCTACATTTGCATCCAGCGCCGCATCTGCTACTACTTTTTGAAATAAATCCGCTTCTATTAACCCAGAGCAAGAGAAAGTTAATAAAAATCCACCCGGTTTCAAAATTTGTAACGCCAACATATTAATGTCTTTATAACCACGACAAGCGCGGATCACTTGGCCTTTATTTTCTGCAAATTTAGGTGGGTCTAAAATAATACAGTCAAATTGCTGGCCTTGTTTTTTATATTGGCGCAGTTGTTTAAACACATCTGCATTTAAATGGGTATATTTGCTCTCATCAAGCTGATTCTGTTGGTAGATTTTTGCTGATGTATCTAAAGCAAGTTGCGATACATCCAAGTTGGTGACATGTTCAGCGCCTGCTTTTAAGGCGTGCAAACCAAAAGTCCCAGTGTAACTAAAGCAGTTTAATACTTGTTTGCCTTTACAGTAGTCTGCAGCAATTAAGCGGTTGTCTCTTTGGTCAAGATAAAAACCGGTTTTATGCCCTTGTTCAACATCAACTAAAATTTGGCTACCAGCTTCGTTGATCCAAGTTGAGGTTTGTGCGCCTGCTTTTAACCAACCAGAAATAGGTTTTAAGCCTTCTTTTTGTCTAACATCCACATCAGAGCGTTCATAAATAGCAAGCTGTGGAAATACCTGTTCAAGTGCTGCAACTATATCAGCTTTGTGTTTTTCAACCCCAGCAGCAAGAAACTGACAGACTAAGATGTCTTTATATAAATCAACAGTTAAACCGGGTAAACCGTCTGATTCACCGGCTATCACTCTAAGTGCATCACTATTGTTAATTAATGCACTTTTGCTTTGATAAGCCGTTTGAATACGCTGATGAAAAAAGCTTTGGTCGATTTGTTGGTTTTGCTCATAAGTCCATACACGTGCACGTATTTGTGAATGTGGCGAGAAAGCCGCACGGGCTAACCACTGACCATTTTTTGCATACACTTCAACCGTATCACCTAATTTAGGTTCACCATCTAGTTTTTCAATTGCACGGGAAAAAATCCACGGGTGGCGACGCAATACAGATTTTTCACGTTTGCTCGCTAAGGTGATTTTAAAAGTATCCGCCATGACTATTTAACTCGCATGCCAGGTTGTGCACCTTGGTCTGGGTGTAATACCCATAAATCTTGTCCACCTGGGCCCGCTGCTAAAATCATGCCTTCTGACATACCAAAACGCATTTTTCGCGGTTTTAAGTTGGCCACAACTACAGTCAGTTTACCGACTAAGTCTTCGGGTTGATAAGCTGATTTTATGCCGGCAAATACTTGGCGTTGTTCTGTGCCTATATCCACTTGAATTTTTAATAGCTTATCTGCACCTTCAACATGTTCGGCGCTAACAATTTTTGCGATACGCAAATCAATTTTGGCAAAATCGTCAAATTCAATTTCAGGCGCAATGGCTTCATCAGCTTTTTTAGCTTCTGTTTTCGCAGCTTTTGCCGGTTGCGCTTTTTTCGCCGCAGGTGTGCTTTGTTTCGACGCTTCAATCACTTTGTCGATTGTTTTAGTGTCTAAACGTTGCAATAAAGGTTTAAATTTATTGATTGCATGGCCAGTTAACACTGTATTGTGTTTGTCCCAAGTTAGCTCGTCGTTTAAGAAAGCCGCGACTTCATTTGCCAGTTTTGGTAAAACAGGCTGCAAATAAATAGTTAATACTCGGAATAAGTTAATCGCCAATGAACAGACTTGATGTGCACGCTCTAAACTTGCTTCTTCTTTAACTAATACCCAGGGAGCTTCATCGGCAATAAATTGGTTAGCTTTGTCTGCTAGCGCCATAATTTCGCGTATTGCTTTACTGAAGTCTCTTTGTTCATAATGGTTAGCTATAGTATCAGCGGCTTGAGCAAAACTTGCTAATAACTCTGGTTGTAGCACTGTATCGCTGAGCTTGCCGTCAAAAAACTTAGTGATAAAACCAGCACAGCGGCTGGCGATGTTTACGTATTTTCCGACTAGGTCTGAATTTACCCGTTTGGCAAAATCATCTAGGTTTAAGTCTAAATCATCCACTCTTTGTGTCAGTTTAGCCGCGTAGTAATAACGTAAGTATTCAGGATTTAAATGTTCTAAGTAAGTTCTGGCTTTAATAAATGTGCCTTTAGACTTACTCATTTTTTCGCCGTCTATGGTTAAAAATCCATGTGCATGTACACCTGTTGGTTTACGATAGCCTGCGCCGTCTAACATTGCCGGCCAGAATAAACCATGGAAATTAATGATGTCTTTACCAATAAAGTGGTGTAACTCAGCGTTAGAATCTAGTTTCCAAAATGCATCAAAATCTATACCTTTTTTATCACATAAGTTTTTAAAGCTACTCATGTAACCTATAGGTGCATCCAACCAAACATAGAAAAATTTATCTGTTGTACCTGGAATGTTAAAGCCAAAATAAGGTGCGTCACGGCTGATATCCCAACCGCGTAAACCGTCACCAAACCATTCTAATAATTTATTCGCAACTTGCTCTTGTAAAGCACCTGATTTTAACCAAGTTTGTAACATGTCTTGGAACTGGTCGAGTTCAAAGAAATAATGTTCACTTTCTTTCATAACAGGTGTGGCATTAGACACAGTTGAACGTGGATTTTTTAGCTCAGTTGGTGAATGAGTTGAACCACATTTATCACAGTTGTCGCCGTACTGATCGTCCGCGCCACATTTAGGGCAGTCACCTTTTACATATCTGTCCGGTAAAAACATTTCTTTTACTGGATCGAATAACTGTTCAATTGTGCGTTTACCAATGTGACCTTTTTTCTCAAGCTCAGTGTAAATACTTTGCGCCAATACTTTGTTTTCTTCTGAGTGAGTAGAGTGGTAGTTGTCAAACTCAACTAAAAAGTCAGCAGTGTCTTGCATGTGCTCTGCACGCATTTGTTCAACCATGTCTTCAGGGCTGATACCTAACTCGTCTGCTTTAAGCATAATAGGCGTGCCATGTGCATCAGATGCACAAACGAAGTAGGTTTCATTGCCACGAGATTTTTGAAAACGTACCCAAACATCAGTTTGAATATGTTCTAATAAATGGCCTAAATGAAGTGAGCCGTTGGCATACGGCAATGCACAGGTAACAAGGATTTTTCTGCTGTCAGTCATATATTTTTGGATGATAAATTAATAAGGTTTGCGAATTGGGTGAATACTACTGAAAATAGCGGTTAATTTCATCTGCAAACTGACTTTTAGGCGTGAATTATTGTGTTTAAGCAAATTTTTAATTTAAAAAAGCCTCAGGCTAAAACAATCTTGGATAAATCATCAGATGAAGCTGGGTTAATTGCCCAATTACTTGATTCAGGTTCAACGCTAAATCGTGCAAGTACAAATGTACGTAGCAACATTAAACATATAGTTGCAGTCGCCTCAGGCAAAGGTGGTGTGGGTAAATCGAGCGTTAGTGTCAATTTAGCCCGCAGCTTAAAACATTTAGGTTTAAAGGTTGGGCTTTTAGATGCGGATATTTACGGCCCATCTATTCCAATTATGTTGGGTTTAGATAAACAACAGCCAGAAGCAGTCGAACAAAAATGGATGAAACCTTTGGTTAGCGCTGAAGGCATAGTGAGTAACTCGATCGGTTATTTGGTGCCGGCGGAAGATGCAGCCATTTGGCGTGGGCCAATGGCAAGTAGGGCACTCATGCAATTGTTTAATGAAACCTTGTGGGGTGAACTCGATGTGTTGATTATTGATTTACCGCCGGGCACGGGTGACATTCAATTAACACTCACCCAACAAATGCCATTAAGTTGTGCGCTGGTGGTAACAACACCACAAAATATAGCGCTGGCTGATGCGGAAAAAGCCATAGCTATGTTTAACAAGTTAAATATTCCGGTTGCTGGTGTGGTGGAAAATATGAGCTTGTATACTTGTGGTGAATGTGGTCATACCGAAGCAATTTTTGGTCAAGATGGCGGCGATAAACTTGGGCAAAAACACCAAATTCCATTAATAGCCCAATTACCACTTGATATAAAAATTCGTCAAAGTATGGATAATGGTGACGGAACAGGGTTTAATAGCGCTCCTTATTTTGTTCAATTTAACCAAATGGCATTAAAGTTAGCCGCACAACTCTGTGCACTTGAGCCTGCTAAGTCGGTTGGACAGAATATTCCGAGTATTCAGATAAAAGACTAGTTGAGCAAGTACCATGCGTTTATGCGACAAAGATATCATTGCCATGTTAGATGAAGGCAATATTAACATCCAACCTAGACCGAGCAACGATATGATCAGCGGTGTTAGTGTGGATATTCGACTTGGCAATAAATTTAGAGTTTTTCAAGACCACGCTGCGCCTTACATAGATTTAAGTGGCCCAAAACACGAAGTAAACAAAGCACTTAATTCTATTATGTCAGATGAAATTGAAATTGCTGATGGTGATGCTTTCTTTTTGCACCCAGGTGAACTGGCTTTATCTATGACCCATGAATCAGTCACTTTACCGGATAATATTGTTGGTTGGTTAGATGGCCGCAGCTCGCTTGCGCGTTTAGGTTTGATGGTGCACGTAACCGCACATAGAATTGATCCGGGTTGGTCTGGGCAAATTGTTTTAGAGTTTTTTAATAGTGGTAAATTACCACTGGCGTTGCGTCCGAAAATGAAAATTGGTGCGCTTAATTTTGAAACTATGAGTGGCAGTGCGCTGCGTCCATACAATAAACGTGAAGACGCAAAATATCGAGATCAAACTGGTGCGGTAGCGAGCCGTATTAGTGAGGATGACAAATCGAGCTAATTAGCTCGGTTAATGCTTGCCTCAATTTCTTTTCGTCATGGCGATAATACACTTCAGCATCAGATAACTCGGCTCTAATGTGGGTTACAGGTTTGGCTTGTTTAAGCTCAACCTTGCCCTCGTCATTTGCGTCTGCTCCAGAAAGTATGCCGTCAATCACCATCTCTGGTCTCAGCTGTTGTAACCAGTCTAAACGGCTTTGCAAACTGGTATTTTGGCAAGTGCCGTGCTCGACACCCAAGTTATCAATAAATATCACTTTGGCGTTTGATTCGCTAATTGCGCGATAAATATCGTCCACTAGTAAAGCTGGCATGACGCTGGTTAAAAAGCTCCCAGGCCCAAGCAAAACGACATTTGCATTAAAAATAGCCCGTAGAGCGCGCGATGGCGCTGTTACATTATCGACTAATGACAAGCTATCCGGCATATCATTTTGGTTATCTATCGCCACTTCACCGTGAATTTGTTGATTGGCAAAACGACCGATTAAATCAGTCGGCTGCTCTGTCATAGGGTAGAGTTTGCTTTCAATTTTTAGCAAACGTCGAACAATTTCCATGATTTCAACCGGTTTAACATCGAGCTGTTCCAACGCAAAAAATATTAGGTTTCCTAAACAATGTTTATCCAGTTCACCACCGTCAAAACGGTAGTTAAGTAGTTTTGAACCCAATTGACTTTGTGCTAGATGAGTAATGCAATTACGCAAGTCGCCCCAAGCTATGGTTTGGTTGTTTTCTCTGAGTCTACCGGTGGAACCACCATTGTCTGTGGTAGCAACTATGCCGGTTAAGTTGGCACCAAGATCTGCGAAGGTGTTGAGTACTTTGCCAAGTCCATGGCCGCCGCCAATTGCAACAATATTTAAATACTTTAATTGCATTCCTAATGAATCATGTCTTGCTTGGGTAGAGGCTCATTGTCCTTAGAAACACAACAAAATCAAGATAAAGGTTTGTAATTTTTGCAAGCATTGACTTTAATGAGAGCGCGGTGACCTTTGGAGTATAGATTTTGTTCAAATTAAAAACACTTTAATCAAGGCGCTTGATTGAAGGCCTAGTGGGCTAAGTCAAAATCTAGCAACGAAGAGTAAAGTGTTTTTAATTGAACCCTTTGGGCAGGGATTTTGCGCAATTTTTACTGCGTTATCGCTCTTTTATATGGAACAACCATACAGCAATCGCTCTGCCTTGTATAAATTGCGCAAAATCGGCTGCAAAACTATACTCAAAAGGTTACCACGCTCTAAGATAATTTACTTTTTATTTACAAGTGTCTGGCTAAAACGCGAATTTTAGGTTACTTTTAACTGGTCTAATCAGTGTGTAGCTAGATAAACATAAATTGAAATAATCAGCTATTACTGCAGCCACACAAGCAGAGGAATAAAATGCAGCAATTTAAACTTGGAATCATCGCCTTATCTATCGCCATGTTAGGCGCGTGCGACAACGAGACTATTGAAGACCGACAAAATAGTACTGAAAATCAGCCAGTTGTGGCTAAGTCGCGTGTTAGTTACGACCCAAGCGCTTCGGTACTGTCTGTTCCTAATGACTTATTATTTTCTGGTACAACAGATGGCACGTTAAATATTCCTGTGGTTGATGCCACTGATTTTACCGATCCTTCTGTTGCTTTGTCATCACTAGATGGCTGGTCTTATCAACAACCTTTTACCATAGCTTTTTCAGTACCGGCAGCAGCTGAAGGTATAGACGAAACCTCAGCGCAAACACCGGGTGCAGTTCGAATCTTCAAAGCTATTATGGGTGGTTCACAAGATCCAAACCACACTGAATGTGCTGCAGTGCCAAGAGGCGCAGCGTGTAAAATTGTCAGTGAGTTAACTTTTGGCGTTGATTTTGTTACACAAAAAGCCAGCAGCGAAAGTATTGCTATTGTGCCGATGAAACCTTTGGATGCACAATCAACTTACATTGTAACAGTGACCAATATGTTGGAAGATGGTTTGTCGCGACCGCTAGAGCCGTCGGCTACTTACCTAACGGTTCGACAAAATATTAATACGCATCCACTTGGCAGTGAGTCCCAATTAGCCTTGCAAGGCGCAATAAACTCATTTGAAGCCGCTATTGCAACCCAAGGTGTCGATTTAGATTCGGTTATTCTGACTGCAGCCGTCACCACCCAATCTGCTACTTCATTGCCAGCATTGAAAAAATTAATGGTGAGTAATCCTGCCGCTATGCCAACTATGGCAACGCCAGTTTTTACTGGTTTAGATGTTAAAACTGCGTTAAAGCTCAGCGCAGATTCATGCCAAACCCTATTGGGTAAAATTCAAGCTGGCACTGCCAGTGCGGCAGAGCAGGGCGCTATTGGTTTTTGTGGTGCCAAATTGTATACATCTAACATCACATTACCGTATTACAATGGTACAGCGAGCGTTGACAATCCAACGGGTGCAACAGGTGATGGTGCTTGGTGGCAAGCTATGTGTGATAGTGGAGCAACTTTGTTAGGTGCACAAGCTGCTGGTGTAGATTTGAATGCATTGCCAGCCGGTGCTAACGATGCGACATGTAAAGCTTTAGGTTTACGCGATTTAGGTTTAGATACTGAGCGCAATACTACCCAATATAATCCAGTGCCGGCAGTTAAAAGTTTAGTGAACACTAACTTGCAGGTGACTGTGCCAGATGCCGCTTATGTCAGCATTTTTAATCAAGCAAATGTGCAAATGCCAACAGCAGGCTGGCCTGTAGTTATTTTGCAACACGGTATAACCAGTCGCAAAGAAGATATGTTGGCGCTAACTGCGGCATTGAGCAAAGCTGGCTTCGCTACAATTGCAATGGATATGGTGTTACATGGTTCGCGCGGCTTTGATGTCACGGGTGATGGCAATGCTGATGTGGTTGCAAACGATGAAAAGGGCGCGACTGCGTATATGAATTTGCAAAACGCTCGAGCTATGCGCGACAACATGCGTCAAAGCATTGTTGATTTATTACGTCTTAGAGCCGCAATTGCGAGTTTGGCTGGGCAAGAGTTTGATGGACAAATGCTCGATGTTTCTAACGTTTCATTTGTCGGTCACAGCTTAGGTGGAATTGTTGGTGCTAGTTTTACTGCAATTGCTAATACAGGTTTTGCTGCACTTGGCTCTGATGAGTTAGCGCAAGCAGGTGCTGATGCTTTATTTACAGTCAAGGCTGGTGTATTTGCCAACGCCTCCGGTGGTGTGGCGAACTTTTTATTAGACAGTGGTTCGTTCGGTCGATTTATTAAGGGCAGTGTACTGCTTGCAAACTTGAGTAGTGATAATGCAAGTTTAGCAGCGTTAGCTCAAGGATATGCGACCTACCTAGCGCAAAATGGTGCGGATTTACAAGCTTTGACGGCCGCGGATCATAATCAACATTTTGATAATTATTTAGCTGTGTTGGCGACAACTAATCCTGCGGGTGTGACTGCGATTAGCAGTGTTATCAGTCAATATGGATTTGCAGTGCAAACTATGTTGGATGAAGGTGACCCAAATCGATATGCTAGCTGGTTAGCTGCAAGTGGAATGCCTGTATTGATAACAGAAATTTTTGGTGATGGTCTAGATCCTACAACTTGGGATCAAGTTATCCCTCCTTTTACTGGTGGGGTACCTGGTTTACCAACTTCCGGAACAGAAAGTTTTGCTCGATTGTTAGGTATATCTGCAGTCACAGCGGATGTGGAAGGTGACACGCCGACATCTGGTTTGATTCGTTACAATACTGGTGGGCATAGCTCGTTGCTTGATCCATCAGTCAATGCGACAGTGACAACAGAAATGCAAACCAGTATTGCAAGCTTCTTGGCAAGTGGTGGCACAGAAATCGATATTAATGACAGTTCAACTGTAGTGGTTAAATAACTCATTACGCCAGATAACAAGGTCAAACTGATAAAGTTTGACCTTTTTATCATAAATCAACTTGATCCTGCTCAAGGATGACATATTATAAATACTAACAGCGTCGCTGTGTGTGGGGTACCCAATATGTTGTCAAATCTCTTTCATGATCTTGTTACTGGTCACCAATATAGTAAAAAATGGCCGGTTAAACCTCAGCTATATGCTATCTTCCCTGAATGTCGAGTAATCAAAGCAACTCAATTTGCGGCTATGTTTCTGCCAATTATCGCGATTATTTCATTTTGTATTCAGGTCGCAGTATTAGGTTATGAATTTATGCCACAAGCACTGGCAATGGCATGTTTAATATTAAGTATGCCACTACAAGGTTATTACTGGTTGGGGAAAAGAGCACAACAACCTTTGCCTATGAGTTTAGTAAACTGGTATGGACAATTAGAAACTAAATTGTTGCAGCAGGGCGTGAGTGTTAAATCTAACTCTTCCAAACTCAGATATTTGGATATGGCGCTATTACTTAATTTAGCCTTTAAAGAGTTAGAAAAGGGCTGGTGGAAAGAGTGGTTTTAGCCAACAAACTCACAGCCCATATTTTTTAAGGTTACAAATAGCTTTTTAGGTTGAAATGGTTTTACCAGAAAGCCTTTCGCGCCTAGTGACATCGCTTTTTTTACATTGTCGGCGGTTGAATGTGCGCTGATAATGGCCACCTTAGCATTAGCATCTTTAGCCAACAGCTGTTCAAATACGATCAAACCATCTTCTTCATCGAGCATTATGTCTAAAAAGACTATATTAGGCTGCTCTGTTTGGTATTTCTCTAATGTTTCTTCAGCGTTATCCGCTTCTACAAAGCGACTAAAACCCATTTCGAGTAGCATTTGGCGCAAATAATCACGCATAATGCGGCAGTCATCGACAATCAGCACTTTTTCGCTACGAAGCGGTGTTAATTTTTTTTTGTCGTTCATTAAGCTTCCTTGAAATTTTGACTGGTAATTAAACTCTGTAAGTTTACAAATTTCTTTTGTACTAAACTAATGTTACAAGTATATGCTGCTTGCTCCAGTTCAGCTGCTGGTTTGGCTAATTCTTGTTTGCCAAAACTGGCACTATTGCCTTTTAATGTATGAGCAATCAACGCAAGTTGTTGAAAATCTTCGCTGTTTAAAGCTTGCTGCATTTCGGCCAACTGCCCTGGTAACTTTCGAGAAAACTCATCAGTAAGTTGTTGTACATCTTCGTTATTTTTAAGGTTAGCTGCTATTTGTTCGAAGTCAATCGCCTGTGCTTGTTGATTATCATTTAGCAGATATTTAGCTAAGGTTTCTAACAATATGCTTGAGTCTATTGGCTTAGCTATGTGACCGTTGCAGCCTTGCTCTAAATAATGAGATATTTCTTCACGCATTACATTTGCAGTTAATGCAATAATAGGTTGTTCAAAACCGGTTTGTCGAATTAATTGAGTAGCCTCTAAGCCTCCCATAATCGGCATTTGCATATCCATAAGTACTAAGTCAAAGTCCTCAATTAAACATTTTTCAACCGCTTCTTGGCCGTTATTAACCACTTGAATATTTACCTTAGTCGGAGCAAGAATTAATTGGATTAGGCGTTGATTGTCTGGGTTATCTTCAGCTAATAATATTTCAGCCGTTGATAAATCCAGTTGGGTTGTGGCCTTTTTCAATAGACTGTTATTCAGGGTTATTGAGGTTAAGTTAGCTACTTGTTGTTGTGACAAATCTAAAGTCAGGGTAAAAACAGAGCCTTTTCCTTCTTGGCTCCTAACCGAAATAGAACCCGCTAGGCATTCAGCTAAAGATTGGCTGACAGCTAAACCTAGACCTGTGCCACCATATTTTCGAGTGGTGCTAGAATCGGCTTGGACAAAAGGCTGAAATAATTTGGCTTGCGCTTTGGTTGACAGCCCAATACCTGTATCTAATATGCTAAATGACAGGTGTTGGCTTAGCGGGTCATATGCAACTTCAATTTTTATACTACCCTCATGGGTAAATTTGACTGCATTTGAAACTAAGTTTATCAAGATTTGTTTTAATCGTGTTGGGTCAGATTTAAACTTAGCGGGTAAAGCGTCGGCTAAATTAATGGTAAAAGCTAAAGCTTTTTCTTGGCATAACTTCTCGGCAATATTGCTCAGTTCTGTAAGCATTTGGCTTAGCTCAACAGAGATTGATTCAACCTCAAGTTTGCCAGACTCAATTTTTGATAAGTCCAAAATATCACTTATCAGCGACATTAAATGGTTGCTGCTACTCAAAACTTTTTCTAACAATTCGTTGCGTAATTGCGCATCGTTTTGATGGACTAAGGCTTGCTCGGTAAAACCACAGATAGCTGTCAGAGGCGTGCGTATCTCATGACTCATGTTAGCCAGAAAACGACTTTTTAGTTCGCTTGCTTGTTCTGCAAGGATCCGTGCTTGGGTTAATTCTCGATTGGCGTTTTGCAGAGCAAGTGTGCGTGATTGCACTTTTTCTTCTAGATGATCTTTATAATCTTCTATGCTACTACGAGCTTGTTTAATTGAATTGACCATGCGATTAAAAGATTCAAATAGTCGACCCATTTCGTCATTTCGATTGCTCGGTAAGCGCATCACAAGTTTTCCTGATGCAATTGATTTACTCGCGGCATTCAATTGAGCTATAGGTTTTAAAATGAGTTTTTCTAACGAAAAGAAGATTAACCAACTGGTTAATAACATAGATATAAGTACCGCAAATAAAACAATGTAGGATATATGTTTTGTGATGGCTAATTCGTTTGACGGTACTGCGGTTGCCAGCACAAAATCACCATTAATCGGCTGTTTAGCGATCAGCAAATCTTGATCATTAAAATAAGTTTGAATCAGATTAGCTGAAGTACTTTGCAGTTGATTGTTGAGATATTGCGGTAGTTTGCGACTCGGGTAACTAAAACTGGAAACAAGAATTTCTCCTTGCCTGTCCACCAATACATTTATTCCTGAGTCACCAACAATATTGTGAATGACGTTGTGAATGGTTTCTGGGTTCACTTTAATCAGCAGGTAACCCCAATGGCTTTTATTGGCTAATTCTAACTTGCGAATTGCGTATAAGCTGGGAAACATTGGTTGTTCACTTGCAAAAATAAACTGCAGATCAATTGTTTGGTCTAGCTTGTCAAACCAACTAGTCTGGGTCAGCCATTGCTCATTGATTGGACTAAAATCGGCAGCAAGTCGAGCATCTATTAACCCATTTGGTCGAATAAGTTGGATTTCGTCGATTTTGGGGTACGACTGAATATATTGAGCAAAATTGTCGAGTATTTGAGGTAACAGCAGGGTATATCTTTGGTTGTTTTGGCTGCGCTGAATATATTCAATTAAGCTGGTATTGCGACTAAGAAGCTCGAGGATCGAATGTGTATCAGAGAAATAATGCTCTAAGGTAAAAGCTTGCTGGGCAACTTGATTTTTTAGACGGTTGTTAAACTGGTATCTATTATTATCCACCGACATATAAATGGCATATAAACCTATACCAGTCATTGGCAAAGCTACGAGCAACAATATAAGTACAATCAGTTTGTTGCTGAGTTTCATGGTCTTCCTTGGCTAAGCTGTTTATGGGCAAATACCAGCTGTTTATAAGTCATTTGGAAGTAACGCTCAGTCGTTGCTGCAATCACTTTGTTGAGTTGCACTTTAGCGGATAACTTGGGATATAAGGTTTGGTTGTTTTGAACTTCTTCTGGTAGCAGCTTAAACGCGGTTAAATTTGGTGTTGGGTATTGTAAATCTAACGCGAGTTGCATCGAGTTTTTTGGCTCTAATAAAAAGTTGATAAATTGGTGTGCGTGCTCTTTTTGTCCGCTCGCTTTACTTATGGTTAAACAATCTAGCCAAGCATTCGTGCCGTCGGAAGGCTGGATAAATTCAAGATCTGGATTAAGTGCTTTTAGGTAAAGTGCATCGCCGTTGTATGCCATGGAAATCCAGATTTCTTCTTTATTTAGTCGGTTATTTTCATCTAAATTTAATGCGCTAAAGCTGTTGATGTGATTAAGCTGTTGATGGATAAGTGTTGCTGCTTGGTTAATTTGCCTTTGGTCGTCAGAATGGCTGTCAAACCCTGCTGCGATTAACGCCATGGGTAATAAAGTACGCGAATCATTGAGTAAATTTATTTTGCCCGAATATTGGGGCATTTGTGCAAAAAAACTTTGCCAGCTAGTTGGTGGTTGAGTGACAAATTTTTTATTGTAAAGAATACCTATAGTGCCCCAAAAATAGGGCACACAATAGTCGCCA
Organism: Catenovulum sp. SX2; assembly: GCF_052056295.1. Classification (NCBI taxonomy): domain Bacteria; kingdom Pseudomonadati; phylum Pseudomonadota; class Gammaproteobacteria; order Alteromonadales; family Alteromonadaceae; genus Catenovulum; species Catenovulum sp. SX2. The sequence continues at coordinate 3,637,347 of NZ_CP182493.1, forward strand.
AATTCGTTCGCCGCATGCTGCCATTTGGCTTCTATGTGGGGTAAATTTGATAGTTGAGATTTGTCATAACTATCTAACCATTGCTGCTCTTGGTACATGGGTAATCTAACCCTACTGGTTAGCACTATGTCGTAACCTTGACCTTGGGTTAAATTAAGCAGCCGATCTCTAGCGTCATCAGAGTCGTAATGGATTTGTTTTACGCGTGTGCCAGTTTGGCTATGGAAAGCATCTAACAGGGATTGTGATATATATTCGGGCCAAGTCAACAAAGTAATTTCAGAAGCACGCACAGAACTTGCAGCAACGAGTAGAGCTAAAGTGGCAAACGTGAAAATACTTTGTTTTTGCATAACATCCAATTTGTCTAAATTTTTATCTAATTCCTTCAGTATATATAAGATTTTACAAAGTTAGCAATTTGTTGGTTATTTTTTGTCACTGAGTTACGTTGCTAATCGCCATTTCAAAATAACGACGGACATTTGTATTCACATCAACCACGAGTTTTTGATAACAAATACCAGGAAATGCAAATGTATGGCCGGAAAAAGCCAACATGACAGTTGGTGCATTTGGATCTGAATCATCATATAACCATTCACCACCTATATGTTTACGGAAAGTTTCTCCCATATAAGCGCCGAGCATATTACAAATGACAAAGATAAAGTCTTGTTTGCGGTCGGTTTCATCTTTTAACTTAGCTATGCTCCACAAAATTGCTTTATCAATTTGCGCTATGCTTTCAATCGAGTAGTCAAGCTGTACACCATATTCTTCATTAATATAGCTAACGGCATCTTGTGCTGATTCTTGCATCAATTTAGTGATTTCAGCTTGGTTCATTATTATTTTTTCCTAATGCTTTTGCTAACTTATATTTTGGTAAAGTTAAGCCTATGTGCAAATGTTAATTACTTCAACTATTTATTGGCGATTATCACAGCACGAATCGGTGCAGGATAACCTTCGACAGTTTTATTGATGTCGTCAGCATCTAAAAAGTCAGCTAATGATTCGTTCTCCATCCAAGCCGTTTTTCTTTGTTCGTCTAACGAAGTGACGGTTTCGTCTACAACTCGAATATTTTTGAAACCAAGTCGACTTAACCAGTGGCATAAAGCTTTGCTGCTTGGAATAAACCAGACGTTGCGCATTTTTGCATAACGCTCACCTGGTACTAAAACAGTATTTTCATCCCCTGCAACAACTATGGTTTCAAGGATTAATTCACCACCGGGTCTAAGCTGGTCTTTTAGTTGCTGCAAAAATTCAAATGGGCTGCGTCTATGATATAAAACACCCATAGAAAATACTGTGTCAAATGCGTTACTTGCTGGCAGCTGTTCCACACCTAACGGCAATAAATGTATGCCCGGTTGCTGAGCATATTTTTGCATTGCTTGAAATTGCACTACAAACAATTGCGAAGGGTCTGCGCCAACCACAAATTTTGCGCCTTCACCTAACATGCGCCACATGTGGTAGCCGTTGCCGCAGCCTACATCCAACACAGTGCGGTTTTTTAATGGCTGAATGTGGGGTAGGAGCCTGTCCCATTTCCAGTCACTGCGCCATTCTGTATTCAAATCAATATGAAATAGCTGATAAGGGCCTTTGCGCCAAGGCATAAATTGTTTTAATAAAACTTCTAAGCGTTTTTGTTGACCTAGGTTTAAGTCGTCGCTGTGGCCGATAGCCACTGCTGATTTAAGCTCAACACAAGTTGCCGTGGCTTCAGGCAAATTTTCAATGGTTTTTTGCCAGCTTTTAAATTCGCCATGCAGGGCGTTTTTTTGCCAATCTGCTAATAGCGCAGGCATGGTTTCTATCCAACTGTGTAGCTGATTATTGAGTATGTCTTGGTAAAATTGGTTAAACATGCGGTTTAAGCTCTAGTCTTTTATAGCAATTAGCGAAGAAAAATTAAAACACTGATACCACTGATTAAATTGGTTAAATCCAGCATTTTTTAGTCTTTGGTAATGGGTATCTAAACTGTCTGGTTTCATTACGTTTTCTATTGCGGTGCGTTTTTGGCTGATTTCAAGTTCGCTGTAGCCATGGGCACGCTTAAAATCAAGATGCAAATCATTGAGTGTATGTTGAATTTTATCTTGGTTGAAAATGAGTTTTTCGGATAAGACCAAAATGCCACCCGGATTTAATCCTTGGTATATCTGTTTAATTAATTGTTCACGCAAATCGGCCGCAATAAATTGCAGCGTGAAGTTCAACACCACCATAGAGGCATTGTGAATATCCAATTTAAGTACATCATCACATAAGACAATGGTTTTCACATTGGATTTGTAATTGAGCAAATGTTTGCGACATTTTTCAGCCATAGGTTGAGAATAGTCAACTGCAAATAAAGTATTGTTGGCACTGGTAATATTACGGCGCATGGATAAACTGGCTGCGCCTAAAGATGCACCTAAATCATATATGTGGCTATCATCTGTTACATAGGCTTTGGCTAAATGACCTATGGTTGAAATGATGGTTTGATAACCCGGCACCGAGCGTTCAATCATGTCGGAAAAAACATCAACAACACTGTCATCAAAAACAAAGTCTTTCACTTGATGTTGTGGATTGGCGTATATGTTATCTCTTTTGCTCATTTCTAAAGTTTAAATAGGCTTTGTTGCTAGGTTGGGCGGATTCTACCCTAAACTTCAGGTAATTGCTGCAATAAGGGGGGATTTTGCGTGGAGATAAATTAAGTTATTAGTTTGTTAAAACAAAAAGTTAATTCTAAGCTTAGACTGTTGCATACTCTGTTAATTACTTTTGCCCTAGGATAATAATAATGCGAGATAGCTTTCCTCTTGTACTGGCAACCTTATTTAGTTTGTTTATCGCTCTTTATTGGTTAACGGATGACGACGGCTTGGTTGTACAAGTGCCAAAAAAAGCGCAACTAAATGTTGAAGTGCAGATGATAAATAAACAATCTTTTACCCCTGTTATTGCTTCGTATGGACGGGTACAAGCTCGCACTCAAGGCCAGGTGGTGAGTCAAATTGGAGGGCAAATTACCTACTTAAATACTGGTTTTTTTAATGGTGGATTTTTCCAACAAGGTGAATTGTTGGTCGCGATTGATAAACGCGACTATCAATCAGATGTCGACGTTGCCAACGCGGGTTACCTCAACGCTAAACAAAATTATTTACAAGAACTCGCTAAAGCCAAACAAGCTAAACAAGATTGGCATAGAGCGCAAGGGGATAGTATTCCACCCGATTTGGTATTGCGCAAACCGCAACTTGCCGCCGCTGAAGCCAATTTAGTTTCAGCCGAAGCTAAACTGAATAAAGCAAAGCTTAATTTGGAACGCACTGAAATTACCGCGCCTTACGATGGATATACGCTGAAGAAAAACGTTGCTATAGGTCAGGTGATTGGGGCAAATAATGTTCTAGGAGAAATTTACGCCATTGATGCATTTGAAGTTAGGCTGCCACTCAATAACGAAGATTTGCCATTGGTTAAATTACCAAGTGTTGTAAAAGGCGAGACTGAAATTGATGCTGCGACCAATGTGACCATTACATCTAACCTAGGCAAAACCTCGCAGTGGCAAGGAAAACTGATTCGAACCGAAGGGGCTATTGATAGCGCGAGTCAGCAATTGCATGTCATTGTCTCTATTCCTAAACCTTACCAGTCGAGTGTATATGATCAGCCACTAAAAATTGGTCAATATGTCACTGCTTATTTTAATGGCGTGCAAGTGTCTGATGTATTTGTTATTTCACCACAAGCAGTTTATCAAAATGAATATGCTTATGTTGTTAAAGGTAACGAGCTGATAAAACGTAAACTCGATATTGTCTGGCGCGATCATCAAAACGTGGTGGTCAAAAAAGGTTTAAATGATGGAGACTCGTTAGTTGTCACCCCGCTAGGGCAAGTGCCAGAAAATATTCATGTCAATGCATTTACTGTGGCTGGTGTTCAATGATTGCATGGTTTGCGAAAAATGATATAGCCGCTAATTTACTTATGGCTTGTTTGTTGTTAGCTGGCGCTTGGTCATTGGTTTACCAAATACCACAACAAGTACTACCAAAGTTAGAAGCTGAACAAGTTGAAGTGCATGTGCGTTATCCGGCGGCAGTGCCGTCTGACGTTGAGCTTAAAGTGACCACGCATATTGAATCTGCGCTGCGAGAGCTGGCTGAAGTTAAGCAGATAAAAAGCCAGTCGAGCCAAGAATACAGTCACGTAGTGGCTAGGTTGCATAATAATGTCGATGTCACAGATGCAATGCAAAAAATTCAGCTAAAAATTAACGCAATTAATACTCTGCCGAAAGAAATTGATAATCCCAAAATACAAATCAAAAACGAATTTACCCAAGTATTAGGTGTAGTGATATACGGCGAACAGCCGCAACAAGTTTTACGTCGTTATGCTGAGCAAATTTACAGTGAGTTGGCGACCTTACCTGAACTGCGTAAAATTGTGATGAAACATGCGCCAGACTATGAAATATCTATTCAGATACCAACAGAAAATTTGCAGAAGTACCAATTAAGTTTTGACCAAGTTGCAAGAGCGATAGCTGAGAACGCACAAGACTTATCGGCTGGCTATTTATATTCACCTAACGGCGACATTATCATTCGTTCGCAAGGTCAGGCATATACCGGCGAAGCGCTCAATAATATAGTGGTTAAATATCAAGGAGATGGCAGTACGGTCAAACTACACCAAATCGCTAATATTGATGATGGTTTTGCCGAAGTAGCATTGAGTACAAGGTTTAATGGTTATCCTGCGGTATTTATGGAAGTGCAGCAAACGGAAAAACAAAATGCGATTCGCATTGCCCATCTGGTTAAAGATTTTGTCCAACAAAAACAACACAGTCTGCCACAAGGTATTTATATCGGTCACTGGAGTGATAACGCTGAACGTTTGGAAAACCGTATTTCAGGTATGGTCGACAGTGCTGTATACGGCAGTATTTTAGTGTTATTGATGCTGACATTGTTTTTGCGTCCTGCGGTGGCGTTTTGGGTGTTTTTAGGTATTCCGTTAAGTTTTTTAGGCGCATTTGCCGTTATGCCGTTATTTGGTGTCAGCCTCAATCTTATCAGTATGTTTGGTTTTATTTTGGTGCTGGGTATGGTGGTGGATGACGCTATCGTCACAGGTGAAAACGTCTATAGCCATTTGGAGCATGCAGAGTCTGGTTTACATGCGGCTATTGCCGGGACCAAAGAAGTTGCCCAGCCTGTAACCTTGGGGCTGCTCACAACTATTGTTGCATTTATCCCGTTGTTTTTTGTCGCTGGTAGTCAAGGGATTATTTTGAGCCAGATTGCCGCTGTGGTGATCCCTGTATTGTTATTTAGTTTGATTGAAACTAAATGGGTGTTGCCGGCTAGGCTCAAATTTGTTCGTTTGGAAACAGGCAATCAAATGAAGGGGTTGGCTAAGTGGCAGCATAATATTAATAAGGCATTTGCATATCATAGTGAGCGTTATTATCGACCTGCGCTTGCTTGGTGTATTCAATACAAATTTAGCTGTTTGGTGATATTTTTTGGCTTCTTTTTAGTGGTTGTCTCGGCGGTGTTTACTGGTGAAAACAAATTTGTGTTTTTCCCAAAGATCACCAGTGATCAAGTTAAAGTTGTATTAACTATGCCGGCAGGGACAAATACCCATATAGTTGACCGCAATATTCAGCATATTAGTGAACAAGCACAAAGATTACGTAGTCGTTATGTTGATCAACCAACGGGCACTAGCATCATCCGCAACATAGTTTCGGTTACTGGTGCGGCTGGAAATGAAGAAAACAATCCATATATGGGATATGTTAGTTTTGATTTGGTGCCAGCAGAGCAACATAGTTTAACTATTACTAGTCTTGAATTAGAAGATGAATGGCGCAAGCTAATTGGGCCAATTATTGGCGCTGAAAGTTTAGTGTTTGAAGCCCAAGCTGGCAAAACGAATAACATAATCGACATTAGAGTTTCAGGGCAAAATTTAGCTGAACTACAAAAAGCTGCACAAATCATAAAAAGTAAATTATCGACTATTCCTTTTGTTGAAGACATTGCCGACAATTATGCACCGGGCAGGCAACAACTTTTTTTAGAGCTAACGCCGTTGGCGAAATCTTTGGGTGTGACTCGTTCAGATTTGCTCGCTCAAGTTCGGGCTGGTTTTTGGGGCATAGAGGTTCAGCGCATTATTCGTCATGGCCAAGAAGTAAAAGTAAAAGTACGTTTACCAGCCAATGAGCGCAGTAGTTTGCCAGATTTACAACGTTTTATGATCCATTTAAAAGACGGCAAAGAAGTCCCTTTATCTCAATTGGCAAGCTTTAGCATTGACACTGGCCCGCAAGTTATTCGTCGGGTTGACCATCAACGCAGTATCGAAATATCCGCGGACTTTTCTAATCCAAAAATTGATATTCGCAAATTAAATAAGATGTTAGATGGTTATTTACTTGAGCTTGCCGAAGATTATCCGCAGCTTAAATTTAAATTGGTTGGCGAAAGTAGTGAGTTAAAACAAACGCTCAATTCTTTGAAGTGGGGCATATTAGCAGCGCTGATTATCATCTATGGTTTATTGGCTATCCCATTTAAATCTTATATTCACCCACTGATTGTGATGTCGGTTATTCCATTTAGTGTCATTGGTTCAATGGCTGGACATTGGTTATTGTCTATTGAGCTGACAATGATGAGTTTTATTGGTTTGATTGCCTTGGTTGGTGTTGTGGTTAACGATGCTGTGGTATTAGTCGAATTTATCAATAAACAATATCAAAAAACACATTCTGTGATTGAATCCGTGATGAAAGTAACTTCAACTCGGCTTAGACCTGTTATGTTAACTTCGATGACGACTTTTCTTGGGTTATTACCCCTGATCTTAGATGGCTCGTCACAAGCGCAATTTTTAGTACCTATGGCTGTATCCTTAGGTTTTGGCATTCTATTTGCGCCTTTTGTTACTTTGTTTTTGGTGCCAGTTAATTATTTACTACTGCAAAAGTGTTTAACTTGGTGGCATAACCTTGAAGCAAAAATGACAAGTCGGCATTAGCCATTATGATGGCTGTTAAATTTGCTTAAATCTAGCTATAATCCCGCACAATTTTCAGATCAAACAAGCTGATGTGGTGATTTTCCCACATCCGCTATTATTCTAGCTAGGAATTAAACTCATTATGCGAAGCCATTATTGTGGACAAATTAATCAATCTTTAGTTGGGCAAAACGTAACTCTGTGTGGTTGGGTTAACCGTCGCCGTGATTTAGGTGGTCTAATCTTTTTAGATGTTCGAGACGTGAAAGGGATAGTTCAAGTAGTTGTTGACCCTGACTTTGAAGATTTGTTTGCAACAGCTAACAAATTAAAACATGAGTTTTGTATTCAGTTAACTGGTGCTGTGCGTGCCCGTCCTGATAGCCAAGTAAACAAAAATATGGCGACAGGTGAAGTTGAAATTTTGGCATCAGAATTAACCATTTTAAATGCAGCTGCACCATTACCATTAAATATGGACGGCCATTTAAATAACTCTGAAGAACAAAGATTAAAATATCGTTATTTGGATTTACGTCGCCCAGAAATGGCTGACCGTCTAAAATTCCGTGCAAAAGTAACTAGCCAAATTCGTAGCTATCTAGACAGCAAAGACTTTTTAGATATTGAAACACCAATTTTGACTAAAGCGACACCAGAAGGTGCGCGTGATTATTTAGTACCTAGTCGTACACATAAAGGTCACTTTTTTGCATTACCTCAATCACCACAATTGTTTAAACAGTTGCTGATGATGGCAGGTATGGACAGATACTACCAAATCGTTAAATGTTTCCGTGATGAAGATTTACGTGCAGATCGTCAACCAGAATTCACCCAAATTGATATCGAAACTTCATTTATGTCTGCTGATGAAGTGATGTCAGTGACTGAAGATATGACACGTCAGCTATTCAGTAACTTATTGGACGTAGATTTAGGCGAATTCCCACGCATGACTTATGCAGAAGCCATGACAAAATATGGTAGTGATAAGCCAGACTTACGTATTCCATTAGAAATGGTTGATGTGGCTGATTTAATGCAAGGTGTTGAGTTTAAAGTATTCTCAGGCCCAGCAAACGACCCTAAAGGCCGTGTAGCAGCACTTAAAGTGCCACAAGGTGCAGACAAGTTTTCACGCAAAGATATTGATGAATTAACTAAATTTGTTGGTATTTACGGCGCTAAAGGTTTAGCTTGGATTAAAGTAAATGATTTAAGCAAAGGTGTTGAGGGTTTACAGTCTCCGATTCTTAAATTCTTACCAGAAGATGTAGCGTTGGCGATAATGGAACGCACGCAAGCTGAAACCGGCGATATCTTATTCTTTGGTAGTGACAAATACACAGTTGTTAGTGAAGCCATAGGTGCACTTAGATTAAAAATTGGTGAAACTTTAGGTTTAGTTGCTGATGAGTGGAAACCACTTTGGGTTGTTGACTTCCCAATGTTTGAAGAGCTCGAAGATGGTGGTTTAACCCCATTACATCACCCATTTACCGCACCAATTGGTGTGACGCCTGCTGAATTAAAAGCACAACCAGAAAATACCTTATCTAATGCCTACGACATGGTATTAAATGGCTGTGAAGTAGGTGGTGGTTCTGTCCGTATTCACAACCAAGATATGCAACAAGTGGTATTTGAAATTTTAGGTATTGGCGAAGAAGAAGCACAAGAAAAATTTGGTTTCTTATTAGATGCATTAAAATTTGGTGCGCCACCACATGCAGGTTTAGCTTTTGGTTTAGACCGTTTAGTTATGTTAATGACTGGTGCTTCGTCTATTCGTGACGTAATGGCATTCCCGAAAACAACGACTGCGGCATGTCCGTTAACCGACGCACCTGGCACGGCTAATCCACAGCAATTAGTTGACCTTGCAATTGAAGTTAAATTGCCAACTAAATAAGCTTGATTAATTGTTTGTAAGGCGGTGATATCACCGCCTTTTTTTTAAGTAACCTTTTTTGAGACGCTCTTGAGCATTATTTTAGGTATAGATCCAGGTTCGCGCATTACAGGTTATGGGGTTGTTCGCCAACAAGGGCGTCATTTTCACTACCTTGGCAGCGGCTGTATTCGTTTAGGTGACGGGCCTTTGGCTGAAAGGTTAATTGTTATTTTTAATGCGGTTAGCCAATTAATCGAACAATACCAACCTGATTTATTTGCGATTGAACAAGTGTTTTTGGCACACAATCCAGATTCAGCATTAAAACTTGGGCAAGCGCGTGGTGCGGCAATTGTGGCTGCGGGGCATGCTAAATTACCGGTCGCAGAATATTCTGCCAGACAAATTAAACAAGCAGTTGTGGGTAAAGGTAATGCGGAAAAAACACAAGTGCAGCACATGGTTAGCCATATTTTAAAGTTAACTAAGTCGCCTCAAGCAGATGCGGCCGATGCATTAGCTGTTGCTTTGTGCCACGGCCATACTCAACAAAGTTTAGTCAGTTTAGCCGGCCAAGCACGTAAAACCGTGCGTGGTCGTTTACGTTAGGAGTCAGTATGATAGCTAAGTTAACCGGCAAGGTTATAGAAAAGCTACCACCAGAGTGCATCATAGATGTAAATGGCGTAGGTTATGAAGTTTTTCTACCTATGACGAGTTTTTACAAATTACCTGAATTGACTCAATCAACCAGTATTTATATACACCAAGTCATTCGTGAAGACGCGCATACCCTATATGGTTTCCATAATAGATTACATAGAGATTTGTTTCGCGAATTGTTAAAAGCCAATGGTGTTGGGCCAAAACTCGCTTTGGCTATTTTATCGGCTATGAGTGCCGAAGAATTTATCAATATTGTGCAAAACGAATCACTCGGTTTGTTGGTGAAAGTGCCGGGTGTTGGTAAAAAGACCGCAGAACGTTTATTGCTGGAAATGAAAGACAAATTGATGAAGTGGTCGGCGAATATGGTGTCAACTGGTATCTTGTCTGAGTCGACCCCAGAACAATTTGCGCAAGCGAGCCAAGCGCAATCGAGTAGCCAAGATGCAATTGAAGCCTTAATCGCTTTAGGGTATAAAGCCAATCAAGCAGAAAGTGCAGTGAAAAAGGTTGCACAAACTGGTTTGTCGAGCGAAGAAATTATTCGCCAAGCCCTTAAGAGTATGTTGTAAACATGATTGAAGCAGATCGAATAATCAGTGCTAGTGCACAAGCAGAAGAAGAAATAATCGACCGCGCCATTCGCCCCGAAAAGTTATCCGACTATACAGGGCAAAAACGCGTGGTTGAGCAAATGAATATTGCAATTGAAGCGGCACGTAAACGTGCGGATGCACTCGATCATGTTTTGATATTTGGCCCACCGGGTTTAGGTAAAACAACGCTTGCGCGCATTATCGCCAATGAAATGGGTGTCAACATTAAAACCACCTCTGGCCCTGTGTTAGAAAAAGCTGGTGATTTGGCAGCCTTGTTAACCAATTTAGAACCACATGATGTGTTATTTATTGACGAAATACACAGGTTAAGCCCAGTAGTTGAAGAGGTGTTATATCCAGCAATGGAAGATTACCAGCTGGATATTATGATAGGTGAAGGCCCTGCAGCACGTTCAATAAAATTAGATTTACCACCTTTCACTTTAGTTGGTGCTACCACGCGGGCTGGTTCGCTTACTTCACCTTTGCGTGACCGCTTTGGTTTAGTGCAAAGATTAGAATTTTATTCGGTTGATGAATTACAATCTATTGTTAAACGTTCGGCGCATCATTTGGCAATGGATTTAAACGACAAAGGGGCGCTAGAAGTCGCAAGGCGCGCACGTGGTACGCCACGTATTGCCAACAGGTTATTACGCCGCGTACGTGATTTTGCTGATGTAAAATCAGCTGGTATCGCTGATGAGCAAGTTGCAGCGACAGCGCTTGATTTACTTGATGTTGACAGTAAAGGTTTCGACTATATGGATAAAAAATTGTTGGAAGCCATTATTGAAAAATTTGCCGGTGGCCCTGTTGGTTTAGATAATTTAGCCGCAGCAATAGGTGAAGAAAAAGATACAATTGAAGATGTGATTGAGCCATTTTTGATCCAACAGGGTTTTATTCAACGTACCCCTAGAGGAAGAATTGCCACAGCTAACGCCTATGTGCATTTCGGTTTGCAATATCCAGCAGCCGGAGAAAATAAATAATGGCGGCAATGGAATTTAATTTTGCTGTACGTGTCTATTACGAAGATACAGATGCGGGTGGTTTGGTTTATCATGCAAACTATTTGAAGTATTATGAACGCGCTCGAACAGAATTTTTATCACATTTGGGCATAGAACAAGACGGTTTACTCGCAAAACAAATAGGTTTTGTGGTAAAACGTATAACTATAGATAATATTTTGGCAGCAAAGTTTAACGACAGGTTAACTGTGGTGACCAAAATTAGTGCGCTAAAAAAAGCTCGATTAGAATTTGAGCAACGTATCGAAAAAGAGAATAAAGTAATTAATACAGCTTTAGTTGAAATTGCTTGTATAGATTTAGAAAAACTCAAACCGGTACGTATACCAGAATATATTTTAGGGGAATTACACAGTGTCAGCTGATATGTCTTTTATCGGTCTTTTTTTACAAGCTAGCCTGTTGGTTAAAGCAGTGATGATTTTATTACTGGTTGCATCTATTGTTTCTTGGGCGATGATTTTTCAACGCAGCAGCATTCTTAATAAAGCACATAAAGATAGCCGAGTTTTTGAAGATAGATTTTGGTCGGGCGTTGAGCTAGCAAATTTATATCATGAAGTTTCGCACAAAATGGGTGAATCTACCGCCAGTGAAAGTGTGTTTAAAGCAGGCTTTAAAGAATTTGCCCGCATGCGTAAAACGCCACATTGTTCACCTGAGGCTATTATGGATGCGACGCACAGAGCAATGCGAGTATCTATGTCACGCGAAGTCGACAAGTTAGAAACACATTTACCTTTTTTAGCGACTGTTGGTTCTATCAGTCCGTATATAGGTTTATTTGGTACCGTTTGGGGCATAATGAATGCTTTTATTGCATTAGGTGAAGTACAACAAGCTACTTTGTCTATGGTTGCACCAGGTATCGCTGAGGCTCTAATTGCAACTGCTATGGGGTTGTTTGCTGCTATTCCAGCTGTTATTGCCTATAACCGTTTTTCAAATCGCGTTGAAAAAATAGAAAATGGCATGATTAATTTTATGGAAGAGTTTTCGTCTATCATTCATCGCCAAGCTATTGCTAAAACAGAAAAGGGCGGAGAATAATCGGCTATGTATCAGCGCAAGCGCCGTCGTCCGGTTTCTGACATCAATGTTGTACCTTATATTGATGTAATGTTAGTGCTTCTTATTATATTTATGGTGACAGCTCCACTGATTACTGCTGGAGTAAATGTTGAGTTGCCTAAAGCTGAAGCTGAGCCTCTAGCTGAAGACAGCAAACCTCCTATCATAGTATCAGTGACCGCCGACTACGAATATTTTGTAACAGACGGCAGCAACAAAGATGGGCCATTAAATCCAAGTGAAATTGCCACTATAGTAGCGGCATTTTTACAGGTTGAACCTGACAGACCTATTATGGTTGAAGGTGACCGTAAAGTAGATTACGACGCTGTGGTAAGTTTAATGGTGTTACTGCAAAAGCAAGGCGTTAAATCTGTCGGCCTAATGACAGATCCGGTGGGAGAGCAATAATGCAATTTCCTATCGCTTTAGTTGTTTCAGTGATTTTACATTCAGTGATGTTAGGGGTGTTGGTCTCTAGCATGGAGTTTGTCACACCAAAACATAAACCAGAGCCTATGCAAGTGGAAGTCGTTAGTGCTGTATCTGTTGATAAAACCGCATTGGCCGAACAAGTGGAAAAAATGCAACAGCAGAAGCTTGCTAAAGAGCGAGCAGAAGAAAAACGCGTAGCTGATTTAGAGCGCAGAGCACGTGAAGCTGAACAAAAACGTCGTTCGAATGAAAAAGACATTCAAAATTTAGAAAAGAAACAAAAGCAAGCTGAAGCAGAAGCAAAAGCGGCTAAAGAGCGACAAATTAAAGAAGCAGAGCGAGCCAAACAACTTAAACAAGAAGTTGAGAAGCAAGAACAAGCTAAACGTCGAGCAGAAGAACAAGCGAAAAAAGCAGCAGAAGTTGCACAAAAAGCCGAAGCTGAAGCAAAACGTAAAGCCGAAGAATTGAAAAAAGCTGAAGCTGAACGTAAACGCAAAGAACAAGAAGCAATAGAAAAAGCTGAACAACAAAGAATGTTAGAGCAGCAAATGAAAGCTGAAATGGAAGCGCGTAACGCACAGCGTCAGCAGTATGTAATGGGCGAGCGCGCTAAATTTGTCGCACTGATTCGCTCGGCAATTCAAAGCAATTTGTTTACTGATCCTTCGTTAGCAGGAACCAGTTGTAAACTGAATATTAAATTAGCAAGCAATGGGTTTGTCACTCAGGTTAAGACCTTGTCTGGACACCCACAAACTTGCCAAGAAGCTGAACGAGCTGTGTATAAAACAAATCAGATGCCGGTATCGGAAGATCCTGAAGTTACAGCTCAATTAAGAGATATAAATTTAACCGTTGCACCAGAGAAATAAAATTTAGAGCGCTAAATAATGAAAAAAGTTTTAACCCTAATTTTTGGATTGTTGTTTGTTACCCCGAGTTTTGCAGCGATTGAAATTTTAATCACAGAAGGCTTAGATGGGGCTAAACCTATAGCTGTTGTGCCATTTTCATACGATGGTATTCAAACTCTACCGGTAAGCCTAGCGGATGTGATTTCGGCAGACCTTGCACGCAGTGGTAAATTCAACCCAAAAGCTGTGATGGAAATGCCGCAACAGCCAATTACCGATAAAGATGTAGACTTTACCGCCTGGGCGGAAAAGGGCATAGATACAATCATTCTCGGGCAAATACGTGATGCTCGCCCTGGAATATTTTCTGTGACTTATCAAATCATAGATATCATTCGTGGCCAGATCACAGGTGGTGGAGCACAAATGTTAAGTGATGGTCAGTTAGTCACATCCAACGACCATGTCATGTTGGCGAGTCGGCCGATTCAATTTGAAACTGCTGATTTTCGTCGTGTCGCCCATGCGATTAGCGACAATGTATTTGAAAAGCTAACTGGCATAAAAGGTGCATTTCAAACTAAGATAGCATACGTTTTAGTGACAGAGCAGCCACAAAGACCGTATCAACTTGTGGTTGCAGATTATGATGGTTACAACGAACAAGAAGTGATTCGTAGCAACGAACCGCTCATGTCGCCAACTTGGTCGCCAGATGCAACTAAATTGGCTTATGTGACCTTTGAAAATCGTCAAGCACAAATTTTTATCCATGACCTATATTCAGGTAGTCGTGAGATGATTGCATCATATCCGGGCATCAATGGTGCACCTAAATGGTCACCGGACGGCTCAAAAATGGCTATGGTGCTGAGTAAAGACGGCAATCCAGAAATTTATGTGATGGATTTATTAACACGTAAGTTAACGCGTGTTACTAATAACAGAGCAATTGACACAGAACCATCATGGTATCCTGATGGCCAGTCATTAGTGGTAACCTCTGAAATTGGCGGTCGTCCGCAGTTGTATCAAATTGATTTACGCACAGGTAAGAAAAAACGTTTAACTTTTACCGGTGAAATGAACTTAGGTGGTTCGATTACCCCAGATGGAAAAAGCCTAATTACCGTAAACAGAACTCGGGGAAACTATCATATTGCGCGCCAGGATTTGCGCACAGGAGCAATACAGGTATTAACCAAAACATATTTGGATGAATCGCCTAGTGTATCTCCGAACGGAAATATGATAATTTATAGCACATTACATGGCCAGAATCAGGTACTTGCGCTGGTATCTGTTGATGGGCGCTTTAAAGCGCGTTTACCATCAGGTATCGGACAGGTTAAGTCACCGGCTTGGTCTCCCTACATGTAATGGGGAATTTTTAACTTTTTAAAATTAACTAATAATAAGGAAAAGCACATGCAGCCTACCCAATTATTGAAGTACTTAGTTGTTGCTCTACCTATGTTAACTGCAGCTTGTAGCACAACAACTGGTGAAGATGACACTGCAACTTCTACTAACGCTAAAGAAACTGCGACAACAGGTGCAGTGGCTGGTAACGATGGTGATACTGTTGAAGTAATGACACTTGCGAAAAAACGTCAAATGCAAGTTGAAGAAGAAGAGCGTAAACAAGCAACTTTACGTCAAACTAACATGTTATTCTTCGATTTTGATGACTCACAAATTCAAGGTAAATACTTTGAAATTTTGGAAGCTCACGCGGCTTATTTACGTGCAAATCCTACAGCTAAAGTTGTGGTTGAAGGTCACTGTGACGAGCGTGGTACTCCAGAATACAACATTGCTTTAGGTGAGCGTCGTGCTAAGAGTGTTGCAAAATACCTACAAAATTTAGGTGTTATGTCTTCACAAATCTCGACAGTAAGTTACGGTGAAGAGAAGTCATTAGACAAATCACGCACTGAAGCTGCTTTCGCTAAAAATCGTCGAGCAGTGTTAGTTTACTAATTTAAACAAAAAGTACTGATAATATGGCTAAACTAAGTAAATTAGTGGCTATAAGCATGGGAGTGGCGTCATTGACGTGCGCTCCTTTTGTTTATGCAGAGGATAGAAATTTATCACTAGGTGAACGCCTAGATATGATAGAAAGGGCGAATGATGCTCGTGGACGCTCACAAGTTGAATTAGCTCAACAAGTGGATTATTTACAGTCTGAAATCAGTGAATTGCGTGGCATTTCAGAAGAGCATAACTACAAGTTGTCGCAAATATTAGAGCGCCAACGAGAGTTATATCAAGAACTGGACAAGCTTGCCCAATTAACCCAACAAATGAATGCGCTTAAGGTACAAGCGCCTAACAGCAGTTCTAACCAACTACCGTTAATCACAGACAATAAAGTAATTAATCCGGTTCAGGCGGCAGCTACAGCTTCGTACACTGAAAATTTAGATGAGAACCAAGCTTACGATAAAGCGGTCAATCTAGTTTTAAAAGACAAGTTATACGACAAAGCTATCCCAGAGTTTAAATCTTTTATTCAAAAATTTCCGGATTCAATTTATCAACCGAATGCACATTATTGGTTAGGCCAACTTTTGTTTACCAAAGGTGAGTTAGCTGATGCAGCAAAAAGTTTTGAAACTGTGGTTGAGCAATATCCAAACTCAAATAAAAGAGCGGATGCTTTGTTTAAGTTGGCTATGGTCGCACAAAAGTTAGGTGATAAAACTAAAGCCAAACAAAAATTTGAACAGGTGATTAGCCAATATCCTGATTCAACCTCTGCTAAATTAGCGGCGGGTCGTTTAAACGAATTCTAATTTAAACACTAATTATTGGCTGGATTGCGCAAAAAATAGCAGGCTTTGTATAGATATTCAGCAAACAATGCTTGTGAACAAAAAAATCAAAAAAAAAATGAAATATTTGTTGCGTTCGGTCTCTATATCAGTATTATACGCCCCGCGTTGGCAAGCGGGGTTCTGGTAACTAAGCTTGTAAATGAAAGTGGGTCATTAGCTCAGCTGGTAGAGCAGTGGACTTTTAATCCATTGGTCGCAAGTTCGAATCTTGCATGACCCACCACTTTTATTTTTATCGCTTGAATGGGTCATTAGCTCAGCTGGTAGAGCAGTGGACTTTTAATCCATTGGTCGCAAGTTCGAATCTTGCATGACCCACCATTCTTTAGCGATTCCCTGACGGGTCATTAGCTCAGCTGGTAGAGCAGTGGACTTTTAATCCATTGGTCGCAAGTTCGAATCTTGCATGACCCACCATTTTCTCCGTCATCAGTTATACATCTTCTTTTATCAAATTTCCTTTAATCATAACTTTGTTTTTGATTTGTAATCTTATTGTGCGATTTTTGTGTGTTTTTTTGTAAATGCTATTGAAAACGTTTTCTTTGTTGGTTATTTTATTGCTACAAACAGAATAACAATAGACAGGCTCAAACATGACAATGTCGTCATTAGACATATTTATAATTTTGGCGTACTTAGCAACGACCATCATCATAGGTATCTTACTTAAGCGCAAAGCAAGTAAAGATATGAAAAGTTATTACATGGGTGGCAACAAGCTACCTTGGTACATGCTTGGATTATCCAATGCATCTGGCATGTTTGATATATCTGGCACCATGTGGCTGGTAACCCTGTGTTTTGTTTATGGCATGAAGAGTGTCTGGATCCCTTGGTTGTGGCCGGTATTTAACCAAGTCTTTTTAATGATCTTTTTATCCGCTTGGGTTCGCCGTTCCGGGGTGCTAACTGGCGCTGAATGGATACGCACACGTTTTGGTGACGATACGGGCGGCAAACTGTCGCATATGGTTGTGGTGTTATTTGCGGTGATTAGTGTGTTAGGTTTCTTGGCATACGGCTTTATTGGCATAGGTAAGTTTGTCGAAATATTTGTCCCTTGGTCTGCCGTTGCGCCTTATTTGCCTTTTGATATAGCACCAGAATATGTACCGCATTTTTATGGAATTATCTTCACCAGTATCGCTACTTTTTATGTGATGCTCGGCGGTATGATGAGTATTGTTTGGGCTGACGTTGTCCAGTTTCTAATTATTACCATAGCGTCACTGGCCATTGGTTTTATTGCCATGAGCCAAGTTTCACCTGAAGCTCTGCAGGCAGCAACACCAGAAGGTTGGGATAATCCATTTTTTGGCTGGAATTTAGATCTCGACTGGTCAGGTTTAGTCAACGAAGTGAACGATAAAATTCAAGCAGACGGTTATAGCTTATTTGGTTTGTTTGTGATGATGTTATTGTTCAAAGGCATCTTAATTAGTGCAGCAGGCCCTGCGCCAAACTATGACATGCAAAAAATTCTCGCAACCAAGTCGCCAAAAGAAGCCTCTTTAATGAGTGGTTTTGTATCTGTTGCGTTAATGCCAATTCGTTATTTTATGATCGCTGGTTTCACTGTTTTAGCCATTGTTTATTATCAAGATTTAAACTTGTTAGTTGGCGGACAACTCGATTTTGAAGGCATTCTACCCAGTGCAATTTTACAATTTGCACCAACTGGTATTTTAGGTTTATTACTGGCTGGTTTGTTGGCGGCCTTTATGTCGACATTTGCTTCAACAGTCAATGCGGCACCTGCTTATTTGGTTAACGATATTTATAAACGCTATATCAATCCGCAAGCGTCAAATAAAAAGCTCATTCATGCCAGTTATTTAGTGTCTATTTTGGTTGTGGTAATCAGCACATTTATCGGGTTCGCGGTAACCAGTATCAATAGTGTACTGCAATGGATAGTTTCAGGGCTGTGGGGCGGCTATGTGGTTTCAAACGTGCTCAAGTGGTACTGGTGGCGCCTAAATGGTTTTGGCTACTTCTGGGGTATGCTCAGTGGTATTCTAGGTGCTATGTCGTTCCCGGTCATTTTTGACGGCGTTTTCCCTGAGATAGCCAGTGATATTTTACCTTTGTATTTATTCCCGCTCTTGTTGGTGGTATCGGCTGTTGGTGCTATTGCTGGCAGTTTGTTAACCAAAGCGGAAGATCCGGAAATTCTAAAATCTTTTTACAGCAAGGTGCGCCCTTGGGGATTTTGGGGGCCAATTAAACAAGCTGTATTGGCAGAGCAGCCTGACTTCCCGGTAAATAAAAATTTCAAACGCGATATGTTTAACGTCGCAGTCGGTATTGTATTGCAAACCAGCTTAGTTGCCTTGCCAATCTACATCATTATGAAGAATTGGCTCGCAGTTGCTATTACCTTGAGTTTGTTGGTTTGTTCAGCAATCACATTAAAAATTAATTGGTATAACAAATTAGAAGATTAATCTTATGACACAAAACACAGAAACTTCATTCGGCTATTTTGACGATGAAAACAAAGAGTTTGTAATTACCTCACCACATACACCATTGCCTTGGATTAATTACCTCGGCAATGATGGATTTTATGGACTGATTTCCAATACAGCGGGTGGTTATTGTTTTTATAAAGACGCTAAGTTCAGACGATTAACCCGTTATCGCTATAACAATGTGCCAATGGACAGTGGTGGCCGTTATTTTTATATCAATGATAATGGTGTGGTGTGGAATCCGGCTGGGCGTCCGTGTAACACTGAGCTTGATTTTTACCAGTGCCGCCACGGTTTGGGGTACAGCCGTTTTATCGGCCGTAAAAATGAACTAGAAGCTGAGTTAACTGTGACTATCCCGCTAGAGATGAACGCGGAAGTTTATAAGCTCAAACTCACCAACAACAGTGAACAGACTAAGCAGATTGGCTTATTCTCTTTTATTGAATGGTGTTTGTGGAATGCGCAAACCGATGGCGAAAACTTCCAGCGCAACTTATCAACTGGTGAAGTAGAAGTGGATGGCAATTTTATTTTCCACAAAACTGAATATCGCGAACGCCGCAATCACTATGCATTTTTTGCATGCAACAAAGATATTGATGGATTCGATACAGATCGCGAAACTTTTGTTGGTATGTACAACGGCTTTAACAATCCACAAGTTGTCAGTGCCAATAAAGCGGCAAACAGTGTGGCACATGGTTGGTCGCCAATTGCATCGCATTATTTCAATTTGCAATTAGCTGCTGGGCAAAGTGAAGAAATCGTCTTTATGTTGGGTTATTGTGAGTTGAGCCGAGAAAATAAATGGCAAGCACTTAACCAAATTAATCAAACACCTGCACGTGAGTTGTTTGCTCATGTGGATACGGCTAAAAAATTCGACCATCAATGTAAACGATTACGGTCTTATTGGCAGGAGTGTTTAGACGTTTGTCAGGTGAATACGCCGGATGACAGATTTAACCGTTCAATTAATATCTGGAACCAATATCAAAACATGGTGACATTTAATATGTCGCGCAGTGCCTCTTATTATGAATCAGGCATAGGCCGTGGTATGGGTTTTAGAGATTCACATCAAGACACCATAGGTTTCACCCATATAGCACCTGCTGCTGTACGTCAGCGTTTGTTAGATTTGTCGGCAACACAAAAACAAGATGGTTCGGCTTATCATCAATATCAGCCGTTAACGAAAAAAGGCAATGCAGATATAGGTGGTAATTTTAATGATGATCCTATGTGGATGATTTTAGGCACAGCTAACTATATTAAAGAAACTGGCGATTGGTCGATTTTAGATGAAAAAGTCCCATTTGATGACAACAGCCAAGCGGTCAGCCATTTTGAGCATTTACGCGCTGCGTTTAATCACACGGCCAACAAATTAGGTCCACATGGTTTGCCGTTAATTGGCCGCGCTGATTGGAATGATTGTTTAAATTTAAACTGTTATTCAAACGATCCAAATGAATCTTTCCAAACAACTGAACACAGAAAAGATTCAGTTGCCGAATCTCTGATGATTGCAGGCCAATTTGTATTGTACGGCCAAGAATATGTGCGCTTATGTCAGCATATAGGCATGTTTGAAGAGGCAAACGCGGCTAAAACACATATTGAGAAAATGATAACTGCAGTTGAGCAATATGGTTGGGATGGTCAGTGGTTTTTACGCGCATATGATGCGGATGGTAAAGCGATTGGCAGTCATAAAAATGCGGAAGGTAAAATATTCATTGAGTCACAAGGCTTTTGTGTGATGGCTGGAATTGGCCTGGAAAACGGCAAAGCACAAAGTGCACTAGATGCGGTAGAAGAGCATTTAGCTTGTGATTTTGGCATAGTGTTACAGCAACCTGCTTTTAGTCGCTACGATATAGCTTTGGGCGAAATATCTTCATATCCACCTGGCTATAAAGAAAACGCTGGTATTTTCTGCCACAACAACCCGTGGATCTGCATAGGTGAAGCTATGTTAGGCCGGGCTGATAAAGCTTTGTCGTATTATCAGCGCATTAACCCAATCTATTTGCAAGATTTGCAGCAAACGCATAAAACTGAACCTTATGTTTATTCGCAAATGGTTGCTGGTAAAGATGCAGCGATTCCGGGTGAAGCAAAAAATTCTTGGTTAACCGGCACAGCTGCTTGGAGTTATTATGCGGCAGTGCAGTATATTTTGGGTATTCGACCAGACTACCAAGGTTTGAGCATAACGCCATGTATTCCAAAAAGCTGGCCTAGTTTTACTGTGCAGCGTAAATTTAGGGGCGCACACTACCAGATTAGTGTGCATAATAACTCAAGTGATAAACAAGGTTTGTATATTGATGGTCAGGCAATTGCGGGCAATACAATTGACTCTGCAAAATATACAGAAAATCATGTGGTTGAGTTTTATATTGGCTAAACAGTTTCTGGTTAACAACACACACTAGATAGGAAAAATAATAATGACAAATAACCTAGGCAAAAGTGCGCTAATCAGTTTAACCGCACTTTTGCTCGGTGCTTGCCAAAATACCGAGCAATCGCACAATAATACAGACGATGTTAAACAAACAACAGCTGCACAAGTTCAGGCTGTACTATACAACCAACTCGGTTATGCAAGTGATGCTGATAAGTTGATCTATTTGCAAGCTGATACAGTTTTGTCTGTGGATATAGTGGATAAAAACAGCCAGCAAATTGTCGCAACTAAACAAACGTCTGGATCTAAGTTCTGGCCGTTTTCAGAGCAAAATTTTGTTGAATTGGATCTAACTGATATTCAGCAACCAGGTGACTATCAAGTTGTTTATGCGGATACAGTTTTGGTTGATTTTAAAATTGCCAGCGCTTTGTATAAAAATGCGACTAAAGTGATCGCCGAAGGTTTTTATTACAACCGTGCGAGCCATGCAATTGAAGCCAAGTATGCAGGTAAATTTGCAAGAGCGGCAGGGCATATGGATGACGCTGTGATAATTCACAAATCAGCCGCTTCAGCACAGCGTCCAGAAGGCACAATTGTCTCTTCGCCTAAAGGTTGGTATGACGCGGGTGACTACAACAAATACACAGTTAATAGTGCCATTAGTATGTACAGCATTTTACGTGCTTACATGCGTAAACCTGAGTTTTTTAACCAGTTAAAGCTAAATATTCCAGAGCAAACTAATCAAACCGCAGATATTTTAGATGAGTTATTTTGGCAGCTAGATTGGTTTTTAACCATGCAAGATCCAAATGATGGTGGTGCTTATCACAAAGTCACTACACTCAACTTTAGCGGTGTGATTATGCCAGAAGCAGGCACTCAGCCAAGATATATGATAGCTAAGTCAATTGGTGCCACTTTAGATTTTGCTGCGACCGCGGCTTATTTTGCCCGTCAGCTCAAAGATATAGACCCGACCCGGGCAAAGCTATGTGCTGATGCAGCAATACAAGCGTATCTGTGGGCACAAGACAATCCAAACACAGCTTATGTGCAGCCTGATGATGTTAAAACCGGTGCTTATGTCATTGGCAGTGATGACTATCAAGATGAATGGTTTTGGGCTGCGGCTGAAATGGCGATCAGCTTTAATCAAGCGAGTTATTGGCAAGATCTCGCTAAATTTAAGCAAATTGACATGTCGGTGCCAAACTGGGCTGATGTTAAAGGTTTAGGTTGGATCTCGTTAGCTGAACAATCACTAAACCAAGGGTGGCAGACGTTGGCGCAAACTAAGTTGCAACAAACCGCAGAGCATATGCTAACCGTTGCTAATAAATCTGCGATAAAAATCAGTTTGGGCGCGTATCAAGGTGATTTTGTGTGGGGAAGTAATGGAGTAATGGCTAATCACATTATGCTTTTAGATGCTGCAAAACCTTATGTCGCTAATCAAGCTAAAGTCAGTCGCTTAATGACAACGAATTTAGATTATTTATTTGGCACTAATCCAACCGGATATAGTTATGTCTCTGGTTTGGGGGTTAAAACACCTATGCATCTGCATCATAGAATATCTGAAGCGGATGATGTGATTGAATCTGTACCTGGTTTAGTTGCTGGTGGGCCACATTCAGGCCAACAGGACAAGTGTGACTATCCATCAAAACTACCAGCTTTGTCGTATGTAGACGCTTGGTGTAGTTATGCAACCAATGAAACAGCAATCAATTGGAATGCACCTTTGTTGTACGCAGTTGCAATGGCTGCTGCTAATGAATAATGGCTAGGACTGCGAATAGCTTATTCGCAGTCACCTTGTTTGGCTGGTAAACAAATTTCTACAGTTAAACCAACACCAGTTGCATTATTGCTGGCATCTATATCACCACCATGGCGTGAAATGGCCTTTTTCGCTATGCTCAAACCTAAACCTGTGCCGCCGGTTTGGCGGTCGCGGTCTCTTTCAACTCGATAAAATGGGTTGAAGATTTTGTCTATATCTTCATCAGGCACACCTGGGCCACTATCCGTCACTTGTATGCTGCATTGTTGATTTTCACTCAGTGCGGCCATTAATTTAATTTGGCTATCAACCGGTGAATATTTAATTGCATTGCGCACGATGTTTTCAATTGCTGTGCTTAACAACATAGCATCGCCGTCGACACACAAGCCGTCATTTATACATAAATCAAATTGAATGTTTTTTTCGTCACATTCAAGTTGGGCGGAAGCGCTAATATCCCGTAAGAGTGCACTGATGTTCACCGGGGAAAATTCTAATTGCACATCGTCATTTTCAAGTTTGGCTAGGCGTAAAACATTACCTATCATTTGGTCGAGTTTATTTAGCTCTAGCTCCATACGCGCGATTTGTGTTTGGCTATTTTGTGGATTTTTCGCAACTAATGCCAAAGATAAACCTAAGCGGGTGAGCGGCGTGCGCAGCTCGTGGGACACATCGGCGAGCAACCTTTGATGCAAAGCTAAATTGCTCTCAATTTTTTCTGCCATATGGTTAAAATCTTGGGCTAATTGTGCCACTTCATCACCACGCGCTATTACTTTATTCGGAACTCGATAACTGAGTTTGCCTTCGGCTAAGTTACGTGCAGATTGGTTAAGTGCTTTTATCGGAATAGCAATCCCTCGGGCTATCAACCAACAGGGTAGAATGGTTAATAAACCAGCGATTAAAAATTTCAACCATTCGGGGGAGTGCCACAAAGCTCGGTAAAAATCAGCTCTTGGACTGGTTTTATACACCATCATTAATTTGTATTCTTTGCCGTCAAGCGATAACGAATCAGGGCCAATTAATACGTGGTCTTTAACTCTCACTTGCAAGGGTTCAGCTTCGTAGGCAAGTTGTTTTAACTCGGCATTTGGGCAGTCTAATGGCGAATCATTTTTAATTAACTCACCTGTTTCAGTGTCACGTAAAACTAACCAACGCTGTGGTCTAGAGTGTTTTTGCAGCCGATAGATTTTTTTCTCTAATTGCTGCATATCCTTGGCGCGTTGCAACTCTTTTTTAGTGTGCTTGAGCTGATGTTTATTAAAATCATCTATCGGTCGCACATTATTATATTGATTAAACTGCTGGTTGATAAAAATAGTGGCGGCGATAACCACTAATACTGTGCCCCAGAAACCAATAAAAATACGGCCAAACAGCGAACGAAATGGGTTGAACTTAGAGTTAATCATGCGCCACCAAACGGTAACCTGCACCACGAACGGTTTTAATTTCTATGCTTTCTTCTTCTTTTAGTTTTTTGCGCAAATTACTAATATGCATGTCTATGCTGCGGTCAAACTGCATTAAACGGCGACCGAGAATTTGTTCGCTCAAGGTTTCTTTGCTAATCAGTTGACCAAGGTTTTGCACTAAATAATCTAGAAATTGGTATTCAGTGCCTGTGAGCTCTACTTCTTGGTTATTGATATAGACGCTATGGGTATTGTGATCTATGTGTAATTTACCTATCTGTACCGGCTGTTGCTGAGTTAAGCTTTTGGCATAGTCGAAGCGGCGTAATATGGCTTTAATGCGTGCGAGTAATTCTCTGTGATTAAAGGGTTTAGGTAAATAATCGTCTGCGCCTAACTCTAAACCGAGAATACGGTCATAATCGTCACCGCGCGCGGTTAACATTAATACTGGGGTTTTATCTTTTTGGCGCAAGGCTTTGAGGGTTTCAAACCCATCCATTTTAGGCATCATCACATCTAATAAAATCAGATCATAAGAAGCTTGTTGCAGCATCTCTATGCCTTCTTGACCGTTTGCCGCACTCGCACAGTTGAATTGCTCTGCACCTAAATATTCACTAAGTAGCTCAACTAGTTCAACGTCGTCGTCAATTATCAGAATGTTTGCTTGCATCTTTACTCTTACTATTTTGTTGTGACAGTTTAATTGTACTGGCTGTGTTTGGTGACTCCAAACTCTTTACCTAAACTTTACATTGCCTTTGCGTTTCTTTGCGTTCAGTTAGCTAGACTAAAATCGTCAAAAACATCAACAACCCAAAGAGGAATGTCGACAATGAAACTAACTAATTCAATTAAAACCAGTATTGCAACAGCGTTAACTTTAGCTGTTATGGCTTCACCTGTTATGGCGGGTGAGCGTGGTCATGATGGTGAAGGTAAACCAGCTCATTGCATGAAACACAAAAAACACAAACACTCAAGCCAAGATTTTCCATCAGTTAAACATATGAAACGCAAACTAGATTTAACCGATGAACAAGCCGACAAAATTGAAGCTATTTTAGCCGCTGCCAAAGTTGAACGCAAAGAGCAGAGTGGTAGTTTACACAGTATGAAAAAAGAGTTAACTCAACTAACTCATAGCGAAGACTATGATGAAAGTGCGGTTAAAGCTTTGTTTGCCCAATATCAAGCTGATATGCAAGATAAAATGTTAGCCAAGAGCAAGGTTCACCATGAAATTTGGTTAGTGTTAACACCAGAGCAAAGAGAAAAGTTGTCTGAGCGTATGAGTAAAAGACACGATAGATCTTAATTTAGTTTTTACTTGCCACTATCTCTCATAATTTGATAGCAGGGCTGATATAAGCCCTGCTGTAATTCCTCCGCATCCACCCCATCGCTGGACGAATACCAAACAAACTGGTGGAAATTTGTTCGTGTAAGTTCAGAGGCGTTAAGCCAAGTTGATTCTTTGTTGTCACAAGCACAGGTTATGCACTAAAGTATGACTAATCAGGCGTAAACAAATTAATACAAGAATGGCTAACAAACTTCCAAGCATTAGAAATTTACAATATTTAATCAAACTATATGAGCTTAAAAACTTTAACCGAGCGGCGGAAGCCTGTTTCGTCAGTCAATCGACTTTAAGTGCCGGTATCCAAAACTTAGAAGACCAGCTAGGTGGACAATTAATTGAGCGTGATCATAAATCATTTGTTTTTACTGAAATGGGTGAGGCTATGGTTGAAATGGCCAAACAAATTGTTCAGCAGGCGAGTGAATTAGCTGAAATTGCCAGTGAAGCACAAAATCCTATGGCAGGTAGAGTTAAGATGGGTTGTATTCCAACCATAGCACCATTTCTATTTAAAGATTTTTATCTAAAGGTTAAACAAGCTTTTCCCAACTTACAGTTGCAGCTAAAAGAAGATACAACTGAAAATTTGTTAAAGAGTTTAGACTCGGGTGAATTAGACTGTTTAATTTTAGCTTTGCCGGTTGATACAGGTGCGTTCCATAGCAAAGTTGTTGGTGAAGATAAATTTTGGATGGCTGCACATAAAGATTATCCAGTTGGGCAAGAAGCAGATATTGATTATCAAGCTTTACCAGATCAAAGTATCTTTTTACTGCAAAAAGAACACTGTTTAACTGAGCATGCAGTATCGGCTTGTCGCTTGGTTGATAGCCGTAAAATTAATCCGTTTTCAGCCAGTAGCTTACATACCCTGATTACTATGGTTGAGTGCCAAGCTGGCGCGACTTTTGTGCCACAAATGGCTGTAAGTGCGGGTTTGTTAGAAGGAAGCGATTTAAAGCTAGTAAAACCAGCGCAAGAGGCCGCAAGCCGCCAAATTGGTTTGGTCTGGCGTCAAACCACACGTAGAGCTGTAATCTTTAATAAACTAGCTGCAGTAATAAAAGACTTGTTAGCAGAAATTGAAGCCGACGCTGACTAGCGGGATCACAAATCCCGCATAAATCTATCTGCTCTGGGCAAATAGTAGTTATCGTAATCAACAGAAAAGACCACGCTGCTGGTGCGGCCTACAATTTCATATCTTGGGACAAAACCTATTACCCTTGAATCAGAGCTGTTGTCTCTGTTGTCACCTAGTGCAAGGTAATGACCAGCTGGAACTAACACTGGGGGGAAGTTAGCTAATACCGAACCTTGTTTTTGCACCCGTATCGCATGTGCTACACCAAATAAGTTTTCAATTTGGTCGTTGGCTGAATTCGATTGTGCCATTTGAGTGTAGTCTAGCTGCTGGCCGTTAATGGTTAAGACATTATCATTCAATTCAACCACATCGCCAGGTACACCTATAATACGTTTGACAAGTGTTAAATCAGACACTGCTGAATCAAAGGTGACTATGTCGCCGCGTTTTGGGTCTGCTATTTTATAAAGCGAAATATTGGTAAAGGGCACACGCAAATCGTACGCCATTTTATTAACTAAAATGCGGTCGCCTTCAACTATAGTAGGTTTCATTGAACCTGTTGGTACGACATTCCAATCGGCAAAGGCACTACGAAATACCAACATTAAGCTAATGAAAATAACAAACGAACGGTTTTGTTTAAGTGTTTTGCGCAGCCAGCTTTGCATATCTAATTCCTTGAATTGGTTTTTACATTAGTATGTTTAAAGCTAGATTAGTTCCATATATTGGGGGAATTAGAGCGCTTGATTTTCAAACCAACTCATCAGAATTATTTCAGCCGATTTAGAATCTATTTTGTCTTTGGCCAAGTTACGATAACCACCAGTTTCAAATAAATAAGCTTTGGCATCTACTGTGGTTAAACGCTCGTCCCAAGTTTCAACAGGATAACCAAAACGACCGTGCAAACGGTTGGCAAATTTTTTCGCTCTTTGGGTAATTTCTTGTTCGGTGCCATCCATATTTAGAGGTAAACCGACCAACAGCAAATCGGGTTGCCATTCTTTTAACTGTTTTTCAATTAAATCCCAATTTGGGATACCGTCTTGTGCTTTTAATGCTGGCAGCGAGCGGGTGGAGTAAGACAGCTCTTGGCCAATGGCGACACCTATGCTTTTTAAGCCAAAGTCAAAAGCCATTACGTTGCGTTGGCCAATTTTTGATGAGATTTGAGTCATCTGTTGATTCAATAATTTGCAAAATATGCTGCTAGTTTAGCAAATTTAGCGCTTAGGCGTGACCAATTTGATTACTGATTTGCCAAGTAGCAATGCCGAGCACTTCAGAGGCTTGTTGCCAGCGTAAATGTATTGGTGTGGTGTAAATTAAATCTGCGTCTGCTGGAATGGTTAACCAAGCGTTATCCAATAGCTCTTGCTCCAGCTGGCCTTTTTCCCAACCGGCATAACCCAAACAGATTAAATAATCTTCTGGTTCGTCTTTGGTGCCAATAGATTCTAATAAGTCACGTGAGGTGGTCACCATAATATCTGGGGTTAATTGCATCGAGCTTTGCCATTTTTTCTGCGGGCGGTGCAAGACAAAACCGCGCTCTGGACTAACTGGCCCACCTGCATATACGTGGATTTCCGGTAAAATCAGTTTATCTTTGAGTGGCACTTTAATTTGCTCGAGTAAATCAGTGACTTTCATTTCAAGTGGTTGATTAATCACAATACCCATAGCGCCATTTTCGTTGTGCTCACAAATGTAAGTTACCGTGCGTTCAAAATAGCCATCTTCGAGAGATGGCATGGCAATGAGAATTTGGTTTTGCAGGTTTTTCATATCCACTCAATTTACGTGATAAGGTAAGATAATTATGGTTGATGAATGGCAAAATTGCAGTACAAAGCTCAATAAAATTTAGCTGGGTAGATATTTACTTGATTGGTGACACATTGGCTAGATTTGTTAGGCTAGTACGCTGACTGATCTCAAAAAACGATTTGATATAACCCAAGTTTTTTTGCCTTTGTTTTACCGCTGCAAATAATTTGCTGGTTAAACCATCTTTGCCAATTTGCACAGTTTCAACTAAACCCTGTTGCTGATATTCAGTCACTGCCCATGAAGGCAAAGCCGCAACCCCTAAATTAGCCGTGACCATTTGTAAAATCATTAAAGTTTGATCGACTTTTTTAACTTGTTTTGGCTGGCAGTTGGCTGGGTGCAATAAATATTTATAGATGTCTAAACGAGCTGGTTCAACCGGATAAGTTAATAAAGTTTGTTGGGTAAGATCAGTCGCTTCAATATAGGCTTTTTGACTAAGCGGATGTTCTGGTGCTGTAACTAACACCATTTCAAAACTGAATAAAGGTTCGAAGTGAAAATCGTCCGATTCAAAGGTATCGGCAGTGATCACTAGATCAAGCTCACCTTCGGCTAAGCCGGGCAGGGCATCAAACATATAATCGTTGTTAAACGACAGTTCAATCATGGGCCAGCGTTTATGAAATTGGCTGATTGCCGGCATTAACCACTGAAAACAACTATGACATTCAATTGCTAAACGTAGTTGCCCTTTGGCCTGAGTGCGTAAATCTTTAATGCGCTCTTCAGTTTGTTGTAGCATAGGTAACATTTGTTCTGCCAGTTGCAAAATGATTTCCCCTTCAGCGGTAAATTTTACTGGTTGGGTTTTGCGCAGATAGATGGGGTGGCCAATACGCACTTCTAACTCTTTAAGTTGATGCGACAAAGCTGAACTGGTTGTATGCAGCCAATCAGCCGCTTTGGCTAAAGAGCCTGTATGTGCCAAGGCGCGCACGGTTTTTAGATGTTTAATTTCCAACATGAATAAAATTCAACGTAATTTATTTTTTTTTGCATTTTTTTCAATTTTAATTGTTGTGCTTATAGATGCAACAATAAATTACTTTGTGACTAAGGGACAAAAATTGGCTGTACACAGATATTTTTGTTAGGGCAATTTTGAGTATGCGCAGCAGAGGTTAGTTAGTTTGTGCTTCTTTTTTACTGATAGCTTGTTCAACTGCTTGAATTATTTTCTCTTTACTTGAAGGTTTCATAATATAACCATTAATGCCAGATGATACCCATTTCATCACAAGATCTTTATTTTTATTGCCGGTTAAAGCTAAGATAGGTAAATCTTTTTTGCCCATGCGTTTTCTAAATTGTTTGGTGGCGTTTAGTCCGTCTAACCCTGGCATAAATAAATCCATTAGTACTAAATCGAATTTAGTTTTAGTGGAAATCTTAAGCGCCTCCATACCGTTGCTTGCCTCGACAACTTCATATTCAGCGCCAATAAGGATCTTTTTGATCATGTCTCGGTATATATGGTTATCTTCGACAATCAGGATCTTTTTCGGACTGGGTTTAGCTGGCTCTTGCTCTACCGCACCTTCATCACCTAACAAAATACTATCGTCCAACAAAGCTTGTTCGGCCAACAAACGTGCAGCTTCTTCACTTTGTTCTTCAGCTGCTTGCTGAAATAGTTCTTCTGACGGTGGGCTATCGGCTTCTACTTCAAAAGGCCCGTCTGCCTCTTCTGCAGGTATATCTTTAATAAATTTGCATTCAGGAGTAACAGATTTTTTCAGTTGTTCGTTGTGAGAGTAGTTAGTTTTTTTCTGTTTAGTTAAATTTTCAATAAATGCTCTTAAGCTATTGTGCACTTCATTCTCTATCTGAGAAATGAGCGGTGTCAGTACTTGTGTAATGTCCTCTCCATTACTTTGTTGTCCACCATTGTTGATTAATGCGGTACGACAATTTTCTATACTGTTATGAATACTTTGTTGGAAACCATTTGCTTCGTTAATTAATGCGTCGATATCTGCGTCTAACGTATTTATATAACTATCGTTTAATGTCGAAGCTTCTTCTTGGATTGCGAGCATCTTACCTAAGTTGTTTAAGATAGATTTTAAGCGGAATTTCTCGTAAATGGGACGGGAGACAAAATAATCATAAAAACTGCCTTTGGCACATACAGCATAAGCTAATCCTGCTTCTTTGTTACTACATAAAAGTACCACTTGGTGCGGGTGGGTGAGTAACTCGTGTTCTTTGACCAAACTGACATAAAATGCAACGCTTTCT
The DNA here is from genome assembly GCF_052056295.1 of Catenovulum sp. SX2. Classification (NCBI taxonomy): domain Bacteria; kingdom Pseudomonadati; phylum Pseudomonadota; class Gammaproteobacteria; order Alteromonadales; family Alteromonadaceae; genus Catenovulum; species Catenovulum sp. SX2. The sequence continues at coordinate 3,668,489 of NZ_CP182493.1, forward strand.
TTCACTGAGTTTAATTCAAGTAGCAGAATTTTGGGTTGAAACTCTTTAATTGCAGTTATGGCTTCCTCACCTTGTTTAAACGCACGAAAGTCTTCCATGTGTTGTGAAGCAATGACAGCAGCACCACTCTCCATATCGACAGAGTGAATCAATAATACTTGTGGATGTCTGCTAGCTAAAGTGCGCTTTGTTGTACTTTTAGCAGTCATTTACATAAACTCCTTTTTTATATCACGAATATCTTGTTGTAATTGAGTGATATGTTGTTTGAGTACTGCTCTTTGTTCTGCCATCGCCGCCTCTTCAATTGCCTGTAAGCGATTAGCACAACGCATTGCTCCGACAGCTTTGGCTGATGTTTTTAAATAGTGTGCAGCTTCTTTTACCGCATGTTTATCGTTTTTATTAAAGGCGGCTGCGATTTCCCGTAAACTTGGCACACATTGTTGTAAAAATTCAGATTTATACTGTTGGATACTTTCAATATCATCACCAATCAAGCCGGTTAATACATTTGGATCATAAACAGGGATTTCACTCATGCCATTTCTCCACTATTGCCTTTAGCTTATGTGTTTCGATGGGTTTAGGTAAAAAGTCGTTCATCCCTGATTCTAGGCATCTTTCTTTGTCACCCGTCATTGCTGCTCCCGTTATTGCAATTATAGGCGTAGACGCTAGCCCTTGCTCAATTTCATATGTCCTAATTTGTTCAGTCATCTTGTACCCATCGATTACAGGCATATGGCAATCCGTTAATATCAGCTTGTAGTCGTTATTTTTAAACAACTCGAATCCAATTTTGCCATTGTGGGCGAGGTCGGCTTTTATGTTTAGTACACTGAGTTGCTTGAGGAGTAACTTTTGATTGAGTGGATTGTCTTCAACTAACAAGATGCTCGCGTTGGCTGGTGATGAAGTTTTTTCCTCTGTTGTATTTAGTTCATTTGGCTCATTGAAGTTTAAATCTATTTTTTCAAACGCATAACGTGTCATAGGATCGCTCGCTATCACTGTTAAATCAGGCCAAATTTGCCACAATGCCGTTCGAAAGTTACGCGGGCAAACGAGTATGATTTGAGTGGATGAAGCTAAGTCGTTATCTTGTTCGATGGCATTTTTTATATGGGTTAAATCTGTGCTTTGGTTGGCTAATATAAGATTTATTTCAGCGTTAGTCGGATTATCAACTATTTCAGCCCCGAGTTGCTCAAGACGTGTTTCCACCCATTGTTGTTGCTTTGGTGTCGCAGATAAATTTTGTAAAAATATTAGTTGGCCAAATAACATAGATATATCTGTTAAGTGGTCTGTTTGCCACAAGGGTAGGCGAATGGTGAACTGTGAATATTCATCAACCTTACTTTCAACTTCAATTTGTCCACCCATCAATTCACATAACCTACCACAAATGGCCAAACCTAAACCTGTACCACCATATTTGCGTGTTGTTGAGGCTTCTGCTTGAGTAAATGGTGAAAACAACTTATCAATTGTTTGAGCTGTCATACCTATGCCATTGTCTTGAACACTAAATACAATGGATTTTTGTTTGCTAACAGACTGATGTTGGTCGACTTTAATACTAATATGTACATGGCCTGGTTTGCTGTCACTGCCACAAAATTTAATGGCATTTGATACAAAATTAATCAATATTTGCCTTAGTCTAACTGGATCTGTGCTAACCCAATCCGGTAAATCATTGTCTTCATCTAAAGTGATGTGAACGTTTTTATTGTCGGCGATCGAAAGAAACATATTAACCACATTATCTACTGTCTCTGAGATAGATACTTGGGTTGACTCGAGTTGCATTTTGCCTGCTTCGATTTTATTCAGGTCTAAAATGTCGTTGAGTATGTCGACTAAGTTTAATGCGGACGTTTTTGCTGTGTGAATTAGGTCTAATTGTTCTGAATTTAATTGAGATCTTTCAACTAAATCGAGCGCACCGATAACACCATTCATTGGTGTGCGAATTTCGTGGCTCATCATTGCAAGAAAGTTTGATTTGGCAATGCTACCAGCCTCAGCTAAATCACGAGCTTTTACCAATTCTTGGGTTCTTTGTTTAACCGTTTTCTCTAGTGCTTCATTCAACTCTTTAATTTTTTGGCTTGCAAGGCGCTCGGTTGAGTTATCATGACAAATACCGTCAATCCTTTTGACATTACCCATAATATCTCGTGTCACATTGCCTTTAATCACGACAAAATGTGTGCCTTGTGGTTCTAAGTCAACTTTTACTTCACAATCAATCGTAGCTTGACCTGCGCTGGCTTTACGCAATTGTTCAATTAATTGTTTTTTATCGTCATTTTGAATGTATTTGAGCAGCTCTGACAATTTTCCTTGGCGTTTTTTATCCAAGTTCATTATTTTCGCAACATTTGCATCCCAGGCCCAAATACCATCAAGGCTAGTTCCAGACCAAACACCAATGCTACTTGCTTCAAGTGCTAATTTTTTAGTATTTTCTGATTCAACAATTGAGTTGAGCATTTCTTTTTGCTCTGTACATTCAAATACACTACCGCACATTCTAAGAGGTAGACCAGTTTCATTTGAGATTGATTCTCCCCTGATTGTGTACCAGCGGTAGTTTTGATTTAAGTCGGCAATGCGGCAATCAAAATGTAGTCGAATTCCATGGTATAAATTGCCTAAAAACATTTGCTCGAATGTGATCATGTCATCAGGATGAATTCGACAAAAGACACCCCGCCAAGTTGAGCTTTTGCTCGTGTGAAGCGATAAAATGTCTTGCGCCGTTTGTGAAAAAAAAACAAATTGGTTATCCAAAATATGTTGGAAACAATCTACTTCATCCATCATTCTAGGTTCTTCAATAAAGCGAATGTCCCAAACGCCAATTTGTGTTGCTTCGGCTGCTATTTGGTAACTATTAGTTAAGTGCGTTGCTATGGCTATAGGCGAAGAAGTAAAACTCACACACAATATGCTTTGGTTGTTTAACTGTGTAGGAAAACAGCTAATATCCCAAACACCACATTTAGGAATTTGCGAAGGTGGTAAAACTGCATGCCGAGTAAATTGCCAACTGGCATGGCGCAGTTTCTCAAAAGTATCTTTACCTAGCAGTTGTGACAGGCTGTTTGTTGAACTACCACTGTTAGTCAGTTTATCTAGACGCGCAATTAGTTTATCCGACCGAATGTCAGGGAGTTCAGAGAGTAAACTGCCGTCTTGTGCAAATAAGAAATTGTAGTTTTCTTGTTGTTCGTAATTCTTACTTGTGGTCAGTGTTGTTTGTGGCATAAAAATAAATCTTAATAAAATCTTCAACTACACTTAGCTATCAAAGCAGAGTATTTCTGCTTAAACAGATTTTTGTATTCCTACACAACTTGTACCCAAAACTATCAGGATGCATTCCAAAAATAAGTGTAGTAGAGATACTTTGCACTGGCAAAAAACTGAATTTTATATATGGAAATTTGCTAATTTGGCGTTTATGCCAAACACTTATACATGCGAATAAACTGAGTGTTGAAAGTTTGGTGTGCCCTATGCGGATATTGTTAGTTAATCATTTTTATCATGATGCCAAATATTTAGCTGAGCAATTGTCATTTGATATCAGTGATATAGCTATCGTAGTGGTGAATGACGGTGAACAAGCTATTAACCATATGAGCCGCACTCATTTTGATATTGTTATCCTACCCTTAGTTTTGCCTGATTTAGATATTTTAACTTTGGTCAACATGACCCAAAATAAACTTGCTGGTGGAACTGCTTTTATTGCGGTCGCCAGTGAAGTGAACGATAGCTTAATCAACAAATGTTTAAGCAAGGGGATTGATGAAATAGTAACTGCGGAGCAATTAAATAAAACCTTGCTATACAAAACTTATGCTAGAACTGTTTCTCGGGTGAGTTTGTATCAAGCGCTCTCCACTAAAGCTCAAGATATTAAGCATGTTTCACGCACCGACAAACTCACGGGATTAAAAAACAGAGACTTTTTCATCTCGTCATTGAGGGCGCTATTGCAAAGAGCGCAGCGTGACCAAGCTAAGGCTAGTTTAATCCTGATTGATGTAGATAACTTTAAATCTTGTAATGACTATTATGGTCATTATGTCGGCGACATGTATTTACAAAAAGTAGCAAAAGAGCTGACGAAAGTTTGCCGAGACGGGGATTTGGTTTGTTATTTTGGCGGTGATGAATTTGCTATATTAGCCAACAATTTAGATAGTGGTTCAGCTTTATACAATTTTGCCAATAGATTGCAGCAGGTATTTTCCGCACCGGTTGAGTGTTTGGGCCATAAGTTAGAATTGGGGGCCAGTATAGGCGTAGCTATGTATCCTGACAGCGCTTTAGATCACAAAGAGTTATTAAAAGCCGCAGAAATTGCCATGTACAAAGCAAAACAGGCAGGTAAAAACAAATTTTATTTTTATTCGAAAGTGCTGCATGAGCAGCTTGAAGAACAGCTAGAAATTGAAAACTCATTGTTGGCTGGGATTAAAAATAGTGAATTTAGATTATTTTATCAGCCGCAGTTGGCTGTCAATCCAGTGCGGATTGTTGGGGCTGAGGCTCTAATTCGCTGGTTTCATCCAAGTTTAGGTGTACTTTCACCTGATAAATTTATTCCTTTTGCTGAATCGTCTGGAAAAATTATCCAATTAGGCCAATGGGTTATGCAACAGGCGTGTAGCCAATTATTAGACTGGCGCTGCCAAGGCGTTGTTTCCGAGGACTTTCGTATGTCTATCAACGTATCGGCAATGCAACTTGCAGATGAAAATTTTACCGAATCGCTTTTCGATTGTTTGCAGCAGTTTGCCTTGCCACCTAAAGTGATTGAGTTGGAAATTGTCGAAAGTGTATTGATACATGACATGGAATCAGTACGCAATACAATCGCAGAATTGGTGGACGCTGGTGTTGGTTTTGCAGTTGATGATTTTGGTACTGGTTATTCGTCACTAGCGTACTTGCGGGACTTACCTGTAACTACCTTGAAAGTTGATCGCTCGTTTGTAATTGGACTTCCCAGCGACGCAAAAGGTTGCAATTTGCTTAAGGCACTTATTTCTATGGCTTCAAGCTTAGAAATGAATGTAGTTGTTGAAGGCGTTGAAACCATTGAACAAGCAACTTTATGTGAAAAATTTAACGCACAAGTGCTGCAAGGTTATTACTTTTCTAAACCTATCGGTGATATAGCTGACTTTGAGCGCTTTTGCCGCCAATTTCAACTGACTAACGAACATAATCAGGCTATTTAGGTAATCCAAATGATGAGCATAGACAATACAGCAAGCATTCGTAGCAAGTTGTATTTAACCCAAACTACATTGTTACTGGTGTGTATTGGCGTTCCGGGTACTGCATTTTTAATCTTATATTTGCAAGAACCTTCAGAAGCGGTTCAGCAGCTTGTAGAACTTGTCTCCTACAGTTTTATTGCCTCTCTTGGTCTTGGTGTGTTGTTGTCTGTTTATATGGTTAAGTTGATTTTACGCCCGCTATATAAGGTTACCCAAGGTGCTGAAAAAATCACTCACGGCCACATAGATCACAAAATTGATCTAAAACGTGACGATGAATTTGGTCGACTTGCTGACACTGTAAATCAGCTTGCGACAGCTTTGATTTCGGCGAATCAATCCCTTGAACAAAAAGTTCACGACAAAACTGCTGAATTAGAAGAGCTTAATTCAAATTTAGAGCAAATGGTTGAAATTCGCACTGAAGAAATGCAACAAGCTATTGAGCAGGCCAAACAGGCGAGTACAGCTAAAAGTGATTTTTTAGCCATGATGAGCCATGAAATTCGCACGCCAATGAATGGTATAGTCGCATCACTTGATTTACTCAAACATACTCAAGTAAATTTTGAGCAAATGGATTTAATTGATACCGCAAAATCTTCTGCATTGAACTTGGTCGCAATACTTAACGATATTTTAGATATTAGTAAAATTGAATCGGGCAAATTTGAACTAGAAAAAACTGAGTTTTTACTTTCCGAAACCTTAGACAGTGTGGTTAAAACTTTTGTCCCCTCGACTATGGAACTCGGACTTATTTTTGAAGTTAGAGAACAAAGTGACATGCCGGATAAAATGATCGGTGATCCAGTCCGTATACGGCAGGTACTGTTTAATATTGTTGGCAACGCAATTAAATTTACCGCTAAACAAAGTGAGCGAGTGGGTAAGGTTGTGGTGGATGTGTCGGTTGAAAACGAAACGGATACAGAATACAAATTAGCGATAACAGTGAAAGACAACGGTATAGGAATACACAAAGATGTACAAGCCAAACTATTCCAGCCGTTTAAACAGGCAGAAAAATCAACTAGCCGTAAGTTTGGTGGCACAGGTCTTGGTTTAGCAATTTGTAAAAAGCTAGTTGAAATGATGCAAGGGGGCATCTCTTTAACCTCTGAAGAAGGTCAGGGCACTGAGTTTTGTATCCACTTAACTTTAGGCAAAATTGCAGTGCTTGAGGAAGATTTACCACCATTATTTGCTCGAGAGCTACATTTTATTGAATGCAATCCTTACTTAAAAAAATTAACCGGTCGTCTAGTTGACTATGCTGAAAGCGAAGGTGGAGAGGCTTATTGCCATGACTGGCAAGAGTTATCGACCTCTGGTCAAATGCAATCCTTGTCGGGTTCAATTATTCTGATGCTTGGTGAAATAGAACCGCATATTGACGTTTTACACATGTTCGAAACACTTGATATTCCTGATGGCAATAAAATGGTCGCAGTGGAACGCAATGAACTTGAGCAACTACGTACTTTGTACCCCCAAATGCCAGCTTTACCTATTAAACCGCTGACAAAGTTTCAATTTATTAAACATGTTATGGCCGATGATGTAGTAGTTTTGCAGCAAGAAACAAGCATGCAAGAAGTGTATTTACAAACGGCCAATCAAAATGTTGAATCTGAAACTAATTTGGGCTGTGAAGATGTTTTGCTGGTGGAAGATAATCCACTGAATCAAAAATTAATAAAAAAGCAGCTAAAAGTATTAGGTGTTGATCCTGCTGTCGCCAATGACGGTTACGAAGGGCTACAAGCTTTTAAAAACCATTCATATAAATTGGTTATTACCGATTGCCATATGCCTAATTTAAGCGGCTACGATATGGTGCATTTAATTCGTCAATACGAAACCGAGCAAGGATTAATACCTACACCTATTGTTGCACTGACGGGGGCGGCAATGGCGGGCGATAAAGAAAAGTGTTTAAAAGTCGGTATGAATGACTTTTTGTCTAAGCCGGTGCAAACAGATGAATTAAAGAGAGTTGTGCACCAGCATTTAGCACAATAATTTATAATGCGTTGTCAGATTTTTTCTGAATGAGCTCCAAAGCATAATTATCTGGATCTCTAACAAAAGCAATTTCTGTGGTTCCACCTTTTACTGGCCCTGGCTCACGTGAAATTGTTCCACCCGCTTGACGAATTTTTTCACAAGCTTGATACACATCATCCACTTCTATTGCTATATGCCCATAAGCTGTACCTAAATCGTATTCGCTGACACCCCAGTTGTAGGTTAATTCAATCACAGCTTGTTCTGATTCGTCAGCGTAGCCTAAAAAGGCTAGGGTGTATTTGTATTCAGCATTGTCGTGTTTGCGCAACAACTGCATACCCATGACTTGGGTATAAAATTGGATTGATCTGTCTAAGTCGCCAACACGTAGCATGGTATGAAGAATACGCATAAGTTGTTGTCCTTGTATCTATTATTGTCTGTTAGATTTTCATTATAGAGCTAAATCAATATAAATAGCGATAATCAGCTGGAGATAAAAGCCATTTAGGCAAGGCAAGTTGGCACAGGCATAGTGGTTCTATATCAAGCCAACTTAACGCAGAATAAATGGCTTTTAGCCCAGCCTTTCAGGAGCCCCACAGACAGCCCACTTCTGTGTTGTATCATTTTGAAAGGTGCCTACATTCCTGCAATGATACGCCTTGAATTGAACTGTCTGTGATGGCTCTGATACTCGCAATTTATATTGATTTAGCTCTACATCAACCTAAGCTTAGTGTAACTGTCAGTCTTCAATTGTTGTTTGCTGCAAACTTTATGTCTAGGTGAATTTCTATTCTCACTAGCTTTACTACCCGGATGATAAATGCCGTCTATTATTGAACGAGAGTAAGATGAACAAACAATTAAAACCGTCTTCCAGAATGCAGGTTAGATTAACTATAGAGGGATAAAACTATGAGCCCGCTACGCAAAATATCTTGGGTTGCACTTTGTACACGGCTATTTGGCTGGCCATTTTTGGCTTTATCATTTTGTGTAAGCGCAGCAGAATCGCCCGGTGCACTCACTATTATAGTTAAAGACCAATATACAGATCGCCCGCTTTCAGACGTGCAGATCATACTCAAAGAACGAGAAACAGCTTCAAGCCAAACTATAGAAAGCAACGAGCAAGGGAGGATTGTTATCGAACAGCTCGACCCTGGTCTTTATTCTTTGAACTTATCCAAAGATGGTTTTGCTTCGCTATATGAGCCGAGTGTACGAGTCGTTACACGCAAAAATATCAAACTAGAATTTGAACTTAAACAGCAAGCTATTGAGGTTGTGGTGGTCCGAGGCCAGCAAGCGAATGCATTAGCTTCTAGCACTTATCTCGATAGAGAAGCATTGCGCGGATCTGTTGGTGGCGGCGCAGATCCGCTACTCTCATTAGATGGGCTGCCAGGCTTGGCTTCAGCAAGTGAATTTGCCAGTTTTAGCGTGCGCGGCCGCGGTCCAAGAGATAATTTGATTTTTGTCGATGACTTTCCCTTTGATAAAGCTGTGCACTTTGATGCAACCCTAGGTGAAGAGGAAGATGTTGGTGGTGGTGGCCGTTTCTCAATTTTTGCCCCAAATGTGATTAGCGGTGCAGATTTCTCACCCGGCGGTTGGGGACCTGCTTATGGTGGCCGTGCCGCATCTTTACTCAAACTTGAAGTCGCCGATGGTAATCCCAGTCCGTCAGCAAGTTTTCGCTACGATCTTGCTGGTTACGAACTGGGTTACGATGGGCCAGCTGGTTTGTCAAAAGATGCCACTATGCTGCTTTCTGCTCGGCGATTAGATTTTGGCGCATTGTTTGAAACCATTGAAGAATTAGATATAGGTGAGCCGGTGTTAAGAGACGTCATTGTTAAGTCTGTTATACCAATTAATCAGCAGCATACATTTGAAATTTTGTTGATGGACACACACGAAGACTACACTCGTGGTGTCACACACGTTTTTGCCTCACCAAATTTTGAAGATGCAGCGTTGCAAGATTCTGAACAAGATAGTGACTTATATGGTTTGACGCTGCGCTCATTGATAGGTGAACAAGCTGTTTGGAACAATAAAGTTTACTACCGCAAAAGTGACAAACTCAGCTCAGAAGGTGAAGCATTTCCTGATCAAGTACCGGCAGGATCGCCTGCATCGAGTTTTCCTGTGCGAGAGAATATTATTACTATAGGTGAAAAAGAAACAGAGTTTGGCTGGCGCAGCGACTTTGAAACTCGAAACCAATGGGGGATGTTCAGTGCTGGAGTGCGGGTAACACAAGTTGCACTAGATTACACCACAGTGTTAGATGGTGATTGGAATCGATTTGTCTACGATGAAGACGATTTTCGACCTGATCCTGAGCAGCGTTTTATTGTATTGACGCCAGAGAATATAAACTCTTCTGTCCATCAAAAAGAAACCAACTATGCTGGTTATATAGATCAAATTTTTGAATTTGCTGATTGGGATTTTACTTCTGGCTTTAGGGTTGAGCGTGACGGTTTTGCCGACGAAAGTTTCGTTTCGCCAAGATTCAGTGTCAACTGGCAACCGAGCAAATCGGTTAGATACTTTGCAACAGCTGGACTTTTTCATCAGTCCCCTAGGTATTTAGAGCTGGCGGCGAATGAGGAAAACGACCTGAAAACCGAAAAAATCACCCATAGCAGTATTGGTTTTAAGTATTTCCCGACGAACGATTGGTCTGTGTTAACTGAGGCTTATTATCAGAGTCTCGACAGATTGGTGGTAGATTTGGATAGAGCAAGCGGCACTTTTGCCAACATAGGTGATGGCTCCTCGTATGGCGTTGATATTGTGGTTAACGGCACTATTTTCGAAGGCCTTTACGCTAGTGCAACATACTCGTACAACGATGCAGTAGTTGACCGCAACGACGGTCGTGGTGATGTAGCTGCTGAATTTAGTCGTGAGCATGTCGCAACTGTCGGCCTAACTTGGGAAATCAACGATAATTGGAAGTTAGCCGGTCGCTACAAATATCTTTCTGGTAGACCAGACGATGAGTTTATTATTCACGAAGATGTGTTGGGACAAGGACAACCGCTACGTTACTCGAAAGAGATCATTGAGCGCAATGTTGGTCGCAAAAGTGGTTCTGGGTTGTTGAATGTTCGTATTGACTACCGCAGAGCCTTTGGTGCTATAGATTTAACCGCTTTTCTTGATGTTATAAACGTCACGGCAGCATCATCAAGTGACGATAGCGAATTTGACTACCGCCGCGGTGTGATAGTGAAAGACGACAGCGAAGCTGAGCCGCTTATTGGCTTGCGACTAGACTATGCGTGGTAAGAGCCGTCTAGTATTCAGTTTTCTCTTTAAATTCGCACAAATCTTCAATAATACATGAACCGCAGCGAGGTTTACGCGCAACACAGGTGTAGCGGCCGTGTAATATTAACCAATGGTGCACATCAACTTTAAATTCTTTTGGCACCACTTTAAGCAGTTTTTGCTCGACCAAATCAACATTTTTGCCCATAGCAAATTTAGTCCGGTTAGACACACGAAATATATGCGTATCCACGGCTATGGTCGGCCAGCCGAAGGCTGTATTGAGCACTACGTTAGCGGTTTTTCTGCCAACACCGGGTAGGGCTTCAAGTGCATCTCTGTCTTCTGGCACTTGGCTGTTGTGTTTTTCTACCAGCATTTTGCAGGCTTTCATGACATTTTCAGCTTTGCTGTTATATAAGCCAATGGTTTTAATATAACTTTTTAGTCCATCTAAGCCTAGTTCGATGATTTTTTCTGGTGTGTTAGCAACCGGAAATAGCTTACGAGTTGCTTTGTTTACACCCACATCAGTTGCTTGCGCTGACAAAGTGACGGCGACCAAGAGTTCAAATGGCGTAGAGAACTCTAACTCAGTGGTTGGATGCGGGTTGGCATCTCGTAGCCTTGTCAGTATTTCTAAACGTTTTTCTTTATTCATAAGGATTAAGCCGACTCTGTAGTTACTCTGGCTCTTTCTATGGTTTGTTTGGTTTTTTCGCCAATCACTAGTTTTTCTATGCGTTTGTCATATTTGTTTTTCAGCGCTATGAGTAAACCCATTATAATAAAAGCACCTGGCGGCAGTATAGCGAGCAAAAAGTTTTGTTCTGGGGAGAATAAGACTAAGTGCCAGTTGCTAGCAGCTTCACCAAATATTTGCTCTGCACCTTGCAATAAAGTGCCATTGCCAAGCACTTCGCGTATCGCACCTAATGCTAACAATACCACTAGGAAACCACTGCCCATCATTAAACCGTCGTAGGCTGCAAATGGTACTGAGTTTTTTGAAGCGAATGCTTCAGCTCGGCCAATAATCGCACAGTTTGTCACTATAAGCGGGATAAAAATACCTAAGGTTTGGTAGAGCTCATAAGTATAGGCATTCATCAGTAATTGCACTATAGTCACAAGCGATGCAATAACCATAACAAACACTGGAATACGGATTTCATTTGGGATCCAGTTGCGCACAATTGATACGGTAATATTTGAGCCTATCAGCACAAATAAGGTCGCTAAACCTAAGCCTAATGCATTAACTACTGTATTGGTTACGGCTAACAGCGGGCACAAACCTAACATTTGGACTAATGCTGGGTTATTTTTCCATAAACCTTGCCAGCTTATTTCTTGATATTGGTTCATTGCTTCTCTCCACAAGTTTGGCCTTGAGCAAATAAGTTTTGCTCTTGCGCCCATACTAGGGTGTTTTTCACCGCACCTACAACGGCTCTTGGGGTTATGGTTGCGCCAGTGAATGCGTCAAACATGCCACCGTCATTTCTCACAGCCCAATTTTTTTGATTGTCCTCGGTTACACTAAGGCCAGCAAAATAGGTGATCCAATTAGATTTTTTTATCTCTATTTTATCACCTAACCCAGGTGTTTCTGTGTGTTTAACTGTTCTAACACCTAAAATTTTCTGCTCAGTGTCGATTGCAACCAACAAGTCTATTCGGCCATTGTAACCGTTTGGTGCGATTGATTCTAAAACAACAGCTACTGGTTGGTCGTCAAATCTAGCTCTAAAAACACGTATGTTTTCGCCATTAACATCTTGTTTCACAATACAGTCTTGCGCAATTGCATTATTGTACATATCCGCAGGCACAAGCTGATTAATGGTCTGCTGAATCGCATTTTCTTGTGCTTGGGCTATGGTATCTTTGGTTAACAAATGGGTGAGCGCAACTAAGCCTGTAGTGACCAAAGCAAATGCAGCTAAAATGAAACTGGTTTTACTGATAGGGTGAATATTTAACATTTAATTTCACTCCATTATCTTGTTGTATGACCATACACTCTAGGTTTAGTGTAGTAGTCAATTAAAGGAACACACATATTGGCGAGCAACACGGCAAAAGCAATGGCATCTGGGTAACCTCCATATTGGCGAATGAAAAATACTAATAAGCCAACAAGTACAGCAAAAATAATTTTGCCTCTAGGTGTGGTCGATGCTGATACAGGGTCAGTTAAGATAAAAAATGCGCCGAACATAGTTGCACCAGATAACAAATGCAAACTTGCAGTGGCTGCACCATCTGGGCTAGCAACATGACAGATCCAGCTAAAGATAAATAATGAGGTTAAGAAGGCAACCGGAATTCGCCAATTGATAACTTTTAAAAATATTAATATTAGCCCGCCACACAGATACGCGACATTGACCGCTGTCCAGCCGATACCAAGTTGTTCTGAAAACACTTTTATTTGGCTCAGCTCTGAGAAGGTCTGTTGGTTGCTCAAGCCAGTTTTTACTGTATCTAACGGGGTCGCCATGGTAAAACCATCTAGATCGACCCTTAACTGCGCAAGCGAGTAACCAGTTTCACTATAGCCGGTAAAAATTAACATCAGAGTATCAACAAAGCTGATGTCGTATTCGACTAAAGTTAACGGCGGTAGCCATAAAGTCATTGATAACGGGAATGAAACTAACAATACAACATAACCCGCCATAGCTGGGTTAAAGATGTTTTGGCCTAAACCGCCATAAACTTGTTTGGCAATGACAATAGCAAATAAGCTACCTATAACTGCAATCCACCAAGGGGCGAGAGGCGGTAAACTAATACCCAATAATAAGCCAGTTAACAATGCGCTGTTGTCTTTAAGTCTTTTTACAACAGGGTAGTTTCTTTGTTGTAAACATAAAGCTTCTGCAGCGATTGCAGTTGTTATCGCAAGCAAAATTTGAATTAAGCTGCCATAACCAAAGTACCACACTTGAGTGAGTATACCTGGCACACAAGCCAGTGCGACCAGCATCATCACCCTTGAGGTTTTATTTTTTACATGATTATGTGGTGAACTGGCGACTCGAAAACTCATTATTGATCTTCTCCAAGTTGTTTTCTTTTTGCTTTCGCTTTAGCAATTGCCGCTTTAATCCGGGCATCTTTATCTGATTGTTCGTTTGCTGGAGGGCTCGATGTCTCAGTTTGTTCTGTTGACTCTTGAGCTAACTTTTCCGCTGCTTCTGCCGCTTTGCGTGCTTTGGCGCGTTCAATTGCAGCTCTGGCTTTTGCTTTAGCGTCGTTTTCAGCTGGTGGTGCTTCTGCTTGCTTAGCACTTGCTGTTTGCTCTGTATCCGCAGTCTGTGCTTTTTCTGCTGCTTGCGCCGCTTTACGCGCTTTGGCTCTTTCTATTGCTGCTTTGGCTTTTGCTTTAGCGTCGTTTTCAGCAGGTATTGCGACTTCTGCCTGCTCGGGACTTGCTGTTGTTTTTGCATCCGCAGTTTGTGCTTTTTCTGCTGCTTGCGCCGCTTTGCGTGCTTTAGCGCGTTCAATTGCAGCTTTGGCTTTTGCTTTAGCATCGTTTTCAGCAGGTGCTTCTGCTTGCTCGGCACTTGCTGTTTGTTGTATATCAGCCGTTTGTGCTTTTTCTACTGCTTGCGCCGCTTTACGTGCTTTGGCTCTTTCTATTGCAGCTTGTGCGGCTGACTTAGTGTCATTTTTGCTGTTGTCGGCGTTTGAATTGCCGCTAGAAGCAGCTTGTTGTTTTTTCGCTTGCACACGAGCAAGCGCTTCAGCAACTTTGTCTTTCGCGCCTTGATCTTTTTCCATCGCTGCTTTACGTGCTTCGGCTGCTTGTTTATGTTTATCTAGTCTTGCTTGTTTTTCTTTTTCTAAGCGCTCGTTACGTGCATTAAAACGTTCTTTGGCTTTTTCGGCTTTTTCATGCTCTATACGTTCGGCTTTAATCTCAGCTTTGGCAATACGATAATATTGCACCAAGGGGATTTCGCTTGGGCATACATACGCACAAGCACCACATTCTATGCAGTCGGCTAATTTATACTCTTGCGCTTTGTCGTATTCTTTTGCTTTGGTATGCCAATACAATTGTTGAGGTAACAAATTGGCAGGGCAAGCATCAACACAATAACCGCAGCGAATACAGTTTTGTTCTTCTTCAGGTAAAGGCAGTTCTTGCTTGCTTGGCGCGAGGATGCAGTTGGTTATTTTGCTCACCGGCACTTGTTTGTTCGGGATGTTAAAACCCATCATAGGGCCACCCATAATCAAATGTTCGGGCTTTGCTGCTTGGTAACCTGTTTGCGCTAAGATAAATTCAACTGGTGTGCCTAATTTAACCCAGTAGTTACCAGGTTGGCTCACCTGTTCTCCGGTTACGGTAACAACTCGTTCAACCAAAGGTTCACCGTGCACAATTGCTTTATATGCAGCGTAAGCCGTACCAACGTTTTGGGTGACAACGCCTATGTCAGACGGAATGCCACCACTGGGTACTTCTTTGCCAGTGATCACTTGAATCAGCTGTTTTTCACCGCCTGCAGGGTATTTAGTTGGTATAGCCCGAACAATAAACTGGGTTTTGCCTTCGCAAGCTTGTTCCATTGCAGCAATCGCAGCTGGTTTATTGTTTTCAATCGCAATAACAACCATTTTAGGTTTGAGCAAATGGGTGAATATTTCAATGCCACAAATAATTTCTGCGGCATGTTCTTGCATTAACCTATCGTCTGCCGTGATGTAGGGTTCGCACTCAACACCGTTAATGATTAATACATCTACAGGTTGCGAGTTATTATGTTTCACATAGGTTGGAAAGGCTGCACCACCTAAACCTGCTATGCCAGCAGCTTTAAGTTTATCGACGATTTCTACTTTAGATAACTCGTGGTAATTGGCGACGGGTTGTTTATCAATCCAATTGTCTAAACCATCTGTTTGGATAACAACTGTTTCAGCTTCTAAACCTGAAGCATGTGCAATTGGGTGTGATTTTATTTCGACAACTTCACCAGAAGATGGTGCATGCACTGGCAATTCCATTGGCCCTTGCACTTGGCTTAATGCTTGACCTGCTTTGACCTTGTCGCCAACTTTAACCAACAAGTGCGCGGGCTGGCCTATATGTTGTTTAACCGTAACATAGAGTTTTTCAGGTAAGGCTAAGTTGCTAATTGTTTGATAGTTGGATAACTCTTTTCGTTCTGGTGGGTGAACGCCGCCAGGAAAGTCCCATAAATAACCTGATTTAATTTTTTCAATTAAGGATTCCACGAATACTCCAACTAACGTTACGTGTTATAAGGTTTTTACTGGGATAGAGTGCATTTTCCATCGCCATGTTTCGGGTTTAGTTTCAATCGGTAACATGTCAATACAATCTACGGGGCAGGGTTCAACACATAAATCGCAGCCAGTGCATTCGTCAACAATGACAGTGTGCATATGTTTGGCAGCACCGACTATTGCATCTACAGGACACGCTTGAATACATTTGGTACAGCCAATACATTCGTCTTCACGTATATAGGCGACTTTTTTTACTGGCTCTTGTTGAGCTGTGTCTTCGCTGCCAACTAAAGGTTTAACCTCAACACCCATCATATCGGCTAACTTTTTGATTGTGGCGTCGCCGCCTGGAGGACATTTGTTGATATCGTCGCCATTAGCAATGGCTTCAGCGTAAGGCCTACAACCAGGGTAACCACATTGACCACATTGAGTTTGTGGCAAAACTTCGTCAATTTGTTCAACTAACGGGTCACTTTCAACTTTAAAACGGATTTGTGCATAACCTAACAAAGCACCAAAAATAATCGCCAGCACACCAATAGCAATCAGGGCATAAATTAAAATACTCACAGCTTAATTAACCCTGTAAATCCTAAAAATGCTAACGACATTAAACCCGCAGTGATCATCGCAATGGCAGAACCTTTAAAGGTTACTGGAATATCTGCGGCCGCAATGCGTTCACGCATGGCTGAAAATAACACTAAGACTAGCGAAAAACCTATTGCAGCGGCAAAACCATAAACGGCGGATTGCATTAAATTATGTCTTTCATTGAGGTTTAGCAGTGCCACCCCTAATACAGCACAGTTAGTGGTAATGAGAGGCAAAAATATACCTAATAATCTGTAGAGAGCTGGGCTGGTTTTTTGTACCACCATTTCAGTGAACTGCACGACAACTGCAATCACTAAGATAAATGCTAAGGTGCGTAAAAAAGTAATATCTAACGGTTGCAGTATGTATTGTTCAATTAAATAACTGGCAACTGAAGCTAAAGTTAAAACAAAAGTTGTTGCCATTGACATACCAATAGCCGTTTCAACCTTGCTAGAAACACCCATAAAAGGGCACAAGCCAAGAAATTTAACCAGGACAAAATTATTTACCAATACGGTAGCAACAAATAATAGTAGATATTCAGTCATAACCTTCAGGAAGTGTTTGTTTTTGGCAGTCTGCCAAATTAAGCGCGTATTATCGTTATTTGTGCGGCAATTAACAACTTGTGTTGCGCAAGGTTTTTAAATTAATTGACGAATTATAGCTAGTTTGATTATAACTCACTTGGTTTGCCGATGAAGTAACCTTGAGTACCATCAATAAAAATTTGTTCTAGTGCATGTTTTTCTTCTTGGGTTTCGACACTTTCTGCCAGTACCGAGATACCAAGACGGTGGGCTAGGTCGACAATTACGCGCAAGAAATATTGATTATTTTTATCCTCATCAATGTTTCTGCTGTAACTGCCATCCACTTTAATAAAGTCAGGTTTAATATCGCGGAAAAATTTAAACGATGTAAAACCAACACCAAATCTTTCAACGGTTAAACGTGCGCCGGTGCGGTGTAGCATTGAGATAAAGCGTTGTGACGCTTGTATGTTTTGCTGTAGACCAAATTCGGATATTTCGAATACAAGTTTGGCACTGATCATTGAATCGCGTAATAATCTGCGTTCTAACCAGACACAAAATTGTTCATCGTGCGCCGAGCGAGCGGTTAGGTTGATCGCAAAAAACTGATTGTTTAAGTTTTTGTTTTGCACAGTTTTAATGGTTGCATCGACAACTAACTTATCAATCTCGATAATTTTATCCATTTTTTCTGCCATAGCGACAAAAGAGGCCGTTGGCAACACATCACCATGCACGTTGACAAATCGAGCGAGTATTTCTGAATACACTTTAGCGGTTTTATTCGCTGGCTGTATCGGTTGGTAATAGAGTTTAACTTGCTGTTTTTCGATAACTTCGTCGATAACAGATTTCCAGTTTTGATTACCATATTTGGCACTGACACTATTTAATATCGACTTATCATTTTGAATATGCCAGCCGTTTGTTTGTTTGGTGAGCGCTATGCTAATACCTGTGTCGGCTAAGGCTAACAGCTCACCCATAGAGTCGCCAGCTTGATAGGGCACTATGCCACTATAACCTATGCTGTTAGTTTCTAACACTTGTTGTAATTCGGTAAAACGGCCAAATAAGTTCTGGGCAAAATTCTGTGCTTCTTTAATGGTTACATTTGGAATTAATAACGCAAAATCAGAACCATTAATTCGATAAAGACGTGCATTTTTATAATTGTTGGCAACGCGTTGAATATTTTGCGCGACATCACATACATATTGGTCACCAGCTTCATAACCTCGATTTTGGTTGAGCTGTTGTAGTTCTGATGCGCGGGTAATAGTTAAAACACCAAAATTTTCTTCTTCTTTGTCGGATAACAGGTTTTCTAAATCTTCGACGAAACTAAGTCGGTTACCCAAACCGGTTAATTCATCTTGAGTCGCTTCATTGCGATAGCTTTCGGCAGATTGTTGCCAATGATCAATTTGCCCTTTTAACTGTGAGCGTAAGTCATTTACTTTATTTGCCAGCTCTTTAAATTCATTTGGTAATAGATGAGCGGAAATTTTCTCTGGTTCATTGCCTTGGGTGCGGTTGAAAGAGCGCACTATGTGGTGAACAGAGCGAACAATAATTCGATTAAGCACACTACGACTAATAATGGCGTTGATTAAGGTCAGAATTAAAAACAACACTGCCAAGCTATAAATTAGCTTATCGATTAATTGATATTGAGCTTTGCTCGACAGCACAAAACTAATACGAATATCAGCGAGTTGGTTGGCATAAGTTTGCGCTTCAATTTTAGCGCCCATTAACGACGCTATACGCTCAGATAAGATTAAATCGCTTTGGTTCGATTCATACATATGCTCAACTTCACCGCTGAGGCGTTCAACTTTAAGCCATTGATAATCGAAACTGGTTTTTAAATTTTTAACCAATTGTTTGGGAGTATTTTTGTCGAACTCAAATAGACGATTTAGCTGAGCAACGTGGTCTAGCTGTTTTTGCTGTAGGTAACTTTGATAAACACCACAGAGTGTGAATGCACTGCAGCTGGTTAAAATAAGTAGAAAAATTAGGTTTTGAATAATAATCCGTTGAAATATATTCATTAAACTCGATACTCCATCACACGTTTATAGTTATGAGGTCAGTCCCTGTGATATGGAAATGGTATCTGTAGAATGCTTTTAACGCAACTGTAATCTTGTTTGGAAACTATAAAAGAGTAGGGGGGAATACACTGAGAATATTTAGATATGAGCCAGTTATTGGCTCCCCCTCCCCGACTCGAACGGGGGACCTGCGGATTAACAGTCCGTCGCTCTAACCAACTGAGCTAAGGGGGAACACTAAACTAACAGTTAACAAGTTGGCTCCCCCTCCCCGACTCGAACGGGGGACCTGCGGATTAACAGTCCGTCGCTCTAACCAACTGAGCTAAGGGGGAACATCTCGTCAACGGAGGCGCATCTTAATGATACATGGGGGTGCTGTCAACAATGTTTTTTACAAAAAATTGAATTTATTTCTAATCGCTCAAAATTCATGCGCAGATGGCGGTTTGTTGTGCAATCGGTATTAAATGCTGTTGTTAAAGGGGTGGCAAACAAGTTTGCACTTGACGGCCTGCTATCATTAGAAAAGCATGTTATTTTGAGATCTTTAGCTTAAAAACAAGCTAAGAGCCTTCTTATCAACAGTTTTCTATGGGTGAAAACCGAGTCATTGAAATAATTTGCACTAAATTGGTTGTTGACTAGCAGACAATTAGAAATATTAAATTTGTGTACAAAAAGTGACAGGCCTAGCTGCAAGCCTAGATAAATACAGGGGTCGCTTTGGTTATCCACTAAAGCTGTGGATAACTGTGTGAACAAAATGGAATATCTTGAGCAACGCCCCATGGCTACTGTGTCAATAGTTATTTTAAGAAAAATGCAATGAAAGTATAAAGTTCATATAAATCAATCATTTAATATTTTATTTTGTAGTAATGATGAAATTGTTGTTTAAATAAACAGTCGTTTAAACTTTGCACGTATCTTGTGCATATATCCATCGAGAAATAAACAATCACGCATATTGATTGCTAAATAAAAAGAAATTCAGCTGTAACATTTTTAAATCACTGATTTATAGTTTTTACTCCCTGTTAACAAAGACTACAATTTATAAAAAACATGGAATATTCGGTTTGACTGACATTTTATAGTTACTCACGATTATTTTTAGCTTATTTGGTTGGATTGCTCGCTGATTATTGCTAGATCACGTAAACTACTGCTCAATTTTTAGTAGAAGACGCGTTTGGTGGTTTGTAGTGTCAAATAGTCGAAATCATAAAGATATGCTGACAGGTCCGATTGGCAAAACCCTCAAGGATATGACTATCCCTATGGTAATGGGCATGATCGCATTAATGTCTTTTAATTTGATTGATACCTTTTTTATTAGTTTGTTAGGCACAAACGAATTGGCGGCAATTAGTTTTACTTTTCCGGTTACTTTTACTGTGATTAGCTTAACTATTGGTTTAGGTATAGGTACATCGGCTGTCATTGCAACTACAATAGGGCAACAAAAACATCATTTGGCCAAAGACCAAGCAACTACAGCACTTATTATTGCGGTTATTTTGGTTGCGGCGTTATCAACCCTTGGCTGGTTTATTATCGAGCCACTGTTTTCATTATTGGGTAGTGATGAAAATACTCAGCCATTTATTACCGCTTATATGAAAATTTGGTATTTCAGTTCGGTATTTCTGGTTATTCCTATGGTGGGTAACGCTATATTACGTGCATCGGGTGACACTAAAACACCTAGTATGATTATGGCATTGGGTGGTGCGATTAATGCTGTATTAGATCCTATCTTAATTTTTGGTCTTGGTGATTTTAACGGTTGGGGCATTGAAGGTGCTGCGATCGCCAGTTTAGTTGCTTGGATGATAGGTGCTTGTGTTATGTTGTATTTGTTATCACATAAACGTCAGCTAATCGACCTTGCAATCCCCAAACCAAATGAATTTATATTTGCGACCAAAAGCATTCTTAAAATTGGTTTACCAGCAGCAGGGGCAAATATGTTAACCCCTATAGCTATGTCTATTTTAACTGCCATTGTTGCCGCTTATGGGCATGAAGCTGTCGCGGCTTTTGGTGTAGGTAGCCGTATTGAATCTATTGCGTGTATGTTGGTGTTAGCCATGTCTATGACTTTGCCACCTTTTATCAGTCAAAATTTAGGGGCAGGGCAAAACGAAAGGGTACAGCAGGCGTATAAAATGAGTTGCCGATTTGTGCTGGCTTGGCAATTTGGCGTATTTATTTTATTGGCTATTTGCGCGCCGCTAATCGCACGCGCATTTGCGCAAGAAACAGAAGTACAACAATTAATTCAGCTATTTATTTGGATTGTGCCACTAGGTTATGGGTTACAAGGCATAGTTATATTAACTAATTCTTCGTTTAATGCTTTGCACCAACCAGCTATTGCATTAAAGCTTAGTGTGCTGCGTTTATTTGTCTTTTATGTGCCATGTGCTTATGTTGGTGGGAGCTTGTTTGGTATTTGGGGGCTCTTTATTGGCTGTGTTGTTGGTAATATATTGATGGCTGTGGTGTCTTATCTAAGATTTAATCAATACTTCAGTAAAGTCGAGTTGCAGGTTTAATTATGTCAGACAAAACCTTTGAACTGGTTTCAGACTATGTCGCCAGCGGTGATCAACCCACTGCAATTGCAAAGTTGGTAGAAGGGTTAGACTGTGGTTTAGCACACCAAACCTTGCTTGGGGTAACAGGCTCAGGTAAAACTTTTACTATGGCGAATGTGATTGCTGAGCTTGGCCGACCTGTGATTATGCTTGCACCTAATAAAACTTTGGCCGCGCAATTATATGGAGAAATGAAAGCTTTTTTTCCAAATAATGCGGTTGAGTATTTTGTTTCTTATTACGACTATTATCAGCCTGAAGCTTATGTGCCCTCGACTGATACCTTTATCGAAAAAGATGCTTCAATTAACGACCATATAGAACAAATGCGTTTGTCAGCGACTAAAGCACTGATGGAACGTCGTGACGTTATAATAGTCGCGTCAGTTTCAGCCATTTATGGTTTGGGCGATCCACAATCCTATATGCAGATGTTATTGCATTTGCGCCAAGGAGACATCATTGAGCAAAGGGGCATACTTAGGCGTTTAGCCGAAATGCAGTATACGCGCAATGACATTGATTTTCAGCGTGGTACTTATAGAGTGCGGGGTGATGTAATTGATATTTTTCCAGCGGATTCAGAGCGTGATGCTATCCGGGTTGAATTATTTGATGAAGAAATAGAGCGAATCAGTGTATTTGACCCATTAACCGGTGAAGTTTCACGCAACCTTGCGCGCACAACCGTTTATCCCAAAACACACTATGTTACGCCAAGAGAACAGATATTAGGTGCAATAGATAGAATAAAAGTTGAATTAAAAGAGCGCTTAACGCAATTTAGAGACAACAACAAATTAGTTGAAGAACAAAGACTCAGCCAACGCACCCAATACGACTTAGAAATGATGCAAGAACTGGGTTATTGCTCAGGTATTGAAAATTACTCAAGATATTTGTCTGGTCGGGCAGAGGGCGAGCCACCACCAACTTTGATTGATTATCTGCCAGATGACGGCATTATGATAATCGACGAGTCGCATGTAACAGTGCCACAATTAGGTGCTATGTATAAGGGCGATAGGGCGCGTAAAGAAAATCTTGTGCAATATGGTTTTAGGTTGCCATCTGCATTAGATAATCGACCATTAAAATTTGAAGAGTTTGAGCAATTAGCACCACAAACTATTTATGTTTCAGCAACGCCGAGTGCCTATGAAATTGAAAAATCTCAAGGTGACATAGCAGAGCAAGTCGTGCGCCCAACCGGCTTAATTGATCCAGAAATTGAGGTGCGGCCAGTTGGCACTCAAGTAGATGACTTAATGTCAGAAGCGCGCAAGCGCATCGCTATTGGTGAGCGCGTATTGTGTACAACCTTAACCAAACGCATGGCTGAAGATTTAACTGATTATTTAAACGATCATGATATTAAAGTGCGTTATCTACATTCAGATATAGATACTGTTGAACGCATGGAAATTATTCGAGACTTACGTTTAGGCAAGTTTGATGTTTTGGTTGGCATTAACTTATTACGTGAAGGTTTGGATATGCCTGAAGTGTCTTTAGTTGCAATATTAGATGCAGACAAAGAAGGGTTTTTACGCTCAGAGCGTTCACTGATTCAAACAATTGGTCGTGCGGCACGCAACTTAAATGGTAAAGCGATTTTATACGCTGACTCTATTACTAAATCTATGCGTAAAGCGATAGACGAAACTGATAGACGCCGTGAAAAACAACAAGCTTATAATGTTAAGCATGGCATTACACCGAAAGCGCTAAACAAAAAAATCACTGATGTGATGGATCTCGGTTATGATGATGAGCCAAGCTCAGCAAATCAAGTGAAGTTAAGAAAAGTTAGTGATAAAAAGGCCCAATACATAGCTAAATCAGTTGAAGAACTGACTAAACAAGTTAAGGTCTTGGAAGGGCAAATGTTCGAATGTGCACGTAATTTAGAGTTTGAAAAGGCCGCAAAACTGCGAGACGAAATTCAAGATCTGCAAGCTCAATTATTAACTATGTAATTATTTTCCATTCAGGGAAGCTATATGTTCGATTTATTAAAACAGTGGTACAACAATAGATTTTCTGACCCAGATGCGGTCACTTTAGTTTTTATACTGTTGTTTTTGTTTGCGGTTGTATTGTATTTAGGCGACATACTCGCGCCTGCTATTGTCGCACTTGTGATTGCTTATTTACTTGAGTGGCCAGTTAGCCAACTGGTTAAAATTGGTGTGCGCCGCAGCATTTCAGTTGCAGGTGTATTGATTGTCTTTAGCTGTATTGTGTTTACATTACTTATCGGCTTAACCCCACATATTTGGCAGCAGATGAGTAATTTAATCAGTGAAATTCCAATTATTTTACAAAAAGGCCAAGACTATTTATTAAACTTACCGCCTGAATATCAGGGTTATATTAATGCTGAACAAATCAAAAATATTGTTGACTCACTAAAACAACAATTGGTTGATACTGGCAAAGGTCTAGTCACTGCCTCTCTAAACTCATTAGTGACTTTAGTTGCGCTGCTGGTGTATTTGGTATTAGTGCCTTTATTGGTTTTGTTTATGTTGTTAGACAAAGACAAACTATTAAGACAAATGCGAGTTATTTTGCCTCGTCGGCGTCGTTTGGCGATAACAGTTTGGGCAGAAATGAATCAACAAATTGGTAACTATATTCAAGGTAAAGCGATTGAAATTGTGATTGTTGGCACTGTGTCTGTTATTGCATTTTTATTGTTGGATTTAAGGTATGCCGTATTGTTAGGTGTTGGGGTTGGTTTATCTGTATTAATTCCTTATATAGGTGCTGCGGTTATTACAATTCCGGTTGCTGTAGTTGCACTATTTCAATTTGGTATCTCACCCGAATTTTGGTATGTGATGATAGTCTATGCTGTCATTCAAGCAATTGATGGCAATGTCATTGTGCCTGTATTGTTTTCACAGGCGGTCAATCTTCACCCTGTGTTTATTATTATTGCTGTATTGTTTTTTGGCGGTATTTGGGGATTTTGGGGGGTATTTTTTGCCATCCCACTAGCGACTTTAGTCAAAGCTGTCGCCAATGCTTGGCCAAGGGTTGATGAACCAGAAGAGATATTAAACAAAGTATGACGTGGAGCTAAATCAATATAAATTAGCTATTTATATTGATTTAGCTCTAGGGCTGTTTAAAGCCCTAACCACAAAGTTTGAGCTTAGATTGACAGTTAAGCTTTAGCGTTTAAATAATCTAAAACCACTTGGTGATGGTCTTTAGTTTTGAACTTATCAAACACTTTTTCGACGACACCTTGTTGGTTAACTAAAAAGCTGATGCGGTGAATGCCATCATATTCTTTGCCCATGAACTTTTTTAAGCCCCATACACCAAAACCATCAGCAACTTTATGGTCTAAATCTGATAATAAATCGAAGTTTAAATCGTGTTTCTCTTGGAAACGTGCCAATTTTTTTGGTTCATCAGGGCTCAAACCAAATACCACTGTATTGTGTTGTTCCAATAATTCAGCTTTAGTGTCACGCAGTGAGCAAGCTTGAGTTGTACAGCCAGGGGTGAGTGCTTTTGGATAAAAATAGACTAAAACTTGGTGGCTTTTTAACGTTTCGCTCAAACTGACAGAGCTTTCGTTTTGATTTAATAAAGTAAAATCTGGTGCTTGGCTGCCTTCGGCTAAATATTGCATATCTTAATATTCCTTAAATTGGGTAAACTAATTCTACCGTAATTTATTGCTATTGGTTCAATGCTAGTAGTCGTTTGCTTGAAAAATGACCGATTTGCATGCGCGGGCAAGCAATTTTTAGAATTAATCTTTTCAAAATGCAGGTTAATTATTGTCTTTCTGCGCTCTCGCCATTACCATAGTGCGCTTGATTTTATGGGGGCATTAAATGATCCGAGGAAGTATTGTCGCGTTAATTACACCAATGCACGAAGATGGCACGGTGGATTATCAAAGTTTAGAACAGTTAGTAGAGTTTCACGTAAATGCTGGCAGCCATGGTGTTGTTGCAGTTGGAACGACTGGTGAATCTGCAACCTTGCCAGTAGATGAGCATGTAAAGGTTGTCGAAACTGTTGTTAAAAAAGCTGCGGGTCGTATCAAAGTTATTGCTGGCAATGGCGCAAATTCAACCTCAGAAGCAATCGAACTGACCAAGTTAATGGCAAATTCAGGAATAGACGCTTTCTTGAATGTAACGCCGTACTACAATAAACCGTCGCAAAAAGGTTTAATTGCTCACTTTGAAGCGATTGCAAATTGTAGTGAAATTCCACAAATTTTATACAATGTCCCAGGACGCTGTGCCGTTGACTTATTGCCACCTGCTGTAGCTCATTTAGCTAAGCACCCAAAAATCATAGGCATTAAAGAAGCAACTGGCAGTATAGAACGTATCAAAGAAATAAAAGCGCTAGTTGCCGACGACTTTAGTTTGTTAAGTGGTGATGATGCGACTTCGTTAGAATTTTTGCGCGCGGGCGGACATGGGGTTATCTCGGTAACAGCTAATGTTGCAGCGGCAGAGCTAGCACAGATTTGTAACTTATCTGCTGAAGGTAAGTTTGCTGAAGCAAAAGAGATTGACGATAATTTACAAGTATTGCATCGGGACTTGTTTGTTGAGTCGAACCCTGTGCCAGTAAAGTGGGCAATGTATAGAATGCATAAAATTGAACACTGTGTATTTAGATTACCTTTGCTTCCACCTGAACCAAATTCACAAAAAGTAATCGAACAAGCTTTACGCCAATCAGGTTTTCTAAATGATTAATAAAAGCTGTCAATGGATTGTACCTAGCGTGTTAGCTATTTTGTTAGCTGCATGCGCGGGCAAACCAAACAAAGCAGATGGGAGTTTTGCTTACGAGCAAGCTCAACCGAACCAAAGGTTAAAAATTCCAGCTGATAAGCTAACACCTGCTGTTAGTTCACAATTTAAGATAGATCATCAGCGTAATTTAAACGGCAAAACAGGCGAAGCAGTTGAAATTTTTCCGCCTCGATTAATTGCACCAATTGTTACCGCTAGCCATATCGATGATGCAGACCCTCGCACCACTATCTGGTTTGAGCAAAGTGAGCAAATTGATAATCTACAAGATGCTATCTGGAATGCCATATCCGGTTATTTAGATAAACAAGGTATATCATTTGTTAAGCAAGATAAAACCGAAGGTGTAGCTGAATCTGAATGGTTAGTCGTCAGCCGAGAAAGTGGCTGGGGATTTTGGAAAACTACCTTTGACATCGAAAAACAAAAGTATCGTTTCTGGGTCAAAATGAAACCTCATGGTCGTTCTGGTTCGTTAACTGTAGAATTAATTGGCCGTGAGTCTTTACTTGACCAAGAAGAAACACAATTTTTTATGTTAGATGATGTTTCTTTGGCAACAGATACATTAAATTCAATTGCAGGTCACTTTGAATACAGACTTAGATTAGACGCAGAAAACCGCCGTACTCAATACGTAAAAGGGATTGAAGTTTCAATTGAACAAGCACCAAATGGTGATCCAGCTATATTAGTTAACGCTGGTTATGAACATGCTTGGATCAGAACAATTGAAGCATTAGACTTTTTTGGACTCTTGATGACGGACGTAAATAAAATCCAAGGCCGTGTGCATGCTAAAGTGCGCCGCGACAACTCAGGTTTTTGGTCTGGTTTATTTGGCAAAGAAGAAGGTTTACTTGGTTTGGATAAAGGTGATTATGTTATCGAGCTGATTAAAGACGGCGACAAAACTTATGTAGTCTTTAATGATTTAACTTTAACTTCTATCACTCAAAGCCAATTAGAAAAAGTTTTGCCTAAGTTACAGCAACGTTTAGGCGAAGACTTAGACTAAAAATCTTAGATTGCACCATAATTTAACCAGCTTATTATGGTGCAATAAAATTCCACAAGGCTCCTTGTAGCGCTCTAAATTCTAATCGCCACAATTTATATTAGCGACTTACTTCGACGATTCTTGCATTTTTTTGGTGCGGTTTGTTCAATTTTTAAGGCGTTGAGAAAGTTAATAACTAATTAAATTTATTAATTTAAAAACTTTGTTTTTACGTTTTTGTTTTTTTTGATTGTATTTTGTAACAAGTTTTGGCGTTTATGCACTAAATCAAACCAATTTTTATTTTGGCATTTTAATTGCAATAAAAGGTTTGTTAACACTGAGAGGTAGTGTATGAAATCTGTAATGGCGCAGCCAGCTTGTTTTATGATCAAGAATATAGGCATTCGTAAAACAGCTTGGGTATATTGGTTTTTCTTAATTTTCACTTTAACAGGTTATCTGTGGATGCCTAAAGTCGCATTTGCTGTTTTTGCCTGTACATCTGCTTACTTTTTCGCAAGCTTATTAATTGCAATATTAAGCGAACTAAAAGAGTTAGAAGTAAAACTCAAATCAAGCCAGGTTGATGGGTTTGATTACCGCAAACTTGAATTGCACACAGTGGCGCTAGGTACACCAATAGATAGATTGGTGGATATGTTGCGTGAATTAACTCGAATCAAAGTTAATTTATCTGAACGTATGAGTGAAGTAGAGCATTCATCAGTGCAAGTTATTGAGTCTGCCCAACAAGTTTCAGCCAACGTGAAAAAACAATCTGATTCAACCACCTCAACCGCTGCTGCAATTTTAGAAATGAGTCAATCTTTAGCTGAAGTTGTAGATAAAGTGAACCGAGTTCTCGAAAGTTCAAAAGAAGCACAAACCATTACAGAGCACGGTAAAAACTGTGTTAAAAATTTAAAATCAGAAATCCAAACAGTTAAACTTCAAGCCGAACAAACCCAAGGGCAGATGAGCTCACTAGACGACCTTGCCGAAAAAGTAGCGGTTATGTCGCAATCTATTCAAGATATTTCAGCACAAACGAATTTATTAGCACTTAATGCTTCAATTGAAGCTGCTCGTGCTGGCGATTTTGGTCGTGGTTTTGCAGTGGTTGCTGAAGAAGTTAGAGCGCTTGCGCAGCGCAGTAGCGAAGCCGCCAACAATATAATTAGCAATGTAAATCTAGTTCGTGAACAAAGCCATCAAGTGACGGATAAAATGACTCAGGTTGTGGACGCAAGTTCTAATTGTTTAGAGACAGCCGAAGAAACCGACGAAGTGCTTGAGCAAATTGGTAAACAAACCTTAAGTGTACAAGATCAAATTCACATTATTTCAGCCAATGCTGAACAACAAAATATGGCCACGCTAGAAATATCACAACATGTTGAGTTGGTGGTTGAAGGCGCACAGGACAATTCACGAGTGGCTGAACAAGCAGCAAAAGTCGCTGAACATTTAAAAAATCTTACCCAATCTGTAGTTAAAGTATAAGGATCAAACAAATGGCTTTTCATCAAATTTTACCCATAATAATTGGTTTGTTTGTTGTCGCGCTGTTGATCTATTTTGTGATTAGACAAAAGCGCAAAGTACGAAAACTGCAGGTTGAAGGTGTTGGTACTATTATTCAGGTTAAACAATTAATCACAAATATTCAGCAGCATAGAGGCTGGTGTAGTGCTTATTTACGTGGTGATAAATCTGTTATTGGTGATATTCAACAATTGCAACGCAAAATTGCACAAACCTCTTTAGCAATTGAAAACCAATTTAGCATCAAAAAGTTCGAGCGTTGGTTTGGTTATTCGGAGCATTGGAAACGATTATCCTCAAGCGCAACTGGTTTAACGGCAGATAATAGTTTTAAACAACACACCCAATTAATCGGCAATATGTTGTATTTGTTAGAAGATATCGCCGAAAGTCATTTTTTAACCAAAGAGCAGTTGGGTGAATTTCCAGACATTAGTTTGTTATGGCGTGAATTATTGCAAGTGAGTGAATGTGTTGGTCAGTCGCGAGCTTTAGGGACAGGTGTGGCAACAGTTAAAGTATGTAGTCGAGTAGAAAAAATTCGTTTAGGTTTCTTACGCCAGAAAATTACCGAAACAGCTGAAGTGACTTATGCACAGTTAAAAGATAATCAAAGCGCAGAAAACCGCCAGAAATTAGTGAGCCTAATAGAACATGCTAGCAAACAAACCCGTTATCTATGCTCTGTTATTGAGCATGAACTGGTTGAATGCGAACAAATTCAATTAGATGCTAAAAACTACTTTTCGTTAGCAACTGAAGCAATTAATTCGCTTAACCAAATTTTTGACTTTAAACTTGAAGAATTAGAACGTTTTTTAGTTAAGAAGTAATGAATAAATATAAAGTAATTGTTTTTGATCTCGGTGGTGTATTACTGGATATATCCGGGGTTGAAGACATTCTCGGCTGGTTAGATAATAAAATTGAGCTAGCCGATTTTTGGTATCTATGGTTGCATTGCCCAGCGGTTAAACAATTTGAATCAGGCGAAATTAGCGAAGTCGAATTCGTCAATAGTGTGTTAAGCCACTTTAAGCTGCCGATTGACTACACGACGTTTGAGCAATCATACCGTTATTGGATTAAAGGCATTTTCTCTGGGCGACTTGCTTTGCTTGAACAGCTCAAAGCTGACTATCAACTAGCCTGTTTAACTAATACTAATCTGATGCATTGGCCTGAAATTGTCGCAACTGGCATATTAAACCCGTTAGATAAACATTATGTCTCGTTTGAAATGGGCTGCGTAAAACCTGATAAAGAAATTTATCAAAAGATGCTGGATGACTTAGATGTACCCGCAGAGCAAGTTTTGTTTATAGATGATAACCAAGTGAATGTGGATACAGCAAAAGCGCTTGGAATAGACGCATACCGTACTGTTGGTCATCAAGCTTTACTTGATTTATTTCAGCAACTAAAAATCATCTAAGCATAATTTGCGTTATACTCATGGCCATTCTCCAATCTGCACTATGGCCTTGATATGTACCAGTTTAATCAATTTGACCCACAATCTTTTCTTAAAACCTACTGGCAGAAAAAACCTATTTTACTCAAAGGTTTGTTTAAGGATTTTATCGACCCATTAGAGCCAGATGAATTAGCTGGTCTTGCCCAAGAAAGTGAAATTGAAAGCCGAGTTGTGCAAAGACAAAAACAAGCTTGGCATGTTGAACATGGGCCGTTTGACAGCTTCGAGCAATTTGGTGAAAACAATTGGACCTTGTTAGTACAGGCTGTTGACCATTGGCATTTGCAAAGCGCACAGTTGTTAGAACCATTTAGATTTATTCCCAATTGGCGCATTGACGATTTAATGATCAGTTTTTCTACTCCAGATGGTGGCGTAGGTGCACACGTTGACCAATACGATGTATTTATCATTCAAGGTATGGGCAAACGCCATTGGAAAGTTGGTGAGCAGCAGCCGTTACAATCAAGCGTACCCCATCCAGACTTATTGCAAGTAACAGGTTTTGCACCTTGCATTGATGAAGTGCTAGAGCCGGGGGATGTTTTATATATTCCACCTGGCTGCCCACATGAAGGTTATGCCCTTGAACCAGCGCTTAATTATTCAGTTGGTTTTCGCGCGCCTAATCAGCAAGACCTTTTATCTTCGTTTGCTGATTTTGCCTTGCAAGAAGAATGTTTCCAGCAAAGATATCAAGATCCAGACTTGCAGCCAACTCAGCTTGCAGGTGATGTCACATCAAGCGAAGCTGCCAAGTTAATTGAATTGGTAAAACAAACCTTGAGTCAACCACAACAAGTGAATAAATGGTTAGGGAGTTATTTAACTCAAGCTAAACATGAGTTAGATATTCAAGTACCTGAACCGAGTTTTGCCGAAGATGATGTGGTTGAAATCAATCAGCAAATTGAAGCTTGGTTGCGTGCTGGTGGTTTGCGAATATTAACTTTAGATAATGGCTTATTTGTGAATGGTGAGTGGGTCGATAGCCAAAGTTGCCAAGCTGATTTTGTCCGTTTTATCGCGGATAACTTGCTCTATTCAGCTGAACAATTAACCGAATATTTGCAACAAAACGACAATCTTGCATTGTTTAGTGCTTTGGTTAATGAGGGCTATATATACCCGTATGAAGATGGTGAAGAATAACTTGCAAACAAGTTAGGAATAATCCGACTAAAACTATTCAAACGGGTGAAATTTCGCTACAATTCGCGGCTTAAATTTTCACCCTGCCATTGTGGACAAATTGATGTTTGAAATTAATCCAGTTCAAAACAAAATCAAAGATATAGCAGAGCGTACAGAGCTGCTTAGGGGGTATCTTTGACTACGAACAAAAAGCAGAACAATTAGAAGAAGTTAGCCGCGAGCTAGAAGACCCAGCTGTTTGGAACGATCCAGAAAAAGCCCAAGCTTTAGGTAAAGAACGCTCAAACTTAGAAGCCATTGTAAAAACCATAGACGATTTAACTCAAGGGTTAGAGGATGTTGATGGTTTATTAGAGCTTGCGGTTGAAGCTGAAGATGAAGAAACCTTTAATGAAGCGCAACAAGAACTTGCCGAGCTTGAACAAAAAATTGAAACGCTAGAGTTTCGCCGTATGTTCAGCGGCCCGCAAGATGCGAGCGATTGTTATATTGACTTACAGTCAGGCTCTGGTGGTACAGAAGCGCAAGACTGGTGCAGCATGTTATTGCGTATGTATTTGCGTTGGGCAGAAGCACATGGTTTAAAAGCAGAACTAATCGAAGTATCTGAAGGTGAGGTTGCCGGTTTAAAATCAGCAACCATTCGTATTGCTGGTGAATATGCATTTGGTTGGTTACGCACAGAAACAGGTGTACATCGTTTAGTACGTAAATCACCATTTGATTCGGGAAATCGTCGTCATACCTCATTTGCATCTGCGTTTGTTTATCCAGAAGTTGATGATGATATCGAAATTGATATAAATCCGGCGGATTTACGTATAGATACTTACCGTGCATCAGGCGCGGGTGGTCAGCACGTTAACCGAACCGATTCTGCGGTGCGTATTACCCACTTACCAACTAATACTGTGGTGCAATGTCAAAACGATCGTTCACAGCATAAAAATAAAGACCAAGCGATGAAACAGTTAAAAGCAAAACTGTATGAGCTTGAGTTACAAAAACAAAATGCTGAAAAACAAGCGATGGAAGACGGTAAGTCTGATATAGGTTGGGGCAGCCAAATTCGCTCGTATGTATTAGATGATGCACGTATTAAAGATTTACGAACAGGGGTTGAAAACCGCAATACACAATCGGTATTAGACGGCAACTTAGACCCATTTATTCAAGCTGCGCTTAAAGCCGGTCTGTAACCCTTATTGAGTCAGGAATATTAAAATGTCTGAACAGAATTTAGCTAATCAAGAAGAAAATAAATTGATTGCCGAGCGTAAAGCTAAACTAGCGGCAATTCGTGAAACTTGTCCTGCAAATGGTCATCCGAACGATTTTGAGCGTTCACATTATGCGGGTGACTTACAAAAAGCGCATGGCGACAAAGATAAAGCAACTTTACAAGAAGAAGACAATCAAGTTGCAGTGGCTGGCCGTGTTATGGCTAAACGTGGTCCCTTTATGTTATTGCAAGATATGTCTGGTCGCATTCAGGCATATGCAGATAAACAAGTGCAAAAAGAGTTAAAAGAAAAATACGGCAACATTGATATTGGTGACATTATTGGTGTTAGTGGCCCAGTCAGCATGTCAGGTAAAGGTGACTTGTACGTGCATATGAGCAGTTATGTTTTATTAACTAAATCATTGCGCCCATTGCCGGAAAAATATCACGGCCTTGCTGATCAAGAAACTAAATATCGTCAGCGTTATGTTGATTTAATTATCAATGAACATACACGTGATGTTTTCCAAATTCGTTCACAAATTATTAGTGGTATTCGCAACTACTTAACTTCTCGTCGTTTTATGGAAGTTGAAACGCCTATGTTGCAAACCATTCCTGGTGGTGCATCGGCTAAACCATTTGTTACCCACCACAACGCGTTAGACATTGAAATGTTTTTACGTATTGCCCCTGAGCTTTATTTAAAACGTTTAGTCGTTGGTGGTTTTGAGCGTGTATTTGAAATTAACCGCAACTTCCGCAACGAAGGTTTAAGTACTCGCCACAACCCAGAGTTCACTATGATTGAATTCTACCAAGCGTATGCAGATTACAATGACTTGATGGACTTAACCGAAGACATGTTGCGCACCTTAGCGGAAGATGTATTAGGCACTAGCATAGTGACTAATACTAAACGCAACGATGATGGTGAAGTAGTTGAAAGCATTGAATACGACTTTGGCAAACCATTTGCGCGTTTATCCATGTCAGCGGCTATTTTGAAGTATGCGCCTGAATTAGACGCAGATGTTATTAACAATCCACAAGATAATTTGGATGGCTTAAAAGCAATTGCTAAACAGTTGCATATTAAAGAGCCTGAGCAAGATGGTATTTGGGGTCCAGGTAAATATTTATGTGAGATATTTGAAGAGGTTGCTGAGCACCAATTAATGCAGCCTACTTTTATCACTGAATATCCGTGGGAAGTATCGCCACTGGCACGCCGTAACGATAACAACCCATTTGTAACGGACAGATTCGAATTTTTTGTTGGTGGCCGTGAATTAGCCAATGGTTTCTCTGAGTTAAATGACGCTGAAGACCAAGCTGCGCGTTTCCGCAAACAAGTTGAAGAAAAAGATGCAGGTGATGAAGAAGCAATGCACTACGATGCTGACTACATTACTGCGCTTGAATATGGTTTACCACCAACAGCTGGTGAGGGCATAGGTATTGACCGTTTGGTGATGTTGTTTGCCGATTGTTCAACCATTAAAGATGTAATTTTATTCCCGCATATGCGCCCGCTGGGAGCAGCAGAATAAGTTAAGCCGACAAAGCCCGCTTAACTGCGGGCTTTTTGATTGTGAGTTGTAATCTTTAGATTCTTGGTTAAGCTTAGTAGTTAACTGTGCGAATTTAAAAGAGTTTTAATGAGAGAGTTATCATGAGTAAAGTTGTTATTATTGGCGCTGGCGGTGTCGGTCAGGTTGTTGCATTTAAATGTGCACAATTACCTGAGGTCTTTACCGAAATTACCTTGGCTAGCAGAACGGAAGCTAAGTGCATCGACATCGCCCAAAAAATCAAACAAACATTAAATCGTGACATAGCAACTGCGCAAGTGGATGCAGACAATGTTCCTGAATTAGTGGAGCTATTAAATAAAATAAAACCTGAGCTAGTGATAAACGTAGCATTGCCATATCAAGATTTAACTATTATGGATGCATGTTTAGAAGCGGGTGTTCACTACATGGACACAGCGAACTACGAGCCATTAGACACAGCAAAATTTGAATACAAATGGCAGTGGGCATATCAAGAAAAATTTGAAAAAGCAGGCCTAACTGCATTATTAGGTTCGGGGTTTGATCCGGGCGCAACCAATATGTTTACCGCATATTTGGCTAAACATTATTTTGATGAAATACACACGTTAGACATTATTGATGTAAACGGTGGTGATCACGGTTATCCGTTTGCAACTAACTTCAACCCAGAAATTAATATTCGTGAAGTAACGGCAGAATGTCGTCACTGGGAAAATGGTCAATTTGTGACCACCCCAGCTATGTCGTGCAAACAAAGTTTCACTTGTCCTGATGAAGTTGGTACTTATAATATTTACCGCATGTACCACGAAGAATTAGAGTCATTAACCAAACATTTCCCAACACTTAAACGCGCGCAATTTTGGATGAGTTTTGGTGAGAGTTATCTAAAACATTTAGAAGTGTTAGGTAATGTAGGTATGACAGGTATTGAGCCAATTGAATTCCAAGGCCAACAAATTGTGCCAATTCAATTCTTAAAAGCTTTATTACCAGACCCTTCAACTTTAGGCCCGCGTACTAAAGGTAAAACCTGTATAGGTTGTGTGGTAACAGGTATTAAAGACGGCAAAGAGAAAACCGTTTATTTATACAATGTTAAAGACCACCAAGACTGTTATGGTGAAGTTCAATCTCAAGCAATTTCATACACCACAGGTGTACCAGCTATGATTGGCGCGAAAATGATTTTACAAGGCAATTGGAAAAAAGCCGGTGTTTGGAATATGGAACAATTAGATCCAGACGCATTTATGGACGATATGAATCAATACGGCTTGCCATGGCAAGTAATTGAAAATCCAGGTTTTGATTTAATCTAAATTAACCTGACTCAAACTTAACAAACAAGGTGGCCTTAAGTTGGTCAACCTTGTTTGTTGTTTCTCCTATTGGCGGTTAGTCGCCCTGTTAAAGTTTGAAATCCATGATAAATAGTAAAACTTTTTTGCAGTTTGATGCTTCACGTGTGCCTTCACCTTGTTTTGTGGTCGATGAAGTCGCAGTCGAAAATAATTTAAAAGTGCTTGATTATGTTCAGCAGCAATCTGGCGCAAAAATTTTGTTGGCACTTAAAGCCTTTTCTATGTACAGCTTAGCCCCTTTGGTTGGTAAATATTTGCACGGCACCTGTGCCAGCGGGTTGCACGAAGCACGACTTGGCCATGAAGAATTTACCTCAGGTAAAGCAGGCAAGGGCGAAGTACATACTTTTAGCGCAGCCTACACAGAGCAAGATTTAGCAGAAATCTTAAAAATTTCTGATCATGTGGTATTTAACTCGTTTGGCCAATGGCAAAGATTTCAACCACTGATCCAAGCTGCAAAAGCGCAGCGCCCTGAACTTGAGTTTGGTTTACGCGTAAATCCATTACATTCAGAAGGCGCAGAGCCTATTTACGACCCTTGTGCGCCAGGTTCGCGTTTAGGTATTCCGTATCCAGAGTTTGCAGGCAAG
Source organism: Catenovulum sp. SX2 (assembly GCF_052056295.1). Taxonomy (NCBI): domain Bacteria; kingdom Pseudomonadati; phylum Pseudomonadota; class Gammaproteobacteria; order Alteromonadales; family Alteromonadaceae; genus Catenovulum; species Catenovulum sp. SX2. Next base: position 3,704,916 of record NZ_CP182493.1, read on the forward strand.
TCGCTCGAAGGCATTACCGGCATACATTTTCATACCCTGTGTGAACAAGCTTTTGAACCTTTGGCACGTACCTTAGATCAAGTAGAAAAACACTTTGCTGATATTTTGCCAAAACTTAAATGGGTTAATTTTGGTGGTGGTCATCATATATCTAAACCTGATTATAATGTTGAAGGTTTAATTGAGCGCATTAAAGCTTTTCAAGCAAAATATGATGTACAAGTGTATTTAGAACCGGGCGAAGCCATTGCAATACATTCAGGTGTGCTTGTTAGCGAAGTATTGGATTTAACCTTCAATGCAATGAACTTAGCTATATTAGATAGTTCAGCCACTTGCCACATGCCTGACACCATTGAAATGCCATATCGGGCGGATATTATTGGTGCTGGCGAAAAAGATGAGCTAGAGCATACATATAGACTTGGCGGGCAAACTTGTTTGGCCGGTGATGTTATGGGCGATTATTCATTTGCGCAGCCGCTGCAAATTGGTCAACGTTTAATGTTTGATGATATGTCGCATTACACTATGGTTAAAACCACAACTTTTAATGGCATTGGACTGCCAAGTATTGCTTTGTGGAATTCACAAACGGATGTACTGCGTATTATCAAAGAATTTGGTTACGATAATTTTAAGAGTCGATTGTAACTAAAAACTATATTTTCATCCCCTTATCAGCTTGTTATCCCATCTTTTCCTAAGTGGGATAACAGCCTGATTTCTAACAAACAGACTTTCCTCAACTACGGCGTCGCTGCAAATATTATTTAATCCGAGATCGGGATAACAACAAACATCTAGTAATTAGGTGACAAATAACTTTTTATCGAGAGTATTGGGCGATCAAGGTAAAAGATATTAAACGTAAATTTAAAAATAAAGATGATAATTATTATCATTTGCCTTATAATCCGCTGCAATTGCAAGTGGAGTAGTGTTTTTAACTATTTGACCTTGCGATATTTCTGTAACTAGTTTTTTCAATTATCCAATTGAAATTAATTTACTCTCACTGGAGTTTATTTGTGAAGTTTAAATATCTACCTTTGTCAGCGGCGGTTGTGTTTGCGCTGAACCCTTTAAATACTATGGCTGAAGAAGTTACTCAGGAAGAGTTAGATACAGATGGAAATGTAGAAGAAATTAAAATTGTTGGTATGCGTCAAAATCGCGTAAGCCAAGGTGCAACCGGCTTAAGCCTTGAAATTAGTGAAACGCCACAATCTATTAGTGTGGTTTCGCAAGAGCAAATTCAAAAATTTGCGGCCAACAGCATTAATGACGCGCTTAAATTAGCACCGGGTATTGCCGTAGAAGAATGGGAAACCAACCGAACTAACTATACAGCACGTGGTTATGAAATTAAAAACACCCAAATCGACGGTGTTGGTTTACCAAATAACTGGGGCATAGTAACAGGTGCAATTGACTCTTATGGTTATGAAAAAATAGAAGTGATTCGTGGTGCAAATGGTTTATTAACTGGTGTTGGTAATGCATCTGGTACGATTAACTATGTGCGTAAAAGACCTAAGAATGAGAACACGGGTGAAGTGTCTGTGTCTGCGGGCTCATATAACTTTATGCGTGCCCAAGCTGATGTTTCAGTTGTCTTAACTGATGATGACAAATGGGCTGGCCGTTTTGTTGCCGCAGTTGAAGATAAAGAATCATATTTAAATGGCTTAGAGAATGACCGTCAGTTTATTTATGCTGTGGTGGATGGACAAATCAGTGATTATGCAACTATTGCTGCAGGTTATTCTTATCAAGATGCTAATACTGATGGCAATACTTGGGGCGGTTTAGTGTTTAACTATGATGACGGTAGCCAAGCAGAGTGGGATACCAGTGATTCTACTACGCAAGAGTGGACCTATTGGGATACTACAATAGAACAAGCATTTGTTGAACTCAACTACATATTTGCCAATAGCTGGCAGTTGCAAGCAAGTTATAACAAACGTAATTCTACCGAAGACGACAAATTATTCTACGCCTACGGTGCTATCAATAAAGATACTGGTTTAGGCTTGCAAGGCTGGCCGGGTCGTTTTGGTGGAAAGCTTGAATCAGACCTAGTGGAACTTAAGTTGCGTGGTGTGGCTGATATGTTTGGCTTAGATCATGAATTTAACTTAGGTGCGAGCGCGGCAAAAAGTACCGATGTATTACATCAGTATGCTTTTGACTCGGCTACAACACCTGCATTAGGCCCAACACCAGCTTTCCCATACGCTTTGGATGCTATACCAGAGCCTGAGTGGGGTGATAAATTCGTCTATTCGGAAATTGACCAAACTTTATTCCGTTTCTACGGCTCTGCAAAAATCAGTTTTACTGAAAATCTATTTACTGTAGTTGGTTTTAACGCCATTGCTTATGAGCGTTCAGGTAACAATAGTGGTGCAGAAATAGACAATGACGAGAGCGAAATCAGTCCATACGCAGCCTTAACTTATGCAATTACCGATGATGTAAGAACTTATATTAGTTATTCAGATGTGTATCAACCGCAAGAGCAATACAGTATAGATCGTCAGTTTTTAGCACCAACTAAAGGTGAAAATTATGAGACTGGGGTAAAAATAGAACTGTTTGACGACAGACTATTATTTACAGCGGCTTATTTCATCGCCGAGCAAAACAATTTAGCCGCTTATGGCGGTACTGATGAAAACTTCCAATATTGGTATTACGGTGTTGACGTAGAATCTAAGGGTGTTGAACTTGAGTTAGTTGGTAAAGTAACAGACGACCTTAATGTTTCTATCGGTTATGCCAAAATTGATGTAGAAGATATGCAAGGCAATGATGCCAACACTTGGGCACCAAGAGACTCAGTCAACTTTAGTGTTGATTACACCTTGTTATCAACACTAACCTTGGGTTTAGGTGGTCGTTGGCAGTCTGAAGTAAGCAATGTTGACTACAATGTTTCTCAAGGCAGCTATTTGTTGTTAAATGGATTTGTCCAATGGCAAATTACCGAAGCTTTGTCAGCTAAGGCGAACATAAACAACATTACCGATGAAAAATACATAACGAGTTTACATACTATAGGTTATTACGCAGCACCAGCTAATGGCAGCGTAACTGTTAGTTATAGTTTTTAAGATCCCTAGATAACACTAAGAGTGCTGTTCTACAAAGAAATACGTCTGCTCGTTGAAGCAGACGTATTTGAATAGGACGCTAAAGTTTAATGGTCTTTTATCGCATTAAAAATGTCGACAAAAGAGGGTGGGTATTGAATAGAAATATTTAATTTCAATTTACGCGCAATATCACTGGCGGAGATTAAACCGCGAATATGATGCTGTTGACTGTCGACCACTAAACAGTGCTGCACACCATTTTGTTTCAACGTTTCAATCACATCACCTATTCGAGCGTGCGCGATATCATTAAAATCTAGGACTTTTAATTCACTTCTATGGCGCATTAAATCAGTGACCAATATTTCACTTTGTTGATAACCATTGGCGGCCATTTTCACAATGTTTTGTTTACAGATATCTTCAAAACTAATCACCCCAACTAACTCGCGTTTTGCATCGACAACTAACTTCATTTTTACATGTGTGCGCAACATCTCTTGTTCAGCCGAGAGTGCTGTGGTTTGACTGTCGATCATTAAAGGTTTGTGTTTTTTGAAATCGGTAAAAATGGCTAAAGCAGGAGAGTTAACCGATAACTCATCAAAGTCTTCAGGTTGAACTAAGTGTTCTACATTGGTTAATACATGTAATTGGATTGCTCGCATAGCAAATACCTCTTAAATCAAATTAATAAAAAATTGTTTATGTGGTAAAGCTAATGGCAGGTGGGGAGCGAATACTTGGGCGTTGATAAGTGAGTTTATGACTAAAGGTGTATAAATCGGGTAATTGTGTTTTGTGGGTGAGAGCAAAGTTGAGTTTGGCAAAATTTGGCAGTATGCCAAAAGAATCGCTGTCGCTATTGTCACAGGTTGGCACTGTACTGCCACTATATGAAAGTTCTAGTTCACCGGTGAAGCTGGCTTGTGAAGGTACAGTTTCAACAACAACACAGCTGAGCAATAAGATACTTAAAAATAGACGAAAGTATTTTGCCACTTTTTTTGTACCTCTGAAATTTGCCGTTAAATTTAATATATAGCCAATTAGCCTTAATAGAAAGGCCTTTTTAGAAACGATTTATTCCTTTTTAATTGGAGTTGATAATGATTTGTATTTGTGTTTAACTTTGTGCTATTGCAAGTTTGGGGAATAACTATGAATTGGCAACAATTAATGACCAAAGGGAATGACTGTTTTAATCAGCAAGCTTGGCAACAAGCTCAAGGTTATTACGAAGGGGCAATTGAACAGCTCGATGCCATGTTATTAGAGAATCCTAAACAAGTTGAAGCAATTCAAGGTTGGATATGTGGTTATCACAACTTATCCGCGCTACATGTAAAAACAGGCAATGTAGTAGAAGCTCAGCGCTGTTTGTTAATACCCCATCAATCAATGATGCATTTAATTGAACGAGAGGGTTTAGATGACGACCACAAACTTATAGCGTTTAGAGCAACCAAAATTACTTTAACCGCGTTACTAGAATTTACCCAAGACTTCCCAATATGCCAAAGCTGCAGTGATAGATTAATGACTCAGTATTTGGCGGTAACTCAACCAGAATCACGATTTCATTAAAATATATAGAGGAATCAAATGAAAAACTTAGTCTTAAAAACAGTTGTTGGCGCAAGCTTATTGCTACCAGCTAGTGTGTTTGCGCATCCAGGTCATGACCATGCATCAGCATATGCTGATTTAGTTCATTTGCTTTGGTTAGCACCAATTGCATTGGCGGTTGTTTTGTTAAAAGTAGGTTTGAACCGAGCAATTAAAAATAATCAGAAATAGGAAGCACTATGTTACACAATTTATTAAACAAGCTTGATGCAAAAAATGCTTTCGAGTCAGTTTCAGCACATTGCGATATCCCTTGTAAAATTTACGATCCGTCGACTGCGCAAATCGCGGTATTAACTATGATCCGCATGGTTGATCTGTTGGAAGAGTTAAATGCCAAAGACAGTTTAACTGCTAACGAACAAGCACAATTTGTTCGTTTGGTGATGCAAAAAGAAGAGCACGGCGCTAAGGTAAAAGAAGGAGTACGAGTTATTTGGGGTGACTACATTAAACAACCTCAAATCGACCAATTTCCGCATGTGCATGAGCTGGTGCACAGCATTAATCTTGCTGCGTCTAAAGCGAAACAACATATTGATAAAGCAGCGACTTTAGATTTGTTGGATAAAGTTAATCAATTTGCTGAAATATTTTGGCAAAGTAAAGGCGTTGCTACTTTTAAAGCTGAATGCCCGTACCCACCGGCACAACAAGTTGTTTATCCTAAACTAGACGCTTAGTTATTAATTTAAGTGAAGGGCTAAATTTCATTGTTATCAGTTTTATCAGCTCTTGGCTTACAAATTAATAAAGTAACAGGCAACAGCATGTTGCCTGTTATTCCCGCCAATTCTTATATTCTTTTCTATACCCAATTTCGTCACCACAAATTAAAAGTCGGTGATATTGTTCGAGTTAATCACCCGCTTTACGGCAATATCATTAAACAAATTTGCCAGATAGAACAAAACCACAGTGCGTTTTGGCTACAAGGCATGAATAGTGAGAGCGTATCTATTAGAGAAATGGGTGTTATAAAACCTGAACAAATTTCAGCCAAACTATTGCTCAGTATAAAACCTAAATAACCTCAGCTGCTCATAATCAAAATTGCCCAATATGTCTATTTTTCCATCTATCTGCGTTATTTTTACTACTAATAGCTAGCTACTAGATACATAAAAATGCCTTGATAGATGAAAAACTGTCCGTACTGGATAGTAAAGATAAACGAGTTAGTGTTAAAACGCATAAATTTACTTCAACTCTGTTTACGCGCAGCTGAAGTTAAATAATTAAAGTTTTTCGATTGTAATCTAGCCATTTTTTACTTACCTGTTGTTCATTTTTTGCCATAGCGAGCATTTAATTTTCGCGTATAAAATAAAATTTCATCTTATACAGGGAAATTAATCATGAGCTGTGATGTGTATATATTAGGTGTTGGTATGACCCCAGTTAGTAAAAATGGTGAATTGTGTGTGGGTCAAATGGGCGCTCAGGCTCTTCGCTTAGCAACTGACAGTATTGGCTTAGATTTAAATGAAATTGGTGCGCTATATGCTGGCAATATGATGGCTGGCCAGTTATGTCATCAACAATTGGTTGCGACTGCAGTGGCTAATCAGGCGGGTATTGCAGGTGTTGAAGCAATAACGGCTGAAGGTGCCTGTGCAAGTGGCGCTGCTGCGGCACGCTTGGGTTATCTTGCAATAGCAAGTGGTTGTCACTCAACTGTTGCCGTTTGTGGGGTTGAAAAAATGACCCATAGAGATAGAGAGCTCGTTGTAAAGACACTTGCAACTGCTTCTCACCGCGAAAGTGAAAGCAGCCAAGGTGCTACTTTCTTAAGTTTAAATGCGCAGATAATGCGTCAATACATGTCTACGTATAATATTGACTCGGCCAACTTTGCTGGGTTTTCGGTGAACGCACACAAAAATGCGTTAACCAATCCTGTGGCAATGTTAAGAAAGCCAGTATCAAACGACGACTATGTTCAATCTAGGGTATTAGATGGTCCATTAAGATTGTTGGACGCGCCGCCAATTTGTGATGGTGCATCTGCCATTATTTTAGGTAATAGCCAAATGGCAAAATATTACCAAAAACTTGGTTTGCCAGTGGTGAGAATTCTGGCCTCAACAGTTGCCAGCGACCAGCTTGCAATTGCCCACCGTAAAGAGCCTACAAGATTAGTTGCCGCTGAACTATCAATTGAAAAAGCCTATGCATGGGCACGTGTTCAGCCAAGTGATATTAGTATTTTTGAACCGCACGACGCATACACTGTGATGACTGCTTTGAGCTTGGAAGCGGCAGGATTTGCCGCCAAAGGTGAAGGCACCGCATTTGCGCAAGAAAATATGATTAACCTGAATGGCGACTTACCAATTTGTACCTTTGGCGGATTAAAAGCGCGTGGTCATCCAGTTGGCGCGACAGGTTTGTATCAGATATCTGAGTGTTTTTTGCAACTCACAGGGCAAGCCGGTGACAACCAAGCTAGGCATTCGGGTATTGCAATGACACAAAATTTTTCAGGGGCAGCGTCTGTAGCATTCACTAACATTTTGGCTGCTTGTTAGTGCACAGCTATGCATGTTCAAAAATGCACAATGCGCTAAGACATAATGGCTATTCAGCTTAAACACGGGCAAAGCCATACTGTAAATCATTCAAATATTTAAATAAGTAAATTAGATGGAGTTAAACATGAAAACTTTAATTATTGGCGGCAACGGAAAAATTGGCAAAAAACTGGTAGCCGAGTGCAACAAACTGGGCATGGATATTCGAGTTATGGTGCGTAATACCGAGCAATATGACTACTTTACTGCATTGGGCATTGAAGCTGTATTGGGTGATTTAGAAGGCGACATCAGCCAAGCTTTTACAGGTTGTGAGCAGGTTATATTCACTGCTGGCTCTGGCTCAGGTACAACACCACACAAAACTTTATTGGTTGATTTATGGGGTTCAATTCGAGCCGTAGATGAAAGTGTCAAACAAGGAATTGAGCGCTTTATTATGGTGAGCTCATTAAAAGCAGACCAGCCACTTAGAGGGCCAGAAAAAATTCGCCACTATCTTGTGGCGCGAAATTTGGCGGATGACAGATTGATTCGCTCAAACTTAAATTACACCTTGTTAAGACCTGGTCGTTTATTAGATTCAGAAGGTACAGGTTTAATTACCAGTGAGTTTGACTGGGCGGATAGTAACAACGCGCAATCAGTTATTTCACGTGACGATGTGGTCAGTGTTATTTTGCAAGTTATGCAAGGTCAATTGGATGAATTCTCAAACCAAACTTTTGATTTCATCAATGGTGATACGCCAATTAACTTTTTCTTAGCAGAGCGTAAAGAGGCGTTAGCATGAACACCCAACTAGACTTTATTACTGACCGTTCTGCTTGGCAACCGCAAACCTTATTACAAGATGACAGTTGGAAGTACTATTTAACAGCGCAAGATTTAACTGAAATTGATGCTGCTTTAGCTAAAGCAGAAGCAGCTAAATTGTCATTGTCGCAAATTAACCAACACACCTTTGTTTTGCCTACATTGAGCAAAACTTTAGTCGCAATGCGCCAAGACGTAGAAAATGATCTTGGCTTGAAGGTGATTAAAGGTTTGCCTGTGGCTAAATATTCAAAAGATGCACTCAAAATCATCTTTTTAGGGATTGGTCATTATTTAGGTTGGGCACTACCACAAAGTTTACACGGTGAGTTATTGCAAGAGGTGTTTAACCGAGGGGAGAACTTATACGCAAACTCGGGTCGTGGCACAAACACCAGCGATAAACTGCCTTGGCACACAGATAGAAGTGATGTTGTTTCTTTGTTATGTATCAATAAGTCAGCAACTGGTGGTGAAAGTAAGCTAGCAAGCTTGACCAATGTATACAATAAAATTAAACAAGAGCGCCCAGATTTAGCCGAAGTCTTGTGCAGTAATTTTTACCATGGGCGAGCCCCCTTTGAAGATAAATCTTTATCACCTTGGTATCAATTACCCATATTCACTCAATGCAAAGGCAAATTTGCCAGCCGATATTTACGCCGATTTATTGAGCTAAGCCAAGATTACCCAGACGTTCCTAAATTAACAGACCTACAAGTTGAGGCGCTTGATTATTTAGATAATAGGTTAGAGCAGCCAGACGTATGTTTTAACTTACAGTTTGATGTGGGCGACATACAGCTTGTGAACAATTTTACAATTTGCCATTCGCGCAATACCTATACAGATACCCCAGAACATACAAGGCTATTAATGCGACTTTGGTTAGCAGCTTACGAAGGCCGTACGCTTGCACCCGAGTTTGAACCCTTGTATGGCTCGGTTGAAGGTGGGGTAAAACGTGGTGGCATTCTTTTATAAAGTTATATGGAGATTTAAACAAATGTTGATGAATGAAAATATTGCAAGCCAGCGTGATAAAGCGCAACTGTTAGTTGAAAACACATTAACTATTCCAGAAGGTTATGGTTTGGTGAGCTGTTTGTTATTTAGTCACGATCAAGTGCCTGTTTTTGTGTTTCGTTATCAAAAAACCTATGAAGAAAAGTGTTGTTTAGGTGGTGAGCACTTTAGTGTCAGTGTTGACCTGGATGCGAGCAAGATTATGGGTTTTATGCATATTGAGCAGCAGCACTGTGGCGCTGGTTTGCCTTCGGAAGAAGAAGCAAAAGCCACTGCTGTTGAATTTATCCCAAAAGTTGCCCCTGATTTAGTTGGAAAGTATGAGGTGAAATGGATTATGCCTCAGCTAGAAAAGCCCAATAAAATTCCACACGAGTCACCGTTCCCTTTTACTGACCTACACGGTAGAAACCAGTTAGTCACGGGCGTGCGAGTTAAGCTGTTTTTTGAGCATTTGGGTACTTGGGGTTGGGTAATTGTTGGTCGTAACCAGCAGATAATTTCGTTTGAACGAGAAGTTATTTGGAATACAACCTTAAACCGTCGGTCAACGCCCGCTTGGTTGCATGACCCGTATGTAAAAGAGTTGAAGCAAGACTTGGCAAGCTTAAATTAAACACCCGTCTATTAAGTAGCCCTAATCACCCAAGAGTATGTGCATAAAGCATTACTCTTGGGTTACTTCAATTACAAAAGGATACGGATGTTATGTCTCAATTTTGGATACAAGCAGAACTGGTGGTCACTCAACCAGAAAAGCTGCAACAAACACAAACTGAGTTGCTTAAGTTACAGGAACTGACCTTACAAGAAGCTGGATGCATTCAGTTTTCTGTCTGCCAGGTCAAGGGGGATCCTTACCGCTTTAATCTATGGGAAAGTTGGGTTGATGAGAATGCCTTTGCACTGCACATGCAAGCCAGCTATACCCAAGGTTACTTCGCACAAAACTTAACTGAAGTTGCAACAAGCCAAAGGCTGATACCATTGACTGTTAAATGTACAGAGCTCATGGAGTCGGCATGCTGATAGACATACTCTTGTTTACAAAAGGCGGCTTGGTTTTAGCGCTTGGCAGTTGGTTATTGTTGGCCGCTTACAACAATTTAATTGACCCCCAAACCAATGTGCAATTGTTATCACAAATGACAAGTATGCAGGCGATTAAAATAGACAATGACTTCGGTTTAGGCTTGTTAAGACGTGCTTTAAAAAATACCCATTGGATGAGCCAGCTATTAAAACTTATCGCCAGTTGCCAAATTTTGGTCGCGTTATTTTTAATGATAGCAGGTGGTTTGGTCATGCTGGTTTCAATGCAGCTTATCGACGTGCCGGTAACAGCAGCATTAGACTGGGCCACTTTGGCTGTTTTTGCTTTTATGTTGATTTGGATCAGCTTCATATTGGGCGGGTTATGGTTTGGATATTGGATAAAAATGGGCAATGTGCAAATGGTGCATTTCACTTTATTAATTATCTCAATTCTGACCCTAATTTATTTACACCTACCTAATATGAATACACAGGTTTAAAAACCAATGCCTTGTATACAACGCAAGGTTAAATAAGGAAATTCTTATGAATAAAACTGATTACTTAAATGCTATTTTAGTACTGAGCTTAGTTGTTATCAGTACTTGTGCAATTATGTACTACATACCATACCAAATAGTTGAATCTTGGCTTACTTTGGCATTTATTGTTGCTGTGCCTTTTCAGGTTGTATTCTCAAGATGGATAAACAATCAAACTAAGATTGTGAGCAAATTGGCACTCGTTGGTTTATATGCGCTACTAAGCGCTATGGCTAGCATAGTTATTTATTATGTATTTTCGGCAAGTGCTCTGCCTAAACCACAACTAATTAACTATGCCATTATTATGGTGGTGGTTACTTTTTGGTTTGTTATTGTCTGGAATGGTTGGCCTATTGCAAACATGAGCACAAATCCCTATGTATTTGCTGTCGGTGTTGTGTTTGTTGCTTTTGCGGCAGCTGCTGGCATTTATGCACTGGCCTTTGACTTTTCGCACCTACAAGGCAGTGGTTTATATATACAAGCGATGGACCCAAGTGGTTGGTTTAACGCTTGGTATGTTATTGCTTTTATGGTGACAACTGTTGCAATTATATTCTCGCTAGTTTTATTGGACTTTTGGCCTGCAACAAGCTTATTTCCTAAAGCGAGTGTTGCAGCGTCCGCATTGGTCAATTCATGCATTATTCTAATACTTGCATCTTTGCTGTTTTACACTTTTGTTTTGGTGCTGCGAATTGATCCTGTGATTTATTTGGTTAATGGGCCCATCTCATATATTTTCGGAACTTTTGTGCCATTAAACTTATGTGCTGGTAAGTTGCTTTCGTCGGCCAAACAACCCTATAAAGGACTGTATTTAATTGGCATAAGTGCAATTTGCGGTTATTTACTTAACCTAATGTACTTTTACTTTGCATACAATATGTTACCTATAGAGCGAGCCGAGATGCTTTATCAGCATGAATTGTGGGTAGCGAATGCAATGTTGGCCTTTAGTTTTCCACTGTTGGTCATTATTACCGACCAATTAAAGTTTTGGCCGGTAACTAATTTATTACCCAGTAATAAACGCTTGTTGCAGAAGGAAGCCGTTTCAGCGCGCTAGTTAAAATGACTCAAGCCAGTTTAAAGCTAATTTAAACTGGCTTGGTTGGTTGAGTAAAACCATTTCACGAAGGCTTGAACCTTAGAGCAGTTGCGCGCTTCAGTATGATAAAGAAGCCATAAATCAGTATGGTGACTTTGTGAGAGTGGCTCGATAAGTTGTAAATCGGTACATTTTTCGGCAACAAAATTTGGCAAAATGCTTTTGCCTAGGCCACTTCGTGTGGCTGCAAGCAAGCTTACAATTGAAGACGATTTACACTTTATATTGGCGTTAGGATATAAGCTTTTTAACCATTGCATAGGTAAAAGTGAAATGTCAGTTAAACCTATCCAGTTGTCGTTGTCTTGGCAGTTTTTAGCTGCGTATACACCCCAGTGCAATTCCGCAACTTTTCGACCAATTAGATGTTCGGGTGGTTTGCTAGTGGAGCGTAAAGCAACATCAAATTCATGATGGGCAATATTTTTAAACCCATTTGAGGTTGTTACTTGCAAATCGACATCTGGGTGCATTTGGTAAAAGTTATTTAATTGTGGGCAGAGCATATAGTCCATCACAGCTTCCGTCGTGGTAATTTTAATTAAACCACTGGGATTATTATTGTCTTTATCTGCGTCCAACTTCCATTGATATATCAGAGACTCTATTTTTTCAGCTGTTTCAATCAGCAACTTGCCTTTGTCGGTGGGCGTGTAACCAGAAGATGATTTGTTGAATAGTTTAGTGCCTGATTCTTCTTCTAAGCGTTTTAAACTTCTTATGACGGTTGCGTGTGTAACGTTCAATGCTTCCGATGCCTTTAGTGCTGAGCCTTTGCGGTAAGTAAATAGTGCGTGGCGTAATAAACCCCAGTTTAAGTTGAACATAATCTCACATCTCCATGTTCTAAATTGTCTATACCTGTGTGTGTTCCTTTTATCTAGTATACATACCCAAGCCCCGTATTACTAAGGTTTGCGGCTTGTAAATTAATTTATTGAAAAGGAATCTGATTTATGTCTGAAAAAGTTTACATTGTGGGCGATCGCTTCGCCAAATTTATCGAAAATAACAATATTATTTCGATCAACCAAATTGAAAAAGAGCTTTTTAATGGGCAGTTAACGCATCGAAGCTGTGAATATTTGTTGGGTCAAGGTGTTTCGGCTGAGCGTGCGAATAATCTACTGCGCATGGTTAAGCGAACAAACAACGCACAAATAAAGTTGTGTTTCAACGAAATCCAAAAAGCTTGCAAGAATTTAGTTCACAAAGAAAATTTGGCAAATTCGATGATTTCGTTGCCACAAAGGTTATCTGATACTCATTTTATTGCGGATGTTTTAATAGATGACCAATGTGACGAAATGAAAGACCACATTTCCGGCCAGCACATACCCGGTATGGCTTTGGTTGAATCTTGTCGGCAAATGTTTTTGGCCGTGACGGAAGAATACTTTTTAAAACAAGATAAGTGCAATGCTTATTTTGTCATCAATGAAAGTCGCGCTGAGTATCTCCAATTCGTCTTTCCACTTGATATACAAATTGACTATCAAATATTGGACTCACAGTTGAAAGAGTCAGGTAATTATAGATTTAACGTGGTAATGGAAGTGATGCAAAACAAGCAAGCATGTGCACGCATTCACTATGTTTTCACCACATATGATGCCGCGTTTTTAAACGACAGAGAAGCTAAAGCAGCTGCATTAGCGGTTGAAAAAATTACCAGTGAGCGTGGCTAAAAATGACTTTTGCTACGCGAATTGCGGCTTTTTTTGATGTCGACGACACCTTAATCAATATAAAAACTATGTTTAGTTTTTTAGCTTTTGCTAAAGAACACGACCCGCATTTTCAAACCGAACAATTTGTCCAATTTGAACATGAGTTGGCCTCGATGTTTAGTAAACAAATTAGTCGGGTAGAGATTAATCGTTTTTATTATCAATCTTTTGCTGGATTGTCAGTAACCAGAGTTGAGCAACTTGCACAAGACTGGTTTCGCTCAGTGGAAGGCACTCGAAATATCTTCAACAGCCGAGTTGTTGAGCAATTAAAGCAACATCAGGTATTGGGTCACCAGGTGGCTTTTGTATCAGGTTCATGTGCGCCATTGTTACAGCCAATAGCAGGCAAGCTTGGTGTATCGGTTCTTTTAGCCGCACCGTTACAAATTGTCGATGGTTTTTATACAGGTCAACTTTTGGCTGAACCCATGATAGGCGTAGGCAAAGCAAATGCGGTTGAGCGTTATGCCGCTGAACATCAGCTTGATTTGCAACATTGTTACGCATATGGCGACCATGTATCCGATCTGCCCATGTTAACAACGGTCGGGCAGGCGCGCTTAATCAATCCTAGCGAGCATATGCGACAGCAATTTACCGCGACACACACACTAAAACCAAATCAAATTATTAATTTAGAGAGTAACTAATGAAAGCACTTATTTTTATCGTTTTGTTGAGTACGTCATTTATTTCACAAGCGAAAATGCTTTGGAGTGATGCAAGTATCTCATTGTTATATGGGCAAAACTATCAAGTTGGCCATAAGTACAGAAATGTCATTACTTTGGAACATGCTGCAGGTCATTCTTGGGGAGATCACTTTTTCTTTGTTGACAGAATCGATCGAGCTTTAGACAAAGCAACTGTTTACGCTGAGTTTATGCCAAGAGTTAGTGGTAATGCGTTTTTTGATGATGCATTTAAATTTGGCGTGATAAAAGATGTTTTGTTGGCGACGCGGTTTGAGTACGCAGAAGCTACAGGCGAACGCAATTATTTATTGGGCTTTGGGGTCGATTTAGACTTACCAGGTTTTACCTATTTTAAAATTAACACCTTACATAGAGAGAATGAATTTTACCCAGACAATACCTTACTTATGATGGTTTGGGCTGTGCCATTTAACTTGTTTGGTCAAAACTGGTTGTATGACGGCTTTTACGACTGGAACAGTGGTACGCAAGGGTACGCCAGTTCTTTCAATATGACGTCTCAGTTGAAAATTCAGGTCAATCAATCAAAAAAATATCCAATTTACTTGGGTGTTGAGTATGCATACTGGAATAACAAATTTGGCATAAAAGACACGCCTGAATTTAATACCGATGAACGCAATGTTAGTGCTTTATTGAAATTTCATTTTTAAAAGGATTTTGTAATGAAAATTACTCAGTTGATAACTTGTCTGGCGTTTATGTTTGCAGCCAATGCAGCACAAGCCTACCAATCTTTGTATGAAACTGGTTTTTACCAATATGCCAAACGGTTTGAGTTTACTGATTTTGAGCGGCTAGAAGCTAGAGAAAATCAAGGTAAAACGAATAAATTGTGGCGAAAATTAGTTGCACACCGACCTATGTTTGCCGCTTATTCACCTCAGTATCCGTTATGGACAGACGGCGCAAAAAAACGTAGATGGATATATCTACCTAGGGGAAAAAAGATTGACACAAGTAATCCGGATCAGTGGGTTTTTCCTATAGGCACTAAATTATGGAAAGAATTTTCGTTTGATGAAGAAAATGGTATTAACCGGAAAATAGAAACTCGTTTATTAGAGAAACTACCCAGCGGCGAGTGGTTGATGGAAACCTACGTTTGGAATGAATCTCAAACGGCTGCACACTTGGCGCCAGATGAAGGCATAAAAGATTTCTATGCGCTAGGCAGTGGTAAATTTTACGATATTCCAAGCAAACACGATTGTGAATATTGCCACTCAAAAGCGGGCATAGCAAACGGACCACTTTCAACGCCTGTATTAGGCTTTAGTGCACTTCAATTGTCGGACGACAGAGACCAAAACGCCATTCATGGAGAGGCGTTAACCGCTAGCATGCTCACACTATCGCGTTTACAAAAATTAGCAAAGGTGACTGATGAGTTAGATTATTTACCAGCAATACCTGAATCAGAAAAGTTTCCGTTGCAGCGTCCTGTATTTGGTTACTTACATGCAAATTGTGGACATTGCCACAATCAAACTGGTTTAGCTGAATTCACCAATACCACCAATTTCCGCCACAAAGCTACAGCGAAATTTATTCAACAAAATGGTACCTACGCGACTGCGATAGCAAAACCTATTAGCCAGTATCTGCAACCACAAGGTTCACCTGATTTATTAATTCACCCAGGTCAACCTGAACAAAGTGCCATTTTATATCGCATGACTGAGGAGCACGAGGCATACACTTTTGAAATTCCTGAATGGCATCACAGTGCAGGCTTCTCGTTAACTGTTGGGGTGAAAATGCCTTTTGTTGGCACCAATGTGATTGACGATGAAGCCGTAAAACAAATTACCCAATACATAAATAGCTTAGATCAAAGTGAATAACTTATTAAATTAACTTAAAGGAATACGACCCATGAAAAAAATCTTATTTATTGAATCTTCACCACGAAAAGACCGCTCAATAACTTCTGATGTTGCAGCGCAACTTATGGATAAACTAACAAAAGTTGGCGAGTTTGAAATTGACACAATTGATCTTTGGAATGTTGAGCTGCCACATATGTCGGGCACAAACTTAGCTGCTAAATACGCTATTTTTGAAGGCAAACAATTAAGCCAAGAACAAGAGAAGCATTGGGCGGAATTAAACCGACATACTCAACGTTTTTCACAGGCAGATATAGTTGTTGTTGCCGCGCCAACTTGGAATTGGGGTGTGCCATATGTATTGAAGCATTATATTGATGTGGTAACTCAACCTGGGTTAACTTTTAGCTGGTCGCCTGAAACTGGCTATACCTCGTTACTTAATCCGAAGAAAGCAGTATTAATTACCAGCAGTGGTGGCGACTACACCCAAGGTTCAGGCAATGAAGATGAAGATTTTGTTATTAAATATATGCAGCTTTGGCTCGGTACCTGTATGGGGTGTGATGTTGACATGATTAATATGACCTTGAGCGCAGCAGGGCAAGAGTTTGTTGATGCTTCATATAAAGCAGCTAAACAAAAAATTGCTGATTTTGCTGAAAGTTATGCCGTAGAAATGGCATAAGGCGCTGTTATGCCAAATTCTTTCCTAATTGTTGCAAATTGGAAAATGAATGGCAGCCGAAGTCTGGCTGCCGAACTGCTTGCAGCACTGAAACTTAAACACCACACTTGGCCCAAGCTTAAGCTGATAATTTGCCCACCCAATCTATATTTGGCAAGTGCACATAATACTTTGCATGGGACAAACTTATCAGTAGGCGCGCAAGACTTATGGTTTGGCTCTGCGCCTGCGACCGGAAATACCTCAGCTGATATGCTCAAAGATATTGGCGCAGAGTTTGTCATAATTGGCCACTCTGAAAGGCGGCAGTTAAATTTAGAAAGTGATCTTGTCATTACCAGCAAACTAAACGCTGCAATAGAACACGAGTTGGTTCCTATATTGTGCGTGGGTGAAAGTATTGAACAACGCAGATCCGGTAATACTCTCGCCGTTATCCGTCAGCAACTGCAGGGCGCTATATCCTTAATTCGAGCACGTCCTCAGGCTAAAATTATTATCGCGTATGAACCAATCTGGTGTGTTGGGACCGGCAGTAGAGCAAGTTCTATTGATATTAAAATTGTTCATGCCTTCATCAAAAACCTATTTATGCAATACAACACAAGCGTTCAAGTGCTATATGGCGGTAGTGTAAATGCCAATAATGTTGCTGATATAGCTGCAATTGAATTTGTGGATGGCGTAATTGTTGGAGGTGCATCTATTTGCAAAACCAGCATCTTGTGTTTATGTGATAGGGCAGAGCTGGGTATATCCAGTAAAGGCGTATTGCAAGTTTGCTAGAGCCTAGTCAAATTTTAGGCAAAAAAAAGCCCAGTTGGGGGACTGGGCAATAAAATTGGCCTAATAAAGGCACTCAAGCACTAACAAAGGGATGTCAAGAAAAACTGGTTAAACCGTGTTTTTCAAAGATGGGTCTATTATATCGTTGTTTTGTAATTTTACAACATAAAATTTCATAAAAATTTCAAAAAAAGCCTTTTAACAGCAATAATTACAAATTTTTACAGGTTTTTAACTTTCATATGTAATTTTAGTACATTTTGTCGGCGTATTGGTGGTAAATGAGTTCAAGAGTAGACAAACAGTGGCTCGGTTTAAACTTTTTAAGGATATTTGGCAAGCTTAGGTAAGAGGAGATGTTTTGAATAAAATTTTCACACGGTAAAGATTCCGTGTGAAAGTTACAAATGATAGTTCTAGGTGTATTTTATTTAATGGCGCGCAGCTTTGATTTTGTTAGTAAAGATATGGTTAACCATATCAATTTCGACACCTTCTTGTACCGATTCAACTAGTTGGTCTATGACTTCTATTTTATATGGCCCACCAATAAGCATTTTTTTTATTTGCAATAAATCACGTCGGCAGGCAATTGGCGCATATTTAAATGCCGTGTCTAATTCAGTTACTTGGCTGAAAGCTTCAGCTTTTTCTAATACACATTTGGTGTATTTTTCTTTGTGTTGTAAAAATAACGATGAATCGGTTAATTGTTGTGAAGGTGGCAATGTTTTTTCATTCGCATGAATGCCAGCAGCCAAAAAAGACAAAGTGAATGCGATTAAACCGCTTGATAAAATATTTACTTTCATGTTGTTCTCCAACACTTACATGAATCATTTATTTGATTCTATCAGAGTTAAATGACAAAAGAGTAAACTTTTGCGGCATAAGCGTTTTTGCGCGACAATAGTCACAAATTTGCTGGTTTAATTTTAGATATTTTTCTAAGGAGTACGATATATGCTCAGTTGGGCAGAGATTATCGATTTAGGTGTGTTAATCCCATTTTTGGCTTTATGGATTGGTTACGCAATGTTTGCCCGTAAAGCGGCTAAATGTCGTGAATCCTTATCTAGTGTGTTAATCATTTTACGTATTGATTGGATGCGCCATTTGTTAGAGCGGGATAATCGTATATTAGACGCAGCGCTAATGGGCAATATCGAAAAAAACATGAGCTTTTTTGCTTCAACTACGCTACTTATTATCGCTGGTTCGTTAACTGCATTAACCAATGCCCAGTCTATTCACGAATTAACCAGTTTAATTCCTGGGGTATGGCCGCACACCATTACTTTGGTGCAAATTAAGGTCATTACCATTATCTGTATCCTGATCTATGCGTTTTTTAAATTTACTTGGGCGCTGCGCCAATATGGTTTTGCTTCTGTGATGATAGGTGCGGCACCTAATTCAGACGACGAACGTGCAACACCTGAAATGAAAAAAGTCTTTTCAGTTAACGCGGGTAAATTAATAGATCAAGCAGGGCATAACTTTAACAATGGCATGCGTGCTTATTATTTCGCTTTGTCTGTGGTCGGTTGGTTTATTCACCCTGTGCTGTTTTTGTTATTTGCGGTTATAGTTGTGCGCATTTTGTATCAACGTGAATTTAAGTCACGTTCACTAAAAACTTTGGTCGATGGATTATCCATGAGCCAATATTATTTAGATAACGAAGTATTAAAATTTAAGAAAGACGAGTAATAAAAATAAATAATAAAAAGGCTTAAGGTTAAATGACCTTAAGCCTTTTTGCTTAAACTAGCCTATCCAAACTTGTTTGCAATTAACAAACTGTCGAATGCCATGTGGGCCAAGTTCGCGGCCTATACCAGAATTTTTAATCCCACCACTGGGTAACCGCGGGTCGGTTTTAACTATACCATTTACCGCGACTTGCCCAGCTTGTAGCTGTTCAACAAACTTTTGTTGCTGTTGCAAATCTTTACTCCATATGGCGGCGCCTAAGCCATAAACTGTATGGTTGGCCAGTTCCAGCGCAGCGTCCGCATCTTCGGCTTTACACACGCACATTACTGGACCAAATGTTTCTTCATTAAATACTGTCATAGTTGGGGTGACGTCAGTTAATAAAGTGACTGGATAGTAGTAACCTGGATTGTCAGCGGGCAGTCTGCCGCCTAACAAACAGTTTGCACCTTGTTCTATGCTTTGTGACACTTGGCGATGTAGATTGTGTTGAATATCTTGCCGCGCCAGTGGACCAATTTGGCTATCATGTTCTAGCGGATTACCAACAACCAGTCTTGCCAGTCTATCTTCAAGTAAAGTGATAAACTGCTCGTATACAGGCGCTTCGACAATAATGCGTTTTGCCGCTATACAGGATTGTCCGGCGTTGATAATGCGCGATAAACATGCAATATCTGCCGCTTTTTCGAGTTCAGCATCTGCCAATACCACACAAGGATCTGAACCGCCTAATTCGAGCACTGACGGGATAATTACTGAACCAGCAACCGATGCGACTTTTGCGCCAGTGGCACTAGAGCCGGTAAAAGAAACACCTTTTATCCGTCTGTCTTTAATAATGTTGGCAACTTCAGTATTGTCGATAGGTAAATTAACCACAATATTGTCTGGTGCCATTGCACTTTTAAATGCATTCATAATGGCGTTCGCACAACCTTGCACACTTGGATCGTGTTTCATAATACAGGTATTACCTGCCATTAACGACGGCGCCAAAAAGCGAAATGCTAACCATACAGGCGCATTCCACGGCAGTATGCCGAGTATGCTACCAAGTGGCTGATAACAGACATAACTTTCAACCGCGTCTGACTCAATCTCTTCGTTGGCTAAATAGCTTTTGGCGTTATCTGCATAGTGCTCGGCGCACCATGCCGCTTTTTCAACTTCGGCTAAACCTTCTTTTAATGGTTTGCCCATTTCTATTGCCATTAAATGGGCAAGGTTCTCTTTGTCGTTACGCAGGGCCGCAGCGACCGCTTTTAATGTTTGCGCTCTTTGTTCAAAACTTGTCCGTTGCCAGCTTTGAAACTGCCGATTGGCGGCGTTTAACGCAGTATCTATCTCGGCTTTGTTAAAGGTTGCATAGCTGTTGATATGCTCACCATTATGCGGATTTGTACTTACTAACATACATTTCTCCTTATATTCATTTATTAGCCGAAGCTGCAGCTTTAAGCTGTTTTACGTTTTTAGCGGGTTCTGCTTCGCTATTTTTCACCGATGTAGATTTTTTAACCGCAAAGTCGAGTGGAAAGTCAAAAAATGATTCACAACCATTTTCGGTAATGGCTATGGTGTCGGATATACCACAAGTTTTATCGCCGTCGACGCCCCACATCCAAGGGATCACATGGAAGGTCATGCCTTCTTTGAGCACAGTCGATTCTCCTTGTTTGAGGCTGATGATATAACCTTCGTCCCAACTAGGTGGAAACGCAATGCCAATCGAATATCCAGAGCGAGTTATTAACCTAGCACCAACATCGTTGGCTGTGATTATGTTGCGAATTAAATTATCAACATCTGAAACTGTCATGCCGGGTTGGATATACTCGTGCATAGTCGTTAAAGCTAATTTCATGCATTCTTGCGCTTTGTACATGCTGTCGGATAGTTCACCTAATACCACAGTTCGCATCATTGCAGTGTGGTAACGCCGATAACATCCGCCCACTTCTAAAAATACATGTTCACCACTTTGTACTTTACGGCCTTCCCAAGTTGCATGGCCTATCATAGTTCTGGGACCAGAAGTTACATAGGGCATAACAGCTGGTGGTTCGCCACCGGCTTTAAACATAGCGGCGCTGATGGCTGCACCAATTTCATTTTCGGTTACACCAGCTTGACAGGCTTCAATACCAGCTTGCATGCCAGCTTGGGTCGCTTTAGCAGCTTGGCGCATTACTTCTAGTTCAACGGCCGATTTACACACTCGTCCTTGCTCTACTATGCCAAAACAATCTAATAGCTTGCCATCTGTTAGGGTTGTATGAATAAAGTCTTGTTGGTACGCCGGAAAAAAGTAGCTATTGCGCTCATAGCCGATGCGTTTATCGGCAAGATTAAATTCGCGCAGTGCATCTACTAACATTTGAATTGCATCTCCTGTGTCAGGGTAGGGGCGTGTTACTTCAACCCAAGAGCGGGCAATAACATTTGACTCTTCCATAGCGCGAGTGATCATAAACGGCTCTTGTTCAAGCGGTACAACGACAGCTTGAAAAAAAGAATAACCTGTTGTTTGGTAATCGGTTAGATACATAATATTTTCGGGATCTGTGATCACAACTGCATCTAAATGGCGCTCTAAAATGCGCGCGCGTAATTCGTTAATTCGACGTTCATATTCACTGAACGGAAATGTCATATCGTCTCGATTTAGCATAATTCTGTCCTTATGAATTTGGTTGTAGGCATTTAACTAAAATATCTAAACCTTGTTGTAAGGTGTCAGCTTCAATGGTTAGAGGCGGTATCACCTTGATTACACTGCCACCACTGCCGCAGGCGGAAACAAGTAAACCCTGAGCGAATGCGTTGGCTACCACGCGTTTAGCGAATTCACCATCTGCCAAATCAATTCCCCAAATCATACCTTTACCACGTAGTTGCCAGTTTAAGTGTTGATCACAAATAGGAGAGAGCGCATCTTCAATGGTTTGACTATGCTGGTTAACTTGGCTCATTAATTCATCATCTTTGAAATAATCGAGCGCAACTTTTCCGGCGATAAAACTTAAACCTTGGCCTCTAAATGTGCCTGTATGTTCACCTGGGTTCCAATGTTTGTCGTATTCAGGTTTGACTAAATTCATTGCCAGTGGTGTACCAAAACCACCTATGCCTTTGGCTAGACATATGATGTCTGGATCTAAATCAAGTTGGTCAAAGCTAAAATAACTGCCTGTTCGACCGCAACCAACCTGAATTTCGTCGACGATAAAAAGCGCACCAAAGTCTTTCGCGAGTTGTTGGAGTTCTTGTAGCCATAACTTGCTACCTACATTGACACCGCCTTCTGCTTGGATAACTTCAACAATAAAAGCTGCAGGTGGTTTTACCCCGCTAGAGCTGTCTTGATATTGTGCGCGTAACTCAGCTAAATCTGCGCTGGTTACACCATTTTGTGGTGGAGAAAAACTATGGTGATTAACATGGGTTAAAGGTACACCGGCTGCACCGCGAAAATAGTCGTTAGCGGTACAGGCAAGTGCGCCTAAGGTCATGCCATGAAAACCATGACTAAAAGCAACAATCTCGTGTCTGTTGGTTACTCGTCGCGCCAATTTCAACGCGGTTTCAACCGCATTTGTGCCTGTTGGCCCCATAAACTGCAATTTATGCGGCATTTTCCTTGGTTCGAGTATTGTTTTACTGAATGCTTGAATAAAGTCTCGTTTTGCCGTGGTGTGCATATCTAGACTATGAGTGACACCATCTTGATTTAGATAATCTATGATGGCTTGTTTCATTATTCGGTTGTTGTGGCCAAAATTCAGTACGCCAGCACCAGCAAAAAAATCTATATAACTTTTACCATTTTCATCGATTTGAATGGCGTTTTTTGCTGTGTCAAACACAGTATCGTATACACGGCAATAAGCTCTAATATCAGACTCTCTTTCGGTAAAAATACTCATACAAGTACTCCTTAAGGTTGTGAAGGGACTACAAACAAATGTGTGTAGTGTTTTTTGCTAGTCGACGTTGACTAGGTTCAAGGAATTGCAACACCAGTAAGGCGTGCAAATAGGCGACAAACTAAAGGAATTAATTTGTCATTAAAATCGTAGTTTGGGTTGTGTAATGGAGCTGGTGTAACTTGGTTTTCTTTGCCACCAATTAACGCAAAAGCACCAGGAATGTGCTGTAAATAATAGCTAAAATCTTCAGAAGCCATGACGGGTAAATTAATTTGCGCATGCGCTTTTTCAGCACCAAATTCGTCGATCCAGGTTTGACGTACCTTTTGCGCAGCTTGCGGATGATTTTGCGTCGCTTGATAACGCGGTGAAACTTTTACCTCAACAGTTGTTTGATAAGCTAGGGCCGTTTGTTGACTAATTTGTTGGATCTGTTCAACCAATTTGCTGCGATAATTTTCGTTGGCAATACGAAAACTACCGGTTAATTCAACTATATTTGGCGTGACGGTCGGCGCGTTTGTATCCGATTGTATACCTGTGACGGACAGCACTAATGGGTTTTGTGGCGTGTTTAGCCTGCTGACAATTTGCTGTAAAGCGAGAGTGATAGCACTTGCGGCTAGAATTGGGTCTTGGCAATTTTCTGGTTGGCTTGCGTGGCCGCCTAGCCCTTGCACTTTTATCGTAAAAGTACCATTGCCGCACATAACCACAGAGTCAGGGCAGGCGATTTGACCTAATTCGAGCGTTGGCCAGTTATGCCAACCGTAGATCACATCAATACCTTTGAGCGCGCCAGCTTCAATCATCTTTTTAGCACCATGGCCACCTTCTTCAGCAGGTTGAAATATCAAACTTACAGGCTGAGGTAACTCTGCTTCGTTTTGCTTTAGCCATTTGGCGGCAGCCAATAAAGTTGCAGTGTGGCCATCGTGCCCACAGGCATGCATTGTGCCTTGCTGGGTAGATTTCCAATCGCACTGATTGTTCTCCTTGATTGGCAAAGCGTCTATATCTGCGCGTAACGCGATATGGGGTTTGGCTGTTAATTGTGGTGCGAGCCTAGCGATAGTGCCAGTTTCAGTACATTTTTCCCAAGGGATATTCAATAGATCTAATTGCTGGCGTATATAGTCAGCTGTGTTGAATTCTTGCCACGACAATTCAGGGTGCGCGTGCAAAAATCTGCGAGTTTCAATGGCGTTTTCAAATAAAGTGGTGGTGCAGTTTGTCATAAGACTCCCTAGCTAAAGTTTAGTGCAGCTGTACACCTCGTTGATTAATTAAACTATTTTCTAATCTCAGTGTAGGAGCTGTGATGGCTTGTCGCAAATGGAGTTCTAGAATTATTAGGTATAAGGGTATGCAGGTTAGACCTAGTTGGCCTAACCTAGTTGAAGTTCATTCAGTCAAATTATCCGCGTTAAAACTGATAACCTATATGCAAAGTTGCAAAACCAACCAGTGGATCTACATCATATCCAGCAGCTAGTCTATCTTGTTTACCACTTGTGGTTTTTGTATAGCCTAAGCCCATCCAAGGTTGTACATACCATTGTTTGCTGTCAAACAATGGGTAGCGGTAACCAAGACTGAACATTAATAAACCATTAGTGTATTCAGCATAACTATTTTCTGCTGATACTGCGTAATCTTGGGTGGATATTTGTGCTCCTACATACCAACCTTCTTGGTTGGTATTAAAGTAATAGTCAGCAAACAAACCTACACCTCGTTCTAAATCGACAGTCCAATCTTTGTTGTCGTTTTCTGAGTTTAAATCAACCATAAAGCTAGGTAGTTCAAGTGAATAAACACCTAAACCTAACCGCCAATTTGGTGCAGCTGCTGGGCTAAATTTAATATGGAGTGAATCCCCACTTTGTACAAAAGTATAAGGGTCGGTTTCAATTGCGAATTTGTTGTCAGCAACAACATTAGTTGAAATTGCAGCAAACATTGCCGCGCCAATTAAACTGATTTTTTTCATTTGATATCCTTAAGGTTCCATTGAGTGTTAACCGGCGGCTATGCTAACGATTTAAATCAATAAAATTAAGTAGTTACCAAATAGGAAGTCAGTTACTTTGAGGTAAGAATTATGATGGAATCTAGCGTAGAAACTGAAAAAAAATTTTAGGGCTAGAAGTGTATCTAGCCCTCAGAAGTGCCTCAGGAGAGTGAACGGCTTATAAAAGCTCGTTTTTCAACCAAGCTATGGTTTTAACATAACGTTCAGGTAATAACGGCTGCATTTGATCTAGTGCAGTTTCAATGTTCTTTTTACCTGTTTTACTAAAGTTTATATGACCAACTTTACGCCCTGGGCGTACAGATTTTTGATACCAGAATAATTCAGAACCTTCGACCGCTAACCACTGCGCATCTAAGTCACAACCAATTAGGTTGATCATAAAGTTAGTATTGCGCACGCTTGGCTCAATCATAGGTAAACCTGTCACACAGCGTACATGGCTTTCAAATTGACTGATGTTGCAACCTGCTTGCGTCCAATGGCCGCTGTTATGTACACGTGGGGCAATCTCGTTAATGAGGATGTCGTCACCAACGCGGAAACATTCCATCGCCATTACACCTACATACTCAACCGCTTCCATTAAAGTAGTCAGCATTTTTTCAGCCACGGCTTGATATTTATCTAAACGCGCGAGTGGCGCAACTGTTGCGGTTAAAATACCATCTTGATGTAGGTTTAACGCCAGTGGATAAAAATAACATTGGCCATTTTTATCGCGCATACCCACCAAGGAAACTTCTTCATCAAAGTTTATCGCTTGTTCTGCAATTGCATTGTTGTGCCAGTCTGCAGGTATAGTCGAACTTTCAGCTTGTTTTAACCAATGTTGGCCACGACCGTCATAACCACCTGTGCGGCGTTTTAACAATACGCGCTCACCTAGTTTGTTGTGTAAGTCTGCTTCTGTGGTATTTGCTTCAACCAATTGCCAAGGTGCAGTTGCTAGACCTAACGAATCTAATAAAGATTTTTGTTTAAAACGGTCGGCAATAGTGGCAAAAAAGTTTTGGTTGGCGAAATTTTTGTGCGCAGCCAAAACGTTGGTCACAGGTGTTTCTGGCCATTGTTCACGCTCTGCGGTTACCACATCATTTTCACCTAAAACAGGTGCGGTATCTGCATCAATATCAACAGGTATTACTTTTACACCTAATGGATAAGCTGCGTGTTGCAACATGTTTCCAAGTTGGCCTGCACCAAGTACCCAAACAGTTTGATCAAAATAAGCTGTCATTTTATTAACTCTTACAAATGGTTAAAGTTCTTCGCGAGGATCAGGGTTGGCTAGGACAGTTTCCGTTTGTTCATTTCTGAATGCTTCAATGCGTAAAGCCAATTCTTGATTTGTGGTCGCTAAAATTTGTGCGGCAAACAAACCTGCATTGTATGCACCTGCTTCACCAATAGCTAAAGTACCAACTGCAACACCTTTTGGCATTTGCACTATTGAATATAAGCTGTCGACACCACTTAAAGCGCGGCTTTGCACTGGAACACCTAATACAGGTAAACGGGTTTTAGAGGCAACCATACCAGGCAAATGAGCAGCGCCGCCTGCACCAGCAATAATCACTTCAAAGCCATTTTCTACAGCGCTTGCTGAAAAGCTCATTAATTTATCTGGTGTTCTGTGAGCAGATACAACTTCAACAACGTAAGGCACTTGCAGTGAGTCTAATACATCGGCCGCATTTTTCATGGTTGGCCAGTCACTCTTAGAACCCATGATAATGGCTACTTTTGCTTTCACTAAAAACTCCTAATAACCCATTTAGGTTATGTTTAAACCGTTTTATTTCATCTAATTAGCGATGAATCAAATTATCGTTCAATACAATAAATAAAATCACCACAATAATTGCAGTGACATAAAATAAATATTAACTTGGGAGCCGTTTGCACTTTGCAACCGCGAGGGTGCGCGGCAAGTTGATTGGCAAGCGACTATAATAACACGTGTTAGCCCCAACAAGCTAATAAAACCCGTTTATGATTTTACAAAAACCTTTCGAGGCAAGATGAAACTTTCAGATTTAGGTAAACAACTCACGCAAGATTCAGCCATAGTGAGTTTGATGGAAGATTTGGGTGATGCACTTAATGTTAACCCAGACTTACTCTTTTTAGGTGGTGGCAACCCAGCTAAAGTTGATGCTTTTGAGCAACTGATGGCTGAACATTTGGCGGATATTAGCCAAAATCCTGATGAGTTGCATAAATTACTCGGTATTTACCAGTCCCCGCGCGGCTCTGAAAAACTCATTGATGCTTTAGTTGAATATTTTCAAACTGAAATGGGTTGGCCAGTCAGTGCTGATAACATTGCATTGTCGAATGGCAGCCAATCAGCATTTTTTATTTTAATTAATATGTTGGCAGGGCAAGCAGGTGATAGCAAAAAACACTTTTTGTTTCCGTTAGTGCCTGAATATTTAGGTTATAGTGACCAAGCTTTGGCGGATGATTATTTTAAAGCCTGCAAGCCACTGATTGAAAAGCAAGGTGATGATTTATTTAAATACCATATAGATTTTGCTAACTTACACATTAGTGATGAAACCGCAGCTTTATGTGTGTCGCGTCCAACCAATCCAACTGGCAATGTGGTCAGTGATGATGAACTAGAACAACTAACGCGTTTGGCAAAAAATCACAATATCCCACTCATTATCGATTGTGCTTATGGTGCACCTTTTCCAAATATCGTTTATCAAGATGTGACCTGTCAGTGGGATGAACACAGGCTATATGTGTTTAGTTTATCTAAGTTAGGATTGCCAGCCTGTCGCACTGGGATAGTTGTAGGCCATCCCGAACTGATTAGTCAGTTTGTTAAAGTAAATACCATAATGAGCTTAGCCAATGGCAATTTAGGCCCTGAGTTGATGTCACGTTTGTTAGCGAACAAACAATTAAACCAAGTATGTAGCCAGCATATTTTGCCGTTTTATCAGCATAAACGTGATCATATGCTTAGTTGTATTCGTCAAAATTTAACTAAAAACACATATCGAATTCATCAACCAGAAGGGGCGTTCTTTTTGTGGTTATGGTTTGAAAATTTGCCAATTAGCTCAACCGAACTTTATCAGTTGTTAAAAGAAAAAGGCGTGTTGGTGATGGATGGTGAGCCATTCTTTTTTGCGGTTAAAGATGATTGGCCACATAAACATCAGTGTATTCGTTTGTCGTATTGTCAAAGTGATGAGGTGATTGAACAGGCGATTGAAATTTTAGCGACTACACTTGAAGGATTAACTAAATAGCTTAGATTTATAACTAAGTGAGTTCACAATAAATAATTTTTGCAAAACACTTGTTTCTTAAAAATTTAATGTAATGATAGCGCGCCTTTTCGGGGCAGCCTATAAACTGTTAACTAACTCTAATTCAAGGATATAAACATGCGCATTGCTATTTTATCTCGTAACCCAAAATTGTATTCGACTCGCAGATTAAAAGAAGCTGGTGAGGCGCGAGGGCATGAGGTTGATATAATCGATACATTGCATTGTTATATGGATATTACCAGCTCTAACCCAATGGTTAGATACAAAGGTGAGGCTTTACCTGAATATGATGCGGTTATTCCACGTATAGGTGCATCTGTTACATTTTATGGCACTGCAGTTGTTCGTCAGTTTGAAATGATGGGCACTTTTTCTATTAATGAATCAGTCGCTATCAGCCGCTCGCGTGATAAATTAAGAAGTTTACAATTATTGTCGCGTAAAGGTATTGGTTTGCCAAAAACCGGTTTTGCTCATCATCCTGACAATGTTAGTGATTTAATTGCCGGTGTGGGCGGCGCACCTGTGGTGATTAAACTGTTAGAAGGCACTCAAGGTATAGGTGTGGTTTTAGCTGATACCACTAAAGCCGCTGAGAGCATTATTGAAGCTTTTATGGGTTTAAAAGCTAACATATTAGTTCAAGAATTTATTAAAGAAGCAGGTGGTGCGGATATTCGCTGTTTTGTTGTTGGTGATAAAGTTGTTGCAGCAATGAAACGTCAAGGTGCGGAAGGTGAGTTTAGATCTAACCTACACAGAGGTGGCAGCGCTGAACTTGTACGCTTAAGTAAAGAAGAGCGTGCAACAGCCGTTAATGCGGCAAAAGCTATGGGTCTTAATATGTGTGGGGTTGATATTTTACGTGCAAACCGCGGCCCAGTTGTGATGGAAGTAAATTCATCTCCTGGTTTAGAGGGAATAGAAACTGCAACCAACAAAGATGTAGCAGGTATGATAGTTGAGTTTCTCGAAAAAAATGCTAAGAAAAATGCTACTCGCACCCGAGGTAAAGGATAAACAATGAATTTAATCGGACTATTGTTCGCGCTAGCAGTTATTGCTGGTTATTGGTTGGTTAAACAAGCAGTTGGTCGAGTTGTCGACAAAATAGGCCAAGAAAAAAAGATTGACGAAAAGCGTGTCTATTATGTGCGCACAGTGCTGAACTTGGCCATGATAGTGGTCACTTTTATCTTAGTCAGCTTGTCGTTAGGCATAGATTATAGCCATTTAACTATTTTCTTTTCGTCAGCCTTTGCTGTTATTGGTGTGGCGTTTTTTGCACAGTGGTCGATCCTCAGCAATGTTACGGCTAGCATTATTGTGTACTTTTTCTTCCCGTATAAAGTGGGCGATAAAGTGAAAATTGTTGATGGCGACAATAGTATTGAAGGCAAGATTAAAGAAATTACTTTATTTCACGTAATTTTAGTTGGTGAAGGCAATCAATTGTCGACCTATCCTAATAGCATGGTCTTTCAAAAAGCTGTGATTATTCAGCCTGAGGGGAATGTATGATCCGCGATAAATTATTAATTGGCGCTTTAGAAAACGTTAATTTGCCAGAGCTTGGCATCACTGATTTAAAAATTAGAGTCGACACGGGTGCACAAACTTCTTCATTGCACGTAGACAATATCCGTTCAATTAAAAAGAATGGTAAACCTTGGGTTAAATTTGATATTCACCCGAATTTGTACAATGTAGATGAAGTAGTAACAGCGGAAGCTAAATTAAAAGACGTTCGCTGGATCAAAAGCTCGAATGGTACGCGTCAACAAAGATATGTGATTGAAACTTTATTCCAAATTGGTAACAGAGAGTGGCCGATTCAAATTACTTTAACCGACCGCTCAGATATGACCTATTTAATGTTGTTTGGCCGTGAAGGTATGGCAGACCATGTATTAGTCGACCCATCTGAAACCTTTATTTGCTCCGGCGACAATCCAGAATAATTGGGGCGCTTAACCAAATACCAAGCTAAAAACCAGCATAAAAATAAACGGAATGATGCAAATATTTGCAATTGTGCTGGTTTTTAATTGAGTTCGCACTGACAAACCATAAAACAACAGCACAATAGACCAAATACTAAATAAATCAAAACTAGCGGCAAAATTATAAAATTTGTCTGTCGGTGATAACGCGAGTATTTGATTGAGCGAAGTAACTTGCAAATCCATTAATGGTGTTTGGCTAGTATCAGCGACAAGAATAACTAAGCTTGATAAGGCGAGTTGTAAAACTGCAGGGATTTGCACCCACCAATAAAAGCCAAACCAATCTTTAAAACCATCGGTGTTCTGTTCATCTAATTTAGTAATTACGTTCAAATAAACGCTGGTAATTAATCCATAAAAAACCAGCATTAACACGCTACCAATAGATGCAGATAAACGTATTGTTTCTTCTGTGAGCTGTTGGCTAAGTTGTTCTTTTTCAGCCGGTGTTGCTTGGCCTAACGATGTATTAACTGTGTAGTCAACTAACCAAGCCATATCGACATTATTAAAATACAATGCATAAAACAGCTGCATGCTTAACATGATTAAGATAAAAGCAGGCCAGCTCGATATGTTTTTTTCGGCAATTTCAGTAAAGGCATATTTAGGTCTAGTGACCATATCTTGAAATAAACTTAGCTGCAGTTTCATGTTGAATTTATTTGTTTTTTTGTAAAACATAAGTTTAACATAGCTCTAATCAAATTCACTAGGAAGTGTCATGTTACAACTCAACAATATTAATAAGCGGTTTCGGCTAAAAGATGCTAAACAAAGTAACACCTTATGTGCAACCGACCCTAGGGTATCCGGCCGTTTTTTTTATGCATTAAAAGACATCAATATTCATTGTACGGCAGGTCAAGTTGTTGCTTTGCTTGGGGCAAATGGCGCTGGGAAAACCACTTTGTTACGTGTGCTTTCAACCGCGCTGCAAGCTGATAGTGGTGATATTTGTATTGATGGTCAAGCCGTAGCCAAAGACCTAGTTTATTATCGAAAATCTATTGGATTTTTATCTGGCAGCACTGGCCTTTATGCGCGCTTAACCGGCTTTGAGAATTTACGTTATTTTGGCGAGCTTTATGGTTTAAAAGCCCAAGCTTTGGATACGCGTATTAACGAATTGGTTGAACAGTTACAAATGACAGATTTTATTCATCGTCGTTTTGACGACTATTCAACCGGCATGAAACAAAAAGTTGCGATTGCCCGTGCCGTATTGCACCGACCTAAGTGGGTTATTTTAGATGAACCAACCACAGGGTTAGACATTAAAGCACGCGAAGTGATCTTAAGTTTTATCGAAGGCTTAAAAATACAAGGTGTTGGGGTAATTTTTTCAACCCATGATTTATCTGAAGTAGAGCGGTTATGTGAACAAGTATTTGTAATTGACCAAGGACAAGTACAGTTTGCTGGTGAATTACAGCAGCTTATTCAGCAAGGCGCAGGTAATTTATACCAGTCAGTTTTAAGCTACATGGAGCAGTCAGCATGATTTCAGTCATTTATAAAAAAGAAATGTTAGAGCTTATCCGCGATAAAAAAACATTGGTGTTTATGATTTTATTGCCTTTGTTAATCTTTCCAGCTCTATTTGGCGCTTTGGCGGTATTTGCTAGCCACTCAATTAAGCAAGAGCAAACACGTACCTTAACCTATGTTGTAACGGGCGCAACTGAGCAAAATCCAGTTATCAGTAAACTTGCTGAACAAACCGACTTTAAGCTGTACCAAGGAGATCTGCCGGATGACATCGCGAGTTTAATTCGCCATGGCAAAATCGATTTTTGGTTAGATATATCACAAGAATACACAGGTGAAATGGCCGGTAATCACCAAAGCCAATGGCAGCTTTATTACAACAATGCCAGTGGGGTAAATTCAGCTAAATACAGAGTCGAACGTATTGTTGCCGATATTAATACTCAACTGACGGAAACTAAGCTGATTGCACTTGGTTTAGATGCAGAGAATATATCTGGGGTATTAACACCGATAAAACTTATCAATAAGGACATTGCTGAAGAAAAAGAAAGTTTAGGCTCTAAGCTTGGTGGGTTAGTTGCGTATATATTGTTGCCACTGTGTTTATTGGGCGCTATTTACCCCGCAGTGGATATTGCCGCAGGTGAAAAAGAGCGTGGCACTTTAGAGTCGTTACTGATTACCCCTTCTACTCGACTTGACTTGGTTATGGGCAAATTTTTAACTGTGTTTACCGCCTCTTTTATCTCAGCTTTTAGCGCGCTCTTTAGTTTAGCTTTTTGGAGTTTTGTTTTTGCCCAAGGTTTTGCCATAGACATAATTGCAAAAATTGTCGGTACACTCGGTTTATTTGATTTGACCTTGGCCTTGATGATGATGCTGCCTTTGGTGATGAGTGTATCTGCATTGGTGTTGTGTATCTCAATTTACGCGAAAAACTTTAAAGAAGCGCAGAACTTTATGGCGCCGCTGAGCTTTTTAATTTTTGTGCCGTTAATCGCAGCTATGATGCCGGGCATTGAATTGAACTGGCAATGGGCATTTGTACCAGTGAGTAATGTAGCATTAGCGATAAAAGAAATACTTAAAGGGCAGGGTGATACGATATTGTTATTTACCGTTTGGTCGAGTCAGCTTGTTGCCGCTGTTGCATTAATTGCATTTGCGACTTTCTGG
Source organism: Catenovulum sp. SX2 (assembly GCF_052056295.1). Lineage (NCBI taxonomy): Bacteria > Pseudomonadati > Pseudomonadota > Gammaproteobacteria > Alteromonadales > Alteromonadaceae > Catenovulum > Catenovulum sp. SX2. The sequence goes on from NZ_CP182493.1 coordinate 3,738,129, forward strand.
TTTAAACGTGAGTCAGTATTGTTTAGAACTTAACAAAAAACGCCAGATTAGCTGTTAATCTGGCGTTTTTATTTTGACTGTTAGTTGCTCTAAGGCTTTAGATGCCCGTCACATCAACATGGAGTACCAGTTGTTGCTCCGGCTGCAAATAGTTGCGGCGGCTAATTTTATTCCAGTTTTCTATATCTGAAATGGTGACTTTAAATTTTTGCGCGATACGTGCGAGTGAATCACCACTTCTCACTTTGTATTTCACTTTGCGTGTGGTCGGCACATCCCCATATTTACCCATAAACGAATCAGGTTGTTGTATGGTTAAATTTTGCCCAGGGAATATAGGATCGCTTGGCGACATATTGTTCCACTTAGCTAAGTCACGCACATTTACTTTGTGCGCTTTGCCAATATCCCAAAAAGTATCACCACGTTTAACTGTGTATTGAATACTACTTTGGTCATTTTGGCTGGCAATAGTTGTTACTGATGCACCATCATCATTCGCTGGATAAATACTTGAGCTTGCTGCCGAGGTTGGGATCATTAGGTAATCACCTTTGCGAATATGATGCCCTTTAATTTTATTGGCGGTGCGAATGGTCTCAACTGTCGTTTGATGGCGCTGCGCTATAGTGCTGAGTGTATCACCTGATTGAATTTGATAGCGACGCCAACTAATCAAGGTATCTGCCGTTTTACTTGCAAGTTTGGCTCTAAAAGCTTCAGCTTTATCTATTGGCAATAAAAATTGATGTGGCCCGTCTGGCGAGGTTGCCCAACGATTATACCCAGGGTTATATGAAGTTAAGTCATTAACATTCATTTCGGCTAATTCAGCGGCAATGGCTAAATCAATTTGCGATTCAACTTCTACTACATCAACCACTTGTACATTTGGAATAGTGTAAATATCAATGCCGTATTTATGTGGGCGTTTAACTATATCAGCTAAAGCCAATAATTTTGGTACATAAGCGTCGGTTTCGCGTGGCAGTTCCAGCGACCAATAGTCAATATTTTCACCAGAGCGGTAATTTTTTTGAATCGCGCGTGCAACACGGCCTTCGCCTGAGTTATAAGCAGCAAGGGCATGCAGCCAATTACCATCAAACTGCTGGTGGAGTTTTTCTAAATAATCGAGCGCAGCTTTAGTTGAAGCGACTATGTCGCGGCGGCCGTCGTACCACCAGTTCTGTGCTAAACCAAAACGTTTTGCGGTAGTTGGCATAAATTGCCATAAACCAGAAGCAGCAGAAGGTGAGTAGGCATATGGGTCAAACGCACTTTCAACAATAGGTAATAACGCCAGTTCCATTGGTAACTCACGTTTTTCTATTTCTTCTACTATGTAATATAAAAATGGTTCAGCACGTTTAGCAACACGGTTTAAATAATCAGGATGATTTACGTACCATGCGCGTTGAATTTGCAAACGACGGTTTTCAGCAACAGGTAAAGTAAGCTGGCTTTGAATGCGTTTCCAAACGTCACCATATACAACTTCGTTCGCTTCAGTTCCTTGGTTTAGCGCCACAACTTGACTGATATCTGGATAAACTTCAGTTGTGTCGTCTACAGCCGCAATAAAATTGCTCTGTTCATTTACCTCTATTTCTTGGTTAGTCGTGGTAAATGTTTGTTTTAAATCAGGAATTGACTGGCAGCCAGCCAACATCATAAGAGCTGCCGAAATGGTGGTGCGTTTGTACATAAATTAACCTGTATAAAATTGCTGTCAGAATGTTACTGATTCACGTTCGTTTACGCAATGTTTAAAAGGTATCTTTTAACTTTCTAAGCGCAGCAAAAGCACTAGCAGGATCATTTATTGATTGCTGTGTGAGTTGGCTAAGCCTTTGTTGTAACCAAGTTTTGTCGGTATTGAGAAACGGATTTAACTGTTTTTCTAGGCCAATAGCAGAAGGTAAACTGGCTTGATTATTAATACGCTTTTTTGTGACTTGGTTTTGATATTCGCCGAGCTCTTGGTTATTTGGGTCAATATGCCGAGCAAATGTGATGTTGCTTTGAGTGTATTCGTGGGTACAACAGACTTTAGTCTCGTCATTTAATTGTTTGAGTTTGTTTAAACTGCCATTAAACATAGCTGCTGTACCTTCAAACATCCGCCCACAACCTATACTGAACAAGGTGTCACCACAAAAAACATAATCGTCATTAAAATAGGCGATATGGTCAAGCGTGTGGCCTGGTATTTCAATTACATTAAATTCGATACCAAGCTGTTGAAATTTAACTGTATCACCTTCATTTAGTCTTACATCAATCAAATCAAACGGGCAACTGCTCGGGCCATAGATAGTAATATCTGGATACTGTTGTTTTAACCTTGCAACACCATTAGTATGATCCCAATGATGGTGGGTTATTAAAATTGCGACTAAGCTTTGATTACCAAGGGCTTGCATTACAGGTGTTGCGTCACCTGGATCAACCACAAGGCTGTATTCCTGGTTATGCACATGCCAAATATAATTGTCGGATAGGGCTTTAATCGGTTCTACTAATAACATAATAACTTCAGCTTAAACGTGTTTAAGGTACTTATATTTTGATGAAACCAGCACTACAAGATTTGTTACTGGATATTCCTACTAGTTGGAATGATATTCCACAGGGCGGTTTTGTCAAAAAACAAGTTGAGCGACATTTAAACCAATGGTGGCCAACTGTGTTTGGCTACCACTTATTAAAAGTCGGCAGTTTAAGTGCAGAAATAGACAGTTTAGCTTGCCCGATTAAACATCAAGTGAATGTGGCTACTTTAGGTGATAGACAAGGCGTTGTTGCCGATATCCATCATTTGCCATTTAAAGAAAACTCTGTTGATGCGGTTTTACTGTCGCATACCTTGGATTACACCCATGATCCACATCAAATATTACGTGAAGCGCATAGGGTATTGGTGGCCAACGGCTATTTATTTATCACTGGCTTCAACCCAATGAGCCTAGCTGGATTATTTAAAATATTGCCAGGGCGCAAACACAGTGCACTCAAACAAGCACGATTTTTTAGTACCAATAGAATAGGTGACTGGCTAAATTTATTAGGTTGTGAAGTGGTGAACGACCAAAGGTTTATTTATGGGCCTTTGGGTCATCAACCTCGGCACTTTCATAATAGGTGGTTACCAGCGATAACCCATCAATATTTACAAAGATTTGGTGCCGTTTATTTGTTAGTTGCGCGTAAACGCGAATTACCACTGACACCAATTAAACCTAAATGGAAAGTAAAACCCAATTTAGCGACAGTGGGCAATGTGCGTATTCGCAATGGGGTTCACCCTAAGAGTCAGGTTTAACTCTGATAACCTGTATCTTCTAATAAGTTAGCACTTTGTGCAGCGTTACGGGCTAAGTCGTCACACAATTCGTTTTCGGCATGACCAGCGTGGCCTTTAACCCAGTGCCATTCAACTTTATGTTTTTCACAAGCTGCGTCTAATCGTTTCCACAGGTCGACATTTTTCACCGGTTTTTTGTCAGAGGTTATCCAGCCTTTTTTCTTCCAATTTTTAATCCATTGATTTATGCCGTTTTTAACATACTGGCTGTCAGTTGTAAGTGACACATCACAGCGCTCGTTTAACGCTTCTAAACCGGCGATTGCAGCTAATAACTCCATGCGGTTATTAGTGGTTAGTTTAAAGCCTTGGCTTAAATGTTTTTCGTGTTTGCCATAGCGCAATACCGCACCAAATCCGCCTGGCCCAGGGTTACCTAAACAAGAACCATCGGTAAATAATTGAATTTTTTTCATAATCTATAATAAAGATACTTTTATTTGTTGCAGTGGATTATACCCAAACTAGTTGAAAATGCATTTGGGGTATAGTTCGCTATCAGTTAATATTAAAAGCAGAACTAGTAAGTTAGGTATTTTAGGTAACAAAATGGCACGTCAAATCGTTTTAGATACGGAAACAACGGGTATGAACATGGGCGGCGGCCCGGTATATATAGGTCACAGAATTATTGAAATTGGTTGTGTAGAAATTATTAATCGCAGATTAACCGGCAACCATTTTCACGTTTATATTAAACCAGACCGCTTAGTTGATCCTGAAGCGATTGAAGTTCATGGTATTACCGATGACTTTTTGGCCGATAAACCACCTTTTGAACAGGTAGTCGACGAATTTTTAGAATTTATTGATGGCGCAGAGCTGGTTATTCATAACGCACCGTTCGACGTTGGTTTTATGGATCACGAGTTCGAAAAATGCGGCAAAAATGTCAAAACCGCTGATATTTGTACAATAACAGATACCTTAGTTATGGCTAAGGAAATATTTCCAGGAAAACGTAATAACTTAGACGTTTTGTGTGATAGATACGGTATCGACAATTCGCACCGTACTCTACATGGCGCTTTACTGGATTCCGAAATTCTTGCCGACGTTTATTTATTGATGACAGGCGGGCAAACTGCGCTGAACTTATCATCAGATGCAAATGAATCTGGCCCATCTAATCAAATTATTCGTTTGCCAGCTGACAGAAAAAAATTAAAGGTTATTGCCGCATCAGCCGATGAAATAACTGCACACGAAGAAAGGCTTGATATTGTTGAAAAAAGTGCCGGTTCAACAATCTGGCGAGGATAGAGGACAAAAAATTGAAGCGACATTCTGGGTTTATCTTATTTGTGACATTACTGCTTGCGTTTAACGTTAGTAGTAACGAGCAAGCTATGGTTTCTATTGATATACCAACACCTGGGAATGTTGCTTTAGATGCAGTTAAAAATTTAAATTTGCCAAAACATCTAAGTGGCATACAGCTGATTGATAATCGCTTTCGTATAGATGCACACACCAAAGAAATTGTTATGGTGTTGTTTCGTAAAAAAGGTTCACCACCTGTTATTCTTATTCGACCTGATGGTTCAAAAATATACGCTCCTATGATAACGCCCGAACAAGGGCAGTGGTTCGACGACAGCAACTTTGACATGATCCGCTTAAAAGACCCTATGGTTGGGCCTTGGCAAGCCGTTGGTAAAATAGAGTCGGGCAGTAAAATAATGGTGCTGTCAGACGTTAAGCTTAAAGCCGAGCCTTTGCCGCAAGTTATTTTTTCCGGTGAAACCATTAAATTGACCGCGCATCTATTGAATGGTGGCAAGCCGATAGATTATGCAGATTTTAGTGATGTGGTTAAGTTGGATGTTACTTTTACCAGTACCAATAATTCCAACTATGATAATTTTGGAGCGGATGCTGAAAAAGTTGCGACTTTTAAAGATGATGGCCAAGGTTTTGATGAAAGGCGCAAAGATGGCACATTTACTGGCGAGTTTAAACTCAATATCACCTCGGGTGAATGGCAACCAAGTTTGTTCATCGATTTGGCTTTGTTTAATCGTGAGCTGTTGCTTGACCCTATAATTGTTGAGGCAGTGCCCTTTATCTTGTCTGCCGACAAAGCGATAGAAGCCGACCAAAAACATGTTTTTCATATTGAGCCTGCAAGCTCGTTAATTGATTTTTCCACTTTTGCTTTTAGCGGTGAAATTTTCTATCCAAACGGTGAAGCAGAAAAATTCGCCATGACAGAATCAACTGAAGGCAAACAGAGTTTCCCATTGTTCAATTACGCCGACGGTGTATACAAAATTAAAGTGTTTGCTTTCGGTAAAAATGCCAATGGCCGCGACATGATGATAGATGTGCCTGAATTTACTTTTAACGTTGCACCTTTACCGGTTGAAATAGACGAAAGTGCGTTAATTCCGGTAGAGCAGGCGGTGGAAAATTTGCCAGAAGAGGCTGAAAAAGCCAAAGAGCCTGAAGGTTTATCACCAAGCATGCTAATTTTGTTGGTGATACTGGGTAATTTAGTTGTATTGCTAATCGCATTTTCTATTTATTGGTTTGTATTTCGCAAAGGTAACAAAACACCAGCGAGAAAATCCAAAGGCAAATTCAAGTTTAATTGGAAATTTTGGCAACGTGATAAAAAGGCATCCAATGAGATGGAATTGCCTGAACAGCACGCTGTGGACAAAATATCATCAGAACCTGACGATATAATAGACTTAACCCTACCAGATGAAACTTAATTATAATTTTTTATAAAAAAGCTGTTGACTCATGGGTGCTGAGTCCTTATTATTGCGCCCGCTTCTGACGCAGGGCAACTTGTGTTAGGGGAGTAAATCTTTGAAAGATAAGATAATGCGGAGTGGTAGTTCAGTTGGTTAGAATACCGGCCTGTCACGCCGGGGGTCGCGGGTTCGAGTCCCGTCCACTCCGCCAACTTTCTTCTTAGATTTATTTGATAATACTGCGGAGTGGTAGTTCAGTTGGTTAGAATACCGGCCTGTCACGCCGGGGGTCGCGGGTTCGAGTCCCGTCCACTCCGCCACTATTATCGTTATGAACATTTTGCGTAAAGCATACCGCTGCGGAGTGGTAGTTCAGTTGGTTAGAATACCGGCCTGTCACGCCGGGGGTCGCGGGTTCGAGTCCCGTCCACTCCGCCATCTTCATAATGCTTGTTCAAATTCGCGAAGTTTCAAAAAAATCATACCACTGCGGAGTGGTAGTTCAGTTGGTTAGAATACCGGCCTGTCACGCCGGGGGTCGCGGGTTCGAGTCCCGTCCACTCCGCCACTTTTATAGTTTTTATATCCCCATTCTAATTTTTATTTATTTGCAATACTCTAAAACCATTTTTATATTCTGTTACCAAGTGGTAGTTCAGTTGGTTAGGTTGCTTATTTATAAATAACACTTGTATCCAACCAGTATTTCTTTTCTTGCAAGATTGCTTTACTTTGAGCAGACAATGTTGGATTTTCTAATTTATATATTTTTCTATTGGCTAAGTTAGCTTTCTGCAAGATCTCTTTATATCTAGGGTGGTTGTAAAATAAGCGATCAAATTCGCCATTATCAAATAATGCATCCAATCCTATATTGAGCCTTTGTTGTAACCTACGATTTTCTTTACTCACAAAAAAGTAAATGGGTAGCGGGTAGTGCAGCGCTATGGTGGATTCCACTTTGATTTGTCTGTCTGGTTTTAGTTCTTTCCATGGTTCGTGCAAACCTCTAGGATAAAAATCAAATCGATTTGACTCCAACATTCTGACCAAACTGTCTGGATTACCTTGCAACACTTTAAAGTTATTATGCTCAAGTACAGCTACGTCGCTCCAGCCATAACCTTGTCCAGCTATCAGGGCTTTTAACTGAGATAAATTTGATATTTTATTAAATTTAGCTTGTTCATTTTGTCGAATTAGAAAAATTCTAAAACCTTGAGTTCCTTTGTATAAAGGAATGTATATTGCCTGCAGTTCTTGTTCTAATTTGGGGTTTGGTACACTCCAAATAATGCTTAGCTCTCCTTGCTGGACTAGTTTGATTAGCCTAGTTCTAGGAAAGTTTTCGGTGGTTAGCATAGGGTTTAATAAATAGTCGCCATAGTCGGGCCGGGTATGCTCTAGTGCCTTTTCTAGCATAGTCAGCAAAAAAGGTTTTTCTCCTGGGCGAATTTCAGTATTCAGTTGATAATGGACATAATCAAGTGCGTAGGCGCTGGTGTGTGTTACAAGCACAACTAACATCATGCACTTTAGCCAATATCGTGCCATTGCTAACCTCAAAATAACCCCAAAACTTGCAGATTAGTTAAGTCTAGAAGCTGAATGCTGAATTGCCAACTTGCATCTTGCTGGTGGATGATGCTTAATTGCGTCAAATTATTAATAAAAGCAAATAGGTTGTTTATGACGAGTATTTGGGTTGATGCTGATGCGTGCCCCGTAGTCATTAAAGAAGTCTTGTTTCGTGCGGCGAATCGCACGCAAAAAACTGTTACTTTAGTGGCCAATCAATACATTAAAACACCGCCGTCGAGATTTATTAAAACCATTCAAGTAGAGAAAGGTTTTGATATCGCAGACAATGAGATTGTTCAACGTGCTGAAGTAGGTGATCTTGTGATCACAGCTGATATCCCACTTGCCGATGAAGTTATTAGCAAAGGCGCACTAGCTTTAAGCCCAAGAGGGGAGCTTTTTACCAAAGAGAATATAAAATCACGGCTAAATATTCGTGACTTTATGGACACGCTACGCTCCAGTGGAATTCAAACCGGTGGTCCAGCCGCATTAAGCCAAGCCGATCGCCAACAGTTTGCTAATTATTTAGATAGATGGTTAGCGGGTAGCCTAAAGTGATAAAATGCTAAACCTGAATTCTGTTCACTAAAGTTTTATTGTATCTAACTATTTATGGCTAATCCTAAATATTATGTATTGCTGTTCGGTTTGTTTACCTGTGGTTGCGCGCATAGTATTGAGGCGGTTGTTAGCCAACAAAAACAACAAGTTCACTATTTTAATATTGCTAGAACAGATGCTGCGAATGCACTTAACCAGCTGGCTCAACAAGCCAATGTGGTTTTGGTGTATTCATATGAAATGGCAGAAAAAGTCGAGAGCAACGCTTTACACGGCTATTTTGCTGTCAAAGACGCTCTGAACTATTTACTGCGCGATACTGGTTTAGCCGTAGTGGAAAAAGACGGTCAAATCGTCATCCTTGCTGAGCCAATCCAAGTTGTAAATACTTCCGCCCAAGCTATAACAAAGCCAGCTGAGCAGATTCAATCATCCACTGAGTTTGTTCAAGCGGTGGAGGTTATAAAAGTAGGTGGTTTGCGCGCAAGTTTATACCGAGCGCAAGATATTAAACGCTCGTCTAATACAATTATTGAAGCCATCGCCTCAGAAGAAATTGGCAAATTGGCAGATATCACTTCTGCCGATACAGTGTCGCATTTAGCCGGTATTCAAGTTGAAAGATACAATGATGAAGTAAACCGCATTTTAGTTCGCGGTTTGCCTAACTTTACCACTACCTATAATGGACGCGAATTTTTTACCGCAGAGTTGAGAACAGCGCGCCTGCAAGATTTCTCCTCACAATCTATTTCTGAAATCGAAGTACATAAAGCAGCATCAGCCGACATTATTGAACCAGGGTTAACGGGTGTAGTTAACATACGCACACACAAGCCGTTAGATTTTTCCGGTGAAAAAATTACCGGTGCATTGTCAGCCACCTACAACGACCAAATCGATACAGTATCTCCGAGTGGACATTTGTTATATAGCAACAGTTGGCAAACTCAATATGGACGCTTTGGTTTTCTTGGCAATATCTCGCAATCGACAGCTGAATATTACAACGGGGTAAAATACAACGCGACAAGCTTCAGCCAAATAGACGGTCAGGGCATCATTCCCAATTCGGTTGGTTTGTATAACAACGGTGGTTATAGAAAACGTCCGTCGGTCAATGTCAGTTTGCAGTGGCAACCAAATGAAACCACTGAGTTTTATTTTGATAGCATTTATCAAGGGTTCGACAGCGAAAAGTATGTTGACCACTTAATGTATAACTTAGCTGCAATTGATGCGACTTTTTCGGAGCCGATTTTTAGTGAGATTGAGTTCGACGCTAATAATTCGCAGCAAGCGGTTAGTTTGCATAAGCAAGCAGGGCGCCCGCCTTATGCTTATCGTTCCACTTCTCGTGGTAAAACAGACACATATCAACATGCGGTTGGCGCAAGTTGGCGAGCGAATAAATTAGTCATAAAGACGGATTTAGCATATACAGATAGCGAATATAGTGATCAGCACTGGAGTTTAGACTCGGCTTTTGCCCAACCCGCAAGTGCAGATGTTCGTTTTGCAACCCAACAAGGTGCGAGTATTTATTTAACTGGCATTGATGCGAGCAATGTCAATAACTATCAATTGCGTGGATATTTTGAGCTAGACTTTAACGCCAAAAGCCAAGCTGTGCAGTGGCGACTCGATGCAGAGTACAGTACAAATTTTGATTTTATCCATACATTACAATCAGGCTTTAGAATAACTGATAGGGATATGAGCATTGAACGTGGCACCCGCTATGCTTATTTGCTCGATTTACATCGGTCTTTATCGGATGTCTCGTTTGTTGGTTTTACTTTAACGCCAAATCCATACCGGCATGATAATTCAAGCTTCAGCCAATATATAGCGCCAACACGCCAAAGCATACAAGCTAATCATCTGGAGTTAGCTGAGTACGCTCACGACGGGTTAATTGCATTATCACAGCAAGGAGAGCAATGGCAGTGGGCTGAATCGGCAGCTGAAAATTGGCAAAGTCCAGACGTACTGCCAAATCCAGTCAATTGGCTAGAAGGGCGCGAACAAACTCAAGCCTTATACTTACAAGCCAAAACGTACAATCAAATATCATCTATGAATTTGGACGGAATTTTTGGAATTCGATTGGTTAATACAAGATTAGATATCAGTGGTAACTCAGTAATTACAGATAACGGCGAGACTTCAATTACCGCTCGAAATGAACGTAATAGCTACTTAAACCTATTGCCTAGTATCAATTTAAACTTATCTATAACAGATGAACTGCTGTTGCGCCTTGCCTATAGTAAATCATTAACTCGTAGCGACTTTGTTCAATACAATCCGGGCAATGAATTAAATGTACAAATTTCGGATGACGCTGTAAAAAGCTATAACGGCAGTGGTGGTAATTCTAAGCTGAAACCCGGGCTATCCGACAATTATGATATGAGTTTAGAGTACTATTTTTCGGATAAAGGATACATTGCCGCGGCACTGTTTAAGCGTAATTTGTACGATATGCCAGTGAGCAGTACAAGTGCTGTTGACGATTATGCATATGGGCCAATAACAATTTCTCGACCAGAGAATATCGGCAGTAGCAAACTCGTGGGTGGCGAGATTAATGTGCAATCGTTTTTTGATTGGCTCGACAAACCCTTTAACGGATTTGGAGTGAGCGCAAATTTAACTTATCAAGACGGGCAAACAGACAGAGTGCCAATTGGCAACTTTAAAAATGATTACATATGGGCACTGTCTAATTGGACGTATAACTTGGCTGTTTTGTACGACTATGCTGATGTAAGTGCAAGAGTTTCGTATAACTATCGTTCAGGTTGGACAAACTGGGCTAGCTATCAACAAGATATAGATGCGGTATTGGTTAATAAAACAGAATCTCGCGGTCGGTTAGACTTAGCGGTTAGTTATAATTTTAGCGACCGATTATCTATTTTTAGCCACGTTAGTAATTTATTAGCCGAGCCATTACGCAATTTCACTAGCGTTGGTGACAATATTAAGTTTCCACAAGATGTAAGAGACGAAGGGCGCTATTTAACGCTTGGTATGCGTATGGAGTATTAAATTTTATAAATAGGCTGGTACAACTATACCCGACCCGTTTGGGTATAACCCAGCCTATTGGAGGACACACTTTAACTAAAAGGATTAAAAGCTAAATTTAAGCCCTACACCGTAATATCGTCCTTCATCACGAATGTCTTGCGTATATGCAATGTTATCGTTGTGTTGAACATAGTTATGGAAAGGGTTGGCCATAATATTTGAAATATCTGCGTAAACCGTGAAATTGTCGTTAATTTCGTAGCTTGCAGATAAATCTAATCTATCTCTTGCTTTGGTTTTGTTGCCAGTAAATCCTTCGGCGCCAATGGTGTTGCGGAACCAGTTCACCCAAGTGTCACGTTTGTTATAAGAAAGTCGTGCTGAGAATCCGTCTTTTTCATAAAAAACTGCAGTGTTGTAGGTGTATTTAGACAAGCCTGGAATTGGACCATAAGTTTCTTCTCCTACAGCGTCTAGCTCTCCCGGGAAGCGCTCCTTGCCCTCTAAGCGAGTAACGTTTGCTGATATACCAAAAGCATGCAGAGCTTCAGGCATAAAGTCATAATCCATAAAGGTTTGAGCATTTAATTCCCAACCCCAAATTTCACCATCGCCTGTATTTTCAGGTTTCGAAAGCCTTACCGTGCCATATTGTTGATCTTCAACGTTACGCGGATAGTTGCGTGTAAAACCAAACAAATCACGATAGAAAGTTGCACCGCTTACGTAAGCTGAATCAGAGAAATAATATTCTAAGCTAATATCAAAGTTATCAGACGTTAATGGTTTTAAATAAGGGTTACCAGATGAAGCGGTTGCATCATAGTCTTTAGTGTTATCGTTAGGATTATCCGACGGTGGCTCAGGTCTGATTTCTGAACTAGGGTTCAATGCAGCGAAGTCTACTCTTGTGCGAGTTTTGGTATAACTAGTTCTTAATTTTAAATCATCAGTTAAATTCATTGCCAAGCTGATATTTGGTAAGACATCAGTATAGTCGCCGCCAACTGTAATATTTTCGAGCGTAAGGTTATAATTTTCGTCAAACAGTCTTGAGGTACCCGTTACTTCGGTTTCAGTGCGAGTAACTCGAGCACCTGCAACTAGGTCTACTGGCATATCACCAAGATCAAACATAAATTTTGCCTGTAAATAGGCAGCGTAGGTTTGCTCTTTCGCTTCAAAGTAATTCGCCGGATCGTAAGCGACTTTAGGCGTTAAAAATTTTTCTGCTTCACCTAATGCCCAGCCAAAGCGAGCAGGATCACTATTACCTAACTCAGTTGCAGACTCATAAGCAACTTGGCTCAACTTTTCGTGATTATTGATTATGCTATCGCGGGTTGGTGCTAGGTATGTAGTAAAACCTTGTTTATCACTACGGAATGGGTTGAACGTTTGTTCATATTCTAAGAAATCAAGGCTCGACAATGGTTTGTTTAAATATAGAACACCTGCTAAGCGATTTCCTGAATCACGCGTTGCATCACGGTCGGTAAAACGCACGCCAGCTTGAATTTTATTTAATATGCCGTCGTCAAAAGTATAGGTAAGGTCGGTTTTCCACTGTACGCCCGAGCCGCCAACTTTATAATGGCTCTCAAAGTATCCGCGGAAGTTATAAGCGTCTAGATCGTGAACATTGGCGTTCGGCGCATCAAAAGTTACACCACCTTCTTCACCAAAAAAGTCGACGTTTACTAGCCAGTCTTCCCGTGTTGACGTATCGAAACTCCATTCTTCTTTTTCGTAGGTACTGTCTGTATAAGCTAAATCTGTTTCGATTTTTAATGGGCCATTTTGCCACTTAGCACCTACTGCAAATTGATATGTATCTGTCGCACCTTTGTTGGTTGAACGATAGGCCATTGCTGGTAAACCACCAGACTTAGTTAAACTGGCTGCTTGTCCGTCATCTGTACCTTCTACCATAACCACATTCGTTAAAGTTGGGTCGCCAAATTGAGTTGGATATCTATCCCAATCGACTAAATGAAACCAAAAACTATCAGCTTGGCCTTCACCACGGAAACCTTGATAGATTGCATCAGCGTAAATTTCTAATTGGTCATTTGGTCGCCACTGTGCAGCCATATTCCATGATGGACGAGTTCGTTTACCTGAATCTTGATAAATACCCACTCGGTTTGGGATTAAAAACTCACCGTCACTAAACTGTTCTGGGCTAATTGAACCCCATTTGTTTGCATTTCTAAACCAAGTGTCATTGTAACGTACACCATTATGGTATTCAGATTGGGTGAAAGTCGCGTTAGCCAAAAAGCCAATTTCGCCTAGACCTGTAGTCCAGCGATTTGAATATAAAATACTGCCTGTTGGAGAGGATTTTTCGCTTTGATCGTTATAAGCGTAACGTAAAGTGCCAGAAATTTTCTCACCATCAAAATCAAATGGGCGGCGAGAGCGCACATTAACTAAACCTGCTAAGCCTGGCTCAAGTAAATCGGCTGTGCCCGATTTATAAACCTCAATACCAGCTAAAGCTTGCGATGGAAAATCTTGCAACTGCACTTGGCGTAATTCAGCGGTGAATAATTCGCGACCGTTAAAGGTTGTGGTTACATTTGGTAAACCACGAATTAAAATATCACGCGCCTCATCACTACGGCGGTTTACTTGAATACCGGCAATACGAGCAATACTTTCTGCTGCGGTTAAATCAGGTAATTTACCAATATCTTCAGCCACAATTGCATCAACAATTGAGTCTGAGTTCATTTTGATATCTTGGGCTTTCATTAAACTTGAGCGTAAACCTTTTACAAGAATGACTTCTGCATCTGTTGAGTCTGTTGCTTGTTCTGTTTGTTCAACTTCGGCATCTGTTTGTTGTGCGAGTACTTGGCTTGGTATGAGAACGGTCGCTAGCGCGACTGACAGTGCGGTTTTCGCAAATGGGATACATAAGCGTGACATTTTTATCTCCTCGATACGGATTTTATATTTTTCATAACCTAGTTGCCGCACGGTCAAAGTGCGGGCGTGTGTGTAGTAACTAAAAACCTATTAACTACTATGGTATGACTTTATGGTTGTTTTAAATCCGTAAAAATAATTGGGTAAATATGTTTTGTTCGTGTTTTAAAGTTGTTTTTATTGATATGTTTGAAGACTTGTTAGAGGATGGTAATTGTTAAAGGCGCTGGATATACTGGGCAAGAATAACAAGCTGAAGCTTTGCTATTCTTGCCCTTTGGCCGAAATAGTTATGGTGTTCTCAGCGGTTTTTTCAACATTGAGGTTAAAGTTGTACTGCAAACTTTTAAGCCAATTTTCAATGTTGGTTAATTCGAAACGGCCGCCAATTTTGAGTGTTTCAAGCTCTGAGTCTTTAATTTGGATGTTTAGTTCTGTGTAACGTTTAAGCTTTTCTATTACTTGTATAAGTGGTTCACCGGTAAATATTAATTCACCTTTTTGCCATGCACTGGCTTTATTAATTTCTTCTTTAGAAAGCTTAACTAGCGTATTGAGCATATGTTTTTTACTTTGCTCTAAGCTAGTGGTTAAACGCACATTGGTGTAATCACCTGCAGTCATGTAGGTAATATTCTGTATTAGGGGTTGAGTACTGTTGCTTGTTTTAGTTGTGGCTGCGCTTTCTGATAAAGCCACAGCAACTTTGCCTTCAGTAACCAATACATTAAATTGTTTATTATCAATCAGCTCAACATTAAATGCGGTGCCAACCGCCTGTACACGGCCATTTAACGCATGCACATTAAAAGGCCTGCTTTTATCTTTCGCTACATCAAAGTGCACTTCGCCTTTGTGTAACCAAAGATCGCGAGATGTTTCTGAAAACTTCACTTCAATATGGCTGTTTGAATCAATAATAAGCTTAGAGCCATCAAGCAAGTTGACGCTTTGTTGTTCACCTATATTGGTGGCATAACTAGTAGCTGGGTAATGAGTGGTTAGGTTTTGTTGTTCACCAATCCAATAAACACTTAGGCTTAATAGGCATAAACACGCAACCGCATAACCGCTTATTGCTGTCCAAGAAAATTTTAGCCAATTCTTGGGTTTTTGCTGCTTAACTGGTGTTTCATTTAAATCGACCAATTCAGTTAACAAAGTTTGGTGCCAAAATTTGTTTATGCGGTAAATCTCTTGTTTACGCTCTGGGCTTTCGTTTAGCCATGCTGCTAACTGCTGCTTTTCTTGCTGGCTCAGTGGCTCGTCGCCGTCAATTCGAATTATCCAATCCCAAGTTTGCAGTTTTAACTCACTGGCATTTTGAATAACTTGCTCGAATGTACTCATTTGTCATTCCCCGCTAATAAAGTCTGCTTTTCCACGGTTGATACGTTCGTTGTCAGATTAAAACTGCTTAGATATTCATCACAGAATAACCCAGCGAGTTTGAGATTTTTTTCGACTGTACTAACAGAAACACCTAATTTTTCGGCGATTTCTTTGTGTTTAAGCCCATAAACTTTGCGCAAAATTAATGCCTTTTGGCACGCTTCTGGTAATTGTTCGATTGCCTGGCAGTACAAGCGAATGGATTCTTCGGCTTCTTCTTCTGATTCTAACGAGGCGGTTTTTTCGATTGGAATTTCATCTAAATGTTCATCTATATAACCAGTTGCTTGGCGCGCTTTTTTATTTAGCTCATCAATTGCGATGTTTTTAGCTATCTGTACTAAAAAGCCGGTTGGGTTTTTGATGTCGGTTCTATTTTCTATTTGATGTGCTTTTAAATAGACCTCTTGCAAGATGTCATCTACGTCTTGATCTGTGCCAATAAATTTTTTTAGAAAGTTTTTTAAAAAGGCACTTTTTTCGACAAAAATGCGGGAAATCATCGACATCTTGTTATCCAATTTGGCCTAAATAAATACACAACTATAATTATGACGTACCAGATTTGAAAATCCGTAAACGACGTAACTTTAATTCAGGTTAAGTACCTAAATTGAATTAGTAATATCAAAATATTAATTTTACGGGTTTTGTTTAGTAGTTAAGTCATAGTTTCAAGGACAAAAAGATTATTACTTTTTTGGGCAGGCATTGTGCCCAGTTTCTTTATGTACTTGGTTATACACCAAGTATAGACAAAATTAGATTTACTCGTGTAGAGCAGGGCTAATTAGTTTATTTAACACAATAACTATATATGAGGAGTAGGCTATGAGTAGCGTGCCGTTCAAGCACATAACAAAGCGTAGTTGGATACTTGTGTGTTTAGCATTTATAACAGGTTTAATATTTATTGGTTGTGCTTCGAAGCAGCAAGTGGCGGATATTCCAGCTGCCGCACTAACCGAAGTTAAAATGTTAAGTGGTACTGGTAGTGATGATGCCGTTGAATGGGATTTTTACTGCAACAAAGGCAATAACTGTGGCGAATGGACAAAAATTCCAGTGCCATCAAATTGGGAACAACAAGGATTTGGTAATTACGATTATGGCTATATCCCTGAAAAACACGACGAGCAGGGCATATATCGTCGTCAATTTGATGTTCCGGCAGAGTGGCAAGATAGAAGCATAGAAATTGTATTTGATGGTGTTATGACAGATGCAACTGTGTTGGTGAATGGTGAGCAAGTTGGCCCAACGCACCAAGGTGGTTTTTACCGCTTTAGTTTTGACATCACACCTTTTGTAAAAGTTGGCCAACAAAACGAACTCAAAGTAATTGTTGATAAAATGTCTGCCGATAAAAGCATTGAAGCGGCAGAGCGCAATGCTGATTATTGGGTGTTTGGTGGCATATACAGACAAGTATTTTTACAGTCTTTACCAAAAACTCATGTTGATTGGGTTAGCCTTGACGCACAAGCAAGCGGCGAATTTAAAATGGATGTTTATTTAGACGGCTTGGAAAATGCCAATGTTAGTTCGGTAACCGCACAAATTTTAGATTTAGATGGCAAGGCTGTTGGCAAAGAATTTGTTGCCGTAGTTTCAGCAGAAAAAGCAAGGCTTGCTACTCAAATCGATACACCAAAACTTTGGACTGCTGAAACTCCAAATTTGTATCAGGTACAAGTTCAAGTTAAACAGCAAAACCAAATACTGCATACTTTAACCAAAACCTTTGGTTTTAGAACCTTTGAATTAAGACCGCATGATGGCCTATATCTAAATGGTGAAAAAATTATTTTAAAAGGTGTGAACCGCCATAGTTTCCGTCCAGAAACGGGTCGTACTATGACTAAACAAGCCAGTATTGATGATATCAATTTAATTAAAAGCATGAATATGAATGCGGTTCGAATGGCACATTACCCACCAGACGTGCATTTCTTAGAAGCTGCAGATCGTATGGGGATTTATGTGATTAACGAATTGGGCACATGGCAAAAGCCTGTATTGGATACAGCACCAGCTCGTCGTTTAATTGCTCAAATGATTAAACGTGACCAAACACACCCAAGTATATTATTTTGGGCGAATGGTAATGAAGGTGGTTGGAATATAGAAGTGGATGACGACTACGATATTTATGACCTGCAGAAACGTCCGGTACTGCACCCGTGGGAATTATTCCGCAACATAGATACAGACCACTATCCAACTTATTCAGAGCTTTTAGCGAAGAAGCCACAAAACGAAGTGTTTTTCCCGACTGAATTTCTGCATGGTTTATACGACGGTGGCCACGGTGCTGGTTTAAGAGATTTCTGGGACTTTATGATGTCAACACCATTAGGCGCAGGTGGCTTTTTATGGGTAATGGCAGATGAAGGCATTGTTAGAACAGACAAAAATAACATTATAGATACCGATTTTAACCACGCGCCAGATGGCATAGTGGGTCCACACGGACAAAAAGAGGCGAGCTATTTCACCATTAAAGAAATTTGGTCGCCTATTCAAGTGACTAATTTGAAAAATGGTCGCCAACTGCCTGCAAGTTTTAACGGCGAATTACAAGTTAAAAACTTATACGATTTTATTGACCTATCTAGCTTTGCCGTTGAATGGCGCTTGTACAGTCCGGTAACTGCTTTTTCGGCTGAGAAAAAGCTAGTTGCAAATGGTCGTGTATCTCTGCCTGCAACGAAACCAGATGCAACTGGCGCGTTGCAGTTAAACTTACCGGAAAATTGGCAAAAGCAAGGCTGGTTAGAAGTGGAGTTTTTTGATCAAGAAAACAACTCAATTTTGACCAATGCATGGCCGATTCAAACAGCGGCTCAGTTGGCTAAGTTAACTCAACAAGATTTTGTCGCTAAAGCAAGTGGTGCAAAACAAGCTGAAATAGTTGAACAAACTGACAACATATTAAAAGTAACAGCAGCAGATAGAGTTATCACTTTTGATGTTCAAACTGGTTTATTACAGTCGTATAAGAAAGCTAACCAATCCTATGCTTTGACCAATGGTCCTAAGCTATTGCGTTCAGATAATTCCATGAATAAAGGTGTCTACAATGGTAAAGGTACTTGGACAACTCATGATCCAACTGTTGATGGCAAATCTGACAAAGCCACAGAACTCAAAACCAGCTTTGTTGGTTATGATTTAGTTATCGAAGTGGTTAATCCATCCGCAGGTATTACTAAGCTGGTATGGACAGTACATCCGCAAGGTCACTTGTCGATGGATGTAAATTACTGGTTGAATGGTGAATATATTTTACACGGTGTTGGCTTTGACTACCCTAAACAAGCTATTGCTCACAAACGTTGGATGGGCGACGGCCCTTACCGAGTTTGGGCAAACCGTTTAGAAGGTGTCAACTTTTCTGTCTGGGAAAATGACTACAACGAAGGAGTGGCTGGTGAGAAGTGGGAATTCCCTGAGTTTAAAGGTTACTTCTCTGATATTCAGTGGTTAACTTTAGGCCAACAAAACAATGAAATTACCTTCTCAACTGCTACGCCTGATTTGTATGTGCGTGTAATGCAGCCAGATGATGGTCAGCGTCCAGACAATACTTTAAGCTTAAAATTCGATGGTGAAATTAGCTTTTTACACCGTATCAGTGCTATTGGCTCTAAGTTTCATGCTGCACATTATTTAGGCCCGCAAGGTCGACCAGTTTCAGAGCGTGGTATTAGCAATATTAAGCTTACTATTTACTAATTTTTATGTTTTGTCGTAAAAATTAAAGCTGTTTAATCAGGCAGAGTACTTTACTAACAAACCCCAGGGTAGAGTACTTTGTTTGATTATTTTCTCGAACTTCTATGATGAGCTTAGCTTACAAATCAAAACTAACACCAAACATTAATAAGGTTTGTTGGTAGCTGTAGGTTGATGAGTTGGAGTTATTATCGGTCCAGTTTACGTCTAAAAATAGCTGCCAGTTGTTATTTAAGTTGTATTCAGTGCGTTGCGATAAACTGAGTTTATTGTCTTTTCTTAATAATTCACTGCCGTCTGAATATAAGTGTTTGTCGTGGTAATTCGAAGCTTTGTATTGGGCGCTAAAGTTTAATAACCAGTGATTTAATTGGACGTTTTTGTCTATTTTAACTGCGCTGCGGTTGGCTGAATACGAGGTGAAGCTGTCCTCAGTTGTTAAGTCATTTCTATCATCAATTGTGTAGTCTAAGGTTACTTTTAAGCGGTTGTTATACTCGCCTAATTGCCAGCTCACTCTATGTTGCCATGCGTCACCTGCTAGGTAATGGTAACCACTGTTTGCTGCACTGGATTTTTTGTATTGGCTTTCAAACTTAATCACTTGTTGTGTATTTACAGGGTAATAGTAGCCAAGGGTCAAACGTGTATTGTTAAGGTAGGAGTTGCCAGCAATTGATAGTGCTTCGTAGTTTGCGGCTGCGTAAAAATAGTCGTTGTTGTCTGCTTGATTTATGCCAGCAAAGGTAAAGTGTTTAATTGCCACTATACCTATAACTGAAAAATCATAGTCTGAATTATTTTGATATTTACTGTTTAGTAGCAGAGTGTTGATTGACCAAAACTCTTGCGTTTGTTGTTCGCCTATATATCCGGCTGAGACTAAAGCTTCAACTAAGCTATCACTTTTATTGCTGCTTCTTTCAGTGCTGATAGCGACGGCATTATCGTCACTACCAAGCGCGAGTTGTGCGGATAGATACCAAGCTGGGTATGAGTCTTCAGCTTGAGCTGTTTGCTCATTGAGTTGTTGGTCAAATTCAGCAAATTCTAGCTGGTCTAATTGTCGGCTAGCCAGTTGAACAATTTGTTCGTTTTCTCCAAATAAAACTAAGTTTTCAAACAATTCAGTCGCTCGTTCTGTATTGCCAAGTTTTTTATAGGTGACTGCTATGTTGTAGTTTATTAAGTCACTTTCGCCACTTTGTTGTTTTATTTGTTTGAAGCTGGTCTGCGCCTTGTGCCATTGTGCGAGTTTAAATTGGCATACGGCAATATTGTATAGTGTGCTGGCTAATGGATTTTGTTGATAGGCTGATTGATAGTGGGTGAGGGCGCTTTGATAGTCTTGTTGGGCAAAAGCTTGGTGGCCTGCATTTTCATTGGCATAACCTTTTGCCAGACACACAATAATGAGCAATAAAGCACTGATATACTTCATATTGGTTCCTATCTTGGGTTTTACCAACGCCATTGTTAGTTAACCCGTATTATTTGCTTGAGGTGTTGTGGTTAGAGGTAAAAAAGCCTGGCTAAGGCCGAACAAGTTCAACCAAAGCCAAGCTTGCACCTCAAACTGTTTTATTATTCGTCTTTAGCTGCATCACGCTCTTCACGACGCTTTTCTCTTTCGTCTTTGCGCTCTTTACGTTTATCACGAATTTCTTCGCGGATTTTTTCACGCACTTCTTGTTTTTTAGTTTGTAATTGTTCTTTTAAATCATCGTTGTTATCAACATATTCACGAATGGCTTCTCTATTGGCTTGGCGTTTTTCTTTCATTTCAGCGAGTTTCACGGCTAGAGCTTCGTCGTCACCTGCTTCTTTTAACGCTTTTAGCTCTGCGCGATCTGCTTCTCGTTCGGCTTTTTGTGCTTCAAGCTCGGCCTCGGTAACTGCGCCTGATTCCAACATGTGCTCAATTACCAAATTTTGCCCTGGTATATGTAACTTGTGACCTAAACGCACATGCTCTTTGGTTATTTGCATGGTTACATCGTCTAGCGATTCTGCATTAGCACCAAAACAAGTTGCGACAAATAGGGCTGATAACGTAAATTTAATCATTGGGTTTTTCATAATAAATTATCCTAAATTGTTGAAATTATTGGCAGTAGGATTAGTTAGATTAAACACAGAATCCGCTGCACCTTGTTGAGGTGAAACAAGTTTTACTTCGAGCGCAAAGTCCTTTTGTGTATTGTTATTATTAATGTTGGCGATAAATTGAATCGCTTGGTTTAGGTCTATGCCTTCAGGTACTTCAATTGGCAATTGCAATACGTTAGCACCTTGCTTGAGATCTACCGGCCATGACAGACTCGCTAAACCTTCGTAGCCGACCAATTCAATTTCATCTGGTATTTGTAGTTGTAAATCTGCATTTGGCATATCTTCAGGCACGTAAATAATCAGCGATACCTGTGTGGTAAATGGCACTAGGTTGATGTTTTTAGCAATGGGCGCAACAACAGGATCAACTTGCTGCTGATTAAATAAAAATATCGATAAAAACAACACTGACGCTGCAGCAAAGCCTTTTACAAAACCATTATTTCTGTTGGTTGCGGTTTTAATTATCTGTGCTTGGTTTATCAGACGCTGTTTATTCTCTGCGGTTAATTCAGGTGTTTGTAAATTAGCTAATTTTGCTAAATAAGCTTGGTGTTGGCTCAGCATTTGTTGGCAATCAGGACAATTAGTTAAATGTGCGTTTACTTGTTGCTGCTCCAACTCAGTTAAATTGCTGTGGCATACGTCGTTGATATTTTGATGGATAAATTCGCAGTTCATAATTGTTTTCTCACACATTCGTTATACACAATGACGGGATTGGATGTCGGATGGTTGCAAGTTAAATAAAATTTTTAATTTGGCTCGTGCGCGGTGCAAATCCGACTTTAACGTACCGACAGGTTTTTGCATGATTTCGGCAAGCTCAACTAGGGTATAGCCATTAATATCGTGCATGGTTACTAATGCACGTTGGTTTGAATTTAGTTGTGATAATCCGGCTAACACTTGTTTGTGCGTCAGTAATAGCTCTTGATCTGGCGTTATTTGCGTTAGTGGAATTTGTTGTTCGTCATCTAAGCTATCAATCAGCGGGCGGGCTTTTTGCGCACGATATTGATCGACAAATTTGTTGTATAAACAGCGCATTATCCAAGCTTTGGTTTTTTCAGCTTGCTGTAACTTAGTCAGGTTGTGATAAAGATCTGCTAAAACCTCTTGAACCAAGTCTTCAGCGTCTTCGGTTTTGCCTGTGTATTGGTAGGCAACTTTAAACATTAAGTCTAAATAGGGCGTGACAATTTGTTCAAAGCTTTGTTTGTTGGTTTTGCCAAATAGCAGTGATACAACCTTGTTCATATTCGCTACAACTGCAAGTTTTATAAGAATTATAAACCTATAACGTAGCTGAGATAAAAAGGTTGCAAAAAAAGTGAATTTTTTTTCAGAAAAAAACGAAACCCACATCATCCGTGTATATGGGTTTCGCACGGGCTAGTCATGAAAGACTACAACAAGGAAATGAAACTAGATGTATTGATTGATGATGTTTTCGAACAATTCTTGTTTACCTGAAATTTGCTCTGGCTCGCCTACAGCTGTACCAATTTCAGCTAGCTGTTGGATAGTGAGTTTGCCATCAACAAAGTCTTTACCTTGGCCAGACTCGAAAGTCTCGTAACGCTTGTTACGTAATTCAGTGTACTTAGATTTAGTGATGATTTGATCAGCGACGATTAGTGAACGTGCAAACGTGTCCATACCACCAATGTGACCTAAGAAGATATCTTCCATATCTGTTGATTCACGACGAGTTTTAGCGTCAAAGTTAACACCACCACCTTGTAAACCACCAGCTTCTAAGAATACCAACATAGCTTCAACTGTTTCGTTGATATTGTTCGGGAATTGGTCTGTATCCCAGCTGTTTTGGTAATCACCACGGTTAGCATCGATAGAGCCTAAAATGTTGTTATCAGCTGCTACTTGTAACTCGTGTTGGAAAGTATGGCTTGCCAGTGTTGCATGGTTAACTTCAATGTTTACTTTGAAGTCGTCTGTGCTTAAACCGTACTTTTGTAAGAAACCAGCTACAGTTGCTGTATCAAAGTCGTATTGATGTTTAGTTGGTTCCATTGGTTTAGGTTCAATGAAGAAAGTACCATTCCAACCTTGGCTACGCATGTAGTCTTTAGCCATATGTAACCAACGTGCAAAGTTTTCTTGCTCGCGTTGCATCTTAGTATTCAATAAAGTGATGTAACCTTCACGACCACCCCAGAATACATAGTTTTCGCCGTTTAGCTTCATTGTAGCGTCCATCGCTATTTTAAGCTGAGCACCGGCACGCGCTAACGTAGGGAAGTGTGGGTTAGTACCAGCACCATTCATATATCTTGGGTTAGAGAATAGGTTTGATGTACCCCAAAGCAATTTAACGCCTGATGCTTTTTGTTTTTCTAACGCGATATCTGTGATGAATTGAATTTTTTCTTCAAATTCACTGACTGTTGAGTTCTCTTCGTCGATTAAATCAGTATCGTGGAAACAGTAGTAAGGCAAACCCATTTTTGTAAAGAATTCAAAAGCGGCATCCATTTTATCTGCTGCGCGTTGTTTGGCTGAATTAGCATCGTTCCAAGCAAAACGTTGTGGGCCTGGGCCAAATGGGTCATGGCCTTGGCCACAGAAAGTGTGCCAGTAACAACCTGCAAAACGTAACCACTCTTTCATGGTTTTGCCTGCAACTATGCGGTTTTCGTCGTACCATTTAAACGCAAATGGGTTGTCTGAATCACGACCTTCAAATTCTATTTTGCCAACTGTTGGGAAAAATTCTTTATCACCTAAGATAATACTCATGCTTGTGACCTCATTAGTTTCGGAACTTAAGTTCTAGGTTAAATTGATTGCTGTAAGAGTTGTTGCCAGTTGTGGTAGGCATTTGCATATGCGTCTACCTTGGCGGCTTCTGGCTCGTATTGAGCACATAACTCTAAGCCTTTAAACATTTCGGCTCGGTTGCTGTAGTAACCAAGTCCAAATCCTGCACCGCGCGCTGCGCCTTCGGCACCGTCGGTTTGGTATAATTCGACTGTGGTTTGGCAGCTGTTGACAAAAGCTTCGACAAAAATCGGGCTTAAAAACATATTGCCTTTGCCTGCGCGAATAACTTGGCTACTCACGCCCATATCTTTTAAAACGTCAAAACCATATTTAAGTGCGAACACTATGCCTTCTTGTGCTGCTCGCACCATATGGCCTAATTGATGGCGGTTAAAATCTAAATTTTGGATATGGCCACCAATATTCTTATTTTGTAATACGCGCTCAGCACCATTGCCAAAAGGCAACATGCTTAAGCCGTCAGAGCCTATTGCGACATCTTTGGCTAATTCATTTAAATGTGGGTAGTCAACTTGTTGACCTTGAACTGACACAATTGAACGCAACCAGCTAAATAAACGACCCGTGCCATTTACACACAACAATACGCCGTTAGCATTGTTGTCTGTGGTACTGGACACGTGTTGGAAGGTATTAACCCGTGATTGCTCGTCGTATACGTTTTTATCTGTTACAGCGTATATAACGCCTGACGTGCCGGCTGTTGCGGCCACTTCACCTGCTTGCATTACATTTAATGACAATGCGTTGTTTGGCTGATCGCCACCGCGGTAAGTAATTTTAATACCAGCGCGCAAACCAAGCTCTTTGGCTGCTTGTTGGCTAACTGTGCATTGTTCACCAAATGACGGGACTAAAGTTGGAATTAAGCTTTGTTCAAAACCATAATGCTTGATGATGTCGGTGGCGACTTGGTTATTTTCAAAATCCCACAGTACACCCTCACTTAAACCGGAAGAGGTTGTGGTTACATCACCAGAAAGTTTCATTGCGATGTAATCGCCCGGCAGCATTATTTTGTCAATTTG
The DNA here is from genome assembly GCF_052056295.1 of Catenovulum sp. SX2. NCBI lineage: Bacteria > Pseudomonadati > Pseudomonadota > Gammaproteobacteria > Alteromonadales > Alteromonadaceae > Catenovulum > Catenovulum sp. SX2. The sequence continues at coordinate 3,763,400 of NZ_CP182493.1, forward strand.
CTGATAAAGCTCAGGTTGGTTTTCTTTAACCCACTTTAATTTTGATGCGGTAAAGTTACCCGGTGAATTTAAAAACTGTTGTAAACATTTTTGCTGACCCAGTTGATTGAAAGCTTGCTCGCCAATTTCAACCGCGCGGCTGTCACACCAAATAATCGCTGGGCGAACCACTTGTTGGTTTTTGTCAACACAGACTAAACCATGCATTTGATATGAAATGCCAATAGCTTCAATTTTTTGTGCGTCAACTTGTTCAAGGGCAAATAATTCAGCACAGGCTTGTTTAACACACTCCCACCAAGTTTCAGGTTGCTGTTCGGCAAACCCTGCTTGTGGAGCTGTAATTGCTAATTCGCTTTTTGGGTAATGGGTAGAGGCAAGGCTTTTACCTGTAGCTGCATCTAAAATTGATGCTTTGGTTGATGAGCTGCCTATATCTAAACCTAAAAAGTACATAACCACTTAACCTATTCAAATTTACAAGCGCGTCGCTGCGCTACGGTTGTTAACTTGACAATAAGTTTATGGGGAGGACGAAAAAGCGACAAGTATCAAAATTTATTGTTTTAGTATGAAATTTTGTTTTTGCTGTTTTAATACGAATTTTATTGGGCTGTAGGCGTTTTTGCTATGCGGATTGTGAAAAAATATCGACGTTTTAACACAATTTTGCGCGAAGGTTTTTACTAAGGTTTTGCAGGAATAAAACGCTTGGTTGCAAAAAAGCTTTGCAACCAAGATCAGTGTTTTTTAGTGCTCTTCAACACCTAAAAGCTCATGATATTCTTCTTCTAAATCATGTAATGCTTTTAATTGAGGTTTGATATTTTCAATATTGCCTTGTTCTAATGCGGCTTTTACTGCTTGAACTTCGCTCAAGAGCTTATCTATGCCTTCATCAAAAGTCGCTTGATCTTCAGGTTTTACTTGTTGTTTTTGTACCATTAATACGTGTTGTTCGAATTCAGCGATAAGTTGCTTTTTATCCGCTAAAGTTTCAGCTTGGCGTAAAGCTTTGAAACTTTTGCCCATTGATTCCATACCTTCGTGGATTGGATTTGGTTTGCTACAGCCGATTAACAGCGCAGAAGTTAATACAGCGGTGAAGAATATTTTAGTTTTCATTTCGTGGCTTCCGTTATTATTGTTGGTTTAACTCTAGACTTTATCGTACTTGAGTGCAATATCTGACGATTTATTAGTTGCACAATGAAAACGTTTTATGCGTTAATTGTCGGCGCTTTATTCACAAAATAACGATATTTATAATACATACTATGAAAACTTTATTTAACACATGGAAAAAAACTTCAATTGCATTAACTGTTACTGGTGCAATTGTTATGCAGGCATCCGCTGCGGCAGCTGACTATTTTATTTTGGGGGCAGATCCTGAAAAGAATAGCGGCGTGTATCAATTAACAATTGATTCTTATGCGGATAAAAAATACCAAATTGAGCAATTAATCGCGACGCAAGACCCGTCGTATATAGCTATCAGCAATGACTACAAAGCTTTAGTTGCAGTTAACGAAGAGCCAAACTCTGGAGCATTTGCCTATAGTTATCAAGCTGGTAATTGGTCTGCAGCTGCTTCAATTGAAGGTTTGGGTGATTATCCTTGCCACATTAGTTGGAACCAAAACACTAACTTAGTGAGTGTTGCAACTTATGTATCACCAAATTACTCTATTTTAGATTTTGATGGTAAAAACTTTAGTTTATCTGGGCAGATCATTAATAGTGGTAAAGGCCCGCATGAGCGCCAAGATGCACCTCATCCGCATTGGATGGGCTGGTCACCTGAAGGTAAATTTTTATATGGCGTTGATTTAGGTACGGATAGCATTTTTCAATTTAGTCCGAAAAATGGTGTTTGGATGTCAACTGTGGCGGCTAAATTACAAGCAGGTGATGGCCCTCGTCATTTAGCTTTTCACCCAACTAAAAATTATGCTTATGTGTTAAATGAGTTGTCAAATACTTTGGTTGCGTATCAGCAGTCTGGTGTGGATGGTTCATTAACGCAAATTCAGCGTATTAATACTTTGTCGACCGATAAAAAATCGCAAGCTGCGGCCATTCGTTTATCGGCTGATGGTAAGTTTATTTATTTGACTAACCGTGGTGAAAACTCCATTGCGGTATTTAAAGTATTAACTTCTGGTAAAGTTGAGTTGGTGCAGCACATTAGTACTAATGGTAACTGGCCGCGTGATTTTAACTTTAGTTACGATCAAGCTCATTTATTGGTTGCTAATCGTTTGAGCAATAATATTGCTGTATATAGTCGTGATAAAAACACGGGTAAATTAACAGACTTAGGTTTTGAGATTAAAGCTGAGAATGTCAAGTTTGTGCAGGGCGTACCGGCGGGATATTAATTGCTTAGTTAAGCCGAGTTTTGTGCTCGGCTTAACCGCTTGCCATCTAGCTGATATTTCGAGGTGCTTGTGTAAGGTGGCATAGAATATCGAAGCCAAATGGAGTATTCCTCACAAAAACGCTGCAAGGCCGTCCTTGGCGCGCTCCCATAAAATATCCCTATTTTATGAAGTTTTGTTCGCAACACATCCATTCACCTTCTTGGCTATTATATCGCTATCGTAAGTTGCTCTGTCGCCTCAATGTTATGTGGCACAGATATAGACAAACATAATAACCATCAATAATCATCGGAAATTGTCATGCAGGATATGAGCTAGATTGATGTTGGTTTTAGAGTATGTAACTCATGCCAGCTTTAGAAGAGGTGTTTTTCTCTTTGCGCCCGTTTAGCCTCATTTTTTGACTTTGGTTTGTTATAAATTATAGATCTGCTAGCGATACAAAATTTAAAAATGCTAGAGCAATAACTTAGAGCAAAATCTCTTTTTCAGGGATGAAAAAGCGAAGCGTACAGGGATTGTATTTACAGCGTTTTTGCGAAAGTTATGCTCTAGTGTTTTTGCAGGCAACTCTGATTGAAAATGCTTAATAGAATTGTGAAGTCGGGAATGTAACCGTAGGTCCTAATGAGTCATACCCATAAATGAAACTAAAAAGCGCGGTATAAACCGCGCTTTATCAAAGGTTGTTGAGTGTTAAATAAGGAAAAACTATTTGTTTTCTAACAACTCACCAGCTGATTTTTTATTACCAATTGGAATGGTTTTAGGTTTAAGTGCTTCTGGCACTTCACGATATAAATCAATGTGTAATAAACCATTATCCATATCTGCACCACTTACTTTAATGTGGTCGCTCAATTGGAATTTTCTTTCGAAATTACGCTCAGAAATACCTTTATAAATAAAACGTTTTTCGTCTTCGTTTTGTTGAGCATTGCTTTCTTTACGCCCTGTAACAGTCAGCGTATTATTTTCTAGGTTAATCTCAAGCTCGTTATCAGCGAAGCCTGCTACGGCAAGGGTGATACGGTATTTGTCTTCTGCAGTAAGTTCGATATTGTAAGGTGGATAGCCTGCTGATTTGTCAGAGCGTGCAGCAGAGTCCATTAAATTTGCTAAGTGGTCAAAACCAATAAATGAACGGTATAGTGGAGTAAAGTCTAAAGTTTTCATAATCATATCCTCGCTATTAAGCAATATGGTAAAGTTTAGTTTTTGTCCCTTCCTCACTATTGAGCGAAGCGACTGTTTGGTTAGACCCGTTACCGGCGTCTTACCCAAGACATTGTTGTCTTGTTAAATTATATATAGGGCGGTTATTTTGCCTTTCAAGGCTTTTTATGAAATTTTTTGATTCGCACTGCCATTTAGATTTATTGGCCGCCAAAGTGCCATTGGCAAACGTGTACGAGCTAGCACAAAAAAGTAATGTGCAGGCCATGTTAATTCCGGCAACTACACATGGGAGCTGGCAGGCGATTGATGCTTTGCTTTCAAACTCGGCAAAATTGTATAAATCTTACGGTTTTCATCCTTATTTTTTAGCGCAGCATAAGCTTGCTGAAGTGGGCCATTTACTCACCAATAAACTACAACAGGCTGATAAAACTTGTGTTGCAGTGGGTGAAATTGGCTTAGATTATTCGCCGCTTGTTTGTTCTAATCAACAGGTTAACCAAAGGCAAATTCATTTGTTTTTGCAGCAATTGGAAGTTGCTAGTCAATTTAACAAGCCGGTTATTATTCACCATAGAAAAAGCCTTGATGATATTTGCAAATATCTAAAGCAACAAAAGTTCCAATACGGTGGCGTAGTACATGCGTTTTCAGGTAGCGCGCAGCAAGCAAAAAATTTAATCGATTTAGGATTTTATTTAGGTATTGGAGGCACTATTACCTATAACCGAGCGAACAAAACGCAACAAGCGATACAGGCCGTAGGGGTGGATAATTTGTTATTAGAAACCGACAGCCCAGATATGCCGATATTTGGTAAACAAGGCCAGCCGAATCAACCGGGTTTTTTACCTGAAATATTTACCGCTTTACATGCTTTGTTTGCTAATAACTCCAGCTATAAATCACCAGAGTTGTTGGCAGAAAAGCTCTGGGACAACACCCAGAGCTGTTTTGCTATTTAATTAGTTCTAACTATGCCTTTGATAGCAAATTTATCTTCAATTGCTTTTCTTGCCGTATCTGCTGCATTGCGGTTTGCAAAACCAACTGCGTATACTAGGTTTAAACTGTCTTTCTGAACGACTTGAGTTTGATACCCAGAGTTTTCGAGCTTGCTCGCAAGCTGCTTGGCATTGGCTGGATTAGAGAATGCACCTAACTGAATTTTGTATTCACCTAATTCACTGCGTTTTTGCACATTAGTTTCGATTTTTTCCGTTAACTCTTTAGGTTGAGTTTCGGCTTGGCCTTGTGCTTTGCGCTCAGCCATTCTTTGTTCAACTAAAGTTGTAGTGGGTTGAGCAGGTAGCACAGGTGCTGCTGAGACAGGTACCTGTGGTTTGTCTGTCGCATTTGATGCAGGTTGCTGTTGTAGTGTTTGTATCGTTACTTTTTCAGCTTTAACTGGTTTTCTATTGTCAGCTTCAGTTTTATTGGTTGCTATTAATGGTGCCGGTTTGGATATTTCGCCACGCACAACTTTGTCGGTTTTCTCCGCAAAGGTGAAGCGGTAGCTGACGCCAAGTTGTAGGCTAGAGATATCACCAAAATAATTCATGCCTTGAATACGGTTTAAACCTATATTTAAACTTAGCAGATCACTAACTGCCCAGTTCATTGTCACAGCATAATTCAAAGCCGTGTCACCCGGTTTTAACCAAGTTTGTGTGCTATCAGTAATTTCTTGGTTGGCAATTGCCGCACCTAGTTTAAAAGCGACTGAGAGCTTTTGATTAAGCGGAACTGTATATTGATAACCTAGTAAATAAGCAGGTAATGAATTTTTTTGTTCAACATTGTTGTCGTCAATGAATTCGATATTATCAATGTTCAAATAGTCTAAATAAACGCCGCCCCAACTTTTACTATCATAACTAAAACCCAATAAAGCGCCGGCTGAAGGTTTATCTGTGCGAGCTTGGAGATAAGCAGCCGTTAAGTTTATTTCGTCTGCGCATACCTGTAAGGTTGGGATTGTGGTTAAGCTGGCCATTAAAACGGCGGTTAGGCGATTCCGTTGCATAAGCGGTTGTTGTTTTTATTTAGAATTTTCTAAGTGTATGCTTTTTTTATCATTAGTCAAAGTGGCGTTATTTTTTACCGGCTTAATGATAAAAGGCGATAGGTACAAGTTTAATAATGAGTGTGGATTTTTTTGTTTATTTTCAACGCCAAAGCTTAACTTGTATGGACGTTTTTTACTTGCCAAGCGCAAACTTAAAAATAATTTATCCCAAATGGCCAATGCTGTACCAAAATTACAGTCGTAATATTGTGCTTGTTTACCATGATGAAGTTGGTGTTGCGCAGGGCTGATAAAAACATGCTCAAGCTTACCCCAACTCCACCATACGTGTGAGTGGCGCAAATTTGCCCCCGCAAGATTAAAAACAAATACAAATGCGTTGGCACCCAATATATCTAACATAGTGAGAAATGGGCCATACATGCTCATGCAAATGCCAATTGCTAAACCTTGTACTAAGGTCATACGCATCGCATAGAGTAAATTTTCAATAGGGTGACTGCGATATATAGTTAGTGGGGTTAATACATCTGCACTGTGATGAATTTGGTGAAAACGCCATAACACAGGGATTTTGTGCAACAACATATGCAGTAAAAAGCGTGAAAAATCATCCAATAAAAACAGCACTAGGGTGAATACCCAAATAGCCATTTGACTACCAACAACGGGTTTTGATGATAATTCGAATAATTCACTGATAAAAAGATTGGTGTTGATGGCTATGGGGGCGGCTGCGAATAAAAACGGCACTATCAACAAGGCTTTGATAAATTTGTTTAAAAGCATTAATTGGTAATCAGCTTGGGCACTTTTGTGCAGCCAAACTTTTTTGTTGAAGAGGTATTTTATTAAGCCGTTTTGCCGGGGTGAGCTTAGGGTAAAAAAGTAGACAGCTATGGCAATTAGGGTTGAGCTGGCTAGATAGAGTGCAAAAATGCGTTTGTTGGCGTCGGTAATATTCGACGCCAACTCAAGCAAATTTAATTGCAGCCAGTCTAGCATATTGACTACAAGCTAACTTTGTAGCCTAAAACAAACATGCGAGGTTTACCCGGGCGCGCGCCGTTCGGGCGACTACTAATAATGTTTATTTCATCGGTAATATTGTCTACTTTTAAATAAACAGATTGTGCAGATGAAATAAAATAACTCGCAGATAAATCAAAGATGGTTTGTGCTTCGATTACACTGCCTGATAGATTAACACCATCGCCGGCAGCTTCTTGCATTTCGCCTGTGTATTTAGCTTGTAAGTTCACTTGCCAATCATCAGCAGCTAAACCTGTTGTTAAGGTAAAGCTGTGATCCGGTTGATAAGGCATGCTATCACCTTTGTTAATTTCACCCCACTGCGGGTAGTCAGAATCAAAACTTTGTTGGAACTCTGAATTGATGTAACTATAGGTAATACTCCACGGCATATCTAAGCTAGAGGACAAACTTAAACGCGAAGCTAAGTGAGCTTCTATGCCAAATACATTTACGTCGCCGCCGTTAAAGTCTGCATCTAATTCACAATTAGATGATTGTGAAAACGAACAGCTTTCTTTTAAATTACTATAGTCGTTAAAGAAACCAACAATTTCACCATTAATTTGGTTGTTGTTAAACCTAAAACCAACTTCGTAGTTTATGCTTTTTTCAGCTTCAACATTTTCATCATTTTGCTGTGGGCTGCTCGGTACATAACCTTCATGTATACCTGCAAATACACCATAATCTTCATCTAATTTGTAAAAAGCACTGATGCTAGGCAACCAAATTCGGCTGTCTTTTTTCAGGTAATCAAGCTCGTTATTGCCATTTATGTAATGTGAATCGATAAACTCACCACGCACACCTGCTGTTAACGTCAGCGCTTCTAAAGTAACAGTGTCTTGAATATATACAGATATAGCATCAGATTTTTCTTGGTTAACCGTAGTGAAGGTTTTGTCATTTTGGTTGGTAACTTGACCACCTACAGCCATGGCATAAGTTTCTTCAAAATGGTCACGGTTGATATAGTCTTGATGCAAACGAACACCAGCATCTAACTTATGCTCTAAACCAATAAAGTTAAAACTAAAACCTAAGTCTGACTGTATGCCACGAGAGCGGTAGCTTCTGTCATTGGTACCTAAGATAAACTCGCCGCTGCCTGTGCCGGTTAAAATTTGGTAATAACTTTGATTGGTCTCAGTTGTTGGGTTAATCAGTACGTCTAATAAAGACGGTGTATTTGCACCAAAGCTTGATACTTTAGCCCAATCACGCGCAAAGTTATGTTGGTAGATACGAGTAGTGATATCAAACGCGCCTTGCTCGTAATAATGAGTCAATTGAATGGTGTCGTGATCCCAATTCATTTGGTCATTTTGTGAAGCTGCGTAGCGTCTATATGGATTGGCTGCCAAATCTTCGCGGGTTAAACCTAAGTAGGTTTCATCTGATTGTTCGGTTGCGTACGCAAGTTTTATCTCAACAAAGTTTTTCATTTTTCCTTGGCTAAAATCATAATTGAATTTAGCCATAACATCTGATTTTTCAAAACCTGTCGTTTGTTCAGAAAAGTCTATTGTTTTAAAACCGTCTGCACGTGTATATAAACCTTCAATTAAATAACCAAAATGATTACTGGTGTTGCCGTGATACGCGTGAATTTTGCCGTATTGGTCAGAGCCATAAGCAATATCCAAAGCGGTTGTTGCCATATCAGGCACTTCGCGGGTTACTAAATTAAGTGCACCGGCAACTGTATTTGGGCCATATTTAATTGCTGCTGGGCCTTTAAATACCTCAACGGCTGTCATGCGGCTAACCATAGGGAAATAATAAGCAGAAGGTGCAGAGTAGGGGGCTGGTGAAATTAATACACCATCTTCCATCAAAGATATTTTTTTACTGCGCTCTGGTGTAGCACCACGAAAACCTATGTTCGGGCGTAAACCATAACCATCTTCTTCACGAATATTGACACCAGGTACTGTAGCTAAAATTTTATTGATGTCGTCAAATTCAAATTTTTCTAATTCAGCTTCTGACACTAAGCTAGTGGCGCCGCCTTGGGTGCGTAGTTTGTCATGTGAGCCTAAAATTTGTATCCGCTCATAAAAACGACTATCACTGCTATTTTCTTCCGTCGCGTTTGCTGCCTCAGCTGCGAAAACTGGCGCATTTAACCCTATTAAACTGGTTGTAACGGCCAAAGTAACTTTTGAAATTTTGCTCATTGTTATTTTATCCAAACCTTAAAAACCGTTAATTAATCGTTGTCGCCAGCAGATGTTTCTGGCAGATCAACCGCTAAACTTGTAATAAAATGTGTTTTTAATTGGTCAGTCGCTACTTTTATCTGTGTATGTAGCGTTAGGTAGCGGTTGTAGTCTTCATTTTGAGTGGTAATTGCAGTGGCGAAATCACTATTTATGCTTGCAAGCGTTGCTTGGGCATCTGTAATCGCTTTAATGATAGTATCAGAAGTTTCTTTGTCACCAACTGCATCTAAAAAGTCATCAAAACCGAGTGCATCTTCGTTATCAGCCGCTAAGCTATCCGTTGCGCCAGTAAATAATTGATAAAATGTCGCTAAATTATTGCCGATAGCTGCTTTACTTAATTTGGCGTATCTTGCTTCGATCAAATCTTCGTTAGCTGTAGTTGGACATGAACTAGGACCGACAGATAAAGGGCAGCCTAGTTTTACATCTTTTAATTGGTAGTCTAGATAAAACAGTGCTTGACCAAGGGCATTGATTGCTGCTTTGGCATCACCATTTTTTAGCTGATTAACGTAAGCTGAATCACCTTGTTGCCAGGCATTTTGCCAAGTAGTTAAATTTGCTTCAAGTTCAGTGTGCACAGCTTGCAAATAGTTACACTGACGCTCTAGTTGAGTTTGTTCTGCTAGGTCGTTCCAGCCAACAAGCGCACCAGATTCAACTCGGCATGAATGTTCAGTTGTTGATTTGAACAACAGATATTCTTGGGCAAATAATCCTTTGCGCTCATTTAACCTTTGACTCAGTTGGTAAGCTTGGCCATTTACTTCGCCTGCGTGATAAAAAGCGACTTCTTGGTCGACACCACATGCCGCTGTACTTGGCCAAGAATTAATTTTATCTCTTAATGCGAAAAAATCAGTGGCGAGCGGTTCTAGTTGCAGCATCTCTATATGTTGCCAGCTTAAAAAGCTCTGAGTAAAAGCTTGTTGTAGAACTTGCTGTTTATCAGCAACTTGACTGTTTGCTGTGACTGCCGCGCAGTAGTCATTCAGCGCTATTGTTTGTTGCTCAAATGCACTTAAGAAAGTTTGATGTTTTGGTAAAACCACATTGTCGACTAGGTGATTGATAAGCTCTGCTTCGGTGAATTTAGCGACCAGACCGTATTCTGGGCCTTTTTCACTTGTTGTTTTTTCTCCACAGCCGAAAATTGATAAGCTTGTAGCGGCAATAGCGATAGCGCTTATGGTATTTCGCAATTTCATGCAGCTTTTCTCTCGTTAAAGTTATTGTGATTTATATACGACAAAAGGTTAGGTGCATAACACCTAACCTTTGTGTGATTATGTTGACTGCAAGTAATATTTGACTTGCGGCCTTGTACTATAGCTGATTACCAGCTCTCTGCAACTGCTTGGTCGAACTCATATCTGATTACTAAGATATTACGCGCCATTTTCAATTCTCCGATATAGAATCCTTTTCCTGCAACATTTACATTAGGTCGATCACCCACTAGATTATTTATTGCAGCAAAGTCGACATCATCTATTTTGCTTGCTGGGTTAAATTGTAAACCCAATAAGAAACCTTTTAATTCAGACCAGTGTTTAGCCAAATCAGCTGTTGCAATACCATCGTCGATACCTTCTAAATCATTAATGGTATCGTTAATGTAGTGAATAACTGTGGCAGCAATAGATTTTTCCCAAGCTAATACAGCTTGATCGCGATAACCTTGAAGCTCAGTCATTTGCGCGGTAGTTAATGCATTGCCAGCATTTGCATTAATTAATGCGCGGCCTTTTAAGAAGCCTTCCATTGCATCTTTAGTTAAATCAGTTGTGCCATTGCTACCACGATCGCGTTTTGCCGCATTGGTAGAGTTACCGAAGTTGTATTCGCTGTTTAGGTCGATTTTTCCGTCCATATTTGTGTCGTAATAACCATTGCTCCAGCCATCACGTCCACCTTTAGCTGCTAATTCATCGTCTGTATAAGATAAGTAGTCACGCGCAGCGCCAAAATAACCAAAACCTTCATCCCATTGGTGTTCTAAGTTGGTATAGGTTTTACCATCAACGATAGCAGTGTTGTCAGCTTTTAAACCTTTGCCATCTACGTCATCACTCAAATAGTCGTCAGTACCTTGTTGGAAAGCTACTGCACCTAACAAGAATTTTTGGATTAATTGTTTTAAGTCTTGGCCTTCAGGCGTGATATAAATATTTGCTTCACCGGCGTTAAATTTTGCAAGAGCGTTATCTGCTAATTTATCAAATAAGCGCAGTAACAAACCTTCGGGGGTATTTTCAAAAGTACCTAAGAAAGCATTGCTAAAACCAATAAAAGTATCACCAGCATTCCAATCTTTGTGATCGGTTGCACTATCATTACCGGCAATTTTTCCTTGTAGATTTTTTCCAGTAGAAATGGCGTTAACATTTGCTTGTTCGCTATTGGCTACCAAAGTAAGGTCTTTTGCGAGAATAGCAGCCACATCTACGTCGTCAGCGGAATTGGCTGAAGCGTAATAATACGCATGTAATTTTGCTAAAATTTCAGCTTTTGTTGCTACTTCTGTGCTATTTAAGTCTGCTTCTAAACCAGAGGAAATATAGTTATTTAATTCAGCAATAATTGCATGGCGCGCAATTTGGCCACTATAACTAACAGTACTTTCCCCATTACCGTCATAAAAACCGTAAAAATCTAGAACGTCATCTACTTTAACAACAATCGTTTCTTCTTTTTGCATTTCGCCATCAGAAACGATAATTGCTAGGGGAATTTCAGGTTGTGGTGTGCCTTTTGGCTCATAATCTAAGCTTTTTCCTGCAATTAGTTTTAATGTGTTGCCGTCTATTTCAAAGTTTTCATCAGCACCACTTGCTAAAGTGAAAGTAACTGCGTTGCCTTGGTCGTCAGTTGCTGAAAGTGTACCAACAGTCGCGCCCACTGTATTTTCTGCAACTGTATTGCTAGAAAGTGTTACGCCATATGGTGCGGTATTTTTATCGTCAGAGCTGCTCCCACAAGCAGTTAATGACAAAGCTAAAGCAGAGAAGATTACTGAGTGTTTGAAATTAAACATATAACACATGTTCCTTTAAATCTTAGTGGCTATGAAAATGAGAGTAATTTTTATTTCTGTGTGAATTATACAAGAGAGCTTATACGAATCAATATCATTTAGAAAACGAAATAAATTTTATTTATATAGTCCACTAATAGATAAAGGGCAAATTATTCGCCGCATTTTCTGTAGAGACTTTAATTAAGGGGCGTAGCGTTGCAATATTGGAGCAGGCAAAGTAGCTTTGCCTGCTTTATTAGTTTATTGAATATTGACAATAGGTATCAGTAAAGCTTCTTTTTTCGCGAGTTTTTTACCATGTAATCGCATTAAGAGTAGGACTAATGCGACTATAGCTGCGCATGAAGCAAGCCAAATTGCACTGAAATATGGGTTGGCGCTAAAAGTAGCTACTTGGTAAATAACTGATGCTGTAATATAAGCTAAACCTGTTGACCAAAGTGCAATAAAGCTCATCCATTTAAAGCCAGCTTCACGATACATAGCACCCATAACGGCAACACAAGGTGTATATAACAATACAAATACTAAATAAGAAAACGCAGCAGCTGTGCTACCAAATAATAACGCCATTGCTTGAAAGGTTGATATTTGCACACCTTGTGCATCGGCTGCACTGGTTAAGTCTTGTTCGCTGATAATACCTAAACCAAGCGGGTCAAAAATATTGTTATACATATCAACTAAGTTATCTGGAATGGTTTGCCAAGCTTCAGCAAAGCGCTCTGTTAGGCTAAATTCACTCGATTCTTCCTCGGCTAAATCGCTTGCTTGGCCTATATCCATTTGTCCATATAACGCATCAAGCGTACCGACAACTGCTTCTTTAGCGAATATACCTGTGAATATACCCACGGTTGCAGGCCAATTTTGTTGTTGTACACCAATAGGTTCAAATACTGGTGTAATGGTGCGACTAATTTCACTTAATACAGATTGTTCTGAATCTTGGTTACCAAAAGTGCCATCAGTTCCCCATGAGTTTAAGAAACTTAATAAGGTAACTACAACAACTATGGTTTTACCGGCACGGGTAATAAATCCATGTAATTTGTCCCAGGTTTTTAATAGTACGTTTTTCGCTGACGGCATATGGTAAGCCGGAAGCTCCATAATAAAAGGCGTTAAACTTGGTTTGAAAAGAGTTCTTTTTAATAACATGCCTGTCAAAATTGCCATAACTATACCCAATAGATAAAGCAAAAAGACCACGTTGTGACCACTGTTAGCGAAAAAAGCTGCGGCAAAAAGGGCATATACGGACAAACGTGCACCACACGACATAAAAGGCGACATAGCTATGGTTAACAGCCTGTCTTTGTGTGTGTCTAAAGTACGACTGGCCATTACTGATGGCACGTTACAGCCAAAGCCAACAATAAGAGGCACAAAAGATTTGCCAGGTAAACCAACTGCGCGCATAAATCTGTCCATAACAAATGCGGCACGTGCCATATAGCCAGAATCTTCAATGACAGATAAGAAAAAATATAAACCTGCAATTACCGGAATAAAGGTAGCAACAAGTTGAATACCACCACCAATACCATCACTCAACAATGTGACTAACCAAAGCGGTAAACCAAGTGATTGATAAAAAATGGCTGCACCTTCAACAAAAACTGCTGCAAAGGTGATGTCAAAAAAGTCGATAAACGCTCCACCTACATTTATTGCAAAAATAAACATGCAGTACATCACCAATAAAAAAACGGGTATGCCTAGCCATCGGTTTAATACTATGTCGTCAATGTAATCCGTCAGTGTGCGTTTATCTGCTTGTGCTTGTTGATAAACTTGGGCTAGCCAGTTTTGAATCACTTGATATCTATGATTTGCTTTGAGTGACTGGCAATTTTGGTCAAGCAACTCTGCGAGCTCTTTTGCTTGGCTTAGTTCAACGTTTAACCAGTTGGCCAATGATTCGGCATTTTTTTGATAATTTTCTGGAGAGGTTGAGAGCTGCTTAATCTGCTCTTCGGTTAGTGAGCTTAGTTCTGGCTGAAGCTGGGATAAACTTGTTGGTTCTACACCTTGTTCCAACTCTTGCACAACTTCTGCTTTTTGTTGCAGCTGCACTAAACTATTTTCAATGGCTAATTGTAATTCTTCAATGCCAAGTTTTTTAATCGCCGAGATACTAACAACAGGGACTTTTAGCAAAGAAGACAGCTTAGCTGTATCAATTTTTATACCTTGTTTTTCTGCCACGTCTTGCATGTTCAACACAAGAATGACTTTTGCACCCATTTCGATTAACTGCGTCGTTAAATATAAACTGCGCTCAAGGCGAGTGGCGTCAACTATGTTTAAAACCAAATTACCTTTGTGGCTCTGTAAGTAATCGCGTGCAATTTTTTCGTCTAACGATAATTCCTGCTCTTCATTTTCTAACGAATAAGTACCAGGTAAATCGGTAATTTCAATCTTTTGTTTGTTTTTTAGATAGCTGATGCCTGTTTTTTTTTCGACTGTGACACCAGCCCAGTTGCCAACTTTTTGTTTTGAACCAGTTAATAAATTAAATAAGGTGGTTTTACCACAGTTTGGGTTGCCTATTACCGATACGGTATCTGTGCTTTGCATATGCTTATTTTATCTCTACCTGAATTGTTTGTGCTTCAGCTTTACGTAAACTCAAACTAAAACCTCGAACTTCTATCTCCATTGGATCGCCCAATGGTGCGAGTCTTTTTACTTTAATTTGCGCACCGGGTGTCATACCCAAAGATAACAACTTTTTACGAAATCCGGCTTCGGTTGGCGCTATTGCTACAACGGTCGCACTTTGCCCAACAGCAATATTGTTTAAGGTCATGGTTTTGCCCTGAGTTATCTTTAATGTAAATAGTATATTGCAAATGATATTGATTATCATCTAAAACAATCAATTAAAGTAAATTGAGATTTTTCCGATAAAAAACTGTTCAAGTTCGCGGACTTAATCTAAAGTTAGTTTAATTGCTGTGGCTGTGAATTGCATTTACTTGTTTTAACAGTGTTTTTGTTTTCAATAATACTGGCTAAAACTTTGGCTTTTGCAAGTTTTATAACTTCTACAGGTGTGCAAAAACCATAGGCAGTTTTCCATTGAATTAAATTGATAAGTTTGTTAAAACTTGATAATTATATTAATAAAATCATTTAGTTAATCTAATAAAGGGTCGGATATGCTGAGTTGGATGAAACCTGCAATACCGGCTGGTAAAACGTTAGTTGACCAGTCTGAGTTAGTTGAGTTAGAGAAAAAAGCGGCCTTGCTTGATAAGCTGTTAGACAGCGATGCCTATGACGTAGCAGAACAAATTAAAGCGAACGCGACTAATGTTAATCATTCTAACCAAGAAGGCTTAGAAATGATTGAGCGTAGTTTCGATATGGTTAAACACTTCATTGAGCAGTCAATGGAAATTGAAGATATTGCTAAAAGTTCACATGAAGCTGCAGCAGAAACGTCAAAAACCAGTGAAGACTGCATCACCGAGTTGGTTAATCTTGTAAATAACATCAGAAGCTCAGCTCAATATATTTCAGAATTTACTCAACTTTTGTCGAACTTAGAAGAAAACAGTAAAAACATCGACCATTTGGTTGAGGCGATTAAAGGTATTGCCGAACAGACTAACTTATTAGCCTTGAATGCAGCGATAGAAGCAGCACGTGCTGGTGAGCATGGCCGAGGATTTGCTGTAGTAGCAGATGAAGTTAGATCACTAGCGAATACGGCTAACCAATCAGCAGATCAAATTCAAACTGAAATGCGCAAAATTATGGATATTTCAGGCTCAATTATTACTAAGCAAAAGGAAGTTGAAGAGCTAATTGATAATAGCGTTACAATTGCTGATACCACAAGTGAGCAGCTAAGTTCATTGGTTAGTGTTGCGAAAAGCAGCGCACAATCTATGGCTAACATGATTGAACAAATTAAAGTTCAATTAGAAAACTCTGAAGCTATTCAAGAAACAATGCAGCAATTAGTCAGTCAAACTCATGGCGCAATTGAAGGCGCAGATGCAAGTTCGACACTGAGCTCAGAACTGTTGCACAGTTTAGAAAGTATTCGTAGATATTAATTTATATGTCACCCAACATTATGTTGGGTGACATAGTTTGGCTATTCAGTAATTATGTGGAAGCAGTTATACAAATTATTATGGCCAAATTGCCCTAAGTGTCGTAAATGGCGCTTAATGCTTATTTGGGGGGCGTGCATGCTTTGGTATGTTTTAGATGTTTACCTCCCACGTTTGTCTGGATAGCTGAGTTATGCCACAGCTAGATACTATATATATCAAATCTTCCGCAAAACAACATGGTTATAGCTTGGCTTTTTATAGCGCTATAGCTTTTGTTATCTCACTTATTCTTTATCTTCAGTTTTCTGAAATAGCTAAACTACCGCTGCTATTTTTGATGATGTGCACTGTAGTCTCATTTGTGATCGCCTTGTTTAAGTTACAAGAGCCTGATTTGAGTTTTATGTTGAATAACCAAGGCGTGTTATACCACCATAAGCGTGGTTTTATGCTGGTGGAGTGGGGCAATATTAGACGAATTGGCATTCCAAGTGTTCAACATGGTTTAGATAACAAAGAGTTATCCTACATTGGATTAAACTTAAAAGATCCAGAAAAATTGTTAGGCGCGGTTAGTTTGCGGTTAATCTCGCATTTGTTGATGGAACAGCGGGCAATTTTGCACAAATACTTGATGAATGATTGCCCAACAGGCACTTGTCCGAGTGATATAACACTAAATACCGAACCTTATAAATCTGCATCTGGCCATGTATATAAAGGGTTGAGAGGCATGTTTGCACATAGAATGGAATGGCTCAAAAAACTCAGTGGTTATGACTTACTGATCCCCGAAACGGCATTTGACCGCTCGTCAACTGAATTTGCGAAATTGTTGAAAGAATACAAAGCGCATTTCGAAAAATTTGAGAATTAACAGCAAATATGATTTATTGGCATTTGTTTTGGCTGTTGTTGTTTAGGTACGGATAAATATGTCGCAATTTGAATTCACGTTAGATGAAGATAAAAACCGAGTAGTTGCGACGACTCAAATTGATAAAAATGCTTCTCCAATCAAAGACTCGCTCATCAAAGAGCTGTTTAGCCAAAGCGATGTTGCAAATTGTTATTTGTTAGATAACTTGGTGGCCGATTGTGTTGCTTTGTATAACGAAAAGCTAACACAACTCACATCATCAGAGCCAATTGAATTCTCATCACCTATCGCTGAACGTCGTCATGGTAAAGCTAAAGTGATAGTTTCGCCAGACGCTATGTCTGCAAAAATTGAACTGACTGGCCCATATGGCGGCGAGCCGTTAACTGCTAATCAAATTTTACGTGTGGTCACTAAACAAGGTGTGACCATGGGTATTGATAAAGCTGCAGTTGAAAAATTAGCGCTTGAAGGGCAGGACAGTAAAGCTGGTCAACTTCTTGTTGCTGAGATTGCGCGTGGGCAGCAGCCAGTAAAAGGGGATGATAGTTTTTTTGAAGCGCTGACAAAAAATGCGCGAGACCGAATATTACAGCCACAAGAAGTCAATGATTCAGGCAAAGTGGATATGCGTGATTTAGGCGAGTTGATATCGGTAAAACCTGGAGATGTTTTGGTTAAAAGACATTTGCCAACCCATGGTAAACCTGGTTTTACTGTTAAGGGCGATGCTCTGTCAGCCGTTCCTGGCGAGTTACTTGATTTTGATATTGGCGAAGGTACTGAGATTTCCGCAAGCGATGAAAATTTATTGGTCGCGTTAAACGCGGGTTTACCTTATATCACAGATACAGGCGCAAGAGTTGATGATGTACTTGAGTTAAAAGGTGTAGACGTTTCTACTGGCCATATTGATTTTGACGGCGGAGTTATTGTGAATGGCAATGTCGCCGAAGGAATGCGTTTAAAAGCCAAAGGCAATGTGACTATCAATGGTTTTGTTGAAAATGCCTATTTAGAAGTTGATGGTGATATCACAGTTTTGAGTGGGATTATCGGTCGAAAGGTCGAAGACGAACAAATTTCAGACGAAACAGAATTCTCTTGTCAAATTAAAGCCACAGGCGTGGTGTGTAGTAAGTATATCCAGTACGCTAGAATATCAACCACTAAAGATGTTGTGTTCTCTAGTCAAATTTCACATTCATTTATTAAAGCTAAATCTGTTGTTGGTGGAGCGGAAAACTCACCAATGGGCAAAATTATTAGTGGTTGTTTTCACGTCGATAACTTTTTAGCTTGTGCAACCATTGGCGCGCCAGCTTCTACCGCTCTGCACATTACTTTATATCCAAACTATCAAGCGGATGTGACGAAAAAGCAGGCTGTATTTAAACGCTTAAAAGACAAAGCGCATGAATTAGAGTTGTTACGTTCAAATTGGTTAAAACTAAAAGAAAAAGGGATCAGTGAAGAAAAAAATAACCAAATCGCAACTAGATACAAAGAACGTGAGCTCAAAGTCAAAAAACTTAAACGAGCTTATTTATTGTTGGAAAAGAAAATTCAACAAAAAGTAAAAGAAGTTTATGTTTACGCTAGTCGAACTATGTTTAGCCATATATACATTCATTGTGGCGAACTAAACAAGTTAACAACCGGCGAGCACACCAATAGCCGAGTTAAAATTATTGATAGAAAGTTTATCCGCCAATAAGGCTTTTGAAGCAGTGGTTACCTAAACAAGCGCCATTGGCTTGAATCGTCTGAGCGGGCCGGTGCGCAATTATCTCTGATATAATGTTCAACAACATCTGTTACCACTAAAGTGCGCTGCAGCGGGCAGAAGAAGGCATAAACATCACGCTCAAAATCACTGTCAATTGCGGTACTCATTTTATACAAAGTACCCACTGTGGTTTCTTCAACTCTGAAGGGTAATTTGACGACAAAGTCTCTGTCTAACCACCAAACTAAATGCATGTTTTCTTCGGCGGCCATTTCTTGCATGCGCTCACGCAGTGTATCACCTTGAACGAAACGACGGTTTTGTCGTTTGCCCACCCAAGAACCACTGACCGAGCGGGTTGCAACACCGATTTTTTGCAATTCTTGTGTGAGGGTGCTATCTGGTTTTTTTAGGTCAATTACATATTGTTCATCACCTTGACCAGCCATAGCTTTGTCGTATTTTTCTTTAAGATCAGAATAGAAGTTACCAAAGCCTTCCATTGCTTTACGTGAGCCTTCTTTACTAGTGTTTGAAGCTGAGCTAATGGTATCTCGAGTGATTATTGGACTTTCATACATAATAATATATGCGCCGATAAATATGAGGACTATAGCCGCAGTTGCGTGCCGGATCCAAAACCACATGATTCACTTCCAGTTATAAAGATATCCTAGGGGCATCAGGTTATTAAATTGTTGAGTGATTTTCAATCATTTGTACACTGATGGTGCATTTTTGTCTGGGCGTGTTTTGAACCTACGGTGCAACCACATATATTGCTCCGGCGCTTGGCGTATACCCTGTTCAATTAACTTATTGAGATAAGCTGCATCGGCTTCGTCGTTACCCGTTGGGTAATTGGTTAATGCAGGTGTGATAGTAATTTTATACCCTCGGGCATTTTTGAGCCTTTGGGTGTGAGCAATAACAACTTGGCAATTTGATTGACCAACAAATAAAGTTGTGCCAGTGGTGGTACATGCTTGTGGCTCAGCAAAAAATCGTACAAATGCACAGCGACGACGACCATAATCTTGATCCGGCAAATAAATACAGGATTCATTTTCGGCTAACGCGTGTAATAAACCTTTGACATTTTTTGCGCCAATTAAATATTTGTTGTCGCGTGCGCGGCCATGGTATTGAAAATATTCCATTAGCGCGTTGTTATGAGGTCGGTAAAAAGCGACATTCGGATTCTTTAAACCCAATATTCGGCCACAGATCTCTAAACACATCATATGGTAAGCAACAACCAAAACACCTTTGCCGTGTTTTTTTGCTGTTTCTATATGCTCTATACCCTCATAGTGACATAAAGATTTGAGCCGCCAAGTTGGCCAAAACCAACCCATACTAGACTCAAAAAATGCAATACCAGCAGAATCAAAATTTGCCTTAAGCATTTTTGTTTTTTCTGCAACTGACAATTCTGGAAAACAAATATCTATGTTTGTTTTGGCAATATGACGACGGCGCTTTGCTAGATAATAGAGCAAACGGCCAACCACAACACCTAAACCCAGCTGTAATCTATAAGGTAGCCAACTGATTAAATATAAAATGGCTAAGCCTAACCAAGTAAACCAATATTTAGGCAAGAAAAAACGCCAGCTAAATTGTGGTATTTCCAAAACAAATGTCCTAATAAGCTAAATGCGCAGGCATTTTATTTACATCGTTAAATGACTGCAAGTTAAGACTCTGTTTTACTGATAATTTGGCTATGAATTATCCCATCTGCAACTTTATGCTCTAACCTGTCACCCTCCTCAACTTGTTGAATGGATTTAACCGCTTTGCCATGAATACTTGTGATGGAAAAGCCACGGTTTAGGGTGTTGAGTGGGCTGAGAGTGTTGAGCTGTTGCGCTAAATAGTGCAATTGGTCGAATTTTTTATTCAGTACTTTTTCAATTTTTGCATCTAGATTTTGAGTTAAATAACTAAGCTGTTGTTGTTGGCGACTTAACAAATATTTGGGGTTATGCTCGGCGAGCCTTTGTTGCAGTGACACCAATTTATTTTGATTTCTGTGTAATTGTGCATTCAGCTTTTGCGCTAACCTTAATTCAGCTTCGTCTAACCATTGTTGTTTAAGTTGAACTTGATTAAGTGGATTTAATCGAGTTAATTGGTGCTGCAAAGCATTAAATTTATGATTTAGCTCATTTATTTTGAGCTGCATGGCGTGTTCAAGTTTATGTTGCAAATGCGGTAACTTAGTTTGCACATCTAAACTAGTTTGACTCACTAACTCAGCCGCCGCTGAAGGGGTAGCTGCGCGAATATCTGCGACAAAGTCGCAAATGGTAAAGTCAGTTTCATGGCCGACAGCACTAATAACACACTTATCTATCTGGTGAATAGTATAGGCCAAGGTTTCGTTATTAAATGCCCACAAATCTTCGATTGAACCACCACCACGGCCAACAATAATCACATCACATTTATTATCTTCTGAGGCCCAATGAAGTTTTTGGCAAATATCCATAGCGGCGTTTTCACCTTGAACTAAACATGGATATATCTCTACTTCAATATTTGGCGCTCGGCGCGCTAAAATACTGATAATATCGTGAATGGCAGCGCCTTTGGCGGATGTTACTACGGCAACCCGGCTAATATTGGTAGGGAGGGGCTGCTTTAAATCAGCGGCAAATAAACCCTCGTTATTCAGTTTGTTTTTTAGTGCATCAAACTCTAGCTGCAATTTGCCCACGCCGGCTGGTTGCATGGACTCCACCACAAGTTGGAATTCGCCGCGTGGTTGGTACAAGCTAGCATTGGCTCTGAGTAGAATTTGCGAACCATCTTTTACTGGAAAAGAAACACGGTTATTGGCACTTTTAAACATAGCGCAGCGAACTTGTGCTCTATCGTCTTTTAAAGAGAAATACCAATGACCAGAGCTGGCTTTAACTAAATTAGATATTTCACCTTCTAACCAGATGTGGCTAAAATTTTGTTCAATTAAATATTTAATTTGGCCATTTAACTGGCTAACAGATAATACGTTGGCTGAAGTCGACATTAGGCTTAAATAAAGCTTTTGATATGCAATTGGCCGTTAATGTTAAAGGTAATTACCCTTTATAGGCAAATTTAATCCAAAATAAATAAAATATAAGTTTACCTAACCCATCAAAGTCGTTAAAATTCTGCCGCAACTATATATACCCTGAAACCTTTTGGTGAGAAGTTGCAATGCTAAGAATCGCTCAAGAAGCTTTAACGTTTGATGACGTTCTCCTTGTACCCGGTCATTCGACCGTGTTGCCGCATACTGCGGATTTAACAACCCAATTAACTAAAAAAATTCGCTTAAACATTCCTATGTTAGCTGCTGCTATGGATACAGTAACAGACGCGCGTTTAGCTATTGCGCTAGCGCAAGAAGGCGGATTAGGTTTTATCCATAAAAACATGACAATTGCTGAGCAAGCAGCTCAAGTTAGTCAAGTTAAGAAATTTGAATCAGGTATTGTATCTGACCCAATTACTGTAACGCCTGAAATGACAATTCAAGAGGTTATTGAATTGTCAGAGCAAGTTAAGTTTTCTGGTTTCCCTGTTGTTGACGCAGACAATAACCTAGTTGGCATTTGTACCGCGCGTGACATTCGTTTTGAAACCAACTTACAATTGCCTGTTACTTCAATTATGACGCCTAAAGATAAGTTAGTAACTATCAAAGAAGGCGAAAAATCAGAAGTGATTCTTGATTTAATGCACCGTCACCGTATTGAAAAAGTATTGGTAGTAGACGATGCATTTAAACTAGCAGGTATGGTTACAGTTAAAGATTATTACAAAGCTGAAAACAAACCAAATGCCTGTAAAGACGAGTTTGGTCGTTTACGTGTTGGTGCAGCTGTTGGTGTTGGTGCTGGTACAGATGAGCGTGTAAAAGCCTTAGTAGAGGCGGGTGCTGATGTAATCTTAGTCGATACTTCACATGGTCACTCACAAGGTGTTATTGACCGTGTTAAATGGGTACGTGAGCAATTCCCTAAAGTACAATTAATTGCTGGTAACGTAGCAACTGCTGAAGGCGCGATAGCGCTAGCTGACGCAGGTGTTGATGCTGTTAAAGTTGGTATCGGCCCAGGTTCTATTTGTACTACACGCATTGTAACAGGTTGTGGTGTACCACAAATTACCGCGGTTGCAGATGCTGCTGCAGCGTTAAAAGAGCGCGGTATTCCAGTTATTGCCGATGGTGGTATTCGTTTTTCTGGTGATGTTGCTAAAGCATTAGCAGCAGGTGCTAGCTGTGTGATGGTTGGTTCAATGTTTGCTGGTACTGAAGAAGCGCCAGGTGAAGTTGAATTATTCCAAGGCCGTTATTACAAATCATATCGTGGTATGGGTTCGCTTGGTGCAATGAGCCAAAAAGAAGGTTCAAGCGATCGTTATTTCCAAAAATCGAATGAAGCTGACAAGTTAGTACCTGAAGGTATTGAAGGCCGTATCGCGTATAAAGGTCCATTAGCCAATATTATCCATCAACAAATGGGTGGTTTACGTTCAGCTATGGGTCTAACTGGTTGCGGTACAATTGAAGCGTTAAATACCAAAGCTATGTTTGTGAAAATCACTTCAGCTGGTATGGGCGAGTCACATGTACATGACGTGCAAATTACTAAAGAAGCACCAAACTACCGTTTAGGTTAATACGTTAACCGCTAAATAATTCTAGGGCTAGCCTTTGCGAAAAGGCTGGCCTTCTTCATTTATAAGACTGGATATTACTAATGAGTAAAAATATTCATGACAGCCGAATTCTTATCTTAGATTTTGGTTCGCAGTACACTCAATTAATTGCTCGCCGTGTTCGTGAAATAGGCGTTTATTGTGAGCTTTGGGCATGGGACGTAACCGAAGAACAAATTAAAGAATTTAATCCTAACGCGATTATTCTTGCTGGTGGCCCTGAATCAGTTACCGAAGAAAATTCACCTCGAGCACCTCGATACGTTTTTGAAGCGGGTGTGCCTGTGTTGGGTATCTGCTATGGCATGCAAACCATGTCACACCAGCTTGGTGGCTCGGTTGAAGTTTCTATGGAGCGTGAATTTGGTTACGCGCAAGTTGAAGTGGTTTCAGAATCTGCGTTGGTTAAAAATATTGAAGACTCAATTGCAGCCGACGGCAATGCGTTATTAGATGTTTGGATGTCTCATGGCGATAAAGTAAGTGCTATTCCGGCTGATTTTAAAGTAGTTGCACAAACTGACAACTGTCCATTCGCAATTATGTCGAATGAAGAAAAGCGTTTTTACGGTGTGCAGTTCCACCCAGAAGTAACCCATACTAAACAAGGTATGCGTTTATTAGAAAACTTTGTTTGTAATATTGCGGGTTGTGAAAAACTTTGGACTTCAGCGTCAATCATCGAAGATGCAATTGCTAAAATGAAAGAGCAAGTAGGTGATGACGAAGTTATTTTAGGTCTTTCTGGTGGTGTTGATTCTTCAGTAGTTGCTATGCTGTTACACCGTGCTATTGGTGATAAGTTAACTTGTGTATTTGTTGATAACGGTTTATTGCGTTTAAACGAAGGTCAGCAAGTTATGGATATGTTTGGTGATCACTTTGGTTTAAATATCATTAAAGTGGATGCCGAAGATCGTTTCTTAGACCGTTTAGCCGGTGAAAATGATCCAGAGAAAAAACGTAAAATTATCGGCAACGTTTTTGTTGATGTGTTTGAAGAAGAATCGAAAAAACTGGCTAATGCTAAATGGTTAGCACAAGGCACTATTTATCCTGATGTCATTGAATCAGCCGCGTCTAAAACAGGTAAAGCGCATGTAATTAAATCGCACCATAACGTAGGTGGATTACCTGATTACATGAAACTAGGTTTAGTTGAACCATTGCGTGAATTATTTAAAGATGAAGTACGAAAAATCGGCTTAGAATTAGGTTTGCCGTACGACATGTTATATCGTCATCCATTCCCAGGTCCGGGTTTAGGTGTGCGTATTTTAGGTGAAGTGAAGAAAGAATACGCTGATTTATTGCGTCGTGCTGATGCTATCTTCATCGAAGAATTACGTGCGGATGGTTTGTACGACAAAGTATCTCAAGCCTTTACAGTATTCTTACCTGTGCGCTCTGTTGGTGTTATGGGTGATGGCCGTAAATATGACTGGGTTGTTAGCTTACGAGCAGTTGAAACAATCGACTTTATGACAGCTCATTGGGCGCATTTACCGTATGATTTCTTAGGTAAGGTTTCTAACCGTATCATTAACGAAATTGATGGTATCTCACGTGTTGTTTACGATATTTCTGGTAAGCCACCAGCGACTATTGAGTGGGAATAATTCAGTATGAACCGAGGACTGAAAGTTCTCGGTTCAGGCTTATTAATTGCTTTTGCTTATTGGCTTTCGTCCATTTCTTTGTATCCCTTAGATAGCATATACTTGATCATTCTCCCACCGAAAGCTTTTTCTCCAGTATCACTGATGTGTCTATAGTCAGAATAAGTTGGTTTACCATCAATAATTAAATCTCTTGGGAACTCTAAAGCGAAGGCTTTAAACTTTGAAATATAGGGTATATCGAACTTGCTTAATTCTTTAACAAACATTTTATCAACATATTTTGTTAGCTCGACTGCGTTCTGCGACACAATATCACCTAATTGTTCAGAATAAGGCCGTTCATAATCCCAGTAGATTGGAGAGGTTTTTAATGGCGGAAGCATACCAATCATAATTACATTGAGAGAATAATCATTCCTAATCGTTGCCAAATAATGCGCGACCTCTCGAACTTTTTCTTCAGATAGATCACTTGTGTTAGCGTAGTCTAAGCGGTTGATTTTAAATAATCTATCTGGTGTCTGAGTATACAATACGTGTGAAATGTGTTCTGAATGGCTAGCAGCAAAATCCTTGAAGTCTTCGTATTGGCATTTGGGTAAATCTTTTTGATTGCCATCAAATGTATGTGCTCGGCAGAACCCTCTAGACACACTAACCACAAACGGATTAGAGGTTACTGATGCTAAGGCGTTGTACATATCCATTCCATGACTTCCACCTAAAATAAATATTGCTCTTCCATATTTTTTTGAACAAGCATCGAATCTACTGATAAATTTTTGATTAAATTCTTTAGACCAAAATTTACACTCGTTATCGTCAAACATAACTTGATGAGTATGTGAGTCGTTGGCTTCAGCTAGTTTTTCGAACCGAGCCATATTTTCTGGCGATATTATATTTTGGATGACTAAGTTTTGTCTAAGAAGTATCCCGCAAACAAAAATGGTTATCATCGCCACTGCTGAAAGCCTCACTATGCTGTTTTTATTGAACTTGACTTTATTTCTAAAAGGAACCTCAACATACTTCCAGGTTAAATAGCTCAGTAGAAAAGTGAGAGAAATAGCAATAATGATTTGGCCTGGATTAAGATGTATCGAATAGTTTTTTTTCAGTAAAGCTAAGATTGGTTGGTGCCAAAGGTACAAGCTATAGCTGATCAAACCAATAAATGAAATATATCTAAATGACAATAGTCTCCCAACAAGGTTATTTGGCTGTGAAAACAATAAGATTAATGTTGTGCCCATAACCGGAAATAAGGTCAAAGAGGTCGGGTGTGAAGTTGATGGTGTAAATAACAAATATGAGATAGCAATTAAAGATATACCTATGATTGAAAGGGGGGATGAAAAACTATCCCTGATGCTTTTTATTTTAGTTGAAGAGTATAATATGGCGGCTATTCCTCCAGTTAAAAGCTCCCAAGCCCTGGACGGTAATAGGTAGAAATTTGCATGTGGATGATTGATTGCACCCCATTCGGAGATAGTGAGGCTGACGATTGATATAAGCACGAAAGACGTAACTATGGCTCTTTTATTCAGTGCAAATATAGCCGTAATAAACAGTGGGAAAAAAATATAGTACTGTTCTTCAACGGCCAAACTCCAAGTGTGAAGCATAGGGGAAAGTTCAGATGCGGAGCCGAAGTAGCCTGAAGTTTGCCAGAAATATATATTGGATGAAAAAAGAACAGTACTTAATACACTGTCACCGTAGTCGCCAATATATTTTGGGTGCCCACTTACAAATGGTACAACTATAGAGGTTACTAATATGACTATAGTTAAAGCAGGTAATATTCTTCTGGCTCTGCGCTCGTAAAAAGTTGCGAGCGAAAACTTCCCTGACTCTAATTCTTTAACTAAAATAGACGTGATTAAAAAACCGCTTATAACAAAAAATACGTCAACACCTAAGAACCCGCCCGAAACGAAAGGCAATCCTGAGTGCACCCAAATAACTGGAAGTATGGCTACAGCTCTAAGCCCATCTATTTCTTTTCTATAGTTCAATGGTATTGTTCCCTAATTTATAAAAGTCGCACCTTAATACTTAGCCACCTGTTATTGCTCGCATTTTAAGCATACGCTTTGAGTTATAGCGAGTCTAGTTAAAATAATAGTTTCTATAGAAGAGTTTTGAGAAAAAGGAATGTTTTGCTGTGTAGAACATCATGAACAAACAGCAAAACTGCAGCCTTTTAACTAATTTAAAGCGGGATGTTTTGTTATGAGTTAAGCCAAAAACTCTTGTCTAGTACTTGGATTGCTTTTAAATAAACCACCCAATGCGGTTGTTTGTGTCAGTGAATTTGCATCCATAACACCTCGGGCTTTTACACAAAAGTGAGTGGCTTTGATGGACACTGCAACGTCATCAGTTTCTAACAAAGTCTGTAAAGCAACTAATATTTGTTGGGTTAATCTTTCTTGCACTTGTGGACGCTGGGCGAAAAATCGCACAATACGATTGATTTTAGATAAACCTATAACTTTGTCTTTCGGTATGTAAGCTACGCGAGCATAACCGTCTATGGTAATAAAATGATGCTCACAGGTACTGCTAACGCTGATTTGATCAACAGTGATCATTTCATCTACGCCCATCTTATTTTCGATGTCAGTTACTTTAGGGAATTTGTCATAATCTAATCCACCAAATATTTCGTTCACATACATTTTGGCGATGCGTTTTGGTGTTTCAGCTAAAGAGTCGTCAGTTAAATCTAACCCAAGAATTTGCATAACAGCCGTCATATGCTCGGCTATTTTTAGCTTCTTGTCGTCAGCTGACAATGTGGTTTCAACTTGTGGGGTTTCAAGGTTTTTAGCAATTAAAGCTTGTTTAACTTTTAATGCTGCGCTACTCGCCATGGGTACTCCGTTTGCTGCAGTGTCGTTTTATTGGTTTGCCCGATTTCAGGTTAGTTATACGAATAAAACGACGCTATAGTTTGCAACACACTGATATTATTTGTCGTCTTCCGGTAGGGTAACGTTTAACTCTAACACCGACAAATCATCTTCATTTTGTTCAAGTTGAACAGAAATCGCACTAGAGTCGATATTAATGTAATACTTGCGGATTACTTCAAGTATATCTTTTTCCATTGCACTGAGTGTTTCAGAAGTATCATCCGCTCTGCGTCGTTGCGCTACAATAATTTGCAAACGCTCCTTAGCTTGGTTTGCCGCGGTTGTTTTCTTTGGGCGAAAATAACTTAGTAATGACATAATCCATTAACCTCCGAATAAGCGTTTAAAGATGCCTTTTTTCTCTTCCTCAATAAAACGATATTCTTTTTCATTACCTAACAATCGCTCTATCGTGTCCATATAAGCTTGGCCGGCATCACTTTGTTCGTCCAAAATTACAGGTTCACCTACGTTAGAAGCACGCAGTACAGCTTGAGATTCAGGGATCACACCAATTAACTTAACCGCCAAAATTTCGCAAACATCTTCTACACTTAACATATCACCACGTTCAACACGTCCTGGGTTGTAGCGAGTTAATAATAAATGTTCTTTTACTGGCTCTTTGCCTTCTTCAGCACGGCGAGATTTTGAAGCTAAAATACCTAAAATTCGGTCTGAGTCACGGACTGATGAAACTTCAGGGTTAGTTACAACTATGGCTTCGTCTGCAAAATAAAGTGCCATTAAAGCACCTTGTTCTATACCTGCTGGGCTATCACAAATAATATAGTCGAAAGTTTCAGATAATTCATTGAGGACTTTTTCAACACCTTCACGGGTTAACGCATCTTTGTCACGCGTTTGTGAAGCTGGCAAAATGTATAAACCATCAACTCTTTTATCTTTAATTAGTGTTTGGTTTAAGTTTGAGTCACCATTAATTACATTTACAAAGTCGTAAACAACGCGGCGCTCAACACCCATAATTAAGTCTAAGTTACGTAAACCTATATCAAAGTCGATAATAACTGTTTTAAAGCCTTTTAAAGCTAAACCTGTACCTAAAGCTGCGCTTGATGTCGTTTTACCAACACCACCTTTACCCGAGGTCACAACAATAATACGAGCCATTTAATTACTCCCTCACTAAATCTCTAAACTTGAAACGGTTATTTTATCGCCGTCTAAATAAATACAACCAGACTGTTGCCAACACACTTTTTGTAGTTGCTCGCTTGTCCAGTAGTTACCGTTAATACTAATTAATTCTGCTTCAATTTTTTGCGCAAATATGCGAGCACTATCGTTGCCTTTTGCACCGGCAACTGCACGGCCGCGTAGGCTTCCGTAAATATGAATATTGCCATCTGCAATCACTTCAGCACCGTTGCTCACTGCGCCAATAACCACTAAATCAGTGTCGCGTGCGTAAATTTGCTGACCAGAGCGCAAATTTTGTTTAACTACCATAGCTGGTTTGTAAGTTGGCACTTCAACTTCAACCGGTACTTCAACTCGCTCGTAACGTACTTGTGTTTGTACTGGTGCATTTGTATCAGTTGGGGTTATTTGGCCTTTTGCTGCGTTTAACGTCGCTAAACCGGCAGCTTTTGCTGCAACTTTTTGCTCGTCTGTTGCACCAGCTATGCCAACAACAACCAGCTTCAACTGTTCAAAAGTTTGTTTTAATAATTGAAAGTCAACAGCTTCACCGTTTAGTTTTTCGATGTTTACGACAATTGGAGCCATCATGAAAAATTGAGGTGCTTGGGAAATTTTACTTTCTAAAGCTTGCGCCGCTGCTGCTAAATCATTATTTTGCAAATGCAAAACTGACAGGGTAAAACCACTGCCTTTAAGTTCGATATTGGTATCTGACATTGTTGGTGTTGTTATTTTATTTGCTCTGTGAAAGTTAGCGCGCACATGAGATTGTGCTATATAAACTTGCTCAACATGGTATAGTGCACCCCTTGTGAACGCAAGCTTTAAAAACATTTAGCGCTTGTTAAATCCAGTCTTTTCTATTCCGCTAGGGTGAATCACAGTGTTGTGTTACATATATCGAAGTTCTAAAAAAGAAGATACCTATTTGTATTTGGCAAAAAAAGAAGATTTTGCTCAAGTTCCTGAACCTTTAATGCAATCTTTTGGTCTAGCTCATTTTGTAATTATTTTAGATTTATCCAAGAAAAAACGTTTGGCATTGGCTGATATTAATAAGGTTAAAGATGATTTAGCCAACAAAGGTTATTATTTGCAATTGCCACCAGCCAAAGAGAATTTGTTGGATGAACTCAAAGAGTACGTTAAAAAGGATCTAAACAATGAAAAAACTTCTGACTAAGTTCGGCGTTACTAAACTTATTTCTGCTGCTGTTTTATTTGCAGTATCGCCATTGTCTATCGCTGAAGATTACGATGCGGTTGCTGACGAACAAAAATTTAATCAATTTGTGGTTGAGCTTAGAGCTGAAGCTTTAGACAAAGGATATTCAGCGAGTTTGGTTGAAAAAGCTTTTGCGGACGTAAAATTTAAACCGAAAATTATCAAAGCTGATCGTAACCAACCTGAGTTTGTTGAAACGCTAGAAACTTATCTACCAAAGCGTGTACCTGATTGGAAAGTTGAACGTGCGCGCGCAAAATATAAAGAGCATAAAGAACTACTGGATAAAATTGGTGCAGACTATGGTGTGCAACCACGTTTTATTGTTGCTTTGTGGGGCTTAGAAAGTAACTTTGGCAAAATTCAGGGTAATGATCCGGTTATATCATCTTTAGTTACCCTTAGTTATGACGGTCGCCGTGGCGCATTTTTTAAACGTCAGTTATGGGACGCCTTGGATATAGTGCAAACTGGTCAAGCACCTTTTGAAAAACTCAAAGGGTCGTGGGCTGGCGCTATGGGCCAAGCGCAATTTATTCCAAGTTCATTTAAAGCTTATGCAGTCGACTACGATAAAGACGGCATTAAAGACATTTGGTCAAACCCTGCGGATGTTTTTGCTAGTGCGGCAAACTACTTAAAAAGTGAAGGTTGGAATGATGATTTAACTTGGGGACGTCAAGTAAAAGTACCAGCTGATTTTGATTTTGATTTAGCCATTCCAAAAAGTACCAACGGCCGTTCGCATTGGTTAAAAAAATGGAAAGAAACAGAAGTTGATTTAGCCACTTGGCAAGCTAGAGGTGTGCGCCGTATGGATGGCAGCGATTTGCCAAATGTGAATTTAAAAGCGGCTATGTTAATTCCAGACGGTAAAAAAGGCCGAGTCTATTTAGCTTACGACAATTACAAAGTATTAATGCATTGGAATCGCTCATATTATTTCGTCACCACTGTCGGTTATTTGGCTGACAGAATTGGTTATCCAGCAGTGAAATAGGGCGGATTTTATTTTGTATCAACATATAGATATAAATGGTAACAGGATAGATTTGTCAGTAGGAAAAGTGGTCTGTTTAGGCGGTAATTATGCAGACCATATCAAAGAAATGTCGTCGTTAGTGACAGAAGAAGCTGTGGTGTTTATGAAACCTACCACAGCTTTGGTGCCTTTGACGCCGTCATTTTCTATTCCAACTGACAAAGGCGCGTGTCATAACGAAACTGAAATCGCTGTGCTAATTCAATCTAAGTTGTGCAAAGCCGATGAACAAACTTGTTTAGCTGCCATTTGGGGTCTAGCGATAGCGCAAGATTTAACCTTACGTGATGTGCAAAAACGCTTAAAAAGCCAAGGTCGCCCATGGGAGCGTGCGAAAGCTTTTGATGCATCTTGCCCTGTATCTGCTTTTATCCCTATGGCTAACCTAGCTGATGTACAAAATATCGACTTTTCATTGGCGGTAAATGGCGAGATTAGGCAAGCCTCTAATAGTGCGAATATGGAGCGTAGCATCGCCCAGGCGCTTGCTGAAATTAGTCAGCAGTTTACTTTGTTACCAGGTGATATAGTATTAACAGGCACGCCGGCAGGTGTGGCTAATTTAAACCCGAACGATCAATTAACTTTAAAGTTTGACCAATATGAATTCAAAACCAGCGTTTTGGGAAACTAAAACTCTCGAAGAGATGACCCGAGCGGAATGGGAACAAATTTGTGATGGTTGCGGCAAATGTTGTTTGCATAAATTTATTGCTGATGATACAGCTGAATCTTTAACAACCACAGATTATATGGAAGACGGTGAGCAACTTGAATATACCAATGTTGTGTGCCAATACCTTAATGATAAAACCTGTAGTTGCACTGTTTATTCAGAACGACGCCGCTTAGTACCTGATTGTGTTGAACTCACACCTGAAAATTTATCTGATATTTTTTATATGCCGCCAAGTTGTAGTTATCGACGACTAAAAGAAGGCAGAGGCCTTGCATCATGGCATCCGCTGCTGAATAAAGGCAAAAAATCTAAGATGCATCAGGCAGGTATCACAGTTCGCGGAAAAGTTTTTAAAGACAATGAGGTAGATATTGATTTCTTTGAAGACTATATTGTTAAGTGGCCGCTTAAGGATATGGATTAAAGCTTAAAAATTTAACAAAAAATTCTGATAAAAAAGCTTTTCATTTTAAATAAACATGTTTTAATTCGCGCCAGACTAGCTGGCGTAAGTTTCCTTTCTTAGACGTACCCAAGCAGAGCGGTCAGGGTAGGCAACAAGCCTGATTATTGTCACCGTCCGTAGTCTGCGTTTTTGTATGGCACGGGCAATAACCGTGGAACCTATACATGAAGTTTAAATTTCCAATTATCATTTTTGATGAAGACTTTCGCTCTGAAAATATTTCAGGCTCTGGTATTCGTGAACTTGCCGAAGCAATAGAAAATGCTGGCATGGACATTGTTGGTTTAACCAGCTATTTAGACCAAGGGTCAATTGCTCAACTATCCAGCCGTGCAAGTGCATTCATCTATTCAATTGACGATGACGAGCTAGTGGATGAAGACGAAAATGCCAACCCTCAAGCGGTAGACAGCTTAAGACAATTTATCGGTGAAGTTAGACGTCGCAACCCTGATATTCCAGTATTTTTATATGGTGAAACCCGTACATCTCGTCATATCCCAAGTGATATTTTACGCGAGTTACACGGCTTTATTCATATGTTTGAAGATACGCCTGACTTTGTGGCTAAATATATCATTCGTGAAGCGAAAAAATATCTTCAAGCGTTAGCGCCACCGTTTTTCAAAGAATTAGTACGATATGCCGAAGATGGTTCATATTCTTGGCATTGTCCTGGCCATTCAGGTGGTGTTGCTTTCTTAAAAAGCCCAGTTGGACAAATGTTCCACCAATTTTTTGGTGAGAATATGTTGCGTGCCGACGTGTGTAACGCAGTAGATGAGTTAGGTCAGTTGTTAGATCACACAGGTCCAGTAGCAAAAAGTGAAGAAAACGCAGCGCGTATCTTTAATTGTGATCACTTGTTCTTCGTGACTAATGGTACTTCTACTTCAAATAAAATTGTTTGGAACTCAACTGTAGCGCCTGGTGACATAGTAGTAGTTGACCGTAACTGTCATAAATCAATTTTACATTCAATTATTATTACTGGCGCAATTCCGGTGTTTTTAATGCCAACGCGCAATCAGTACGGCATTATTGGACCAATTCCAAAACGTGAATTTAGTGCTGAAGCAATTAAAGCGAAAATTGCGAAAAACAAATTTGCTGCCAATGCGAAAAATAAAACCCCACGTATTTTGACTATTACCCAAAGTACCTATGACGGCGTGTTATATAACGTTGAGCAAATTAAAGGCGAGTTAGACAATTATATTGATACATTGCACTTTGACGAAGCTTGGTTGCCGCATGCAACTTTCCATGAATATTATCAAGACATGCATGCCATCAGCCAAACGGGTGACAGAGCCGACAATACAGTTATCTTTGCAACGCAATCGACACATAAGTTATTGGCTGGTATTTCACAAGCGTCACAAATATTAGTGCAAAATGCTAATTTACGTCAGTTAGATACACACAGATTTAACGAGTCGTATTTAATGCATTCATCAACTAGCCCACAATATTCAATTATTGCTTCTTGTGATGTTGCAGCAGCCATGATGGAACAACCAGGTGGTAGAACCTTAGTTGAAGAGTCGATTAACGAAGCTATTGAATTTAGACGTGCAATGCTTAAAGTTGACAATGAATACGGCGATGATGACTGGTGGTTTAAAGTTTGGGGGCCAGATACTTTGCCTGAAGAGGGCATAGGCACACGCGAAAACTGGATTATCCGTCAACAAGATAGCTGGCATGGATTCCCAGATATATCTGAAGACTTTAATATGTTAGACCCGATTAAAGCGACTTTAGTAACCCCTGGTTTAGACTTAAACGGTGATTTTGCCGACTTAGGTATTCCAGCCGTTATCGTAACTAAATACTTGTCTGAGCACGGTATTATCGTCGAGAAAACTGGCCTATATTCATTCTTTATTATGTTTACTATTGGTATCACCAAAGGTCGTTGGAACTCTTTGGTTACTGAACTACAACAATTTAAAGATGACTTTGATGTCAATGCGCCGCTGTATCGGGTTATGCCACAATTTGCAGCTAAATGTCCTCAATATGCGCGTGTCGGTTTGGCTGATTTATGTAAAAAAATCCATGATATTTATCGCCAATACGACGTTGCGCGCATTACGACAGATATGTACACCTCTGAAATCGAAACGGCTATGTTACCTGCTGATGCATGGGCGAAAATGGCCCACAGAGATGTTGAGCGCGTGAGTATAGATGAGTTAGAAGGGCGTATCACAGCCATGTTGGTAACACCTTATCCTCCAGGTATTCCATTAATGGTGCCGGGTGAGCGTTTCAACTCAACTATCATTAAGTACTTACAGTTTGCCCGTGACTTTAATAGCGCCTTCCCAGGCTTTGAAACTGATGTTCACGGTTTGATTAAACAAAATATTAATGGTGAATCTAAATATTTTGTTGATGTAGTTGCTGAATAGCTAGCTAACCAACAAGCATAAAAAATGGCAGCCGAGGCTGCCATTTTTGTATCAATTATTTATTTTTAGTTTAGCAGTAACGCCATTTCAATCGGCTTACCATTTTTTCTTCGGTTGGAATAACATATCCAAATCGTCTTTTTCTTCTGCTTGTTTTTTCAGTCTATCTCGAGCATTAGAGTTTTTAAGTTCATCGTTGATTTCAGCTAAAACTTGCTCTAATTCAGTTTTGCGTTGATTACTATATTCGTCACGGCTTGACTGGCCAGTAATAGTTGCTAGGGCTTTCTCATAATATTGTCGAGCTGAACCCAACATTTGCCCTTGACGTGCAGCTTGACCACGTTTCATTAAACTTTCAACATTGATGCGTAATTGCAATTTGTCTAAACGTTTGTCTTCGCTCATAAACAAATGCGTATCAACTTTTCCTTTACTATGTTCAGCTCTTAATGCTGCTCTAAGCTTTTTGATGCTTTGCAATAGGGCGATAGTCGCACGCTCATCATCAGGTAAGCTAAAGCTTTCTTCAGACTGAACTTTTTCGTTTGGATCCATACTTTGCACACGATTTTGTGCATCACGAACTCTTTGCCTAAGCTCTGTCGATTCGGGCATCAGCTCAGACATGTTTTTTACGGCATCAAGTACACGCTGATGTAACACTAAAACAAGTTGGTTACTAACAGGAATATTACCAATGCTCATTAACAAAGCCTCGGTATCTTCGATTATTGTTTTGTACTTTGTTATCTCATTTCGTTTTTCAGCTTCCACCTTTTCTTTGTGTTGCTGCACTGCGTTAATGATGATGGCCAACACTACTAGAGCGACTACAAGCGCGATTACAATAGAAAAAATCATCTCAGTTCCTGATTGATAAGGGTTTTTATTGTTAAATTTTTAACCTTCTGATAGTACAAGAATAATCGTTATTAGTCGACTTGCAAACACAAGATTAAAATTTTGTGTTACGGAAGCATCAATTTAAAGATGCTGCCTTTATAGATACCACCGTTACTCAGTTCAATTTTGCCGGTTTTTTTGTTGTTTTTGTGGGCGTTAGCAATCATACGAGCAAAAAATAGTCCTAAACCTGTGCGACCAGTGGTCAAATTTAATTCTTGCATCGGCATATCAATTAACTCAAGCATGTTTTGCGGATAACCATTGCCGTTATCCTCAATGGTGATTTCTAACTGATCATCTTTAATCGCGGCGGATATTTTGATCAGGTTTTTACTGTAACGCATGGCGTTGATAAAAATATCGTTAAGTAGATTACCGATCAGGTCTAAATCAAAAAACCAACATAAATCTTCGGCAACATCTAGTTCAACGGTTAAACCTTTTTTCTCTATATAGAGCTCGTTTTTTGCGAGCATTTCTTCTACAACATCTGAAACAAAATTTTCTTCAATTGTCAGTGGTAGTTGATGTTTTTCAGCTCGGTACAAAGAAAGCAATTGCAGTAGGTTAGTATTTAGTCGTGATGCTTCGTAATGCAAACTGGCGAGTTCGTCCGCTTGTTCAGGGTTGTCTTGCGCGCTACTTTGACCTAAGTGTTCTATAGATTGAATTAACATACACAAGGAATTTTTCATATCATGTACGGCTGATGCCAATACAGTTGAAAAATCTATTTTTGGATCGTCTTTCATTTAGTCCCTCGTAGCTATCATATTTATACCCAAGCGTCTTGACGATACATCTTCAAGGAGCTTAGGTGTATAGATTCGTATTTCTCTGATAAGTATAAGTTATCAAACAATTTTGTGACAATTTCACACTATTGTTGGAATTTAACGCAAAAGTATTAATTAATCATCGAATTTTATTTTTAGCCAGTATAAACTTATAAAAAGTAATAAAACCCTAACAAACTATTCTAAATCAGAATAAAGCGTCTCAATTAGCGGTGGAACCATGAAACTTCAACAATTGCGTTATATTGTCGAGGTAGTGAATCACAACTTAAACGTATCTGCGACAGCAGAGAGTTTATACACTTCACAACCCGGAATTAGTAAGCAGGTAAGGATGTTGGAAGACGAGCTCGGTGTGCAAATCTTCGGGCGTAGCGGTAAACATTTAACCCACGTAACTTCTGCAGGTCGTGAAATTATTCAAATTTCGCGCGAAATTTTATCCAAAGTTGAAAGCATTAAGTCAGTTTCGCGTGAACATACCTTGCCAGATCAAGGTAAATTAAATATCGCTACTACCCATACCCAAGCTCGCTATGCGTTGCCACCGGTTATCAAAGGTTTTATGCAGAAATACCCAAAGGTTTCTTTGCATATGTTGCAAGGGACGCCGTCACAAATTAGTGATGCTGCAGCCAAGGGCGAAGCGGATTTTGCAATTGCCACAGAAGCTTTGCACTTATACAACGATTTAATTATGTTGCCTTGTTATCACTGGAACCGCAGTGTTGTGGTAACACGTGACCATCCGCTAGCCAAGAAAAAACAAATCACCCTTGAAGATGTTGCGCAGCATTCAATTGTCACTTATGTGTTTGGTTTTACCGGCCGCTCAGAATTAGACAGTGCATTTAGTAAAGCAGGGTTAGAGCCAAAAATAGTTTTCACTGCAACAGATGCAGATGTCATTAAAACCTATGTGCGTATGGGTGTTGGGGTTGGTGTTATCGCAACTATGGCGGTGGATGCTAGAAATGACACAGATTTAGTTGCAATAGATGCGTCTCATTTGTTTAAACCAAGCACAACCAAAATTGGTTTTAGAAAAGGCACTTTCTTGCGTCACTATATGTACGACTTTATCGAGCGTTTTGCCCCGCATTTAACGAGAGATATAGTGGATAAAGCAATCGCTTTGAAAAATGCCGATGACATAGATGCATTATTTAAAGATTTTAAATTGCCAGTTAAGTAGCTAAAGTTTAGCTTAAAGAATCCAGCGTTTAAATTGATCTAAAATAGCCGCAGTTGCACCCCAAATTAACAGTTGTTGATGACTAAAAGATAACACTCTGTGCTGGCGGCTACCCATCTTATACTCTTGCACTAGAATATTTTTCGCTAACAAGTCTTCAATTGTTATCTGTATTACACCTTGCACTTCTGATGGGTTGGCCACGGCTGTTATGTTTTGTTTGGTATAACCAATAAAAGGGTGAATGCGATAACCAGATGGTGTTTCAATGCTTTCCATTTGTGTTAAAAAGTTAATCTGCTCGCGTGGAATATTGAGCTCTTCTTCAGTTTCGCGCAGTGCTGTCTCAAATAAACTTTCACCTATGTCTTGGCGTCCACCAGGTAAACTCACCTGGTTGGCATGGTGTTTTAGCAAGGCACTGCGATGGGTTAATAATAAATAAGGTTTGTCGGCTTCCACTAACAAAATCAACACAGCTGCGTTTTTTACTTGAGCTTTGAGCTGATAACCGCGAGATTTAAGCTTAGGACGACAGCGCATTTGAATACGGCTTAACAAGTGGTCAAAGTTGTTATCTTGCCAAGCCATATACGGTTTATACACCCTGTGTTTGTTGGTTTTGCTGCAAACTTTTCATGTTAGTTAATACTGGGAGAATTTTAGAAACCTTGTCGTAAGTTTCTTTGTATTCGTGTGCGCATTTAGAGTCGTAAACTAAACCACCGCCAGCCCAACAATGAACTTGCTCAGAATCAGCGACTAAGGTGCGAATGGCGATATTTGTGTCCATATTGCCACGCCAATCAATAAAACCAATCGCGCCGCAGTATATTGAGCGTCTGTGTGGCTCTAATTCTTCAATAATTTCCATGGCGCGAATTTTTGGTGCACCCGTAATACTGCCACCTGGAAAACAAGCTTTGAGCAAATCAAAGGCATTTTTTCCTTCACTCAGCTCACCTGTTACTGTACTAACTAAGTGGTGAACAGCTGGGAAACTTTCGACATCAAACAGTTTTGGTACTTTCACTGAACCTGCTTTGCACACTTTGCTGATATCGTTGCGCAACAAATCAACAATCATTAAGTTTTCGGCTCTGTCTTTATCTGAGTTTTTTAGTTTTTCAATTTGTTGATTGTCTTGAGTAATTGATTGACCGCGCGCAAGTGTGCCTTTTATTGGTTTAGTTTCAACTTGCCCAGCTTTAACTTGTAAAAAACGCTCTGGTGAAATCGACAAAACACTGTGTTTGCCTTGTTGGATAAAAGCAGAGAAGGGCGCTTGGTTTTTAGCGCGCAATTTTAAATACGCTTGCCAGCTGTCGCCTGAATAGTCTGCGCTGAATCTTTGTGCTAGATTAATTTGATAACAATCACCTTCGGCAAGGTAGTTTTTTACTTGGTCGAATTTTTGTTGATAAGCCTCTTTGCTCATGTTCGACTGCCAGGCTGAGGTTAAAACAAAACTAGCTGCTTGTTCAGTTTGGTTATTAAATTTATCTAGCCAAGCATTTATTCTATTTAACTCAGGTTGATAATCTAGTGCATACCAAGTTTGTGTTTGGTTATCTTTAATCAAAGCAAAGTCGAAAATACCAATATACATATCAGGCAATTCAATATCGGCTCGGGCAATGCTTGGCAAGTTCTCGATACAGCGACCTAAATCATAAGAAAACCAACCTACAGTGCCGCCAATAAAAGGCAATAGCTCTAATTCAGCCGGTGCTAAAGTTACTTTGGGCATTAATTCTTTATGTAAACGTCTCGCCGCTTTAAATGGGTCTTCAGAGGTTTCAGCAAGATAGCCACCATTTAGTAATTTTATTTGGGTTTTACCCGCTTGGTAGCGTAAAGTTGCTAATGGTTGACAGAGTAATATATCGTAGCGGCTATTTTGGTGCTGTGCGTTGGCAGAGTCTAAAAACATTGCGCCATTTTCATGCGCTACGACTGAAAAAATACTGGCTGCGTCTATAGTTGGCGACAGCTCAAGCTGAGTACAATAT
This sequence comes from Catenovulum sp. SX2, assembly GCF_052056295.1. Taxonomy (NCBI): domain Bacteria; kingdom Pseudomonadati; phylum Pseudomonadota; class Gammaproteobacteria; order Alteromonadales; family Alteromonadaceae; genus Catenovulum; species Catenovulum sp. SX2. The sequence continues at coordinate 3,803,166 of NZ_CP182493.1, forward strand.
GGGCTGGTGTTCATTTAAACGATTGCATGTGCCAATGGCGAGAAATGGACAACAAGGTTATCATATTGCACACGGAATATAAAATATATCAAGCCACCGAGGAAAGATCATGACAGTAATAAAGCAACAAGACTTTATTGAAAGCATTGCAGATGCTTTGCAGTTTATCTCCTACTATCATCCATTAGATTATATTAAAGCTGTTGAAGCGGCTTACAACAAAGAAATTAACCCAGCAGCGAAAGACGCAATGGCGCAAATTTTAATTAACTCGCGCATGTCAGCTGAAGGGCACAGACCTATCTGTCAAGATACCGGCATAGTTACCTGTTTTGTAAAAATTGGTATGCAAGTGCAGTGGGACAAACACGATTTAACCGTACAACAAATGGTTGATGAAGGCACGCGCCGTGCTTATTTGAATCCAGATAACCCGTTACGTGCGTCTATCGTTGCAGATCCTGCAGGTGCACGTAAAAACACCAAAGACAACACACCATCAGTTGTTCATATTGATATGGTTGCTGGCGATAAAATTGAAGTGATGATCGCAGCCAAAGGTGGCGGCTCAGAAAACAAATCGAAAATGGTGATGTTAAACCCAAGCGATTCAATTGTAGATTGGGTATTAAAAACAGTACCAACTATGGGCGCTGGTTGGTGTCCACCGGGTATGTTAGGTATAGGTATTGGCGGCACGGCTGAAAAAGCCGGTGTTTTAGCCAAAGAAAGCTTAATGGAATCGGTAGATATTCAAGAGCTTATTGAGCGCGGCGCACAAAACGCTGAAGAAGAACTGCGTTTAGAGTTATACCGCAAAGTAAATGATTTAGGTATAGGTGCACAGGGTTTAGGTGGTTTAACGACTGTAGTTGATATTAAAGTCAAAACTGCGCCTACTCACGCAGCTTCTAAACCAGTTGTGATGATCCCCAACTGTGCAGCAACTCGCCATGCTCATTTCTATTTAGATGGATCAGGCCCTGCGGATTTAACTCCACCTAAGTTAGAAGATTGGCCTGAAGTTACTTGGGAAATTGGTGACAATGTTCGCCGTGTAAATGTTGATGGCATTACCCAAGAAGAAATTCAAAGCTGGAATGCCGGTGACACAGTGTTATTGTCGGGCAAAATCTTAACCGGCCGAGATGCAGCACATAAACGTATCCAAGAATATTTAGCCCGTGGTGAAGCTTTACCAAATGGTGTTGATTTTAACGGCCGCTTTATTTATTACGTTGGCCCAGTTGATGCTGTAGGTAACGAAGCTGTTGGCCCTGCAGGCCCAACAACTGCAACACGTATGGATAAATTTACCGACATGATGTTAGCTGAAACTGGCTTAATGGGTATGATAGGTAAAGCTGAGCGTGGTCCAGCTACTGTTGAATCAATTAAAAACCATAAAGCTGTGTATTTAATGGCTGTTGGTGGTGCTGCTTATTTAGTTGCAAAAGCGATTAAAAAGGCGCGAGTAGTCGCATTTGAAGACTTAGGTATGGAAGCTATTTACGAATTTGAAGTAGAAGATATGCCAGTTACCGTTGCTGTAGATTCAAGCGGTAATAATGTTCACCAAACAGGCCCTGCAATTTGGAGTGCTAAAATTGCTGAGTTAGATGAAAAATTAAAGTAATCACTTAAGTTTTTCTGCAGAATGGGAAGGCTACACATAGCCTTCCTTGTTTCTAAAGTATCTTGATCTACAAATAAATAATTGCCAACAAATTTCCCTAATGCTAAATTTACTGTAAATATTTACAGTTGATATGCATATGTTCGATTCGACTTGGTTATTCCCGGCTATTTTTATCCTCAGCGCCATTTCCACTTTATTATTATTGGTTTTGACCATTACACGTTTTGTTTCTAACGATAAAAACAAATTTTTACAGCTGCAAATGAATGAATTTAACGATTTGCGTATGTCGTTAATGAATCAAGTACATGAGTCATTTGCCAATTTAGAATCTAGGCAAACTCAACAATTCCAGCAGTTACTTAATTTAATTCATACTGCGGATAAATCAGACACCCAGCACAGAATCGAGCTGCTAGATAAACTGACTCGTCAACACCATGAGCATAGGCAAGAGTTGTCTAAAGCCATTCAAAACCACAGTGAAACCGTTGCTAAACGTTTAAATGAATTGTCGAATGTGACTGAAAGCCGTTTAGATAAAATGTCGCAAAAAATGAATGACAAACTGGCCGAAGGCTTTGAAAACACAGTTAAAACATTCTCTGATATTTTGCAGCGTTTGGCCTTGATAGACGAAGCGCAGAAAAAGATCACAGAGCTATCAGGCAACGTAGTTAGTTTACAAAGTGTGTTAACCGATAAACGCAGCCGCGGCGCATTTGGTGAGGTTCAGCTCTATTCGTTAATTGAAAATGTATTAGCGCCTAATCAATTTATTAAACAGTCGCGCTTGTCTAATGGTAAAATAGCTGACTGCCAATTATTGTTGCCTAAACCTACTGGCAATATTGTGATAGATGCAAAATTCCCACTAGAATCGTTTAAAAATTTAATTCAGCCACAAATATCCGAAATTGAAAAACGTGCTTTTGAACGTCAGTTTAAACAAGATATTAAAAAGCATATTCAAGACATTGCCGACAAATACATATTGCCCCCAGAAACCGCCGACAGCGCTATTTTATTTTTACCAGCAGAAGCAATATTTGCCGAAATACATGCTTATCATTCAGATATTGTTGATTTTGCTTGGCAGCAAAAAGTTTGGTTAACATCACCTAGTACGCTGATGGCGGTATTAACCACAGCAAAAGCTGTACTCAAAGACGAAGCAACCCGCGGACAAATTCACACCATTCAAAAACATTTAATTCATTTGGCTGAAGATTTTAACCGCTTCCAAGGTCGCTTTGACATGCTCGCTAGACATATAGACCAAGCGGCAGATGATGTGCGAAAAATTCATATATCGGCAGATAAAATATCAACTCGATTTAAATCAATCGAGCAAGTGAATATTGAAGAAGCGGACGTAAAGCAGGCCAAGATATCGGGTGAGGGGTAGTAATAGTATTTCTTCAAGGTAACAATAAGTTACACTTTTTTATTTGGCTTTAACATATGATGCCTTTTGAAACTAATGATACAAGGAAGGTCGATGAAGTTAATCCAGTTAATAATGTGCAGTTTGATTCTTGTTGGCTGTAATGGCACCTCTGATCAAGATTCAAGGTTTGAATTAGAAGGCTTAATTAGTGCCAATAAACACAAATGGGATAATCTTGAAATAAACACTTATACCTATACTTATGCAAATTATCCTAGTGATTGTCCGAATGTAGATATATTTCCACCTGTAGAAATAACAGTCGAAAACAATGTTATTACACAACTGTACGTACCTGACCTAGGAACTTTCTTAGCAGTTAGAGATGGCAGTTATCCAACCATAGATGAGATTTTTGAAAATATGTTGAGTTCTATCGACTCAATTGAAAATCTCCCTTCATTTGATGAAAGTTTTGGTTATCCCATTTCTTACGATGTTGACCTGAGTAGTGCAGAGTGCGACGGGTTTACGCTGTCCGTCAGTTCTTTTTTGTAGGACGAGTGTAATATTTAATGATGCAGCAAGATTTATTGTGCCAATTACCGATTGTGTAGCGCATATCCGGTTGCTACAAAATTCACAGTCAGATTTGCATGTTTAAATCTGAACTGTGAATTATCAAGATGTGCTTTATATTCAATAACCTACTTACGACGCCACTGCGTACCATTCGGGCCATCTTCCAACACTATTCCCATAGCCGTTAGTTTATCGCGCGCTTCGTCAGCAAGTGCCCAGTTTTTGTCTTTACGTGCCTGTAATCTTTGTGCGATTAAAGCTTCAATTTCCACAACTTCATCATCTTGTGCATCTACACCACCTTTGAAGAAGTCTTCTGGTGATTGTTGCAATATACCTAATAAGTTTGCAAGGCTAACCAGCACTTGTGCTTTAGCTTTGGCCGCTGCTGCATCTGTGTTTTTAACTGCGTTAATTTCTTTGGCTAGCTCAAATAAAACAGATAAAGCAACTGGGGTATTAAAGTCATCATCCATTGCTTGGCAAAAAGCGGCGACTTTTTCATCTTGTATATCAAGCTCTGATGTGGCTTGAGCATCTAAACCACGTAATGCAGTATATAAACGCTCCAATGCTGCATGTGCTTGATTTAAGTTTTCATCAGAATAATTTAATTGGCTGCGATAATGGCCTGAAACCAAGAAATAGCGTACGGTTTCGCCTGCATATTTTTGCAAAACATCACGAATGGTAAAGAAGTTACCGAGTGATTTACTCATTTTCACTTGGTCAACTTGCACCATACCTGAGTGCATCCAATAATTTACATATGGGGTTTCAAGTGCACAGCATGATTGGGCAATTTCATTTTCATGGTGAGGGAAAGCTAAATCAGAGCCGCCACCATGAATATCAAAATGATTACCTAATACTTGGCTGTTCATAGCTGAACACTCAATGTGCCAACCTGGGCGACCTTCACCCCAAGGTGATGACCAGCTTGGTTCACCCGCTTTAGCCATTTTCCACAATACAAAATCAAGTGGGTTACGTTTGTTGTTGTCTAATTCTACACGTGCGCCAGCTTGTAATTGAGTTAAGTCTTGTTTGCTTAGTTTGCCATAATCAGCGTAGCTCGACACATCAAACATTACGTCACCGTTTGGTGCAACATAAGCGTGATTTTTGTTAATTAAGGTTTCAACCATGTCAATAACATCGTGCATATGTGCGGTTACGCGTGGTTCAACATCAGGGCGCAATAAATTAAGTGCATCAAAATCTTGGTGCATATCAGCTATGGTACGCTCGGTTAAATCGCCGCAGGTTTCACCGTTTTGAATGGCACGGGCGATAATTTTGTCGTCAACATCTGTGATGTTACGTACATAATTAACCTCAAAACCTTTAAAGCGAAAGTAACGCACCATGTTGTCAAAAGCTAAATAGGTACGTGCATGACCAATATGGCACAAGTCATATACAGTTACGCCGCATACGTATAAACCAATTTTACCTGGGTTAATTGGTGTGAAAGTTTGTTTTTCGCGACTTAGCGTATTGTATATCTGTATCATAGGTCGTTTTATTATCCGTTTTAGGGGTTAACAAGCTAAATAGAGGCGGCATTTTACCTGTTGTCGGCGCAAAAGTTAAAACTTTTGTTATCTTTATCCTCACGCCAGTTGGGTATACAATAGCGCCATCTTTTATCCCAACACATTGAGATACCTATTATGATTACTTTCACTACCAATTTTGGTGACATTAAAATTAATCTTTTTGCTGATAAAGCGCCTGAAACTGCAGCAAACTTTTTGCAATACGCAAAAGATGGTTTTTACAACAACACTATTTTCCACCGTGTAATTAACGGTTTTATGATCCAAGGCGGCGGTATGGAAGCGGGTTTAGTTGATAAACAAACACGTGCGCCAATTAAAAATGAAGCAAACAATGGTGTAAGCAACAAAATTGGCACTTTAGCTATGGCGCGCACTATGGACCCGCATTCAGCAACAGCACAATTCTTCATTAACGTTGCTGACAATACTTTCTTAGATTTTAGAGCTGAATCAATGGACGGGTGGGGATACTGTGTATTCGGTGAAGTTGTTGAAGGCATGGACGTTGTTAACAAAATTAAAGAAGTGAAAACGGGTAACCATGGCATGCACCAAGACGTGCCAGTTGAAGATGTTGTGATTACAGCGACTAAAGTAGAAGAATAATCTCTACTCGATAATTTGTCTGGTTTTGCTGTGACGACGACTGTCGCAGCAAAATTATCTTATTGATACACCTTTCTATTCAATTAACTCTTCAAGTTTTTAGAGTTCAGGTTAGTTAATGTCTGTATTTTTTATTGCTGATTTACATTTAAGTGAAAGTCGCCCCGATATCACCCAAGCTTTTTTAGACTTTTGTTCATCGTTGACTTGCGATACTCAAGCTTTATATATACTTGGTGATTTTTTTGAATATTGGGTTGGCGATGATGACCCATCTTTATGGTTAAATCCAATTAAATCAACACTAAAAAATATAGCAGAGCAAGTTTGCCCAGTTTATTTTATTCACGGCAATAGAGACTTTCTAATTGGTAAAACCTTTGCCAAACAAACGGGTGTGCAGTTGTTAAATGAACCCAGTATTGTTGAATTAAACAAACAAAGAGTGGTTATTTTGCACGGCGATAGTTTATGTACCCAAGATACCGGTTATCAAAAATATCGCAAAATTGTTCGTAACAAATTCATTCAATTTATCTTTTTACGTTTACCGCTAAAAACACGCTTTAAAATTTTTGCCAAGGGCAGGGAACAAAGTAAAGAAAAACAGCAACAAGTTATGGATATGCAAATATTGGATGTAACCCCTCAAGCTGTTAGCGATTTAATGGAAAGTTACCAAGTAGATTTAATGATCCATGGTCATACTCATAGGCCAAAAATCCATAGAAATGCGCGCACGCCAAGCCGCGGCACTCGTATAGTATTAGGTGATTGGTATACACAAGGCAGTGTTTTAGAAGTAAATGACGACGGTTTTTTGCTCAATTCTTTCCCATTAGTAGAAAAGCCTGATAATTCCCGTACGATTTAGCATTAAACGTTAAGCTTTAAAAAAGCTGTGATATAATCCGCGCCCGCTAACTTCTACTAAGCTCTTATATAGACTTAAGGTTAGCAGCAGTCATTAACGCACTAGAGTGGAGAAACAAATTATGATGCCAGTGGTAGCCCTTGTGGGTAGACCGAATGTTGGTAAATCAACCTTATTTAACCGATTTACCCGCAGCCGTGATGCGTTAGTGGCCAACTTTCCCGGATTAACTCGCGACCGTCAATATGGCCAAGCCGCATACGGCCGTTACCAATTTATCGTTATTGATACCGGCGGTATTACAGGCGACGAGCAAGGTATTGATGCTGAAATGGCCTCACAGTCTATGCAGGCGATTGAAGAAGCTGATATTGTAATGTTTTTGGTTGATTCGCGTGATGGTGTATGTGCCGCAGACCAGTTGTTAGCTGATCATTTACGCCGTTTAACTAAACCTGTTTATTTAGTTGCGAATAAAACCGATGGTATAGACGCTGACTCAGCAACAGCTGAGTTTTATAGCCTTGCTTTAGGCCCTGTTTATCAAATAGCTGCTGCACATGGTCGTGGTGTTAATGCACTTTTAGACCAAACTTTTGAGCCTATTTTAGAACAATACCCAGATGCGGTTATTGAGCAAGATGCTGAAGAAGCCGAAGATGACTTTGACGATTTAGATTACGAAGCTTTGCTTGCAAAAGAAAAAGAACAAGAAGCAGCTGAAGCAGAGCAAGAGCCAGATGAATACGCCGACAAGATTAAACTGGCGATTGTTGGTAAACCAAATGTAGGTAAATCAACTTTAACCAATCGTATATTGGGTGAAGAACGTGTAATTGTTTATGACATGCCAGGCACTACACGTGACAGTATTTATATCCCTATGGAACGTGATGGCCAAGAATACGTATTAATTGACACTGCTGGTGTGCGTCGTCGTAAAAAAGTAAATGAAACGGTAGAAAAATTCTCAGTTATTAAAACCCTAAAAGCAATTGAAGATGCACACGTAGTCTTGATTGTGGTAGATGCACGTGAAGGTTTAACTGATCAAGATTTAAGTTTATTAGGCTTTACGCTAAATGCAGGCCGCTCAATTGTTATGGCGGTTAACAAGTGGGATGGCTTAGATACAGATGTTAAAGAGCGCATTAAATCGGAAATTGACCGTCGTTTAGGCTTCTTAGATTTTGCCCGTTTGCATTTTATCTCGGCGCTACACGGTACAGGTGTTGGCCATTTATTCGAATCTGTTACCGAAGCGTTTGAGTCAGCGACACGTAAACTATCAACCGCAATGTTGACGCGTATTATGGAAACTGCGCAGGATGACCACCAACCACCATTGGTTAAAGGTCGTCGTGTTAAGCTTAAATACGCGCATGCAGGTGGGCATAATCCACCAATTATTGTGATCCACGGCAACCAAGTGGATGACCTGCCAGATTCTTACAAACGTTATCTAATGAATTATTATCGTAAGTCGTTAGATATGATGGGCACACCTATTCGAATTGAATTTAGAGAAGGTGGAAATCCATACGCAGGTAAGAAAAATAAGTTATCGCTTAGTCAAATGCGGAACCGTCGTCGTATGATGAAGTACTACAAAGGTAAAAAATAGCCTATTATTACATATATGTGACAATTTAGTGCTGGTGTAATAATTGGTTTGTTTGCTTAATCGATTAAAAAACTAAGCATTTCTTGTACTTGTATGGGTGATAAAGATTGCGAGTGACAAAAATATTGCAAATTTGTCTTTTAATTGGCATGACGTTCATAAAACTGTCAAAATTAAGCCAGATAATCAGCAACAGTGGACAGTAAGATGAGAAACAAAAATATGTCAAGCCGTATACTTGTTGTTGAAGACGAAATGCCAATTCGCGATATGTTAGTCTTCGCTTTAGAACAGAAAGGTTATTACACCTTAGAAGCTGAAACTTATGGTGAAGCTTTAGAAAAAATTAATGAGCCGTATCCAGATTTAATCCTTTTAGATTGGATGTTACCTGGTGGTAGTGGTATTCAATTAGCTAAACAGCTTAAACAAAACGAATATACACGCCAAATTCCAATTATCATGTTAACTGCGCGTGGCGAAGAAGAAGATAAAATTCGTGGTTTAGAAGTCGGTGCTGACGACTATATGACCAAACCTTTTTCGCCAAAAGAATTACTCGCTCGTATAAAAGCAGTAATGCGCCGCTCTGCGCCAACCAGCGTAGAAGAGATGATTCAAGTTCAAGGTTTAAAACTCGACCCTGTATCTCACCGCGTAACCGCGAATGAGCAAGGTCTTGATATGGGGCCAACTGAATTTAAATTATTGCACTTTTTTATGTCACACCCAGAGCGTGTATATAGCCGTGAACAGCTATTAGACCATGTTTGGGGTACTAATGTTTATGTTGAAGACAGAACTGTAGACGTACATATTCGTCGTTTACGTAAAGCGATATCTTTGCACGGTCATGACAAAATGATCCAAACTGTGCGTGGTGCGGGTTATCGCTTCTCTGCTAAAGTGTAAAATATGATCCAAGAACAATACATAAGAGCTATTAGTCGATTTATCTTACTGTTGTCGGTTGCTGTTTTGATAGGATATCTGATTGATCAAATAGCTTTATGTATTGTGATTTTATTGTCAGCTTTGCTGATCTGGTATACCTACAATTTAAACCGACTGAATGACTGGTTAACCTCGAAAAAGAATTTATACCCACCTTCAAGCAATGGTTTGTGGTCAGATACATTTGACGGTATCTATCGTCTGCAAAAGAAGAATCGTCAACGCCGCAAAGAGTTAGGCCAAGTACTTAAACGTTTTCGCGATGGTGCTGAAGCTTTACCTGACGCTGCGGTTGTTGTTGAAGACACAGGTCAGATAATTTGGTGTAACAAACTCGCTTTAATGTTATTTGGTTTGCGCTGGCCTGAAGATTCAGGTTTGTTAATCACCAACTTATTACGCTACCCAGACTTTATTGAGCATTTTCATAAACACAGCAAAGATAAAGAATCATCAGGTGAATATATTCTGATCCCTTCTTCTACAGACAGAGAAAGCATCATAGAAATTCGTATGGTGCCGTATGCGCTTGGCCAAGTGTTGATATTGGGTCGTGATGTCACGCAAAGTCAGCGATTAAATCAAATGCGCAAAGACTTTATTGCCAATGTCTCTCACGAATTGCGCACGCCATTAACTGTGTTGCAGGGTTATCTTGAAATGATGCAAGACCCTGATATGGCACAAGCTTTACCCGGTACAAAAGCCGTAGGCATGATGTCTGAACAATGCGAGCGTATGTTCAGTTTAGTTAATCAATTATTGGTGCTGTCGCGCATTGAAGCGAATAAAGAAAATATCTACGACAACATTGTAGACGTACCTGCAACCATGTTGTTATTAGAAAAAGAAGCAGAACAACTCAATCTTGAGAGCCAACACGCCATCTCATTTGATATCGACCATAATTTATTAATTCATGGCATCGAAGATGAATTGCGTAGTGCTTTTACCAACTTAGTAAAAAATGCAATTCGTTACACACCGCTGGGCGGTGAAATTAAAGTGTCGTGGAGAAAGCAGGGCACAGCCGCTGTTTTTAGTGTGACGGATAATGGTGAAGGCATAGAGCCACAGCATTTAAATAGGCTAACAGAAAGGTTTTATCGTGTTGATAAAGCGCGCTCGCGCACCACAGGTGGTTCTGGTTTAGGTTTGTCTATTGTCAAACATGTGTTAGCTCATCATAAAAGCCAACTGGATATAGACAGTGTGGTGGACCAAGGTAGTTGTTTTTCTTTCAGCTTTCCTAATGACCTTGTGGTCACTCGCCAACGACGAACTAGAAAGCCTCGCCTATCAGCGTAAACTACAATGCTAATAGGCATAGCTTATTAACTAAAAGAAAAGTCGAACCCTGCGTCTGTCTGCATTTCAACTTCAGAATGCAAGTCTGCTTCCAGTAAAGGTTGCTCGCTTAAAAAGCCATCCGGGAATTGAATGGCTAACGCCTCACCTGCAACACTGACTTTGTATTGGGGTAAATAACCCTCAATACGGCGTAAATTGAGCATAACAGCTATGCGCAAAATGCGAATTAATCTGACAATTTTGTTCGATTTATAAAAGTTAAAATTGGCAATTTCGGCCGATTTTAGTTTTTTTCTGTGATACCTAACTAAAGTAGCCACAGCCAGTTGTTGTTCTAGGTTATAACCTGGCATATCCGTGTGTTCTAAAATATAGCCACTGTGTTTGTGGTAACCGGTCGAATGAATATGCAGGCCAACTTCATGTAAACTGGCTGCCCAGCTCAACAGTTGTTGAAAATCTTTTTTGTTTAATTGCCAGCTATCAGAAATTTGTTCAAAAATGAAGTTAGCTGATCTGTGAACACGAGCCGCTTGTGCTGTATCTACTGCGTATCTTTGGCTCAAACTTTCAACTGTGCGTTCACGAATATCATGATGCTGGAACCTGTCTTCCATCTCATACAACACACCTTCGCGTAGCGCTGCGTCTTCATAACGCATACTGCTGATATTAAGGCTATCAAATGCGGCTATTAACACAGCTAAACCACCAGCGAGAACCGGTCGTCTGTGCTCACTCACACCTGGAATATCTATATTGTTAATATTTTCAAAGGTGATCAGGGTTTGTTTAAGTTTTTCTAAGTGATTCGCTTTTATTTCGCCGTCACTCCAGCCGTTTTGTACAATAGACTCTCTAATCGCCTTAATCGTACCTGAGGTGCCATGTGCACTTTTCCAACCAACAGATTTGTACGAATCAGCGATAGGCTCTAGTTCACGCTCTGCGGCTAATATAGCTTTTTGGAAATTGCGTTCGGTTATTTTTCCTTGAGGGAAATATTGTTCGGTAAAACTAACGCAACCCATAGAACGAGAACTGAGTTTTAGTGGGGTAAAATGCTGACCAATAATAAATTCGGTACTACCACCACCTATGTCTATTACGATGCGGTTTTCATCACCTGCAACTGTATGTGCTACACCTTGATAAATTAAACGTGCTTCTTCTTTACCTGGGATAATTTCGATTGGGTAGGGGAAAACACTTTCAATTTGGTTTAAGAATTCTTGTACATTAGTGGCTTTACGCAAAGTGTAAGTTGCAACAACACGAACATTATGTGACGGTATGTCCTGCAGGGTTTGCGCCATTTGTTTTAAGGTGTCTATCGCTCGGTCGATTGCGGCTTGATTAAGTGTACCATCGGCGGATAAACCCTGAGCTAATCGAACTCGCTGTTTTACTTTGTGCAGGGTTTGAATTGAGCCGTCGACAATCCGTGCCACAATCAAATGAAAACTGTTAGAACCTATATCAAGTGCGGCAATTATTTCTCTTTCATTTGTTGTGGCTGATGTCATGTGATGGCCTTGTTTTGGAGCTAGGGGATATAATTATCCTCTAACTTTTTAATATAATTATAGGTTTCGACTTGAGAACGCAGCTTTTTGCGATTGCCGCGTGCTACATAATCATTTTTTTGCTCAGCGTCGATAACACGTGCTTTAGTGGTATCTTTGAACTGAAGCTCAAAAATGTCAACGATTCTTTGTTTTAACTTTTCATCGTAAATAGGGCAGGTAACTTCAATTCTATGCTCTATATTTCTGGTCATCCAGTCGGCAGAAGAAATATAAACTTTTTTATCACCTGCGTTGTCAAAAATCATTACCCGCGGATGTTCTAAAAATCTATCAACTATACTGATAATTTTAATATTATCACTTACCCCTTTAATATCAGGAACTAAGCTACACATACCGCGAATGATTAGGCGAATTTTAACCCCAGCTTGGCTGGCTTCATACAATTTATGAATAATTGGCTCGTCAACCAAGTTATTTACTTTGACACAAATACCTGTTGATTTACCTGCACGAGCATTTTGAATTTCTTGGTCAATCATTTGGGTAATGGACAAACGCGTATTAATTGGCGAAACCATCAAGTGATAAAATTTATAGCGTTTATAGCTGTATTCAATAAAGTCAAAGACGTTTTCGACTTCACGAGTAATTTCTGGATGACAAGTAAATAAACTAAAGTCTGTGTAAATTTTAGCGGTTTTTTCGTGGAAGTTACCTGTACCCAAGTGGGCATAACGGCTTAAATTGTCACCTTCTTTGCGGTGAATTAAACACAATTTAGAGTGAATCTTTAATGTAGGAATACCAAATGACACGCGTATACCCGCGTCAGTCATAATACGTGACCACTCAATATTATTTTCTTCGTCAAAACGTGCTTTTAGCTCAACCACTACATGAACTGTTTTGCCGTTTTTAACAGCATCTATCAATGAATGAATAATGCGCGAATTTTTAGCCACTCGATAGATGTTTAATCGGATATGCGTCACAGCAGGGTCGAATGCTGCTTGCCTAACTAATTCAGTGAAATGGTCAAAACTATGATACGGGTAATATAACAAAATATCTTTGTGGCGAATGGCTTCAAAAGCACTATCAAACGATGAAAACTGACTGTTTGTCAGCGCTGGTAAACTCGGATTTTCTAAGTATTTACGCCCAAAATTAGGGAAACCAATAAAGTCTTTAAAGTTGCGATACTTACCGCCAGGCAACAAACCTTCGTTGTTGTCTGATATTTGCAGATGTTTTTTCAAAAATTTCAGCATGGCTGCCGGCATTTCCCTGTCGTAAACTACACGTGTTGGGTCGGCACTAAAACGCTGTTTTAAACTTTCAGACATTTGTTCAACTAAACTTTGATCAATTTCGTCTTCAACGTAATATTCAGCATCACGGGTCATTTTAAAACTGTATGCGCTAATTTCATCGAATTGGAAAAAACCACGAAAGATGCTCGCAAGATTTAATAACAGAACGTCGTCTAATAATATAACTTCTTTTTTTACCTTGCTTTTTTCTGGCGGAAGCAGAATAAAACGCGATACTTCATTCGTCGGTACTTCCACAACAGCATAATCAGTGTGCGCACCATTGGTCATTTGCACCGCGAGATAAGTGGTATTGTCTTCAATTAAATCAATCAGTTTACGTGTTTTGGATGGTATTAACGGACGTACATGTTTAACAACTTGCTGCTGGAAAAAATCAATCAACCACGACTTATGAAACTGAGACAGCTGTGAGTGGTCGACAAAGTATATTTTGTGCTTTGCAAGTTCACGGACTACTTCTTTATAAATAGCGTCAAACTTGGTGGCGAGCGATATGACTTTTTCTTGAATACTGACAAGTAATTTAGCCGCGTGCTCTTCATTTTGTTCTTTTTCTAATAAAGCGCGGCGGCGCACATCAGCAACACGAACGCGAAAAAACTCGTCTTGATTGTTGGAAAAAATGCCTAAAAAGCGCACGCGCTCAACAACAGGAACTGTTTTATCAGCTGCTTCTTGCAATACTCGTTCGTTAAACGATAACCAACTGAGCTCTTTTTCAACAAATAATTTGTCTTTTGCCATTTAAATTTTGTTCTTACTTTTAGTGATCTGCAGTCATTAGATAATTTGTCTGTTGCAGTTTTATTACAGCTGTCATATTTATACCCAAGCAATTTGGCTAAAAATATTACTCTAGGTTAATTTCAACCACTAAATCATTGGCTATATCTTCTAGTGCTTCTTGTACATCATCTATATCTAATTCAGAAGGTAGTTCAAGAGTCGCTTCTGCTTTAAATAATTGGCTGCCCCAGTTAGGCGCACTTTCGCAACTAGATTTCAAATTAAGCAGATTAACCTTTAATGCTGCTAATTTGGTGGCGATTTGATTTATGATCCCGGCTTTGTCGTTACCGACAACAGTTAACTTAGCTAGGTTACATTCAATGTTATTAGCTTCGGCACCTAAGGCTATATGCAATTGAATATTGTGCTGAGTTAAAGATTGGATTGCATTGGTTAATTCTGTTTGGTGTTCGTGGGCGACTTCAACTTCAACAATACCAGCAAACTGGCCAGACATTCGGCAAAAATTACTTGCTAACCAGTTTCCATGGTTGGCTCTGACAGTTTTTGATAATAATTCGATAATACCGGGTTTGTCCGCAGAAATAATTGAGATGATAAGTTGGTTTTGCATAAAAATAATCGCTATATCAGAGGCTTGTAAAAGTGAATTTAAGTATAGGTAAGGCTTATTACAAAATCTATATTGCGTTCAATTATTTGTTTGTACAAACCGCTTTGGCTAATCGGAAAATATGACAAGAATTATGACAACTGTAACAAAAGTGTCATTATCGGCTGTTATTTTAGCCTCATCAAAAAAGCTGAACACGCAATGAAGCAGTAAATGAACATTTCTCGTTTTTCGATAATATCCTCATCAATCCTGATTTTAATTGGGCTAGGGCTTATCTCATTATTAGTTTGGTCAAATATTCAGCAGCAACAAGTCCAACAAAATTTGGCTGAGTATCAAAAAACTAAAAACCAATTGACCCAAGTTTTTAAGAACCAAGTCAATAGTTATTTAACCACCAGTGATTCGCTAGAGCTAAATGCAGCCAAAGAAACGTTAGAAGTTATTTCTTCTACTTTAAAAAATAGTCACAATACTTCTTATCAAGCACTTGTAGGGCAGATTGAACAACTTATTCAATTTATTGAAGATGATGTGCGCGCAGCTGGAAAATTAGGCGCAAATAGCGAAGCCTTGTTGCAATTTGCAGAAAAAAGTTTGTTATCTGACAGCCAAAGTTTGCTTGAATATATAGAGCAAGGTAGTCAAAGTAATCCTGAATTAGCGCAAGCTTATTATCCTATTGCCGTCAAAATAGCTAATGGGGTTGCAGGTTTATCCTATCGACGTGAGCGTACTTTTAGCTCAACTGAATCCGGCACTGACTCGCGCTTATTGTTAAATCAAGCGGCTGAGCTGAAAGCGAGTATTCAAGTATTAAAACAATTGGATAGATTTGATATATATCCAGAGTCTGAAGAAGAGGAAGATGAGTTTTCCCTTGGCATGGCAGTCGAAGCAGACGAAATGGGCGATGAGTTGATTTCGAGCTTAAATGCACAGGTCAATCGTTATCCTAAAGAAGTAGGCAATACCCAAAACTCACTGCGTTTAGTAAGCACTTCGTACAACAATCTTCGTAATAAAGTAGATAATTTTGAAGCTGACTATATTTTACTTGAAGACGAATTGTTGCATCACCAGCAGCAAGTTGATAGTCAAACCCGTTTAGTGCTTTATTCCGCTGCAATTGTCCTAATGATAGTAGCTATTGGCTTGATGGCTTTTCAATATGCTTGGGTGGTTAAACCTGTACGTAAGTTGCGTAAAAATTTCCATCGTTTAGTTGCAATAGGTGAAGTTGAACGTATCCAGGTTTCAAAAAATAAAACTGAAATAGATGAAGTTGCTATGTGTTTTAATCAGCTACTTGATCAAATAGAACAAGAAAATGAAGGCAAAAATCACACCTTGTCGCAAATCTCGACTGCGTTAGACGGCTTGGTCAGTGAAAGTAAAGAAATAGAGCTGCAAACCGGTGAAGTGCACGGCAAAATGCAAGGGAATATGCATATTATTAAAGAACTCGTTTCATTAGCTGAAGAAGTCTATACAGGCGCAGAAACTGTGCAGAAAAACGCGCAAAAAACCGAAACTTTTATTGCTGACAGCAACAAGAAAATTAATTTAGTGACTGACAACGCTGAAAAAATCTACGCTTCTACTCAAACTAGTTATCAATCGGTTGAGCTCTTATTAGATTCAGTCGACAAAGCAAGTACCATAGTAGACACCATAGGCAGTGTTGCCGAGCAAACCAACTTGTTGGCGCTGAATGCTGCGATTGAAGCTGCAAGGGCAGGTGAACATGGTCGAGGCTTTGCTGTGGTTGCTGATGAAGTTCGAAGTTTATCTAAGCGCACCCAAGAGTCACTATCTGATATTTCGTCTATCCTAGAATTGTTGCGCACATCATCAGATGAATTAGTGCAAGTGGTGAAAAATATTGACCAGCTTTCAAATGAACAAAAACAAACCGCGGTCGATTTATATGAAAATGCCCAGGTTGTTCGTTCGCAAGCACAAGAGTCAGCTAGTGCAGCATTACAAAGTTTCCATAATGCAAGTGACCAATTGCAGCATATAGATGCGTTTGAAAAAGCGATAATGCAAATTCAAAATCAAATTGACCAAACACGCGAAAAAACCAATAAAGTCAGCCAAAGCACACAGTTACAAGCAAGCAACATTATGAAAACTTTGGCCGATAATGGCGAACTTGTCATGGTGTAGCCATAATAATTTTGTGAACAAATAATTAATTTTTCTGAAACTTAGTCATCTTTGGTTGAATTGGTGTAGAATCCGCCGCGTCATCAAAGTAAATATAAAGGTTTATTTATGTCAGGAAACTCATTTTTAGGCGTATTTGGTAAGTCCCCTTTTAAAGCGCTTGAATCACACATTGATGTTGTTAAAGCCGCGGCTGACAAACTCCCAGCGTTTTTTGAAGCTGTATTCAACGCTGATTGGGTCAAAGCACAAGAAGTTAGAGATGAAATATCTAAACTTGAAAAAGACGCTGATTCAATTAAACGTGAATTGCGAATTCAGTTGCCAAAAGGTTTATTTTTACCGGTTGACCGCGCTGATTTGCTTGAGCTGCTTGTTCAACAAGACAAAATTGCCAATAAAGCAAAAGATATCGCAGGTCGTGTGATTGGTCGAGAGTTACTAATTCCAGCAAGTTTACAAAACGACTTTATGGTTTATTTAAACCGTTGTATTGATGCTGTTGATATGGCGGCAAAAGCAATTAACGAATTAGACGAGTTACTCGAAACCGGCTTTCGTGGTCGTGAAGTTGACCTAGTTGAAAAAATCATATCTCAAGTAGCAAGCATCGAAGAAGACACAGATAAATTACAAATCGGTCTTCGTTTATCTGTTCGTGCTGCTGAAACAGAGATGAACCCAATTGATGCTATTTTCTTATATGACGTAATTGAGTGGGTTGGTGATTTAGCAGATAAAGCTGAATCTGTCGGTGGTCGTTTAGAGCTACTTCTAGCAAGATAATTTAATAAGTTTAATTTCAGGAAATCCAATGGATATTTTAACTACTTACGGCGTAATGCTGGTTATTTTAGCGGCAGTTGTCGGCTTTTTTATGGCGTGGGGAATTGGCGCCAATGACGTTGCAAATGCAATGGGCACTTCAGTTGGATCGAAAGCTTTAACTATTAAACAAGCAATTATTATTGCGATGATTTTTGAATTCGCCGGCGCTTATTTAGCTGGTGGCGAAGTAACATCAACAATTCGTAAAGGTATTATCGATGCTGAACCCTTTATGCACGTACCTGAATTGTTCGTTATCGGTATGATTTCTGCGCTTATTGCCGCAGGTACTTGGTTGGCGGTTGCCTCATATATGGGCTGGCCTGTTTCAACAACTCACTCAATCGTTGGTGCGATTATCGGTTTTGCAATTGTTGCAGCAGGTAGCGAAGCAATTCATTGGAATAAAGTTGGTGGCATTGTTGGTAGTTGGATTGTTACCCCGTTACTTTCTGGTGTACTCGCTTATATTATCTTTATGAGCGCGCAACGATTTATATTTGATACCGAAAACCCTATTAAAAATGCTAAGCGTTATGTACCTATTTATATGGCACTTGGTGGTTTTGTAATGGCTTTAGTTACCATTAAAAAAGGTTTAAAACACGTATTTAAAGATGCATCAATCAGCATTAGCACGACCGAAGCATATGTATATGCAATCATAGTCGGTATTATTGTGGCTATTATCGGCGGTATTTTTATCAAGCGTTTAAACATTGATGAAAATGCAGCACGTGAAGAGCAGTTTTCTAACGTTGAAAAAATCTTTGCGGTATTAATGATAGTAACTGCTTGTTGTATGGCATTCGCCCATGGTTCTAATGACGTTGCAAACGCAATTGGTCCATTAGCTGCGGTTGTCAGTGTGGTTGAGCACGACGGTGTTATCGGTGCTAAATCTGCATTAGCTTGGTGGATTTTACCTTTAGGTGCTTTTGGTATTGTTGCTGGTTTGGCTTTGTTTGGCCATAGAGTTATGGCAACTATAGGTAAAGGTATTACCCATTTAACCCCTAGCCGAGGTTTTGCTGCTGAATTAGCTGCTGCGAGTACGGTTGTAATCGCTTCTGGCACAGGTTTACCAATTTCAACAACTCAAACCTTAGTTGGTGCTGTATTAGGTGTAGGTATTGCACGTGGTATTGCTGCGTTAAATATGGGAACTGTACGCAACATAGTTATTTCTTGGGTTGTTACTTTACCTGCTGGTGCTGGTTTAGCAATTATCGCTTACTTGCTTCTAACCAGTATCCTTCTATAATTCGTCACCAGTTTCGAATGTGAAAAGGCTTCTTCGGAAGCCTTTTTTTGTATGTGCGATTTGATTAAATGACAGTTTGGTAATATTACGTTGTGTGTAACATAACTGTCATAAAAGTATCATATACTGCGCGCAACTCAATTAGGCTAAGGCTTTCAATGTATCAGTCAAACACTTTACAAAACAAACAGCATGCGATGAGGAAGTTCAAAGATCGCTTTGCCAAGTATGGTGTCGCCACTGGCGGTATCATGGTGTTAGTCGCTCTTTTGATGATCTTTTTCTATTTGTTGTATGTTGTACAACCTATATTTGAAGATGTTTCTATCGAACCTAACTTAACCATAGCGCTAGAGGATAATCACAATACTTTAGCCTTGGGTACCGATGATCACGTAGAAACTGCTTATCGATTTACCAATCAACCTGCGCTTGAATATTATCAACTTCATGGTGCGGATAAAACCAAGCTAATCGAGCAGTTTGAAATAAACAACAGCAGTGAAATCACTGCGTTTGCGAAAGCTATGCCGCATGTTAAACAGTATGCTTATGCTTTTGCTGATAATAGTGTTGTTATCATTAAACCTGGTTTTAAAATAGGTTTTGCCAACAATCGTCGAACCATAGAACCAAGAATTGAATATCCTTTTGGTCGTGATGGTTTACAGATAGAGGGTGACGCGCCAATCGATCAATTTGCGTTTGCAACAACCTCTGAAAACGACGGCGCTGGTGTTGTTTATCAAACTCAGAACAAATCCGCCGTGTTTTACTCTCGTTTGTTAGGCGAAGTTAACTTTATGACTGATGAGATTGAGTGGTCTCAATCTAATGTTGAATTACCAAATGTTACAGGTGAAGTTGACCAACTGCATTTAACCGCAGATTTATCGCGGGCCTTTGTACTGCAAAATGGTTATATGTATGTATTTGACGTCCGCAATGCCAACAAGGTTAAGTTAGTTTCTCAGAGCCGAGTGGTTGAACATGGCGTCAAAGTAACAGCTTCAACTTTGCTTGCTGGTGCAAGTTCAATCGTGATTGCCGACAATAAAGGCAATGTTGCGCAGTGGTTTGAAGTGAATGCAGAACAAGGTCGTGAATTTACTAAAATCCGTAGCTTTAAAAGTGATAACACCAACATTAATGGTTTATATCCAGAATTCTTCCGTCGCAGTTTTGTTGCAACATCAAGCTCAGGTCATTTAGATGTATTTTATACCACAAGTGAAGCGCACTTATATGCGGATAAGTTGTTTGATCAAGCTGTGCTAGATTTGGCAATTTCACCACGTGCAAATGCGTACATTACCCTTACTTCACAAGGTATGCATTTATTTGATGTTGAAAACGAACATCCTGAAGTCACTTGGTCTGCTTTATGGCAAGAAACTTGGTATGAAGGTTATGGTGAGCCAGATTACATTTGGCAATCGACCTCAGCATCTGATGATTTTGAATCTAAATTCTCTTTAGTGCCAATTACTTTTGGTACGATTAAAGCTGCGTTTTACGCTATGTTATTCTCAGTGCCAATTGCATTAGCAGCTGCTATTTACACGGCTTATTTTATGCCGGCAAAAATCCGTACTGTGGTTAAACCTACGGTAGAAATTATGGAAGCTTTACCAACGGTAATTTTAGGTTTCTTAGCAGGTTTGTGGTTAGCACCTTTAATTGAAGAACATTTAGCGGCTATAGCTATATTGATTCTGTTTTTACCAGTTGCAATTATTTTGTTCGCTTTTGCATGGCACAACTTACCGCGTAAATTGCTCAATAGTTTGCCAACAGGTATGGATTCGTTATTACTTATCCCTGTTATTTTATTGATGACTTACTTGTTGTTAGAGGCGAGCCCTTGGTTTAACGATGTTTTCTTTGACGGTGATGTGCGTTTATTTATCACAGATGAGTTAGGTATTTCGTTTGACCAAAGAAACTCGTTAGTTGTAGGTATTGCTATGGGTTTTGCGGTTATTCCAACCATATTCTCAATTGCAGAAGATGCAGTGTTCTCAGTACCTAAACATTTATCTAATGGCTCATTGGCACTAGGTGCAAGTCAATGGCAAACACTAGTGCGCGTTGTATTATTAACTGCTAGTCCAGGTATTTTCTCTGCGGTTATGATGGGCTTAGGTCGTGCAGTGGGTGAAACCATGATAGTACTTATGGCAACGGGTAATACACCAATTATGGATTGGTCTGTATTCCAAGGTATGCGTACATTGTCTGCAAATATTGCGGTTGAAATGCCTGAATCTGAAGTGGGTAGTACTCACTATCGAATTCTATTCTTAGCTGCATTTGTATTGTTTATTTTTACTTTCGTATTTAACACCATAGCTGAGTTTGTTCGTCAGCGCTTGCGTGATAAATACAGTTCACTATAACGGCGGGATTATTGTTGATGAAAGATTGGTTTAAATCAGGATCACCTTGGATCTGGATGACTGCCGGTGCAGTAAGTATTAGCTTAATTTCTGTAATTGGTTTGTTGGTTATGATTGCTGCACGTGGCTTAGGCTTCTTTTGGCCTGCAGACGTGTACGAATTCGACGTGCAACAAGCTGACAAAAAGCAAGTTATCATAGGTGAAATCTACGATAGAGAACAAGTTCCTGCTAAACGTTTGAAAAACATGGGCATTGACCTAGGTGATTTTCAAGGTGAAACAGTTGAGCGTATATTGATCAAAACCGGTAACCGCGAATTTGTAGAATTAGATTTTCGTTGGTTGTTGCAAACTGATATCAAAAAAACCGACACACCTTCGGGTTTAGGTGTGTTTGAGCGAAGTCGAAATGGTAACTTTTATGGTTATGTCGATAAGGTTATTTTGGATGGCCAGCCGGTTGATTCAGCTCGATTAGAAGAATTGATTGAGCGCGCTGTAGAAATATCAGAGCAAGCGGTCGACTTACAAAACGGTGAAATTGGTTCGATAAACTACCGTTTAGAAAAAATGCGCTTGGAAGAGCGTGCTTTAGAGCTTAAAGACAAATTAACTGACGAGCGCATCGCAGAATTTGAGCAAGAGCGCAAAGAGCTAAAACAAGCTTACCAGGGTTTTGAAAATGAGTTATTTCAATTGCGCAAAGCTTTAGACCGCGACGAAGTTGTGGTTAAAGACATGCGTGGTGAGCTTGTGACCTTACGCATTGCTGAGGTGTTAGACGTACATTTCCCGAATGATATGTCAGCGCTAGAAAAACTCGGTCGATTTTTTGTACAGTTAGGTCGTTTTGTAACAGACGACCCGCGTGAAGCTAACACCGAAGGTGGCGTATTCCCAGCTATATTCGGTACCGTATTTATGGTTATGTTGATGGCTGTTATTGTTACGCCATTTGGTGTGGTCGCAGCTATCTATTTACACGAGTACGCGGCTAAAAATACCGTAACTAAGGTTATTCGTATTGCAGTTATTAACTTAGCGGGTGTACCTTCTATTGTATATGGTGTGTTTGGTTTAGGTTTCTTCGTATATATGTTGGGTGGCAGTATAGATGAATTGTTCTACCCAGAAGCGCTACCTAATCCAACCTTTGGTACACCTGGCGTTATTTGGTCAGCATTGACCTTAGCAATTTTAACTTTACCAGTTGTAATAGTGTCAACTGAAGAAGGTATGTCGCGTATACCAAGCTCATTGCGCCAAGGTAGTTTGGCTTTAGGTGCAACCAAAGCAGAAACTTTATGGCGAATTATTATCCCTATGGCAAGCCCAGCAATTATGACTGGTTTGATTCTAGCAGTTGCGCGTGCAGCAGGTGAAGTTGCACCACTTATGTTGGTGGGTGTGGTAAAAATGGCTCCGACATTACCAATTGATGGCAACTTCCCATTTGTCCATGTTGATAGAAAGTTTATGCACTTAGGTTTCCATATATATGATGTTGGTTTCCAAAGTCCAAACGTAGAAGCGGCAAGACCGCTAGTATATGCAACTGCATTTTTATTGGTTACCGTAATTGTGGCGTTAAACATAACTGCCATTGGTATTCGTAACCACCTACGTGAAAAATATAAGTCGTTAGAACATTAAGATTTAAAGGTTTAAAAAGATGATTTCAGTATCTCCAGAGATAGCCAAAATTAAAAATGTAATTGCACCAGCGGATTTAACGCCGGAGCAAACAGCATTACAAATGAATAACTTAAGTTTGTTCTACGGCGAAAAACAAGCTTTGTACAATATCGACATGAAAATACCTAAAGGCAAGGTAACTGCCTTTATCGGTCCATCGGGTTGTGGTAAATCAACTTTGTTGCGTTGTATTAACCGCATGAACGACTTAGTTGATATTTGCCGAGTTGATGGCGAAATATTGCTTGAAGGCAAAAACATTTATGACAAAGACGTAGATGTTGCAAGTTTACGCCAAAACGTCGGCATGGTGTTTCAGCGTCCAAATCCATTCCCTAAATCAATTTATGAGAATGTAGTATATGGCCTGCGTATTCAAGGTATCAACGACAAGCGCCAGCTAGATGAAGTGGTTGAAACCAGTTTGCGGAAAGCTGCTTTATGGGATGAAGTTAAAGACAGATTACACGACAGTGCTTTTGGTTTATCTGGTGGTCAGCAACAACGTTTGGTGATCGCACGTGCAATTGCGATTGAGCCTAAAGTATTGCTGTTGGATGAACCAACATCTGCACTTGATCCAATTTCAACTTTAACAATTGAAGAGTTGATTAACGAGCTAAAAGAAACCTACACAGTTGTTATTGTTACGCATAACATGCAACAGGCTGCACGTGTATCAAACTATGCTGCGTTTATGTTTATGGGCGAGTTAATTGAATATACTGATACAAACCAATTGTTTACTGCTCCTGAAAAGAAAAAAACAGAAGACTATATTACTGGTCGATACGGTTAATTGCTGTCTATACTTATACCCAAGCGGCTTGGGTATCTACTAGCGCATTGATTAATAGGGGCAATTAGAGGTAATTATGGATTTAAAAATAGATAAACATATATCTGGCCAATTTAATAAAGAATTGGAAGATATGTTAAGCCATGTATTAGACATGGGTGGCATTGTAGAGCAACAAATTGCACAAGCTTTAGAAGCCATTAGCCAGTACGATTCTAAGTTGGCACAGAAAGTTATTAAAGAAGATGAAAAAATTAACGCTTATGAAATGCTGATAGATGAAGAATGTGCACGCGTAATCGCTAAGCGTCAACCAGCGGCAATTGATTTACGTATCATCCTAGCGATTGCTAAAATAATTGCAGATTTAGAGCGTATTGGCGATGAAACCTGTCGTATGGTTCGAGCAGCGCAAGAGCACTTTAATAAAACTGAACGTCAATTTTTGGTAGACGTTGACCATATGGGTCAACAAGTTTTACAAATGTTTAAGGCCGTTTTAGACTCATTAGCGCGTATGGATAGCGAAGCTGCTTATGACGTATATAAGATGGATAAAAAAATTGATAAAGCATACGAAGGCATTACCCGTCAGTTAATGACTTATATGATGGAAGATCCACGCTCAATTCCAAAAATCATGGACGTAATGTGGGCTACACGTTCGCTAGAACGTATTGGTGACAGATGTCAAAACATCAGTGAACACGTAATTTACCTGATCAAGGGTAAAGATGTACGCCATACGCCGACTGAAAAAATTGAAGCTATGTTAGCTGCAAAAAAATAATACCACCCTTTGGTGCGGAGCTCTTTCGCACCAAATTCTTCACCCCAATCATGCATCACTAAAATAAATATTTCAAAATTACTACAAAAATATTTCAATGAAATAAAACTGTAATAAAACATTCATACAATATTCGCATCGTTTAAATGAAGTTTTAATTTTACTTTGATTCAGCTTGATATTTCGCCAGTTAAATCTAGGCTTTAAGAGCTGAGATGTTAATACAGGAACATTCCATGAAAACACTATCTAAAAGCATTTTAGCAGTATCTGTTTTAGGTTTTTCAGCAGGCACTTTAGCTGCTGATCCGCTTACTGTGTATGGTAAAGCTAATTTAAGCTTTCAATACGTTGATGCTGCTGAAACTGCGACTGACTTAAAAAGTAATTCTTCACGTTTTGGCGTAAAAGGTGAAGTTGAACTAGATAATGGATTAACTGCTATTTACCAAGCGGAATTTGGTGTTGATTTTGCTGACGAATCTAAAGAAAAGAACGTAACCGCTCGTAACCAGTTTGTTGGTTTAAAAGGTGGTTTTGGTCAAGTAAGATTAGGCCGTATGGATACTGCTTTGAAATTGGCTCAAGGTAAAGTTGATTTGTTCAACGACTACAACGCTGATATCAAAAACTTATTTGAAGGTGAAAATCGTGAGAGCGATTCAGTAACTTATATTTCACCTAGCTTTTCTGGCTTCTCGTTCGGCGCGACTTATATTGCCCATGACGAGAATGACACTGCCGAAGGTGACAGCGCTGGTGTGTCAGCTGCTGTAATGTACGGTGACGCCAAACTTAAAAAATCAAAAGTATATGCAGCCCTTGCGATAGACAATGATGTTGATAACCATGACATCATTCGAGCTGTATATAACCAAAAATTTGGTTCGTTTAAGTTAGGTGCTGTTGTACAACGTGAAGAGAGCTCTGATGGCACAGGCGAAGCTGATACTGGTGTGATGGTTAACGGTGCATACTCAGCTGGCAAATTAACTTACAAACTGCAATATCAAACCTTTGATGATAAAGCGGCTGACGAGCGCGTAAAAACGGTTTCTGTAGGTGTTGACTACAAACTAGGTAGCGCTACCAAAGTCTTTACTTGGGTAACAGCTGAAGACGAAGGCGATAAAAACACTTTAGCACTAGGTATAGAACACAAGTTCTAAAGCAAACGACAGATTTGTAAACAAGCCCTCAAGTTAAATATTGAGGGCTTTTTTTTGTCAAAAATAAATAAAACAACAAAAAACTTAAAATGTCATCTTTGTAATATTACTGACATAAATTTGTAATAACCTAATCTCAATCGAAATTAAATAATCAATCCACATGCTGTGATTGGTTAATAATCAATAAACAAGCTTTTGGAGCTGCATATGATGTTAAAACGTATCTCTCAGGTAATTGGTTTGGCGGCAGGTGTGTTGTTAAGCGCAAATGCAATCGCAATCGACAGCGATTTACCTGAATATCAAAAAACTAGTGGTGTTTCAGGTAAAATCTCGTCAGTAGGTTCTGATACATTAGCTAACATGATGACTTTCTGGGCTGAAGAGTATAAAAGAGTTTACCCTAACGTAACTATTCAAGTACAAGCAGCTGGCTCTTCAACTGCACCACCGGCGTTAACTGAAGGCACTGCACAGTTTGGCCCTATGAGCCGCAAAATGAAGTCAAAAGAAATCGAATCTTTTGAAGAGCGTTTTGGTTATAAACCAACAGCGGTTCGTGTAGCAATCGATGCTTTAGCCGTATTTGTAAACAAAGATAACCCAATTCAAGGTTTATCAATTCAACAAGTTGATGCAATTTTCTCATCTACTTTAAAATGTGGTGCAGACACAGACGTACAGCGTTGGGGTGACTTAGGTTTAACAGGTGAGTGGGCGCGTAAAGACGTTCAGTTATTTGGTCGTAACTCAGTATCTGGTACTTATGGTTACTTTAAAAAAGTTGGTTTGTGTAAAGGCGACTTTAAAAATAACGTAAATGAGCAACCAGGTTCTGCTTCAGTTGTTCAATCTGTATCTTCTTCATTAAATGCGATTGGTTACTCTGGTATCGGTTACCGTACTTCTGGTGTTAAAGCTGTACCACTAGCAAAAAGCGGCACTAACTATATTGATGCAACTATGGAAAATGCAGTAACTGGTAAATATCCACTTGCTCGTTTCTTGTATGTTTACATCAACAAACATCCAAACAAACCATTAGATCCGTTAACAGCTGAATTCTTAAAAATGGTATTGTCTAAAACTGGTCAATATATTGTAGAAAAAGATGGCTACATTCCAGTTCCTGCTGCAGTTGCAAACAAAGAATTAGCTAGTTTAGGTTTGAATTAATATTCTTTCTCCTGTAATTAGTGTTAAATTCTAAAAGGCCGCATATTTATGCGGCCTTTGTCGTTTTATCAGCAAGTCTATTTAAATAGGTAGGGAATGATTTTGGTAAAGTTAATTTGTCGGATGTTGCTAATTTCCCCTCTAATCCTGGGGTGTACTAAACACACTTTAGATCCCGATTTGCAAGTTATAAATTTTATGACTTTAAATATTTATGGTTGGAAAACCATGCCTCAAAGCGCACGAACATATGCAGATTTTATAAAAGAACAAGGTATTGACATATTGGCTGTTCAAGAGGGCGCAGACGACTGGAAAATACCGACTCAGTTTCCCAGCGATTATTCTAGAGCAATTGCGTTAGCTAACGCTTTAGGTGAATGTTGGACTCGTCATTTTCAGATCTTTGTAAATAGTTGCAGTGGTGTAGCCGTTGATTCCTCATATCGTTTTGATTTACCTAATGGGCCGAATGCAACAAGGACTGGTGAGGTAGTCTCTGTTCGGATTCGAGACATTGCATTTAATGTAATCAATGTTCATTGGGACCATCAATCACATAAGAGTAAACAAGCAAGTGCTAATGTTACAGCTCAGTATATTAAACCAAATATTGCGACCATAGTTTTAGGTGACTTTAATGCCAATTGCCGTGGTACCTTATTGGAAAATTTTGCTGAAATGAATAGGTTAAGTTTGGCTGCTGCAGATAATATTGACTGTATTTTTGTATCAGAAAATTTTAGAAGTGTATTTAGTCGGGTCTTAAAAGCAGAACCGTCCGATCATAATGCTGTTTCTTTACGAGTGGGTGTTAGTGTTAATCAGACCTAACAGCCTAATTAACACTAGCGGTAACAGCTTATTCGCTGCCACATTTATCTTCATCTACACAGTAACCATATAGGTATAAACTGTGGTTTGTTAAACGCATGCCTTGCTCTTCAGCGATCTTTTCTTGGCGCTCTTCAATCATGTTGTCAATAAACTCAACAACCTTACCACACTTCAAACAAACCAAGTGATCGTGGTGTTTTTTCTGGCTTAGTTCAAATACTGACTTACCACCTTCAAAGTGGTGTCTGTTTACGATACCAGCATCGTCAAATTGGTTGAGTACACGGTACACAGTGGCCAATCCGATTTCTTCACCCATATCTAATAACAGTTTATATAAATCTTCTGCACTGATATGCTGGTTTTCTGGCTGTTGTAAAATTTCCAATATTTTTATTCTAGGCAGGGTAACTTTTAAACCAGCCTTTTTTAACTCTGTGTTTTGATCAGACATAATGATAAATATTTATTAAGTTTGTTTAGATTATATAAGCCAGTGGGTAAAATTAAAGTAAAAATATCACTGGGCACGAAAAACATCTAACTATAACATTTATTAGTGGAAAATATGATGCAAAAGTTACTTAAATTTCCAAAGTTAATTCGTCGTGGTATGAATATTTGGCCACCGTTTCGATATTCTGGCATCAAAATTATCGAGCTTTCTGCAGACTATCGCAAAACGATTATTGAATTGAAATTCAAAAAATTCAATTTAAACGCCAATCGTACTCAATATGGCGGCAGTATTTTTAGTATGACAGATCCAGTTTATAGCTTGATGCTAATGGCAAATTTAGGCGACAAGTATCATGTATGGGATAAATCAGCGCATATTGATTTTATCTCTCCGGGCCAATCAAGCTTATATACTCAAGCAGAATTATCCCAACAAGTGATTGATGAAATAGTTGAACGTACCAAAGATGGGGAAAAGTATTTTCCTGTATTTATTTTAGAAGTGTTCGACACACAGGGTAAATTGGTGGCTAGGGTCGAGCGCACCTTATATGTAAGACTTAAAGCTAAATATCGCCCATAAAAAAGCCCGGACAAACGGCTGTCCGGGTACAGGGGAAGGGCTCAAAGGGATTGAGCCTTTTTGCGCTAACTAATTAAGTGCACACTGCTGAACACTCAAACTTAGTATTAATAAGTGTAGTTAACTTTGCAGAAAGTGAAGGAACATTTAACTTTAAACAGGATATTTTTATAACCTGTGGTTATATCTATTTTTTAATACGTCGATGTTTGTTGGGTTCGTGATATTTGTATTAGTAACATTGCATGTTGAAGTAATTTGCTTGCGCTACGTAGGAACACCAAAATTGATTTGGCTATCCACTTCAAAAATGGCGAACAATTTTAAACCTTGACCCTACAATAGTTTTATTATATTAAGTATTTTGTATACGGATTAATTGACATGAGCCGCTGTATACGTTTCAGAATTTAAAGGAGTTTCATTATGTTAAGGAGAACAATTCTGCTGGTCTCTTTTGTATATTCGAACATAGTTTACGCTAATGGCATTCCAGAGTGGTATATTGCACCTCCGCCAGATAATGACGAAGAATACATTATTGTTGCTCAAGGCATGAATCAACAAGAAGCTTCAAGAGATTCACTGAGAGTATTATCAGAGCGTTTATTAACTTATGTCGAATCTGAATCTAACTTACAATCCCATAAAATCAATAATAGAGAAGTATCTGAGTACACAAATAAAGTAAAATTTGTAGGATTACGCGCTAATTATCCATCCCCAATTATTGACCTTCATGAATACTCTAAGAAATTAGGCATTTACTTTGGTTTATTTAGGTTCAAAAAATCTGAAGTTTTAAACGCATTGGCGCTCAATACGATGATTCATACAACAAAATTTATTCAGCTATTCTGCCACTCAAAAATGCCCCCTTTAGATGCGGGCTGTACGAGAAAACAAATAATGAAGAAATTGAATTGTTGAAGCAACTTTTTATTGTTATCAAAGCCAATTGGAGGGATAAACCAAAAAGAGATACTCAAATTTTATCTGACTTATTTGCTGAATGTATGAGTTCAAGAAAATTAACTCTCAATCTGTCCTCTGAATATCCGCTCGTCCGGACATATGTCGAACAGTTACTTTCCGATTGGAAGGCTATCAATGAGATTAATCAACATACAACTTTAAACATTTATATTTCCTCTCAGGAAATTAAAAGGTTTGGGCAGATTGGAATTAAATTAGAAGCGGACATTGCGTTAATTGAAGTTGGACAGAAAATAATTTCTGAAAAGGTTTCTATGACCGGGTATAGCCCAAAAAATGTAGAAAAGGCCTATGTATCGGCCCAACAAAAATTAGTTAAAGCTATTGAACTAAAGTTAAAACATAAATTAAGGAACTACTATGAAATTTGATCTTAAGAAAACAATGCTTGTTACTTCTGTTTCGTTGTTAATGTCAGCTTGTACAACAACTCCAGAATCTAATCTCAATCTACTGCCATCTCAGCCTATGTTGGCAGTTAATTTAATGCCAAGTCAATCTCAGCTAGATGGGAAGCCGTTAAACGTTCTTTCTGTGTCAATAAAGCCCCAAATGCATGATAAATATAAACTATCTGAGCTGTTGCCAGGTACGCTAGATAAAGCTATCGTTGAAGGTGGGGCAAATACTGTAGATCGTTCTTTGGCTGCAAAATTAATTGAAGAGATAGAATTTTCAGAAGAGTCCGATTCCAACGATTTTTATCAAGGACCTAAGGTTACCGATTTGGTATTAGCTGCCAAGATCGTCAATTATACGCATAACAGTAAATTCGATGAGCAAGAAGTATATGAAGACAAAAAGGGCAAAAAACACGTAAGGCCAGCTCAGTGTACTCATAGGACGTCAGTGGAAGGCTTTATCCGAGTATTGACTTTACCTAATATGAATTTAGTTGAAACCATTCCATTCTCTGGATATGAGACGTCGCTTACAGATACTAGAGATAGCTCATGTCCTATTTCTGAAGCAAACAAAGCATCGTTACTTGCTAAAGCCTTAGATGATGGTTTTGCTGGCGGTGAAACAAAAATTAGAATCAAAAGTGCAGTTGCCGCTAGAGCTTTTATTCTTGAGAAAAAATTAGATGGCGATAATGTTTTTTTTAAAACAACCTTGCGTAAGGGCCTTGGGGCTCAAGAAGGTCAAGAAGTTAGAGTATTCGTGGAAGATGAAGCCTCAGGTGAATTACAGTTCGTTGCTGATGGGGTTATAACTGCGCAAGAATATATAACTCGCCAATACTCTTATATCTACCTAAAAGATAAGAAAACAATACCATTAGTTAAAAAAGGAATGATCGTTAAGATATTCGATACTTGTGGCTTCGGTTGCAAGGCCACTGAGTTTAGGAAAGGTATTGACAGCCTAATGTAAGCTTTATTCAAAGAGCCTATAGCAGTTGTTGACCTATAGGCTTTCATTTCTGTTAACGTTACTTTGGATTTTTGGGAGTTTTTAATTTTTATTACTTTATCTGTTAATATTCAAAAATTTCAACTCACCAAGACTTGTTTTACACGTAGTCACTAAAATTTAGGTGATCTCTCACTAGTTCGCGCGGTAGTTGATTCTTAAGTCTATCTGGTAATTTTTTTGCAAAACCGAGCGCTTGGCCTTGGTAACAAACTATTACTTCACCTTTTTTAAGCTTAGCAAAATCACCGTCGATATCTTTGCCTTGCCTATAAGCTTGGCATTGTTCTGCATTCAGCTCTTGAGTTTGTTTGTTCGCCAACTGGGCAAAGTTAATTGCTAGGCTATGCTCTAGTTTGAAACCATGTTTAGCTAGTTCGGCTAATTTAACGCCAACGCGGGCAAATTTTACTTTGCCTTTAAGCGCTTCGAGTTTTGGTGGAAAGTACCAAATTTCTAGCGCTTTTTTCGTTTCGCGTTGGCTGCAAGCTTCAAGAGGGAAGTCATCCATGGCGAATTGAGACGATAAAAAAGCATGTAGTTCTTGGCTGTTTTTATTGCTCAAAGGTTTAAATGGAAATTGACCTAACCTTGCAAATGGATTGTCTAGTTGATGCCCAACACTCGCTGTTTTACGAATACGTGCAACAAAAAAACCTTCTGAGTCGTAAATTTGCGGCCATACATGCAAAAAGCCTTCAGCAGTTGTACTGTTTTCTGCGCCTTCAAATAAATCAGCCAAACTTTCAAATTCAACCGCATCACCGTACTGTTCTTTTAACCACAAACACACTTGCTGGTTTTCAATCTGGTTTAAAGTGCAGGTTGAATAAATCATCACACCATTTGGTTTGAGGGCGTGAAATGCAGCATCAATTAAATCGCGCTGAACGGTAGCAATATCGTGAACGCTTTGCTCAGTCCAATTTTTCATTGAATCAACATCTTTACGCACAGTGCCTTCACCCGAGCATGGTGCATCTAATAAAATCGCATCAAATTGCTCTTTCAAGTGAATGAACATACGCCCATCCATGTGGGTAAGTGCTGTGTTGGTTACGGCACAGCGCTGAACATTGGCGGATAATACTTTTATTCGGCTAGATGAAAACTCATTGGCAACAATCACACCTTGATTATTGAGCAGCGCAGCCATTTGTGTGGTTTTTGAACCAGGCGCAGCAGCAACATCTAAACAGGTTAAATCGAGTTCTTGACCTTGTTTATACAACAAAGCTACCGGAGGCAGCATTGAGCTGGCTTCTTGAATATAAAACTCGCCGGTTAAATGTGGCAGCGTATTGCCAAGTTGTATTTGCTGCTCTTGTTCATCAGGCCTTTGTAACCAAAAACCATCTTTACACCAAGGAATAGGTGTTAGTTGCCAACCTTGCTGACGTGCTTTTTCAACAAAATTTTCGGTTGAAATTTTTAGTGTATTGACTCGAATGCTCTTGCGCAGCGGTTTGCCACAATAGTCAATAAAATCTTGTAAATTCAGGTGGCTGGGTAAACATGGGGTAATAAAATTGATAAAGTGGTCGGGTAATAGCGCTTTGTTCACAAGAAGCTTTCGGTTAGTCTGTTGTGGCGTAAATATAGCGCAAATTGTCTTGTGATCCTAACAAGGAGTGATGTTTGTTAAATAGAATTTGGCTGGCGTTTATTTTAAGCGCATTTGTTTACGCCTGCGGGGGCGCGATATTTAATCAAGATGCCAATATATTTGGTCGTATGGTTGAAGCAATATTTGATATGGCCAAATTAAGTGTGGATATATCGCTTGGTTTAATCGGCTTACTCGCTTTCTGGTTGGGCTTAAGCAAAATTGCCGAAAAAGCAGGGTTAATAGATAAACTTGCCCATTTTATGTCACCTGTGTTTCGAGTATTAATGCCAAGCATACCTGCCAATAGCCCAGCGCAAGGGCATATTTCGATGAACCTAGCAGCCAATATGCTTGGTTTAGATAATGCTGCAACGCCACTTGGCTTAAAAGCCATGCAAAGTTTGCAGCAGCACAATATCCAAAAAGACACAGCAAGCGATGCACAAATTATGTTTTTAGTGCTGAACACTTCTTCGGTCACTATTTTTCCAGTGACCGTATTTATGTACCGAGCACAAGCTGGTGCGGCTATGCCAACCGACGTATTTATGCCAATTTTACTCGCAACACTTGCTTCAACCTTGGCCGGTATTATTGCTGTGGCGACAGTGCAAAAATTGCCGTTATTTAAATTAAAGCCGCTAGTAATCTTTGCGGGCTGTTTTGCACTAGCGGCTGCTGTTATCAGCTATATGTTAACTTTATCCGCCACTCAGTTAGCTGAAATGTCATCTTTTTGGGCAAATTTCTTGTTGTTGTCTTTTATCTGTTTAGTGTTGGCAGTCGCTGGTTATAAAAAGCTCGCTGCGTATGATTATTTTGTCGAAGGTGCTAAAGAAGGCTTTTCCGTTGCAGTGCAAATTATTCCGTATTTGGTTGCTATGTTAGTCGCTATCGCTGCTGTGCGCACCAGTGGCATGTTAGACGGTATTTTGTCGGCCGTGCGATGGTTAGTGCAATTGTTTAATGGCGATAGCCAATTTGTTGAAGCGCTACCTACAGGTTTATTAAAACCTCTATCTGGTAGTGGAGCTCGTGCCATGATGGTTGAAACTATGAATACTCATGGTGCCGATTCATTCGCTGGCCGTGTGGCGAGTGTGATGCAAGGCTCTACCGAAACCACCTTTTATGTATTAGCTGTCTATTTTGGCAGCGTTGGCATTAAATACACCCGCCACGCAATAAGCTGTGGTTTGATTGCTGATATGGCTGGGATTTCCAGTGCAATTTTAGTGTGTTATTGGTTTTTTGCTTAGCGGTTAGAATTAGTTATAAAACTGTGTGATTTACAATTGGTAACAAACTTCCGCTGGGGAGTATGGAACTTAGCATGATTTAATGGGGACTTATGCAAGAGTGTGGAGTGCTTAGTTGTTTAAAAATTACGTGGCATGGTCGAAGGCTTGGGGTAATTATCGCAAAAACGCTGCAAGTACATCCTTGTAAGCTTCGCTTTTTCATCCCTGAAAAAGAGATTTTGCTCTAAATTATCCCCAATCCATCTCCCAAAATCAGCATTTTTGTTGCTCGCTTCATTTACAGGATAAACAAATTTATGAATATCGAAACTTATAAAAAACACGCTATTAGCTGGATCTCAATGCTCGTTTTACCCGCTTTTTTAATAGCTTGTAATGCGCAAAATCATTTATCCACTCAAACTGAGAATTGGGTACGTGTAAATGCCAGCGCCAGTGTGCCAGCAGTCCCGGATAAACTATCGCTGAAAGTTTATGTAGAAGAAAAAAACAACAGTGTTAGCCAAGCCAAACGCATAGTTGATCTCAATACTGACAAAATACTTAAACGCTGGATTAACCTTGGAATAAAAAATAGCCAAGTGAGCAGCTTTGATTTATCAATACAGCCAGTTTACGAATACGATAAAGATACACGCAAGCAAATTCAAGACGGGTTTGTTGTGAGTCGTACCTTATCGGTAGAAATTAAAAATTGGGATACTTTTGATCAACTTATCGACAGCGCTTTGGCACTTGGTGCAACACGAGTAGGTAATGTTCAAGCCGATGTTTCCAATCACCAAAACTTATATAATCAAGCGCTCGCAGCAGCAGTTGAACAAGCTAGATTTAAGGCGCAGATTCTTGCTGAAAGCGCTGGTGGCAAACTCGGCAGAGCAATGCAAATTACCGAGCAAGGAGGATATCGCCCCTATGCTGTCGCTGAAATGAAATTAATGCGTAGTGATAGCGCGAGCCAACCTGGAACAACGGATGTTAATGCCAGCGTAGAAGTCGTTTTCAGATTACAGTAACCTTGCTGGAATCTAAACGATAGACTAATATTTTAATTTCTCGAAACGTATAAGGAAGTACTATGGATTCCACTGAATTTACTTGGTTATTGCCGCTAGCCTGTGGCTTTTTACCTGTTTTGTTGCTTTTATTAGACAGGCAAAACAAGCGCATTAGTCAATTAGAAAAACAAGTTGCTCAATTAGCTCAACTACAGAATTTAATACCGCATGGTGACGCGGTATTAACCCCCGAAATATTTAATGCTGTTCGTTCTGACAATAAACTTAAAGCAATGAGGTTGTACCGAGAGTTAACTGGCGCGAATCAACAACAAGCCTCAGATTGGCTAGAGGCATTGAACAAATAAGCTGATACAAGTTTCATAAATAACAAGAAGAATAACGGGATGAACAAGTTTTATTTCAGCTCAACTAGCAACG
The DNA here is from genome assembly GCF_052056295.1 of Catenovulum sp. SX2. Taxonomy (NCBI): domain Bacteria; kingdom Pseudomonadati; phylum Pseudomonadota; class Gammaproteobacteria; order Alteromonadales; family Alteromonadaceae; genus Catenovulum; species Catenovulum sp. SX2. The sequence continues at coordinate 3,838,844 of NZ_CP182493.1, forward strand.
AGTATTTAACTAAATTAAGGAATGAGTTTGAGTTGGAAACGCGTTTTGCCGATAGCGTGTCCCAAATAAGTAAAATCGAAGCGATTGCAAAATGGGTTGGTCAGCAGTGGCAGCATGATGGTGCAAATCAAGCTAACTCCCATGACGCTATAGAAATACTGCGTTTAGCTCAGCAAGGGCATTCATTTCGCTGTGTTGAATATGCCATTGTCGCTACGGCTGTATTGAATTCACTTGGCTTCCCAACTCGAATACTGGGATTAATGACCGAAGATGTTGAAAGCCGAGAGTTTGGTGCAGGTCATGTAGTAGCTGAAGCCTATTTGTCTGAATTGAATAAGTGGGTGTTTATCGATCCACTAATTCAAACTTTTGCCATGCTGGATGAGTATCCTTTAAATGCGGTAGAGCTAAAAAATGCTATGCAAAACGGCGATATAATCACTTTTGTTGGATTCAATCAACAAGATAGTATGAAGTATCAGAATTGGTTAAATCCGTATCTTTATTACATAGATATCAGTTCACATACTGTTTATGCTAAGGTGTCCAAAAATCAAAAATACAGGTTTGCTGTACAGGGCGCTAAAAACCCACAGGTATTTCAAATAAAATATCCAATCAGTGATGCAATACTTGTGCATTCACCCCAGAGTATTTATCAAGCGCCAACTCTAGTTGATTAGCTATTTTTATTATTGAGTTATAACCAAACAAACTTACCGCAGGCTTGTATTTAGCCTGCAGTTGCTTACAATTTAATCAAACCTAATATACCCAAGCTACTTGAAGATGCGAGATTTCAGCAAGAGATAAAAAAGCATTTAGACAAGGCATTGATTGAAGATAATGGTTATCCCTTTTCAAAATCAATAACGCAGTATAAATGCTTTTTAGCCTTGCCCTTCGGGAGCTTCACAGCGTTTCTATTACTGCGTTATGTTAATTTGAAAGGTGCCTACATTCCTTCATTAACATGCCTTGTACTAAAAACGCTGTGATAGCTCTGAAACATGCATCTTCAAGTAGCTTGGGTATATCACCTTTTCCTTTCTTTCGTCAGCTGCCAGATGCAGCATTTTTCCAGTAGTAGAGGTTATTATGAATATTTTCAAACGCGCATTTTTTATCTTTTTCTGTTTATTAAGTTTTTATAGTGTTAGTAAAGAAGTTGTCATCAACCAACAAGTTTTATCTGCTGAACAAATTGAACATATTGAAATGAAATTGGGGTACGACATTCAAGCAGGCCATTATTGGTATGATGCTGAATCAGGCTTATGGGGACTAGCCAACCAAGCCGCAATCGGCCAGACCCAGAAAGGGTTAGTGAATAATAAAGTGCTTACCAATGCTTCCAATGGTCACTCGGGGGTTTTTATTAATGGCCGTGAACTGTGTCAACAAGAGGCATATTTTTGCCAGCAACACAGTAAACACAAATTAGCTAAAGGACATTATTGGCTGAATGAAGCAGGGCATTTAGGGCTAGCAAACAAAACAACCGAATTGGTTTTACATTATCCAAAAAGCACTAGAGCCTTTTGTCATCGTCAAACTAATAAACAGGTATATAGCAGCAATACCAAAGCAGATTTAATGTTAAGCTGAATTTAGTTTTAAATTACGTTTTTGCATTAACAAAGCGGCTATGGCCGCTTTGTTCGTTTTTAAGGATTTGCATTGCAAACAGCATCAAAAAATATAGAGTTATATCGGCAAATAACCAGCTGTACTTTATGTCAGACACAGTTGCCGTTGTCGCCAAAACCGATAGTGCAATTATCAGCTCAAGCCAAAATACTCATTATTGGCCAGGCGCCCGGATTGCAAGCGCATAAACACAATAGAGCTTTTGCCGATACGAGCGGCAAGCGTTTACGCGAGTGGTTAGGTGTAACAGATGAGCAATTTTATCAAGCTGAAAACTTTGCGATTATGCCAATGGCTTTTTGTTACCCAGGCAAACAAAAAAATGGCTCAGGTGATAAAGCGCCACTAAAAGCTTGCGCACCCACTTGGCATAATACAATTTTGGATATATTCGAACGTTTACACTTGGTGTTATTAGTTGGCCAATATTCGCAAAAATATTATTTAAAAGAAGATGATTTAGGTGTAACTGACAATGTGAAGCAGGGGATGTTACAGACTAAAATTAATGCAAAGTTGCCAGCAGTTGAGCTGTTTAATTTGCCACACCCAAGCCCGCGTAATAATATCTGGTTAAATAAAAATAACTGGTTTGTTGAACAAACATTACCAAAATTACGCAGCAGGATAGCGCAAATAATTTATGAATAAATTGGTTAAAATTTTACTCACAACTTGTGCTTTTATCGCTTGTTTATCTATCAGCTCTGTGAATGCAAAGTGGCTCGAGCATAAATTTAATGTAATGGGTACAGCGGCGGAAATTCGGTTTTACCAACCAGATAAAATGCCTGATCCACAAGCACAAAAATTGTTACAGCAACTTGTGGCTGTAATGCAGGGGGTGGATGAAAGCATGAGCCCTTATAAACCAGCTAGTGAATTGTCGTTAATTAATCAACAAGCTTATGCTCAGCCACTTAAAATATCGAATGAACTACTGACTGTTATTACTAAAGCCCAACACATAGCACAATTAAGCGAGGGTATTTTTGATATTACCTTTGCTAGCGCTGGGCATTTATATCAATATCGTGAACATATTAAGCCATCAGATAAAGAGTTGCAGCAAGCGGCTCAGTTTATCAATTACCAAGATATTTTATTGGATGAACAACAATCGACCATTCGTTTTTTAAAACAAGGTACAAAAATAGATTTAGGTGGCATCGCTAAGGGTTTTGCGGTGCAAACTTGTTTGAACATACTTAAGCAAGCCGGTGTGCAACATGCGCTGGTAAATGCGGGTGGTGACACCGGATTGTTGGGCGACAAGTTTGGACAAAATTGGCTGGTGGCGATAAAGCACCCAAGACAAGCAGATAAACAAGCCGCTCTGTTGCCATTGGCTAGCGAAGCAATTTCAACTTCAGGAGACTACGAGCGCTATTTTATTGAAGATGGCCAAAGGTATCACCACATTCTCAATCCTAAAACGGGCAAATCAGCGACGGGGCTTGTAAGCGTTTCGGTTATTGGTCCAGACGCTATGACCACAGATGCACTTTCAACCACCTTATTTATTTTAGGCAAAGAGCAAGGATTTAAATTATTAGATCAGTTTGTTGGTTATGAGGCCATAGCCATTGATGATGATTTAAATATGTATTTCTCTAAAGGTCTATCCACTAACTAACTTGGCTCCATCAACAGAATGCACCATAAAGAAACTATTGAACCAAAAGTGGCATAAAAAATACCACAATTGAATAATTTAAAAGCAGGGGTTTGTTTAACTTATTGAAAAATAGTAACTTACCTGTTTGGTATATTAATTGCTCTAGTTAATAGGTCAACAAGCCAAGGAGACAATTATGAATCAAACTCAAGTACAACTCGTTCAACAATCATTCGCTAAAGTTGCACCAATTGCAGAAAAAGCAGCAGAATTATTTTATGGTCGACTATTTGAGATAGCCCCTCAAGTAAAACCTATGTTTAAATCAACCGACATGGCCGAGCAGGGCAAAAAGTTGATGCAAACAATTGGTTTGGCTGTAAATGGTTTATCCAACCTAGAAGCCATAGTACCAGTAGTGCAACAACTCGGCGTAAAACACATAGATTATGGTGTGAAAGAAGAACACTTCCCAATAGTTGCCGATGCACTATTGTGGACGTTAGAGCAGGGATTAGGTGACGACTGGAATGATGAAGTCAAAGAAGCCTGGGTAACAGCTTACACCATTCTCGCTACCACTATGATTGAAGCAATGAAGGATGCACAAGCCGCTAAACCAAGCTCTGCACCTACATTGTTTGGTAAGATTAAAAGCGCCTTGGGTATGGCGTAGTTTATACACCAACCCCAAAATCCAAAGGCTGAAACGCGGTTAATCTATCTAACATTGCCGCGTTGCTTAAATCTTGTTTATTTGTCTTATTACCACAGTTTCGTGAATTGTACTCCGAACATTAAAATAAGGGGTTATTTTATTGAGCTGTAATGTGTATTATCTAATACATCAAGTCCAACTCTTTTTCCCAAATGTATAGGCTCAATTTATTGGATGGACGAGAATTACAGTCATTTTCCATCAGCTCCTATAGCTAAATCAAATACCAGTCAGGAGGGCGCCAGTGTTTCTAAGCAAAATAAATATTGTTAACACGCTAAATAATGGTGATCTGATATTTTTTAGCGGGAAAGACTATATTTCACGAACAATTAAAGTGGTTCAATTTTGTCAGTGGTCACACGTCGCCATGGTTATTCGACCTCAGTGTTATAACTATGAACCGATAATCCTTGAGTCTAGTGGCAAGATGGGCAGTGTCATTATGACCCCATTATCAGACCGAATGATAAGTTATCGAGGCAAAATTGGTGTGCGCCATTTAAAAGGTGTTGAATTTTCAGATGACGATATGTACCAACTAAAATTGGCGCAGTTTCATTTTATTGATAGGCAATTTGAAACGCGAAAGCTCGAAATGTTGAGAGCTTGTTTTAAGTGGCTAAATAATAAAGAAGAAAATTTAGACACAGTATTTTGCAGCGAGTTAGTGGCTGAGCTTTATCAGGTAATGGGTCTACTGACAGAAGAGCACAACAGCAATAATTTTACACCAAGGTCATTTGCTCGGAACGTTCCTCTCGACAAAGGTTTATTGTCTGATATGGTCATATACAAATAATACTAGGTATTTGCAGTCCTATGTGATTGTGTAGTCATGGCTTTTCGGCTGCATTGCCCCTTTTTTGAAAAAATCTATACTTATTAATAGAGCAATAAACACTGCCAACAGTTTTTGCTGAGAAATGCTACCTAGATAAAATTGTTAGTGCGCATGTTATAAGAAATTACACAAGCGAGAGTTTTCAATGTCTTTAAGTTTATATACACATATTGCCAACAGCGGGTATAGCGATCGTTTATCGCAGTTAATAAAAAAGCGTATTGCATGCACGACTGATGCAGACAAAGCCAAAATTGATGAGCGAATTGAAGATTTATTTGCAGAAACATGGGCAATTATGTTCACTGATTTAACCGGTTTTTCGCGCTCGGTCAGCGATTTTGGTATCACCCATTTCTTGCAAGTTATTTACGAATCGCAACGCATATTTCTTCACTGTGTTGATGAAAACGACGGGATATTGATTAAAACCGAAGGGGATAGTTTATTAATAATTTTCAAAAAGCCTAAAAAAGCTATTCAATGTGCTTTAGACATGATGGAAGACTCAAAAAAATATAATCTAGAACGGCCTGCCAACGAACATATTATTCCATGTATTGGTATAGGTTATGGAGAGATTTTATCTATAGGCGGTCAAGACGTATTCGGTCGCGAGGTTAACGCTGCGAGTAAATTAGGTGAAGATACAGCTAAATCTTGGGAGATTTTAGTCTCCCAAAATGTAGTGGACAAAGTCGATAAACGCAAAAATTTTCAGTTTAGCGAAATTTCTGATTTACCAGCTGGAACACCTAGGGCGTATAAGCTTATATATTAACCCCAAAATCCAAAGGCTGAAACGCGGTTAATCTATCTAACATTGCCGCGTTGCCTAAACCCTGATTCGTCACCACATTGGCAAAATCAGCTTGTTCACCGTGCAGTGCCATATAGTTAAGCAATACAGTTTGCACTAATAAATTTACATTGTTGGCAGCTGGGCTAGATGCGGTTTCGACTGAAGCATCAGGGCGCATAAAACCAATTTGTTGGTGCCTTAGCTGATCTTCAATGCTTGACCCCATTAAGCTCGCACGGCCCGTTGGGTTATATACCAAAAAGAACGCAGCACCGGTTGATGAGTTATCGCCAGTCCATTCACCTTTGCCACGTCCTTCTTCTGAATCGTCTATGCGGCCATTGCTGGCAACCGAGCCGTCAGAATAAACATATAACATTAAAGGTTTGCCTTTACGTGCGGCATATTCTAAACATGCGCCCATGCAGCGGCCTGCGCGTAAATCTCGCATTTCGCCTGTGCCGCGCTCACCTGTGTGGTAATCAAAACCGCCCATAGTCACAGTGCCAGCACCGGCATAACCATTAACCACTAGCTTCATAATAGATGCGGTTTTTTGAAATTCTCTGTCATTCAAAAATTCATCACTGCTAAATACACCTGCTGCGCCAACAATGTCGGGATCTGCTGCTGGGTCGAGAGTTGAGGTATCACCAAATCTATCGGCTAAATCGGCACTTTTAACATAACCACAGTTGATTAAATCTTTAATCACTTCATCACGGCTAATGCCCGTAGATACATTATTGAGTTTTTGTGCGCTGATGCGTTGAATGCTCTCCATTACCGCAACTGCATCTTGCTGGTCGAGTAGGGCAAATAAATCGCCAATATCAACTAAGCCTGTCACGTCCGACGGTCTGTCTACTTTAGTTGGCCTTTTATTCGAATCGATAAAATCAAGTGGTGCCATAGAGTTTGCACCCGAATCTGTATTACGCGAACCAATTAACGATAATAACGAACCATCCGCGCCAGCTTTTGCAATTGCATACATAGGGTTATGCGGATTATTCGCCGTATCATTTTCAGAGCGAGCGGCGATTACTGCACCATTAATGTTTTCAACTGTAGCGGCGTCGCAGCGCTCTAAAATACCGCGTAAATATTGCGAGTCTGAATGAAAGGCTAAACCTAAATCTGTATTGGTTAGGTTTTGCCCTGGCAGCATATCGCCTGGTAAACCTAGCTTGTTATAACCAGCGGTTGATAAAAAATCTTGTTGGCCGCGTAGACCACCTACTAATACGTTAGAACCTGCAATATTGGCACCGCCAGCTAAATCAAACGCAATAAACGGAATTTTACCGGCACCTTGTACATTAATGCCGCAAGATTGGCGCAAGGTTTGTAAATCGCCTGATAGCTCCGCAAATGCTTTTGTTGGGTTAGCAAATAAACTAAATACCGACAAACCGCCAATAACATGCGCACCCGTTTTTAACCCTGAGGCGATAAAGTCGCGGCGCGAAACGGGTTTGCTATGGTCTGAATGTAAAATTGGTGCATCTACATGAAAAGGTCTTTTTTTCATTTTGCTTGTCCTTATCCTTCAGGCTTATTGCAGCAAGGTCGCTGCACTAGCAAGCACAGAGGTACAACTGGCTTTTGCTATGGTTAAACTTCTATCTGCCGCACACGTGCTGCTGCCGTTCGTGCCATTGGTTGCGCATTGGCTTAATCTGTCGATTAAATTATTAATTTCAGTAGCAACTTCGCTTTTGCTTGGTTGATCAAGCGGCTGTGTGTCTGCATTAGCAAGTGGCATTAATTTACCCAATAAGTTATCAATAAAGTTTGTTCGATTTGCTTCCGCATATGTGGTTGTGGGTGATTGATTAAAATCGAATGTGCCAAACCAATTGCTGCGAATTTGTTCATCGTTTAAAGCGCTATCACAATAGGCAATGCCAAGTTGAGTGATTGCCATTTGCTGAGCTGAAACAAAAATATCAATTGATTCTATATTTGGTAGTTGGCGCTTGATAGTGTGGTACAAATTAGCAACTGAGCTTGTGCTTTCGCTTACACCTGTTAATTGGCTCATACTCGCGCTGATTTCCGCAAAGTTACGCAAGGCAATTTTTGAATATTCAGTTGAACTTGTACTAGCTTGTTCTTCGCTAATGGCTGGTTCGCTGCGGGCATAAGTATGTTCTGCAATTTTATCGAAGGTTAAGAAAAACTCATCTTGGGTAAAACCTTTTTCGATAGCCAATAAACTGGCTTGCTCAGATAAGCTAACAGGTTCAGTTAAATTAGTGCCACTGGTTAGGTTCACATCCAAGTTTATAAAGGTTTGCCCAACTGAAGTGTCGCGGCCGTTAATGGCTAAGCGTAAACCTTTTATGTTGAGGTCTGTTGTTAAACTTGCGCCCGATAAATTAACTAATTTAGGTGTAGCAAACAGGTAGCTGTAGTTATCAAATTGGCTGACTTCAAACATAATGTAACTATCGGCTAAATCAATTAAATGGCCGACTGAAAACAGCAGTACAAACTTTTCACCAACACCTGCATCATAATTTTTTGTGATGCTTTCTTGTGATAGCGCACGGTTATATACAGCTAATAATCGCACCTGACCCAACCAAGGGTGATTGTTTGTGGCTTCATTACCTAACATCAGCGCATAACTTGAATCCCAGTTTGATAATGTACCTAAAGCTAATTGTTCAGCATTGCCATCGGCGACTAATTGATTGTTAACGTAAATTTTTTGTCCATTTATCGGATCAAAGGTTAACACCACATGCTGCAAACTCGCTTGCAGTATTTCGTCTGCATCAGGTGTACTGAGAGCAGGGGCACCATTGTTATCTGATTCGCTGTGGCGCAACATAAAATCATAATTGTATTGGGTTTGTCCAAGGGTTATGTTTCGCTCATTATCGTTGGCTGAATAACTGATAATGCGCGCTGGACCTTCTTGCACAACATTGGCTGGGGTAACCCAAGTTTCAATTGAAAACTCTCCGGTTAATGAAATTAGCTGGTGGAATTTTTTACTGCCGGCTGTGCTTGCTTGTGCGCGGCCGCCTTTTAAATCTATGCCCCAACCACCAAGCCATTCAACAGGGCCATAAAAGGTTAAATTGGCCGCAGGCTCTATGCCCGAAGTGTCAAAAGCTTGCAAACCTTCACCGGCTTTAAACTCGTATAATGCGATTAAGTCTGACTCGTAGCGACCTTCTGCCGCTGACACTATGCCATCTGTCATTGCGAGTGCGCGAGAGGCTAATAAATTTTCATCTATATCATTTGTGTCTAACTCAGCGACAAAACTTTCAATTGCGCTGCGCATTTGGTTGGCATTGTCACCACAGTTACTCCAACAGTTGTGGAATTCTTGGCTTAAACGGACAACTAAACGAGATTGATTTATTTGGTCTAAATTAATCGCTTTTTGTGCTGCTTGATAAGCTTGAGTTTCATCGTTACTGGCAAAAAATGGTGAAACCGGAAACTGTGCACTTGGGTTATGGCAGTTCGAACAAAACTGGCTGGTAATTGGGTAAATATGCTCAACAAACAAAGTTTCGTCATCGGGAAAAGCTAAGCTGCTACCGGGGAGCTTTTCAGCTGGAGCGGTTAAATCCAATTGGTTACTTTGTTCCACTCTATCGTCTGACCAAAGTTTAATCCATTGGGTCATGGTTTCGCCGCAAGCTTGATCTGAGCTTAACCAGCAATGGTGGCCGCTAGACACTTTGGTAACTAAACGCGAATCTTCTGGTTTGGCTAAATCAACTAATAAACTGGCTTGGGTGAAGGCTTGGTTTACATCTTCACGGCTTGCGAAATAAGGCTGCTGCGTTTCTGGGGTATGGCAGCCACCACAACGGTTTTGGCTAGAAATATTATCCCACACGGCAATTTTGAAGTTCTGCACTTCTTGATTAATAGGTGCTGGGCCTTGGTAGGTTGTGGTGTCTGGTTGTTTAATAGGTGGTGGATTTTCTGCTACATCACCGCCACCACATGCGCTTAGCAATACTAAACTCGCCGCGCAGAGCAAATTTTTATAATTCCGATACAACATTATTCACTCTCCTTTGAACAATATTCGGCTACTTCAACAAAGGTTTGTTTGAGTTTGTATCCGTTATTAATAAAACTGTCGGTTAAGCTGCTCACTTGGGTATTATCTGCTTCGGTTGCTGGAGGGCGCAAACACACAGAATTAAATACTTTTTTCACTTGGCAAGTAGCAAAGGCTTTACTGTTTGACAGTTCTTCGCCTAAAGATTTTGCACCTTGGCCTGACCCCGAAAGAGCTGGCGACCAGCCAAGTTTTTGATTGATGCCTTGTCGCCAAAAGTTATCCCAGTTGTCATTTGGTGTGCTAAAACCGTAAGGGAAGGTAGTTGTATTGATATGGTATTTACCAACTACAGTGTCGCTATAAATTATTTGCCCATTTTCACCTTCAGGATCTGTATCACGATCAAATTGATAATCGTAGCGGGCAAAAGCCTGCGCTAGAGGATCCATCCCTGAATGACAAGCTAAGCAGTTATTTAAAAATAAACGGCTATCGCCACCTGGACTGCGACTGACATCTTGGCGAATTCTGTCGGCAGGGCGAGTATTGTCTTTTAGTGCCTCTAAATCGGTACATAAATGATTCATTAAGGTAAAGCGCAACATGGCTCGATTTGTACCTAAATAGAAGTAGGCTTTGGCGGCTGCGCGTGAGGTTAAAATACCGGCAGTTGCTTCACTCGGTAAGTCGGTTAATTCTGATTGAGTGCGGGCGATTAGGTTTGCTTTTAGGTCAACTGCTTGTTCATCAAGTGTTTGGTAGTGATTGTTGTTATTTACTTGATAGGTTGGTGCGGTAACTTTAGTTGTATCCGCTGTATATACTAGATCAGCTTGTAGCACTTGGCGAAAATCGACATCGTCTCTTACCATGCCGATGACTGTTGCGCTGTAGTCGTTAAGTGGCTCGTATATATCTTGGTCGATATTTGTCCAAGGGGATGCAAATAATTTGAGTGTTACTCGATAAAAATCTGGATGTTCGACCGCGATAGCGGCCGCTGCTTGCACATCATCTTGTTCAATCAAACTTTGCATTTGCAACAAAGTTTCTGCTGATGCTGGCACGCCAGCAAGGCGATTGTGAATATATTGAGCTTGCTCTAACGACCCAGCATAGGCGGGTAAGATCAAGCTTGCTGTAATTAATAAAGTCTTGATAGACCTCATCCTTTGACCATTTTTAAACATTCTATTGTCTCCGTGACGTTAGAAACTACGTTTTTACTATTGCTAACATCATTTTCATGTAGCTTGGAGATAAGTGTAGCTTAGTTGTAGAAAATTATTTTGACCTAGTTGGCAAAATTGTGAATTAGTTTGCTAGCTTCTTATTTAATTATCTACTAACCTAAAAATGATTTTTATTGATTGTCGGCTTGGTGCAGTTGGATAAGCACTAGATTATGATTATCGCAAAACGCTGTGAATACGTCCTTGTACGCTCGCAAATGCCATCCATGGCGATTGAAGTTTTGCTCCTAACCATATTGCTAGTACGTATCCAGTTTGAGCTTTTAGTTGCAATCATTTGGTGCTTTAAGCTTCAAGTATCGGAGTGGTGCAGTTGGATAAGCACTAGAACATGATTATCGCAAAAACGCTGTGAATACGTCCTTGTACGCTCACAAACGCCATCCATGGCGATTGAAGTTTTGCTCCTAATCATATTTCTAGTACATATCCAATTAGATATTTGAGTTGTTGCTATCCATCGTGTGCGGACAATTGGAGCACATTCAACATATATCGATGCCCGATTCTTTGAACATATGGTAGAGATATAATTTAGAGCAAAATTTCTTTTTCAGGGACGAAAAAGCGAAGCGTACAGGGATTGTATTCACAGCGGTTTTGCGAAAATTATACTCTAGCGTATGTTCAATAGGCACGATGTTTTAGGTAAATTTGGACACGCACTTAGGTGCATAATTCTGTAGATATAGAAAAGGATTAAAGGAATTAAGCATGAATCCGGTTTTGAGTTGTAGCGGAGTCGCGCTGACATTTCTTCTTTTGCTTGGGTGTACACAAGACACGCAAACAAATGATGAGTCAGGAAAACAATTAGATCCTGTGTTGGTTGAATACCCTGTGGTGTTTTTACAACGCAGCGCCAGCTATTTGCTTGACGAGCAAACAATTCAAGCCAGCCATGAGTTTTTAAATCCGACCAAATTTAACCCAGGTGCAGCTATTTGGCTTAAGCACAACGCCTCAGTTTTATCTAAAGCGACGAATATCAGCGACGATTTTTTTCTACAATATTTTGGTGAAAACGCCATAGTCGATATTAAAGATTTAACCTTAGCGCCAAATGGCGATGAGTTACTCTTTTCGCTAAAAGTACAATTTACCGGCGATGATGTTGAAGAGTTAAACGAGCAACAAACTTGGAATATTTGGTCGTATCAGCATTCGAGTAAAACTTTTTATCCCATTATTCAAAGTGATGAAATTGCTAATTTGGCAGATGATTTTGCCGCTAAATATTTACCTGATGGCCGCATTGTTTTTGCTTCTACCCGTCAGCAGACTTCAAAAGCTTTGTTGCTTGATGAAGGTCGTCCGCAGTATCTAGCGTTAAATGACAGACGTAACGCGACTTCAATAAATCTGCATGTTATGGATGATTTAGGGCAAAATATTCAGCAAATCACTTTTAATATGAATCATGATTTGTACCCGCATATTTTGCAAGATGGCAGCATTTTATATAACCGCTGGGATACCAATAGTAACGATCGTATCAGCTTATATCGAGTAAACCCGGACGGTACCGAAAACTCCTATGTGTATGGTTGGTCTACTGACCAACACAATATCAATGAAAACTTGCAATTGCCCAGTCAATTTCGCCGTTTTATCAATATGGATGATGGCAATTTAATATGGCTAGCCGAGCAAGAGGGCGATGATGAGTTTAAAACCATTCCAATGGTTTTAAATATAAATGAGTATGTTGAAGATAATTTGGATATAGCTGCAGAAGAAGTCTCGACAGAATCGACGCAAAAATATCCTCTGTTGAGTCAATTTAATTTTGATTTTAATTTGGCAGATGAAGACTTAAGCGCTTATTCGGGACAACTCGCTGATGTATTCCCAATGCAAGACGGCAGTGGTCGTTTATTGTTAAGTTTGAGTTTATGCCGGGTCATTCACCAAGAAAAAATCAAAACTTGTCAACAAGTTAAAGACATAGCAGCAGAGGAATATCAATTAGCCCAACCTGCCTATGAATTGTGGTTGTACGATCCAACCAATAAAACTCAGCAGTTGGTTAATAGAAGTGAATTAGCAGGCCAAGCGGACAACCAAATTATTGAACAAGCATTTGTAATGCAAGCATATTCATCGCCGGCAATTAAAAATACCGATGATAATCTTACGCCAGAACTAGCTGCGGAAAACTTAGCTGTATTAGATATCGCCAGTGTGTTTGATATGGACGGAGAGCTTGATTACGGCAGTTCAATAGGCCAGTTACAAGATTTAACTTTGCACAATCAAAATAATATGCCAGTTAAATTTGTCCGATTTATTCGAGGTGTGCCTATGCCGCCACGAGAAGTTCGTAATGTTATGGGAACCGACTTTGGCCGCAGTGGTGGGCAGTTGATGCGTGAAATTATTGGTTATGCGCCAATTGAACCAGATGGCTCGGTAAAAGTAACTTTGCCAGCTAATACACCTTTTATGCTTAGTTTAGTCGACCAAAATGGTCAACGAGTGGGTAGCCGGCATAACCATTGGATAAGTTTAGTTGCAGGCGAAACTCTGCAATGTACTGGTTGTCATGACAGAAGTAATCCTTCAACCCATGGAAGACTTGATAGCCAAGTTGAACCTATTAACTCAGGTGTAACTGCTTCTGGTGCTTTTAATGGCGGCAAAACAGATTTAAGCGCAGAAATTGGCGAAACAATGGCGCAAGCTAAATGGCGGCTGTTAGGCGCACAGGCTGTTAAAGCCGATATGCAATTAACCAACGTGTGGACTGACACTAACAATGCTGCAGCGCAACCTGAGTTAAATGAGATAAATTTAACTTATGCAGATTTACAAACCCTGCAACCTGATGGTGTTGTGTGTTTTAGCCAATGGCAATTTTATTGCCGAATTTCAATTAACTACCCTTGGCATATTCAGCCTATTTGGGATTTATCACGTGAAGTATTTGACCCGGCAACTGTTGATGATGAAAACCCTGTAGTAATTGCCAATAATCAATGTTCGGCATGTCATGCTCCACAGGATGCTGATGGTCTAGCGCAAGTTCCACCGGGTCAACTTGAGTTAACTGATAGTGCATCTCCGCAGCAAGCAAGACACTTTACCAGCTATCGAGAACTTATGTTTAACGATGTTGAACAAGAGGTAGTTGAGGGGATTTTGCAAGATAGACTCATTCAACAAACTGATGGTGAAGGTAATCTTGTATTTGAAGTGGATGAAGAAGGAGAATTGATTTTGGACGAGAATGAGCAGCCAATCCCTGTGTTAACCACTGTGACAGTGCGAAATATTTTATCGACATCAGGGGCGCGCAGTAGCGCTAGATTCTTCCAATTATTCAATGAATTTGACGCCGATGCACAAACAGTTGATCACACAAATATGCTAACCCCAGCTGAGTTAAGGCTGATAGCTGAGTGGTTAGATTTGGGCGGTCAGTATTACAACAACCCATTTTATCCACAATAAAGGAATAACAGTTAACTATGCAAAGTATGGATAAAATGATTAAACAATTGGCACTGATTTTATTGATGTTTATCAGCTTGCCTGTTTGGGTAAATGCGCAAGCAATTAGCAGTGAACTAGGCAATACACTTGAAGTCAATGTAGCTTTTGTCGAATTACATTCTGGCCCAGGCTGGGCGTATCCAGTTACCAATGTAATTGAAAAAGGTGAAGTCTTAAGCATAGAGCGAAAACGAGGTGATTGGATAAAAGTTATAGATCGCCGTCAAAATACAGGCTGGGTGCACATCGAAGCGTTTAAAAAATTAACTACAGCAACGCAAAAAATATCAGACTTGGCAATCAACCAAGATGATTATTTAGCGCGTGATTGGGAAATCGGAGTATTGTTTGGGCAAATGCAAGAAGCGACGTATTACAGCTTAAATTTGAGCTATCAGTTTGACGCAAGTGTTGCGGCCGAGCTAACTGCAGGTAAGGTTTTAGGGCAAAGTTCTAATAGTGATATTTATAGTTTACAACTGACTATGCATTTATTCCCTGACTGGACGGTAACACCATATGTATCAGCTGGTGGCGGTTATATGCATATTCAGCCTCATTCGGTATTGGCACAAGCAGAAACACGCAGCCATACGCTAATGTTAGCGGCGTTTGGTTTGAAATATCATCTGGCAAGAAATTTTGTCATTCGCGCTGAAGCACAACAAGCTTTGGCATTAACAGATCGTGATTTAAATGAAGATTTAACCATATGGAAACTTGGGATAAGCGCATTTTTCTAAACAAAATTTTGCCTATGGCTTGTGTATTAGCACTGATGGTGTTTGCTACACAAGTACAAGCTGATGAAGATAATCAAACTCGCGAGATAACGCTAGATAAGCTCGACGATGAAAATTTTTCTATTGGTGTGCAGGTGGGCTTTTTAAGTATTGAAGACTTTGGCTCAGACACTTGGTATCAAGCCAATTTAAGTTATCACTTAAACGAGTTTTTCTACTTTAAGGCTAATTACGCGCAAGGTGAAGGGGGGTTAACTAGCTTTGACAGACTCGCCGGGGTTTCGCCTTTGTTAGACGATGAGCAAAGAAAGCTGAAATATTATGGGCTAAATGTCGGTTATAACTTAATGCCAGGCGAAGTGTTTATTACCCCAGAACTTGCATTTAATAGTGCATTTTCCTTCGAACTGGGAGGGGGAAACGTACAATTTGCTGGGCAAGACCAATTCGCATTAGCCGTGGCGAGTCAATTTCGAGTGTTTTTAACCGACTGGCTGGCTTGGGATATTTCAATGCAAAACTTAATTTTTGATACTCAAATTACTGGTGTGAATAAAACCACCCACAACTTGAGTTTTAATACTGGATTTTCATTTTATTTTTAACGGGTTGCAAAATGACTTTAGCGATAAATAACTACATGAATAAATTTAAAAAAGGCTGTAAAGCTGCGCTTGTATCCATCAGTTTATTGGCTGTGGCAAACAACGCATGGGCACTAGAAGAAAACCAACCAGCACCAGATTTTACGTTAAAAACAGTTTCGGGTGAAAACGTCAAACTGTCGGAACAAAAAGGGCAAATTATCCTGCTGAATTTTTGGGCATCATGGTGTGGCCCCTGCCGTAAAGAAATGCCAGCGCTTGAAGATTTACACCAACAATTTAGTGATTTAGGGGTTGCTGTTTGGGGCGTAAATGTTGAGCAAGACCCAGAGCCAGGCAAAGGTTTTTTAAAAGAAATTGAAGTGTCTTTCCCTATTATGTTTGATAGCGAAAACACAGTAACCGCAGCTTATGATGTAGCCGCTATGCCAACAACAATTTTAATTGATAGAGATGGCAAAGTAAGAGCCGAATTTAAAGGATATAAAGCAGGTTATGAAAAGAAATATGCTAAAGCAATTAAACGGCTTATTCGTGAATAAATTGGCCTTAGTGGTTTTATTAGCTGGCTGCAGCGCTCTTTCTGGCTGCAGCTCAATAAAACCTTGGGTGCAGCCGTACGAGCGGCAAAACTTGGCTGATCCTATCATGAGTGCAAATCGACATGGTATAGCTGCAAGCCATGCTGCGCACGTATACGAAGCAAGGGAAGCTGCGCGTGGCGCAGAAGGTACTGGAGGCGGTGGTTGTGGCTGTAACTAAACCTTTGTTCAACCTCATGCAGTTATTGCTGATTACTCTGTTGTTATCTAGCACAGTTAAAGCCGCTGTGTTGGAAGATGATAAAGTTGAAGTTATGTACCATAGCTATGAAGGTGGCGGCATGAAAATAGATGGCCCAGCAGTGCTTATTCGCAAAAAAGCCTCTGAGTCATTTGCCGTCAGTGCTTTTTATTACGCCGATACCATTAGTTCAGCATCGGTTGATGTTATGAGCACCGCCAGCCCATATGAAGAAGAACGTGACGAACTTAATTTAGGCTTTGAATACCTAAATAACAAAACACAAATGACCTTATCGCTGCGTCAAAGTGAAGAGAATGATTATCTAGCTCAGTCAGTTAGTTTTAATGTATCACACGATACTTTTGGTGATCTGACAACAGTTCAACTTGGTATTTCGTATGGGGATGATGAGGTAAAGCGCAATGGCGATGATAACTTTATCGCGCAAACCCAAAGTTACCGGGTACGTACTGGCATCAGTCAAATCCTAACCTCTAATTTAATTGCGAGTTTTGAATTAGAAGCAATCGCTTCCAACGGCTTTTTAAACAACCCATATCGAGCTGTACGTTTTATTGATGAAGAGTCTGAATCTGGTGTGGGTTATCAACCAGAGGTTTACCCAGATACGCGTAACTCTCTAGCTGGTAAATTATCACTACGTTATTTTCTGCCTTGGCGAGCCGCAGTTATGATCAGTTATCGTGGTTTTAAAGACAGCTGGGATATTCAAGCGTCTGATTACGAAATTTTATTTCGCCAGCCAATTTTTACTGACTGGGAATTTGAATTAAAAACTCGCCGCTATGAGCAAACTCAAGCTGAGTTTTATCAAGATTTATATCCATATCGCAACGCACAAAACTACTTGGCTCGCGATAAGGAGCTCAGTGAATTTACCGACACCACAGTTGGTGCAAGTTTAACTTATATTGTACCTAAAGCTTATCAACCCTTTGATTGGCCAGCAGAAATGAGTGTGCAGTGGGACAGAATAGATTTTGATTATCACAATTTTAGAGATTTACAGCAGCAAGCGCCGATAGGTGAAGAGCCTTTGTATCAATTCTCGGCTGATGTTATTCGAGTGTTTGCCAGCATTTATTTTTAAATGCACTAGATAGCCTTAGGGCAAGGAAAAGGATATGAAAATGTATAAGCAGTTATTAAAAATAGCCTTGGTAGTTAGCAGCTTAAGTTTTGCTAGCGGTTTTTCCAATTTAGCTATGGCAAATAACAGTGAATTAAACCAATCTATTCAAGACCTAAAACAGCAAGTATTAGAGCTCAATCGCAAACTGTTTATTTTAGAAGAAGATTTATTATTTCCAGCAAGCAATCAATTGGCTGTATTTATTTCACTGGATGTTGGCCAATTTTTCAAATTAGACAGTGTAGAGCTTAAATTAAATGACCAACCAATCGCAGGTACTTTGTATACCGACAGACAGCGCACGGCACTAGAGCAAGGTGGTATTCAAAAACTCTTTATTGGCAATATCAAAGAAGGTGAGCATAACTTAACCGCGTTTTTTATTGGTTTAGATAAACAAGGAAACAATATTAAAAAAGCCAAACAGTTTAGTTTTGAAAAGCTTGATGAAGCCAGCATGATTGAATTCAAGTTGGTGGACGATACCGGCAGCCAACAAGCCAAAGTTGAAGTGGAAGAGTGGGTGTTATAAATATGGATTTGGGGCGCGGGATAAGCTTTCAAATAAATAATTTGCAGTGCATTTGTTTACGAGAAATTGCTTTGCAAAAAGCTGGTTTAATCACAAAGCTAAAACAAGTTATGCTGCTCGTGTTTGTGCTAATACTCGCTCTTTCTACAAGCCCCAAGGCTTTCGCAGATGAAGCAATAGCAAAAAACACGACCAAGCTCAATAAAACAGCCATTGCTGATAAAATTTATCGCCAAGCTCGCTATTTACAACAAGTAGGCGAAGTATCCAACGCTGTTGTTTTATTAGAAAAATTTAAGCACAAACAACTTAAACATGATCAGTTATTAGCTGAATTGTATTTACAGCTGAATATGCCGTGGCAAGCACAAAGCAGCATTCAACAGTATCAATTTACCCAAACCGACAGCCGCAGCAAAACCCAAGCTTTGTTGGCGGATGTGTTTTTAGATTTAACCCAAGTCGCATTAACCCAAAAAGACCTAACCAGTGCAAAGTTTTATTTAGAACAAATTACTCAACCGTTGCAACTAACAGTCAAGCAGCAAGCTTTGTACTTAAATTTGGCCCAAGTAATTTATTGGCCTAGCTTGGGTACTGACAATGAAACGTTAGCTGAGTTAGTTACCGCCAATAATCCTAAAACGGGCAACCATGATATCAACCTTGCGGATTTAACCAACCAACTTAACCAAGTGGTATATCAATATCAGCAGCAAAACTATCAACAAGCTGAAATAAAGATAACGGCTTGGTTTGTACTAGTAAAAGATTTCAATTTAGATAGTTTAGAGCATAGTAGCTCGCTACAACCTAGCCCGCACAAAACTTTTGAAAACCTAATCGCTTACGCAACTATCATTCGTAGCCAAATTTCTTTCGCCCAAGGGCAATTTTTGCAAGCAAAACAACAATTAGAAAACTTTGCCCGCGACAATGTATTTAGCCAGCACGCACTGTATTTATACGCGTTAACTTTAATGCAAATGAACGAATTAGCCGCAAGCGAAGCTGCTTTAAACTTGCATAAACAAGAATTTGGCATTAGCCATTATTATTGGTTAAACATGCCATTGCTCGCACAAAAATGGCAACAGCAACAAGAATATGTGCGTGCTTTTAATGTATATCAGCAGCTTGAAACAGAAATAACCCAAGCAATTAAACAATTACCCAATTCACAACAGCAAATGTTAGTTGCTGGTATTTCTCAAGCACCATCTACTAACTCTAACTTTGTTCCAGAACCAGATATTTGGCACAGTTTAGCCATGCAAAATAATGGGGTAGCAGGAGCAAAGCAATTAATTAACCAAGTAAGTCAATTAGATGCTTTGTTAGCTGCGCTTAAAGTAAAAATTGAGTGGTTTGATTATTTGCTTGAGGTACAGCAAAAGCGCTTTACACGTATTGCAGATTCAGTGCAACAAGCAGAATTGCAGCAACAGATTGGTCAACTAACAGCTAAATTAACTGAGTTTAACCAAGAGCTTGCTATAGTTGAAAATATTGGCGCAAACACAGCTGATTCAAACCCGCAACAAACACCACTTGAGCTGTTAAATCAGTTGAAGAAAACGTTAGAGCCACAACAAGCTGATTGGTTAGCTGATTTTAATCTTAGTCAGCAAATTATCGATAGCCGCTTTAATGAAAAGAAAGATGCCAAGAAAAAAGCGCGATACCAACAAAGGCTAGATAAAGTTGCCGCCGTATTGTATTGGCAAGTACACCAACAATTACCTGAGCGTAGTTGGCAGTACAAAAAGGCATTGCTGCAAATTGAAAAGACTTTAGCTGAGCTTAGTCAACAAGAGCAAAGGTTACAACGTTTAACCAGCGAGCAGTTTAAACTTAATCAGTACAAAAGTAACTTTGCCCAAATTCAGCAAAGTTATCAGCACATTGTTCAGTTAACCGAGCTGAGCAAACAGCAAGTAACTCAGCAATATCAAACAGAGGTACAAGTTTTTTATCAGCAACAACAACGCATGTTGGAACAAGCCTTGTTAACCACTCAACAAGCTATTGCACATTTATTGGAAAACTTACCTGAGCGAATAGAGCGCAAAGACCAAGCTGGCGCAATCGAATTAGATTCAGTTGGGAGTGTCAATGATGTTTAGTTCCCAAAACTCTAACATTAAGTTTGGTTTATCTGTTATTGCATCCGCACTCTTGTTTAGTTCCCTGCAGGGATGCTCTAGTACAGATGAACAAACGCAGGCTTCTGTAAAAAGCAACAAGGGTCTAGGCTCTTGGGTCAGTGTTAATCAACAACAAAATCACCAATCAATAGATGAAGAAAAACTCTGGCAGTCGGCATACAAGCGTAAACAGCAATTGGCGGATTTATATCAACAAATATTAACTGCCACACCAGATAACCAAGTGGTTGAAGATATACGCTATCGTTTAGCTGAGTTGTATACTTATCAAGTAGAGCAAGCTCAAGGCGATGAACTTGTTGCTAGTGATCTTGAAGATAACTCAGTGGCAGATAGCGCACAAAATTCAGATGAGATGTTGCGCAGCAACATAGACCGTTTTAAAGAATTATTAGCGAGTTACCCAAATAACAGCAATAATCCTAAAATTTATTATCAACTGGCTAAGTCTTACAGCTTGCTTGGGGAAACCTTATTAAGTTTACAAACATTAGAAAAGTTAGCTGAGCTTTATCCAACCAGCACTTATCTTGAAGAAGTTTACTTTCGTATTGGCGATATTTATTTTTCGCATAATAACTACCCAAGAGCACGAGATGCACTGACTAAAGCTTTGGCTGTTGGCCAAGGTAAATATCAAAACAATGCCTTGTATATGTTGGCGTGGAGTCAATTTAAGTTAAGCGATTACCAAAATGCGAGCCAGCACTTTATCAAGTTAATTGCCCAAAGTGGTGAAGTTGCAAAGCTTAAACAAGGCAGCGCATCGTCAATGATATCGGATGCTGAGCGCGCCCTTATTTTGCTCTTAAGTCAACAAGAAACGGACCAACAAGAAACGGTCCAACAAGAAACAGGTCAACAACAAACTGCAACAGAACAACAAACTGAAAGCCCATTGGTTGCATTAATTGAACAAGCCCAGCAACAAGGGCTAGACACAACTGAGTTAGAGCCCATTTTGTATCAAAAACTCGCGCAGTTCTGGTTAACCAAAGACCTTAAAAATGAAGCTTTAGCAACTTATCTAACTTATATAGAGCGCAAACCAGACAATTTCGCTGCAGCTGAATTTTTACTAGAAGTGATTGGGTTATATCCAGAAAATTCCACTAAAGCTTTTGCATACAAAGTGAAGTTTGTTGAAGACTATTTTGTGGGCACCAATGCATGGAACAAGTTTACCGACCAGCAGCAACAGCAAATACTTGCCAACTTAAGCCAGTTTAGTTTGTTAAAAGCTCGGCAGTTGTATGCCACAGCACAAGATACAGATTACGACTTGGAAGAAGACGAAAGCGCTGCTTATCGTATCGCTGCCATTTGGTTTGAAAAATACTTATATAGTCAGCAAATGTTAGCTGAGTTGAATTTAACCACAGATGAACAACAAACTTTTATTCAACAACTTATGCTGGCAGCACAAGCTAGATATATTGCCAGTGATTATGTTGCGAGTATCGAGCATTATCAAAAGTTGGTTGAACTTCAGCCTGGTAGTGCGGATAGCCTCTACAGTTTAATTATTGTTTATCAGCAAGCGTTAAAACAACAGTCGCCATCAGTGCAACCGCAGCAAAAATTCACAGAGCTACAATTATCAAACTACTGGCAAGATTTTATCTCTTTGTATCCAGCTGATCGCCGTGCACTATATATGGCGCGTCAATTAGCGGATTACGCTTATGCCCAGCAAGATTTAGTCAGCTTAATCAGCCAGCAACAATTTATTATTCAACACCTTGATGGCAAAATTAAAGATAAACAACAAGCGACCTTGCTGGTGGCTAACTTACAATATCAATTAAAACAATATGTTGAATCTGAACAAAGTTATCAGCAAGCTTTGTTATATATAGATAAACATAGCCAAAAAGATTTATATAAGCAGACGCAAAATTTAGTGGCAGCCAGTGTGTATTTTTATGCACAATCTTTATTGGAGCTAAAACCACAACAAGCCGCAAGTCAATTTTTAAAAGTAGCTGACTTTGTTTTTAGCAATGAATATACCCAAAATGCATTAACCCAAGCAGCAGATATATTGATGGAACAAGCGGATAAAACCCAAGGTGTAGCTGTGTTAAAACGCATCAGTAAACAGTATCCAAATAGTGATTACGCCAAAGCTGTGCCAGCTAAATTAGCCAAGGTGTATACCGACCAGCAAGAGTGGACGCTTGCCGCTAAACAATTAGAATTGATTGCAAAAAATACCAATACCAAACAACCTGAAGGTTACGAACTAGCTCGCCAAGCTCAATACACAGCAGCTGAATATTACGCCAAAGATAAAGATATGGAAGCAGCGCGGTTAGCCCTTAGAACATACGCGCATAATTACCCAAAACCTTTTGATATGGCGCAAGAAGTTAGATTAAAAATGGCTGAGTTTTACACTGAGCCGCGTGACCTAAATAAAAAGTATTTCTGGTATCGCAAAATTGTGCAATTCCATAAAAAAGAGGCAAGTTTACATTCAGCCCAAGCACAACAACGCTCTGAATACTTAGCGAGTTTCGCTGCGTTTGAACTGGCAAAAGCGCATCACCAAACATTTGGTAGAGTTAAATTAGTTGTGCCTTTGCAGCAAAGTATGGCGAAAAAACAACAAGCGATGAAAGATGCGATTTATTATTATCAACAAGTGTTAGATTTTTCTTTGGTTGATTTTGTACCTCAAGCCAATTTTCATTTAGCTGAGTTATATCGCACCTTAGCACGAGAAATTATGCAGTCAGAGCGACCTGCTGAACTCGACGAGCTAGCGCTTGAAGAATACGAATTAATTTTGGAAGAAATAGCTTATCCATTTGAAGAAAAAGCGATTGAACTGCACCAAGTTAATTTGGCTCGTACCTGGACAAATCAATACGATGAATGGATAGCACAAAGTTTAGATAAACTCGCAGCCTTAGTGCCCGCACAATACAAACGCAGTTTAATTGAGGTGGATATTTATGAAGAACTTAACTAAATATTTAGCAAATCCATCTTGCGTTATTTTTCGCTTTGTCTGTATCGCAGCTGTGCTGGCACTAAACGCTTGTAGTTTAACGGCGGATAAGGCTGAGCAAGTTGCTGCAAACAATCAAACTGCTAACGAGCAAACGACTAGCGATAATATTTCTGCCGACTCTCCAAAACAGAGTGTAGAGTCATCGGAATTTCAACTTTCAGAACCGACAGAAACACCAGCCGCTCAAACAACCAAATCAGTAAAAACTCCTGAGCAATTCGCTGTAGAACAAGCTGCGGCCCAACAGCAGGCTGAAAAACTTGCACTGCAGCAACAGCAAATTGAAGATTTGTATAAACAAGCGTTAGACGCCATGCGAGCACAAGATTATAAACAAGCGGAAAGTTTATTCGAACAAATACTACAGCTAAACCCTAAACAAACAGGTGTGTTAATTAACTGCGCGATAATCGCGAAAAAACAACAAAACCTAGCTAAAGCGCAACAGCTGCTTGAGCAAGTTATAGCAGAGCAATCAAACCATGCGCACGCACAGCATTTGTTGGCAACGGTTTATCAGCAACAAGGTATTTTTGATAAGGCAGAACAAGCCTACAAAGATGCGTTAAAAGCTGAACCAAAATTTAAACAAGCCATGCTTAATTACGCTGTGTTATTGGATTTATATCGTGGCGATTGGCAAGGCGCAAAACAATATTATCAAGCATTTTTACAGTTGGAGCCTGATAACAGGCAAGTAAAAATGTGGTTAGCTGCAGTAGAACAAAAAGCTGCTGCGGCGCAGCAAGGGCAGGGGTAGCGGATGAACAATAAATTATCAATAGTCGTAAAACTGATTGCTGGCTTTATGTTGTTTGCTGTTTTCGCAAGCATTAAATCTGTATCTGCAAATCAGAACCCTGATTCAGTCGTCAGCTCCACCAGCTCGGGCAAAAAAGTTGTTATTAATAGCCAGGTAAAAGGTGAGCAAGCGCAGCCAAATGTTTTATACATAATGCCTTGGCAAAATATGACACCAAATATTCAAATCGATCAACCGAAAACACAGCTGGTGTTGCCACAACTAACACCGGTTTATTTCAATGAATTACAAGCCTTGAGCAATCAGCCAAATGTAGCTGCTCAAGGGCAATCAAACAACGCAGCAAAGGAGTAAATAACAATGTCAGCATTTGACTCTATTATTCGATTTTTACAAGAAGGTGGTCCATTTATTTATGTGATCGCCGCCGTATTGGTAACAGGTTTAGCCATTACAATTGAAAGATATTTAGTTTTATCTTCAAGCTTAAAAGCCAACCGCATTGCCATGCGTAATTTGCATCCGAG
Organism: Catenovulum sp. SX2; assembly: GCF_052056295.1. Taxonomy (NCBI): domain Bacteria; kingdom Pseudomonadati; phylum Pseudomonadota; class Gammaproteobacteria; order Alteromonadales; family Alteromonadaceae; genus Catenovulum; species Catenovulum sp. SX2. The sequence continues at coordinate 3,863,568 of NZ_CP182493.1, forward strand.
TTTAAAAGCAGGTGACTTGGAGCGTGTTAAACAACAAGTTGCTCAGTCAGATGCGCAAGTGTCACAGGTTTTGCAAGCTGGTATTAATCGTATGGGTGAGGTTAAACGCCGTGAAGACTTAGAATACGCGATGGAAGAAACTGTGATGGAGCATATGTTCCGTTTAGAAAAGCGCACGCCTATGTTGGCAACGCTTGCAAATATAGCAACTTTATTAGGTCTGTTAGGAACAATTATGGGCTTAATCGCTGCTTTCTCTGCGGTTGCAAATGCTGATCCTGCTGAAAAAGCGAATTTGCTGTCTTCGAGTATTTCAGTGGCTATGAATACCACTGCATTTGGTTTAATTACGGCTATTCCGCTTATTTTCTTTCATACCAATTTGCAGAATAAGACGGCGGAAATTGAGGATATGTTGGAGATGGCTGGTATCAAGTTGTTAAATGGTTTGTCGTATAAGAAGCAAAACTCGGACGCATAAAAGCTCAGCGACTCGATTGGTTTAGTTATGAGTTGTCGGCACGTTAAGCATTTGAGCGCAACTCTCGGAAAAGCTATCGCAAAAACGCTGTAAATACGTCCTTGTACGCTCGCAAACGCCATCCATGGCGATTGAAGTTTTGCTCTTAATTATTGCTCAATTACTTAACTCGATTGTGCAACATGACAGAGTTGAGCTATGGGGTTTGGAGTTGTCGGCACGTTAAGCATTTGAGCGAAAATCTTGGAAAAGCTATCGCAAAAACGCTGTAAATACGTCTTTGTACGCTCACAAACGCCATCCATGGCGATTGAAGTTTTGCTTTTAATTATTGCTCAATTGCTTAACTCGATCATGCTACATGACAGAGCTGAGTTATTGGGTATTGAGTTGTTGGCTGGTTAAGCGTTTTCGTAAGATTGTTTAACTGTGCTCTGTCAGATAATTGTTGGGTTTTATGAGTTTCGAGTTGCTGGTTGAGTTGGGTGTTTGGCAACACTGTTGGTAATTCAGGAGGTATCGAAGCAATAGTTTAGAGCAAAATTTCTTTTTCATGGGCGAATCAGAACCGAAGCACCGCTTCGCAGTCTGATGAGGTGGAGTCAGGGATGACGACAGGGCCTCACCTTCAGGGATGAATAGTCGCCTCTGAATTTAGCGGTTTTGCGAAAACTATGCTTTGGTACTGACGATTGCCACTGGTTCGGTAGCAGCTTCACTGAATTGTGCCATATGGGCACAAAAGGATAAATTGAAAAGGTTTAAATATGGCTTTTGGAAGAAGAAAACTAAAAAAGGTACGGCAAGATGCTGAGTTGGATATCACATCATTTATGAACTTAATGATAGTGCTAGTACCTGTATTGTTGTTGAGTTTAGTCTTTTCACAAATACGCATTTTAAATATTCAATTACCAGCACAAGCAGATGGTGAAAGCGAATCAGATCCTGAACAACAAATACTAGAGCTTGTGGTCAATGAGCAAGGTTTTGTTTTGAATTACCCAAGCAATGTTATGCTTAAAGATTTTGCCAAAGAAGCTGATGGCAGTTACCCATATCAAAAGCTATCTGAGTATTTGCAAAGTTTAAAACAAACTTTCCAGCAGCAAAAAATCGAAAAATCCGACATTGTGTTGTTATTAGCTGAAAATACTGACTACCAAACTATAGTCTCAACCATGGACACAGTGCGGTCGTTTAAAGCTGTGGTCGCGGCTAACTTAGTAGATGCTGAGTTATTTCCAAATATCTCGTTGGGCGATGCACCAACAAGCCAATTGGCTGAGCCAACTACAGAGGAGCTGTAATTATGCGTGTATCAGCAAAAGTACGTCGGCAAATTAAACACAGAAAACGCAATGCGGCAGGGGCAAAGTTAAACCTAGTTTCTTTAATGGATATATTCACCATTTTGGTGTTTTTCTTAATGGTGAATCAGTCTGAAGTTCGGGTATTACAAAATAATAAAGAGCTTACTTTACCTGCCTCGGTTGCGGAAACTTTGCCAAAAGAAAACATCACAATAACGGTTCAAGCCAATAAAATACTCGTGCATGAAAGATTAGTTTGGCAGGGCAGTGATAAACAATCGGCGTTGGCAGAGCTGGATAAAATAAAACAAAGTATTGAGCAAGAGCTTAAATTTCATTTAGATAAAAAGCAGCAATCCGGTAGTGTTAAAACACCAGAAGCCGGCTGGCCTGTGACTATTTTGGGTGATGCTAGTACCGAATATGCTTTGTTGAAAGAAGTCATGGCGATATGTGCAGAAGTCGGCTATCGAGATTTATCGCTCGCAGTTGAACAGAAATCTAAACCAGTACAGGCAAGTTAAGGAGACTGGTAATGGCAACAGCAAGTATGCAAATGGAATCTCAATGGTTAGCCAATGGTGGTTATTCCGACAAACTGTTTAAGCAGATATTAGCAGTATTGTTTATCGGTTATTTTGTGTTAGCAGTTGGTGTACCTATTATCGAGGTACCTGAGTTAACCCGTGAACAGCAAACCCGTTTGCCGCCCCAATTGGCTAAAGTAGTACTAGATAAAAAAGTACCACCTAAACCAGAGCCTAAGCCGAAAGAAACAGTAGAAGAAAAACCACGAGAGCCAACGCCCGTTGAAAAAAAACAAGCAGCCAAAGCAGCTGCGAAAAAAGTCGCGCAGAAAGCTGGCTTAGCTGCAATGAAAGACTCGTTATTTGCACTGCGTGATGCAGTAAAAGTAGAGCAAACAAAACAGCCGCTAAAACAAGGCAAACAAACGCAAACAGAGTTTAAGCGCGATATGTTAGATGCAGCAGCTGGCAAAAAAGCAGCGAGCATGCAGCAAGCACAAGTGGCAAAAGTGGATGCAGCCGAACAAACTGAAGCTGTGCCAAATCAACAGATGCGTTTAGCTGAAAATGAACAGTTGCAAGATTTAGGTTTATACGGCAATGATGAAGCAAATATTGCCGAAGAAACGAGCGAAGGTGGTGAATTAGCCAGTCGTTCAGAGCAAGAGATTCGTCAAACCTTGGAAGCGCACAAAGCAAGTTTATATCAAATATACAACAAAGCTTTGCGTAAAAATCCTTTGTTAGCCGGCAAGGTGGTGTTTGAAATGCTGGTTACGTCCACAGGGGAAATTAGCCAAGTTTCTATTGTGAGTAGTGAGTTAAACGATGCTAAATTGGAACGACGTTTAGTGCTTAAACTACGTGGTATTCAGTTTGCTAGTAAAGAGGTTGCTGATACTGCAACTCAATGGACCATAGAGTTTTTACCAAGCTAATTAGGATAGCTAAAATAGGATATACAATGACAAACAAGCAAACATCAGCAAATTTAACTCAATACGTAGTTAATGCTTTTTCATTCGGGCCTTTTACCGGTAACCCGGCTGCTATTGTGCCACTTGAAGCTTGGCTTGATGATGAATTGATGCAACAAATTGCTGAGCAGAATAACTTGTCTGAAACCTGCTTTTTTGTAGAAGAAGCGGGGCAATTTCATATCCGCTGGTTTACCCCTGAAACCGAAGTGAATTTGTGTGGACATGCAACACTTGCCGCGGCTTTCGTCTTGTATGAACATCTAGCTTATTCGCAACCTGTGATTAACTTCAACTCTAAATCAGGTTTGTTGCAAGTTGAAAAAAATCAGCATGGTTATGGGCTTAATTTTCCCAACCAAAAGCCACAAGCAGTGCCAATGCACGATGATTGGTTAAATTGTTTTAACATTAAACCAATAGCCAGTTATCAAGGTGAATATTTAGTTTTAGAGTTTTCTAGCCAACAACAATTAGTTGAACTGCAACCGAATATTTTGGCTTTAACTCAGATATCAGAGCGTTTTGTTGTAGCAACAGCCAAAGGTGACGATTGTGATTATGTCTGTCGCTTTTTCGCACCACAGTGTGGTATTAATGAAGATCCAGTTACGGGCTCAGCTTATACGCATTTAATTCCATTATGGGCAGAGCGATTAAACAAAACCCAGATGCATGCAAAACAGCTATCCAAACGTGGTGGTCAATTATTCACAGAGCTAAAAGGCGACCGCGTTATTATCAGCGGTAAAGCCTCTTTGTTTAGCAAAGGTTCAATAGCTTGCTGATTTTATCTTAGTTACTATTAATGCTTTTCCACGTGGTATTGGTTTTCGATACCACATTGGAAAAGATACTCTCCGATATCTATTAAGTGAAATACCTCAAGTTCTAAAATATCTAAAACCTGCTCGCTATATATCTTCCATTCAAAATCAGCGTCCGTATTCCCTAACCATTTGTGTAGTTGCAGAATATGCTCGGCTAGTTTTAGCACTGACAAGATTTGTTTTTCATGAAAACCGCCGGTATTGAAGATAGTTTGACAGCTATGATGGTAGGCTAAAACATTGCAGACATCATGACTCAGTCCCCATGAATCGGCGATCATAAAACTTAAGAGTTCGTGAGAGGTATTGAGATGGCTTTCTTCTAACGATGAGATATCTATTTGTTCTTGCGTATAAGCTTGTTCAATAATAGACGGGTAGTTTTTATGTTTACAGTAAATTAGTGCCATACCCGCATTGTTAAACATGCCGACTGAATATGCTTCGTCTGCAAAGTCTAAATGTAGGTGCTGGCATATTGCCATACAAGCTGCTGCAAGTTTTGCTGAAGAATCCCAAATAGCATTAATAAATGTATCTGGTTTGTTGTCACTGATGTTATACCTAAGCAAAATGCTCCGAACGAGCTGCACTATGCGCTTTGCTCCCAAAATCAAGCAAGCTTGTTGTACATTGTCTATTTGTCTGGTTAGAGCATATATGGGTGAATTAACCACTTTGAGTACAAAACCCGATATTGCTATATCGACACTAATTAGCCGCGAAATTCGTTTAACGTCGGGTTCACTGCTATCAAGTTCATTTTGCAGAGCGAGCAATAATTCTGGGCGGGGAGGGATGTTAAAACCTTCTAATGCAAGCGATACTTTAGTTTTATCTATTGGTGGCGCCAAAACGAACATCCTTATTCAAGTGTACTAAGTTGTTAATTTAATTCCTTTAAGCCTAGATCAAAAAAGGCGTTATCGAAAATAAATAACGCCTTTTTTTACACATTTTTTGCTTTATGCACAAAGGTTGATAATTAAAGGTTAAGCAATAATTTAGAGCAAAACTTCAAACGTCATGGATGACGTTTGCGAGCGTACAAGGATGTATTTACAGCGTTTTTGCGAAAATTATGCTCAACCTTTAATTTATTCACCGATCTTTACTTCCCACACACTTACGCTACCAGAAATTTCATTACCAACAATTAATAGCGGCTTACCAGTTGGGCTGTTTGCTGCATCAACAAACTTCATGCCTTCAGGTGCTAAGTCACCAGTAATGTCAGCTTTCTCAACTAATCCACGGTTGATAACGTAAGTTGAGTATTTAGCATCGTAAGGGTCGGTAATATCGTAAACAAAAATGCCACCCATACGTTCTAAACCGATAAATGCATAAGTTCTGCTACCAATTTTACCAATTGCTAATGCTTCCGGCTCTGGGCCTTTTGCATCAGAGCGGGTATCACCTTCATTTTCGTCTTCGTTGTTGTTAAACGCAGCACCGTGCATTAACGAGGTGTACATTTCGAAATCATCACCTGAATCGAATACTAAATTACCCATTTCATCAAAAATTGAGAATGAACGCGCACCGTATGCGTATAGTTTTTCGTATTTATTGTTTGCCGCGTTATAACCTAAAGCAGTTGTAACCAATAAACGGCCAAAACCATCATTCCCGCCATTAGCATTAAAAGTTGCTTGTAAATTATCACTTAGTGGTGCGATATCATCTAAGTCTTTTATGCGAGACTCTTCAAGGTAAGAGAAACAAATTTCTTCATCATCAAAAACATACAAACCATTTGGATGTTTTGTTTCACAGGCTTGTTTGTTTTCATCTTCTACGCTGCCGCCAGACAATGCATCGTCAATATATTCACGTGCATCACCTTCATTTGCGGTTACTACGTAACTTTTACCATCAACAGTGTACGCTGCGATTGTGTCTGGTTGGTACATGCCATATAGGTTTTCGTAGTTGTTCAGCTCAATGCCAGAATCTTTGTCTGAAACGTCAATTTTGTACATGTTCCAGTTTTTAAAACCTAAACCATAAATGGTTTTGATTTCAGTTTTAGCTAAGTCGATAACAGCAATAGCGTTGTTTTCTTGCATAGCAACAAAAGCAATTTTGTCGTCGCTGCTTACCGCAACATACTCAGGCTCTAAGTCTTGGCTAACTGTGGCATTATTTGGATTAGCGAATTTAACACCTTGGCTGATTAACATATCTTTTTGAGTTTCGTAAGCGGCGAAACCTAAATCAAGTGCTGTGTCAGCAATAACGCCGTTAGCTATCATGATAATTGATACCGAGCCTTCAGGGTCTACGGAATAATCGCCAGAAGGTTCACCTTCGTTTGCAACTAATACTTGAGTACCTGCATTATTGAAAGTCACCATATCCGGTAAATAACCAACTTCTACTGCTTTAATGAAAGCAGGCGTTGCACCTGAGATATCATAAAATGCAATTTTGCCTTTAGTGCCAGTCGCGCCAGCCATAGCAACCGCTAATAACTCTTCACCATCGTGAATTGCGATACTGTTTGCATCACCCGCAACATCATCACTTACTTTTAAAGTGTACATAATGCTTAGGTTTTGATTGTTGATTACACCTTCGTCGTCAGCTGTTAAAGCGTCAGCGTCCGCACCATTTAAGTCAATAACTTCAACAGTCGCGTCATCACCAGAGCTATTTACTGCGTATATGTAGCCAGTTGATTTTTGGAAAGCAACAATTTCAGCTGCACCTTCAGGTGATTGGGCGTTTAAAACCACACGGCCTAACATATCCATTTGAACATGTTTGTCGCCTTTAGGCATATCTGAATCAGTGTCAGTGTTAATTTCTAAGCTACAGGCCGTTAACCCTGTAAGCATTGCAGCGCAAAGAAGAGATTTTTTAAACATTCTAATTGTACCATTGTTAGTCTATTTATGATTGCGCAACACAATAAATGACCGGAGTGACAACTAGATTACGTCAATGTGACAGCTATATTAAGGCTATCTGACTACTCGTTTGTGGAAAGGAACGTGGCGCTTTAAATGCGCCACTTAAGTTTGTCTTCAAGATGACTTTGCACTTGCTGCATATCTTCTTGTTTCGGTGCTATATAAATAACATCTACACCTTGTAGTCTTGAGGCTTTGCCTTGCATTTTTTCATCGGCAATATGTTGCCAATCTAACTCAATGTCAGTTTTAGGCATAACAAATATATTTACCTGGCCTTGTTGACCGTCGATCACAAGGTGCAACGCGCGTATAGCCTGCATTTGGCAATAATTGGCTGAATAAATATGGCCGATAGAATCGGTTAACTCAGCACCATAACCTGCTAATTTGGCATTTACTTCTGTTAGTGGCACATCTAAATCTAATGATGCATGGTAGAGCGCATCATCATAAACGTGCTGCATAGCTAACTGATTAATATTGGTAAATTCAGGATTTTGGCTCATTTGACTAAAACCAATACCAATAGCAAATGCAACAGACGCAGCAGTTGCCATGTACCAAGTCATTTTGCGTTTTTGTTCACTTTTGTGCTCATCAAGTGACTGGCGCAAGATAATTCGGCTGGCCAAATCGTCAGGCACGTCAACCTTCATGCAACGCTCAAGTTTGCTTTCAAGGTTTTGCATTTCATCTACAAAACGCTTTTTACTTGCATCAGCTTGCGCTGCTTGTTTAATTTCATCATCCAAATGTTTTGGATCTGCAAATACCTTGCGTCTGAATTCTAAATCATCCATTCGCGGACCTCTCTAACGTTGAGTTGTTATCCAACGCTTCTTTCAACATATTTCTCGCTCGGAACAGCCTTGTCATTACAGTGTTTTTGTTTAAATCCAATAAACCTGCAATTTCATCGCCACTAAAACCAGCAACAACCTGCAACACAAGCGGCTCTCTATATTCCAGTGGTAATTTATTAATTTGCCGATTCAACCAATATTGTTCTGTGTCGTCTTCAATATCGGTTGATTTATCTAAGATGTTTGGTTCGTCGTATTCGCTCATATCAAATTGTTTACGCTCGAATCGACGGGCATTTTCACGGCGTAATATGGTAATTAACCAAGACTTAGCCGCTTTTGCATCTACCAAACTATCTAAGCTTTTCCACGCGCGCAAAAAAGTTTCTTGCACTACGTCTTCGGCTATATGCTGGTCTTGTATCAGCCAATACGCATAGCGGTACAAATCTTTATGATATGCACTGACCAAAGCTTCGTATTGGCGCTGTTTTTCTCTCATGTCAGATAAGACCGACACTTTGTCCGATTTATTTCGAGAAAATAATTTCATTTTTTTCCGCTAAGGATTTAATTTATTCAACTGCGGTTGTTGCTTAACTAAATATTGATTACGAACTTTAGTTAACGCATGTTTAAGTTGATCACTGCTCCAACTACTTGGTTGTTTACTATAGCGGCTTGCCTCCATTGCTGCCAACTGCTCAGCGACAGTTTTATCCGCTATTTTGTTAACCAGCTTAGCCAACACTAAATTATGTTCGGTTTGTAACAGTAGGTTCAACCATACTTGTAGCTTGCTGCGAATGTCGCTGGCATCATTATTTTTGAGTGATTTTAGTAGTTGTTGCCAAGCGAGTTTTTCATCACGGCCATTATTGTTTTCAATTGATGTTTTTGCTGGTGCTGATTTTTTCTTAGCCAACCATATCCAAAGGGTTAGTAACCAACTGACAATAGTTAATGCAATTAAGCCTAAAACATAAATATTCGACCAAATAGATTGGTTGTTATTCGTTGGGGTAGGCGTTGTAGTTGTACTAGCATCCGTTTTGTCGTCCTCAGCAACATCAATACATTCAATTGCTTCGGTGTTATGGCCAGCAACTGGTGTAACAACCTGTTGATTGGGATTCGCAACCACTTTAATTTTTTGCTCTGCGACTGTGGTGGTTTCCATTTTTTCACGCGTGGTATTCCACCAAGTCAGCTTAATTTCAGGCAGAATAAACTCACCTGTTTTGCTCGGCACTATGGCAGCAGTTTCAATGCGTTGGGCAATCACTTGGTTATTACGCGCACTGGTATGGGTTTGCGCTTGATCAGGATACACTTTAAAGCTGCTTGGGTATTCAACTTGTAACTCTGGTAATTGCTCGGCGCTGACATTCAATGCAGATAAGGTAATGGTGCGGGTGATTGGCTCACCAACTGGATATTCTTGTTGTGGTGGCGATATTTCATCATTGAGCATAACCAATTCAGATGGTAACCAGTGGCCTGCATAATTATCAGGAATAGGTTTTACATCCAAAGTTAACGATGGGCCTGTACGGGTAATAGTTTTGGTTTGATTAAAGAAAAACTGACTGCGTCTACCATCAACTACTTCACCCTGAAATAACGGGCCGTCAATGACAAATTCGCCGCTGCGTTGAGGTGTAATCAAATAAGTACGTTCAATAACACGATAACGGCGGCCATTCACTAGCGTTTCGTTTTCTTTATCTTTACCTTGCTGCTCAACTAATGCGCCAGCAATTTCTGGTTGAGTTAATGAGCCACTATTGAGGTTAACACCAATAAATAACTTAGCTGTATAACTAACTTGTTGTTGCAGCCAGACAGACTCAGCTGAAAGCTCTGCTTCAATATAAATATCTTGATCTTGTGCTGCAGTTTGTTGTGCATTTTTGCCAACCACTTGCAGTTTTATGGGGGTTGAACTTGCACCTTTATAGCTAAATGCTGGAATGGTAAAAGTGCCCGCAGCTTTAGGAATTAACCTAGTGGTAAAACGCGTTTCGCGGGTGGTATCAAAATTCACCATGCGAGTTTGTTGGCTAACCGATGTGCCTAAAACTCTAAAATTATTTTCTAACACTTTAAAATTGAATATTGAACTGTCGACTTTATCATCTACAGTAACTATTAAATCGATAGATTCGTTAATAACCGATGGGTTTTGACTAACGCTTGCAACCACTTCTAAAGCATAAGCTTTTGCTAAAGTGATTAAACTTAAACTAATTAACAAGCATATTTTTTTAATTGTTACCAAGGCTGTGTTACTCCTGTTGGTGCTTGAGAACGACGACGTTGTTGATATTCAAGTTGCATTTTTCGGCGCAGTAAATAAGAGGGATCATCATCCACCTTATTTAATAATTTACGCATAATTTGTTGCTGCTCTTGCTCAGCTCTTTGCTCTTCAGTCATTGGCTGCATAACTTGCTGCTCGCCATTTTCATCTGACTCTTCACCATTTTGTTGAGCGTTTTCGAGCATTTTTTGCAACTGCTCTTGTTTATTTTTTTCAGCTTGGGTTTGTTGATCTTGCTGTTGCTGACCATCTTGCTGTTGCTGACCATCTTGCTGTTGCTGACCGTCTTGCTGCTGGCCGTCTTGCTGTTGTTGGCCATCTTGCTGTTGTTGACCGTCTTGCTGTTGTTGACCGTCTTGCTGTTGTTGACCGTCTTGCTGTTGTTGACCGTCTTGCTGTTGTTGACCGTCTTGCTGTTGCTGGCCGTCTTGCTGTTGTTGACCATCTTGATTCTGCTGACCATCTTGATTTTGCTGGCCATCTTGCTGTTGCTGACCATCTTGCTGTTGCTGATCATCTTGATTCTGCTGACCATCTTGATTTTGTTGCTGCTGTTGTTGATTTTTCAACTGCTCTGCAAGTACTTTATTCTTTTGCGCTTTTTCAAAATCAGCTTGGCGTTTTAACGCTTTATCGTAAGCTTCAATCGCTTCGTCTAATTTACCCAACTGCGCCAAAGCATTACCTTTATTGTAAAAAGCATCTGCTGTATCAAGTTTAGAAAACTGTTCAACTGCGCCTTCTAAATCACCTTGTTTAAATAAAGCTGAACCTTTAATGGCAGGATCAGATGCTAGCGCACCCGCATCTTGATAGTTTTCCTGCTGCAATGCAGTTAAAGCTTGTTGATTGTCATTTTTAAAAAATGAATCAAAAACACCAGCATAACTGTCGTTGCTATAACCCATAGATAAAAACAGCAGCGGGATCACAAACAAACTTTGCTGACGCGCAAACCATAAAAACAACGGCAGGGCGAGAACAGATAAAACTGCACCAAAATCAAACCAAGCGTCACCGGTAATTTCAGTTTGTTGCTGTTTAGCATTACGGTTTTGTTTTTCTAGGCTATTAGTTACATATTTAATATCACGATCGTTGGTTGTTAATCTGTGATAATGGCCAGCAACCGAGCTTGCAAGGGTTGAAAGTTCCGACTCATTTAATTTAGGAATAACAATGCTGCCAGAGCTATCTTTTAATAACTCGCCCGATTGCAACTTTATTGGTGCGCCTTGTGGTGTACCAACACCAAAAACAACTAAGGTGTAATCAGTATTTTTTAAATAACTGCCAACATCTTTAAACTCAAGCTCACTGACATGGTCGGTAAACCAATAAATTTCGCCTTTAACATGGCCAGCATTTTTTAATAACTCAATTGCTTCTAAAATACCTAAACCTGCGTCGCTGCCCATAACCGGCATAATTTCTGGCTGTAAACTTGGTAATAGTGCAACAACGTTTTTGCTGTCTGGCGTAAGTGGGCTAATGGTAAAAGCATCACCCGCATAAGCAACTAAACCTAATTCGCCTTCGGTAATTTGTCGGGCTAGATCAATTGCTTTAAAACGCGCTTGAGTGAGCCGGTCAGGTTTTAAATCTTCCGAGCGCATCGACATAGATAAGTCGAATAAAATCACTCTGCCAATATCGGCACTAAATACAGGTTGAGGGCGTTTTTCCCAAGCAGGGCCAGCTAGCGCGACAATAATAACAGTCCACAACAATACTAAACTGTACAAAGGAAACTGTTTAACTTTGCTGCTGTTTGACAGCAATTTAGTTGCCAAGTGGGGTGGAATAAACTTGTGCCAGCTTGACTGAATAAGCTGGTGTTTTTTCATATACCAAGCCAATACAATGCAAGGCAATAGGGCGATTAACCACTCAGGGCGTAAAAAATGAAAGTCACTCATTATTTAGCTCCTTGTGCTTTAGCACTCAATTTATCGCTAAGCTGCATTTTAAACTGTAACAACATAGGCGTTAGTGCCAGCAATAAAGTTAAAATAAAGCCGAGCGACAAAGGCCAATAGAACAAACTGGTTTGTGGCCTTAGCTGAATTGCTTCTTCACTAATAGGCTCTAATTTATCTAACTCAGCGTAAATTTTACTTAGTTCACCTGCATCACGCGCACGGAAATATAAACCACCAGTTTCTTTAGCAATATTGCTTAAGGTTTTTTCATCTAAATCTGCAGACGGGTTATGTTTTTGATAACCAAAAAAGCCTTTAACCAACATCTCGTCTGCACCAACGCCTATGGTATAAATTTTTATACCCTCGCTTTTAGCAAGTTGCAGTGCTTCTTTTGGTTGTAAGTTGCCGGAGGTGTTTTGCCCATCAGTCAATAAAATTAGAATTTTATTGCTGTTGTCTTTGGCGGCAAAACGTTTAGCTGCTAAACCCATAGCATCACCAATAGCGGTTTTATCACCCACTAAACCAATAACACTTTCATCCAACATTTGTGCAACTGTATTTAAGTCGCGAGTCAGCGGAGTTTGTAAATAGGCCGTGTCAGCAAATAAAATAAGCCCGAGGCGATCGCCCAAACGGCGCTGAATAAAGTCTTTTAACACAAACTTAGTCATATCTAAGCGATTAACTTTTTGTCCGTTAATCACCATGTCGTCCATTTCCATAGAGCCTGATAAATCGACCGCTAACATAATGTCGCGACCTTCGGCTGGCAATGTAATCGGCTTGCCAACCCACATTGGTTGACTGGCTGACGCCAATAAACTTAACCAAATAAGCCAAGCGGCTAAAGTTTTGCCAATAGATTTTTTCGACTCAGCCGTTTGCTGCTGAGTTAAACTATGCTTCGACAGAAATGGTGCTTTTAACCGCGCACCTTCAAGCTGGGTTTTATTGGTCACAAACTTGGTTACTAACCAAGGTAAGGGAAGGAGTAAAAATATCCACGGCCACTCAACTTCAAACATCTTGGGCTCCATTTTTACGACTGATTTGTTTAACTAATTTAACCACAGTAGCTAATTGCTCGGCTGAAAGTGCTTGGCTGTGAGCTTCGGCCGTATATTGCTGACTGTACAAAGCACTTAATAAATTAAGCTCAGCTTGTTGCCATTTTTTCGCAGACTTATCTGTGTGCTTAACGACTGTATTCAACCAAAATTCGTGCATTTGGCTAGCCGATAAACTCGCAACACTCGTACGACCGTAATAATGCATTGCCAGTTGTTTTAGCAACACGGCTGCTTGTTTAGCAGATAAACTCGGCTTAAGCTGTTTGATAATCTGCTTTTTAAATGCATTAAATTTTTTGTGTTGGTAGATATAACGGCCAAGGGCAATTACAAGCACCAAGGCTAGAATAATAACTAACCACCAACCCCAAGCGAGCGGCCACCAACTTGTTTCTGCTGGTACTTGCACATCTTTAAATGCTTCCATTAAATCGTTCGGATTCATCTAAGTTGTACCTCTAACGGTTCGCCCGCACTAACATTAATTGCAGTGCAGCGGCAGCGTCTTAACCAAGTGTCTTGCTGTTCAATCATTTGTTGATATTCAGTTTGGTAACTCTGTGCAATTTTTTTATCGCCTAAAGTCACTACACCTTGTTCACCATTGTATTCAACGGGCAAATTCATGCGCCCAGCAAATTTTGGTAAAGCTTGCTCCATAGGATCAAAAATTCGATAAGCCATTAACTCACAATGTTGCGATAACAAAGTTAAGTGTTTAGCCGCAACTTCATTCAGGTTATGAAAATCGCTGATGATAATCACTAAGCTACCTGGGCGGGCTAAGCGGCGCAGGCGCATACAAGTTTGGGTGAAATGATTGTCTGATTTAGCACTGATGTTTGCGGTTTGCTCGTCAGTCTGCTCACTGATTTGTTTGGTCATTTGTTGTAAATGATGCAAATAGTGTAAAACCGCAGGTGTACGTGCTTTTGGTTTTTGTTCGCTATGTTGCTGTTCGTTAAAAACAATACCACCTAAACGATCGCCCATACGGTTAACCGACCAAGCCATAAGTGATGCTAAATGACTAGCTTGTACCGACTTAAACATAAGTTGACTGCCAAACTGCATAGACTCAGATAAATCAGTAACAATAAACACAGGGCGTTCGCGCTCTTCGCGGAACAATTTGGTATGGGTAACATTGGTACGCGCAGTAACACGCCAATCTATCATACGAATATCATCACCCGGCTGATAATGGCGAACTTCGTCAAACTCCATACCTCGGCCTTTATGCGCCGAAACATATTGACCAGCAAGGCGCGCTTGCAAACCATGTTTAGGTGACAAGTCGAGCAAACCCGTTTTGCTGCGATAATGCAGCAACTCAGGCATAGCAACTTTTAATCCATCGGCTGAAATAGATTGCAGCCAATCTAAATGTTTAGCTGACATAAGGCGAATTACGCAACAGCGACAAGTTGTAAAATTTTATCTAATACGTCGTTGGCTTTAACACCATCGGCTTCTGCTTCGTAAGTTAATACCAAACGATGACGCAACACATTATGAAATACAGCTTGTACATCTTCTGGTGTTACAAAATCACGACCGGCTAACCAAGCTTTGGCGCGGGCGCATCTATCTAATGAAATGGTCGCACGTGGTGAAGCACCAAAACCTATCCAACTGGCTAACTGAGCATCGTATTTTGCTGGCTGACGTGTCGCTACAATTAAATCAACAATATATTGTTCAATTGCATCAGCCATATGAATGCTTAATACAGCTTCACGTGCGCCAAAAATATCTTGCTGTGACAACTTGTCAGTTAAGCTAACTGATTTGCTTAAAGCTTCACCTCGGGTTAAACGCAAAATTTGTTGTTCAACTTCGGCACCTGGGTAATCAATTTCTAAATGCATTAAAAAGCGATCAAGCTGAGCTTCTGGTAACGGATATGTGCCTTCTTGCTCAAGCGGGTTTTGTGTTGCCATAACTAAAAATAAATCGGGCAGGGCGTAGGTTTTTTTGCCCACAGTAATTTGTTGTTCTGCCATTGCCTCTAATAAAGCTGATTGCACTTTAGCTGGCGCACGGTTTATTTCATCGGCCAAAACTAAGTTATGGAACAAAGGCCCAGGCTGAAATTCAAATGAACCATTTTCAGGACGATAAATATCTGTACCTGTTAAGTCAGCTGGTAATAAATCTGGAGTAAATTGCACACGATGAAAATCGCCATCTACACCTTTAGCTAAGGCATTAATTGCGCGGGTTTTTGCTAAACCCGGCGGCCCTTCAACCAACAGGTGACCATTGGCTAACAATGCAATTAACATGCTTTCGGTCAATTCTGGTTGACCTATTACTTGAGTGTCTAAATAGTTTTTTAGCTGGTTAAATTGTTCTGCCGGCATAATCTTATTCTTATCTGTTAGTTAATCTGTACCCGAGCACGTCAGACTCGGCTCTGTACAAAAAGTTCAATGCAGTATTTATAGGGATAAAAATGTATAATTCAATGGTTTAAATAGACAAACATGGTGAATTGCTTGTTAACAGGTTTAACCGCACAAATTAGCGCAAATTGCACAGGTATTGTACTTGGCTCTATGCCGGGGCAGGTATCATTAGAAAACGTGCAATATTACGCGCACCCACGCAACGCATTTTGGCCGATAATGCGCAGCTATTTCGAATTTAATGCTGATAACAGCTACCAACAAAATGTTATTGAATTAAATAATAGTGGTATTGCATTGTGGGACGTTATCGCCCATTGCCAACGCCAAGGCAGTTTAGATTCAGCAATAGTCACCAGTAGCATTCAAACCAATCCGTTTGAGCAGTTATTTGCTGAATACAACACAATTAAACATGTGTTTTTAAATGGGCAAAAAGCCATTAGTTTATTTGAAAAGAAAGTGCTTACAAAACTGGCTGGGGTAGAGGGATTACAGATATACAAGCTGCCATCAACTAGCCCAGCATATGCTGCAATGAAGTATCAAGATAAAGAAAAAGTTTGGCACCAAGCATTAGCTGATGCCAACTTTTAAATATTTAATTGGTTTTAGTCGATTAGGGCGCTAGGTTTGCCAACAGACACCAAGTTTTTAATTAAACGTTGGAACTCGTCGTTAGCTTTGTGCTCAGGTGAGCGTTGCCAGCATACTTGCATCATAGCTAAAAACTGACTCACATTTGGCTCACTTTTGCCTACTACCCAATTGTGATAAGTTGCTCGTGATACTTTGGCTGCTTGATATAAATCTTTTTGAGCCAAACCAACAGCTTTACGGGCTGCTTCAATTTGTTTACCGCTAAAAAATTTGTCCATAATATCCAACTACTACTCTTATTAAAATTTGGATTTCTACCGCAGAAAAACTGTTAAACTATGTCCTTCAGTTGTTCTTGGTATAACTTAAACCACCTATAAAAAACAAATTTATATTTGGTTGTAAGCTCCTATCTGTGACTTTATATCATGTAAAATAAGGGGATTAAAGCCGTTAATTATATTTTTGTAACTGATAGGAGCAGTTTAAGGCTCAACTGTTCACGCATTTAGACAAAGCTGATTCTAAACTGTCATATTGAAAAGAAAAACCTTGGTCAGTTAAATATTTAGGATACACAGCTTGACCTGTCAAGATTAGATCTGACATTTCGCCCAAAATGGTTTGCAATACAAAACTTGGTGTACGGAAAATGCACGGCCGGTGTAAAACCTTTGCTAAGGTTTGGCTAAAGGTTTGATTAGAAACAGCATTCGGTGAAGTTAAATTTACAGCACCTTGGCAATGCGGATGTTCAATTAAAAACTTAATCGCATTGATATGATCGTCAATATAAATCCACGACATCATTTGCTTACCACTGCCCATTGGCCCGCCTAAACCTAATTTGAACGGCAATAACATTTTTGCCAGCGCGCCTTTTACTTAAAACTATGCCAGTGCGAATAACACAAACGCGCGTATTGCTATTGCAACTCAGCGCTATATCTTCCCACTTTTTACATACTTCATAAGTAAATTCTGGATGAACTTGATAGTTGTTTTCGTCTACTTGTTCGTTATCGGCTTGTCTGCCGTAATAACCAATGGCCGAGCCAGATATAAACACCTGTGGTTTGTGTTCAGTTTGGTTAATTAAGTCAACCAGTTGTTGAGTTATCTGCCAGCGGCTTTGGCAAATTTTTACTTTTTGTGAATCGCTCCATCTTTTATCAGCAATCGGCTCGCCTGCAAGGTTAACCACAATATCAAAATTAAACTCATGGGCGGCGGGCAAGTGTGAAAGCAAATCAACTTCGGCAGGTAGTAATTTTTGAGCTTTGCTGGGGCTGCGGGTCAACACGCTAATATGGTAGTTTGAGTTGTTAGCTTTAGCATCAGCTAACAAACTGCTAATTAATGCACGACCAATTAAACCTGTACCGCCAGTTATCAAAACATTCATAACAGACACCTTAGCTAATGGTTAACCCTGATTTTTGGGTATGAGTAAGAGTATAGACTACTTCTCGCAGCTTAATGTTAACGAAACCGAGTCAGCAAACCTTAAAGCATAAGGTTTATCAATTTCTACTTCAGCGTATTTTACCCAAGCATGTTCGCTGGCAATTTCTAACACGTCAGAAGTTAATTTCTCTAATAAATAAAAGCGGTTGTTTTCAACATGCTGAATAATTTTTTTGGTAATGCTGCGGTAGTTAAGTGCATCGTCCATATTGTCACTTTGGCTAGCTTGTTCAGCGCTATATTGAATTTTGGCGTTTACCACAACATCTTGTTTGTTTTGAATTTCTTCGTCTTTAATGCCAATAAAAGTTCTAAGCCTTAAATTTTTAATTTTAATAGTGGCAAGATGCGGCTGGTTGCTCATTTGTTTTCCTTGATTTATTCGTCAATTATTTTCAATATGTGCACAATATAACGAATTCTACTAAAGAATGGATCATCTATATGTCTGTTACCCATCATCCTGTTTTTCGCGTTTTTATTGTGCTGGCGTCACTTGTAGTGATATTGGCAGGTGTTAAAGCGTCGCAACAACTGCTTGTGCCTTTTATTTTATCTATCTTTATTGCCATTGTATGTCAGCCATTAATAACAATGTTGCAAGGTATAAAAGTACCCAAGTGGGCAGGGGTCACGATTGTGGTGGCGCTTATTATTACTTTGGGTTTTTCACTCGCCAGTTTAGTTGGCCAGTCAATTAACGACTTTAGTAAAGACCTACCCCTATATAAAAACAAACTACAAGGCGAACTGTTTTGGTTAACTGAAAAACTAGCGTCAGTAAATATTCATTTAAACAAAGAACAAATTGCCGAACATTTTGACCCAGGCGCAGCTATGTCGTTAGCCACCAATATGTTATCGGGTTTAGGTAATACACTTGCAAATGTATTTTTAATTTTATTAACCACAGTATTTATGTTGTTTGAAGCCGACACAGCACATAAAAAACTCTATTTAATGTGGGACGAACCAGCCAAACAAATTAAAAAAATTGATGAGTTTTTGAAGTCGGTTAATAACTACTTAGCCATAAAAACTGTGGTCAGCATAGGCACAGGTTTATTGGCCGGAACTTTGTGTTGGATTATCGGCGTCGACTATTTTGTGCTGTGGGGCGTACTAGCATTTTTGTTTAACTATATTCCAAATATAGGTTCAATAATTGCCGCAATACCGGCTGTGTTATTAGCTTTGGTGCAAATAAGCCCAAGCGCCGCTTTAGGTTTAGCCATAGGTTATGTGGTTATAAATACGGTAATGGGCAATGTGGTAGAGCCAAAATACATGGGCAAAGGTTTAGGCCTTTCCACCTTAGTGGTGTTTTTAAGCTTAATATTTTGGGGCTGGTTATTAGGCACAGTTGGTATGCTGCTTTCTGTCCCCCTAACTATGGTTGTTAAAATTGCCGCCGACTCATCTGAATCCGCCCACTGGTTAGCTGTGCTGCTGTCAAACCAAACTGAAGTTGAAGAAGAAGCCGAATCGCACCAGATATTTGATACGGAAGAAGAAGCTGAAAAGTAGTTTTTACTAGCGTGATTTATTATTTGAATCATTTTGTGAGTTGAATAAAAGTGTTATTCGGCTCATAATGTGATTCAATTAAGGCGTTTATTTGAATCACGCGAGGTTAATATGTGGCTTTGGCAACGAGAAACTTGGCCTAACTTTAGTTGGGATAAACAAGTAATCAACCCTATATTACGCCAAGTCCGCCTTAACCAAGGTGTATTGTTGGGTAAAGTTGGCGCACAAACTGCTGACCAAAACCAAACAATGCTGGATACCTTGCTGGCAAATATAGTTCATTCCAGTGCGATAGAAGGTGAAAAACTTAATGCCTTTTCGGTGCGCTCGTCACTTGCGAATAAACTCGGTTTAAGCGAAGAAAAACCTTTTCCAACCACAGAACAAACCGATGGTTTAGCCGACATAATGTTAGACGCGGTGCAAAACCTCGACGAGCCATTAACCTTAGCGCGCATTTTAGACTGGCATAAAAAGCTATTTCCAGCAGGTTACACATTATTTAACCCTATAGTTGCAGGCCAACTAAGAGGTGATGCGCCTATGCAAGTAGTGTCGGGCAGAATAGACAAACCACAAGTGCACTTTGAAGCGCCAATCAGGCAAATATTAGAAGCTGAACTCGACGCTTTTATAAACTGGTTTAACCAAAGCAACACCGACAGCGAATTAGACCCCTTGCTACGCGCGGCAATAACCCATTTGTGGTTTGTAACTTTGCACCCGTTGGATGATGGCAATGGCAGAATAACCCGATTATTAACAGATTTAGCACTGGCGCAAGCTGAACAACAATCGGTACGATTTTACGCAATGTCGGTTGCCATATTGGCTGACCGCAAAGGTTATTACCAAATATTAGAACAAACACAAAAAAGTAATTTAAACATAACCAACTGGTTAGTTTGGTTTTTACAAACGCTAGATAAAACCTTTGCAGGTGTAATGGCCGAAGTTGATAAAACCGTATTTAAAACAAATTACTGGCGACGAATAGACCAAACAAAACTCACCAGCGAACAAGTAAAAGTATTAAACCGTATGTTAGATGGCGATTTTGACCAAGGCATAAACACCAGTCAATACCAAAAAGTAACCAAAGTAAGTAGACCAACCGCCACAAGGCATTTAGCCGCACTGGTTGAAAATGGATGTTTAGTTAAGTCAGGTGCTGGGGGCAGGAGTACAAGATATTTGTTGGTAGGGTGAGTGGTTTGGGGGCTGGTTAGAGCAGAGAGCAGGCGGTCTGACAAAATCATTTCTGCCCCATTATCATTTGCGTTCATAAAATCGTTTGCTCTCCTAGCTCCAAATTTCTCCAATAAAATTCATCTAAAAGGCAGCAACTTAATTAGTAATTGCTAATTAAAAGTGAATAATTAGCAATTAACTGTCTGAGGGTATACTGAAAATGATTTTGTGGCACTTCGGGATAAAAGAGTGACACTTTGTGTCTACGTCACGGGCTGTTTGTTTGTGCAAGTGCCTCGACTATTTAAGAAGTCTCGTTGAGTTTTGATCTCCTTCTCTAACTCACCGACATAGATTAAGGATGTCTCAATATTGGTGTATTTTCCACTTCTGCTTGCACTAAACCAATTGAATGACCCCACGGCCATATACCGATCATCAGCAAAAACGCTTTTACTATGAACACCATTTATCACATTAATAACGATACCAAGTTGTTCCAGGGTCGCGCAGCAATGCTGAAAGGCTTTTACTTTATTGGTATCAGGGTGATTTTCGACCGTGGTATTGAAATGTCTGTCGGTGTGTATGGTTATCTGGACACCTTTTTGCAGTGCTGTTTTTAGTAGTGCTAACTGCCCAGTTGATTGCAGTTTGTCTAGCAGTAACCAAGGCGAGACGATATCTATTTTTCGTTGTACTTCACTCAGCAGTTTTGATAAGAACGCATCGTGCTCTTCGGCATTGGTTAGCAGTTTCGGATGCCCACATATTTGTAATAAATCGGGGCGTTGACCAACACTAAACTCTAGCTTATTTCGCTCATCAGTGAAGAGATACTTGGCGAGTAATCCCCGTGGAGAAGATGATGGTGCAGCGTCAATGATATCCAAATCACCAAACACCAAGAATGCATCTTTGGCTCTAGAGACAGCGACGTTGAGCATTGACGGATCCATATCGATAAACCCACCATCGTTGTGTCTGGTGTACACCTGAGAAAAAATAATGATTTTGCGTTCAGCACCTTGAAGAGAGTGAACGGTGCCAACGGTTAGTTGCTCATCCCCTTTGCCTGCTTTGATATCGAATTCATCACACGCGGCCTTGATCTGATTCACTTGAGCTGAAAATGGAGTAATGATACCCACACACTTGGCCAGTGGCTCGCCGTAGTAATTCTCTATTTCACCCTTGTTGGCATGTAACCATGCAGCGATAGTTTCTGCTTCTAACTTATTGCATCGGCTTCCGCTAAATGATTCCGCGATACCGTCGACGTGCAAATGACTGAAAGGAGAGTAGAGACTATCTTCGGTCGCTTGTCCTCGCTTGGGGATCAGGATACCTTGATAGCAAAGGTCATTGCAGTATGAGATTAGTTCATCGTAGCAGCGTCTATGTTCTTGCAAAAACATTCCAGGTTCAGCTTCCGGCATATAATGAAAGCGACTTGCTTGTTGGGCTACATGCATAACACTGCCAGTCACTACACTTCGGCCTTTCTCTTGAATGACTGTGTATTCATGATCTGAACTGATAACTTTATGCTGCTTTAAATTACCCCGGTCAATTGATGAGCATACATTTCTAATCGGCGGGATTTGGTAAATATCACCAATCACCAATGCTTTTTTGGCTAGTGAGAACGAGGCTGCGGCAACTTCTGGAGCTACTTGGCCTGCTTCATCAACGATCAAAAGGTCGATTTCATTGAGCAGATAGTCAGTTTCAAATTCATTATTCCCAACGTGAGACTGGTAAGTCATATGAGAAGGCAGAGAATGGAACGTTGATACAATGCAAGGAGTGAGCATCATTCGGCGTTGCCAGCGAGGACGAACTGTTTTCAAACCTGTTTTCCGGGCCTGCTTATTCAGCTCTTGGCCCAAATCTCGGCAACTTAGCAGCCAGCATGCTTCCCAGTAATGGACAGCTAACCGGAACATTCGAAAACGGGTCGTGATATCTAAAACCGAATCGATGTCGGTCAGTTGTGGGACAGTTTGCTCTGGAGAGTCTTCAGTAAAGTCATGGATAGCTTCAAGCCAATTCAGTCGTGATTGCTCAAACTCTTGATACTGCTCTAAGCAAGATTGATGACGGTTTTTTTGATCATCAAAATCTTCTTTTTTACTAGAAAATACTTGCTTTAGTAGGCTCTCAAACCGGTCTGATGACAGGTTCTCAATTTGCTCTTCATCGTGCTCAATTAAACTTAACATGAAACTCCTGCGCTGGAGTTCAAGTTTATTTTTGATTGGCGGTAACCACTTAAACAAAGTTAACCATATAGATTCATTGCCGAGGTAGCTTCGCCAAGCAGTTAAGTGTTTTTTGGCGTTATCTTTTAATGCTTGTGCATTGGAAAGGGCTTGTTGTTGATTTGTCAATGTTTGTTGAGGATTATCTCCCAGCCGAGAATGGATGTCATTCAGTTGGCGGTTGTAGTGATGCCAATTGTTTTGGATGTGATCTAACTGGTTTTTATGTTGGTGCAATTCGGCAAGGAGACACGCTTTAACTTGAGTTACATCAGAAAAATTCTGTCGTGGAAACGCCTGTTTTGCTCTTTCCAAAAAATGCGCTTGGGCTTGATCGAGAAAATCCAACTGTTCGACTTTTTCATAAAAATGATTAGTTTGATAACTTTTGGCAGCTTCCAATGCTCCATACGCCGATGGTAGGTAGCCACCATAGCTAAAAATGTCGGGTAACCATCGGCCCGATAGTTCATCGTCGCCTTCATCGAAGTCTTTACCAAAAGCATCAATTATGTTGGTGACTGCTTGGTTATTAGTCGATGCCGCAATGATTAGCGGTGGCTGACTCTCTTTTAGCGCAGATTCAATCCACAGTGACGCGACTACAGATAAAACAAATGTTGTTTTCCCTGTTCCAGGAGGACCATTTACTGCAAGAATATCGCCTTCTTGCATGGCTAATGTATGAGCCAAGGCATCGCATTGTGCTTTAGCTAGCGGGAATTGACTATTTGAGTGGCCCAAGCGCGAATTCACTGTCTTAGACACATCAATACATTCATCGTGGTTTATTACCGTTTTTGCCGCGTAACTATCAAGCAGAGGCAAGGTTGTGCTTGAATTACTCAGGTTATCGTACAGTTTTAAAATATGCTTTGAAGCTCCCAAGCACTCGCTGATTTTGTTGACCAAGCCTCCACTTTCAATGTTTTCGTAGAACTGCTCGATTCGGTTTCTATCGCAGTAATCGGCAAATAGTTTTTGGGTGAGCCCGTAGTAGTTGTGCCACTCATTTTGATGGTTCTGATACTGTTCTTCTTGTTTAAATTGGGCTGGAATACTTTCAGCAGACTGCGCTGGAATTTCATTTCTCGTCAGGAATACATCGAGCTTATCGACGTCAGCGATAGTAAAAGTGTCATGTCCTTGAGGAGCAAGTAAATCACGAGGTATGAATGGCGTGGTGTGAGGAAATAGCAACCCTTCACGATTAACCCATAAAGTGCAGACAATCGGTGTCAGTACTCCAGGCATATTACCGCTGTAATCTTTGCCATGGAATTTCCGAAGATAATAGGTAACCGGTCGATGATGAATTTCTACAGCGTTAAGGGTATCTGGTTCATTACGAAACAGATCTTCTAGCAATGTAGAATCAGGTTTAAGCTTACCTTCTTTGAATTCGTCGGTTGTAGCTCGCGCGTAATTCTTCAGATCTTGCTTTTTTAACGCACCTTTCGCGCTATCAGCATCGGCAAGAGAATTACGCCAATAGTGAATCCAGCCTTGATTATTCATACCCTGTCCTTTAATTTTTAGTCGAATATTATATTACCAATAGAGTGTTTTTTGTAAGAACTTTGATCAAGTTCTTACTCGGTAACTGAGCCATGCTGATGGACAATTTTGAAATTGTATTAGTGGCTTCTGGAAGGTATCGCAAACATTGCACTGGTAAAATCCAAATAGTTGCTGCGTGAGTAGTACGCGAGGTACACCCTTGTCTGTACTGAACAACTAAATCAGGAAACTTTCGCATTTATATTCATCTTAGACTTGTGTAATTTAATAAACCGCAATAAAAAACTAATGTGTTTAGAGTTCTTTTCAGTTGCAGACCTAACCCATTTCGGTCCAAAAACGTGTTTACCCGTCTAACTGCCTGCTTTCGCGCAAAGCCGCTCTTAGATCATTTACGTTGATTCATTTTGGGGTAAAACGAGTTATAGCTGCGGAACCAGCCATTTTGCACAAGGCTCTAATTTGCTATCCAAATTTATTACATTTAACAAAATCGTTATTGATATTACATTTTTATTTTTGTATTGTGTGAGCATACACTATACAAAGGGTTGTAGATTTTGATTGTTAGCTTTAAATCAAATGTTTTAGAGAGGTTATGGACGACGGGTGATATTTCGCTATTACCGAGTATTTATGTTTATGAAGTAATTGAAGTGTTAGATTTGTTAGATTCGTCAACTTGTATTACTGACCTAGAATTACTCGGTGGTTTCAAGATTGACGAGTACGAACCAGAAAATTGGGCGGTTACCATTACAGTTAATAGTGTAGAGCCAGTTGGCAGTGTTACCTGTTTGTATCGCCACGGTGACGCTTACAATGTTAATTTAAACGAGTTTAATTAGGTGACATATGAGCATAGTTAGAAGCAATAAATTACCAGCTCAGCATCCTGGAGCTATTTTTAAAAAGCGTATTTTAGATAGGCACAAGATTACAATTGTTCAAGCCGCTAAGTTGATGCATGTTAACCGACCTCATTTGAATAATTTTGTAAATGGCAAAGTGTCAGTGACAGCGCCGTTAGCATATAAGTTAGAGCGATCTACCGGTATTAATGCTGCATTTTGGCTGAGTCTGCAGACCAAGTATGATTTGTATGTAAACAGTAATTTAGAAGTGGAAGCAGAGCCGCTTTATGCTTTTGGCTGAGATTAAAATGTATTCTTAACAGAAATACTGTTAGTTAAAGTCTTGATTTAGGCTTTCGCACAGTTGTTTCGAATATTTCAAATATTGACTTCTTTCGAATATTTCGGATAATTAAACAGGTACCGAAATTTATAACTTAGGTTAGCGAGAGTAACTATGAGCATAGCTACAACATTACCAAGTGCTGAAGAAATTGCATTGGCTAGGCTTGGTAGCCAAGAGCTTTCCGCCGTGATGGAAACAAATGGAGAAGCTCAAACAATAAACATAGTTGATAAAAGTGGTAAAGCTCACGAGGTAACTATTCCAGCGAGTGCGCTTAGTTTAATGATTGAAGTGTTAACTCAGCTAGGGCAGGGAAACTCAGTGAGTATCACACCAATTCATGCTGAACTTACAACGCAAGAAGCAGCTGATTTACTTAATATTTCTCGTCCAACATTTATCAAGTTATTAGATTCTGGAGTTGTTCCTTTCACTCGGACTGGTAATCGTCGTAAAGTCGCTTTTGCTGATGTAATGGCTTATAAGAAAAATCTTGAAGAACAAAGTCTTGCTGCGCTTGATGAATTAACTGCATTAGATCAAGAAATGGATATGGGATATTAATGGCATCATACACAGTTATTTTAGATGCGTGTGTTATGTATCCTGCGCCACTGCGCAGTTACTTGCTGTATTTAGCCACCACAGGGTTATTTAGAGCAAGGTGGACTAATAAAATTCATGACGAATAGACCAAACAAAACTCACCAGCGAAGAAGTTAAAGTATTAAACTGCATGTTAGATGGTGATTTTGACCAAGGCATAAACACCAGCCAATACCAAAAAGTAACAAAAGTAATTAGACCAACGGCAACAAGGCATTTAGCTGCACTGGTTGAAAATGGATGTTTAGTTAAGTCAGGTGCTGGAGGCAGGAGTACTAGGTATTTGTTAGTGGGGGATTTTGATGGAGTGGTGTGAATTAATTTTTAACCTTGAACGATAGCTACCTTTGACGGTTGCCGGATGGGTAGAAGCAGCTATGCAATTAATATTTCAATTTAAGAACTTTCTCTGTTGAAAATTGCATAAACAAGTAAAATATGAAACCAATCATAGTCGGCACGGATGGTTAGGTATAGAAGTGAGGAAAATAAGACACAAAATAGGCGTTTTTGTATTAAACGCGATATATAGACTTGAGTTATGGGCAATTAAGCACCTTACAAATAAATCAGATGTATTTAGATATGTGGCTATTTCTCATGCCCGTATCATTGCCAGTCAGCTCTTCGATAGCAATACTGTGAGCGAAAACATTAATTTAGCTATTGCTGCTATTTACAAGCTTTCAAACGTCGAAGCATCAGGTATAGACGATAAGACCGATTTCGAACAAGTTCAGGAACTTACGCACACATTAGAAACCAATAAAAATGTGCAAAATTTACTTGCAGAATATCATTTGGCTATCTCTTATGCTTTTTCAAAAGCCTCCTTAACAGACACAACACAAATCTCAGACGAACATACCGCCAAAGCAAAGTTATTTAACGCAGATATCGAGCCCTTTGAGACAAAGTCATTTGATAAACGGTTAAATGAAGTGAAGACTGAAAGGAAAGTACTACAGAAAAAACTTAATCAGATACTTAAAAATAAAATAGCAAAAGTAAAAGAAGAGCAGATCGGTAAAATCTCTTTAACGCCATCCGATGTAACAATTTTACTTAGTATGTTTTCAACGCTTTTTTTAATCAGTGGGTATTATTACAATCATAGTTTGCTAAGCGAGCTCAATGTTAACAGTGACCATTTTTATTTATTATCTGACTATATTTCTACAAGTGTAAGTCTAATTGTTACCCCTTTTATATGGACAGCTATATTTGTCGTCTTCTTTTTATTAGGTGCAAGTAATCAATTAGACAATAGAATAAAGGAAAATCAGCTAAAGCTTCAAATTAACGACAAGCCTCCAGTTTCCTTTCCCTTGTTGATCATACTTATAAATATCATGGAATTGATTTCTTTATTCCAAGACCACTCGGGTAGAAATTACACGGTTCTTGCCATGAATGGGTTAATCGTTTCACTCTATTTTATAGAGAAGATCCCTTTTCATTACTTCAAGCATCCAATAAAAATTTTTAGTTGCGTTTTTGTCTGCATTGGCTTTTTCTGGAATTTGAACACTAAAGTTGACTCTGAAATCCAGAAGATTAAATCAGATGACTATCAGCCTATGTATTTAGTAGAGTTTGATGAAAAAATGGTTTTGGGAGAGTCGATGGAATTCATTGCTCTAAATTCAAATTATATAATAATGAGGGGCACTGATTCTAAAAGAATTGAAATTTATCCCAAATCGCATATTAATAAATTGATGCCGAATCCAGTCCAAGGTTATGAACTAAATTTTTTTGAATGGATGTTTAAATTTATCGAACTAAATCAAGAGCTATATGAAGTTATTGCAAATGGACACAAAGAAAAGAATTAGGAATCCGGCTTATATAGCTCAGTCTATAAAGTAATGGTTGTCGGAACC
The DNA here is from genome assembly GCF_052056295.1 of Catenovulum sp. SX2. Taxonomy (NCBI): domain Bacteria; kingdom Pseudomonadati; phylum Pseudomonadota; class Gammaproteobacteria; order Alteromonadales; family Alteromonadaceae; genus Catenovulum; species Catenovulum sp. SX2. Next base: position 3,891,417 of record NZ_CP182493.1, read on the forward strand.
TCACAGAGGGGAGAGGTTTGTTTCACCCAACTATTAAAGAAAAGTTTTATAGCCTCGTACGGCAATCATTCATCAGAAAAAATGTAAAATTGGTTGGGCTTTAAGCGGGTTTTGATGCTGGTAGCTTTAGGTGTACGATTATAGATTAGACTGATTTTCAGCTCTGTCGATAACTTACATATTCTTTAATCGTCTATTCCCAAATTATCCAGCGTAGTAATGGAAACTTACCTTAGGCTGTTGGATGATGAATTGTTTGCTTTAGAGCAAAATGGGTATTTTAAAATAGCGGAGCTATCAGCCGAAGAAAAAAAAGCCAGATTCAATCCCCAATCAAATCTGGCTTATTTCATACTTTAAACGCTAATACTAGCTTAGTTAACCATTGGGTTATCAGGGTAGTTTAGCTTCAATACTTGGTAGGTATTGTTGTACAAATCGGTTAATTTAAGCTGGTGGTAGCTTTCTAACATCATTTCTAATGCTTTTTCTACTTGTTGGGTGTCGCCTAAATTTTCCAATACATATTGTGCGCGGTTTGCTGCTGCTACGTAGCTGCCGCGTTTCATGTAGTATTGCGCTACGGCCAATTCACTTTTTGCTATAAAGTCTTTTATAAAAATCATGCGTTGGCGCGCGTCTTTAGCGTATTTGCTGTGCGGGTATTGGTTAATTATAGTGTTAAAGTCGTTAAACGCTTCTCTGTGTTCGGTAATGTCGCGGTCAAATCGCTCTATGCCCACCATTTCTTGCAAGGCATTTTGTGCCGCTTTGGTGTTGGTTAAACCGCGCATGTAGTACACATAGTCGATATCTGTGTGGGTTGGGTTTAATTTTAAAAAGCGGTCTATCGACGCTAAAGCTTGCGCTGTATTGTCAGTTTTGTAGTACGAGTATATTAGGTCTAGCTGAATTTGGTGCGAATATGGGCCAAAAGGGAAGCTTGCATCAAGTGCTGATAAAATTTCTGCCGCTCTTACATAATTACCTTGAAGTAATAAATCTTTTGCTTCGTTGTATTGAGCTTCTACTGCAGATTGCTCTGCAACTACTATTTCATCTGGGGTGTTTGAACATCCAGCAAGTACATTTAGCGCCAAAGCACCCACAATTAGGCTATGTTTCAAGTTCAACCTGAACTCCCTCTTATTTTAAATGGTAATTTAATCTGTATAATAATCTGCCCATTCTAACCTAGGGCAAGCCAAGTTGCACAGATTTATCATTCAGAGCGCGATATGACAGAAAAAATTACATTAACTGGTACGCTACCCCAAACCGCAATTGGTAGCCGTTTAGATCAAGCAATTTCAGAATTGTTCCCTGAATATTCTCGATCTCGTTTAAAAGAATGGTTATTAGCTGGCCATATTACTGTGGATGGTGTGGTTGCAACTAAACCGCGCGAAAAGGTTTTAGGCGGCGAACTTATTGAAATTGAAGCCGAAATTAAAGCTGAAGTTGAAGCGCCGGCACAAGATATTGAGCTAGATATTGTTTACGAAGACGACGATATTTTAGTGATAAATAAACCGGCTAATTTGGTTGTGCACCCAGGTGCGGGCAACCCAAAAGGCACAATTTTAAATGCGTTGCTGCATCATTACCCACAAATTGAGCAAGTGCCACGCGCGGGTATTGTGCATCGTTTAGATAAAGACACTACAGGTTTAATGGTTGTTGCGAAAAATTTACCTGCACAAACTTCATTGGTTGCTCAATTGCAAGACAAAACGGTAACGCGTGAATACGAAGCTATTGTAAATGGCACTATGACAGCGGGTGGTGTGGCGGATTACCCAATTGGTCGTCATCCAACTAAACGTACTATTCAAGCTGTAGTGCACGACGGTAAACCAGCGGTTACGCATTATCGTGTTGCTGAAAAATATCGCGCGCATACACGTTTGCGTTTGCGGTTAGAAACTGGCCGTACTCACCAAATTCGTGTGCATATGTCGCATTTAAAACATCCTTTGGTGGGTGATTATGCATACGGCGGTAAAGTTCGCCCACCAAAAGGTGCGGTTGAAGGTTTAATTGAAGCGTTACGTGGTTTTCGTCGTCAAGCTTTGCATGCTGCAATTTTGGAGTTGGAACACCCAGCAACAGGTGAGTGGATGCAGTTTGAAGCACCAGTACCAGAAGATATGACCACCATTGCTGCTATTTTGCGTGAAGACACTAAATTAAACGGTTTGGATAATGACTAATTCAAACCGTTGTTTTGAGCCCAATTGGCCTGCACCTGCCAAGGTTAAGGCCATGCAAACAACACGTTTAAATGGTTTAAGCACAGCGCCTTATTCCTGTTTTAATTTAGCCATGCATGTAGCAGATGACGCCGCTGTGGTTGAGCAAAACCGCCAATTGTTAGATATTGAACATCCTATTGTTTGGCTTGAGCAGGTGCATGGTAATAATTGTGTCGATTTATCTAAATTAGATAATTTTAATACTGTGCCAGTGGCCGATGCCTCTATCACTCATAAACCTAAACAAGTATGTGTGGTAATGACGGCAGATTGTTTACCTGTTTTATTAACTGACAAAAACGCAAACTTTGTTGCGGCAGTGCATTGTGGTTGGCGTGGCTTGCAGCAGCAGTTGTTAACCCAAGTTATTCAGTCGGCCATAGCTAAAAATGCGATTGTAGCGAGTGATATTTTAGTTTGGTTTGGCCCGGCAATTGGTAAAGATGCTTTTGAAGTTGGCACTGAGGTTAAACAAGCTTTTGTTGACGTGGATGAAAGTTACGCGCAGGCTTTTAAACCTTCGTCTAATCAAACTAAGTTTTTGGCGGATATTTTTAAGTTAGCCAGTATTGAGTTAAATAAACTTAACGTTACTGAAATTTATTCTGATTTTGAATGCACTGTTACCAATAGCGATAAATATTTTAGTTATCGCAAAGAAGGGGTGACTGGTCGGCAAGCAAGTTTGATCTGGATCGATTAGTTTGCGCTAGATCATATTTTATCTTTAGTTGCTCTTGAATTATTTTTTCCTGATACCCATTTTCTAGTTATACAAAATATCAGCCAAACAGGTAAATGGGGTTGTTATGCGACTAGATAAATTGACCAGCCAATTTCAAATTGCAATTTCTGATGCTCAGTCTTTAGCGCTTGGGCGCGATCATCAATTTATTGAACCTATTCATTTAATGTACTCGCTGCTTAATCAAGACAGCGGTTCTGTTCGCAGCATTTTAAATTTAGCCGGTGTTAACGTTACTGGTTTGAGATCACAACTAGCTGAAGCATTAGACAGGCTTGCCAAAGTTGAAGGAGCAGATGCCGAAGTTCAGCTTTCGCGCTCTCTTATCAATATTCTTAATTTATCTGACAAGCTTGCACAAAAACGCAAAGACAAATTTATTTCATCGGAAATATTTCTACTTGCTGCAATTGAAGATAAAGGCGAGTTAGGTGGTATTTTACGTCGTTTAGGTGCTAGCCAACAAAGTTTAGAAAAAGCCATTGAGCAAATTCGTGGTGGGCAAAATGTTGACGATCCAAATGCGGAAGAAAAACGCCAAGCGTTAGAAAAATTCACATTAGATTTAACTGCCAGAGCTGAGCAAGGCAAGTTAGACCCTGTAATTGGCCGTGATGAAGAAATTCGCCGCACTATTCAAGTATTACAACGCCGTACTAAAAATAACCCTGTGTTAATTGGTGAGCCGGGTGTAGGTAAAACTGCTATTGCTGAAGGGTTAGCTCAACGCATTATTAATGGTGAAGTGCCAGAGGGCTTAAAAGACAAACGTGTATTGTCGTTAGATATGGGCTCTTTAGTTGCGGGTGCTAAATACCGTGGTGAGTTTGAAGAGCGTTTAAAAGCTGTGTTAAACGAGCTTGCCAAAGAAGAAGGCCGAGTCATTCTATTTATTGATGAATTACACACTATGGTTGGTGCAGGTAAAGGTGAAGGCGCAATGGACGCTGGCAATATGCTTAAACCTGCACTTGCTCGTGGTGAACTCCATTGTGTTGGCGCAACCACTTTAGATGAATATCGCCAATTTATTGAAAAAGATGCAGCACTTGAGCGTCGTTTCCAAAAAGTATTAGTTGAACAACCAACAGTCGATGACACTATTGCAATTTTACGTGGTTTAAAAGAGCGCTACGAGTTGCATCACTCAGTAGAAATTACCGATCCAGCAATTGTTGCGGCAGCATCTTTGTCGCATAGATATATTGCAGATCGCCAATTGCCTGATAAAGCCATCGACTTAATTGACGAAGCAGCTTCTAGCATTCGTATGCAAATCGATTCTAAACCAGAAGAGTTAGATAGATTAGAGCGCCGTACTATTCAATTAAAATTGGAAAAGCAGGCGTTATCAAAAGAGCGTGACGATGCAAGTAAAAAGCGTTTGCAGTTGCTTGAACAAGAAATTCACGAGAATGAACGCAAATTTGCTGACTTAGAAGAAATTTGGAATGCTGAAAAAGCGGCATTGCAAGGTGCGCAAAATATTAAAACTGCGCTTGAACAAGCAAGGTTAGATTTAGATATTGCTCGCCGTGCGGGTGACTTAAACCGTATGTCTGAATTGCAGTACGGTAAAATTCCAGCGTTAGAGCGTCAACTCGATTTAGCTGTACAAGCTGAAATGCAAGATATGAGTTTGCTTAAACACAGAGTAACAGATGCCGAAATTGCCGAAGTCTTGTCGCGTTGGACAGGTATTCCAGTTGCTAAAATGCTTGAAGGTGAACGTGATAAATTGTTGCGTATGGAAGATGAATTACACAAACGTGTAGTTGGCCAGCACGAAGCTGTTGCTTCTGTGGCAAATGCAATTCGTCGTTCACGCGCTGGTTTGTCTGATCCAAATCGTCCAATCGGTTCGTTTTTATTCTTAGGCCCAACAGGCGTGGGTAAAACTGAATTGTGTAAAGCCTTGGCGAACTTTTTATTTGATACTGAAGCCTCTATGGTGCGTATCGACATGTCTGAGTTTATGGAAAAACATGCGGTGTCACGTTTACTTGGTGCGCCTCCTGGATATGTTGGTTACGAAGAGGGCGGTTATTTAACTGAGGCAGTGCGACGCAAACCTTATTCAGTTATTTTGTTGGATGAAGTTGAAAAAGCGCACCCTGATGTATTTAACATTTTATTGCAGTTGTTGGATGACGGCCGTTTAACCGATGGACAAGGGCGCACGGTCGACTTTAAAAATACTGTTGTGATTATGACGTCGAATTTAGGTTCGGATGTTATTCAAGAGCAATTTAAGAATGCTAGTTTTGAAGATATGCGCAGTGCAGTGATGGAAATTGTTGGTACACACTTTAGACCTGAGTTTATTAATCGTATTGATGAAACTGTTGTGTTCCACCCTTTACAAGCTGAACATATTAAAAATATTGCCAAAATCCAGTTATCTAGTTTAAAAGCTAGATTAGAGCAAAAAGGTTATGGCTTTAAAATTAGTGAACGTGCGTTGGATAAACTTGCTGCAGTGGGATTTGATCCTGTATTTGGCGCAAGGCCACTTAAACGCGCAATTCAACAACAAATTGAGAATCCGTTAGCGCAAGATTTGCTCTCTGGCAAACTCCCTTTGGAAAAAACCATTGTTGTTGATGAAAAAGATGATAAATTAGTATTCATTTCAAAATCATAAAATATAGCCTGCCTCAGCGCAGGCTTTTATCTCTAGAGAAAATATGTCTGACAATAGCGAAACTGTGCACAATCACAGAAAAGGAATTTATCTTCTTCCTAACTTATTAACCACTGGCGGTTTGTTTTCCGGTTTTTATGCAGTTATTGCATCTATGAATAACCAGTTTGAAAGTGCGGCAGTGGCCATTTTTATTGCAATGATTTTTGATGCGCTCGACGGACGTGTCGCTCGTATGACCAATACGCAAAGTCCATTTGGTGCTGAATACGACAGTATGGCCGACATGGTGTCGTTTGGTATTGCGCCTGCATTAGTTGCGTATAACTGGGCGTTACACGATTTAGGTAAAATAGGTTGGTTGGCTGCGTTTATTTATACCGCGGGTGCCGCGCTGCGTTTAGCTCGCTTTAATACAACTGTTGATACTGCCGATAAACGTTACTTTAAAGGTTTAGCCAGCCCAGCTGCTGCGGCAATTGTTGCTGGTATGGTTTGGTTGGGCGCTGAGTATGATTTAGATAGAGGGTCATTTGGCTTTTTAGCAACTGTGATCACCATCTTAACTGGCTTATTAATGGTGAGCAACTTTAGATACTCTTCATTTAAAGAAGTTAACTGGAAATCAAGCGTACCATTTATTGGTATTTTGTTAGTGGTACTTGTATTTGTAGTAGTAGCAACTGAACCAGCTTTAGTATTGTTTACTTTGTTTTCTTTATACGCTTTGTCTGGACCAATCATTACCTACCGCAGCGTTAAAGAATTAAAAGCACGAGATGTAGTTGAGAAAGATCCTGAAGAATTAGATTCTTCAGTTGAACAAACTTCTAATGAAGTAAGCGACGGCGAGCAAACAGAAATAGAGACAACCGACATAGATAAAAAAGAGCAGTCTGATAAATAAACTTACTCGGATAACATCGAACAAATAAAAAAGCGGCTTAATTGCCGCTTTTTTGTTCTTTATGCATGCAAAAACTTAGCTTTTGTTTGAAAAATAACCGAACGAATCTAAAAACGATAAAAACTTCAAAAAACGTATTGACGGCAATTCTTTTCTCCCTATAATGCGCCACCACAACGCAGCGACGCGGTGAAGTTCAACTCCTCCAAATCCTGCTAGCTTGAATCAAAAACTTGTTTTTAAAACTTTCTCGAAAAGCTTAAAAATAAAGGGTTGACAAGCGGAATGAGAAGCGTAGAATGCGCGCCTCACTTAACGAGTTAAACATAAGTTGCTCGCTAAAATGTTCTTTAAAAATTAGTAACCTTATTTATCTGTGTGGGCACTCGCATAGTTTGAATAGACAAAAAATTATTCAATCTATCAGAAGTGACATACTTGTTAATTCAGTAAGATTGAGACAAAGATTAAAACTTTTTTATGAAGAGTTTGATCATGGCTCAGATTGAACGCTGGCGGCAGGCCTAACACATGCAAGTCGAGCGGTAACATATCTAGCTTGCTAGATGATGACGAGCGGCGGACGGGTGAGTAATGCTTGGGGATCTGCCTTGTTGTGGGGGATAACCATTGGAAACGATGGCTAATACCGCATAATACCTACGGGTTAAAGAGGGCTTAGGCTCTTGCGACGAGATGAACCCAAGTGAGATTAGCTAGTTGGTGAGGTAATGGCTCACCAAGGCGACGATCTCTAGCTGGTTTGAGAGGATGATCAGCCACACTGGGACTGAGACACGGCCCAGACTCCTACGGGAGGCAGCAGTGGGGAATATTGCACAATGGGCGCAAGCCTGATGCAGCCATGCCGCGTGTGTGAAGAAGGCCTTCGGGTTGTAAAGCACTTTCAGTTGTGAGGAAAGGGTAGTAGTTAATACCTGCTATCTGTGACGTTAACAACAGAAGAAGCACCGGCTAACTCCGTGCCAGCAGCCGCGGTAATACGGAGGGTGCAAGCGTTAATCGGAATTACTGGGCGTAAAGCGCACGTAGGTGGATAGATAAGCTGGGTGTGAAAAACCGGGGCTCAACCTCGGCCGTGCATTCAGAACTGTCTGTCTAGAGTAAGGGAGAGGGGGGTAGAATTCCAGGTGTAGCGGTGAAATGCGTAGAGATCTGGAGGAATACCGGTGGCGAAGGCGGCCCCCTGGCCCATTACTGACACTGAGGTGCGAAAGCGTGGGTAGCGAACAGGATTAGATACCCTGGTAGTCCACGCCGTAAACGATGTCTACTTGCTGTTTGTGCATTTAATGCGTGAGTAGCGAAGCTAACGCGCTAAGTAGACCGCCTGGGGAGTACGGCCGCAAGGTTAAAACTCAAATGAATTGACGGGGGCCCGCACAAGCGGTGGAGCATGTGGTTTAATTCGATGCAACGCGAAGAACCTTACCATCCCTTGACATCCAGAGAATTTTCTAGAGATAGAATTGTGCCTTCGGGAACTCTGAGACAGGTGCTGCATGGCTGTCGTCAGCTCGTGTTGTGAAATGTTGGGTTAAGTCCCGCAACGAGCGCAACCCTTATCCTTAGTTGCCAGCATTAAGTTGGGGACTCTAAGGAGACTGCCGGTGATAAACCGGAGGAAGGTGGGGACGACGTCAAGTCATCATGGCCCTTACGGGATGGGCTACACACGTGCTACAATGGACAGTACAGAGGGCAGCTAACTTGCGAGAGTACGCGAATCCCTTAAAGCTGTTCGTAGTCCGGATTGGAGTCTGCAACTCGACTCCATGAAGTCGGAATCGCTAGTAATCGCAGATCAGAATGCTGCGGTGAATACGTTCCCGGGCCTTGTACACACCGCCCGTCACACCATGGGAGTGGGCTGCAAAAGAAGTAGGTAGCTTAACATTGGGCGCTTACCACTTTGTGGTTCATGACTGGGGTGAAGTCGTAACAAGGTAGCCCTAGGGGAACCTGGGGCTGGATCACCTCCTTAATGATGCTATTAAACGTGCTGAGTGTTCACACAGATAAATAAATTGGTTACTAAAGGTTAAAGACTTCAAAAAGTCGTTACAGGCTGAAGTTTGAAAGAATAGGTCTGTAGCTCAGCTGGTTAGAGCGCACCCCTGATAAGGGTGAGGTCGGCAGTTCAAGTCTGCCCAGACCTACCAAATTTAGCACTATGCTGCGTTATTTTGATATTCGTTTAGCGAACTAAACTTTATATCAAAATGCCTTGCCTAGCACTAAATTAAACAGAAAAACTCACAGCGAACGATGAAAGAAAAGTACCAGAAAATGGGGCTATAGCTCAGCTGGGAGAGCGCCTGCCTTGCACGCAGGAGGTCAGCAGTTCGATCCTGCTTAGCTCCACCACTTTCTAAAACTTAACACGAAGTCGAAATCAAATCCAAGTAAGTTTACTTTATGATAAACAAGCTTATTTTAATTTGGTTTTAATAACCTATGCTCTTTAACAATCTGAAAATGTAAAAGCTAAAATTAAATTTTTAAGTTCAATTTTAAATCTGAATCTAACGAGTTTAATCAAGCAAACCAAGTATTCTAATCCAGAATATGTCGAAAGACATATTCAAATAAACGAAGCGTTGTTTAATGATGCAAACCGATAAACATTCGGGTTGTATGGTTAAGTGACTAAGCGTGCACGGTGGATGCCTTGGCAATTGGAGGCGATGAAGGACGTGTTAATCTGCGATAAGCTTGGTCGAGTCGATAAAAGACGCATGAGACCAAGATTTCCGAATGGGGCAACCCACTCTTTATAGAGTATCTTGCAGTGAATACATAGCTGTAAGAAGCAAACCCGGAGAACTGAAACATCTAAGTACCCGGAGGAACAGAAATCAACCGAGATTCCGTCAGTAGCGGCGAGCGAAAGCGGAACAGCCGATATCATAGTGTTCAGCAGAACATTCTGGAAAGTTTGACCATAGTAGGTGATAGTCCTGTATGCGAAAAACACTATGATACATATTAAGTAGGTCGGGACACGTGTTATCTTGACTGAATATGGGGGGACCATCCTCCAAGGCTAAATACTCCCAATTGACCGATAGTGAACCAGTACCGTGAGGGAAAGGCGAAAAGAACCCCTGTAAGGGGAGTGAAATAGAACCTGAAACCGTGTACGTACAAGCAGTGGGAGCAGACTAGTTCTGTGACTGCGTACCTTTTGTATAATGGGTCAGCGACTTATATTCAGTAGCAAGGTTAACCTTTTAGGGGAGCCGTAGCGAAAGCGAGTGTTAACTGCGCGTTCAGTTGCTGGGTATAGACCCGAAACCCGGCGATCTACCCATGGGCAGGTTGAAGGTTGAGTAACATCAACTGGAGGACCGAACTCACTAATGTTGAAAAATTAGGAGATGACCTGTGGGTCGGAGTGAAAGGCTAATCAAGCCGGGAGATAGCTGGTTCTCCCCGAAAGCTATTTAGGTAGCGCCTCGGACGAATACCACTGGGGGTAGAGCACTGTTAAGGCTAGGGGGTCATCCCGACTTACCAACCCTTTGCAAACTCCGAATACCAGTGAGTACTATCCGGGAGACACACGGCGGGTGCTAACGTCCGTCGTGAAGAGGGCAACAACCCAGACCGCCAGCTAAGGTCCCAAATACTAATTAAGTGGGAAACGATGTGGGAAGGCTTAGACAGCTAGGAGGTTGGCTTAGAAGCAGCCACCCTTTAAAGAAAGCGTAATAGCTCACTAGTCGAGTCGGCCTGCGCGGAAGATGTAACGGGGCTAAATTAGTAACCGAAGCTGCGGATTCATACTTTGTATGAGTGGTAGGGGAGCGTTCTGTAAGCTGTTGAAGGTGTGTTGTAAAGCATGCTGGAGGTATCAGAAGTGCGAATGCTGACATGAGTAACGATAAAGCGGGTGAAAAACCCGCTCGCCGAAAGACCAAGGTTTCCTGTCCCATGCTAATCAGGGCAGGGTAAGTCGGCCCCTAAGGCGAGGCAGAGATGCGTAGTCGATGGGAAACAGGTTAATATTCCTGTACTTTTATTAACTGCGATGGAGAGACGGAGAAGGCTAAACTAGCTTGGCGTTGGTTGTCCAAGTGAAAGTAAGTAGGCTAAAGTTCTAGGCAAATCCGGAACTTTATTAGGCTGAGATACGAGACGAGTTACTAAGGTAACGAAGTAGTTGATGCCCGGCTTCCAGGAAAATCTTCTAAGCATCAGGTTAATAAGAACCGTACCCGAAACCGACACAGGTGGTCAGGTAGAGAATACTAAGGCGCTTGAGAGAACCCGGGTGAAGGAACTAGGCAAAATAGTACCGTAACTTCGGGAGAAGGTACGCCACGTTATTGTGAAGGGCTTTACGCCTGGAGCGAGAGGTGGTCGAAGTAACCAGGTGGCTGGAACTGTTTATTAAAAACACAGCACTGTGCAAAATCGAAAGATGACGTATACGGTGTGACACCTGCCCGGTGCCGGAAGGTTAATTGATGGGGTTATCCTTTGGAGAAGCTCTTGATCGAAGCCCCGGTAAACGGCGGCCGTAACTATAACGGTCCTAAGGTAGCGAAATTCCTTGTCGGGTAAGTTCCGACCTGCACGAATGGTGTAATCATGGCCACGCTGTCTCCACCCGGGACTCAGTGAAATTGAACTTGCTGTGAAGATGCAGTGTACCCGCGGCTAGACGGAAAGACCCCGTGAACCTTTACTATAGCTTGGCAGTGAACATTGAACCTACATGTGTAGGATAGGTGGGAGGCTTTGAAGCATGCACGCCAGTGTGTGTGGAGCCATCCTTGAAATACCACCCTTGTATGTTTGATGTTCTAACGTTGTCCCATAATCTGGGATGCGGACATTGCCTGGTGGGTAGTTTGACTGGGGCGGTCTCCTCCCAAAGCGTAACGGAGGAGCACGAAGGTTGGCTAAGTACGGTCGGACATCGTACGGTTAGTGCAATGGCATAAGCCAGCTTAACTGCGAGACAGACACGTCGAGCAGGTGCGAAAGCAGGTCATAGTGATCCGGTGGTTCTGAATGGAAGGGCCATCGCTCAACGGATAAAAGGTACTCCGGGGATAACAGGCTGATACCGCCCAAGAGTTCATATCGACGGCGGTGTTTGGCACCTCGATGTCGGCTCATCACATCCTGGGGCTGAAGTCGGTCCCAAGGGTATGGCTGTTCGCCATTTAAAGTGGTACGCGAGCTGGGTTTAGAACGTCGTGAGACAGTTCGGTCCCTATCTGCCGTGGGCGTTTGAGAATTGAGGGGGGCTTCTCCTAGTACGAGAGGACCGGAGTGGACGAACCTCTGGTGTTCCGGTTGTTCTGCCAAGAGCATTGCCGGGTAGCTAAGTTCGGAATCGATAACCGCTGAAAGCATCTAAGCGGGAAGCGAGCCCCGAGATGAGTTGTCACAGACCCTTGAGGTCCTGTAGGGCCCTTGTAGACTACGAGGTTGATAGGTTGGGTGTGTAAGTGCTGTGAGGCATTGAGCTAACCAATACTAATTGCCCGTGCGGCTTAACCATACAACGCCAAATGTTTATTGGGTTGCGAAGAATACAAAGAAAGAAGTTGTTTGATTGAATAGATTAGATAAACAACAGATTGAATAGAACTTAAAGATTAGGCTTTTATAATTTCAGATTAAAGTGTTTGGATAGACAAATATATTGTCTGCTAGACGTCGCTCCTTGCCATCCATGGCATCGCGACATTAGTGAATCCATTCACGTCAGTTTATGCCTGGCGGCGATAGCATTGTGGAACCACCTGATCCATTTCGAACTCAGAAGTGAAACACAATAGCGGCGATGGTAGTGTGGGAGTTCCCATGTGAGAGTAGCACACTGCCAGGCTTCAAATTTAAATAAAAGAAAAACTAGAAATTAACCAGTTTTTCCTGATGACGATAGCATTGTGGCACCACCTGATCCATTTCGAACTCAGAAGTGAAACACAATTGCGGCGATGGTAGTGTGGGAGTTCCCATGTGAGAGTAGCACATTATCAGGTTCTCATTTTAAACCCAGCTTTTGCTGGGTTTTTTCGTTTATACTAGTCACAAAAAATAAACTGTTATAACTTTCACCTTTGCTAATGTCTAAACTTGAACAAACATCTAAATCTAGCCAAGTGAATTGGTACGTGTATATGATACGTACAGATGATAATAGTTTATATACGGGGGTGACAACGGACGTTGAACGCAGATTTAACGAACATAAATCCAACCCTAAGCTAGCAGCTAAATACTTTCGAGCACGCAAAGCTATCTCATTGGAATACAGTTACGAGACACAATCAAAGAAACAGGCCTATCAACTTGAATATAGAATCAAGCGCTTAACCAAGTCTGTCAAAGAAAAGCTGGTCGCTGGCATATTAAAGCTTGATGATATAATCGAAATCCAACAAATTTGAACTCAGGTTAGCTAATCTTAATGTTGGATAGTTTGATAAGCTAGTTGTTTGTTCTGTCACGCTTGTCATCAATCTTAGGCTCTTGCCCTTGTAGCAGTCGTTTGATGTTAGGTAAGTGGCGAATGATGATTAAGATTGTCAGCATAATAACTGCGTAAGTGTATTTTGGTTTGAGTAACCAAACATATAGCGGCGCTAGAGAAACTGCGACAATAGAAGCTATTGAAGAATAGCGAGTTTTGTAAGCCGTTATTAACCATGTCAAAGCTAGCGCTAATCCCAATTCCAAACCAATGGGCAGTAAAACCCCAAAAGCGGTTGCGACTGCTTTACCACCTTTAAATTTGTGGTAGATAGGAAATATATGACCTATACAGCAACTTATTGCAATAAGTCCTAACTCCAATGGTTGAAAACCTAAAAAATAAGCGCCCCATAATGGAATTGTACCTTTCAAAACATCAAACAAAAAAGTTACGATTGCTGCTTTAAAACCCGCTATACGGTACATATTTGTTGCACCTGGGTTTTTTGAACCATGTTCAGTTGGATTGGAAGTATTAAACAAGAAGGCCGTAATTCGAGCGCCAGACATTGATCCGATTAAATAGGCAGCAACTAGCATAATTAATAGGGATGTTGACATAGAGTTAGGTTTTTTCCAAAGATAAAACAGGGTAAACTGCACAAGCTTAGAGCTTACATTATTTCTGAATTCAATTCACCAAACTGTCACAATAAATTTAGGTACTTAGATGAAGGACATTGTGTTTATTCACAATCTAGCCATAGAAACCATTATTGGGGTTTTTAATTGGGAGCATAATATTAAACAAAGTTTAATATTTGATTTAGATATGCAGTGGGATAATTCTAAACCAGCAGAAAAAGATGAGCTTGAACTTGCGCTAGATTACTCTGCGGTAACAGACCTTATTCAAGTTTATTGCGCTGCGCGACAGTTTGAGTTGATTGAAACCTTAGCTGAAAAGATTTGCCAAATGTTGTTTAAACATTTCCCGATAGAGCATATTAAGCTAAAAATCACTAAACCAGACGCAATAGAAAACGCTCATGTTGGTATTGTAATAGAGCGTTGTTCTGAAGATTACGCTACTGTGGGTCATTAAACATATGGCACTAGTAGCAATAAGTTTAGGTACAAACAAGCAGACTGAATTTCACCTAAAAAAAGCAATATTTTTACTTCGGCCATTTATTAATGAATTAAAAATTTCGCCTGTGTATGAAAGTGAACCTGTCAGTTTTGGCGGTGCTAATTTTAAAAATATTGTGTTTGGTGGCGAAACAAATCTGTCGTTGGAGCAGTTTGTTAAATTGCTTAAATCTATCGAAAACCAATATGGTCGCGATAGAAGTAGTAACAATAAATCAGAAATTACTTTAGATCTGGACTTGTTGTTTTACGGTGATAGTTTATGTGATCAGCCGATAAAATTACCAAGAGACGAAATAACAAAAAATGCATTTGTATTGCTGCCGTTGTCGGATATTTTTTCAGATGTTCACCACCCAGCTTTAAAGAAAACTTATGGTCAGTTAAAAGCTGAATACAACAACCCGCAACAAAAACTTTGGACTGTTAAATTTAACTGGGATTGATAGATGTCAATAATAGAAATTATCGTATTAGCGCTAATACAGGGACTCACTGAATTTTTACCTATCTCAAGCTCTGCTCATTTAATTTTGCCTTCACAAATTCTAGGCTGGCAAGACCAAGGATTAGCGTTTGACGTTGCTGTACATGTTGGCTCTTTAGCCGCAGTCGTTATTTATTTTAGGCAAGAAGTAAAAACTATTTTAGCGGCAATGTTTAAACAAGTGATTAGCAAAGAAGCCAGTTCTGAAGCTAATTTAGGTTGGTTAGTGGCTCTTGCTACAATCCCAGCTTTGCTGTTTGGCCTTGCATTTAAAGATATTATTGAAGTGTACGCGCGTTCAACTGCTGTTATCGCGACTACGACTATCGTTTTTGGTTTGTTGTTGTGGTGGGCGGATGTCAAAGCAAAACAAACTGTTTCTATGCAGATGTTAGGCTGGCAAAAAGCGTTAATTATAGGTATTGCTCAAGCTATTGCTATGATCCCAGGTACTTCTCGCTCTGGTATCACTATTACTGCCGGTTTAATGTTAGGGCTAAGCCGCAGTGAAGCCGCTAAGTTTTCTTTTTTAATGTCGATTCCAATTATTTTAATTGCAGGTTCTTACCATACGCTAAAGCTAGCAACTGGCACTGAAGCTGTTGATTGGAACGCAATTATCTTAGGCACGTCTCTATCTTTTATTAGCGCTTATGCGTGTATTTATTTCTTTTTAGCCGTTATCGAAAAAATGGGTATGCTGCCATTTGTTATTTATAGGCTGTTATTGGGTGGTGTGTTAATAGCGCTAATGATGTAGCGCTATTAACTATTGTCTAGCAAGTTCAAATCAAGCTGGTTTATTGCTCCTGACGGGTAAATACCGGCTTGATGTCAGTAGACAAGTCTGGGTTGTATTGATAACCAGCTTGAGTAAACTCCAATAAACCTTCTACTGTTTCTATCTTATTTTCAATGATATATCTGGCCATCATGCCACGTGCTTTTTTTGCAAAGAAACTGATGGTTTTATACTGACCATTTTTCCAATCTTTAAAATCAGGTGCGATAATTTTACCGTTAAACTCTTTGGCTTTTACCGATTTAAAGTATTCGTTCGAGGCAAGATTAACCAAAGTTTCACTACCTATTGTTTCGGCACTTTCATTTAGCTTATTGGTAATAATGCTGCCCCAAAAGTGATATAAATTACTGCCTCTCGGATTAGCCAATTTAGTGCCCATTTCTAAGCGATAGGGCATAATTAAATCTAAAGGTTTTAACAAGCCATATAAACCAGAGAGTATGCGCAGGTGCTGTTGTGCATAATCTATATCTTCAGCTTTTAATGTATAAGCGTCCAAGCCAGTATAAACGTCGCCATTAAAAGCGAAAAGTGCTTGTTTAGCGTTCTCTAAGGTAAATGAATTAGTCCAATCGGCAAAACGAGCTGCGTTTAAGCCTGCTAGCTTGTCACTAATGTGCATCAAGTTTGAAAGATCTAACGGAGTCAAATTTTTACAAACATCAGCAAGTTCAGTGCTGTCAGTTAATAACTCTGGTTGAGTGTATTGTTGAGTCGGCGTTGCAGTTTCGTAGTCTAGGTTTTTCGCAGGAGAAATAACAATAATCATAAATCTTAGAAATCTTAGGTTTGGACGATAAAAACCTAAGTTTAACGCGAACGAGCACTAGAATACAGCTTAGTGCTCGTCAGGATTAAGTTCTCGAATCGTGGTAAACAATTCATAGTGTTCTAGCATAATTTCAACTAACTTAGGCTCAAATTTTTTGCCTGACTCTTCTTCCAACAAAGCTTTGATTCTATCGTCACTCCAAGGCTCTTTGTAGCTGCGTTTCGAGCCTAATGCGTCAAAAACATCGGCAATTGCAACGATTCTTGCTTCTAGCGGTATTGCTTCGCCAATTAACCCTTCAGGATAACCTGTACCATCCCAGTTTTCATGATGGTATCGTGCAATTTTTTCACCTGCTTTTGGTATTGCCTTACGTGAGTTTTTTAATAAATCACCACCTATCTCTGCATGTTTAAGCATTATGCTCCACTCCTTAGGATCTAATTTGCCGGGTTTGTGCAGTATTTGTTCGGGTATGGCAATTTTTCCTACGTCATGTAGTGGTGCTGCGTGGGTGAGAGTGGTGACAAATTTTTCGTCACAACCGTAGAGTGTTGCGAGTTCATGGCAAATTAAAGAGACTCGTTTTACATGTGCGCCCGTTTCTTTGCTGCGCATTTCGATTGCATCACCCAGAATATAAATAAGCTCGGCTTGAGTCGTGGTTAAATCTTCTCTGTAAGTAACGTTTTCAAATACAAGCGCAATATTAGTTGCATAGATTTCTAGTAGACGAATATGAAATTCGTCGACTGGCTGTTTAAATTGGGCTAATAAAACTGATTCGGTTTGGTCAGCTGTTTCGTAATATCCAACATATATATTTTGATTGATATAGGTTGTTTTCTCTTTAAAGGCTTTGTCTATGAGTTGCTTAGAACTGTCACTGATGGTGATGCTACTATAGTCATGGCCATAACCGACATAATTTCCGGTCGCACCTAGAATAATTTTATCATCTTCTGAATATAGTTCTGAACTGGTATGAGCTACGTATAATGATGAGCACTCTATCTCTAATAGGTCGAAAAGCTGAATGAGAGATGCAGAGCCGAATTCTATAATTGAGTGGGTTTTTAAAATATTAGTTGATGCAGAGACTAAACGTTGAAAGCCTTTTAAGCTTTTTTCAATCGTCATTAAATCTCTATATGAGCGAATCCCAGAGTAAACACAAGTGGCTAACTTTCTGGCGGTTAACTCGGTTTTTTCTTTGTAATCGTTGATGTCATAGTCGCGAATAACTTGTTCTTCTGGCGCTGTTCCAGCTTGGCCTGTGCGCAAAATTAAGCGTATAGATTTGTTAACCAGCTCTGTTCGTATCCATCTAACTAAGTCTAAACCTGCATGGTCGGTTTCCATTACAACATCGACAAAGGCGAGGGCAATGTCTGATTCTTGCTCGAGAATGTCGCGTGCTTGCGCACCACTATAAGCGTTCAGTAGCTGTAATTTTCTACCTTCTACTTCAAGTTCATTAAGGACAAGTCCAGTTACTTGGTGAATAAAGTTATCATCATCAACAACAAGTATTTTCCAATACTGTGTTTCTGTCTGTTCGTTGTCGCTGTCATCAGCGAACTCAAACAAGTCGTCATCACTCATAAAATACGAATAGTCAATTAGTTAAACTTATAATGAGTGTAGACTAAATTGCTGAAATGCGAGTTGAAATTGAAGATTTTTTGATAATTTAGGGCTAGTTTTTACCTAGCCCTAATAAACAGGTCTGGCAGGCTTTACACTGCTTCCCTAATAAATTTAATAACATCATCAATCGCAATTGATTGTTTTTCGCCAGTGATGCGATTTTTGTACTCCACGACACCTTCATCTAGGTTGCGCTCGCCGATTACGATAACGTGTGGAACACCCACTAGTTCCATATCAGCAAACATAACACCCGGACGTTCTTTTCTGTCGTCAAATAATACGTCCAAACCGGCCGCTGCTAATTCGTCATATAATTTGTTGGCAACATCTGGTATGCGATGCGATTTGTGCATATTCATTGGCAAAATACCAACCTGGAAAGGGGCAATAGCCGCTGGCCATTTGATACCAAATTTATCATGGTTTTGTTCGATAGCTGCAGCAACAATGCGTGATACACCTATGCCATAACAACCCATGGTTAAAGTTTCATGTTTGCCTGATTCAGTTAATACGCCAGCTTTCATTGCTTCACTGTATTTAGTGCCTAGTTGGAAGATATGACCAACTTCGATGCCGCGTTTAATGCTTAATTTGCCATTCCCACAAGGACTTGGATCACCTTCAACCACGTTGCGGATGTCTGCAGTTTTGTATTCTGCAATATCTCTATCCCAGTTTACACCTGTTAAGTGGAAGCCGTTATCGTTAGCGCCACAAACAAAGTCGGCTAAGTGGGCTGCACTTAAATCAACTATTACAGGGATGTCTAAGCCAACTGGGCCAATTGAACCTGCATCACAATTTGCTGCTTGTTTAATTTGTTCTTCATTGGCAAAAGTAAGTGGAGCAAATACTTCTGCAAATTTTTCCGCTTTTACTTCGTTAAGTTCGTGATCGCCACGTAGTACAAGAGCAACTACACCTTCAGCTTCGCCTTCTTCGTTTGCACCGACAACCAATAAAGTTTTTACTGTTTGTTTAGCATCTACTTTTAATAGCTGGCTGACTTCTTCAATACTATGAGTATTTGGGGTTACTACTTTTTCAACTTGTTGCGTTGCTTGTGCTCTGTCACCAGCCGGAGCGAGTGCTTCTGCTTTTTCTATGTTGGCTGCGTAGTCACTACCATCACTAAATACAATCGCGTCTTCACCACTTTCAGCTAATACATGGAATTCGTGTGATGTGCTACCACCAATTGAACCTGTATCGGCCAACACTGGACGGTATTCTAACCCTAGACGATCAAATACATTGCAGTAAGCTTGATGCATTGTTTGGTACGTTTTTTCTAAACACTCTGCGTCTAAGTGGAATGAATAAGCATCTTTCATTAAAAATTCACGTGAGCGCATTACACCAAAACGAGGGCGAACTTCGTCTCGGAATTTAGTTTGAATTTGATACAAATTAATCGGCAATTGTTTGTAGCTGCTAATTTCTTTGCGAACTAGTTCAGTTACAACTTCTTCATGGGTTGGGCCTAACAAAAATGGACGATCGTGACGATCTTTAATGCGCAATAATTCAGGGCCAAACTTTTCCCAGCGGCCTGATTCTTCCCATAAATCGGCAGGCTGAACTACTGGCATTAACACTTCAATTGCGCCAGCTTTGTTCATTTCTTCGCGAACAATGTTTTCGACTTTACGTAAAACTTTTAAACCTGATGGTAACCAAGTATATAGACCTGAAGCCAATTTACGTATCATACCTGCACGCAACATAAGTTGGTGGCTGATTACTTCAGCATCAGATGGTGTTTCTTTTTGTGTTGATAATAAATATTGAGTAGTGCGCATTTAAGCAAATTCCATTAATAAAACGAAAATTTTGTATATTTTATGTCAGTTATTTCATTTGTCATCTAAATACTGACTGTCGTAAAAAGTGCGTACCCATGAAGGCACATAAATGATCCCGATAGTCATTGTCATGCCATTTAACAAAGCTTCAGGAAAAGCTAACAAAACTAGCAAGATCAGATAGTTATCAAATACTACATCCCAAGCATATTGACCGGTTAAAGTAAATATACTTGAGATAGCCAGCATTTTTAGCCCGATAGAGAGTGCGCCAGCAAAAAAACCGCAGACAAATACATAAATGAAAAAGTGTCTAGGGAGTTTGTGAAAGCTAATCACGTAAACCAAATAACTGACTAGTACGGGCAGGCAAACACCAGATAAAAGTTGAATATAGGCATTATCCCATTGATAACTGCCCAACAGGCAATTTATCAAAGTGGCGATTAAGCCAGCATAAACAGCTAACCTTGGACCTAAAAATAATGTACAGGCTGTCATCCATAAAAAATGTACTTCTAGCCCTTCATATATACTGGCTTGAATAGACCACAATATGGTTAATAACGCTGTGTAACCGAAAAACAAATGTTGTTTAGGTTTTTCGGTCAGTAGTAACCGTAAGGTATTTTTGTCATAAGCTAAATAAGCAACGGCGACAAATACAATTAGGTTTAACAGCATTGTTGAGCCTTATTTAAAGGTTGTCCAAATTGGCGCGTGATCAGAAGGTTTTTCAATACCGCGCAATTCATAATCTACATCACTCTCAACTGCTCGTGCACTCAATGCAGGTGTAGCTAAAATTAAGTCTATACGTAAGCCGCGGTTGTCGTCGAAACCTTTAGAGCGATAGTCAAACCAGCTATATCGTTCGGTTGTTTCTGGATGTAAGTTTCTGTAAGTGTCGGTGAAACCCCAATCTATTAAGGTATTTAACCATTCACGCTCTTCCGGTAAAAATGAACATTTACCAGTTTTTAACCAGCGTTTGGCGTTTGGTTCACCAATACCTATATCTAAATCTGTATGTGAAATGTTCACATCACCAATAACGGCAATATTTTGCTCAGGCGTATAGTTGTTGTTTAATTCAGCCATTAAATCTTGATAAAACTTTTCTTTAGCTGGGAATTTAATTGGGTGGTCGCGATTTTCACCTTGTGGAAAATAACCATTAAATACAGTTACATCGTCACCGTTTTCGTCTTGGTATGTTGCAATAATCATACGGCGCTGTGCGTCTTCGTCATCGGTTTTAAAACCTTTTTGCACAAAAGTTGGTTTTTGTTTCGAAACCAATGCAACACCATAATGGGCTTTTTGACCAAAAAATTCCACGTGATAACCCATATCTAAAATAGCCTGTAACGGGAAAGCATCGTCGTGCACCTTTATTTCTTGTAAACCTATTACGTCTGGCTGGTGTTTGTCTATTACCGCTTGCAGCTGGTGTAAACGTGCTCTTAAGCCATTTATGTTGAATGAGATAATTTTCATAAAAATATTTTCGCTAAATTTGGTTTGAGAGAAGTTTAGGGATTTGTTTTTCGCTTGGCAAACGCAAGCTGGCTTTATCTGTGCGAAAAATCAGCAAACGTCGATTTATTTTTAATTTATTTAACTTTAATGGCTTGAAAAGCTCAATTGCAGCCTTACTTATAGGTCAAGGCTATAAAGCAGAGACTTTTAGCATCAAATTTTTTTAGTTTCGGGTATTGAATACTGAATAGAAAGACCCCACTAAAAAAGCAGGTTTTAACACATTTAATTTTATTCGGAGATTTTCCAAATGGGCAAAATCATCGGTATTGACTTAGGTACTACCAATTCATGTGTTGCTGTATTAGACGGCGACAAAGCAAAAGTTATCGAAAATGCTGAGGGTGATCGTACAACCCCATCAATTATCGCTTATACAGAAGACGGCGAAACATTAGTAGGTCAACCTGCTAAACGTCAAGCGGTAACTAACCCTCAAAATACTTTATTCGCAATCAAGCGTTTAATCGGTCGTCGTTTTACTGATAAAGAAGTACAACGTGACGTAGACATTATGCCATTCAAAATTACTCAAGCTGACAATGGTGATGCTTGGGTTGAAGTGAAAGGCGAGAAAATGGCGCCACCACAAATTTCTGCTGAAGTTTTGAAAAAAATGAAAAAAACAGCAGAAGATTATTTAGGTGAAAAAGTAACTGGTGCAGTAATCACAGTTCCTGCTTACTTTAACGATGCGCAACGTCAAGCAACTAAAGATGCTGGTCGTATTGCTGGTTTAGATGTAAAACGTATCATCAATGAGCCTACTGCTGCTGCTTTAGCTTACGGTATGGACAAAAAGTCTGGCGATAACGTTATTGCAGTATACGACTTAGGTGGTGGTACATTCGATATTTCAATTATTGAAATTGACGAAGTAGACGGCGAACATACTTTCGAAGTATTAGCGACTAATGGTGATACTCACTTAGGTGGTGAAGATTTCGATAACCGTTTAATCAACTACTTAGTTGATCAATTTAAAGCTGATCAAGGTTTTGATTTACGTAAAGACCCATTAGCTATGCAGCGTTTAAAAGAAGCTGCTGAAAAAGCTAAAATTGAGTTGTCTTCTGCGCAACAAACAGAAGTTAACTTACCATACATTACAGCTGACGCATCAGGTCCTAAGCATTTAAATATTAAAGTAACTCGTTCTAAATTAGAGTCTTTAGTAGAAGATATGGTTAAAGCAACTTTAGAGCCATTAAAACAAGCGCTTAAAGATGCCGACCTAACTGTAAGTGACGTGAATGACGTTATTTTAGTTGGTGGTCAAACACGTATGCCACTAGTACAAAAAGCTGTTACTGAATTCTTCGGCAAAGAGCCTCGTAAAGACGTTAACCCTGATGAGGCTGTAGCTGTTGGTGCTGCTGTTCAAGGTGGTGTTCTTTCTGGTGACGTAACTGACGTATTATTGTTAGACGTAACGCCATTGTCTTTAGGTATTGAGACTATGGGTGGCGTTATGACAGCTTTAATCGAGAAAAATACGACTATCCCAACTAAGAAGTCACAAACTTTCTCAACTGCTGACGACAATCAATCTGCAGTAACTGTTCACGTAATCCAAGGTGAGCGTAAACAAGCGAGCGCGAACAAATCTCTAGGTCAATTTAACTTAGAAGGTATTCGTCCAGCACCACGTGGTGTACCACAAATCGAAGTAACTTTTGATATTGATGCGGATGGTATCTTACACGTATCTGCTAAAGATAAAGATACGGGTACAGAGCAAAAAATTACCATTAAAGCTTCTTCTGGTTTATCTGATGAAGAAGTAGAAAAAATGGTTCGTGAAGCTGAAGCAAACGCTGATGCTGATAAAAAGTTTGAAGAATTAGTTCAAGCGCGCAACCAAGCTGATGGTTTAGTGCATGCAACTAAGAAGCAAATTGAAGAAGCGGGTGCTGAATTAGCCGCTAATGACAAAGAAGCAATCGAAACAGCTATTTCTGAGTTAGAAACTGCACTTAAAGGTTCTGATAAAGAAGAAATTGATGCTAAGTCTCAAGCTTTAATTCAAGCTTCGCAAAAATTAGTTGAAATTGCGCAAGCAAAAGCTCAAGCACAAGGTGCTGACGCAGGTGCGCAAGCAGAACCACAAGCTCAAGCAGCAGACGATGTTGTTGATGCTGAGTTTGAAGAAGTAAAAGACGATAACAAGTAATTTGTAATCGAAAAGTATATGTATACAAACGGGTGCTTGCACCCGTTTTGTACGTTAATCTAGGCGAGATATATGTCTAAAAGAGATTATTATGAAGTCCTGGGGCTAGAAAAAAGCGCCGGTGAGAAAGATATCAAAAAAGCCTATAAGCGCTTGGCGATGAAATATCATCCTGACAGAACTAAGGGTGATAAAGAATTAGAAGAGAAGTTTAAAGAAATTAAAGAGGCTTATGAGGTTTTAACCAACGCTGATCTAAAAGCGCGTTATGACCAATATGGCCATGCCGGTGTTGATCCGCAAATGGGCGGCGGTGGTGGACACCAAGACTTTTCTGATATCTTTGGTGATGTTTTTGGCGATATATTTGGTGGCGGTGGCCGTCGTCAGTCTAGAGCGCAACGCGGCTCAGATTTAAGATACAACTTAGAGTTGAGCTTAGAAGAGGCGGTTAAAGGCAAAAACGTCGAAATTAAAGTACCTACTTGGGTAACTTGTAGTCCTTGTGATGGCTCAGGTGCAAAACCTGGCAGCAAACCTCAGACTTGTTCTACTTGTCATGGCCAAGGCCAAGTACAAATGCGTCAAGGTTTCTTTGCTGTACAGCAAACTTGTCCAACTTGTCATGGTCAGGGTAAAATTATTAGCGACCCTTGTAAGAGCTGTCACGGTCAAGGTCGCGTTCAGAAGAACAAAACTTTATCGGTTAAAATACCAGCTGGTGTTGATACTGGTGACAGAATTCGTTTAGCGGGTGAAGGCGAAGCAGGCGCGCACGGTGCTCCAGCCGGTGATTTATATGTACAAGTACATGTAAAAGATCACGCAATTTTCGAGCGCGACGGCAGCAACTTATATTGTGAAGTGCCAATCGGTTTTGCTACAGCTGCATTAGGTGGCGAAATTCATGTTCCGACACTTGATGGTAAAGTTAAATTAAAAATACCTTCAGAAACACAAACTGGCCGTATGTTTAGAATGCGTGGCAAAGGTGTGCGTTCTGTACGTGGTGGTATTGAAGGCGATTTAATTTGTAAAGTTGTGGTAGAAACACCGGTTAACTTAACAGATTCACAAAAAGATTTGTTACGTCAATTAGACACAGAAATGGAAGAGGGCAGTGCTAAGCACAGACCAAAAGAAACTGGATTTTTTGACGGCGTGAAGCGATTCTTTGACGACTTACGCAGTTAAATTGATTATGATTAAAGCCACTTTCGAGTGGCTTTTTTATTGCTCTGTACGCCTTGCAATTCTCTAATCCTATTATTTACAAACGGTAATTTACGCATCAATGTTTTCAAGTAATAGAACTTACAAAATCATTCGGTTAATTACTTGGTCAGTGGGCATAGTCTCACTGATTATTTTTTATTTGTGGTTTGAGTATTTGCGGCCAAGCAATTTAACACCGACTGCACAGCACTTAAGTGAAAGTGCATTTAATCCTTTTGTTTGGGCGAAAGGGAAAGGGGATTATTCGAGTGCTAACCCGAGGCAGGCCTTATACTTAGACGTGTTGCGTAATCATTTAGCTAATGGAATGGATGTGACGACGGTTGAGAAAAAACTAGGTCTTCCTGATTCTTTTGATAAACAAAAACAATATAACTACCTACTGTCGTACGATATCAATAGCGGTATCTATCAATACTTAATTGTTCAATTTGATTCGAATCAAAAAGTAATGATGTATTACCGCTTTGAGGTTAACCACGCTTTAAACTAACTGCTTCTACTGCTGATTGTAAGTGGCGGCGTAATTCAGTTGCACTGCCTACAACAAGTTCGGCTGACTCAGAGCGGACGTTTTGTTGCTGTTTAGAAGCTGACAAGTTAATTAAGGCTTTGTCGCCATCAGGTGCAAATAACTCAGACATTTCTTCTAACACTTCGTCGAAAGTTAATGATTCTATCCACTGGCATATTCCACGCGTGCGTCTGAAACTTGAATCTTTTAAACCGATAGACATCCATAACCTTTGTGCACTGGCTCGCAAGCTACTGTCTTTTTCGTTGAGTTGATGAATTAAACCTTGCTGCATGTTATACCATTGCTGCTCATCTAACTGGCTTAAATAGGCTGGAATGCTTTGATAAAAATTTTCGAGTTGCTGAAGAATAGTCACTTCATCGTAATTATCTGATTGAACGTAAATAATGACACCGGGCATTAAATTGATAGGAAAGTAAGCACTACCAACTAAATATCCTAACTGCTTTTGTTTGCGTAAGTCATGGAAGACTATCGGCGATAGCAGTTGGTTTATCAACATATAACATGCGGTTGCCCGCTCAGATATTTCGCTCGATTGAAAATATTGCACAACAGCTGTGTCAGTACTATCAATAGGTAAAGCTAAGTGATAATCGAAAGCTTGCTGTGCAAATTTGAATACTTTTCGGCTGACTTCTGGACTGGCTTTACTGCGCTGAAAAACAATGTTTTTAATGTTTTCGCCCAGCTGCAACGCTTGGGTTAAATCCCAGTCGCCATATACAAAAGCTTCAACGTTCACTCGGTCAAATAGGTGAACACTAAATTCTGCATATTCGGCATATTCTATATCCTTGAGCTCTTCAGCCAGCATTTCTGCGGGATATTGGTTGTTCTGTAAGCTCTGAGTTAATAAGTTAAATGCCTGATTTGCTGGTTTTATTTGGTTTTGATTGTTCCAAGCATTTATTAATTTAACTTTAGTTTGGTTGAAGTCTCTTTCTGTTACACGGCGTAAACGTAACTGGCCGATTAAATGGCTGACAAACTTCGACTGTTTATCTGAGTAACCTTGAATATGCAGCGTCAATCCGCCTTGGTGCGGGGTAATTGAATAAGTTAATCCGGCCGTTTCAGCTTGGTAATTCTCACCCATAATACTGTCGAGCACGAGTTCAACATACAAGCGGGTGAGGACTTGTTTTTTTGCGCTACCTTGGCTGTTAGGGAGATCTAAACCGACATAAACGTGGGCGTGGGGCAGTTTAAATACTTGGTCTTGTTTAAACCATAATACCATACCCTTGTCATTTATGATTTTCTGCGGTGTTGAATCAATATGGGATGACTCTAATGCTGTCATTCGCTCTGGAATATACGGATTTGGTTGTGGTAATACAAAGCTAGATTGTTGCGCTTTGCTCCATTGTGCTTGTATATCCGCTGGTATTTTTTCTACTTTATACGGGCTTTGGTACCATTCAGATAAATAATCAAACGAATGATTAGGATTCAACACAACTAGTCTAAGTCGTGACGGTGACAGACAAGCTAAGGCTTTATTCAGCCATTGATGGTTTAGTCCATCCATTAAATAGTCGCCTGCTATAACATCTTCGGTGTTATATGTATGTAATTTCAACGCGAGCTCCGCAACCCATTCAATCGGCTTTTTCGGTTCTAAGTGTTGAAAAGCTAAGCGACTCATTTGCGCTTTTTCCGCGTATATGTGCTGTGTAAAGTCTGCAGTTTTCAGCGAGTTAATATAGGCAAAAACAACTTCAGAAATTTTGCTGATGCAATCTACGCCAGCAGGTGTTAATTGCATGCTTAAATTAAAATCTAAGCTTTGACCATCATCTATACCACAACCCGCGGTTAAGCCGACAATTAGACCTTGCGATTTTAATTGCTCAAATAAACTGCCGTGTCCTTCGTCCCCTAAAATGGCTGAAAGGTAATGGACACTTTTACTGCTGTAATCTTCGCCTTCGCTTGGCAATACAAAAGTGTAGATAGCTCGATAAATTTGTTTTAACGGTTTTACTTGAATTTGAATTGCTAAATCTTGTGGCCGATATAGTTGTGGCAACACTGCTTTTTTAGCCGCAGTGGCCTGAATTTCAGCAAAATATTGTTCTGCTATTTGTTGAATTTGTTCAAACTCAAACGGACTTGCAACCACAAGTTTCATTTTATCTGCACTAAAGCAGTTATTAAAATGTTCTACCAGTGAATTTCTTAGCTGTTGAAGGTTGGATGTTAAAAAAGTTTTTTTATTGCCGACACTAAATTTGCTAAACGGATGTTCTGGGTTACAAGTTTCTTTGTGCACTTCGTTTAAACGGCGTAGCTCATCTCTTGTTTTTAGTTTGAACTCTGAGTCAATCGCGCTAACTTCTTTTTCTAAACTCTGCAATGAAAATTCTGGGCAGACGAAAAATTGGCTAAAATGGTGAAAAGCATTTTCGAAAGCATTTGCGTGAGCGTCAAAATAAAAATTCATCAGTTCACTACTGGTCCAGGCGTTAGATTTACCTCCGTATTGCGCGAGCATTTGATTAAAGTCTACTGTGTCGCTTGGGAAGGTTTCTGTACCTTGAAAGAGCATATGCTCTAATAAATGGGTTAAACCTGGGTATTCTTTTGGATCATCAAAGTGACCAGCAGCTACTGAAACCGCCGACGCAACTCGATTACTCTCAGGCATATGGATATGCAACAAAGGTAAGCCGTTGCTGAGTGTGGCTATTTGATAGGTATAAGTATCTTGTTTACTTTTGGTAATCACTATAGTAGCCCCGTGAAGTGTGCTAGTCGTTCAATTTTTAATAGCAAAACGATACCTAGGTACTAAAAAGTTTAATACGGACTACACGGCTAGGTATGTTATTAAAATCCCGTTGTTTTTTATTGTAGCACCGAATTTTTCGTAAGTTTTACTATATTTTTTTTTATAAGTGTTTTATTTTATCTACACAGCAGTTTTGTGTTGCAGATTGGTAATATACGTAAGTTACATCAATAAGCAACTAAACTGACCCATGTTTGTATATGTTTTGGTCAGATAGAGTAGGGTATGCAGTTATTTATCGTTCGTCACGGGGAAGCTGACCTTATCGCACCGTCAGATAGCGTTCGCCAACTAAACGAAAATGGAACACGTGAGAGTGTACAGGTAGGCCAATGGATTGCACAACAGTGTAAGCTATTCGATTATGTATTAGTCAGTCCATACGACAGAGCCTTTCAAACTTGGCAAAAAATGGAGCAACAAGGTTTAGTCGCAAATAAGCTTGTGCAGTTAACTGAACTTGAACCAGAAGCCGACGTTGCGACTTGTATCAACCTAATACAGGGTTATTGCGCGGACGCGAAATCAGTTTTAGTCGTTTCTCATTTACCTTTGGTTTGCCATTTGGTTGATGGTTTAGTTGCCGAAACTTGTCCTTTATTTGTCACCGGTGCGGCAGCATTGATTGAACTGAACGATAATCAAGTCAACGGGCATTTGAAGTTACTTGTGTCACCTGAACAGGCGCAGCAATTAAGCGCTTTACGTGCTTAACTCTATTAACACCAATAATGCGCCATTGCCGCCCCATTCAAGTGGTGCTTGATGAATTGCATTAACGCTTGGATGTTGTACAAGCCAAGCAGGTGTACGCTGTTTCAAAATTCCACTACCTAAGCCATGTACAACACACACACATTCTATATGTTGTTTGATTGCTTCTTGAATTAACGCGGCGATTTCAATCTTTGCTTGTTGTTGGGTTAACCCGTGCAGATCTAGAATTAAATCAGGGTAATAGTGACCTTTTCTTAGCTGTTTAGCCAAATCTCTTGGGCAGCCTTCTCGTACGTAACTAATGGTATTGGTGTCGGCAAAATGCGGGCTGTACTGGTCGGAAAAATAAAAGTTGGCTTCACGCGTAGCCGCTTGTTGTTCTTGTATTAGTGCGTCTTTTTTAGTTTTTTTCGCTTTTAATACCACAGTATCTTGTTTAAGCGGTTTTACCCCTCGCATTTGTTCGGCAAAGCTGTTGTTATCGTTATCTTTCAAGTGAGATTTTTCCGTCATTAAACAAAAATCTAGTGTACAATAGCGCGCTATTATTCATAACTTAGTGCGTTAATTCAATGTTAGAGTCGCATGCAAGCGAACAAGCTGCCAAACAGCTCAATACAGTTTTTGATTTTGTTCGATGGTTAGTTTCTCAATTTAACCAATCTGATGTTTATTTTGGTCATGGTACAGACAATCCTTGGGATGAAGCTTATAGCCTAGTTTATCAAGCGCTTAACTTAGCGGTTGACCCAAATGATAAGATTGACCAATGTCAGATAACGGATGATGAAAAACAACGTATTTTAGCTTGGGCTGAGCAACGCATTAATCATCAAGTTCCACTTGCTTATTTAACCAATACAGCATGGTTTTGTGGCAAAGCGTATTACGTTGATGAACGTGTATTAGTGCCACGCTCACCAATTGGTGAACTGATTCAAAATCAGTTTGCCGGTATAGTTGAACAACAACCAAATAGAATTCTAGATTTGTGTACTGGAAGTGGTTGTATTGCAATTGCTTGCGCTTATGCATTTCCAGAGGCTGATGTTGATGCGGTTGATATCAGTGTTGATGCGTTGGAAGTGTGTGAAAACAATATTGAACATCATGCCATGTGGCACAATGTTACACCTATCCAATCGGATGTATTTAGTGGTGTTCAAGGGCAAAAATACGATTTAATCGTTTCTAATCCACCTTATGTCGACGCTGAAGATATGGCGGATTTACCGAGTGAATTTCACCATGAACCTGAATTAGGTTTAGCAGCAGGTGTGGACGGTTTATCTATCGTAAATACCATTTTGGCTGAAGCGGCAGACCATTTAACCGAAAATGGCGTATTAATTGTCGAAGTAGGCAATAGTTTAGTGCATATGGAGCAAGCATATCCAGGTGTCGAATTTGATTGGATAGAATTTAACAATGGTGGTATTGGCGTATTTAAATTTACTCGAAGCCAATTGATCCAATATCGCGATGCGTTCGTGAAAGAATAACAACAGAGGTTAAGATGTCAGGTAACTCTATAGGTAAATTATTTAGTGTGTCTACCTTTGGTGAAAGCCATGGTAAAGCTTTGGGCTGCATTGTTGATGGTTGCCCTCCAGGAATTGAAATAACAGAAGAAGAAATTCAGTTTGAGTTAGACCGTCGTAAGCCAGGCACTTCTCGTTACACAACTCAAAGACGTGAACCAGACCAAGTGCAAATTTTATCGGGTATTTTTGAAGGTAAAACCACTGGTACTTCTATTGGTATGATTATCGAGAATACCGATCAGCGCAGTAAAGACTATTCAAACATTATGGATTTATTCCGTCCGGGTCACGCAGATTATACCTATCATCAAAAATACGGTATTCGTGACTATCGTGGTGGTGGCCGTTCATCTGCTCGTGAAACAGCAATGCGTGTCGCCGCAGGCGCAATTGCTAAAAAATACTTAAAACAGAAATTTGGCATAGAAGTTAAAGGTTATTTATCTCAACTTGGGCCGATTAAAGCTGAAGCGCTTGAGTGGGAACAAGTTAACCAAAACCCATTTTTCTTCCCAGATGCTTCAAAGTTAGACGCATTAGATCAATATATGCGTGACTTGAAGAAAGAAGGTGATTCTATCGGTGCTAAAGTCACTGTATGCGCAACTAACGTACTTGTTGGTCTAGGTGAGCCTGTATTTGATAGATTAGATGCTGAAATTGCCCATTCTTTAATGAGCATAAATGCGGTTAAAGGTGTGGAGATTGGCGCTGGTTTTGAGTCAGTTGAACAAAAAGGTTCAGAGCATAGAGATTTAATGACGCCAGATGGTTTTAAATCGAACAATGCCGGTGGCATTTTAGGTGGGATCTCAACTGGCCAAGAAATTATCGCCAGCATTGCGTTAAAACCAACTTCTAGTATTCACGTACCTGGTGAATCTATTAATACCAAAGGTGAAAGTGCTGAAGTTGTGACTAAAGGTCGCCACGACCCTTGTGTAGGGATTCGTGCAGTGCCGATTGCCGAAGCTATGTTAGCTTTAACTTTAATGGATCATGTATTGCGTCATCGTGCACAAAACATTGATGTTCATACCGACACGCCGGATATCGCCCGTAAATAATTGAATGTTATTTAATTCGGCGAAAGCGAGACTGTCCCAAATATATTTTAGTTATTTTACTATTATTGGGGTGGTCTCACATTATCTTGGTTTTTATTTAGATTCCCTCCAACTTCCAGCTACAACCATAGGCAGCATATTAGCTGTTATGACCATAGGTCGAATTATCGGCCCGAGTACGTGGGCGCATTTACCTTGGCTTAAACAAAATACCCATTTACGTATTCAGCTCGGTAGTTTATTGGCACTGTTATTCTTTTGTTTATTGTTATTTAAACAAAATACCTTGTTCATATATTTTGCTTTAGGCGGCTTTGCTTTTTTCTGGTCGGCTGTATTGCCACAAATAGAAACCCTCACCCAAGCTAAACTCAAAGGTAATGCGAGCGCCTACAGTATGGTGCGTTTGTGGGGCAGTATTAGTTTTATTTTGTTTGTTATTATCGCAGGCTGGTCGTTCGAGCAGTACGGGGTAACTTATACGATTGAATATCTGACCATTGCTTTGCTGATTATATTATTACTGAATAGTTTGCGTTTACCGCAACTTAAAGTAAGCAAAAAACAGCGCGATACACAGCCCGTTAAACCATTTAAGCAGTTACTTAAGCAAAAGCACATAATTGCATTTTTAGTTTGTTCGACTTTGCTGCAATTTAGTTTTGCACCTTATTATGGTTTTTTCTCCATCTATATGAACGACTTGGGTTATAGCGGTTACCAAACCGGGATGTTTATTTCGGTTGGGGTATTGGCTGAAATAATTGTATTTATTTATGCGGGCAAAATAGTTAAACAATTTAGTTTGCATCATTTAATTGCGTTTTGTTTGGCGCTAACTGCATTGCGCTGGCTAACATTAAACTTGTTTGCTGAGCAGGTTTTATTGCTCATTTTAATCCAGATAATTCATGCGTTTAGCTACGGTTTGTTTCATGTATGTGCGCAAAAGTTTATGCACAACGAGTTTAGCGGAGAAGCATTAGCTAAAGGGCAAGCTTTCTATTTATCTGTGTCTTATGGTGTTGGTGGTGCGTTAGGCGCTTGGTGCGCAGGTTGGGGCTGGCATTTAATTTATGATGCAACTTATTATTTTGCTGCGGCTTTTGCATTAATTGGGGCTATGGTTGCATTAATGGCGAAAGACGCAACTACTCGGTAATTGCGTCTAAGCTTAAACTAAAACCTGGCTCAAATAGGTTTAAGAAGAACTCTATTTCTGGCATGTTGAGTTCTGCTAAGGTTTCTTTTAATCTTTGTTGTGCACGGCTAAATTCATGGTTGCCAGCGTTTAGCTCTTCAATTGTTTTAAAATAGGCAGATAAAATATCCGCCGCTTTGACAATTTTATACTCTTCTTTATTGTGGTGCTCAGAACAAACCAGCGGCTGGTAATATTTCTGTAAACGTTCTGGCAACAAACCAACCAATTTTTCTTCAGCTACCGTTTCAATCTTTTTATATTCTTTGGCAATTTCAGCATTAAAGTATTTTACTGGGTTAGGCAAATCGCCGGTTAATACTTCAGATGCATCATGAAATATAGCTAAAGTTGCGATACGCTCTGCATCCAAGTCACCATCAAAATACTCGTTTCTAACAATTGCTAGGGCGTGCGCTATCATAGCCACTTGCAAACTATGCTCTTGCACGTTTTCTAGTTGAGTATTACGCATTAATGGCCAGCGGTTGATTAACTTCATTCTAGCCATATATGCAAAAAAGTGACTTGGGTTGCTCTGTTCCGTCATTATTGGCGATACCTTTTTAAGAATTTATCCAATTTATCTAATGCAATTTCTAGTTGTTCAATGTGCGGCAAAGTAACGATTCTAAAGTGATCTGGCTTTTTCCAATTAAAACCACTGCCGTGCACCATAAGTATTTTTTCTTGGCGTAAAAAGTCGAGAATAAATTTTTGATCGTCTTTAATATTAAATTTTTCAGTATCTATTTTTGGAAATAGATACATAGCGCCTTTAGGTTTAACGCAGGATATGCCGTCTATTTCGTTGACTCGTTGCCAAGCAAACATGGTTTGTTCGTATAAACGGCCGCCACCAACGATTAGTTCGTTAATGCTTTGGTAACCCCCAAGCGCTGTTTGAATGGCGTATTGGCAAGGTACGTTCGCACATAAGCGCATAGAGGCTAGCATGTCTAAACCTTCGATATAACTGTCGGCTAAGTGTTTCGCACCACTTAACATCATCCAGCCAGCGCGAAAACCGGCAATTCGATAGTTTTTGGATAAACCACCAAAAGTAACGGTTAGAATATCAGAGTTGAAGGCTGCAGTTGGTTTGTGTGTAGCACCATCGTAAAGTACTTTGTCGTAGATCTCGTCGCTAAATAAAATTAATTCATGCTCTTGCGCTATTTGCGCCATTTGCTGCAAAACTTCATCTGAATAAACCGCACCTGTTGGGTTATTTGGGTTTATAAGTACAATTGCTTTTGTTTTATCAGTAATTTTGCTGCGAATATCTGCAATGCTTGGATTCCAGTCATCTTCTTCATCACACAAATAATGTACTGGTGTTCCACCTGATAAAGCAACTGCAGCTGTCCACAATGGATAGTCTGGGCTTGGCACTAAAACTTCGTCACCTGCGTTGAGCAAACCTTGCATCGCCATGACGATAAGTTCACTTACACCGTTACCAACGTAGATGTCTTCGATATCAACACCGCGTATACCTTTTTGTTGGTAATACTGCATGATAGCGACACGCGCTGAATAGATGCCTTTAGAATCACAATAACCTTGAGCAGTGGGTAAATTGCGAATTACGTCTTTTAATATGTCGTCTGGGGCTTCAAAACCAAAAG
Source organism: Catenovulum sp. SX2 (assembly GCF_052056295.1). Taxonomy (NCBI): domain Bacteria; kingdom Pseudomonadati; phylum Pseudomonadota; class Gammaproteobacteria; order Alteromonadales; family Alteromonadaceae; genus Catenovulum; species Catenovulum sp. SX2. Next base: position 3,925,550 of record NZ_CP182493.1, read on the forward strand.
GTGCGGGGTTGCCAATATTGAGCTTGAGTACTCTGTGGCCTTCTTCTTCTAATCTTTTTGCTTCTTTTAAAACTGGGCCGCGAATGTCATAACAGACATTATTTAGTTTTGACGATTGCTCAAACAACTTCATTTGTGCCGATTTCCAATAACAACATAATAAAAACCATAAGATAACCTTTGCAGCTAGTGTTTGTGAAGGGGAGAGCTTTTTAATTTATTTAAATTTTCAGTAACCGCAGCTTTCTAACATGTTTTTATTGAAATTAAGTTAAAAAAGTTAAATTTTTTTGTCACTTTTCCAATGCCTGTCTATATTTAGGTTAGGTCAATCTTTATACAAGGCGAATTGGATAAAGGTTGATACGAAATTCGGGGACGAATAACCACAATTGGAGTTGTTTTTTGATGTAGTAAATCAAGTTTGAACGCTATGGGGAATAAATTATGTCACATACAATGCGCAAAGAAGAAAATGCTCTGCATGATAATGAGTTGGGAAGAGTGATACCTTGCAATGCCTTAGACTGGAGCGATCCGTTTAACTGGTTGCGTTTAGGTTTAATGGATATGACCAAAGCACCTTTGGTGACTTTGTTTTATGGGATTATTTTTACACTAGTGCCAATCGGCATTATGTATTTAGTATCGTTAACCGAAAACCATTTAGTGATTGCGCCCGCGATAGTTTGTTTTATGCTGATCGGTCCATTTTTAGCTGCAGGTTTGTACGATGTTAGCTGGGAATTTGAAAAAGGCCATAAACCGAGCTTGTGGCACAGTATAAAAGCTATGCATAGAAATAGTGTGCATGAGTGGGCATTTGCTATTCTGCTACTTGTTATCATGATTTTCTGGTTACGCATTGCTTCTCTCATTCACGCTTTATATCCACCTTATGTTTCAGATGATTTTAGTGAATTGTTGCCGTTTTTAGCGCTAGGCACAGGCGTTGGCGCTTTGTTGTCGGCTTTTGTTTTTACAATCAGCGCATTCACTCAACCTATTCTGGTTGAACGAAAAGTTGATTTGATGACTGCGGTATTAACTAGCGTAAATGCCGTTTGGTCAAACAAAGGTGTGATGATGGTATGGGCTGGCATTATAGGTGTCGGTGTTGTAATCGGCTTTTTAACTCAATTTATCGCATTTTTAGTGATAATGCCGTTATTAGCTTTTGCGACTTGGCATGGTTATATAGCAACAGTTACGACAAAGCGTAAACGTAAGTTTGAGTAGGTAAGCTATTCCAGAGCTTACTTAGGCGCAACTGAAAATAAAAAGCCGCAAGTTATCTCAAATAACTAGCGGCTTTTTTAATTTAGCTATCAAGCTTTAAGGTAAGGCAACCTTAAATGGTTTGATTGTAACTGATTTGTATACACCAGCTTCTATGTACGGGTCTTTGTCTGCCCATGCTTGTGCATCCGCTAAGCTATCAAATTTAGCGATAACAGTTGAACCTGTGAAACCTGCTTCGCCTGGATCTTCTGCGTCAATCGCAGGATTTGGGCCTGCTACTAATAAACGCCCCTGGTCTTTTAACTCATTTAAACGTGCAAGGTGAGCTGCACGTGAAGTTTTACGTAGTGGTAAACTGTTCTCTACGTCTTGGCTATAAATTAAATACCACATTATTGGTTATCCTCTTTATTTTCTTTTGGCAGGTGAGGGTAGATGCATGCAATTGTTGCGACAGTAAAGGCAAAAGTTAAACCCATTAAACCGAACAATTTAAAGTTTACCCAAACTTCTTGAGAGAAACTGTAAGCTACATAAAGGTTTAGTACAGCTACAGCTGCGAAAAATGCCGCCCATGCGTAAGATATTTTTGCCCACAAAGTTTTAGGTAAAGGTAATTCTTTGCCTAATAAAGACTCCATTGGGCTAACTTTAAATACAGCTTGGCTGACAAAAATACCGACAGCAAACAGGCCATTAACCACAGTTACTTTCCATTTGATAAATGCATCATCTTGGAAATACAAGGTTAAACCACCCATTACTAACACAATTAAAAACAATGCCATTTGTTTTTTCGGCATGGTTTTTTGTTTTATCCATTCGTAGATCAAATGTAGCCCTGTTGTACCTATTAGGGCGGCAGTCGCCCAATAGATATCAACCATTTTGTAAACTACAAAAAATACACCTATATGTAAAAATTCAAAAATATTAGCCATAAAGCTTTAGTTTCCTATTGGCGATTATTTAGCTAATCAATTTGAGTTGCAGCTTTCATTACACGCACAAACTCTGTGATTTGCGCAACCATAGCTGCAGGGTTATCTAAATTGTTTTCAATTAGTTTAACTACGGCTGAACCACTGATTGCACCCGCAGCACCACTTTCAATTGCTGCTTTTACATGCTCTGGTTTTGAAATACCAAAACCTAACAATGCAGGTGGCGCATTATAGGTATTCAGTGCTGCAATAACAGTTTCAATTGGCATATTGGCAACAGTTTCTGTACCTGTCACACCAGCGCGGCTAAGCAGGTAAGTATAACCTGAGCCTTTTTCGGCAATTTGTTTAAGCGATTTTTCACTGCCGTTTGGTGGCGCAATAAATATCGCGTCAATTTCATGCTTTTCAGCCATTTGTTTAAATGGTGCACTTTCACGCGCTGGTACGTCAGCAACCAATACTGAATCAATACCTACTTCTGCACATAAAGCATAAAAATTATCTAAACCTTTAGCGAAAATTAGGTTGCTGTATAACAACAATCCAATTGGAATATCAGCATTGTATTCACGCACTTGTTTGATTAATTCAAAACAGTCTTTTGGTGTTACTTTAGCTTCAAGCGCACGAATATTGGCTTTTTGAATAGTTGGGCCATCGGCAATTGGATCTGAATAAGGAATACCTAATTCAAGTGCATCGGCACCACCGTCAATTAAACCTTTAATAATGTCTAAAGAGATTGCTAAGTTTGGATCACCAATAGTTACAAAAGGTACAAACGCACCTTGTTTTTGTTTTTTTAGCTTGGTGAACATTTGCTTGTATCTATTACTCATAGTGACCTCCTTGCTCTAATACACGGTGAACATGTGCAAGGTCTTTATCGCCACGTCCTGATAAATTAACAACAATAACTGTTTCTTCTGTAGCAGCTTTAGCAATTTCTAATGCGTGAGCAAGCGCATGTGACGATTCAAGTGCAGGAATAATACCTTCACAGCGACAAAGTGTTTGGAAGGCGTCTAATGCTTGTTCATCGGTTGCTGCTACATATTGCGCGCGGCCTGTTGCATGTAAATAAGCATGCTGAGGGCCAACTGCTGGATAGTCTAAACCCGCTGATACAGAATAAGACTCTTCAATTTGACCGTCTTCATCTTGCATTATGTAAGTAACAGCGCCGTGTAAAATACCTTTAGTCCCTTTACAAATAGTAGCGCCATGTTTGAGGGTTGATAAACCGTGACCACCTGGCTCAACACCAACTAGTTTAACGTCTTTTTCGTCAATGAAATCAGCAAACATACCAATGGCATTTGAACCGCCACCAACACAAGCGACAACATAATCAGGCAATCTACCTTCAGCTTGAACAATTTGTTCTTTCGCTTCGATGCCGATCATTTTTTGGAATTCACGCACTAAAGTTGGGAATGGGTGAGGGCCTGCTGCTGTACCCAATAAATAATGGCTGTCTTCGTATGTAGCTGACCAGTCGCGTAGCGCTTCGTTTACCGCATCTTTTAATGTGCCAGAGCCTGCATCTACTGGGATAACTTCAGCGCCCATTAATTTCATTCTAAATACATTTGGTTGCTGACGTTCACAGTCTTTTGCACCCATGTAAATGCGACATTTTAAACCTAATAAAGCACAAGCTAATGCGGTAGCAACACCGTGTTGGCCTGCACCTGTTTCGGCGATTACACGTGATTTACCCATACGTTTAGTTAATAACGCTTGGCCTAAAACCTGGTTGGTTTTATGTGCGCCACCGTGCAATAAATCTTCACGTTTTAAATAGATTTTCGCTAACGGATTTGGCGAAAAATTACGTGTTAAGGTTAATGGCGTTGGACGACCAGCATATTCTTTTAATAAGCTTTCGAATTCTTGTTTAAAAGCTGGGTCGTTTTGTGATGCAATAAATTCTTGTTCTAATTGCTCTAAAGCTGGAACTAAAAGCTCTGGAACAAACATGCCACCAAACTCGCCAAAATAGGCGTCTAATTTCTGTGTCATACTTTCCTCGGTATTATCGTAATTCGTTAAAAATAGCGGTTAATTTTGCTGGGTTTTTAATGCCTGGTGCGTCTTCTGCACCTGAATTAATATCTAAACCCAATGCACCTTGTTTCGCGGCTAGTTTGGCGTTTTCTTCACTAATACCGCCCGCTAACATAAATGGAATTTCAAAGTTTATTTGTGACAAAATTTGCCAATCAATGCTTTTACCTGTGCCACCTGGCCGTGCTTTTGTACCCGAATCAATCAACCAGCGATCAATTTTAGTTAATTGAGGTAACGGCGAGATAGTCGGGTTATGTGCTTTCCAAATTTGCACATCTTCTGGCAATTTAGGGCGGAGCTTGTCGATATATTCTTGCTCTTCTTCACCGTGTAATTGAATGGCTTTTAAGCCCAATTCTTTGCAGGTATCGGCTACTTTTAACACTGGTGCGTTTACAAAAACACCTACGTAAACTAATTCGGCAGCAGCAATTACTTGTTTGGCTTTTTCAATATCTACACAACGTGGTGATTTTTCCGCGAAGATTAAACCACCATACACAGCGCCTGCTTGTTTAGCTGCAATTGCGTCTTCAGCACGGGTTAAACCACATACTTTGTTTTCCCCAATCACTAACTTATGCACGGCTTGTTTTAAGTTATCTTGCGCCATTAACGAGCTGCCGACTAAAAAGCCTTTAGCATAGTTAGATAATTCAGACACATGGTCGTGGGTATAAATGCCAGATTCTGAGATGATAATTCTGTCTGCTGGAATTTTTGGTGCTAAATCGCGAGTGGTTTGTAAATCAGTTGATAAATCGCGCAAGTTACGATTATTGATACCAACAATTTTCGCGTTCAGTTTAATTGCACGTGCCAATTCTTCTTCGTTAGATACTTCAGTTAAAATATCTAACTTGTAGCTGTCAGCCAAAGCCGCTAGTTTTGCGTATTCTTCATCGTTTAATACAGATAACATTAATAAGATTGCATCCGCATCGTAATAACGCGCTAAGTGCACTTGGTATTCATCAACAAAAAAGTCTTTGCATAAACAAGGCTGGGTTACGTTTGCACGCACGTATTTTAAATACTCATGATCACCTTGAAAGTATTTTTTATCGGTTAATACCGAGATGCCACTGGCATATGGTAAATACGCATCAATTATTTCATCTAAATTGAATTCAGCGCGAATTAACCCTTTAGATGGACTGGCTTTTTTACACTCTAAAATAAAACCTTTTTGTGGTTTTGATAGTGAAGCAAATAAACTTCTATCAGAAGGTGTTAAGCCATCAACAAAACTCGCTAATGGTTTTGCTAGTTTTTGCGCCGCAACTTCTTCGCGTTTATCCGCGCAAATTTTTTCTAATACATTAGCCATTCGACAGCTCCACAAATTTGTTTAAAGTTGCTAGCGCTTTACCTGATTGCATTGCATCAAGCGCGATTTGGGTACCTTGTTTTAAATCAGTTGCTAAACCTGCCATATATAAAAGGGCAGATACGTTGATAGCAACAGCATTTAAATGCGCTTGTTGACCTTCGCCAGATAACATGTTGAGACAAATCTCTTTGTTTTCAGCTGGCGTGCCACCTTTAATGTCGCTTAAGGCACATTCGCTTACACCAAAGTCAGCGGGGCTTAGGCTATATTGACTGATTTGACCATCTTTAAGTTCACATACTTGCGTTTCGCCATGTAAAGCGATTTCGTCTAAGCCTGTACCATGAACCACCATAGCGCGTTTTAAACCTAGCTGTTTTAAGGTTTCCGCAATAGGTTTAAGTAAATCTGCTGAATAAACACCAAGCAATTGAATGTCCGGTGCTGCAGGGTTAGCTAACGGGCCTAAAATGTTGAAAATAGTACGTGTTTTCATAGTTTGACGCACTGGCATCGCGTGTTTTACACCCGAGTGATATTGCGGGGCAAAGAAGAAACAGATACCAGCTTCATCTAAACATTTGCGCGATTGCTCTGGGCTAGGTGTTAGGTTGATGCCTAAACCTTCTAACAAATCTGACGAGCCTGATTTGCTTGAAACACTGCGGTTACCATGTTTTGTCATTTTTAAACCACAAGCAGCGGCAACTATGGCTGTTGTGGTTGAAATATTGATAGTGTCGGCACCATCTCCACCTGTACCACAGCTATCGGCAATTAGATAATCAGGGCGATTAAACTCAAGTGCATTTGCACGCATAGCGCCTGCTGCGCCTGCGATTTCTTCGGGTGTTTCACCTTTTACTTTTAACGCACCTAACACACCTGCTAATAATATCGGCTCAACTTCGCCTAACATCACTTGGTTAAAAAATGCTTGGGTTTGCGCTTTGTCTGAGCTTTCTCCGGCAAAAGCGTTATTGATAAAATCTTGCATAATTAATCCTTATTATTCTGCTGGGCGGGTTAGGTAGTTCAAACTCTGTTTCAGCAATTTTGAACCAAAAGTGGTTAAAATGCTTTCAGGGTGAAATTGGTAACCTAAAACTCTGTCTTGCTCATTAATTACCGCCATAGGAATGTCATTTACTTCGGCAATTAAATCTAGAGTATCAGGTACTGTAGTTGCCATTAACGAGTGATAACGGGCAACAAAGAGTGGGCTGACCATATCAGTAAACACAGGATGGTGATTGTGGGTAATAGCTGAAGCTTTACCATGCATAATTTCACCAGAAGTACCAACTGTGCCGCCATAAGCTTCGACAATTGCTTGATGGCCCAAACAAATACCGATAATTGGGAAGTTGCCTTTACATAGTTGGATAAGCTCTGGCATACAACCAGCTTGTGATGGGCTACCAGGGCCAGGGGACAACATTAATACTACGTTGTTTTCGCAAGCCTGCATTTTTTCAAACATGACCTTGGCGTCAACATTATTGCGGTAAACCACAAGCTCAAAACCCATGGTTTTTAGTTCATCTACGAGGTTGTAAGTAAATGAGTCGAAGTTATCTAATAAAAATACGGTTGTGCTCATGTTACGCCTCCGATGCTGTAGATGCTGAAATGATTGCGTTTAATACCGCTTGCGCTTTATTGCGGGTTTCGTCTGCTTCGGCTTGTGGTTTAGAATCGTAAACCACTCCTGCACCAGCCTGTACATGGGCTGTACCATCTTTAACAAAAGCTGAGCGAATAACGATACAGGTATCCATATCACCATCACTAGTTAAATAACCCACTGCTCCGCCATAACTACCACGGCGTTTTTTCTCGGTTAAGCGAATTAACTCGGCCGCTTTGACTTTTGGGGCACCTGTTAGTGTACCCATGTTTAAACAGGCTTGATATGCATGTAGCGCATCTAAATCGCTGCGTAATTGACCTTTAACACGCGAAACTAAGTGCATTACAAATGAATATCTATCGACTTTTTGTAAATCACATACATATCGACTGCCAGGCTCTGAAACGCGAGCAACATCGTTACGGGCTAAATCAACTAGCATCATATGTTCAGACAATTCTTTGTGGTCGCTTCTAAGCTCTTGTTCTATGCGTGAATCTAAATCTAAGTCGATTGTACCGTCAGGTTTAAAACCACGACGACGTGTCCCAGCAATTGGGTAAATCTCTACTTCATTGCTGGCTTTGGTATATTTGACCGACGACTCAGGTGATGCACCAAACAACTCAAAATTTTGGTCGAGCATATAAAACATATATGGGCTAGGATTTTGTTTTTTCAGTTTGCGGTAGGCTGCAACTGAGTGTTTACAAGGCAAGCTGAAAGTGCGCGAAGGGACAACTTGGAAAATATCACCTAAACGAATATTTTCTTTTAACGCGATAACAGATTGGCAAAAATCTTCATCACTCACGTCCACTTTTACGTCTTGTTGACTGATAGGAGCTAACTCTGGATGAAAATCTTCGAGTTTGCTTAATGCTTGATGATAATTTTCTAAACTGCTTTTAGCCTTTGCAGCATGTTCAGGGCAAAAACTATAACTGGTTAATTCAGCAGTTTGTGTTTGGTGATCACAAACTAAAATGGTTTCAGCTAAATAGAATGCGTAATCTGGGCAGCTATTTTCGCCATCCGGCACATTTGGTAACTCTTCAACGACACCTACTAAGTCATAACCAAATACACCACCTAAAAACACGGGTTTGTTGTCGGTTGGAATGGTTAATAGTGAGCGCAATACTTCAAAAGGGTTAGCAGATTTTAATCTTTGATCTTCTTCTAAATTGTGCAGGGGGCGAGTAAACACAAACTCACTGTGACTGTTATTTTGGCTGTTAAGATGCTGTGCAAGTTTGTCGTTTAAAAATTGCAGCGCCGGTAAACCGTTACTATTGAGTGCATCTACACTAACGCTTAAGCCGTTACATTCCACGCGCAAACAGGCATCTAATAACAAAATACTTTTAAGATTGTCTTTGCTATCAATTTCAGCCGATTCTAATAACAATGAATTGGTATGATCCTTAGCCAAGTTATAGTAGACGGTAAGTGGGTCTGCTATATATTCAGTGGCTAACTGATTGGTAATAAGTTGTGTTGTCATAATTTAATTTCGTCTTGATTAAGTTTAAGAAAAATAATGAGAAAAAACCTTAATCAATTTCGCCATCGTATTAGTAATCTAGTGCCTAATGTCATTCTGATACCTATTTTCGGATTAAATCCATACCCTTGTACCCGAAGTTTATAGAAGCAAATTTTCCGCGCTCTATTATAATTGGGTGCCTATTGTACCTAAGCTTTAAAAACAAAAAAGCCCGCATTTGCGGGCTTTCTTGTTTTTGTATAAATAATACACAACCGGCCCGCACTTTATGTGAGGCTCCACCACCATACTAATGATTTGTTTGTAGTTAAGTTTTGCATAAGGCTGTGTAATTGAATCTGTACTTAAAAAATATATGCATAATGAAACGCATATCTGTGGTAAAGTCAACCGTTAATTGAAAAAAGAGCGTGATTTGCATGAAAATTGATTTACATAGCCATACAAAATGTTCAGACGGTGAATTATCGCCAGAAGAGCTAGTGTTAAGAGCATCAAACAAAGGTGTTGATGTGCTGGCTATTACAGATCACGATACAGTATCAGCGCTTGAACCCGCACGTGATGCAATTCACAAACATAAGTTGCCGCTTAAGTTAGTAGCTGGGGTGGAAATTTCAACACGTTGGCACGGCTTTGAAATTCATGTGGTTGGGTTAAATATTGATGACAAACAACCAGAGTTAGTCGCTTTATTAACACAACAACAAAACACGCGTGATAAACGTGCTGAAAAAATTGCTGCCAAACTTGCACGCGTATTGCCTGAATCTTACGGTTTTACTGCAGAAATAATTATGCAAAAAGTGTTAGAAAAAGCGCAAGGGCAGAGCATTTCACGTGTGCATTTTGCCAAAACACTGTTGGAAGCAGGCATAGTTGATCGCATGCAACAAGCATTTGATAAGTATTTAGGGCGCAAAGGCAAAGCTTATGCTGCACCTGAATGGATAAGTGTTGAACAAGCTATTGCAGCGATACAAGCAGCCGGTGGACATGCAGTACTTGCCCATCCAACACGTTATGATCTTAAAAATAAATGGGTACGCAAATTAGTTGATTATTTTGCAGAGCATAAAGGTGATGCTATTGAAGTTGGATTACCTAGGCAAAATAATAACGAATTGATTCAATTAGCCACCTACGCGCAGCAAGCTAAATTAAAATCTTCACAAGGTTCTGACTTTCATCGAGTTTCTTCCTATACTGAATTAGGCAGCCTATTACCTTTACCAGAATTTTGTGAGCCGATATGGACTGACTGGAATATGGTCAATCCAGCTTAAGGAGTATTTCATGAGCCAATTTTTTTATGTTCACCCAGACAATCCACAAAAAAGACTATTAAACCAAGCGTGCGAAATTATTCGAAATGGCGGTGTGGTTATTTATCCAACTGACTCAGGTTATGCCATTGGCTGCCAAGTAGGGGATAAAGCCGCATTAGAGCGCATTTGCCAAATTCGAAAAATAGATATGGATCACGACTTTACCTTAATGTGTAAAGACGTATCTGAACTATCAACTTACGCCAAAGTGGGTAACACGGCGTTTCGAATGTTAAAAAACAATACTCCGGGTGCTTATACCTTTATTTTTAAAGCAACCCGTGAAGTGCCAAGACGTTTACAAAATCCTAAGCGCAAAACTATAGGCATTCGTATTCCTGATAATATTATTGCGCAAGAGTTATTAGAAACTTTGGGTGAACCATTAATGAGTTCAAGCTTGTTATTGCCCGGACAAACTTTTGCAGAGTCTGATCCTGAATCGATTCGAGACAGCTTAGAGCACGCGGTTGATTTAATTATCCATGGTGGTTATTTAGCAGAAAGCCAAACAACTGTTATCGATTTATCAGAAGATCAAGCTGAGGTGATTCGTGTTGGCCAAGGTGATCCTGAGCCTTTCGAATAAACCCTAATAACAGTCGTTAATAAAAATGAATACAGCCGTAGAATCTGTACCTATTCAACAAGAGTTACCCCTTGCTTATGTGCGAGGCGAAGCTGTTATTGAAAAGCCTGAAGATTTATTTATCCCACCTGAAGCTTTAGAGGTGATACTTGAATCCTTTGAAGGGCCATTAGATTTATTGCTGTATTTAATTCGCAAACAAAAATTTGAAGTGGCGGATATTCCTATTTTTCAAATAACTTCGCAGTACATGGAATATGTAGAAGTTATGAAAGACGTCAACTTAGAATTGGCTGCGGAATATTTAGTAATGGCTGCTGTTTTAGCTGAAATTAAATCGCGTGTATTACTGCCAAAATTGAAGCAAGATGAAGACGAGGAAGAAGACCCTAGAGCCGAGCTTATCCGCCGTTTGCAAGAATACGAAGTTATTAAAAAAGCCGCTGAAGAAATTGATAACTTACCGCGAGAGGAACGCGATTTTTTTGCCGGTACTGTGATGGTGGCGGAAAATTGCAAACCTGTGGTGATTCAGCCTGATGTAGATTTAAAAGAGCTGGTGTTAGCGTTTTCATCTATATTAAAACGTGCATCAAATTTTAAGCATCATCAGATTAGACCAGAGTTATTGTCGACACGCGCTAGAATGACGGCTATCCTTGAAAAGTTATCCAGTGATACCTACCAACCTTTTGCTGATTTTTTTGAAGTAAAGGAAGGTAAAAGTGGTGTGGTTGTGACCTTTTTGGCTATCTTAGAACTGGTCAAAGAAAAGCTGGTGGTTTTAATTCAAAACCAAGTCTTTACAGATATTCATATTAAATTAAGCGATCGCCAATATTAAGTAATAAATTAGGCTTAATAATTCTATTTGAGAAATTGAAATACTCAAAAAAACGGTTAATCTTTAACCGAATTGGTAACGGAACACAGTTGATGTCTAGATTCAACTCTCATACAAGTAGTAAAGGAGATGGTTAGTTTCTAACCAAAATGAACATGCAACAGTTACTGCAAAACATCATAGATTCAATCGATGATCTGGTTTTTGTTAAAGACCGCAACTTTAAATATATTGCCTGCAATCAGGCTTTTTGCGACTTTGTTGGTAAAGAGTACAACCAGGTTGTTGGTGCTTTCGACGAAGACCTCTTTCCAGATCCAAAAGTAGTTCAGTGGTTCAGAGAGTGGGACACTAAACTATTTAACCAAGATGCAGCGCAGCAAACTGAAGAATGGTGCACTTTGCCTGACGGTAGTAAAGTTTTGTTCGATACCGTCAAATATCCTTTCAAAAATGAACAAGGCCAAACAACAGCTTTGGTTGGTATTAGCCGAGATATTACTGAGAAAAAACGCTGTTTAGAAAAAATTGAGCAGTTAAATCAAAAATTACTCTATACCTCAAATCATGATGTTGTGACCAAAATCCATAACCGGAGATACTTTAACGAGACATTTGAAGTCTCTTTTATGGATGCAATGATTTCACAAACTCAGGTTGGTGTACTACTGGTAGATATAGATTACTTCAAACAGTACAACGACAGATATGGACATTTATCGGGCGATGATTGCCTGCTACGTATAGCACAGACCTTGGTTGAAGTTTTTTCTGAACACGAGAACATTGTGGCCCGTTTTGGTGGTGATGAATTCATAGTTGCACTTAATCAAGTAACTGAAGTGGACTTAGAAGCATTGGCTGAAAAGTGTCACTCAGCGTTGAAAGACCTCAAATTAAGTAATTCCGCCTCGTTGATCTCAGATTATATAACCTTAACTATTGGTGCTTACACTGCCATACCTGATTCTTGCGACACAGTATTTAGTTTTATTGAAAGCGCAGATAAAGCTTTATATCAAGCTAAAAAATTAGGGCGTAACCAATCCGTGGTGTATGCGGGCGTGCACAAAACATCGGGTGAGCGTTTAATCAAGTTACTCTCGAACTAATAAAATAGCACTATTAAGTTTTAACATCAGAGTCGGGTTAGTTTTTGTTACGCGTCTACTCACGTAAAAACCAAAATCTCTGCTGCTATGTAAATAAACTCTAAATTGTTCGATAGGAACGTTTGTTTTGGCTGCGGCATCTTCAAAAACCCATTGGGCTAGCATAACCGCGTCTATTCTGCCTTTATCTAACATGCTTGGTATGTTTATCAGTTCAATAACTGCTTCTACTTGATAATTGTGTTTTATTAACCATTGGTGAGTGTTGGTTTTGAAGTGACTAGCCACTCGATACTTTTGAATAAATGTTTCCGAAAGAGGCGACTCTACTATATCGGGTGATACATACCAGTTCCATTTATTAACCATGATAGGAGCTGAAAATTCGGCTATTTGGTCGCGTACGTCATTTTTAGACGCTAGAAAAAAACCATCAACCAAATTTCGTTTTAGCTGATCAAATGCTTGTGCATAATTGGCGACAGGACGAATAGTGTATTTTATCTGAGCTTTTTTTAGCGCTTTGGTTGCTAGCTCATATCCTTTACCTTGCCAAGTGCCATTGTCTTTATATGTGTAGGGCGGGAATTGCGGGACTGCGAACACAAGTGTGTCTTGTGTGTTGGCAGCTATATGTTTTGTTAAGCAGCAGCTTATTAATAACACCCATACAACAAGTTTACACATATCAACTCACTTTCGTTCAGCTTTATATTAGCCTAGACCCAAGCGAGCGCTTTTGCCAAACAAAGCTTAGCTTCCACGGTTAAATTTCTATATAATTCGCTCTCACAAAGCTTTAGAGAATTTGATAGACAGATGATCCCACGTTTAACCCAAGTTGATGCCATAGAAAAAATTTACTTAGATTTCTTAGACGAACTACAACAAAACGGATTTAAAGGTGAAATAGAAACCAGTTACGCCAGTCGTTTTTCGGTATCGACGGATAACAGTGTTTATCAAAGCCTGCCGCAAGCAGTTGTATTGCCTAAAGATATTGCTGACTTGCAGCTAGTGACTAAAGTCGCTGGCAAAGCTGAATTTGCCGCAGTTAAATTTTCGCCGCGCGGAGGTGGTACAGGCACTAATGGTCAGTCGTTAACTCAAGGCATAGTGGTGGACATGAGCCGCCACATGAATCAAATTTTAGAGTTTAACGCTGAAGAAAATTGGGTACGTGTGCAATCAGGTGTGGTTAAAGACCAACTGAATGCTTTTTTAAAGCCACATGGATTTTTCTTTGCACCTGATTTAAGTACTAGTAACCGTGCAACTATTGGTGGCATGATTAATACAGATGCATCTGGCCAAGGCTCTTTAGTTTATGGCAAAACCAGTGATCATGTATTAGCGCTAAAAAACATCCTGTTAGGTGGTGATGTTTTAGAAACAGCAAAAATGCCAATTGCTGAAGCAGAAGCGCTTGCGAAACAAGACAGCAGCATAGGTAAAATCTATCAGCAAGTCTTATCTAGCTGTCGTGACAAACGCCAACAGATCTTAGAAAAATTCCCTCGTTTGAACCGTTTTTTAACTGGTTACGATTTAGAGCACGTTTTTAATGACGATTTAACCGAATTCGATTTAGGCCGGGTCATTACCGGCTCTGAAGGTTCATTAGCTTTTGTTGCTGAAGCAAAATTAAATGTTACACCAATTGCGCCATTTAAAACCCTGATTAATGTTAAGTACGACAGTTTCGAGTCTGCGTTGCGTAACGCACCTTTCCTTGTGCAAGCAAACGCAACATCGGTTGAAACCATAGATAGCAAAGTTTTAAACCTAGCGCGTGAAGATATTATTTGGGAATCGGTTAAACATTTAATTACCGATGTACCTGGCAAAACTATGGAAGGCATTAATATTGTTGAATTTAACGCGGTGGAAGCGGCTGACAGCGAAGCCAAAATAACTGCGTTAACCGACAAGTTAGATGCTTTAGTTGCCAATAAGCAAGCTGGCATTATTGGTTACCAAGTCACAGCTGATTTAGCTAGTATTCAAACAATTTACGAAATGCGTAAAAAAGCGGTTGGTTTATTGGGTAATACCAAAGGTACTAAAAAGCCACTCGCATTCGCCGAAGATACTGCTGTACCACCAGAAAACTTAGCTGACTTCATTATGGAGTTTAGAGATTTGTTAGATGGTTATGGTTTAAATTACGGCATGTTTGGTCATGTTGATGCAGGTGTTTTACATGTGCGTCCAGCTTTGGATATGTGCGATCCTGAACAAGAAGTGACTTTGCGCAAAATATCTGACCAAGTTGTTGCATTAACAGCAAAATATGGCGGCTTAATGTGGGGCGAACATGGTAAAGGGTATCGCAGTGAATATGGCCCAGAATTTTTCGGCGACGAGCTATTTTTAGAACTGCGTAAAATAAAAGCGGCATTTGATCCGTTAAATAGGGTTAACCCAGGTAAAATTTGTACACCAGTTGATTCTAGCGAAAAGTTAGTATCGGTTGATGATACCAAACGTGGTTTTTACGACAGACAAATTCCAGTTAAAGTTAAAGAAAGTGTCGAAACCGCAATGAACTGTAATGGTAATGGTTTGTGCTTTAACTGGGATGCGAACAGTCCTATGTGTCCATCGTATAAAGTGACGCGTGATCGTCGCCATAGTCCTAAAGGCCGTGCAGGATTGATGCGTGAGTGGCTGCGCCAGTTAAGTAATCAAGGTATAGACTTTAACAACGAAGAAAAAGCTTTGTTAAAAGGTGAAGACGATTCTTCTTGGTTTGCGCGTTGGCAAAATACTAAAAATAAAAATGCCGGTGAATACGATTATTCGCACGAAGTCATGGAAGCTATGGATGAATGTTTGGCCTGTAAAGCCTGCTCTAGCCAATGTCCAATTAAAGTGGATGTGCCTGGTTTTAGAGCGCGTTTTTTACAGCTTTATTATTCGCGTTATAGCCGTCCGTTAAAAGATTATTTAGTTGGTAGCATAGAAAACAGCGCGCCATTAATGGCGAAAGCACCGCGTTTGTTTAACTTCTTTTTAAATACTAAGTTAGTGCAGGGCGCAATTAAAAGTACTTTAGGTTATGTTGATACACCAACATTAAGTTACCCAACGCTAAAACAGCAGGTGGCTAAAGTAGGTGAATTAAATGTATTAGATTGGGACATTAATCGCATTCGTAACTTAACCGAAGCTCAGCGCTTAAAAGTGGTTGCGATAGTGCAAGACCCATTCACCTCATTTTATGATGCGGATGTAGTGGCCGATTGGGTAAAACTTATTAGCAAACTTGGTTATACGCCAATTTTGTTACCATTTGTACCAAATGGTAAACCGCAGCACGTAAAAGGCTTCTTAAAACGTTTTGCAAACACAGCCAAAACTGCCGCTGAGTTTTTAAATCAATTAGCTGATTTAAACATTACTATGGTCGGAACTGACCCAAGCTTAGTATTATGTTATCGCGATGAATATACTAAAGCTTTAGGTGAAGATCGCGGTGAGTTTGAAGTATTGCTACCGCATGAGTGGCTTAAAGATGTTGCCTTCCCTGAAGCGAAACAATACAAGATTGAATTTAAATTATTCGGCCACTGCTCTGAAAAAACTGCAGTTCCGGCAAGCCAAAAAGATTGGCAAAACATTTTTGCCAAAGTGGGGGCTAAGTTAACCCCAGTTGCTGTTGGTTGTTGTGGTATGGCTGGTACATATGGGCATGAAGCTTCACACCTTGAAAATTCTCAGCAAATTTATCAAATGAGCTGGGGTGACAAAGTGTCTAAGTTGCCACAAGAAGTTGTATTGGCAACTGGTTATTCTTGTCGCTCACAAGTTAAACGTGAAGATGGATTTAAACCAAAACATCCTGTACAGGCTTTGTTGAAGTTATTAAGTAGCTAGATTTTGTTTATTGATTTGATAGTTAAAAACGGGCGTATTGATACGCCCGTTTTTATTTGTGCAGGCATATTTTAAATCGCTAGTAGTCGTGTCATAGTTTGCGGGTTTGGGGTAGAACGGTGCACCAGAACATAACTTTCGCAAAAACGCTGTAAATACATCCTTGTACGCTCTGCTTTTTCATCCCTGAAAAAGAAGTTTTGCTCTAAGTTATTGTTCTGCTACACCTTTGTGAATTGAAAACAAATTAAAGTGTGTAGAGAGTAAAATGGAGAGCAAATATGTTTGAATGGGTAACGGATGTTAACGCTTGGATAGCACTGGCGGCGCTAATTGGTTTAGAAATAGTGCTCGGCATCGACAATATTATATTTATTTCAATTTTAGTGGCGAAATTACCTGAAGCGCAGCGAGAAAAAGCACGAAAACTTGGTATAGGGTTAGCGCTACTAAGTCGGCTATTATTGCTTATGAGCATAGCTTGGATAGTTCAGCTTACTACACCTTTATTTACCGTTTTAAACGAAGAAATATCCGGCCGAGATTTAGTATTGATAATAGGCGGCTTGTTCTTATTGGCTAAGTCAACTCTAGAAATTCACAATGCGTTAGATGGGGAAGACCATTCACCACAAGACGGCAAAGTAAAAGTTGGTTTTATTGCGGTATTAGTGCAAATTGCTTTATTAGATGTGGTGTTTTCACTCGACTCTGTTATTACCGCAGTAGGTTTAGTTGAGCATATTTCGATTATGGTTATTGCTGTTTTGATATCTGTTTTGGTGATGTTGTTAACTGCTAAAGCAATATCTGACTTTGTTGACAGTAACCCTGCAATTAAAATTTTAGCTTTGTCTTTCTTAATGTTAATTGGCATTACTTTGACAGGGGAAGGATTAGATATGCACGTACCCAAAGGTTATATCTATTTTGCAATGTTCTTCTCAGTCAGCGTCGAGCTAATGAACATGCGCATACGAAAACTTAAAGCTAAAAAGTCATATTCAATTTAGCCGACCAACAACTCACGTGCATTTTCTAGCGTATTATTGGTGATAGTGTCACCACCCAATAAACGTGCTAGTTCGTAAATACGCTCTTCTGTAGAGAGTTTACGCATAGTTGTTTGGGTACTGGTTTCGTCGTTAGATTTACTCACCAACATTTGTTGATGACCACAAGCTGCAACTTGCGGTAAGTGAGTTACACAAATAACTTGGGTTGATTCACCAATTTTGCGTAGCATTTGGCCGACTACAGCAGCTGTTGGTCCGCTAATACCTACATCAACTTCATCAAAAATTAAGGTTGGTGTATCAGATTTTTCCGCGGTTAATACCTGCATTGCTAGGCTGATACGTGATAATTCACCACCAGATGCAACTTTATGCATGGCTTGTAAAGGTTGACCTGGGTTGGCACTGACTAAGAACTCAATCGCATCAGAGCCCAATTTTGATGGTTTTTCAATTGAGTTAACCGTTACTTTAAATTGGCCTTGTTTCATATTGAGCTTTTGCATGCTTTGTGTAACTAGCTCTGACAATTGCTCTGCTACAACTAAACGGCTTTCACGCAATTGTTCAGCAGTTTGCCAATAATGGGCTTCTGCTTCTGCTACTTGGTGAATTAAAGCTTCGTTTTGTTCGTCGCAACGTTTTATTTCTGCAAGTTCAGCCGATAACTTTTCATGTTCAATATGCAATTCTTCTGGTGTTACTTTATGTTTACGTGCTAGCTCCAAAGCTGTCGACATACGCTCTTCAATTTGCAGTAAACGTTCAGGATCTGGCTCTTGGCTATCAATGTAATCACGTAATTCATAACTGGCTTCTTTCACTTGAATTTCAGCTTCATCTAACATTCCAGCTATGTTGGATAGCGTTTCGTCGTAGCGGGATAAATCAGCTAGTTTATGTTGAACCAGTTGCAACATACTGACTATGGTTTGTTCATCATTTTCGTATAACAAGCTATAACATTGTTGGCTGTCGGCGAGCAAAGTAACTGCGTTAGATAACCTTTTATGCTCAGCTTCAATTTGGCTAAATTCGCCTTCAGCGAGCGCGAATTCATCTAATTCAGCCACTTGATATTCTAATAACTGTAAACGCGCATCACGTTGCGATTGCATTTCTTCTAGTTGTTTTAATTCAGTTTTAAGTTTATTCCAGCCTTTATATGCCAATTCAGTTTGCGCTAATAGGTGTTTATGATCGGCATATTGGTCAAGCAAACTGAGTTGATAATCAGCTTTCATCAATAACTGATGCGCGTGCTGACCATGAATATTCACTAAATGAGGGGCAAAACTACGTAATTGTTGTGCGGGAACAGGCGCACCATTGATATAAGCGCGCGAACGACCTTCGGCGGTAACAACACGGCGAATAATACATTCTTCTTGTTCTGGTTGCAGGAAGTCTTGCTCGGCCAACCAATTTTTAGCTGATGGAATATGTTGAATATTAAAGGTTGCGCTGATCTCTGTTTTATCCGCACCTGGTCTAACCATAGCGGCTTCAGCTCTGCTACCTAAGCATAACCCTAAAGCATCAATTGAGATAGATTTACCTGCGCCGGTTTCGCCAGTAATTGTGCTCATACCTGCGTCTATTTCAATATCTAAACTATCAACAATGGCAAAGTCTTTAACATATAAGTGAGTCAACATAATTCAATTTTCCAATTACTGAATTGCACTGTTCGTATAAACAGTATTAAAGATGACTTTTACTGTATAGTCAAACAGTATTTTGAAATTGATAAAGATTAACTGAAAGACGTGGTGTGAATATAGGTCACTTGACCATTGTTTAATAAACTGCCTTTTTGCCATCCTTGTTTTTGGTAAAACTGCTCAGCTTGACTGTTTTGCCCAGTGGATAGGTAAACTTTATTTATGCCATTTTGATTCAACCATTGAATTGCTTGAGCGAGTAGGGCGGAGCCAATGCCTTGTCTATGATGCTGCTGATCAACAAATAACGCCCATATGCTGCTTTCTTTTTTTGAACAAATTACGTAACCCGTTATCAGGTTATTTTGCATTGCGACCCAACCTTTGCCATATTTAGTTAGGTAGTTGAGATAGCAGTTTGGTGAGATGGATATTTTACTTGGTAAAGCATTGTCACTGTGTTGATTTCTAATGCGGTTAAAGTCAACTATATCAAGTGCTTGGGCTTCTCTAATTTGCATTGCGCCGCTCAGGTTTTAGGCGATGAACTTAGTCTAATCTTAGTTCAAAAAAAATTAAACAAATTAATCAAAATTAATATTGTGATTTGAAAAATATGCCTTAAACTTCGCGAAAAAATGGATTTAGGCAAGAGTGTTAAGTGTCGTTTCTCCCATCTAGATCTCCACGTTTATTTATTGTTATTTTCTATAGTAGGAGCGACCATGATTAGCAGCTTTGTAGTTGCCGACCAACCAATTTCATTCGATGCACAAGCGCACGAAGATTTTGTCTTAACTTTTGAGCAGTATCTTGCCGATCACCCTCGCAAAGACTTACGCAAAGTTAAAATTATTAACTTGTGTGATATCGAACAATATTTGAGTAAAGGCTATTACTGCTCGTTATTAGCTGAAGCGCGTGGCCATAAGGTATTGCCGTCAGTTAATACCATTAATGACCTACGTAACGAAGCTTTATACAAACCTCAGTTATCCGATACTGTATTGCCAAGTGTTGCGAAAAAAGTGCGCTCGTTACATCCAGAGCAATTTACTTTATATATCTATTTTGGCACCCCTGATTTTGAAGGTTTTGAAGCTTTAGCTAAAAAATTATTTAGTCAATTTCCTGCACCTATTTTAGCTTTAGATATAGACACAGCTAGCTGGAAAATTAATTCAATTTCTTGCCAAAGCTACAACAAGTTAAATGAACAACAATACGCCAAATTTGCGGACGCATTGTTAAGCTTTAACCACAGATTATGGCAACCGAAAAAGCCGAAAAAACAACACCGTTGGGAAATGGCAATATTGGTGGATGAAAACGAACAATTGCCACCAAGTGACAAAGTTGCGTTAAACAAAATGGTAAAAGCAGCGGCCAAAGTAGGGATTAAAGCTGAGTTTATTGGTGAGCAAGATTATGGGCGTTTAAACGAATACGATGCTTTGTTCATACGGGTGACAACAGCAATAGACCATTACACCTACAAATTTGCGCGCAAGGCTGAATTAGAAGGTTTGGTGGTAATAGACGATCCAACCTCTATTTTGCGCTGTTGTAACAAGGTTTTTTTACAAGACGCCTTTACTTACAACAAAGTACCAGCGTTAAAAACTTGGTCTGTTAGCAGCTCGAATGATGATGATTTAGACAATATTGAAAGTAACTTTGATTACCCAATCGTATTAAAAGTACCAGAAAGTGCTTTTTCACGTGGGGTGTACAAGGTTAAAAATCGCGACGAGCTTAAGCTTCGTTTAGATGAGCTATTGCAACAAAGCGCTTTGGTGTTAGTGCAAACCTATTTATATACCGACTTTGATTGGCGCATTGGTATTTTAAACAACAAACCTTTATATGCCTGTAAGTACTATATGGTGGGCGGCCATTGGCAAATTTATAAACATGAAAACGCCACAGCAGATTCCGGCGGTTTTGAAACTTTACCAACGTTTGAAGTGCCAAGGGTTGTGTTAGATGCAGCCATTAAAGCCTCTAAAGTAATAGGTAATGGTTTGTATGGTGTTGATGTAAAACAGCATGGTAACCAAGCTTATGTCATTGAAATTAACGACAACCCAAGTTTGGATTGGGAAGTAGAAGATTTGTACCTAGGTGACGAGTTATACATGATGATAATGTCAGAAATGGCACGTCGTTTAGAAAACAGAGGTCGTTAATTATATGGAACTCGTGTGGATAGTGGGTTTAATTGTATTAAGTGCGCTATTCGCACTGTGCGAAATTTCATTGGCGGCAGTGCGCAAAGTAAAATTACAACCTTTGTTAGATCAGCAAGACCCAAGAGCGCTTGCTGTGATGACACTACAAAATAATTCGAAAGATTTTATTGCGGCTGTGCAGATAATGCTAAATGCGTTGGCTATTATCGCCGGTATTATTGGTGAGTCTGCCTTTACCCCTATATTTCAAAGCCTTTTACAAAATTGGGTAGGTGAAGCTTGGTTAAACCAAACAGCTTTTACCTTATCTTTTTTAACCGTAACTGGATTATTTATTTTATTTGGTGATTTACTGCCAAAACGCATAGGTTTTGTACTGCCAGAAGCCGCGTCACTTAGGTTGATTTATTTAATGCGTTTTAGTGTCTGGCTATTTAAACCGATAATTTGGTTATTTAATAAATTAGCTGATGTATTGCTTAAATTGTTTAGAGTACCACTGCATAGAGACGATCAAATAACCTTTGAAGATTTAGTGGCAGTGGTTGACCAAAGCATAGAGCACGGCAGTATTGAGCAGCAACAATATCACATGATAGGCAATGTATTAGAGCTACCGAGTACCAATATAACCCAAGCTATGACTTTGCCTGCGGATATTCATTGGTTAGATATAAACGCCGACCAAACCGAACTTAAACGGCAAATTGAACAAAGCTCACAGCGCTATTATTTAGTTTGTGATGGCGGTTTATATAAGGTTTTAGGTTTGATTGAATCAAGCGTTATTTTGAGCCAACTGCTGCAAAACAAGCCATTATTAGCAGATAAATCTGCGCTTATTCAACCCGTATATTTGCTTGATACCTTAACTTTGGCCGATGCCATTACCAACTTTAAACAGCAAGAGGTTGAAGTGGCGTTAGTTATTAACGAATTTACCACAGTTGTCGGTATGGTAACTTTATGGCAAGTATTGCAGTTAGTTGCACTGAATGATGTTGAAGCGATTCAAAACCAAATAGAACAAAATTCTGATGGCGGTTGGACTGTGCCCGGCGATCTTGCTGTGCGCGATTTTCAACAAATAGCTGCCGACTTTGCGCCTGACTGTTATGAAAGTATCGAAACGCTCTCAGGCCTGTTTATTCACGAATTTAAACGCATACCAAAAGCAACCGATACGGTTGAAATTGATGGATATGTATTGGTTGCACTTGAGGTAACTGATTTGACCGTGGAGTTGATTGAGATACGTCGAACAACCTAAAGTATTTTCACACTATAAGTTACTGCTTAATTTTAAAGCTGATCTTGCATAAAGATTGATGAGTTTGTTTTTATTTGATTGGCTGTTTAATTCAGTGCCTTACGGTTAAAATGTCTGGTATTCGCTTAGGTATCCTCGTATTACGTCAATTAGCCAAGCAACAGAGCATTATGACTATGAATACAAATTCTTCTATTTGGGTAACTTTATCTGCCTTATTTTTCTTATTGTTGGGTTCTTTTCCCGTTGAAGCATACGAGCCTAGTGATTCAAATTTACGCGATAGTTGTAAAAACTTGTACAAACTGGAAATTGAATTACTAGAAACCACGGTTCGGCAGAGGTTATTATCTTTAACGGACGAGTACTTAAATTACTCAGCCAGTTGTATCGAGCAACTACCACGTATATTGCAAAGCGCTGTCAATATCATAATTTCGCATAGTCTTGAGGATGAAAAATTAAAAACTCGAGTAGAAGACTTACTTATCGATTTTGGTAAATTAAATGGTGAACGGCTGAATGAACCCCTAGGACGTTTGTATGTATTTTCTCAATATTCAGCTGAGAAGAAAGCAATCGGTGTTTCTCTGTTAGAAAAAAGCGCCAGAAATGGCGAAATAAATTCACACTATTTATTAGCGACTTATTATTATCGTTTAGCCAACTATGAGTTGGCTGGAAAACATTATAAGTTTGCAGCAAATGCGAATCATCTGGAAGCTAGATTAATGTTGAATCAGATGAAAATGTATTCGCTAATCACAAGTGGAACTTGGGAAAGTATCTACCATGAATTTTCAAGCTTAGCTGTTATTGAAAAGTACCCGAAAGCTTCTTATTTTCTGTATAAGCTGTACAGCGAATTTAGCGAAGGACGTGAGTTTATGTCCGAAGAGCAAGCTATTGCCCATTTAAAAACAGCGGCACAGGCTAATATTGAAGACGCTTTATTCAGTCTCGGCTCTTATTATTTTTCGCTTTTTTCGGAAACCGATGACGTCCGGTATATTGAACTCGCTTATCAAAATATTTATAAATCGCATAAACTGGGACTAACGAAAGCTGCTCATTCTTTGGGATTAATCAGTTTGGTGGCCGGGGATAAAGATTCAGCATGTGGCTATTTCGAAGTATCCATCACTCAAGGTTATGGCAAGAGTAAGCCAAAATACGACGAGTTTTGTGAAGACAGGTGAAGTACCCGCTAGCTCTGGGAAGAACTAGCATGCGCTGTCGGACATATGATTGATATTCAAGAGTAGCAAACTCGTTGGGGGTGTTTACACAATATTCTAACTTTCACGCTCAACCACTATCGCACAACTCAACTTATTTTTGCCATATCGATTCATACGGCTAAACACGTCACGTGCTATTGGCATATATTGGCAGTTGAGTTGGTTGTCGTCTTCGTCTGTTGGGTCTGGGTCGTGAATGTATACACACTCATTATCAATACCAGATACACAAACCCAATGCGGTGCTTTGGTACCGTCTAGTTGATAGGTTGATATTAGCAATATAATCATAGCGCCTTGGTTGAACCAAGTTTCTAAATCTTGTAATTGGTAACCATAATATTCAACGGCAATCTGCTGTTCTACAGCTCTTTGTTTAAAGTCTTTTTCGACTAATTCGATAATGGTGCGTTTGTCATCACTGCGTACGCCATCTAAAAACAAAGTATCACTTTGGTTCAAAAATACTTTTACGTTAAATTGGCGTTTTTGCAGTGCTAACGCTAACCCCACGGGGTGGCAGCCGCCATGGCCTGATGTCATAAATATGGTGGTTGCTTCACGCCATAAATGTAGTTCGTCGTTTTGGTTAGGGGTGTAGTTGTTATCCAACGTGGCCATAGCCATCATGGCAGCAGCTGGGCCACAGGTAAAAGGTGTGGTTTGCTGATACCAAGGCACAGCTATCGACTGTTGTGAATTATCTTGTTCAACAATTGTGTCGTGGGCGAAATATAAACGCTTTTGCATACGTAATGCCGCCTGATGATCATGATAATAGTCTTGGTAAAAACCAAATTCTTCAAAACCAAGTTTGCGGTACAGGGAAATTGCCGCTTGGTTGTTTTCGGCTACTTCTAAACGTAAATATAACCGGCCTTGTTTAAACGCTGATTTCTCGCATTTTTGAATAAGTTTGGCAGCTATACCCAAACCACGAGCGAGAGGCGAAACTGCTAACGAATACAATCGAGCGAGCGCGCTACCTTTATGTAAAATAGTTAAGGCGTAACCCAAAATATCTTGTTGATGTTTGGCCACAATAAAAATCGCATTTTGCGCTGTTATCCAGTGTTTTAAACGACGTTTAGTCAGTTTGTCACCTTCAAACGCTTGGTTTTCTAGTGTTACTAGCGCTTTTAAATCGTCTAAATTTGCACGTTCAATACGGATGTTTTGTCCATCAATTGGAGCATAAGTAGGGGACAGTTGGCTGGTGGATTCTGTGGTCAAATCTCTACACTCACAGCAGCAATTTGCTGCAAAATAACAATGATTTATTCTACAGCGAAATTGCAAATTCCAATAGTGTTGGACTAAAAATTATTGCTGGTTTTGACTACCAAAAAACCAGATTAATGAATCGTGGTAACGGCGAATATTTTCTACATAAGTCACGGCTTCTTGGCCACGGGCGTAGCCGTAGCGTGTCCATTTATAGTATTTTTTCTTTTGTAGCAGAGGTAGGTATTTTTTAACTTCATGCCATTTGTCAGGATCGCCGCCTAAACTTTGGCAAATGCGTCTTGCGTCTTCCATATGTCCCATGCCTTGGTTGTATGCGGCAAGGGCAAACCAAGTTCTGTCAGGCTCTTGAATGCGCTCAGGTATGCGTTTAATTAGCGATGATAAATAACGAGCGCCACCACGAATATTCGCTTCAGCATCTAATCGGCTTTTAACCCCCATCTGTTTAGCCGTCGGTAGGGTTAACATCATAATACCGCGCACGCCAGTAGGGGATTTAGCTCTCGGGTTCCAGTGGCTTTCTTGATAACTTTGCGCCGCGAGTAGTTTCCAGTCGAGTTTGTATTCTTCGGCATATTGTTCAAACCAAGCACGATATTTTGGCAGAGTTTTATCTATTTCTTGGATGAATACGCGCGTATCAACGTAATCAAAATCACGTACGTGGCCAAAATATTTATCTTCTAAATGGGCAAAATGACCGCTTGCATGCACACTGCCGAAAAAGTCGATTAATAAAGCGTACAAACTATCATCTTGTTCACGCGCTAAGGCCCATGAAATGCGTTGGTCGTCAGATACAGTAAAACCTATGCTCAGTTCAGGGTAAATACGGCGGTTGACCGCTAATAAATTAGAATCGACTATGGTGTAGTCTATTTCTTCGTTGAGTACAGCTTGAATCAACTCCTCGACGTCTTGCTCTTTGGTAACATGCCATTCAAAGCCTTCTAAAGCGAGTGCTTCTAAGGTTTCTTGGTGGCTACTTTGTTCTGTGATAACTAGCTTGCCGGCTAAATCAGTCCAATCACGTGGGCGCTCTTTGCCTTGTTTAAACACTAGTTTTTCACTGATATCTTGGTAAGCTGGGGCAAAACGATACTTTTGTTCACGAGTTTGGGTCGCAGTTAAACCTGCGGCTAAAAAATCAACTTTATTATTGTCTAGCAGTGGAAATAAGTCAGATAAATCGTAAACAGGCACAACTTCTAATTCGACGTCTAAATAATCAGCAAAAGATTTTGCCAGTTCGTATTCAAAACCTGCCGCGCCATCCGAAGTTAGGTAGTAGGTTGACGAGCCATACAAAGTACCCACACGCACTTTGCCTGCTTCAACAATTTGTTCAGCTTTACTTTGATAGCTATCTTGCTCGCATCCAACAAGCATAAAAGCAAGTATCAAGGTGGCTATTTTTATTAGGTTAACTGCTTTGTTTTGCAAAATTTATTTTTATAAAATTATGAGTTGAGTGTTAAGAGTAGCTGAATCTAGTTTAGCTGGTCAATCAAAGCTTGATTTGCAGCTATGGTTTACGTGCATTTTTGTGGATCTTGAGTATAATGTGCGCCTTTACATCCCATCGACATATTTTTCAGGTGAAACTGCTTATGGAAATCTTGCGTGGCGCTCCCGCATTGTCCGATTTTCGCGTTAAAAAACTGCTTGCCAGTTGCGAACAAAACAACTTAGCTATTACCAATATTTATGCAGAATACATGCACTTTGCTGATGTAACTGCACAGCTAACTGAAGATGAATATCAAAAGTTATCGCGCTTATTAAAGTACGGCCCAACTATTGAAGAACATGAGCCAGCTGGCACTTTGTTATTGGTAACGCCACGTCCAGGTACTATTTCACCTTGGGCTTCTAAAGCAACTGATATTGCCAACAACTGTGGTTTAGACAAAGTTAAACGCATTGAACGTGGTATTGCTTATTATGTTGAAGGTGTTGATGCATTATCTGCTGAGCAACTTGATGTATTAAAAGATTTATTACACGACCGCATGATGGAAACTGTATTTGCTGAATTTGACCAAGCGAATGCATTGTTTGAAAAAGCGCAACCTGCGCCACATCGTTCGGTTGATATTTTAGGCGGTGGCCGTGAAGCTTTGGCCACTGCCAACGTTGCAATGGGTTTAGCGCTAGCGGAAGATGAAATTGACTATTTAGTTGAAAACTTCCAAAAATTAGGTCGTAACCCGAACGACATCGAATTATACATGTTTGCACAAGCAAACTCTGAGCATTGTCGTCATAAAATATTCAATGCTGATTGGACAATTGATGGGGTAGCACAACCTAAATCATTGTTCAAAATGATCAAAAATACGTTCGAAACTACACCTGATTATGTTCAGTCTGCTTATAAAGATAACGCCGCTGTAATGGATGGTTCTTTTGGTGGTCGTTTCTTTGCCGATGCAGATACAGGCATTTATAACTATCATCAAGAAAATATCGAAATTTTGATGAAGGTTGAAACGCACAATCACCCAACTGCTATTTCTCCATACCCAGGTGCAGCAACAGGTTCTGGTGGTGAAATTCGTGACGAAGGTGCAACAGGCCGAGGTTCTAAACCAAAAGCGGGTTTAGTTGGTTTCACAGTTTCTAACTTAAATATTCCTGATTTCACTCAACCATGGGAAATCAACTACGGTAAACCAGAGCGCATTGTTAACGCATTAGAAATTATGCTTGAAGGCCCATTAGGTGGCGCAGCATTTAACAATGAGTTTGGTCGTCCTGCATTATTGGGTTATTTCCGTACTTACGAAGCTGAAGTATCTAGCTTTAACGGTAAAGAAGTTCGTGGTTATCACAAACCAATTATGTTGGCGGGTGGTTTAGGTAATATCCGTACTGATCACGTACAAAAAGGTATTATTCCTGTTGGCGCTAAGTTAGTTGTGCTTGGTGGCCCAGCAATGAACATAGGTTTAGGTGGCGGTGCTGCTTCATCTATGGCTTCAGGTCAATCAAGTGCTGATTTAGATTTTGCTTCTGTGCAACGTGAAAACCCAGAAATGGAACGCCGTTGTCAGGAAGTTATCGACAAATGTTGGCAAATGGGTGATGACAACCCAATCGCGTTTATCCACGATGTGGGCGCGGGTGGTTTATCTAATGCTATGCCTGAGCTAGTAAATGACGGTGAGCGTGGTGGTATTTTCCAATTACGTGACGTATTAAACGACGAACCTGGCATGTCACCATTAGAAATTTGGTGTAACGAGTCACAAGAGCGTTATGTATTAGCAATTCCAGCTGAAAAAATTGATATCTTCGCAGCAATTTGTAAGCGTGAGCGCGCCTTATATGCTGTGATTGGTGAAGCGACTGAAGAACGTCACTTAACGCTTAACGATAGCCATTTTGATAACAAACCTATCGACTTACCGTTAGAAGTTTTATTAGGTAAAGCGCCGAAAATGCATCGTGATGTTCAGTCTGCTAAATTAGCCGCTGAAGAATTATCGTTAGATGTAGATGTAAAAGAAGCTGCATATCGTTTATTACGTTTACCAACTATCGCTGAAAAAACATTCTTAATCACAATCGGTGACCGTTCTGTTACTGGTATGGTTGCACGTGACCAAATGGTTGGTCCTTGGCAGGTGCCAGTGTCTAACGTTGCGGTAACAACAGCATCTTTAGATAGCTACCACGGTGAAGCAATGGCAATGGGTGAGCGTACACCACTTGCACTACTTAACTTTGGTGCGTCAGCGCGTATGGCTGTTGCTGAAAGTATTACCAATATTGCGGCAGCAAACATTGGCGAATTAAAACGCATTAAATTATCTGCTAACTGGATGTCTGCTGCCGGTCACCCGGGTGAAGACGCTGGTTTATACGAAGCGGTTAAAGCCGTTGGTGAAGAGTTATGTCCTGCATTAGGCTTAACTATTCCAGTTGGTAAAGACTCAATGTCGATGAAAACCGCTTGGAATGAAAGCGGTGAAGACAAATCTGTTACTGCGCCAATGTCGTTAATTATTACTTCGTTTGCACGTACTGAAGATGTACGTAAAACCGTAACACCTCAATTACGCACTGACCAAGGTGAAACTCGTTTAATCGCAATCGATTTAGGTAACAAACAAAACCGTTTAGGTGCATCTTGTGTAGCGCAAGTTTACCAACAACTTGGTTCTGTAGGTCCAGACTTAGATAAACCTGAACTATTGGCTAACTTCTACAATGCAATTCAAGCATTAATTGCAGATGGCAAATTATTGGCTTATCACGACCGTTCAGACGGTGGTTTATTCACAACTGTTACTGAAATGGCATTCGCAGGTAAGACTGGTGTAACTGTTGATGTTTCTAACTTAGGTGCTGATGCGTTATCTACCTTATTCGCAGAAGAGTTAGGTGCTGTTATTCAAGTTAAAGCAACAGATGTAGCTGCAGTTGAAGCTGTATTAGCAGCACACAACTTAGCTGAGTTAAGCACAGATATTGGTACACTAAACGACACTGACCAAGTTGAGTTTAGCTTTAACGGTGAAACTGTATTAGCAGATAGCCGCGTAAACTTCCGTTTAGCTTGGGCGGAAACAACTTACCAAATGCAGGCGTTACGTGATAACCCTGACTGTGCTAAACAAGAGTTTGATGCTAAAGCGGATGCGAAAGACCCAGGTTTACAACCTTCATTAACTTTTGATTTAAATGAAGATGTAGCTGCGCCTTATATTGCTAAAGGTGTTAATCCTAAGATGGCGATTTTACGTGAGCAAGGCGTTAACTCTCATGTTGAAATGGCAGCGGCATTTGACCGTGCAGGTTTTGAAGCAATTGATGTACACATGAGTGACGTTTTATCTGGCCGCATATCATTAGACCAATTTGCTGGTTTAGTCGCTTGTGGTGGTTTCTCATACGGTGACGTTTTAGGTGCGGGTGAAGGTTGGGCTAAATCAATCTTATTTAACGACCGTGCACGTGAGCAGTTCCAACAATTCTTTGAGCGCAACAACACCTTTGCATTAGGTGTGTGTAATGGTTGTCAGATGTTAAGTACCTTAAAAGAGTTAATTCCTGGTACTGATCACTGGCCTCGTTTTGTACGCAACATTTCTGAGCGTTTTGAAGCGCGTTTCAGCTTGGTTGAAGTACAAAAGTCTAACTCAGTTTTCTTCCAAGGTATGGAAGGTTCACGTATGGCGATCGCCGTTTCTCACGGTGAAGGTCGTGCGGAATTTGCTAACGATGCAGCATTACAAGCAGCTGAAGCTAGCGGCACAGTAGCATTACGTTTTGTAGACAACTATGGTCAGCCGACGACTCAATACCCAGCTAACCCGAATGGTTCACCAGCTGGTATTACTTCACTTGCAAGTAAAGATGGCCGTGTGACTGTTATGATGCCACACCCTGAGCGTGTATTTAGAACTGTAAGTAACTCTTGGCATCCAGATGACTGGAAAGAAGATAGCCCATGGGTTCGTATGTTCCGTAATGCGCGAGTATTTGCGGGTTAATAGTCGAATTTATTCTATAATTTGACTATGTTTAAAAGGCGGGGTCTGATGATCACGCCTTTTTTATTTGTGTTTGGGATAAACAGTGCAAATGAAGAGATGAGGTAGTTATTTTCGCAAAAACGCTGTGAATACGTCCTTGTACGCTCTGCTTTTTCATCCATGAAAAAGAAGTTTTGCTCTAAATAACTACCCCATCACTTCCACTAACATCGGTTTTTTATATCAAATTCATACTGAAATAAAGGTGTTAAAAAGAGCGTAAAATGACAGAAAAATTAGTATTAGATTGGCAAACTTTGCTTGTAAACGGCTTGCACAATTAATTCCGCTAGAAAAATATGACGGTATCGTTGCCGTAACTCGAGGTGGTTTAGTGCCTGCGGCTATTTTATCGAGTGAGTTAGATATTCGCATGGTTGAAACTATAGGTGTGCAAAGCTATCGAGGTACACAGCAAGGTAAAATAGAGTTAGTTAAACCCGCTTATTTGCTAGAAAGCGCGCGTATACAGCCGCAACGTTGGTTGTTTGTTGAAGATTTAGTGGATACTGGCAGTACGGTTAAATTCTTAAAGCAGTCTTATCCGCATGCTGATTTTGCCTGTGTCTATGTGAAACCCCAAGGCGCTGATTTGGTTAAGTACAGCGTGGAGCAAGTCGAGCAAGAGATCTGGATAGATTTTCCTTGGGAGAATTAGAACCACTAAGTATCACGTCTACAATGTTACGCATTTAACGCGCCAAAATTTAATATTTTTGTATAGTTTTTTAGACTAAATATATTGGTTATTTGTCTAACAAAGTACAAGTTTTTGCGCGAAATAACCCCACACCTCTACTAACCTTTTAATTACCCAGACGACTTGAGCACACTGCATCGAAGCTGTGAGTTCAATCCTTCCCTCGTTTGGGCATCTTCTTAACAACTTTAATATGTTGGCTTTAGGCTGTGTTTCAGCAGATTAAAGTTGCTTGGGATTAGTTCTGATTAACTTATAAGGAAACATAAAAATGAGCACAAAATTTAGTTGGGATACCACTAGATTCATTTGCAGTCTTATATTGATTAGTGGTTTAACTGCCTGTTTGGGTGATGATGACGATGACAAAGTTCAGCAGGTCAGCGTTCAAGGTAAAGTTGTAAAAGGCACTTTGGCAAATGCTGATGTTAACTTGTATGCTGGTGGTGACATGAGTACTTCTGTTGGCTCAGGGATGACAGATGAAAATGGTCAGTTTGATATATCTATTCCTGCTGCTTCTGGTGATATGGCAATGGTTGTTAAAGTAACGACAAACGCTAATACAACTATGGTGTGTGATGCCGACAAATGTGGCTCGGTTAATCGCGGTGATACCATGACAGCAACTGAGTTAGCTGGTTTAGAATTAAAGTCGAATTTTTCACTTGAACAAGGGGCTAGTGCAGTCAGTGATATTCCTGTCAATTCACTCACCAGCGCTGCTACAGAGGTTATTCTGTCGCAAGTCGGCAGTTTAGAAAATATCACGCCTGCTGCGTTAGAAAATTTACAAAAAGTCGCCACTGAGGTTGTTATGACTTCTTTTGGTTTATCTTCGGATGCCAATACCAATCTGTTTGATATTGAGATCCCTGATGCATCTATGTTGGCGACTGCTTTGAGCTCAGATTCACAGTCATCATTTAAATCTCAGCTTGCCATGCTAAATGCTAGCTTTGCCACTGAGACAGACATAACTGCAGAAATTGAAAAGTTTTATATGGGCATTAGTGCTTCATTGGACAATAATGGCTTAACCACTGATTTTTCAAGTTACTTGTCCACGTTAAAAGCAAGATATGATGATTTATATAGTGCGTTAAACGCATCTGGTGAATTACCTACAGGCATTACAATTCCTGATTTGGCACAATTCGCATGGCCAGACAATATCACCTTTGAAGGTGATGGAATAGTAATCGACCCTGGTGTGGGTGGTGACGGTGACTGGACTTTAGTCGTTACCGGTACATCGACTGTTACTTCGCCTGTTGAGGTTACTGTGGATATACCGAGCATTACTATTCAAAACACCACACCTCCGACAAATACAGATCAGATAGGCAGTCAATTTAAAGAAATCACTGAAGTTGAAGGGGTTACTGTTAGTGATTTTTCATTTGAAGAAGTTGAGCGAACAGCCAATAAAGTCGTAATTAAATACTCTGCAACTATCTCTGTGAGTGCCGGTGGTGTTACCTCATCACAGACTCAAAACTTAACTTATACTTGGACTAAATAAACTGATTAGCAAAGTTAAACTGTGAAAGCCCTCTATGTTTAGAGGGCTTATCGATTTTACGAGACAGTTACACAATTAACGCCGCAATTGTTCTAATGCCCACGCCAGTTGCACCTGCGGCAAATAGGGGAGTATCGGATTGGTTAAATGCAGCAGCTAAATCTACATGTAACCAGCCAATACCTTCTTCATTTACAAATCTTGATAAGAAACCTGCTGCGTTAGATGCGCCGCCAGCACCGCCGCCTTTAACTGCTCGGCTGTTCGCTGTTTCGGCATATGGAGAAGGGCACCTGTCGCGATGGAACTTTTCAAGTGGTAGTGGCCAAACACCTTCATTACATTCATCAGCTACTTCTATGGTACGTTTTAGAATGTTTTTATCGAGTGCGAATAAAGCATTGTAGTCACGACCAAGCGCAACACTGGCTGCACCCGTTAAAGTAGCAGCATCAATTATATGTTTAGCGCCAAGTTCAGTTGCCAAAATAAGCCCGTCGGCTAATACTAAACGCCCTTCAGCATCAGTGTTAACAACTTCAACCGTTGTGCCGTTTTTGTAGGTAATAATATCGCCTAGTTTAACTGCGTTGCCGGCCACTAAGTTTTCAGCACAACATAAAATGAGCTTGATGCGTTTTGTGCTACCTTGCAAAATAGCTAGTGCCAGCGCGCCAGCTACAGTTGCCGCGCCGCCCATATCGCATTTCATACTCAGCATACCTTCTGACGATTTAAGCGAATAACCGCCGCTATCAAAGGTGATGCCTTTACCGACTAACGCATAATCAATCGGCGCATTGTCATTGCCTGTAGGGTTG
The DNA here is from genome assembly GCF_052056295.1 of Catenovulum sp. SX2. Lineage (NCBI taxonomy): Bacteria > Pseudomonadati > Pseudomonadota > Gammaproteobacteria > Alteromonadales > Alteromonadaceae > Catenovulum > Catenovulum sp. SX2. The sequence goes on from NZ_CP182493.1 coordinate 3,959,260, forward strand.
TAATCTAAAATCAGCATAACTGGTGGTTTAACGCTGGCGCGGCCAACAGTGTGGGTGCCAACCCAGCCGTGCTCTAACAATTCGTCACCAACCAATATCTCGCTAGAGACATAATCAGGTGCCAACAAAGATATAAAGCTTTGTACTTGTTCAGCTAAACTTTGCGGGTAAATGTCTTGTGGGGGTAGGTTAATTAGCAGTTTTGCCCAATCATAAACAGTTTTATAATCTTGTAAAATAGGCGCACCAACAGCTGTCCATTCTACATTTTGTTTTAGTTTGGCAGTGGCAAAACCTTGGTAGAAAGCCCACTGTTGTTCAACGCCCCAAGGGCCAGCTAGCTGAACATCATTTACACCAAAACTTTGAATTTTACGTGCGCATGTTTGAATTAATTCTAACTGTTCGGATTTTTTAAATGCACCATGGATCACAAAACCGAGTTCAGTGGTGGAAAGAATAGCGTCGTCACCCCAATGTGCTGTTGGGGTGTCGTTTGAAAGAGATACCTGTAATTTGTCCGTCATTGTTATTAACCAAAGTGATTTTTCACCTGGCTAATATACGCTTTTTTTCGCGACTCAGCAGCCGCTAATTACTGGTTAAATTTAACCATAACTCCTTACGGTGCAAAGGGGTCGCTTTTGGTAAGTATGGGTTTTCCAAGCGAATAGCGCGACGTTGACTTAGCTTAACCCCCTCAAGTGTTGCTTGTATTTCAGGGCTACCGTAAAAATATTCATCAAATTTACCGTCCGCTAAGATAGCTTCCATTCCAAATTCAAGATCTTTGGCTAATGCTGGATAGTGTTTGGACACAAAAAAGTAGGTTGGTAAAGGATAAATAATCACTAGATCTTGTTCGATAGCCAGTGGTAATTCCGGGTGGTTGTTTACCTCAACTATCGCTTCGCTTGCGCCTCGAGGGAAGGCATCAAAACGATCGCCATCCAACATAAAATACAAATTATTTTTCTTGTTCGACTTAATAACTTTTAATCCAGCCGCTTCAAGAATTTTTGTATCTTGCCAGCGACGGCCTTGGCCGAACTTAATAGTTTGTAAGTCTGCGGCTGTTTTTATTTGACTGAATTTTGCTTGATCACCACTACGGATTAACAATATTCTGTGGCTCATAAGGCCACGATAGGTATCTATTCGAACAGGGATGTAATCCGACTCCATTTTTTCAGATGTACCACCCCAAGTCACATGAACGCTTCCATTTTTCATTGACTCTAATACCCGAGATTTTGATAACAATTCGTCGGTGTCGGTTAGTCTGTAAGTTTTATCTGAATATGACAGAGCGAGTTCAAGTAAGCCTGTCATATAATTGCTTTTTGCGTTTGATTTTTTGTTGGTTACAACATCTGTTGCGCCAATGGCATTAAAGCAGCAACTAGAGATGACTATAACCAAGACAGAGCGAATCGATTTTAATTTGAAAATTTGCAGCATACACACAAAACCTTAAAGAGTTATTAACACTCTAGACTAAATATACGGATTTTACCTAACCGTGTCTATCGGTGGCACTGTTTATTTTTACTCATTAGCTAGCTTGTTTCTATTGCTGTTACAGCTGAAAACTTACGTTACGTATCTTTTTATGTATATTTTGTAACAGCTTTTAATTTCCACTAATTCAATAATGCAAGTATTAATTTGTTCGAACTCTAGTTTTATATAAAAAATATTGCTGGCTCTTTGTTGTGAACTTATCGAGTTTGTTGTTTTGTGTGTGGAAATTAACTTATTTAAAATCATTTGTTTAGTATGTTTTTGTTCGTTATAGCAATGTTTAAGCCATGGTTTTATTTTCTCGAAAATTAACTTTCACTTGCAAAAATGCATACGTATTCAAATTGCCAGACCTAGGTTTTGTTAGGTATTAATGTATGTGATTTAAATGTTACTTAAATGTTTCTTTGAATCTAACAAGCATACATACACATGACAAAAACCGAGGGATTAAAATGAACAAAAAACTCACACAAGCGGTGAAGGGCGCACTTGCGGCCGCCGTATTATCAACTACTTTTTCCAATACAGCGTCGGCAGACGTAATGTTACATGCATTTAACTGGCAATATGACTCAGTTACTGAGCGTGCTGATGAAATTGCAGCATTAGGCTATAAATCAGTTTTAGTGTCACCACCTTATCTTTCAAATCCAAGTAGCTCTTGGTGGGCACGTTATCAGCCATTAGATTACCGAATTTTGTTAGGCCCTTTAGGTAATAAACAAGACTTTATCGATATGGTTAACGCATTAGAAGCACGTGGCGTTAATTTATATGTTGACGTTATTTTTAACCATATGGCTAATATGGGCATGACCAAAGGCCAAGAGCAGTATCCAGGCTTTGATGTTAATACGCCTGAATACAATGCGAACAAACTATATGGCGATTTGTCAGGTGGTTTATTTGGCCCGGGTGATTTTCATGATGGTGCAAATGCAAATTGTATTTCTGATTGGGGCAACTGGTGGGATTCAACTTGGAACCGTTTATGTGGTGCTGCTCCAGATGTTGGTTTACCAGATTTACGTGGCGAAGCGACTGATGGCTCTGGCGAATGGATACGTACTAATCAAATCGCCTACTTAGAAGCGCTAAAAGCTTTAGGTGTAGACGGTTTCCGTATCGATGCGGTTAAACACATGAAATGGGAACATTTAAATTGGGTGTTTAACTCAGATGTGTTAGATGGCATTCATGTATTCTCTGAAATTATTTCTCACAGCAGTGCAGATGACAGCACTTATTTGCAGCCATATCTAGACAATACAGATGTGCGCATGGGCGCGTACGATTTCCGTTTATTTAACGATATTGACCACGCTATGGATGTGAGTGGTAGTTTGTCTTCGTTAGCTCAACCGAACACCTTACCAAACGATAGAGCTGTTACCTTTGTAATCACCCATGATATGCCACAAAACGATGGTTTTAATGGCTTCTTATTTTCAGAAGAAGATGAAAAGCTAGCCTATGCCTATATTTTAGGTCGTGATGGTGGTGTGCCATTGGTTTACACCGATAACAATGAAACAACTAAATTTAACGGCCGTTGGGTTGACGCATATAAAGATGTTGATCTAACCAGCATGATTAATTTCCACAACACAGTGCAAGGCACAACTATGGAAGTCTTGTCTTCTGATGGCTGTGTTATCTACTTCCGCCGTGGTGATTCTGGTTTAGTCGGTATCAACAAATGTGGTAACGCTGTTACTCATACACTTAATACCACAGGCTTAAATGTAGGCACTTACACAGATCAAATTTCTGGTTCAACTTTAACCATTTCTGGTGCTAGCCAAGGCGTAACAATTCCGGCTCGTTCGGCGCGTATGTGGTTGGGCGGCGGAAATCCACCTCCACCACCTCCGGCTGCTTGGTATTTCAGTGGCACTGAAAATGAATGGGGCGCTGATGTTATGACCCAAGAAGGCAGTGTTTATACTATCACTAAAACTTTTGGTACGGGTGATGCGAATGGTGGCCCTCGCTTTAAAGTACGTGACTCAAATACTAACTGGAACAATAGCTGCCCAACTGCTGATTTTACCGTAAATGCTAATACAACCTACAAAATCACTTTTGATCCTGCTGTAGCGAACTGCGCTGGGTTATCAGTAGAAGTTGAGCAGCCAATCACGGGTGGTTCATGCCCAATTACCTTCAGTTGTGCAAATGGTAATACCAATATGGGTGACAGTGTGTATGTTGTTGGTAGTGATGCTGCAATAGGTAGCTGGGATGCAGCAGCTGCGGTTAAGTTAAATCCAACTAACTATCCAACTTGGGAAGGTGTAATCAATCTACCTACAAATACGCAAGTATCGTGGAAATGTATTATTCGCCAAGAAGATTCACCATTTACTGTACGTCAATGGGAGCAAGATCCGAACAATAACTTTAACACAGGTAATTGTGACGTGACTCAAGCTCAAGGTAGTTTCTAACTTTGAAATGATTTAACAAGTTCCGATAAACTTGCTTAAAACAAAGCCCGCGGTTTAGATTAACGCGGGCTTTTATTTTTGCTTATCCCGAGTTCAGCTTACCTTTACCACTCGCTTACCAACTTGCTTAAACGCTAATTGATCATGCAGAGCTTGGGTAATAGCAGAGGCGTTAAAATCAACTGGAATAACTTCTAGAGTTTGTAGGTCGCCTTGTTGCACTTCTTCAATTAAACTTTTCCCACACATACTCATACATTGTTGTGCGCATAAACTTTTGGTTAACCATGCGCCGCCTAAAGCAACAATACTGATATTAGGTGCTTTCCTAAATAACATATTATTGTCTAGTGGTGGTAAACCGTTCAAGCAAGCAATGCGTCCACAAAAACGCATCATTTCTATGTTACGCGCTGTGTTGTCACCACCTATGGTATCTAACACAGCATCAAATTGGGTTTGGCCAATTTGTTGTTGCACGTGTTTTACAAAGTCTTTCTCTTTGTAGTCAAACACCATTTCTGCACCGAGCTTCTGTAATAATGCATGATTCTTTTTTGAAGCACTTGCATACACAATTGCACCACGTTTTGCAGCTAATTGAATAGCATATTGGCCAACAGCACCGGCACCACCATCAACAAAAAATAAGTCACCTTGTTTAATTTGCATTTTATCTAACGCAAACATTGCTGTTAATCCAGCGCAAGGCAATGTTGCTGCATCTTGCGGTTCAATACTGTTTGAAACAGCGGTTGCTGCGTAATTGGCAATTGTGGTGTATTCACTTAATACGCCTTGCCCAGACAAATCAGCGTGCCACATGATTCGCTCGCCAACACCAGGTGATGCGCCAACTGGCGCTTCAACTACAGTGCCAACCGCGTCTAACCCAAGAATATGTGGATATTGCCAATCTGGAAATCCTTTTTTAGCCAGTTTGGCATCTACCGGATTCAAACCTACATACTCAACTTTAACCAATAATTCGTTATCAGCTGGAGTAGGGACAGGCAATTCAACTTCAACTAATTTAAAGTTTTCATTAGCTGATTCAAGCGCTATGGCTTGCATAAACTTGGGTAAATTTTGCATGATTAACGACTCCACATACCGCTAAAAGCTTTGTACGTTGTAACTTTAGCTAACATTAGGTTAATTTTAGCATCTACTGCAGACTGTTTGGCAAGTAAAGCATCTTGCCGAGCCGACAATAAATCTAAATATGGAACTTGTCCTTCTTCATACATAGCCTGTGCTTGGTTTAACGCATTGTCTGCAAAACCCAATCTGGCATCTGCATATTCGGTATGCTTTTGCGATTGTGCCAAACTATTTAACGCGACTTGAGACTCTGCAATTACTTCAACAATGCTCTGTTGGTAATTGTCGTAAGCCGCTTTTGCTAAGGTTTGTTGCGCATCAGCTTGTTGCTTAAGCGCTGGCCAACTTAAAATAGACCAGCTAATGCTTGGGGTAACCGACCAAGCATCATCACGTGTCGATAAACTGACATTCGTTGGGTTTAATAAGCCAGCAAAACCACCAATCGAAATATCCGGCCACAGCGCGGCTTTAGCTGAATCAGACAAAGCCGTTTGTTGCATAAGTTGATAATATGCTTGGCCAATTTCTGGGCGCAGTAATAAAGCTTGTTTGCTGTCGGCTATGTCTAACTGAGTTGATAATCCATCAGCGAATAGTTCAGGTTCAAAAGTAAGTTTAATTTGCTCTGGTGTGCTTGCTAATAACACAGCAATGCTTGCTTGCAAGTTAAACCTTTGATTGTCTAACTGTGGCAATATTGCGAGTTGTTGATTTAACTGAGCATAGGTTCTGTCTAAATCTAAATTAGACGCAAAACCTTCATCCACACGTGCTTGTAATACTTCAACACTTTCTTCTAACGCTTTAATTTGCGCTTGAACAATTTGTTGTTTGAGTGACAAACCTTGCCACTCAATAAAGCTGCGGATAACACCAGAGGTGACTTGCGTATTGATCGCCACTTGAGTTTCATATGCGCTCGCTTTTGCCGCATGCGCCGCATCTACTAGGGCGGAAATGCGGCCAAATAAATCAAGCTGCCAAGACAAACCAATTCCAAAGCTGGCTTCTTCACTAATTTGATTGGCAACAGATGCGCGGGTCGCTTCAGCATTTAATCCACCTTGCGGTAAATATTGCGCTTCGCTGGCACCTAGTCTCTGTTGCGCAGCCAAATAACGTTTTGCCGCACTTTGTAAATTAAGATTATTTTGCTGTGCTTTTACCACCAAAGCGTTTAACTGTTCACTTTGATAGTTAAACCACCATTGTTTGTTCTGGCTTATTTCGCCTGTTGCTTTGTTTTGTTGCAACAGAGGGTGGCTACTAAAATAACTATGTTTAGCTGTTTCTGTCGCCATTTGTTGCTGGTAATCGGCCGTACTGCTACAAGCTGCCAATAATAAACTGGTTGCAACTGCAGCAAATACCGCTTTTGGCTTAGTGTACAAGTTGTTCATTTATTTCGACTCGCTTGATAAACTTTCTTTCGATTCAATGGTTTTGTCTGTTTCTTTTGCAACTAATGCATAGAACACAGGAGTGAATAATAAACCAAACACAGTGACCCCAATCATGCCTGAGAATACAGCGACACCCATGGCTTGACGCATTTCTGAGCCTGCACCAGATGCTAATACAAGTGGCACCACACCAGCGGTAAAGGCTATTGACGTCATTAAAATTGGGCGTAAACGTAAACGACCTGCTTCAATAATGGCTTGCAGTTTTGAAATGCCTGCATCTTGTTGGTCTTTGGCAAATTCAACCATTAATATTGCGTTTTTACAGGCCAGGGCTACCAATACAATTAAGCCTATTTGGGTGAAGATATTATTGTCGCCACCAACTAACCATACGCCCGCAAGTGCTGAGAATATTGTCATAGGTACAATTAAAATAATTGCCAACGGTAAACGCAAACTTTCATACTGAGCCGCTAACACCATAAATACCAACAACACAACTAGTGGGAAGATATATATCATGGTGTTGCCGGCCAATATTTGTTGATAAGTTACTTCTGTCCATTCATACGCCATACCTTCAGGTAAGGTTTCAGCCAATACTTGTTCGATTGCTTGTTTGGCTTGGTCGCTACTGTAGCCAAACGCAGGGCTACCATTTAATTCAGCACTCGGATAACCATTGTAATGCATTACCCGATCTGGCCCAGTTGTTGGTGTAACTTTAATAACTGCGCCCAGCGGTACCATCTCACCTCGGTTATTACGCACCTTTAAGCTTAAAATTTGTTTAGCATCCAACCTATATTCAGCATCAGCTTGCGCTGTTACCTGATAAGTACGGCCAAACATATTAAAGTCGTTTACATAAACTGAGCCTAAATAAACCTGCAAGGCGTTAAATACTTCAGTTAATGGAATGCCTTGTAATAAAGCTTGTTCACGGTCGATATCAATATCCATTTGTGGTACTTGAATTCGGAAGCTTGAAAACAAGCCCATTAATTCAGGTCTTTGATTGCCCGCAGCCATAACTGTTTGTAAGCTATTAAATAAAGTTTCAAAACCTAAATTCCCTCTATCTTCTAGCTGTAGTTTGAACCCACCTGTAGTGCCTAAACCCAATACTGGTGGTGGCGGGAATACAGCGACAAAAGCTTCATCAATTACCGCGTAACGTTTGTTTAATTCAGCGGCAATCGCTGCGGCTGACATACTTGGATCGTTACGTTTGTCAAAATCTTCAAGTGGAGTGAAAATTACTGCACTGTTTGGGCTATTGGTAAAGCCGTTAATATTCAAACCTGGGAAGCCGACTGAGTTTGCAACACCCGGAACTTGTTGGGCTATTTCCGACATTTGCATCACCACAGCTTCGGTTCTGTCTAAGCTAGATGCGTCAGGTAACTGCGCAATAGAAACCAAATATTGTTTATCTTGCGCTGGAATAAACCCACCCGGAACTGAGGTGAATAACCCGCCAGTTGAGGCTAATAAACCAACATAAACCACACCAACAACAGCAGCAAAACGAATCAGTTTTTTAACGGTAAATTGATACGCATTGGCACTACGGTCAAATAAACGGTTAAAGGGTTTAAATAACCAGTTGGCGAACAATTTATCTAACACACGCGTTAATAAATCTGGTTTTGCCCCATGCGGTTTTAGCAATATCGCAGACAATGCCGGTGATAAAGTTAACGAGTTAAATGCAGAAATTATCGTAGAAATGGTAATGGTTAATGCAAACTGTTTGTAAAACTGTCCGGTTAAACCTGTGATAAAAGCAGTTGGAATAAATACCGCACACAATACCAGTGCAATTGCAATAATTGGCCCTGTAACTTCGGTCATCGCAACTTTAGTCGCTTCAAAAGGCGACAAGCCATTTGCGATATTACGCTCAACGTTTTCGACTACCACTATGGCATCATCAACAACAATACCTATGGCTAACACTAAACCAAATAAGGATAAGGTATTAATGCTTACGCCTAACCATTGCATTACTGCAAAGGTACCCACTAATGATACAGGTACAGCAATTAGCGGTATGATGGATGCGCGCCAAGTTTGTAAAAACACCACAACAACAATTACAACCAAGATAATGGCTTCAATTAGAGTTTTAATTACCGCTTCAATTGAACCACGTACGAATACAGTTGGATCGTATACTATGTCGTAGGTCATGCCAGCCGGAAATTCTTTGGCTAATTCAGCCATAGTTGCACGAACTTGATCGGATAATTCAATTGCATTGGAACCAGGGCGTTGGAAAACCGGCATAGCTACAGCTTGTTGGCCGTTTAATAACGAACGAAGGGCGTAACTGTCTTGACCAACTTCTACCCGTGCAACATCTTGCAAACGCGTAATTGCGCCATTTTCACCAACTTTAATGATAACTTGTTCAAATTCTTCAACACTCTCTAAACGACCTTTAACGTTTAGCAATAATTGAAATTGTGCATCACTTGGCACAGGTTGAGAGCCTAAACTACCAGCCGCTACTTGACGGTTTTGCGTACGTAATGCAGATACCACATCAGATGCTGTTAACTGTTGTGCGGCTAATGCGTCAGGTTCTAACCACACTCGCATTGCATATTTACCGCCACCAAATACACGAACTTGACCAACACCACCAATACGGGCAATTTGGTCTTTGACATATAAATCAGCGTAGTTAGATAAATAATCCGAAGTGCGCGTTTCATCTGGCGAATATAAATGCACAACCATAGTTAAGTTTGGTGAAGATTTTTGCGCAATAACACCTAAACGCTGAACTTCCTCGGGTAAACGCGGCAATGCAGCATTTACGCGATTTTGAATACGTTGCTGTGCTTTATCTAAATCTGTGCCCAATGCAAAGGTAACAGTGAGTGACATACGACCATCACCAGTTGCTTGAGATGACATATATAACATGCTCTCAACACCGTTAATTTCTTGCTCTAATGGCGTTGCGACTGTTTCAGCAATTACTTTTGGGTTCGCACCTGGGTATGAAGCGCTAACTACAACAGTTGGTGGCACAACTTCAGGGTATTCACTAATAGGTAATTGGAACAAAGATATTGCGCCGCCAATAAAAATTATCATTGAAAGCACGGCCGCGAATATCGGCCGCTTAATAAAAAAATGTGAAAAGTTCATGTAGTATCAGACCCTTATTGCGCTTGAGCCGTTAATAATGTTGTTGCGCCGTCTTTATTCGGCAGAAAATGTTCAAGTGTTAAAGCAATTTTTGACGTATCTAAATGGGTAACTTGTGGCGCAATTGGCATACCTGGGCCAACACGTGCTGGGCCGTTTACTGCTATGGTATCTTGCGGTTGTAAGCCAGAGGTAATGGCTCTAAATTCGCCATATCTATCGCCTAAAGTAACAGGTCGGTATTGCAAAATGTTTTGTTCATCAACAATTAGTACAAAACGATTTTTTAAATCTGTGCCTAAGGCTTTTTCCGGTATCAACACTTGCTCATAGGCTTTTTGCCCTGCAATTTTTATCCGCGCAAAGGCACCTGAGCGTAAATCACCATCTGTTTGGCTAAATACAGCACGTACTCGCAAAGTACCGGTTGAAGTATTAATTTGGTTATCGATAAAGTCGACTTCACCTTGGTGTGGGAAGCTGTCATTACCTAACAACTGCATAACCACAGATAAACCTGCTTGATAGGCTTGTTGACCAAAATGTTGGTTCCAAGTGCGCAAAGTACGCATACATTTTTTCATCTGAAACTATGCTAGTTAATACACTTTGATTGGCGTTTACCGTATTACCTTTAGTAATTTCAGCGCGTGAGATAATGCCATCAATTGGTGAGCGTACTTGGCTAAACTCTAAATCAAGTGCAGCTGTGTTTAACTGAGCTTGAACTGCTGCAATATGCGCTTCACTTTGTTTAACGGCTGTAGTGCGCGCTTCCGCTTCTTCGGCTGAAATTGCGTTGCGGCTGCGTAATCTTTGTGCACGCTCAGCTTCATTTTGAGCTTGCTCAAAAGCTGCTTGTGCGCTGGCTAATTCGGCCGTTAAACGTGCAACTTGTGCTTCGAATGGGCGAGGGTCTAAGGTAAATAATAATTGACCTTTTTTAACCAACTGGCCTTCAGTAAACTCAACTGAATCTATTACCCCTGAAACACGTGGACGTAATGCAATTCTTTCTGGCGCTTCTAGGCGAGTTGAATAGGTAAACCAACTTTGTAATGGTTTATATACTACTTGCGCAACTTCTATTGGTAACGCCATTTGCTGACCCGCTTGTGCTTGCTGGCTCTGCTCCGGTTGGCTACAAGCTACCACTGAAATAGCAAAACCAGTTGCGAAAACCAGTTGGGTGATAGTCTTATTTAATACGAACATATTTTTTCTCCTAATATCAATGACACCATATTAAAAACTGACCAAGCAAAGAAAAAGCATTCATTTTTCCATTTATTAGTGCCACAATGGCAACAATAGATTTTGTGTTTACGCTTTCATAGGCAATGATATGGATACAACCAGTCGAATTTTAATGTTTCTTGAAGTGGTCGAGCAGGGCTCGTTTGCTAAAGTTGCCGAACTGAGAAATATAGATAGATCCGTCGTTTCAAAACAGATGAATAAGCTAGAAGACGACTTAGGCGTGCGTTTGTTAAATCGTTCAACTCGCTCGTTCTCGCTAACGGCTGCGGGCTCTGAAATGTTAAAAAAAGCCAAAGAGTTAAGGGATTTACTCGGTGAAACGCTGACAATTGCGCAAAATTACCACACAGAACCTAAAGGCTTATTAAAAATTACCAGTTCAACCATTATCGGCAAACGTTATATTTTGCCTGTGCTGATTGAGTTTCAGCAGCGCTTTCCTCAAGTACAAGTTGAAATGCGCCTTGAAGATAGATTGGTCGATGTAGTGGGAGAAGGCTACGATTTGGCATTTAGAGTAGGGCCACCACGCGATTCCAGTTTAATTTCACGAGCAATAGCGCGTAACAGAATGTTGATAGTTGCCGCGCCAAAATTTTTGCAAACATACGGTGAACCAAAAAACATGCAAGAGCTGGCAAAGTTACCGGCTGCGACTTACGCTAGTGATGGTTTACGAATATCCGAATTACCTTACTTTGATGACAAAGGCAATGACACGACAATTGACATAAACAGTGTGTTTAGAGCTAACGATGGTGATGTACTAATTGCCAAAGCTGTCTCTGGCACAGCCTATTGTGCAGTACCCGCATTTGCCATTAACGATGAAGTAAAAAGTGGCGCGCTTAAACCCATTTTAACCCATATTAAATTACCTGATTATCATACAGTGCAAGCCGTATACCCGCACAGGGGATTACCAGTGCGTACCCAGTTGTTTTTGGAAGCGGTGCGAGATTATATCGGCAAAGGTATTCCTTGTTGGGAAAAGAATATTCCAGGTTTTGAAAATATGTATGGCTTTGAAGTTAGAGATGCAAGCCCGATAGGCCGGTGGACGGCGTAAAGAATAGGAAATTGGTTATGTATAATGGAAGTTGTTTGTGTGGTAAAGTTAAATATCAAATTCTAAGTGCATTGAAAAATGTCACCAATTGCCATTGTAGCATGTGTCAAAAACAACACGGTGCAGCTTTCGCTACGTATGCGAGCGTTCCAATCAATGATTTCTTCTATGTGGCGGGTGAAGAAGCCTTATCGTCCTATACATCTTCAGATAACGTCGTACGCAAATTCTGCGGTAATTGTGGTTCTAATATCGAGTGGCGTAGTGGCACAAAATTTCCTGATTGGGTATCTATAGCAATTGCCTCGCTAGATGTGGAATTTGAGCCAAAATCGGTGAAAAACATATTTGTTGAATCTAAAATGTGTTGGTGACAAGAAGGGAAGTAACATTTTCATGGATATAATCTACCAATTAAATGCTGAGCAAATTAGTGAGCTACATGCTCTATACCAAAATGAATGGTGGACAAAAGGAAGGACTCTTGAGGAAACTCAAAATTGTGTTTCTGGTTCGCAAATATGTGTGGCGTTAGTCGATTTAAATGGACGTTTAAATGGCTTTGCACGTGTTTTAACGGACTTTACTTTTAAGGCGTTAATCTTTGATGTAATTGTAGCACCTGACCAAAGAAAAACAGGTTTAGGTAATGAGTTAATTCGCCTAATCAAAGAGCATCAAAAATTAAGGGCCGTTAAATGCTTTGAATTATATTGTTTACCTGAACTTGAGCCTTTTTATATCAATCAAGGTTTCACCACTGACGTGGGTAATATCAAGTTAATGCGGTTTGTAAACGTATAACAATTTTATAAAAGGCGGACTAAAAAGCTTGGCTGCGCTCATTCTTCACTAATATAGCCAAGTTTATTTACGTCTAATAGTAAGGCTTATAAGTACTGTTAAGTTATGGATAATATCCGAGAGTTCGAACTAAATGATTGGCTGGTAACTGAAGACGGGGTTTGCCAAGTTTTAGGTTCTCAAAAATACGTAGTAGAACCCTTTTTTCAAAAAGAATATCCAAGTTATGGTCTTGGAGATGAATTTGAAAATAAGCTCGTATGCAAGATTCTGTGTGGTTTCGACGGAAAACCGAGAAAATCTAGATATATTAATCACTACAGTAGCAAATGGTGCGAACCATTAGGTGGAAAATATTTAATTTTAAGGGATAAGGTTCAATCCAAATATCCAGAGCAATATAAAAAATTTACTTTAGTAAAAATAAAGAAGCCGGTTCTGGCTAATGTAGATTTTCCAATAAGGGTTTTACCTCACAGAAAGCAATCTACTGTCGACCAAATAAACCACTTATTGGCAACCGAAGTAAATGAATTGAATTTCGAGAATGTCGAAAATCTGATATTAAAAAACATTGCAAGTATTGAATCGTCGAGCCTTGTAAACAGAGGCAATTTGCAAACAAATGCGTTGATTTCTCTCACATACGATGTTCTTAGAGCTAAAGATAAGAAATTTTGTTTTATTGGTGGAAAGGCTTTTTCGGTATATTGTGGTGGTGAGTAGTTGTGCTCCGTCGTCGCTAGGCATACTTGTCACTTACTTAATTGCGCTGAAACTCAGCTTCTACTTCAATCAAAATCTCATCACCAACCGTTGGTATATATTTATCTAAACCAAAGTCAGAGCGGTTAAATTTCATCTCGGCTGAAAAGCCGATTGTATAGCTGTAGGTCAGTAGGTTTGTGCCTGCACCGTGAAATTTAACAGCTACATCAACAGGTTTAGTTACCCCTAAAAAGGTCAGGTTGCCGTTAAATATTAGGGTTTCAGAATTAATTTGTTTGGCTGAGCTTGTTTCAAAATAAGCTTTGGGGAATTTTTCAGTATCTAACCATTCGTCACTTTTAATGGTTTCTTCAAAGTTATCATCTACAACATCAAGTGATGTCATATCAACCACAGCACCTAGTTTTGCTTGTTCTGGCTTAGTTGCATCAAAAGCTAGGTTGGCGTCAAATTGGTTGAAACGACCTACAAAATAAGACAAGCCCATATGTTTTACTTTAAAAACAAGTGAGCTATGCGCTGTGTCTAATTGAAAGTCGCCCGATTTAAACACTGCCATATCCGTGGCTAATTTGGGTTGAACCAACTCCAACAGGCTAGAGCAGCTATTAAGCAATAACAGCGAACCGGCGCATACTAACACTCGGCTAATTCGGCCTAGCTTGCTTGGTTTATTTAAGCACTGTTGGCGACTGGTCATAAACGCTAATCCTTAATGATTTACCACATTAAATCGTCCGGAATTGGGTAATCTTTGTACGGGTCGTCTTCGTCTTCTTCGATTTTATCGTTGAGTAACACGATATAACCTTCACCACGTTGTTCAATTTTTTCAGCAACTGCAGCAGGCAACATATAAAACTTCTCGCCTAAGTGAGCTATCGCAACAAAACCATTCGCCAGTTGTTGTTTTTGTTGGTTCGATACACGTAAGGTTTTTACTTTGCCGTCAAAACTAAAGTTGTGCTCAACATCACCTTTGCTTTCAATTGCGTTCACTTCAATCAATTGTTTTATTTGTGCAGCTATGGCTTTTTGTTGTGCTTCAAGACGAATTTTTTCGTTTTGTTCATCAGATTTTTGCACATTTTGCTGTTGAGTTTGTTGCACAGCTGCTTGTACTTCACGTTTAAGTTCGCGGTTCTTTTTGCTTTTTTTCGAAGCTTTTTTAGCTTGTTTTTGGTTTACAACACCAGCTTGCATAAGCTGTTCTGCGAGTGATTTAGCCATCGTTTGTTCTCGTAATTCAGTTTTTGATTATTCTGGATGAATCTTTGTCGCGTATTGTGCTTAAAGGCTTAACAGTATTCAACCCTCAATCACTTTGCTAAATTGTTTTTTCATATGCTCGGCGATAATCGCTTGTGCATCTAAATTAGGGTGAATGCCGTCTTTTAACATTAATTCTGGTTTTAGAGCCACTTGTTCAATAAAAAATGGGATCAACGGAATTTGAAATTGCTCAGCAATTTGTTGGTATTGAGCGATAAAGGTGGTTAGATATCTTTGCCCATAATTCGGCGGAATTTTAATTTCGGCTAAGATAGGTTTTGCACCATTTTCTTGAGTTAATTGAACTAATTTAATTAAATTTTGTTTAATAACAGGGAGCTGAAATCCACGTAAACCGTCATTACCACCGAGTTCAATAAAAACATAGTCTGGTTGATATTGTTGTAATAGTTTAGGTAAGCGGTTTAAACCACCTTGGGTGGTGTCGCCGCTGATACTGGCGTTAATAATTTGCCAATTGGGTGTGGCTTGGTCGAGTTGACTTGCCCAGGCGTCTTTTAGCTCTAAACCATAACCTGCTGACAAGCTGTCACCTAAAATTAATATTTTGACTTGTGATTGGGCAGAATGAACCAATAAAGGTACACTGAACGTAATGAATAAAATAAACCGAAACCACTTAGCAGATACAGGATTGTACATATGACCACATTATTAAAAGTTGAGCAGATTACTAAAACAGTAAGGTCAAATGGAGAAGATCTCAAGATATTACACCCGATTAGTTTTCAAATAGCTGCTGGCGAGAGTGTTGCTATTATTGGTCGTTCAGGCTCAGGTAAGTCAACTTTATTAAGTTTGTTGGCTGGATTAGATGTGGTTTCATCGGGCGAAATCAGTTTAGGTGAACACGCGCTGCACAAGCTAAATGAAGAACAAAGAGCTGCGCTGCGCAAACAATATGTCGGCTTTGTCTTTCAATCTTTTATGTTGGTGCAAAGTTTAACAGCGCTGGAAAATGTGATGTTGCCATTAGAGCTTGCGGGCAAAACGGACGCAAAACAACATGCGCTAGAGCTACTCGAAAAAGTCGGTTTAAAAGAACGCGGCCACCATTACCCGAATCAGTTATCTGGTGGTGAACAACAAAGAGTTGCGGTTGCCCGCGCATTTGCTAGCCAGCCTAAAATTTTATTTGCCGATGAACCTACAGGTAATTTAGATGCGGAAAACGGCAAAATAGTTGAAAACCTACTATTTGAATTGAATCAACAAGCAGGCACGACTTTGGTATTAGTCACACACGACACTCAATTGGCGAAACGTTGTCAACGCCAATTAACCATGCAAGCAGGGCATTTAACTGAAAGCACTGTATCTGATGAAAGTGACCAAGTTGCTAGCGATGCAGACGAGCAAGCTACAGATAAAAATGTGCAAGTTGCCTAAGATTAAAAGGATTTAGGAGTTTTTAATGAACCAATTAGCTGTGTCGTTTTCACTTTCATGGCGCTTGCTTAAGCAAGAGTTTAAACGTGGTGAATTAACTATTATGTTGTTGGCACTGGTGCTGTCTGTCTCCAGTGTATTTGCTCTAGCTATGTTTAGCGAACGGCTACAAATGGCTTTGCAGGTTAAAAGCGCGGAATTTCTAGCAGCAGACAGGGTGTTAGAATCATCTAGGGAAATAGACCCCAATTGGCAGGTTCAAGCACA
The DNA here is from genome assembly GCF_052056295.1 of Catenovulum sp. SX2. Taxonomy (NCBI): domain Bacteria; kingdom Pseudomonadati; phylum Pseudomonadota; class Gammaproteobacteria; order Alteromonadales; family Alteromonadaceae; genus Catenovulum; species Catenovulum sp. SX2. The sequence continues at coordinate 3,975,726 of NZ_CP182493.1, forward strand.
GCAACTTGAACTGAATACCTCTGAGCAAATTCGCTTTTCTTCTATGTTATTTGCCAACGACTATATGCAGCTTACAGCAATTCGGGCGGTTGATGAATATTATCCGTTGCGCGGCAAAGTGATGTTAACTGACGCTGCTTGGACATCGGGTCAAGAAACAGAATTAAATGTAAAAGCAGGTGAAATTTGGCTCGATAGTAAATCAGTTAGCCAGCTCAAAGTTAAATTGGGTGACTGGATAGAAATTGGCGCAACTAAACTTAAATTCAGTCAAATTATAGATACAGTGCCAGATGCTGATTTGAACGTATTTAACGCCAGCGCCATGGCGATAATGCATATTGACGATGTTGCCGCGACCCAAGTTATTCAACCAGCTTCGCGTATTGGCTATTTATTAAGTTTTTCCGGCGAATTTGATCAGTTAACTGAATACGAAGACTATCTGTTACCCCTATTGAATAGAGATATTCACCGTTGGCGTTCAACTGAATCTGACGAATCGGCTATGTTAAGAGCAGTCGAGCGTGCAGAGCAGTATTTTTTATTGGCAAGTTTATTAGGCATAGTACTAGCGGCAACAGCCATAGCCGTAGCTGCCAGTCGTTTTTGTGAGCGCCATTTTGACTTAGTTGCGATAATTAAAACACTTGGTGGTTCAACCAAACAAATTAAATGGATTTTTAACAGCCAACTGGTTTCATTAATGGTTATCGGCATTGTGCTGGGATTGAGCATAGGTTATGTCGGGCAAATTGTGATTATGCAGCTATTGGCTGAATATTTACCTGAACAAATTCCGCAAGTGGGAATGCGTCCATGGTGGCTCGCGGTATTAACCGGCTCTATTAGTTTGGCTCTGTTTTCGGTTTATCCTTTGTTAAAACTTTTTGCCATTCCTCCACTTAGGGTATTGCGCCGTGATATTGAAGGTTTTCAAGCGAAAGATTGGTTAAATTGGCTGGTTTCTGCATTGGCAATTTTCTTATTAATGTGGATTTATAGCCAAAATATTAAACTCAGTTTAGCCTTGTTGTTGTCGGCTGGTGGTATCACCTTAGTATTATTGTTACTGGCGCGCAGCACTATTTGGACTAGCCGCAAAGCTGGGGCGAATGCAGGCAGTGCCTTTAAACTCGCCGTTGCGGGTTTGTATCGTCGCGCAACTTCTAATAGCGTGCAGTTAATTAGTTTTACCTTAGCTATTGAACTCTTGTTAATTGTGTTGGTATTACGCAACGATTTATTAGCGCAGTGGCAATCGCAATTACCAGAACAAACGCCCAATCATTTTGTGATTAACGTAAATGATTTTGACATTGATAATTTCAAAGCAGACTTTGCAGAAAAAGGCATTGAAGTTGAGCAGACTTATCCTGTTACTCGTGGTCGTTTAATTGCAATTAATGGTGAGTTTGTTCGAGATAGAGTCAGTAAAGAAGAAGAGCAAGTGGCAGATGAAGATGCACCGCGTTCAATTGGCCGCGAGCTCAACTTAACTGCTGGAGCGGATTTACCCGATGAAAATGAAATAGTGCAGGGCACTTGGTTCAGCGATTTACCAGCAGAACAGCAAGCACAAAATCATGTGTCAGTAGAGCAAAGACTCGCTGAGCGTATGAAATTAAACTTAGGCGACGAGCTGACTTTCAATGTTGGTGGCATTGAGTTTACCGCAATCATTAGCAGTCTTCGCACTGTCAAGTGGGAGTCGATGAAACCTAACTTCTTTATGATTTTTAACCCTCAAACAATGCAAGATTTTGCCGCAACACATATTGCTAGTTTTTATGTACCGAGTGATAAAAAGCCCGAGTTATCAGGTTTGTTGATGAATTATCCTAGTGTTAGTTTGATTGACGTTGATGCGATTATTCAGCAAATACGCGAAATTATTCAGCAAGTATCGCTTGCGGTTGAGTTTATTTTAATTCTAGTGGTTTGTGCTGGTATTTTAGTCTTTATCGCGCAAACACAAGCGAGCATGTTTGAGCGCAAACAAGAGTTAGTCATACTACGTACCCTTGGCGCATCATCCAAATTTTTACGCGCCAGTGTATTAATTGAGTTTGTGGTACTCGGTGCCTTGGCTGGTTTGTTTGCCGCGCTTGCCAATGAGGTTGCTTTGTATATTCTGCAAACCGAAGTATTTAAAATGCAAGCGAGTTTCCACCTTGAATACTGGTTAGTTGGTATCATTACCGGTGCTGCACTTGTTGGTTGTTTAGGTTTAATGAGTTGTTGGCGCATGATGCAAATTAATACTCAAGCTTTGTTGCGCTCGCTGTCGTAAATGTTGAAAAAATAAAAATTTAGTTGGCTGTTTTATGCAAATTTTAATTGTAGTTGCTGTATTTGTCAGTTTGCTGGTTGGGGTAAAACTTTGGCAGGTGTATAACCAAACGCGAGGATCACTCAAATTTAGCCAAGCACAAACCAAAGACGTTTTGGAGCTATCCGCTAAACATAAACTGACTTTGTTATTAAAGCAGATGTTGGGTGAGCAATATCATGTTCACCAAGATGTATTGCTCAGTCAGTTGTTGGATGTAAAAGACAAAGCGTTGCAAAAATACTGTCAGCAAAAAGCGCTTGATGCCGTGATAACTGATACGCAAGGCAAAGTGACTGTTGTATTTGAACTTGCATTGGACGAATCAGCCAAACAACAAGGCGAATGGCTGAAAAATTTGATGCAAGGGCGGTTTGCGTTTATTCGCATCACCCAAACTGAACATATTAACCAAAATGCTTTAAATAAAGTTTTATCTACATTAGAATCCCGCGCTAGTTCAGGTTAAATAATCCTTTTCATTCAACATTTTAAACGGAGAATAAATTGAAAACAGGGATAGTTATTTCTGTGTTAGCATTTGCACCTAAAGTTTACGCTGAGTCGGATCTGTCAGTCGATTTATTATATGGAGGTTCGTTCAGTAGCGAAAAATCCAATTTAGAACTTGCCTCATTATATGGTGCCAGAGCAGCCTATGCATATAATCACTTGCTTTCATTTGAACTAGGTTATAGCCAAGTGAAAGGCACTTACGACGAAGAAGGCGATACCTCTTTGCACACTGACGTTGAGCGTTATACCGCTACCAGTTTTGGCATAAAAGGTAGCACCGAAATCTCTACGAGTTACTCATTAAACTTGCGTTTAGGTTTAGCATATTCGCAGTTGCAACAACAAAACTACAGCCAAACCCTGCCTTGGCAATCGGATGTTGCCAATCCAAAACGAACAGAGAAACAATCAGCTAGTACTAGTGGTTTAGGCAGTTATTATTCATTGGGTATAGAAAGAAGATTTACCCAGAACATTTACATGGGTTTAGACTATTCTAGCTTCCGCTTTAATGCGAAAAGTGCGGACTTTTCTGCATATAAATCACACAATATCACTATAAGTCTTGGCTATAACTTTTAATGCCATATAGCTTAATGGTTATTTAAGCTGTTTTAACTTGTGATCAATCAGAGGATCATCCGGCGCTAATTGTTGCGCCACTTCTAACAGCTGAATCGCGTCTTGAGGATTTTCTTCTTCATGTTTAAGCGCTATTTCAACCAAAGGTTGCACATCAATTTGCGCTTGATGTTCTTGAATATGCTCTTCTTTTTCATCTAACAGAATTTGATGGGCTTTACTTAATAAGCCAAGCCTATGCTCTGACTTTGCATTGGCTTTATTGAGTTTTTTGTAATAGTCCTCTTTAAAACGCAGTGTGCGGGTTTGTTGGCGAAATGCAGCAACGTCTATTTGTTGATTAGCAATAAAGTCGATTGCTACTTGTTTATAAAAACCAAATTTAGTTAGGTAAGTTGCGTGTGTTCCATGGCCCATACCGTATACGCGTAAATGATTGAGTTGCGGGTAGCGCTTAGCGTGTTGCCTGTCGGTTGAATTGATTGGGTCGTAAATTATATAACCTTTGGCATGGCCCAAATCTAGGTCGTGGTAATCACCTTGCCAATCAAATTGTTGGGCTATGTCTGTGCTAGAGCGCTGATCCCAAGGCACTTTATCTTTGTTTTTGGTACTCACAGGATGAAAGAGTAATACTTGATCAAGTTTTAACAGGTTAGCAAATGCACCAACGCCAAAACCGCCTCGACTTAATCCATAACCTAATCTTTGTTTAAAAGGCGTGAGTAATTCAGCCAGCTGTTCTATAAAAAAGATTAAATTGCGGCTGCGAAACCAATTACTACGGCCTAAATGTTGAAAAGCAATTATATTGACGTTTTGTGAGCGGGCGAGTTTGTAACCCCATGGGTTGTAGTCTTGGTGTAAATCTTGCTCTTGTAAATTGGTGCCAGCAGGAGAGAAGGTAAAAAGTAGTGGTTTATTGGGGTCAATAAAATGGTATTTAACAAACACATCACCCAGTAAGTCGTCACCCGTATAAGGTAATCTGGCTTGTTGTTGCTCTGGGCTTTGGGTTAACCAATCATCTAACCAATATAATAACTTCATGTATCCTCCTGCTTACAAGGGCCTGTTGAACTTTCGTGGACAAATTTTGTTCTAACTAAATGCTTTTTAATCAAGGCGCAGCATTGAAGGCCTAATGGATTAAGTCAAAATGCTGCAGCAAAGAGTAAAAAGCATTTCGGACGAACCTGAAAGGCAGCGTTTGTTTGGTATTTCTTCTGCGTTATAGCTCATTTATGTAGCCCACTACACTTCAATCGCTATGCCTTGTATAAATACCAAACAAACTGCTGCAAAATTGTACTCGAAAGTTCAACAGGCCCTGGGTGATTTTAGCAAACTTAAGCTGCTATTGCATGGCGAGTGCGTTGAAAGGGATATATTGTGTGGTTTAACTGTGAAACTTTTATGGAGGGGCGTACCCAAGTAAAATCACCTGGGTATCTGGGAGCTGTTATTCGTAAGTACACAAATAAGCAGTGTCTTGCGCAACTTTAACACCAAATTTTTGGTTTGCAGCAACATCAAATGATTGGCCTGCAGTAAAAGTTTGCCAGTCGCTTGAGCCTGGTAATAACACAGTCAACGCACCGCTGATTACAGTCATAACTTCGTTTTGGCTCGTACCAAATTCGTAGTCGCCAGCTGCCATAACACCAACTGTTGCTGGTAATTTTTCGCCTTGGAAAGCAATTGATTTTACTTTACCGTCGAAATAGCTATTTACATCAAACATAGTTTTTCTCTTGGTTAGATTTTAAAAACGCAGCATTTTAATCTGACTAGACTAAAATTACACTTAAAACTTGGTTTTCGCGCTTTATCGCACTGCGTCAATACAAATAATGCTCAATTTAATCAATCAGTCATGGAAAAATTCAAACAAGTGTTTTAAATTTGTAAATAAAGAAATAGAATCGATTAATGGATTAACAGGTCTGACCTCTTAAATCTAAAAATTATAGCCAACACCTTAAAAGGGCAATCGACATGTCTAAAGCATCACCTTGCATTACATCAAGCGGAAAACGTATTGCAGTTGTTTCCGGCTTAAGAACCCCATTTGCTAAACAAGCGACCGAGTTTCATGGCGTACCAGCACTCGATTTAGCAAAAATGGTTGTAAACGAAATGATGGTTAAAAACGACTTTGATCCTAAATGGATTGACCAAGTTGTGTTTGGGCAAGTTGTACAAATGCCAGCCGCACCCAATATTGCACGTGAAATTGTCCTTGGTACAGGCATGAATGTGCACACAGACGCTTATAGTGTTACCCGCGCCTGTGCAACCAGCTTTCAAGCTGCTGCTAATGTGGTTGAATCTATTATGGCAGGCACGATTGAATGTGGTATCGCAGGTGGTGCTGATTCATCTTCTGTATTGCCTATTGGAGTGTCGAAAAACCTAGCGCGAATGTTAGTTGATTTAAATAAAGCGCGCAGTTTAAGCGCACGTTTAAATATTATTAAACGCTTACGCTTAAAAGATTTAGCGCCTGTACCGCCAGCTGTTGCCGAGTATTCTACAGGTTTGAGTATGGGACAAACGGCTGAACAAATGGCAAAAACACATGGCATTACACGTCAGGCTCAAGATGAGCTTGCGCATAGATCGCATACTTTAGCTGGGAAAGCTTGGGCTGATGGTTTGTTAGATGATGAAGTGATGACAGCTTACCCAGAGCCATATAAATGTTTCTTAAAACAAGACAATAACGTTAGAGCAAATTCGGAGCTAAATTCTTACGCTAAATTGCGCCCTGTATTCGATAGAAAGTACGGCAGTGTTACCGCAGCAAATGCAACGCCATTAACGGACGGTGCGGCTGCAGTACTGCTTATGAATGAAGAAAAAGCTAAAGCGCTTGGATTAGAAATTTTAGGTTACATTCACAGTTATGCATTTACTGCAATTGACGTGTGGGAAGATATGTTAATGGGGCCGTCATATGCAACGCCTAAAGTATTGGATAAAGTGGGTATGCAGTTATCTGACTTAGATTTAGTAGATATGCATGAAGCTTTTGCCGCACAAACTTTGGCGAATATGAAAATGTTTGGCAGTAAAAAGTTTGCAGAAGAAAAATTAAATCGAAGCCAAGCAATTGGTGAAATAGATATGGACAAGTTTAATGTTAATGGTGGTTCTATCGCTTATGGCCATCCATTTGCCGCGACAGGAGCGCGTATGATTACCCAAACCTTACGTGAGTTAAAACGCCGAGGTGGCGGTTTAGGATTAACCACAGCTTGTGCTGCGGGTGGATTAGGTGCAGCTATGATTGTGGAGGCAGTGTAATGAGTAAACTTCAACATTTCTCAATGAGCATAGACGAAGATCAGGTTGCGGTAATTTCGTTAAATGTGCCAGAAGAAAGCATGAATGTATTGTCTGGCCAAACTATGGATGAAATTGAAATCATCCTTAACCAAATTGAAAGCAATCGTGAACTTAAAGGTGTTGTGTTAACCAGTGGCAAAGCGGATTCGTTTATCGCAGGCGCTGACATTAACATGATTTCTGCTTGTAAAACCATAGATGAAACTGAAGACTTAGCGCGTCGTGGTCAAGCGATATTTGCTCGTGTTGAAAAATCGCAAGTGCCTTTTGCCGCAGCAATTCACGGCGTTTGTTTAGGTGGTGGTTTAGAGTTTAGTTTGGCTTGTCATTACCGCGTAGCGTCTGACGATGAAAAAACCCAATTGGGTTTGCCAGAAGTTAAATTAGGTTTGTTGCCTGGTAGCGGTGGCACACAGCGTTTACCTAGGTTAGTTGGTATTCAAAACGCATTAGACATGATGTTAACCGGCAAACAAGTGCGTGCGAAAAAAGCTTTAAAAATGGGTTTAGTTGATGATGTTGTACCTAACTCTATTTTATTAGACGTTGCGAAAAAGCGTGTAATGGCAGGTAAACCGGCTGCGACGAAAGCTAAACTTAATTTAGTCGGTAAAGCATTAGAAACCAATTCATTTGGTCGAGGTGTGTTGTTTGATCAAGCGCTAAAAGCGGTTGAAAAGAAAACATTAGGCAACTATCCAGCACCGGCGCGCATTATTGAAGCTGTGCGAGTGGGTATCGAAAATGGCATAGTACAAGGTTACCAAACTGAAGCGCGTGGATTTGCCGAGTTGTGCCAAACGCCGCAAAGCTTTCAATTGCGCCATTTATTTTTAACTACAACTGAGCAGAAAAAACAGTTTAAAGCTAATGCGGTCAAAGCCCGTAGTTGTGAAAAAATTGGTGTTTTAGGCGGCGGTTTAATGGGCGGCGGCATTGCTTATGTTAGTGCGGTTAAAGCTGGTTTCCCTGTACGTATTAAAGACATTCGTGAAGAAGGTATTCAACACGCACTTAAATATAGTTATGACTTGTTAAGTCAAAAGGTTAAACGTCGTTTTATTACTGCAGCGCAAATGCAGCAAGATTTAAATAAACTGACGGGTAGCGTTGATTGGAGTGGTTTTAAAAACCGCGACATTGTTGTTGAAGCTGTATTTGAAGATTTAGCACTTAAACAACAAATGGTTGAGGCGGTAGAAAATAACTGCCATGAAAACACCATTTTTGCTTCTAACACATCGTCATTACCAATAGCGCAAATTGCTCAAAAAGCGCAGCGCCCTGAAAATGTTGTGGGTTTACACTATTTTTCACCTGTAGATAAAATGCCTTTGGTAGAAATTATTCCACATGAAAAAACCAGTGAAGAAACCATCACAAGTGTAATTGAATTTGCGCGTAAACAAGGCAAAACACCAATTGTAGTAAAAGATGGCGCTGGCTTTTATGTAAACCGAATTTTGGCTTTATATATCAATGAAGCTGCTCAAATTTTATTGGAAGGCGAGCCTGTTGATGTCATAGATCGCGCTTTAGTTAAATTTGGTTTCCCGGTTGGCCCACTTAAATTGTTAGATGAAGTTGGCATTGATGTAGGCACTAAAATCATTCCAATTTTAACTGAAAATTTAGGTGAGCGTTTTAAAGCACCAAAAGCATTCCAGCGTATTTTGGAAGATGGTCGCAAAGGTAAGAAAAATCGCAAAGGGTTTTACAACTACCAAAAATCGAACCCACTTAAAAAGCTTTTGCGTAAAGAAAGCATCATTGACGAAAGCATTTACGACTTGTTGGCTATTGACGCTGCGCAATCGCTTAATCAAGAAGAGATTGTTGAACGCTGTATGATTCAAATGCTGAATGAAGCAGCACGCTGTTTAGAGGAGGGCATTATTGCTTCACCTCAAGACGGTGATATTGGCGCTATATTTGGCATTGGCTTCCCACCATTCTTAGGTGGCCCATTCCGTTATATGGACAGTTATGGCATTGAAAACCTAGTTGAGCGTTTACAAAGTTATCAACTGCGTTTTGGTGGCCGTTTTGAACCAGCGCAGATCTTGTTAGATTACGAAGCTCAAGGTAAATCTTTCTATTCTGATCACGCGTAAAGCCTATCCGATCCATAGTGTGGGTTTAGCCTGGTGGTTAAGCCCACTTGTTTTCTCTCGTAATAACCCCACATATATCCTGAATCCAGCGAACAGCCAACAAACAGGAATGCTCATTATTAAACTAATTCAACTGCGTACTTTTATTGCTCAGATTATGGTTGGTCTGTTAACGGCTGGCTTAGTGTTAGCTATTGCATTCGGGTTTATTTGGTTATTTGATGAAGGGCAATCATGGTTAGATGGGGCTCATAGTCAAAATCCGTTTATGAGCCCAATTTTGTGGTTTGTTGTATTACTGGCAGGTGTTATTTCGGTATTTAGCCGCATTTGGCGCAAATACCAAGAAAAACAATTTATCAAAAAACTGCAACAGCAGCGTAAAACTAAGAAGTAGTCTTTGTTTTAAGTAGCGTTAACCCAAACAACACAACCGCAAGCGCCGCATAACCAATAAATATCACTTGCATCCACTGCGGCATAGACAGGCTCAAAAACGTCCAATCTATCGCATTACAATCGCCTCTAGGCTCAAATAGCGCAGGAAACCAAATATCTGGTGCAAACCATTCTGGAAAGTTTGGCACCATCTCACAAAAAGCAAACAGTGGGTTTGGCGCATTTTGCAAACCAACATGCTCAATGGCAATTTTTGCTCCCCAAGCAGCAAAAAACGCGGCAGATAAACAACTGACTGATTTAACTAACTTAGACTGTGGGAAAATACAGGCTGGTAATAACGCAACAAATACACCCCATAAAGCCAGCCTTTGATAAATACACTTTATGCAAGGCTCATAACCCAAACCATATTGAAAAACTAATGCGGCAATTTCGAGCGCGAATACGCTGCTGGCTAAAAATATCCAAAATAAGCGTTGTTGACTAAGGTTTTGTCCGAGCTGGAAAAATTGTTTCAAAAAAGACTCCATGATGTGCTTGATGTTTAGTTCCAGTAAGAGTGGTGATTATGCAATAAGTTGCAAAAAAAAAGCTAGCTGAAATCTCAACTAGCTTTTTTAAACTTAACTTATTAGATCCGCTTAATGATGAGTGGATGACTCAACATCACCAGATTCAACTTCAGCATGGTGTTCAATCAAATGCGCGTCGTATAGTACATCGGTCGCTTCTGGTAAAAATGCCCATGTGAAGGTTAAACCCACTATGGTTAATACCAAAGTATATGGCAATGCCATCCACACCATACGTCCGTATGACAGTCGCACTAATGGTGCCAGCGTACTGGTTAATAAAAACAAGAATGCAGCTTGACCATTTGGTGTCGCAACACTTGGTAAATTTGTACCTGTGTTAATAGAAACAGCCAACAAATCGAATTGGTCGCGAGTAATGTGTCCATTTAATAAAGCTTGTTTAACTTCAGTAATGTATACAGAACCAACAAATACATTGTCACTAACCATAGACAAAACACCATTGGCTAAATAAAACACCGCCAATTGATTGCGCCCCTCAAAAGTTAATACCCATTCAATGACAGGAATAAATAATTGTTGGTCTATGATAACGGCGACAATTGCAAAAAATACACACAATAGTGCAGTAAAAGGCAGGGCCTCTTCAAAAGCGTGGCCGATTGCGTGTTCTTCAATGACACCACAAAATGCAGTGGCAAAAATGATTACACTTAAACCTATCAAACCAACTGAAGCTAAATGAAAGCCTAAAGCGACAATTAACCAAATTGCAATAATGCCTTGCACCCAAAATTTGGCTGTGTCGACTTTGGTCATTCTTTGATCTTGATATTTATCGTAGTCGGTAAGAATTGTACGTATTTTTTGCGGCAGTTCTGCGCCATAACCAAATACCTTGAAACGTTCAACTAATGCTGCGGTTAATAAACCGAAGAAGAGTACTGGCAGGGTAACAGGTGACATACGAATGGCAAATTCAGCAAATCCCCAGCTGGCTTTGTCAGCAATAATTAAATTCTGTGGTTCACCAACCATAGTGGTTACACCACCGAGCGCCGTACCAATAGCCGCGTGCATTAATAAATTTCGTAAAAATGCACGAAATTGATCAAGTTGCTCGTGTGACAAAGGTTCAATTTTTTCGTCACTGGTGTGGTCGTGTTTAGCTGAGAAGTCTTTGCCGGATGCAACTTTGTGGTAAATAGAGTAAAAACCTACTGCAACAGAAATAATTACCGCAATTACAGTTAAAGCATCTAAAAAAGCCGACAAAACTGCTGATGAAAATACAAATGCCAACGACAGCAGCATTTTAGAGCGAACACGCAGTAGTAGCTTGGTAAAGGCTAACAGCAACAGGCTTTTCATAAAGTAGATACCTGCAACCATAAATACCAATAAGAGTAAAACCTCTAGATTGGTTTGAATTTCATGCATTACGTGATCTACAGATGTCATGCCAATGGCAATTGCTTCAATTGCCAATAGTCCACCAGGTTGAAGCGGGTAACACTTTAACGCCATTGCTAAAGTGAATATAAATTCAATGACCAATACCCAACCTGCTATATAAGGTGAGATACTGAATAAAATTGGATTGATGATTAAGAAAGCAATAATTGCAAATTTGTACCACTCAGGTGCTTGGCCTAAGAAGTTTTTAACCAGCGCTTGCGGCATGGTGTAAATCATGTGCTTTATTCCTCATAGAAGGTGTGTGATTTAAAAATATATTCCATTATGGTGAATAAAAATTCGCGGCGAGATTAAAATAGAAATTGGCTTAAATAGCAACCATTCAGTGAAAAAATATTCTATATTTTACTTTTTTATATGTTTTTTAAACTTGGTTTCATAAAAAATTAACATTTAAGTAAAAGGAAATGCACTTGAGCAGGATGAACAAAAAATTTGTTCTATATAGATTTAGCTCTAAGAGTAGGATAATTAATTGAAACTCTGGCAAGTTTCAGTATAGTGCTTGACCATAAAATTTCTTATAAAAGCTGAAATACAATTGTTTAAAGCTAATCGTTTTTTTATTGCGCTCAGGTACAGTCAAAGTAAAAGCAACAGTGGTTTTGTATCTTTTATTACCTTTTTTTCTGTCGCTGGTATTGGTTTAGGTGTAATGGCACTGATAACAGTGTTGTCAGTGATGAATGGCTTTGAAAGTGAACTAAAAAATCGCATCTTAGGGGTGATCCCCCATATAGTGATTGAACAAACAACCGAAAAGCATTCAACAGATATTCAGCAATCTATAGCTGCTTTTGAGCATGTCGTTGGCAGTACACCATTTACCCAAACTTCTGGGTTAATTCAATCAAGCAATCATATGAAAGCTATCAGTGTGCAGGGTATTGATCCTGAGCATGCTAAGTCACTATCAATTATTGCTAAAAGCATGCTGATTGGTGATTACACCGCACTTATTCCCGGAACATATCAGTTGGTATTGGGTCAGCAGTTAGCTACGCGCTTAAACGTTAGAGTGGGTGATAAAGTACGTATCATGCTTGCTGAAAAAAGTGTCTATACGCCCATGGGGCGCATGCCTGTGCAGCGTAAATTTGTAGTCGCTGGTATTTTTGATGCAGGCTCGGATGTTGATGCATCAGTTGCCATAGCTAATGTGCATGATTTAAACCGTATGTTACGTAAACCTCTAGGGCAAATTTCGACTTATAGGGTTTATTTAGATAATGCTTTTGCGGTTGATCAAGTTGTTAGCCAATTACAGCAGCTAGAAACAGATTTGAACATAGTGGATTGGCGGCAAACTCAAGGCCAGTTATTCCAAGCGGTGAAAATGGAAAAAAACATTATGTGGTTGATGCTAGCGTTAATTATTGCTGTCGCGACCTTCAATATCGTCTCTGCTCTGGTTATGTTGGTTAATGATAAAAAATCTGAAATTGCTTCACTCAAAACCATGGGCATGACCAATCAAGATATAGTGAACATTTTTATTTTCCAAGGTATGTATAAAGGTGTAGGTGGTGCGATTATCGGCACCATTTTAGGCTTGTTATTGTGCTTATATTTGAATCAAATTATGCAATTACTGGGTATTCATATCATGGTTAATCCTGCATACGACAGCACAGGTTTGCCTATAGTTATTCAAGCGCAGCAAGTGGTACTGACCGCTATATCAGCTATTCTAATGGGTTTTTTGGCAACTATTTATCCAGCATTAACTGCAGCGAAAATGCAACCAGCCGAGATTTTAAAACATGACTAATTCGAAAATTATAATGCAATGCGACAATTTAACTAAAACCTACATAGACGGTGAGAATAAAGTCAGTGTGTTAAAAGGCGTTAATTTAACCATTAACTCAGCTGAACATGTCGCAATTGTTGGTTCATCAGGCTCAGGTAAAAGCACCTTGTTGCATATTATGGGCGCACTCGACTTTCCAACTTCTGGTCAGGTAACTTACCAAGGCACAAATATTCATAAATTGTCGACTAATCAACAAGCAGAATTTAGAAATCAGTCTCTGGGTTTTGTTTATCAATTCCACCATTTATTAGCTGAGTTTAGCGCTGTTGAGAATGTGGCTATGCCATTATTAATTGCGGGTGAAAAACGTAGTCAGGCTCTGAAAAAAGCGCAGGACATGCTGGAACTTGTTGGCTTAAGCCATAGATTAAAACATTTTCCTTCGGCTTTATCTGGTGGTGAGCGTCAGCGTGTGGCAATTGCACGCGCAATCGTCAACAAACCTAAAATTGTTTTGGCAGATGAACCTACCGGAAATTTGGATGCTGAAAACGCGCAAAGCATATTTAAACTAATAGATGAGCTAAAAGCCAATTTGTCGACTTCATTTGTATTTGTAACCCATGATTTAGCGCTAGCAGCAAGAATGGATAAACAATATCGCTTGATTAAAGGTGAAATTGCACAAGGGTTAACACAATAAAATGTTTAGTTCATTAGCCAAGTTTATAGGGTTTAGATACGCGCGTAGCCGCAAACAAAACGGTTTTATTCGTTTTATATCGGCATCATCTGTTATTGGTATTGCATTAGGCGTATGTGTGCTGATTTGGGTGTTATCTGTTATGAACGGTTTTGAACGAGAGTTAAAAACACGCTTGTTGTCAGTCATCCCTCATATCGAATACACGGCGGTTGAAAATGGTGGAATTGCAGACTGGCAGGCATTAAAAAGCCAAATCATGCAAACCAGTGAACAGGTAGAAGCTGTTGCGCCTTTTATTACCTTAGGTGCGCTTATTCAAAATGGCGCAGAACTCAAACCGGTGGAAATTCGTGGTATAGACTGGCAAGCAGAAAAAACGGTTTCGTCGTTAACTGAGTATGTTACAGCCAAAACTGCATTGGCTTTTCAGCAACAAGATGGTTTGATTTTAGGCTCGGCACTGGCCGATTCACTTGGTCTTAAAACCGGTGATTGGGTCGAAATTTTAGTCCCACAACTCGACTCAGGTACTCGGATTAAACCACCTAAGTTAACGCGCATACCCTTAGTTGGCGTGTTTAAGTCGAATGGCCAATTAGACCATTTATTGGGTTATGTGCATTTATCGCAAGCGGCAGATATGTCTGGTTGGCAAGACGGTGTACAAGGTATTCGGCTAAAAATTGACGATGTGTTTAATGCACCTACTTTGGCTCGTCGAATCGGTTTTAGTTTGCCCGTTTATGTATATATCCAAGATTGGACCCACCAGTTTGGCCATATCTATCATGACATACAGTTAGTGCGCAGTGTTATGTATATAGTACTGACCTTAGTGATTGCAGTGGCGTGTTTTAATATAGTTTCCACTTTAGTTATGGCTGTAAATGAAAAGCGTGGTGACATCGCTATTTATAAAACCATGGGCATGCCAAACCACAAAATAGTGCAAATTTTTATCTTTCAAGGTTTGATTTCGGGTGTGACTGGCACTCTGTTTGGTTGTGTGTTTGGCATATTTGGAGCCTTATATTTAGGCAATATTTTCGCGGCTATCGAATCTTTGTTGGGTAGTAAGTTTTTATCCGGCGATATATATTTTATCGACTTTTTACCGACGCAGTTAATTTGGACTGATGTTATTTTAACGCTTGCTGTCGCTTTGTTATTGTCGATAGTTTCAACTATTTATCCGGCGATTAAGGCAAGTAGAGTTGAGCCCGCAAGAGTGATAGGGCACCCGTAAATCTGATTGTATGCGCAGGCTACTAACTTTTTCTAGTTGAGGTTGCTTGCACATCTCTAACTGCTTTAGTGGACGGGGCAAAACAGATTTGATCACGTCCACGCTCTTTAGCAACGTACAAGGCTTTATCTGCTTGGCGTATAAGTTCATCACCTTCAATTGGTATATTGGGGTAAAAGGCCACACCCATAGATATGGTTATAGTACGTTGCCCCCTTAATGGATTTTCTTCAAGATATTTACTGATACGAGAAAACATTAAGGTTGCTTGCTCAACTTCAATGCTTTCACAAAATATTGCAAATTCTTCCCCTCCAATTCTGGCAGCGACGTCGTTATCACGAGTGTTTTTATTTAAGGCCTGTGCAATTATCTTAAGTGCCTCGTCACCCGCATCATGACCTAATGTATCATTAACTTCTTTGAATAAGTCTACATCTATCATTAATATTGCGGCTGACTTGTCAGTATTATCGCGATTTTGCCGCCAGTTGTTCATATGGGTAAAAAAGTAGCGGCGGTTCCACAAATGGGTGAGGGGATCTGTATTGGCCTTTTTATTCAGTTTATCTTTAAGTTCTATTCTGGCTAAATTTAATGCCAAGTTTTGCGCAATAAATTCAAATTGAGTTTCATGCTCCTGTTTAACCATTTGGTTTTTATCTTGACCAAACATTATGGTTAACACGCCGAAAGTCTTACCTTCTGCTAACAATGGGTAACACAAATGATTATCACACTTGTACTTTTTTAATGGCTCTACTGCATGTTGGCAGTAACTTTGTGGGCTGGTGGCACTGTAACTGTGGCCAGTTCTAATTGCCCAACAATGAATTGAATCTCCTTGGCCAATGTTGTCTGAAAGTTCAATTGCAGAATAAGTACCATCAAAAATATTTTTTAACAGCTGTTGGCTAATGTTTACCGCTTCGTCAGTTGAATTAGCAACAGCAAGACAGGAACTGGCATTTTGTAGTTCTATATAGTTATTGGCGGTTTGGGCTATTTTTCGTTTGAGGTCTAAATTGTGCTGACTGGCCAACTTTAAAATGTTGCGGCGCTCCATGTTGTGCGTTAACCAATAAAAAGAAACGAATACTATAATAAATATAGCGATTTGCATGCGAAAGTTATTTAGCACCGCACTAAAGGCTTTTTTGGGTACTGCAATACGGATTATGTAGCTTTTGCTGTCAGGCGAATCAAATTTTTCAGCGTAATAATAATTGGCTTGGTTGGTTAAAGGATCATTTCTAGCCAAATAAACTGTTTCTTCTAAGGTTAAACGTTTGATTTCGGGTGTATTGCTTACATGTTGCTGCTGGCTTAGTTCACTCCAATGTACAGGGGAATGAACTATCACTTTATTTTGATCATTTAATATAGTTACTTGTAAATCTGGTTGCCTACCTTGATAGAATGTTTGTTGGGTTTCGCGATAAGCAGGTTCAAGTTCTTCAACATATATTTGATTAAATATAGTGGTGTTGAGTTTGGCGATTTTTTGTAATTGGCGTTGGTGATTGCTAATTAATTCACTTTCAACAAAAAATTGGAGCAGGCCGATTGACGCAGTAAATATAACAATTGAACACCAAAACCATTTGCTTTTATTTAATTGTCGCAACTGAGCCATAATTTATACCTTGAGCTATCCGTCAATTCTCTCGAAAGCAAATCTACTTATAACATTAGACCAGATTGAACAAAGGTAAAGTCAGTTAGACAATTAAAGGGAATTTTGTGAAAAAATGCGGAAAACAAGCGCTTACCACTTGTTTTCCGCGTTAGAACTGTTAGTGACTAGCGGATTAGTCGCGGTAAATTTTTGTCAGGTCTTGGTAGTGGTCGATACGTCTATCACGTAAATACGGCCATATACGGCGAACATTTTCACTACGATTTAAGTCAACTTCAGCGAATAAAATCTCTTCTTGTTGGCTGTCTGCGTGTGCGAGAATTTCCCCTTGTGGGCCCGCAACAAAACTATTGCCCCAGAATAAAATACCTTCACTGCTGTCACTTGGATCTGCTTCATGGCCAACGCGGTTGCAACTGAGTACAGGCACGCCATTTGCCACCGCATGTGCTCTTTGTACAATTACCCAAGCATCAAGTTGACGTTGTTGTTCGTCTTGCTCATCGCGCGGGTCCCAACCAATTGCAGTTGGATAAATTAACAGTTCGGCTCCGGCCATGGCCATTAAACGCGCACCTTCAGGGAACCATTGATCCCAACATACTAATACACCTAATTTACCGACACTGGTTTGGATAGGTTGAAAGCCCATATCGCCAGGAGTAAAGTAAAACTTTTCGTAAAAACCGGGATCGTCTGGGATATGCATTTTGCGGTATTTACCTGCAATAGTACCGTCAGCTTCTAAAACCACAGCGGTATTGTGATATAAACCCGCAGCGCGCTTTTCAAATAATGAACTGACGATCACTACACCACATTCTTTAGCGACAGCTGAAAGTGCATTTGTAGTTGGCCCAGGAATTGTTTCGGCCAAATCAAACATATCAACATCTTCAGTTTGGCAAAAGTACAAAGAACGATGCAGCTCTTGTAAAACCACTAATTTTGCACCTTTGCTGGCCGCTTCTTTAATGCCTTCAATGCTTTTTGCTAAATTGTGTGCAACGTCTGAACTATTGCTGTGTTGAATTAAGGCTACTTTTAAATTTTTCATAATTTAAGTCTGTTTAAGCTTGTTGGAAAAAACCTTGAGGCAATTGCATTGTAATACAGTGCAAACTACCAAACTGCTCGATAATAGGGCGACAGTTAACTGGAATAATTTCGAATCCAGCAAAGGCTTGCTGCATCACATCAATGGCTTGTTGATCTTGTTCAACACCATAAATCGGCATGAGCACAGCGCCATTAATAATTAAAAAGTTAGCATAAGTTGCCGGTAACCTGTCACCTTCTTTACTATATTGCGCAGCTGGCCAAGGCAATTGATAAAGTTTATATGCTTGACCTTGGGCATTGGTAAACTGGCTAAGTTGGGATTGCATTTGAGTTAAGCCAGCGTAATGGCTATCTTCGCTATTATCACAACCTTGGTAAACTATACTGTTATTAGGTGCAAATCGAGCCAGTGTGTCTATGTGTGCATCTGTGTCATCACCATCTAACGCACCGAAGTCTAACCAGAGTGTTTTTGTGCAGCCAAAGTTTTCCATCAATTGTTGTTCAATTTGCGCTTGTGAGCAGTCTGGATTGCGGTTTGGGTTTAACAAACATTCAGACGTCACCATCAAACAACCTTCGCCATCAACTTCAATGCCACCACCTTCTAAGACAAAATCTTGTGGTTTATTATTTACATTGAATTTGGCAAAAACATGCTGGTTGATTTGGTTATCGTTCGCTGCTGCAAACTTATTGCCCCAACCGTTAAACACATAATCAAGTGCGAGAGTTTGTCCTTGGTCATTCACTAAAGTGATAGGCCCGTGGTCTCTTGCCCAAGTGTCATCGGTTGGACAAACAACAAAATGTACTTTGTGTAAATCAATGTCGTTTTGTTGGAGAAGTTGGCTGACTGACTGTTTTAGTTGCTCATTATCACAAACAACTATTAGTTGTTGTCTGGTTGTGATGTGTTTGCTTATTTCGACATAAACAGGTTCAACTTGTTTAAGGATATGTTGCCAATCGGTTTGTTCATGCGGCCAAGTTAGCATAACCGCATCTTGTACGTACCATTCTGCTGGTAGGTAAAACTTATTCATTCTTTCTCGTTCGGTTGGTTAGCGCGTTCAAGCGCAATTTGCCTAAGTTGTTTGCTTTGTTGATGCAAGGCCATACGCACTAAAATCTCTCTGTCTTCATCGCGAATTACGCTATAAACCACATCAAAATTTTTGCCTGAATCCGCATCTTTTTCAGCAATAATTTCCGCGTAGCAGTATACGGCACATGCTTCTTCCGGCATAAATATTTTTAACTTAAATTTGTCACCTATTTGCCAGTTTTGTTCTGTTGTTAAAGTTAAACCACCTGCGCCAAACCTATCAGTAACATATCTATGTTTTTGCTTGTCTTCTTGCATCAATAAATATGACAACATCAAGTCGATTTTTTTATTTTGTACTTCAAGCACACGAGCCACATCACTTGATAGCTGCTGGCCTTTGCTCATAAATGCGTTATGTGCATCTAGTCGACTTAATTCGGTTGCCAATCTAAATGGGTAGGGGATTTCAGCCTCTAAGTTGGCTTCTGTTAGCTCTGCGCTATCGTCCAAAACCTCTAAATTAATTTTTACATTAAAAGGTAAGGTAAAAAATGCATCAAATAGTTGTTTTTTATCTGCTAAGTTCATTTTGTTCAGACTGCTTAAGTTTGATTTGAATGGCTAACGCATCAGCCAACTGTATGGCTTTTTCTAACGCTTCTGGCGTTTTACTTTTTGCTTGGTTTATTTTAATTTGTGCTGGTTCAAAATTAAATTCAGCGGCTAGGTGCAACCAGGCAAGGCCTTGCTCTAAACTCTTTTCAACACCTTCACCAATGCAATAACACCTGCCAAGCGCGCCCATGGCTTTTTCATTACCTAAATAAGCGGCTTGAGTAAATAACTCAGCTGCTAGATTAACATCCTTATCGTTACGCGCGGCAAAAGCTTGGTTAAGAATTTTTTCAATGTCTTGATTCTTGTTTGATGAAGCCGTTTTTTCAATTGTTACATGTGTTTCATGCGCCGTAGGTAAGGGCGTATCAGTTGACTCTTGCTCCGGAGCTTTTTCAACTTGCTGTATATCAGACTCTGGCATATGCTGTTGTGCTTGCTCCAAAGCAACTTGTGATGGCGTAATGTCTTTTTCACCGAGTTGCTCTTTTTCTTTTAGAGCAAGTATCACTGCGTCGTAACGCGAATTTAGCTTGGCTATGGTTGCTTGCTGTGCGGTAATTTGTTGTTGGTAAAACTCTGTGTCTTGCTCCAATTTTTGCATGGCTTGTTTGTTTTGCACCATCATTTGTTTGTAGTGCACAGCAAATTGTTTAAGCTGTTGCTGATGCTTTTTTTCGAGCATTTTAATATGCAATTTGTATTGGGTTTCTACGTCTAATTTATGTTGATCTTTTACTTGTTCAACACGTTTAAACATAGTGTTCATACTGGTTTCATATGCTCTGCGTAAATCATCAAACCAACGGAACAGTGTGCCAGGTATTTTTTCTTTTTCTACGGCACTCGCGGAAGCTGGAAATAAATTGATAATTTGCTTTTTATCCACATACATTTCGCCGTCTATGCTTTGACAGCGTAAGGCTAACGGATTACCTTGATATTTTCGAATTGTGTCTTGAATGATAGCCAGTGACGCGCCGGTTATGTCTGAAGCATTTTCTAAACTAATCCATTCTATTTCTAGTTCTGGGCTATTCATATTACTCACTGCAATAATTTGTTATGTCGGCGCGTAGGCTATCTCTTGATAGAAGGCTGCAGGATCGAGTAGCAAACTAGCCGTTTTTTCGTTGGATATTAAACCTTTTAGCATGTTTCGCACACGTTTATCTATGTTGCCGGTGTGAAATTCTAAGTCGTTTAATTTTCTAATATTTTGTGCATCTATATGCATTGAATCTTCAACTTTGTCAACCACAAAGCCTGCATTTGCATAACGTCCGTTGGTGGTTGTGTACACAGTAACAGGTTTGTGGCTAGATACAATTAGCTCTTCAACCATAGTGAGTTGCTGGCTTAAACGTGCCGAATCGAATTTTTTCTTGGGTTGAAGATTGGCAATGACTTGGTTGAGGACCTCGGTTACTTCATGGTTATAACTTTGAATTTGACTCAGAGCATTTTCACATTTGTGCATTTTTGCACTATCTGACAGTTGTTCACTCTGCAATATATCTTCCGCTTCGTTAATAAATCTAAGCTGTGCTTTATTATGCACTTGAGTGGTTTCGCCGTTTAATGCCGCACCGAGATCATAAATAGGCGTTGCATTGTTCATAAAGTTTTTAACGCCTAAAAACGATAAATCTTTGCTTGGGACTGGTGTTTGATCGTTAGCGAATTTTTCGGTTAATAAAATATCGAGAATATTAAAAGATACAATTCGGTGACCAACTCTAAAATTAACGACTTCCATTTATTATTCCTAAAATATTTTCTGTCATGAATAACTCTAGCTGCATGTAGTTAAAATACAAGGAATTTGCCTATACTTATCACAAGATTTATTGACAGATAAAGTTTTACTTGTTTTGTTAATTGGTAAAACTTAAATTGAACGGAGCAGGTATGTTGGGAGAACACTTCTTGTATAGTTTATCCAGTATTTCAATCGTATTGGTTTTATTCGCTTTATTATTGCTATTTAACCAGCTTGGCTATTGGTTAGGGCAAAAGTATAAAGGTGATGATGACGGTGACATCAAAGCACTGACTAATGCTGTGCAAACCAGCACTTTAGGTTTGTTAGCCTTGCTTTTAGGTTTTACATTTAGCATGTCGATGCAAAGGTATGACCAGAGAAACCAAGCCATGATCGCCGAAACAAATGAGGTGCAAAACTTGGTGTTGCAAGTTCAGCTTTTGCCTGAGCCGCATCAGCAACAACTTTTACCTATGATTCAACACTATGTAGAGCAGCGGCTTGAGCTTGGTCAAATTGATATTACACGTTTTGACGAAAGGGCTGCTTATCAGGCAAAAGTGAAACAAACCCAACAAGCACTTTGGAAAGCTGCTGCCAAGTTGGCTAAACACACAGATATAGACATGTCAGCTGTGAGTAAACAATTGCAACTTGTGTTTGAGTCGTATAACAAGCGAAATGCGCTTTTGATGATGCACGTGCCTGAAGTTGTTATTTACTTGCTGTTTACAGTTTTTGTCAGTGCTTTTTGTATTTTAGGGTATTCGAGTGGGTTGGCGAGCAAACGGATCATTATTCCAACAACTATGGTGATGTTCTTAATAACCATGATTGTCTTTATCATCATAGATTTAGATAGACCAAAGCGAGGTTTGATAAAAGTTAACCAAGATAGTATGCAGTTGATAGCTACAGAATTGCAACAAATAAAGCATTGATTTTACATTAAAAATTATTTTATTTATTGACCTGCTACCGATAGACAATGGCCTTTGCCAATGGGATAATTCGCGCTAAATCGGTAGCTGTTTTTACAAGGTCAATAAAAGAAATGGGCGAGTCGTTTATCCCCCAATTGTTCGGCATAATTAGTTTTATTCTTGGTGTTGTTTGTTTTTCGCAAAAAGACGACAAAAAATTTAAGATAATCATGCTTATTTTAAATTTAAATCATACGCTGCATTTCCTATTAATGAACGCTATGTCTTCTGCCTTGGCAAGTGCTTTGAGTGTTTTTAGAACCGCATTGTCGATGAAAACTAGCTCAATTTATGTTGCAGTATTTTTTATCGTCAGTTTGGTTAGTTTAAACACCATGTGGGCTGAGCATTGGTATGACTGGTTGGCTGTTATGGGCGCGTGCTGTGGTACTTTTGGCCTATTTTGTTTAACTGGCATTAAAATGCGCCTAACCTTGTTGGTTGGTTCAATTTGTTGGTTAGTCAACAACTTTGTAGTTGGTTCTATTGGTGGTGTGATGTTAGAAACTATGGTTATTGGTATCAATATTTCGACCATACTACGTATATATTATTCACCCACACAAACTCCAGCTTAGTTACCCAGAGTTTAGGTTAGCTTGGATTAAAAGATAACCTAAAATCAGACGGCTTTTCATCAAACAATTTAGTAAATTGTCGAGTGAAATAACTCGGGTCTGGAAAGCCGCACTCGCCAGCAATTATCGCAATAGGTAAGGTGGTTTCTACTAATAGCCGCCTGGCATTTTCTAACCTTACTTCATTAATAAACTGTTTTGGCGTTTTGTGTAAAAACTTCTTAAAGCGTCTTTCTAATGCACTAATCGACAAGTGCGACAACTCAGCAAGTTCAACAATACAAATGTCGTGCATATAGTTTGCACGAATAAATTCTACAGGTATTTTTAATGCTTGCATGCCGGTTAACGCCAATGAGGTTTTTTCAAGGTGGCGAGATACCCCATAAGTGCCAATAAGTTGGTCGTTGCTATCGAGCAATATGCGTTTGGACGTGGTAAACCATCTTAGCTCACCGTTTTTCAATATGTTCATTTCTAAGCGGTTATCAACTGCTTGACCTGCCATCACTCTTTGATCATCTACTACATATTGGCGTGCCAAATGAGGCGGGGCAAAATCGTAGTCAGTTAAGCCAATTGCATGTTCTAAACTATTAACGCCTATGTGTTGTTGGAATGCTCTGTTGGCATAAATAATTTCGCTGTCAGTGTTTTTTATCCAAAATAACATATCTGGCATTAGGTCAAACATATTAACCAATTGCATTATGCTGCTTTGTTGTAGAAAACTGTGTAATTGATTTAGTTTATCTGTAGAACTCATAATGTTACAAAAAATCTCAAAGCCGCATTCTATTGGGTATCAGTGGCTGTTTAAAGTATTAGGCTAGCAGTTATAAATTTAGCTTACTGCTGTCAATAACCAAAAAAGTCACGCCGAATTTGTCCTAGTATAAACCGAATTCATTCTAACTCAATTTATTTAACCTGCTCTAACATGTTTAACATAAAGTTAACTTGGAGAGGCTTGTATGAGTGGAAAAGTAAGAATGGGAATGGTTGGCGGCGGCCAAGGGGCATTTATTGGTGCTGTGCATAGAATGGCAGCAAATTTAGATGGCGAAATAGAACTTGTTTGTGGTGCTTTTAGCAGTAACGAACAACGCAGTGTTGAGTCAGGTAAAGCTTTGTATTTAGAGCCAACTCGTTGTTACGCTTCATATCAACAAATGTTTGAGCAAGAAGCCCAGTTACCAGCAGAGCAGCGCATGCAATTTGTTGCCATAGTTACACCGAATCATATGCACTTTCCAGTTGCTAAGATGGCATTCGAATACGGTTTTCACGTTATGTCAGATAAGCCGGCCACATTCAATTTAGCTGAAACGCTAGAGCTACAATCTCTGCTAGCAAAATATGATGTTTTATACGGTTTAACCCATACCTACACAGGCTACCCACTGGTTAAAGAAGCTCGCCAACGCATAGCCAATGGTGATTTAGGTGAGATCACCAAAGTTGTTGTGGAATATCCGCAAGGCTGGTTGGCACAAGCTCCGGGTGAAGAAAACAAACAAGCAAGCTGGCGATTAGATCCAAAACAAGCAGGCATAAGTTGTTGTATGGGCGATATCGGCGTACACGCCGCCAATTTAGCTGAATACGTTTGTGGTGATGAAATATCACAAATATGTGCTGATTTAGGTAGCGTGGTTGATGGGCGTAAATTAGATGACGACGGCACTGTGTTACTGAAATTTAGATCGGGCAGCCGTGGTGTGTTAATGGCAAGCCAAATCTCTGTTGGTGAAGAAAACAACCTGCGTATTCGTGCGTATGGCACCAAAGCCGCGCTGGAATGGTCGCAACAAGAACCCAATACTTTAATCGTTAAATACAACGACCAAGCAACTCAAGTTGTTCGTTCTGGTGTAGGGCCTTTATCTGACATTGCCAACGCAAACCTACGTGTACCAGCAGGTCATCCAGAAGGTTACATCGAAGCTTTTGCCAATATCTACCGCAATTTTGCTGGGCAAGTTAGAGCAAAAGCTGCTGGCGTTCAACCAACGGCTGCTGAGCAGGATGTACCAGGTATTAAAGAAGCTGTACGTGGCATGGCCTTTATTGAAAACGCTGTGGTTTCAAGCCAAGCAGACACTAAATGGCACACATTTGTCATTGAACCTCAGAATATAACAATTTAATTGGGAGCAAATCATAATGAGTCAAATTAAAGGCCCTGGCATATTTTTAGCACAATTCGCTGGTAACGAAGCGCCATTTAATTCGTTTGAAAGTATCTGTAAATGGGTAGCTGGAATGGGCTACAAAGCAGTACAAATTCCAACTTGGGACAAACGTTTATTTAATTTAGAACTAGCGGCTGAAAGCCAAGATTATTGCGACCAAATTAAAGGCATTGCTGCTGAACAAGGTTTAGCTATTAGTGAATTATCAACCCATTTGCAAGGTCAGTTAGTTGCTGTGCATCCAGCTTATGACGCTATGTTTGACGGTTTTGCACCGGACGAAGTTAATGGTAATCCTGCTGCTCGTACTGAATGGGCAATTCAACAAATGAAATACGCAGCTGTTGCCAGTAATAAACTAGGGTTAACTGCGCATGCGAGTTTTTCAGGCTCGTTTTTATGGCATACGGTTTACCCTTGGCCGCAGCGTCCAGCCGGTTTAGTAGAGCAAGGTTTTGAAGCTTTAGCTGAGCGTTGGTTACCAATTTTAAATACCTTTGATGAAAATGGCGTGGATGTTTGTTACGAGTTGCATCCGGGTGAAGATTTACACGATGGTGTAACTTTCGAGCGTTTCTTAGAAGCAACTAACAATCATGCCCGTGCGAATATTTTGTACGATCCAAGTCACTTCGTATTACAGCAACTAGACTATTTACAGTTTATTGATTTTTACCACGAGCGCATTAAAGCTTTCCATGTGAAAGACGCAGAATTTTTACCTAATGGTAAAGCCGGTGTTTATGGTGGTTATCAAGGTTGGCAAGACAGACCAGGGCGTTTTCGCTCATTAGGCGATGGGCAAATCGACTTTGGCGGTATTTTCAGCAAGCTAACTCAATATGGTTACAAAGGCTGGGCTGTGCTTGAGTGGGAATGTTGTTTAAAACACCCTGAACAAGGTGCAAAAGAAGGTGCGCCTTTTATTGCAAAGCATTTAATTCGCACTACAGATAAAGCGTTTGACGATTTTGCTGGCGTAGCGGCAGATCGCGAATTTAATAATAAAATACTTGGACTATGAGGCTACTAAAATGAATACACAACAAGCCAATAGGCTCTTTATTGCGAGCTGTATCGCACTAACAGTGACCGCAATGACTTTTGCAATTCGCGCCGGTATATTGGGGCAATTAAGTGAAAGTTTTAATCTTACCGATACCCAATTGGGTTGGATAAACGCTATGGCGTTTTTAGGCTTTCCAGTAGCAACCATGTTTGGTGGTTTGTTATATAACTGGATTGGCGCACGTAAACTGATATTAATCGCTTTTGTCGGCCACTTATTAGGTTTAGTTTTAACCATGATGGCGGATGGATTCTGGTTACTGCTTATTTCAAGTTTCTGTGTTGGTTTTGCTAATGGTTCAGTTGAAGCGGGTTGTAATCCGTTAATTGCTGATATCTATCATAAAAATAAAACCACTATGCTTAATCGCTTCCACGTATGGTTCCCAGGCGGCATTGTAATTGGTGCATTGGTGTCTAAATTTATGACTGACATGGGTATGGGCTGGGAATTACAAATTGCGATTATGCTTATTCCAACCGCTATCTATGGTTTTATGATGTTCACGCAGAAATTCCCTGAAGCAGTTAACATCGAAAACTCAACTTCAGCGAACATCAAAGCATTATTCTCGCCGTTATTCTTGTTTATGGTTTTATGTATGACATTAACCGCGACTACCGAATTGGGCACACAACAATGGATTGAACGTATTTTGGGAGCTTCGGGCGTTTCACCAATGATTATCATGGCAATGGTAACTGGTGTTATGGCGGTTGGTCGTTATTTTGCTGGCCCTTTAGTACATAGGTTAAATCCGGTCGGTATTTTATTGATGTCAGCTGTGCTCTCGGCTGCGGGTATTTATGCTATGAGTATTGCAACTGGCGGCATGGTGTATGTAGCTGCGATTTTATTCGCATTAGGCGTCACTTACTTCTGGCCAACTATGATAGGTTTTATCGCTGAATATCAACCTAAAACCGGTGCTTTGGGTATGTCGTTAATAGGCGGCGCAGGCATGTTTGCTGTGAGTATGTGGAACCCAATTATTGGTGGTTGGATTGATTCAGCGCGTGCAGCAGCTGAAGCGCAAAATCTGACTGGTGTTGAAGCTGAACTTGTAGCAGGCCAAGCAACCTTGTCGAATTTGGCAATATTCCCAACTATCTTAATCATTGCTTTTGCGGCTTTATACATCTACATGAAAAAGCAGCAAAACAATAACCAACCACAAACAACAGCAAACCCTGCTGGAGAGGTTTTATGAGCGAAACCGTCAGTTCAATTGAAAAACGACGGCTGTTAAAAGGTTTGGGCGCTGTGCTTGGCACAGCTGCCGTAAGCCAAATGCTCGGGGAGCAGGCTATACAGTCTGCCTTTGCGTACACAGCCAACAAAAATAGTCACTTGGCCAAAGGTAAATTATTTTCTCAATCACAGATGATGGTTTTGCGCGGCATGGTTGAGCAGATTATCCCAACGACAGACACAGTCGGCGCTGCAGACGTAGACTGCCACGGATTTATCGACCACCAATTAGTGGCTGTTCACGGCGATTACGAAAAACGAGCGGCAGTGGCAATAGTGGATAAAGTAGAGCAAGTGAGTTTACAGCAATACAAACTCAGCTTTGCCAAGTGTACTGCGGCGCAGCAATTACAAGTGTTAACTGCAGTTGAACAAGGACAAATGGGTTTTGATCACAATGATAAAGCAAGCTTCAAAGTGGTTAAAAACTTAACTGTATTTGGTTATTGCACCTCGAAAGAGGGCGCAACTCAAGCATTAAAATATTTGTATCTGCCTGGTGGTTATCAAGGCTCGGTGCCGTATCAACAAATTGGTCGAGCTTGGAGTTCGAAGGCTTATTATTAAAACCAAATCAACTACATAACGTTGCACACAAAAACAAAAGCAATAGCGTGCGACCTAAAATTGGGCTAGAAAATGAAGAATGTGAATTATATCAATGAATCAAAAGAAGTTTTTGATGTCATTATAATCGGTTCCGGTATAACTGGAGGCTGGGCTGCTAAAGAGTTTTGTGAAAAAGGATTTAAAACTCTAATGGTTGAGCGCGGCCGTGTGGTTGAACATCGCAAAGACTATATTGCTGAAGGTAAAGGCCCGTGGGATTTTCCCAACCGGACCAAAGTGGATAACCTATTAGTTGAAGAGCAATACAAAATACAAAAACAATGTTATGCCTTTCACGATGGTACTAAACACTTTTTTGGCAACGACAGAGATTTACCTTATAACACCAAAAAAGGAACTGAGTTTAGTTGGATAAGAGCTAATCAGTTAGGTGGTAAATCATTGTTGTGGCATAGACAAAGTTATCGTTTGAGCGATTTTGATTTTGCCGCAAATAAAGCGGATGGACACGGTAACGACTGGCCAATTCGCTATAAAGATTTAGCACCTTGGTATGACTATGTGGAAAAATTTGTTGGTATTAGCGGCAACTACGACAATTTACCCCAATTGCCAAACAGTCAGTTTTTACCACCTTTTGAAATGAATGCGCCGGAGCGTGCCTTTCGCCAAAAAATGGCCAATGATTTTCCGGATAAACCTGTGATCATCAGCCGCTGCGCCCATTTAACTGAGCCGCAGAAAATTCATGTCGAGCTCGGTCGTATGAAATGTATGGCGCGTAACGAATGTCAAAAAGGTTGTTCGTTCGGCGCATATTTTTCAACGCAGAGCGCAACTTTGCCAGCAGCAGCTAGAACTGGCAACTTACACATAGCGCCGAATAGTGTGGTTGAAAGTTTAATTTATGACGAAGCGACCAACCGACTTAAAGGTGTGCGCGTGATTGACAACGATAACCTCAGTCAACGCGAGTATTTTGGAAAATTAGTCTTCTTATGTGCTTCAACCATAGGCAGCACCCAAATACTCCTCAATAGTAAAACCAACAAATTCAAAAATGGTTTGGCAAATAGCTCTGGTGTATTAGGTAAATACCTAATGGATCACAATTACAATGCGCGCACAACCGCAGACATAGACGGCTTTGAAGATGAGTATTACATCGGCCGGCGTCCTGCAAGCTTATACGTGCCGAATTTCCATTATGAGCCAACTCGTTATCATAAAAACTTTATCCGAGGATATGCATTAGCGGGTGGCGCTTATCGAGAAGACTGGCAGTCATATGGTTACTCCGATGGTTTGGGTATCAATTTTAAAGAGAAATTAATGCATCCGGGTCAGTGGAAAATTGGTTTGCAAGCACAAGGTGAAATGCTGGCAAATCGTGATAATCAAATGACTTTGCATGCTACGAAAAAAGATAAATGGGGCATGCCACAAATTCAATTTGATGTTTCTTGGTCGGATAACGAAAAGCGTATGATGGAAAATTCGGTTGAAGTTGCGAGCAAAATGTTTGAAAAAGCGGGTTTTAAAAATATTCAAGGCCAAGCAACAGAGCGACCACCAGGTATAGCGATACACGAAGTGGGTACTGCACGTATGGGACGAGATGCTAAAGACTCGGTGTTAAACGGCTACAACCAGTCGCACGATATACCTAATTTGTTTGTTACTGACGGTGCGAGTTTCGCCTCGTCTGCAGTGGTAAATCCTTCATTAACTTTTATGGCACTAACTGCGCGCGCAGTTGATTATGCGGTAAAAGAAGTGAAGAACCGCCGATTATAAAACAAGTTAAAACAATTACTGATTAAAAATGATATAGGGCTAAACATGAAAAAATTTATTCATAACATAAAAAAACTTGCCTGCGTAGCAGCTGCAAGTGTTTTGATAATAGGTTGCAATGCAACTTCACAAGCTGGTTCGAACAACGAGAATGACAACAATATGATGCCAAAAATTAGTGTGCAACTTTGGTCCGTTAAAGACGATGTTAAAGAGGACTTTAAAGGCACTTTAACTCAGTTATCAAAAATGGGTTTTCAAGGCGTTGAGTTTGCCCGTGATTTTGGCCCATTTGCGAATGATCCGCATGGGTTAAAACAGTTTTTAGCTGGGTTAAATTTACAAGCTAGTGGTGCACATATTCCGTTTTCATATTTGGATGACGAAAACTTCCTAAGTACAGTCGCCTTTTATAAAACACTTGGTTGCGACATGTTAATTGTGCCTTACGACGAGCGTGCTTTTAGTGCCGACGGGATTGAGTGGGTAGTGGCTGAATTAAACCGCTTAGCGAAAAAATTAGCACCTTATGGCATGAAAGTGGGTTATCACAATCATGCGCAAGAATTTGAAGCCTACAAACAAACTACTTATTGGGATTATTTAGCGCAAAACACCTTAGACAACGTGGTATTGCAGCAAGATGTGGGTTGGACGACCTATTCTGGTAACGATCCGGTCGCTTACGTACGCAAATACCCAGGCCGTACTTTAACCACACATTACAAAGTGCGTTTACCTGAAGGGACACAAGGCAAATTACCTATTATTGGTAAAGATACCATTGATTGGCCAAGCTTGATTCAAGCCAACAAAGAAGTAGGTGGCACTTTGTGGTTAGTGGTTGAGCAAGAAGAATATCCAAATGGTTTAACCCCGTTACAAGCGGTTGCTGAATCGAAAAAAGGTTTAGATAGCTTCCTGTAAATAATCCAACAAACAGTTTTCTTGTTGTGTGTCAAAGTAATGCTCAAGTACATAGGATGTGTGCTTGGGCTTACTTTTTATCGGAGTGTTTAAAGTTAACCAAAGTGTAACCAACTAAAGTTTAAGATAGCTCACACCAACTAGCTGTCGTCATAAATAAAGTCTTGCTAAGCTATTTTATGACTGGCTCTAAAATACACACGAATATAACTATGAAAACAATCAAAATTATCCAAACTATACTCTTGTCACTTGTTATACTCTCGCCACTATACACAAGGGCTGCATTATCCAGTAAAAACGTTGAGCTTGCCCAAGGGCGATACCAAGGTGTTGCTTTGGAGCAAAATGTAATTGGTTATCTTGGTATTCCTTACGCTAAACCTCCCATTGGTGAGTTGCGCTGGCAACTACCACAGCCGCTAACAACCAGTAAGCAAACTAAAAAACAGCTCAACTTGGCAAATGAATTTGCTGCGCGCTGCATGCAAAACCGCGTGTTTGACGACATTATTTTTCGTTCACAACAGCAAAGTGAAGACTGTTTGTACCTAAATGTGTGGAGCAAAGCTGACAATAAAAATGCACCTGTTTATGTTTATTTTCATGGTGGTGGATTTATTGTTGGCAGTGGTGATGAAGCAAGATACGACGGTGAAGCTTTTGCCAAGCAGGGCATAGTGTTTGTTTCAGTTAACTATCGCCTAGGCGTATTTGGTTTTTTATCACACCCTGAATTATCTAAAGAAACACAGTATAAAGGCTCTGGCAATTATGGCTTGTACGATCAACAAGCGGCTATCCAATGGGTAAAAGACAATATTAAGCAGTTTGGTGGTAACCCTGAGCATATAGTTTTAGGCGGTGAATCAGCTGGTTCAATTTCTGTAAGTGCACAAATGCTGACTTCATTGAATAAAAACCTGCTTAAAGGTGTTACGGCACAAAGTGGCTCAATGCTTGGATTAGATTTTAGTTCTAGGAGCCTCTCTACTGGTGAAAGTGAAGGTTTAGCACTACAGCAAGCCTTGGAACTGCAAAACCTTGAACAAATGCGCGAGATAACTGCTGAGCAACTACTTAAACAGGCTACAGATAAACGTTTTGTCTGGTTTAGACCTGTGATTGATGGCAACTTTTTTACTGACGATCCGCATAAACTATACGCACAGGGCAAATATAACCAAGTACCGCTATTAACTGGTGTAAATAGCCAAGAATCCGCATATCAAGCTGTTCTTGGGCCAGTTGCCAATAAACAAAAACTCACTCAAAGCGATTGGCATGCGGCGATTGAAAAACTATACCCAGAAAATGCTGACAAGGTGAAAGCTATATATCCAGCTTCAACACCCGAGCAAATAATTGAAATGGCGCAGCAACTGGCGAGTGACAGATTTTTAAGTATGAGTACTTGGTTATGGGCAGATGCGGTTGCCCAAAACCAACCTAAGCAAGTTTATTATTATTTATACGCAAGACTTCGCCCAAACCCATCAACAGATAGAGGCGCAGCGCACGCTGCAGAAATAGAATATGCTTTGGGTAATTTGCGTTATAACAAAGTTTACGACTGGCAAGCAGCAGACTATAAAACATCAGAGCAGATGCAGCAGTACTTTATTCAGTTTATTAAAACTTTAAATCCAAATAGGGTAGATATGCCAAACTGGCCGCTATTTAGCCAAGATAAGCGAATCGTATTGGATGAAGTTATATCGGTTGAGGATATTGGGTATTTACGTGAGCGTTATCAAACCCTGTTCACTTTATACCGTGACTAAAAGAAGGAAATTTAAGGGTTAACCAAGTTCGACACAACGGCTATGATCGATACGTAAATTAGCAAAATTAACCCGACGGCTGGAATTAGATTTGAGATCTATAATGATTGTTTTTCCACGTTTGAGTTTATTTCTAAATACGCTATTACTGCATATTAAGTGTAAAGCTTGGGTTTTAACATTTTGTATATCTGATTGCTTTGCATTCTCATAACCTGTTATGAGAATCTCAAAATTGGCGCTACTGTCGGATTCTCGATAATTTAGTAGCGACCAAGAATGCTCTTGCGTCGAAAGCGCTTTAACTTGATCAGCAATAGGTGTGAGTACAACTTCATCGAATTTTTGTTCTTCATAAAATGAATATATGAGTGAAAAAATTAGGGCGGAAAGCCATAAAGTGAATTTTAATAGCTTTTTGCGCTGGTTCATATTCGCAACAACCTAGTTTTACCGAAAGTTCGGGTTACATTATTAGCCACAAAAAATCCCGCGCATTCATTGAATACGCGGGATTTTATTTTCAATTGCTATCAGCAGCTATTTAGCTAATTAACTACAAGCTTATAGAGAATCAACTACTGCGTTTAACGTTGCACTTGCGCGCATAACGTTAGAAGCTTTGTCATCTTCAGGTTTGAAGTAACCGCCAATCTCAACAGCTTTACCTTGAACTTCAATTAACTCAGCAACAATTTTATCTTCGTTAGCAGTTAATTGCTCAGCTACAGGCTTAAATTTAGCTGCTAAATCTGCATCTGCAGCTTGCTCTGCTAAAGCTTGTGCCCAGTACATAGCTAAGTAGAAGTGGCTACCACGGTTGTCGATTCCACCTAAACGGCGTGAAGGTGAACGGTTAAAGTCTAATACTTTACCAGTTGCAACGTCTAAAGCGTCAGCTAAAACTTTAGCTTGAGTGTTACCAGCAACATTTGCTAAATGCTCAAAAGAAGCTGCTAATGCTAAGAACTCACCTAAAGAATCCCAACGTAAGTAGTTTTCGTTAACTAATTGCTCAACGTGCTTAGGCGCAGAACCACCAGCACCAGTTTCGAATAAGCCACCACCGTTCATTAATGGAACGATAGATAACATTTTCGCACTTGTACCTAATTCTAAAATTGGGAATAAGTCAGTTAAGTAGTCACGTAATACGTTACCAGTTACAGAGATAGTATCTTGACCTGCTTTAATACGCTCTAAAGAGAAACGAGTTGCTTCAACAGGCGCTAAAATTTGCAGTTCTAAACCGCTAGTGTCGTGCTCTGGTAAGTAGGCTTCAACTTTCTTGATAAGTTGTGCATCGTGTGCACGGTTTTTATCTAACCAGAATACCGCAGGTGTATCGCTTAAACGTGCACGGTTAACAGCTAGTTTAACCCAGTCACGAATTGGCGCGTCTTTAACCTGACACATACGCCAGATATCACCTTGCTCAACAGAGTGTTGTAGTAATACGTTACCGTCTTGGTCGATAACTTTAACTTCACCCGCTGCAGGAATTTCGAAAGTTTTGTCGTGAGAACCGTATTCTTCAGCTTTTTGCGCCATCAAACCAACGTTTGGTACGCTACCCATAGTTGACGGGTCAAATGCACCGTGTTTTTTACAGAAGTCGATAACTTCTTGGTAAACACCTGCATAACAACGATCAGGAATTACATATTTAGTATCTGCTTGTTTTCCATCTGGACCCCACATTTGGCCAGAAGAACGAATAGCTGCAGGCATAGAAGCATCGATAATTACGTCACTTGGTACGTGTAGGTTAGTGATGCCTTTGTCTGAGTTAACCATAGCCATTGCAGGGCGTGCAGCGTAACAAGCTTCAATGTCAGCTTTAATTGCAGCTTGCTCGTCAGCAGGTAATGAAGCGATACAGCTTTCAACATCACCAAAACCATTGTTAAGGTTTACGCCTAAAGCAGCAAATTTGTCTGCGTATTTGTCTAAAACTGGCTTGTAGAAAGCTTCAACTGCGTGACCAAAGATAATTGGATCAGAAACTTTCATCATAGTTGCTTTCATGTGCAACGAGAATAAAACGCCTTGCGCTTTTGCTTCTTCAACTTGCTCTGCTAAGAAAGATTGTAATGCACTTGCGCTCATTACTGCAGAATCAATAATTTCGCCAGCTTGAACTGGAACTGAAGCTTTTAATACTTCAACTTCACCAGAAGCTTTAGTTAATTCAATTTTTACTGAACCAGCTTTTTCTACAGTGGTAGATTTTTCGCTACCGTAAAAATCACCAGCGCTCATGCTTGAAACGTGAGATTTAGAATCAGCAGACCATGCGCCCATGCTATGTGGATTTTTCTTCGCATAGTTTTTAACTGAAGCTGGTGCACGACGATCTGAGTTACCTTCACGTAATACTGGGTTTACTGCGCTACCTTTAACCGCGTCAAAACGCGCTTTGATATCAGCTTCTTGTTCGTTTGCTGGTGAATCCGGGTAGTTAGGTAAAGCGAAACCTTTAGCTTGTAATTCTTTGATTGCCGCTTTTAACTGAGGAATTGAAGCACTGATATTCGGTAATTTGATGATATTAGCTTCAGGCGTTTTAGCTAATTCACCTAATTCTTTTAAATCGTCAGCTTGGAATTGGCTTTCAGGTAAAATGTCTGGGAATTGACATAAAATACGTGCAGCTAAAGAGATGTCACGCGTTTCTACATCAACGCCAGCTGTTTTAGCGTAAGCTTGAATAATAGGTAATAAACTGTATGTTGCTAAAGCTGGAGCTTCATCAGTTATGGTATAAATGATTTTAGAACTTTCAGTTGTCATCATTATGTCCTTAAAAAATATAAATTATGCTGACGATGATTCTAGCAAGCTTGTTAATTACTACAAGCGTATGTTCACCGCATTGGTGCAATGTCGACCATAAAGTTTGGTGATATATCCCCAAGTTGCTTGATGAAGCGAGTTTCCACTTCACTCATTGAAGAACCGTTACAATATAGTAAGCTTGCTAGGGTATATAGTTACTTCTCATTTTAAAATTGAATAGTGGAAATAAATGTTGCAGCAAAAAGCAAAAAAGCCAAGTTTTGGACAAAAAAAACACATAAAAAATGCCAAACCCGGCGCTAAAACACGTTCGGCTACAAAAAATAAAAACAAGCGGCCCGAGCCTGCTGTGATAAAAATTGTACTCTTTAATAAACCTTATGATGTATTAACCCAGTTTACCGATGATCAACAAAGAAAAACCTTAAAAGACTATATTCCAATTGAAAATGTATATGCCGCAGGGCGGTTAGATAAAGATTCGGAAGGTTTGTTGGTTTTAACTAATAGTGGCAAGTTACAAAATGTGCTGGCTAGCCCTAAATTTGAAAAAACAAAATCTTATTGGGTGCAGGTAGAAGGTCAGCCAAGCCAGCAACAACTGCAGCAATTGCGCCAAGGGGTCGAGTTAAAAGACGGTAAAACTAAGCCCGCAAAAGTCAGGTTGATTGAACCACCAGCCATTTGGCCACGTAATCCACCTATTCGAGAGCGCAAAAATATTCCAACAACTTGGTTGGAAATAGGTTTGCAAGAAGGTAAAAACCGCCAAGTTCGCCGTATGACAGCGCATGTTGGTTTGCCAACTTTACGTTTAATCCGCCATCAGTTTTCTTCTTTTTCGGTACAAGGGTTAGAACCGGGGGAGTGGCGCGAACTCGCAAGCGAAGAATTTAATCAATATCTGGAGCAAATTAATTAATGTTTAAACCCAATACAACCATTGCATGGATAGTTGAGTGTAATAATAAGTTTTTAGTGGTTGAAGAAATAGAAAATGGCATCAATGTTATTAACCAGCCCGCTGGTCATTTAGAAAAAGATGAATCTTTATTGCAAGCCGCTAAACGTGAATTGTTAGAAGAGGCGGGGATTGAACTTGAACCACAAGGTTTAGTTGGTATTTATCAAAGTCAGGTTAAAGGCAAAGATATTCAGTATTTGCGTTTTTGTTATTACGCTAAAATTGATGCTGAACAACTACCAAAATTGCAACCGCAAGATGATGATATCCTAGCCGCACATTGGTTTAGCTTTGAGCAAATTGAACAAAAACAGCTACCACATCGCAGTCATATGGTACAAATTTGCTTTGATGATTACCTAAATGGACAAAGAATACCCTTATCTGCTGTTAAGAGTTATTTATAGCAAGGATAAAGGGTGATAGAATAGCGCCCCATTTTTAGCTGCGAGTATTTTTATTTCATGTCAGACAATCAAAACAAAAAAGTTATTGTAGGAATGTCAGGTGGTGTTGATTCATCTGTATCTGCTTATTTGTTACTTCAACAAGGATACCAAGTTGAAGGTTTGTTCATGAAAAACTGGGAAGAAGACGACACAGATGAATACTGCGCAGCTGCACAAGATTTAGAAGACGCTCAAGCCGTAGCCGACAAACTTGGCATTGAATTGCACACAGTTAATTTTGCTGCAGAATACTGGGACAATGTATTTGAATACTTTTTAGCCGAATACAAAGCGGGCAGAACGCCTAACCCAGATATCATGTGTAACAAGGAAATTAAGTTTAAAGCCTTTTTAGAATTTGCTGCTGATGCTTTGGGCGCTGACTATATAGCCACAGGTCACTATGTACAACGCCGCCAAGATGAAAATGGCAAATGGCAAATGTTACGCGGTTTAGACAATAACAAAGACCAAAGCTACTTTTTATATACCTTAGCCGAGCAACATGTTGCGCAAACTTTATTCCCAGTTGGTGGTTTAGAAAAACCAGAAGTACGCAAAATTGCTGAAGAGCAAGACTTAGTTACAGCCAACAAAAAAGATTCAACCGGTATTTGTTTTATTGGTGAGCGTAAATTTAAAGATTTCCTTCAGCAATATTTACCAGCACAGCCGGGTGATATTGAAACTGTTGATGGCGAAGTTATTGGTCGTCATGAAGGTTTAATGTACCACACGCTAGGCCAACGCAAGGGGCTTGGTATTGGCGGTATGAAAAACTCCGGTGATGAGCCTTGGTATACAGTTGATAAAGATTTAGAGCGTAACGTGCTGATTGTGGCACAAGGCAGTAAACACCCAAGATTATTCTCAAATGGCATGATTGTTAATCAAAGCCACTGGGTTGATCGCGTCGGTCCTGGCGAAGAATTTAGCTGTACCGTGAAAACACGTTATCGCCAGCAAGATATTGCCTGTTCGGTTAAAAAACTGGATGAAGAAAATTATCAAGTGATGTTTGATGAGCCAGTTGCTGCGGTTACACCAGGGCAGTCAGCGGTATTTTATGCGCAAGAAGTCTGTTTAGGCGGCGCAATTATTGACAGTTTAATTCGGTAACTAATTCGGTAACTTTGATGTCAGACGTATCTTACGAACAAACATTAGCGTTAGCAGGCGTTTGCCAAGCCTGTGCTTTGGTGCAAAAAATTGCCCGTAAAGGTGAAATGGACGACGCACAATTAACCACTATGCTAAACAGTGTGTTAAATACCAACCCAGCGGATACAGTTGATGTTTACGGCGAGCTGGCTAATTTAAAGCCGGGTTTAACCAATATTCATGATCAGTTAGGCCATCAAGCGCAAGTGAAAGATGCTGAGTTAACCCGTTATGTGTTAAGTGTATTAACCCTTGAACGCAAGTTAGCAAAGAATCCACAATCATTGCGTAAACTTGGCCAGCAAATAGATGCAATGGAAACTAAACTAGCACATTATGATTTATTGCATGATGTTGTGGTAGAAGGATTTGCCGGTATATATAAAGATGTAATCAGTCCACTCGGCCCGAAAATTCGTGTCATGGGCAACCCAAATTTATTACAACAGCGTTTAGTGCAAAATAAAGTACGCGCGCTGTTGCTTGCTGCGTTGCGCTCAGCTGTGCTTTGGCGTCAGCTAGGTGGTAAAAGACGTAATATTTTATTTAGAAGACAAAAATGGGTGCGTTTTTCGGCGCACGCACTTCAACAAATATCCAATATTTAACAGGAGATTTCGATGGAATTATCCAGCTTAACTGCGGTTTCACCAGTTGATGGTCGTTACGGTAGTAAAACAACTGAACTTAGATCAATTTTTAGTGAGTTCGGTTTAACTAAATACCGCGTAACGGTTGAAGTGCGTTGGTTACAAAAATTATCAAAAATTGCCGGTATTAAAGAAGTACCTGAATTTTCAGCTGAAGCAAATACTGCATTAGACGAAATTGTTGAATATTTCAGTGAAGCAGATGCTGCTCGTGTAAAAGAAATCGAGCGCACAACTAACCACGACGTTAAAGCGGTTGAGTACTTTTTAAAAGAAAAAGTAGCGAATATTCCTGAATTACACGCGGTTACTGAGTTTTTACACTTTGCTTGTACCTCAGAAGATATCAACAACACTTCTCACGGTTTAATGTTACGCGAAGCGCGTGACACAGTAATTTTGCCTTACATTGATAAAATTTTGGCTGAATTACACCGTATGGCGAAAGAATATCGTGACGTTGCTATGATGGCGCGTACTCACGGTCAGCCAGCTTCACCTACCACTATGGGTAAAGAAATGGCTAACGTTTATATGCGTTTAAAGCGTCAACGTGATCAAATCGCCAAAGTAGAAATTTTAGGTAAAATCAATGGTGCAGTAGGTAACTACAACGCACATTTATCAGCATACCCTGAATTAAACTGGCATGAAATCAGTGAAGAGTTTGTTACTAGCATAGGTTTAACTTGGAACCCGTACACAACTCAAATTGAGCCACACGATTATATCGCTGAGTTGTTTGATGCTGTTGCACGTGCAAATACCATCATTTTAGATTTCGACCGCGACATTTGGGCTTACATTGCGTTAGGTCACTTCAAACAAAAAACTATTGCTGGCGAAATTGGTTCATCAACTATGCCGCATAAAGTTAACCCAATTGATTTTGAAAACTCAGAAGGTAACTTAGGTTTAGCCAACGCAATTTTTGATCACTTAGCGGCTAAATTGCCAGTTTCTCGTTGGCAGCGTGATTTAACAGATTCAACTGTATTGCGTAACTTAGGTGTAGGTGTTGCACACACAATTATTGCTTATCAAGCAACGCTTAAAGGTATCAGCAAGTTAGAAGTTAACGAAGCTAGCTTCTTAGCTGAACTTGACCAAAACTGGGAATTATTGGCTGAGCCAATTCAAACAGTAATGCGTCGTTATGGTATTGAAAAACCATACGAGAAGCTTAAAGAGTTAACCCGTGGTAAACGTGTGGACCAAAAAGCTATGGCTGAGTTTATTGATGGTTTAGCTATGCCTGCGAATGAAAAAGCTCGCCTTAAAGAATTAACGCCAGCTAAATACATTGGTGATGCACAAAAATTAGTAGATTTACTTTAATTTACTAATAGCTGTAATAATTTAACAAGGCAAACATACGTTTGCCTTGTTTTTATCAAATTAAATTTCCTCCATTTTCCTGCCTAGTCGCTCTAGTGTGATTCGCTATTTTCTTTTTGCGCTATCGTTAAATAACCAAGCCGTTATTTATTAAACAAGATTGGTAATTGTATAAAATATGTATATACTTACCAAGTGCTACCGGTGGCATTGTTGCTAAATATATAAATATAACTATGTTTAGAGTGTTGTTGGTATAGGTTTGCATGGAATGCAGTTAAATTATGCAATTCAATATAGGTAATTTCTTGTCTATGAATAAATTATTAAAACTGGCGCTCAATGGTGGGGTAGTTGGTTTATCACTAGCGATTTTCAGCGCCCAAGCATCGAATGTTCGATTACACGCCGAATACGAAAAATTATTGCCGCCAGAGCCAAGTTTCCCAACTAAAGTTTGTAGCGAATTAAAAGCCAACCTCAAGTATGTTAATTGGGTATTGCCTGACGAAATTGATCATGATCCAAAAAACTCAAGTCCAGATTCTGAGCGTTTACAGCAGGCATTAGATAATTGCCCTAAAGGTCAAGCGGTTAAATTAGTTAAACACAATGGCAATAATGGTTTTTTGACCGGGCCAATTGAAATTCCTTCTGGTGTC
This sequence comes from Catenovulum sp. SX2, assembly GCF_052056295.1. Classification (NCBI taxonomy): domain Bacteria; kingdom Pseudomonadati; phylum Pseudomonadota; class Gammaproteobacteria; order Alteromonadales; family Alteromonadaceae; genus Catenovulum; species Catenovulum sp. SX2. The sequence goes on from NZ_CP182493.1 coordinate 4,016,055, forward strand.
AGTTTGTGGATCGAAAAAGAGGTTAAGTTATTTGCCTCGCGTAGCCCTGCCGATTATGACTTAGGTGATGGCGTTTGTGGTGACGCACTACCAAAAATTAAAAATCGCTGTAAACCTTGGATTTACGCCAGCAAAACAGAGAATAGTGGTATTTATGGTGAAGGGACAATAGATGCCCGAGGCGGTGCTATTTTAACTTCAGGCAAGCGTGCTTACCAAACTACTTGGTGGGATCTGTCGATGCAAAGCAAAGCTAAACCTAAGCTTGAGCAAAACAATCCGCGTATGTTGCAAATAGACGATGCGAAAAACTTTACTTTCTACAAAGTAGGTTTACAAAATGGTGGTAAATTCCACGTTGCAGCAAAAAGAGCTGATGGATTAATTTTCTGGGGCATTAAATTGTTAACCCCTTCACTGGCGTATACAGTACCGGGTTACAAATGTGCTGAAGAAGATATGCCAAGACCAGGTAAGTTAGATAAACCAAGTACTTGTTTTATCCCTGAATTGGTGAAAAACACTGATGGTATCGACCCTGGTGCAAGTAAAAACGTTACTCTTGCTTATTCGTATATCAGTACAGGTGATGACAATGTTGCGATTAAATCAGGTAAAGAAACTGACAGACCTGCAACAGAAAACCATTTATACGCACACAATCAGTTTTATTATGGCCATGGCATGTCGATTGGCAGTGAAACTGATGCGGGTGTTAACAATATCAAAATTTGGGATTTGACGTTAGATGGTATGGATAGTGGTCATGGCGTTGGTATTCGGATTAAATCGGATGGAAAACGTGGTGGTGATATCACTAATGTAACATACGATAATGTGTGTATGCGCCGAGCTAAAGATTCTATGGTTTTCACACCTTATTACAGCTCAACTAAGAAGGATAACTTACCGCCGAAAATGGAAAACATTGTTGTACGTAATTTTCGATACGTAGATTACCCAGATGCCAAATATAATGAGTCGTTAGTAAATGTTAGTGGATATCAGTCTAAGCATTTAATTAACCCGTTAAAACTTACTTTAGATAATGTGGTTTACGATACGAAACCTGAAATTCGTGACAATAAACATTATAGCCACCATCACATTGAATATACCTTTGGGCCGAATCCAGTGGTAAATTTCCCTGTGCGTGAGCAGGCTGATATTAAGGTTTTTGATAAACAAACTAAACAGGCGAAAGCGATAGACTGTCCTGACAGTCGTTTTGAACCTTATCCGGCACCGGATTCACCCTTTTAGTTTAAACTTCCGTATTCATAAGGTCAGGGATATGCTCTGACCTTATACTTATTTTGCTCAGGTCAATCCGAGCTAACCATTGGCTTTTAATACGACAAACCTTTTATCTTGTGCCACAAGTTGACTGGAACCAAAAATTTCATTTAAGCGTTTGCCATAACCTAAATGGGCATTGCCAACAATACTGAGCTTGCCGCCTTCAGCTAAACACACTTTACTCTGGTTAAACATTTGCATCGCAATATGATCGGTGATGGTTTTTTGTTGATGGAAAGGAGGGTTACATACAATCCAATGTGCTTTTTGCTCGACATCAGCTAAACAGTCATTCCAACAGGTTTTTATTTTGATATTGTTAAGATTATTTTCTTCGAGTGTTTTAACCGCTGACTCTATCGCCATATATGACTCGTCAAACAAATGGATAACTAATTCGCCAGCACAGTTATTTTGCCGAAACGAATTAGCAATGTAAGCGGATAAAATACCATTGCCGCAAGCCAAATCAAACACATGTGTTTGTGTTGGCTGAAAGTCATGCGGTTTTGCCGGAAGGTGAGGTAGGAAAAATGCCGCGCCCATATCTAAACTACTGCGTGAAAACACATTCGGCGCGTTATAAATAGTTAAACCATTATCTAACTGCCAAGTTTTCCAATACGAGTAAGATGAATAAGGTGACGGCTGTTTCCCTGATGCTCTAATAGTTCGGGATTTTTTTACCGCTAAACCCACATCCACTTGTTTAAAGTAGCGATTAAATAACTTAACTACTTTGTTATTTATCTCAGTCGCTTTAGCCGCTGCAATAACTTGTACATCATCAGCTGCTACCTGATGAATTTTATCCAAAATAGCTTCAAGGAAATCTAAGTTTTTGGGAATTTTGATTAGATAAACTTGCTCTGCTGTTATCTTGTTTAAGTCATTTAAACTGCTGCCAAGTGGGGTGATTGTTAAATCAGTTTTTGCTGAATTATCTGAATTTAGCTGTAGATTTTGTTGGTAAGCTAAATGGGCTATTTTTGAGTCGCTATAAAAGCTAATTGGTGCTGACGTTACACTTTGCAAATGCAAGCTTATAGCGCCAAATTGGTCATTGACAACTAATGTACTGGCATTAGTTTGTGTTAGAATTGGCAAAGCTGTTTCTGCCAATAAAATATCAGCACTGTCCCATGCCTGAAGTGAAGAGCGAACATCCTGTTTAGGATAGCGCCAGAGCGTTAATGGGCATTGTTCAACTGGGTAGTTATGATTATCTTGCGGCATATAAGAATTAAGTAAACACTGGATATATAAATTGACGCTATTGTATCAAGGCCAAGAGCATGAACAAGTAATACATCCGCATAAGCTACAAATGCGCAATGCGGACGTCAGTTATTATTCAAACTTAATTAGCCATGATGCGGCAGATTTATGGTTCGAATGGTTGAAAGACAAACTCGCTTGGCAACAAGCGCACATTACTGTTTACGGAAAAACGCATCCAATACCAAGGTTGCAAGCATTCTATGCGGCTAAACCGTTAAAATACAAATATTCAGGTGAAACCTTCACTGCTGATATTTGGCCTGCTGAATTGGCGCAATTAAGAGATTTAGCTGAACAAACTTGTGGTGCTAAATTTAATTGTGTTTTGGCCAATTATTACCGCAACGGCCAAGATACTATGGGATGGCATGCTGATGATGAAGCTGAATTAGGCAAACAACCGACCATTGCATCTTTTACTTTTGGTTGTGAACGAGAATTCTTGTTTAAACATAGGTTATCTGGTGAACAACAAAAAGTGACCTTGCAGCATGGTAGCTTGTTGATTATGGCAAGAGACACCCAAGAGTTTTGGTTTCATAGTTTGCCTAAACGGACAAAAATTACAGATGGGCGCATCAATTTAACGTTCAGATACATATACCAGTAGTTTGTGTATACCGGTGACAAAAATTAGAGACGTAAAAAATGACAACAGATCAAATTATCTTCGATAAATTAAAACAGAGATTTAATCCAATTGAGTTGGATGTTCAGAATGAAAGCCATATGCACTCTGGGCCAGCGACAGATTCACATTATAAAGTTATCATTGCTGCAGACGAATTTGCCGGTAAAAGACTGATACAGTGTCACCGTGCAGTTAACGAATGTTTAGCCGAAGAGCTGGCAGGTGTTGTCCATGCTTTATCTATCCACACTTATTCGGTTGAAGAATGGCAAAGTGGAAAAGTAAACGTACCTTTGTCGCCAAAATGTTTAGGTGGAAGCAAGTCGGACAAGTAGTGGCAAACTCGCAATTTGGTCAACCTTGGGTATAATGCGCGCAAAAAATAAAATGGAATCAAAATGCTTTTGCACATAAGCAATAAATTAGACGCCTTTTCTGAAACCTGCGGCAATATTGTTGCTTGGTTTGCAACTCTTATTGTTGTGTTAATGGCGGCGATTGTTTTTCTTCGTTATGGTTTTTCAGTTGGCTCAATTGCTGCTCAAGAACTTGTGTTGTATCTGCATTCTGCATTATTTCTATTAGGCTCAGCTTACACGCTTAAACACAACGAGCACGTTAGGGTTGATGTGCTTTATACAAAATTTACTCCGCAGAAAAAAGCTTTGGTTAATCTATGCGGTAGTGTGTTGTTATTATGGCCTGTGGTTATTGCAATCGCGGTATACAGCTGGCAATACGTTGCAGATAGCTGGATGATAATGGAAGGTTCAGTGGATGCTGGTGGTTTACCGTTTGTGTTTTTATTGAAGAGTTTTATTATCGCATTCTGTGTGTTTTTCTTTGTGCAAGGGCTAAGTGAAATCCTTAAGAATATCGCAGCGATAACAGAGGGCAACGCATAATGGAATATTTGTCTTTAGTTCTTTTTGTTGCTGTCTGTTTAGTTTTACTGACGGGTTATCCTGTTGCTTTTGCCCTAGCTGGAACATCACTCATTTTTGCTTTCCTCGGGTCTTTTCTCGGTGTCTTTGACACTGCTTTTATGCACGCATTGCCAAGCCGCATATTTGGCATAATGAATAATCAAACCTTGCTCGCTGTGCCTTTATTTGTATTTATGGGCGTGGTGTTAGAAAAGTCTAAAATTGCTGAAGAGCTACTAATTTCAATTTCTCAGTTATTTTCGCGTTTTCGTGGCGGTTTAGCCATAGCTGTGGTTATCGTTGGGGCATTGCTCGCAGCAAGTACTGGCATAGTTGGTGCGACCGTCGTTACTATGGGCTTGTTGTCTTTACCTGCTATGCTCAAACAAAAATACAACCCCTCAATTGCCTGTGGCAGCATTTGTGCTGTAGGTACTTTAGGGCAGATCATCCCACCATCTATTGCGCTGGTTTTACTTGGTGATGTTATTTCAAATGCATTTCAGCAGTCTCAACTGGATATGGGGATCTTTTCTCCAGAAACGGTTTCAGTAGGTGATCTATTTGTCGGTGCAATCGTCCCTGGTATTTTGTTGGTTGTACTCTACTTAGTTTATTTATTGGCGGTAGCTTGGTTTAAGCCTGAATATTTACCTGCCTTTGATAGCAAAGAAAAAGTAAAACTAGGTCAGCTAATTAAAGCCGTTGTACCTCCGATATTGCTTATAATTATCGTACTAGGCTCTATACTCGCAGGTTTTGCCACACCAACTGAGGCCGCTGCAATAGGTGCTTTCGGTGCACTTATTTTGGCGCTAGCTAAAGGTGCGCTTAATATTAAAATGCTTACAGCGGCAAATAAAGCGACATTAACATGTACCTGTATGGTGTTTTTGATTTTAATTGGCGCATCGGTTTTCTCCTTGGTATTTCGTGGGTTGGGTGGTGAAGAGTTAATTGAATCCGTATTTGAAAGCCTACCAGGCGGTGTATTTACCGCCATGTTGCTGGTAATGGTTATTCTGTTTCTACTAGGTTTTATTCTCGACTTTATTGAAATTACTTTTGTGGTAGTGCCTATTGTTGCACCTGTTTTACTGTCAATGGGGCTTGATCCGGTTTGGTTAGGCATTATGATAGCAATCAATTTGCAAACGTCGTTTTTAACACCACCTTTTGGCTTTGCATTATTTTATTTACGTGGCGTGGCTGATAAAGCAATTAAAACCACACAAATATATAAAGGTGTGGTGCCATTTATAATTATTCAGTTATTTGTCCTAGTTGCATTGGCGATATGGCCTGAATTAGCGACCTGGTTGCCATCTGTTGTTTACGCTGATGGTTTTTAGTTTAGTTAGGTAGGAAATAATGAAAAAAATTACCATAGGATTGGTTGTTGCGCTAACAACCTTGTTATCTGCGTGTTCAAAAGACGACGCAAGTGGTACGAGTGCTGCGGCACAACAAAAATATAAGTGGAAAATGGTCACAACTTGGCCAAAGAATTTTCCGGGTTTAGGCACAACGCCACAAGATTTTGCCAACAATGTTGAAAAAATGTCTGGTGGTCGATTAAGCATAAAGGTATATGGTGCCGGTGAAATGGTCCCAGCTTTGCAAACCTTTGACGCGGTAAAAAGTGGTGCTGCACAAATGGGCCATGGCGCTGCCTATTATTGGAAAGGTAAAATTCCTGCTGCACAGTTTTTCACAACCATTCCTTTTGGTATGAATGCTCAAGAAACTAATGGTTGGTTTTATCACGGTGGTGGTAATAAATTATGGAAAGAAGCCTATGAGCCATTTGGCTTAATTCCTTTCCCTGGTGGTAACACAGGTGTGCAAATGGCTGGTTGGTTTCAAAAAGAGATCAACAGCTTAGCTGACTTTAACGGTTTAAAAATGCGTATTCCAGGTTTAGCGGGTGAAGTGGTAGCTGATTTAGGTGGGATTCCAGTGCAAATGCCGGGTGGTGAGTTATTTAGTGCGATGCAAAGTGGTGCGTTAGACGCAGCTGATTGGGTGGGCCCATACAATGACTTGGCTTTTGGATTATATAAAACTGCACCTTATTATTATGTAACTGGCTGGCAAGAGCCTGGCGCTGCTTTAGAATTTATCGTAAATAAAGAGGCTTTTGAGCAGTTACCTGCTGATTTACAAGCCATTGTTGAAATTGCTACAGAAGCGGCCAATGCAAACATGCTTGCACTATACACAGCTAAAAATAACGAAGCTTTGCAAAGCCTAAAAGAAAAAGGTGTGCAAATTCGCAAATTCCCGACTGATGTTATAGAAGCGCTTAAGGCGTCTAGTCTTAAATCAGTTAAAAACTTGGTTGCTAGTGACGAGATGGCGCAAAAAATATTTGCTTCTTACCAAAGATTTTTAGCACAATCCTCAGAATATCACGCGTTAACCGAACAAGATTATTTTCACAATAGAAATGGCATCGATTGGGCACAAGCTCAAGCTGTGCAGAAATAAATTTAGCTAGATAATAGAATAGGATTATACATATGGTTATTAAACCAAAAGTACGTGGTTTTATTTGTACAAATGCACACCCAGTTGGTTGTGAAGAATCAGTAAAACGCCAAATTGAATATGTAAAAAGCAAATCGAATCCTGAAGGACCAAAAAATGTGTTGGTTATTGGTTCATCAACTGGTTATGGTTTGGCTTCACGTATCACAGCAGCATTTGGCAGTGGTGCTAAAACTTTAGGTATCTTTTTTGAAAAAGAGCCTACTGAGAAAAAGTGTGCGAGTGCGGGTTGGTACAACACTGCGGCATTCAATAAATTCGCTAAAGAAGCGGGTTTATGGGCTAAAAACATCAATGGCGATGCGTTTTCACACGAAATCAAAGCAAAAGCAATTGATGTAATCAAAAAAGAACTCGGCAAAATTGATTTAGTTATTTATAGCTTAGCTTCACCACGCAGAACAGATCCTGACACTGGTGAAGTTTATTCTTCAACTTTAAAGCCTATCGGCCAAACAGTTACCACTAAAAACTTAAATACTTCAAAGCGTGAAATCGACGAAGTTACAGTTGAAGCTGCTAATGAAGCAGAAATTCAAGGCACAATCGACGTTATGGGTGGTGCTGATTGGGAATTATGGATCAAAGCATTACAAGAAGCTGACGTATTAGCTGAAGGTTTTAAAACAACTGCTTATACATATATTGGTAAAAAACTAACTTGGCCTATTTATGGTCATGCAACAATTGGTAAAGCGAAAGAAGACTTAGACAGAGCAGCTGCTGCAATTAAGCAGTCTACTGATGGTTTAAGTGGTGAAGCTTATGTAACTTCACTAAATGCAGTTGTAACTCAAGCGAGCTCGGCAATTCCAATTATGCCTTTATATATTTCTGCTTTATTCAAAGTAATGAAAGAGCAGGGTACTTATGAAGGTGTTATTGAACAAATTCAAGCTTTATTCTCTGAAAACTTATATGGTGAAAATCCGCGTTTTGACGAAGCCGGTCGCTTAAGCCAAAACTACAAAGAATTAGAAGATAAAGTACAAGATGCAGTGCAAATTATTTGGGATTCAGTAACAACTGAAACAATTGATGATTTGACTGACTACATCAGCTATAACCGAGAATTTTTACACTTATTCGGTTTTGAATACGATAATGTTGATTATGACGCTGACGTTAACCCGTTAGTTGAGTTAGATCTTGAATAATTGACCTTTAATCAGTAAATCTGGTTTTGTTAATAAAGGGCGTTTTATACGCCCTTTATTTTTGCAGATTTAAAAAAGTATAAAAAAACAGCAATTCCCTCTGTTTTCAAATTGTCAATTTGAAAAATTTAACCTAATCTCAATCAAATCAGTATTTTTCGTGGATACATGGTGTAAAACAATGTTAAAATCCGCGGGTTTTATATATAGCTGTAAATAGCGACAAGAGCAAAGAAGCTAATCATTTGAAATTAGCTCGATAGCGCTAAAGCGAACCATATTCCAAATTTCGTTTTAAACCTTAAAAACAAGTGCAATGAGTATGATAACTATCAAGAAAGGCTTGGATGTTCCTGTTTCAGGAACTCCACAACAAGCAATATCTGACGGCAAAGCCGTCACAAGAGTTGCTATCCTTGGTGAAGAATACATTGGCATGCGTCCTACTATGAGCGTCCGCGTTGACGACGTAGTAAAAAAAGGACAGGTTCTTTTTGCTGACAAAAAGAATCCCGGTGTACAATTCACTGCGCCAGCAGCAGGGGTAGTTAAAGAAATCAATCGTGGTGCTAAACGTGTTTTACAGTCTGTTGTTATTGAGATTCAAGGCGACGACAAAGTAGAATTCGCTAAAACAGCTGCGGATCAACTTGGCTCATTAGAGCGTCAACAAATTGTTGATACTTTAGTTGAATCAGGTTTATGGACTGCCTTAAGAACGCGTCCATTCAGCAAAATCCCAGCAGTAGATGCCACTCCTTCTTCATTATTCGTTACGGCAATTGATACCAACCCATTAGCAGCTGATCCTGCGGTTGTATTAAAAGGCCAAGAAGAAGACTTCAAAAACGGTTTAGCATTACTTGCTAAATTGGCTCCAAAAACTTTTTTATGTAAAGCTTCAGGCGCAGATATTCCTAGCGTTGATGGCGTGCAAGTAGAAGAGTTTGGTGGCGTGCATCCAGCTGGTTTAGTGGGAACTCATATCCACTTCTTAGACCCAGTGAGCATGGAAAAGCAAGTTTGGCACATTAACTACCAAGACGTAGTTGCTGTAGGCCAATTGTTTACCACTGGTGAATTGCCAAATACACGTGTTGTTGCTTTAGCAGGTCCTGCGGTTAACAATCCTCGTTTAGTTAAAACGCTAGTTGGCGCAAGCCTAGAGCAATTAACTGACGGTGAAGTTGCAGACGGTGAATTACGTGTGATTTCTGGTTCAGTATTAGCTGGTCACGATGCGGGTGGTGTACATGGTTATTTAGGCCGTTACGCAACACAAGTTTCTGTATTAGCTGAAGGTCGTGAAAAAGAATTGTTTGGTTGGATTGCACCAGGTGCAAGCATGTTCTCAATCACTCGTGCGTATCTTTCTCACTTATCTCCAAGCAAGTTATTCAACTTCACAACAACAACTCGTGGTTCTGACCGCGCTATGGTTCCAATCGGAAACTATGAGCGTGTTATGCCACTAGATATCATCCCAACTTTATTGTTGCGTGATTTGGTTGCTGGCGACGTTGATTCAGCTCAATCTTTGGGTTGTTTGGAATTAGACGAAGAAGATTTAGCACTTTGTACTTTCGTTTGTCCAGGCAAATACGACTATGGTTCGATCTTGCGTTCACGTTTAACGCAAATCGAGAAGGAGGGCTAAGATGGGTTTAAAGTCCTATTTAGAAGAAATTGAGCCGTTATTTGAAAAAGGCGGTAAATATGAAAAGTGGTATGCGTTGTATGAAGCAGCTGCAACTATTTTTTATACGCCAGGCTTAGTGACTAAAGGTCGTACTCACATTCGTGACAGTATCGATCTTAAGCGCATCATGATCCTTGTATGGATGATGACTTTCCCTGCAATGTTTTACGGTATGTACAACATTGGTTTACAAGCAGAAGCTGCAATTGCTGCTGGTGCTGGTTTACCACAAACTTGGCAAGTTGATTTATTCACTGCATTAGGCGGAACGCTAGAAGGCAGCGGGTGGGGCGGTAAAATGTTCTACGGTGCTATGTTCTTCTTACCTATTTATGCGGTTACTTTCGCTGTTGGTGGTTTCTGGGAAGTATTATTTGCTTCAATCCGCAAACATGAAGTAAACGAAGGTTTCTTCGTAACTTCAGTATTATTTGCATTGATTTTGCCAGCAACAATTCCTTTATGGCAGGTTGCTTTAGGTATCACTTTTGGTGTGGTAATTGGTAAAGAAGTATTTGGTGGTACTGGCCGTAACTTCTTAAACCCTGCATTAGCGGGCCGTGCATTCTTATTCTTTGCTTACCCAGCTCAAATCTCTGGTGATGCGGTATGGGTTGCTGCAGATGGTTTTTCTGGTGCTACTTTATTGAGCCAAGCTGCGCAAGGTCAATTAGACTATGCATTAACTGGCCAATGGTGGGATGCATTCTACGGTAATATCGCAGGCTCTATGGGTGAAGTTTCAACTCTAGCTATCTTAATCGGTGGTTTAGCGTTAATTTACTTCCGCATTGCTTCATGGCGTATCGTATTAGGTACTTTTGCCGGTATGGCGATTTTCTCTACCATGTTTAACTTGATTGGTAGCGATACTAACCCATTATTTGCTATGCCTTGGTACTGGCATTTAGTAATTGGTGGTTTTGCATTCGGTATGATGTTTATGGCAACTGATCCAGTATCAGCTTCATTCACCAACCAAGGTAAATGGGCATACGGTATTTTGATTGGTTTCATGGTGGTTATGATCCGTGTAGTTAACCCTGCATACCCAGAAGGTATGATGTTGGCTATCTTATTTGCGAATGTATTCGCGCCATTATTTGACCACTTCGTTGTATCTGCAAACATCAAGCGGAGGTTAGCACGTAATGTCTAAAGGAAATGATTCAATCAGCAAAACGCTGACGGTTGTTATTTCACTTTGTTTGGTCTGTGCGATTATTGTTGCGGGTTCTGCGGTTGCGTTACGCCCTCAACAAGAAGAAAACAAAGCATTAGATAAACAAAAAAATATTCTATTAGCAGCTGATTTATTACCAGCAGGCGCAACTGCTGCGGAAATTAAACAGCGCTACAAAAACTTAATTACTGCAAAAGTTGTTAACTTAGAAACAGGCGAATACGTTGATAGTATTAATGCAGATACTTTCGACCAACGCGCGTCTGCTAAAGAGCCTAGTACTTCTATTACTTTGACTCAAGACCAAGACGTAGCAAGCATTAAACGTCGTTCTAACAATGCAGTGGTTTATTTAGCGAATAACGAGCAAGGCGAGTTTTTAAGCTATGTATTACCGGTTCATGGTTATGGTTTATGGTCAACAATGTACGCATTTGTTGCGGTAAAACCTGATGCAAATACTATTATCAACTTAAACTACTATGAGCAAGGTGAAACCCCTGGCTTAGGTGCTGAAATTGAGAATCCTAAATGGAAAGCAATTTGGGTTGGTAAGAAAATTTACAACGACCAAGGCGAAATGTCTATCGAGATTGTTAAAGGCGAAGCACCTAAAGGTACTGAGCACAAAATCGATGGTCTATCTGGTGCGACTCTAACAAGTAACGGTGTGCAATTCACATTCGATTTCTGGTTAGGCGAGCTAGGTTTCAAAAAATACCTAGAAACACAGCGTCAAGGAGCATAATTCATGGCTAAAAGTAGCGAAGCTCAAAAGGTTCTATTTGGACCGATTTTTGCGAACAACCCAATTGCATTGCAAGTATTGGGTATCTGTTCTGCATTAGCTGTAACAAGTAAAATGGAAACAACCATTGTAATGTGTATCGCGTTAACTTTTGTTACTGCGTTCTCAAGCTTGTTTATATCTATTATTCGTAATCATATTCCATCAAGCGTACGTATTATCGTGCAAATGACCATTATCGCTTCATTGGTAATCTTGGTTGATCAGTTATTAAAAGCTTACGCATATGACATCGCTAAACAGTTGTCAGTATTCGTTGGTTTGATCATCACTAACTGTATCGTAATGGGTCGTGCAGAAGCGTATGCGATGAAGAGTCCGCCGTTTATGAGTTTCTTAGACGGTATTGGTAACGGCTTAGGTTATAGCGTTGTATTAATCACTGTTGGTGTTATCCGTGAACTATTTGGTTCTGGTAGCTTATTCGGTGTTGAAATTTTACCACTTGTTTCAAACGGTGGTTGGTATCAACCTATGGGCTTATTGTTAATGCCACCTAGCGCTTTCTTCATCATTGGTTTATTCATCTGGGTTTTACGTACTTTCCGTAAAGAACAGGTAGAAAAATAAGAGGCTGAGATGGAACATTATATAAGTTTATTCGTTCGCGCAGTTTTCATTGAAAACCTTGCGTTAGCTTTCTTCCTAGGTATGTGTACTTTTTTAGCGGTTTCTAAGAAAGTAACAACAGCTTTCGGCTTAGGTGTTGCTGTAGTCGTAGTACTAGGTATTTCAGTACCAGTTAACCAAGTTATTTATGCTAACTTGTTAGCACCAGGCGCTTTAGCTTGGGCTGGATTCCCTGAAGCAGATTTAAGCTTCTTAAAATTCTTAACGTTTATCGGCGTAATCGCGGCATTAGTACAAATTCTAGAGATGCTTTTAGATAAGTACTTCCCGGCTCTATACAACGCATTGGGTATTTTCTTACCACTTATTACTGTTAACTGCGCTATCTTCGGTGGTGTGGCTTTCATGGTAGAGAAAAACTATAACTTTGCTGAAAGTGTTGTATTCGGTATCGGTAGTGGTGTTGGTTGGGCTTTAGCTATTACTGCATTAGCTGCTGTACGTGAAAAAATGAAATACTCTGACATTCCTGATGGTTTGAAAGGCTTAGGTATTACATTTATTACAGTAGGCCTGATTGGTTTAGGCTTTATGTCATTCTCTGGCGTATCACTATAATCCAGAGCAAGTAGAGGAATAAACCGTGAATTTAACAGATATTTATTTAGGCGTTGCAATGTTTATTGTTATGGTACTTGTACTAGTAGCAATAATCTTATTTGCAAAATCAAAATTAGTAAGTAGTGGCGATGTCACTATCTTAATTAACGACGACCCAGACAAAGCGATTACTGCTAAGCCAGGTTCTAAATTACTTGGTGCTTTGGCTGATGCTGGTATCTTCGTATCATCTGCGTGTGGCGGTGGTGGTTCTTGTGGCCAGTGTCGTGTAGACGTAAAAGAAGGTGGTGGTGAAATTCTACCGACTGAGCTTGACCATATTACTAAAGGTGAAGCGCGCGAAGGTTGTCGTTTATCATGTCAGGTTGCTGTTAAAAATGACATGAAAATTGAACTTGAAGAAGAAATCTTCGGTATTAAAAAGTGGGAATGTACTGTTATTTCTAACGATAACAAAGCAACTTTCATTAAAGAATTGAAACTTGCTATTCCTGAAGGTGAGGTTGTACCTTTCCGTGCCGGTGGTTATATTCAAATTGAAGCACCAGCTCACCATGTTAAATATGCAGATTTCGATATTCCTGAAGAGTATCGTGCAGACTGGGAGCGTTTTGGTTTCTTCAAATTAGAATCTAAAGTTGATGATGAAACAATCCGTGCATACTCTATGGCTAACTACCCAGAAGAGCATGGCATTATTATGTTGAACGTGCGTATTGCTACGCCGCCGCCAAACAACTTGTCACTACCTTGCGGTAAGATGTCTTCGTACATTTGGAGCTTAAAAGAAGGTGATAAAGTAACTATTTCTGGTCCATTTGGTGAGTTCTTCGCTAAAGATACTGATGCAGAAATGGTATTCGTAGGTGGTGGTGCAGGTATGGCGCCAATGCGTTCACATATCTTCGACCAATTACGTCGTATTAAATCTTCTCGTAAGATGTCTTTCTGGTACGGTGCGCGTTCTAAGCGTGAAATGTTCTATGTAGAAGATTTCGATATGCTTGCTGATGAAAACGACAACTTCCAATGGCATGTTGCGTTATCTGATCCACAACCAGAAGATAACTGGACTGGTTACACAGGCTTTATTCACAACGTTCTTTATGAAAACTATTTGAAAGATCATGAAGCACCAGAAGATTGTGAATTCTACATGTGTGGTCCACCAATGATGAATGCCGCAGTAATCGGCATGTTGAAAGACTTAGGTGTTGAAGACGAAAACATCTTGTTGGACGACTTCGGTGGTTAATCGGATTCATTATTAATGAAGATGATGTTAAAAATATGGCTAGCCCTTTTTGGGCTGGCCTTTTTTGTTTCTTGTACAGAGCAAAATAAAGACCTAGGCGTACATTTACAAGGTAGAACCATGGGGACTACTTATAATGTGCGTTATTATCCTAAACAGCCTATCGACTCCAAATTAGTTCAAGATAAAATTGATCAGAGTTTGCTGCAGTTAAATCAGCAAATGTCGACCTATATTCCTGACTCGCAAATAAGCCAATTTAATAAAACTCAATCAACCGAGCCGATGCAAATCGATGCTGGTTTTGCTTATGTTGTTGAACAGGCAATTAAACTTGCTAAATTAAGCCAAGGTGCTTTGGATGTTACCGTTGGTCCACTCGTTAATTTGTGGGGCTTTGGGCCAGATAAAAAACCGACACAATTACCTTCGGACGAGCAACTTAGTCAGATAGCAGACTATGTTGGCATTGAGAAGTTATTGTTGAACGGCAATCAGCTAACTAAACTTGATCCAAGACTCAAAGTTGATTTGTCAGCAATTGCCAAAGGTTATGGTGTAGATGTTGTTGCACAAGTGCTCGAATCTTTGTCGATCACCGACTATTTAGTCGAAATTGGCGGGGAAATGCGCTTAAAAGGGCAAAAGCCTGCTGGGCAATCTTGGTTGGTGGCTATTGAAAAACCTCAGTCAATAGAGCGCAGTGTGCAACAGGTTTTGAATGTTGGTGACAATGCATTGGCGACATCTGGTGATTACCGAAATTATTTTGAGCAAGATGGCATTCGTTATTCGCATACAATTGACCCAATTACAGCTAAACCAATCACGCATAAATTGGCTTCTGTGTCTGTAGTTGCAGAAAATTGTACGTTAGCCGATGGTTGGGCGACTGCATTGAATGTGCTTGGTCCAGAAAAAGGTTATCAGTTGGCGTCTGATTTGGGACTTGCTGTGTATTTAGTGATAAAATCTAACGATGGCTTTGAGATTAAATATACCAAAGCATTTGAGCCGTATATTGTACAATTTTAGTGGGTATTGAAATGACAACTTTTTTATTAGTTTTTGCTGCTTTTTTGATTATTGTTTCTGCTATGGCGGTAGGTTACATTTTTCAGAGAAAATCAATTTCTGGTAGTTGTGGTGGTTTAGGTTCGGTTGGCATTGATAAAGTTTGTGATTGTGATGATCCTTGTGACAAACGCAAAGCTAAAATGAAGCGTGATCAAATGTTAAATGAGAACCGAATTATTTAGTCGTTCAAAATTAGTTTATTCTCTAGTATCTGTTAACTGAAAGTCGTTGCAGGTCCGGCTGTATTGAACATTGCGCTGAAACGTCCGTGCTATATATAAAAAGCCCTTGGGCATAACTTTCGCAAAAACGCTGCAAGTACATCCATGTAAGCTTCGCTTTTTCATCCCTGAAAAAGAGATTTTGCTCTAAGTTATTGCCCAAGAACTTTCTTAAATTTGGTTTCGCTTTAAAGTTGTGCTCTTCTTTGTTCGTCTCAATTTCTAACCTTTTCAATCCAATTTTTCTCGAATTTAAAAGTTAATAGCTTAGTAGTAAATATATTGCGCGGAACAATTTAATAATAGTGCGTAAGCAGTGGAAGGTAAGAATCTATAACTATTCTAATCGATAAAATAGATATGTTTTTAAGCTAAACTTTCGACAAACTACCCATTTAACTTTTCAACAATTCTAAGCAAATTATCGTCTAGTTGTTTAATTGCATTCATCAAAACCATGTGTTCGTTTTTACTTATGCCTTTCATCATAGGTTGGCTGATGTTGCTCAGGGCCTTGTTTAGTGCAACTAAAACTTCTTTGCCTTGTGGCGATATTTTAATTATGGCTTTGCGTTTGTTGTCTGGTACGACACGGCGGATTATCCAGTTTTTACCGCTGAGCCAGTCAAGTAGGCGGGTAATGGCGGCTTTGTCTTTACCGGTTTTTTTAACCAATTCACCTTGTTCAATGCCAGTTTCTGGTATTAGGTTTAATAAAAAGTAAGCTTCTGGGGTTATGTCATATCCGGTGTTTTTAAACACGCTTTTTAGCATGCTTTTCATATTAAAGGCGAGTTGATGGACTTGATAACCTAAGGTTTTTTCAATATCAATTTGTTTATCCATTACAACTGCCTATAAATATTATTGAGCTTGGTAGCGATTGATTTGCGCCAATATACCTTGCTCGTCTAACTCAAGTAATTGATAAATCTCAGCTTGGCTGCCGTGTTTAACAAATTCGTCAGGTACGCCTATTTGTAAAACTTGTTTGGCGATTTTGTGTTTGGCTAATACTTCTAATACGGCAGAGCCTGCACCACCTTGAATGCAGTTGTCTTCTACCGTGACTAACAAATCATGTTGCTCGGCAGCTTCGATAATTGCCTGTTCGTCTATTGGTTTAACAAAACGCATATCCCAATAACTGGCATTAAGTGTTTCCGCTGCTTTTTCAGCGAATTGACCTAAGTGACCGAAGTTTAGAATCGCTATTTTTTGTCCTGTGCGTTTCTTATGCGCTTTGCCAATTTCTAGCAGGCTCATTTCACAGTTAATATCAACTTGTGGGCCTTGACCTCTTGGGTAGCGAACAACCGCAGGTAAATTCGCTTGATGACCTGTGTAGAGCATTTGGCGACATTCATTTTCATCGCTCGGGGTCATTACAATTAAATTAGGGATAAAGCGTAAAAAGCTTATATCAAATGTACCTTGATGCGTTGGACCGTCTGCACCAACGATACCAGCGCGATCTACTGCAAATAACACAGGTAATTTTTGTAGTGCTACATCGTGGATCAGTTGGTCATAGCCGCGTTGTAAAAAGGTCGAATATATTGCAACAACGGGTTTTAGCCCTTGAATAGCCATGCCTGCTGCTAATGTCACAGCATGTTGCTCTGCTATAGCTGTATCAAAATACTGTTTTGGGTATTCACGCGAAAACTTAACCATACCAGAGCCTTCACGCATTGCAGGCGTGATTGCCATTAGTTTGTCGTCTTTTTTCGCCATATCACACAACCATTGACCAAATACTTGAGAGTAGGTGGGGGATTGTGGTTTTTTACTCGGTAATTCTGATTTAGTTAAATCGAATTTAGGTACAGCGTGATAACCAATAGGGTCTTGCTCTGCAGGGTGATATCCTTTGCCTTTTTTGGTCACTATATGTAAAAACTGCGGGCCTTTGAGGCTACGCATGTTTTTTAAAGTTTCGACTAAACCTTGTACATCATGCCCATCAATTGGGCCTATATAATTAAAGCCAAGTTCTTCAAAGATAGTACCTGGTGCTATCATGCCTTTTAAATGTTCTTCAGCTTTGCTTGCCAGCTCTTTAATGGGCGGTAAACCACTTAATATTTTTTTACCACTTTCTCTGAATGATGTGTACACAGAGCCTGATAATAGTTTGGCTAAATGCTGATTAAGCGCACCAACATTTTCTGAAATAGACATGTCGTTATCATTTAAAATAACTAACATGTTTTTCTTTAAATCGCCTGCATGATTCAAGGCTTCAAATGCCATACCTGCTGTAATAGCGCCATCGCCTATAATGGCAACAGCTTGGCGGTTTTTCTTTTCTTTTTCTGCCGCTATTGCAATACCCAAAGCGGCGCTAATTGAAGTTGATGAATGACCAACACTCAAAGTGTCGAATTCACTTTCTTCACGCCATGGGAAGGGATGTAAGCCATTTAACTGGCGAATAGTATGAATTTGCTCACGGCGACCGGTTAATATTTTGTGTGGATAAGCTTGATGACCAACGTCCCAAATAATTTGGTCAAACGGCGTGTTATAAACATAGTGCAGCGCTACGGTTAACTCAACTGCACCTAATCCTGAAGCAAAGTGCCCACTGCTTTGACTGACACAAGCCAACAAGTATTGGCGTAATTCATTAGCAACTGCTGGTAGCTCAGATACCGGCATGCTGCGTAAATCTTCTGGTTCGTTTATCAGCCTAAGTAAAGGGTATTTGTTAATATTAATAGTCATGAGTGCCGTTAGTGTTTGCGTTGTACTATAAATTGAGCAAATTCAAATAGAGTTTGTGTATTGTAGGGAAGATTATCAATTTGCTCTAGTGCATTCTGATATACTTGATCCGCTTTTTGTATCGCTTGTTCCAAACCTAAAATACCTGGGTAGGTGCTTTTATTAAGTTTTTCGTCTGAACCTTGCGGTTTTCCAAGCATTTCAGTGGTAGAAGTTACATCCAAAATGTCATCTTGAATTTGAAAAGCTAAACCAATGTTTTTAGCGAAATTGTCCAGTTTAATCTTTTCAGATTTATCCATAGCTGGTTTACAGGCCGTTGCCATATTTACAGCTGCGCGTAATAAGGCAGCGGTTTTCAGCAAATGAATATTTTCTAATTGCTCAACTGTTAGTTGTGTGTTTTCACCTGCTAAGTCCAACGCTTGGCCGCCGCACATACCGTGGTAACCTGAGCGGTTCGCCAGTTCTTGCATCCAGCTAACTTTTATTTCAGCGCATACATCTGCATTAGCGATTAATTCAAAAGCTAAAGTTTGCAGGCTATCTCCGGCTAAAATGGCCGTAGCTTCATCAAATTGAATATGACAGGTTGGTTTGCCGCGGCGAAGCTCATCGTCATCCATAGCCGGTAAATCATCGTGGACAAGCGAATAACTATGTATGCACTCTAATGCGATTGACGCTGGTAACAAAGTTTTATCGTCAATATCTAGCATTCGACCCACAGTATGCATTATGAAAGGACGGACACGTTTACCGCCGTTGCTAACACTGTATTGCATCGCTTGGTGAAGTTTATCCGCTATGTTTTGGTCTATATGCGCAAATGCCTTGTCTATCTCGGCATTAAACCAAGTTTGAAATTGTTGCAGCTGGTCGAATAGGCTCATTATTCTAAATCTTCAGGTTTACACTCAACCATTTCTATATGGTCGTCTTTTTGCTGCAATATTTTTATTTTTTGTTCTGCTTGCTGCAATTTTTGTTGGCTTGCTCTAATTAATGCAACACCACGTTCATATTGTTTTAGTGCATCTTCAATAGATTGTTGCCCATCGTCCATTACATTGACGAGTTGTTCTAATTCTTGAATACTTTCTTCTAGCGACATATTTTCTGGTTTTTTCGCGGCCATATTGTTTCTCAAGTTGCTAGTTTGTTAAAGCCGCTAATTTTAGCCTTAAATAAGCTAATGCCAAAGCAACAATTGTGTTTTTACGGCTTGCTTGAGTTATTTTTAACCAAAGTGACACTATTTAGATATTAAGCAAATGAAAAAACTAAATATTTTGCTGGTATTGTCGATAATTGAGTTAAAATAAATATAAATCACCTGTTTGGGAGGCGAATAGTGGATCTAGCAACGGTCGTTGGGATAGTAGGAGCAGTTGGCTTTATTGTAATGGCGATGATGCTTGGTGGCGATTTGGGCATGTTTGCCGATGTACCATCTGTATTAATCGTTTTCTGTGGATCTTTATTCGTTGTTTTGTCTAACTTTACTATGGGGCAGTTTTTTGGCATTGGTAAAGTTATGGGTAAAGCTTTCATGTTTAAGATTGAAACCCCAGAAGAGCTTATCCAAAAATCAGTTGAAATGGCTGATGCTGCACGTAAAGGTGGTTTTTTAGCATTAGAAGAAGCACAAATTGATAATCCCTTTATGCGTAAAGGGGTTGATATGTTGGTAGACGGCCATGACGGCGATGTGGTTAAAGCAACCCTTTCTAAAGACATTGAACTAACAACCGAGCGCCATGAAGCTGGTGTTAGTTTACTCAAGGCTTTAGGTGACGTAGCACCTGCTATGGGTATGATAGGTACGCTTATCGGTTTGGTTGCTATGTTATCAAACATGGACGACCCGAAAGCGATAGGTCCTGCAATGGCGGTTGCGTTATTAACAACTTTGTACGGTGCGTTTTTATCTAACGTTATAGCATTACCGCTTGCAGCTAAACTTCAACTTAGAACCGAAGAAGAAAAATTAAATCAGTTATTAATTTTGGATGCCATTCTTGGTATTCAAGACGGGCAAAACCCTAGGGTAATTGAAGGGGTACTTAAAAACTACATCGCTGAATCTAAACGCTCCGTCGGGGAGGAAGCCTAATGGCGGATGATTGCCCTCCGTGCAAGAAATGCCCTCCCGAAGGTTTACCTGCGTGGATGGGCACCTTTGCGGATTTAATGTCGTTGTTGATGTGTTTCTTCGTATTGCTGTTAGCATTCTCAGAGATGGATGTGCTTAAATTTAAGCAGATAGCAGGTTCTATGAAATTTGCATTTGGTGTGCAAAATAAACTTGAAATTAAAGATATTCCTAAAGGTACTTCTGTTATAGCGCAGGAGTTCCGCCCTGGTAGACCTGATCCAACGCCAATTGAAACCATACAACAGCAAACCGTTGAAATGACCCAGCAAACTTTAGAGTTTGAAGCAGGCGATGAAGATTCATCTGGTGGTCGCCAAAAACAAAGGGGTGACCAACGTGGTGGTACGGCATCGGATACAGCTAATCAACAATCTTCTACTGCTGAATCCACGTCAAGTGCCGAAGAAATCAGCGAACTCGTTAAGAAAATAGCCCAACAGTTAGAACAACAAATTGTTGATGGCGCGATTGAGTTAGAATCCTTAGGCCAACAAATTATTATCCGCATTCGTGAAAACGGCGCGTTTCCGTCAGGCTCTGCGTTTTTACAGTCGCAATTTAAACCTATTATTCAACAGGTCGCTAAGTTATTAACTCAAGTGCCAGGCGAAATTACCGTTTCTGGTCACACTGATAACCAAACCGTCACCTCAGAATTATATGCGTCTAATTGGGAACTATCGAGTAAACGTGCAGTAGCCGTTGCGCATGAGATGGTTAGAACACCGGGTTTTGATCCTAATCGTTTAATTGTTGTTGGTCATGCTGACACTCGTCCGCTCGTGCCAAATAATACTTTGGAGAATCGTCGCCGTAACCGTCGTGTTGAAATTGCGATTATGCAAGGCAAAGCGAAAGAATCTGATCCTATTACAGTTTCGCCTTAACTCCGCACAACAGTCTCTATCATGTGCAGCCAATCAATGGCTGCATTTTGTTATTCAATCTGCCGGACAAACTCTGTATAATCGCCAGCCTTTTAGTCGCTACAAGTAACAAGCCATGATCAAGTTTATTGTTAAAATGCACCCAGAAATTTCGATTAAAAGTCGTTCGGTGCGCCAACGTTTTACCAAAATATTAGAAAGCAATATCAAAAATGTTTTGCGTAAAGTGGATGAAAAGGCTTGGGTTCAACGCCAATGGGACTGTGTTGAAGTCAGAGGTAGCGACGATAAACGCGATGTTATAATCGAGCGTATGCAGTGTATACCTGGGGTAACCAACTTCTCTGAAGTGAAGCAATATCCGTTTGTTTCATTTGACGATACCTGTGCGATTGTTTTGCCGCATGCCCAGCACTTAATAGAAAACAAAAGTTTTTGTGTAAGGGTAAAACGCCGTGGTAGTCACGATTTTAAATCGAAAGATTTAGAGCAATATGTCGGTGGCTTTTTAAACCAAACAGTAGCTTCAGCAAAAGTTAAACTCAAAGATCCAGACGTAACTGTTATGTTAGAAGTGGCTAATGACCAGTTATTTGTCATGGGTGAAAAATACAAAGGGTTAGGTGGTTTTCCAATAGCAACGCAAGACGAAATTTTAAGTTTAATTTCAGGTGGATTTGATTCAGGCGTTGCAACCTACGAAACCATGCGCCGTGGGATTAAAACCCACTTTATCTTCTTCAATTTAGGTGGTGCTGCACACGAAATAGGTGTTAAACAAGTATCCTATTTCTTGTGGGCTAAGTATGGTATTTCACACAGAGTTAAGTTTGTTTCGGTCGATTTCCAGCCTGTTGTCGCCGAAATATTAGAAAATATCGATAACGGTTTAATGGGCGTTGTGTTAAAGCGTATGATGTTACGCGCAGCTAGTCTAGCGGCAAAACGCATGGGCATTAAAGCCTTGGTGACAGGTGAAGCTTTAGGGCAAGTATCTAGCCAAACTCTAGCCAATTTAGCTGTTATAGATAAAGTAACAGATACACTTGTGGTGCGCCCATTAGTCACTATGGACAAACAAGATATTATCGATTTAGCGCGTAAAATTGGCACTGAAGATTTTGCCAAAACCATGCCGGAATATTGTGGTGTGATTTCTCAGCGTCCAAATATCGCAGCGCCAGAAGATAAAGTTATTGCAGCAGAAAGTAACTTCCATATGCCTTTGATTGAGCAAGTAGTAGACAATGCTAAGTTGTATGACATCAAAGAGCTGAGAACAGAAACTGAACAAACGGTTACAGAAGTTGACAGTGTTAGTGAAATTAATGCTAACCAAGTGGTTATTGATATTCGTTCTGTGGAAGAAGAAGAGTTAGAGCCGCTAGAGTTAGCTGATGATGTTGAAGTTATCCATATTCCATTCTTTAAACTAGCTACTCAATACGAAAACTTAGACCAATCAAAAGAGTACTTGCTCTACTGTAAAAAAGGCGTAATGAGCCGTTTACAAGCGTTGTATTTACAAGAGCAAGGTTACAAAAACGTTAAATTATTTCAGCTCTAGTTGATAGACTCCAAGCACTTTATTTGTTGATAAAGTGCTTGGTGTTTTGGCAAATCAACCGATAGTTCTGCTGCTGTTTGTAATAAAAAGCCGCTTATAAAATCAATCTCAGTTTTTCTGTTATTCGCTATGTCTCTATTCATTGACGAATAGTTATTAGCAGTTTTATCAATCACCTCGTACACAGTTTGTTTAATTTCGGCGTCGGATAGGGCAGGGCAAACATGCGCTGATATTTGATAAATCTCCGCTAATAATTCATGTATCTCCGCAGAAAATCTACTCTCGCGTAGTTGGCCATTTTTGACCTGATGTATTGCCGTTAGCGGATTTATCACGCAATTGATAAAGAGTTTTTTCCATAAAATCTCATTAATATTTGCCTGCCAACTCGCCTGTGACCAAACGCTAAGAAGTTGATTAAATACTACAAATTTTTCGCTGCATTCATTTAAATCTGTAAATGGATTTTCAATTTGCACTTGTCCAATACCTGTCTGCACAACATCCAGCTTTTGTTGGCTGTAGGCTGCATAAGTTGTAGTGGCTAACAGTACATTAGCTTTTGGCAGTAACGCCTCTACTATTGCTTTTGTGCCCATGCCATTGTGCAGTAATACAATATTGGCATCTGCTGCAATCATTTGTTGTTGGCGTAATTGGTTTATGGCTGTTTCAACTTGATAAGCTTTTACTGTGACAATAAGGTTTGTGACAGTTTGGCTTGCAGGGGAGAGTGGGATAGCAAATTTTTGCTTATTTATATCGGTAAAATACAACAGCTTGTTTGGCGATTGTGCAAAATTAGCTGGTTTCAGCAATACGTTGAAATCAATTTGATTGATAAAACACTGCTGGGTTATAGTCGAGCCTATCGCGCCGCAACCCAAAATAGTAAGCATGCTAACCTTGTTTTAAACAATAAAAATAAGCTTGTAAGCGTACCCAGCATATCGGCTAACCAATCAGCCATACTCGCTTCACGGTCAAAAAAACTGCCTTGCAAACATTCAATAGATGCCCCATAAATGGCAAAAAACACTATCACCATAGTTAGATTAAATTTTAGGTGGGTTTTAGTTTTGTCAGTTAGTTGACGACTATAACTAAAACAGCCAAGTGTAGTTAAAGCACCAAAAACAACAAAATGGGCAAATTTATCAAAGTGCGGGAACAGGCCTTCGCTGCTTGGATCTATTGGTGCAAAAAATAAGTAAGTCGCATATAAAAAAGTACAGACTGTGATAGTGCGAATTACATAAGTCTGTCTTATAAAATCTAACATTAAATTGATTACTACTGCAAAATCGAGAGCGCGTATAATACTCGATTTTTCAGTAATTTCGAAGCTAGATTTTTTTCACTATTAATGTGCAAATTATGCTGATATAAAATACATTTTTCGCTACAATGCCCGGATAATTATACCCAAGCTAGTTGAAGATGCGAGCTTGGGTACATAACGTGTGACCCCGCACTAATACAAGATTTCATTGGATAAAACTGAATGCTAAAAGATAGTTTAAATAACGTTCATGTGAACGACGAAACCGTACTGATAACCCCTGAAAAATTAAAACAAAATTTACCGGTTTCTGAAAAAGCATTGAATTATATCGCAAACGCGCGTGAAACATTGTCAAACATAATTCATGGCAAAGACAAAAGATTAATTGTTATTAGTGGCCCTTGCTCAATTCACGATGTGGATGCGGCTATTGTTTACGCAAAAAAACTTAAACAGCTACATGATGAATTGGGCGACAGTTTGTATGTCGTGATGCGTGTGTATTTTGAAAAACCAAGAACAACAGTTGGTTGGAAAGGTTTAATTAACGATCCAAACATAGATGGTAGCTTTAATATAGAAGCTGGTTTACACAAAGCGCGTAAATTGTTAATCGAATTGGCTGAACTTGAAATACCTATGGCAACTGAGGCTTTAGACCCTATCAGCCCTCAATATTTAGCTGAGATGTTTAGCTGGTCAGCTATTGGTGCGCGTACTACTGAATCACAAACTCACCGTGAAATGGCTAGTGGTTTATCAATGCCTGTCGGTTTTAAAAATGGTACAGATGGTAGCTTAGACACTGCAATTAACGCATTAAAATCAGCTGCTTCTCCGCATAATTTTATGGGCATTAATCAACAAGGCCAAGTTGCAGTAATTTCTACCTCAGGCAACCCTGATGGACACGTTATTTTACGTGGTGGTAAAACGCCAAATTATGATGCTGCTAGTGTTGCTGAATGTGAAGAAAAATTGAAAAAAGCCGGCTTAAACGACGCACTAATGGTCGATTGTAGCCATGGTAATTCAAATAAAGACTACAGCCGCCAACCTATTGTTGCACGTGATATTATGCAGCAAATCATTGATGGTAACCAATCTGTTATCGGTATTATGTTAGAGAGCCATTTAAACGAAGGCAACCAATCAACTGATTTATGCTTAGCCGACATGAAATACGGTGTGTCGATTACTGACGCTTGTATTAATTGGGACGATACCGAAGAGCTATTACGCGAAATGGCTGATAAATTGGCTGCACCATTAGCTGCTCGTAAATAGGTTCATTAATGTCCGAGGCTACACTGACTGAGCAGTTACTGCAGGTAGAAACTCAAATTGAAGCTCTGTTAAAACAAAAAACAGAGCTTGAACAAAAAATCAAACAAATAAATCTAGCCCACGCACAACAAACTAGCCAATGCCAAAAACGTATTGTGGTAGTTGGTGGTCGCGGTAAGTTAGGTTCATTGTTTGTGCGTTTATTTGTTGAGTTGGGCCATTCAGTTAGTGTATTTGAACAACAAGATTGGCAGAATGCGGCAGATATTCTGAAAAACGCAGATCTAGTTGTTGTATCTGTACCGATAAATTTAACCACACAAATAATTCAGCAGCTTGTTAAATATTTACCTGCAAACACAGTTTTAGCTGATTTAACCAGTATTAAGGCAGAGCCTCTAGCGGCAATGTTAAAACATCATACTGGCCCAGTTGTTGGCTTACACCCTATGTTTGGTCCGGATGTACCAGATATTCATGATCAAGTTGTAGCCTATTGCGATGGTCGACAACCTGAACAATACCAATGGTTAATTGATGCATTGTCTTTATTAGGTGCAAAACTTAATAAAGTTTCTGCTGAATCTCACGACAAATCTATGGCCTTCATTCAAGTGATGCGTCACTTTTCAACTTTTGTTTATGGATTACACCTACAGCAGGAAAATCCAAAAATTACCGATCTAATTAGTTTAAGTTCACCTATCTATCGACTTGAATTGGCTATGGTAGGGCGTTTATTTGCCCAAGATTCGCAGTTATATGCTGACATTATTTATTCAAACCCAAATAACTTTGATTTGCTAAAACGCTTTGCTGAGCGTTTTAATGAAGGCATTGAGTTATTAGAAAGTGGTGATAAAGAGTTGTTTAAGCAAGAGTTTGCCGATGTTCGCAGCTGGTTTGGTGAATATGCTGAGCATTTCTTAAAAGAAAGCCGCGTCATGTTAGAAGCGGCTCATCATTACACAGAGTTAGAAATTAAATAAATTAATCTTGTTTAAAACCGGTTGAATCGCGGATAACTAATTCTGGATGCACAGTACAATTTTGAATAATTGCCTGTGGGTTATTTCCTTCCACTTTTGCAATAAGTTTATTCGCTGCATATTTAGCCATTTGTCGCACTGAACGTTTCATTGATGTAAGTGCGGGAATAATACGCGAAGCCATTAAGTTGTCATCGAAGCCAGCTACCGAAAGTTGCTCTGGTACTTTAATATTCAGCTCATATGCGGCTTTTAAAATACCAGATGCCATTTCATCATTATTAGCGAAAATCGCAGTTGGTTTGTCATCAGCTGTTAGTAATTTTCGCCCAAGTTCGATACCACTTTCGTATTGGTTTGTGCCTTCTACAATAAACTCAGGTGAGAGTGGGTAACCCAAAGAAGCCATAGTTTCGGTAAAACCTTCGTAACGCTCCCTTGAAGAACGATAGTGCAGTGGGCCTGTGATCATCGCAACTTTTTCATGTTTGAGTGACACGATAAATCGTGCCATTTCACTTACAGCATGTCTGTCATTTGCCATCACAAATTTATCAGTCGCTTCTGTATGACCTGAAACTAAGCGTACATAAGGTACGGCGCGTTCGTCCAATTCATCACCAAGGGCATCGACTTCGGAAGCCGGCGGTAACACGATAATTCCGTCTAATTTCGAACGACGGACAAAGTTCATCACATTTTGATTCAGATCATCAGCTTTATAGCGGCAGGGGTGAACAACAAGCTCGTAGCCTTTTTGGCTACAAATATCTAAAACACCTCTTTGCACTTCATCAATATATAAAGCATCTGGATTGTCATAGACTAAACCTAATAGGTAAGAGCGGCTTGATGCTAAACCTCTAGCTTGTTTGTCGGGTACATAGTTGTACTCGGCAATAATTTGTTCGACTTTCTGTTTGGTTAATTCGCCAACTTTTGGAGATTGGTTAATAACCCTTGAGACCGTTCGTTTCGATACACCCGCTAAACGAGCAATATCGTTAATTGTTATTTTTGGCTGATTCATATCTATCTATATCGCATCAAAACAAATTGATGATTTTTACCGCTATTGGTTTTTTATTACACTATTTAACATATATTTTTGTTAACACAAAATTTAAAAGCATATATAGCCGGAATACACTTAAAACTTGACAATGCTACCGGTGGCATTTAGTATTCTTTAACATCAAAACTAAACTGTGTTAACACAAAAAATTGCGTTAATATGACTAAAAAGATAGTACATATTGACGAAATTTAATCACAAATTGTAACACAAACAGCAAATTGAGGTCTAATATGATTTACATCGTTATGGGTGTTAGCGGTTGTGGCAAATCTTCAATCGGTGAAATGTTGGCTGAATCGTTAAATATTCCATTCTTTGATGCCGATGATTACCACACAGAACACAATAAAAACAAAATGGCGCAAGGTAATCCACTTAACGATGACGATCGCCGTCCTTGGTTAGAAGGTTTAGCTGAATTAATGCTTGGCTGGGAAGAAAACGGTGGCGCTGTGTTAGCTTGTTCGGCTCTTAAACAAAAATATCGTGATATGTTAGCCAGTAAAGTTGGTGAAAAGGCTGTAATTGTCTACCTTAAAGGTAGCTTCGAATTAATTGACCAACGTATTCGTGCGCGTAAAGGGCATTTTATGAATGCTGATTTATTGAAAAGCCAGTTTGATACATTAGAAGAACCTACTCAGGCTTTGACAGTAGACATTTCTCAAAGCCCACAACAAATCGTAGAAAACATACTACAGGAAATAAAATAATGAGTTATCCGTTTCATATTGTTGATACAGAACAAACCATCAGTGATGAAGCTTTAAGCAGAATTCTTGATGATTTTATTGACGTTAAAGCAAAAAATGCGAAACGCATTTTGATATTGCCACCGGATATTACCCGTTTTTATTCGAAGGCTGGTTTTATTTCTGCGTATTTGTACCATGCATTAAAAGAGCAAGCTGAAATTTTCTTTTTGCCCGCTTTGGGCACACATGACCCAATGTCAGCAAAAGAAATTGATGTTATGTTTGGTCCAGATATTCCAAAAGAATTATTTTTGCCACACAAATGGCGTACAGACGTGCAAAAGTTTGGTGAGATATCTTCAGAGCGTATGCTTGAGTTATCTGAAGGCAAACTAGACTACACCATGGACGTTGCTGCAAATAAATTACTTGAAGAAGGCAACTGGGATTTAATTGTATCTGTTGGTCAAATTGTTCCGCATGAAGTAATAGGTATGGCTAACTACACTAAAAATATTTTAGTGGGCACTGGCGGTTCAGATACCATTCACAAATCTCACTTCTTGGGGGCAGTGTACGGTATGGAACGTATCATGGGCCAAATTGATACACCTGTTCGTCGTGCATTAAATGAAGGTTTTGATCAATATTTACGTCATTTACCAATTGAGTTTATTTTGACTGTATTGGGGCCAAAAAATGACAAGTTGGCGTTACAAGGCGTATTTTGCGGTGATGGTGAAGATACCTACGTCGAAGCTTGTAAGTTGAGCCAAAAACTCAATTTAAACTTGCTAGATAAACCAATTCAAAAAGCGATTGTTTATTTAGAACCGGATGAGTTTAAAACTACTTGGTTAGGCAATAAATCAATTTACCGTACTCGTATGGCTATGGCTGATGACGGCGAGTTAATTGTGTTAGCACCAGCTCTACATAGATTTGGTGAAGATATGGCAATTGACGAGTTAATCCGTAAGTTTGGTTATAAAACGACTGACGAAACATTAGAGGCGGTTAAGAATAATCCTGAACTTGCGAATAATTTATCTGCAGCAGCGCATTTAATTCACGGTACGACAGATAATCGCTTTAATGTGACTTATTGCCCAGGTGATGGTGTTACACAAGAAGAGATTGAATCAGTAAATTATAAATATTGTCATTACAATGACATGATTAAACAGTATCCATTAGAATCATTAAAAGATGGTTGGAACACATTAGCTAATGGTGAAGAAATATTTTATGTAAGTAACCCAGCATTAGGATTGTGGTCGGTTAAAGACAAGTTTATTTCAAAATGACAAATAAATTTAATGTTGCAAGAATAGACTTAGATATCGCTGGCGGAATTGCCGGCGATATGTTTGTCGCTGCTTTTTGTGATGCTTATGCGGAGTTGCAAGACTGTATTTTGGCAACTGTGCAAAGTGTATTACCTAAAGATATGGCTGCACAAACAGGCCAAGTTAAAATTTGGCGCGATATAAATAATGGTATCGGATGTTTGCGTTTTGCCTTAACTAACGGGCACAACCACGCACACACGCACAATCACTCGCATCACGAGCACGACCATGGCCACAGTCATAACGATAAACATAATCACGACCATGGGCATCATCACCATGAGCATAAGCACTCTCAGCAACATTCGCATCATTCTGAAGAAACGACTTATAAAGCACTAAAAGCGAAAATAGAAAAAGCTCCGATTGCGGCAGGTATACAACAAATTGCAGTAGAAATATTAACCATAATTGGCAAGTCGGAAGCAAAAATCCATCAAACTAGTTTAGACAAAGTTCATTTTCATGAGCTTGCTGATTGGGATTCGTTATTGGATGTTGTCTCGGCAGCCGTGATAATTCACAACCTAAATGGAGTTGAATGGAATATTTCTGATATTCCACTTGGTGGTGGCATGGTACAAACTCAACATGGTCTCATACCTGTACCAGCCCCAGCGACTGCAGATATACTCAAAGGACTTAACTTTCGTGACGATGGCATAAAAGGCGAGCGGGTAACACCAACTGGTGCAGCTATCATTCGCTATTTGGTTGAACACAAAAATGCCAAACAACAGCCGCAGTTAAGTTATTCCGAGCAGTCGCAAGCTTGGCAACTAAAGCAAATAGGTTATGGGGGCGGCCATAAACGATTTGCTAATTTGCCAAATATTTTACGTGTTTTGTCTTTTGCTAAAGTTTCACAATCTGCTTTGCAGCATCATCAGCTGATCTCAATTGAGTTTGACATAGATGATATGACAGCCGAAGAAATTGCTTGGGCATGTGATAAGTTACGTCAACATACTAGTGTGGCTGATTTAGTTGTTGCTAGTGTCCGTGGCAAAAAAGGCCGTTTGGTTGAGCAAGTAAAAATGCTGATTAAACCTGATGGACTTGAAACAGTACGCACGAAAATATTTAAATACACTTCTACAATTGGTGTGCGTTGGCAAAACGTGAACCGGCATTGTTTAGAACGGACGCACACTAGCCTAGAGCACGATGGCCAAGACCTGCCTGTTAAAGTGGTTGATAGACCAGGGCACGCAACCACAAAAGTGGAAAGTGATGCTTTGGATGGTTGCGAAACCTTAGAAAAAAGACGTTTTATTAAGTCGCAACTAGAACATAAGTAGCTGTAATACTAGGTGGTTTTGATGAATCAACAGCTTAATCAAAAGCTTGCTGAGTTACGCACATACTTAGCGCAATATCCCGAGCTATCAATAGCCGTTAGTGGTGGTGTTGATAGCATGTTACTTATGTACATAGCCGCTGCGCAAAACAATAGAGCTGTGTATGCGATACATGCGTTTTCCGCAGCTGTACCAAGCCAAGCACACAGCTTGGTAAAAGAATATGCTAAACAATTTAATTGGCAACTAAAGTGTATCGACGTTGCCGAGTTAGAAGATCAAAACTATCGCAAAAATCCAGCAAATCGATGTTATTTCTGTAAATCAAATTTATATAAAGGCATAGCTGCGGCTAGCAATGGCATTATAGCGTCTGGTACCAATACGGACGATTTATCTGACTATAGGCCAGGATTAGTTGCGGCCAAAGAAAATAATGTAGTTCATCCTTACGTAGCCTGTGATATCAGCAAAAGCGATATATATGCACTAGCTGCTTTATTGGGTTTAGAAAAGCTCAAAGATTTGCCTGCACAACCTTGTTTAGCCAGCAGAGTGGAAACTGGTATTGAAATAACCCGTGCTGATTTGCAATTTATTGATAAAGTAGAAACTATGCTCAGGCCATATTTTATTGGCAATGGGAAAAATTCTACTTTGCGTTGTCGTGTTACCCATGCGGGTGTATATGTTGAAGCTGATTCTTTGCCTCAGGGTGATACGCTTAAAGCAATTTTAACTTCAGTGCAAAACGCCTGTACTGAAGCTGGTCATATCTTTTCCGGCGTTAGACAATACAAAAAAGGTTCTGCTTTTATAATATGACTTCTAAAAATACCGCTGAATTTAATTGGGATGAACAAAGGTTAGAAAGAACAGGCATTCAAGAGGCCGTTTATTGTTTGCATAAATCTGCCGGACAAATCGCAGATATATTGGCGTACCATCAGCAGCAACAAAGCTCTACTTTGTTAACTCGCTTGTCGGCTGCTAAAGTTGAACAGTTACCCAATCATTTATCCGCTGCACTAGATTTTAATAGCAGTGGTCAAATTGCTATTTTTAATGCTGAATTTAACCAATATCCACAGCAGCAAAGTGACAAAGATATCTGTATTGTTACAGCGGGTACATCGGATATGTCATTGGCGTATGAAGCTCAAGTCACTTTGGCATTTCACGGATACAAAGCGCAAATAATTTCTGATGTGGGAGTAGCGGGTTTACACCGCCTGCTCAATCGCATTGACGACATTCGCCAGTACAAGTTGGTAATAGGTATTGCTGGAATGGAAGGCGCTTTGTTTAGTGTGTTGGCTGGTTTGATAAAATCTCCGCTAATTGCAGTGCCAAGCTCAGTTGGTTATGGCGTTTCAGCTGGCGGTGATAGCGCGTTGTCGAGTGCGCTGGCAAGCTGCTCACCTGGTATAGTTACAGTTAACATAGATAACGCTTTTGGCGCTGCAGTTGCTGCGATAAAAATGATATCAGCATTTACTCATTCAGCTCAAAATAGCTAGAGGTTTTTATGGAATCCATTTTGATCATTCTTTTTGCCGGTATGTTGGGTATGTTGCATGCCTTTGATGCAGACCATGTTATGGCTGTTTCTAACCTAATGTGCAAAGAGTCCGAGAATAAGAGCAAGGATTGGTCAAATACCATAGGGCAAACACTTAAATGGGGAATAGGGCACGGTGGAATTTTAAGTGTTATCGGCATCGTTTTTATTTGGTTTGGTTTGGGCATGGAAGAAGCATGGGTACAAAGCGCTGAAATGTTCGCCGGTGTTTTGTTATGTGTATTGGGTATAGCGACATTGTTTAGCTTGCGCCAAAAATCGTTAACACTGCACACGCATAGCCATAAAGGTTTAACCCATACACACTGGGTAAGTAAATCCAAACTCAATTCGCATGTAAATCATACCCCTGTATTGGTAGGTATGGTTCACGGTATGGCGGGAAGCGCTTCTATTGTGGCTATTTTACCAAGCTTAATGCAAACGAGTTTAGCGTTTGCATCAATCTACTTAATTGTCTTTAGCCTAGGCTGTTTAATTGGCATGCTAGGTTTTGGATTCTTCTGGAACAAATTTTTTAATAAATTGGTGTTTAAATACCAATTATTACAAAAAATCGTGAGAGGGACGTTTGGTAGTGCGTCCTGTTTATTAGGCGTCTACTGGATCCACATGTCGCAGATCTAAAAAAGATCTGATTATTTTTTAATAATTGTTGTATTTATGTTGATAAATGCCACCGGTGGCATTATTATTATATGGAACGAACGGAAAATGTGTCGTAACTGACTGTTCCGTTAACTACGAATACGCAGCAAAAGCAAAAGTCAAAGGTGATAAAAATGCTTAAAATAGAGAAGTTTACAATTGGTGTGGGCGACCGCTTTGGTCATCAGGCAGAAGCTCAGTTACAAGCAATGATAGATGCGAAAGAAAATTTAGGTGTTGAAATTTTCCCTGTATGGAACAAATCGAATCGCGAACATCAAATTATTGGTACAGTTCCACAAAGCTTGCGCGATGAAGCTGATGCAGCTGTAAAAGTTAAAGGTTGGGATTTACCTTATTATGTTGACGCTGATCACATCCAATTAGGTACAGTAGACAGCTTTATTGCATGTAGCAACTTTTTTACACTAGACGTTGCAGAGCAAATCGGTTTAGCAGCACCTGAAGCTGACATCGAAGCTTTTGTTAAAGCACAAGCTAAATACATTGGTGAATTAAACATTCCAGGTATCGACGAAACTTTTAACGTTACTGAAGACCAAGTACGTGCAATCGCAAAAGAGTTTTTAGGTGCGGTTAAATTAGCTAAACAAATTTTTGAAAAAATTAGCGCGAACAAACCAGAAGCTTTCGTAACTGAAGTTTCTATGGACGAATGTGAAAATCCACAAACGCCTTTGGAGTTATTCTTCATTTTAAGTGCTATCGCCCAAGAAGGTATTCCTGCTCAAACAATCGCACCTAAATTCACTGGTCGTTTTAACAAAGGTGTTGATTACGTAGGTGACGTTGCTCAATTCGACAAAGAATTTGATCAAGATTTAGCTGTTGTAGCATACGCAATTAAAGAGTTTGGTTTACCAGAAACATTAAAATTATCTGTTCATTCAGGTTCTGACAAATTCTCTATCTACGAATCAATTGGTCGCAACCTTAAAAAGCACAATGCTGGTATCCACTTAAAAACTGCTGGTACAACTTGGTTAGAAGAAATCATTGGTTTAGCTGAAGCTGGCGGTGAAGGTTTAGTTATAGCTAAAGAAGTATATGCAGCTTCAATTGATAAATACGAAGCTTTATGTGCGCCGTATGCAACAGTTATTGATATCGATGCTTCTAAATTACCAACTGCAGAAGAAGTTAATGCGTGGACAAGCGAACAATACACTAACGCATTACGCCATGATTTAGATAACCCAGAATACAACCCTAACTTACGTCAATTATTACACGTTGGTTATAAAGTAGCTGCACAAATGGGTGATCGTTATCTTCAAGCGTTAAAAGACAACAAAGAAATTGTTGGCAAAAACGTAACTGAAAATATCTACCAACGTCATATTTGCAAAATTTTCGGTTAATTAATCGAAAATAGCGCACTTATTGAGTGCGCTGCACCAAGTTGTGGTACACTCTTGGTGCGCAAACAACAATTAAATTGATCTGATTACAGATCAAAATGAAATACATGGGAGAACTTGATGAAAGACATGTCTGATATCGGACTAGTTGGTTTAGCAGTAATGGGTGAAAACCTAGTATTGAACATGGCTAGCAAAGGTTTCACTGTTACAGCATACAACCGTAGTTATGACAAAGTTGAAAAATTCCTAAATGGCCGTGCACAAGGCAAATCAATTCGTGGCGCTAAAAGCGTAGAAGAGTTAGTTAACTCTCTAGCTAAACCACGAAAAATTATGCTGATGGTTAAAGCGGGTCAAGTTGTTGATGACTTCATCGAACAATTAATTCCACACTTAGACGCGGGCGACATCATCATTGATGGTGGTAATACGCATTTTCCTGATTCAAATCGTCGTACTGAGTATCTTGCAAGCAAAGGCTTACACTACATTGGTAGTGGTGTATCAGGTGGTGAAGAAGGTGCACTTAAAGGTCCTTCAATTATGCCTGGTGGTGCTAAAGAAGCATGGCCATATGTTAAAGATATCTTTCAAGGTATTTCTGCAAAAGTAGCTGACGAAAAAGGTGAATTAACAGTTCCTTGTTGTGACTGGGTTGGCGACGGTGGTGCAGGCCACTTCGTGAAAATGGTTCACAATGGTATCGAATACGGCGACATGCAATTAATTTGTGAAGCCTATCAGTTAATGAAAAACGTATTAGGTTTAACTGCTGATGAAATTCATGAAGTATTTGCCAAGTGGAATGAAACTGAGCTAGATAGCTACTTAGTTGAAATCACTCGTGACATTTTTGCTTATAAAGATGAAAACGGTGAGCCGTTAGTAGAAAAAATCTTAGATACAGCTGGCCAAAAAGGTACAGGTAAATGGACTGGTGTTGTTGCACTAGACTTAGGTGTGCCATTAACTTTGATCGCTGAATCTGTATTTGCACGTTGTATTTCTGCACAAAAAGACGAGCGTGTAATTGCATCTAAAGCTATTGAAGGCCCAGCTGTATCATTTACTGGTGATAAAGAAGCTTTCATTGAAGATTTACGTCAAGCTCTATTAGCTTCTAAAATGGTTTCTTACGCGCAAGGTTATGTATTAATGCGCGAAGCGGCGAAAGAGTTTAACTGGGATCTTAACTATGGTGGTATCGCGTTAATGTGGCGTGGTGGTTGTATCATTCGTTCTGCTTTCTTAGGCAAAATTAAAGAAGCGTACGACAACAATCCAGAATTATCTAACTTATTGTTAGACCCATATTTCAAAGATACAGTTGTAGCTGCACAAGCTGGTTGGAGACGTGTTGTTGGCTCTGCAATCGCTAATGGTATTCCTGCGCCATGTTTGAGTGCTGCGTTAACTTATTTTGACGGTTACCGCACAGAGCGTTTGCCTGCTAATTTATTGCAAGCACAACGTGATTACTTTGGTGCGCATACTTATGAAAGAATCGATCGTCCACGTGGTGAATTCTTCCACACTAACTGGACTGGTCGTGGTGGTGATACAGCGTCAACTACCTACAACGTATAAATAAGTAGTTTTATAACTATTTAATAGCTCCCCGAGCCGCAATACTAGTTTAGCCTGCTTTAAAATGTATTGCGGCTTTTTTGTGCCTGCTTTTTGGCTACTTCTCGCTAAGTTTCTTTCACAGAATATCCAATTAACTTATCTTGCTAGATAAAAAGCCATCCGTAACAGATCGTAAGATAAACGAGTAGGCATACACTTACTTCAACTCAGCTTACGCGCAGCTGAGATTAAACAAAGTCTTACAGGAGGTATTAACCCCAGCATACTACGAGTCACTTTATCTGAAAGTTTACCGAGGCGAGCCTTGTCGAGTGTATATAACCTGAACTCGGGATAGCAAGTTAGCTAACGATCTAAACCTTATAATGAAATAGCATTATTTGTGTTATATAGTTTGATGCGAGTTTATAACAAGTTTTGCTGAACCTGAGTTTCTGAATAAGTGGAATTTGACAACAATTATACCCTGCTTTGGAGCTTGTTAAGAGCTTTGGTTTGCTGACTAGGTAATGACTGTACTGTTCAGATAAGTACATAGTTGTAGAGGGCAACAAAAAAGGCGCTAAATAGCGCCTTTTATATAACTACAAGCAAAATACTTACTTACTTAGTTAATTGATAAGCTTCTTTAGCTAAGCGATACGATAAATCGTAAGCTAAATCAAATGCAGCAGTTTCGCTTAATCTGTGCTCTGCAACCATTTGCGCTAAGAAACGACAGTCAATACGTCTAGCTACGTCATGGCGAGAAGGGATAGACAAGAATGCACGTGTATCATCGTTAAAACCAACAGTGTTATAGAAACCAGCAGTTTCAGTAATGTTGTGACGATAACGCAACATACCCTCAGGGCTATCGTGGAACCACCAAGCAGGACCCACTTTTAAGCAAGGGTAGTGACCAGCTAACGGTGCTAATTCACGAGCGTACACTGATTCATCAAGCGTAAACAAAATAATACGCAAATCAGATGCAGTACCGAATTTAGCTAATAACGGACGTAAATCTTCAACGAAGTTAGTACGGCCTGGAATATCACAACCTTTATCAGGACCAAATTGTTGGAAAACCTGTAAATTGTGATTACGACGTGCGCCTGGGTGAATTTGCATTACCATGCCGTCTTCCAAACTCATGCCAGCCATTTCGGTTAACATTTGAGCACGGAACAATTCTTTTTGCTCGGCTGTTGCATTACCACTTAATACTGTAGCAAATAATTTTTCACACTCAGCAGTGGTTAAATCAGCAGTTAACGCTGAAGGGTGACCATGATCGGTTGCTGTAGCACCGTGTTGACGGAAAAATTCACGACGTTTGCGCAATGCATTTAAATAACCATTCCAAGAATGAACGTCTTCACCTGTTTGACCAGCCATTTTGGCTAGCGTTTCTTGGAACTTCCAGTTATCAGGGTCAACTACATCATCAGGACGGAAAGTCGTGATTACTGTCTTCTCAAGACCTGTGCCTTTAAGTTTTGCATGATGCACCAAATCGTCACCAGCACCTTCAGTAGTTGCAAGTAGTTCGATATTGAATCTTTTTAATAAAGCACGAGGGCGGAACTCGTCTGAGTTCAACTTTTCGTTAATCGTATGATAAAACTGTTCAGCATTAGCAGGGCAGAATACTTCAGTAAAGCCAAATACTTCACTAAATACGAAATCCATCCACATACGAGAAGGCGTAGCATGGAATAAATGGTAATTTGCCGCAAATATATGCCAAATTTTTAAATAATCAGTTTCTACTTGACCACCGTCAACACGTGGGATACCTAAATCTTCTAATTTGATACCTTGGCTGTAGAACATTCTGAACACATAGTGATCAGGAATAATAAGTAATTCAGTTGCGTTTTTAAAACATTCGTTATTAGCAAACCAACTTGGGTCAGTATGACCATGTGGGCTAATAATTGGTAGATTTGCCACCGTTTTATAAAGGGCTCTACTTAATTCTCTTTGTTTAGGATCAGAGCTAAATAACCGGTCTGGATGCAATTCTAACGGCTGGATCTGGCTGACCATACTGTTTCCTCAAAAATATCATTAACAATTTAATCTAGGGTACACAGTAAATAAGCCAACAATCTAAAATTTCGGTGGCAGCTAGAAGTTAACTTATTTACTGTGCTACCGGTGGCAATGATATAGCGATATTTATGTTACGTCAAGGTTAAAAAATAAACATTTGCCAATAATCGACTAAAATAATCAAGTGGTAGTTTGAACAAAATACATTCAGTAAAAACTTAAATTCGAAAAACTATGTTAAAAATAATTTGTTAAATAATAATTACACTAGCTTTTTCAAAAAGTAATACTAATGTGTTTTTTATCGTCTAAAATTCAGCTCGAAGCCTTTAGCTGAGGCAGTTTAGTAATATTTAATTAAAAAGAGTTTTAGTATTGTTAGTTATAAATAACAGCTTTATACAAATTAATTACAATTTGACAAAACTAAAAATCTAGTGCTAGTCTTATGCTACCGGTGGCATAAGGTTGAACTTTAGACATCAACTTTTATTGAAAATATTAAAATTAAACTGGGGTTTTAAGGTTATGAAAGCATGGCGGTTAAACTCGATAATGATGGCACTTGCGCTCGCGCACGGTGGCGTTGTTTACGCTGAAGAAGCTGAGAGCACAACAGATTCAGCAACAGAGGATAGTGAAACAGAAGTCATTTCGGTTACTGGAGTTCAATACAGTGATCAAAAAGCACGTTTAATAGAGCGTGACAAAAAACAATTTAGTACGGTTATCTCGACAGATGATTTAGGTAATTTTGTTGACCAAAACGTTGCCGAGTCATTAAGACGTATGCCCGGTGTAACATTGCAGCGGTCTGAAGGTGAGGGTAAGTTTGTTACAGTTCGTGGGTTAGGTCCTGATTTCGTGGCTGTAAATATGAATGGTGCAGCTATGGCTGGATCTGGTGACCAACGAAAAGTTGGTCTTGATGCATTGGCTGGCGACTCTTTAGGTCAAATCGAAGTTGTTAAAACATTAACGCCAGATATGAACCTAAATTCAATCGGTGGTGCGGTAAACGTTAAATCAATTTCCGCATATGACCGTGGCAAAGACACGCTAAAATTTAAAGCGCAAACTGCGTATTCTGAATTGCGTGGAGAGCATTCACCTAAAATATCAATCGATGGTACACAATTTCTTTTCGACAAAAAAGTTGGTTTAGGGTTTGTGCTATCTACGGAAGAACGTAAAACACAGGTAAATGAAAGACGCCATCACAGTTCAAATGAACCTAGAGAATATCAAATGGATTTTGGACTCAGCAAAGCAGAAGCTGAGAAAAATCCATTGTTGATAGGACCACGACAGTTTGAAGTACGTCAAGAGTTAGCCGACAGAGAAAGACATACAGTTGGTCTTAACATTGAGGTTCGGCCTGATGATGCAAACCAGTTTTATTTCAATACAAACTATGTTGAATTTACTGACCATGATGTTGCGTTAAGAGAATTTTATGATTACCAGGATGCGGGGAATGTGGGTTCTGGTGAAATTCTCTATGTAAACCCTGAGGAAGCTTCATTTATAGTTTCAGATATCGATGTATTCCATCAGTATTTTGTCCAAGGTTCAACTAAAGACACATTGACCATTAACGTGGGTGGTAAGCACCTTATTGGTGACGCGTGGACCTTTGACTACGACTATAC
Organism: Catenovulum sp. SX2; assembly: GCF_052056295.1. Classification (NCBI taxonomy): domain Bacteria; kingdom Pseudomonadati; phylum Pseudomonadota; class Gammaproteobacteria; order Alteromonadales; family Alteromonadaceae; genus Catenovulum; species Catenovulum sp. SX2. Next base: position 4,055,562 of record NZ_CP182493.1, read on the forward strand.
TTCGTCAAAAGCTGAAGAAGACTCTGTCGGTGATCATCGAGTTCAATTTAGAGAGAGAGACTTAATTGTTTACGGAAGAGGTTATGAAAACATAACTGATGCTCGAGTTCTGTCAGGTGAAGAAGCCGCTGAAATTATGGGAGTCGAATATACTGCTGGTATGTTCGGTACTTCAGGTGAAGGTGATGTCGACACTAAAGCTCATTGGGAATTTGACAACCTGTTTCTTGAAGATAGTGTTCGCACTGATGAGATTTCTACTTTTAGTGCAAATATCAAATATGACTTTTTAGATTCAGACTGGCTTTATTATGTTAAAGCCGGTGTATCTATGAGTGAAAGAACACATGAAACAGACAAAGACCGCTGGAGTTTTGAGCCAGAGGAAGAATATTGTGACAATGGGGATTGTAGAGATGCAGTTCAATTTACTCATCAAACGGTAGAAGATAGTGAAAAATATTCATTAGCTATTCCTGCAAATAGTGAATTTCAATACCCGTTTGTGAGTGAGCAGGTGCTACAAGACCTAGTCTCTTTGACAGAACCAACCAAATATTTAGCAACTGCCGGCGAAAGTTCTATAGACAGCACTGCTAATGATTACCGCTTGGAAGAAAGTATTAAAGAAGCTTATGTAATGACGGAAATGGAGTTAGCTGATCGGCTGACTTTAATAACAGGTGTTCGTTATGTAGAAACAGAGTTTTCTTCAACTGGTTATTTGTCACTAGAAAATGATGATTTCCAATTTGTTGAAGGCGTTGATTATGCGTTAGACATCTTCATCCCTATGCCAGTTTCGACAAATAAATACAGTGAGTTTTTCCCTAGTGCCCACTTACGTTATGAACCAACCGATGATTTGTTGGTTAGGGCTGCGGTTTGGACCAGTTATACTCGACCTAACTTTAAAGATAATCGGGGTTACGCTAAGTTTGATAGTGACATAGAGTTATGCCCGCCGGGTAAAACCAATGACTGTGATGATTCTTCACAAGGTGCTTCAGTGCTTGAGCTACAGGATTTTACCTTGGGTGGTAATAACCAGATAGACGTTGGCAATCCTAACTTGGTTCCTATGACCTCGGTTAACTATGATTTATCTGTTAGCTGGTATGAATCTGAAGATTTATTTATTGAAGCTGCATTATTTTACAAAGACATTGATAAGTTTATTGCTGAAACTACTGGGCGAGAGATGTCTATTGAACAAATGCCTCTCACTTTACCAGTGAACCAGGTAACTGACTTTATCATTTCTCAAGAACAAGAATTTAGCAACGTAAACATTACTGTAAATGGGGAATGGGCGAAAGTTTATGGCCTAGAGCTAAGCTATAACCAATTCTTCGATAGTGGGCTCTTCATTCAAAGTAATGCAACCATTCAAACCAGTAAGTCAAAACTACCTGATGACATTCGCAGAGGTACAGTATCTCTTCCGGAGCAAGCTGATATTACTGCAAACTTAACTGTCGGCTGGGAAAATGATGATTACTCAGCTCGTTTAATTGGTAATTACCGCAGTAAAGTTCGCAAGACAGTCGCGAATTGTCCGACAGACAAAGAAGCGTCAGTAGGCATCGATGACGAGGGGAACTACATTTTCGATAAGCCTGAACATCAACGCTGCAAAGATTGGTATGACCAATTTGAAGACGGTTTAGCAACGTTAGATTTTAAAGCGAAAGCTAAGTTGTTTGATGGTTTCCAACTTTACTTTGATGCAGTTAATTTAACTGATAACTCGGATCTTAAATACTTCAATGGTGGGGAGTTTACTCAAGGTAGATTGTTATACCAAGGTGAGAGTTATGGTAGAACTTTCCAAATCGGATTCAATTACAAGTTTTATTAATCGTACAGAATTTAAGCACAAAGAAGGTGCTTACACATCATATGTGTTGGCACCCGAAGAGGTGAATTATGAAATTTAATTATAAATTAACCACACTTAGCAGCGTCATTGGCGCAACGCTGTTGTCTGGATGTGGATTTGAACAAGAAATCAATGTTGTTGAGCCACCAGCTCCTGCACTAACAGGTAAGCTTATAGATAGCGCTGTTGGTGGCATGTCTTATATTAGAACTGATGTAAACGGCAAAACAACAACTGGTGTTACTAACGAAAATGGTGAGTTTGAGTATTTTCGAGGAGACTCAATTGTTTTTCATATAGGTGATTTTAAATTACCACCAATTCCTCCTAAAAACTTTGTAACGCCGTTAAGTTTTTTCAAAACAGACAACCCAGTGGCGCCGCAAGTTGCAAATTTAGCTCGTTTATTGCAATCGCTTGATACAGATGGAAACCCAGAAAACGGCATCACCATTAGCTCACAAGCTGCAGCATATGCGAAAATGGATCTAAATGAAGCGGAAGGCGAGTCTGTTGAAGACTTTTTTAACCGATCTGCAGAAGATTTTGCCGCTGCTATTGAGCCCTGGTTAAAAGATGCGGTTCCAGAAAATGCTTCGCTAACGCAGCTTGTATCTTACGATCAAGCAGTAGCGCATTTCGTTAAAACACTTGAAGACGATTTTGGCTCAATTTCGGGCAATGCATTTGATTTATCTAAGTTTTCTGGTGAAGTTTTCAACCCATTTGTTGATGCTCCAAATGTTGTAGAACAAAAAATTGTATTTACGCCAGAATCTGTCACTGAGGGTAATGCCAAGAAAGGCACTTACTCTGTTATGCAAGGTGATACTGAAGTACAAACTGGCAGTTACGAATTTGTTTTTGGTCGCCGTGTTTTGGCTATGAGTCACACAGAGGGGGAAACAACTAAAACGAATTACCTCGTATCATTAGGCTATGACACAGAAGCAAATGTATATAGCGTATGTGCCGCATCAGGTGATGAAGGTATTGCAACTTTAGTTGCCAATTGTGATGCAGAAGATGCTCGAAACATCAATAAAATCGCATTTAGTCAAGAACAGAACGATGTGCAAGTAGTTAAACTTGCAGAAGCGGCTACTAACCTAGCGATTGAATTAATTGAAGATTTTAATACCGACAATGCAACCTTCTTTACTTCAAATCACAAACGACTTACTAAAGATATTGGTAGTGGTGCTTTGTACGCCGTGACAGGTGGTTCACCTGAAATCGTTGATAATAAATTAGTACTAGATGGTGACCGCATTTCTATCGGTAATACCACACCTGAAAAAGCAACATCTGCTCAAGATAGTGTTGGTTCTGGTATTTATAACCTAAGTGAAGGTTTTACCATTTCATTTGATGTTGTAGAAGCTTCCGACTCTGGTACTTTCTACATCTATGCCGACAATAACAGTGCATCTCAAGGTTTATCAATTCACGGTGATATTTCTAAACTTATACAAGTTGATTTAGCGACCGGTGATACTACAGAAGGCGGGTTATTCGCTTTAGGTGCAACTTTGCCTAAATTGGAAGTTGGTCAACGTGTATCATATACATATGCGGGTAGTGACTTCAATGCAACTAAAAAATCGTTTTTACAGTTGCGTGCAGCTGGTGGCACTCGTATCGTTATCGATAATTTACAAATCGATACAGTGGCGAAAACATTTGACGGCGAAGAAACTCCAACTGAGCCAGTTGGTCCAGTTGAGCCTGACTTTAACGTATTCTTACCATTTAGTGCGCCATTTAGTACATTTACCGGTGATTTATTCAGCTCAGCTACTCAAGCAATTGACGGCACTGTTGATTCATCAGGTGCGAAAGACCCAATGTTCTACAAAACTGGTGGTACAGTTGAGCTTACCTCTAAAGGTGTTAAGTTAGATGGTGGTCGTTTCACTATTGGTCATTCAGATACCAGCTTTAGCTCTAGTGCATCAGATACTGTTAATTTAGGTGTATTTGATTTAAGCGAACCTTACTACATAGTAATGGACGTTAAGAGTGTACTTGAAGAAACCGCGGGTAAAAAATTCCAGGTTTATATCGACAATAATACCTCTGGTAGCAGTAACTCTATGCACGGTGGTTCGTCGCGTATCTATAATGAAGCTGTTGGTAGCATTCCGTTAGGTGAGTTGAAAATACCGGGCGATATCGGTACTGAAAATTCATTCATTCAGTTGCGTACTGAGGGCGGTGCAGTAATTGAAGTAGATAACTTCAAAATTGAATACCAAAACTCCTTTGTTGCTCCAGTGTTTGACTGTGCTGATGCAGCCTCTGAAGTATACTACTGTAGTGACTTCTCGGACGGTAGCTTGGACGATTGGGATACTAGCGCTGGTTCTGATGACGGTACATTTGATGTTATAACTCTTAAAAACGGCAATAAAGTAATGCGCTTTAGTGTTGGTACTACAGGCGGGGTAATCGCCACGCTTAAAGACAGCGTAATGGCTAATGTACCTTCTACTGATTATTTTGTGGAAATGAAGATTCGTCCACGTGATAACAGTAATACCGCTAACAAACAACTGTATATTTTGGGCCGTTATCAAGACGAAAACAACTGGTATGGTGCTGGCTTAAATATGCAAACAGCCATAAGTTCTCGTAAAGCTGAAATTTCGACTATGTTGAACGGCAAGCAAGAACGCCCTAGCCAAGTACCATATGCGTTTGATATGGGCGCTAAAAATGAAACTGAAGATGGGACTTTCTACACAGTTCGTTTCGAAGTTATTGGCGACACCATTACTCAATATGTTGACGGTCAAGAGATTGGTTCACACACAGTTTCTGCTGATCAAATTACCGCTAAAGGTTTAGTCGGCCTATTCACAAACAACCGTTCATTTGAACTTGATGATGTTAAAATTGGTGACGCGAGCGTTAAACCTGTTTTGTTAAGCACTGATTTTTCAGATGTTAGTTGGACAGGTAGTGCTTTAGGTGATGAATTAGTTCTTAACGTTACCGCAACTCAAAAAGACGGTAATGCAGATACCTTTACTGTAGAGTCATCCAATCCAGCTGTTGCATCTGTGACTATGGATGGCGGTGTCGTTACTGTTACCCCATTGGCTGAAGGTGATGCGATTATATACCTAACTTCTGGGTCTGATTCGTCAGTAATTCGTCAGTTACCAGTCATGATTGGTCCAGCATTTACTGACTCGACTACTGATTATGGCAATTTAGCTGCTAAAGTTACGCCATTACCAGGTGACAATGCTCAATATATTGATGGTAGCTTAACCATTGAGTTTGATGCTACTCCTACATTAGGAGCTTCCGGTGTTGTGCGCATTTTTGACAAGGCAACCGATACTCAAGTTGACGAAATTAAAGTATCCGGCGATATGGATAAGCTAGCTTACAATGTAGCAGCTCTGAGTGGGCGTACTCGTGATGTCAACTATCGTCCATTTATGATTGATGGCAACACGCTTACCATAAAACCTCACAACAACATTTTAGAGTACGGTAAAGAGTACTACGTAATTGTTGGCAATGATGTAGTTACTGGTGCACAAATCAATGGCATTGACTTCGATGGTATCGGCAAAGCAGCTGGTTGGTCGTTTACAACAAAAGCTGGAGCTCCGTCAGGTACTGATTTGGTTGTGGATGATGACGGCTTTGCTGATTTCAGAACATTGCAAGGTGCTCTAAACTACGCAATGGAAGACAAAAACACTGCAATGACAATTACCATCAGAGATGGTATTTACAATGAGTTGTTATACCTTCGCAATAAAAATAACCTAACCATTCAAGGTGAAAGCCGAGATAATACAATCGTTCAATACGATAACTCTGAAGGCTTTAACGGTGGTTCAAGTTCTCGTGGTGTATTTTTAGTTGAAAGTGCAGACAATTTAGTATTGAACAACTTCACTCTGAAAAATACTCACGTTAGAACGGGGTCAGGTGACCAAGCTGAAACTATTTATTTTAATAGCCCGTATCGTTTAATTGCCAACAATATGAACTTCATTAGTGAGCAAGATACGTTATTAATGAAAGGTTATAACTGGTTCTATAACTGTTTAATTGCAGGTAACGTTGACTTCATTTGGGGTTACAGCGTAGCTACCTTATTTGAAGATAGTGAAATTAGAACCATAGGTGATTCTAAAAATGCACCGAATGATTCTAGCGGCGGTTATGTGCTTCAAGCCCGTGTTCAAAATGCAACCGACCCAGGTTTTGTATTTATGAACAATGAGTTTACTTCAGGCCCAGGTCCGTTAGGAAATGGTGTACTTGACGATTCAACTTACATAGCACGTAGCTCTGGTGACGGTAATGTGTTCGATAACATTGTTCTTATTAACAATAAGTTGGGCGCACATATCAATACTGATGGTTGGGCTGATAATACAAGCTCAGCTGGCAAACAGCCTGATCCAAATCCAACTATGGCCGATAATGCGACAGGTTGGCGTGAATACGGCAGCATGGATTTAGCTGGTAATGCATTAGATTTAACTGGTCGTACTGGTACAGCAATTGCTGATTCAAGTGTAGCCAATGCACCTTATGCAACGCGTGCTGAAGTATTTGCGTCTTACGATAGTGGCAATGGTTGGAATCCTCAACCAATTGATGCTCCAGTAATTGTCGATCAACCAACAGCGCAAGGCGACGGTGGTTTCGCCGGTGAAAATGGCGATGTAACTGGCGGTGTAGGTGGTACTGTTATAACTGTCGACACAGGTAAGGCGCTTGTAGAAGCTCTAGCTGCTGCTAAGTCTGCTGGTACGCCGATTACAGTATATGTAAACGGTACTATTACTCCGGCTAATACTGACAACGCAACTCGTAGTATTAACATCAAAGATATGAATGATGTATCTATTATTGGTGTTGGCGCCGCCGGTGAATTCGATGGAATAGGCATCCAAATTGAGCGAGCGAATAACATTATTATTCGTAACTTGAAAATTCACGATGTACCTGCAAGTTTTGGCGATGCCATTGGCATTCAAAGTGATCAAGGACAAGATGATACTTCGAGAATTTGGATTGACCACAACGAATTACACGGTTCGTTAAATGTCGGAAAAGACGATTACGATGGTCTGCTTGATACCAGATTTAATGCGAAAAACATTACTATCTCGTACAACTATATTCATGATCACTATAAAACTATGTTGAATGGTTCAAGTGATGACGCAAGTGAGCAGGGTGACCGTTTTATTACATGGCATCACAACTATATTGCTAACGTAGAGTCGCGTACTCCATTGTTCCGATACGGTTTTGGCCACTTATATAATAACTACTTCCACAACATCACGGGTTCAGCAATCAACTCGCGTATGGGTGCAGAACTATTGGTTGAAAATAACGTATTTGAAAACGTTAAAAACCCAATTGTTTCACTTGATTCATCGCAGAAAGGTTTATGGAACGTACGTGGGAATGAGTTTATTAATGTAACTTATTCACCAGCAGGTAACCTAAACTTAGCTGAGGAGACAACCTTTGAGATTGAAGGGCAGTCAACGTCAACGTACGAAGTTACTTATGACTATGCAGACCACTTAATGGATGCTGCAGACGTTAAAGATTATGTTCTTGCAAACGCAGGTATTGGCAAAATTGACCAATCGGGCGACACAATTCCAGACATTGTAGACAATGGCGGAAATGGTGGTAACGGCGGCAATGGTGGTACACCAACTGCGCCAGCAGGCAGCATAATAGAAGAATTTGCAGCGGCTGACCGTGCTGAGTTCTTCAGTGCAACCTACAAAGCAATGCCAACAGACAGCAACTTACCGTTTTATGTTAGAACGGGTGGTGGTGTAGACCCTGTAAATGGTGAATTGGTAATTGGTGGTTCAAGCGGTGGTCGTTTCACTATCGGTGATTTAGACGCTGGTAGTGTGGATACTGCTGACACAGTTGCTCCAAACGGTGTACTAGACTTGTCTGCAGGTGTTGTAGTGAGCTTTAAACTGGTTGATATTCAAGCCTTGGCTGATGACAAATCCTTTATTGTTTACGTAGATAACAATACTTCTAGTAGCTCTAAGTCACTTCATGGTGGTAGCTCAAAAATTACCGTTGGTAAAGTGTCTGAGCTAGTAGGTCAAATAGGTCAAACTATATCAATTGAGACTGATTTAGGTACTGCGGCATCATTTATTCAACTACGTGCTGAAAGTAACGTACTTGTAACTATTGATGACTTAGTGATTACACCTAAAACTAAATCTATTACGGAAGACTTTTCTGCCGCTGACCAAGCTGAGTTTTTGAGCGCAGCATACAAAGCGCTATCAACAGATGCTAGTGCACCTATGTACATTAGAACTGGTGGTGGAGTAGAAATTGTTAACGGTGAACTTGTACTGGGTGGTTCAAGTGGTGGTCGCTTTACTATAGGTGACACTGGTACCGAAGAAAGTGCTGAAAATGTTGACCCTAAAGGTACGTTAGATTTGTCTAACGGCGCAACAGTTTCATTTAAACTTGTTGACGCACAAGGTGACGAAAAAGGTTTCTTTGTGTACTTAGACAACAACACTTCTAGCAGCAGTAAGTCGTTACACGGTGGTAGCTCTAAAATTACCATAGGTAAGTTAGCAGACTTAACGCCGCAGATTGGTCAAACAGTGTCGGTAGATATTCCTGCTGGTACAACTACATCATTCTTGCAACTACGCACAGAAAGTAATTTAACTGTGACAATTGACGATTTAGTTATCACGCCTAAATAGTAAATTGTTCGTTAAATGTTAATAGGTGTTAAAAGCCCTTGCGCATGCAAGGGCTTTTTTATTTTTAAACTTTTGTTTCACATTCCTTTCGTTGCCCTTCCCGTTCGTTTATTAAAAATAATAAATATCAGTTGTTTATCTTTGTTTTTATAACAAGTTGAATTATTAAATTTATTTTTATAACCGATTTGTTTAAAAAATGTTGGTTTTTAGGGTTGTCTAGCTTGTCTGATATGTTACTATGCTACCGGTGGCACGTTAATGGGAAGTAAAATTATAAAGGAAGCATTTAGTAAGAAGCAGTTATGAAGCTGTCCAACTAAATAAAGCACTTTAACTAAAAGGTATAAACTATGAGAGATACTAAAGCATTTAGCTACAGTAAAATTTTTTCAAGCATGTTATTAACCGGCGCTTTAATGCCATTAGGCGCTATTGCAGCTGACGCAGGGGCAGAGGAAGAAGCCGAAGTAATTAAGGTTACTGGCTTCAGAAGCAGTTTGAACGCAGCGCTTATGACAAAACGTGACGCTGTTGGTTCAAAAGATGTAATTTTAGCGGAAGATATTGGTAAGTTCCCAGACTTAAACGTAGCAGATTCTTTAAGCCGCGTTCCAGGTATCTCTGTTGAAGAAGATGGTGGTGAAGGCCGTCAAATCACTATCCGTGGTTTAGGTTCACGTTTTGTAAAAACAACTATCAATGATATGGAATCAGCTTCAGCTGGTGCTGGTACAGATGCTGGTGGTGGTTCTAACACTTCTCGTGCATTCGATTTTAATACATTCGCTTCTGAGCTGTTTACGCAAGTTGAAGTAGACAAATCTACTTCTGCAGCTCTAGAAGATGGTGGTATCGGTGGTAATGTTAATTTGCAATCAGCAAGACCATTCCAATATCAAGGCACGAAAGTAGCGTATAACTTAAATGCCCGTTACAACGATATTGCAGGTGAAACTACACCTCGCGTATCTTTTATGGCAAGCCATAACTGGGACAATAAATTTGGTGTGTTAGCATCTGTAGCTTACAACGAAGGTGTTGTTCAATCTGAAGGTGCAACTACGGTTCGCTGGGCTGTGTTAAATCCGCTGTATGGCACTGGTGAAGATGGATCAGCAGATCGTTTAACGGCTGCGCCTGTAACTACTTTAGACCCTAAAGGTACTTACACTAATGAGAATTTAGATGGGTTATATTTACCTCGTATACCTCGTTATTCTATTTTTGAACAAAATCAAGAGCGTCTAGGTGTAACAACTGCATTCCAGTTTGCGCCAACAGATGATTTAACCTTAAGTTTAGATGTATTACACGCTTCGTTATCTACTACCATGAATGAATATCAGTATTCAGTTCTATTCCGTGATAATAAAGGTTCGAATCCACAACAATTCCCTGAAGCTATTGTTCGTGATGACTTTGGTCGAATTGTCGCAGGCTCTTTTTCTAATGCCTTTATTCGCTCAGAAGCGAGACAAGATAAATCAGAATCAACGTTTACACAGATTTCATTTAACGCAGATTGGTATATAACTGACAAACTAAAAATGGAGTTTTTAGTAGGTTCTGGTAAATCAGAATTAGACGTTCCGCATCAACGCACATTTGCACTTGATTCTACAGGATCAGCTGTTGCGTATAGCTTTGATAGCAATGTTGATCCATTAGACTTGTTAAATAATCCTGCACCTTTACAAACTGGTGGCACAATGAACCAAGATATGATGTCTTGGGCGTTTGCACCTCATGTTATTTCGGGTACAGATGAAAATAATTCATATACTGGTGGCAATTATACTCGTGAGCAATTAATGGAGCGCATGCAAGACGGTGACAACTATACCGTAGGTCTTGTCAGAAACCGCTCTCAAACAATCGATAGCGATAATAGTTCGATTAAACTTGATTTCAGCTATGAATTATCTGATGAATTAACTCTACGTTTTGGTGTAAATAAGCGGGAGTTCGAAACCGCTAAAATGGAATACCGAAACGACTGGAAAAATTCAAAACATGAGAAAAAAGTAAAACAAAAAAGTGGTGATACTACTGGTAAAAGTGGTGAAACTCGCGTTGTTGAAGAAGATGCTTCCGTAATTGCTGGCGCTCAATATGCTACAACTTTGTCTGATTTAGGTGTTGAGTTTGGCAATGCAGCTGATGTGCCTGGTACGTCAACACTTACAGGTGCTTCTTGGTTAACGCCGGATTACAACAAGATGATGGCAGCGTTTGGCAACAAAGATTATTTCCAAACTCGTCTGGATGCTGAGCGTATATATAGAATTAAAGAAGATGTATTCGCAGCATACGCACAGTTAGACTTTAACTTAGACCTTGGTTTGCCAGTACGTGGTAACATTGGTTTACGTTATTTAGATAACAAAAACTCAGCCGGTATAATTTTGGAAAACAGTCGAAATAAAGATGTATTGTTACCAGCGACTGATGAAGATGGCAATTATTATTATGAAGGCGGTCACGTTTGGACTGACGAGCAGAGCTCAGGTACTGATTTATTACCGTCTTTAAATTTAGCAGTCGATTTAACTGATGACTTAGTTGGCCGTTTTAGTATTGGTAAAGCAATTACGCGTCCTAAATTGTCAGATTTAAGATCAAACATTGTTGTTACTACACCTAAATTGGCGGATCCTGATGTTGTTGATGAAGACAACACTCCGGGCAAGATCAAGCGTGGTGCTGGTCCATCACTTAAACCATATGAATCAACACAAATGGATTTAGGTCTTGAGTGGTACTTCTCGGATGAAGGTTTGTTGGCAGCTACAGTCTTTATGAAAGATATTACCGATTTGCGTAAGAAATCTGTAGACTCAACTTTATCTGATGAATATTTGACCGATAGTATCAAGCTTTCAAGCGATGAAGTTGCTCGTATTAATAGTGAATTCCCAAATTATATATGGTCAGTAGAACAGTTAGTCAATACAGAAGCTACTAGTATGTGGGGAGCTGAGTTTATCTATCAGCAACCATTAACTTTCTTACCAGAACCATTTAATAACTTTGGTGTTCAAACTAACTACACCTATATTGATTACACGTTTGAAGACGAAGACCCATTCACAGATCAAGTACGTGAGTTAGTGGCTATCGAAACTTCAGAAAATACTTTCAATGCGACTTTATACTATGAAGTTGAAGATTGGAGTGCTCGTATCTCTTATGGTTACCGTGACGGCTATAACAAAGAGTTAGATAACGAATACAAAGATGAAGGTACATACGGTCGTGGTTATGCAGACAAAGGTACTTGGAAATTCTCAGCTAAATATAGCTTAACTGAAGATATGGCTTTATCGTTTGAAGCAATTAACTTGACTAATGAAGCTAAGAAACAGTGGACAAACTTTGACAACAATGTTCCAACTGAATACTTAGTACATGGCCGTCAATTCTTAATTGGCTTACGTGGTACTTTATAATTTAACTCTAAGTTAAATTACTTACTAAAAGCTGGATGTTACGCAAGTAATATCCAGCTTTTTTGTTTCTGATTCGCTAATCAAGTTTAACTATTTAACCTAAACTCTGGATAGTAAGTTAGCAAATAGGTTGTAACTATTAATATAATTTCCCTATAACCCTTCTAAGGAGATATTTATTGTTAGAACAAGGGGAATTTGCGTGCCTAATAGCTGGCTATTACAAGCGAATTCAACGCATTAATGGGGATAAAATGCCCTTCGAAAGTTAGTTATTACTTAAGATTCAGCTTAACTTAGCCATTCTATTATTGGGTGGAGAACTTTTGGAAAGTACAGCACTAATATACAGGCGTAACCGGAAACAATTATGGCTGAGGCAGAACTAAAAAATATAGCTTTGCCTTTGTTAGATGCTTTTAACTGTGCGCTTGTTGCCAAGTGTCTTTGTTGATGATGCGAACACTGGCAAAAGTTTTCTATCGTTTGTTGGTATGTATCAAAATCAATTGCTTCTAGCTGCTTCAACGCACGCATATCGGCTTCAATCTCAATAGTGTTGGTTAATTGAACATAAAATTTGTTTGCGATAGAGGATGGCCACACTTTAACTAACCAACTTACTAGCCACTTTTTGAGGTTATCTTTGTGTAGTTTATGTGATAACTCATGTGCCAATACCAAAGTAAGTTGTTCTTGATTAAGCGTATTTAACAGTTGGTTAGATATAAAAACCTGTGGGTTTAGCAGCCCCGCACACCAAGCAATAGCTTGGTCCGATTGGATGATTTTGTACCCTTGTTGGCTATTTTTTGCAAAGCTATCCAGTGTATTGAAGTAAGTTTTTGCCAGCTTAATTTGCCTAAGCATTAACACAGCTACAGTTACAACAATCGCAGTAATAAAAACAATTAAATAATCGACAGGCGCGTGTGTATTTGAGCTAACAATTGTGTGCGGTTGGCAATTTTGTGCGTGGCAGTGAGGGGTTATTAAATTTGGAATTAAATTCGGATTAAATAAAATAACGGTCGCAAGAGCTGCAATAAAAACCGGCACAAGCGCGTAGAGCAAATACATGCTTGATGAGAGGTTGCGCCAATTGCTTGTTAATTTGATAAGCTTGCTGAAAACACTATTGTAGACAACAGCTTGTATTACTGAGCTTGCGTAAAATATCAGGGAAAATAATAAAATTATTTGGCCAATTGAAACAGCAATGGCTGGCATTATTTATCGTCAGGTTTTTGTTGGTTTTCTTGTTCGGCAATAAAGTCCATAAAACCTGAAATCATAGGGGCTAAATTACCATCGCTAATTTCTTGTGAAATATCATTCAATAATTGGTGAACAACCTGCTGCTGAGATATTTTAGCTGAGTACAAATAACTGCGACCAACTTTTTCGCGGCTGAGTAACTCTTTTCGATATAAACGCTCAAGCGTACTCTGAATAGTCGACAAGCTAGTGTCGTCTTGGCCAACAGCTTCGAATATTTGTTGCGCATTGGCTGATTTAGTCGCCCAAAACAACTTTAATACTTGAATTTCTCTAGCGCCAAGTGCGGGTAAACTCGGTTTACTTCTATGTTGATTGAGCCAATTTGACAAACTTTTAGTAAAAAACATTTGTTAACACCGAGTGCTTATCGGTTTTCCATATTTGATTGATAATGATTGAATCAATTCTCCACAAAGCAAAGAACTAGTCAATTGTAAGTTCTTTATTATACAAAAACAGGAATAAATAAGTGAACTATTTAGCTGCATCAATTGCACTTGCACTCGGTTTCCCTAACTTTGTTTTTGCCCATGAAGGCACTGAACAAAAAGACAAAATTGAATCAATCGAAGTTGTTGGTCGCCAAGTTGTATTGTCACCAGACAATATCTCATCGTCACAAGGTGTTGTCAGCCAACAAGAGTTTGAATTACGACCTTTATCACGCACCGGTGATATTTTAGAGTTTGTCCCGGGCATGGTGGTAACTCAGCATTCAGGCTCAGGTAAAGCAAATCAGTATTTTTTACGTGGGTTTAACCTTGATCACGGTACTGATTTTGCGACTTCTATCGATGGTATGCCAGTTAATATGGTCACGCATGGCCATGGCCAAGGTTACACCGACTTAAACTTTATCATTCCTGAAACCATTGCCACTATGACCTATAAAAAAGGTGGTTATTATGGCGAAGTAGGGGATTTTAGTGGCGCTGGCTCAGGTGAGTTTGTTACCGTCAATCAAGCGAAATCAGAAGTCGAAGCAACTTTAGGCGATGATCAATATCAAAGATTTTTGGCAATTTATAGCGGCAAAGTTACCGAAGATTCAACCTTAGTAACAGCTGCTGAGCACCAAAAATTTACAGGTCCTTGGACAGATGTTGATGAAGATACGCAAAAAACTAACTTTTTTGCCAAATTAACCAGCCAATTAAGCGATAGCCAGCTCGATATCAGTTTTATGTATTACGATAACAGTTGGAATAGTGCAGACCAAATTCCTAGCCGAGCTGTAACTAGTGGTTTAATTGATAAATACGGGTCAATTGATACAAGTGTTGGTGGCCAAAGTGAGCGTGTGAGCTTAAATTTAGCTTGGCAAAATGATCACATCAGTTTTAACCAATATTGGATCAGCTCTGAACTAAATTTGTGGTCAAACTTTACTTACTTTTTAGATGATCCAATTAATGGTGACCAATTTGAGCAGGTTGATAAACGCGATATATTCGGTGGTAACTTAACCTACACAGAGCAGTTTAACCTGTTTGGCTTTGCGAGCGAGCAAACCTTTGGTGCACAGTGGCGATTCGATGATATCGACGAAGTTGGTTTATACCATACCAAACAGCGTCAACGTTTGGGTGTAACCCGCAGTGACAAAGTTAAGCAATCAAGCATTAGTGCATATTGGAAAAACAAACTCGCGTGGACTGATAGGCTAACTAGCCATTTTGCTGTGCGTTACGATAACCATGATTTTGAAGTAACTGATTTAGCTGGCGTGAATAGATTTGGTTATGATTTATCTGCCAACTCAGGTTCAAACTCAGATGATTTATGGTCGTTTAAAACCAGTTTGAACTTCCAACAGTCTGAACATTTAAATTGGCACTTTGCCATAGGCCAAGGTTTTCATTCAAATGATGCACGTGGCACAAGCATAAGTATTGATCCCCAATCGGGCGAAGCCATAGATAAAGTCGATCCTCTGGTGCGTTCACTTGGTTGGGAAGCTGGCTTTAGTGGCTTTTTATTACCAGAGCAATTATCTGGCTGGCACGTGTCGGCGGCGTTATGGGCGTTAGAGTTAGACAGTGAACTCCTGTTTGTTGGTGATGCAGGTAATACTGAAGTCAGTGATGCAAGCGAGCGCCAAGGTTTTGAGTTAACCAGTTATTATCAAATTAATCCTAACTGGCAGTTTGACTTCGAATATGCCTATACAGATGCGCGTTACCAAGCTTCAAACGACTATGTGCCGGGCGCAATTAAACATGTAGCACAAACGGGTATAACCGCGAAAACTGAGCAAGGTTGGTTTGGTAGTTTGCGTGTGCGCTATTTTGGCAAACGACCGTTAGAAGAGCAGGGCGAAGTAAATGCGGATGCAAGCACAACATTAAACATGCGTTTAGGTTATGAAACAGAGCATTGGCAATATCACTTAGATCTAATTAACTTAACCAATTCAAGTGCACGTGATATTGAATATTTTTATCCATCGCGTTTAACCGGCGAAGCTGACGAGGGCGTTGAAGACATTCATTATCACCCAGCGTTACCATTTAGTGCTAGGTTGAGTGTTAGTTATAAGTTTTAAACTGTTACTTGTAACAAAAAAGAACGCCCTAACTAATTCCTAACGACATGCATAATTTATGGTTAGGGCGTTTAATAAAAAGGGTATTTAACCTTTATTCAATGCTTTTTGAATACTTGCGCATTGCTGTGAAATAGTTTCTTCAGGTTGTTTGAAGTTGTATGTGAATAGTTGGATCCACTTCGCTTGCGCTTCACGGATAACTAATTTGCCAATTTCAACCGCACCAAATTTTGAAAAATGGGTGTTGTCTTGTTTGCCTTCTGGGTAACGCGGATGTTCACCCGGTTCAACACTCATAAATAAAGATTTCGACTGTTCTGGGCCCAAACAGGTTAATAGCTCACCACTTGATTTCATCAAATCAATCATAGGTACGTTTTGCTCACGTGAGACTTCACGAACTAGGCTTGGGTAGATGCCATGTGCATCTTTTAGTTTATTTTCACCATCAAAGTATCGGCGCATTACCGGAGTGATTAACACTGGAAATGCATGTTTTTGCCTAACTTCTAACACCATTCGCTCTAGGTTAACTTTATAGTCAACAGGCGCAGTATATCTGTCTTGTTTCTGATATGAGGCATCGTTATGACCAAACTGAATAACTACCCAGTCACCGGCTTGAGCTTCGTCAATTACGGCTTGCCATCTTTGCTCTTCAATAAAGGTGCGCGTGCTTCGACCACCTTTGGCATGGTTTGAAATTTTTAAACTAGAGTCTGCATTCTTCAAGGTTGGCAGTAATTGCCCCCAACCAAAATCAGGGCCGCGCTCGGGGTCAACATCTTGCATGGTTGAGTCACCTGCCATAACCAGAGTTTGTGCATTAATGTTTGCACTAAAAGTTAAAGCTAGAGAAATAAACAGAGTTGAAAGTTGTTTTTTCATATTATGCCGATATTGTTTTATATTTGTTATGTAAATGATATATTAAATAAATGAGTAATGCTACCGGTGGCACGTTGTTTTGGCGGGATAAAATAAAGAAATTAGCATGAATAAGATAATCAAAGCCCTTATTGGACTGAGTTTAATTGCAACATATATGACAACTATGGCCAAGGTAAAAGCCGATAGTTACTTGGTAGATGATGGTTATACTGTGTACGAGCGATACGCACGCTACTCGAAAAAACAGCCAAGCATGCAATTTCCAACCATAGCGTTAGCGCATGGTGCTTGCTCACAGTTTGATATCGCTTATTTTGAGCATAAAAAAACAGACAGGCCGCGTAGTTTACATTTAGATATTTTCTATCCTAACAGTCATCCGACTTGCTTAAATGGGGAGTCAGCTTCTAAAGTTCAAAAAAACTATAGCAGTGTGGTACTTATTCACGGTGGTGGCTGGCGCTCTGGCAATAAATCGCATATGCATTATCTGGCTAGTTTGTTGGTACAAAAAGGTTATTTAGTATTTGTACCTGAATATACGTTATCAGCTGAAGCTCCTTACCCAGCAAGTTTAACTGATTTACAATTAGCCTTTAGCTGGATAGCACAACAACAGCCAAAATTATTGGTCGATTTAAACAATATCAGCATAGGTGGTGGTTCATCCGGTGGCCATATAGCAGCTCTAATTGGCCTAAAAAACAACAATCCATCAGGCATTAAATTCAAACATATTATTGATATGGATGGGGTGTTAAACCTAACTGATGAAGCCGCACTCAAATACGAAAATAAAAAAGGGAAAAACTCGGCAATGGCTCTTTGGCTAAGCGGTTTAACTTTTGAAGAAAATCCAAGGTTGTGGCAAGCCGTTTCGCCTGTAGAACATATTAACTCTGAATCTGCTAACTTGTTGTTAATTGGTAGTGGTCAAGCAAGGTTTTCGGTTGGTTTTGAATTAGCAAAAACTAAACTGAATAAACTTGGTAAAAGAGCAAGCGAGTTCCATTTTGATAATATACCGCACACCTTTTGGTTGTTCGAACCTTGGGCGAGCCAAGTAGCAGAAAAAATAGATACTTTTACTAAAAATTAATAAGTTAAACACCTGACAGGAATGGACTTTGCGCTTATGATTTGAAGCAGTTATTCAGCTTTAGTAGGAAAATATCAATGGCTTTAGAATTATACGGCTCAAATCCGTCTCCTTATGTTCGTCGCATTCGCATGTTACTAGACGGTTTAGATTACACTTTTCACAACGTTAATGTGTACGATCCAGAATTTAGAAAAATTTATACCAGCATTACCCCAATTAAAAAATTACCGACTTTAGTAGTAGACGATCAATCAATTTTCGACTCGCACGTAATCGCCCAATATTTGTTTGAATTAAAAAAACTACCGGCACTGACTTTAGGTGAACTTAATTTAATCAGCGCAATTGATGCAGTAACCGACTCATTAGTAATTTTATTTATGGGGATGCGCTCTGAACTTGAAGTATCGAATGAGCGACTAATTTTCTCACTGCAAATGGACCGCGTTCCAACCTGTTTAATGTGGTTAGAAGAACAAGCCAAACTTGGCGCGTTTAACCAATTAAACTACCCAACCATGTGTTTAATCGGTTTAATCGACTGGGCTGAATTCCGCCAGTTATACGACTTTAGCGACTTCCCAGCACTTATTGCCGCAAAACAACAACATGATGAAGTTGAGTTGGTGAAGGCAACTTTTCCGACTGCTTAATGTTTGGTTATGTCTTACATTAAAAATGTGTTGTTGCATAGTTAGCAGCAACACATAAGTTTATTCTGATAGCTCCGCAGCTTTTTGCTTAACTTCTGCATACCTTAACTGCTCACATATCCCAAAGCCTTTAACATTCGCTTTTACTTTGTGCCTTGCAAACATAGGTGTGCTGATGCCAGTTAAAAAGCGGGTGATTGTGGTGTTTGATGGAGTTTCATCTTTACTTTCAAGATAAGTTTTAAGGTTCGATACCACTTGCTCAATTTGCTGACTATCTGGCCAATTAGCTGCAGTGGAGTAGGTCAGTTTGGCAACTTTACCTTGGCAAACCGAACAATGGCCACAATGTTCAGGCGCGTTTTTGTCACCAAAATATGCGGCAAGGTTGTAGCTCAAGCATTTATTTAGTTCAAAAAATCGTACCAAAGTTGCTATTCGGTTTATCTCTTTGTTTTCTTTATCAGTAAAATAACCATGCAACTCATTGGCTAAGTTTCCATTGTTTAAAACTTGCATGTTTACTTGGTAAACCTCTGTCATTAGCCTGTTTTGTAATTCAATTAAGCCTTGCTCCGCTAAATACTCTAGTGCGGTTATAATGCGTCCGCGCTCGTTTGGTAGTGCTTGCTGCAAAGCATCAAAATTTACTGTTCCCCAAGTGCGTTTAAAATCTGTGTTTGCAAATATTTGCTGTAAAAAGCTTTGACGTTGGTTATCAAATTTAGCCAGAATCTTTTGTTGTTCGGTTAGTGGTTTAATTTTGTATTCGGCAAAATAACTATACATGGGTTTTAGCACGCCCATAAGTTCAAGTTGAACTAACAAGGTTTTTAGCGGTAGTTGACGAATATTAGTTTGATTTGATAAATCGTGAATTAATAAATCCCATTGGTTGGAATTTGCGTTCCCTTGATAACTTTGTTCTGCTATCTGTTCAAGTAATATCTGAATGCCAGCAAGCTCAGGTGTGTCACCATAAACAAAGTTTTCTAACGTGGTTAAGCTGTCTAAATTAGCCAGCGTTATGCAGTGTGCATTTTGCCCGTCACGCCCAGCGCGCCCAATTTCTTGGCTGTAGTTTTCTATCGATTTTGGTAAGTCGTAATGAATTACAAAACGAATGTTATTTTTATCAACGCCCATGCCAAAGGCTATGGTAGCAACCACAACGTCAACTTGATTATTCATAAAATCGAGCTGAATAGTCTGGCGCAGCTGGTTGTCTAAACCCGCATGATAGGCTTTAGCGTTTATATTATTTGCTGTTAAAAACTCAGCAACTTGCTCTGCGGTGTTTTGCAGCGTTACATAAACAATACCAGCTTGTTGGTTGGCTACTTTGCGCTGAACAATATTAAGCAATGTGTTGTTTTTGGCTTGCTCAGTAACAGCTTCAATATCTAAGTGTAAATTGGGGCGATAGAAGCCGGTTTGCACTATATGTTGTTTATCTATAGCAAATTTATTTGCCATATCTAGTTTTACTTTATTGGTTGCTGTGGCGGTTAATAACAATACTTGTGGGATGTTCAGCTCGTTTTTATAGGCTGGTAGCTTTAAATAATCGGGACGAAAATTATGTCCCCATTCAGATATACAGTGCGCTTCGTCTACCACCAAGATTGAAATGGGTACAGAATCAATTAGCTGGCGAAACCTTTCATTTTTAAAACGCTCGACTGACACCATTAGTATTTTAAGTTTGTTTTGTTTAATGTCAGCGCAAACTTGTTGGTATTCTTCATAACTTAAACTTGAATCTAAACTTGCTGCTGCTATGCCTTTGCTAGTTAAAAAATCTAATTGATCTTTCATCAATGCAAGGAGTGGCGAAACTACTAAAGTTAAATAAGGCAAGTGCAGGGCAGTCAACTGGTAACACAAAGATTTACCTGAACCCGTAGGAAAAACCGCTAATGAAGAATTGCCAGCAAGTAGGTTATTTATTACCTCTGCTTGGCCGCTGCGCAATTGGCTAAAACCAAAAGTTTGTTCTAGGGTGTTTTGTACTTCGGCTGGTAATTGTGTTTGAGAATGCATAATAATTCCAACAGTCCTTTGTTTTATTTGGTTCGCAACAGCTGTCGATTGTAGCTATAATCGCCGCCGATTTTCAATGTTACTGGTGATTTATGTCTTTTGCTGCCCTTGGGTTAAATTCCACGCTTTTACAAACGCTCAACCAATTAGGTTATGAGCAACCAACGCCCATTCAAGCGCAAGCTATTCCAGTGGTTTTGCAAGGCAAAGACATTATGGCTGGCGCACAAACAGGTACGGGTAAAACCGCTGCATTTGCATTGCCGATAATTGATAAGTTATTAGCAAAACCAGTTAGTACATCAGACTCAACACAACTTGCTGCTCTAGTGTTAACACCAACCCGAGAGCTTGCGCAGCAGGTGCACAACAATTTTTGCCAATACGCTGAGAGCACTGAGCTTAAAATTGAAATTGCTTATGGCGGTGCCAGTTTAACCCCACAGATTAATCGCTTAAAAGATGGGGCTGATGTATTGGTGGCAACCCCAGGGCGATTAATTGATTTAATGTTTAAAGGGGTGGTTGATTTAAGCCATTTGAAATTTTTGGTCTTTGATGAAGCCGACCGCATGCTAGATATGGGTTTTATTAATGATATTGAACGCATATTAAAACGCGTGCCTGAGCAGCGGCAGACCATGTTATTTTCAGCAACTTTCGACCAAAGCATTTTTAAGCTGAGTAAAAGTATACTCAAGGATCCAACTTTAATTGAGGTGGACGATAGAAATACCGCCGCAACCAGTGTTGAACAAATTGTCTATCAGGTAGATGCGGATAGAAAACGAGAATTAACCTCTTATTTAATCGGCTCAAAAAATTGGCAGCAAGTATTGATATTTACCCGCACCAAACAAGGTGCAGATAATCTTGCCAAAGAAATGATTAAAGATGGCATTAAAACCCAAGTGATCCACGGTGATAAAACCCAAAGCAGGCGCGATGCTGCGCTCGCTGATTTTAAATCTGGCGAGGTTAGGGCGTTAGTTGCAACAGATGTCGCCGCACGCGGAATTGACATTCAGCAACTACAATATGTAATTAATTATGAATTGCCGTATGCGGCTGAAGATTATATCCATCGCATTGGTCGCACAGGCCGTGCGGGCAATACTGGCACAGCGATTACTTTAGTCTGTGAAGATGAAAATTATCTATTAGAAGATATTGAAGCTTTGTTAGACCAAAGGCTCGCGCCACAATGGTTGGCAGGGTATGAACCTGATCCAACTAAAAACACTAATAGCCGCAAAAACAGCCGGGCTGCAGAAAAACGCAGAGCTAAACAACGTGCCATGCCGAAAAAACGCAGTAGCAACAAACCTAAAGCGAGAAAGTTTTAATGACGAATAACGATATTCTACGCCGCTTGCGTTACACCTTTAACTTGAACGAAGCGCAAATGTCACAAATGATGGAAACGGCTGGTACTGCAGCCGCGCCAGATTTAATTGCGCAGTGGTTAAAAAAAGATGACGACGCTTATTACGTGCGCTGCAGTGACAGAGAGTTTTCTACCTTTTTAAATGGTTTTATAAATTTAAAACGCGGTAAACGTGAAGGGCCAACACCTAAACCAGAAGACCATTTAAACAACAATATTATTTTTATGAAGCTGAAAATTGCACTTAATTTACAAGCTGAAGATATATTGGCTATTTTAAAGTTAGCTGAGTTCGATTTAAGCAAACATGAGCTCAGTGCGTTTTTTAGAAGAAACAATCACAGCCATTATCGCGAATGCAAAGACCAAGTTTTACGCCGTTTTTTAATGGGTTTACAGCTTAAATATGCAGAAGGAAAAAGCACAAAATAATCAGAATAGTTTCAATTTGGCTTTAAAAGTTTGTGGCTAACGAGCGTTAGCCACAAATTTACAGGTACTGGTATTATTGCTGGCAGCGCTTTTCAATTGCATCAAATAAACGTGCACAAATATTAATGCCAAATGCAGCTTCAATTTCACGAATACAAGTTGGGCTAGTTACATTAATTTCCGTTAACTTGTTACCAATAACGTCTAAACCAACAAAAATCAGACCTTTTTCTTTTAATTTAGGTGCTACAGTTTTAGCTATTTGCCAATCGCTGTCTGAAAGTGGTCTTGCTTCTCCACGACCACCTGCGGCTAAGTTACCACGGGTTTCGCCTTGCGCCGGAATACGCGCTAAACAATATTCAACCGGTTCACCATCTACTACCAAAATGCGTTTATCGCCTTCGGTAATCTCTCGAATATATGTTTGGGCCATAGCATAACGAGTTTGATGCTCAGTTAGGGTTTCAATAATCACCCCAAGGTTTTTATCGTTTTCAGTTACACGAAAAATTGATGCGCCACCCATACCATCAAGCGGTTTTAAGATGATGTCTTTGTGTTGGGCATGAAACGCTTTTATTTGGTTTTTATCGCGCGATACTAAAGTTGTTGGAGTTAAATCACTAAACCAAGCGGTAAAAAGCTTTTCGTTAGCATCACGTAAACTTTGTGGTTTATTTACAATCAAAGTGCCTTTTTCTTCGGCGCGCTCTAGCATATAAGTTGCGTAAATATATTCAGTATCAAAAGGTGGATCTTTACGCATTAAAATGGCGTCTAGCTCAGCAAGTGGTAAAGCTTCGCTTTCTGATAAAAACTCAAACCATTGGTCGGGATTCTGTTCTACCTTTAGTTTACGGGTGTTGGCATAACTTTCACCATCGATTAAATACAAGTCTTGCATTTCCATGTAATAAATTTCATAGCCACGTGCTTGTGCTTCAAGCAACATTGCAAAACTTGAATCTTTCTTAATATTTATACTTTGGATGGGATCCATCACAATGCCAATTTTTAAACTCATATGCTTACCAAATTTTTGAGAACTGAAATAACTTTTCAAGATATTGGTACTAGACCGAGTATATTCAAGTTAAATTTGCCAATTGCTATGTTTTAACGCTAAATTGTTGCTGCGCTAATTAAAAGTTAAAAGATATGAAACAAGAAAACTTAGAGTTGGATGTCAGCCAGCCGCAGTCAAAAAACACAGAAACACCACAAACTTCTGAGTCTTGCGAGGTAAATGAGGTTGCAAGTGAAGTTTTAAGTGAAGAGGGAAAAGCGAGCCCTTCACTAAAAGATAAATTAGTTTCTTTACATCACAAATATAATTTTAGTTCTAGTAAAAGCTTATTTATCACAATTATAGTAACTGCGGTTTTAGCCATAATATTTGGCTTGTTTCAGCATAATCAAACCAGTGATTATTTAATTCAAAGCCAAAAAATTAGAGATGTAGTTGCAGCACAGCAGCCGAGTACAAGCAAAGATGTACAAGTTGAAACGACCGAAATTAAACAGAATTTACTGGCTATACAAGCGGCTATTAACGGATCTTTGATTCACCCTATGGCCGAAAGCAACTTTTCAAGCGTGCTAACCGACATTGCCGAACTAGTTAACAAAATGGATGTGTTAATTGCACAAGCTGAGCAATATAAACAAAGCCAAGAAATTGTGTTGTCGTCACTCAAGCAAATAGATGAGAGTAAAAATAACTATCGTAGAGCAATAGAGCCGACGTTAGAGCGTATGCGTAGTTACAAGAATGAAGCTAAATTTGAGCAATTAACGGCTAATGCCAATCAAACCGACTTATTTAATGCACTAAACTACAAACAAGCGGAAGAAAAGCTGGAAAACTTACAACTCGCGGCTGATAGGTTATTACAAAATTACGAATCTATATTTTACGCTCAAACTGTCCAAGAGCTAAATGCATTGATTTCAAGCTACCCAAATTCGGCACAACACTTTAAACAAGTTGTCCATGATTTTGCCGATATACCAACAAAAATGGCGCTGAAAATTTGGCAAAAGAACAATATTGATACCTTAGATGATGTTACTAATTTAGCGGACAAACTGATAGCTAGGTTAGATTTTGCCAATCAATTAGAAAAGCTTAAACAACAAAGTGTTCTGATAGTTGACCAAACAAAGTTAATAGAAAATAGATTAACTGTGCATTTAATAAATAAAACTCAAGTACAGCCTTCAAGCAACTTCGCTTTATGGCTTGTGTTGGTTTTAGCGCTAATAGGCCTATATAAATATCAACTTATTCGCGCCTTAAATAAATTGCTAGAAAAATTACCCAAGCAGGTTGAAAAAACAGCAAAATAGGCGATATTTATTTTGTGTTCAGCAAAATAAATATAAAACTTATGGAAAGTGCAACGCCAATATTAAACGCTGCTTACCTGTCGGGTGAGGACATCAATATCGCAAGTTCTTTGTTATATAAGGCTTACCATGATGATCCATTTTTTATGGATTGTTTTAACAGCAAAGAGCAAGGTTACGAACAAAAACTCCGTGCCGCTATTCGTGAAGAATTGTTGGTCTTTTGGGAACAAAACCAGCCGATGATTGGCATTTATGACGACGATGATCACTTGTTGGCTGTGGCTTGTTTAATTGAGCCTAATAGTAACTTTGGCTCAAAACGCTTTTGGCACTGGCGGTTAAAAATGATGTTAACCGCTGGAATGGTATCAACCAAAGCCATGATAGAAAAAGAACAGAAGGTACGTGAAGCCATTCCCGCAGAACAATACCATTTAATTGCTTTTATTGCGGTACACCCAAATCATCAACACCATGGTGTCGGACATTATTTGTTAGATGCAATTGACACTATGTTAGCCGAAGATAAAAACAGCCAAGGGGCAGGTGTGTTAGTAACGGTTGACAGTTACATAGGCTTTTTTGAACAAGCAGACTATCAACCAATCGCGGAACTTAAAGTTGGAGAAATTAACGCTAAGTTAATGTTTAAGTACGTTTATAGTGACTAACTTAATAATTAATTTTCGTACGTGAGTGGGTCAACTGCATTGTTAAGTTTAAATGCTTCTAAACGTTCAGTGCAGGCACCACATTTACCACAAGCCTGCTCACGGCCGTTATAACATGTCCATGTCTGGCTATAGTCTAAACCCATGTTTAAACCTTGGGTTAAAATGTCTATTTTGCTGTCGTTTAAAAATGGCGTTTCAATGCTAATAGGTTGGTAATCGGCTATTGCGCAAACCGCTTTCATCTTTTCAACAAATTCAGGGCGGCAGTCAGGGTAAATGGCATGATCGCCTGCGTGTGCACCATAAAATACCTTATTGGCTTTTATCGAAACCGCATAACCAACAGCGAGTGATAATAAAATCATATTGCGGTTTGGTACCACAGTCGATTTCATATTTTCTTCTTCGTAGTGGCCTTCGGGAATGTCTATATCATCGGTTAATGAGCTACCTGCCAAAAGCTGATTAATTGCTGAAATATCAACAATCTTATGTGGAATATTTAAACCTTGGCAGACAGATTTTGCGTACTCTAATTCTTTTACATGGCGCTGACCATAATTAAAAGATAAGGCGTATACATCAAAGCCTTGCTGAATAGCCAAATTGAGTACAGTGAATGAGTCCATACCACCAGAATATATAACAACTACTTTTTCAGACATACTTTCCTCTCAATTCAGCTTATAATGCGGCGATAAGTGTACTCAGTAAAAGGCAGGTTACAAGCCTAATATGAATTATCCGGTTAATGAAATATTTGAAACCATACAAGGTGAAGGCGCAAAAACAGGCGTGCCATCGATATTTTTGCGTTTGCAAGGTTGCCCTGTGGGCTGTTCTTGGTGTGATACTAAACACACATGGGAAGTTGATAAAACTAAACTAACGGATGTTGAAAACATTATAAATGTGTCAAACACCTCTGATTGTTGGGCTGATTTAGATGAGCAGATGTTGTTGGCTCGTTTACAAAATTACTCGGCCAAACACATAGTGATCACCGGCGGTGAGCCTTGTATGTATGATTTGCGCCCGTTAACTGAATTATTGCACAACAATAGTTTTACTACCCAAATAGAAACCAGTGGTACATTTGAAATTTATACCCATAAAGATACTTATGTAACTGTATCACCAAAAGTGGGTATGAAAGGTGGCTACAAAGTGCTTGAGTCGGCATTAAACCGCGCCAACGAGATTAAACATCCAGTCGCAACTGAACAACACATTGAAGATTTACATGCTTTGCTTGCACAAGTGACCCATGATAATTTTGTTGAAGTCTGTTTGCAGCCAATCAGCCAAAAAAAGCGCGCAACTGAACTTGCGATTGCAGAATGTATAAAAAATAACTGGCGATTGTCAGTGCAAATGCATAAGTACTTGATGATTGATTAAAAAGGTATTAATTTTAAAGGCAATTCCTGCTAATAAGACTATTATAAAAAATAGCGCACAAACACAAATTTGACGGAGTATCTATGGCTATTAAATTTTATACGGTTGACGTGTTTACCAAAAAACGTTTTGAAGGGGCGCAAATCGCAGTCGTGCCAGATGCTCAAGCATTGTCAGACGAGCAAATGTTAGCAATTGCAGCTGAGTTTAACTTATGGCGCACAGTATTTATTTTACCTAGTGACAAAGCGCAAAAGAAAATTCGCATTTTTAATGGTAAAAGAGAATTCGAATTTGGTGGACATCCAACTATCGCGGCAATTTATGCATTAGCCAAAACAGGTGAAATTGAATTAAAAGATGGTGAAAATCAATTCAGTTTAGAAGAAACCCATGGTTGTGTTAGTTGTAAAGTGATTATGGAAAACGGTGAACCTGTATTTAATCAATTTACGACTACAGCCAATCTGGAATTTGACCGTTTCACCCCAAGTGCTGAAGAGCTGGGTGATATGTTATCGATTGAAAGTTATCACTTTAACGTCAATGGTTTTACCCCATTATTAGTGGCAACCCATATTCCGTATTTGATTGTGCCAGTTGATAGTTTTGAGTCACTTAAAGCCGCGCGCTTTAATTATGATGCATGGGCGCGTTCGGCTGCACCAGCAACATGCGCGAATGCGATCTTGTTGTTTAGCGGTAAGAGTGCGTTTTCAACCTCTGACTTCCACTGTCGTTTAGTTGGTCCTGTATTTGGTATTCATGAAGATCCACCAATTGGTGCGTCCATCCCAGCATTTGCAGGCTATTTAAATCAGTTCCCTGTGTATTCTGAATTACCATCTAACTTTGTTGCAGAGCGTGGCGCACACCAAGGCCGCCGCAGTTTCTTACATGTAGATATGGTATCGAACAAAGACAACGAATTAACCGTGAATATTGGTGGTAGCGCAGTATTAGCGTCAGAAGGACAATTGTTAATTTAGTTTTTGTAACTTTTAGAAAAGTTTATTTAGAATAATTGAAACAGCCAATTTAACGATTGGCTGTTTTTTTATAAATTGAATTCCATTTCGATACTGTTACAATGCGCCGCTATTGGGAATGCAGTGAGAGTCTGCAACTGTACCCGCAACTGTATGTTGTTTGTTTACTATGTATTGGCAAGCAATAAGTCAGATACCAATTTTTAAGTTTCGTGCGGGAAAACACGAAAGTAGCTAAATTTCTTCTCTTCCTTCCATGCAGGTTTTTGCGTGGCTTTTGTTATTTGCTGCTGAGCGTTTTTCCGCTGAAGTTTGGGTGGCACGTGAACCTTCTAGTCTGTGGATGGAGCACTAAAGCATAATTATCGCAAAAACGCTGTAAATACGTCCTTGTACGCTCCGCTTTTTCATCCCTGAAAAAGAGGTTTTGCTCTAAATTATTGCTTTAATGCTCAATCGGCTATAAGTGTTTCATCGAAAGTTTATCGGAATGCACTTTAGGTTTTGAATGGCAGCAAGTTTACAAGTATCTAATTTAAATTGGGCAACAGAACAACAGCAAATACTAATCGACATTAACTTTGAGTTGGTGGCGAATTCGGTTACTGCTATTGTTGGCCCAAATGGTGCTGGCAAAACATCTTTGCTGCGCAGTATTTATCTGGGGCTTACCAATCAAACAGGGCAGATAAAACTCAACCAAACTTGTTTATCGCTATTAAATCGTCGGCAAATAGCCCAACAAATTGCTGTGGTTACGCAACAAAATGATGCTGTGTGTCATTTAAAAGTAATAGATTTAATCAAGCTTGGTTTATTGCCGCATTTAAACTGGTTTGGTTTTAGTGCTAAAAATCAAACAGAGCATTTAGATAAAATTATTCAGCAGTTCGATTTATCTCCATTATTAAATAAATATTTTGATCAACTATCTGGTGGTGAGCAGCAGCGGGTGTTAATTGCCAAAGCTTTAGTGCAAAAACCTCAGTTGTTGATTTTGGACGAACCAACAAACCATCTAGATGTGCACTTTCAACATCAGATATTAGCGTTACTGGCGGGGCTTGGAATTACAGTGTTAATGACAGTGCACGATTTAAATTTAGCTGCGCAATACAGTGATAATTTATTGGTGATGGATAAAGGACATATTGTAAAAAGTGGCAAACCTGCTGATGTTTTAGATGAAGAATCTATCAGCGATATTTTTAAGCTTCCAGTGCAAAAAGGGCTGAATCCGTTAGATAACAGTGTGCATATGTTTTATCACTGGCCGCAGCAGGTTAACCATGATGAATAACTACAATACAGATTCAAAAATCTGGCTTAAGTTTGCTTTTTGTTCAATGCTGCTAATTGTCAGTTTTTTTACTGTTATTCTGATGGGCGCGGCTGATTTAACTTTAAGTTCTGTGTATAGCTGTTTATTTGCAACTTGCGCTGATCCGCTAACGCAAACCTTAGTTTGGCAAATACGTTTACCGAGAGTGATTATTGGCGCTTTGTGTGGGGCCGGTTTAGCTGTTGCAGGTGCGGTATTACAAAACACCACTCGAAATCCATTGGCAGAGCCTTATTTATTTGGGGTCGTTTCCGGCGCAGGTTTAGGCGCTACTATCATTACTGTTGCGTTTAAAGAGGCGAGTGCGAACTATTTGCCGATAGCAGCATTTTTAGGCGCAATTCTCGCTATTGTTATTGTGATGGCCGTGTCGGTTGCCGGTAAACATGCGCGTAAAATCGAGTCTTTATTATTAGCTGGTGTCGCTGTGTCTTTTATGTTGAGTGCGCTTAGCCAATTTGTTTTATATATGGGCGATCCGTTTGCAGCTAACCGCGTGATGTTTTGGTTGATGGGCTCATTGGCGCGGGTGGAAATGCCGCATTTGTATTGGATTGTTCCTGTACTGTTAATAGGTTTGGCTATAGTTGTTTTATTACATCGCCAGCTTGATGCCATTTTATTAGGTGATGAAAGTGCCGCTACTTTGGGTATAAATGTCACTTTAGTGCGGGTTATTTTATTAATGGTTTGTGCTGCGATTACCGCAACCATAGTGGCATATTGTGGTGGTATAGGTTTTGTTGGTTTGATGATCCCACATATAGTGCGGCGCTTATTTGCTTCAACCAGTTTAATTTTAGTTTGCGGCAGTGCGCTCGTTGGCGCAATTTTTATGTTGTGGGTCGATGTGCTTGCACGCACAGCAGTAGATGGACAAGAAATTCCAATTGGCGTGATAACGTCAATAATCGGTAGTTTATTCTTTTTAACTTTAATGCATAAAAAGGTTTAACCATGCAGTTTAATATTGAGAATTTGGCGCAAATTAATACACCAGAATTTATCGAACAAGTAAAAGACAAAATAGATGGTAAAACCAAACCTTTGGGCGCATTAGGCCAGCTTGAAGACCTAGCATTTCAAATGGCATTAATTCAACAGCAGCAAAATATTCAGCAAAAACTAGATGTAGCCAAAGCAGCAGTTTTTGTCTTTGCTGGCGACCATGGTATTGCGGCACAAGGTATTAGCATTGCGCCAAGCGAAGTAACTCAGCAAATGGTGGCTAATTTTTTAAATGGTGGTGCGGCAATCAACTGTTTTTGTGCTGCGAATCAAGTGCAATTACATGTGGTGGATACAGGTGTTTTAACGCCACTACAACATCCCAATAAATCAGCTTATTTACAAAACGGCAGTTTTATTGAATCGCGTATTGCAGCCGGCACTCAAGACTTTTCGCAAACTAGTGCGATGACAACTGAGCAGGCACAAGCTTGTATCAATCAAGGCGCTGAGTTAATCAAAGCTTATTTTAACCAATATTCTGTAATTGGTTTTGGTGAGATGGGTATTGGCAATACTTCAAGCGCATCGGCATTAACTTGTTTATTAACCGAACAAGGCGCTGAATTAACAGTCGGGCGCGGTACAGGCATTAGCGACGAACAATATCGCTTGAAGCTTAACTTAATAAAACAAAGTGTCAGTCGAGTTAAACAAAAGTTTGCTGACAAAAATTTACAACCGTTAGATTGTTTAGCCGAAGTAGGTGGGTTTGAAATAGGCCAAATGGCTGGCGCTATGCTGGCGTGTTCTGAAGCGAAAAAGATTATTGTGGTCGATGGTTTTATCTCAACTGCTGCAGCTTTATTGGCTTGTCGCATTAATGAAAATTGTCGCGACTACATGGTATTTGCGCATAAGAGTGAAGAATATGGTCATAAGTTATTGTTAGCCGAACTGAGTGCTAAACCTTTGTTAGATATAAATATGCGCTTGGGCGAAGGTACGGGGGCGGCTTTGTCAATTCCGCTTATTCGCAGTGCTGCGCATTTTTACAACAATATGGCCAGTTTTGCCGATGCAGAGGTAACTAAGGTTGTTTAATCCTTTGCGTGTACAGCTAAACTTATTTTTACTGGCGCTGAGCTTTTTTACCCGTTTGCCGGTGGCAAATTGGGTGGAGTATAGCCAACAAAACCTCAACAAAAGTAATAGATATTTTAGTTTGGTCGGTTGGTTTGTTGGTGGCATTTTATCTTTGGGTTTTATTGGCTTGAGCCAATTGTTTCCAACAGATGTTGCTGTTTGGTGTTTGTTAGTATCAAGCCTGTTATTAACTGGTGTTTTTCACGAAGATGGTTTAGCCGATATGGCCGACGGTTTTGGTGGTGGTTTTACAAAAGCCGACAAACTCCGCATTATGAAAGACAGCCGCTTAGGTACTTATGGCTCAGCTGCGTTAATACTCGCATTAATCGCCAAGCTGTTGTTATGGACGCATTTGGCTGTATGGCTAATTTGGCTTGTACCTATTAGTTATGCGCTATCACGCGCAACCGCGGCATTTTTACTGACGTTAACACCTTATGTTGAAGCTGAAGGGAGTAAATCTAAACCTTTAGCTGAAAACCAAACTCGTAAAGAAAGCCTGATTAATTTTATCTTTATCTTGCCTATCAGCTTAATTTTGCATTGGCGATTAACGCTAGCACTGGTGATTTTTTTAGGTATCTTTCTTGTTGTTTATCATCGTTTTTTAATCAAACAAATTGGTGGATTTACAGGCGATACATTAGGTGGCGCGCAGCAAATATCTGAAGTGTTAATTTATTTAGTAGTTGTTGCATTTGTGCATAACAACTTACCTATTTTAGATGATTTCATTGGCTAACTTTCATTTTGTTATTGGTGGTGCGCGTTCAGGAAAATCAAAATTTGCTGAGCAGTTGGCAATGCCTTATAACCAAGTCTGTTATATTGCCACCGCAACTCGCTTTGATGGTGAAATGGACAACCGTATTCAACACCATCAAGACAGAAGACCAAAAAATTGGTCATTAGTTGAAGAACCAATTGAGTTAGCTAAAGCTCTAAAGCAAGCTGAACAACAAGCAGATGTTATTTTGCTAGATTGTTTAACCTTATGGATTAATAATCTAATGTTTGAAAAACAGCCGGTTAATTGGCAGAAAGAATTCGACCATTTAGCTGCAACTATACAGTCACTCAAGGTAGATATTATTGTAGTGGCAAACGAAGTAGGATTAGGAGTGGTACCCGCAACGGCGATTTGCCGTGAATTTGTTGATGAGGCGGGGCGCTTAAATCAAACCTTGGCACAAATCGCGCATAAAGTAACTTTTATGGCAGCAGGTTTGCCAATGTTTAACTATGCTAATCCTGCACTAAACTCGCAAAGCGATTAAGGAGTACACATGACTGAAAATAAAACCGCTGCGAAATTTACCTTATTGCGTCATGGCGCAGTGGCAGGACGCCCAGCCTTGTACGGACATTCTAATGTAACCTTGTCTGAACAAGGTTTAGCCGACATGCAAGCAAGTGTGGATTACATCAATAAATGTGAACCAATTGATAAAATTGTTTCATCACCACTTTTGCGCTGCGCTATGTTTGCTGAAGATTATGCCGAAACGACGGGCAAAGAGATTATTTTAGATTCGCGTTTATCCGAGATGGATTTTGGCCGTTGGGACGGCATTCCGTTTGACCGCCTCCGCGCCCATTGGTCTAAGCTAGAAGCTTTTTGGGAAAACCCATATCGCAATACACCACCTCAAGGTGAAACCCTTAAACAATTTGGTAAACGGGTAAAAAGTTTATGGGGTGAATTAGCTGAACATAACCAAGGACAACACTATTTATTGGTGTGCCATGCAGGCGTTATAAAAATGATGTTGGCCATTATGCTGGATATAGATTGGCGTAACGCACTTTGGTTTAGCCAATTAAAAATTGATTACGCAAGTTTTACACGAGTTGAACTGGCTGCTTATCAAAAAGCTATGCCTGTAATTAAAACCATAGGTTGTAAACCACAATGCTCACCAAAAGCTGATTTTAATCCGAGTTTTGTTATTTAACCTGAGCTCGGGATAACAAGCTAGTTAAAATATTGAATTAAAAATGGATAAAACCAATAAAACTTTGATGATCCAAGGCACAGCCTCGGACGCAGGAAAAAGCACTGTTGTAGCGGCTATTTGTCGAATTTTAAAACGTCGAGGTGTCCATACTGCACCTTTTAAACCACAAAATATGGCACTTAATAGTGCAGTTACGCCTGATGGTGGTGAAATTGGGCGGGCGCAAGCGGTGCAAGCTTTGGCTGCCGGTGTCGAATTAGATGTTGATTTTAATCCAATTTTATTAAAACCAAGCTCAGACACCGGCGCACAGGTAATTATTCACGGTAAAGCCATTTCACAAATGCAGGCGCAGCAATATCACGACTATAAAAAAGTTGCTATGGATGCTGTGCTAGTCTCGCATCAACGCCTTAAACAAAAGTATCAAGCAATTGTGGTTGAGGGCGCTGGATCTCCCGCTGAAATTAATTTGCGTGAAGGTGATATCGCCAATATGGGGTTTGCCGAAGCTGTTGATTGCCCGGTTATTTTAGTGGCGGATATTGACAAAGGTGGCGTATTTGCCCAGTTAGTTGGCACTCTAGAATTGTTATCTGAGTCTGAACGAAATAGAGTAAAAGGTTTTATCATCAATAAATTTCGTGGTGATATAAAATTACTTGAATCTGGTTTAACTTGGCTCGAAAACAAAACCAACCAACCTGTTATTGGTGTATTGCCATATATTCGGGGTTTAGAAATTGCCGCAGAAGATGCAATTACCACGCAGCAGGTGTTAGAAGAGGTTAAGTTTAAAGTCGCCATTCCAGTTTTTCCACGCATTAGTAACCATACCGACTTTGACATATTGCGTTTGCATCCAAACGTAGAATTAATCTATGTCGGCCCTGAGCAGGCTATTCCGAGTGTTGATCTAGTTATTTTACCTGGCAGTAAAAACGTTCGAGCAGATTTAGCTCATATGCAAAAAGTTAGCTGGGACAAATCCATTGAAAAACACCTGCGTTATGGCGGCAAAGTATTTGGCATTTGTGGTGGTTACCAGATGTTAGGCTCTGAAATAAACGACCCTAATGGTATTGAAGATATTGCGGGTACATCACAAGGTTTAGGTTATTTACCGATTAGCACAGAGCTAACAGACAACAAAGAACTTAAACACACCCAAGCTCAACTAAAGTTTTCTGATGAAGTGGTAGAACTTAGCGGTTATGAAATTCATTGTGGCATTTCACATGTGTTAGATAGAACACAAGGTCGAGAATTATTAAGCACAAACGGCGCGGACAACGGCTTTATCAATGCTGATGAACAAGTCGCTGGCTGTTATTTACACGGTATTTTTGACACCCCAGCAGTTATTCCCGCACTCGCTAAATGGTGCGGCATAGAGTTAACTCGGCAACTTGATTATCAAAGTTTACAGCAACAAGCGATAGATAAACTAGCCGATGCGTGTGAGCAGCATTTAGACCTCGAATTATTATTCAAAAATATAAACATATCTTAGGCAGTAAAATGGCAGATTTAGAACGTAAAAACGAACGACACCAAGCAAGAATGCAGCGTTTAAAAGATAAAGTAGATGCAAAAATTAATGCTGCATCAGAAGAACGCGGCATCGTAATTGTTATCACCGGTAATGGTAAAGGTAAATCAACTTCAGGTTTTGGTACGGTTGCCCGCGCAATTGGCCATGGTTTAACTGCCGCTGTTGTGCAATTTATTAAAGGCACTTGGGCTTGTGGCGAGCGTAATTTGTTAGAACAACACGGCTGCCAATTTCACGTAATGGCAACAGGTTTTACTTGGGAAACACAAAACCGTGAAGCGGATATTGCTGCTGCACAAAAGGTTTGGGTAGAAGCAAAAAAATTGCTGCAAGATGAAAGCATTAACCTAGTTTTATTAGACGAGCTAACTTATATGTTGAGTTACGACTATTTAGACTTGGACGAAGTGTTAGACGCAATTGTAAATCGACCAATTAACCAGCATATTGTGGTGACAGGTCGAGGTGCACACAAAAAGCTGTTAGAAATTGCCGATACAGTTAGTGAAGTGCAATCAGTTAAACACGCATTTGAAGCTGGAGTTAAAGCGCAAAAAGGAGTGGATTGGTAATGCCAATCAAGTTCTTATCAAAGCGTGCTAAGTCGTTGACTTCAGTTGTAGCTGCGGGCTCAATGTTTGCCAGTTTGTTTAGCTTTGTTGTGTTAGCCGATGCTGGCCAAGTGCCAAAACAAGCACAAAAACAATTGCAAACACAAGCTCAAAAACATAAACCAACAGTTATTGCATTAGCTCCGCATATAATCGAAAACTTATTTGCAGTAGGGGCAGGCGAGCAGGTTATTGGTACAACTGAGCATTCAGATTATCCAGAAGCGGCCAAACAAGTACCGCGCATTGGCAACTACGCTGTGCTGCAAATAGAAAAAATACTGCAATTAAAACCAGACTATTTAGTTGCTTGGCCAACAGGCAATCCACCAGAAGATTTAGTTCGAGTTGAAAAACTTGGTATTCCAGTTGTGTATTCCAAACCTCGTGAACTTGAAGGCGTTGCCGAAGAATTAATAAAATTTGGTGAACTCACAGGTAACCAGCAGCAAGCGCAGCAGGTAGCGGATAATTATTTGCAAAAGCTAAAAAAGATTAAAGAGGACAACGCTGACAAGAAGCCAATAACAGTGTTTTATCAGTTATGGTCCGCGCCGTTAACCACAGTTGCGAATCAAGCTTGGCCGCAAAAAATTCTCGATGTGTGTAAAGCGCAAAATCCTTTTGTTGATTTAGTTGGTGATTATCCGCATGTCAGCATTGAAAATGTGCTGGTGGCGAATCCTGATGTAATTATTATTCCAACATCAGTATCAGAGCCAAATGGCGAAATCGAATATTGGCAAAAGTTCAGCAGTATTCCAGCGGTAAAAAACAAACAAATTTATCTTGTTAACAGCGATAAATTGCACAGAATGACCCCACGCGTGGTCGAAGAAATGCAAGTGCTGTGCGATAAAATTGACACTGCTAGGCAGTTTTACGCTAATAAGTCTTTATCCAACTAACCTGAAATCTGGATAACAAGTTAGCTAATTTATTGTAATTAACAATGTTTATTTATTAATCTTCTAGGGAGAAATTTATTCTTAGAACAAGGCGAATTTGCGTACGTAATAGCAGGCTATGACTAGCGAATTCAACGCAGTTATAAGGATAAAGAGCCCCTTGCAGGCAAGTTGTTATCCTGATTTCAGGTTAACCACAAGCCTTACTTTAAAACTCAACAAGTGATAGAGTAAGGCGGTTTTTACTTTGCCAACATCAAGAGCCAACAGTACGTACTATGTCTTTAATGATAGATGTTTCAGCCTTTGAATTAGACGCTGAAGAAAAAGAATTATTACAACATCCGTTTGTTTCATCGGTCATTCTATTTGCTCGTAACTTTTACGACAAACAACAAATTTGCGCTTTGACTGAAGCTATTCGCCAAGCGGCCAAACGGCCAATATTGATAGCAGTCGACCAAGAAGGTGGGCGCGTACAACGTTTTATTAATGGCTACAATAAAATTCCAGCTATGTCCGATGCCGCGCTGTATTCAAAACAGTACGCCCTACAACCCGAAAAGCAACACTCTGAAATAAATATATTGCAAGAGCTAGGTTGGTTAATGGCAAGCGAAGTGACTGCCAGTGGTGTTGATTTAAGTTTTGCGCCTGTGTTGGATTTAAACGGCGTATCCGATGTTATCGGCAAACGAGCTTTTGCAGACAACCCAAGCGATGTTGAAACAAACGCTAAGCAATTTATTATAGGCATGCAACAAGCTGGTATGGCCGCTTGTGGTAAACACTTCCCCGGGCACGGTAGTGTGCAAGCAGACACCCATCATGCAGCAGCAATTGATAAGCGTAGTAAAGAAGAAATTTTTAATTTAGATATATTGCCATTCAAAAACTTAATTGAACAAAACCTATTACAAGCGGTAATGCCAGCGCATGTAATTTACCCAGATATCGATGAAAAACCAGCCGGTTTTTCAAAATACTGGTTACAAACTATTTTACGTAAACAGCTAGGGTTTAATGGCGTGATCTTTAGCGATGATTTGTCTATGCAAGCTGCTAATGTTGCTGGTAATTATGTTGATAAAGCGCAAGCAGCTTTCGATGCTGGTTGCACAGTTGCATTAGCTTGTAACAACCGAGATGGCGCGGTAAGCATATTAGATGCGTGGCAACAATTTAAAACTAATCAAACTCAAGCGTCAGAAAAATACCAACAAGCTGTGCTTGAATTAATTAACA
Source organism: Catenovulum sp. SX2 (assembly GCF_052056295.1). NCBI lineage: Bacteria > Pseudomonadati > Pseudomonadota > Gammaproteobacteria > Alteromonadales > Alteromonadaceae > Catenovulum > Catenovulum sp. SX2. The sequence goes on from NZ_CP182493.1 coordinate 4,093,126, forward strand.
CTAAACCATATAGCTTTAATGATATCGAGCAAACAGTGCGCTGGCGTAATGCCAGTAAAATCTGCCAACAAATAGCGGATGCAGTTAACTGATCTTGAAACTGACCTTAATACATTCTTGGAAATATCATGTCTGATAACAACAAATTAAATGCGCGTTCTTTATTATTCGTCTGCCTTGGCAATATTTGCCGCTCACCAACGGCGCATGCGGTTTTTCGTCAAAAATTAAAAGAAAGTAAACTTCCAATTGAAATTGATTCGGCTGGTACTGCTGGTTATCACAAAGGTGCAAAACCAGACCAAAGGGCACGTAAAGCTGGTGAAGCCCGTGGGTATGACTTTAAAGGTTTAGCCGCACGTCCAGTTGTGCAGGCTGATTTTGAACACTATGATTTAATTTTAGCGATGGACAGAGCCAACTATCACGATTTGTTAGATGAATGCCCAGCTGAATACCAACACAAAGTTAAAATGTTTTTAGACTTTGCGGATAGTTACCCTGATGTGGATGAAGTGCCAGATCCATATTATGGTGGTGCCAAAGGTTTTGAATATGTACTAGACTTAGTCGAAGACGCATCCAACGGCTTGCTCAAGCGTTTAAGTTAAACGATTGAGTTAACCTGTTTTTTCTATTATTCATGTACGTGCAATACAGCTAAGCTAAATTCAATTAAATCTAAAATAAGTAGGTATCAATATGGCACAGTGGTCTCCGAGTTCGTGGCGCAATTTTCCAATTTTACAGCAGCCAACATATCCAGATTTAGCCAAAGTAAAACAAGTTGAATCTCAGCTTAAAACTTTTCCACCTTTGGTTTTTGCGGCTGAAGCACGCCAGTTACATGATCACCTAGCTAAAGTTTCTAGCGGACAAGCATTTTTGTTGCAAGGTGGTGATTGTGCAGAATCATTTGCCGATTTTAATGCACCGAAAATTCGCGATACTTTTAAAACCTTGTTGCAAATGGCAGTGGTATTAACTTTTAGTGGCAACTGCCCAATTGTTAAAGTTGCACGTATGGCTGGGCAGTACGCAAAACCTCGCTCGGAAGATACAGAAACGCGCGATGGTGTAACTCTGCCTACTTACCGTGGTGACATTATTAACGGTTTTGAATTTACCGAAGCTGCGCGTATTCCAAATCCAGAAAATTTGCTTACCGCTTATCACCATTCATCAGCAACGTTAAATTTATTGCGTGCTTTTGCTCAAGGTGGTTTGGCTGATTTACATGAAGTCAACCGCTGGAATATGGACTTTGTGCAGAATTCGCCTGTGGCGGATAAATATCACGATTTAGCACATAGAATTCAAGAAGCCCTTGGTTTTATGGAGGTTTGTGGCATTAACGCACAGAACACTCCGGTAATTAAAGAAACTGAATTATATACCTCGCATGAAGCTTTATTGCTTAACTATGAAGAAGCATTAACGCGTAAAGATACGCTAACAGGATTATGGTACGACTGTTCAGCACATATGGTTTGGATTGGTGAGCGCACGCGTCAGCTTGATCACGCGCATATCGAATACTTCCGTGGTATTAATAATCCGATAGGTGTGAAAGTCGGCCCGGGTATGCAACCAGACCAACTTATTGAGTTAATTGATGCGTTAAACCCTGAAAACAAAAAAGGGCGTTTAACCTTAATTACCCGTATGGGCGCAGACAACCTAGCCGATAAGTTACCTAAGTTAGTTAAACGGGTTAAAGAGGAAGGGCGTAATGTTGTGTGGACCAGTGATCCTATGCACGGCAATACTATTAAAACTGACAACGGTTATAAAACCCGTGATTTTAATGCGATTTTGAAAGAAATTGAGTCTTTCTTTGCGGTACACAGAGCTGAGGGCAGTTATGCCGGTGGTATTCACTTAGAAATGACTGGTCTTGATGTAACTGAATGTACTGGTGGTGCTTATAATTTATCATCAGCAGATTTAGAGCGTAGTTATCGCACCCAATGTGATCCACGTTTAAATCAAAACCAAGTATTAGAAATGGCCTTTAGCATAAGCGATACGCTAAAAACGGCTAGAGCTGATTATTTGGCGAGTACTAAGTAATAACCTAATCTTTTATACGTTCGTCAACGGGCTAGATACCTTGTTGGCGAACAGTTCTAATTCTAATCAATAGATCATTCCGCTCTATATATAGGTTAAAAAATAACTAGAGATTCCTGACAAAATGTCACAAACTGCCCCTAATCTGTATGTTTATTAATCGGCTAACAATAACTAACCTGAACTCTGGATAACAAGTTAGCTAACTCATTGTTATTAATAGTTAAGTCTATTTACAGCCATTCTAGAGAGATAGTTATTCTTAGAACAAGGCGAATTTGCGTACGTAATAGCTGGGCTATTACTAGCGAATTCAACGCTGTTATAAGGATAAATAGCCTCTAGAAAGCAAGTTGTTATCCAGAGTTCAGGTTAACTAGCAGATTATCGTGTTTTAGTAGTGCCAGTTAGTTCGAAGGAATTTTGAATGAATATTTATGTTGGAAACCTGCCGTACAAATACACCGAAAATGATTTACGTGAAGCTTTTGTTGCATTTGGTAATGTCAGCCGAGCAAAAATAGTTTTAGACAGAGAAAGTGGTCGCTCAAAAGGTTTTGCATTTGTGGAAATGGAAAACAAAGCTGATGGTGAAACCGCGATTAAAAGTTTGCATGGAACTGAGGTCATGGGCCGAACATTAACGGTAAATGAAGCGCGTCCTCGCCCAGCAAAAAGACCTCCACGCAGAACACCGGCTTAATTGCAAATAGCTGAGTCATTTAATAATTGCCGAAGCCTTTAAGTTGCAGCTTGAGATATGAAGCGTATAATATCCAGCTTATTTTCTCTTTCTGCAAATATAAGCTGACTTCATGCATCTTTTCGTAAATGACTTAACTGTTATCGATTTTTCTTACCTTGATGCCAAGCGTGGCATAGTTGGCGAAAGCTGGATTGTAGACGTTGCACTGATTGGTAATTTGAACGATCAAAATATGGTACTAGATTTTGGTGTGGTTAAAAGCCAAATTAAACGCATTATTGACCGTGAATTTGATCATAAACTACATATTGCGGAAGATTCCAGCGCGTTAGTTAGTAAAAAAATTACCGAAGACGATAATTTAGATGTTGTGTACAAAACGCAAGATCTAGAGCTTATTTATATGTCAGCGCCACCGTCAGCTTATTGTTTTGTGCAAGACCAAAGCATATCAATCGACAGTGTTAAACCACTGATCCGCGCCACTATAATGCGTCATATGCCGGAAAACGTTAAAGACATTGAAATTACTTTGCGCCCGGAAAATATTGCGCAGGAGTATTATCATTATAGTCATGGGTTGAAAAAGCACGATGGCAACTGTCAACGCATAGTACATGGCCATAGGTCGAAAGTAACTGTTATGGTAGATGGCGCAGAAAATCGTGATTGGCAGCTATATTGGGCGAAACGCTGGAAAGATATTTATATCGGCAGTGAAGAAGATATGGATCTTGGGTTGCTTGAGCAATTTTGCCAACAACATGACTTGTTAGCTGATAATTACTTTGCTTTTTCTTATGCCGCATCTCAAGGGGAATTTAAGTTGGTTTGCCCTAAATCTTGTGCTGATGTAATTGACAGAGATTCTACTGTCGAATGTTTAGCAGAATTTATGCTAGAAGTGATGCAAGCACAACAACCTGAACAAAATATCCGTGTGTTGGCCTATGAGGGTGTATCTAAAGGTGCAATTTCTCAATCGAGTGTTGCTAATTAATCTGACATAGGATTTTGACCACGCTATGCTAAAAACTTTATCTTCTGCTTTATCTGTTATTACTTTGTGTGGTTACGTTTTGTTTGGGCAAGCGGCGGCAAACTACCAAGTTGAAGCGCAAGCTTTGGCACAAGGTGGCTTTATTAAAGGCCAGTTTGCTGATTGCACTCAAGTAACGGTAATAGATGGTGAAGATAAATATTCTGGCCAATGTACGCCAGATGGCAATTTTTTAGTTGGTTTTGGACGCGATGCTAAAGCTGTGCAAAAACTGGTATTTAGCTTTAACAATAAAGCTGATTACATGGCGGTGGTTGAATTAGAGCAACGTCAATACAAAACAGACAGAGTAAATGGTGTACCACAAAAAACGGTTAGCCCTCCAAAAGACGTTTTAGACCGAATTAAAGGCGAAAACGAACAAATCTGGCTAGCTCGCAACAAACACACAGAATCCTTCGATTTTTTAACTAGCTTTATTTGGCCTGCAAAAGGGCGTATTTCCGGTGTTTATGGTAGTCAACGCGTATTTAATGGTGTGCCGAAAAGACCTCATTTTGGCCTGGATGTAGCAGCCCCAAAAGGTACACCTGTTGTTGCTCCTGCAGCTGGTATTATCCGTTTAGCTCACAATGATATGTTTTATTCTGGTGGAACTATTATTTTAGATCACGGTTATGGTATTACCTCCACCTTTATTCATCTTTCTAAACTTGATGTTGTCGACGGCCAAAAAGTTAAACAGGGCGAAAAGATAGGTGAGATAGGTAAGTCAGGCCGCGCGACAGGTAATCATTTAGACTGGCGTATTAACTGGAAGAACGTCCGCCTCGACCCTGCATTTTGGGTAGAAGCGGGTGGTAATGAGTAGCTGGTTGTCTGCAACTAACTACTAGTTAACTAATATCTTATTAGTTAATTTTCTGCCAACCTCTAGCTTTTTCTTCATCAACCAAGGTTAATTCGATCAACTCACTAATAGGTTTAACCAGTTGAACTTGTGTTGTACATAACTCGCCATTTCTTACATAAGCTACTGGATAGCTCTTATCTAAGTTTAGATTGTTAGTTATATTGCTGAAGTTACCCGTATTAACTATTAAGTTGTCTATAGCAACAATTACATCCTGCACGCTTAAGCCTGCTTGTTCGGCTGGGCTGTCATTTAATACTTGCGCAATTTCTAAACCGAGTTTGGCTTCTTTGTAGATTAATCCCAAATATGGGCTGTGATCTTCAGTGCTAATGTCGAGTGGTGAATTAACTTTGGACGCAGCTTGTTTGTACTCAACACCAAATTCAGCCAATAAATCAGTCAGTGGCACTATGTCTTTGCCGTTCAAAATATCGAAAAATGCTTGTTTAATTTGCGCTTGAGTTATGCTTTCAGCTATATCTATAACTGTTTCTAATCCCGTACCGCTATAACTTTCACCACCATCTAGGTACTCTTGCCACAATACACGCATTACATCATCTAATGATTTAGTTGAATTTGTGTGTTTGCGAATACTTAGATCTAACCATAGTGCAAGTAAACTTCCTTTAGTGTAATAACTTACTATGTTGTTAGCTGCATCTGGACCTTGTTGGTAAAACTTAGTCCAAGCGTAGAAACTAGATTCAATTAGGTTTTGTTTAAGCTGACCTTTACCGCGATTCACTCGGCTAATGGTTTTGCTTTTGGTTTTTATGTAATCACTAAATTCGACTATGCCAGTGCGGAATAAACTTAAATCATCGTAATAAGACGTAATTCCTTCAAATGCCCATAATTGTTTGGTGTAACTTTCACTGTTTAGTTGGTAAGGAATAAACTCTGCAGGCTTAATTCGGCAGACATTCCAATTGTGAAAATATTCATGCGACGCCAAGCTTAAAAAGGTTTTATATCCTTCGGATAATTCTTCTGGTTTATTGATATTTGGAAAATCAAAAGTAGAGCAGAGCAGTGCGGTGGAATTTTTGTGCTCTAAACCACCAAAGCCACTTGGTAGAATGTTGGTTAAAAACCAATACTCGTTAAAAGGCGGTTTGCCGCCGGTTTCGCGTTCAAACAAATCTATATGGTGTTGGCATAACTTGCTGACATCTTTTATCAGCCTTTGAGTATCTGCAAAGTGTTTGCCGTTTAAAATTAGGTAATGTGGTGTACCAGCGACAGTAAATTCCAAATGGGTGAAATCACCAATTTCTACAGGACAGTCGATAAGCTCTGCATAGTTATCCGCTTGATACAAACCAAATTGATACACTTGAGTATCACTAGGTCTTTGTAGTCCAGTTGCGACTTTCCACTTATCGGTAAAACTTGGCGTTTGTAACTCTACTTGTTGCGGCGCATCGGCGAATTCATTAACGCTAATAAATAAACTTGTGCCGTTAAAAAATGCTCTTTGTTGGTCTAAATATGCTGTACGCACTGAACTGTCAAATGCATATACTTGATAGCTAATTTCACACGCTTGACCAAGGGTGGTTATTTGCCAGTTTTGTTTATCAATGAGCTCAATTTCAATTGCTTGGCCATCTATTTTTGCTTGTAGGTCGATAATGTTTTTTGCAAAGTCGCGGATCATGTATGAGCCTGGTATCCAAGCCGGTAGCGACAAATTGAGTCGTTTTTGTTGATGTGTTGGTACTTGGATAGTGACTTGATAAATATGTTGATTGGCTAAGTCGAAATTTACTGTGTATTTAATAGACATATATTTTCTTTTTAGATTATTAAATTGATGAGCTAAATAAGTAACCTGATGTGAGAGGAGGCCATCACATCAAGTTAAGTATAAAACTTTGGCTATAAATTTGTTGCGTTTTTTAACTTAGGTTAAGCGTTTAACGTTCTATATACCCAAGCTACTTGAAGATGCGAGATTTCAGCACGAGATAAAAAGCATTTAGACAAGGCATTGATTGAAGATAATGGTTGCCCCTTTTCAAAATCAATAACGCAGTATAAATGCTTTTTAGCCTTGCCCTTCGGGAGCTTCACAGCGTTTCTATTACTGCGTTATGTTAATTTGAAAGGTACCTACATTCCTTCATTAACATGCCTTGTACTAAAAACGCTGTGATAGCTCTGAAACATGCATTTTCGAGTCGCTTGGGTATAAACTACTTTCGCGCTACAATTAGCGCGACAAAATACATAACGAGAGCTATATGAGCCAAACAATTATTATGCAACCCACAGTTACAATTTCACCATTTGGCACGACTCCAAACGGTGATGCTATCTCCGCATACACTTTAACCAATAACCACGGCACCCAAGCTGTAGTGATTAATTTTGGTGCGATTCTACAAAGTTTAAAGACGCAAGATAAAAACGGTGATTTTGCCGATATCGTCTTAGGTTTTGAAGAGTTAGAGCCTTATTTAACTAACCCAACTTACTTTGGCGCGACCATAGGTCGTTTTGGTAACCGTATTGGCAATGGCCAATGTGAAATTAATGGCGAAACTTACACCTTTTTACAAAACAATGGCACTAACCATTTACATGGCGGCGCCGAAGGTTTTGATAAAAAAGTTTGGCAAGCTGAAGCTGTGTCTGACGCAAATAGCGCGGGTGTTGTATTAACGTTAGTTAGCCCTGATGGTGACCAAGGCTATCCTGGAACTTTAACCGTTAAGTGTGAATATCACTTAACCAATGATGATGAACTTGTGATTAAGTACACAGCCAACACGGATAAAACCACTATCATCAATTTGACTAACCACAGCTATTTTAACTTAAAAGAGCAGGGGACAATTTTAGATCACTTACTTGAAATCCCAACTTCAAAGTTGACTCCGGTTGATGAAAATATGCTGCCAACGGGCGAGATCCGCGATATCACAGGCACGCCTTTTGATTTTACAACGGCTAAGACGATTGGTCAGGATATAGATGCGGATGATGAGCAGCTTAAAATAGGTGCGGGTTACGACCACAACTATTATTTTGAAAAAGCTGATGGCGAATTATCACTAGTTGCTAAAACTACTGAATCATCATCTGGTCGTGTATTAGCTATTTATACCACTGAGCCTGGCTTCCAGTTGTATACGGGTAACTTTATCGGTGATGATTTGTCAGGTAAAGGTCGTCAATATGGTAAATATGCGGGTTTCTGTGTTGAACCACAACACGTGCCTGATGCACCAAATAAACCTGTGTTTAAATCTACTTTATTAACGCCAGAGCAAACTTATACCAGTGAAATGCGCTATGTTTTTTCGGTAGTTAAGTAATTTCTTGTCTATGTGGAATAGCTAACTTGAAGCATAATTTTCTAAAAACGCTTTAAACACGTGCTTGGGGTGCTCACACAAGATATCCCTATCTTGTGAAGCTTTAGAAAATTAGCATTCAAGTTATCTACCCATAAACTACTGAGTTGTTAAAAAAGTAATACTTGCCAAAATCGTATAACTGAGGGTTTGGCAAGTGATTTCCGAAACGGAACTTACTTATCATGGATGATAAGTCAGAGCGTACATGGATTGTATTTACAGCGTTTCCGTTTTGGGAAGCAGTGGCCACGGCCGCTTTCTCTGCTGGTTAACCTGTGGAGCATTAGAATTCAAGTTACCTCGCCATAAACTATTGAGTCGTTAGTAAAAGCAAAATGTGCCATATACGGATAAAATTTCAAGGAACAAAATAATTTTGAAAAATAGTCTGATTGAGTATAATCGCAAATGATCAAATGAATCATTTTGATTACATTATTAACAATTTTTAAGGATATAAAATGACAACAGCTGTAGATAATGCTTTTGAAGCACCAAAAGCCGAATTGGCCGATTTAAACGCTAACGATCAAATTCTAAATTTAAAACGTTTCTCTGCTTGGGGCGTGTTTTTCTTATCAATTATTACTCTAGGGATTTATTTCTTATATTGGATGTATACACGTAGTGTGTCATTGAACAACTTAGAAACAGAAAATAAAGTCAATATGACAACTGTGTATGCGTATATTGCGACTTATGTCATCTCTCAAGTCATTTCAATTGCGTCTGAATTTATGCCAGAACAACACGTAGTGGCGATTGTCTCTGGGGGGATCGGTTTAGTTAATATGATTTTTTATATTGTTGTGGCGTTTTCAATTCGTAAAGTATTAATGGAAGTGCTCAATAAAAACCAAGGAGAGCAAGTCGTTAAAGTCAACGGTGTTTTGACTTTCTTCTTTAGTGTAATTTATTTCCAATTTAAAATTAATAAAGCGCATGACGAAATCAAAGAAGCTAGCGCTGAATAAGTTCTAATGAATGATAAAGTAGCTCGTTAGAGCTACTTTTAGTCAAGCATGCGCCTCTATAGTAAGCCTGAGTGTTTGATATTTAGGTAGGTATTAATTACATACGGCAGTAAATATTCCGACTGAGTGTTAACACAAATTACCCCTTCTTTTGCTAATCTAGCTAAATTGTGCTGATAAATATTATTTAGTTCTATCGCGGCGCAATACTTATTCGCGTCATTTTCACTCTCGATATCCGAGTTTAGAATTTGTTTAATAGTGACGTTTTCAATATTAATTAAAGCAACTAGATGGTGCTGTTGTAACTTTTTAACTGCAGGCAAGAGGTCATTGATATCTTGATCGTTTAGAGTGGTCACGAGTAGCACTAATGAACGTTTGCTTCTTTTCTTTAAAAGGCTATTTACCGCTTTTAAATAGTCGCTTGAACTTTCATCTGGGTGTAAATCATAAAAGTGATTCATAACCCGGCTAACGTTTTGAGCGCCTTTCACCGCGGGTAACCACCTTTCTTGTAAGTTAAAACTTTGCATACTAAAACAATCTCCTTGTTTTAGTACAGTGTGGCTGAGCATCAACAAAGCATTTAGCGCTGCGTCAAAATGCGTTCCATTTGTTGTCTCTAAATTCATTTTTACACCAGCGTCTAACATCACAATTATGTGCTGGTTTTGTTCTTCTTGATATTCTTTTGAAATTAATTTTTGGCGCTTACTCGTTGCCTGCCAATCAATTTGCCGAATGCTATCACCTTGTCTAAATTCTCTTAACTGATGGAATTCGATACCGTCGCCGCGTTTTTTTAGTCTTTTTAAACCTGTAACTCGCGTGTTGTTTACACCTTTTAAGCTTTCGGAATGATTTATTCGATTAAAATTTGGGTAAACTTTAACATCAACTTTGTTTTGCTCAAGCCACTGAAGCTGCCAAAGTTTAAAAGCTGAATATATAGACACCTCTATCGGGCCAATCACAAATGAGCCGCGTTTGAGCGGTCTCAACCTGTAACTTATGGCTAGTTGCTTGCTAGGGGTTAGCTCGAATTCCTCTTGTGCAGAGGTCAACTCAAACTCGTCTGGCACACAGTCTGTTATTTTTACATGAATTTTCTTATTAGCATTGTTTGTTAACTTTATCGAGAACAGGTGCTTATGATCGTAGCTTAGTGTATTTGGAGTATCTCTCGAAATTGAAATTTGAGGAGGCTTAAGTTGGCGGGCAGCATCCAATATAAGCACACATAAAAGTGCTAGGTTAGCTGCAATAAAAAGCTCAATTATGTGTGAGTTGGCATCAAACGCCAAATATAACAGCAGCGCTACACAAGTATCAATTGCGATAAGTTTAACTAACCAAAGGGATGGTTTCAGAGCTACTAGTTTCATTAGTTTCTGGGTGCTTCAATGCTTTCTAAGATAGCGTTAATGATTTGAATTTGGTTGTAACCCTCAAGTTCAAGTTCAGCTGAAAGTACCAGTCGGTGTCTTAATACATTTGGTGTAACTAATTTGATGTCGTCTGGGATAACAAAATCACGGCCATGCATAAGTGCGGTAACTTTGGCTGCTTTTATTATGTTGATACTTGCTCGAACACCTGCGCCATGCAGTACACCATGCCATGAACGGGTTTTACGCACTATCTCTACTGCGTAATTAATAATTTGCTCATCAACGAGTATATTGGAAGCAAGCTGTTTAATTTCAATAATTTTTTGTTGATCCAAGATAGTGTCTAAAGCATCCACTTGGTGCTCATTGGAAACTTCGCCTGTATTTAATTTTAACAAGGCTATTTCTGAGTCAAGATCTGGGTAATCTAGTTCAACTTTCATCATAAAGCGATCAAGTTCAGCTTCAGGTAAAGGGTAGGTTCCTTCCTGATCGAGCGGGTTTTGTGTAGCAAGTACGATAAACGGAGAGTCTATCGACATAGTTGTTCCGTCTATGGTTATTTGCTGCTCTTGCATCACCTCTAACAATGCCGATTGAGTTTTTGCGGGCGCACGGTTAATTTCATCAGCCAATAGTATGTTGGTAAAAGCAGGGCCCTTTTTCATAACAAATTCACCTGACTTCATGTCGTATAAACTATGGCCAAGTACATCTGCTGGCATTAAATCAGGAGTAAACTGTATTCTCGAAAATTTAATGTTTAAACTTTTTGCTAATGCTCTTACAAGCAAGGTTTTACCTAATCCAGGTACACCCTCTAACAACACATGGCCGCCAGCAAATAAAACGGTAAGTACGTTTTCGATGATAAGGTCTTGGCCAACCAAAACTCGAGCAATGTTGGATTTGACACGAACTACAGCTTCAGCTGCTTCGGCTAATGAGAGCTTACTCGCTTCATCTTGAATCATAGCGAATTCCTTAATGCTTTTAATGAACTGATAAATTTAATTTTGTCGTTGGTTGAAGTTGGAATATCAGAATCTAATAAATATCGAATTTCCTCTTCGTTAAACTCAGTTATTTTTGCTAACGAAGCGCACTGATTGTCGATAGTCATAGCTGCAAACGCAGGGATCTTAACTTCAATTTTTCGGATGATGTCTTTTAATAATGCTTTTTTTAATACATCTGAATGCTGTTGGTTAAACATGTAAAAGCCAGTTGCTTCTATATGTGATGCGAAGGGTGTTCGCTTAGATACTATAGGGGTGATGGGGTTTCCATCGCGCACGGCCAAATGCCAAACTAAAAATATTAAACTCATGCCAAGCAGTAATACAAATATCCATGACCAATGCCATAATTCTGCAAGCCAATTGGGCGCAACTAAACTTGGCAAGTAATAAAGTTTATCATTTTTACCAATTAGCCAAAGTAAAAATATGCCATGGTCTAGCTGCCTAAGCGCCATATTTGATATTGATTGTATGCTAGGTATAACGGTTATGTATCCCTCGCCAAATCCTATTTCACATATCAGCGTTGGCGTTTGGCTTGCTTCGTTATTTTCTGCAGTTTTTTCGTCTTTTTTAGCTGTGTCATCGTCGGTTTTTTTTGCAATCAGTTTAACTTCTTCGCCGACACAATCTTCAACAGTGTGGCTAAAGGGCAAATAAATTTTAGCCAATTCGTCACCGTATTTTATTTGTGCATTTGCCTCAGCTTTACTTGTGATGTGTATGTTGGGATATGCGTCGTCCGCTTCTATTACTTTTATACCAGTATTTTGATAAAAATTTTGTGTAGCTGATTTTAGCATGTCGTGGCGGCGCGATAGTGTTAGCACTAAGTGGCCACCTTGTGACACCCAATTGAGTACTTTTGAGTCAAGTTGAGGATACTCTTTAAAACTTGCTTCATCTAAGATTAAACTATTTGTTTGCGCGAGTTTTATTTTTGAATCTACAATCAGTTCTACTGGGCTCGTTAATTGAATTAATTCTTTTTCTCGGCTTTCAAGCAATTTGGAAGCGGCTAATAAAGGTTGTTCTATTGCAACTCTACTCAATCCTGTTTCAATTGTTTTTTCTTCCCATTCAATACTGGCATACACATAAGCTAAAACTACGACAATAAAGATCAGGGTAAGCGACAATATCCAATTTTTACTTTTCATTTTGTCGCTCCACGCTCACAGTAAAACTCGAAACTTCTGTGATTAACAATTGGATTTCTTGAATAGAGACATCTTTATGTGCCCATGCTTGCTGGATCCATAACGAAAATAGTTTGTCGTAAAAAGTATGTTGTGGTTGAGGGGTAACCCTAATTAATGCTGATTTACATTCGAACTCAGTCATTGATTTGTTAAATATATCAGGATGTTTGAGATGAACTTGTATTAACGTATGGCGTAATATAAGCGCTAATGCATATCGCAAATTTGCTTTTTCTAACGCTTCAAGGCTCGCAGCTATTAGATCATCAGGCCAGTCTTGGCTAACTTGATTGCGGATAAAACTCGGAAACTCTTGCACACTATTTGTCTGTTCAGTTGTTTTGTTGCGAGATAAAGTCCAGCTTTTGGTTTTTTTGAATAGTTTTATTAGACTGACAACAACCCAGCCACACAACAATATTACGAGTGCCCAAAATACGAAAGCGATAATAGGACTTAATTCGCTCAAACCTGAAAATATTTTGAACAGTTTTTTTAGCCATGTTAGATCAAAGTTAGGATCTTCTTGGCTTTTGGGCACATAGGTTGTTTGTGTTTCAACCAGTTTTTCATCTTTATAAATGCTGACTACTTCTTGATAAATTTTATCTAAACTTTCAGGGCGTTGGTAAATTTCAGTTTCCGCTTCCTTGGACTTTTGGTTTAGTTCGACTTCAAGCAGTTCAATTTTGTCTTCTATGCTGTCATTTGCGCTAACTGGATGAGGAAAAAATAGATTTACACTTAAAATTGCAATAAGACTCACTTGAGATAAGCGGGCTACGATTCGTTTAAAAGATTGCTCTATATCCCATCCTTCAATGTGAATTCTGCTATTCAAATACATTAAAAATCCGCCTGTGGTGAAGTAGGGCGCAATTAATGCAATTGACATAAGATAAGTAATTAAATAAAGCGAGACAAATTCGCTTGAATTGAAATATTCAAATGTTAGATGTTCATCGATAGGCATAAAGTCTGGAAATAACCCGTAATAGACGAACAATAGGGTCATTAGCATTAACATTTCTAGGTGAACACACAATAAGATCCACCAAGTTTGATTGTGACTACATCTGTTATTTAAGATATCTTTGCGCTTTGTTAGTGCTTTAGATGATTGTTTTTCTAGCTGCTCAATAGGCGCATTGTATGCTCGTGTCGTCGATAGCCGATATATAGTTAACAACTTAATAATATTGATGATTTTAAGCTGCTTTAACGATGAAATAGCCTCAAATGTTGAACAAGAATATGAAAAGCTTACGCGTGATAAATAGGTTAGGAGCGGACGCTCAAAAACGGGTTTTAACCACCAAATTATAAAACCTACGTATTCTATTGGTAGCAGTGCGTAAAATATTGCTGCCAACGGAACCACAAGCGTTAAATAAATTTTGATTAATGCAACAAAATGCTTTTTTACAAATAGTAAAGTTAAATCAAAAACTTGAGACGGTGTTCGTGGGCAAGGCTCAAAACTAAGTTTATTAAGTTCCATATCTTGTCCCTGTATACAGTTTGTAACTAATCAATATCCATAGAATTGAACCGACGGAATATTTATATACGGATGGAATATTCAATGGTGACCAAAATGCTTCAATAAAAGCTGCAATGACTAACATTACAAAAGCGCCGATTATCAAAGGCAAAACTTCAAGGCCAGTTTTTTTCATTATGTAAGCTCGGCTATATTTTCCTGGTGAGAGCAGATCAAACCCGAGTTTGCAGCCAGCTGCACCCGCAATAATAATTGCGGTTAGCTCAAACGAACCATGGGTAATAACAAATGAGAAAAATGGCTCGTTGTAACCAAGTTCAACAATATAGGCTGAGATAGCACCAAAGTAAAAACTGTTAAACAGTAGTGGAATGAGTGCACCGATACAAAACAAAGCACCAGCGCCAAACATCTGAAAAGCAATACCAATATTGTTGTAGATATATACACCAAACATTAAAACATCTGCGTCCATAGTTCGTTTGTCAGTTTGCACAGCACCTGCTGGGTTGTACATATCTGCAATGTCGTTGAGTTGATCAGGAGAAACAAAGTGATAAATGGCATCAGGTGAATTTTGTATCCAGAAAAAGGCAATTAAAGATAATCCCCAGAAAGCAGTCAGCGCTGCCCAAATAAAATTTCTGCATGTATAAAGTGCTTTTGGAAATTCGCTTTTAAATATCGACCAAATTCTTGTGAAGCCGATGCTCTCACCACTATAAAGGACACTTTGACCCAATTTTACCAGATCATTTAAATTTGCGACCAAAGCTGGTGAGTAGTGGCGGGTTTTAGCGAGGGCTAAATCACTACAAATTCTTCTATATTCGCGTGGGAAATTTGCTGGTGCCGGTGATTCGGTACACATTGTTTCAAACTCGGTCCACCTTTGCTTATGCAGCTTCACAAATTGATTTTGCTTCATGTTGCTTGACCTGAGTAATATTGGGCAATTTCTTTTACCGCTTCACTTGCTGTATTGTCTTGGGTCGTAATGATATCTGTCAGTATATTGGCGAGCTCTTCTTGTCTTGCTGAAGATAATGTATGACAGCGCTCTGCGTACATAATTAACGACAATTGTTCTTCTGTCGACAACTGGATTTTAGGTGGGCTAATATTACTATTTTGCTGTGTCGAAAAACTAACTTTATCTTCTACGTACACAACCATAGTGCCAGCCGCCCAATCACCCAAGCGTTTAAATTGAAAGTTTAATGCCATGACAATTAAACCAATTAAATAAGCAAAAGGAAAAGAATCGGCGGGGCGTATCAAATTGCGTAAAACAATGTGGTTAATTTTGCATGGTAAGCCATTATCTTGCACAACTTTTAATTTATAACGTTTTTTACCTGGCGTTTGCCCTGATAACGACTCAAATAGAATGTAGTATCCCCAAGTAACCAAAAAGTAGGTTACTAAGAATAAACCCGTACCAGCTTTGCCCATAAAACCGAAAATAAACCCAAAGGCGAGCATAACAACTGAGCGCAGAAGAAAGTCAAATAGGTAGGCTTTTGTTCTAATAGAAATACCAGCGGGGGTTAAGTTAATACTGACACCTTCCGGTAGTGTATTTGCAAAACTGTTGTTCAATCCTTGAGTAATCATTTTTGTTAGATAGAGATAATTTAAACGTTAATGATGCGTAAAATTAATTTAAAAATCAATTGGTTTTTATGTTTTAACTAAGGTGAATTTCGGAACTGGCGCTTTCGACTGGGCTTATACACTGTTCTATGGGGGGATATAAAAAATCCAGTGAGTTATTTTCACTGGATTTTTACTGTGTCGGCGATTATGCCGCTAAAACTGAAAAATCAGTATTACAGATTATTCGTCAATGCTACGTAATAAACCGTTAATACCAACTTTAGATAAAGTCTTTTGGTCAACTTTCTTAACGATTACTGCAGCGTATAAGCTGTAAGAACCATCTTTAGAAGGTAAAGAACCAGAAACAACAACTGAGCCTGCTGGTACACGGCCGTAGTGAATTTCACCAGTTTCACGATCATAAATACGTGTGCTTTGACCAATGTAAACGCCCATAGAAATTACTGAGCCTTCTTCAACAACAACACCTTCAACGATTTCAGAGCGAGCACCGATGAAACAGTTGTCTTCAATGATGGTTGGATTTGCTTGTAATGGCTCTAAAACACCACCGATACCAACACCACCAGATAAGTGAACGTTTTTACCGATTTGTGCACATGAACCTACAGTTGCCCATGTATCAACCATAGTACCTTCGTCAACGTAAGCACCGATGTTTACATAAGAAGGCATTAATACAGTGTTTTTCGCAACGAAAGAACCTTTACGTACTGCTGCAGGTGGTACAACACGTACACCGTCTGCTTTAAATTGCTCTGCAGTGTAATCAGCATATTTCATGTCTACTTTGTCGTAGTACTGAGTTTCGCCGCCATCAATAGGAGCGTTGTCACGAATACGGAAAGAAAGTAATACGGCTTTTTTCAACCATTGGTGAACAACCCACTCACCAGAAATTTTCTCAGCAACACGAGCTTTACCACTATCTAAAAGTGCTACAGCTTCTTCTACTGCACTTTTTACTTCAGCAGTTACAGTTGCTGGTGTAATGTCGGCACGTTGTTCAAACGCGCTTTCAATAATTGATTTTAAATCAGACATAATTTATCTCTTATTTGAAGGGTTAATCTTTAATGCAGCACATAATTGTTCGGTTAATGAAGATTTTTCTTCAACCGATAGTGGATCACCTGAATTATTGGTTAAAACGAAAAAATCTTCCGCTCGTTCACCTATGGTCGCCACCTTAGCTGCATGTATTGTAATATTGTTCGCAAAAAATACCCGGCCAATTTTAACCAACAAACCTGGGGTATCAAGTGCTTCTAGCTCCATCATGCTTCGTTTGTCGTTTTTATGTTCAACCCAAGTGATTTTTGTCGGCACATGAAATTGTTTAATCTGCCTTGGAATTCGATTTGGTACGCTTGGTTCACCGTCTTCGTTTATCGCTTCCACTAATGCATCTTGAATATCTTTAAAGCGTTTGCGACTTGCTTGATTACCTTCTTCTTCGAGCACAATCAAAGTATCTAGCGCAAAGCCGTCTTCAGTATTCATAATGATCGCATCATGTATGTTGAAGTTTTTGCGATCGAGCGCAGAACAAATAGATGCAAACAAATATGCTCTGTCTTTGGTATAAACAAAAATCGCCGTGCCACCCGGGTGGGTATTATTGTCTATAGCAAAGATAATGTCTTTACCTTTGGCATCTAGGATAGTTTGGGTATGCCAAGCTATTTGTTTGCTATTGTACTTGTGAAAATAATCTTCTTGCATCGTCTGCCAAAGACTATCTATAGCTTCTGGTGAATATTTGTTGCTAAGGAGAATATCTAACGCGTTATCACGTTTTTCTTTTTCTTGAATGTCACGTGCGACAGGTTTTTCTAAACCACTGCGCATTGCATTTTGAGTTGACGTGTACAACTGGCGCAACAAAGATGCTTTCCAGTCATTTAATAGTGTTGTATTGGTTGCTCGAATATCCGCTAAGGTAAGTGCATACAACAAATTTAAATGTGTTTCGTCTTGAATGCGTTCGCAGAAATCATGGATCACTTGCGGATCATTAATATCTTTACGCTGCGCAACCACAGACATTAATAAGTGATTTTCAACTAACCAAGCGACTAAATCTGTATCTGTTTCAGAAATGCCGTGTAAACGACAGAATTTTCGAACAGCCTCACCACCAAGCTCAGAATGGTCGCCGCCTTTGCCTTTACATATGTCATGGTAAATTGCAGCTATATATAATAACTCGATTTTAGGGTAGTTGGTACAAATGGCTGAACAACGCGGAAACTCTTCTTTATTTTCCGGTAAGGTATAGCGATACAAATTGCGAATGAGTCTATGCGTGTGTTCATCAACCGTATAGCTGTGGAATAAGTCAAATTGCATCAAGCCAACTATATGTGCCCAATCGTGACTATAAACGGCCATAACACCGTGATGATGCATTATCTTCCAGCTGATACCAAAAAACTGCGGGTGTTTAACCAATTGCATAAAACGTTCACGACAGGCTTCAAGTTGACACAACTCAAGCTTTTCGTATTTACGCCGCGCATTTCTAAGTAACCTAAGGGTTGTTGAATGTAATCCGCTAATGTTTTTGTCGTAGTCAGCTACAAGTAAAAACATATCTAATAAACCCGCAGGTGTTTCAAATACGTCTTCATTACGAGCGCGTAATAAACCGTTGGTAACTTCGAAGTCATTATTGAGCTTTTTGCGTTTCCATGGACGGAAGCGGGTAACAAACTCATCGGCAAAAAACTGCAGCAGTACTTGGTTGAGTTCACTTACGCGGCGAGTGATAACAAAAAAGCGCTTCATCATAGTTTCAACCGCTGATTTGTTTTGCCCATAACCAAGTAAGTTAGCTACTTCTGGCTGGTGCTCAAACAATAAACGGTTTTCACTGCGGCCAGCGACTGAATGCAAAGCAAAACGCATATGCCATAAAAACTCGCGACAATCTTGCAGCTCGCGCAGCTCTTCTTCTGTCATAAAGTTTTGTTTTACTAACTGACTGCCATCAAATACTTTGTAGTGTTTTTTTGCAATCCAACCTATGTTTTGAATGTCGCGTAAACAGCCAGGATTTTCTTTTATGTTTGGTTCTAAATTATAACTGGTATCGTTAAATTTGCGGTGGCGCGCTTGCTGCTCTTCGGTTTTAGCTTTAAAGAATTTAACACTTGGCCAAAAGCTTTTACCGTTTACTTTTTTCGTCAGCTCTTTATATAAATTTTCATCACCAATTAAAAAGCGCGATTCGAGTAGGTTAGTGGCTATGGTAATGTCTTCTTGACCTAAAGAAATGGTTTCTTTTAAGGTGCGAACACTCTGGCCTATATCTAAACCTAAATCCCATAACGCGGTTACAAATTGACTGATTTTTTGCTGGCAGTCTTCATTTATTTGGTTTTTTGATAAAATCAACAAATCGATATCTGAATGTAAATTCAAATGACCTCGACCGTATCCACCGACTGCAGCTAAGGTCAATTCGGCGGTTTGCTCAAGATCAAGTAGTCGCCACAATTTACGAATTAAGTGGTCAATAAAAAAGGCTCGCCCTAATACTATTTTTGCAATAGGCTGCTGCGTATAAGCCTCTTGTAACCATTCGTGGTAACTATCAACGAGTTTACGCACTTCGGCTATTTTATCCAAAGAGTGAATCTGGCTAACTTTATCTAAATAATGCTGTTGACTGCTCACGCTACTACCTATTTATTTTACGCGTTCAATGCTTTCGTCACTGCGCAGAGTTAAAATCTCTCGGCCTGTTGCGGTAACTAAAATGGTGTGTTCCCACTGGGCACTTAAACTGCGATCTCTTGTTACAACTGTCCAGTCATCTTTCAGGAGTTTGGTATCACGTTTGCCGGCGTTGATCATAGGCTCGATTGTGATACACATGCCTTCACGCAAAATCTCACCTGTACCAGGTTTGCCATAGTGAAGAATTTGTGGTTCTTCGTGGAATTCGTTACCTATACCGTGTCCGCAGTATTCTCGTACCACAGAGTAGCCGTGGTTGTGTGCATGTTTAGCAATTTCGTAGCCGATATCACCTAAACGTGCACCAGGTTTGACCATGTCTATACCTATGTACATGCACTCTTGAGTGACTTTCATTAAACGTTCGGCTAGCGTGGTTTTTAAACTTGATTCACCAACCAGAAACATTTTACTTGTGTCACCGTGATAACCATTGACGTGTAGGTTATCAGCTGAATCTTCATCAAACCTTACAGTTACATCTATGTTGATAATGTCACCGTTTTTAAGCTGTTTGTCGTTTGGAATGCCGTGACACACAACATGATTAACTGACGTACAGATAGATTTAGGGAAACCATGGTAGTTTAAAGGTGCAGGGTAAGCTTTAAACTCATTCACTATATAATCATGACAAATTTGATTTAATTCATCGGTTGTGACGCCTGCTTTGACATGTGGGCCGATCATTTCTAAAACTTCCGCTGCCATTTTGCCTGCGGTTCGCATTTTTTCTATTTCTGCTGCAGTTTTAATTTTAATACTCAAGGTATATCCTCAATTTAACTGTATTTGCACCTTATTCGATGATTATACTATGAAAACAGTCGGCAGTGACGACTGATTGTTGATTAAGGCCAATTTCATTCAATTCACAATTAAAAATTGTTGTTTTAGCCTGTGTATGGTATAAAGCGCGCCGACAATTCGCAAATGAATTGTTGAACTTAAGGGAGCATCTCCCTGAATTTATATTTATTAATAACACACACATACTGCAACGTTGTCCGGGGTGCCAATTTTATTGGTCGGATTCAGCGGGTATGTGGAGGCTCAACCCCAATTAAGTGAGGAAAATTATGCCTAACGTATCTATGCGCGACATGCTTAAAGCAGGTGTTCACTTTGGTCACCAAACTCGTTACTGGGAACCAAAAATGAAGCCGTACATCTTTGGTGCGCGTAACAAGATCCATATCATCAACTTAGAAAAAACAGTTCCTTTATTCAACGCTGCTTTAAATGAATTATCTAAAGTATCACAACGTAAAGGTAAAGTTCTTTTTGTTGGTACTAAGCGTGCTGCTAGCGAAGCAGTAAAAGAAGCTGCATTAAAATCAGACCAGTATTATGTTAATCACCGTTGGTTAGGTGGTATGTTAACTAACTGGAAAACTGTACGTCAGTCAATCAAACGTTTAAAAGATTTAGAAACTCAAAGCCAAGACGGTACTTTTGACAAGTTAACTAAAAAAGAAGCTTTAATGTTAACTCGTGAAATGCAAAAGTTAGAGTTAAGCTTAGGCGGTATCAAAAACATGGGTGGCTTACCAGACATCCTTTTCGTAATTGATGCAGACCACGAGCACATCGCTATCAAAGAAGCTAACAACCTAGGTATTCCAGTTGTTGCTGTTGTTGATACTAACTCTAAGCCAGATGGTGTTGATTTCGTTATCCCAGGTAACGATGATGCTATCCGTGCAATTCAATTGTACTTGAATGCAGCAGCTGACGCGGCTAACGAAGGTCGTGAAAGCAACTTAGAAGTTCAAGCTGAAAAAGACGGTTTTGTTGAAGCAGAATAATTCTGTTGTAACAAGCTGTATATATTGTTGAATAGGGGCTAATTGCCCCTATTTAATAAGCACGAATCGAATTTATTAACGAGGACAATTAAGATGGCAATTACTGCTGCTCTAGTTAAAGAACTTCGTGAGCGCACTGGCGCTGGCATGATGGATTGTAAAAAAGCTTTAGTTGAAACTGATGGTGATATTGAAGTAGCAATCGAAAATATGCGTAAATCTGGCCAAGCAAAAGCGGCTAAAAAAGCAGGTAACATCGCTGCTGAAGGTACTATTTTAACACGTCAAGGCGACGGTGTTGCGGTACTAGTTGAAGTTAACTGTCAAACAGATTTCGTAGCAAAAGATAAAAACTTCTTAGCTTTCGCTAATGAAGTAGCTGACGCTGCAATAGCTTCAGTTGTAACTATTGATGCATTAAAAGAGCAATTTGAAGAAACTCGTGTTGCTTTAGTTGCAAAAATTGGTGAAAACATCAACATCCGTCGTATTCAATACGTTGAAGGTGCTGAGTTTGCTGATTACCGCCACGGCGACCGTATCGGTGTTGTTGTAGCTGGTTCTGGTGATGCTGAAACTTTAAAACACGTTGCTATGCACGTTGCTGCAAGCAAGCCTGAGTACGTAAACCCTGAAGATGTACCAGCTGAAGTTGTTGAAAAAGAAAAAGCTATCCAAATCGAAATCGCGATGAACGAAGGTAAACCTGCTGAAATCGCTGAGAAAATGGTTACTGGCCGTATGAAGAAGTTTACTGGTGAAGTTTCTTTAACTGGTCAAGCTTTCATCATGGAACCTAAAAAATCTGTTGGCGAATACCTTAAAGAAAAAGGTACTAGCGTAACTACTTTCGTTCGTTTAGAAGTTGGCGAAGGTATCGAGAAGAAACAAGAAGATTTTGCTGCAGAAGTACAAGCTCAAGTAGCGGCTGCAAAAGGTCAATAAAATATCTCCCAAGCCGCGTTTATCGCGGCTTCTTTTTGTGATTAGATGGAAATGAATATGAATCCTAAACCAGAATATCGACGTGTACTTTTAAAACTTAGTGGTGAAGCTTTGATGGGCGACGAAGGCTTCGGTATCGACCCTAAAGTTTTGGATAGAATGGCCCAAGAAATTAAAGAATTAGTAGAACTTGGTGTACAGGTTGGCATTGTAATTGGTGGTGGAAATTTATTTAGAGGTTCAGGTTTAGCTAAAGCGGGTATGAATCGCGTAGTCGGTGATCACATGGGTATGCTTGCTACCACAATGAATGGTTTAGCAATGCGCGACGCACTACATCGTGCCTATGTGAATGCAAGGCTAATGTCTGCAATTGAATTGTCAGGCGTATGTGATACCTATAATTGGACAGACGCAATTAGCTTATTAAAAGCGGGTAAAGTTGTTATTTTTGCAGCGGGTACTGGTAACCCATTCTTTACAACAGATTCAGCTGCCTGTTTGCGCGGTATTGAAATTGAAGCTGACGTTGTTTTAAAAGCGACTAAAGTAGATGGTGTTTATTCTGCAGATCCTGTAACTAACCCTGAAGCAACTTTATACAATAAACTGTCTTACCAAGAAGTTTTAGAGAAAGAATTAAAAGTAATGGACTTAGCTGCATTTACTTTGGCGCGTGACCACAGCTTGCCAATTCGTGTATTTAACATGAATAAACCTGGCGCGTTAAAGAATGTTATTATGGGCGCAGTTGAGGGTACATTAATCGATCACGCTGAAAAATTAAATTCAGTAAACTAATTTAAATTCATTTTAGGAAGAATTACCGTGATTAACGAAATTATTCAAGATGCTCAAGAGCGCATGGGCAAAAGTATTGACGCACTTAAAAATCAATTAGCTAAAATCCGTACTGGTCGTGCACATCCAAGTTTATTAGATAGTATTACGGTTGAATACTATGGTGCTGATACTCCGTTAAAGCAACTTGCTAACGTAGTGGTTGAAGACTCTCGTACTTTAGCTGTATCTGTATTTGATAAATCACTTGTTCAAGCGGTTGAAAAAGCAATTTTAACCTCAGATTTAGGTTTAAACCCAGCGACTGCTGGCACAATTATGCGTATTCCTTTACCGCCGTTAACGGAAGAGCGTCGTCGTGACCTAATCAAGATCGTTAAAAACGAGGTGGAGCAAGGCAAAGTTGCCATTCGTAACATTCGCCGTGATGCAAATGGTGATATTAAGTCATTATTAAAAGACAAAGACATCAGTGAAGATGAAGCGAAAAAAGCAGAAGATGACATCCAAAAAGTAACGGATGAAAACGTTAAACAAGTTGACGTTATTTTTGCTGCAAAAGAAAAAGAATTATTGGACTTTTAATTGTGATGAGCCTCAGTAATGGGGCTCTAATTAATGCATGACGACTGCGCTAGAAACGATAAAAACAATTAACCCTGCTGCTTACCCTAAACATGTCGGCATTATTATGGACGGTAATGGTAGATGGGCTAAACAACAGGGCAAAGCTCGTACTTTTGGACACAAAGCAGGTGTCGAGTCGGTACGGGCGGCTATTCGCTTTGCAATCCAACATGAGTTGGACGTTTTAACCTTATTCGCTTTTTCTAGTGAAAATTGGAAAAGACCTGAACAAGAAGTTTCTGTGTTAATGGAGCTTTTTATGTTCGTATTAACCAAAGAAGTAAAGCGTCTGCATAAGAATAAAGTTAGATTGAAAATTATTGGTGATGTGTCACGCTTTAATGACAGATTGCAAAAGAAAATAGCTGAATCAGAAGCACTAACAGAAAATAATGATGGTTTGTTACTTTGTGTGGCGGCCAACTATGGTGGGCGTTGGGATATTGCCAATGCGGTTAATCAATATATTGAGAAAACCGGCAATACCAAATTAACGGAAGACGATATCACAGCAAACATCAGTCTAGCTGAATTTACTCCGCTTGATTTAATTATTAGAACTGGTGGCGAAACGCGCATCAGTAATTTCCTTCTTTGGCATGCCGCGTATGCGGAATTTTATTTTACTGACGAGTTATGGCCAGATTTTCGCGAAGAAAGTTTTGCTAAAGCTGTGCAGTGTTTTGCAAGTCGCCAAAGGCGTTTCGGTTTGACAGGGGATCAAGTTGAAGAATCTTAACAATGCAGCATCTAAGTCGAGTACGTTAAAAAAACGTATTTTGACAGCGCTGATCTTATTACCACTTGCACTAATTGCTATTTTTGAATTGCCATTAGTTTATTTCGCGCTTTTTACCGGTGTGGTTTTATCTATAGGTGCTTGGGAATGGGGACCATTTATTGGTTTTTGCAATAAACGCCGTCGCTTAGGCTTAATGGCGTTATTAATTTCTTCTATGCTGGCATTTGCTTATTATGCTGGTTTGTATGACAGTGGCAAAATTGAAGTATTTCATCAAGCCGTCGAATATGCCATTTGGATTTCAGTCGTTTGGTGGGTTGTCGCTTTAGGTTTAGTGATTAGCTATCCTCGTTCAGCAAGATTTTGGCGCAGCGGCCGCTGGATCAAAGGAATATTTGGTTTAGTCACTTTATTACCTGCATGGTTAGCGATTAATGTTATTCGCAGTTTTGAATACCAAGAAAACCCACAAAATGGTGCTTGGTTGTTATTGTATGTATTAGCTTTGGTGTGGGCAGCAGATATTGGCGCTTATTTTGCTGGAAAAGCTTTTGGTAAACGTAAACTTATGCCAAATGTCAGCCCAGGTAAAACCATAGAAGGTATGTTGGGCGGTATGGTTGCTAGTGCCACATTAATTTTTATTGTGTTACAAACACCGCTATTTGTTGGCTATAACGGATTAGACGTTGTTTGGATTTCGTTGATTGTAGTTGCAAGTTCAGTATTAGGTGACTTGCTTGAAAGTATGTTGAAACGCCAAGCAGGTATTAAAGATAGTGGTACTATTTTACCTGGACATGGTGGTATCTTAGACAGAGTAGATAGCTTAACTGCTGCCTTACCTGTTTTTACTTGTTTATTTTATTACGCAATCTAAATGAAAAAAGTCGCCGTTTTTGGCTCTACCGGCTCTATCGGTCAGAGCACATTAGAGGTTATTCGCAATAACCCTAATCAATATCAAGTTTATGCATTGGCTGCGTTTAAAAGTGTCGCTTTGATGGCGCAGCAGTGTATTGAATTTAACCCTCAATATGCGCTATTGGTAGACGCTCAAGCCGCAGCCGAACTAAAACAAAGTTTGCAAAATATCCCAAGTTGCACTACTCAAGTGTTAGTTGGTGTACGCGAATTAAATGGGCTAGCAAAAGCTGATTACGATATTTTAGTCGCGGCAATTGTTGGGGCTGCTGGTTTACAATCTACCTTAGCTGCTGCACAAGCAAGCAAAACTATTTTACTTGCCAATAAAGAATCACTTGTCATGTCTGGACAAATCTTTATTGACGAAGTTAAAAAACACGGCGCTAAATTATTGCCGGTCGACAGTGAACACAACGCTATATTTCAAAGTTTACCCAGTGAATATCAAAAAGATTATCTAAACCAAGATATATGTGACTTTGGGGTTAAATCTATTATTTTAACTGGCTCAGGCGGACCGTTTTTAAACGAGCCACTTGCTTCACTTAGCAGCAAAACGCCAGCGCAAGCTGTTGCTCATCCCAATTGGTCTATGGGGCAAAAAATTTCAGTTGATTCAGCAACTATGATGAATAAGGGCTTAGAGCTAATCGAAGCCTGTTGGTTATTTGGGGTGCAGCCTGATTTTATTGAAGTATTAATTCATCCTCAGTCTGTTATTCATTCTATGGTGCGTTATCTAGATGGCTCGGTATTGGCACAATTAGGTGCACCAGATATGAAAACGCCGATAGCAAATTGTTTAGCCTTCCCACAGCGAATTGTCTCAGGCAGTGAGCATTACGACTTTATCACTGGTAGTTCATTTGACTTTAAAGCGCCTGATTTTGAACGTTTTCCAAACCTTTATTTAGCCAAACAAGCATTTAAATTAGGTCAAGAATCAACAACTGTATTAAGTGCCGCCAACGAAGTGCACGTTGAAGCTTTTTTAAAAGAGCAAATTAGTTTTACCGACATAGCTAAATTTAATCAGATTATCTTAGAGTCTTACCAGCCAGCAGCGGTAGATGATATTGACAGCATTTTAGCTATTGACCAACAAGCTCGCCGTTTAGCCGAGCAGAAGT
Source organism: Catenovulum sp. SX2 (assembly GCF_052056295.1). NCBI lineage: Bacteria > Pseudomonadati > Pseudomonadota > Gammaproteobacteria > Alteromonadales > Alteromonadaceae > Catenovulum > Catenovulum sp. SX2. The sequence goes on from NZ_CP182493.1 coordinate 4,119,632, forward strand.
TGCAAGAGGCTTAAACTATGGATTTTATTTGGAACTTAGTCTCTTTTATCGTCGCCATTGGTGTTTTAGTCACAATACATGAATACGGCCACTACAAAGTGGCGATTATGTCGGGGGTATACGTTAAACGTTTCTCGATAGGTTTTGGTAAGCCGCTTTATTCATGGTTTAACAAAGACGGCACTGAATTTGTTATTGCGTCTATCCCGTTAGGCGGCTATGTGCGTATGTTGGACAGCCGTTTAGATGAAGTGACGGCAGACAATGAAGCGCAGGCGTTTGATAAAAAGCCAGTTGGTAAACGTATTGCTGTGGTTGCAGCAGGCCCTTTAGCCAATTTGTTTTTTGCTGTATTTGCTTTATGGATTATGTACTTAGTTGGTGTGCCTGAAGTTAAACCTGTTATTGGTGATCTAGTAGCTGATTCACCAATCGCCAATTCGGGGATTAAAGCGGAACAACAAATTGTCGAGATTAATGGCAATAGCACAGAAACTTGGCAACAAATTAATTTAGAGTTGATGGACTCAATTGGTGACAAACAACTGTCTATGTCTGTGCAATCGCAAGGTCAATCTTATTCTCGTACCCATACAGTCGATTTGTCTAATTGGCAGTTTGATCCAGAAAAAGGTAATTTAATCCAAGCTTTGGGTATAGTGCCTTTTACGCCTGAAATTTTACCGCGGATTTCCCATGTCGCCAAAGATACACCGGCCGCACGCGCTGGTTTACAAGTGGGAGACCAAATTGTTGCTTACAACCAAATAGAGCCTTTTGATTGGATAAAACTATCAAGCTGGATAAAACAAAACCCGCATGAACAACTGCATTTAGTTATCGAGCGAAATAATCAAATTGAGGAACTTATCCTAACCATAGGCGTCAGAGAATCCAATGGCGAACAAACAGGTTATTTAGGCATAGCGCCACAACTTGCACAATGGCCAGAACATTTACGATTTGAACATAGTTTTGGCCTTTTTGAGAGCTTGCAGCAAGCCGTTATTAAAACTTGGCGGTTAATCGCTGTTAGTTTTTCTATGATTGAAAAACTCATTACAGGGGATGTTTCTTATAAATCTCTTAGTGGGCCAATTTCTATTGCCCAAGGCGCAGGACAATCTGCCGGTCTTGGAGTCGTATATTTTTTAAGCTTTTTAGCGCTAATTAGCGTTAATTTAGGAATAATTAATCTGTTACCGCTTCCAGTACTTGATGGAGGCCATTTAGTTTATTACCTTATAGAGTTTGTGAGCGGTAAACCTGTACCTGAAAAGGTACAAGAGATCGGATTTAGAATAGGGGCATTCATTATTTTTATGTTAATGAGCGTTGCCATATTAAACGACTTATCTCGTTGGTAAGAATAACTTGAGTTTTCGAATGAGAATAAAAAAATCAATATTAGCGTCAGCAGTCGCTCTAGTACTTTCAAGTCCGGCGTATGCCTTAGATGAGTTTGTTATTGAAGATATCCAAGTTAATGGATTACAGCGTGTGTCATTAGGTTCATCGTTAACCTATATTCCAGTGCAAATTGGCGACAAGCTCACCGACTTTCGTTTAACTCAAACTATTAAGTCACTATATTCTTCAGGCCATTTTGACGACATTGAAGTTTATCAAGAAGGTAAAACTTTAATTATTAAGGTGTCAGAGCGCCCAACTATTGCCGAAATTGAATTTGACGGTAATAAGGATGTTAAAGAGGAGCAGTTGCAAGAAAACTTGCAAGACCAAAATATTCGCATCGGTGAGCCGTTAGACAAAACGACTCTAACTTTGTTGGAAAAAGGTTTAGAAGATTTTTATCAAAGCATAGGTAAATACAATGCTTCGGTTACTGCAAAAATCAGCCATTTACCGCGCAACAGAGTTAAATTAACTTTTGAATTTACCGAAGGTAAAGCGGCTAAAGTTAAACAAATTAATATTGTTGGTAACACTTTATTTGACGATGCCAAGTTATTAAGTTTATTTGAATCTAAATATGACTTGCCATGGTGGCAGTTTATGTCAAATGACAGATATCAAAAACAAACTTTTTCTGGTGATATCGAAAAACTCGAATCTTTCTATAAAGACCAAGGTTATGTGCGTTTTGCTGTCGACTCAACCCAAGTATCGTTAACGCCAGATAAAGAACAAGTTTATGTAACTTTAAACCTTGAAGAAGGTGAGAAGTATAAAGTTAACGAAGTTAATTTTATCGGTGATATGGTTGGCTTAGACAATGTCATCAAAGCTTTGGTACCAATTCGCCAAGGCGATTATTACAGTGCGGCAACTATTACCTACAGCGAAGAAACAATTTCGAATTATTTAGGTGCATTTGGTTATGCTTATCCTGAAGTAAAAACCATTCCTGATGTTAATGATGAAACTAAAGAAGTTTCATTAACCATGTCAGTGACACCAGGCAGCCGTATTAATGTTAGACGTATAAGTTTTGTTGGTAACGCGATTACTGATGACGAAGTATTACGTCGTGAACTTCGACAATTTGAAGGTAGTTGGTTATCTAACAGGGCATTAGAAGGTTCAAAAGCGCGTTTAGCCCGTTTACCTTATATAGAAAATGTTGAATTCGAAACGGTTAAATTACCGGGCGAATCAGACTTAGTCGATGTTATTTTTACCATTAAAGAACGCCCATCTGGCTCTTTCACTGCTGGTGTTGGTTATGGCGATTTAACCGGTCTAAGTTTACAGCTAGGTGTGCAACAAGAAAACTTCTTAGGTACGGGTAATAGTGTAGGTGTGAGTGTAAATACTTACAGTTATTCAAAAAATATTAGCTTAAGTTTTACTGACCCTTATTTCACAGTTGATGGTGTAAGCTTAGGTGGCTCTGTTAGTTATAGCGAACTCAATTATGGTAACCGTTTTTCTAACTCTGAAGATTATGATTTAACCAGAATTTCTTCAAGATTAACCTTAGGTTATCCTTTAGATGAAATTAGCCGTATTAGTTATGGCATAGGTTATTTGCATAATGAGATGTCGAACATCTCATCGCAAAACACTTCAGAACAGATGTCTAAGTTCTATGCTATTTACGAAGACCCTGACAACAAACAAAACCAATTGGTGTTTGATAACTATGAATTTAACATCAACTGGATGCAATCCACGTTGAATAGAGGTTTGTTTCCAAGTGCTGGTGCGAGCCAAAATTTAGGGTTCAAAATTGCAGTGCCAGGGTCTGATGCGCAATTCTTTAAAATAACAGCAGAAGACAGACGTTATTTCCCGTTATCACGTGATCATAGATGGGTGTTTATGACCAAAGCATCATTTGGTTATGCAAATGGTTATGGTACAACCGATGAAGGGCATGACCACGTTTTACCTATTTGGGAAATGTTCCGCGCAGGTGGTTCTTCGACTATGCGTGGTTTTGAAAATAACGTAGTTGGACCAAAATTATTTTATCTCACTGGGTACGAAAAACAGGGCCCACCAGGCCCAGATGGTGAACCTACAACAACTAACGGTTCGAATGACATAAATACCGTCAATAAATATGCTCGCAGTGGTACCAACGCCATTTCAAATGGTGGTAATGCTCAGGCATTAGCGACATTAGAGCTTATTTTCCCAATCCCATTTACCGATGAACCATCATCATCTGTACGACCAAGTTTCTTTTTGGACGTAGGTAATGTCTGGGATACTGAGTTTGATATAGATAGATATAGTAATTTAAGTGTAGCTGAATTAGCGAAATTAGATGACTATTCTGATCCTTCGCGTTATCGTGCTTCAGCTGGTATGTCTATACAATGGATATCACCTATGGGGCCCATTGTATTTAGTTTTGCCAAACCATTGAAAAAATTCGATGATGACGATACTAAATTCTTCAGTTTTAATATTGGCCAAACTTTCTAATTTTGAGGAGTAATTAAAAAATGACAAAATATAATAAGGCCTTAGCACTACTTTTAACTTTAGCTTCTGGTGTTTTTTGCGCTAGCGCATCTGCAGCAGACAAAATTGGTGTAATTGATGTACAAGCTGTTTTCCAACAGTTACCACAAGCTGCAGCAATTGAATCTAACATTAATGCCGAGTTCAAAGATCGTATTGAAGAAATTCAACGTCTACAGACCGACATTAAGTTTTATATGGAAAAGCAGCAACGTGAAGCTGCAACCATGAGCGAAGCACAAAAGAAAGAGTTAGAAGATAAAATTCGTACTCTAGGTGCTGAATATCAAGAAAAAGCTAAACCGCTTGATCAAGATTTACGTCAACGCCAAGGTGAAGAGCGCAACCGTTTATTAGGTTTGATTAAACAATCTATCGATAAAGTTGGTGCAGCGCAAAAATATGACATTATTTTACAATCTTCAGCTGTTGCATATTTAGGTGATGAAGCGGACAACTTAACCGCAAAAGTTATCGAAGAAGCGAGCAAAATGAAGTAATGGCTAGCTATACTCTTGCCCAACTTGCTGAGCAATTATCGGTTGAATTAGACGGTGATGCTCGGCACATTGTTGAAACAACAGCGAGCATAGATGATGCATCTGCCAATCAAGCGACGTTTTTTAACGATAAAAAGTATCTTGAATCGTTAAAAGCAACTCAAGCTGGTGTTGTTGTGCTCAAAGCTGAATTTGCCGAACATTTTGCTGGCAATAAACTCATTTCCAACAACCCATATTTAACTTACGCGTTAATTGCTCAGTTGTTAGATACCACACCTGCGCTTGCTAATGGCATTCATCCACAGGCCGTGATTGAAGACGGGGCTATTGTTGCACCTGATGCTCATGTGGCTGCTTGTGCTGTGATTAAAACTGGCGCAGTTGTTGGCTCTGGCAGTCAAATTGGCGCGGGTGCGTATATTGGTGAAAATGCAAAAGTGGGCAAGGGCTGTAAGATTTATCCTAATGCAACTATTTATCACGCGGTCGAAATGGGTGACAACTGTATTATCCATTCTGGCGCGGTAATAGGTTCTGATGGATTTGGTTTTGCAAACGACAAATCTAACTGGGTTAAAATCCCACAAGTTGGCACAGTTATCATTGGCAATAATGTAGAAATAGGCTCGAATACCAGTATTGATCGAGGCGCTTTGCACAACACTATTATTGCTGATGGGGTAAAAATAGATAACCTAATTCATTTAGCCCATAACGTTGAGATTGGTAAAAATAGCGCTCTAGCCGCAGGCACAGCAATTGCGGGCAGTACAAAAGTGGGTGAGCGTTGTACATTTGCTGGTTGTGTTGCTGTCAATGGCCATATCGAAATTGGTGATGATGTGCACTTTACTGGTACCAGTATGGTGACTTCGTCATTTAAGCAAGCTGGCGTTTATTCATCTGGTATTCCAGCTGTAGAGAATAAAGACTGGCGCAAAAATACCGCGCGTTTGCGCAAGATTGAAACTTTGTATGATAAAGTTAAATTACTTGAACAAGAAATTGCTCGGTTAAAAGAAGACATTTAAAACATCGCATAAGGGCTAAACGTCATATATAATGCGGGCATTAAAATAAAGATTAAACAGGAAGCTAGGTTTTGACAACTGAATTAAATGCGATTGATATCCAGGAAATTTTCACTTTATTACCACACAGATATCCATTTTTATTAATTGATCGTGTGATTGATTACAAACCATTAGATTATTTACATGGTTATAAAAATGTCACAGTAAACGAACCTATTTTCACTGGTCATTTTCCTGGTAAACCAATCTTTCCAGGCGTGTTAATTGTTGAAGCTCTTGCGCAAGCAACTGGTGTATTGGGTTTTAAATCTATGCAAGCAGTGCAAACTGAAAAGCCAGAGCAAGAAGAATTATACCTTTTAGCTGGTATCGACAATGTTCGTTTCAAACAACCAGTTACACCAGGTGATCAACTTCACCTACATGCGCAATTTATCAAAGAGCGTAAAGGTATTTGGAAATTTGAATGTAAAGCAGAAGTTGACAATAAAATTGTTTGTGCTGCTGACATAACCTGTGCAAGACGAGTAATGTAACAGTGATCCATCAAACGGCAATTATCGATTCAAAAGCAAAGTTAGCCCCTAATGTGTCTGTTGGCCCATGGAGCTATATTGGTGCGGATGTTGAAATTGGCGAAGGAACAGTCATTGGTTCACATGTAGTGATCAAAGGGCCAACTAAAATTGGCCGAAATAACAAAATTTTTCAATTTTCTTCAATTGGTGAAGAATGCCAAGATAAAAAATATGCGGGTGAACCTACTCGTTTAGAAATTGGTGATAACAATATTATTCGTGAATCAGTGACCATTCATCGTGGTACTGTTCAAGACAATAGTTTAACCAAAATTGGCAGTGGTAACTTGTTGATGGCTTATGTGCATATAGCACATGACTGTATGGTTGGTGACAACAACATACTTGCAAATAACGCAACATTAGCAGGCCATGTACATGTTGGTGATTTCGCTATTTTAGGTGGTTTTACCGGCGTGCATCAATTTTGTAAAATTGGCAGTTATTCGTTTTGTGGTGTTGGCTCTGTGGTTGTGAAAGATGTCATTCCATATTTAATGGCTGCTGGACAAAATGCAGTGCCGCACGGTATGAATACCGAAGGTTTGCGCCGCAAAGGTTATAGTGCTGAAGCTATTTCAGCACTTAAAAAAGCCTACAAAATCATTTATCGCCAAGGTCTAACATTAGCTGCGGCACAACAAGAATTAGTTGAATTGGCTAAAGACGAGCCGTGTGTTCAACTGATTGTTGATTTCTTACAAGACTCATCTCGAGGCATAATTCGCTAATTATGCCTAAGCAACTCACTATTGCTTTGGTCGCTGGAGAGCGCTCTGGCGACATTATCGCTGCCAATTTTATCTCTGCATTTAAACACTTGATGGCCGATAGCAATATTGAAATTAAGTTTGAGGGTATTGCAGGACCTTTAATGTTAGAGCAGGGCATGCAAAGCTTCTATGATATGGAAGAGCTTGCGGTAATGGGTCTTGTTGAAGTGTTAGGTCGATTACCTCGCTTATTAAAAATTCGCAGAAACTTAATTAAACACTGGCGTGACAACCCACCTGATTTGTTTATGGGGATAGATGCACCAGATTTTAATTTAACCTTAGAAGAAAAGCTCAAACAATCCGGCATTAAAACTGTTCATTACGTTAGTCCATCTATTTGGGCATGGCGACAAAAACGCGTGTTTAAGGTTAAACGTGCCGTTGACATGGTTTTAACTTTATTGCCGTTTGAGAATAAGTTTTATCACAAGTTTGATGTGCCTTGCCAATTTGTTGGTCATACTCTAGCTGACCAAATTCCGCTGCAAACAGACAAACAAAGCGCTAAACAAGCACTTGGTTTAAATCTTGAGGACGACTTCATCGCTGTATTGCCGGGCAGCCGCAGTAGTGAAGTTTCTATGTTAACTGAAGATTTTGCTAAAGCATGCCAATTGCTTAATCAGCAAAACCCTAAATTGAAATTTATCGCAGCAGCTGTCAATCAGCAGAAGCAGCAATATATACAAGATGTTTTTGGCCAAATAGCACCCGAACTAGATATACATGTGATTATTGGTAAAAGCCGTGAGGTTATGGGCGCTGCCAATGCAATCCTAATTGCCTCTGGTACTGCGACCTTGGAAGCTGCATTAATTAAACGGCCTATGGTGGTGTGTTATCGTTTTAAGGCTTTGTCGTATCAAATCTTTAAACGATTGGTAAAAGTTAAGTATTTTTCATTACCCAATTTAATTATGGATAAACCTGTGGTGGCTGAGCTCTTACAAGATCAAGTTACTGCAGAAAATATTGTTGCCGAGCTAAACAAGGTGATGTTTGATGAAAACCAACAGCAGCTTGAAGATTTTCATTCTATTCACCAACAACTAAAACAAGATGCAGGTGTAATAGCTGCACAAACTATCAAGAAATTGTTATATGCAAGTTGAGTTAGATTTTTCCGCTAGTCAAAATTATCAATTAATTGCAGGTGTTGATGAAGTAGGGCGTGGCCCTCTAGTTGGCAATGTAGTCGCTGCTGCGGTTATTTTAGACCCAAACAATCCAATTGAAGGTTTACGTGATTCGAAAAAACTTTCCGAGAAAAAACGCATACTGCTTGAGCAACAAATCAAACAAAAAGCAATTAGCTGGTGTGTCGCAGTAGCAACACCTGAAGAAATAGACAAAATCAATATATTACAAGCGAGCTTTTTAGCTATGCAACGTGCTGTTGAAGGTTTAAAAATACAGCCTGAATTTTGTTATGTTGATGGCAATAAGTTACCTAAATTAACTATGCCTGCTGAGGCTATCGTTAAAGGCGATGATTTAGTCCCTGCAATTAGCGCTGCATCTATCTTGGCTAAACAAGCTAGAGACCAAGAAATGTACGACTTGGCCAAACTCTATCCAGACTATCAATTTGATAAACACAAAGGCTATCCAACGGCAGCGCATCTAAGTATTATTCAAAAGTTGGGTGTGCTACCAGAGTACCGCAAGAGTTTTAAACCAGTACAGAAATTATTGGAGCAAGTGTCTCATGGCTGATCCTAAATTTGTTCATTTGCGTGTTCATTCTGACTTTTCTATGGTCGATGGCCTTGCCAAAGTAAAACCTATTATAGGCAAAATCACTGAATACAATATGCCTGCGGTTGCCATTACAGATCAAATGAATTTATGTGGTTTGGTACGCTTTTATAGCGGTGCCAATGGCGCTGGCATTAAACCTATTATAGGTGCTGATTTCTGGGTTCGTAGCAGCGAAATGGAAGACGAAATCTTTCGTTTAGTTATTTTAGCAGCTGATAACGATGGTTATAAAAACTTGACCTTACTGATCTCCAAAGGGTATTTGCGCGGTGAGTATCAAGGTAAAACTGTAATTGACCAAGACTGGTTAATAGAGCATGCCAAGGGCTTGATTATCTTATCTGGTGCACGCGAAGGTGATTTAGGTAAAGCTTTAATTAAAGGTAACTACAAACAAGCGCAACGCATTACTGATTTTTACAAAGAATATTTTCCAGATAACTATTATATTGAGCTAATTCGTACTGGCCGTGACAATGAAGAAACCTATCTTCACCATGCAGTAAAATGGGCTGACGAAGTTGACTTGCCAGTAGTTGCAACTAACGAAGTGGTCTTTTTGAATGAAGACGACTTTGATGCACACGAAATCCGTGTAGCTATTTATGATGGTTATACGCTAGATGATAAAAATCGCCCACGCCGTTATTCAAATCAACAATACTTACGTACAGAAGAAGAAATGTGCGAAGTATTTAGCGATATTCCAGAAGCTTTAGAAAACTCTGTTGAAATTGCTAAGCGCTGTAACGTCACTGTATTGCTCGGCAAATATTTCTTGCCTAGCTGTCCGACTGGCGGCATGAGCGAAGACGAATACCTAGTTAAAGTTTCTGAAGAAGGTTTGCAAGAACGTCTCGAATTCTTATTCCCAGATGAACAAGAACGAGCTGAAAAACGCGGAGAATACGACGAGCGTTTACGCATCGAATTAGAATGTATTAACCAAATGGGATTCCCGGGTTACTTCCTTATCGTTATGGAATTCATCCAGTGGAGTAAAGACAATAATATTCCGGTTGGCCCTGGGCGTGGTTCAGGTGCGGGTTCGTTAGTAGCTTATGCGCTTAAAATTACTGACTTAGACCCGCTAGAATTTGACTTGCTATTCGAACGTTTCTTAAACCCAGAACGTGTATCTATGCCAGACTTTGACGTCGACTTTTGCATGGATAGACGTGATGAAGTAATAGATCACGTAGCCCAATTGTATGGCCGAGATGCTGTATCACAAATTATTACTTTCGGTACTATGGCGGCAAAAGCTGTAGTGCGAGATGTTGGCCGTGTATTAGGTCACCCATTTGGTTTTGTTGACCGCATTTCTAAATTAATCCCTGGCGATCCAGGTATGACTTTGGCAAAAGCTTTTGATGTTGAGCCAAGGTTAAACGAGTTGTATGAAGCCGACGAAGAGGTTCGTGCCTTAATAGATATGGCGCGTTTTTTAGAAGGTACTACACGTAATGCAGGTAAACATGCCGGCGGTGTGGTTATTTCACCAACTAAGATTACTGACTTTGCACCGCTTTATTGTGACTCTGAAGGTAAACAGCCAGTTACCCAATTTGATAAAAATGACGTTGAAACAGCTGGTTTAGTTAAGTTCGACTTCTTAGGTTTACGTACACTGACGATAATGCAGTGGGCGATTGATATGGCGAATGAAAAACTCGTCAAAGCCAAAAAACCTCTGATTGATATCAATGCCATTCCGCTTGATGATAAAAAAAGTTTCGAAACGCTGAAAAAATACGAAACGACAGCTGTATTCCAGCTTGAATCTCGTGGGATGAAAGACCTGATTAAACGCCTGCAACCTGACTGTTTCGAAGACATGATAGCTTTGGTTGCCTTGTTCCGTCCTGGCCCGTTGCAATCGGGTATGGTTGATAACTTTATCGACCGTAAGCGTGGCCGTGAAGAAATATCTTATCCAGATGCGCAATATCAGCACGAATGTTTAAAAGAAATTCTCGACCCAACCTACGGCATTATCTTGTACCAAGAACAGGTTATGCAGATTGCTCAGGTAATGGCTGGCTACTCGCTTGGTGGCGCTGACTTATTACGCCGTGCTATGGGTAAGAAAAAGCCAGAGGAAATGGCCAAGCAGCGTAGTACTTTTGAAGAAGGTTCGAAAAACAATGGCATAGATCCAGAACTTGCGATGAAAATTTTCGACTTAGTGGAAAAATTCGCAGGTTATGGTTTTAACAAGTCGCATTCAGCCGCTTACGCATTAGTTTCGTATCAAACTTTATGGATGAAAACCCATTACCCAGCTGAATTTATGGCTGCGGTAATGTCGGCCGATATGGATAACACTGACAAAGTTGTAACCTTAGTGGATGAATGCGAGCGCATGCGTATGCCACTTATTCCACCAGATGTTAACCAAGGTTCATATAAATTTACTGTAAATGACGAAGGAGCGATTGTTTACGGTATTGGTGCGATTAAAGGTGTTGGTGAAGGTCCAATTGACGCAATTATTGAAGCGCGCCAACAAGGTGGTAAGTTTAAAGATTTATTCGATTTTTGTGCACGAGTAGATTTAAAACGCATTAACCGTCGTGTCCTCGAAAAGTTAATTCAAGCAGGGGCATTAGACGCACTCGGCCCACATAGAGCTTCTATCCATGCAACATTGCCTGATGCAATTGGCGCTGCTGAGCAGCATGCCAAAGATGCATTGGCTGGGCAATCTGATTTATTTGGTTTATTAACCACAGAGCCAGAAGAAGTTGAGCAAGCTTTTGTTAAAGTACCTAAATGGCCAGAAGAAGTTTGGTTAGAAGGTGAGCGCGAAACCTTAGGTTTATATTTAACCGGTCATCCAATTAATCGCTATCGCGAAGAATTAAAACATTATGCACGCTCACGTATTAACGAATTATCACCGACACGCCGTGATGACGAAGTATCAACATCAGGTTTAATCATAGCGGTTAAAAGTATGGTGAATAAGCGCAGCGGTCGTCGCTGGGCTATTGTAACGCTAGATGATAAAAGCGGTCGTATTGATGTGCGCTTTTTTGCCGATATGTTTGAGCAACATGAAGAATTATTAGTTAAAGACCAAGTTATTGTAGTATCAGGGCCAGTCGAAGATGATGACTTTACTGGCGGTTATTGTATGACGGCTAAAAACTGTATGGATTTAGTCTCGTTACGTGAAAAATACGCAAAATCTTTAACAATTGAATTGAATGAACAAAGTTTAAAGCCAAACATTATTGAGCAAATTCACCAGAAAGTTAGCCCGCATAAAGAAGGGGTTACACCTATTGTTTTTGAGTATCAGAACAATAGAGCTAAAGCAGAAATTAAAACTGGTGTGCAATGGTATGTGACACCACACGACAGTTTGCTGTATGATTTGCGCCATATTGTTGGTGAAGAGCATATTTCACTACGATTTTAATGAAAATTAGTTAAAATCTACCGAATTAAATGCGGGATACCCGTTAGGAAATTAAATTAATAGGGCAGAAACAGATCCATGAGCTTAAGTTTTCTTGAATTTGAACAGCCAATTGCTGAGCTAGAATCAAAAATTGAAGAGCTAAAGAGCGTCGCTAAAAACAGTGGTGAGCTTAATTTAGACTTAGAAGAAGAAATTAATAAGTTAAAGCAAAAAAGCAAAGATTTATCAAAAAAAATCTTCGCTGATTTAGGTGCTTGGCAGGTTGCTCAATTAGCCCGTCATCCGCAACGCCCGTATACACAAGATTATATTGATCGTGTATTTACTGACTTTGACGAAATGGCAGGAGATCGCCACTACGCAAATGACCCGGCAATTATTTGTGGTACCGCACGTTTAGATGGACAGCCTGTTGTGGTTATTGGTCACCAAAAAGGCCGTGATACTGCTGAAAAAATTAAGCGCAATTTTGGTATGCCGCGTCCAGAAGGTTACCGTAAAGCATTACGTGTAATGGAATTTGCTGAGCGTTTTGGTTTGCCAATTATTACCTTTATCGACACACCAGGTGCATATCCAGGTGTTGGTGCGGAAGAACGTGGTCAAAGTGAAGCAATTGCACAAAACTTAAAAGTTATGGCGCGTTTAAAAGTTCCAGTTATCTGTACTGTAATTGGTGAAGGTGGTTCTGGTGGCGCTTTAGCTATTGGTGTTGGCGACAAAGTTAACATGTTGCAATACAGCACCTATTCAGTTATCTCACCAGAAGGCTGTGCTTCAATTTTATGGAAATCTGCAGAAAAAGCTGAAATGGCGGCAGAGGCTATGGGTATCACAGCTGATCGTATCAAAGAGTTAGGTTTGGTTGATAACATTGTTGACGAGCCTTTAGGTGGCGCACACCGTGATATGGCGTTAATGGCACATAACTTAAAAGATACTTTGAAAAAACAATTGGCTGAACTTGAAAATAAAGGTCCAGAGCAATTGTTAGATGGTCGTTATGAAAAATTAATGACCTACGGGTACTGCTAACAAACAATATGTTTACCCCTGAACAAATTATCGAATTAGATAAGTATCATCAACAGGGGTATCAATTTGTTGTCGCTTTCAGCGGTGGAGTCGACTCCACCGTTTTGCTTTATCTAGTCCAACACCACTGCCAAGCTTTAAATATTCCAGTTACCGCTATTTATGTAAATCATGGCTTAAGTGCCAATGCGGACAACTGGCAACAACACTGCCAACAAACCGCTGAGCGAATAGGTGTTCAATTCAAATCGGTTAAAGTGAATATTCAGCAGACTAGCCGACAATCAATCGAACAGCTCGCGCGTGAAGCAAGATACCAAGCCCTTATTCAACATTCTGCAGACAAGTCGGTAATTTTTGCGGGTCAACATCAAGACGACCAAACCGAAACGTTTTTGTTACGCCTCAAACGCGGCAGTGGACCTAATGGTTTAGCCTGTATGCGTCCATTGCGCAACCTCACTGAAAACCGTTTATTGTATCGGCCACTATTGCACGTTTCTCGCGAGCAGATTGAAGCTTTTGCTCAAACTAATAAGTTAAATTGGATTGAAGACGAAAGTAATAAAAATGACCTGTTCGAGCGTAATTTTTTACGTAACCAGATAATTCCTCAATTTAAGCAAAAATGGCCGCAGTTTTCTGCCATGGTTAATCGCAGCGCCGAGCTATGTAATGAATATCAATTGCTGGCTGATGAACTAGCGCAGATAGATGCAAAAAACGCTATAGATTCCAACAATAGATTATTGGTCAAAGCTTGTTTAAGTATTTCTCAACACAGGCAAAATAACTTAATTCGCCATTGGCTGCAGAGTCAGCAAGTGTTATTGCCCAGCACTAAACAAATGCAACAAATTGAACAGGTTTTATTGGCTAAAGAAGATGCGCAACCTGTAGTGCAATTAGCTTGTTCACAAATTAGACGCTTCAATAAAAAACTCTATTTGCTCAAACAAGCAGAGCTTGATTGGATAGCACAAACGCCTAATAACATCCTGGTTGAACTCAAACCACAAATGCAACTGCTAGCGGCGGATGCTAAGTCATTGACAATTAAGCAGGTTAAACAAGGTAGGCGAATACGTTTAGCGACCGCGCAAGAGCAGGTGAGCATTCGCTATAATATTAAATCGTCCACTAAGTGTTTGCCGGACTACCGCCAGCAAAGTCGTACAATTAAGAAGATTTTACAAGAATTATCAATTGAACCTTGGTTTCGTCACAAAGTTGCTTATTTATATTATAATGATAGCTGTGTAGCCGCTTTAGGTTATTGGATTGATAAACACTTTTTATTAGAAGATTCCAGCGATAGTCAGCAACCAGGTTGGACTTGGGGTTACGATTAAACTAAGTTGGTTGGTTACAGGGGAGGGATTCATTATGTTACGTGCAGCAGTTTTGCCACTGGCGTGTACTTTGTTGTTTGCTTGTCAATCAACTATGGATACACAGGTTAAAAAGCACAAGCTTGCGGTTAAGCCACAACCAAATATACACCCGAACAATAAACGTAATGCGATAATTAGAATAGAACCTAAATATCCACGCTCAGCTTTAAGAAAAGCTGTTTCTGGTTGGGTGCTGATTAGTTATTCTATTAACCAACGTGGCGGAACTGAAGATATTCAGGTGCTTGATTCGAGTCCAAAAGGTTATTTCGAAAATTCAGCAACCGCTGCTATGGCTCGTTGGAAATATAAACCACATATACAAACGCAAGAACCGGTAAAATTATCTGGGTTACAAGAATTGATTGTATATACTGTTCAGTAATCAACTAACACCAAAAAATCTAAAATCTGTGTTAACTCTATATCCTTCAAATAAATTAGAAGACCTTGTTATACTGCTTAACAAGGTTATGCAATATCGCCAAACATCTGTGTTAAGCCAAGATATTATTTTGGTTGAAAGCCAAGGCATGCAACATTGGCTCAATATGCAACTGTCGCAAATGACCAACATTGCGATGAACATAACCTACCCAATGCCTTCTCGTTTTATTTGGGATACAGCGCGTAAAGTGTTAGGCAGTGATAAAATTCCACGTCAGTCGCCTTATAGTCGCGAAATTCTCACCTTTAGAATTGAACAGATATTTCATAGTGACGAGTGGCTAAGTTCTGCTGCTAGTGAGTTAGTAACTCAGTATTGGCAAGAGCAGAGGTCCAACCAACAACAAATTGGTAACAGACAAGGGCAACAACAATTAAAAGCTTTTCAATTAGCACAAGCTGTCGCCGATGTATTTGAACAATATATGCTGTATCGACCTGACTGGTTGGAAAACTGGCAGAAGGGTGAGTTAAACACACAACAAACGGATGAAATTTGGCAGCAACAATTGTGGCTGATTTTATTTAAACAAAGCCCATACCACCCAGTTGCCCTGCAAAATGAAATGCTCAAAGAATTGGAGCATAAACATCACTTACTACCAAAAGACATTCATATATTTGGCATCAACACTATGCCGCCTAAAACCCTGGAGTTTTTTGAGGTTATATCAAACTGGGTCAATATTCACCTCTATCACTTAAACCCTTGTGTTGATTATTGGGGCGATCTGCAAAGTGAAAAAACAACAGTTAAAAAACAGCTCAAACAGTTGAAGTTAAATACGCTTGAACAATGGCTTGAGCAAGACAATATTAGTCAGCCACTGCTGGCTAATTTAGGTCAACAAGGCAAAGGTTTTTTTTCTAGTTTACAAAAACTTAATGGTTTTGAAATTAATGCCTTTGATCTGGCTAAAGAGCAAAACGAAACGGCTGAGGAAAATAATAGAGACGTGATGATACCGAGTTGTTTACAACAAGTGCAGCAAGATATTTTGTTATTAACCGACGCAACAAAAGCAAATGCTGAAATCAATCAAGATAAGCAAACTAGTTTAATCGACGACTCTATCAATATAGTCAGCTGCCATAATGCTTTGCGTGAAATCGAGGCTTTGCATGATTTTCTGTTGGCTGAATTTGAAGCTAATCCAGAACTAACACCGCGTGATGTTATTGTTATGTGCCCTGCTATTGAAGATTACGCACCTTATATTCATTCGGTATTTCGCTCAAGCAGGCAAGCACAAGTTGAAGGCGAGCAGTTAAGATTGCCTTGTACTATAGCTGATAGAAACCAGCTAGATTCACAACCTATCATAAGTACATTTTTAGAATTGCTCGAGCTGCCAGATAGCCGCTTTGAAGTAAGTAAAATACTCGACTATTTGCGTTTACCTGCATTGCAAAACAAATTTAATTTAGATGAAACACAAATAGAAACGATTGAGTGGTGGTTAAAACAAGCGAATGTACATTGGGGGCGCGACCAAACACATAAACAGCAAATTACCGGTAACCAAGCAGCAGATGCAGTTTATACTTGGCAATGGGCGATTGAGAGGTTGTTATCCGGTTATGCGTATTCGTCAGAGCCTAATTTTAGTGACGATTTGGCCTACATGCCACATGTTGAAGGGCAAAACGCCCAAGTATTAGGTCAGCTATGTGATTTATTAACCCAACTGCAAAACCACGCTCAGCAGCTTAATCAAGCGCGCAGTGCAGAAGAATGGCATAGTTATTTAACTAAAATGCTTGAGAGCTTTTTTGCAATAGATGAAAAAGCACAAGAGCAAGAATCGTTACTTATCATTCAAAATGCAATCAATAGTTTAACTGAGCGCAGTGCAAAAGCGGACTATCAGCAAGACATAAGCTTAGAAGTTATCCGCTTTTATTTGCAACATCAGTTTGCTCAAGCTGATACCTCAAGTCAGTTTTTAACTGGGCAAATCACTTTTTGTTCTATGGTGCCAATGCGCAGCATTCCATTTAAAGTGATTGCTATTTTAGGCTTGAACGATGGTGTTTATCCAAGGCAACAAACACCAATTAGTTTTGATCTCACCCAGTATTCTGAATACAGATTAGGCGATAGATCACGTCGCTCTGATGATAGATATTTGTTTTTAGAAGCACTGATTTCAGCCAGAGACAAACTCTATTTAAGTTACCAAGGGCGTGATGTAAAAAATAACTCGGTGCGTGAACCAAGTTTAATTTTAAAAGAGTTAATGAACTACTTAGATCAAGGTTATGGTTGGGACTTCACTGCTGCAAATAGCCAGCTTAAACAAATGCCCTTACATGCCTTTAGCCCAGATAATTTTAAGACATTTAAAAGTTTTGCTAAACAATGGCAACGTCTCGCTTTTGCCAATAAACAGCAGGCTAGCAAAAATACTTGGGTCAGTTGTAGCCAGAGCGATTCTGATTCCGTTAGTGATAGTTCGCAACAAGTTTGTATAGATTTACGTCAACTAGTGCAAATGTTTGTTGACCCTTTTAGTTTTTATTGTCGCTATAAACTTGGGTTAGAGCTTCAATTAAATACAGTGGAAGATTTAGATGTAGAGCCGTTTGAACTCAACACCTTATTAGATTATCAGCTAACCGATTCTATTAATTTAAGCTTAATCAATGAGACCAAAGTACTTGATGAAAATAGCCAAGATTCTAGTAACCTAGGTAGTGGAGCAGAGTTAATTATCAGTAAAGTTGTAGAGCAATATCGCCTACAAGGTGCTTTACCTGAAAGTATGGTGAGTGAGCAGCAAATTGAACAAACTTGTGTTAAAGCGCAGGCTTTGCATCAAGCATTAACTGCTTTTTTACCACTTGAACAAATCAGTATTAATCTGAGCTTACAAAATGTAGAGCTGACAGCTGCAGTGCTTAAATCCAACAGTGCTAATTTAGCCGGTTATTTATTATCACGCCCAACTAGTAAAAAGGCTAAAGATGATATTTTACTTTGGTTGAGTTATTTACTGGTTAGTTGTTCTCAGCAACAAATACAAAATACTTATGCAGTATTTACCCAAGGAAAAGGCGAAGATTTAACTATTCAAATTAGCGGATATTTGCACAATACTGCATTTGACTTAGCACATGCAGAGCAACAACTAGCCCATTATTTAACTGTTTATCAAAGCCAGTTTGAGCAACCTAGAATCATCAGTATTGAGTTAATGCAGCCAATTTTTGCCGTAGTCGCTAAAAGCAAAAAATTAGATATAAACGATGTTGAAGCGATTAAACAAGACGTCACATTGTACAAAAAGTGGTGCGAGAGTGTTGAGCAGTTGTGGTCAAGCAATGAACACTTTCAATGGTTATATCCAGACTTTAATCAGTTAACTGAACAATTGGAATATGACTACCACACAAGTCTTGAGTTATTTCAGCCAATATACGCACAGTTAGTTAACGAGGTGACTGTATGAGTATACAAAACCCATTAACTAAAGGTCCTGAATTGCTTGCTGTTGAACAAATGCAATTGTTGGGTCGTCACTTAATTGAAGCAAGTGCTGGTACGGGTAAAACCTTTAATATCACCCGAATTTATCTGCGTTTATTGTTAGAAAAGCAGCTCACCGTAAAACAAATTCTATTAATGACTTTTACTAAAGCGGCAACCGAAGAGCTAAAAGGGCGTATTGAAAAGGTATTGCGTGAAACGCTTAATACTTGGGCAACTTTAGCCGATAGCCAAGATAGTTTTTTTGTTCATTTGCACCAAGCAGTGGCTGAAGATGAAGCGCAGCTGTTATTGAAAAAAGCATTGTTAGAGTTAGATGAAGCAAGCATTTTTACTATCCATGGTTTTTGTAAAACCGTATTAAGCCAACAAGCATTTGCTAGCCAATTGCCCATGCAAATGAATATGGAAGCCGATACCAGTGAATTATTATTGCAAGCTACACAAGACTGGTTTCGTAAAAATGCTCAAGATAAAACACTGATTAATTGTTTGTTAGAGCACGGCTGGCATACACCTGATAGATTTATTCGAGAATTCGCCACAGCGATAAAAATTCAGCAACCTTGTTTAGTCGCGACTGCGGATAAAATTAACCAAGCGCATAACCAAGCGCTTGAAGATTGGTTAACAAGGCAAAATGAAACTAAACAGCAACTAAAACAACATCTGCTACAGCACCAAGCAGAAATCTTCGAAGCGCTTGTTTTAAGCAAAAAAGGTGCTGAACAACAAAAACGCCAAGGAGAGTGGCAAGCTGCACTGGCTTGGTTAGAGAATCCTACAGCGGATGAATCACCAAAAGAACTCGGTGATTTTATTAATGGTAATAGATATCGCAAAAACCAAAGTCTAATTGATATTTTTGCGCCGATTAAACTGTTTCGCGATAGCTTCAAAAAAGAACTTGCTGCTTTACAAACAGAACTTGATAAGTGTTTACAAGCTGTTGAAGTTAATCAAATAGTTGCACAGGCGATAGAGGATATTCGTTTAGCTTTTCAGCAAAATAAAAGTCTTAAAAAGGTATTGGATTTTGACGATCTCATTTACCTGTTAGCACAAGCATTGGCTAAGCCTCAAGCACAGCAACAACTTATTCCGCAGTTACGCCAGCAGTTTCCAGTTGCTTTGATAGACGAATTTCAAGATACAGATATTAATCAGTATCAAATTTTGCAAAAACTCTATGGCGATGCGCCGCAGACGCAAGCTTTGTTTATGATTGGTGATCCTAAACAAGCAATTTATGGTTTTAGAGGCGGTGATATATTTACCTATTTGGCTGCGCGAGAGCAAGCCGATTATATTTGGGTGATGGATACTAACTGGCGTTCAAGTTTAGCTGTGATCCAAGCATACAATAGATTATTTCATGGTGCGCCACTTGAGCAAGATGCGCGTGATGTTTTTGGTTTTGAGATTGATTACCAACAAGTAAAAGCGGGTAAACAAAGTGTCGAGCAAGCTTTTACTGACAACAGTGATTTTGCCGCGATAAATTATCTGCTTTATCAGCCTGCTGATGATAATGACAAAGCGGTTATCAACAAAGCTGATTTAAAAACAGGTCTAGCCATCTGGGTTACTAACGAAATAGTGCGTTTGTTAGAAACTGTTGAACTAAATCAGCGAGCAGTTTTACCGCAAGATATAGCAATTCTAGTAAGAACAGGTACTGAAGCGGCAATTATAAAAAGTGCTTTGCAGCAAGCGAATATTGCTTCTGTGTATTTAAGCGAAAGTTCCAATGTATTTGAATCTAACCAAGCAAAACATATTTTATTTGTATTAGAAGCTTTGTTAGAACCGGAAAATAGCCGGTTAATCAATCGCGCTTTAGCCAGTGATTTATTCGGGTTTTCGGCGCAGCAAATATTTGATCTGCATTTAGAACAAAACCAAGCTGACTTTGACCAAGTAATTGAACAATTTGCTGATTATAGAGCTCAGTGGCAGCACAAAGGCATAATGTCTGTACTGTTGCTGCTTATTCAAAACAATTACCAACCAACACCAGAACAGCATGAGCGTGGCTTAACCAACATGCTGCACCTTGCTGAAGTTTTGCAAAAGAAATCTATACAGCTAAAACATCCGCAGCAGCTGATGAAATGGTTTAAAGAACAAGTTAGTTTGCCGCAATCACAAAGTGAAGCTGAGTTGCGTTTAGAGAGTGACAGTAACTTAGTGCAAATCGTCACTCAGCATAAATCTAAAGGTTTAGAATACCCAATTGTCTTTATTCCATTCGCCACCGAATATTCTGATCCAACCAAAGCAGGGGTTAAATCTAAATATCTGCTGCGATACTTCAATCAGCAAAGCCAGCAAAGTGAATTGCAAATTGGCTTAGATTCAGATGCGCTGAAAGCCTGTATGACTGAAGGGGATGCTGAAGCTGTAAGGCTATTTTATGTAGCGGTTACCCGTGCCGAGCATAGGTTGTACTTAGGTATGCCAATGCATAAACAAGCGAATAAATCGGCCATAGCTAAATGTTTAGATTTACAGCAAAGTGATAATGCGCTTTGGTTTAATCAGCTCAAATCAATTGAACGTGAAACTGCAATGCAGGGGCAAATTCATTGCCAACTGCTTGATAAAGCATTGACTCAAGCTGATGTCCAAATATATCAAGCACAGCAGCAAGATGATAATTCACTACCCATTCGCGACTTTAACGGCGATATAGAAGATAACTGGCATTTGAGCTCGTTTTCGGCGTTAACGCGCAACTCTCATAGTCAAATCAGGCAAATTGAACGCCATGATGAATTTGAACAAAGCCCAGTGGTTACGTCTGTTAACCAAAGCAGTACAGATCCGCTTTATGCGGA
Source organism: Catenovulum sp. SX2 (assembly GCF_052056295.1). Lineage (NCBI taxonomy): Bacteria > Pseudomonadati > Pseudomonadota > Gammaproteobacteria > Alteromonadales > Alteromonadaceae > Catenovulum > Catenovulum sp. SX2. The sequence goes on from NZ_CP182493.1 coordinate 4,140,856, forward strand.
TGAGCTGAGATTTGCCTTAAAAAAAGGTGCTGATGCGGGTAACTTATTGCACGATATTTTAGAGCATGCTGATTTTAGTCAGCAGAATTGGTCTCAGGTCGCAGAAGCGCCATTAGCCCGTTTTGCTCAGTTGCCAGAAGAACAACATTCGCAGTTA